>NZ_OZ335950.1:0-2727500 GCF_976986435.1 Nitrospira calida
ATGGATGTCCAGGCTGTGTGGGATCGGGCGTTGGCTGAGGTGTCGGAACGGGTGCCGAAGCAGGTCTTCGAGACATGGTTCGCACCGCTTCATCTACAGAGCCTCGACGATTCCGGGGCGAAAATCGCAGTACCGAACCGGTTCTTTGCGGACTGGTTGACCCAACATTACCGCGATCTTTTAGCGGAGGCTCTGTCTGGAGCGAACGGAGGGGAAACCGTGGACGTCGCGTTTGTCGTGGACAGGAAAGCGGAGGCTCGGCCGGATGAAGGAGCGCCGCTCGTTGCGGGGCGCTCGCAGACAGCAAACCGACTCAGGCGTGGCATTCAGTTGAATCCCAAATACACGTTCAAAAGCTTCGTCGTCGGGGCGGGAAATCAGTTCGCCCATGCCGCCAGCATGGCCGTGGCCGAGCAGCCTGCAAAGGCCTATAACCCGCTTTTCATCTATGGGGGCGTGGGGCTGGGGAAAACCCACCTCTTGAATGCAATCGGGAATCACGTCGCAGACCACACCGATCTTCGTATCGCCTATGTGACAACGGAGCAGTTCACCAATGAGGTCATCAACTCGATCCGGTACGACAAGATGATCGACCTCCGCAAGCGGTATCGGAACATCGACATGTTGATGATCGATGATATTCAGTTTCTGGCGGGAAAGGAGCGGACACAGGAAGAATTCTTTCACACGTTCAACGCGCTCTATGAGGCGAGGAAGCAGATTGTGTTGTCGAGCGATCGGTTCCCTAAAGATATGCCGGATATCGAAGAGCGGCTCCGATCCCGCTTCGAGTGGGGGTTGATCGCGGATCTGCAGCCGCCGGACGTGGAGACGCGGATCGCCATCTTGCGCAAGAAGTCCGAAGACGAGGGTATCGTCCTTCCGGAAGACGTCATCCACTTCCTGGCCACCACGATGAAAAACAACATCCGCGAGCTCGAGGGTTCGCTGGTCCGGTTGGGCGCGTACTCATCGTTGACCGGGCAGGCTATCACGCTGGAGATGGCGAAGAACGTGCTGCGGGATCTGATCGGCGACAAGAAGAAAATCATCGTGCTGGACGACATTCAGGAGGCCGTGAGCGCCCGGTTCCACGTCAAGATCAGCGATCTGAAGTCACGGCGGCGCAGCAAGACGCTTGTGCATCCCAGGCAGATCGCTATGTATCTTTGCCGTGAATTGACCGACGCCTCGTTTCCCGAGATCGGCCGTCACTTCGGCGGCAAAGACCATACAACGATCATCCACGCGTGCAAGCAGATCGCGAAGGCTCGGGAGACCGACAGCGTGCTCAACGCCACGTTGGAGAGTTTAAAAGAACAGATTTTGAGGGGATAAAGGTTCGAGGCGGAGGGACCATTTATGAAGATGCGGATCGGTCGTGACGAGCTGCTGACCGGCTTGCAACGCGTCCAGGGGGTGGTGGAAAAGCGGAACACTATGCCCATTCTGTCGAATGTGCTGCTGGAAGCCAAGCAGGAAGGGACGGAGATCGTTGCCACCGACCTGGAGATCGGCATGCGGGGCCTGTACAAGGCCACCGTGCTGGAGCCCGGAGGCATCACACTCTCAGCGCGGAAGCTCTACGAGATCATCAAGGAATTGCCGGACGGCGACGTCGAGTTGACCACTGGCGACAATCATTGGACGACAATCCAGGCCGGCAAGAGCCAATTCAAGATCGTGGGCTTGCCCAGCGGCGACTACCCGGCTCTGCCGGCGATCGAGCGCGAAGGGTTGACGCCGTTGACCGGCGCCGGCTTCCTGGAGTTGATCCGCAAGACGTTGTTCGCCGCCGGGGACAACGACGCGCGCTACATCTTGAACGGGTTGCTGGTCACCCTGGCCGCGACCGACAAGAAGACCATGCTGCGGCTGGTTGGGACGGACGGGCATCGCCTGGCCGTCGCCGAGCAGGAAATCGGCCAACCCGGCAGCAGGAACGTGCCGAAGGACATCAAAGCTATCATCCCGAAAAAGGCCGCCCAGGAGATCCGCCGGCTCCTGGAAGAAGGCGGCGACGAAGAGCCGTTGATCGGGTTCACCAAGAATCTGATGATCTTTCGCAAGAGCGGCCTGCTCCTGACTTCGCGGTTAATGGAGGGCAACTACCCGAACTACCAGCAAGTCCTCCCCAAGGAGAGCCACAAGCGGATCGCCGTGAAGCGCGGCGAGTTGGAAAGTGCGCTACGGCGGGTCTCCGTTTTGTCGCGCGACAAGGCCAACGCGGTGAGGCTCTCCTTCGCGCCAGGGAGACTGACGCTGTTTGCGAGCCATCCGGAGTACGGCGAAGCCACCGAAGAATTAGCCGCCCGGTACGAGGGCGAGCCGTTGACCACCGGCTTCAACGCGCGCTACCTGCTGGATGTCTTCGGCGTGATGGACGGGGACACCGTCACCCTGCAAATGGAGACGCCGCTCAGCCCTTGCCTGATCCAGGAACCAGAGACCCCGGGGTTCAAGTGCGTGGTGATGCCTGTTAAGATATGAAGCACTAGGCAATGGGCGCTAGGCGAGGGACGACGGAACCGGTGCTTCATTTCTTGCCTGTCGCCTAGAGCCTACCGCCTGCACGTAGGAGACGGATGGCAACGAAGGAATCAGACGAGACCACCGAGAAGCCGCGCCCGGGTAAGCCGGACAGTTACAGTCCCGACCAAATCAAGGTGCTGGAGGGCCTCGACGCCGTCCGCAAGCGCCCTGCGATGTATATCGGCAGCACAGGGCCGGACGGATTGCACCACCTGGTCTACGAGGTCGTCGACAACAGCGTCGACGAGCATATGGCCGGGTTCGGCGAGACGATCGATGTCACCATCCACATCGACGGCAGCGTGACCGTTGTGGACAACGGGCGCGGGATCCCGACCGGTATGCACCCGACGCAGAAAAAGTCGGCGGCGGAGGTCGCGCTCACGATGCTCCACGCGGGGGGCAAGTTCGAACAGGGCGCCTACACCGTGTCCGGCGGACTGCACGGCGTCGGCATCTCGGTGGTCAACGCCCTCTCCGAGTGGCTGGAGCTCGAGATCTGGCAGGACGGCCAGGTCTTCGAACAGCGCTACGAACGTGGCAAGCCGACAGCGCCGCTGAAAGTCACTGGCAAAACGAAGCGGCGCGGCACCAAGGTGACCTTCAAACCGGACCCTCAAATCTTCGAGACGACCGAATTCAGCTTCGACGTGCTGGCCCAGCGGCTACGCGAGCTGGCCTTCCTTAACAAGGGACTGGCAATCACGCTCAAGGATGAGCGCAAGGAACCGGTGAAGGAGCAGACGTTCCGGTACAAAGGAGGAATCGTTTCGTTCGTCGAGCACCTCAACGAAGCCAAGACGCCGCTGCACAAGCCCATCTACATCAATGTCGAGAAGCCCGACATGATCCTGGAGGTGGCGCTTCAGTACAACGACGGCTACGCGGAGAACCTGTTCTCATTCGCGAACAACATCAATACCCGCGAAGGCGGCACCCACCTGGTCGGGTTCAAGGCGGCGCTGACCCGCACGATCAACAATTACGCCAGCGCCAACGACCTGCTGAAAAAGGAGGTCGAGTCACTCACGGGCGACGATGTGCGCGAAGGGCTGACGGCCGTCGTCAGCGTGAAGTTGCGGAATCCACAGTTCGAAGGCCAGACCAAAGCGAAGCTCGGTAACAGCGAGGTCAAGGGCATCGTGGAGGCGGCAGTCAACGAGGCGCTGGGGACGTATTTCGAGGAGAATCCCGCTATCGCCCGCAAGATCGTTGGCAAGGCGATCGAGGCGGCCAGGGCCCGCGAGGCGGCCCGCAAGGCGAAGGAGTTGATCCGTCGCAAAAGCGCGCTGGACGGAGGCTCCCTGCCCGGCAAGCTGGCCGATTGCGCGGAGAAAGACCCAGCGCAGAGCGAGCTGTTCATTGTCGAGGGCGACTCGGCCGGCGGCTCGGCTAAGCAGGGACGCGACCGCAAGTTCCAGGCTATCCTGCCGCTCAAGGGAAAGATCCTCAACGTCGAGAAGGCCCGCTTCGACAAGATGCTCTCGAGTGACGAGATTCGCACCCTGATCATGGCGCTGGGTACCGGGATCGGGCGCAAGCGCGAAGACGCGGAGAGCGAGAAGGGGAAGGACGACAAGGAAGCCTTCGACATCGCGAAGGCCCGGTATCACAAGATCATTCTGATGACCGACGCGGACGTGGACGGCAGCCACATCCGCACTCTGCTTCTCACCTTCTTTTTCCGCCAGATGCCGGAACTGATCGAGCGCGGCTATATCTACATCGCGCAGCCGCCGTTGTTCAAAGTGAAGAAAGGCAAGACCGAGCGCTATCTCAAAGATGAGGCGGCGCTGAACGAGTATCTGGCCGACCTGGCCGTCGAGGATGTCGAACTGTATATGGAGAGTTCCCAGGCTTTCGTCACCGGCCGCCGGCTGCTGCCGATTCTGAGAAAGCTGATCGCGTTCGAAAGCCTGCTTGGCCGCTTGAGCAAGAAGCATCACGAGGCGAACATTCTCCGGGCGTTCGTGGACGAACCCGGGCTGGATCGCGATCTGCTGAAGAACCAGGCGGCGCTCAAGAAGGTCGTGGCGAGCGTCAAGAAAACCCTCGCGCTCGCCTATCCTAAGGCCGCGCCGACGATCGACATCGTCGAGGATGAAGAACATCAGTCCAACAAGATCATCACCCGAATCCAGACCAACGGGTTGGTGCACAGCCTGGATGTGACGCACGAGCTGGTCGGGTCGGCCGACTTCCGCGAGCTGCAGAAACTCGCGCCGTCGGCGATCGGACTCGGCCGGGCCCCGTACAAGCTCAAGGCCAAGGGGGTCGAGACGCAGCATCCCGATACGTCGAGGTTGGTTCAGACGATTCTAGAGCATGGAAAACAAGGGTTGACCATCCAGCGCTACAAGGGCTTGGGCGAAATGAATCCCGAACAGCTCTGGGAAACGACCATGAATCCAGAGACCCGCACGCTGCTCCAGGTGAAATTGGAGGACGTCACCGGCGTGGACGAGATCTTCACCATTCTGATGGGCGACGAAGTCGAACCGCGGCGGAATTTCATCCAGGAGCACGCGCTCGAAGTGCGGAACCTCGACGTGTAGCAAGCAGCACAGTCACTCAGTCTGCCGTCGGCTGCTTGCTGCCGGCCAAGGAGACCAATGCCCTCCGACGAACGATTGGGCCAGATCGCGATCGAAGACGAGATGCGCTCGTCCTATCTGGATTACGCGATGAGCGTGATCGTAGGACGCGCGCTCCCGGACGTGCGCGACGGCCTCAAGCCGGTCCACCGCCGCATCCTTTACGGCATGCACGAGATGGGCCTGACCCACAACCGGGCCTATCGCAAGTCGGCCAAGATCGTTGGCGAGATCATGGGGAACTACCATCCCCATGGCGACGCGGCGATCTACGATACGCTGGTGCGGATGGCGCAGGACTTCAACATGCGCTATCCACTCGTGGACGGCCAGGGCAACTACGGCTCGATGGACGGCGATCCGCCCGCCGCCATGCGGTACACCGAGGCGAGGCTGACGAAGCTCGCCGAGGAAATGCTGGCCGATATCGACAAGGAGACCGTCGATTTTGTCCCCAACTACGACGAGTCGAGAGTGGAGCCCGTCGTCCTGCCCGCCAAGGTGCCCAATCTGTTGATCAACGGCGCGGGCGGCATCGCCGTCGGCTACGCGACCAACATCCCCACGCACAACCTGGCCGAAGTCATCGACGGCCTCCTCTTGCTGCTGGAGAACCCCGACGCCACGATCGCCCAACTGATGAAGAAAATCCCCGGGCCGGACTTCCCGACCGCCGGCTTCATTTACGGCACGGAGGGGATCAAAAAGGCCTACGAGACGGGCCGGGGCCTGCTGACTCTACGGGCCAAGGTCAACATCGAAAGCGACGAGCGGACCGACCGCGAGCGGCTGATCGTCACTGAGATTCCCTATCAGGTCAACAAGGCCAACCTGATTGAGAAAATCGCCGAGCTCGTCCAGGACAGGCGGATCGAAGGCATCGCGGACCTGCGTGACGAATCGGATCGGGACGGCGTCCGGATCGTCATCGAGCTCAAGCGCGGCGAGATCCCCCTGGTCGTGTTGAACAACCTCTACAAGCACACCCAGCTCCAGACGACCTTCGGGGTCATCATGTTGGCGCTGGTGAACAACCGGCCGGAGGTCCTGAACCTCAAGCAGATCCTGTCCGCCTTCATCGACCATCGCCGCGAAGTCGTCGTGCGCCGCACGTCCTTCGAGTTGCGCAAGGCGGAAGAGCGCGCCCACGTGCTCGAAGGGCTCAAGATCGCGCTTGACAACCTCGACGCGGTGATCACGCTGATCCGCCGGGCTCAGTCGCCGGACGAGGCGCGCAGCGGCCTGATGCGGCGATTCGCCCTGACTGAGATTCAGGCCAACGCGATTCTCGACATGCGCTTGCAGCGGCTGACGCAGTTGGAGCGCACCAAACTCGTCGAGGAGTACCGAGAGGTCCTCAAGCAGATCGAGTATCTCCGCTCCGTGCTGGGCAGCGAAGCGCTGGTGCGGAAGATCATTAAGGATGAGTTGGTCGAGATCCGGGAAGCGTACAAGGACGAGCGGCGGACGCAGATCGTCAAGGAAGAAGCGGAAATCAGCATCGAAGACCTCATCGCCGAGGAGGAAGTCGTCGTCACCATCTCCCACGCCGGCTATATCAAACGGAACCCGGTCTCTCTCTACCGGGCCCAACGGCGAGGCGGCAAGGGCAAAATCGGCATGGGCATCAAGGAAGAAGACTTCGTCGAGACGCTATTCACCGCCTCCACGCACGACTACCTCCTGTTCTTCACGGACGCCGGGAAGGTGTATTGGCTCAAAGTCCACGAGATCCCGGAGGCGGGCCGGGCCGCCAAAGGCAAAGCGCTCATCAACTTACTGGCTTTGGGGTCGGACGAAAAGGTCACCGCCACGGTGCCGGTTAAAGAGTTCCGCGAGGACCGGTATGTCGTCATGGCGACCAGACAGGGGATCATTAAGAAGACCGAGCTCTCCGCGTTCAGCAATCCACGCCAAGGCGGCATCATCGCGCTTTCGCTTGATGAAGGCGACAAGCTTATCGGGGTGGAGATCACCGACGGTCAGCGAGAAATTCTCCTTGGCACGCGGCAGGGAATCGTCATCCGGTTCAAGGAAGCCGAGGTGCGGCCGATGGGCCGGACGGCGCACGGCGTCCGTGGAATCACGCTCGAGGACGGCGATGAGGTGATCGGTATGGAGACGATCACCCCCGACTCGACGACCCAAATCTTGACGGTCACCGAAGGCGGCTATGGAAAACGGACGCCGGTCACCGAGTATCGGGTCACGGGCCGCGGCGGCAAGGGCATCATCAGCGTCAAGACCACGGAGCGCAACGGGCTCGCGGTCGGGTTTCTGCAAGTGCGGGACGGCGATGAGATCATGTTGATGGCGGCCAAAGGCAAGATTTTACGCTGCCGCGTGGACGATATCCGGGAGAGCGGTCGCAATACCCAGGGTGTCCGGATCATCGAGCTCGAAGGCGACGACGACCGGGTGGTCGCGGTGGCCAGACTGGCGGAGAGCGGCGAGCGCGAGGACACGGCTTCGGACGACGGGAGCGGCGGATAGCAGAGCGCCGTCGGCGATCACCTGCTAGTTCCCGCCTTACTTTGCGCATCCTTTTTTGGAGTGGTATCCCCTACTTCTCGCCGATGCGATCCGGCAGCAGCGTGGGCGCCGCAGTCCGGGCTGCGGCGAGAAGGACACCCTTCGGCGAGTCGGCGTGCATGCGGGAGCTGATCAAGGGGCGGATTGCCGCGGGGAGCGAGGTTTCTCGGGGAGAGACAGCGCCTGGGCCATGACGGCGGCCAATTGCGCCCGCAGCTCCGGGTCCTTCACTGCCTCGGCATGCGCAGCCGCCTCGTGTTCAAGAGCCGTTCGAGGGTCGAAGTCCGAGGGTCGGGAATCGAGATCCAGCCTCGAACGTTGAACATCTTCATCCGCCGGACCGAAGTCGCCGATGCGCAGGACGATGTCGGTGACCGCCTCGCCGCCGGCTTCGGCGTTGATCTTGGCCAACAGGTCCGGCTTCAAGAACGTCAGTTGGTGGAGCCACACCGAATTGCGCACGAGCAGATGGAGCTTTTTGAAGCGAATCTGGTCCGGTCTCGTATGCGCCGCGACCTGCGGGCCGACGATCTCGGCCCATTGCCGGCGCAACCGGAATTCGGTGAGCTTGGACTCCAAGCCTAAACGACGGGCCATGCCGCCGAGAATGGATGCGAAGGAATCGAAGGAGCCGGCCGCAGGCATGGCGGCATTGTAGCAGAGCAGCGAACAGCGGTCAGCTCTCAGCGTTCAGCAGGCCCCGGATCAAGCCCTCATGCTGAAGGCTGATGGCTGAACGTTTCCGCGGGTGCTATAGTGGCGCGTCATGATCAAGGAGAAAGATAAGGGCGAAAAGGTCGTGGTGACCAATCGGAAAGCGTTCCACGACTATTTCATCGAGGAGAAGTTCGAAGCCGGGCTCGCGCTCAAGGGCACGGAAGTCAAGTCGCTGCGCGAAGGGCGGGCCAATCTGCAGGACAGCTATGCCAGCGTGGACGACGGCGAGGTCTTCCTCCACCACTGCCACATCAGTCCCTACAGTCACGGCAACATCATGAACCACGACCCGCTGCGGCCCAGGAAGCTGCTCCTCCACCGCAAGGAGATCAACAAGCTGATCGGCCGGACGCAGCAGAAGGGCCTGACGCTGGTCCCGCTCCGCATCTACTTCACCCCGCGCGGCCGTGCCAAGGTGGAGCTGGCGCTCGCCAAGGGCAAGAAACAGTACGACCGCCGCGAGACGATCAAGGAACGCGAGGCCAGCCGTGAAGTCGAACGGGTCCTTAAGGGCGGCCGACGGGATCGTGATTAAGGCATGGTCTCACACGTTCGAGCGCGCCTGCTCTCAGGGAGAGATGGCTTAGCCCCTCCCTTCGGGCAACAATCTGGAGTTATTGCGGCTGTTTCTTCTTCGCGGCTCTGGCGGCTTCGGCCTCGGCTCGGGCTTTTTCTCTGGCCGCCGCCCGTTCCTCCAGGGCTTTTTTTCTGGCGTCCAAGGCCTCCTGCCTAGCCTTTTCCTTCGCCGCGATGGCTTCCTCTCGTTCTTTGGCTTTGGCCGCGGCGGCGGCGTCTTTGTCCGCCTTCGCCTTGGCGGCGGCAGCCGCGGCATCTTCCACGGCCTTCTTCTGCGCGGCTTGAGCATCGGCAATCCAGGTCGCGACAGAAGTGCCGGAGTCCGGGCTGACTGTGATCCGTTTCATCTGGCCGCCGAACAGGCCGGTCGGCTCGGCGCCGATGAAGAGCACGCTGCCATCGGGCTGCATTTCCCAAGGTTGCGGTTGCCCCATCGTCGTGCCGAACGATGAGACGGCTTGAGACGAAAACTGTGCGACGCGCGTTCCGTTCAAATAGTACGTGCGGGCGGGTCGACCTTCGGGACCGTTTTCCAGTCCGCCGACGATGAGGTTGCGGTGGTCGGCGGTGAAGGCCAACGGCCCTGCGCCTTGCAAGGCTTTCGGAAAGGCGAGGAATTCGCCGTCCACGAACATCGCAGCACCACCCCCTTGGGGAGGCGACGCTATCGTGACGAGGTGTTTCCCGTTTTCGCTGAACAGAACGGCCCGCCGAATCCGCCACCTCGGCCTTTCGGTTCGCCGTCGACCATCAACGCCGATGCAAGCGAACTCTCCGCAGCGTAATACGCGTGGCGTGAACCGTCTGGGCTGAGCGTGACGTTATGAGCGTTCTGCGACGGAGGGAGGGGCTTGCCGTCGAGGTACACCTGGACCTTTCCTCCCATCACTTCACCAACGTAAGTGACGCGGTTGCCGGTTTTGGAAAATGTCGGTTTGACGCGCAAGTTCCGGTGGCCGGGACCTTCCTCGCCGTTGATCACGACGAACTGTTGGCCTGGGCCACCGGTGCCGGGAGCTTCGGCCACATACACGTGACGTGACGAATCGGGCGTGAACGCGAGGTCGGAGACCTTCGCGTATTCGAGTTCTTTCTTGCCGTCCACGACCACCCAGGCGCCGTGGGCGTGAATGCCGGCTTGGGCGCCCGCAGAATTGCCGATGGCGATGTCCGACAACTCCGCGCAAGCCGCCGCCCACCGTTTTCCGTCTGGACTGAAGACGACATGATAGGCATGATCGGTTCCGGCGACGGCTTTGCCGTTCATAAAGAGCCGCCGCTTGCCGTCGCGGTCCATGGCCACGGCGGCGATGTGACCGGCCGCGGTCACGAAATAAAAATAAATCCTTTTCGACGCGAGGATCGGTTTGCCATCCACGAGCAATTCGTGCGTTTGTTCCTTCGGATTCTGACGCAACGAAACGAGCCGTTTGCCGTCCGGCGTGAACTGCGGCAAGCCGAGATAAAACTGGAACGAGCGGGTTCCGTCCGCTACCGTTTCATCCCCGAACTCCGGTCGGCCGACATCGCCGGCGTCTTTCCCGTCCACGAGGAGAAAGCCCATGCCTCCGGTCCCCGGGCGCCCTCCCAGCAATACCCAATGCGAGCCGTCGGCGTTGAACCGCGGCAGAT
The DNA here is from genome assembly GCF_976986435.1 of Nitrospira calida. Lineage (NCBI taxonomy): Bacteria > Pseudomonadati > Nitrospirota > Nitrospiria > Nitrospirales > Nitrospiraceae > Nitrospira > Nitrospira calida. The sequence goes on from NZ_OZ335950.1 coordinate 10,587, forward strand.
GCATCACCGTCGGCGTAAACGCCGGTGACGCCGGCTTGCCGTCGATCATCAGCCGCACCGCCAGACTCCTCGGCAACGGCACACCTTCCCGGCGGTCATAGACCTGCTCCTGCGGTGCGTCGAGAGTCGGGACAAGAAACAGCACCTTCTTGCCGTCGGGTGAAAACATCAGGTAACGAATCTGCTCCTCGAATCGCGGAGGAAGACCGCCTTCGCTGGCCGGCGCCGGCGCGCGATACATCTCTTTGCCGTCGGCTATCACGACGAGGTCTTTCCCGCTGCGCGCCGCAAAGGCATAGCGAGTGCCATCGGGGCTGAACGCGACGTGGACCGGGCTTTCGTTCAGATTCATCGCGTAGCCGTGGCGTAAATCGTTGAGCGCCGACTTCAAGGTTTCGTCGAACGGTGGACCTTGCACCCCATCCACGGTGACCGCGAATCGACTGCCTTGGGGATGCACTGTGGCGGGGTGCGGGCCTTTCGAGCTGAGAATGTAGGTCACGCCCCGTTCATAGGCCGGACCGACGATCTGCTCGTCGACTTTCACCTCGGCCGAGACCGCCGCGCGGAGCAGGCCGAACACCACGAATGTCAGTACGCCAGCAATGAGAGTTCGAAGAGGAATAAGCATATGTCCCCCTTTCTCCGCAGGGATGACGGATGGTTGGAGAATGCCGTCGTGTGAGGAACTGACGGAACGAGTGACCTACAAAGCCTTTGCCGTCGAAGGCGCCCCGGTTCCTGGCGCATTGACGTGTTCGGCATGACGGCCTCATGGGGCCTGAAAATGTGGCGCGGGAAGACCAGGGCGGGTCTGACCTTAGTCAGAAGACTGTAAAAAGTCAACCAAGCGTCTCAAGTCGCCGGTCGCAGAAAAGCTACGGCGCGAAGCCGACTCTTATGGAATGGACGACAGTCGAGGCTACGGTGCCGTCAAAGTGGCGCAATCGGTCCTGGAATCGGGCACGTTCGGCAGAACTCAGGGCAAGACGGCCGGATTGTCCTACCCTGAACCGGTCCCTCCCCTTAACGGGCCGATCTGACAAGGGAAATTCCTGCCGGCCGGTCGAGGTAGAGAAAAAGCCGTTCGGCCCTTGACAATGTACTAGTTAGAACTATTATAATCGCAACTGTCGGGCGGCGGCCGTTGAGATCGGATAACAGGGCAATCACATCGCGGGGCTCCCTCGACCCGCCACGAGCAATAAGAGGGAGCGTCGCTTCGCAGCGAGAAGAGGGGGGTGACCCATGAAAGTCTTGTTTCAAACCGATGACAGTTGGACCGGGTTGATCCTGCGCGTGACATTGGGACTGGTGATGTTTCCGCATGGCGCGCAGAAGCTGCTGGGCTGGTACGGGGGATTCGGCTTCGGCGGTACCATGAACTTCTTCACCGAGACCATGCACCTCCCGTGGCTTGTCGCATTCCTGATCATCATCGGCGAGTTCTTCGGAAGCCTGGGCCTGCTTGCCGGGTTTCTGACGCGGTTCAGCGCGGCGAGCATCGGCGTCATCATGCTGGGAGCGGTCTCACTCGTCCACTGGCCGCACGGGTTCTTTATGAACTGGTTCGGCAAGCAACAGGGTGAAGGGTATGAGTACCATCTGCTGGTGATCGGGATCGCGATCGCGCTGATGATCACCGGCGCGGGCAGATGGTCGGTGGATAAGCTGGTCGCCGAGAAGCTGGCTAGGTGACAGAGTAAATCGCCGCTTGAGCCGCTTGAAAGGAAGGAAGGAAACACGATCATGAAAACGATACGGACGGTGGGCACGGCCTCGACGATCGACATTCGGCGGGCGCATGAACGGTTCCATACGAAGACCGGCTGGCTGGATTCGTATCACAGCTTCAGCTTCGCGGATCACTACGACCCGCTGAACACCCATCACGGCCTGTTGCTGGTGAGCAACGACGACGTGATCAAGGCCGGCACGGGGTTCAGAACGCACCCGCACCGGGACATGGAGATCGTCACGTGGGTGTTGGACGGGGAGGTCGAGCATAAGGACTCGGTCGGCAACAAGGGGATCATCTATCCGGGGCTCGCGCAGCGCATGAGCGCGGGAACGGGCATCTGGCACTCGGAGATGAATCCCCGGCAAGCTGCAGACCTGCACCTGGTTCAGATGTGGGTCTTGCCCGATACAGAGCGCGTCACGCCCGGCTACGAACAGCTTGACATCACCAACGAGCTGAACCGCGGCGGGCTGGTGCCGATCGCCTCGGGCCGCGGACACAATGCCGCGATCTCGATTCGGCAGAAAAGCGCCGTGCTGTGGGGCGGCCGCCTGAAGCCGAACGAAACGGTGACCGTGCCCGACGCCAAGTTTGTCCACCTCTATGTGGCCAAGGGTGGCGCGACGTTGGAAGGCGCTGGAGCGCTCGAGACCGGGGATGCCGTCCGGCTGACCGCCGCCGGCGCCAGGCGCCTGACGGCGGACGCGACCGCCGGCGCGGAGGTGCTGATCTGGGAGATGAATTGAGCCGGACGGAAGAGACAGCGATAATCCTCGATGTTTCCGTCGCTCGGATGTCGTCTATCTCTGGTGCTGCAATCGGCAAGCGACGGCTGGAGTGTGCGCTTCACAAGGATCGGGAAACGAAGTTTGGAAGCAGAACACTTCGTCCTGTGTCGGTGACTGCGCTGAACAGAGGTAGAAGAAGATGAAAGCGCACTATCTCGGGCATGTGGTTTTTTATGTGAAAGACTTGGAACGGTCGCTGGCGTTCTATCGTGATCTGCTGGGGTTCAAGGAAGTCGGCCGCCTCTTCGAGGGCAAGGCCGTGGCCCTCACGGCGGGTCGAACGCATCATGAATTGCTATTGATCGAAGTCGGCGACGCGCCGGCGCCGGCGCGCGGGCGGCGGTTGGGGCTCTATCACATCGGCATCAAAGTGGGTGATAGTCTGGAAGAGCTGCGGACAGCCAAGCGCGAGCTGGAGCGGGCCGGCATTCCCATCGAGGGGATGAGCGACCACACGGTCAGCCAGAGCCTCTACCTCCGCGATCCGGACGGGAATGAAGTCGAGCTGTACGTGGACGCCGACGAGTCGATCTGGAAACAGAACCCCGCGGCGGTGGTGTCGCCGATCAAGCCGCTTCGCCTGTGAAGACCGCCGTTATGGCCGATATCAAGAAACGCCTGGAGACCAACGTCGCCGGCAACTTCTTCGTCGATGCGACGTGCATCAACTGCGACACCTGCCGGCAACTGGCCCCGAAGAGCTTCCAGGAAGTAGGCGAATTCTCAGCAGTCACGCATCAGCCGGAGGGTGAGACAGAGCACCGCCAAGCCTACCGGGCCCTGCTTGCCTGCCCGGTGGGCTCGATCGGAACGGAGCGGAGCGACAAGGCGCACTTGCAGGCGGCGATGGCGAGCTTCCCGCTTCATCTGGAGGGCGGCGTCTATTACTGCGGATTCAACTCGGAGAAGTCGTTCGGCGGGAACAGTTATGTCATTCGCCATCCGGCCGGCAACTGGCTCATCGATTCGCCCCGCTATCTGAAACGGCTCGTGCAGGCTTTCGAAAACATGGGTGGCATTCGGTACGTCTTCCTCACGCATGAAGACGACGTGGCGGATTCAGCCCGCTACGCGAAGGAGTTCGGTGCCACCCGCATCATTCACCGCGCTGACGCCCACGCGGCGCCGGGCGCGGAGTGGGTCGTGGAGGGAGGCGAGGCGGTCGAGGTGTCGGCGCAGTTTCGCATCATTCCGGTGCCGGGCCACACGGAAGGCAGCATGGCCCTGCTGTACGGCGACCGCTTCCTGTTTTCCGGCGACCATCTGTGGTGGGATCGAGGCAGCAAAGGACTGGGGGCACCGGAACGGTTGGTGTGGGACCAGCAGCGCCTGCTGGGATCGCTCGCCAAGCTGCTCTCGTATCGCTTCGAATGGGTGCTGCCGGGCCACGGTGACCGAATCCGCCTCTCGGCCGACGAGATGGCGGAACATCTGAGGCGATTGGTGGCGCGCCGCGTCCCCGCTCCGATCCTCTCCTTCGACGGGGAGGAGAACAAGTAGGAAGGACCCATGGCGGTTCACGTGTACGGCTGCAACCATGTCGCGATCGAGGTCACGGACGTGAAGCAGGCCGTGAAATTCTACTCGGATGTGTTCGGGTTGACGATGCTCCGCGGCAGCGAAGGCGCGGCCTGGTGCAAACTGGGCGAACACCAGTTCATGGCCATCTTCGAAGTCACACGGCTCCAACCCGATCGCATGAAACACTTCGGCCTCATCGTCCGCGACGACCGGCAGATCAAAGAAATACGGAGAAAGCTCACGAAGAAATACAAGCTCAAACTCGAGCCCGGCTTCCGCTGCGACTTCCGCGACCCCTGGGGGAATCGCGTCCAAGTGGTGGACCTGCACGATGAATCGCTGGTCTGGCTGCTGCCCTACCGGGAAGTGCAACAAGCCGGGGTCGTCTTCGGGAATGGAAAGCGAGGAGGCAGGTAGAGACAACCTTCACTTACACCAAGGAGGAGAACCATGGCCGACGTCATTATCACTCCCAAGAACGATGGTCCGTATTACATCAAAGGCAAGATCAAGATCGTGACCGAGGGCGGCCGCGAGATCGCGGTCGACGGGGACGAAACCTGGCTATGCCGCTGCGGGCAGTCGGCGAACAAGCCGTTCTGCGACGGCGCGCACAAGAAGGCGGGCTTCAAAAACAATTTGGACGCGAAATCCTGACGAGAGGGCTGCAGGCCGTAGAGTTCGGAAAAGGAGGAATTGAAATGGCGACCAAGCTCAAAATTCCCAGTGCGGCGAGGGCGAAGAAGTATTTTGCGGACAAACTGGCGTTCACCACCGGCCCGGTGGAGCTCGAACGATGGGTCAGAGAAGGCCAGCCGGTGAACATCGTGGACTTGCGGGCCTCGGAGGATTATGCCGAAGGCCACATTCCTGGCGCGGCGAACCTGCCCAAAGACCGATGGGGCGACGCCAAAAAACTCAAGGCGGTGCTGCGCAGGGACAAGATCAATGTCCTGTATTGCTATTCGCAAGTTTGTCACCTCGCCGCCGCGGGGGCACTCGAGTTCGCGAAGAAAGGCTATCCGGTGATGGAGCTGGAAGGCGGCTGGCGCTGGTGGAAGGAGAACGGGTTCGAGATCGAGAAATGACGGCGAGCGACGACGGTGGATGAAGTCAGCGCGTTTCTGATTCAGTACGGGTGGATCGTCTTATTCTCGGTGGTCTTTGCCGAGCAGATCGGCTTGCCGCTGCCGGCCATCCCTGTGTTGTTGGCGGCGGGTGCCCTGGCCGGTGCCGGGAAGATGAACCTCGCCTTCGCCGTGCTGCTCTCCGTCGTGGCCTGCCTGAGCGGTGACGTGGTCTGGTACGAGTTGGGCCGTCATCGAGGTCGGCAGGCGCTCAATCTCCTGTGCCGCATTGCGCTGGAGCCGGACTCCTGCGTACGGCGGACCGAGAACTTCTTCACGCGCCACGGCACCCGCGCGCTGATCCTGGCGAAGTTCATCCCCGGCCTGAGCACGCTCGCCCCGGCGCTGGCCGGGCTGTTCGGGATCGGACACAAGCGGTTCCTGCTCTATAACGGTCTGGGGGCGGCCCTGTGGACGCTGGCCTTTATCCTGCCAGGGTATGTGTTCAGCAGCCAACTTGAAGCGATCGCCTCTCATGAGGCCCGCGTGGGCACGTTCCTCCTGGTGGCGCTGGGGATCGGCCTGCTCGCGTATATCGTTTACAAGTTCGTGCATCGACAGCGGGTGCTGCGTGAACTACGGATCGCCCGTATCACGGCCGATGAGCTGAAAGATCTGATGGACAACAGGCAGGAGGTGTTCGTGGTGGACCTGCGGGGCGAACTGGATCGCGAAGCCGACCCGTACACGATTCCCGGCGCGCTTCGCATGACGGCGGAGGAATTGGAACAGCGGTACCATGAGATCCCTCGGCATCGGGACGTGATTCTCTTCTGCGCCTGCCCGAATGAGGCCACCGCCGCCAAGATGGCGCTCATGCTTCGGCGCAAAGGCATCACCAACGTCCGCCCGCTGGCCGGCGGCATCGACGCCTGGCGCGAACGCGAGTTTCCATTGGAGGCGACGGCGCGCCAGGCCGAGCCGGAGCGGGTCAGAGCCCTGTAAGTTGGTCAAACGAATTCCATCGGTGAAAGCGGAGGAGCGCACTGGCATCCCGTTGATCTGTACGGTATCATAATTACATATCTCGTGAAGCGTATCTCGCAAGAGGAGAGACATGGCTTCAGTAGGTTCAGGCGTGGGTTTGAATGTCTCGCGCTTCACGAACGACGAGCGATGTTTCACGTAAGAGAAGGGGGGCGACCGGTTTCGACGGGGATCGTGAGGCCATCGGGGCATGTCGAGCTCTCGGGGACTCGTAAAACCTCCGGGAAACAAGCAACTGCCAACCACGAGCTGGCACTCGCGGCGTAAGTGACCGCGACGTCCCTCCACCTGAGGCCCGCGGGGGTGGAAGGGGCGCGATGCAGCGGGCTGGTCCGAGGCCGGTGCTCAGCGGCTGAGGACGAGAACACACTGGGCTAGCGGCCGTTCTAAGCCGGCCGATGGGCGTGGGCGGCGGCGAAACCAAAACATCGGCTACACATGTAGAACCGGTGCGCTGAAGATCTTCGGACAGGGGTTCAACTCCCCTCGCCTCCACCAATACACAAAGGTCAACAGTTCGCTGTTGGCCTTTTTTCTTGCGCGCTCCCGCGTGTTCGCGGGGACTCCTGCGGATTCCTGCGGACTTCCTTCCTCCGGTCGTCTCGCCCATCTCGGCCCCATTTCGCTCTCTCCTGGCCATTCTTCTCTCCAGCCTCGCTCGCCGGCTAAGGGCCGAAGTCCGCAGAGGCCGCAACGTGGACCTATACAGATCAATGGGTTACGTGCTGACGAATCAAACGGTTGGATTGCGGCATCGGCAGGCAAAGGAAACCATGGCCGTTGTGTTTTGTCGGTAGTTCTTGACAGCTACCGACGTTTCGCAACATTATGACGACATGGACAGTTCGCACCAGAGCATTCTGGATCTTGCCGCCCAGCGCGGCCTTATTCGCCCACGCGATCTCAATGAGCGTGGGCTGCCCACGATCGCCCTCACGCGGCTGGTGCGGCAAGGGCTGCTCCAGCGCGTGGGACGGGGCCTGTACGCAATTCCGGACCGGGCCGTCTCGGAACACGGCGCACTCTCCGAGGTGGCACGCAAGCACCCGCAAGCCATCGTCTGCCTGCTGTCGGCACTGCGCCTACATGAACTCACCACACAGTCGCCGTTCGAGGTCTGGCTGGCAATTCCCAACAAGGCACGCGCGCCAAAGATGGACTATCCCCCGCTGCGCATCGTGCGCTTCTCTGGCGCCGCGCTGACGGAGGGGGTCGAGGAGCACCTCATCGATGGTGTGCCGGTGCGCGTGACCAACGTCGCCCGGACCGTGGCTGACTGCTTCAAGTTCCGCAACAAGATCGGCCTCGATGTCGCGCTGGAGGCGCTACAGGAGTCCTGGCGTGCCAAGCGCGTCAGCATGGATGAACTTTGGCGTTTTGCTGCGCTGTGCCGTGTGGCCAATGTGATGCGCCCCTACATGGAAAGCCTGTCATGAACCAGCGCAACATGGCCGCCTCGGTGCGCGCCCGCCTGCTCAACCGCGCCCGCGAGACCCGACAAGACTTCAATCTGATCTTGACCCGCTATGCGCTTGAGCGCCTGCTTTACCGGCTCAGCATCTCCCCCCACGCCGACCAGTTCCTGCTGAAAGGTGCGCTGCTGTTCGACTTGTGGTTCGACATCCCGCATCGTCCGACACGCGACGCCGATCTGCTGGGCTTCGGCTCGGCCGAGATCCCGCATGTCGAGGCGGCGTTTCGGGACATCTGTACGGTGGAACTGGACGACGGCATACGCTTCCAGCCTGACTCGGTACACGCGGAGGAGATCCGCAAGGAAGCCAACTACTCCGGTGTCCGGGTCACGCTGATCGGCCTGTTGGACGGTGCCCGATGCCACGTGCAGGTCGACGTGGGTTTCGGCGACGCCGTGACGCCCGGCCCCGAGGCCGTCGACTACCCGGTAATGCTGCCGGACATGCCAGCCCCGAAGCTGCGCGCCTACCCCCGCTACACGGTTGTCGCCGAGAAGCTGGAGGCACTGGTGTCGCTCGGCATCGCCAACAGCCGCATGAAGGATTACTTCGATCTCTGGATCTTGTCGCGCTACACCGACTTCGACGGCGCGCTCCTGTGCAAGGCGATCCACGCCACCTTCGAGCGCCGCAGGACACCGCTGCCGGATGGCGTCCCTTTCGGATTGAGCGACGAATTCGCGCAGGATCGGCAGAAGCAGACTCAGTGGCAAGCATTCTTGAGGAAGAATGCCTTGGACGAGCTTCAGCTTTCCGAGGTCGTTGCCGGTCTGCGTGCCTTCCTGTCATTCCCGCTGGACGCGCTCCAGCAAGGTGCTGCATTTCCGCAAACATGGCTTGCCGGAAACGGGTGGATGTCGAGCGGCGAGGAATCGGGCCGATGACCTGGAATCCCGATCTGCTCTTGGAGGATTTTCACCGTGTCGCCGGCATGGCTGGCGTCTCGTTGGCGCTTGATGCCATCGCGATCGAGCGGTGCCCTGCGCCGCACGTGCCGCCCAAGACATTACCGCCCGGCACCATGGCGGTGTACGTCTTCTCGTTTGGGCCTCATGTGCTGAAGGTCGGGAAGGTCGGCCCCAACAGCGCTGCTCGCTACACGGCTCAACACTACAACGCCGGCAGCGCGAAGAGCACTCTGGCAGCCTCCTTGATCAAACACGGCGAGCGCATCGGCGTCGCCGGCCTGAACGAAACGAACGTCCCCGGCTGGATCAGGGAGCACACCGATCGGGTGAACTTCATCCTCGATGCGTCGCTCGGTGTCCACGTCCTCAACCTCCTCGAGGCATTTCTGCAGTGCCGCCTCCGGCCTGAGTTCGAGGGATTTGCCAGCCAACGGATCGATCGCGAGGGCGGACAGGCATGAAAGAGGACATCCTCGAACAAATGGTGGACGAGTACCTGCAGCACAAAGGGTACTTCACCCGGCACAACATCAAGTTTCGACCTGCCGGCGATCATGTGGAGTACGACACCCGCCAGGATGCCGTGCATAGCGACATCGACGTGATCGGCATCCATCCGCGACTCGACGGCGCGCGTCGGGTGATGGTCGTGAGCTGCAAGAGCTGGCAGGGTGGCTTTCGTCCCGAATACTGGGTCGATGCGATCGCCAAGAACAAGGTGGTCTCGGGGCGTGAGGCCTGGCGCGGGTTTCGCGAACTGACCAGGGAGAAGTGGGCCGCAGCGTTCAGGACGATGGTCGCCGAACTGACGGGTTCGTCCTCGTTCACCTACATCACGGCCGTCACGAAAGTCGTGGGCAGCCGAGCGGCGTGGCAGGACAACGCGACGTTCCGCGAGAATCTCGGCGGCAACCCCATCGAGATACTGACCTTCGGCGACATGCTGAAAGAACTCTTTCCGTCCATCGACACGACTCCGGCCTCATCGGAAGTTGGACGGGTTCTGCAGCTGATCAAGGCGTCAGGCTGGTCTCTCGACAAGTAATCCAACCCGAAGGATGCACGTGCGACGGTAATCAGGGATTGATGATGGCCCGCTGCTCGTCCCATAGCAGTGGCGTCCCCGACGCCAGATCGAACAGGGTCACCTCCGGCGGCAACGTTTCGTCGAGGATCGCAGCCACGATGTCCGGCGCAAGGGTAGTGAGGTTCACCATCCGGCTCACATAGGCCCGATCCATCCCCTCGCGCTCGGCCACCTCGGATAGCGTGCGCGCCTCGCCGGACTCCACCATCGCCAGCCAGCGGTGGCCGCGGGCGAGCGCGAGCTGGATCGGCGTCGGCGTGTCATCCCAGGGACGGGGCTGGACAGCGCTGCCGTCCGGAAGGGCCACGGCCTTGCGGCTGCCGCGGCGCTTGATCCGGATCGGCACAGCGATGGTAAGGCTGCCGTCGCTCGCGGTGATCACCTCTGGCTGACCGGTCTTGTCGATCAAGATTTCATTCATGCCACGGCCTCCTCAAGGGTTTCCGGGGCGGGCTCGGGGCGCAGCTCCAGGGCGAGCACCTCGATGCCGTTGGGCCGGAACCGCACCTCGATGTCGTCCGGCGAGACGATCACCTTGTCGATGAGGAGCCGCACGATGCGCTGCTGCTCGGCCGGGAAGAGCTGATCCCAAATCGCATCCAGCCGGGTCATGGCCACCGTGACCTGGGCCTCGTCCAGGGAGGGGTCGAGCCGGGCGGCGCGCTCGGCCACCCCGGCGACCATGGCCGGGGCGCGCAGCACCCGGCGCATCTGCTCCAGCACGGCGGCCTCCAGTTCACCGGCCGGCAGGCGCGGCAGCCCGGAGGCGCCGGCGTGCTCCTTGTTCTCCCGCGTCGGCAGGTAGTAGCGGTAGATACGTCCGTTCTTCTTGCGCGTGGACCAGGGCGTGAGCGCCCGGCCATCGATCCCCACGACGATCCCCTTGAGCAGGAACGGCACCCGGGCGCGGGTGTTGTTGCCTCGCACACGCGAGTTCTGCGCGAGGATCGCCTGGGCGGCATCCCACAGCCTGCGCTCGACGACGGGCGGGTGTTCGCCCGGATACCACTGATCGCGATGGCGGATCTCGCCCAGGTAGACGCGGTTGTTGAGGATCTTGTAGACGAGGCTCTTGTCGATGGGCTTGCCATCGCGCACCCGCCCGTCTTGGGTAGTCCAGGCCTTGGAGGTCACGCCGTCGAGGCGCAGCTCCTTCACGAGCAGGGTCGAGGACCCGAGCTCGACGAAGCGCTGGAAGATGTGGCGGACGATCTTGGCCTCGCGCTCGTTGGGCACCAACCGCCGGTTCTCGACGTCGTAGCCGAGCGGCGGCACGCCACCCATCCACATGCCCTTGCGCTTGCTGGCGGCGATCTTGTCGCGGATGCGCTCGCCGGTAACCTCGCGCTCGAACTGGGCGAAGGAGAGCAGGATGTTGAGCATCAACCGCCCCATCGAGGTGGTGGTGTTGAACTGCTGGGTGACCGAGACGAAGGAGACCCCGTGGCGCTCGAAGACGTCGATCATTCGCGAGAAGTCAGTCAGCGATCGCGTCAGGCGATCGATCTTGTAGACCACCACGATGTCGATCCTGCCGGCCTCGATGTCGGCCAGCAGCCGCTTGAGCGCCGGCCGGTCCATGTTGCCACCGGAGAAGGCGGGATCGTCGTAGTCGTCGGCCACCGGAATCCAGCCCTCCGCGCGCTGGCTGGCGATGTAGGCGTGGCCGGCGTCACGCTGGGCGTCGATGGAGTTGTACTCCTGGTCGAGCCCCTCGTCGGTGGACTTCCGAGTGTAGACGGCGCAGCGCAGGCGGCGCTTCAGGGCTTCGTTCATCGCCGACCTCCCTGCTTCTTCGGATTCTTCGCCTTGGCCGGTGCCTTCACGCCGAAGAAGAGCGGCCCGGACCAGCGGGTGCCGGTGATCTCGCGGGCGATCATGGACAGGCTCGGGTAGCGCCTGCCCTCGAACTCATACTGTCCGTCCTGGGCGACCGTCACCCGGTGCTCGATCCCCTGGTACTCCCGGGTGAGCACGGTGCCGGGCATCAGCCGGATGTCGCGATCGAGCTTGCGCGCCTTGCCGGTCTCCACCAGGGCCTTGATGCGCCGCTTGTTGCGCTCCAAGAGGCTGGGATCGACCTTGCGGAACTCGATCTCTTGCAGCTTGTACGCGATCCGCCGCTCCATGAACTGGCGATTGGGCGTCGGGTTGTCGCTGCCGAAGAGTTCTCGCCAAAGCGCCCTCATTTCCTCTATCGAGAGATCCGGGAGCCCGGCGATCCGGGCGACGACGCTCGGCGGGGTGGGTGGGACGGTGCTTGCCTTCATGGAGCCTCCTCCAAAGTGTTGTTGACGGGGTGGCTATGAAGGCGCTGGTGGCCGGAGAAGCCAAGCTCAAACTCGCTCTCCGCGGGGCCGCCTGCGGACTGGGCGAACACGGCCTCGCGCAGTCGGACGAGGCCGTGGGCCAGCAAGGATGCGGCTTCGCGCCGGCGCTGCTCCGGCGTCATCCGTTCGGGTGGTAGGTGGTTGATCGTGCACATCGGTATCGGTCCTGAACGTCCAACTCGCTTGATGACGAGATTGTCCGGTCAGGCCGTGACCTCGGCCATCAGGGAGTTTCGGGCCGGTACGAAAGGATGCGGAAGGTCGCGACCCCGCTAATACGGATGCTGCCCGTTGCGGATGAAATTTGTGTAGGTGTCGACCAGGAGTTCGTCCTCTTCGTCGTCATTTTTCTCCCAGGGCTCGCGGTCGGGGAGGATGAGCAGCGTGATGACGAGTTCGTACTGATCGGAGACGACACGCATCTCGCGCAGGGACATGTCGGCGGGCTCTTCCTTGAACCATACGCGAGCAGGCAACTCGATTCCCGTTCTTTCATCAGGGTGACGTATCGTCTGCGCCGCCAAGGACGCCTCGGGGACGGGTATCGTCTCCTTTGAGAACCGAAACCTGGCCCTGGTGCGTAGAGCATTGCGACTCGACCAGGACCAATTGATGAAGCCGTCGTTGGAAACGACCAAGACCGCCCGCAGCGGCGTGAACTCGATCCATTGCCGGATGGCCGCCACGAGCGATACCCCATACCGATCCGCGCAAGCGCCGAGCAGATCGATGTCCACCTTGGCCGACTCGACCTGCTTGCGATAATCGTCCAGCGGCATCAACAGCGTCGCCGCGAACTTGTCGGCATCGGCTTCCCGCTGCCGGACTGTCGAGCCCCAGTCCAACAGATCCTCCGTGCTGCATCGGAAGGCGTCTTCCTCTTTGCGATGCAGCAGGTAATGGCCCAGTTCGTGGGCGATGGTGAAGTTGATGCGTCCGCTCGATTGCACCTGGTCGTTGTAGAGCAGGTACCAGCCCTTTTCCCGTTTGAGCAGCATTCCCTCCAGCTCACCGATGTCACCGCCCCGGATGTGGGCGATCGGATCGGGTTGGCGGGAACTGATGTCCTGAGCGATGAGCTTGACGTCGATCGGGAAACGATCGCGTCCCCACGCCTTGGAGAGAAAGTTGGCCCAAGCACCGGGCGTGGTCGGATTACTTGTCATCGCCTTCTATGATCTTGAGGATGTCGTCCAGCTTCTTCTTGGTTCCCGACGACAGGCCCCGATACTTGCGAAAGAAGGCCTTGTCCTCTTCCGACGGTTCAAGCTCGGTAATCCGGTCGTCCATGAAATATTCGGGCGTCACCTTGAGCACGCCAGCGATTCTCGCGATCTTCTCGGCGGATGGCTTCGGATTGTCCTTGTTCTCCAGCTCCCAGATGTAGCTCTTGCTGGATTCGGTCTGTTCCGCCAGCTGCTCGAGGCTGAGTCCGCGCTGTTTGCGGAGGCCCCGTATCTTTTCTCCCAGCGGGGATGGCATGTGGCACCTCGTTCTCTGAATGGCCTGAAAGTATACCTCTGTACCGAACGATTTGGTATCTGCTTGACAAACCCAGCACAAGCCATCAATAATCCGAATCGTTCGGCACACCGAACGCATAATATCCCTGTCTAGGAGTACTTCTGGGATGTTGCGGCATGCCGGGCACCGTCCGTCTCGAAGAAGGAGAAGAAAGGCATGACCGCGTTCAACCCTCGTCACCTCGCCCGTCAGGTTCCGGCCACCACTTGGCAGGCGTATCTGTCCTCCCGTTCCATCGCCATCCCCGAATCTTTCGACTGGAGCGCCGAGGAAAAGGCATTTTCCGATGCCCTGATCGCCCTCCTGGAGGAACTCGAACCGGATCAACAGGCCCTGCTGCACGCCGAGCTGCGCCATGTCCACGCCCTCGCGACCCAGAAAGGCATCGATGCGATCCTCAACGCCAGCGACAACGACGTGGCCATTCGGGAGGACTTCGGACAGCTCCGCAACCACGCCGAGCGGGCCATGTGGGTGTTGGTGAACTGGCCGCAAACCTTCATGACGGCCGAGGCGCTGCTCCAATTCGATCTCGGCGTCGGCAAGCGGTCGTGGAAACGGCAAGCCATCAAGGTGACCGAGCCGGTGTCCCGAGAGGCTGCCGACATCGAGGGATTGCAGGCCGCCTTGTCCGAGGTGCTCTCGAAACGCAAGGGACCGCGGCGCGCCTGCCACGTAGACGTCTGCGACCGTCACCTGGACGGCGGTGTGCAGATCAGCGTCTACGTGGAGGACGATCCCAACGATCTGGTGGAGTTCGTCGAAGAGGGCATGCGCCGCCGGACGACCCGCCCGGCGACCAATCTCGCGCTGGTCTACTTCCCCGCATCCGGCATCGTCGACACCGTCGGCCGGGGCGGAGCCAAGGTCCACCAGCCGCTGGTGACGCTCTTCGCACGCCATCTGCTGAAACAGGAGGTCAAGCCCGAGGCAGTGAAGCAGCCGATGTTCTATCTCAACCGGCTGCGGCACGGCTTGGACCTTCCGGAGGACAGCGACATCGACCTCGCCGCCCACGGCATTGATCGCATTCGCCTCCGCCGCGCCCGGCTCAGGAGCACGAGGGCGCCGATCTGCGACTTCTGGGTAGGCGTACCGGCGGATCAGGCCGAACACTGCGTGCTCGCTGCATCGAGCGCCCACCTGAAGGACCACGACCTGTTCCGCGGTCCGTTCAATATCGTCGAGGCCCTCATCAGCATCTATTTCGCCCCTGCCGAAATGGGCAAGCGCGGTCGCGTACTGAACATCGACCTCAAGCAATCGGGGATCTCCAACCTCCAGGACATGGCAGAGGAGGACGCCAAGCTCGCTGAGCGCCTCCTGCGTGCCTGGCGCGTCTCCGAACCGACCGAGGTCGAACTGGCCCTGGTCGCGTAGAAGCCGCCGTGCAGGCGCGCAACGACATCGCCTTCGGCCTGCTCTGCGGGCTCGTCGAGGAATCCGAGGGAAGCCTCCATCCGGATGCCGCCCGGTATTCCGGACAAATGGATGCTTATCGGCATCTCCTCGACCTCGGCGCCATCGGGGCGGGTGATGGTGTCGGATCGAGCATCCTCTGTCCCTGGTGCGGAATGGGCGATCTGGAGGGGATTCGCTTCGAGCAAGGAGGCCGCCAGGGGTACTGCACGGACTGCGGCTGGGTGGATCTGGCCAGTGATCAAGTGACACGGCTCAGGGTGGACATCACGCGCATCGTCCGGTGGCTCGCCTCGGCCCTGGGCCTTGCGGGACGGTATCAACATGAAGAGATGGTTCCGACAGCGCTGTGGCGCCTGGGCGAGATCGAACATCGACGAAAGCGGCGCACTATCTTCTTCGGTCGGAGGCTGAGCGACCCGGCCTTGACGCCCATCATCGAAGCTCGTTTGCGCACCGCCTGCGCACCCGGCTGCGGCGTCCTCATCACCACTACACCCGACGTCGCCCAAGCGATCCAGGCCGCCGGCCATCTCGTCGTTCCGCTGCGTGCCGTGGCGCATCTCCGCAAGGCCGGCTTCGTCATCGAGAATCTCGACGCATACCTCGACGGTTCCGCCGGGATCGGCGAACGGGATTCGGAAACCTCCCTGCGGCTCATGCACTCCGGCCGCATCGCACTGATCGACGGAGAGCGGCACGCACTGTCGCCCCAGGTCTACGGCTTTCTTTCGGTACTCGCGCAGGGCGGCGGCGATCCCGTCCATAAACGCACCATCGCCGACGCTTTGGAAATCGATGTCGACAAGTGCAAGGGCGCGGACATCTGCAAGCGGCACAAGGCCGTCTACCGCACCTTCGTCGCCCACGACAACGACGGTCACTATTGGCTGAAACCCGAATTCGTCAACGACCAAAGGAGGTGATGCACCCAACGAAGCGCAATCCTTTCATCCGGCAGTTCAACTTCGATCTCGATGAGGTGAATGACATGAGTGGTAAGAACCAGTGGGTCGTCCGCAACGGCGACAAGTGGGGTGTCCGGGGGGAAGGCAACGACCGCCTGACCTCCGTACACGATACGCAACAGGAAGCCTTCGAGCGCGCACGCGACATCGCGCGCAACCAGGGCAGCGAGGTGCTCATCCAGGGCGAGGACGGGAAGATCCGCGAGCGCAACAGCTACGGCAAAGATCCGTTCCCGCCTCCCGGCTGACCACCCCGCATTTCCACCCCCGATAAGGGCCCGGAGCCAACCACTCCGGGCCTTTTTCTTTTCCGTCTCTGCGCATGGCCGATTTGCACGATTTGCCCGCCCATCCTGCCCGCTTTGCCCGCCGGTTTGCCCACCCCCTGAAACCCAGAATGACCTCACGTTTCCGCAACAACCCGTAAGGAGCGAATCGTGAGTATCAAACACCTCAACCAACGCCAACTGGCCGACCGTTGGGGCGTCAGCGAAGCCACCTTGGAACGCTGGCGCTCCGAAGGAATCGGGCCGGTCTTTCTCAAGATCCAGGGGCGCGTGCTCTACCGTGTCGAGGACGTCGAGTCCTACGAGGCGGAGTGCCTGCGCAAGAGCACCTCCGAGCGCGTCGGCGCGGGAGGTGTGGCATGAGCCGCCTCACCCCCGACCAGGTTCTCGCCACGCCGGCCGGCGAGCTCGCCGCGCTGCAAAGCGAGGCGCTGTTCCAGCTCAAGAACGATGCCGCCGATCTGCTCTCGGCCGCCAAGGCCATCGTCGAGCACCTCGAACGCGCGCTGGATATGAAGTACGCCGACCGCGCCCATGCCCTGCGCATGGCCGCCGGTAAGGACACCGGCGTCGTGCATTTCGACGACGGCCGCGTGCGCGTCACCGCCGACCTTCCCAAGCGGGTCGAGTGGGATCAGAAGCGGCTCGCCGAGATCGTGCGCCGTATCGCTGAGGGCGGCGAGGACCCGGCCGAGTACGTCGAGACCGCCTACCGCGTCTCCGAGACCAAGTTCAACGCCTGGCCCGAATCGCTGAAGAGCGCCTTCGCCCCCGCCCGCACGCTCAAGACCGGCAAGCCCGGATTCCGTCTCGCCCTGCTGGAGGAGTGACCGTCATGTTCAAGAACCGCACTTTGCTCGACAAGCTGAAAAAGCAGCACCCCTATCTGCTGGAGTCCCTGCCGGAACGGATCGGGACGAATGGCGCCGACGTGGCAATCGAAGATGCCACCCTGGATCAGATCGCCTTCGCCGTCATCGCCCTCGAAAACGAGGTCCGGCCCATCAGCCGCCGCATGAACGCTCTGCGGGAGCTCTACGACCTCGCCCGCAAACACGGCGCACTCGGCGCACACCGGATCGGACACGCGTTCGCCGACAAAGGAGGCCGCTCATGAGCCTCCCCATCATCTCCGCCGACCAGCGTCTGGCCGAGAAGCGCGGCGTGAAAGGCGTGCTGGTCGGCAAGAGCGGCATCGGCAAGACCTCGCAGCTCTGGACCCTGGCGCCCGAGGCCACCTTGTTCTTCGACCTCGAGGCGGGCGACCTCGCCGTCGAGGGGTGGGCCGGCGACACCATCCGCCCGCGCACCTGGCAGGAGTGCCGCGACTTCGCGGTGTTCATCGGCGGTCCGAACCCGGCGCTGCGCGAGGACCAGCCCTTCAGCCAGGCCCACTTCGATGCCGTCTGCGCGCGCTTCGGCGACCCGTCCGTGCTCGACCGCTACGACACGGTGTTCGTCGACTCGATCACCGTCGCCGGGCGCCTGTGCCTGCAATGGTGCAAGGGCCAGCCGCAGGCCTACTCGGAGAAGACCGGCAAGCCGGACACACGCGGCGCTTACGGCCTGATGGGCCAGGAGATGATCGCCTGGCTCACCCACCTACAGCACACCCGCGGCAAGAACGTGTGGTTCGTCGGCATCCTCGACGAGCGTCTCGACGACTTCAATCGCCGCGTCTTCCAGCTGCAGATCGACGGCTCCAAGACCGGGCTCGAGCTGCCCGGCATCGTCGACGAGGTGGTGACGCTGGCCGAGCTCAAGGCCGACGACGGCAGCGCCTACCGCGCCTTCGTCTGCCACACGCTCAACCCCTGGAGCTACCCCGCCAAGGACCGCTCCGGCCGCCTCGACCAGATCGAGGAACCGCACCTCGGCCGGCTGATGGCCAAGATCGCCAGCCCCGCGCGCCCCGCCCTCGAACGCCTCGACTTCGCGCGCCCCGCGCCTTCCGAACCCGTACAGCAATAAGGAGCCACGACCATGAGTTATTTCGATTTCAACGATGCCAACGAGCAGTCTTCGTTCGACCTGATCCCCAAGGGCACGCTGGTGCGCGTGCGCATGACCATTCGCCCGGGCGGCTTCGACGATGCGAGCCAGGGCTGGACCGGCGGCTACGCCACCCGCAACGACAACACCGGCTCGGTGTACCTCAACTGCGAGTTCGTGGTGATGGAGGGTGAGTACGCCCGTCGCAAGCTGTGGTCGCTGATCGGTCTCTACAGCCCCAAGGGTCCCGAGTGGGCCAACATGGGCCGCGCCTTCGTCAAGGCGATCCTGAACTCCGCGCGCGGCGTCCATCCGGGCGACGCCAGCCCCCAGGCCCAGAACGCGCGGCGCATCGCCGGGTTCGCCGACCTCGACGGCATCGAGTTCCTCGGTAAGGTCGATTGGGAGAAGGATCAGAACGGCCAGGACAAGGCCGTCATCAAGCAGGCGATCCAGCCGGATCACAAGGACTACGCCGCGCTGATGGGGGCACCGCGTGCGCCGGCGCCTTCGGCCACCACGCCCAACGCATATGCCCAAGCCACGGGTCGCGCTCCGGTCACGGGCCGTCCGAGCTGGGCGCAGTAAGGGGGACTGCCGGCATGATGCTTCGTCCCCGTCAGGCCCTGCTGGTGGAGCGCTCGCTCGCCGCGCTCTACCTGCACGGCAACACCCTGGCCATCGGCCCGACCGGCTCCGGCAAGACCATCATGCTGTCGGCGGTCGCCGGCGGCGTGTTGGAGGAGCCCGACGCGAAGGCCTGCATCCTCGCGCACCGCGATGAGCTCACCGCCCAGAACCGGGAGAAGTTCGGCCGGGTCAATCCGGGCGTCGCGACCTCGGTGTTCGATGCCAAGGAGAAGTCCTGGGCCGGGCGCGCCACCTTCGCGATGGTGCAGACGCTCTCACGCGACGCGCATCTCGACGCGATGCCCACGCTCGATCTGCTGGTGGTCGACGAGGCGCACCATGCCGCCTCGCCGTCCTATCGGCGCGTGATCGATCGCGTGCTGTCGCGCAACCCCAGGGCGCTGATCTTCGGCGCCACGGCCACGCCCGCACGCAGCGACGGCAAGGGGCTGCGGGAGGTCTTCAGCAACGTGGCCGACCAGATCACCCTGGGCGAGCTCATCGCCTCCGGCCATCTGGTGCCGCCGCGCACCTTCGTCATTGATGTCGGCGCGCAATCGGCCCTCGCCCAGGTGCGCCGCACCGCCACCGACTTCGACATGACCGAGGTGGAGGCGATCCTCAACAGGACGCCGATCACCGACGCGGTGATCCGTCACTGGCGCGAGAAGGCGGGCGAGCGCAAGACCATCGTGTTCTGTTCGACCGTGGCCCACGCGCAGTGCGTGGCCGACGCGTTTGTCGCCGCCAGCATCCGCGCCGTGCTCATCCACGGCGAGTTGTCGGACGCCGAGCGCAAGGTCCGGCTCGCCGAATATGAAAGCGGCGAGGCACAAGTAGTCGTCAACGTGGCGGTGCTGACTGAAGGCTACGATTACACACCCACCTCCTGCGTGGTGCTGCTGCGCCCGAGCTCGCACAAGTCGACGCTGACCCAGATGATCGGGCGGGGGCTGCGCACCGTCGATCCGGCCGAGCATCCCGGCGTGGTCAAGACCGATTGCATCGTCCTCGACTTCGGCACCGCGACCCTCATGCACGGCTCGCTGGAGCAGGAGGCCAACCTGGACGGCCACCAGCACCAGGGGCAGGCGCCCACCAAGGAGTGCCCCTCCTGCGAGGCGACGGTGCCGCTCGGCTGCCGCGAATGCCCACTGTGCGGCTTCGAGTGGACCATTGATCCGGCCGAGCAGGCGGAAGCCATGGACGACTTCGTCATGACGGAGATCGACCTGCTCAAGCGCTCCAACTTCCGCTGGTGCGATCTCTTCGGCTGCGACGATGCCTTGATGGCCACCGGCCTCCAAGCCTGGGGCGGCATCTTCTTCCTCAACGGGCGCTGGCACGCGGTCGGTGGCGGCCGGAGTCTTCCGCCCCGTCTGCTGGCGGTCGGCGACCGCAGCGTCTGCATGGCCAAGGCGGACGACTGGCTCAACGACAACGAGTCCCTCGACACCGCCCACAAGACCCGCCGCTGGCTCAACGAACCGCCCACCGAGAAGCAGCTGCGCTACCTGCCGCAGGCCATGCGCGCCGACTTCGGGCTCACCCGCTACCAGGCCTCGGCGCTGCTCGCGTTCCAGTTCAACAAGTCGTCGATCCATCGCCTTGTGCTGGCAGCCAACGACGAACACCGGAGGGCGGCGTGATATGCGCGATCTGCGGACGAGAGGGACGCGGCTTCTGCTGGCTGTCGCCGAGGAACGGCTCGCGTGCGCCGGACGGCAAGCGCCTGTTCAAGCGCTTCTGCTCCATGCGCTGCCAGGACATTCATCTGCAACGACTGAAGGCGGGAGGCGGTGTCGTGATCGATCCCACCCATAACGAGAAGGCCGCGATGGAGGCGGTCCTGCCCTCGCTCGGCGAGTACGTGGCGTCCATCGGCATGGACCGGTCGCTCGCGAGCTACACCCGGGAAGAGGTCCTGCAACTGGTCGATGTGGTGCTCACCGCCTACTTCGACAACCTGCGGGAGCGCACGCCCGACGATGTGCCGTTTTGAGGAGGCGGTGATGCTCGATTACAACCACCGCCCCAGGTTCCACGAGCGCGTCAACGCTGTCATCGACGAAGCGCTGGCGCGTGAACGGGCAGCACAGGTATCTCGGACCTACCTCGGTGCCTCCCGGCTCGGCGTGGCCTGCGAGCGCGCCCTGCAGTACGAGTACGCCCAGGCCGCGGTCGATCCGGGGCGCGAGCTGCCCGGGCGGGTGTTGCGGGTGTTCGAGGTCGGCCATGCCCTGGAGGATCTGGCGATCCGCTGGCTGCGCCTCGCCGGCTTCGAGCTCTACACCCGCAGGGCCGATGGGGAGCAGTTCGGTTTCTCCGTCGCCGGCGGACGCATCCAGGGGCACGTCGACGGCATCCTGGCTGCGGGCCCTGCCGACATCGAGCTTGCTTATCCCGCGCTGTGGGAGTGCAAGACGATGAATGACAAGTCCTGGCGCGAGACCGTCAAGCAGGGCGTGACACGTGCCAAGCCGATCTATGCCGCGCAGATTGCCGTCTACCAGGCCTACATGGAAGGCGCCGTGCCGGGCATCGCGAGCAATCCCGCGCTGTTCACCGCCATCAACAAGGACAGCGAGGAGATCTGGTTCGAGCGCGTACCCTTCGACGGCGGGCTCGCGCAGCGCATGTCGGACCGGGCCGTGCGCGTCATCACCGCCACCGAGGCGGGCGAGCTGCTGCCCCGACACGCCACTACGCCGACCCATGTCACATGCAAGTCGTGCCCTTGGCAGGACCGGTGTTGGGGGTCGGCTTGATGGCAGACGTCATTTGGCTCGACTACAACGACGCACCCGAACAGCAGGGAATGGCACTCCCCGATACCGATTCGCTGCGCCGAGGCCTGCTCGAGCGCCTGGAGGCGGTGCTGCTCTACCTGTTCCCGCAGGGCCGCATCCGCGGCGGTAAATTCTATGTCGGCGATATCGACGGCAATCGCGGCAAGAGCCTGGTGGTCGAGCTCGATGGTGAACGGCGTGGGCTGTGGAAGGATTTTGCGACCGACGAAGGCGGCGACGTCATCGATCTGTGGGCCCGTTCCCGTGGACTCTCCGCCCGGCACGACTTCCCCCGGATCGCGGAGGAAATCCGTCAATGGCTCGGGCTTGCACCATCCATCGGTCACACCCCGGAGCGATCGAATGCCCGCAGCGCCCCCGTCGACGAACTCGGCCCTTATACCGCCAAGTGGGACTACCTCACGGCGGATGGCAGACTGATCGCCTGCGTCTACCGCTACGACCCGCCCACCGGCAAGGAGTACCGCCCCTGGGACGTGCGCGCCCGCATGTGGCGCGCCCCCGATCCGCGTCCGCTCTACAACCTGCCGGCCGTGGCCAATGCGCGTGACGTGGTGCTGGTCGAGGGCGAGAAGGCGGCTTGCGCCCTGATCGGGACGGGCATCACGGCGACCACGGCCATGAACGGCGCGCGGGCGCCGATCGACAAGACCGACTGGACGCCGCTCGCGGGCAAGCACGTGCTGGTCTGGCCGGATCGCGACGTCCCGGGCTGGGACTACGCGGAGAACGCCGCCCGTGCCTGCGTGACGGCGGGCGCGGCGTCGGTCGCCATCCTCGTGCCGCCCATGGATAAACCGGACAAGTGGGACGCGGCCGATGCCGTGGCCGAGGGCTTCGACTGCGCCACCTTCATTCGTGAGGGCGAGCGCAGGGTCGTCAAGGGGGCGGCGCCGACACTGCCGACCTTCACCCTGGGTGCGCTGCTCGACGACGACTCGCCGTTGCCGCCCGATCTCATCGCACCGCGCGTGCTCACACCCGGCGGCCTGCTGGTATTCGGCGGTGCGCCCAAGGTCGGCAAGAGTGACTTTCTGCTCGCATGGCTCACGCACATGGCGGCGGGCGCCACCTTCCTCGCCATGACGCCGCCGCGCCCGCTGCGGGTGTTCTATCTGCAAGCCGAGGTGCAGTACCACTACCTGCGCGAGCGTGTGAAGGAGATCCGCCTACCGCCCAGTCGCATCGGTGAAGCGCACGTCAACTTCGTCGCCACGTCGCAGCTGCGGCTGATCCTGGACGACGCTGGCTTGGCCCAGGTGATCCCCGCGATCAAGCAGGCATTCGGCGACGAGCTGCCGGACATCATCGCCATCGACCCCATTCGCAACGTCTTCGACGGCGGGGACGCCGGCGGCGAGAACGACAACGCCGCCATGCTGTTCTTCCTGTCGCAGCGGGTCGAGCGCCTGCGCGATGCGGTGAACCCGGACGCCGGCATCGTGCTGGCCCACCACACCAAGAAGCTCGGCAAGAAGCAGTTCGAGGAGGACCCGTTCCAGGCGCTGGCCGGGGCCGGGAGTCTGCGCGGCTACTACACCACCGGCATGCTGCTGTTTCGCCCCGACGAGACGCGCACCACGCGCCAGCTCTTCTTCGAGCTGCGCAACGGCGCGGCCATCCCCTCGATGCACGTGGACAAGATCCGCGGCGAGTGGCGGGAGGTCGATGCCAACGAGCGGCTGGTGATGAAAGACTACGGCGAGCGCCTCGATGCCGAGCGCCGGCGCAAGCGCGACGCCATCCTGCAGATCCTGTTCGACGAGGCGGCCCAAGGGCGCTGCTACACCGCCAACCAGTTCGCGGAAAGCTTCGAGGGCAAGGCGGGGCTCGGTGGCGAGCGCACCATCCGCGAGCGCCTCTCCGCGCTCTCGACCCAGGGCTACATCAAGTACTTCCGCAACGCGCAGGACTACGGCCTGCCGCCCGCCCGCACCAAGTTCGGCTACCTGTGCGTCGAGGCGATGGTGCTGCGCTCGATTGTCGGCGAGCCCGATCCAGCCACGGGCGAAGTATCGCTGCGCGAACTGCCGGTGCTGCCCACCCACTTCAAATGCCCGCAATCGGGGGCCGCATTGCCGGTCGAGAACCCCGAGGTGTGGGTTTACCAAGACGACCTGAACGACCCCGAGGAGCCCGCATGAACACGCACAGCCAAGTTGGCAAAACCTCTGCCAACTTCCCCCCGATTTTCAGAGACGTTGGCAAGTTGGCAAACGCCTGCCAACTTGAATCCCATACTGATCAACGCGTTAGGGAGTTGTCGGCAGATTGGCAAGTTGGCAACGCTGCCAACTTGCCAACTTCCCCAAACCCGCGTGGTTGCTGGGTTTCCGGAGATTTCCAAGTTGGCGAAAACTCCCTCCCCCCTTCGGGGGGAGAGGAACACGCGGTGTCCTCTCCCCCGACCCGAAGGGGTCTGCCCGGTTTGGGTGATAGGGGCCGAGAACCCGGTGCAGCGATCCTGAGCCTCGACCTCGGCACCCGGACCGGCTGGGCGCTGCTCGGCCGTGACGGCTCCATCACCAGCGGCTCGGAGTCCTTCAAGCCCCGGCGCTTCGAGGGCGGCGGCATGCGTTACCTGCGCTTCAAGCGCTGGCTCACCGAGGTCAAACAATCGGCGGACGGGCTGGATGCGGTGTACTTCGAGGAGGTGCGCCGCCACGCCGGAGTGGATGCCGCCCACGCCTACGGCGGCTTCATGGCCCAGCTGACCGCCTGGTGCGAGCACCACGGCATCCCGTACCAGGGTGTGCCGGTCGGCACGATCAAGAAGCACGCCACCGGCAAGGGCAACGCCGGCAAGCAGGAGATGGTGGCCGCCATGCAGGCCCTGGGTTTCCGGCCCGCGGACGACAACGAGGCCGACGCGCTGGCACTGCTGATGTGGGCGATCGCGACGCAGGAGGTGCCGGCATGAACGCGCCCAACCCCCACTATCGTTGTCCCCTGGGGCGCCTGCAACCGACTCGCCCGGACGTCGATGTCATCAAACGCGACGGCTGGCGCGACCAGGGCATCCTGGTGGTGTCGCTCGACGACGAGCGGCTGGACTGGATCGAGCGGGAGCTGGTGAAGCGCATCGGCGAGCGGCTCTACGGTCGCCTGGGAGACGGCCATGTGGAGCGTTGACGGCGTCGCCGAGCGCTTCCGGGAGGCCGCCCAGACCGCGCGGCGCCTGCCGCCCGTGCGCGTCCAGGGCTACTTCAACACCTGGCCGGCCATCCTGCGCCAGCCGTGGGAGACCTACTCCGGCGACGACGTGCTGTACCGCTTTCCGCCCGACCCGGCCGCCATCGACCGCATGGAGGAGACCATGCGCTGGGTGCTGTGGCTCACCGAGGAGCAGCGCCATCTCGTCTGGATGCGCGCCGAGGAACGGGGGTGGCGGGAGATCTGCCGGCGCTTCGGCTGTGACCGCACCACGGCTTGGCGGCGGTGGCAGAAGGCGCTCGACATCGTCGCCTGCCGTCTGAACGAGCAGACCCGCCGGACGGTGGCCAGCCTTTCATGAGTGAAGTTGCGGGTCGTTTCCAAAGCGATCCAAGCCATGCGTGCGGATGCGGAAAGATGCCGGTTTCGAGCCATTTTGGACGTGCAACACTTCACCCGTTTTTGCGCTAGGATTTCGCTAACCTCGCGAGAGAAGCATGTGCGAAGGCCACGGAGCGATCCGTGGCCTTCGTCGTTTCTGCCTTCGCGATCCGACCCGCCGAGCGCGATGGGTCCTTCCTGGCCAAAAAGCCATGCGGGGGGCGCGAGCGCGATGCTTATCTAGCGTCAGAGTGCAAACCGGGGTTTGCATGGTTTGCAGTTTGCACCCCGCCACCATCCAGTACGCATTACGAAACCCGCCCACGGTCTGAACGTCGGCGGGTTTTTTCATTTCAACGCAGCAGCGACCCTCGCGGCCCGTGAGGGGGCTTTCCTCCTTTCACCCGTCCGGGCCGCTGGCCTTTGATGCAACGAACAGACTTCTGCCGATCACCGCTGATGACAGACGTGGCGACAGGGGGCGAGTGGCGTCCGTTTCCAGGCGACACCCGCTACGAGGTCTGCAGTCTCGGCGCCGTTCGCAACACGC
This sequence comes from Nitrospira calida, assembly GCF_976986435.1. Taxonomy (NCBI): domain Bacteria; kingdom Pseudomonadati; phylum Nitrospirota; class Nitrospiria; order Nitrospirales; family Nitrospiraceae; genus Nitrospira; species Nitrospira calida. Next base: position 36,265 of record NZ_OZ335950.1, read on the forward strand.
GAACCGGTCATGTGCTCAAGCCGTGGCTGGCGGGATATGGCTACTGGTACGTACAACTTGGCGCGAAGGGACTCAAGACCGGCATCCATCGCTTGGTTGCGCTGACTTTTCTTGGCCCGCCGCCGAGCCCGCTGCACGAAGTCGCGCATTCCGACGGCAATCGCCACAACAACGCGATCACCAACTTGCGCTGGGCCACGCATGCGCAGAACGTGGCCGACAGCTTCGTGCATGGCACAGCCCATGTTCCAGTATTTCGAGGGCAACGGCACCCGCGTACCACGCTGACAGACAGTGCGGTGCGAGAGATTCGCCGCCGCTACTCGGGAAGGCGTGGCGAGCAAATCCGTCTGGCGCGCGAGTTTGACGTTTCTCGCCATGTCATCCATCACATTGTCCGAGGTGAGACTTGGTTGCATCTGAGCTAAACCTGCAGCATTGGCCGATAGAGCGATTGATCGACTACGCACGCAACCCGCGAAAAAACGATCACGCGGTCGACCGGATGGCTGCGGCCATCGTGGAGTTTGGATTCCGGATTCCTGTCGTGGCCCGCAGCACGGGTGAAGTGGTGGACGGACATTTGCGGCTCAAGGCGGCGCGCAAGCTCGGCCTCAAGACCGTCCCGGTAGTCCTGGCCGATGAACTCTCCGATGTTCAGATCAAGGCCTTTCGGCTGATCGCCAACAGGTCCGTCAGTTGGGCGGAATGGGACGAGGAACTGCTTTCGCTGGAACTGGCCGAGTTGTCGGAGGCGGGTTACGACCTCGCGCTCACCGGCTTCGATGATGCCGAGATCGAGCGACTCCTGGCTGACATCGAGGAAGAGCCGGTCGCCGAGGATGAAGCAGCAGTGAGCGGCGAGTCATCGGATGCGGACGAGGACGACATCACACCGCCCACGGTGGCGGTCACGCGGCCAGGCGATCTGTGGCTCCTGGGCGAGCACCGCCTGATCTGCGCCGACAGCCGCGACGCGGCCGCCGTCGTGCGCCTCCTCGAGGGCGATCGCGCTCACCTGCTGTTCACCAGTCCGCCGTATGCCAACCAGCGCGACTACACCACCGGCGGCATCTCGGACTGGGACGCACTGATGCAAAGCGTGTTCGGCGCTGCTCAAACGGCCATGCGCGAGGACGGCCAGATGCTGGTCAACCTCGGCCTCGTCCATCGCGACAACGAATGGCAGCCGTACTGGGACGGCTGGATCGAGTGGATGCGCAGCCAAGGCTGGCGGCGCTTCGGCTGGTACGTCTGGGACCAGTCGGTGACCGTGCCCGGCGACTGGGCCGGGCGGCTGGCGCCCCGCCACGAGTTCGTCTTCCACTTCAACCGCCGCTCGCGCAAGCCGAACAAGACCGTGCCCTGCAAGTGGGCCGGTCACGAGACGCATCTGCGCGCCGACGGATCCTCCACCGCGATGCGCGGCAAGGACGGCACGGTCGGCGCCTGGTGCCACGCAGGGCTGCCGACGCAGGACTTCCGCATCCCGGATTCCGTCATCGAGGTGACGCGCCAGCGCGGCCGCATCGGTGAAGGTATCGACCATCCGGCGGTGTTCCCGGTGGGCCTGCCGAAGTTCTTCATCGAGGCCTACACCGACGCGGGCGAGATCGTCTTCGAGCCGTTCGCGGGCTCCGGCACCACACTGCTGGCCGGGCAACACACCGACCGCAAAGTGCGCGCCATCGAACTCGCTCCCCAGTACGTGGACGTCGCGCTGCGCCGCTGGCTGCAGCACCACCCGGGCACGGCGCCGGTGCTGGAGGGCAGCGGCCGGACCTTCGCCGAAGTCGCCGCCGAGCGGTTGGGCGAGACGGCGGAGGTCACTGCATGAGCTGGCTGGCCGATCGCATCGAGCACTGGCCGACGACCAAGCTGCTGCCCTACGTGCGCAACGCCCGCCAGCACTCGGAGGAGCAGATCGCGAGAATCGCCGCATCGATTGCCGAGTTCGGTTTCGTCAATCCCATTCTCACCGGTGCCGACGGCGTGCTGGTGGCGGGCCACGGACGGCTCGCCGCGGCGCGCAAGCTGGGCCTGGCCACCGTGCCGGTGGTGGTGCTCGACCACCTTACACCGACCCAGCGCCGCGCCTTGGTGCTCGCCGACAATCGGCTCGCGGAGCTGGCGACCTGGGACGATGCGCTACTGCGCGTGGAGCTGGAGGCACTGCAAGACGAAGGCTTCGACCTCGATCTCACCGGGTTCGACGCCGATGCACTGGCCGCGTTGCTGGCCGATGAGGAACCACAGATCGAGGGCCGGACGGAAGACGATGCCATCCCGGCGATGCCGGAAGAGCCGGTGTCCAAGCGGGGCGATGTCTGGCTGCTCGGCCCCCATCGGCTGGTGTGCGACGACGCGACCACCGCCGAGGCCTATGCGCGCCTGTTCCCAGACGGTGAACAAGCGGACATGGTGTTCACCGACCCTCCCTACAACGTCAATTACGCCAACAGCGCGAAAGACAAACTGCGTGGCAAACACCGTCCCATCCTCAACGATGCGCTGGGCGAAGGCTTCTACGATTTCCTCTACGACGTGCTGGCGCTGCTCGTTGCCCACACCCGAGGCGCGATCTACGTCGCCATGTCCTCCAGCGAACTGGACACGCTGCAAGCGGCCTTCCGCGCCGCCGGCGGGCACTGGTCGACCTTCATCATCTGGGCCAAGAACACCTTCACGCTGGGCCGCTCGGACTACCAGCGCCAGTACGAGCCGATCCTCTACGGCTGGCCCGAAGGCGCGACGCGCCACTGGTGCGGCGACCGCGACCAGGGCGACGTCTGGCAGATCAAGAAGCCAGCGAAGAACGATCTGCACCCGACCATGAAGCCGGTGGATCTGGTCGAGCGGGCCATCCGCAACTCCAGCCGCCCCGGCGACGTGGTGCTCGACCCCTTCGGCGGATCGGGCACGACCTTGATCGCCGCCGAGAAGGCCGGGCGCGTGGCGCGCCTGATCGAACTCGACCCGAAGTATGCGGACGTGATCGTGCGGCGCTGGCAGGACTGGACGGGCCAGCAAGCCACCCGCGAGGCGGATGGCCTGGCCTTCGATCAGGCGGCGAGCGACTCGTCGGCGATCGCGCAGTGAATCACGAACCCGGTCAGATTGGGCAGCCCGCGCGGGATGTGCTGCCCCATCGCGACTCAGGCAAGCCGGTAGACGCGCTCGCCGCCCGGGGATCTCTCGGAGACGATCGTCAGGCCCAGTTTCTTCTTCAGCGCCCCGGCCAAGGTGCCGCGCACCGTGTGCGCCTGCCAGCCGGTGCTGTCCATGATCTGGCGGAGGGTGGCGCCTTCGGGACGCTGCAGCATCGCGATCACCTGCGCCTGCTTGCTGTGGGCGCGGGGGCGGCGCGGCTCGGCGCTGCGATGCGCATCCTGCGCCCAGGCCGCTTCGGCGGCGTTCACCGCCGCCTCCAGGTCGGCCTCGTCGCGCGCCGTCTGCGCCTGCTCGGCCCGGGCGATCACCGCATCGAGCTTCGCAACGAAGGACTGGCGCGGGGCGGTGCGGGCACCCGGGCGCGGCACGCCCAAGGCCTCGTAGCCTGCGTCGGCAACGACCCAGACCTCGCCCTGGCGGGCGATCAGGGCGCGGTTGGCCAGGCCGTCGAGCACCTTGCGGCGGGCACCGCCTTGGATGTGCTCGGGGAACCAGTCGATTCGGCCGTCGCTGTGCTCGAGCGCATGGGCCAGGATCGCGTGCTGGGCGGGGGTCAGGGTGATGGTGCTCATGGTCTGCTCCTGGATAGGGATGGATCGGCGCGAGTCAGTCTTCCCACAGGCGCTCGCCATCGAGGCTGATCCACAGGCGCGCGTCGCGCGCGGTGGCCATCTCGCGCACCGCCAAGCCGGTTTTGAGGTGGGTGCCGGTCTTGCCGGTGAAGTCGTAACGCTGGCCGTCGTGCATCACGGTCGCTGGGCCTTGCTCGTCGAACTCGATTCGGATCAGGCGGGTGCCGAGGGCGTTGCCGTTGGTGTCGGTGACCTGGGATTGGCGGATGCGCAGGGTCATGGTCTGCTCCTTGGTGCGTGGTGATCGGGTGAGGTGATGAACGCGCTGTTCGCGTGAGAAGCCAAGCGTTCTTGCTTGGCTTCGCATTGCTCGTCAGACCTTGCGCAACACCGCGATGCCGGCCTGCGCCAGTTCGAGCGCGGCGGCGTGGAAGGCGGCTTCGGCCACCCAGGGTGCGGCGCGGGCGTCGTCGAGCAACTGGTCGATGACCGGCCGGGCCTTGGCGCGCATCGCGACGCAGGCGGCTTCGAGCTCGTCGCGGCTGGCGGCGGCCACCTCCTTGCGGCAGGTGCGCACCAGCACGGTCAGGGCGGCCTCGGCGAGCTTGGTGGCGAGGAGGTCGGGGGTGTGGGGGTTCATCGGGCGTCCTTTCGATCGGGTGGTTCGGGGTGACGTGATGAACGCGCTTCTCGCCCGTGAAGCCAAGCGTTTTCTGCGGGTGTTGGCCAAGAACTGACGATGACTTGATCGAAGAGGGCCATGGGCATCTCGATTCGCGCCTACGCCCGCCACCGTGGGGTATCGGACACCGCCGTGCACAAGGCCATCCGCACCGGGCGCATCACGCCCGAGGCGGACGGCACCATCGACCCAGACCGGGCCGACCGCGACTGGACCCGGAACTCCGAGCCCCCGAAGGCGGGAACGGGCTCCCGGACCGTGAAGGTGCGGGTGGCGGAGGATCCGGCCCCCAACCTCGCCACCGGCCTGCCCGCAGGCGGCACCACGCTCGTGCAGGCGCGCACGGTCAACGAGGTGGTCAAGGCGCAGACCAACAAGGTGCGGCTGGCCCGCCTCAAGGGCGAACTGGTCGATCGCCACCAGGCCATCGCGCATGTGTTCAAGCTCGCCCGTACGGAGCGCGACGCTTGGCTCAACTGGCCGGCGCGGATCTCGGCGCAGATGGCGGCCCGGCTCGGCGTGGAGGCTCACACCCTGCACGTGGCCCTGGATGCCGCCGTGCGCGAGCACCTCGCCGAGCTCGGGGAACTCAAGGTTCGGGTCGATTGATGGACGAGTTCGCCTATGAGGGCTGGGACGTCATCGAGCGCGCTTGGCGCGAGGGCCTCACGCCGGACCCGCTGCTCACCGTCTCCGAATGGGCCGACCGTCACCGGGTGCTGTCGAGCAAGGCCTCGAGCGAGCCGGGGCGCTGGCGCACCAGCCGCACGCCGTATCTGAAGGCGATCATGGACTGCCTGTCGCCGACCTCGCCCATCGAGCGGGTGGTGTTCATGAAGGGCGCGCAGGTGGGCGCGACCGAGACCGGCTCGAACTGGATCGGCTACGTGATCCACCACGCGCCGGGGCCGATGATGGCCGTGTGGCCCACCGTGGAGATGGCCAAGCGCAACTCCAAGCAGCGCATCGACCCGCTGATCGAGGAGTCGCCGGTGCTCTGCGAACTCATCGCCCCGGCGAGAAGCCGCGACTCGGGCAACACCATCCTCGCCAAGGAGTTTCGTGGCGGCGTGCTGGTGATGACCGGCGCGAACAGCGCGGTGGGCCTGCGCTCGATGCCGGTGCGCTATCTCTTTCTCGACGAGGTGGACGCCTACCCGCTCGACGTCGAGGGGGAGGGCGATGCGATCTCGCTCGCTGAGGCGCGCACGCGCACCTTTGCGCGGCGCAAGATCTTCATCGTCTCGACGCCGACGATCGCGGGCGCCTCGGCCATCGAGCGTGAGTACGAGGCCAGCGACCAGCGCCGCTACTTCGTGCCCTGCCCGCATTGCTCGCACCGGCAGTGGCTGCGCTTCGAGCAACTGCGTTGGGAGAAGGGCCGGCCCGAGACGGCGGCGTATGTGTGCGAATCATGCGAGACGGCGATCGCCGAGCATCACAAGACCTGGATGCTGGAGCACGGCGAGTGGCGCGCGACGGCGGAAGGCGCGGGCAAGACGGCGGGGTTTCATCTGTCGTCGCTGTACAGCCCGCTGGGCTGGCGCGCCTGGTGCGAGATCGCCGCTGCGTGGGAAGCCGCCGTCAGTAAAGAGTCGGGATCGGCCGCTGCCATCAAGACTTTCAAGAACACCGAGCTCGGCGAGACCTGGGTCGAGGAGGGCGAGGCGCCGGACTGGCAGCGCCTGCTGGAGCGGCGCGAGGATTACCCGATCGGCACCGTCCCCGCCGGCGGGCTCTTGCTCACCGCCGGCGCCGACGTGCAGAAGGACCGCATCGAGGTCTCGGTCTGGGCCTTCGGGCGTGGCAAGGAGGCCTGGCTCATCGAGCACCGGGTGCTGATGGGCGACACCGCACGGGATGCGGTGTGGAAGGCGCTGGGCGGGATGCTCGCCGAGACCTGGACCCATGCCTCGGGCGCGGCCATGCCGCTGGCCCGCTTGGCGCTGGACACCGGCTTTGCGACACAGGAGGCCTACGCCTTCGTGCGCGCCTGCCGCGACGCGCGGGTGATGGCGGTCAAGGGCGTGCGGACGGGTTCGATGGGGGGCGCGGCCCTGATCGGCACACCGACGGCGGTCGATGTCTCGCAGGCGGGCAAGAAGCTGCGCCGGGGCATCAAGGTGTATGCGGTCGCGGTGGGGCTCGCCAAACTCGAGTTCTACAACCACCTGCGCCAGAGCGCGGAGGTGGCCGACGACGGCGTGACGGTGACCTACCCGGCCGGTTTCGTCCACCTGCCCAAGATCGACGCCGAGTTCCTCCAGCAACTGTGCGCCGAGCAGCTCGTCACCCGGCGTGATCGCCACGGCTTTGCGGTGCGCGAGTGGCAGAAGATGCGCGAGCGCAACGAGGCGCTGGACTGCTACGTGTATGCCCGTGCTGCTGCTGCGGCCGCAGGGCTCGACCGCTTCGAGGAACGCCACTGGCGCGAACTGGAGCGGCAACTGGGGCTGGCCAGTCCGCCAGCCCTTGAAACACCTACTGAATCGATCACCGAGGCCACCCATCGAGGTGGCCTGGGTGTTTCTGGCAACCGCAACACCGGCCGGCGCGTGATCAAGAGCCGCTGGCTGTCCTGACGAGGAGACGCTATGTCACTGACCACCCGCATCGAGAGCCTGGTCATCCGCGTCGCGCAGGAGTTCAACGACGTCCGCGCCAAGGCCGGGAACCTCGCCCACCTCACCACCACCGACAAGTCGAGCCTGGTGGCGGCCATCAACGAGCTGAAGGCCGCGGTGGTGGCCTCGGGAGCGATCGACGACGCCCAGGTCGCCACGAGCAGCACCTACTCCTCGCACAAGATCGTCACGCTGCTCGACACGCTCAAGGCCGAGATCCTGGGCGGGGCCGATGCCGCCTACGACACGTTGCTGGAGATCCAGCAGCTGCTGCAGGACGGCACCAGCGGCCTGGACGCCTTGCTCACTGCGGTCAACCACCGCGTGCGCTTCGACGCGGCGCAGTCCCTGACGGCTACCGAGCAGGCCCAGGCGCGCAGCAACATCGGCGCCGTGGCCGCCGCCGAGGTGGGCGACACCGACACCGACTTCGTCGCGATCTTCGAAGGGGCGCTGCTCTGATGAGTCTGGCTGCGCGCATCGCCGCCTTGGCCGGCCGCATCGGGCGGGAGGTCAAGGTCAAGGTCGGCGCCGACCACCCGGGTCTGGCGCGGGCCTGGGTGTGTTTCGGCTATGTCGGCAACCAGGTCGTCGTGCGCGCTGCGCACAACGTCGCCTCGGTCACGCGGCTCGCCCCAGGGCGCTACCGCGTGAGCTTCGCCAGCCCGCTGCCGGACGCGAACTACTGCTGGGTGGGCGTGGCCCGCAGCAGCACCAACAGCGGCACGCAGCGGCTGCTGATCGTGCGCGCGACCGCCGACGAGAAGACGCCGACGCACGTCGATGTGGGCTGCGCGACCACCGCGGCGTCGTTCGCCGACTCCCCCGAGATCGACCTCGTGGTCTACCGCTGATGGCCTACACCCAAGCCGACCTCGAGGCCCTGCAAGCCGCGCTCGCCAAGGGCGAGAAGCGCGTGAGCTTCGGCGACAAGACGGTCGAGTACCGCAGCGTGGAGGAACTGCAGGCCGCTATTCGCCAGGTGAAACGCGACCTCTTCGAGCAGGCCGTGGCCACGGGGCTGTGGCCCGGCGCACCGCGGCAGATCCGGATCACGACGACCAAGGGGACGTGATGGGTTGGCGCACCTCACGAACGCCAGCAAGCTGGCTCAGCACCCTCAAGCGCCGGCTGCTTGGCACGAGCCCCACCTACGACGGCGTGGGCGGCGGCCGCCGGGCCGTCGCTTGGCAGGTCGGCAATCCCGGGGCGGTCGCGGCACTCGCCTCCACCCAGGGCGAGCTGCGCGCCAAGAGCCGCGATCTCGCCCGGCGCAACGCCTGGGCGGCCGCGGGCATCGAAGCCTTCGTGGCCAACGCCATCGGCACCGGCATCAAGCCGCAGAGTATGGTCGAGGACGCCGCGGTACGCGAGGCCATCCACGCCCTGTGGTGGGACTGGGTGGAGGAGGCCGACGCCGCAGGACTCACCGACTTCTACGGCCTGCAGGCGCTCGCCTGCCGCGCGATGCTCGAAGGCGGCGAGGCGCTGGTGCGCCTGCGCTGGCGCCGCCCGGAGGACGGCCTCGCGGTCGGCCTGCAGCTGCAGGTGCTGGAGCCCGAGCACCTGCCGACCACCCTGAACCGCGACCTGCCCTCGGGTCACGTCATCCGCGCCGGCATCGAGTTCGACCGGCTCGGGCGGCGCGTGGCCTACCACCTGCACCGCTCGCACCCGGGCGACGGGAACCTGGCGCCGATGTCGGGCACGGGCGCCTCCGCGGGAGGTCTCGACACCGTGCGCGTGGGTGCCTCCGAGGTCATCCACCTGTTCCGCCCGCTGCGCCCGGGGCAGATCCGCGGCGAGCCATGGCTCGCGCGGGCGCTGGTGAAGCTGCACGAGCTCGACCAGTACGACGACGCGGAACTGGTGCGCAAGAAGACCGCGGCGATGTTCGCCGGCTTCATCACGCGGCTCGCCCCCGAGGACAGCCTGATGGGCGAAGGGCTCGCCGAGCCCCAAGGCGCGGCGCTCGCCGGGCTGGAACCCGGCACCTTGCAGATCCTGGAGCCGGGCGAGGACATCAAGTTCTCCGCGCCAGCCGATGTCGGCAGTTCCTACGCCGAGTTCATGCGCCAGCAGTTCCGGGCGGTGGCCGCCGCCATGGGCATCACCTACGAGATGCTCACCGGTGATCTCACCCAGGTGAACTACTCCAGCATCCGCGCGGGGCTGCTGGAGTTCCGCCGCCGCTGCGAGGCCATCCAGCACGGGGTGATCGTGTACCAGCTGTGCCGCCCGGTGTGGCGGGCCTGGATGGAGCAGGCCGTGCTCGAAGGGGCGCTGAGCCTGCCCGGCTACGCCCGCCGCCGGCGCGCGTACCAGGCCGCCAAGTGGATCCCGCAGGGCTGGCAGTGGGTCGATCCCTTGAAGGAGTTCAACGCGCTCAAGCTCGCGATCCGCGCCGGGCTGATGAGCCGCTCGGAGGCGATCTCGGCCTACGGCTACGACGCCGAGGACATCGACCGCGAGATCGCCGCCGACAACCGGCGCGCCGATGAACTGGGGCTGGTGTTCGACTCGGATCCGCGGCACGACCAACCGACGCCGCCGGTGCCGACACCTGCGCCCGACACCGAACTTCAGGACTGACACCGATGCTGCCCCATCTCGCCTCCCGCCTGTTCGGGACGCCCTTGCTCGTCCAGCGCGCCAAGCTCGACCTGATCCTCGCGGTGCTCTCCGAGCGCCTGCATCTGGCCGCGCCGGACGTCGCACTCGCGCCGCCGCTGCCGAGGGCCCCGAACCCTGCGGCGTTTCCGTCAAGCTCGATCGCGGTCCTGCCGATCCACGGCACCCTGGTCAAGCGCACGCTGGGGCTGGAGGCGGCCTCGGGCCTGACCAGCTACGCCGAGATCGGCGCGCGGCTGGAGGCGGCCCTTGGCGACCCTCTGGTGGCCGGCATCGTGCTCGACATCGACTCGCCCGGCGGCGAGACCGGCGGGTGCTTCGAGCTCGCACGCCGCGTGCGCGAGGCGGCCGGCCTCAAGCCCGTCTGGGCCGTGGCCAACGACGCTGCCTTCTCCGCGGCCTACGCCATCGGCTGCGCGGCCGAGCGGCTCTTCGTCACCGAGACCGGCGGCGTGGGCTCGATCGGCGTGATCGCGCTGCACGTCGACCAGTCGGTCAAGGACGCCCAAGACGGCTACCGCTACACCGCGATCACCGCGGGCGAGCGCAAGAACGACTACTCGCCGCACGAGCCGCTACACGATGCCGCCCGCGCGGCGCTGCAGGCCGAGGTGGACCGGCTGCACGCGCTCTTCGTCGCGCACGTGGCGGCGATGCGCGGCCTCGACGAGGCCGCGGTGCGCGCGACCGAGGCCGCGCTCTTCTTCGGCCCGCAGGCTGCTCGAGCCGGGCTGGCCGACGGGGTGGCCACGCTGGCCGCGGTGCTCGCCGAGTTCGACCGACATCTTTCTGCCGCGCGGCGTCCGTCTTCCCCGCCGCGCCAGGCCCCGACCGGGAAGGCGACCGTTCTCCGAGGAACCCCCACCATGACCGACACCCCGCCCGAGACGCTCGGCGTGGATGAAGCCGCCGCCCGGGTGGCCGAGGCCCGCCGCGAAGTGGCGCAGTCCGCGCAAGCGATCGCGCAACTGTGCCTGATCGCCGGCTGCCCCGAGCGCGCCGCCGAGTTCATTGCCGCCGGCCGCACCGAAGCCGAGGTGCGCCGCGCCCTGATCGAGGCGCGCGCCACCCACAGCATGGAGTCGGCCGTGCGCTCGACCCACGCGCCCCAGGACTGGGCCACCCCCGGCGCCGATCCGGCCGCCTCGCCCGTGGTCGCCGCCGTGAAGAAACTCGTGACCCGGGAGTGAACCATGCCCACGCTCACCCAAGCCCCCAACCTCGGCGACCTGCTGAAGTACGAGGCGCCGAACCTGTATTCGCGCGAGCAGGCGACCGTGGCGGCCGGGCAGAACCTGCCGCTCGGCGCCGTGGTCGGTCGCGAGACGGCCACAAGCAAGCTCAAGGCGCTCGATCCCAGTGCATCCGACGGCACCGAGATCGCCGCAGGCGTCCTGGCCCAGGCGGTGGATGCGACGCTGATCGACCGGGAGGACGCGATCCTGATCGCCCGCCACGCCATCGTCGCGCGAAACGCGCTGGTCTGGCCCGCGGGGATCACCACCGCGCAGCAGATCGCTGCGATCGCACAGCTCGAAGCGCGCGGCATCGTGGTACGCGACAGCGCCTGATTCCGCCCCTCCCCACACCTCGGACGACCCGCCATTCGGCGGGTTCGTCGTTTCTGGAGTCTCCCGATGCTCAACCCCTTCGATTCCCCCGGCTTCTCGATGGCGAGCCTGACCGCCGCCATCAACCTGATCCCCAACCGCTACGGGCGGCTGGAAGCCTTGAACCTGTTTCCGGCCAAGCCCGTGCGCACGCGCCAGGTCGTGATCGAGGAGTACGCCGGGCGCCTGAACCTGCTGCCCACCCGGCCGCCCGGCTCGCCGGGCACGGTGGGCGAACGCGGCCAGCGCTCCTTGCGTTCCTTCGTCGTCCCGCACATCCCGCACGACGACGTGGTGCTGCCCGAGGAGGTCCAGGGCATCCGGGCCTTCGGCTCGGAGACGGAGATGGAGGCCGTCGCGGGCGTGCTGGCACGGCATCTGGAGACCATGCGCAACAAGCACGCGATCACCCTCGAACACCTGCGTATGGGCGCACTCAAGGGCCAGATCCTGGACGCCGACGGCAGCACGATCTACGACCTGTTCGACGAGTTCGATCTCAGGCAGACCACCATCGCCTTCGATCTGGCCAATGCCGCGAGCGACGTCAAGGGCCACTGCTACGAGGTGCTGGCCCACATCGAGGAGAACTTGAAGGGCGAGTTCATGACCGGCGTGCACGTCCTCTGTTCGCCCGAGTTCTTCCGGGCGCTCACCGGCCACAAGTCGGTCAAGGAGGCCTATACCCAGTGGCAACAGGGCGCGATCCTGATCAACGACGTGCGCGCGGGCTTCGTCTTCGCCGGCATCACCTTCGAGGAGTACCGCGGCCAGGCCACCGACGCCCACGGCAACGCGCGCCGCTTCATCGCCGCGGGCGAGGCCCACGCCTTTCCGCTGGGCACGGTGGACACCTTCGCCACTTACTTCGCCCCGGCCGACTTCAACGAGACCGTGAACACCCTGGGCCAGCCGCTCTACGCCAAGCAGGAGCCGCGCAAGTTCGACCGCGGCACCGATCTGCACACCCAGAGCAACCCGCTGCCGATGTGCCACCGACCGGGTGTGCTGGTGAAGCTCACCGTCTGACGGTGCCTGTGCGATGGTGCGTGTGGAGGATCTGTACGACGCCGCCGAGCGCGCGGGACTCTTGACGCCCGTCGTGGTGGGCGCCGCCACCGTGCACTGTGCGTTCCGTGCGCCGGACGAGACGGTGCTCGAAGGCCTGGCGCTCTCGCGCGACTTCGAGCTCGAGTACGCGGCCTCGCGCCTGGCGCTCGCACCGGGCGACGTGGTCACCATCGCCGGCGAGCCCTACCGCGTGCGCGAGGTGCGAGCGCTCGGCGACGGCCGCGAGTGCCGGGCCCAGCTTGCGAGGCTGCCATGAACTCGGTGCGCGAGCGCCTGCTGCGCATCCTCGTCGATCGGCTCACGGCGGCCCTGGCCCCGGCGCCCGTGCTGCGCCAGCCGGCGACACCGCTGCCCCGCGAGGCCGGCCCGGCACTGCTCGTCTTCGTCGAGGGCGACGCCCTCACCGCGCATGCCAACCGGCTGGTGGACCGGGCGCTCACCGTGCGCCTGGTCGCGCTCGCGCGCGGCGCGGACGCCTTCGACGCGGCCGACCGGCTGATCGTCGCCGCCCACGCCGCCGTGCTCGCGGACCCGAACCTGGGCGGCCTGGCGCTCGCGGTGCGCGAGCTCGACGCCGACTGGGACGCCGACGACCTCGATGCCGGCACGGTGACGCTGCCGGCGCGCTACGAGATCCGCTACCGCACCACGCTGACCGACCTCACGACCACGGGATGACCCATCCAATGCACATCGAACTGCTCCAAGCCCACACCCACGCCGGTCGGCGCTTGAGCGCCGGCGCGCGGCTGGACCTGCCCGAGGCCAGCGCCCGCTGGCTGATCGCCCAGGGCGCGGCCCGGCTCGTCACGCCGGACTCCCCGGCGCCGGCCGCATCCCTCAAACCCTCGCGCCGTGACGGTCCCGCCGCCGCGGCCCCGTCCACGCCCACCCCCACGGGAGACTGACCATGGCCTACTTCTCCGGACAAGGGCGCGTCTACATCGGCGCGCGCGATGCGGCCGGCAACCCCGCCGGCCTCACCTTCGTCGGCAACGTGCCGGAACTGAAGGTGTCGCTGTCGGTGGAGACGCTGGAACACCAGGAGGCGCAGTCCGGCCAGCGCCTGACCGACCTGCAGCTCATCAAGACCAAGAAGGGCGAGTTCGCCTGCACGCTGGAGGAACTGAGCAGCGGCAACCTCGCGCTCGCCCTCTACGGCCACTCCACCACGGTGGCAGCGGGCACGGTCACGGGCGAGGCGCTGCCCAACCCGGTGACCGCGGGCCACCTCTATCCGCTCGCACACCAGAACGTCTCGGCGGTGCAGATCCAGGATTCCGACAGCCCGCCCAAGCCCCTGCCGGCGGCGCAGTACCAGGTGCATGCCAAGCACGGCTCGGTGCTGATCCTCGACGCCACGACCGGCGGCCCCTATGTCGAGCCCTTCACCGTCGATTACGCCTATGGCGCCGCGCAGAGCACGGCGATGTTCACCCGGCCGCTGCCCGAGCGCTGGATCCGCTTCGAGGGCCTGAACACCGCCGACGCCAACCGCGAGGTGGTGATCGACCTCTATCGCGTGGCCATCAACCCGGCCAAGGAGTTGTCGATCATCACCGACGAGTTGCTGAAGTTCGAACTCTCCGGCCAGGTGCTGGCGGATCTCTCCAAACCCACCGACGGCGAACTGGGCCAGTTCGGCCGCCTGGTGCTCTTGTAAGGGGATGGCGATGACCGATAGCAATACCGACTTCCAGACCTTCCCGCCCGTGCCCCAGGTGGTCACGGTGGCGGGCACCGCGGTGGAACTCACGCCGATCCGCCTGGGCGAGTTGCCGCGGATCCTCGCCGCGGTGCGGCCCATCGCCGCCGATCTCTCGGCCGAGCCGGATTGGCTCGCGCTGCTGGCCCGGCACGGCGAGGCGGTGCTGGATCTGCTCGCGCTCGCCACCCGGCGCGAGCGTGCCTGGATCGAGGGGCTGGCGCTCGACGAGGCCGTCACCCTGGCCGCCGCCGTGTTCGAGGTGAACGCGGATTTTTTCGTGCGGCGGGTGACGCCGAGCATCGCACAGGCGGGCGAGCGGCTGGCGCCGATCCTCTCGGCTGGGACGACGCCGTCGCCCGGCTCGTCGCCGCCGGCCACCGCCACGCCGAGGTGATGGGCTACACGCTCGCGCAAGTGCGCGGCTTGCTGGCCGCCCACGAGCGGCGGGAGCGCCGGCAGCACGCCTTGCGGCTGGCCTTGCACGCGGTGGCGGCCCAGGGCGACCGGGCGGCCATCGAGCGGCTGCAGCGCGAGTTGTGGGAGGACGTGCGGCCATGAAACTGACGCTCACCACCGAGGGACTGCTCGATCCAAGGAAGCTCTCGGCCTGGAGCGCCGAACGCCGGCGGGCGATCCACGCGGCGGTGGCCAAAGGGATGGCCGCAGGCGGCCGCGAGGTGCGCGAGGCCGCCCGCGCCCAGATGCGCAGCGCCTTCCAGGTCCGGCGCGCGAGCTTCGTCGCCTCGCTGCAGGCCAAGGTGTTCGACCGCAAGCCCGATCGCCTGCCCGCGCTGTGGGTGGGCAGCCGCATTGCCTGGCTGGGCATCCACACGCACGGCGGCACGGTGGCGGGCCGGATGCTGATCCCGCTGCTACCGGGACGGATCGGCCCCAAGCGCTTCCGTCAGGTCATCGACGGCCTGATGCGCTCGGGCAACGCCTTCTTCGTCGAGAAGAACGGCCGCGTGCTGCTGATGGCCGAGAACCTCCGCGAGAACGCCGCGCAGCTTGGCCGCTTCAAGCGTGCCGAGCGCGAGCGCAGCGGCGTCAAGCGCCTGCAGCGCGGCCAGGAGATTCCCATCGCCGTGTTGGTGCGGCGGGTGATTCTCAAGCGCCGGTTCGATCTCGCAGCAGGCGTGCAAGGCGCCTTGCCCAAGCTCGCTGCCGCGATCGGGCGTGAATTGGACAAACTCTAATGGCAACCGAGCGAGCCCAAATCCTCATCCGCGCCGTCGACGAGACGCGCGCGGCCTTCGGCTCGATCCAGCGCAACCTCGGCGGCCTGGCCGACGCCGCACGCCGGGTCAACGGCGTGCTCGCCGGGCTCGGCGTGGCGTTGTCGGCGGCGGGCTTGGCCGCGATGGTCAGGTCGGCGCTGGAGTCGGCCGATGCGCTCAACAAGCTCTCGCAGCGCGTGGGCATCACGGTGGAATCGCTCTCCACCCTGGTGCCGGCGGCGGAACTGTCCGGGGTCTCGGCGCAGACCTTCGAGACGGGGCTCAAGAAGCTCGCCACCACGATGTTCGAGGCGGCCACGGGCTCGGAGGAGTCCGCCCGGCGCCTCAAAGCGCTGGGTGTCGAGTTCAAGAACCAGGACGGCACGCTGCGCGCGACCGATGCGGTGCTGCTCGATCTGGCCGACCGTTTCAAGGCCATGCCCGACGGCGCGCAGAAGTCGGCGCTGGCGGTGCAGCTCTTCGGCAAGAGCGGCGCCGAGCTCATCCCCTTCCTGAACCAGGGACGCGAAGGCATCGCGGCCCTGACCGGCGAGATGGAAGCGCTCGGCGTGCAGATCGGCGGCGACACCGCCGCACAGGCCGAGGTGTTCAACGACTCGCTGGCCAAGCTGCGGCTCGCCGCGACGAGTCTGGCCAACCGGGTGATCGAGGCGTTCCTGCCGGCCCTGAACGAGATGGCCGGCGGGATGGTCGAGTCGGCCAAGCAGGGCGGCACGCTGCGCGCGATCCTGGACGGCGTGGTGCTGGTGCTCAAGACCCTGGCGCTGGGTGCCGCCACGGTCGGCAAGGCCTTCGTCGCACTCGGCGAGGCGATCGGCGCTGGTGTCGCGGCGGCGGTCGAGGCCCTGCGCGGCAACACCGCCGGGGCCAAGGCCATCATCGCCGAACTCAAGGGCAGCCTCGTGCGGCGTCTGGACGAGTTGGCCGAGTTCCGGGACAGCCTGTTCGACCCCAAGCCCATCGAGGTCCAGGCGCCGCGCATCCAGGCCGACCCGGCGCTGCTGCAACGGCTCACGGCTCCGGGCCAGGCCCGCGAGGCCGCCAGCGCCCTGGCGGCCCTGCGCAAGGCGCAGATGGACGCCGAGTTCGCCCTGCTCAAAGACGGCCTCGAGCGCCAACAGCGCGCGGTCGATCAAGCACTGGAAGACCGGCTGCTGTCGGTGCGCGACTACCACGGCCGCAAGACTGCGCTGGAGCAGCGCGAACTCGACGCCGAGATCGCCCGTCGCCGGCTGGCACTCGCCGCTAGCCAAGCCGTCGCGACCAACCCGCGCGCATCAGAATCGGACCGACTGCGCGCCAAAGCCGAGATCGCCAAGCTCGAGGCCGACCTCATCGTTCTCAACGACCGCCGCGCCGACATCGAGGTCGCCAACGCCCGCGCCGCCGCCCGGGCCGAGCGGGAACTGGCCGAGGCCCTGGCCCAGGCGCGCGAGGAACTCGCCCAGCTCACCGGCACCGACACGGCGGCAGACCGGCGCGCCGCGATCGAGCGCAGCTACCGCGACTTGCGCGCGCGCCTCGCGGCCGAGAACGACGCCGCGGGCGTCTCGCTGATCGACCGGCTCATCTCTGTCCGCGCCGCGCAGGCCAACCTCGCCAAGCTGGAAAGCGAGTGGCGGCTCGTCACCGAGCGGCTGCGCAATGCCCAGGAGGCGATCCAGATCCAGCAGCAGGCCGGGCTGCTCACCGAAGCCCAGGCCCGCGAACGGATCGTCGCCTTGCAGCGCGAGTCCGCCGATGAGATGCAGCGCCTGCTGCCCGCGATGCAGCAGGCCGCGCAGGCGATCGGACCGGAGGTGGCGGGCCGCGTGGCCGCCTGGCGCAACGAACTGGAGCGCACACGGCTCGTCGTCGATGAGCTCGCGCCGATGTGGAACCGCATCGGCGATGGCTTCGGGCAGGCCGTGCAGGGGATGGTCACCGGCGCGCAAGGCTTGCGCGAGGGGCTTTCCAACATCTTCCGCTCGATCTCGGATGCCTTCTTGCAGCACCTGGTCATCCAGCCCTTCCAGCAGTGGGTGGCGATGCAGGCGCGGATGCTCGCCATGAAGCTGGGCTTCACCCAGCAGGAAGCGGCCATCGAGCAGGCGGCGGCCGCCCAGTCGGTGGCCACCAAGCAGGCCGAGACGGCGGCCAAGGTCAGCGCCAATGCGGCTGAAGCCGGCTCGGGCGCGGCCGCCTCGCAGGCGTCGATTCCGGTCGTGGGCCCGGGGCTGGCGATTGCCGCGATGGCGGCGATGGTGGCCGCCGTCATGGCGTTGCTGGGCGGGATCAAGAAGTTCGCCTCTGGAGGCTACGTGTCGGGCCCCGGCACCTCGACCTCGGATTCGATCCCTGCGCGGCTGTCGGCCGGCGAATACGTGGTGCGTGCGGCGGCGGTCCGGCGTGTCGGCGTGGCCTTCCTCGATGCCCTCAACGGCCTGAAGGCCCCGCCCGGCTGGGACGGCCAGCGCCTGGCCTTCGCGGCGGGTGGCCTGGTGCCCCAGGTCCAGGTGCAGCCGGCCACACCGCCGGTCAGCCAGGCCGTGCGCATCGTCAACGCCATCGACCCGGGCGTCACCCACGACCACCTGCAGACCCCCGCCGGCGAGCGGGTGATCCTCAACATCATCGGGCGCAACGCGCGCGCGGTGCGCGCGGCGCTCCAGGGGTAACCCATGGCCTTGCTCTTCATCGACGGTTTCGACCACTACGACCCGCAGGCGCTGGATCCCTTCGGCGATCCGTGGCTCGCGCGCGGCAAGGCGGCGTACCTGTCGCCTCAGGCCACGCGCATCCAGGGCCGGCGACCCTCGTCCTACGCCTTGCGCCTGCCCGCAGGCGCCGGCGGCGGGTATGTGAAGAACCTGGAGGCCGGGCGCACCAGCCTCATCGTGGGCGCGGCACTGCGCGTGGCGCCGTTCGAGAACACCGGCGAGGAGCCGGTGCTGCTCGGCGTGCGCGACGCATCCGCGCAGGTGGCGCACCTCGTCAAGCTGGGCGAGGACGGGCGCCTGAAGCTCTACCGGCGGACGGGATCGGGGATGAGCGGCTGGGACCAGTGGATCTCGACCTCGGTCACGACGGCAGCCGTGCGGGGGTGGCACTACGTCGAGCTGCAGGTCGTTCAGGGCACGAGCAACGGCACGTTGAACGTGCGCATCAACGGCGTGCTCGCGATCACCCTGTCGGCGCAGAACACCACCCAGGGCGGCGGGCCGCTGCTCACCGCCTTCGCAGGCAGCGTGCCGGGTCAGCCCTGCCCGGTCACCGTCGACGTGGACGACCTCTATCTCGCGGACACCTCGGGCACGATCAACAACACCTTCCTCGGCGACGTGCGGGTCGATGCGCTTCAAGCCCAGGCCAACGGCGCACAGAACCAGTGGACGGTCGAGGGCGCGGCATCCGCCTGGGAGGCGGTGAGCGACGGCGACGAAGCCACTGCCATCCGCGCGGCCACCGCCGGCCTGCGCCAGACCTTCGACGTCGAGGCGCTGCCCGTGATGACCACCCCGGCGATCCACGGCGTGCAGGTGACCCTGCTCGCGCGCAAGACGGATGCGGGCACCGGCCGCGTGCGCGGGATCGTGGCGAGCGGTGCGCAGACGGCGGTGAGCGCCGACATCCATCTGCAAGAGCAACTGGCCTGGCACACGGCGCTGTTCGAGCGCAACCCGAACGGCAACGTGCCGTGGACGGAAGGCGCCTTCAACGCCGCCGAGTTCGGGCTGGAGTCGGCATGACGGATCGGCTTCTGCCTGAGGTGGTGGCCGAGGTCGGTGGCCAACCCACACCGGGGGTCAGCGTTGTCGAGCAACGGGCCGAGTCGATCTCGCGCGCGGCCTTCGGGGCGCTCGCCGCCACGGCGCTGGCCGAGACCTCGGCCCAGCCGCTACCGGCCACCCATCTCTCGACGCTGTGGGCCGAGACGCTGGCGGAGCACGCACCGCCGCGGCACGCACCCGCCTTCTGGGTCGAGGTGTTGCGCCGCGATACCGCCGCGGCGGCGATGGTCGCAGAAGCGATGGAGGCCTTCGGCGAGACGCCCTGGCCCGAGGCTCCACGCGGGGTGTTCGCCTTCCGTCACGACTGGGCCGAGCCCCTCATCGAGCGCCTGCAATGGGCGACCGGCGTAGTGCGGCTCGCCTCGGGCAACGAGGCGCGGCAGGGGCTGCGGCGCGTGCCGCGGCGATCCCTCACCTACCACGTGGGCCACGCTCGCGCGAGCGACGCGCTGGTGACCGACTGGCTCGCCGACCATCTGGGCCGGCTCGCCTGGTGGCCGCTGCCGCAACACGCGGTGAGGCTGACCTCGGCGGCGGACAGGGGCGCGCGGCTGCTTCCAGTGACGCCGGTGGATGCGGCGGGCTTCGCGCCGGCCGCAGCCAAGCTGCGCCTGGAGGAAGACGGCCTGCACTGGCCTGCGGATCGTCGCTTCGCGCTGCTGATGGCCGCGGACTGCTGGCAGGTGCTGCAACTGGCCGACGTGGAGCCCGAGCGCCTGTGGCTCACCGAGCCGCTGGCACGGGCGGTTCCTGCAGGGGCGACCGTCCTGCCCCTGGTCGAGGGCCTCGCGGTGGAGCCGGCCGAGTTCGCGCAGTGGGTGCCCGGCCTCGATGCGGGCAGCGTCACCGCGCAGGTGGCCTTCGAGCCGCTGCCCGACGAAGGGCGGCTCGACGATCTCTGGCTCGACGGCCTGCCCGTCTGGCCCGATGGCAACTGGCGCGACGACCCCACCCATACGGCGGATGGCGTGGTCACGCGGCAGGACCTCTCCCCGGCCGACCCCTGGGTCCGCCGTGACGACCCGTGGCCGACGACGAGCTTCCAGCGCCGGTTTCTGGCTGCCGGGCGTGAAGACATCGCCCGCTGGCGCGCGCGGCTGTACCGCGCCCAGGGGCGGCTCGGTGCCTGCTGGCTGCCCGATGGTCTGGCGCCGGTGCTGCGCATCGCTGCCCCCGCTTCAGCCGACGATGGTTTCCTGCGCGTAGAGGGTGACGGTTTGGCCGCCTTCTGGCACCGCCCGGCCGCCGCGCTGATCCTGCACTCCGACGGCACGCGCCAGGCCGTCCTCACCGGCGCGTTCCATCGAGACGCCGGCGGCGTGCTCGTCTTGCGCTCGGGCCTCGATGCCGCGGTGCCCGCCGGCAGCCGCGTCCTGCGTCTGGCCCGCTGCCGGCTCGACCACGACGCCGTCGATCTGTACTGGCACACCCCCGAGCTGGTCGAGATCCCCCTGACCCTGCGCCGGCTGCCCGAGCCGCGCGGCAACGATCGCATCACCTACACCCCGTCCTGACCATGAGCGAGGGCCCCCTGTTCGAGGTCGAGCTCTACGTGTTCGAGGGCACGAGCGGCAGCTTCCGGCTCACCCCGCACGAGTTCGACGTGGAGATCGGCGGCCAGCGCTACGAGCGCTGCCCCCTCGAGCGCAGCGCGCTCGCGCTCGGCGCCGAGGCGGCCAAGTCGGCGCTGGAATTGACGCTGCCACCCGACCACGCGCTCGTGCGCCATCTGCTGCAGGCGACCCTCATCGGCGAGGCGACCGCGGTGCGACTGCGTATCGCCCGACGTGACGCCTGGGGCGATGCCTGGTGGCTTTCCGGCACGCGCTGGATGGGCCGCGTGCTCGGGGTGGAGGTGGCCGACGACGCGGCCCGCATCCGCTGCGAGTCCGCCCAGGTGAGCTTGAAGCGCATTGGTCTGCGTCGGCTCTACAGCCGCGCCTGCTCGCACGTGCTGTATTCGGCGGCGTGTGGGGCGACGCCGATCTCGGCCAGCGCCGAAGTGATCCGCTCCGAAGGCCGCCAGGTGGAATTGGCGAGCCTCCCGCCCGAGGTGGCCGGCATGCTCGCCGGCGGCTGGTTGCAGACGCCGGCAGGCGCGCGCCACATGATCGTGAGCGAATCGACCGCGGGCGTGGAACTGCTCTACCCGGTGGGGCTTGCCGCCGGCATGAGCGTGACCCTGACCGCCGGTTGTGACCACAGCATGTCCACCTGCCACTCCCGATTCGGCAACCTCGCCAACTACGGCGGCTTTCCCTTCATCCCCACCAAGAACCCGTTCTCGACGGGCGTCTTCTAAGAAGATCGATTGCATGTGGTACCTCGCCGTCATCGTCGTCGCCGCGCTGGTCTCCGTCGCCCTCGCGCCCAAACCGCCCGCCCCGAAACCCGCCGAACTCTCCGACCTCGACGCGCCCACGGCCGAGGAGGGGCGACCGATCCCGGTCGTCTTCGGCGCGGTGCTGCTGCGCGGCGCCAACGTCGTGTGGTACGGGGATCTTTCGGCCGAACCGATCAAGAAGAAGGGCGGCAAGAAATGAGCAAGGACGTGACCGTCACCATCGCCCACGTGCGCGCCGCGGGGCTCTGCGTGCACGGCACGCGCACCTGGTTCGCGCGCCAAGGCCTGGACTTCCGTGACTTCCTCGCCCGGGGGCTGCCCGCCTCCGTGCTGCTGGCCACCGGCGACGCGATGGCGCATCGCGTGGTCGAGGTCGCGCAGGCCTGCCATGAGGAGCCGCGCTGATGGGCGGCCGCCGCAAGAAGCAGACCGTCGGCTACCGCTACCGCATCGGCATGCACCTGGTGCTGTGCCAGGGGCCGGTGGATGCGGTGCAGGAGATCCAGATCGGCGATCGCACCGCCTGGGGCGATGCGAGCCGCGCGCCGCTGCCGAGCGGCCATGGGCTGGGCCGCCTGCGCATCGATCGGCCCACGCTCTTCGGCGGCGACGAACGCGAAGGCGGCGTGGTGGGCGACCTCGACGTGCTCGCAGGCAGTACCGCGCAAGGTCGCAACGACTACCTGATGAGCCGCCTGGGCGCGGCCATCCCGGCGTTTCGCGGGGTGTTGTCGATCGTGGCACGCAAGATCCTGTTCGCCGCGAACAACCCCTACCTCAAGCCCTGGGCGGTGCGGGTGCGGCGCTTCACGGCGGGCTGGCACGACGAACCCTGGATGCCCTGGAACGCCGAGGTGCGGACCTGGGATGCCGACACCGGCACCTCTCTCACCGTCGGCATGAACCCGGCCCACATCCTGGTGCAGTGCCTCACCGACCCGCACTGGGGCATGGGCTATCCGCAGAGCACGCTGGGCGCGAGCTTCTGGAACGCGGCCTGGGCGCTCGACGCCGAAGGCTTCGGCCTGAACCTGGTCTGGACGCGCCAGCAGCCGATCGAGGCCTTCATCGCCCAGGTGCTCGACCACGTCGGCGGCATCCTCTACCTCGACCCCGAACGGGGCCGCTTCGAACTCAAGCTCCTGCGCGACGATTACTGGATCGAGGGCCTGCCGCTCCTGGGCCCCGACGAGATCGTGCGTATGGAGCGCTTCGAGCGCGCGCAGTGGGGGGAACTGCCCAACGAGATCACCGTGGTCTACACCGACTGGGCCACGGGCAAGGAAGCCACCGTCACGGTGGAGAACCTCGCCGCGATCCAGCTGCAAGGCGGGGTGATCAACCAGCGGCGCGACTATCCGGGCGTGAACTTTGGTCCGCTGGCCGCGCGGCTGGCGCTGCGCGACCTGCGCGCGCTGGGCTCGCCCCTGGCGCGCATGACGCTCACCGTCGCCCCCGGCGCCCTGGAGCGCCCGCCCCTGCCGGGGGACGTGTTCCTGCTGCATTGGCCACGCCTCGGCATCGAGCGCATGGTGGTGCGCGTCACCGGCATCGACACCGGCACGCTGGGCGCCACCGAATGGCGCATCGAGGCCGTGGAGGACGTCTTCGGCATGGGCCAGACCGTGCTCACGCCCACCCCACCGCGCCTCGAGGAGCCGCCGCTGGAACCGCTGCCGCCGGCCCTGGTGCTGGCGGTCGAGGTGCCGTACTGGGAACTCGCGCGGCGGCTGTCGCGGGCCGATCTCGACTACCTCACCGACACCGACACCTACGTGGGGGCCTTGGCCTGCGCGGGCGGCTCGGGGCAGTTGAACTGGCAGCTCGCCACCGGGCCCGCGAGCGGTGAGCTCGAGGCAGTGGCCCCGGAGGACTACGCGCCCTTGCTCACGCTCGGCCAGGCGCTGCCGGCGAGCGAAGCCGATGCGCTGGCCGTGCCGGTGACGGCCCTGGCCCAGCCCGAGCGCCTCGCGGTCGGCGACTACGCCTACCTGATCGACGCCAGCGGCGCGATCCGCGAAGCCGTGGCCATCATCGCCTTCGATGCCACCGCGGGCACGGTGGATCTGGCCCGCGGGGTGCTCGACACCACGCCGCAGATGCATCCGGCCGGCACGCGGCTGGTGGGCGTGGGCGAGTGGCTGGCAGCAGAGACCATCGAGCGCGCGCCGGGCGAGTCGGTGTTCGTCGCCGCCATCCCGCGCACGGCCAGCGCCGAAGGGGATGCGGTGCTGGCTGCCAACGGTGCGCCCCTCGTGCTCGCGGGCCGCCAGGCGCGGCCGTATCCGCCGGGGCGAGTGCGGCTCAACGGCCAGCGCGAGCCCGCCGTGGTCGCCGGCGACCTCACCCTCACCTGGGCGCACCGCGACCGCACCCTGCAGACCGCCTACCTCGTGCGCCAGGACGAGGGCGACATCGGCCCCGAACCCGGAACCACCTACGCAGTACGCCTCCGTGACCGCAACGGCACCCTCGTGCGCAGCGAGACCGGCCTCACCGGCAACACCTGGACCTGGGACCTGGCCAGCGCCGCCCTGGACGCCGGCGTCGCGGGCGACCGCGTCACCGTCGAGATCGAGGCCGAGCGCGACGGGCTCGTGAGCTGGCAGGCGCAGGTGCGCACCGTCGAGCGCGCCGGCTACGGCTTGCGCTGGGGGCAGCACTGGGGCGGGGTGTCGCCATGATCGCCGGGCCGTCCCAAGATCATGGCGCGCCCCCTTGGGGGGGCAGCCGCCCAGCGGCGGGGGCAGCGATGAGCCCGCCGCGCATCGACGCGCACCTCTTGACGCTCGATGAGCCGACCGAATGGCGCGAGGCCTGCATCGCCAGCCTCGCCGGCGCGCCAATCCGCCTGCACCTGGTGCCCGGCATCCCGGGGCGTGTCGGGAGGGCCCGCGCGGCGGGCTTCGCGCGAGGGACCTTGCCGCTCGTGTCCTTCGTCGATCCCGACGACCGCTACGAGGCCGGCGCCTTCGCGCATCTGGCCGATGCGCTCGATGCCTGCCCGTCGGCGGTGCTGGCCTACACCGACGAAGCCCTGATCGACGAGCAAGGCCGCCCCGTCGGCGTGCGGCGGCTGGCCTACAGCGCCTTCCAGCACGCCCACTCGGCCAGCCACGTCCACGGCCTGATCGTGATGCGCCGCAGCGCCGTCGAGCCGGTGCTGACACGCATCGCCGATCTCGACGCCGGCGCCGAATGGCTGCTCACCCGCCTCGTGGCCAGGCAGGGCAGCGTGCTGCACCTGCCCCTCGTCGGCCGCCACTGGCGGCAGCACCCGAACCAACACCACCGCCGCGCTCTGCCTGACCGGCGGGCGATGACCCACCTCGAGAGGAGTTGAACCGATGCCACTGCTCGATCCGAACCTGGGCCTCGCCTACGGCTGGACGCTGGGCGAGTCCGGCTGGCACACCGGGATGGACGCGAACCTGAAGCGCCTGGGCGCCATCGTGGGCCTGTCGGTGACGAGCCGCACCGTGACCACGCCACCCGCAAGCCCCACCGACGGCGATCGCTACATCGTGCCGGCCGGTGCCACCGGCGCCTGGGCCGGCAAGGCCGACCAGATCGCGCTGTGGATCGACGGCGCCTGGGAGTACCACGCGCCCAAGGTCGGCTGGCTCGCCTTTATTGCCGCCGAGGACAGGCTCGCCGTCTACAAATCCTCTGGCTGGAGCGCCGGCGTTCCCATCTGACCCCGCACCCCGTCCGCCACCCCCGAACCCGCCCACGTGGCGGGTTTGTCGTTTTTGGAGACAAGCCCATGACCGAACCGACCCAGCCGCCCACCCTCGCGGAGAACACGCTGCTCCTGCGCCGCGAGGACTTCGAAGACCTGCTCGACCGTGCCGCCGAACGCGGAGCCGAGCGTTGCCTTGCCCATCTCGGGCTGGAGAACGGCCACGCCGCCCACGACATCCGCGAGCTGCGCGGCCTGCTCGAGGCCTTCAACGCCGCCAAGCACACCGCCTGGCAGACCGTGGTCCGGCTCGTCACCACCGGCTTCCTGCTGGCCCTGGTCGCCGGCGCCGTCATCAAGCTCAAGGTGTTCGGAGGTGACCAATGATCGAGACCCTGCTCGGCGGCCTCCTCGGCGGGGCCTTCCGCCTCGCTCCCGAAATCCTCAAGTGGCTCGACCGCAAGGGCGAACGCGGCCACGAGCTGGCGATGCAGGACAAGGCGCTGGAGTTCGAGAAGCTGCGCGGCGCCCAGCGCATGGCCGAGATCGGCGCTGCTGCCGATGCCGCGTGGAACGCCGGGGCCATCGAGGCGCTGAAGGAAGCCGTCGCCTCACAAGGGCAACGATCCGGCGTGCGCTGGGCGGATGCGCTGTCGTCGAGCGTGCGGCCGGTGATCACCTATTGGTTCATGGCGCTCTACTGCGCCGCCAAGACGGCAGCCTTCGTCGGCGCGATCGATGCGGGCGTGGAGTGGATTCCGGCCATCCAGGCCGCCTGGACCGAGGCCGATCAGGCGCTGTGGGCCGGCGTGCTCAACTTCTGGTTCCTCGGCCGCGTCTTCGACCGAGTGCGTCCATGATCGACGTGCCATTGGCTGCGGTCGGCCTGGCAAAGCGATTCGAGGGATTCCATCGGGTGCCCAAGCACGATCCGCAGCGCCGCGCGCACCCCTATATTTGCCCGGCAGGGTATTGGACGATCGGCTACGGACACCTTTGCAAGCCTGACCATCCGCCGATCACCGAGGATGAGGGCGAGATCTATCTGGCTCAGGATCTGCGAACCGCGCTCGCCGCCACACTGCGCTACTGTCCGGTGCTGGCGACGGAGCCCGAGGAACGGCTCGCGGCCATCGTGGACTTCACGTTCAACCTCGGCGCAGGGCGGCTGCAGACCTCGACTCTACGGCGCCGGGTCAACCAGCGCGACTGGTCGAGCGCTGCCAGGGAGCTGCGCCGGTGGGTGTATAGCGGCGGGAAGGTGCTGCCCGGGTTGGTAGTAAGGCGGAGTGCCGAGACCACGCTTCTACTCTCATCTAGACCTACGACCTCCGACTCGACCCCGCCTAATCAGGACAGTTCGGCATAAAACCGGTTTTAATCCCGCTGAAGCTATGGCAGAATCACTGATCATGGGTGTCTATGCTGTGGGAACCACCATGTCCGACCGATGGTTGTCCGTCGAGGAAATCGCCGAATACCTCGGGGTCAGCAGGGACACGGTCTATGCGTGGATCGGGAAAAAGGACATGCCGGCCCACAAAGTAGGGAGGTTCTGGAAGTTCAAGGCCGATGAAGTCGACGAATGGGTGCGATCCGGCAAGGCGTCGGAAGAACCCGACGATGCGTCGAGCCGATGATGGAGAGGAGCGTCACGGTGCCAAGCTCGTTCTGGCCGACCAAAGGAGATCATGAATGACGACCTTGGCCTGCATTGATTTGTTTTGTGGCGCGGGTGGGCTCACTCACGGTCTGACCTCAGAAGGGATTCCTGTGGTCGCCGGCATTGATGTCGATCCTGCGTGCCGCCATCCATTCGAAACCAACAACGGCGCCAGATTCATCGAAGAAGACGTCTCTCGATCGAAACCTGCGAAACTGCGGGCTCTTTTCGGCGACGCGGATATCCGCATCCTCGCCGGCTGCGCGCCCTGTCAGCCGTTCTCGACTTATGCCCAACGCTACGACACGGTGGGTAGCCCACGCTGGGCGCTGTTGTATGAGTTCGCGCGATTGGTCAAAGGTGTGCGCCCGGACATCGTCACCATGGAAAACGTACCGACGGTAGAGAAACACGAGGTGTATGGTGATTTCGTAGCCACTTTGGAAAAGCTCGGCTACAAAGTTTGGCACGATGTCGTGGACTGCTCTGGCTATGGCTTGCCTCAACGTCGACGTCGAATGGTGCTACTCGCATCGCGACTCGGCCCCATCGAACTCACCGAGTACACTCACAATCGCCCAGTGACGGTACGCGAAGCGATTGGCAAGCTCCCAGCGATCGCCGCAGGCGACTCTCTGCCGCGTGATCCGCTGCACGCGGCTTCCAAACTATCGAAACTCAACCTCGATCGGATCCGGGCATCGCGCCCTGGTGGAACATGGCGAGACTGGCCCAAAAGTCTGATTGCGGAGTGCCACCAGCGTGATACGGGGCGCACCTATCCCGGTGTTTACGGCCGCATGGTCTGGGACGAGCCTGCTCCCACACTCACCACGCAGTATTACGGCTTCGGCAATGGTCGCTTTGGTCACCCCGAGCAGGACCGCGCGATCTCGCTGCGTGAAGGTGCCATCTTGCAGGGCTTTCCGGGGGATTACTCCTTCGTCCCGGACGGTGCGCCGATCCAGTTCAAGGCCTTGGGGCGCATGATCGGCAATGCCGTCCCGGTGACACTTGGAAAAGTCATCGGTCGTAGCATCCTCCAGCATCTCGCCATTCAACCATCGATGACGGGCACAAAGGGGAAACGTGATGTCGCGCGTAACCCCCTCGTCGCGTGAGGCCAGTCGTCGTATGGCGCGTGTGCGCCAGCGCGGCACCGACATCGAGCTAGAACTTCGCAAGGCCCTTTACGCATTGGGTCTACGATATCGCCTGCAAGTACCACTACTTTCGAAACCGCGACGGGTCGCGGATATTGCTTTCCTGGGTCCGCGCGTCGCAGTGTTCGTCGATGGGTGCTTCTGGCACGGCTGCCCTCTACACGCCACTTGGCCCAAGGAAAACGCCGAATTCTGGCGAGCGAAGATCAAGGCCAATCGCGCCCGTGACGCCGACACCGATCGACGCCTTAGGGAGCTCGGCTGGGAAGTGGTGAGGATTTGGGCGCATGAACCACCCGCCGACGCAGCGTGTCATGTTTCCAAGATCGTCGAGACGCGGAAGCACAGGAAGCAAACGGCCACCACCACCGATCATCGATATCTCCGTCGGCCGCTACGAAAACCAAGCAAATCGAGCAAATGACGACCTTCTACCCCCGTGAGGCATCACCGAGCAGCCCGCGATCGGAGATCAAGGTGCGCGAGCGCTTGTCCACCGCTGATGATCTCGTCGTTTTCCATTCGGTTGCCTGGCAATCACGTCGTGGGGGCAAGCAGGGCGACGGCGAAGCCGATTTCGTCGTGCTGGCTCCCGACCTCGGCATCCTCGTTTTGGAGGTGAAGGGCGGCGGGATCGAAGCCATTGACGGCACTTGGTTTTCGACTGGGGGCGATGGAATCCGCCGTTCCATCAAAAACCCGTTCGATCAGGCGAAAGACTCCAAATATGCGTTGCTCAACTTCTTCAAGGCGGTCGATCCCACCCTGACACGGTATCCGATCGTGCATGCCGTCGTGTTTCCGGACATAGAAGTCACTCAGCTTCTCGGGCTCAATGCACCCAGAGAAATCGTCGTCGACCGTGTCGATCTGGCTCGGCCAATGGAGGCGATAGAACGGATATTCCGCCATTGGGGACAGAATCGAGCCTTGTCCAAGAGTGACGTCCAGCGGATCGTTGACCATTTGGCACCTACCATTCGAGTAAGACGCCTCCTGCGAGACGAAATTGGAGACGCCGGGCAAGCGTTGCTCGATTTGACGAGCGAACAGATGGTGGTGCTGCAAGCGATCAGACGCGTCAAGCGCGCCATGATCCTCGGGGGTGCCGGGACGGGGAAGACGGTGCTGGCCGTAGAGAAGTCGTGTCAGCTCGCTTCATCTGGTTTTCGCGTACTGCTGCTCTGCTACAACGCACCACTGCGACAGCATCTCGCGTCGACACTGCTTGGCTCGTCGGTCGACGTCGAGACCTTTCACAGCCTCGTACTTCGTGAGGCACGACGCGCCAAATCGAAGACCCCGTTCGACCCGACGAGCGAGTGGTACGAAATCGAAGCCCCTCGAATTCTGGGCGAGGCTGCCGCTCGCAACGGCACGCAGTACGATGCAGTACTGGTCGATGAGGCTCAGGATTTCGCCATGGAATGGCTTTCGGTGACACAATCTCTCGTTGCCGGCGATGGTCTTCTATACCTATTCGCCGACTCTCACCAAGATTTGTATCGACGAGGATGGTCGATACCCGAAGGACTGGTCGAACTCGAGTTGACCGTGAATTGCCGGAACACGGGTCCGATAGCTCGAAGGGTGGCCAGCATTTTCGACGATCGCCTCGATGGCAAGTTTGTCGATGGACCGGAGCCGAGGTTCGTGGAGGTGGACCGTCGAGAGCAGCTCGCACCCTACGTCGTCGGCCTGGTCGAGAGCATAGTCCTCGAAGACAAGATCGAGCCAACCCAGTTGATCGTCCTGACGGATTCCACATCGGTGGTCTCAGAACTGAGATCGACCGGCGTGGCTGGGCATCTATTCACCACACTGGACGGTCATGGTATCCCCGTCGAAACCGTTTACCGTTTCAAGGGGCTTGAACGTGACGTGGTCGTCCTTGCTTTATCGGATGCCGCGACGATCGAAGACCTTCGCGCCGTTGCTTATGTCGGGTTGAGTCGGGCGAAGGTGGGTCTCTATGTCGTTGCCAGCCGGAAGATCAAAGACGCCATTGTCTGGGGCCAATGAACCGAGGCTCATGGGCTGCGCAGATACCCAGTTTGTCCGAAAAGTGTCAGGCGGCTCAAATACCGATTGAAATAGCGGCAGGAAGGCTCTCCGACATGAAGGCAAGCCATGCAAGCCGCCCCGGCGTCGGAGCAACCCGGATCCAATGCGCAACGATGCTCGTCATACACGATGGCGTCGAGCAGGCGGTGCAGTTCGGTCTCGAAAACGGCTTGAAGTCCTCCCAACACGAAGTCGCCCCGCGCGGCAGCGTAGATGAAGAACCCCAGATGCAGGGGAAGCAGTAGCTCTGAAAGGGCATTTCTGTCGATGCCGGCGTGAACGGCGGATATCCTCAGGAAACGGTGCGCATAGGAATGGACCAATTCGAGTAGTGCAGCGCCGACGGACCCGTCCTTCTCGTCCGTCGACGACGGGATGCGTGCTGCCTCCAGGATGGCCGTTCGAGCCGATCGTTCGTCGTGCCACTCGGTGAGTGGATGACCTGTATCGACCAACCATTTCGCGACCCGCATCGGATCCAACCTGACGAACAGAGCCTCCGTCTCGGCGATGTCCGCGTACACCTTATAACCTTGCCCATGGCGCCCCTTGTATGGGACGAGCCGCCCCTTGCCAGGCTCGTGGTCACCTCGCGTATAGCCGAAGTGCCCCGTGAGCACGGGGAAACGCTCGATCAGGTCGACTGCGCACAATCCCGCCGAACGCAGCGCATGCGCATATCGCACGCGGTAGAGTAGACCGAGCTCGCTGGAAGGATCGGTCGCCGCCACCAAATCGTCGATTCGGATCCTGGACTCCATGGTCGCCAGGGCGATGGTCACTGCTTGGGCCTCTGCATCCTCTCGTTGACCCGATGGCAGCACGATGTCTTCACTTTGCAGTGCTCCAGATGCCGTCCCGGCGATGTCGAGCATCTTATCGATGATCTCCGGGGGCAGCCCCTGCGCCTCCAGTTGCCGCCTCAGGGCTTCACGACTGGCTGGGACTTCTTCGACCGTCTTGGTCTTCATGCCATCCACGACCCAGCTCAACGCCTTGGGTGGCCCACCCGCTTCGGCGATTGCCCGTATGCGCTCCCGCGAAGGCGGATTGACGATCACCACGTTGCGGGGCGTGTAGACAGAAGACGCACGATGTGGCTGAAAGGCGAGATTGCCCTGACCACAATCGCACGGGACGTGTCCGAACCCTTTCCGGAGTTCTCGATCGCATACCGGACACTCGAATCGGATTTCGGTCGCGGAGGAAGTCCCAGGAAACACGATGCGCACCTGCCTGTGCTCGGGACACTTGGGGATCCACGGTGCTCGGAGTGTTCCACACTTGTCGTGATAGCCCACGAAGAACAGCTGCCCCTTCTGACCTTTTGCCCCGCAAGGACACGTCGCATCTGGCGTATCGTGTACCCTCTTGCAGGATTTGCAAATCCACGATTTCGGAAACGGCTCCACTTCGACGCCGTTATTCTCGTCGAGCGTCAACACTGTGATGGGTGCGCCCGCGTGCAAATGGGCGACGAAACCGGCGTCCATTCCCACTGCACTCCACGGCGTCGCCTGCCGGATGATTTCCCGCCGAAGCGATGCCGAATCGATCTCGCTGCGAACCTTGGGATGCCGCCAGTCCTTGACTCTCCACACTCCGCCGCGCAGGTCGACGGTCTGTTCCGGAAGGAATCCGAAGAGGATCTGGGAAGCGCTTCTCGATTCTTTCACTTTTCTCCTCCTTCAGACCCTGGTCCCGATGACCGGAACCTGCTTCTCGACGTCCCGCAGCGACAGCATGGGTGGACCAGACGGCGACAGATCGGAAGGGAAACGCGCGTCATTGGGTGGCACGAGGATGTTGTGGCGTAACTCGTCGAACCATACTCGCAGGTCCTTTCTCAACGGCTCGTCGAGCTCGCTCTGCAAACCAAGCGCTTCGATCAGTGCATCGAGTTCCACGTCGACGTCGAATTTCCCAGACGACACATAGTCCTTGAAAGTGCGCAAAGTCGTCAGAGCAGTTCCAGAAGACCCCTCATGGATTACCAGCAAGCGAGCCAGCTCCAAACCGGCAACGGTTCGGTCCAAGACTCGGCGGCTGCGCCTCGTAACCGGTATGGGTTCGACGAATCGGTCCCCTTGCTCGACGAATTGTCTGAAGGAGCGAAAGACCCCTGCGTCACGTTCCCGGCCGATTTTGTGGACGACGAACACGAGGCCCGGGAAGTGGCGTCCCACCCGGGCTGTGGCCTGGATGAATTCGGCTGCCGACAGCGGGATACCGAGCATCACCATCACGTTCAACCGATCGACATCCACGCCGTGGGACATCATCGAGGATGCTGATACGATGTGCAGTCGCTCTTCGAACGAGTCCTCGGGGCTCTGTAATCTTTCGAGTATCTCGCGCACTTCCGAGAAGTCGGTCTTTCCCGTGAGTGATGCAGTATTGATCGCACCAGGAACGAGCACCTGCGTTTCCATCGAGCGCATCACTGCCTCGAGGTCACGCAACGTATTCCCATAAACGACGTTCGTTCCATACAGAGAGAGCAACTCTGCCGAGAACTGCGGATCGATCCCGATATCGGCACACGTGGATACGGGATCTCGCGCCAGATCCCGCACAGCGATCTGCAACTCGGTCAGCAATCGATCGACCGTGTACTCGATGGTCACCCCCCGCGGCGCTATCGCCACGAACCGGCGCATCAAGCTTTCCGAATCCGCGGTCCAGAAGCCTCCGCCGACACGCGGTGGAGGAACGGGGAAAACACGCGCCGCACGCCGATACAGAACGTCTACCTGCTTTTCGTAACCCGTAAGTGTCGCGGAGGATGCAAGTACCTTTGGCTTCCTGCCGCAAAGTTCGTCCTGCAGCGCGTCGTACAAAGCCTCGTAGTGTGAGTCGACAGCCCCGAGACTGTCCCGCAGGAGGTGCAGTTCGTCCTGGAGTCGGAAGGACGGTCCATACTTATCCTCCTCCATGGGTAGCGCCTGGCGAGTCCCCCGACAACCGGGAACGAGGCATCCCGAAGGACGTGAACTCCTCGGGGCATAGGTGTATCCATGCCCTTCTTTGGAGCACACGCCCAAGGGAGCACCGACCATGCCGCGCATGGACGCCTGAAGGGAGATCGATGCCGCCTTGTCCAGGGTGCCGACGACCACCGTAGGTAGAAATCTGTAGATCTCCTCGTCGACCACGTATATCGGCAGAGCGTCACCATTCGCTACACAGGCCGTGTTTCCGCATCGGTGTTGGAGCCTCCATGTGCGCCTGTCGAAGTCCATCGTTATCGAACGCTCGTGACAGAAGGGGCAGTACTCCAGTACCTGGTATCGGCGCGGCATCTGGTCGTCGTCGGGATCCGGTTCGCCCGGCTTGGGGTTCTCGAGGATGCGATTGGGGGTTGCACCCTGCCCAACGAAGAACCCAAGTGAGAAACCATCTCCTGCCAAACCCATCTCGCGGCGTACCATCTCTGCCGAGGCGATTGCGTCGGCGAAACGCTGGGTCTGCTGTAGGGACAGCATCCTCAAAGGGAAACGACTCCACGCAGTGATCCCCGAAACTTTCCCGGTCATTCTGTCGTACAACGCAGCCGTCACCAAAAGGCCGAGGTACGTCTCCGTCTTGCCTCCGCCCGTCGCAAACCAGACGACGTCGACGACATCCGGCTCATGCTCCTTGTCCACGACCGACGAAAGGTTCGCGAGCAAGAACCCCGACTGGAACGGACGCCAGGAGTCATACTTGCCCCGGGCACTGAATGACATTGCGCGATTCATTCCGGTGAACGCGCGAAACAAAGCTTCGTCGGACTTCAATAGCTCAATGCCTTTCGCGAGTCGCTCACACTCTCGCTCGAATTCCTCGGCGGCCCTGGTCGCTTGTTGCTGCATCTCGGTCGACCATCTCTCTGCGTCCGCCCGATGTTCCAGTACATCGGCCGCCCAGTTGGCGCCTCCCCAACTCCTCAGCGCCGAAAGTAGAGCTTCCGCCGGCCCGATCGGATCGGCCGCCAAATCCATGAATCGCATGGTTGGCATCGGATCGTCCACGCTCCAGTACCGAGGTCTACGGCGGT
The DNA here is from genome assembly GCF_976986435.1 of Nitrospira calida. Lineage (NCBI taxonomy): Bacteria > Pseudomonadati > Nitrospirota > Nitrospiria > Nitrospirales > Nitrospiraceae > Nitrospira > Nitrospira calida. The sequence goes on from NZ_OZ335950.1 coordinate 70,297, forward strand.
CGACCGTGACCGCATCTTCCGTGACGATGGCTCCAGACTCGGTACGTACGCCGCAGTTGATGCCGTACGCCTCGATACACCTGTCGTATCTGAACGAATCCTCCAGTGCTTCGAGCATGAAAGGGAGCGTATCGAGATCCTCGACTCGCAACTCGCACTGGTAGAGCCGTGTGTCTTTGAAGTCCGGATGTTCCTTGGGGGAGCAATTGACCAGAGACACGCTCAGCTCATGATCACCGGACTGTCCGGTGTCGACTTCGACATCGATCCGCGCGGCGAGTCCGTCGCGCCCAGTCACGCTGGCCAGGGCGCTCGCGATCTCCTCCTCTCCATATCGATGTATCCCTATCCGTACCGGCACTTCGATCGCGAATCCAACGCGGACGGGCCCGGTCTTCTTCCATATCTTCGCCGACTTGTCCCACAGCCAAACCCGAAAACTCGTGACGACACGGAAGCGCCACGGTCCCGCCCCTCTGGGTTTGACCTTGATCCCGAATGCGCAGGGTTCTAGCCGTTCCCCCCGATCACCCCAGTCGCTTTCGGCCACGGCCTCGGCGGATTGCAATCTCCCCAACCAATACTTGCCTGACGGCTCGACCGTTAACACGTCGTCGCAGTCGCCCCTGCCGGCCAGGGTCATGCGCCTTGCCAACCAATCGACGAATTTCTCTCGAGCCGTTTCTGCGTTCATTCTCGTTCTCCTCTATGAAGCTCTGCCCTCGCCACACTCCCTGCACTCCTCACGAGTCCAGAAAATCGCGAAGCACATCTCCTCGACTTGGATGCCTTAGTCGACCGAGGGCTTTGGCTTCGATCTGCCGAATCCGCTCGCGGGTCAGACCGAACATCTGCCCAATTTCTTCCAGCGTCGCCCCGTGACCGGAATCACTCAAACCGAATCGGAGGCGTAACACTTTGCTCTCTCGCTCTTTCAGACCACTCAGGGCGCCGTCGATGCACCTCGCCAGATCGGCATGATCCAGATGCTCCTCCGGCGACGGGAGCCCGGAAACCAGCGTGTCCATCAGCGTGAGATCGTCATGCCCGTTGATCCTCTCGTCCAACGACGCAGGAACGAAGGCAGCGATCTGTTGTATGAAATGGACTTTGTCGATCGCCCAAGCGAGTTCGTCGGCGAGCTCGGCCATGCTCGTCCGTCGTTCTGGATGTGCTTGTCCCAAGAGTTTGTGTGCGCGTTTCAGCCTGAGCACGTCGTCATACACGTGTACCGGAAGACGTATCGTCGCTCCGCGATCGGCGAGAGACCTCGTGATCGACTGCCTGATCCACCATGTCGCATAGGTGGAAAACTTGTACCCGAGCGTATGATCGTACTTGTCCGCCGCGCGCATCAGTCCCATCACTCCCTCTTGGAAGAGATCATCCAGGCTGAGATCGGAAAGTCCGACATACGGCTTCGCGATGTGGAGCACGAGACGGAGATTCGCCATGATCATCGTCTCCTTCGCATTCCTACCTCGTTCGATTATCCTGTCGTGCTCCTCCGATGGGGGAACGCCTTCTTCAAGCTCACGTAGGGCGCGGCGACCGAGCTCCATCCGCCGCCCCAGTTCGACTTCTTCCTCGGCGGTCAGAAGCCTGGAGCTCAGACTGCGCAGCCTGACGTCGAGGCGTTCAAACGAACCATCGACGCCGGCGTCGACAGAGTCGACCTCATCGACGCTTGGGCCTTCGGTCTCATCCGGGTTCTCGGATTCATCCTCGACACTGATGCCGAGCGCATCAAGCTGCCGATAAACCTCTGCGCCTTCCTCGACGGTCAGCTGTCGTTTCTCGAGCAACCTCTCCACATGGGCCTTGGATAGAAAACCATCCAGTCGATCATGGTCCGCGACCAAGTCTCTGACGACCCTGTCTACCTTGGTTTCTTCCACGCCCCCTCCCACGCGTGCCTGCCTATCGGTTCCACACGACCCTACAGGCGAGATACTCACCGATCACCATGCGGACATCGATTCCGGTCTGCCAGTCGACCGCATACCTATAACGACCAGGCTGTACGATCAGCCACGCGCCAACTTGGACTGGAGGAACGAACTTTCCCAAGGCACGCAGGAAAGCGCGGCTTCCCAGCTCTGGCCATAACCACCGGGCTTCTCCCCCTATGCCTTCGAACTCCTGCCTCTCCGCCTCCGGCATCGCAGGAATTGCACGAACCGAGTAAGCATCGGGTTCGTCGTGCCAGGACTCGCTCAATTCGTAGGCGGCGTGCCCCTTCGCCAACTTGATGACGACATTGCGTACTCGCGCTTCATCGGGCTGCCACCAGGGACGGCCGGTGTCGTCATCCCTGCGACACGCCTCCAATTGAGCCGTGAGCCGACGATTCCTCGCCAGCGATCGCCTGACCTTTTCCCTCGCGTGCCCCCCGATATCGGTCGTTCCGGTCATGACGCACTCCAGCAGGCACGCCAGATATTCCTCGTCCAACGAGAAGCCCCCGTTGCACTCCCTACAGGCTTCGACGACCGGTAGGTTTTCGGGAAGCGGATCGTCCAGGAATACTCGCGATGGCACGTGGTCGACGGTTTCGGGAGGGCCACCACAATAGACGCAGCTTCCTTTCAGGCGCTCATCCACGAAGAGGTGTTTCGGGTCCACGTGTCGATTCCCTTTCAGTCGGTGTTGCCGCGCCGCACCACTTCCCAGCGACGCCAGCCGGGAACATGCGCGCTCATCAGCGCCTTGAACATCCTCCCATGGGTCGAGAAGCGCAAATGCAGGAGCTCGTGCACGATGACGTAATCCTGGAAGCGCTCATCCTTGTCGACGAGATCCGATGCGAGAGTGACGGTCCCCGCCGAAGAGCAGGAGCCCCACTTTCTATGCATCTCCTGCACCCGGATCACCTTGGGATTCACCCGCAGCGTCACCGCCCAGGCCAGGGCACGGCGCTTGAGCTCCTGGGCCGGATATAGCGAACCCTTTCGGGGCTCTGCGCGCCTTCTCGTCCCCGAGTCCCGACACGCTTCACCGCCGGCCTTCATCAGTCACCCTCCGCCAGCAGCAACTTGACCACCAGGTCGACGACCCGGGCGCGCTCGTCCTGGGACAGCTCGAGGAGCGGTTTGTAGAGTGCGGCACGAAAGCGACGTTGCTCGTCGGGATTGACTGCCGCGTTCGGGAAGCGTCCGAGCAAAGCCTCGGCCTCCCTAGCGATTTCCATGGCATTGATGCCGGCCCCTTGCAACGCGGCATCGCCGCGCAACGTCCAATAGATCGCAAAGGCGCGTGCCGCCAGGCCGCTCTCACGGGCCGTCTTGAGCGCCGCCTCTTTCTCGGCCGCGAGTTGGGCCAGCAGGTCCATCGCGGCCAGGCCGGTGGTCTTGCGCTCCTCGAGGTCCTTCAAGATGCGTTCCGCACGATCCTTCAACGGCTGCAGCACCGGAGCGGTCGCGGGGTCCTCGTCGATCTCCTGTTGTAGACCGCGTACGAGGTTGAACACTTTGCCTTCGTCGGATCCCTTCTCGCCACGCAACGATTCCAGCGTCTTGACGTCGAAGGTAACGCTCTTGGTCAGCCGCCCCAACCCCTCCTGTGTCGCGCTGCCTTCGATCAGCCGCCGGGTCTTGTAGGCGAGGTCGGCCACGAAGCCCACTTTGTCGGCGTAGGCGTTGCGGACTGCCGCGTAGAGCTGGCTCAGGTGTTTGTAGGTCGCGATGTGGTCGCGCAGTTCGGGCGATGGGGAGAGGATCTCCCACAGCGCCTCGATCTCCTTGTACGCCTCGAAGAAGGCCTTCCGGGCCTCGGGCGCGAGGAAGCGGCCATAGGCGAGCCGTTCCAGACGCTCGTCGGCGCTGCCGCCCTCGCCGGCGTCGAGGTAATCCGTCTCGGCCTGGGCGATCTTCTGTTGGAAGTCCTGGAGCAGGACGTCGAGGTCCTCGATCACCCCGCTCACGTCGCTGGAATCGAACTGCAGGGCCTTCTTGAGCTCGCGCAGCACGCCGACGAAGTCCACCACCAGGCCGACCCGCTTCTGCACGCCATTGGCATCGACGTAGGGGCGGTTCACGCGGGCAATCGACTGCAGCAGCACGTGGTCGCGCATCGGCTTGTCGAGGTACAGGCAGTAGAGCAGCGGCGCGTCGTAGCCGGTGAGCAGCTTGTCGGTGACGATGAGGATCTTGGGATCCTCCGCGGGCTTCTTGAACAGCAGTCGCACGTCCTCTTCCCGCTCGGGGGAGAGCTGGAGCTCCGCCACCAGGGGCCGGTCGATGGCGTCGGCCGCGTTCTCGGTGTAGACGGGCACCGACCACTCTGGCGGCAGCAGCTTGTCCAGCGCCTTCTTGTACTTGGCGCAGGCCTCGCGGTTGACCGCGACGAGGAAGGCCTTGTAGCCCAGGGGCAGGACGCTCTCCTTGAAGTGCTCCGCAACGAAGGCGGCCACCTTCTCAATGCGGTCGTCGGCCGTCAGGAAGGTGCGCAGTCCCACCGCGCGGTCCAGCACCTTGTTGAGCTCCTCGACATCGGTGACGCCTTCGCTGTCAGCCAGGGCGAAGAACTCCTTGTCGAGTCGATCTGCGGGCACCGTCATCGTGGAGGGTGCCATCACGTGCTTGATGGGCAGGGTGGTCTCGTCGGCGATGGACTCGGCGATCGAGTACTTGTCGAGGTAGCCCAGTTCGTCCTGGGCGCCGAAAATCTTGAATGTACCCTCACCCTGGGAGGTGCGGGCGATCGGTGTGCCGGTGAAGCCGATGATGGTGGCCTTCGGCACGGCCGCCATCAGGTAGGTGCCCAGGTCCTTGGCCACCGAGCGATGCGCCTCGTCGATGAAGACGTAGACGTTGTCACGCAGACAGCTGTCCTTCCGGATCGCTTCGAACTTGTGGATCATCGAGATGATCAGGCCCCGGAAGTCGGCGTCCAGCAACGCCTGGAGTTCGGCCTTGTTGTTGGCCCGCCGGACTGCGATGTCCTGCTGCTGCATCTCGCCGAGCAGGCGCTCGACCCAGCCCTTGAGCTGACCCTCCAGCTCGGTCCGGTCCACCACCAGGATGACCGTCGCGTTGGAGAAGCGGGCCTTGTCCTCCAGGATCTGCCGCGCTGCCGTCAGCAGCGTGAAGGTCTTTCCCGAGCCCTGGGTGTGCCAGATCAGCCCTCGGGTCTTGGCGGGGTCCAGGCAGCGGTCGAGGATGGCATCGATGGCGCGCCGCTGATGCTGGCGCAGGACGGATTTCCGCGTCTCGCCATCCTGGACATAGAACAGGATCCAGTGCTCCAGCGTGCGCAGGAAGTCGGTGCGCTCGAAGAACGACTGCACGGCGAAGCGGTAGCTCTCCTCCGGCATCTGCTTCCAGCGCGCCATGTCGCGCCGGTTCACGTTCCAGGTCACGCCGTACCAGTAATCGAGCAGGTGGGTCACGTTGAAAAGCTGCGGTGCCGCCAGCAGCTCCGGCGTCTCCAGCTCGTAGCGGCGCAGTTGCTTGATTCCCCGCTCGATCGCATCACCGTCTTTCGGGTTCTTGTGCTCGACGATGCACACGGGCACGCCATTGATGACGAACATCACGTCCGCGCGGTTGCCCTTGCGAGCCGGCGGCTTGATCTTCCACTCCCAGGTGACATGAAAGGCGTTCGTCTCGACGTGCTCGAAGTCGATGAGCTGGACGCGGCGATGGCGTTTCTCGGTATCGTCGTACCACTGCCGCTCGCCGCGCAGCCACGCCAGCAACTCGCGGTTGCCGTCGATGGTGGCTGGCAGGGCATCCAATGTCTCGACGATCGAGCGCGCCGCATCCGCCGAAAGCCATGGGTTGAATTCGAGGATCTTCCGCTCCAGCACGCCGCGGAACAGGTTGGAGGATTCGTCGCCGCGCCGCGTCAATGCTTCGAAGGGCGTGAGCGGCTCCCAGCCGATCTCCTCGGCGTGCTTGACCATGGGGAACTGCACGCTGCCGGCCTCGCTGATCTTGAGGGTACTCATGCCACGACCTCCTCGGCTTCGGACTCGACGCGGTCCAGCACCGACAGGTCCAGTTCATCGACCCGGATCTCGCCCGTCATCAGCTTGTGCAGCAGAGCCTTGAACAGTTCTTCCAGTACCGCCCGCTTCTTGCGGTGCAAATCGATCTTGCGGTCGATGGCATCCAGAACGGCGACGATCTCGCGTTGCTCGTCTAAGGTCGGGGGGAACACGGCAGGAAACGCCTTCAGCTTCGTGCTATTGATGCAGGCAAGGTTGGTCGTTTTGTGCGCAACCTTCAGGAAATAGGCTTTACCGTAGGCACTTTGCGCCAAATAGGCGAAGAAGTCGGGTAGCAGCCTCCCTCTGTCCGTGCGCACTGCGAAGACGTGGTTCTGATGGACACACAAGTCCAATTCGCCGCGCCAAATGAAACCACGACCGAGTTTGTCAAAATCGCCGCCTTCCGTGAGGACCACATCACCTGGTTTGAGCCGGTAACGATCGATTTCAGAACGGCGGATCTTGATCTTCTTCATTTCGCTCAAGTCAAGGTGCCCGTCCTGGACATTCGCAACGCGCAGGTACGGTACTTCGACTGTCTCCCCGTCCGAGAACCTCCTGCCTTTCGCTGCCCCCGTTTGCACCTCGGCACACTCGTCCAAGGGAGATGACACCCAAGAGTCAGGGACAGGGCCGAACTCTGTCTCCCTTTGGGGCTCGCCCCGCAGGCCGCGCGTGAACAGTTCGCGCATGGCAACGAGCTTGAGCTTCTGAGCTGCTTCAATCGTATCCTCACAGACACGCAGGAGGTCTTGAGTACGCCACAGCAAGCCCGCGATGGTTCGCTGCTCCTCGAACGAGAATCGTGGACGTTCAAACTGAGCAATGTGAGCCCAAGACGTACGTGGGTGGTGGGCCCCAGTGACCCCCGTAAGTGCATGCTCGACAAAGTCGGGATCATGCACGAGGCACGCGAGGAATCTGGGATCGACTCCGGGCTTGGCTCGCAGGACCAGCAGCTCAGTCGTGCAGACCCCATCCGTATCCGCCAAGATGGCCTTGTCGAGATACGGTCGCAGCTTTCCGTAAAGGATGTCGTTCCGGCGAAACGCGTACTTGTGGCTCTGGACATCGGCCGCGATACCGCCTCCCGAGCGGCGTAGCCGTCCAGGAGTGACATGTTCCAGACCGACGTAAAGTGCCTCAGGCACGTCTGCCGGATGGACCTGCTCAGATATCAGGTCGCATAGCTCGGCTAGAGTCGCGCTTCCAGTTTCCGTGCCGTTCATGCCAGCTTGCCCAGTTGCGCAAGGGCACCAGCCAGATCGCCCTCGAGTTTTTTCTCGGCATCCAGTAAAGCTTCGAATCGGCGTAGTAGCGCGCCGAGATCCGCCGATTCAGCACCAGAGGAGCCGTTTACCCACCGACTCGGACTCAAGTTGTAGTCCGCCTCCCGCGCCTGCTCGGTGGTGATCACCGCCACCTCGCCCTCGACCGGCTCGCCCTTGAGGTACATCGCCGCCAGCGGCCGGATGTCCTCCTCTGGCAGGTAGTTCTTGGGCCGGCCCTTCTTGAAGCGGCGGCTGGCGTTGAGCAGGACGATCTTGCCCTTGCGCGCGGCGGGCTTGCGCTTGGAGAGCACGACGATGACGCCGGCGGCGGTGGTGTTGTAGAAGAGGTTCTCCGGCAGCAGGATCACGCCGTCGATCAGGTCGCGGTCGACGAACCACTTGCGGATGTTGCGTTCCTTGTCCTCGTTCTTCGAGCCGGAGCCGCGCGTGACGGCACCTGTGTCGAGCACCACGGCGGCGCGGCCGTCGTCGTCCATGCACGCCAGGGTATGCTGCAGCCAAGCCCAGTCGCCCCTGCCGGTAGTGATGCCGCCGGCCGTGCGGAAGCGGTCGAACGGATCGTTGGCGAAGATGTCCGTGGCAAACGGCTGGTTCCACATGGGATTGGCGACGACGATGTCGTGCTGCTTGATGGTCCCGTCCGCGTTGCGGAATTTGGGATTGATCATCGTGTCGCCACGCGCCAGCTCCACCTCCATGTCGTGGATGATCGCGTTCATCTGCGCCACGGCGTAGCTCTCGGCCTGGAGCTCCTGGCCGGAGAGCTTGAGCGGCACCTTGCTGGTCGGGTCGAGTTCACGGGCGACGAGCTGCAGCTTGATCAGCAGGCCTGCCGAGCCGCAGGCATAGTCGTGACAGGTCTCGCCCGGCCTCGGCCGCATGATATGGGCCATCAGGAAGCCGACCTCGGTCGGCGTGAAGAACTCGCCCGCGCTTTGGCCCGAGCCTTCGGCGAACTTGCGCAGCAGGTACTCGTAGGCCCGTCCGAGGAAATCCGGCTGCACGTCGGCTAGCCCCAGCCGATAGCGCGGGTCGGAGAAGGTCTCCACCACGCCGCGCAGCTTGGCCGGGTTGATGTCGCGCTCGCCGTTCCGTTCGGCGGCGAAATCCACCACGTCGATGACGCCCGAGAGCGAGGGGTTCTGCTTGACCACCGCGCGCACGGCCTTGGTCAGGTGCTCGCCGATGTCCTTCGGCGCGGTGCTGCGCTTCTTGTCGTCGAGCGGCCAGTCATAGGGCTCGCGCCCGCTGATCACCGCCCAACGGGCTTCGGGCGGCAGATAGAACCGCAGCAGCGAGTGATCGGACTCGGCGATCTCGAGGGCAGTGGCGCGATCGCCGTACTCCTCGGCGAGGCGCTCGATCTCGTCGTCGAACACGTCCGACAGCCGCTTGAGGAACAGCAGCGGCAGCAGGTAGTCCTTGAACTTCGCCGCGTCCTTCTCGCCCCGGATGGAGCAAGCCGCGTCCCACAGCATCTGCTCCATGGGCTTGGTGGTGGGCGTCGCGGCTGTTGCGCGACGGCCGCGACGGCGGGAGACTTGGACGGCGGCTTCCGGGGCATCCTCGGCGGCTTCTTCCACCCCGGCCTCGCGGGCGAGCGCCATGATGGCCTCCTGCGCCGCGCGTTGGGGCTTGGTGTCACCGCCTTCCCAGCGGTTGACCGTGGCGAACGAGACCCCGAGCCGCTCGGCGAGCTGCTCCTGGGTGAGATCGAGCTTGGCGCGGATGGCGCGAAGCGTGGCGGGTAGAGTCGAAGATTGTTTTGTCATGTTTGCGATATTTGCAATATCGCAAACGCTTGTCAAGCCCTGTAATCCATTCCGTGCCTGACCTGTTCCGAAACGCCTTCACCTATTGGCAACTACCGACAAAACGCAACACGCTTCACTCTACTCGTTCGCCCTCGTGCCGCGGCTCTTGGTCGAGGTCGCCAGACACGATGCCTCGTAGGCTTCGATGTCGACCTGGCGGTAGAGCACCCGGCCGCAGAGCTTCAGGAACTTGGGCCCGATCCCCTCGCTGCGCCAGCGCTCCAGAGTCGCCTCGCTGACACCCCAGCGGGTGGCCAGTTGTCTCTGGTTGAGATGAACGACCTCCATCTTGGTCTCCTTCCGAACGAGTTGGCAGGTGTCCATGAAGGCGCTGTTCGGTCGGGGAGCCAAGTCGCCGGGCGTAGTGGTCCGCGCAATGGGTGTGAATGGGTGCGGATTGGCAGATGGCGGTCGCCCAACGCCGCCCGAGCATCGTTTCGGATATTTCGACTTTTCGTTTATTTCGGTTATACTTCCTCCCATGACACAAATCCATGTTTCCAGGAGGTTGCCATGACTACCCTCTCACCCGCCCATCCGCTGCCCACGGCAGAGGAGGTCGCTCTCGCCCGGGAGAGCGGCCGGGCCCTGTCCGCCTATCTGCAGACCCGTGCCGAGACGCAGCAGATCGAGATCTTCGACGACAAGGGCGCCGCCCACCCGGTTCGCGTCCCGGTGTCTGCGCTTCGCCTGCTGGTCGATGTCCTGACCGAGATCGGCGAGGGCAACGCAGTCAGCATCATCCCGATCCATGCCGAGCTCACGACGCAGGAGGCGGCGGACGTGCTCAACGTCTCGCGCCCGTTCCTGGTGCAGTTGCTGGAGCGCGGCGAGATCCCGTTCCACAAGGTCGGCACGCACCGCCGGGTCCGCTACCAGGACGTCATCGCCTACAAGGAGCGGATCGACACCGCGCGCGACAAGGCTCTCGACGCCTTGGCCGAGCAGGCGCAGGCGCTCAAGATGGGATACGAATGAATGAGCTCGCACTTCACCGTCGTCTACGACGCGTGCGTGCTCTACCCGGCACCGCTGCGCGACTTCCTGATGCGCTTGGCTCTGACGGACCTGTTCCGGGCACGTTGGTCGGACATGATCCACGATGAGTGGATACGCAACGTCCTGGCGCAGCGACCGGACCTCAAGCCGGAAGACCTGGAGCGCACACGCTCATTGATGAACGCCCACGTGCGGGACTGCCTCGTCGCCGGCTTCGAGCATCTGATCCCGTCCGTCGAACTGCCGGACCCGGACGACCGCCATGTGGTGGCCGCCGCCATTCACAGCGGCGCCAGCTTGATCGTGACGTTCAACCTGAAGGACTTCCCGGCTGAACAGCTCAAGCGCTACAACCTGGCCGCCCAGCACCCCGACGACTTCATCTTCGACCTGCTCGACCTGCACCCGGCGCAGGTATGTGAGGCAGCCGCCAACCATCGCCGGTCGCTGAAGAACCCGCCGAAGACGGCCGATGAGTACCTCGACACCCTGCTCAAGCAAGGCCTCACGCAGACGGTCGGCCTGCTGCGAGAGTGGAAGGTGGCGATCTGACGGACGCGGGTTCGATTCCGATATGGGAGTCGAACCGGCATCCGAAAACAGACGCGGTTGAACGGCCTAATCGGTGACCAATCTACGAGAAGAACCGCTCGACCATCTGACGATCACAGCCTGTCAACCCCCCACTTTTCGCAGTAGCCCGCAGGACTTATCAACTTGCCGGGACGCCGGTAACATGTCTTTTCAACGGCGTTTGGCGCAGGCTGCCGCCCCACCACCAAACAAAGAGGCTGCGCCAGTTCCATCGACTGGCGCAGCCTTTCCCCTTCATCTGAATCCTTGCCAGTCTCTCTTGGCTACCCCTATAATGCACCTGCTTGGATTAGTGCCTCAGGACTTCTTATCCGTAGTCTTGTGATTTTTCCGAATGATTGCTCGCTCGTTTCTCATTACCCCGGCGGGGGAGGGAAGGTATGGGGCGTGTGATCCCAGAGAATGTGAAACAGCCACTCGATCGAAACAAGCTGAAGGCGCTGGTCCATTACATCTGCTTTCAGTGTCACGACCCCTCGGTCTTAGGAGCGACGAAGCTGAACAAGATTCTCTGGTATTCGGATGTGATCGCCTATGCGACAGCCGGCGCATCGATCACCGGCGAGACATACACGAAACAGCAATTCGGCCCGGTTCCTCGACACATTCTCGGCATTATCGACGAACTTAAAGCTGAGGCGGCGCTTGCGGTACGGGAAGTCGAGTATTTCGGGAAGGTAAAGAAGGAGTATGTCGCGCTGAGGAAGCCGGATATTTCCATGTTCACGCCAGACGAGATCAGCTTGATCGACTCGGTGATCGACGTGGTGTGTCATAAGCATACCGCGGCGTCCATCAGCTTGGCCTCCCATGACGCGATCTGGAAATTGGCCGAAATCGGAGAAGAGATCCCGCTGTATGCAGCGCTGGCCTCGGAGCTTGGAGAAGTAACCGACGAGGATGTGAAATGGGCCAAACGAGTCTCAAGCAAGACGGCCTAGCCGATGGCTGTTGCCAGAACCGTCGTCATTGAACCGGCAGCGAAGGAGTACCTTGAGCAGGAAGAACAGAAAGATCCATTGCTGCGGAACGTCGTTCGAGCGCTTGAATGGCGCCTAGCGCGACAGCCCGAGATAGGCTACCGTGTCCCAGGTTTTACCCCGCCCCGGTATCTCGTCAGGTCCCAGCCCTACCGCCTCCCGGTCCCGCGGTTCTTAAGGCTCTTGTATCGCTACACCGAGGACGAAGTCGTTATCGAGTTCGCCCAGGTGGAAACAGCCGGCGAGGCCGATGAACGGTAGCAAGAGACCTGTTTCCATGCGGCGCTTTTAAAGACTCCCGGTACCTTTTGGGCCCCTCCGAATGTTCTCGTCTCCACCCTGCTTTTCACCAGTACTCCCTCACGATTGGTTCCGGCCTGGCAAGCCGGCCGCCTTTGCCCAGTCGTCTCAGCGGCCATCCTGGATGAGTACCTGCGCGTCTTCGCTTATCCGAAGTTTCGCCTCCGTGCAGCCGAGATCCGCGGGCTCCTTGAAGAGGAGGTGCTCCCCTTCATCGAGACCGTGCCAGCAAACCCGTCCCCGGTCTCGCTCCTTCGAGATCCGGACGACGCTAAATTTGTCGCCTGCGCGCTGGTCGCAGGCGTCCGGTGGCTAGTCAGTGGAGACGCCGACCTGCTCGACCTGCGGCACGTCGAATCGGTCGAGATCGTCACCGTGACGACCTTCCTCCAACACCTGAAGCGTTCGACGTAACGGTGCGCTGCAGTTGACAAGAGCCCTTCACGGATATATTCCTCCTCGCGCCCCGTGTTGCTCCATTCATCAGACACTCCGTCGGCCTAGCCCCATGCCCTGCGCGTTAAGTCAATAACTCATGCCTGACACCATTCTTGTGCTGGTGCAGTGTGCGCATCATGCGCAGACATCGTGACGTTATACGCCACATGAGGAGCCTTCGAGATGATTATCAGGAGTCTTATCTGGGGCTCTCACGTCGTTTGCGCCCAGAAAAAGGCTCCCGACCCCTTTCGCCCCCTTTTCTTTTCCTATCCTTATGAAGGGTGTTCTAATTCTTCCCGTGCTTTTTTGACTCGTCTCGCGTGATCCTCTCGCCCGGCTCGCCGGACGGTGCGCCCGCTAGCGCAACGAGCACGCGTTCGCGGTTAGGATTCTCAAACCGCTCCCACGAAAATCGGCATCGTCGGTCACGAGAGTCAACCCTTGGCCCTTGCAGAGTTCAGTTAGCATCAAATCATTAATGTCACACCTTCCAGCCTCGTAGCGGTCAAGCAACGCTACGACATCCAGCGATGCGAACCCGCTCTCTATTCTCGTCGAGACCTGAAAAACACGTCGGCACGAATCAGCGATGCTCTTAACGACTGATTTGAAGGAGGAACTCTTGCGGTATAGCTTAAAATCCGGCCTTGCCTTGACTGGGAGGCTGTTATAGGCGAGCCGGGCAAGGACATTGACAAACTCAGAGAGGATAATCACATCGATAAAAACTTAGGAGTGAGCTTGGAGGATTTTCTTGTAGGCAGAGGAATACGTCTTCGCTCGTTGATCTGTTGGTCTATACTGCGGACTGTAAATAAAGGGGTTCTGCCCCGCTTTTACGGACACCGTGTTAAGGTCCATACTGGGCCAGGAGGGGTGTCATGGCACAGAGGCAAAGGTTTTCAGCGGAGTACACACGAGAAGCGGTGGCGCTGCTGGAGGCGCCAGGGGGCACGGTGAGGCAAATTGCCGTCGACCTGGGGATTGGGGCGGCTCTGTTGGGGCGGTGGCGACGCGAGGTGCGGCAGGCGCCGGGCCACGCCTTTCGAGGTCCCGGCCGCGCCTGGGATGAGGAACTGAGCCAGGTGCGGCGGGAGTTGGCCCGGGTGGCGAAGGAGCGGGATTTTTTGCGCGAAGCGGCAGCGTTCTTCGCGAGAGCGTCGCGATGAAGTCCCGGATGATCCACCGCTGCCGCGAGGCCTTTCCCATCCGGTTGCTGTGTCGGTGTTTGCGGGTGTCGCCGAGCGGGTATTATGGGGGGCGACGCGGGGGCCGAGCGCCCGCGCGCAAGAGAATGCCCGGTTGTTGGCGCGCATTCAGCCGGTCCATGCCGACCACGACGGCGTCGTCGGGAGCCCGCGGATCTGGGAGGATCTGCGCTATGCCGGCGAGCGCTGTGGCCGACACCGGGTGGCCTGTCTGATGCGCCGCGCGGGCTTGCGCGGGGTCCCGCAACGGCGGCGCTGGCGGACCAAGCCGTCAGGGACACCTCCACCCGGCACCCGCAATCATCTGGCGCGGGACTTCCCCGCCACCGCGCCCAACACCAAATGGGTGACCGACATCACCTACATTCGCACGGCCGAACACTGGTTGTACTGCTGTGTGGTGCTGGATTTGTATTCCGGAGTGGTTGTGGGCTGGTCGATGAGTCCGCGGCAGGATCGCCAGTTGGGGGTCCAGGCCGTGCTGAGGGCGCTCTGGCAGCGGCCCGCCCGGACGCCCGTCATTCTCCATTCGGATCGGGGCTGTCAGTTTACCTCGGAGGAATATCAACAGTTCCTGGCGGCCCATCAGGTGCCATGCAGCATGAGTGCGGTGGGAAGCTGCGCCGATAACGCGGCGGCGGAGAGCTTCTTCGGGCGGCTCAAACGCGAGCGGGTGAATCGGCGCCAGTCTCGGACGCGCGCCGAAGCCCGGGCGGATATCTTTGATTACATCGAGCGCTGGCACAATCCCCGGCAGCGCCGGCGACTCGAGATGCAGCAACGGGAAGCGAAACTCGTAACTCACCTGTCCGTGGAAACGGGGTAGAACCCACTTCATCCCGCTGACTCCACATCCTTGAGCAGCTTTTCCAGCCCTGCCGTGATCTCGCGCTCGATCGCGAGGACTTCCCGAATCAACTGCGCCGGGTCTTCCTCCGGCGGCTTCTCCGCGATCTGCGGCTTGTAGCGGCCGGCGGCCAAGTTGTAGTCGTTCTCCGCAATCGTGGTCAGCGTGGCCCACCAGCAGCGCGGCTCCGGGGTCCCCGGCTCAAAAGCATGCCCCCTTCCACGCCCGGCGGATCTTTGAAGCCGGACTTCTTGTACGCCGTCCATTGCTGGAGCAGGTCTGGAATGTCGTTGCGGTCCGGTGTTTCCGGCCGGCCGCCGCCCACGATCTTGTCCGGATCATAGCCGTCCGCTCGCACGTTGTAGAACCAGACTTTATGGGTTCCGGAAGACGAAGCCCCCTCGCCCTTCCCTCTCCCACGGTGGGGAGAGGGTACAGACACCGGGCGGCGGAAGACGAGGACGCCGGTCTTGACGCCGGCGTAGGGCTTGAACACACCCGCCGGGAGGGAGACCACGGCGAGCAACTCAAAGTCCTCGATGAGCTTGCGCCGAAGTTCCACATGCGCCTTTGTGGAGCCGAAGAGCAGTCCTTCCGGCACGACGACGGCGCAGCGGCCGCCGGGCGCCAGGGCCTGCATCATGACGCCCAGGAAGAGCAGCTCGCTCTTTTTTGAATTGGTCGGCAGGTCCTTGCGGATCGAATCCTGGGGCAGGATGCCGGAGAAGGGCGGATTGGACAGGATGACCTTGTAGCGGCGACGCAGGTCGTCCTCGGTCAACCCGCCTATCTCGGAGAGCGAGTTGGCCCGCTTGACCTGCGCCTTGCGGATGCCGCGAAGCACCAGGTTCATCATGGCGATCCGCATCATCTGGCGGCTCACGTCGAAGCCATAGATCGCCCGTTCGAGCAGCTCCCAATCGGGAATCTTCTCGCCGGGTCCCTTCCGGTACCATTGGACGGTCGGCAGCCGTTTTGCTCGTCGCTCGCCTTCTCTAGCCATTCTTCGCCGTAGATGGGCACTCGTTGCGGCTCGGCGGAGTACTTCGCCGGGATGTACTCGACGGCATCAATGAGAAAGCCGCCGGTGCCGGCGGCCGGATCGAAGATGGTGTCACCGAGGTCCGGGTCCACCATCTCCACCATCATGGTCCGAATCTGGCGGGGGTCCGGAACTGGCCGTTGAGCGCCGACTGGCCGAGGTGCGTGAGGAGATACTCGAAGATGTCGCCCTTGACGTCGGTGCCGAGTTTGCGGAAGTCGAGCCCGTCCAGTTCGTCCACCACTTGCTTAAGGACGTTGGGGTCCGTGATCTCCAGGACGGCGTCGCGGAAGTACTCGGCGATCTGCGGCTCTTCTTTGACGAGCGAGGCCATGTAGGGAAAGACTTCGTTGCGAAGGAAGTCGCGCAGGTCGGTCCCGCTTTTGAACCGCCACTTGGACCACCGGTAGCGCTCGGCCTGCTTGGGGAAGAGCAGCCGCCCATTGCCGTTGCCTTTGCCGCCGGTGAGCCGGGCGCGCAATTCGCGTTCGGCTTCCTCTTCGTCCAGCAGCTTGAGGTAAATGAGGTAGGAGATCGGTTCGATGTAGGTGACGGGGTTGGTGACACCACCGGCCCAGAGGATGTCGGTGATGCGATCGAGCTTTCGGCGGAGGTCCTGATTCATTTTGATCCGGGACCCGAGCTGGCGGCAAATCCTTCTGGCAAGCAGGTCCGCGATTTCCGTGTGCCGCGGGACCGTGGCCGACCGGCTCGGATCGGCGAGATTGACGTAGCGGCTATGTCTTGCGCCCTCGCGGAGCAGGGTACAGCCGAACCGTTCCAGATGGCGGATCAGCTCACGCCGCTTCACTCAGACCTCAATCTCTTCGACAACCACTTGACGCTTCGGCAACTTCGACAAGTCCATCGGCTCTTGCATCAGATGGACGGCGTCAGCCAGGTTCTCCCTGGCTTCTTTCAATGTCTTGCCCTGGGTTAAGGCCCCTGGGACATCCTCGGTCCACGCCACCCACCATTGTCCGTCCTTGACGAAATTGGCTCGAATTTTCATGGCCGGCGCCTCCTGCGCACTCTTTCTTGTGAAGACACAAGCATTCAGGTCCGAGATGACTTCCTTGAGGCCTTGCTCGCCGAACAGTTCGACACCCAGGCCGGCCGCGTTGAGGACAGACAGTGGCGGCTTAAAGAGGTCATCCAACTCGAGCTTGCCGCCGCCGATTCCCCGATTCTTGAGCAAGGACAGGTATTGGGCCTGCTGCGGCGTCAGCGATTTCGAGACCAACCAGGCTTGGAAATTCTCCGTGACCTCCTCCTCGTGGCCCTTCACCTTCACCATGCTCAACGCGTGCTTGACAAAATCCACAAGGTTCTCGCCAAGCTGTCGGTAGGCCCTCCGCAGGTTGTCTTCGTTGAAAGAAGACTTGGGATTGTTCAGCCGCGCAGCCAGCGCCTCTTCCTCCTCAGCCGTGAGGGCTTGCCCGGACCGAATCTTCTGGAGCGCAGGATCGTTGGAACCGGCAGAGCGGATGGTCCGTTCCCAATTCGTCACGTAATCGCGTTTATCCACCCGCTCGCCCTCTGGCCCGACTTCCACGTAGCTCACCGCCTGGAGCCATTCGTCCTCCAAGCCCAACTCGATCAGGTCGCGCCCCGGCCTCGGGGGCGTCGGTTCGCCACTTGGTGCTCGGCCGCCGCCGGTGCTGACAAACACCTCGGCTTCGCTATCGTTGAAATACTCGTGGTTACCGAAGAAATCGTAGATGACAAAGCCCCGTTTCCCGATATGCGGAGCGGTCCGCGTGCCCCGGCCGCGCATTTGCTGGTACAGGATCGGGCTCCGCACCCGGCGGCACATGACCAGGTGGAGGACTTCCCGGCAGTCGAATCCTGTGTCGAGCATACCGACGCTCACCGCGATCTGCGGGAGATCCTCGCCCTTGAACTTGCGGATGAGATCGTCGGCGTTCGGCACATCGCTCGTAACGACTTCGGCGTAACGGCCTTTGTATTCGGGATGCAGTTCGTTCAGGTAATAGGCGAGCCTGGCTGCGTGGTGCTTGGTGATCGCGAAGACGATAGCCTTGCCTGAACCGATCTGCTACCCGGGCGCCAACTCCCGATAGTGCTCCCAGGCCAGCCGATCGAACTCCCGCAACATCTTGCGATTCGTGTCCTCGTTGGTCCATGTGCGCTCGAACTCGACGGATCATAACGCTCCTCCTCCACGTCGGTGCCTTCGGCCAAGAAGACCGTGATACCGGTCGAGAACTTGTAGGGGACAAGATACTCTTCGCGAAAGGCTTGCTGGATCGAGTAGGCAAAATCCGGTTGGCTCTCCGTACGGTGATAAAACTGGAAGGTGTTCCGCTCGATGTAGGCAGACGGGGTCGCGGTGAGGTCGATGTGCAGGGCGTCGAAGTGGGTCAGCGCGGTCTGCCAGGCTCCACAGATGGACCGGTGGCATTCGTCGGCGATGACGACGTCGAAATAGCCGCTGGTGAACTCCTGATACCGGCCGATCATGGTTTGCAGGAGGCACACGGTGATCTGTTTCTCCTGCCGCACGGCACCGGGCTTGAGCCAGTAGCTCCCGTATTGACTGAGAATGTCTTGCAGCGCTTCGATGGCCTGTTTCGCCAGTTGGTCTCGATCCACGAGGAAGAGAATGCGCTCCGCCCGCCCGGCTTTGATGAGCCGTTGGAGGTACAAGCAGATCAGGTCCGTCTTGCCGGTGCCGGTGGGCAGCTCGATGAGAAACCGTCGCTTGTCCAATTCGACGGCCTGGTCCAGCGCCTGCATACACTCCCGCTGATAGAGGCGCACCCGCCGTTGTTCCCCTTGTCGCAGGTAGAGAACTCAGGGATCGCGATCGTCGCCAGCGGCCGTTTGGTCTCCCTGAGGTGAGCCAGCCGTTCGAGATCGCGCCGGGAATAAAACGAGTTGACGATGCGCGCATCGTCGTTGGTGTAGTCCCAGAAGTAGATGAGCTCACCGTTGGTGAGGAAGATGAACGGCGCGCCGAGGCTCTTGGCATAGGGGGGCGCCTGGTGCTTGGCGGCGTAGGGTTCGATGGCCAAGCGTTTCGCTTCGATGATGGCGAGGGGCCGGCCGTTCTGGCTAAGCAGCACGTAGTTCGCGCGCGCCCAGCCTTCGGTTCACTCCCTCTACCTGTGAGCGAGGCCCCCCACTGAGCCCGCCCACTTCGGCTCCGGCGCTTGCGCCGCCCGGCATACCGGCCATCACCTCGGTCAGTACCATCGCCTTGTCAGACGGCTCCCATCCCGCTTGCCGTAGCAGGTCGTTGATCAGGATTCGCGCGTCCGTTTCCTTCGTGAGGTCCGGCATGCCCTTCTCTTGAGGAGCCGACGTTCGGGGCCAGCTCCGTGGTCGCCGGTGACTGCTCGCTTTATACGGCTGCCACGGAGGTACAGCCCCAGAGGTCTGGCGGAGCGCAATTGGTCGTAAGTTGGATGGTCACCCCAACGCTCCGATAGGCAGAAGGATAAGGCAAGGCCGCTGAAAAAGCGACAGGGTCGCACTGAGGTGAAGCGGACCGTGCACAAAGTTGCCCTGGCACAACGGCCGTGTCCGTGCATGAAAGAACCAGTCGGCTTGGCGGCTCCAGGCCTCTTGAAATTCTCGATCCCGCGCGTTACTGAAGTGACACATTGGCCAGGAGGTGAGGTTATGGAAATTGAAGGGAAATTCACCCTCAAGAAGCGCGAGGATGGGCGGTTTGACGTGAGCTTCGAGCCGAAGGAAGAAGGCAAGGCTCCCAAGCGGTCGCGCAGCTTTTCGAGCTACGACGGGATGCGACGCTACCTGCTGGATGTCGGGGTCAAGTCGGACAAAATTCCCGCTCTGCAGGAATTGCGGCCCGGTCAGACCACCAGTATCAGCGACGTCAAGGTCGAATCGAGCCGGATTGCAGCCTGAAGAATGGAACCGCGATCAAGACCCTGGCTTCCAGCACTAGGTTGAACGGCGTCTGGGAGGCGCAGCGGAAACGGAGAAGCCGCCTTTCGTCGCCACGAGGCGTAGCCTGTGGCCTCCCAAGCCTGGGCTTCCGGCACCGGTCCTTTTTTTGTAGATGAGCGAGGCCGGCCACGATCTTTGTCGAAGTAGCCGAGTATACGCGGCCGATCAGATTGGGGGGCCTCGACCTTATCCCCGCGACCAGGTCTACGATCGTCCAGGGCCGAACCTCTGCTCGATTTTCGAGCTCTGCGGTAAACGCCGTCGTGATGACCTAAAAGGTGGCAGGTAGAAAGAGCAGGCTCGTTTTATCAGCGAGCGCCAACGCCTGCTCTACCGCTCCAGACGCTCCTTCACGCCCCATTGACACGTTGCTCCGAGAGGAGTAGATAGAGTGCTGCAGCCGGCCGAATGAGCGACCAGATGGGGGATAGAAGGGAGTCGGACAGACCGCGCGGCTGTCAACAAGACTCCCGGTTGACTCCCAAAAGGGGAGGAGGTGGACTGATGGACGATCGTACTCCACCTGGCCAGGAGGGCCCGCCGAGTCAAGGGCGGGCTTCTGCCCGGTCATGCTAGCCGGTTCTTCAACGGCTGTGCCTCGCGGCACCACAGACCATCCGGACTACAGCCCTACAAAGTCGGAGAACCCGCGGCGAGCATGAGGAACACAAGCGCCTGGGAGTTACCGGTTCTCCCCCGACCAGAAGCCTCAGCAGCTCCCTAATCGCGCGGGTCTACCCGAAATAAGTACCATAGTTTACTCGGCGTCCTAAGCGCCAGGCATGGGCTACCTTCCGGAAGGTAGCCCATGTTGTTTTGAGACCTGTCGTCGATTCTCCAATAAAAGGTCATCAATCCTCTGTAGCTTTGTAAGCCGTTGGTTCATCCCCCAGGGTGAAAATCGCGAATAGTTAGCAGCAAATAGCCTAAAGCTGTTTGCCCCTGGTACTCGCGCTTTCGGCGTAGGGGAAGAGGGGGCTTTCCTTTTCCTCCGAGGGTGGCCTACCATATCCTCCGCATACTCAGATGGCGGAAAGAAAGCCCAAAGCCACGAAAGCGCCCGGAACCGTGCGACGCCGCCGCAAACCCGCTGGCGCGTCCACGGGTCTGGCCCCGAGGGAACTGCTGGCCGCCGCGCCGCCTGCGGAGGTGGCGGATCTGCACCGAACGATTGAAAGCCACGGGGGAAAGGTCCTGTCGGTCTACCGCGAACCGTATGGCGGGAAGTGGCTGGTCTTCGCAGCGTTGCCCATCGACATGGTCGAGCCGACGCCGTATCAGCGCAATCTCTCCGACAGTCACGTGCGAAAACTGGAAGCTGTGATCGGACAGATCGGGCGGTTCCTTGATCCGATCGTGGTGGTCCGCGCGCCTGGGGTGGGTGGTACGGCGCTAGAGGGAGACCAAGAACCGGAGGGCCGCGCCAAATACTGGACGCCGAACGGACACCATCGGCTTTCCGCGATGCGGATGCTGGGAGCGAAAAGCATCACAGCGATCGTGGTGCCGGAAGCGTCGGCGGCCTATCAGATCCTCGCCCTGAACACGGAGAAAGCCCACAATCTGCGGGAGAAAGCCCTCGAAGTGATCCGCATGTACCGAGAGTTGGCTCGTCTGGACGACGTGACGGAAAAGACCTACGCCTTGGAATTCGAGGAACCGGCGTTGATTACCCTGGGACTCTGCTATGAGGAGCGGCCCCGTTTCAGCGGCGGCGCCTACCATCCCGTGCTGAAGCGCGTGGATGAGTTTCTCAAACGACCGTTACGCGAAGCGCTAGAGGTTCGGGGGCGGCGGGCGAAGGTCGTGCTTGCGCTGGATGATCAGATCCTCAAGCAGGTCGAAGCGCTGAAGGCCAAGGGATTGACCAGCCCGTATCTCAAAAGCTTCGTTGTCGCGCGGGTGAACCCGCTCCGCTTTCGGCCCAAGGGCGCCGCTCCGCTGAGTTTCGATGAGGCGCTCGATCGCATGGTGAAGGCCGCGGCCAAGTTCAACCCGGACAAGATCGACGTCGAGGATCTGGCGAAGGCGGGCGGCGTGCCGGATGACAACGAGTAAGGGAGGCCGGTTGCAGGGACTGTTTGAGCGCCATTAAAATGGCGATTCTGGAGCGTTCTGCTGGTTCCGTGACCGGCGTGAAGGAGGAACCGTATGGGTCTTGCGGATAACAAGTGCGTCCCTTGCCGCGGCGGCGTGCCGCCGCTACCCGAGGCCCGCGTCCAAGAGTTGCTGAAAGAACTCGGACGCGGCTGGCAGGTCAACAAGGACGGTCATCTGGAGCGGCTCTATACGTTCAAGGATTTCAAGCAGGCGTTGGACTTCGTCAACAGGGTTGGCGCGGTGGCGGAAGCGGAGGGCCACCATCCGGACTTGTACCTTGCGTGGGGCAAATGCAAGGTCGAGATCTGGACCCACAAGATCAACGGCTTGACCGAAAGCGACTTCTACCTGGCCGCCAAGGCGGATCGGGAGTTCGAACCGTTCCGTGCGACGGCCGCCTAACGCCCGCGCCGGGCGGGCTGCCCGAAGGGGAGCGACGATGAGCGACAAGGCGCCGGTGGCGCTCGTCAACATGCCTTTCAGCTACTCGAAGTATCCGTCCATTCAACTGGGCACGCTCACAGCCCTGCTGAAGGCCAAGGGAATCGGCGTCGAGTGCCATTATTTGAACGTCCGTTTCGCCCACAAGATCGGCGTGCCGCTGTACGAATCCATCTGTGAGAAGCGAGCGCTGTTCGGAGAATGGCTCTTTTCCTACCTCCTCTTTCGCGACAATCCAAAACGCGCGGAGTATCCGCGCATGTTCAAGCCGGTGTTCGAACAGCTCTCGCGCGAGAGCGGACAGCCGATGTCCTACTTCGAGGAGATGGCCAACCGGATCGCGCCGCAGTTCCTGACGTGGGCCATGACGGCGATCGATTGGGGGCAGTACCGTGTCGTCGGTTTCACCTCCACCTTCGATCAGAACGTCGCTAGCCTCTCGCTGGCGAAGCTCATCAAAGATCTGTATCCGCAGGTCAAAATCGTTTTCGGCGGCGCCAACTATGACGGCGACATGGGGCTGGAGTACTTCCGCGCGTTCCCCTGGATCGACTATGTGGTGGTTGGCGAGGGCGAGGAAGTTTTCCCGCTGCTGGTGACGCAGATCCTGGAGGGGAAGGACGAGGCGTATCCCAAAGGCGTGGCCTATCGCAAAGACGGTCAGGTCCGGTTCGAGCCCAACCTGTCGCTCTTCACCGACTTCGCGCACACGGGCCCGCCAGATTACGACGATTATTACCGGCAGTTGGCGGAACTGGGCGCCGAGTCGTTCCGCGGACTCGATCGGATTCTGCTCTACGAGGGCTCGCGCGGCTGCTGGTGGGGTGAGAAACATCATTGCACCTTCTGCGGCCTGAACGCGCAGAGCATGAAATTTCGGGCGAAGTCACCGGAGCAAGTGCTGCGCGAGCTGGAGTATCTCTCCAGCCGCTACGACACCACGCGCTTCCGGCTCGTGGACAACATCATCGACATGAAGTACATCGAGGATCTGTTCGGGAAGCTCGCGGCGGAACACTGCGACCTGGACGTGTTCATCGAGACTAAGAGCAATCTTCAGAAACCGCAGATCCGCACACTGGCGGCAGGCGGGGTAAAGTGCATGCAGCCAGGTCTGGAGAGCTTGAGCCAGAACCAATTGCGGGCGATGGACAAGGGCGTGAGCCCGATGCAGAACATCCTGTGCCTCAAGTGGAGTTATTACTACCGGATCGTCGTCTCCTGGAACATCCTGCTCGGCTTCCCTGGCGAGACCGACGAGGACTATCGCCGGCAGATCGATCTGATCCCCTCTTTATTCCATCTGCAACCGCCGGAGGCGGTCGGGAAGTTCTGGTTGGAGCGGTTCAGTCCGTATTTCATGCGGCCCCACCAGTACGGCGTGCGGATCACCGGACCGGGGTTGGCCTACGAGTACGTCTACGACGCGCGGCAGGTCGACTTGATGAAGATCGCCTACGATTTCGAATACGAATTGGAAGACTGGCGGGTCGATCCGCATGTCTACCAGGAACTGGTGGATCTGGTGCACGAGTGGCAGCGGCGGCACGCCTCCGACGACAAGCCGTTTTTGTATTATTCCAAGGCGCTGCGGTACATCACCGTGTATGACGGGCGGAATCCCGGCTCGCCGACCCGCGAGCGCTTCGAGTGGCCGGCGTCGTTCATCATCGAATATTGCAACGAAGCGCCGAAGTCGGCCGAGCAGATTCACAACGCCATGCTGGCCCGCGATCCGCACGCGGACGAGTCGGCCGACATGATCGCGGCGCAGCTCGCGCAGTTGACGGCGAAGCGCATCTTGTACGAAGAGAAAGGCAGATACCTGACCCTAGCGATTCCTGAGCATCCCTTCTTGTGACGGTCCGGGCCTGCGGCGCTCCTCCGGCTGCCCGCCCCGCTTTTCCTCTTCCAGGAGGAAGCCAGCATGAAAGTTTTGGTTCTTGGAGGAACCGGACATCTCGGGTCGAACCTCGTCCGAGCGTTGCTGGCCAGAGGCGATGAGGTCCGAGTTCTGGTCAGGCCCATCCGATCCAGCCGCCAGGCGGTCGGACATCTGATGTTGCGCGGTCTCGACGTCGAACGGGTCGACGGCGACCTGAACGACGCGAAATCACTGATCCGGGCCTGCGAGGGGGTGCGCGTCGTCTACCAAGCGGCCAGCTACTATCCGTCCCAGACGATTCCCGTCGAGGCCGCGACGAGACAGGCGCTCGCCGAAACGGACAATCTGCTCCGAGCGGTGCACCGCGCCTCGGTTGAACGGCTCGTCTTCACCAGCACCTTGACGACGATCGGTTTCCCCGCGCAGCCCGGTCGGCTCGCTGACGAGGACTGCGCGTTCACCACGGCCTATCCGAACAATCCGTACCTCATGGCGAAGATCGCGATGGAAAATGCCGTGCTGGCGGCCGCCAAGGACGGCGTGCCGGCGGTAGTGATCAACCCGACGGCGTTTTTTGGCCCGTTCGACAGCAAGCCGACCAGCGGCACGCAAATTCTGATGATCGCCAAACGGATGATGCTGGGGTACGTGGACGGTCCTGTGAACGCAATCGATGTGCGGGACGTGGCGGAAGGCATGATTCTCGCCGCCGCACGGGGCCGCGTCGGCGAACGGTATATCCTTGGCAATTGGAACACCACGCAAAAAGAGCTCAACGCCCTAATTGCTCGGGTGGCCGGTGTGCGGCCGCCGCTGGTACCGGTTCCGTTCGCGCTGGCCCGAGTCGGCGCCAAGGTCGGCGACGCAGTGTTTCGTACGATTTTTCGCCGGCCTGCTCTGGTGCCCGGATTCTTTGTTGAAGTGCTGGCCCACATGCAGCAGTATGACTGCTCCAAAGCGATCCGCGAATTGGGCTATCCGCGCCGTCCCGTGGAGCACGCGATCCGAGACGCGCTGGCTTGGTTCAGGGCGAACGGCTATCTGCCGGCGTGATCGCGAAGGGAACGATTATGGATGAGGAATTGTCGGCTCAGGTGTGTCGGAATCTCTCTGCAACGGTCATCGTTCACATTGGGGTGGAGTGACGCATGGAGACCTATTATCATCCAAAAGACCTGGGCAAGTTCCCCGACATGGGCAAAGGGAACAAGGAACTATGGGAGAAGTTCATGAGCTACTACAACGCCGTGTTTGCGGAAGGGGCGTTGACGGAGCGTGAAAAGGCGCTCATCGCGCTCGGCGTGGCCCATGCCGTGCAGTGCCCCTATTGTATCGACGCGTACACGCAGGCGTGTCTCGAGAAAGGCTCGAACGTGGAGGAGATGACCGAGGCCGTCCACGTCGCGTGCGCCATCCGTGGCGGCGCCTCGCTGGTGCACGGTGTGCAGATGCGGAATGTCGCGGACAAACTGTCGATGTGAATTCCGAGCCGGGGCGAGGGGGTTATCAGGCGTTGCCCGGCGGATCCGGCTCCGCCTCCGCCAACACCCGAGAGAATCGAGCGCCTACGATGGTGGTGACTTTGGCCATGAGGTCCTTCACTTCGTTCCATTCATGCGGCAGGAGGTCGTGTTTCAGTTGGGGATGGATCGCCCACTCGGCGCTGACTTGCTTGCCGTTGCGAGACACGAGCACGCGGAGCAATTCGACATCCCACACTTCGGGGGCTTTCTGAGCCGGCTGACCGGGTGTACCGGGTGGAATGTGCGTTGCCGACATGGTCTCCCTCTCTCGAATGAGGTCGGACGCATCTTAGCGTATTTCAGGGGCTCCTGTATACCAGGTAACGCCCAGCACGTGCGAAACGGCTTTCAGCCCAACGCCAGGACCGCGAGCATGGCTTCGTGGATCAGCCCGTTACTGGCCACCAGTCCCTGATCGTAGATTGACAGCGGCCCGCCTTTGAAATTCGAGACCCGCCCGCCCGCCTCCCGGAGGATCACCACCCCGGCCGCCATGTCCCACGGCTGGAGCTTCAACTCCCAAAAACCGTCGAATCGACCCGCGGCGACGTAGCACAGATCAAGCGCGGCCGTGCCCGTGCGCCGCAGCCCTTGCGCGCGCAGCGCGAATCGAGCGAAATGATCCAAGTTGTTGGCCGGTGTGTCCCGGATGTCATACGCAAAGCCCGTGACAAGCAGGGCCTGATCAAGCCGCTGAACGTCGGAAACGTGTAGACGAGTGCCGTTCAGATACGCGCCCTGCCCAACCACGGCCGTGAACAGTTCGTCTCTGGTGGGATCGTACACCACTCCTAGCAACCCCTGTCCCTCGTATTCCAGGCCGATTGATACGCAATAGGCCGGGTATCCGTGCGCGAAATTGGTGGTGCCGTCCAATGGATCGATGATCCATTGAAACGCAGAATCTGTGCCGAGCTGTCGCCCGCGCTCCTCGGCGAAGATCCCGTGCGAGGGATAGGCTGCCAAGATGCAATCGATGATCGCCTGTTCGGCCTGATGGTCCGCGTCGGTGACCAGGTTCACTACGCTTTTATATTCGATCTGAAAACCCGAGCGTGCGTATTGCTGAAGGATCGCACCGGCTTTTCGAGCCGCGTCTACAGCAACGGTCTTGAACCGTTCATGCCGGGAACCGAAAAGAGGAGGCAAGACATCATTCATTGCATCAGGATCATATCAAAAAAGATTTCGGGAACGTCGATGTGGGCAAGGCCGATCGATGGAGGATAACGGAAAATCAGTCCTAATACTTCCAAACATTTACATCTCCAAATAAGATTTTTCCCAGTTTTGACTTGTAACTATTTAAAAACTTTAATGAGACGAATGCAGAAGACTTTAGAACAAGGCTTTTCTTGCTTAAAAATACATACAAAGCTCATGAGCAGAATAAATAATTGATGAGTATATTGAAAACTTATAGTATTTTTAGCTTGACAAACATACGAAGCAATGCTACAAAGCAAGCATGCTTTTGAGAGGTGCGGCTGGTGGAAGAATTGACAGACATTCTAGTGGGTTTGGAGCAGCGGATCAGTGCGTATCGCAACCGCCTCCAGGAATTGGAAAAAAAGCGCCGACGCCTCGATGAAGAAATTGCCACAATCCAAAAATATCTCGAGCTTGCCGAGACTCTCTACCGGGTTGAAGCCGACAAAGCAAAGCTCGCCAGTCTTTCCAGCCAAATCATCACCGATGAGAAGGGGGCCCGTCCGCTCCCAGTCACGGACGTTACAGATCAATCGCGGGAGATCCTACTCGGCCGTACCAAGTATGTCGGGAAGAGCGTACCTGAGGCCGCTTATCAGATTCTCCGCGAAGCTAATCGTGCGATGCACGCCAAGGAATTGTTACAACGGTTGGTCGAGGGTGGATTGCAAATTAAAGGGAAAACGCCGCTGACGTCAGTCGCGACCTCGTTGAAGCGCGATAAGCGGTTCAGAAAAGTGGGCCCCAACACATTTGAGGCGCTGGAAATCCCTCTGACTGAAGCCGTCTAAGCTGATGTCGCGGGGTCGTGTTTCTAATCGCGAAGGGAGGTGAGAGTCTTGGCGACGAAGAAGGCAGCGAAGAAGAAGAAGAAGTAACCCCGCCTCGGTTCAACGCCGGGGGCAAGGCCACTTGCCTCCGGCGTTCATTTCCCTCCCTGTCACCCATGCATTCCGAAGAGCAATGGGCAGTCAGGAAACTCAGCTCGCTTCCTCGATGGGAAAGGGCTGGGAAGGTGAAGCGTGGCTATTCGCCGTTTGCTGCTCCCTATCTTCTTCTTTATGGAGGGCAGACAAAAGGGACAGGCTCTGTTGCAGAACTTATTGAATGGGTGACGCGTGCACAGCCAGACCATAGGCCGGCCGGGTGACATTGGCGACAGGACGGGAAGCGGAGGCGTCGCTCTCGTGCAGGTTCAGGAGCACCCACTTGTCAGGCTGCCGAAGAATGTGTTCCACGAGTTTGGTGTGGAGGGCATGACCGGACCGTTCGGCGATCAAGTGGCCGATGAACGGCACGCCCAGCAAGGCGATGTCTCCGATCAAATCAAGCACCTTGTGCCGAACGAACTCATCCTGGTAGCGGAGCCCCGACGTGTTCAGGATTCCGTCGTGGGTTAAGACGATCGTGTTGTCGAGTGAACCGCCTTTTGCGAGGCCCCTCGACCATAGCGCTTCGACTTCATGCAGAAAGCCGAAGGTCCTGGCTCCGGCGATGTCCCGTTCGAACGCCAAGACGGAGTGGTCGTAACTATAACTTTGGGTCTGAATCAGCGGATGGCTGTACTGAATGGAGTACGTGATCCGCGGCGTCGCGCTAGGCTCGATTCTGATCCGCTTCGATCCGTCGACAACCTCGATTGGCTGGGTGATCTTAAGAAACGGCTGCGGGCGGTGCTGGGGGATAATCCCTGCTGCCCGGACCATTTGTACGAAAGGTCCGGCGCTGCCGTCCATCACCGGTACTTCTCCGGCATCCAGTTCAATATAGACGTTGTCGACTTCCAGGCCGGCCAGTGCGGCCAGGATGTGCTCGATAGTCTTGACCTCGGAACCCTGGCCGCTGATCGCGGTACAGAGTTCGGTGGAGGTTAGGTTTTCGACCGAAGCGCCGAGCGCAGTATAGGATGACCCGTTCGAAATAAGAAAAACGATTCCCGTATCTGGCGGTGCCGGGCGCAGAGTAAGCGTGACAGGCTGACCGGTGTGCAGGCCGACTCCTGAACAGGAAACTGTGTCCGCGATCGTGTGCTGAGAACGCATCAACAAACCTTAGCGAGACCGGGGATAGGCCTAGCAACGCACATGCCATCGTCTTCCACCCTCGCGAACACTGTAACACTATGAAATTATGTTGGAGATTCGTTCTAGAAGGAAAAACGGGCATGTTGCAAAAAACTCACACGTGTGGCTTTTTCACGGGGCTTGAGGACGTTCGAACCTCAGGCCGCGGTTCCAGTTCGATGAGGCCCTTCCGGATCGCCAGAATCGCCGCTTGCGTCCGGTCGTAGACTTGGAGCTTGTGAAAGATGTTCCGCACGTGATTCTTGACCGTTTTCTCGCTCAGGTCCAGGGTATTGGCGATTTCTTTATTGGTTTTCCCATCTGCGACCAGCCGCAGCACGGTGATCTCCCGTTCCGTTAAATCGTGTTCCACCCAGGACGGCTTTTTTCCCTTCTTCTGCGCCATCAAGGAGAATTCCGCGAGGATCTTGCTGGCGACCGACGGGTGAATCAGCGACTCGCCGCGATAGATAGCGCGGATCGCCGCCACGATCTGGGACGAATCGGAGTCTTTTAGGAGATAGCCGGTCGCACCCGCACGAACCAGGTCGAAGATGTACTGCTGTTCTTCATACATGGTTAACGCGACGATCCCGATGTGAGGAAACTCGCGCTTAATCTGTCTGGTAGCCTCCACGCCGCCCATCCGGGGCATGCTGACGTCCATCAGAATCACGTCAGGAAGCAAAGCCCGGGCTTTTTCGATCGCCTCGAGCCCGTCCTGAGCTTCCCCGACGACCTGAATGTCCTCCTTCGTCTTGAGGATGGCGGCAAGCCCTTCCCGCACCACGCGATGGTCGTCTGCGATCAACACCTTAATTTTTTCCATGCCGGCCCGCCTCCTTCTTGACGAGGGGGACGCGCACCATCACCTGTGTCCCCCGTCCTTTCTTCGAGTCGATTTGGGCTTCACCACCGACCAGCCGAGCCCGCTCCACAATGCCGCGGATGCCGAAATGGTCCCACTTCTCGGGATCGTGTGCCACGGCGTCCATGTCGAAACCGATCCCGTCGTCTACGATCGTCACGGTCAACAGGTCAAGCCCGATGTCGAGTCGAACCTGGACACGGCCAGCCTGGGCGTGCTTTTGCACGTTGCTCAAGGCTTCCTGCACAATCCGGAACAGAAAGATTTTGGTCCGCGGGAAAAGGAGATTTTCATCCCCGCTGAACGAGAACTCGGTTTTGATATGGTACTGCGTTTCGTACGACTTCAGGTAGTTCGTCAGCGCCGGAATCAGCTCCATCTTGTCGTAGTGCACTGGGCGCAGATTAAAGATCACCTGGCGGGCCTCCTGAATGGCGAGCTTGAGCTGGGCCTTGGTCTCGCGCAGCGTCGCCTGGCAGGCCTTGGGGTCCTTGCGCAGGAGTTCCTGGCATAGGTCGAGTTTGAAGTTCACGCCGGCTAGGCTCTGGACGAGGCCGTCATGAATTTCGCAGGCGATACGGGTACGCTCCTCCGTCACTGCCGACCCGGCCTCTTTCACATAGAGCCGGTAAAGGGCTTGATACTTCGCGAGGGTCTTTTCGATTTCGGCCGTCGCCCGGATCCGGGCCTCGATGAGCTGCCACATGAACTTAGCGCTGGCGCCGCCGATAACGGTCACCCCCATGCGGTGAAACTCCTGCAACGTCCGCTCGACCTCCGGATTGCCCGTGACGTCGATGATGAGATCGACCCGCTCCATATCGAGCAAGTCACGGTAATTGCGGGTAATCGGGATCCGCAACCGTTTGGCCAGGCTGAGGCCGGGGGCGCGGGGATCGATCTCGGCGACCCCCACGATTCGCACCAGCGGGTCCGTCGCGAGGATCTCCATCAACGCAGTGCCGCCGCGCCCGGCGCCGATGATGGCGACATGCGTCGCGCCGGGGGGGCGCCGTTTCGGAACCCGGATCGGTTTCGTCCGCGATCGTTTGGCAGGCACAGTTGGCATGTTGACGCGTCGGCAGCGCCGGTTGTCAACCGGGCGCCCCACTCCATCCCGCGCGCGGGCTATTGCCCCGCTAGAGCGGGATTCACTCCTGACGGCTACCAATGTCGTGAAAGTGGAGCAAGGGTGTGCCGGAACGAGATAGAGCGCCGGGCTACTTGTCTCGCCGCTGTTGGGCCAGCGCTTTCAGCTCGTCCATGAACTGGTCGATGTCCTTGAACTCCCGATACACCGACGCGAAACGGACGTAGGCGACCTGGTCGAGTTGATGCAGCTCCTTCATGACCTCTTCGCCGATGACCCGGCTCGGGATCTCGCTCTCGCCCATCTCTTGAATGCGTTTTTCGATCCGGTCTGTGACCGCTTCGATGGTCGCCGTGCTGATCGGACGCTTTTCGCAGGCCTTCTTCAAACCCGCCAAGATCTTTGATCGGTCGAACGGCTCCCGGCGCCCATCCTTCTTGACAACGAGGGGCAGGCTCTCCTCGACGCGCTCGTACGTGGTGTAGCGGCGTTTGCAGGAGAGACATTCGCGGCGGCGGCGGATGACCTCGCCTTCTTTCGCCATCCGCGAGTCGACGACCCTATCTTCGAGCTCGTCGCAGAACGGGCATTTCACAGCCGGCAACCTTCTTACACGGAGGACGATTCGTAGGCATAGAAGATAGGGAATCGGTCGCACAACGCCTTCGCCTGCGCGCGCACTTCGATCTGTACCTGCGCGTCGTGGGGGCGTTGCAGCACTCGGTCGATCAGAGAGACAATCTCACCCATCTCCCGTTCGCGCATCCCTCTGGTCGAGACGATCGGTGTCCCCAGCCGAATGCCGCTGGCCACCGCCGGCGGCTTTTCGTCGTAGGGGACAGCGTTCTTGTTGACGATAATGCCGGCCGCGTCCAGCGCGGTCTCGGCTTCTTTCCCGGTGAGGCCTTTGCTCGTCAGGTTGACCAACATGAGGTGCGTGTCCGTGCCCCCCGATACAATCCGGTAGCCCCGGTCCATCAGGCCCTGGGCCAGCGCACGTGCATTGGCCAACACTTGGCGCTGATACAGCTTGAAGCCGGGCGACAGCGCTTCTTTCAGAGCGACGGCCTTGGCGGCGATGACGTGCATCAGCGGTCCGCCTTGCAGTCCGGGGAACACGATTTTGTCCACGGCCTTGGCGTGCTCGGCCTTGCACATGATGATGCCGCCGCGCGGCCCCCGCAGGGTTTTGTGGGTCGTGGTCGTCACAAAATCGGCGTAGGGAACGGGGTTAGGATGCAATCCCGCTGCGATGAGGCCCGCGATATGTGCGATGTCCACCATCAGATAGGCCCCCACGGACCGCGCGATCTGCTGGAAGCGGGGAAAATCGAGCGTGCGGGCGTACGCGCTGGCCCCCACTACGATCATCCGTGGACGACATTCCTCGGCGATCCGCTGGACCGCGTCGTAATCGATGGTTTCCGTTTCACGGTCGACGCCATAGGAGAAAGCCCGGAAGAGGATGCCGGAAAAATTGACGCGGCTCCCGTGCGTCAGGTGGCCACCCTGCGCCAGGTCCATTCCCAGGATCGCATCGCCCGGCTTGAGCACGGCCAGGTAGGCGGCCATGTTAGCCTGCGAGCCGGAATGGGGCTGCACGTTGACGTGCTCTGCACCGAAGATCTGCTTCGCCCGCTGAATCGCCAGTTCCTCGACCGTGTCCACGTGCTGGCAGCCCCCGTAGTACCGCTTGCGGGGATAACCTTCGGCGTATTTGTTGGTCATGAGGCAGCCCTGGGCCGCCAGCACCGCCGGGCTGGCGAAATTTTCCGATGCGATCAACAGAAGCTTCTCGCGCTGGCGCTGTTCCTCCGCGCGGATAGCCTCATAGACATCGAGGTCCGTTACTTTGAGGGCGTCCATTGAGCCGACCGCGTCATTCATGTTGCGCCTCTGCTCCCTTCTTGGCTATCTCACTATCTCAGTGGTCCATGTGTCATGCGACACGTACCGGAAACATCCGTGGCTTACGCCTTCTCCTTCGTCGCAGTCTCCGGCTCCTGTTTTTTGACCACATGGACGGTCACGCTGGCGGTGATGTCGCGCGGCAGCTTGACGGGAACAGTGAACGTGCCGAGCTCCTTGATTGGCTGGGCTAATTGAATTTTCCGGCGGTCCACGGTGAAGCCTTGTTCAGCCAAACCCTCCGCGATGTCCTTCGCCGTCACGGACCCGAACATTTTGTCGTCTTTGCCTACTTGGGCCGTAATGGTGAGCGACACGGCGGAGATCTTTTTGGCGAGCGCCTCGAGCTCCAGGCGCTCTTTCTTTGCCTTCTCCGCCATCATGCGCTTGGCGTGTTCAAAGGCCTTGATGTTGCGGCTGTTTGCTTCGAGCGCCTTTCCACGCGGCAGGAGATAATTGCGAGCAAATCCGTCCGACACCTCGATCAGGTCGCCCAAATGGCCGATCCCTTCAAGCGTTTCCTGGAGAATCACTTTCATGACCCTAACTCCTTCTGTTAGAAAGAAAAAAGGATACTGACCGAACAGCAAAAAGTCAATTTGCGAATGGCGCGGATTCCTCATCATCGCCTACCTGGACAGGGCGTTCGATACCTCATTAAGATACGGCCCGGCAGGGAAGAGGGTGCGCCGGCATGAAGGTTCAGGAACTGCTCGACCACTTTGCCGCCAAGCTTGAAGCGGAGCGCGTGCGGGCTGCGACGAAAGGCTGGGACAGCCCGGTGGCCCTTACGAGCGGCCGGTTGTGCGCTACGGTGGGCAATCTCTTTGTGTACGAGTTCGAATCCGCCCAGACCATGGCGCTGGGTGAGGATTGGCCCGTCACAATTATCCCGCCCGATGAGGCCGAGCCGACGGAAGGGATCGTGGTCGGCTATCGCGGGAGCCGACTGTTGGTGCAGACGTTCGACGCCCTGGGCCAAGTCGTGGCGCCCGCGACATTAGTGCCCGACGCCTCGGGTTTTCTCCAGACCGCCGCTCGCCGCTTGGCTGACATGGCGGCCAAGACCGATACCTATACGCTCGGCGCAGCGGAACGATTGCTGCCATGGCTGGCGCCGGATCGGGTGGCGAATGGACAGACACCGCTCCCCACAACTTCTACCTCCGTGCTCACGACGATCTGGGCCGAAGACCTGACCGCCCGCCGACAGAAGCTCGCCACGCAAGCGGTCGAATTGGTCCGCTCGAACAAGCGCCTGCTCCTCGTCAGCCCGAGCCACGACGCCGCGGATCAGGTGTTCGGCCTGATCGCCAGGGTGATGAAGGGAGCCGGGCTGCCCTACAAAAGCCACCTGTGCCGGTATGAGTTGCCGCTCGAACGGGAGGTCGCCGGGATCGCACTGCAAGAACTGGGCTTCGAAGCCCAGATACACCAGTTCTATGCCAAGTCGAGGGCCGAGAAAGCGGCCCTGCGGAAAAAGTACGAACGCTTCCGGGAGCTGAGTCCGCTCCTGGCCTACAAGGCGCAGAAGCAACGCGATCTGGACGAGGTCAAGCTGTTGGAATGGCGGCTGCTCACGCAGCTCACCGAGGTGCAGGACAAGATCAAGGAAATCGACGCGACGGTCTCGGCGTACGAGTCGCTCCCGATCTGGAAACGACTGACCATGCAGGCCGTCGGGAAGAATCTCGAATCGCTCGCCGAATACCGGAGACTCTATGACCAGCAGGCGCAAGACCTCCGGCGCGAAATCGATGTGGCCAAGCGGCGGATTGAAGAACTGGCGCCGGAAGCGGCCGTGCCGAAAGAGCTCCGGCCGGAGTTCGAGGAACTGAAGGCGGAAGTCAAACGGCTTGGAGGCACCAAGAAAATCAGGGAACTGCTGGCGGCGGAAGAAGGCACCAATCGGCAGGCGTTTATCCAGAATCGCCGTCTCGTCGCCACGACCGCCGCGCGCGTCGTGTCGGATCCGCTCTTCGGTCGCGTGCGCTTCGACGTGTTGCTGGCCGATGAAGCGCCCTGGATTCCCGGCGCCTTCCTGCTGGCCGCCGCCGGACTGGTCCGCGAGCGCATCATCTTAAGCGGCGATACCCGCGACATCGTCACCGCCGGCTCTTGGAACCCGTCGGATGAGATGAGGCGTTGGGGACGGCAAGCGCAACCGGCGCCTGCTTGACGCCGCGTCGGCGAATTCGGGATAATTCGCTCCCCGATCTGCGTGCCGAAGTGGCGGAACTGGCAGACGCACTAGATTCAGGGTCTAGCGCCCGCAAGGGTGTCCGGGTTCAAATCCCGGCTTCGGCACCAAACAACGCTCGCGCGACCCGTGGGCTGCGTGTCGGTGTCTCGCACCAGGCGCCCACGGAGAAACGCCTCCACCGGCGCTCGTTTCCGTAGCAGCCAGGCCCTGCAGCGGGCCCTTGCCGAACAGTCCCCTCGTCCAGCCGTCAAGCTACTCGTCGGCATCGCAGGCACCGCTGCCCTCATGTCGGCTCCGCTCCGCTCTGACCCCGCGTGACTCGTTTGCCGGCATCCATCACCAGACGCTTCCGAAAGTGACCTCGGATGTCACAAGCTCGTGAGAGACTGGAGGTATCGCCCGGACCGCGGAGGCGCGGGCCAACGACACGCGCGGCACCCGGTCTCAATCGTCCGACGCTCCCCGGCACGGAGCATGAAACCCAGTGGTGGTGGCGGATGGGCCTTCCGCGCCGGGCCATGACCCAGAACGAAGAAATCCTGTAACTCCTCAAACAGGGTATCGAGTCAGGATGCGGTTTCCGGTAAACTGAACGCCCTCAATGATCGGGCGTTCCGCACACCGCAGCATTCAGCTGATGACCGGATGGAGAGGCTCGTGGGACGGGGGTGGTCACGGCCAGTTCGTTCTGCGTCGGCTATGTGAACCTCCGCGGCTGGGGTCAGGCGGCCGACCTGGTCTCAAATATCGATTTTCGACCAGATCCACCCTCACCCCGACCCTCTCCCAAAGGGAGAGGGAGTGAGACACAGTATCGGGGCGGTTACGACTTTTCGGGTTTGATCGAGCGAGCACGGGAGCTTCGCAAGAAGCAGACACCTGCCGAAGAGCTCCTCTGGGAACTCCTTCGCGACCGAAAGCTCTGCGATGCAAAGTTCTACCGGCAGCATCAAGTTGGCGACCACATCTGCGACTTCTATTGTCACGACGCCAGACTTGTCGTCGAGTGCGACGGCGGCCCCCACAGCGAGCAGCGCCGCGTCAAACACGATTTTAAGCGCGACGCCTATCTTCGCTCTCAGGGACTGAGAGTTCTCCGCTTGACGAATGCGAGGATTCTCAACGACACCGAAGCCGTTCTGAAGGAAATCGCCTCACACCTTTGCCCTTCTCCCTCTGGGAGAGGGGCCGGGGGTGAGGGTGGACAGGAAATGCGAGCCAGGTCTTTGGATGTTCTTGGACGGGCTTACGAGTATTTCCTGTCCATGTTCGCGAGCGCCGAGGGCAAGAAGGGCGGTGAGTACTACACCCTGCGCTGCGTGGTCAAGCTCCTCATCGCGATGCTTGAACCCTACCACGGCCGCGTCCGCGATCCCTGTTGCGGCTCTGCCGGCATGTTCGTTCAGTCTGTCGAGTTCATCCGCGCGCATGGCAGCGGCAATGGCAATGGCGGTAGAGCGCGCGCCGACATCTCCATCTATGGCCAGGAGTCGAACTACACGACCTGGCGGCTGGCCAAGATGAACCTCGCCATCCGCGGCATTGACGGCCAGATTGCGCACGGCGACACCTTCCACAACGACCGCCACCCCGACCTCAAGGCCGACTTCATCCTGGCCAATCCGCCGTTCAACGTGAGCGACGGGGGCCTGCCTGCGCCGAGCGTAGCACGGCAGCCAGGCGGCGAGCACTGGGATTCGGTGGCCGGAGCGATCCCGGTGCGCTATCCGGTCGAGCCGGATGGCCGCAAGAGTCTGCGGCTCGATCGGCTCACATGGCTGGGCAATGAGGCGGGCGATGCGACCATCGAATTGGGGGTATAGGGCCGGTCAAGCAGATCGACGGCCGGACCGAGCGCGTCTCGGCTGAAGCGTGGGAGCGGCTGAAGCGGCAGCCGGTGGTGCCGGCGGATCGTTGGCCCAAGCAGCTCGTCGTGGGGATCGTGCCGTGGGACGGGTTGGCGGCGGATCGGGAGCGCTGGGAGCGCCAGCTGGGGCATGCGGTGGTCGAGGCGGTGGCGCGGCGGAACGGGCGGGTGGTGCCGCTGACGCCGAGTCTACGGGAAGCGCTAGAACGCGAGCGGGCGCCAATACAGCCGGTGCGGCGGCTCTCGTCGGAGAGGGGCGATCCCGCGTGGCTTGTGGGCGTTGATGTGCTGCTGGTGGAAAGCGGGGACGTGCTGGACAGCATGAGTTGGGACGTGCCGGAGGCGGCGAGGGATGGTGCGCTGGAAGCGGTGATTGGCCGGGTGGCCCAGCTGTTGGCGGCGGGCGGGGTCAGCGACAGCTGATTCCGCTTGAGGACGGAACGGATCAGAACATGACTCAGGTCGCTGGTAAGAGCTGGCATTTATGCGGTGGCATCTGATTTGCGCAATCGTTTGATTGCTCACGGATCAGTAAGTATCTTGCCCGGCGTACTGACAAGCCTCTAGGAAGCTTGCGTCGTCATATGAATTTCACTCCTGCGCAGCTTCAAGCCATCGGCCACCACGCGGGAAACTTACAGCTCATCGCCTGTGCGGGATCAGGAAAGACCGAGGTTGTCGCCCGTCGGGTGGCAGCGCTGCTCAAAAACGGACTCAAGCCCGCCAACATCGTGGCCTTCACGTTCACAGACAAGGCCGCAGCAGAACTCAAAGAACGCATCTTCAATCGGTGCCGTGAGGAGCTTGGCAGCGTGAACGGTATGGCGGAGATGTACATCGGCACTATCCATGCCTTCTGCCTGGATTTGCTCAAAGCCGAAGTCCCGAAGTATCTCAAGTACGACGTATTGAACGAGGTGCAGCAGTCACTGTTTATCGACCGGCACAGCAATAAGAGCGGCTTTACGACTTCCACCGATCTCACTGGGCGCAAGCTCGAGCGATACAAAGACACCCCTCACTATCTCGCCGCCATGAGCATCCTTCGCGAGGCTGACATAGACGAGAAGGCCCTCGCTGGCTGTTCTGTCGTCACTGGTCTGAGCTCCTACCGCGACCTGCTGAATGAATCGCGGTATTTCGACTACTCCGCCATCATGGAAACAGCCGTGGATGTGCTGACCAATGAGCCCGAAATCCGCAAACGGCTGGCTGCGCGGATCAAGCACATCATCGTGGATGAGTATCAGGATGTGAACCCTATTCAGGAAGCCATGGTCTGGTCACTCCATGAACTTGGGGCTCAGGTCTGTGTTGTCGGTGATGACGACCAAACCATCTACCAATGGCGCGGCAGTGATGTGCAGAACATTCTGACTTTTCAGAGACGCTACACAAAGGTGACGCAGCTCCGGCTGGAGGACAATTTCCGCTCAAGTCAGGGCATCGTTGAAACTGCCAGGCCGTTTATTGAGCAGAACTCCGAACGGTTGCCCAAGAAGATGCGGCCCACCGATGCCCAGACCTATGAGCCGGGCGACATCGTCGCGCTCTCCTTCAACACACCCGATCAAGAAGCCACGTACATTGCCCAGACCATCCAGGCGCTTCGCGGTGTCGCGATCAAGGAGCCCACAAAAGAAGATCCGAACCACATGCGAGGGATCTCGTGGTCGGATATCGCGATTCTCCTTCGTAGTGTCCGCGCCAACGCCGAACCCATTACCCACGCCCTTGACCAGGCCCAAATTCCTTACCTCGTTGTCGGCATGAACAACCTCTTCGGCACCACCGAGGCAGAAGCTGCAAGGCAATTGTTCTATTTCATGGTAAGCCGGCCTGGCGTTGACGCCGCCGGGCTCGAGCGCACCTGGCTTAACGCCGGCTTAGGCCTCACCACCGCCGATGTCCGGCGTGCCATCGCCACAGCGGCAAGTTCACGTGCGCAGTTCGACAACCCAACTGAGCGTTTTGGTTTCTACTCTATTCAGCGCACCTTCCAAACGTTCCTGGAGGAGGCTGGTGTTCGTGAGGAGAAAGTCCCCTACGGCCGGGGCGAGATTGTGTTTTACAACCTCGGTAAGTTCAGTCAGCTGATCTCCGACTTTGAGACGATCCATTACCACTCCGAGCCCAAGGAAAAGTACAAATCGTTCGCTAACTTCCTCGAATTTCAGGCGGAAGATGCCTACCCAGAAGGGTGGCAGGACAACCAATACGCGAACCCCGATGCAGTCCGCATCATGACGGTTCACCAGGCCAAGGGCATGCAGTGGCCGGTGGTGTTTGTTCCGGCACTCCTGAAGAATCGCTTTCCCTCCAAGAAGCAAGGCGGTCGCAACGCCTGGCATCTCATTCCTAGGGCTGCCGTCAAAGGTCAGCCTCGCTATGAAGGTACCATCGAGGATGAGCGCCGCCTCTTCTACGTCGCCATGACGAGGAGCCAGAAGTTCCTCCATCTGACGTACGCACCAATTCCGGGCAATCAGCTCTTCCAAACCAAGTCGGTGTTCTGGGATGACGTGCTAGTTTCGAAGTTCGTCAAACGCCGTTCCCAGGACTACTCTCAACGCCATCGCCTACCGCCCACGCCACGCAAAGGCGTCTCGAACGTTGTCTTTTCCTTCTCTGACCTGAAATACTTCTTTGAGTGTCCCTATCAGTTCAAGTTGCGCATTCTCTATGGCTTCAATGCGCCGATTCACGAGGCCCTCGGGTACGGTCGCTCGCTGCACAACGCGCTCGCCGAGGTTCACGCCTGTGCCACCAGAGGCGACCACGTGTCCGAAGGCGAGGCCCGTGATCTCGTGAAGACTCACTTGCACACCCCCTATGCGTATCCGGCTCTCAAGGAAAAGCTCGAAGCGGCTGCCGAAAAAGTGTTGCGTGACTATGTCCACGACAATAAGGCCCTGTTTGACAAGATCGAATTCTCAGAGAAGCAGATCGAGATCAACCTCGGCGACGGCGTCACCGTGAACGGGCGGGTCGACCTGGTGCGTCGGATTGACACCGGCGAGACGACAATCGTAGACCTCAAGTCCACCGACCGCGCCCAGCCCGAAGAGGTCACCGAAACACAGCTCCACATCTATGCACTGGGGTATGAGGAATTGACAGGGCGCCGCGCTGACTACGTGGAGATTTATGAGCTGGACGAACGGAAGCGGAAGCCCCGTTCGGTGGATGACGATTTCATCGAGGATGTGAAGAGGAAGGTGCGTGACGCGGCACGCGCGCTTCACCAGAGCCACATGCCCGCTGCGCCCACGCCTGCCAAATGCCGCAAATGTGACTACCTAGGCCTGTGTACCGCAGGGCAGGGGGAGTGTAACCGGTAAGCGGATGGACCTGATGCAGGATCGGCAGAAGCTGCGCCAGCGCATCCTTCGCGCTCTGAGAGAGCAGGGTTTTGGGATGCAAGACGGGCGTCTTGTCGTGCCTGATGGACAGGATAAGGCCTTTCTTCGAACACTCCATGCTAAGGCTGTGCTCCATACGATGGAGCGGTCACGTGAAGGCCTTGAACGGCATGAGGCACGGCTCTTGTCGTTCATCGCATCAGGGTACGAAGTCAATCCCGAAGCCATTCAACCCCGGCTTGTCCAAGTCCTGCCGGATTCGGAAGAGGAACGGCTCTTCCGGTACTGCCGCCTTCACTGGACAGTCCCAGTCTCGTCAGGATATGGCCGCCGGTTGCGGTTTCTCGTGTTTGACGATTCAAACGGGAAACTCATTGGTCTGTTCGGTCTCGGAGACCCCGTCTTTGCCTTGGGACCAAGGGACCGCTGGATTGGTTGGTCGCACGAGGCGAAGCGACGCCGTCTGCAACATGTCATGGACCTCTTCATCCTAGGTGCCGTGCCGCCCTATTCGCAGCTCCTGTGCGGCAAGCTCATCGCCCTCCTCGCCACAAGTTGGGAGGTGCAGCAGGCGTTCCGGCGGAAATATGGAGGGCAGCGATCGTATATTCGTCGGCAGCGTTTGGATGGACGCCTGGCTCTTCTCACGACCACGTCGGCGCTCGGACGGTCGTCCCTCTACAACCGGTTGGTGTATCGAGGAACCCCTGTGTTCTCATCGGTTGGCTTCACGCAGGGATTTGGGGAATTTCACTTCATCAACGGCCTCTATCATGACCTGCAGCGATTGGCGCTTGCCCACTGCGAGGCCACAGCGAAGCACAAGCGGTGGGGTGAAGGATTCCGAAACCGGCGCGAACTGCTCCGCAAGGCGCTCCCGCTTCTTGGGTTGTCCCGCGAACTGGTCTATCATGGCGTGCAGAGAGAGATTTTCCTTGCTCCACTGGCCAGCAACACGCGAGAATTTTTAATTAATGAGCATCAGCGGCTCTATGCCTACCGCCGCAGGGCATCGGAGCTCTTCGCCTGGTTTCGAGAGCGGTGGTTGCTACCGCGAGCGATGCGCGACGACAGTTACCGCAGCTTCGAGCCGGAGAGCTACCGATTGTGGAATCGCAGATGAGCGCCGGCACGAACGAGCAAACCCCGTTCTCAGACCTGCCGGCGGCGCTGGTCGAGGAGGTGCTCGGGCAGACTAAGGCGGTCGCCGACAGCCTGCTCGCGTCGTTCCAGAAGATCCGCGCAGACCGCGGTGCGCTGCGCGAGCAGCTGCTCAAGTCCGGGCGGGTGATCTCCGAATCCTCGCTCGGCTACCCGCCGCTGCCCACCACCTGCGCCGCCGACGGCTCGTACGCCATCGAACGACTGCTGACCACGGATCTCGCTGCCGCCGCCGCGGTGGCGGTCGAGGGGCTGACGCCGCCGTCTGAGAAACGGCATTGGGACCTGCCGCGACATAAGACGTTCATTGCCGCCGAGCCGCACCAGGAGGACACGGCAACCGTGCTGCGTGCCGTGATGCTCGGCGAAGAGCTTCGCTTGGCCACGAACGCGCCGCACGACGTAGTGATGCTCGACGGCACCCTGACCCTGCCGGTCATCTACTTCAACCAGGCGCTGAACAAGGCACCAGAGGCGAAGGATTTGCGCTGCTCGCAGGAGTTCCTCGGACACTGCGCCGAGTATCTGCGCGCTTATCTCACGCTCTTGCGCTCGGAGCGGTCGGACAAGCAACATGTTGCCTTGCCCAAGTACTCGACCCGGCGGGAGATCGGCACGGCACTGGGCTGGCCGTCCGGCCACGACGACCGGGGCATGCTCACGCTGCTGCTCAACCCGGGTGAACTGACCAAGCCGATGCCCCTCGAGCATCCGCGCGACGCGCAGGGCAACATCACCTGGCATCTGAACACGGGCAGCCTGCCGGCCGAGATCAGACGAGAGGCAAACCCCCTCGCCGACGAGATCGTCTCGGCCCTCGGTAGCGTGCACGTCTTCTACTACAAGCCGCAGGAGTGGCTGCCGGCGCTCCGTGTCGAGGCCGCAGCCAGCATCACCGACAACACCCACCGGCTGGCCACCGTCGTCCAGGGCCTGAAGCACCAGAGTGCTACGCCGTCTATGCTTGAGCCATACCCGATCTACCTCGCCGACCGCACGGTCAAGGCGCTGGCGCGGGCGATCCCGGCGTTCCGACAAGTCACAACCCAACAGATCTCTGAGAAGTACGGTGGGGATATCGGCGAAGTGTTCTTTGCGATGCATGGCTACCGGAGCGAGGCAGGGAGGTAGGAGCATGGCCGCAGCCGACAAGGATCTGGAGAAAATCATCAACGAAACGGAGCGGCTCGGCGTCGTCGGGTCGCCGTCGTCTACCGCCCAGCTCGCGCTCGACATCCTCGGCTCCGCGGTCATGCGAAAGCTGGTGGGTGAGCTGGCGCTGTTCCGCTTTTCCCAGGACACCAACCCCCACTACGCGCTCGGGCAGATCACCGAGGTGCAACTGCGCAACATCTGGCACGAGGATCCGACGATGCGCAGCCTGATCCGCCAGCGGGGGCGGGTGGATGCGGTCAGCGAGCGCCAGGACACGCATCTCGGGCAGATGGTGATCAGCGCGGTCTTCAGGAAAGGCGGTCCCGCGGGCTACGAGCCCAGCATCCTGGGGACGGTCCCTGCGACCGGAACCCCGATCCATCTGGTCACCGACGAAGTGCTCGACGAACTGCTGCGCCCGTACCGCGACCAGATTTTCTACCTTGGCCATGTCTACGGATCGAAGCCACGGTTACCACTCTGGTTCAAGCACTTCGACAGCGGGCCGGACGGCGCCGGCGAGGCGTACCACCTCGGCATCTTCGGCAAGACCGGCTCAGGCAAGTCGGTGCTCGCGAAGATGATTCTGCTCGCTTACGCGAGGTACCCGAAGATGGCGCTGCTCGTGATCGACCCGCAGGGCGAGTTCGCGCGGGACATGAAGAAGGGGGGCACGAGCGGCGAATTTGCGCTGCCCGTAGGTGATGTCGCTCGCAAGCTCGGGAAGCAGCCCGTTACCCTCACCATTCGCAATCTCGTGCTCGACCGCTGGGAACTCTTCGAGCAGATCCTGTTCGAGTCGCAGTTCTTCGAGCGGCTGACCGTGCCCAAGGGGGAGAACCGCGAACTCGCCTGCGGGATTCTCTCGGACAAGCTGCAGAAAGGCAAGATCAAGCTCGCCGAGCTGCATCAACGTAAGTCCTTCGACGCCGCCTGGAAACTGCTGCAGGATGACAAGGTCCAAAAGGTTTTCTACCGGACCGAGGCATCGCGCGCCCGCTTCGACACCGCGCTGCATGAAGCCGATCCCGAAGAGTTTTTCAACGACTACTGGGGGCCGGTGGCGGAGCTGTTTCGCGAGGACCGGCAGGGGGCGAAGAGCATCAACAAAGCGCTCGCTTGGCTCTTGTCGCTGACCAACGACGACGGCTCCGCCCGTGACAACCGGCCGATCCTGGTGATCGATCTTTCCAAAGAACAGGCGAAAGGCTTGTTCTGGAACGACAAAATTCA
Organism: Nitrospira calida; assembly: GCF_976986435.1. Classification (NCBI taxonomy): domain Bacteria; kingdom Pseudomonadati; phylum Nitrospirota; class Nitrospiria; order Nitrospirales; family Nitrospiraceae; genus Nitrospira; species Nitrospira calida. Next base: position 113,813 of record NZ_OZ335950.1, read on the forward strand.
GTCACTCGTCATCAAGCGGCTGCTCGACGGACTTGCCCAGACCGCCGAGTACTTCTACAAGGAAGGTCAGAGCCTCAATGCGCTCGTCGTGATAGACGAGGCACATCGTCTGGCTCCCCGAGAGCTGACGAGCGATGATGACGCGGCAAAAGGCGTGCGGTCGGTCCTGATCGACGCTGCCCGGACGACGCGCAAGTACGGCCTCGGGTGGCTGTTCATCAGCCAGACGCTGTCAAGCTTGCACCCCGAGATCCTCCAGCAGCTCCGCATCTTTTTCTTCGGGTTCGGGCTGGCGCTCGGGCAGGAGTTTCAGTCCCTGAAGCAGCTCGTCGGCTCGTCCGGCACGGCGCTCGATCTCTACCAGCTCTTCCGCGACCCGCACTCGGCGTTCGACGCCAAGAGCCGGCAGTACTCGTTCATGACCATCGGACCAGTCAGCCCGCTTTCTTTCTCGGGGAGCCCCCTGTTCCTGAACGCCTTCAACACCGTCGAGGCGTTTCTCGACGCGAACGATTTGAGTAGCTGAGAGGGATCGGTACATGGCACGGAAAAAGAGCAACGGTCCGAAAGTCGAGAAGAAGGTCACCCGCTACACCTACGACGAGATCAAGGAGCCGCGCACGCCCGAGACCGGGCACACGCCGCTGCTGCCAGCCGACGAGCAGGTCGTGACGCTGCCGATGGACAACGGCTGGAGCAAGGCCGTCGTCGTTGGCAAGCTGCCCGACGGTGACGAGCGGCCGGTGGTCGTGGACATGGACCCAGCGGCCGATCCGGTGCTCTTCTGGGCGGGAAAGCGTAACAAGCGCGAGGTGCCGGTGCTGCCGCTCCAGCGGAACGAGATCGTCTCCGAGTCGCGCATCGCGCAGATCATCGAGCGGGCGCGGAAGGTCGCCGAGGAGAAGTCGGGCGCGGCGCGGCAGGGGCACCTCTTCGCCGACCTCGAGAAGCAGCTTCGCGAGAGCGACCGAACCAAGCGCGTCGAGTTCTACACGCACGAGGAGGGCTGGAAGAACAAGCTCATCTGCGGCGATTCGCTGCACGTGATGGCGTCGCTCCTCCACTACGAGAACCTGCGCGGCAAGGTGCAGATGATCTACATCGACCCGCCGTACGGCATCAAGTACGACTCGAACTTCCAGCAGCGTGTGGATTCGACGAAAAACGATCCCGACGACCAGGCCGACGACGTGCTCACCATCAAGGCGTTTCGCGACACGTGGGCACTCGGGATTCACTCGTACCTGTCGTATCTGCAGGAGCGGCTGTACCTGTGCCGGGAGCTGCTGGCGGAGACGGGAAGCCTCTTTGTCCAGATCAACCAAGAGAATCTGCATCTTGTGAAGGCGCTTCTGGCAGAGGTTTTTGGGGCAAAGAACGAACTCGCTGTAATCGCTTTCCGCAAAACGTCTGGGTTCTCCAGCACTCTACTTTCAGTAGTCTGTGATTACCTCGTGTGGTTTGCGAAGGACGTTCAAACCGTCAAGTATCGGCGGATTTACCAAGCAAAGGCAGTTAGTGATGAAGGTTCGGCATACGTGTTTGTCGAGTTGCCGGATGGGTTTCGAAGGCGTTTGACGATCGAAGAGATCGAAAACATTGAAAAACTTCCCGAGGGCTGGCGCATCTACCGGCTCAGCGACCTAAGCGCGCAGGGTGAAGCGAAGGAGCCGCAACCTTTTCAGTTTGAAGGTGTCACCTACTACCCATCGCCAAATAGCCATTGGAAGACGCGCGTTGAGGGACTGGCACGTTTGGCAGAAAAGCGTCGCATCGAGGCTACGGGTAAGCGGCTGTCGTACGTTCGCTATGCTGATGATTTTCCGGTATCCCCGATTTCGAACATCTGGGATGACACTGTGATCAGTGGGTTCGCCGACCCTAAAGTCTATGCCGTCCAGACATCTCCCAAGGCGATCCAGCGCTGTATACATATGACGACTGATCCAGGTGACTTGGTCTTCGATCCAACGTGCGGAGGGGGCACGACCGCATGGTGTGCGGAAACGACTGGGCGCCGCTGGATCACCTGCGACACCTCGCGCGTCGCCATCAACGTCGCTCGCCAGCGGCTGCTTTCCGCGACCTTCGAGCACTACAAGACCCGCAACGGCAAGGTCTCCGGCAACTTCATTTACAAGACCGTCAACCGCGTGACGCTGAAGAGCCTCGCCTACGACCTCGAGCCCGAGAAGGTCGAGCTCGTGGACCGGCCCGAGGTGGACAAGGACGCGATCCGCGTCTGCGGTCCCTTCGAGGTGATGTCGCTTGGCCGCTACTCGGTCGAGGACTGGAAAGGTTATGTCGTCCGCGAGCCGGGGATTGGCGAGCCGGCGAAGCTCGAGAACTACATCGAAGTGATCAGCCGCCTCTACCGCAAGGACGCGGCGATCCAGGGCGCGAGCGGGCTCGTGCACGCGGTGGCGGAGAACGAGAAAGAGAAAATCGCGATCTCGGTCGGCCCGCTCTCGGGGCGCGTCACCGCCAAGAGATCAACGACGCCGTCCAGGACGCGCTCGCCTCAGGCATCCTCGAGGTGCATGTGCTCGGCTGGGCCTTTGAGGCGAACGTAGGCGAGGTGAAGTCGGCGCTCGAAAAACGCGGCAAAGTGAAGGTGGAACTCATTATGATCCGCCCGGACACGCTCGCCGAGGGTCTGAAGGCGACACAGCCAGAGATGCTCTTCTCGCCGCTCGCGCTGCCGGACATCGAGATCAAGACCGAGAAGAACGGCAAGGAGAAGCAGGTGCGCGTGACCCTCAAGGGGGTCGCGCTGTTCGATCGCAAGCACCGGCGCACGGAGTACAAGCACGCCGGTTCGGGCTACGTCTCGGCCTGGTACCTCGACGAGGACTACGACGGCGACTGCTTCGTGGACTGCCAGATGTTTTTCGACTTCCGGAAGAAGCCCGCGCTCTCGAAACTGGGGGTCGAGGTGCCGGACGACGAGTTCACGTTGAAGCTCACGTCCGATCCGTTCCCGGTTCGCGGCTACAAGCGCATCGCGGTCAAGGTCGTGGACGTGTACGGCAACGAGTCGGTCGTCGTGCGGGATCTGGCAACATGACCGGAAAGCGCGTGGTCATGAGTGCGCATGCACGCTGGCGCGCGCAACGGCGCGGTGTCGAAGAAGCCACCGTTATCGAGATCGCCACGGTGCCCGAGCAGGTCATGGCCGTGCGACCCGGACGGGAGATCCGCCAGGCGCGCCGCGGCGATCCGAAGTCAGGCCGGGAGTACGTGGTCCGGGTGGTCGTGGACACGGGCGCCGAAACGGATACCGTCGTCACAGTCTACCGCTCAAGTAAACTGGATAAGTACTGGAGGACGTCATGAAGGTGACCTATGACGCTGAAACCGATACCTTGACCATCGTTTTTCGCGACGTGCCCATCGCGGAAAGCGACGAGGACAAGCCGGGTGTCATCCTCGACTATGACGCAGCGGGCAACCTCGTCTCGATCGAGGTCCTGGACGCCTCCAAGCGCGTTGAGGAGCCGCGGTCGGTGACGGTAGCGACGACTGGATAGGCAGCGCATGGCCTACGTCGTTGACCGGGTCGTCATCTGCGACGCCTTCCGTGAGCCAGACGCGCACTACGAGCTGCTGCCCGGCGGCCGCTCGAGGCGCGTCGCGGGGCGCCGGCCCTCGATGCGCTTACGCGCGTCGGCCAAGGATGTCAAGGGCGGCATCGCCGGCGTGGTCGGCAAAGAGGCTGGGCTCTTCGACGACCTGTCCGCCTCAGCCGCCGAGAAGAACGAGTTCGTCAACCAGCTCCGCGACAAGGTGCGCGCCTGGCGTGAGGACGGCTGGCCGGGCACGGCGGTCGTCACGCGGCGGCTGCTGGAGTGGTGGTTCGAGCGCGATGAAGAGCGCAAGGCGGTCGGCAAGCGTTTCTTCTTCTGCCAGCAGGAGGCGGTCGAGACGGTCATCTACCTGTACGAGGTGAAAAACCGCTACAAGATGCCGGGAACGAATGACCTCTTGCGCTACGCGCTCAAGCTTGCCACCGGCACCGGCAAGACCGTGGTGATGGCGCTCCTCGTCACCTGGGCGACGCTGCACAAGCGCAAGGTGAGCGGCTCCTCGCTCTCAGCGAACTTCCTCGTGCTGGTGCCGAACCTCACCGTGCGCGACCGCGTGAGCGGCATGCCGCGCGGCGACGGGCTCGACCCGGCCGGCGAGCATAATCTCTACGATGCCTTCGAGATGGTACCGCCCGAGTACCGAGAGGAGTTCCATCCGAACGTGCTGGTGCGCAACTGGCAAGGGATCCTCCTTGAGAACAAACGCGAGGACTGGATCGGCGAGGGCGAGGTGCCGCTCGAAGAGGGGCGCTTCATCCCGCAGGCGGTGCTGCGCGCGATGCAGCGGCGCGCCCGGCAGGACCCGAACGCGCCGATCCGGCGGCTGCTCGGTGGCTGGCGCGACCTCGTGGTGATTAACGACGAGGCACACCACGTCTATGGCGAGAAGCGGACGAAGAAGGGCGAGGATCCCGAGTACATCAAGTGGAGCAAGATTCTCGAGTGCATCAGCAAGGCCGCGCGTGTGAGCTTGGTGATCGATCTCTCGGCGACGCCGTGGTACGGCTCCGGGTCCCCGAAGCCCGAGGGGACGCTTTTCGAGTGGTTGGTCTCGGACTTCTCGGTCTACGACGCCTTCGAGTCGGGGTTGGTCAAAGTCGTGCGCCTGCCCGACCCGGACGAGCACGGGAAGGTGTACCTCGACCTCTGGGACCTGGTGAAGGGGGCGAAGACCAAAGAGGAGTACTTGCGCGCCTGCAAGGGCGCGATCGCAAGCATCTATTCATCATGGAAAAAGGACTATGACGAGTGGGCGGGTACACTGGAGTTCGCGCGAGGGCCGGCGCCGGTGCTGCTGTGTGTGGCCGACAGCGCCCAGCGGGCGGCATGGCTCTTCGAGCACCTGACGCGCGAGTACGAGCTGCTGCGCAACCCCGACGACGAGGACCGATCGCGCTGGGTCACGATCCAGGTGGACTCCAAGGTCTTCGACGCCGACAAGGGCAATGAAGCAGTGCTACGCGACATGGTCAACACCGTCGGCGTGAAGGGAAAGGCCGGCGAGCACGTGCGCTGCATCGTCAGCGTGAACATGCTCTCCGAGGGCTGGGACGTGAAGAGCGTGACGCACATTCTTGGCCTGCGCGCTTTCGACTCGCCGCTCTTGACGGAACAGATTATTGGCCGAGGTCTACGTCGTACGAACTACGACGTCTTGAACCAACCGCTTGAGGAGCGGCCGGAAGGCAGCGAGGAGACGGTGGACGCCTTCGGGATCCCGTTCGTCGGTTTCCCGGTCGAGAAGCGCAAACGGCCGAAGGCCGGCGAGTGGGGGCACAAGCCCGTCTGGATCGAGCCGGACCCCAAGAAGGAGAGGTATCGAATCACCGTGCCGAACGTGCGCTCGTGGGCGGTCGGCGTAACGGAGTCGCTCGCGGACCTGATTCGGGTAGAGGACCTGCCGCAGATCCGGATCAACCCGAAGGAGACGCCGCCAGACGTGCGCGTGCGACCGGTCGTCGGCGGTGCGCCCGAGGCGGTGATGACCTTGGAGGAGGTCCGCAGAGAATGGCCGGTGCTTCGCACTGCGTTCCTCACAGCCGAGGAGCTGTACCACGAAACGAATCCGGACTCGGCGGGCGATCTCGGCGTCGGTCCCACCTTCGACGAGCTCCTCGAGGTCTCGCGTCGCTACCTTGAGTCGCGGGTGGTGCCGCTGGAGGCCGGTGGTTTGAGGAGCGACGTGCGCGATGTGGCGATCTACTACTGGCGGCGGCAGGCGATTGACGCGCTTGACACGGCCATCCGTGGTGCATGCGCAGCTGGCGTCGAAGCGGTGCCCATTCTCGGCAACCCCGAGTGGCTCGACTCGACGAACCTGCGGCGTTTCCAGTGGACCGGCATCGTCGCCGAGGGCAAGCGCTGCCACACCAACAGAGTGCCCTGCCACACGGAGCTGGAGAAGCGCTTCGCCGACTTCCTCGATACCGCCAAAGATGTCGTACGCTACTCCAAGAACGAGCGGATGGGGTTTTCGGTCACGTACTACGAGAGCAACCGGCCGCGCCAGTACTATCCCGACTTCATCGTAGCCGTTCGCGAGGCGGACGGGCGGGAGGTGATGTGGCTCGTCGAGACGAAAGGCGAGGTGCGGCCGAACACGGCGCTCAAGAGCGAAGCGGCGCGGCTGTGGTGTGAGAAGATGAGCGCCACCAGGTACGGGCAGTGGCGGTACCTGTTCGTCCAGCAGCGGAAACTTGAAACGGCGCTGGCCGCTGGCGCCCGGTCATTGGCGGACCTTGCCGATGCCCTTGTTCGGGCTCGCCCCGAGCCGCAGCTCCGCCTGATCTCCCTCGACGACGAGCGGGTGAAGCGAGAGGCGTTCAAAACGCTGCTTCCCCTCTACTCACTCAAGGCAGCAGCTGGATACTTCGGAAACGGCGAAGCAGTCGAGCCGGAGGGCTGGATCGAAGTCGATGGAATCGGGCGGCTGGACGAGCGGATGTTCGTGTGCCGGGCGGTCGGCCAGTCGATGGAACCGATTATTCGGGATGGGGACTATCTCGTCTTCCGGGCGAAGCCTGCCGGCACGCGGCAGGGAAAGATCGTCCTCGCGCAGTATCGTGGGCCTGCAGATCCCGAGACTGGCGGCTCGTTTACGGTGAAGCGTTACTCCTCGGAGAAGAAATCCGATGAGGAGGGGGGCTGGCGGCACACGAAGGTCACGCTATCGCCGACCAACCCCGAGTATGCGCCGATTACGTTGTCGGGCCGAGATGCAGGGTCAGTGGAAGTCGTGGCCGAGTTCGTGACCGTGCTTCGGCCCGTGTGAGTGCGCTGACTCCGGAAAGGTCGTGTGCGGTGGCCAAAGCCCCTTGGCAAGTCAACAGGAACCTAGGAACAGCCGAGGGAAGATCTTGCGTTCAGCCGACAACGAAACAAGCGTTCAGCCGGCGAGTGAGCTTGCAATCAGCCGATGGACAACCTTGCAATCCGCCGAGCCGCAAGGTTGCACTTAGCCGACAGCAAACGTTACAATCAGCCGATGCTGGACACGGGTTTCTATCCGCGCTTCGTCGCGGATCGGCTGGCTGAGGCGCTTGAAGACGCTCCGGCCGTGCTGATCCACGGCCCCCGCCAGAGCGGCAAGACGACGCTCGCCTAGGGCACTGGCCTGCGCGCAGGCTACGCCTACGTGAGCTTCGACGACGACGCCATCCGCAGCGCCGCGACGACGGATCCGATCGGCTTCGTCGCGGATTTGCCGGCGCGCGTGATCCTGGACGAGGTGCAGCATGTGCCGCACCTGTTCGCCGCGCTCAAGGCGGCGATCGACCGCGACCGGCGGCCGGGCCGCTTCCTGCTGACCGGCTCTACCAACGTGCTTCTCCTGCCGAAGCTCGGCGATTCGCTGGCCGGTCGCATGGCGATCGTGCACCTGCACCCGCTCGCGCAGTGCGAACTCGCTGGTGAACGCCCATCCTTTCTCGATCGGCTTTTCGGGCAAGGCTTCCCGATGCGCCCGTTCGAGCGTCTCGGCGCGGCGCTTCCCGAGCGCATCGTTGCCGGCGGCTATCCGGCGGCGGGCGCGATGGTACGAGACGTACGTCGAAACGATCGTGCAGCGTGACGTGCGTGAGCTCGCGTGGATCGCCTCGCTCGACGCGGTTCCGCGGCTGCTCGCCGCAGCCGCCGTGGAGACGGCCCGGCTGCTGAACGTCTCCGACCTGGCTGCGCCGTACCAGCTCAGCCGGCCGACGATCCGCGATTACCTGACTCTGCTTGAGCGCATCTTCCTGCTCGAGGAGTTGCCTCCCTGGTCCGTCAACCGCTTGAGCCGGCTGATCAAGACGCCCAAGCTGCATGTCGGCGATACCGGTCTCGCGTGCGCGCTGCTCGGCGCAGACGCCAAAACGCTCACGGCGGATCGCGCCCTGTTGGGCCAGGTGCTCGAGACCTTCGTGTTCCAGGAACTCAGGCGGCAGGCGAGCGGTACGAGCATCCCCTCGCGTTTCATCACTTTCGTGACCGCGACGGCTACGAGGTGGACATCGTGGTCGAGCGCGGGGCGCGCGCCGTCGCGGGGATCGAGGTCAAGGCCGCGGCGACGGTGACGGCAGCCGACTTTCGCGGGCTGCGCAAGCTCAAGGATGCCGCCGGCCAACGCTTCGTCTGCGGCGTCGTGCTCTACGACGGCACAGTGAGTGTATCGTTCGGGAACTCGTTGTTCGCCGTTCCCATCCGCGCATTGTGGGAGGCACTGTGAGCGCACCATTCACGGAGTCGGTCGTCGAAGAGGCCGCCCTGGCCCGGCTGGAGGCCATCGGCTGGGGATTGTTCACCTGCCTGCGCCGCACCGTGCAGCGGCGCGGCAGGTAGGCGGCCCCCGACCTATCGCCTTAAGGCGATACCCTCCTCTGGTCCCTTTCAGAGGGAGGGGGAGAAAGCTATTCCGATGTCGTACTGACGCGGCTGAGGTGCAGAAGGAGGTGCCCCATGGGACCAGGCCTCAAGCGGACCACCATCGCCCGAATCGGCGCGGGCGTCGCGTTTCTGTGCGGAGTGATCGGGGTGTTGGCCGGGATCACGGATCACACGTGGAAATTGTCACCGCTCGGCTGGTTTACGGGAGGAGTCCTGCTCGCGCTGATTGCCTTGTTCGTGCTGGTTGACGGGGCGGTGGCGTTCGAGCGATCCGTGACCGCGGCGGGCTCCGAGCATTAAGAGAAAGACCTCCACGCGCTCTGTGGTTGGGAACGGCCTTCCAGAGGGAGACGCTGTCTTCTGGTCAAGGGGTAAGATTCCCGATAGTCTCAGTCACTCTGGCGCCGCTCACTCCGAGGAGGGCTCATGAAAATCGTGATCAGCGGCGGGACCGGCTTTATCGGCCGGGCGTTGTGCCGGGCGTTGGCCGCTGAAGACCACGATGTCGTGGTGCTGTCTCGTCGGGCCGGAGAGGCCAAGTTGGGCCTCGACTCTTCTACCAAGGTCGTCGAGTGGGACGGGCTGACGACGGGCCCCTGGGAACGGGAGTTGGACTCGGCGGACGCAGTGATCAATTTAGCGGGCGCGCCTATCGCCGAGGCGCGATGGAGTCCAGAGCGCAAGCGAGTCATCTACGACAGCCGCATCGCCGCCACGAGACTGTTGGCACAGGCCCTCGATCGCGTCTCCGCCCGCCACCGCGTGTTCCTTTCCGCGTCCGGCGTCGGCTACTATGGTCCGAGCGACGACCGCCCCTTGCAGGAGGGCGCTCCGCCGGGAACGGGGTTTCTGGCCGAGCTGTGTGTAGCATGGGAACGGGAGGCCATGGTGGCGCAGCGCGCTGGGGCGCGCGTCGTCTGTCTGCGCCTTGGCATGGTGTTGGAGAAGGACGGCGGCGCTCTCCCCAGGATGTTGCTGCCGTTCCGCGCCTTCATCGGCGGGCCGATTGGGCCGGGGACCCAATGGGTATCCTGGATTCACCGGCAAGATCTGATCGGAATGATGGAATGGGTGTTGACCACCCCGAGGGTGAGCGGGCCAGTCAATGCCGTCGCTCCTGGCGCGGTGACGATGCGGGAGTTCTGCGCCACCTTGGGGCGGGTGCTGCGCCGACCCTCCTGGCTGCCAGTGCCTGGGATGGTGTTGCGCCTGGCGCTGGGCGAACTCGCCACGGTGCTCACGACGGGGCAGTGCGTCCTGCCGGGGGTGGCGCAACAGGCCGGGTACCGATTCCGCTATCCGTCGCTGGAGTCAGCCCTGCAGACGATTTTCGGGCCAGCAGCATCCTCCCGACGTGCGGCATGAGGACCAGGTCGGACCGGCTGGTCAAAATCCGGTGACGCCGCGGCGTATGCTCGACGAGACTTGCGAAGCTGTCAGCCCGCCGATTCGCCTCGGCATCAGTCGCTGCCTGCTCGGCGAGGAGGTCCGCTACGACGGTGGACACAAGCGGGACAGCTTCTTGGTCGAGGTGCTCGGGCGGTTCGTGGAATGGGTGCCGGTCTGCCCCGAAGTGGAAGCCGGCTTCGGCGTTCCGCGCGAGGCGATGCGGCTGGTCGGCGATCCCCGGCGCCCGCGGCTGGTGACGGTGCACTCGGCCCGCGATCGGACAGCGGAGATGGCGCGCTTCTCGGACGAACGGGTCCGCGAGCTGGAAGTGCTGGACCTCTCGGGATTCATCTTCAAGAAGGATTCCCCCAGTTGCGGCATCGAGCGAGTCCCTGTCGTCGATCGTGCCGGGAGGTCGAGCCGGAACGGCGTGGGGCTGTTTGCGCGCGCGTTCATGGCCCATTTTCCCTTGATCCCGGTGGAGGAAGAGGGCCGGTTGTGCGATCCTGTGCTCCGTGAACACTTCATCGAGCGAGTCTTCTGCTATCGGCGCTGGCGGGAGCTGCTGAAGGGGCGCATTACCCGCCAGGCGGTGGGTGATTTTCACTTGTCTCACACGTACCTGCTGCTGGCGCACAGCCCCGCGCATTACCGGAAGCTTGGGCGCTTGGTGGCGAACGCCCATCGGTATCGGCCGATCGACTTGGCTCGGCGCTATGGCGCGGGGTTGCTGAAGGCGCTGAAGACTCCGGCCACGGTTCGCACTCACGTGCCGGTCCTCCGTCGCATCGCCGGCCATCTCAAGGGGCTGCTGAATGCACAGGAGAGGGACGAGTTGCTCGGGGTCATCGAAGACTATCGCCGCGGGCGGTCGCCGCTGGTGGTGCCGATCACGCTCTTGCAACACTATGTCCGGGCCTATGATGTGGCGGCCCTTCGGGATCAGGTGTATCTGAATCCGGACCGCCAGAAACTGATACTCCTCGGGTTGCGTCCCGGAGGTTTGTTGTCCTGATCTACCGGTTGGCTCCCCCCTCGCCCTTGCCCTCTCTTACACGGGGCGAGGGAATTAGGAGAGGGGTTCGGGGGAAGGAGAGAATGGTGATGCGGGAGCGCAAACGCGGCGTGGTCCTGGTCGGGCATGGCGGGATTCCCAAGGATTGTCCCTACGACCTCGTCATGAAGCTCAAACGGCTGGAAGCGCAGCGCCGGTCGACCGGGGGTGCGCCGACGGCAGAAGAAGTGGAGCTGGACCGCCGAATTCGTCGATGGCCACGAACGGGCGAGAACGATCCTTACCAGTCGGGGCTCGAAGCCCTGGCCGCGCGGCTCAAGCCGTCGTTGGACGGCTCCTTGTTCCGTATTGCCTACAACGAGTATTGCGCGCCGACGCTGGAGGAGGCGGTCGAAGAACTCCTCAAGGAGGGAGTTGGGCAAGTCACGGTGATCTCCTCCATGCTGACGCCCGGAGGATCTCACGCCGAAATTGAGATTCCCCGGACGATCGACCAGCTTCGTCGCGCCCATCCTGACGTCGTCTTCCGCTATGCCTGGCCCTTCGATCTCGACTTGGTCGCCGGCATGCTGGCGACCCAGGTCAAGCGGTTTGCCGGAAGCCCGGGCTCCGGCGGGACGGACAGCCCCGAAAAAGTGAATGCGTTGGGGATGGCGAAGCGTGTAGAATCAGCCGCCCCGCCGAGAGGAACGAAGGCGGTGCGCAGGGCGGGCAGAGGAGCGGCGATGGTACGGGATGAGTTGGCTCAAGCGTTTCTTGCGACCGGGTCGTTCAAGTGGGACCCTCAAGGCGGCTTCAAGTTGGCCTCCGGTCTGACGAGCCCGTTTTATGTCGATTGCCGCGCCCTCATGGCCCATCCGGGTCCCCGGGCATTGGTGGCGCGGGCGGCCTGGGAAGTTCTCAAGGACCTGGAGTTCGACTGCATCGGTGGGCTGGAGTTGGGCGCCATTTCGATCGCGACGACCCTCTCCGATTACGGCTTTCGCGCGACGCCGCGCAGGGACTGGCGAACCTTCGTCGTCCGCAAGCAGCCGAAAGATCACGGGCTGGGGAAGTTGATCGAGGGGGCCGTTCAGGCTGGCGATCGGGCGTTGATCGTCGACGACGTGCTCACCAGCGGCAGCTCGTTGCTCAAGGCCGTTGCTGCGGCGCGCGAGGCTGGGCTCGATGTCCGTTACGCCTTGGTCATCGTGGATCGGAAGGAACAGGGCGGACGGGCGAACGTCGAACGGCAGGGCGTGACGCTGTTCAGCCTGTTGACTATCGACGATCTGCGACGCCGACACGAGACGGCGCCCATGGCCGCGAAGACCTAAACCCGCCGGCCCCGCCGTTACTTGCACTCGAACTGAATTCCCCAGCGCCGCTCGTGAACCACGTCCTCCGTCCCTCCCATTCCGCCTGCGATCCGGCTTCGTCCCTTTGCCTCTCCCTCCCGGACGATCGTGTACTGGCTGCCGCACCGTTGCACGATCAGTTGCAGCGCGTCGCGTCGGAACGGCGATACCAGATGGCCTTGCCCGCTGTTGAACGGATAGACCACGATCCCGCCGGTCTCAGTTTCCTGTATCACTTTGGCGCCGTCCGCGCAGCCGCTCCCCGCCAAGACACAGGCCAGCGCGGCGACTCTTGACCAGCCTTTCATGGGGCTCCTATCATACACCTCGTTCGTTTTCCGCCCGACTCAACCTGTCCCTGTACGGACTTTCGTTGTCACAAGGAGGAAGAACCATGGATTCCCGCCGATCCATTGCATGGGCCAGTCTCGCCCTGCTCGCCGTGCTGACCGGCGCGAGCGGCGCCCTGGCGTATCATTCCTATGAGTTGTCTGTCCACCAGCTGCGGGCTGGGTTGAACAAAGCGCCGTCGTTGGCCCAGAAGGGCTTTTTCTTGATCGATGTGCGGTCGCCGGAAGAACATGCCACAGGGGTCATCCCGGGTACGGATCGGAATATCGATTTCCGCGAGATCAAAGCCCGCCATCGCGAGATCGGCGCCAAGCCGGATGACCATATCGTGGTCTACTGCCAGTCCGGACACCGCAGCCATATCGCGGCTGAAACGTTGGCGGACCTGGGGTACCGGCACGTCTACAACGTCAAAGGGAGCATGAATGCCTGGTTGGAAGCCGGATTCCCCGTCGCACCGCCGCGTCGCTAACGTTGCGTCGTCCGGCCGGGCGCGGTCTTCTCCGATTCCATCCGCGGCGGCTCGCGGCGCGGTTTTACGCCGATAACGGCGGGCAGCGGGATGTGGCGGGACGCCTGTCCGTTCACGATATCCTTCCACGCCGGCTGGCCGCCTTCTTCGCTCCGGTTCGCCAGGAGATCGGTTCGAATGAAGAGGTCGGAGGAGGAACCACCGTCCATCGCCATGGCCTGACGGATCGCGGGAAAGCCGTTCCGCAGACACTCGGCCAACCCATACAGCGTGACGGCGTCCGTGGTCTTGATGATCAAGATCCGTCCCTCCCCGTCTTCCGCCACCACCGTCTGCTGGGCTCGTTTCCCCGTCTGGCGCACCCGCGGCTTCCCCGTGCGATCCAGCAACATCAGCGACTGGGCCGCTTCCCGGTACAAGGGGTGCGCTTCATGGAAGGACTCGAAAGCCAAGTCAAGCACCCGGGCCTTTCGGAGACCGGGGACGACCGGCTCGGCCACGAAGAGCGCTTGCCAGGAATGGTGCCGCTTGGCGCCGACCATCCGCCCGTCCTTCATCAGCAGGCCCAAATACGAGTAGTCCTCGCGGAACAGGCCGGCGTTGAACAGGACATGGGCGCCGGTTCGGTGCTGCCACTCCTGGATCGTCAGCGGGGCGCCGAGGCCTTCGTCGTGAAACTGATAGATCGAGAACTCGAATCGCTCCGGGTCGATCTGGACCATGAGCAACGCGGGCACGTCCTGGCAGGCCGGCGTGGGGTACCACAGGGTCACCGCCAAGCCGTCGGCCAACGGATTCCATTGGATGGTCTGGGCGGGGACGGCATCGGGAATGCCGGCGTACCCGAGCAGGAAGAGCGGGATGACAAAACGCAGCCGGGTAGAACCTAACCGGCTCGCACGGAGGGGGCCATGCTCCCTGCACCATTGCATCTGGCTTCTCCGAGGCCGCGACCCGCTGGAGTCGGCGGCGGCTGTTGAACGGGAGTATAGAGAGCCACAGGGAGAAGCGTCAATCGTCCAAGACGCGAGAGGGAGGAAAAACAGCTCTCTTGTTCGCACCGCATCGGTGCGCTGGCGACACCGGGGAACCGTGCACACGATTCGATCTCGGGAAACGGACAAGGGAGACGCTAGGTTTTGGCTCGGGCTGCCAGGTGCTCGCCGGCGCCATTCCGCCCGGATCCGGACTTGCCGTCCAGCAGGTCCCGGACGGTTCTCGCCAACACCTCGGGCGTGAAGGGTTTCTGGAGGAACGCTGTCTTGCGCTCGTCCATGTCGGAGCCGACCCCGACGTCGTCGAGATAGCCGGACATGAACAGGACTTTCAGGTCCGGCTTGATAGCCAACAGGTGATGCGCCAGTTCGCGTCCGCTCATGGCGGGCATGACGACATCAGTCAGCAGCAGATGGATGAATCCCGTCTGTTGGGTGGCCACCAGGCAGGCTTCAACCCCGTTTTTCGCTTCCAGCACCCGGTAGCCGCATTTCCGCAGTTCCTCCCGGATGAGGTCCCGGACGCTTGGCTCATCTTCGACCAGCAGAATCGTCTCCGTCCCGCGCGACACCTGTTCGGGAGCGGAGACGATCGGGGCGGTCTCGGCTTCGGATTCGACCTTTGGGAGATAGATGTCGAACGTTGTCCCTTTCCCCACCTCGCTCCAGACGTCGATCCCGCCGCCGCTTTGCGTGACGATTCCGAACACCGTGGAGAGCCCCAACCCCGTGCCCTTGCCGTCCTCTTTGGTCGTGAAGAACGGTTCGAAGATATGGGACAGCGTCTCGGCATTCATGCCGCACCCGGAGTCGCGGACGGACAGTTTCATGTACGAGCCGGGCGGCAACGGACGCAGGTGGTGCATCGGGGTCCGGACGAGCTTGGCTTGCGAGATGTCGATGGTCAGCTTGCCTCCCTGCGGCATGGCGTCGCGGGCGTTGACCACCAGATTCATCACGACCTGTTCGAGCTGGCCTGGGTCGGCCTTGACCCGGCCTTCATCCGGATCGAGGGCGATGACGAGATCGATGTCCTCGCCGATCAGGCGGCGCAACATACTGTCCAGGTTGTGCACGACGCTGTTGAGGCTCACCACTTTCGGCTCCAGCGCCTGTTTGCGGCTGAAGGTCAGCAATTGCCGGATCAACGTGGCGGCCCGCTCGCCGGCTTTCTGGGTTTCTTCGATCTGGGCTCGCAGCGGGTGATCCGGTCCTAGTTCGCCGAGCAGCACCTGGGTATAGCCCATGATGACGGTCAGGAGATTGTTGAAATCGTGCGCCAGCCCTCCGGCCAGCCGCCCCACGGCTTCCATCTTTTGCGCCTGGCGGAGCTGCCGCTCGCTCTGCCGCAACGCCTCTTCGGCCCGCTTGCGTTCCATCCGCTCGTCCAACTCGCGGAGGGCCCGCTGGACCGACGGCACCAGCCGGCCCAGCCGTTGTTTCAGGATGTAATCGGTCGCGCCGCGATGCAGCGTGTCGATCGCCAGTTCTTCGCCGAGGGTGGCGGAAACAAAGATGAATGGGATGTCGGGTCGCAGTTCGCGGGCGATGGCCAGGGCAGAGATGCCGTCGAAGGACGGCAAGGAGTAGTCGGCGAGGATCATGTCGTACCCGCCGCGTTTGAGGGCAGCCAGAAAGTCGGCCCGGGTTTCGACGCGGTCGGCTTCGCAGGGGATCCCGCCTTCTGCCAACGTCGCCGTGATCAACTCGGCATCCACGGGGTTGTCTTCGAGCTGCAGCACGCGCAACGGGTTTTTCACGCGGCTCTCCGTGTCGTCACGGTCCTGCACGCAGGACCGGCTCCTTACGGCGGAGGTTCGTTGATTACCCCCCAGAACATGCCCGATTCTTTCACCGCCCTGAGGAATTGCTGGAACTCAACCGGTTTGACGACGTAAGCGTTTGCCCCCAGGGCATAGCTTTGGGCGAGGTCGCGCTCTTCGCGCGAAGACGTCAACATCACCACCGGGATCGGCCGGAGTCGGGCATCAGCTTTGATGGTGCGCAGCACTTCGAGCCCGTCTACTTTGGGCATCTTGAGATCCAGGAATACCACCGCGGGATTGCCTTGTAGGCGCGTCTTATACCGTCCTCGGCAATACAGATAATCCAACACTTCGGCGCCGTCCCGGCAGACCACGACCTTGTCGGCCAGATGGTGCTCCTCCATGGCGGCCAGCGCGAGTTCCGCGTCCCGTGGATTGTCTTCGGCCAGGACGATCGGTTTCCCAGTGGTCATGCGGAAGCCCTCGCGATCGGCAACGAGAAATAGAACGTCGCGCCCTTGTCCGGAGCACCCTCGGCCCAGGTCCTGCCGCCGTGCCGGTGAACGATCCGCCGGACGTTGGCGAGCCCGATGCCGGTGCCTTCGAATTCGTCGGCCCGATGCAACCGTTGGAACACGCCGAACAGCTTGCCCGCGTATTGCATGTCGAAGCCGACGCCGTTGTCCCGCACGAAGATCACGACCTCATCGGGTCGGCTGCGATCGCAGCCGATCTCGATCTTGGCCAGCGAGCGCGTGCCGGTGAACTTGATCGCGTTGGAGATCAGATTCACCAGGACCTGCCGCAGCATCGACGGATCCCCTTGCACCTGCGGCAGTGGCTCAATTGTCCAGGAGACCGCCCGTCCGTGCAAGTCATGCCGCAGATCGTGCAGGACGTTCTTCACCACCTGGTCCAGATCGACCGTCGTGCGCAGCATTTCCGCCCGCCCCATGCGGGAGAACACCAGCAGGTCGTCGATCAACTGCCCCATCCGCCTGGCCGATTCCGAGATCGTCTGCAGATAGCGGCGGGCCTTCTCGTCGAGAGCCGGACCGGCGCTCTTCTCCAACAGCGCTGTGTAGCCGTCGATATGGCGGAGCGGAGCTCTCAGGTCGTGCGAGACGGAATAACTGAACGCTTCCAATTCCTTGTTCGCGGCCTCCAGTAACTCCCCGCGCCGCCGCAGCTCGGCCGCGACCCGTCGCCGTTCGGTGATGTCGTGCCGGATCAGATAATAGACCGAGGCCAGTAGGACGAACTGCAGCAGCGTCCCGACTCCCAGCAGCAGGATCGTGCTGCGCGTGCTCTCCGCCGATTCCGCGACGCGGCGACGCAGTGCGCGGTTTTCCTCGTTGGCCATTTCCGCGATGACGCCGCGGGCCGTCGCCAGCTCGCGCTTGGCCGCCCCTTCAAGCGCCATTTGCCTGACTCCCTGGAATCCCTTCCGTTTCCGGAGTTCGATGGCGGCGGCCTCCGCCTCCAGTTGCTTCTTGATCAGGCCCTCGAGAAAGTTCACGCGGCCTTGCTGCGCCGGGGCGTCGGCGGTCAACTCCCGGAGATAGCGGAAGTACTCGGGCATGCGGTCGACGGCGTTGCGATAGGGGATCAGGTAACTATTTTCGCCTGTGACCAGGTACCGGCGATGACCGCTCTCCGCATCGGCGAGGGCGACGGCGACTCCGTCGAGGAGATCCAGGAACTCGTGGCTGCGGGCATCCAGGCGGCTGTTCTTGATGAGCGTATTGGTGTTGCGATACGACACGGTGGTGATCACCAGCACCCCAGCGAACACCAGCCCGAATCCCGCCAGGACTCGACGCTCGATGGGCCAGTGCTGAAGCCAGCGAAGCCAAACGGGTGTCGCCCCCGTCGTGGCGGCTGGCGCGGGGCGGTCGAACACAGTGGCGGATTCGGGCTGACAAGCCTGCGGTGGCCGCTCGCGGTCGATGTCGTCCGTCGGACTCATGGGCGAACCGGGAAGCCGATCCGGCGATCGAGGCTCGTGTTGGGGAGGACTGTACCGCCGCTTCCGTGGACGCTGCAAGGATTATTTGCGTCGGTTCGGATCGGCAAAACCGGCGGCTGCAATCAGCCGCCGAAGGGAAGGAGGGGGGGCGTGGCGGAGGCCGACGGGCCGGCGAGATGGGAGAACATAAGGGTAGCGGCGACCACCCAATCGATGAAGGGTTGGGGGTAAATGCCCAGGATCAGCGTGCCCGCCAGTCCTACGTACACCACGGCCTTCATCGGTCCGGAGACGACCAGGGGCGAAGGGTCGATCGGCTCGTTGATATACATCTTCTTGACGACGACCAGGTAGTAGTACATGGAAATCACGATGTTCGCCAGGCCGACGAGGATCAGCGTGTAGAGCCCTTCCTGGATAGCCGCCACAAAAATGTAGAGTTTGCCGATGAACCCCGCGAGCGGCGGCACGCCCGCGAGGGAAAGCAGAAAGATCAGCATCGCGAACGCCAGGAATGGCGACCGGCGATTGAGTCCGTTGTAATCCTCGATCTCGTCGCTACCGATGAGGGTTCCCACCGCGATCACGACCGCGAAGGCCCCGAGGTTGGCGAACAGATAGGTCAGCAGATAGAAGAGAATGGCGTCGCTGCCCATCTTGGTGCCCGCGGCCAATCCGATGAGCACGTTGCCGATCTGCGCGATGCCTGAATAGGCCAGCAGGCGCTTGATGTTCCGCTGCGCGATGGCCACGATGTTGCCGTACGTCATGGACAGGATCGAGACGCCGACCAGCAGCAACACCCAGGTCGGTTTGAACGTGGCGAGCGCCACGTAGAACGTGCGGATCAGGATCGCGAAGGCCGCGCCCTTGGGGGCGATCGAGAGGAACGCCGTGACCGGCGTCGGCGCCCCGTGGTAGGTATCCGGGATCCAGGCGTGGAACGGCACGGCCCCGATTTTGAAGCCCAGCGCGGCGAAGATCAGCAGGAATCCAATCGCCAGCCCCGGCGTGGTCGAGGCGTCCGTCATGTCGGCGAAGACGAGCTTGCCGGTTTCTCCGTACACCAGGCTAATCCCATAGGCCAGCAGCCCAGCGGCGAACACGCCGAGGATAAAGAATTTGAGCCCCGCTTCATTGGAGGCCATGTCGTCGCGCAGGTACGCCACCAACACGTAGAAGCCGAATGTCGAGAACTCTAGCGTGATGAAGACGGAGAGCAGGTCGTTGGCCGAAGCCATGAACATCATACCCAGGGCTGACATCAGGATCAGGAAGTAATATTCGCCCTTGAAAAACCGGAACCGCTGCACGTAGTCGATCGAGGCCAGAATGACCAGCACCGTCGCGCCGACGACGAACGTCTTGAAGAACAGGGCCATCCGGTCCACGACGAACATCCGATTGAAAAGCGTGCCCGAAATCCCCGCTGAATCGAACCAGATGAGACACCCCAGGGTCACCACCAGCCCGCCGATGCTCAGGTAGGCCAGTTGTTCTTTGGGAAGTTTTGGCAACGCGAAGTCCGCGATCAGCACGACGCACAGCCAGAACGTGAGAAAGATCTCCGGCAGAAGGAGGAGGAGATCGGACCCGGTCATGGTGAGGTTGAACGTCATGAATCGTTTCCTTGCTGGGAACTACTCGCTGCTTGCCACGCGCTTTTCGCTCGCCGCTGGGAGCTGAGGACTATTGTCCGGTTCCGCCGACGCGACCGGCACCACCTGCGTGATGCGCGCGATCACTGGATCGACACCGGATCGGATCACCGAATAAAAATGTCCGGGGAAAATGCCGAAGCCGACGCTGCAGGCGATCATCAAGAGCAACGGCAGTCGGTCGACGGCCGCCACCGCGTCATGGGCGTGGCTGTAGTGCTGCGACATCGGTCCGTAAAAGACTCCGCGCATCATCCGGAAGAGATAGGCCATCGTGAGCACGATGCCGACCACAGCGACGAGGACCTGCAGCGGGTACTTGCTCCAACTGCCCACGATGATCATGATTTCGGCGATGAAGTTCACCGTGCCTGGCATGCCGATCGAGGCCATGCAGGCCACGATGAAACATCCCGCGATGAACGGCATGCGGTTGACCAGTCCGCCCAGCGAGGGGATGTCCCGCGAATGCGTCTGGTCGTAGACCCAGCCAGCCATGGCGAAGAGCATGCCCGTCGCCAAGGCGTGGGCGAACATGTACAACACGGCGCCGGTGAGGCTGATGTAATCCAGCGCTGCCATGCCGAGGAACACGTACCCCATGTGACTGGAGCTGGAATAACCGATCACGTACTTGGTGTCCTTGGCGTAGAAGGCGACGAAGCCGCCGTAGATGATGCTGAAGACGCACAGCACGGCGGCGATCGGCATCAGCTCCCGCGTCGTCTCCGGCAGGATTTCGAAGGCTACCCGGATGATCGAGAAGTGCCCCAGCTTCATCAGCACACCGGCGTGCAACATGCTCGTGGCAGCGGGCGCGGCGGCATGGCCGACCGGCGACCACGAGTGCAACGGCCAGATCGGTGCGATGGAGGCGAAGCCGAAAAAGATCAGGAGCCAGATGATGTCCGCCAGCAGCCCGGTGAACTTCGCCTTCTCGCGCAGCACCAGGATGTCGAACGTGTTGAGCCCGGAGAATTTGTAGATCAGGAGGATCCCCATCAGCGCGACAACCGCTCCCGCCGAGAGGAACAGCGTCAGCTTCATCGCCGCGTATTCCTTGCTGTTCGAGGCGAAATTGAAGATGAAACCGACGGAGTCCCGCTTTTTCAGCCCCTCAGGGTCGGTCATTTCAAGATAGCCCTTGGTGTGACTCCCCCAGATACCGAGCAGGAGGTACATGGGGATCACGGACATCTCGTAGAAGAAATAGAGGAAAAAGAGGTCCAGCGACATGAAGACGCCGATCGTCGCGGCGGCCAATACCAGGAGCGAGATGTAGAACTCCTTGGTGCGGTCCTTGATGTGCCAGGAGACGAAGATGCCGGCGAACAGCAGAATGGAAGAGGCCAGGACCAACGGGGTACCGATGCCGTCCACGCCGAGGTAGAGAGACACGCCGAGTTGCCTGGACCATTCGTGCCGCCAGACGAATTGGAACCCGCCCTTGACGGGGTCGTAGGCGTAGAAGAGGTAAAACGACGCGAGCAGCGAGATCCCGGCCGAGACCGCGGCGATCCCGCGCACCAAGAGCGCCTGCCGGTTTGAGACGAACACCAGCGCGATAGCCCCAACAAACGGCGCGAACAAGATGTACAACAGCGTATAGTCGGCCATCGTCTAGTTCCCGTCAGAGTGGGCGCGTGCGGGTTGCGGAGACGAAAGCGGTGAAGACATCGACGCCATGGGTATGCTCTCCCCCGGCGCCTGACCCCTAACCTCTCCCCGAAGTTCCGCGACCGTGCCCCGTTCCAGCCGGTCCATCAGCGCCTGGACCGATCCGTTCATCATCCGTAGGAACGGAGCGGGATAGAGCCCGATCCAAAGGATCATCACGCAGAGGGAAACTGCGATGGCGGTCTCCCGACCGTGCAGATCGGGCATCGCCTGTCCGGGGCCCATTGTCAAAGGCCCCATCATTAACCGCTCGTAATACCACAGAAAATAGGCTGCTCCGAAAATGACCGCGGTCACCGCAATGGCCCCGTACACCCACTTGGCTTTGAACGCTCCCAGGAGGACCAAAAACTCGCCCACGAACCCGTTTGTGCCGGGCAATCCGATGGACGCCAGGCCGATGATGAGCAGGAACGTGGCGAGCAGCGGCACCTGCCTGGCAAGTCCCCCTCCCAATGCCGGCAGTTGCGTGCTGTGCCGCCTCGCGTACAGGAATCCGGCGATGAAGAACAAGCCGGCGGTGGTAAAGCCGAGATTGATCATCGTGAGCAGGCTACCTTGCAGTCCTTGAAAGTTCAGGGCGAACAGCCCGACCACGCAGAAACCCAGGTGGCTGATGCTGCTGAACGCCAGGAGCCGGCGAAAGTCCGGCTGGATCAAAGCCGTGATCGCGCCGTAGAGAATTCCAGCAAGCGCCAGCGCCATCACGACCGTCACGACGCCTTCGCTCCTGGAGGCCTCCGGCAGGAGCGGAATGCTGAATCGCAGGAACCCGTAGGTGCCCAACTTCAGCCCCGCCAGCACCACGGCCATTCCGATGGGGCCCTCGAGCAGGGCGTCAGGTAGCCAGGTATGGAAGGGAAACACCGGGGCCTTGAAGGCCAGTCCCAGGAAGATCAGCCAGAAGATCAACACCTGTTGCTCGACCGGCACCGGCACCGTGAGCAGCTCGAGCAGGTCGAACGAATAGGACGGTTCGACATGATGCGTGACAGCCCACCGATGATAATTAAGGTTGAGCAGGGCGAACCCCACCAACATGAAGACACTGCCCAACAACGTGTACAGAACGTACTTCAGCGCTGCATAGTGCCGCTCGGGTCCGCTGCCCCAGAGCTTGATCAAGAAATAGCTGGGGATCAGCATGAGCTCCCAAAAGACGAAAAAGAGGATCAGGTCGAGCGAGACGAAGATTCCGATGATCGTGCTCTCCAGCGCCAGCAGCGCCATCAGGTACAGCTTCGCCTGGTGCCGGACCGTCTCCCAGGAATAGATCACGATCAGCACAGTCAGGAACGCCGTCAAGCCGACGAACAACACGCTGATGCCGTCCACCGCCAGGTGGTAGCTGATCCCCAATGGAGGAATCCACCGTGCCCGCTCCGTGAACTGCATGGCCGGCGATTCTGGCACGAAGCGCAGGAGCACGAACACGGCGAGCGCCAGCTCCAGCAACGAGACCGCCAGGGCCGTGACCTTCACCAGGTCCTCATCCTCCAGCCACCACAGCGCCGCGGCGCCGAGCAACGGAAGGAAGAGCAGACAGGAGAGAATGGGGAACCCTGCGCTGAATTCTTCCAACATGACGCAACGCCCTTTGCGCGCTTTACCGTAACGCGATCCCGATGGGAGACGACCCGGTCCACCAGACGAGCATCAGATGGACCAAGATGAACAGCCCCGCGACGATGATGGCCGCGTAATGGTGGACCATGCCGCTCTGAAGCCGGCGCCAGGACCGCGCGGCCAAGTGATTGGCGTACCCGATGACGTTCAGGACGCCGTAGATGACGTGCTTCTCGATCCAGGTGCTAACGGCCGAACCGGTTTCCGTGAACTGGCCGACCGCACGGACGATCCCGTCGATAACGGTTCGGTCGAACCAATCCAGCAGCATTCCCAGGCGCTTCGTCGGTTCGACGAACAGCGCGTCGTAGATCTCATCGACATAGTATTTGTTCAACAGCATCCCGTAGGCTAATGAGAGGCGTGCAGCCCATCTGTCCGCTGTCCCCGGACGGACGCTGTACAGATAATGGGCCAGCCCCCACCCCGCGAGCGCGATCGTGGTGGCGACGCCTATCAACATCAGCACCACCCCGATATGCGGTTCATGAGCTTCTGCGCCTGCGGCGGTGACGGGCGCGAGAAAACGGTGGAACCAGCCGTTCTCCGGCGGGACGCCGGGGAACCCGCCGACGACCGACAGCGCCGCCAGTACGACCAGGGGTACGAGCATCACCGGCGGAGACTCGTGGATGTGCTCGGCCGTATGGTGAGCCACCCGCGACTCACCGTAGAACGTGAGGTAGGTCAAGCGGAACATATAGAACGCCGTGAGGAACGCGCCTAGCGCGGCCATCGCGTACAGGCCGTAGTGCCGGTGCGTGAACGCGTGGGCCATGATCTCGTCTTTGCTCCAGAACCCGGCCAGAGGGAAGATGCCCGCGATGGCCAGGGTTCCGATCAGGAACAATCGGTGCGTCCAAGGGATCTTCGATTTGAGGCCGCCCATCTTGCGGATATCCTGTTCGCCAGAGAGGGCATGGATCACCGAGCCGGCGGAAAGGAAGAGCAAGGCCTTGAAGAACGCATGGGTCATGAGGTGAAAAATAGCGGCGGCGTACGCGCCGATTCCGCAGCCGAGAAACATGTACCCCAACTGGCTCACCGTCGAGTAGGCCAATACCCGCTTGATATCGGTCTGCACCAAGCCGATCGTCGCGGCGAAAAGCGCCGTGACGCCCCCGATCCACGCCACCGCTGTCATCGCGACCGGCGAGAGATCGTAGATCACGTGATTGCGAACGATCATGTACACGCCGGCGGTGACCATCGTGGCGGCATGGATGAGTGCGCTGACCGGCGTCGGTCCTTCCATGGCGTCGGGCAACCAGGTGTAGAGCGGAATCTGCGCCGACTTGCCGACGGCGCCGATGAGCAGGCAGAGTGCGATGGCAGTGGCGGTCTCGGGCGCCAGCGACCCGGCCTGCGCGAACACCCGGGTGTAATCGAGGGTCCTGAAATTGACGAAGACGAGGAAAATCGCGAGCAGGAAGCCGGCGTCTCCGATCCGATTGACGACGAAGGCCTTGGTCGCCGCCTTGGCGGCCGACACGCGGTCGTAATAGTAGCCGATCAACAGATACGAGCAAAGTCCGACGCCTTCCCACCCAATGAACAGTACCGCATAGTTGTTGCCCATCACCAGCAGCAACATGGAGACCATGAAAAGGTTCATGTAAGTAAAGAAGCGGGTGAATCCCTCTTCGCCGTGCATGTACCCGACGGAATAGACGTGGATAAGGAAGCCCACGCCGGTGACGACCAGCAGCATGATGCAGGTCAGCGGATCGATCAGGAAAGCCAGGTTGATCGTCAGGTCGCCGCCGAAGATCCATTGGTAGGCCGTCACCTCGCGGGCGGCCCCGCCGGACTTCAGCGTGTCGGCAAAAACGCCGACGGCGCAGAGAAACGACAGCCCGACCGACCCCCAGGCGAGCTTATGTGCGGCCTCGTGGGAATAGCGGTGGCCGAACAGGCCGTTGAGGATCACGGCCGTCAGCGGCAAAAGCGGGATCAGAACGACGAGCAGCTCGAACACGTCACCACTTCAACAAATTCATTTCGTCCACGTTGGTCGAAATCTTGCCTCGAAACACGACGATGATGATGGCCAGACCCACCGCCGCTTCTCCCGCGGCAATGGCAATGACAAAGAGGGCGACGATCTGGCCAGCCATCGACTCCAGGTAATGTGAGAAGGCCACCAGGTTGATGTTAGCGGCGTTCAGCATGATTTCCACCGCCATCAGGACGATGATGAAGTTTCGGCGGATCAGCACGCCAATCAAGCCGGTGGCGAACAGGATCGCACTGACGGCCACGTATGCGCTCAATGGAACCATGGCTGAATGTCGTGGCGTGAAGCGTCACGGGTGACGTTCACACCTCTGCCTCCGCTTCGCTTCTCATTCCCTCATCCCCAAGGCCTCCCCCGTCACGTTTCGCGTCCTTCGACGGAAGTCGGCGTCTTCGCGAGCACGATCGCGCCGATGATCGCCCCTAGCAAGAAGACCCCGACAATCTCGAACGGCAGGAGGTAATCGCTGAACATCTTGATGCCGACCGCATGGCTGGCGCCGTTTTGTAGAATCGCTTCCGTCGGCGCGTCGCCTTTCGATCCGCCGAACGGTGACCGGAGCACCAGGAGCAGCAGTTCGCCGGCGATACCGACGGTGGCGAAAAGGATCAGCGCGTAGCGCGTATGGAAGTACCGCTCTTCGGTCTTCAAATTGAGCAACATCAGGACGAAGAGGTAGAGGACCAAAATCGCGCCGGCGTACACGATGATCTGCACCGCGAAGAGAAATTCAGCGTTGAGCAGCACGAACAGGCCGGCGACGTGCAGCAACAGCGTCAACAAGGCGAGCCCGCAGTGGACGGGATTCTTCAACGCGACGGTCAAAATTCCCGCTGCAATGCTCACCAGGGAAAAATAGGCAAAAAAGACCGGGACCATGCAGGTCGGATCAGCTCAGATGTTTAGGCGGCGGCTGCGTGGGCTTGAGAACCGACTGGGGGAAAAAGTATCGGTATTCACGGCTCCACTCGTCGTCCTTTTCCTGGTTATGCGCTTGCAAGTACTTCTTGGCGTCAGCGAGATGGCGCTCGCCGATCTCGTAAAGCCGCTTCTTGTCGAACAGCAGTTGGCGTTTGTCGTGGGTAGAATATTCGTACATCTTGGTCATGGCCAAGGCGTTGACCGGACAGGCTTCCACGCAATAGCCGCAGAAGACGCACTTCGTGATATCGATGTAGAACTCGCTGGCGTATCGCTGAAGAGGCCGGGTTTTGTCCTCCGCACTGATGACTTTGATGCAGTGGGAAGGGCAGGCAGCTTCGCACAAGTCGCAGCCGACGCACCGTTCCTGACCGTCGTCGTAGCGCAGGAGCCCGAGCGCGCCCCGATGCGTGTCGGGGATGGTCCGATGTTCGCGAGGATACTGGAATGTGATGGGACGGTGGAACATGTGCTTGAAGGTCACCTTCATTGCGTCCCAGATTTCATAAAACAACGCGGCCTGAAGCACTTTTTTCGCGAGGGCGCCGACGTTCATCTTGGTCTCCGCTCGGGACTGTGGCTGCGCAAAGCTGAAAGAGCTTACTCTTAACCGCCGGCCTTTTCAATATTGACCCATGCGAACTTGAAAGACGGAACCCCGGTGGTCGGATCCACCTCGACCGGCATCAGGTCCTTGACCGGAGGCTGATTGAAATGCTCCGGGAAAAAGCAGGTGCCCGGCATGACGGCCCAATCGGCCTCCACCCCAAGTTCCACCCATCCCCGTTCCGACGTGACCCTGACTTTCGCGTGCTCTCCGAGCCCGAGTCGTTCGATGTCCTGCGGGTTCATCCGAAGCCGCCCCGTGTTGGGAGCGATCTTGATCAGTCCGGAGGCCTGGGTGGACAGCTTGCCGGAATGGTAGAGGACTTGCCCTATCGTCAAACCGAACCGATGGTTGTGCTCCGCCCCCAGTCGCTGCGTGCTGTTTGAGGAGTAACGACTCTTGACCTCGGCCGCATAGCCGTTCGAGAGATAGGACGCTTCCGGTTTTGGGGTGATCTTCCGTGGTTGCCCCAGATTGTAGTACCCCGGCAGGAGTTTCATGATCTCGTTCTGAATATCCTGCGCGGTCTCGTATTCCCATTGGCGACCCAACCCGTTCGCCATCGCTGTCATGATGTGCCAGTCGGGCACGCTCTCGCCGAAAGGGTCCATCGCCTGCCGCACGCGCAGGACCTTCCCTTCCAGATTGGTGAAGGTTCCTTCTTTTTCCGCGTAGGTGCACGCCGGCAGCACAAAGTGGGCAAGTTGCCCGGTCTCCGTCAGGAAGGGATCCTGGCAGATCAGTAGGTCGAGCCGATCCAATGCGGCTCTCACGTCGACGGACGCGGGTAGCGTGGCGAGCGGGTTTTCACCAACGAGGTAGAGTGCTTTAATCTGCCCGCTCCGGCAGCGCGCCAGGATCTCCATGAGAGTCGCCCCCGTGCCGACGGGCGGCAGTGGGGCGTCCCAGGCCTTGGCGAACCGCTCACGCGCGGCCGGGTCGTCGAAGCGTGCCTGGCCCGGTAAAAACTCCGGAGCCACACCCATGTCCACCGCGCCTTGCTCGTTGTTTTCCTCGGTGAGCGTGCCCACGCCGCATCCGGGCCGACCGAGTTTGCCGGTCACCCAGGCCAGGTCGATCAGCTTGAGCACGTTTTGGTACCCGTTCGCCCGCCGCACGACGCCTTCCGCGCAGAGGGCGATAGCCCGCGTCGCTTCAGCGAAGATCGTCGCGGCTTCGCGGATTTGTTCGCCCGCGACGCCGGTGCGGTCGGCGATCTGTTCGAGCGAAATCCCGGCGGCCGCTTCTTTGAGCGCGGCGAACGCCTCCGGATGCTGACCGGTCGCCTCTTCGTCCACCAGGTCCTGGTCGATGACCGACTTGACCAACCCGTCGATGAACAGTCCCTCGGTACCCGGCTTGATCAGCAGGGGATGGGATGCCAGCTTGGCGATGTTGGTGTTGGCGGAGTCCACGACGATGACCTGCGATTTGTAGACGCGGATCGACTCTTTGACGCGCACGGCGGTGAGCGGGTTGGTTTCGGTGATGTTGCTGCCGACTAAGAGGATCGCTTTGGCCTTGGTAATGTCTTCCCAATCGTTGGCCATCCGACCGACGCCAAGCGCGCGCCGGGCGGCGTGGACGAAGTTGAGATGCCCATAGCGCGCACTGCTGTCGAGCTGATTGGTGCCGATCACCGCCCGCATGAGCTTCTGGAAGAGATAGAGTTCTTCGTTTGTGCAGCGGGCCGTAATCAAACCGGCTACCGCCTGAGGGCCGTGCATCGCCTTGATCTCGGCCAGGCGAGACACGAGCGCGGACATGGTCTCAAGCCAGGGCGTTTCCACTAGCCGATTGGCCTTGCGGACAAGCGGCTGCCTCAACCGGGTGTCGCTGTCGAGATATTGAAATCCGAAGCGTCCCCGCACGCACAGCCCGCCGTGACCCTTGGCGGTCTCCGCGCGGTCGCCCCACTTGTTTTTCCAGGACAGCGGCGAGGTCACGCGAATGACCTCCGAATCCTTGGTCTCCAAGTACATCTGGCAGCCGTCCCCGCAGTAGTTGCAGGTGGTCATGGTCTTCTTCATCTGCCAGGGCTTGTACCGGTACTTGGAATATTTGTTCGTGATCGCTCCCACCGGGCAGACTGCCAGGCAGTCCCCGCAGAATTCGCAGGCGAGCGGAAGATCGCCTTTGGCCACCACCTGGTTGAAGCCGCCCTTCTTCATGAACTGCAAGGCGTCGATCATCAGCACGTCCTTGCAGACGTTGATGCATTCGGCGCAGGCGATGCAGCGGTTCATGTTGAAGTCCAGGACCAGGCTGCGCGTGTCCTCCGGGATGAATTTCTGCTTGGCGTTGGCGAGGTTCGTTACGCCGTGGAGAAAAGCCATGTCCTGCAGTTCGCAGTGGCCGTCGGCGTCGCACACCGGACAGTCCAACGGGTGAACCGAGAGGTGTTTCTCGACCGCCTTCTTTCTGGCCTGGAACAAATCCTCCCCTTCTGTGCGGATGACCATGCCGGCCGTTGCCTTGGCCGTGCAGGACCGGACGGGCGCTTTCTTGCCCTCCTGCATCACCAGACACATCCCGCAGGACCCGAACGGATCGAAGGTGTAGTGATAACACATGGCGGGAATGATCTTGCCCGTGCTGGCGATGACGTCGTACAGGGAGACTCCGTCCTTGGCCGTCACGGTCCGGCCGTCGATCGTCAGTTCGATCGTCGCCGCTTCGACTTCAGGATTCGTCGCCGGTTTCAGTGCCATAGCGCTCTCCGTCAGGCGTCAATCGTCACCAGTCATTTCATTCATCCACGGCGAAAAGAGATTTGCGGAGCTCTCATTGCCCGAGAGGCGAATAACGGTTGACCAGTGATGTGTTTTCTTATCTATCGCATTCCCCCATGACGATGTCGTAGGTCCCGAAGATCGTCACCGCGTCCGCGATCATGTAACCGCGCGACATGTGATCGAACGCACCCATGTGGATGAACGAGGGGGCACGAATTTTGAGGCGATAGGGTTTCCCCCCGCCTGTGCTCACAATGTAGAAGCCCAACTCGCCCTTGTGGGCCTCCGTGCCGCAATAGATTTCGCCCGGAGGGGCATTGAACCCCTGCGAGAAGAGCTTAAATTGCTGGATCATAGACTCGAGATTGGTGAAGACCCGGTTCTTTGGGGGCAGCGTCACGCTCGGCACATCAGCCATGATCGGCCCTTCGGGCATTTGGTCAAGACACTGCCGAATGATTTTGACGCTTTCGTACATCTCTCGGATGCGGATCCAGTACCGGTCGTACGTATCGCCGTTCTTGCCGACCGGAACACTGAACTCGCAGCGGGGATACGCGGCATAGGGTTCGTATTTCCGCAGGTCGTAATCCACGCCGGACCCGCGGAGCGTCGGACCACTGAGCCCGAAATTCACCGCGTCCTCGGCCGAGATCACCGCCACACCTTTGGTGCGCGCGAGCCAGATACGGTTTTTTTCCAGGAACACGACGTACTCGTCAATCTTGGGCGGAAAATAATCCAAGAACTTGCGAAGCTTGTCGATGAGCGAGGGGGTGAAATCGCGCTCCACCCCGCCGATGCGATACCAACTCGTGGTCAGTCTGGCCCCGCATAACTCGTCGAACCAGTCCAGCAGGATCTCGCGATCGCGGAAACAATAGAAGAAGACGGTCATGGCGCCGATGTCGAGCGCCTGCGTGCCGAGCCAGAACTGATGGCCGATGATCCGTTGGACTTCTGCCACGATGGTGCGCAAATACTCGGCCCGTTCTGGGACGGTGATGTTCATCAACTTTTCGACTGCCCGGCAGTAGGCGAAATTGTTGTACATGGCGCAGACGTAATCGAGCCGGTCGGTGTGGGGAATGAATTGATGGTAGGTTCCATGCTCGGCCAGTTTTTCGACTCCCCGGTGCAGGAATCCCATGACCGGCGTCGACTTGACGATCCGCTCTCCTTCCAACTCCAGAATCACTTTTAACACGCCGTGCGTGCTGGGGTGCTGAGGCCCCATGTTCAAAAGCAGTTCTTCCGTCCGAAGTGTGGGAAGCGTCGCGCTCTCCGGATGTTCGGGATCGACCTTATAAACCGTTGTCCGTTGATCTTCGAGTTTCATCTTCGTTTCGTAACGAAGCAGCCGATAGCTGGGAGCGAATAGCTCGATGCCGTTCGCCATTCGCTAGGTTTCATTCAGAAATTCGAACGTGTCACGCCACCCCTTGCCGCGCAAGGGGAAGTCTTTCCTGAGCGGATACCCTTCTGGGTAATCGTCCGGCAAGAGGATCCGACGAAGATCGGGATGGTTCCTGAACCGGATCCCCATCATGTCGTAGACCTCGCGTTCCATGAAGTCAGCGCCCTTCCAGATGTCGGTCAGCGAGTCTACAACACAATCCGACTCGGGCACCCGCGTCTTCAACCTGATCCGATGGCGTTTCCTCAGCGAATAGAACTCGTAGACCACCTCGAAGCGCTCCTCGTCATCCGGCCAGTCGACCGAACTGACGTGGACGATATAATCGAAATCCATCGCCGGATCGTCGTGGAGGAATTGCGCCACTTGATGCAAGGCCTCCCGCTTGACGGTGACGGCCAGATCCCCCCGCCACTCGACGGCTTTCACGAAACCGTCCGGAAATGCGGCCTGGATTCTTTGCGCCAGAGGATGCACGTGTTATGTTTTGACCTGTTCCGGTTGCTTCGTAAACACCCGCCGTTGCATGATGCGCTCTTGCAACTTGAGAATGCCGTCGAACAGCGCTTCGGGAGTCGGCGGGCAGCCGGGGACGTAGATGTCCACCGGCACGAATCGGTCCACCCCCTGGACCACGCTGTAGCTGTCGTAGATATTGCCGGATGTGGCACAGGATCCCATTGCGATGACATACTTGGGTTCCGGCATTTGATCGTAGATCTTACGGATGACCGGCGCCATACGACGACACACAGTGCCGGCCACGATCATGAGGTCGGATTGGCGCGGCGACGCCCGAAAGACACCGGCCCCGTAACGGTCCATGTCGTAGCGCGAGGAGACGGCGGCGATCATTTCAATGGCGCAGCACGCGAGGCCGAACGTCAAGGGCCAAAGGGAGCCCTTCCGCGCCCAGTTCACCGCTTTCTCGACCGTCGTCGTGATGACGTCGGGGTGGCCGTCCTTTTCGTGCCGACCAATCTGAATCAGTCCCATTCGTTTCCGTCCCTTTCGTACTCACCCGCTCAGTCCCACTCCAACGCTCCTTTTCTCCACGCATAGACATACGCGACCAGAAACAAGCCGATGAAGATCAACATCTCGATCAGCCCGATCAATCCGATCTTATCGAACACCACGGCCCAGGGGTACAGGAAGATGACCTCGATGTCGAAAATGACGAAGAGCATTGCGAAGATGTAATAGCGAACCGGAAACGGCATGCGCGCGTCGGAAAACGGTTCACTGCCGCACTCGTACGGGCTGAGCTTCTCCGGTTCCGGGTATTTCGGCTGGACCAGATAACTCACCAGAAGGGTGACAACGCCAAAGGCCAGCGCGATCGCGATAAACAGAAGAACCGGAAAATAGCGTGTGAGGTAATCCAGCAGAAGCTCAGTACCGGTCATACACCCCGCTCTCGCTCAAGACCTTGACTTGAAAAGACTATTGGAAATCTTAGACCCCGCCGAATTGCAATAGCAAGCGAACAAAGGACCTAGCACAGGCCCTCCGAAAGCCCTACCGGATCTGGAGTCTCAACGTAGTGGCCGCACTGGGTGCGAGTGCCGGCGATCAAAATCGGAAAGGATCGGAGAGGCACGCACCCTAACCGTTACGGCTTCATCTTGTCCGAAGCCATACGCAGTCCCGAAGGAGGATTGCCGGACCGCACATCCCATTCGATCTCAAGCGGGGACAGCGCGTTGATCTTCTTCCTGCGGTGAATTTGGATGTCGATTCGGCGACGGCCCGGCGAAGCGGGACCTTGGCTTTTCCGCTCGAGCGGTCGGGATCGATTTGGCATGGGGACAAACTCCTACGGCAACGTCCGCTCAAGGCCCTGAAATCGCTTGACAACCCAGTATGGTTTGCTATGGTTGGCAAGTCAACATCTGGAACGACCCCGATGCGCATACCGCCGTCCGGAATTCTGTCGGCTCTTCTAATCTGCATGGTCCTCGGCGGATCGCTCAATACCCAGGCCCAAGCGCAGGCTCAGGATGCCCAGAGCGTCAGGCTCGGGGAGGCTGCCCTGCGGTTTTCCGCCGGGTATATTCGCGAAACGACTCCCTTGGACGGGGTCGTCAACTCGCTGACCGGAGACAACCAGACAACCGGAAACCGAATGCTCGTCGGGGGAAGCGATACCGTCTATTTGCGGTTGACCAGCCCCGGTGAAGCGATGGTCGGCGACCTGTACACCGTGTACAGGCGTGTCCGAAAGGTCTTTCATCCGGCGAATGGCCGCTACCTGGGGTTTCTGACCAACATATTGGGAGTGGTCCGAGTCGTTCAAGTCGACCATGAGCTCATCACGGCTCACGTTATCCGTCCGTATGCGGCCATCTCACCCGGCGACGGGGTCATGCGATTCGTCCCGCCGGTTCAGGAAGAGGCGGCCCAGGGGGCCAGCGGTTTCGGCGAGATCGAGGGCATGATTGTCGAAGTCCAGACGAATCAGTTCTTAATCGGTCAACGGAACTTGGTCTACCTGGACAAGGGGCGACTTGACGGGCTCAGGGTCGGAGACCGGCTCGAAGTCTTCCGAACCGGCTCGGGACTTCCGCGGCGAACCCTAGGAGAAGTAAAAGTCCTGGCGCTCGAAGACGGCACTGCGGCGGGTTTGTTGACGCGGGCCACTGCGCCCATTCTGCGAGGCGATCGCTTCCGGTGGAAGGGTTCCGACGTCGGCGGGCCTGCCGAAGGTCTGCTGCTTCCGGAACGGCCGCAACCAGACCCGATGGTTGAGGAGGCGAGGAGGCCCGACGAATCGGTTCCTGCTGCCGGAAGAGACAAGATTCAGTTCCAGCAGGTTGGCCGCCGCATGTTGATCAACCTGGATGAACTCGTAGATCAATTGGAATATGAATCGGGAGAAGTCGCGGTCAAGCCAGGCGGAATGAAGATCCTCGAGCAGATCGCCGACTATCTCAAGACCGTGACCGACAAGCACATTCGAGTCGAGGGTCATGCGGATAATGTGGAGATCGGTCCCTCGCTCAAAGCCAAGTATCCGACCAATTGGGAACTGTCCAAGGCGCGGGCCTCCTTCGTCGTGCGGTACTTGATCGAAAAGGGCGGTATCGATTCGGCCCAGCTCTCGGCAGTCGGGTACGGCGACACCAGGCCGGTCGCAAGCAATGTCACCGAAGAAGGCCGGCGGAAGAATCGCCGCATCGAAATCGTTCTCTATTCGTCGGAATCCTCTCGAAAGGAACCGCTGCGTGCGCCGGTGCAGTCGGCGACTGGCGAAGCGGGGCATAGTTTCTCCCGTCTGGGACCCACGCCGTTGGGTTCCGACCCCTCGGCCGCGCCGCCGAGCAGCCAGCCTCTCGATGATTTGGCCGCTCCACAGCCTGGGCAAGCCGCTTCGGCTGGAGAGACGGGCGGCTCCGACGTGACTATTCCACCGACCTCGGATGCTCCTGCACCTCAGGCTGATCAGCCGTCTGACCTCGCGCTGCCTCAACCGTAGTCCGGAGGCTTCTCCCTCCGTTCTTGTCAGCGCCGTCGCCGCTCCGGGTATTGTCCATTTTTTAATTTACCAACCGCTTCGCCACACGCCTTGTCCCGTGTTCCTTACATTACATTGTTCCCCATTTGAAGAGCCTGTTAGAATGCCGCATGCCTGACGGTGTGTTCGCTCTGCAGCCGGAAACATCAGTTCCCGGTCCACCTCTCTATGCGGACGTCGTCATCTCTCGGCACCTGGCTCGGACCTTCACCTATCTCATTCCGGCCCACCTACGGCACCGTACCCAGGCGGGGAGTCGAGTGCTCGTGCCCTTCGGGCGTAGCTTCCTGCAAGGCGTCGTGGTTGCGGTGGCCGACCGGCCGCCGGCGGAGTCCGCGTCGAAACGGCTCCGCGAGATCCAATCACTGCTAGACCAGGACAAAGGCTCTGAACTCGGTCCTGAGTTGCTGGAATTATCCCGCCTGGTCGCGGAGCGCTATCTCGCGCCCTGGGGCCAGTGTGTCAGGTTGGTGGCGCCCCCGACTTATCCAGGGCGCCGAAAGGTCAGGTACGGGCTGACCGAAGCCGGATGTTGGGCGCTGAACGGCGGAGAACACCTCTCTGCCGCTGAGCAGGAACTCTTGCGTCGGCTCGCCCGACGAGCGAAAGGCTTGACCGAGACCTCGCTGCGCAAAGCTGTAGGGACGTCGTTTGGGCGGGTGTTGAGGAAAGTCGTGCGAGAGGGCTGGGTGCATTGCCTGGAAGCCGCCGAGCAGCCTGAGTCGGGAGTGAGGACCGGGCGACGGGCGGCCACGGCGCACATGAGGGATGATCTTGATTCGTGGTTGATTGATGCGAGATTCCAGCCACCGGTTCTCTCGCCGGACGCGTCCGCGCGGCTCGATCAACTGATCAGGTCGTGCGATTTCTCCCGACATTCGGCGATCCTGCTCCACGGGCCCCCGGAACACCGCCTCGCTTCTCTGATGGGGGTCGCGGAAACGGTGCTGGCGCGTGAGCAGACGATCCTGGTGATCACGGGGGAGGTGCTTCGGGCCCGGCGGCTCGCATATCAGGCTAGGTCTCGCTGGGGGGACCGGGTCGTTCTGGTCCACAGCGGGCTGCCTGCGGCGGTTCGAACCGAGGGATGGCGGAGAATGCGCGAAGGCTCGGCGCGCGTCGTGATCGGCACGCGGTCGGCGGTCTTCGCGCCGGTCTCGTCCCTGGGGCTGATCTGGATCGATGGAGAAGACGATCCTTCACTAAAGGAGGAACAGGAACCCCGCTACCATGCGCGGGACGTAGCGTGGCTCCGCGCCGACCGGAATCGCGCGGTGCTCGTGCTCGGTTCCTTCCATCCATCGTTGGAAACCTTGCAAGCGATTGAACGCGATGGAGTCGCAATCTACCTCGGACCCGAAGCTCCAGGTCAGCCGAAGGTGGAACTGGTCGACCTCCGGACGTATCCGTTCGGCACCTTGCTGTCGCCGCCGATGATTGAGGGGATCGACCGCGCGCTAGATCAGCGGCGCGGCGCGGCGCTCTTTCTCAACCGCAAAGGGTATGCCCGGGCTCTCACTTGCCACGAGTGCGGAAACGTCCCGCGGTGCGCTGACTGCAGTGTCGCCCTCGTGTATTATCGCCGGATCGGCCGCCTGATCTGCCAGTACTGTGGGGCGTCCATAGCGCTTCCCGACACCTGCCCTGCCTGCCGGGCGGCGAAACTGGAGCCGATCGGGTTCGGTACCGAACGATTAGAGGATGAGGTCCGGCGCGTCTTCCCAAAGGCCAGGATCGCGCGACTCGACCGCGACGTGATCCGGCATGCCTCGCAGGAGGACGCGGTCCGTCGCTTGCTGGGAGCCGGAGAGTTAGATGTGATCATCGGAACGCAGTTGCTGTTCCAGGTCGGGCCGCTTCCCCCGTTTGGATTCGTTGGTGTGCCGTACGCGGATGCCGGATTGCACCTCCCGGACTTTCGGGCCGCCGAACGGACCTATCACGCGTTGCTGGATGCGGTGGCATTGGCACGACCAGACGATGCCGGCGGCCAAGTGGTGCTGCAGACGTATATGCCAACACACCACGCGGTTGCCGCGGTTGTCAATCGCGATTTCCAGACGTTCCGCGAGGTGGAGCTGGCCATGCGGAAGGCCCTCGGCTATCCGCCATTTTGCCATCTCATCAGTTTGAGAGTCTCCGGCAGGAACGCCGACCGGGCGGAGGACTCGGCGGTTCGGTGGGCGGAGTTGTTGAAAGAGCAGGCGCGGCGGGTGGGGTGGCAGTCCGGTCCCGGCACGGCGACTGTAGGCCTGACGAGCGTTCACGCACAGACCGACGGAGTGAGCGTGCTGGGTCCGGTTCCCGCGCCGGTTGCCAAGGTCCGCGGGCGGCATCGCTGGCAACTGCTGGTGAAGTCGACCGATCGCGAGGTTGCCCGCGCGCTCGTCGCCGCGACGCTCGAGCAGATGGAAGGAAAACAGCCGTCCAAGGATCTGAAATTCGAGGTGGATGTCGATCCGGTGGACATGCTATGAAGGGTGACCGTCTTTCCACACTATGACGGCCAGACGTTCCGGTGATCTCCGGGTTCGTCGGAGAGCGTTCGGCCATCACTCTGGCGGCTTCCCGCTCGCTTAAACAAGCCGTAGGAGAACGTGATCCAGAAAATGGACGAAAACAGTCCGAAGAGGATCGCTGTCAAAATCGCCCCCATCTGCTCGTTCGTGGGTTCAGTCGTCACCAGTCGGATCTGAATCATCGTCACGACCGGCCACGCCAAGCTTTCAAGGCCCAGCAGCAGCGTGGACCACGCCCAGATTTCGTTGCTCGTTCGACCGCGCCACAGCAGGAATCCAGCGGCCGCCAGCGCCAGCACGGCAGTCCAAACGAAGGGCAACTCCCCCCAGATGAGCCAAAACCCGATGGCGACCACGAGGCTGCCGAGTAGGGCGTTGAACCGGAGAAGCCACATTCCCAAGCGGGGTCGTGTGATGAATGTTCGGTTTTGACGAATGGCGAGCAGCCAGTCGCAAGCGGCCGACCGTGTTAGACTCTTCGCTGTTCGCTTTTCCCTCTGGCAGTGTGAAGGGATCGCGGAACGAAGTCAACAACGGTCGGTCGAGCGAAGCGGGATCCAAGAGGAAGGAAGCGGCGACGTGCAGAGGTGGCCGCTACTGCCGCAATGCGGCTCGAGCCGCTTCGAGAAGCGCCCGCATGTCGAACGGTTTGTGCAGCGTCCTCCGGGCTCCCAACATTTGCGCGACGTCCAGATGGTTCAAAATCCCGATCATGTCGCTCCCGCCAGTAATGGCGATGATTTTGGAGGACGGAAACTCCTGGCGGAGCGAGATGATGCTCTCCAGCCCGTCCTGATCGGGCATCAGAATGTCCATGATCACCAGGTCAGTCGGGCAACGGCGGTATCGGCACAGACCTTCCTTCCCGTCTCGGGCTTCGTGCACTTCGTAACCGGCTTCTTCCAGCGTCCGCCGGATCAGGCTCCGGATTTGGTCTTCGTCGTCCACAACGAGCACGGACGGCATACAGCCCTCACCTTGCACAAAGTCTAGCATTCGGTTCCCAGCCGAGCAAACGGCCTGCTCAACCGAGCTGGCGCGGAAAAGATTCGCAAGGCTGGACCGCGGTGAGGACCGACTCGTCGTCCCCGCGTATGTTGGACACCCGATGCGCGTCGAAGGGCGCGCGGAGAGAATCTCGCAGCGGGCTTTGACACCGGAGCCATCCTGCGAGGGAGCGTCCATCAGTCTCTCATCAGGCTTCAGGCCCAGAGCCCCACGCACTGCCAGGGAGCAGCGCATCAACGGAAAGCCTGAATTGTGTCAAGATCAGGAATTGGGAAGGCATCAAGAATGGCGAGAGGAACCGATCGCCCGAAATTGAAATCGCCTTGTCGCGCCTGGACTGCATCCGGGCGTTCCATTCCAGTCGCTGGCCCGTCGGGGCCTTCTGGGCATGGCATTTATTTCATGGAAGGCGCGTCGGATTGGCGGTCCGGCCGACCGACCATGTAACACTGGCTCTCTTCATCGAGTGAACGGAAGGGATGAAAATTGCGCGAGCGCGCCGGCCGGCTCGGGTGACGACAAACCCCCCTCTGTTCGATGCTTGTGGAAATAGCGGGCGACCCGGGCGGCGACTTCCTCCGGGATCGCGCGCCGTGCTTCGGATGCGAAGCGCGGCGCTGCCCTGCGTGATGTGCCGTAAGCTGAACGCATGTGAATTGTGCCGGCGGCAGTCGCTGGCGGGACCCTGCGACATGTAGGACGACTCCGGTCGAGGCATTGGTGATGAAGAAACAAGCTGATGCGGCGGTGCATGGTACCAGTCGTTTAGCGGCGCACTCGCGCGCGGCCCATGGTGGCCAGCTACGGAGTTCTTCTTGAGGCGCTGCAGCCCTACGAGCCGTCCTCTGCACCTGCTTCCGCCAGCGAGAAGAAATCCGTTCGCCGGTAGGCGGGCACCAAGGAATGGAGCCTATGAAAAAAAAGGAAAAGGGAGAAATGGTGCCGAAGGGGGGACTCGAACCCCCACGGGTTGCCCCATACGCCCCTCAAACGTACGTGTCTACCAATTCCACCACTTCGGCGCCCGGCGGATTATAGAAGTGGGCCAAAATGCTTGTCAATCAACCGCCTGTCCGGTAGAATCGGCGCCGCTCAGAGACCCGTCGCGTTCCCTCGCGATTGCACTCCACAACTGTGCTGGGGATCAGATGCTTGCCTCATTTCAGACTTCCACGACCGGTCGTCGGGCCGTGAAGATCGCCGCGTTCTTCGACGTGGACAATACCCTGTTGCCCGGGGCGCCCAGCGAGGTCCGATTTTTTTGCTACCTGTGGCGGACCGGAGTCGTCGGCTGGCGCGAGGCGGCCGCCAGCCTTTGGTGGTGGCTGCGTCATGTTCCCCCGGTTTCCCTGCAGCCCCTGCGGGAACAGAAGCTCTATCTCACCGGCAAACACCCGGCCGAGATGGAATCGTTGGCGGAAGCGTTCTGCCGGGAGGAGGTCTTTCCCTTTCTGTCCGCAGACGGGTTGGCCCAACTCGACGCCCACCGACGTCAGGGGCATGCGATCGTGCTAATCACGGGCTCGTTGGATTTTTTGATCCAGCCGCTGGCGGCTTTCTTGTCGGTGACCTCGGTCCTGGCGGCCAGACCGGAACGGACGCCGGCCGGGTTCACCGGTCGGCTCGTGGATCCGCTTCCGTACGGCGATGGGAAACGGCGATTGATGGTGACCTTTGCGCGACAGAACGGGTTCGATTTGGGCGACTGCTATGCCTATGGAGACAGTCCGGGCGATGTGGAAGCGCTGCAGGCGGTCGGCCATCCGACGGTCGTGAACCCGATTAGAGGGATGGCCCGGATTGCCCGCCGTTACGGATGGCCGATCGCGAAATGGGAATAATCGCGCGAACTTGGTGCGCCACGAGGGGCTTGTGCTCTTGGCTGTCGCACCCGACGACCGCCCCACCTGTATGCTGCGCGTGACGGAAATCTTCCTTAGCATTCAGGGCGAATCCACCTATGTGGGTCGACCGTGCGTGTTCGTGCGGTTGACCGGGTGTCCACTGCG
Organism: Nitrospira calida; assembly: GCF_976986435.1. Taxonomy (NCBI): domain Bacteria; kingdom Pseudomonadati; phylum Nitrospirota; class Nitrospiria; order Nitrospirales; family Nitrospiraceae; genus Nitrospira; species Nitrospira calida. The sequence continues at coordinate 153,268 of NZ_OZ335950.1, forward strand.
GTGCGTCTGGTGCGACACCGCTTATGCCTTTTACGGCGGCGTCGAGATGACGATCGAGGACGTGCTGACCAAGGTCCGGATGTTCGGCTGCCACTTGGTCGAGGTCACCGGCGGGGAGCCGTTACATCAACCGGAAGCCTGCACGCTGATCGAACGGCTCTGTACGGAAGGCTACGATGTCTTGCTGGAGACCAGCGGAGCGATTGACATTTCACCGGTCGACAAACGGGCCCATGTCATTCTGGATATCAAATGCCCCGGCAGCGGCATGATGGAGCGTATGCGTTGGGAGAACCTTTCCCGGTTGACCGCCAAGGACGAAGCGAAATTCGTGCTCAGGGATCGGACTGATTATGAGTGGGCCAAGACCATCCTCCGACAATACGAGCTCGCTGACCGATGTCCCGTCCTGTTCAGCCCGGTCTTTGGCGAACTGGACCTGCGTCGGCTTGCCGAATGGATCTTGGAAGACCGGTTGCCCGTTCGCTTTCAGATTCAACTGCACAAGTACATTTGGGCGCCCGACATGAAAGGTGTGTGATTCAGTAGCCATAAGCTTTCGATGGTCAGTTTCAGTTTAGTTTAAGGTGACGACTGCCGGCCCAGTGCTGACAGTTTGTGCGACAGCAGGGAGATCGAATGAAGATCATGCAGGTGACCGCGAAGCAGGGGCGGGTCGAAGCGGAGCAGGCCGAAGTGTTGGTGTTAACCCACTTCGAAGGCGAGACCTCGTTCCTGGAAGAGACCTCGGCTGTGGATCGTGCCCTCAACGGCGGCTTGCGTGGCCTGCTGAAGAGCGGCGAATTTGAAGGCAAGCCGAACGAGACCGTGTTGTTCCATACAGCGGGGAAGGCCGCGGCCAAGCGCGTGCTGCTGGTCGGCTTGGGCAAGAAAAAGGATCTGCATTTGGACACGATCCGCCAAGCGTTCGGCAGCGCCGCCAAACGCGTGCGCCAGACGAAGGCCGCCACTTTCACGGCCGTTCTGCCGCAGGTTTCTCTGCTGCGTACGTCTGCGATCGAGGTTGCGCAAGCGATGGTTGAGGGTGCCGTGCTGGGCACCTATCGGTTCAACGTCTATCGCAGCGAAGACCAGGCGGAGATGAGAGATCTTACCCGCATGACCGTTGTCACCTCAAGCGGAGAGACACTGGACGATCTGAAGGAGGGCATTCGGCGCGGTCTGGCGACGGCTGAGGCGACCGTATTCGTGCGCGATCTCTGCAACCATCCCTCGAATATTATGACGCCGTCGCGCATCGCCCAGGAAGCCAAGACCATCGCCCGAGAACGCGGTGTGAAGCTGAAAGTTCTTGAACGGGCGGATATGGAGAAACTGGGCATGGGGGCATTGCTGGGCGTCGCGCGCGGCAGCCACGAGCCGCCCAAGTTCATCGTCCTCGAATATCGCGGCAACGGGACTGACGGCCGGCACGCGAAGCCCATTGTGTTCGTGGGGAAGACGATCACCTTCGACACCGGCGGAATCTCGCTCAAGCCGGCGGAGAACATGGAACAAATGAAGGCCGACATGACCGGCGGCGCGGAGGTGCTGGCGACCGTGCGCGCAGCCGCGCGCCTGCGCCTCCCCGTCCATGTGATCGGTATTCTTCCGGCCACAGAGAACATGCCGGGTGGCAGGGCGATGAAGCCCGGCGACATCGTGCGCACCCTCTCCGGCAAGACCGTCGAGGTTCAGAACACGGATGCAGAAGGGCGGCTTATCCTGGCGGACGGCCTGACCTACGCGACCCGCTACAAGCCGGCCGCCATCATCGACGTGGCGACTCTGACGGGCGCATGCATGGTCGCGCTGGGGCAATTCGCGATCGGGATGTTCGGCAACGACGAAACGCTGAAGGAGTCCATACGGAAAGCCGGGCTCAAGACCGGCGAACGCGTGTGGGAAATGCCACTCTGGGAGGAATATTTCGAGCAGCTGAAAAGCGACGTGGCGGATATGCGGAACATCGGGGGGCGGGGCGGTGGGATGATCACGGCGGCCTTGTTCCTCAGCAAATTCGTGAGCGACTATCCTTGGGTGCATCTTGATATTGCGAGCACCGACTGGAGCGAGCGGGAGCGGGCCTATATCCCGAAGGGCCCGACGGGGATCGGCACGCGACTCCTGATCCAGTACTTGATTGATCGGTCTCTCTAAGCCAGGAAGCGCGTGTTCTCCTAATGTGAGGAATGGTCGGAATTTCCGGCCGCTCAGCAGATCGTCGGATCGACCGATCGACGGATCACACGCCATGGCGTTGCGTGAAAAGGTCGGCCAGCTTTTCATGGCAGGATTCTCCGGCACGGCGGCGTCAAAGGACGTGGCATCGCTGGTGACCGACTACAAACCCAGTGGGGTGATTCTATTCTCGCGCAACTTGGAGGCGTTGGGTCAGATTGTCCAGTTGACGAATGACCTGCAAAAACTCTCGCCGGGCTCGCCGCTCCTGATCGCCATCGATCAAGAGGGCGGGCGGGTTTCGCGCCTTCCGGCCGAGTTCACCCTCTTTCCGCCTTGCGCAGTCTTGGGCGCGTGCCGTTCCTATGATCTAGCTTACGCGGTCGCGGCGACCACCGCCGCCGAGCTGCGGGCCGTCGGCATCAACATGAACATGGCGCCGGTCCTGGACGTCAACAGCAATCCGGCTAACCCGGTGATCGGGGACCGGGCCTTCGGGTCCGATCCGAGGACCGTCTGCGAGATGGGGCAGGCGACGGTGGCCGGGTTGCAGGACAACGAGGTCATCGCCTGCGGAAAGCACTTCCCAGGGCACGGCGATACCGCGGCCGACTCCCACAAGGAGCTGCCGGTCGTCGAAGCACCGGTGGAACGGTTGCGCGAGATCGAGCTGCCGCCGTTCCGTTACGCGATCGCGCACGGCGTCGCGACCCTCATGACCGCGCACGTGCTTTACCGCGCCTGGGATCCCCGATGGCCCGCTACGCTATCCCCGACCATCCTGACCACCTTGCTGCGGGGCGAGATGGGCTTCGAGGGGGTCGTGTTGACCGACGATCTGGAGATGCGCGCGATCATCGATCACTATGGCGTCGAAGAGGCGGCGGTCCGGGCTTTCCTGGCGGGCGCCGACATGTTGCTCATCTGTCAGGACCCGGCTCGCACGGCGACGGCCGTCCGGGCGATGGAAAGAGCCGTCGAGGACGGGACCATCCCTGCAGGCCGGCTCGAGATCTCGCTGGAGCGGATCGCTCGACTGAAGCGGCGATTCTTGTCGGCCTACAAACCCATCTCGCTCGCAGATGCCAAACTGGTTGTGGGATGCCGAACCCATAAGGCCTTGCTGGATTCTATCCGGCAGGCGAGGGAGCGGCTTCTGAAAGCCCAGGCGTGAAGACGGCCCCCGCTCAGTGGGCTGGCCCTAAGGAGATCTGGGCCTGGTGCATGTATGATTTCGCCAATTCCTCCTTCACGACCATCATCGTCACTGTCGCTTACAGCGTCTATTTCGTTCAAGTCGTCGCCGGTCACCTGCGTCCTGAGGGTCTCGCCGAACGGCTCTGGTTTTGGGGCTATGCCGCGTCGATGCTGGTCGTAGCGGTGTTGTCTCCGACGCTCGGAGCGCTGGCGGACGAGCGGGCGAAGAAACGGGTCTTTCTCATCGGCTCCACGATGCTGTGCGTGGTCTGCACGGCGCTCCTCGCGTTGGTCCGAGCCGGCGATATTGCGCTGGGGCTGGCCCTGTTCGGGCTGGCCAATATCGGTTTCGACCTGGGTTTCGTCTTCTGCAGCGCGTTTCTGGTCGAACTGGTTCCGCTCAGCCGAATGGGGCGGATCTCCGGGTACGGCTGGGGGCTGGGCTATGTCGGCGGGCTTCTTTCGTTGGCGCTCGTCTATCCGTTCATCCGCGGGGGCTTTGCGGACGACAACTTGCCGCTCTATCGCGCGAGTTTCGTCGTGACCGCGGCGTTTTTCTTCGTGGCGGCGATCCCGACGTTTCTCTTCCTGCAGGAACGCGTCCAACCGCAACCGTCGAACGCGACGACCGCAGTCTGGCGGTCGGCGTTTCGCCGGCTCGGCGAGACCGCCCGCCGGCTCGGTCACTACCGGGATCTCAGCCGCTACCTGATCGCCTATCTCGTGTACACCGATGCGATCAACACGGTGATCGTGGCCTCGGCCATCTTCGCCAACAAAGTTCTGGACTTTACGCCGGCCGATCTGATTATGTACTTTCTCGTCACCCAAGTAAGCGCGGGACTCGGGTCCATCCTGTTCGGCGTCCTTGCAGATCGAATCGGCGCGGCCCGGACCATCACGGTCACGCTATTTCTTTGGACCGCGTTGGTGGCGGGGGCGGCACTGGTCCGCACCCACAGCCAATTCTATGTGATCGGGTTGCTCGCTGGCGCGGCCTTGGGCGCCAATCAGGCAACCAGCCGCACCCTGCTTGGGCGGTTTACTCCGCTGGGCCGGCAAGCGGAATTTTTCGGATTCTTCTCGGTCGCCGGCAAGTTTGCCGCGATCATCGGCCCATTGGTCTACGCCGAAGTGACGGCCTGGACCGGCAGCCAGCGTTGGGCGGTTCTCTCGATGGCGATGTTTTTTGCTGTGGGCTGGTTGATCTTCCGGACCGTGGACGAGGAGCGAGGCATGGCGGCGGCGAATGTGAAAGAGTGAACTGAAGAGCGCACGGGCAGCTATGGGGATCAAAAGAGGCGACATTCTTGATGAACGGAAACGGCACCCGGAGGGATGCGGCCTTGTGGTGAAGGTGATGGCCGGGGGAGAGGGGTTTGAGAAGATCATCTGCTGCGGTCATGAACTGACCGAAGCGGATGTGGTTGCTGAAATGACACCGGCAATGGGCCGGAAACGGGGCGACTTGGAAGCGGGGACCGTGCTCGATGAGAAGAAACTCCATCCCGATTCCTGCGGTCTTCGCGTCATGATCATGGATGGAGGGGCGGGCTTTCAGGAAATCCGATGTTGCGGGCATTCCTTGACCACCACGTCGGTGCGAGGGCTGCAGTTCGGCGGGATGCGAGGCCCCCTCGCGGAAGGGTTCGAGCGGCCGGGAAACGCATAAGCGGGCGGTGCCGCGGATGACGACAGGCCGCCCGTGCCCGGCTCGATCCCCGGCACGGCGTCCCGGAAACGGAGGTTTATGCGCGATCGTACGGAGATGATCAAACGGAGCCTCGCCTGGTTGGAATGGTTGGATAGCTGGGGGTACATCACCGCTGGGCTCAGCCTCCTCCTCCTCGGCATGGTGATATTCGCCCAAAGCTGGCTGGTCTTTTTTCAGCGGGCCACCCAGGCAAATCTGCACCCGGCCGGTCTCAAACTCCTCAACGATCTCTTATTGGTCATTATCCTGCTGGAGTTGTTCAGGACCGTCATCCGCTACCTCAAGACCGATGTCCTGCTCCTGGAACCCTATCTGGCGGTCGGGATCATCGCCTGTATTCGGCGAATCCTGACCGCCAGCGCCGAGCTGGCCCATCTCCCGGAAATCACAGCCGAAATGTTTACCCGGTATTTGTTGGATGTCTGCTTGAACGTCGGAGTCATCATGGTTTTGATCGTGGCCGTCTTTATCCTGCGCAAACGGCCTGAGCGGTCGGTGTTGGGACCGCCTGCCCTGGAAAAGGCGGGCGGCTGACCCCCTTGCTCGATGCGCCTTGTGGGACGATGCCACCCAAGAAGTCCGCACCGCCCGGGAGGCGCGCTGGACGCGTCTCAAACGCGCGGCTGCCTACGCCGGGGGACCTGCCGTCGCGGCGCTGATCTTGTTTGCCTCGCCTTCCGACCTTCCGCGTGACGCCCGGGTTTTGGCCGCGATCCTGACCTGGGTCGTTCTTTACTGGATCGCCGAACCCATTCCCTTGCCGGTTACCGGGGTGCTGGGCACAGCCCTCTGCATCCTGGTCGGGCTCGGCTCACTCCGGACCGTGTTAGCGTCCTATGGCCACCCGGTCATGTTCCTGCTGATTGGAAGTTTGCTGCTCGCAGAAGCGATGGCCGTTCATGGAGTCGCCGGGCGGTTCGCCGCCACTCTTTTATCGGCGCCGTGGGAGGCCGGCCCGAAGCGGGCCCTGTTGATGATCGGGACTGCGACCGCCGGCGTCTCCATGTGGATCAGCAACACCGCCGCTACGGCGCTGATGTTGCCGATCGCGCTGCGTCTCACCGCCTCAGCCGGTGCGGATGCGCAAGCCGTCCGCGGACCTGACCGGGCGGGCCCGCTGCTGCTGTTGTCCTTTGCGGCCACGGCTGGCGGCATGGCCACCGTCATCGGCACGCCGACGAATGTGGTTGGGGTCGGACTGATCGCCGAGCAAATCGGTACGACCGTTTCATTTACCACCTGGATGGCGTTCGGCGGTCTGCTGGCGTTCATCCTCCTTGTGATCGCTTGGGGAATCGTGTGGTGGCTCCATCCCTCTATCTCCCCGGTGTTGAGCAATCACCGCTCTTTCCAGGGAGGGCTTCCTCAGGCACCGAGACCGTGGACGCGAGGCCAGGCGAATGTCTGTGTCGTGTTGGGTGTCGCGATTCTGTTGTGGCTCCTCCCGGGGCTCGTGATCGCTTTGGGGAACGCGGATCATCCGATCGTCCTGTGGTTTCAAACGTATTTACCCAACGAGCGGGTGGCACTCTTAGCCGCCGGCCTGCTCTTCGTTCTTCCAGCCGACCTGCGGCGAGGCGAGCGGATGTTGTCGTGGAGACACGTGGCGCATATCAGATGGGATGTGCTGGTTCTATTCGGGAGCGGGTTGACGTTCGGCGCGCTCATGGAGAAGACCGGTCTCGCAGATTTTTGTGGTCGGGGCTTCGTCTCCCTGTTCGGGGCTCATACACTCTGGAGCCTAACAGCGGTGTCGATCGCGATGGCCGTGTTGATCAGCGAGCTGGTTTCCAATACCGTCACGGCCACTATGGCGGTCCCTCTGACCGTCGCGATCGCGCAAGCGACCGGAGTGTCGCCGCTTCCGCCGGCTCTGGGCGCCACGCTCGGCGCAAGCCTAGGCTTCGCCTTGCCGATCTCGACACCGCCCAACGCGATCATTTACAGTACTGGGTTTGTCCCGCTAGGCAGCATGATCCGCGCGGGCCTCATCATCGACATGATCGGGGTCGTCACGATTTGGGCGGTGCTCAGACTGCTCTGCCCTGTCTTGGGGTTGATCTGACACTGTGCCTTTTCGGCGGCGCCATCGAACATCTGAGGATGACAGCCGTGCTCGACTCGCGAGTTGGCGCAAGCGGCGCAACAACTTAGTCGTGTCGACTGACACCGTCAACCTGCAGCCTTGCCGCTTCCTCCTCTTGCTCACGGCTGTTGCTTGTGGCATTATGGCATTTTCTGAAGGTTGGGTAATGGCCACTCTGCTCGAATATGTCGGCTGTATCCACATCTATCTGGGCCCATATCGTGGAAATCCGATCGCGCTCTATCTGAAACGGGGGAATGGGGTCTGTGAGATTGGTCCCAAGGCCTATCCCTGGAATGATGTGGTCGGTGTGGGGGAAACCCCAAACCGCGCCGCCGCGGATTTCGAGGAAAAATGGAAGGCGAAAGGGTTGTCTCCTGACATGTATACGGGACCGTCCTGGGAAGGCGGGATCAAACCTGAAAAGCCCGCGCCGCCCAAACCGGCCGCCCCGCTGAAACCTGTCGCGACTGTGGCTCCGGGTGGTGCCGGACCCGCACCGGCCGCCTCGCCTCAACCGGCTGACGGTGCTCCTGCGACCGCTCCGTCTTCCGTGCCCGAGTCGCTCGCTTCGCGGACAGGATCATCTTAAAGCCAATCACCCGGAGATCCTTCTCTCCCCCTCACACGCTTTCGGATTGCGGAAGGGTCTGCCGCTCCGGCAGGGGTTCGTCCCCCAACCTGCTGCGCTTGATGCCATAGCCGAAATAGATCGCGATCCCCATCACCGTCCACACAAGGAATCGAATCCAGGTCATCACGGGGAGAAAAGCCATAAGACCCAGGCAGGTGGCCATGCCGAGCAAAGGGATCCACGGCATGAACGGAATGCGGAAGGGGCGACGTTGTTCGGGTTTTGTCCACCGCAGAACGATCACGCCGAGGCAGACGAGGACGAACGCAAACAATGTTCCGATGTTGGTCATATCGGCAGCGTCGCCAATGGGGACGAACGCCGCGAGCACGGCCACGCCGATTCCGGTCAGGATCGTGACACGGTGCGGAGTGCGATAGCGTGGATGTACTTTCGAGAGCCACGGGCTCAACAATCGGTCCCGCGACATGGCGAAGAATACCCGGATTTGTCCGATCATCATGACGAACAGAACGCTCGTGATGCCGGCCACGGCGCCCGTCGCCACGACGGCCGCGCCCCAGTTAAATCCTGCCACACGCAGGGCCTCGGCGACCGGTGCGTGGACGTCGATCTGCCGGTAGGGAATGAGCCCGGTCAGGACCGCGGCGACCGCGATATAGAGCAAAGTGCAAATGCCCAAAGAAGCGATGATTCCGAGCGGGACATCCCGCTGGGGATTGCGGGCTTCTTCTGCCGTCGTGGAGACCGCGTCGAAGCCGATGTAAGCGAAGAAGACAATCGCCGCCGCGGCCCCGACTCCTTGGAACCCGTAAGGCATGAAAGGTGTCCAATTGCTCGGCTCGATGGCGGAGGCCCCTACGGCGATGAAAAACAGAATCACGGCCAATTTGACGAGCACGATCAAACCGGTGGTCCGTGCGCTTTCCTTGACGCCTAGCACCAGGATTCCGGTAACGAGCAAGACAATGATCGCGGCCGGCAAGTTGACGAGACCGCCGTCCACGCCGGGCGCATGTGTCGCCCAATGGGGCAGCGCGATCCCGCAGAATGCGAGAATGTTGTTGAAATACCCAGACCATCCAATCGCCACAGCTACACAGGCGACGCCGTATTCCAGGATCAGGTTCCAGCCGGTGAGCCAGGCCAGGAACTCGCCAAGGGTCGCATAGGAGTAGGTGTAGGCGCTGCCGGAGACTGGGATCATGGCTGCGAACTCGGCGTAACACAGGGCAGCAAGCCCGCAAGTGAGTCCGGACAAGACGAACGAGAGAATGATGCCCGGTCCGGCGCCTGGCCGGTGGGCGTCTCCAACGATCGCGGTTCCGATCAAGACAAAGATTCCGGTGCCGATGATGCCGCCGATGCCCAGGCCGGTCAGATCCCAAACGGTCAGGGTCTTCTTGAGCCGATGTTCCGGGTGATCGGCGTCGGCCAGGATTTGATCGATGGATTTAGTTCGAAACAGGCGACTGGCCACGGAGACTCCAACACGCGCGGTTGCGGAAGCGGAGCGGGGGTGAACAGATTGACACCACTGACGAAAAGTATAGCAGGTTGCCGGCGGAAGAACGCGTCGACTGGGCTGGTACAGGGGTCACGATTTTTCACGGGCGGCCTTCAAAAAGGCTTGGAAGAGACGGCGGTGAATCTCGTATCGGTCGAAGAGAAATTCCGGATGCCATTGCAACCCCAACAGAAAGGGGTGGTACGACGACTCGACGGCCTCGATGACCCCGTCCGGCGCGACCGCGCTGGCCGTCAGGGACGACGCGAGCTGTTTGACGGATTGGTGATGGGAACTGTTGACCCTGATACGGTCCTGCCGGACGATTCGCCAGAGCAAGCTCCCCGGTTTCACCGTAACGGGGTGCGAAAGCGCTGTCGCTGGTTTGGCCTGCCGGTGGGACAGAGCGTGGGCGATCTGCGACGGGATGTCCTGAAACAGGCTTCCGCCAAGGGCGACATTGATGGTTTGCATGCCTCCGCAAATACCCAACAACGGCGTACCATGTTTGACGGCTAGTCTCGCGACAGCCAGTTCGAAATCCGACCGTTGCCGGCTCATCACGCGGAACCGGTAGCGCTGCCGTTCGCCGTATAGCGAGGGAGGAAGATCGGGACCGCTGCCGGTGAGCAACACACCGTCCAGAGCGCCGATCAGCCGACGCCGCAGCGCGGGATCGGTTGCGAGAGGGAGAATCAGTGGAACGCCGCCCAGCTCTTCGATCGCACGCACATACCGGGCTCGGAGAAAATAGGTGGGTTCCCGCCCCCCCAAGTCTTCCCGGTCCCCTGCGTTAAAATCCGGGGTGATCCCGATGACGGGTTTCATTAGGGGGTTGGGGCGGGCTCCGGCGCAGCCGAGTCAGGTCCGGCTTCCTCCTCCGGAGGCACACCCAGGAAGCGCACCGGTTTGTTCCCTTTCAAATGGTCCGGGGTGATCACATAAGTGCCTCTGATGCTGGTGTCCCAGACTTTCTTGGCTGCCTTCTCGTCCGCTCCCGTGAAGATGTACGTCAACCCGCCGACGATGCCGCCACACAAGGCGAAGACGATCTTCGCAACTCCGTAGGGAATCGTCAGCAGGGCCGCTCCGATACCGAGGCCGCCTTGCGACTCGGTCGATTCGGTGCTTCCTTCTTCCTTGGTCTGCGCAGTCGCGAAGGGCATAAGAGTGAGATGGCAGATCGCGAGGACCATGACGATCGCCATGATTCTGAACCCTCGAGCGCCCGCCCGATTCCGTTGGTTGCTCAGCGGTGTGGCTTGAAGAATATTCACGTGCGCGTCCTCCTCTTTCCGGTTGACGTTCGACGAACTGGATGCGGCGGAACCGCGTCTTGTCCGGACCATTGCTTATAACAAATTCGACGGTGAATGCAAACCCCCTGCGTCCAGGGCGTAGGCCATCACTTGTCTGCAGGGAGGTTCGAGTCCTCGGTCAGGTCGAGTTCGGTCAGAATGTGCGATTTAATGACCGCTTGGTGTGCGACCACGGCCCGATCTAGCTCTCGTGACCAGGACTCGGCGCGGATCCGCTGGTTCTCCTGGGCGAGACCGGCCTGCAACCGCAAGTCGAGCTTGCAGGCGCAGAGGGCTTGCGCGAGAAGGTCTTCCGCGCGCGCACGATACCCTTCGTGTTCATCATCAGGAACGCCGGTTAGGACACGGTCCAACCACGCGCTCCAGCCCAGTGCCCGGCGCGCGCGATCGAGTTGTTCCAAGTTGATCTCGACGGCCACTTGCACGCCTCCTTTCCAGCTCCGCTTCTTCACGTTGAACACGCAAGAGAGGCGTTCAGGATGCTGGGCGTCAGGCTCCGGCCCGAAAAAGAACGTGACGCGATAGTGAGCGAGATCGAGCGAAGGATCGGGGAGCAAATGTGCCTCCGTAAGAGCCACCGGCCGTGGCGCATTCTACCATGCTCATCCCTGTGCGCCACCGCCGATTGACGGTGTCCTGGCGGGACGATAAGATGCCCGCGATGAGCGGGTCGCCGATCCATCGCCGCCGCGTTGAAGAGATTCAACAAACCCTCTGCGATCAGCCGGGTCTGGATGGCTGGCTTTTCTATGACTTCCGCGGCAGCGACCCGCTGGCCTACCGGGTCCTGCACATCGATCCTGCAACCCATGTGACCCGCCGCTGGTACTACTGGCTTCCGACGTGCGGCACTCCAATGAAACTGCTGCACCGGATCGAGCCGCATGTGCTGGACTGCTTGCCGGGTGCCACGCTGTCCTATGTGTCGTGGGAGGAACAGAAAGCCTGTCTGGGGCGGATACTCGCGGGGGTGCGTCGTGCCGCGATGCAGTACTCGCCGTTGAACGCGATCCCGTATCTTTCCCGGGTGGACGCGGGCACGATCGAGTTGGTGCGAAGTTTCGGTGTCGAAGTGGTGACCTCTGCGGATCTGGTGCAACGCTTCGAGGCGGTTTGGAACGATCAGCAACTGGACTCCCATCGCGCCGCCGCGGCAGCGCTCCGCCGCATTGTGGATGAAGCCTTCGACCACGTCCGGACGTCCATCGAGCGAAGCGTATCGTTGACGGAGTATGGGTTACAGCAGTTCATCTTGTCGCGCATGCGGGTGCATGGCTTGGTGACGGCAAGTCCTCCGATCGTAGCGGTGGACGAGCACAGCGCCGATCCTCATTACACGCCGGAGCCGACCGGTTCGGCCGAGATCCGCCGCGGCGGACTGGTGTTGATCGATCTGTGGGCGAAGCAGTCCCAGCCGGGCGCCGTCTACGCCGACATCACCTGGACCGGCTACGTGGGCGAGCGCGTGCCGGCCCGCCCGCGCGGGATCTTCGAGATCGTGCGACGGGCGAGGGATGAGGCCCTCTCGTTCGTCCAACGCCATGTGGCGGCAGGACGGTTCCCCTGCGGAGCGGAAGTGGATGACGTCTGCCGGCAGGTCGTCCGCGATGCCGGTTACGGGGAGCAATTTCTGCACCGGACTGGCCATTCCATCGGTGAAGACGTGCACGGCAACGGAGCGAACATCGACAACTTGGAAACACAGGACACGCGCCGGCTCCTACCGAGGACCTGCTTTTCCATCGAACCTGGCATTTATCTGGCCGGCGAATTCGGCATCCGCAGCGAGCTGGATGTCTATCTCTCGGATCGGAAGGCGATGGTCTTCGGCCAACCGGTCCAAACCGAGATCGTGCCGATTCTTAGATGAAACGGTTAGCGTTCGGCCGACAGCCTTCGTCCCGCACGGATTCCGCTTTTTCAGAAACTGAGCATGGATAGTTGAATACTGAACGCTGTACCTTTCTCAGAACGTTGCTTGACACCGCTGTCGAGCACGGGCTAGAGTCACGTTAGGCCCTAGCCCGCGAGGGACCACAGGATGTTTGGCACACTGGGCTTCTCCGAACTGATCATCATTCTGGCCATCGTGCTGATTATTTTCGGCGCAGGCAAGTTGCCGCAGATCGGCGAAGGGCTGGGCAAGGCGCTCAAGGGTTTTAAGAAGGAAGTCCACGACATCCCGCCACCCGAAGCCGTCCAACCTGCCCCGGAACCAATTCTGCAAGCCAAGCCTGCGGCGGAAGAGGCACAGATAGTCGCCAGCCAACCGGCGTCTCCCACTCCCAAGCCGACGGCTCCCTATACACCGGGACCGGAGCTGACTCCAGGAACCACGGCCGCGCTCATGGCGAACCTTGGGCCGCAACCAGCGCAGCCGCGGACTGCAGCGCCAGCGCAAACTATGCCGTCCGCTGCTCCCAGCTCTGCCCCCGCTGGCGCTCAGGGGCATCGGCCGCCGACAATGGAGGAGCGGATGGCGACTCCGCCCCCCGTCGCCCGGGCGCAATATCCGCCGCTCCCTCCGAGTGCGCAACCCAAGCCGGTGACGAAACGGCCGTCCGCGATCGTGAACAAAGAGGCTGTCGCCCGGGTCCAGGCGCAACAGGCGGCCCTCAAGCAGAAGGCCGCCCAGCAGGCACAGGCCGTGTCACAACCGGGAGGCCTCTCGCCTCAGGACATGCAGAGTCTCGGGTCCGGACTGGGCGATGCGCTCCGGACGTTTCGACAGGCAGTCGCCGATGTCCGCAACACAGTCGATCCGGAGATGCGCACCATTCAAGCTGAAATGGACGCTGCCCAGAAGGAAATCGAGCAGTCGATCGAAGCGGCCAAACAGATGCCAGCCGTGCAGGAAGAGCCTCCCAAACCGGCCTGACCGGGGTTAGCTATCCCTCGAGATACGGTGTCAGCGGCCCTTGCGTGTGATCCGTTGCCAAACTCCCTTGCTCACCACACTCATCCTGGTCGGCATCCTCGTTTTCCTCTCGGCTTGCGATCCGGATGAGCCGCCACGCCGCCCCGATGCGATCGTTCCGCATCTGGAGTCGCTGCTTGCGGACGCGGACCCCGAAGTTCGACGAACTGCCGCGGAAAGTTTAGGAAAGCTTGGACAACCAAGCTCGGCTGAGGCCTTGGTGAAGGCGCTGAACGATCCGGACCCCAGCGTCCGTCGGATAAGCGCCTGGGCGCTTGGTCGGCTGGGGGAAGATGTGGGTGATCGGATTTTGTCGACTCTGGCCGACCGGCTGCACGATTCTTCCGAACAGGTCCGACTCAGCGTGGCCCAGGCGATCGGAGAGCTCGGAGCGACAAAAACTGTCATCGAGCAGTTGGCTCAGGCGCTCAAAACCCCCGATGCCACGATACGGCGCGCGGCTGTTCTCGCGCTGCTCTCGCTCGATGCGCCGTCGGCCTACCCGGCTCTCGTTGAAGCACTCCGGGACGATGATGCGTTCGTTCGGCAGGGAGCGGTTGCAGCGCTGGGGGAACTGGCCGATTCGCGGGTGATTCCCCTGCTCCGGGAACGTCTCTTCCGCGATCCCGCGATCGGCGTGCGGACCGAAGCGGCGTTCCGCCTGGGAAAGATCGGCGACCGAGAAATCGTTGCCGACTTGGAAAAGGTTGCGGCGACCGATACGGATGCAGGAGTGCGCCGCTGGGCGAGGTGGGCGAGTGCGCAGATCAGCTCACCGTCCGATTCCGGTTCAGCGCATTGACGAGTTCCAGGACCTGGGCTCGGGCTTCCGGTGCGATGTCCGTAAACTGCACGCCCATGCCGGGAAAGAGCAGGTAGCGTTCGGGTTTGTTCCTGGTCCACGCGACCTTCCCCTTGGCCTTCAGCTTTTCCCAAGGTCGATCGGGAAGTGCGAATTCCACGGTCAATTCGGTCCCCTGCGGCAGCGGGGTGCTGCTCTCGATGAACAAGCCACCCCCGCCGATGCCTCCGGTGAGGCTATCAAACTGTTTCCCTTCCGGCGTTGTATAGCGGACTCGGATCGCCAGCGGAGCCCGCGGATGAGCGCGGCTGTGCGCAAAGCGTGAGTCTTCGTCGGAAGCGAGAATCCGCTCGATGACGGCTTCCCAGGTCAGTGTCCCCAGACGCTCACCGTTGATTCCCAGGAGCGTGATTGTTTCTTGATCGCAGTCGATGTCGAGAACTTTGCCCTGATGAGCTTCTGTCGCAGTCACCATGAGTTTCATGCACGATTCCCTTATCGGAACGAACTGCTTAGGTCGGTTGGCCGACCGCTTGGAGTGATCGGACGAGTTCGAGAATGCGGGCCCGCGTGTCGTTCGAGACTTCGGTGAACCGCACCCCCATACCCGGAGAGAAGGTATACTGATCCGCCTTTGGACAGACCCAGGCGACGACGCCTTTGGCCACCAGCCAGTCCGATGAGCGTTCCGGCAGGGAGAACTCCATTGCGAGCTTAGTTCCCACAGGCAGTGGCGCTTCGCTCTCGATGAACAGTCCTCCGCCTCCGATCCCTCCCGCTCGGCCTTCGAATTGACGACCCTCGGGAGTGCTGTACTTGACCCGGACGGCCAATGACACCCTCGGCTCGCTCCGCGCGTCCTTCATGCCCTGGGTCTTTCGGTGGGCCAAAATCTGATCGATGATGAAGTCCCAAGACAGACTGCCCAGCGGCTCGCCGCCGATTCCCAGCAGTGTAATCACCTCGCGTGCCGGATCCAAATCCAGAGTCTTGCCTTTGTGGCGGTTGCTCGAGCTGACGGAGAGTTTCACGGTCACCCCCGGGAGGTCTTTCTTTGAAGGGTAGTATAGCGCAGGGTTCGGAAATGTCGAATGGAAGCTGCGAATCCACCGGCGGCCAGGCCGCGTGGTGGCACCGGGTGTCGGGAAAAAACCAGACGAAAGCGCCGTCGACATGGAAGGAACAGGCGACCGGCCGCCACAGGGGAATACGATCCGAAACGGGACGGGCCGGAGAGAGTATGTGATTAGGCGCTTTTCATCTCTTTGTCCTGTTCGTAGATGCGGATCGGCTGGCTTTTCCCGGAGATGACCTCTTCCGTAATGACGATCTCTTTGATCTGCTTCTGGGAGGGAACATCGTACATGACGTCCAGCATGACCTCTTCCAGGATCGCGCGCAGTCCGCGCGCGCCGGTTTTCTGTGTGTAGGCTTTCCGCGCGATCGCGGCGAGGGCTCCTTCCGTGAACTTCAGTTTTACTTTCTCGAAGGACAGCAGCTTTTCATACTGTTTGGTGAGAGCGTTCCTCGGCTCGGTCAAAATGCGGATTAAGGCCTTTTCATCGAGTTCTTCCAAGGTGGCGACTACCGGCAGCCGCCCGATGAATTCCGGGATCAGGCCGTACTTCAGGAAATCTTCCGGTTGAACCTGAGCCAGAAGCTCTCCCAAACGGGCATCGGAGCGGCTTCGGACTTCCGCGCCGAACCCCATGGCCTTACGGTTCAGGCGCTGCTCGATGATCGACTCAAGCCCGACGAACGCGCCACCGCAAATAAAGAGAATATTGCTGGTGTTGACTTGGATGAATTCCTGGTGAGGGTGCTTGCGGCCGCCCTGCGGGGGCACGTTGGCGACCGTGCCTTCGATGAGCTTGAGCAGGGCTTGCTGAACACCCTCGCCGGAAACGTCTCGCGTAATAGAAGGGCTGTCGCTCTTGCGACTGATCTTGTCGATCTCGTCAATGTAGACGATCCCTCGTTCGGCTCGTTCGACGTCATAGTCGGCGGCTTGTAGCAGCTTGAGAATGATGTTCTCGACGTCTTCGCCGACGTAACCAGCTTCGGTCAACGTCGTCGCGTCGGCCAGGGTAAAGGGGACATCCAGATACTTCGCGAGCGTCTGCGCCAACAGCGTCTTGCCGGTCCCGGTCGGTCCGACCATGAGGATGTTGCCCTTCTGAAGTTCGACGTCGTCGACTTCGCGGGCGGAGATGCGTTTGTAGTGATTGTGGACCGCTACGGAGAGGATCTTCTTGGCTCGGTCCTGGCCGATGACATACTGGTCGAGATGGTGTTTGATCTCGGCCGGCTTCCTCAGCTTGGAGGAGATCTCCTCCTTCGCTTCTTCCCAGTCTTCCGCGATGATGTCGTTGCACAGGTTGACGCACTCGTCGCAGATGTAGACCGTGGGACCAGCGATCAGCTTGCGCACCTCGTCACGGCTCTTGCCGCAGAATGAGCACCGGAGGTGCCGATCCAACTTTTCCTGTTTCGGCATACGGCTCTCCCTGAAGCTATTTGTCTTTCGCCCCGTCCCTTTCCGACTCGTTTTGCTCGCGTCCCTTGGCGATCTTCGGAGGACGGGTGATGACCTCGTCGATAATGCCGTATTTCTTTGCCTCTTCGCCGGACATGAAGTAATCGCGTTCCGTATCCTGGGCAATCTTTTCCAGGGATTGGCCGGTGTGCCGGGCGAGAATTTCGTTCAACCGCTCGCGGATCTTGAGAATTTCTCTGGCATGGATGTCGATCTCAGTCGCTTGCCCCTGAAACCCTCCCATCGGCTGGTGAATCATCACCCGCGCGTTGGGCAACGCGAACCGTTTGCCTTTGGTGCCTGCAGCCAACAGCAAGGCCCCCATGCTCGCGGCCTGACCCAGGCAAATGGTGGTAATGGGCGGCTTGACGTATTGCATGGTGTCGTAGATACCCAAACCGGCCGTCACGCTGCCGCCCGGGGAATTGATATAGAGGTTGATGTCCTTTTCCGGATCTTCGGCTTCCAGAAACAGCAACTGAGCGATGACAAGATTCGCAAACACGTCGTCGATCGGGGCTCCCAAAAAAATGATACGGTCTTTGAGAAGGCGCGAGTAAATATCATAGGCGCGCTCGCCTCGATTCGTTTGCTCAATGACAATTGGAACCAGCATGCCGTGCAATCCTTTCAGCTAGGAGCTAGAACGTCGTCGGTAGTTTACCATAATTTGGGGTTCGCGCGTGCGCTGGACATAGAACCGGATATTAGAGGGAGCGGACAGAATGGACGGCGGTCATCCCTGAATCACCGAATGACGGTAGACGAAATCGAGGGCTTTGTCCGCCAAGATGCGGGCCTTCAGTTCATCCACCGACTCTTGCCCGCCTGCGAGAATCAACCGTCGGAGTTCGTCCGCCGCCAGTTTCAGTTCCCCCGCCAGCCGAGCGATTTCCGCGTTGATATCTTCCTCTTCGACGGTCAGCCCTTCTTTTTCGGCGATCGCTTCCAAGATCAGACCGATCTTGACCCGTCGTTGAGCTTCCGGGCGGTGTTCCTCGCGGAATTTGTTGAACTCTTCACCGCTGATTGCGGATTCATCCTGACCGGGTCCGATCCCTCGTTGCCGGCGGCGCGTCTGCAAGTGCTGCCGAAACATAGCTGCCAGCTCCCGTTCCACCAGCGTCTCTGGCAGTTCGAAGTGGTGGGTTTCCGCCAGCCGCTTCAGGATAGTGTCCTTGTACGTTTCCTCAATATCTTTCTTCAGCGCTGTTTCCAGTTCACTGCGAAGTCGGTCCCTGAGTTCCTGCAGGGAATTGTAGGGACCACAATCTTTGGCGAATTCGTCATCGACCGGCGGGAGCTTTTTCTGTTTGATCGAACGGATCTTCAGACGGAAAACGACGGTCTTGCCCGCCACCCGGGGATCAGGATGTGTCGGCGGATAGGGTTGCGAAATCTCCACCAACTCTCCCTCTTTCTTGCCAAGAAGATGCGGGTCGACTTCGACGCCGAGGATCGGGATCTTCGAACCGATCTTATGGAGCAGCCCTTCTTTCTTGGCCCCTTCAAGGGGTGCGAGATCCAGCAATCCTTCGACGTCGAGAATCGCATAATCCCCTTCACTGAGCGCAGTTCCCGTCGGCGCGGCATCCAACCGGGCATGTTGTTCTCGAAGGACCTCGACGGCTCGATCGATTTGTTCTTCGGTAACCATGCGTTTATCGGGTTTGAGCGAAATGGGATTGGGCGCTTTGTAGTCTCGCAGCTCGATCTTGGGCTTGATCTCGACCGTCGCCGTGAACGTGAAGGGAGCGTCTTTCTTGATTTTCACCCGCTCTAGTGGCGGGATCTCGACCAGGACGGGGACGATGCCGGCCTGCCGGATGGCTCGATCATAGTAATCCGGCACAAGACTCCGGATCACGTCTTCCTCCACCGTCTTCGCGTAGCGCTTTTCCAGCAACGCCAGAGGGGCTTTGCCCTGGCGGAAGCCTGGAATTTGAACCTGACGATTCAGTTCCATGTAGGCTTGAACGAATCGCTGCTTGACCTCCTCGGCCGACACTTCGATTTTAAGCACCCGCTTCATCGGTCCGAGCTCAGAGACTTCCATCTTCATGTGCCATGAACTCCAGCCGACAAGCCCCCCGCGGCATCCGCTGTCCGTCGGGAGCGAGCGTGTCAGTTCAAGTTTTGAGGGTTGCGGTTCGGTTCGCGAGATGGTTGGTGCGAGAGGGGGGACTTGAACCCCCACGGTTGCCCACGAGATCCTAAGTCTCGCGCGTCTGCCAATTCCGCCACTCTCGCTCCTCTCCACCTGCAGCGGAAGCACAATCACCGCGCCGCGCGCGCCATTCGCTTCCATTCTCTTGTACAGTCCGTCGCGCGCTACTGTCAACCATGATTGTGCAAGGCAAGGGGCCGTTTCGCCCCCCTTCGCCGCTTCGGGCGATTCTGCGACGCGGGGCGACGATCGCACTTCCGCCTGGGCCTTCGAGCGGGCCTGGACGAGCCTCGTGGTTGGGTTGGAGTCAACCGGCGGGGCGTGGTGGCACAAGGATGAGTTGGGCGGTATAATGGTGACTTGAACCACTCGGGAAGGCTTCTGGATCTTCACGGAGTTAGCCGGTGGTGTGTCGACTCCCAACGTTCCCGCCGGTTGCTTCGGTCCTTCTTCCTGACACAGATTCGGAAGTCTTGCCTGTCGCGCAGCATGCAAGATCTTTCAGGCAGCGCACCGGAAGGAGGTGCCAGATGAAACAATGGGTAATCAGGGGAACGGTTTGGCTCGCTGCGGTGGCCTTGACGCAGACCAGTTGGGCGTACCGTGATTATTTCAGTCCCGAACAAAAGGCTCAACTGGCCAAGATTCAGACGGTGCTGGTGGACGCCATCGCCCTGACTGACAAAGGCGCGGTCGACGCCGGGCCGATCGCGGAGGTCGTCACACGTCGCATGAGTGAACTCGGCTATACGGTTGTCCGTGACAGCGGGAAACCTCACGACGTCGTCTTCAAGGTTAAGTGCGAGCAGCGGAAGACTTGGGAAGGCACGACGGCGGCTGGAGGAGACAATGATCTTCCCGATGCTCCCTCTCGGCTGTGGAAAGGGCCGGCCTGCCAATTGACGTACGTCCTGGGCGGTATGAAGATCAACTGGCAGAAGGAAGTGCGGACAGATTTTGAGGATGCCGTGCAGGCGGCGAACGGCGCAGACCCCGGTGTGTTCGCGATGGCCAAGCTGAAGGAGCGTCTGGAGCAATACGATTTCCCGGTCCTCATCACAGCGGAATGGGGACAGCCGGATCGGCTCATTAAGCTGTTGGACGACAAGAACACGAATCAGTTGCGAAGGCTGAAAGTGATTTCGGTCCTCGGCGAGATGCAGGCAGACGAGGCGCTGCCCAAACTCAAGGAGGCTCTGAAGGACAAGGATTTGGCCAAGCAGGCCGCCGTGGCCTTGGGCAATGTGGGCAAGGACAGCATCCCGCTGTTGATCGATATTCTGAAAAATTCGAAGCAGCCGGAACTCCAGGCCGCGGCGGCGAAAGGGTTGGGCGACGTCGGGAACCTCTACGGCGACAATTCCGTGGTACCTCCGCTTCTGGAGATGTTGGATGCGCCGGGGATTGACATTACCGTCCAGACGGAGATCGCCTGGGCGCTGGGGCGCGTGCCGGACCGGCGGGCGGTGCAGCCGCTCTTCGCGCTTGACCGCAAGCTGCAGAAGATTCGGAACGACCCTCCGGATCCGTTGATCAAGAAACTGAAGGAAGCGGTGTTCTGGGCGATCAAGCAGGTCTACACGGAAGATCAGTACAGCTAATTCGGCTGCGCGCTTTCGCGCGGCGATGAGACTGGCGGGCTGCAAGTCGTACCTTCGACCTGCAGCCCGTCGACGTGTTGAACACCCTTTCCTTTGGCTCGGCTCTCGGGCTTGCACCCTGTTTCTGCACCCTCAACGAACGTCGCGTCCGAGGACATCCATTTCATCAGCCCCAAACCAGCCTGCTCAGCGAGTGCGCGGCGGCTCGGTTGACGTGTCGAGCAGTGTTATACTCTTGCGAACACGTTCACCCTGCAGGAGGATGTTCTATGCGTATGATCTCGCGCCGGCGCTTTCTGCAACTCTCCGCCGCAGCCGGCGGGGTGCTCGTCATGGGCGACGGGGTAAACCAGATCCTTGGGTTCGCAGGCAGGACGCATCTCGCTTCGGCCGCCGGGCCGATCAAAGTCGGCATCATCGATCCTTTGTCCGGCCCCTATAAGACGTCCTCGATCCACGACGTGCATGGGGTTACGGTGGCGGTGGACCTCTATAAATAAGCGTGGCGGCGTGCTGGGACGTCCGGTCAGTCTCATCGAGGCCGATGACGCGTCCAACGTGGACACCGCGATCAAGGCGGCCACCAAACTGGTCAAAGACGATCGCGTGGATTTCCTCATGGGCACGTTCAACGGTGATGTGGCAATCGCCGTCTCGGAATTCGCCAAGCAGGAAAACAGGCTCTTCATGGTCACAGGCGCCCACATCATGGACTTGACCGGCTCCCGCTGTAATTCCCACACCTTCGTCTTCATGCCGAATGCCCGCATGATGGCGCAGGCGGTCGTGCCGCATATCGTGAAGGCCTACGGCAACAAGTGGTTCATGATCACGGCCGACACGGTGGACGGCAAGGCGGCGCTGCAGGCCATGACCGAAGCGCTGAAGGCTCAAGGCGGCGACGTCGTCGGGTCGGTCACCACGGCTTTTGGCGCGACCGATTTCACGGCTCCGCTGATGGAGGCGAAGAATGCCAAGCCGGGCGCGGTGATCCTGAACCTCTACGGCTGGGATCTCGTTCACGCGTTGAAAGCCTATACGAAGCTGGAGCTGGCGAAAGAGAAGATCGGCGTCGGCGGGATGATCGGCGGCGAGCAGATCGGCCGGCCGTTAGGCTATGCGAACAACGCCGGCGTCTGGGGGCTGATCTGGGATCCGAAGATCAACACCGAAGGGTCGAAACGCTTCATTCAGGGCGTCATCGACAAGTACAACCATACGCCGACATCGCGGTGTTACCACGGCTACGCGGCGATGATGCAGGTCTTGGAGGCCGTTCGCCGGGCCGGGACGACCGACACGGCCGCCGTCATCAAGGCTCTGGAAGGTCACGAGTTCGACGGGCTCAAGGAAGGGCGGTCCTATTTCCGGGCCTGGGACCACCAGCACGTGCAGGATGTCTTGGTGGGCGAGGCCTACGGGAAAGAGCTGGGCTTGGGTCACTACAAGATTCTGGCCACCGTTCCGGGAGATGCGGTTGCCGGCGGGGTCGAGCAGAACCAGTGTCGATTGTAAAATTCGCTCTTCGCTGAGCGACGGACGGCCGGTCGCAGCCCGGGCTGCGACCGGCCCGTGCGTCTAGCGCCCTTGCTTCTCCCCTGCCTTGGCTCTTCCCTTTCGACCATGCTCGCCGGCGGCTTCATCGGCCCGTTCGAGTCCGCGTTTTTTCCCTTTCTTGTCCGATTTCATCTCCTTCCCCACCTTCTTTCCGCCTTCAGCCTTGGGCTCCTCGGAAGCCGCTGGAGCGGCGGGAGCCGGCTCGGCCGGAGCAGGTGCCGGCGGCGCTGGAGCAGCCGGAGCGGCTGGCGGCGCAGCCGGAGCGGATGGGGCTGGCTCCTCCGCGAAGGTCGAGGCAAAGGTGAATGTCATGACGATGGTCAGCGCGCTTCTCAGCATCCGTCTCATTGGCCTACCTCCTTGTGGTGGGAAGACGGGCGACACGGCGATGCGGCTACCGCGTCATCAGGTCGTTCAATGACTTGTCGAGTTTTCCTATCCCTTCGGCGGCTTTCTCCGAGGCCTTCTGCCGGGATTGGTCCATCTGTCTCTGGACCGCGCTTTCGGCTTTCTGCCTCCGTTCGGTCGCTGCGGTTTCCGCCTTGGCCTTCTGCCCAGCTGCAAGGTCCGCGGTCTTCTGCTTCTCCTCGGTCAGCTTCGACCGCGCCTTCGCCTTTTTCTCATCCGCCAAACTCTTGGCCCGTTGCGTTTCATCGGTGACCGCCTGTCGGGTTCTGGCCTTCTCGTTTTGGAGCAAGTCCTTCGCGGCCTGCTGGTCTTCGGCGGCCCGCTGCTGAAGAGTGGATTTCATCTCACCGAGCGTCGGAGTGAGCTGGCTGGTTTCAGCCTGGCTGAAGGAGCTGAACGCCAATGAAGCGACGAGGAGCAGGGCGATTGCGAATATGGGTTTCATGATGGGCTCTCCTTTTTGCAGACGAGTTACGCAGCCTTGACCTCTGACGTGCAGTGGGCGCACTTCGTCGCCTTGAGCGGAATCTCGGAAAGGCAGTACGGGCACGGTTTCGTCGAGGGAGCAGGCGGAGCTTCTGGTTTCCTGGTCATGGCGTTGACTTGCCTGACAAGCAAAAAGATCGCGAACGCCACGATCACGAAATCGAGGACCGCCTGTAGAAACACTCCGTAGTTGATGGTCGGTGCGCCGGCCGCCTTCGCCGCGGTGAGCGAGGAGTAAGGCTGACCGGACAGGTTGATGAACAGACTGGAGAAGTCCACTTTGCCCAACAGCAGTCCGATCGGCGGCATCAGGACGTCGCTGACCATCGAGCTCACGATTTTCCCGAACGCCCCGCCGATGATGATCCCGACGGCCATATCCAGCACATTGCCGCGCATGGCGAAGACTTTGAATTCCTTCAGCATGGCAGACCCTCCTGATTGGTTGTGTGAACGAAGCCCTACGCTCACCGCTTGAGGCTGGTGTCGAAGCTATAGCCGAGAGTCCAGAGATACAGGTTGTCCGTGTCCGTGGTCCCGGGAGGCGGGTTATTGTTGTAGCGAATGGTCCACTGAAAGCCGCTCACGACCCCGTCGATGATCTTGAACCGGACACCGGTGTCCGCCGTGATGTAATAGTCTTTGCTGTTTTGCAAAGAGGGGAAGCCCTCTTCGTAGTGATAGAACGTGATTTTTTCGTCGAACATCGGCCAGTTCAACTTGACGGACCAGCGTCCACGGAACGACGTCTTGTCCTGCGCGATCTTAAAATCCTCGTTGAAATAGGCCGCGCCGATTTCCGCATAGAGCGTCATGTCCTTCAGCACGCCGCTGCTGAAGTCGCCCTTGTCGATAAATTGATAGCCGGGGCCAGAGGAGAGCGACGTGCGGAGATTCAAATCCTGAAACGTGTCTTGTTCGAAATAGGAGGCGGCGAACCAATAGAACCGTTTAGTCAGGAAGAAGTCCAATTTGATGGTGCCTCGGCTATTCCGCACGATCAACCGACCTCCGTCGTCGCCGTAAATGTATCGACCTAGCAGAGTCAGCCGCAGCTTTTCGCTTCGCCCCGTGAATTCGCCGATCATGCTGGCGTTCCGCAGATGGCTGTTCCCTGTGGTTTGCGAGAACCCCACCTGAAGGCTCCCGCTGTAAACCACGGGGGGCTGAACGAGAGGATTGATGGAGACGACCGCATCGAGCGGGACGGTCAGGAATCCGGTCATGGGCTGAGCTTGGAGAAGCAGCGTCCCGCTCTCGCCTTCTTGAGCCGTGGCCACCAACACGGTTCCTTCTTTCAAGTGGAAAGGCAAAGGATGGGTGGTGGTCAACTTGGCAACGGTCCCCCATTTGATCTTGACCACGTCCCCGACTCCGAAGGCCGTCTTGATCATGAGTTCGCCATTAGACATTTCTATCACTTCGCCATACATCGCGCTGCCGTCCTTCAAAGTGACCACGTCCGCCCCTTCGGCTCTGGCTGAGCCGGTGAAACTCAAGAAAAGAACGAAGACCAAAGCCGACGCAAGGCCTGCGGGTACGTTCTTCATGAGCCCTCCATTGAGAATGGCTGCAATCGCGGCTGCACTGATCTGGATAAGCGAGGATGGACGGCAGTAGGATGAGGTGCAAACTATAGCAAACTACGTTGTCGATTACAAGCCTCCTCAGTGGGGACTCCGTGCAGCGCGCATGACCTTTCCCACGGGGGACCTGATGGCCAAGAAGCGGCTGCGGAGCGGAGCGGAAGCAACGCCCCGGAGAGACTGGAGGGCGGCACCTCCAGAACGAGCGCAGGAAATGCGTCGGCAGCCTCACCAGGAACGGTACGGCATCATGAGGAGTTGGGACTGAGCGAGATGTTAGAGGTTAGCCCTAATCCGAAAACAATGTCGATACACCGATGTGAACTGCCCACGGGTGGCGCGGTGGCCCCACACCTGGCTTGAGGGCAAGCCAGTGTGTCGGGGACCCCTGCCCCACCGCGCGCAACGCAAGGGTCGGGGCGCCCATTGCTCCCCGCATGCAAGGGGCCATGGGGATGGGTGGAGTGAGCGGGGCACCCATTGCACTCTGCAGAGCAATGGGTCCTGGGCTGTTCGCCGCGACAGGACCCGTGGACTAGCCCGATGACAGCAGATTTATTTTCGGATTAGGGTTAGATGTTAGAGGGAAAGGCTTTGGAAGCCACCATGAGGCGAAACGCTAAGTGCGTAAGGGCGGGCCGCGCACCCAGAACCAGGAATCCGCACGGACAAGGGATTCGTGCGGAGGCGTCAGGATCCCTTTCACCGTCCAAAGAGTTGTTTCAACATCTCTTGGCCTTTCTGGACCGCTTCTTCAGGGCTCTTTGACTTCAACATTTCTTCGACCACTTCTTTGGCCTTCTCTTTCACCTGCTCTTGCACCTTGGCGCCGATCGCTTTGGTGTCGAGGCCATAAAACGGTGTCTGCACGGTCCCTGTGATGACAAGCGGGACGGTCACTCGCCCGTTTGACATGGCCAGCTTGGCGACGGGCGAGCCGGTGGCAATCTTCTGACTAAGCGCCTCGGACAAGTTCAGGCTGGCTTTCAGATGAAGGGTCTGGTCGAACCCGACCGTGCCGTTCGCCGTGGCTTGAAAATCGTGGCTGTCCAGCAAGAGGCGCTGCACGGCGACGACGCCCTGCTTGATCGCGACGTCTCCCTCGATCGTCGAGAACACGGTGGCTTTCACGTTGTCCGTCGAGATGCCGGCTACTTTGAGGAGAGCTGCCACTTCCTGCAGTAAGTTGACACCTTCGAGCTTGCCGTCCTTGATGTCCAAATGTCCGATCCCTTCGAGCGCCTTGGTGAGGTCCGGCATGGTGAACCCACGGCCCAGGATCGCCATCTCCATGGCGGCCGTCCCGCTGATGGAAACCTGGTCCGTGCCGACGGCCTCGAGGGCCGGCCCCAGTTGCAGGCCTTGCATGACGACTTTCCCGTTGAACGGAGGGGCGTCGGCGCCCAGTGTCAGCCCCACCTGGGCTTTGGTCTGCCCGTTGAAGATGTCGAACGACAGATTGTTCACGCGTGCCTCCTGCCCTTTCAGCTCAGCCGAGATCTGGAGATTCTTGATCTCGACAGGTTTTTTGAGCGGCAATGCCAACGGGAGATCGGCGGTGTTGATCACCTGAGACGAGATGCTGAGCTGGGTGCTGCCGCCCACCGAACTGCCTTTGATCGCCAGCTGCGTCTTGCCGAGCGCCAGGTCGACAGTGGCCGACTCGATGTCGGCGGTCTCTTTGAGCGGCCCGAAGGCGCCGTCGATGGCGATCGGCAGATTCAGCGGCTGCACCAGCGTTTCGAGGCGCAGCTTCGGTGTCTGACCCAGGCCCACGGAAGCGAGCTTCACAGTGAGGTCCTGCAGCCGATACTCGACGGGGCTGGCGACCGAGAGATCCCGATACGTGATAGTGCCGCCGGTCAGCGACACGCGATCTACGGCAAGCAACGCCAAGATGCGAAGCGGACCCTCAGGCGGGTGAGTCGGCACGCGAGTCACGGCTTTAGGCTCGGCCGGCCCTTTCTTGCCGATGGTGGACACGTTCAGGGCTCCGTCGCGATTCTTGATGACGGTGATAACGGGATCGCGCAGCGTGATCGCTTCGATTTCGATGCGACCGCTCAGGAGCGGCATCAGCTTGACGCCGACATCGAGCGAGGTCAGCGAAGCAAACGGGTTTGCGCCAAAGGCGGGATCGTCGAGCACGGAGAATCCTGCCACCCTGGCGCCGATCCGGGGAAAGATGGTGAGCCGGATGTCTTTGAGTGAGATTTTCCGGTTGAGCGCGTCTTCGATGATGGGACGGTACTGATCCTGGTATTTATTCAGGTCGATGATGAACGGAAGGAGGAGGACCAGGAGCACCAGCGCAAGAACGACGACGCCGAGAACCGCCAGCACTTTCATCATGCCACTTCCCCTCATGTTACGCAGTATAGTGAGGTCTCTCCGTGAGGGTCAACGCGAGCGGCAACATTTCCTGCGCGTCAGGATACCGGAAATCGCGCGGGTCTCTGGCGATCCCGAGCGAGGGAAGCGACTCTCTCCTTGGGTGGGGTTGAACACGCCCGAGGTGCGCCTCCTTCGCCTTGCCGCTGAGAGGGTCGCATGTTAAGATGCCATCTCTCTGCTGGCGACCAAGATGGCGGCTCATGCTGAACTCACGGCGAAGTGCTGGGGAAAAAGCGAAACGGCAAGGACGGGTTTCTCCAGGCACCCAAGAGCCGTTACAAGGTATCCGGCTCCACTGGCGAGGTGGAGAGGTGCGAGAGTGGACGAATCGGCGTGCCTGGAGAGCACGTGTGCTGGTAACGGCACCGTGGGTTCGAATCCCACCCTCTCCGCCAACCAGGCTTGCTCGTGCCGGCTCATCAGTGTTTTTAGCGTGATTAACGCCGCCCGATAGACATCTTTAGTGTTCATGTGCAGTAACGGGAGCCAAGGACTGAGTGCTGAGTGAGATTAAGCAGAGCGAACGGCCTAAAAGTGTCCTTCATCCCTCAGCGCTCATCACTCGGAACTTCTTGATGGATAGGGGCTGGGCCCTGTGCAACAGAATCCTGTGAACTCCGCCAGGTCCGGAAGGAAGCAACGGTAAGCAGGCCAGTCTGGGTGCCGCAGGATCACCTGGCCCCGCTCAACCTCGAAGCGAGGAATGTTGAACGCTGAATTATGAATTAAAAATTGCCCGAATCTGCTCAATTCATCATTTCACATTCATCATTCCTGATTCGGAGTCACGAGACGTTGGAGTATCAGGTTTCCGCCAGAAAATATCGGCCCGCGACCTTCGAGGACGTGGTCGGGCAGCCGCACGTCGTCCGGACGTTGGTCAACGCGATCAAGACGAAACGGATTGCGCAGGCTTTCCTGTTTTCCGGCACCCGCGGCGTGGGCAAGACTTCCGTCGCGCGGATTCTGGCCAAGGCACTCAATTGCGAACAGGGGCCGACCGGCACGCCGTGCAACGTCTGTCCGAACTGCATCGAGATCGCGCAAGGGACTTCGGTGGACGTGATCGAGATCGACGGCGCGTCGAACACGAGCGTCGACGATGTGCGCGAGATCCGGGAAAACGTCAAGTTTACGCCGTTTCGCGGGAGCTATCGCGTTTACATTATCGATGAAGTTCACATGCTGTCGAATTCCGCGTTCAACGCGCTGCTCAAGACGCTGGAGGAGCCACCGCCGCATGTGGTGTTCATTTTTGCGACCACTGAAATTCATAAGATCCCGCCGACCATCCTTTCGCGTTGCCAACATTACAACTTTCGACGCATCCCCCAAACCGAAATTATTGAGCGATTGCGCCGTGTGGCCGTGCAAGACGGCATTACGGTGGAAGATCGCAGCCTGGCCGCGCTGGCTCGGGCCAGCGCGGGCAGCATGCGGGACGCGCTCAGTCTGCTCGATCAGGCGGTGGCCTTCGGCGGGAAAACGATCAAGCACGCCGACTTGGAGGTGCTGCTGGGGGCTGTGCCGCAAGAACATGTCCGTGCAATGATCGAGGCTGTCATCGCGCAAGACAGCCCGGCGGCACTGCGAGTGATCCATCGTCTGCTTGATCAAGGTCATGACCTGCGCGCGTATTGCGCCGATCTCGTCGAATACGTGCGGAATCTTTTAGTGGCGTCGGTGGTCTCGTCGCCGCAGGACCTGCGCGGGTTGATCGAGGCGTCCGAGGAAGACATTCGCCAACTCGCCTCGGACGCAAAGATGTTCACGCCGGAACAAGTACAAGAATTGTTTCGGATCCTGACTCAAGCCGAGGATGCTTTGCGGCTGAGTGCTCACCCCCGGTATGTGCTGGAGGTGGCCGCCGTGCGGGCCACGAAGCTGCTCGGCTCCGGTGGACAGGGGGCGGTCGCGTCCGGGCGCGAGAAAGCCGCGACGGCCCTCCCGGTAAAGCAGCAGGCGTCCGGCAAGGCGGACCGATTCGCACAGTCCGCTGAGGCGGCGGCGAAAGTTCCGTCGGACCGGTACCCAGTTTCGACCGATCCCGAGGCACCGGACATCGCCCTGCCGCGTGCCGCGCGCGTCTCGTCGTCCCTGACTCAGAACCGTCGCCGCCCGCCGGGATCCGTCTCGGCCTCCGCTTCGGCCGACAAGCCGTCGGTTGAGAGCAAATCCGCGCCGACCGCGCCCGTGATTGCGTCGGTCCCTCCGCTTCAGCTCGACTGGGACCAATTTCAAGAGGAAGTGGCGAGCGTGCATCCTGGCATTGCTTCGTTTCTCGAACGAGGGCGTTTCGTCGGAATCGAAGGCAATCAGATCATAATTGGATTCACCAAGGGGGAGACGGTAGCCCGCTCGTTTATTGAGAGAGAAGACAATCTGCGGGTTATTACCGAGCTGTGCCAGCGGCTCTCAGGCCAGCCGGCCCGTCTGCACGTGGTCGAGTTGGGGGACGGCGATCAGCCGGGACCGACCATGGCGGAGATGCGGGTAGCCAAAGAGCGGGAGCGACGGCAGATGCTGTTCGAGCACGTCCGTGCCCGTCCCTTGGTCAAACAAGCTCTCGAGATGTTTGGCGGGGACCTCATCGAGGTCCGGCAGACCGCGGCTCCGGTAACGCATCGTTCGTCCCCGTCGCAGGAGGCCCGATCATGAAGAATCCGTTCGGCAATATGGCCAACCTTGTGAAGCAGGCCCAGGCCATGCAGGAGCAAATGGCCAAACTCCAGGAACAAGCGGCGGCGAAAACCGTGACCGGCACAGCCGGCGGCGGGATCGTGACAGTGACGGCCAACGGCGCCATGCAAATCGTCAGCATCGCTCTTGATCCGGAAGTCGTCAAGTCCGGCGACGTGGAGATGCTGCAGGATTTGGTTATTGCGGCGACGAACGACGCGCTGCGCAAGGCGCGTGACATGGTGGCCGAGGAGATGAAAGCGCTGACGGGCGGCTTACGCATCCCCGGCTTGTTCTGAATGCGTCATGCGGCGAAGAAGGAAAGCGCTCAGAGCGCCTCCGATTCGTCAAACCTTCCGTCATCAAGCATCGGTCCGGTATGGGCGTCGATCAACAAGGATTGCTGGCGCGGTTGATCGGTGAACTGGTGAAGCTGCCCGGCATCGGCCGGAAAACCGCTCAGCGCTTAGCCTTTCATTTGCTCAAGGCCGAACGCGAGGAGGCCTTGCGGTTGGCCGACGCGATCCGTGCCGTCAAGGATGGTC
This sequence comes from Nitrospira calida, assembly GCF_976986435.1. Lineage (NCBI taxonomy): Bacteria > Pseudomonadati > Nitrospirota > Nitrospiria > Nitrospirales > Nitrospiraceae > Nitrospira > Nitrospira calida. The sequence continues at coordinate 183,545 of NZ_OZ335950.1, forward strand.
TTTCGTTCTGCCGTCAGTGCCGGAATATCGCAGAAGGCGAATTGTGCGAGTTTTGTTCGGATCCTAAACGGGATCGTGCCACAATCCTCGTGGTGGAGGAACCGAGCACGCTGTACGCCATTGAGCGGGCCGGCGGCTATCGCGGCTTGTATCATGTTCTCTTGGGTTCTCTCTCGCCGTTGGACGGAGTCGGTCCTTCGGACATTCGCGCGCAGGACCTGGTTGACCGGCTCAAGGCGGGCGGAATCGAAGAAGTGATCCTCGCTACCAACCCGACCATCGAAGGAGAAGCGACGGCGATCTACCTCACCAAGTTGGTGAAGCCCTTCGGCGTACGGGTTTCACGGATCGCCTACGGGGTTCCGGTCGGAATGGATATCGAATACGCCGACGAGGTCACGCTTCTGAAGTCCATCGAAGGCAGACGAGAGGTGTAAGACCGTGTGCCTGGCGGCCATTGACCCCCTCGGTCGTCGGCTGGTATAGTTTGCGCTCGGCCGAAGCTTGAAGCTCATCGACCTGTACGATGAAGTCCCGTCCGTCAGCCAAGACAAAAGCAAAAGTCTCGGTCCGCACCAAACTCGCCCGGTCGTCCCCATCCCGGTCCGGCGGACGGTACCCGGACATTCGTCGCGACCTTGAACGACAACGTGCCGCCATCTTGGAAGAAGCCGGGGAAGTGCTGACCAATCGCGCCCAGGTAGAGAGTTTTCCCGACGTCAGTGATCAGGCCTCGGCGGAAGTGGATCAGAACTTTTCGCTGCGGATCAGGGAACGTGAGCGGAAACTGCTGAAAAAAATCGACGACGCGCTTGGACGCCTCGCCACCAACACGTATGGTATCTGCGAGCGGTGCGGAGAGGAAATCCCCTACAAACGGCTCAAAGCCCGCCCTGTCACCACCCTTTGCATCGCGTGTAAGACCCTCCAAGAAGAAGAAGAAGAGAAGATCCGCCGGTAACTCTTCCATCCCGTGGACAATCCTTGGCCGCCGGAAAGGATTTGCACCGCCCATCGGGTGGGTGCCCGAACCCAGCTTCCTAGCGGCGCAGAGCCTTCAGTTTTTTTCGGGCCATGTCTGCTCGGTCGACTTCTTCGGGAATGCCTTGGACGAGCGCCAAGTAAGTTTCGTATTCGGAAATAGCCCGTTTCGGGTTGACGGATTCATAGGCTTCCGCCAGGTTGTAGCGGGCAATGGCGTAGTTGGGCCGCAACGTCACCGCTTTTTCGAAGGAAGCGAGAGCGTTTTCCCTGTCTCCCAGTTTGGCGTACACCGTCCCGAGATTATTAAGCACGTCCGGTGTATTAGGCCTGATCGCAAGGGACTGCAGCATTTCGATTTTGGCTTTCTCTAGGTCTCCCTTCTTTTCCCAGGCTATACCCAGGCGATGATGGGCTTCTGCTAACCAGACCTTATTGGAAAACCCACTCGCAATGGCTTTCTGGTAAGCATCGGCTGCGATGTCGTAGTTCTGTGGACCGCAATAGGCCAGTTGGGCTGTCTGCCCGCGTGCGAATTGCTGAAGGGACGTGAACGGCTCCTTGTCTTCTGCGCCCTGACTGTCGAAGCGCTGGCCCTGCTTGGTCCCTGGTGGGCTGCGAAGCCGATCAAGAAACTCCTTCCGATAGGGAGAAAACAGCCTGACATAGGGATCGATCGAAAACGAAGCCTGAAGCAACGTCTGATGGTCGCTGTCTCCCAGAATCAAGTATTGGGTGGTGGTTTTCTCGTCTCCCGTTTCGTAGAGGGAACTGGACTCCATGTCGGCCCGAGTCACCAGTTTGGCAACATTGAGATAGAACTCCAGTGACGGCTTGAGCTGCGAGAGGGTCCGGCGCAAGACGGGATAGGGAGCCAGGTCCAATCCGACAGGATAGGTAAAAAGAGCGCCGACAAGGATGCCATCCTCGTCGAAAAAATAGGATTCTTCGGCTTTGGACGCGCTATGCTCGGCCGAAATGCTCAGTTCCTGCCCGCTGCCCCAGGGTTGGCGCCGGATGGAAACCAAACTATGCCGTTGGAGAAACGTCGGCTTGTCGTCGCATAGCGCGGCTGACTTCAAGAGGATGAGGTCGCTGGCGGAGGGGGGAAGGTTCGACGGAGGCCCCTCCGTGGCACAAGCGACGGCGAGTGCCACGACGGCCAAGCCGAGCAACAAGAAGAAGCAGCGTCGCTCCGGAGAAGACTTCATCGGGAGTCCAGGGGGCGGCCGAGCGTCCGGCGCCCCTAGAACCCTAAAATATTGCTACGGGCAAAGGCAAGAGGGGAAGCGTGGTATGGAGGCGAAGGGCCACTGCTTGTCTCCGGATTACGGGGTTCCTAACCGATACCGCTGGGCATCGAGCATCGCGTCTTCGCTCGTGTACCCGTGCAAATTGGGATTGAGAGAAGAGAGACCGTACACCGGCCGGTTGATCCCGTAGTCGATTACCACCCCGACGGGGTGCAGGAGAAACGTGACCCAACGGAGCGGATGGTCGTTGATAGGCGAAGCGGCCATTGGGTTCGTGTAAACGAGGGACGTACTGTCCATCGCCCCGTAAATACTCGTCGGCGGAGTATAGCTTTCCGTGCTCGTGCTGGCGCAGCCCTCGAAGCTTAACGTCGCTGTCGCCAAGCAAGCTGCTCCGATAAGAACTCGTACTTGCCGCATACCACACCTCCCGTCATTTAACAAGAACTCCCTCCGCAGTCTCGTCTACACCGCGAAGTGTAGCCTACCAGTGGGCTTCTGTCCAGGTTTTGACCTAATTGCGCCGCCTCGGCGACTGCGGGGAGGGGGCAAAAGAGTTAGGAGTTATATGGGTAAAGACTCTATCCGCCCGCCCCAATTGTGATATCTGATTTTGATATGAGGCGTTGAGAGTGGGCGGACCACACGAAGTGCGTATGGTGGGCGATACTGGTATCGAACCAGTGACCTCTTCCGTGTGAGGGAAGCGCTCTCCCACTGAGCTAATCGCCCACCCGTGGGTCAGTCTAGCACGGCCATTGGATCCGGTTCAATCTTGCCGCTCAAAGGACGCGAGACTTCTCGCCCCTTCCTTACCCTGCGCCGGACCGAGCTCCTTGACTCAAGTCTGCCGGTATGATTAGCAAGGTGTTGAAAAAGCGCTTTGGGCGCCGTGAACATGGGGAGTCGAAGGAGGTGCGGGCAGTGGATCCATCACCTGCAGATGTTCTCCGAAGACCGTCATACCCGCTGGATCGATATTCGGCTGGCGGACTCGTTCGGCATCCTGTAAGGTCTACCTTGCGGAGCCGTTGAGAGGAATCAGCCAGCGTGTGGTTCTTCAGCTTGTCCATCCAGCAGCATAGCGAATTCCTTTTCCCGATGATTCTCGCGAGGCTGCCTGTGCTGCTTACGGTCGTGTGGCTTGCCCTCTCAGCCTGCGGGAAACAAAGGGATGCGGTGGTCTCCGTGGCCTTGCATCCAACGAATCCGAACATCATCTATGTCGCCACGAATGAAGCGGTGTACAAGACCCGCGACGGGGGGGCGACCTGGGAGAAGTTCCCCGACTTTAGCGCCAGACGGGTTACGGTCGTCGCCGTCGATCCGCAACTCCCAGCTATCGTCTATGCTGGTACGATGGGGGACGCGGTCTACAAGAGTCCAGACGGGGGCCAGCATTGGCTCCCGCACAATGTCGGCCTCAAAGAGCATGTCTCCTACGTCAACCAGTTTGTGTTTCACCCGACCAACACCGAAATAGTCTACGCGGCCACAACGGTGGGTGTGTTCTACACCAGAGACGGCGGCAGAGAGTGGGAAGAGCGTATGAATGGAATGAAGGAAGTTCACATCGTCGTGACCATCGCCATAAATCCCCGGAATCCGCAGGTGCTGTATGCGGGCACGACGGGAGGAGTCTATCGGACCCGCGACGGCGGGCTCTCGTGGCATAAGATCAACAACGGGTTAATCCCGGAAGAAGAACTCATGGCGTCGATGTCGCTCGGCGTGAATATCCTTGTTGTGGATCCGATGGCACCCGAGACGGTCTACGCCGGGACCACCAACGGGCTGTTCAAGACGACGAACGGCGGCGACGCCTGGGAACGGATCGGCCGGTCCCTTCCGGATCAGTTCATCAGTACCATGCTGATCCACCCGACCGATCACAACGTGCTGTACGTGGGAGGCCGTGCCGGCGTCTTCAAGAGCCACGATGCTGGCGCGAGTTGGCGGGCCATGAACACCGGGCTCGAGACACTCAACATCCGCACGATCGTGCTGAGCCCGCGCGATCCGAATCTTCTCTTCGTTGGGACCAACGGGAGCGGGCTCTATCGTTCGACCGACGGCGGCAAGACCTGGATCCGTGTCCCGTTGACCGAAGTCACGGCGGCTCGGGCTGCCGCTTCGAGCTGAACGGCGAGGGGGAATATGTCGATCATTCTGCTCGTTCGTCATGGCGAAACGGACTGGAATCGCAGCGGTCAGATCATGGGCGACCAGCCGATACCGCTGAACCCTCACGGCGCGGTCCAGGCGCATCAACTCGCCGCTTGCCTGAAGGGGTGTGGCATTCAGACCATTTATTCAAGCCCTGTCGCGCGGGCAGTCCAGACCGCGGAGATTCTGGCCTCGGTCTTGGGGGCTCGCGTGACTCTGCTGCCCGGTCTATCGGAAATCGGGGTCGGCGAATGGGCGGGAAGGTTCTGGAAGGACCTGGCCGACGAGCCGATAAAAAATGACTATTACGCCAAACCGCGCGAAGCCAGGCCGCCGGGCGGCGAAACGTTGGCCGAGGTTCAAGACCGTGCCGTGGCGGCTGTCGAGGAAGTTTGCCGCAACGGTACCGGTGGACCGTTCTTGTTCGTGTCACACGCCGACGTCATCCGCTCGGTTCTGGCGCATTACCTGTATCTGGACTTCGTCGGTCTGCGCCGGGCGCGGATCGACCACGCCTCGCTGACGGCGTTGCGGCTTGCGGAAGGGGCGGCCGAGTTGCTCTGTCTGAACTATACTCCCGCGGCCGCCGGTCTGGGCCTGTGATCTGTCGAATTGCGAAATGCGCGTCGTTTGCTTCAGTTCCCGGCTTTTGGCCCCATCTCGTCTCCGTGTCGGTAGCGGCTGCGATACGCCGTCATCGCATCGGAGAGCGCCTTCCATTCTTGCGCCGTCAAAATGTTCCTTATCTGGAAGCGCAGGCCGAGGATCTTGGACGCCGACCGCATGCGGTGGTTGTTCAGGTCGTCGAGGATTTTCGTGAAGTCCTCGGGGGAGGCCTCATAGTTGGCATTGAGCTCGTAGAGCTTTTGGTGATACTGCCGACTTTGCTCGGTTGAATGCCTGATCTCGCCCATGATCTGGCCTAGCAGCTCGTTCACTTGCTTGGCCTTGGCCGGATCCTGGATCGTCTTGTCGACGAGAGCGGTCATGTCCTTGGCCGCTTTCTCCCATCCATACCCGCCGCCGGCGTATCCCATCCGTTGGTGATAGGAGCTGCAGCCTGCGAGGACTGCCGCCATTACTACCGACAACGCGATGCCGCTCACCGCTTTCATGCTCGTCTCTCCTTTCGACAAAGAGTCCACCCCATCATGCCCCTTGCTTGCCCGGTATACGCCGCTATATCCTTGTCAAGCAATCGATCACCGATTCTTCATGCCTGAAACGACCGACCCTGTGCCACATACTCCCGATTCCCTCGCACAACTCCGTGATGAGTTTCGACGGCACTTGGAGACGTTTTACGCGAAGTTGAAGCTGGTCCCTCCCTATCATAGCGTCGAAAAAGCCGTTCTTCAGCTCGCAACGACTCTCAAGGCCTTGCCGCCCGAGGAACGGGATCGCATCGTGGCCGACCCCGAGTTGCGATGGGCCCGGTATGTCGAAGCGTTCACCGCGGCCGGTCTCAATCAAAAACATCGCGGTATCATCGCCGGGTTGGCCAGATCGCGTCAGGCGCTTGACCTGCCGAAGGAATACGACCGGTTCCTGGACGCCTTCAGGACGTGACGGGCCGGTCGGGCGGCTCTTCCAGGACCGCGCGCAGTTCCTGGTACAGCTCAGTCAGGCGACTATTCTCTAATCGATAGGCGAACGCCACGGTGACCAGGCCGAACGCGACCACTAATAGGCCTAACCCTGTGACGCCCAACCCCATCAAGAGCCCGCTGAGGGACGCCGCGCCGCCTTCCACGACGTAGGCGATTAGGAACCCAATCGTCCCTAGCCCGACAACCCCAAACCACAACAATGTGAGAATCGCCGAGGACCAAGGAATCCGCTTCGTATAAACCAAGCGGATGCTCTCACCGTCGGGAATCACGTCGATCGTGCCCTTCAGCGGCCAGGCGGTCCGAAACCGCAGCGAGAACAGATGGCACTGGGAGCGGAATGTCAGGCGCCGTTCCTCCGGGAACAAGCGGGCGACGCCGTGCGGGAGGGCGAGCATGCCGTTACGGTCAAAGCGCTCTTGCAGCCGCAGGAAGTTCGTGCCGTTCAGCCTGTCCTGGCCGTGGGCGATCCCGCAACCGTAACGACTGGCATCCGACGACAGGCTTGAAAACAACCACCAGTCCCCTACGATCAGCCCGAAGAACAGCACTGCGGCGACCAGTCCGGCCAACACCATCGGGCCTACCATAGCACATGCGAGGGCGTGTCGAAAGACGCGGAAGACGGCTGGTCGGTCCGATGCGGGTCGGCGGCTGGGCGCCAGACGGCCGCGCCGCACGAATCTGTTGACTCGTTGTGACGACTTCGCTACAGTAAGTCCGTTTTTTGTCCGGGCGGGCACGTAGTTTCAACATGTCCAGTTCCCCGCCTTAATTGGTTTCCCTCACATCATTGAAGCCGTCGGCTGTTACTTCCGCCGAGCGGGCGTCCGCGGGCAGGCGCGTGTGAGGCGTGGAGGCAACATGGATCTTCAGAAAGTCGAGCGTGTCTATACAGCTTATGCCAACATCTATGATCATGTCTTCGGCAAGGTATTTCACGAGGGACGAGAATCCGCGATCCGCAATCTGAACGTGCAGCCCAATGAGCGCATCCTGGAAGTTGGGGTGGGCACCGGGCTGGCGCTTCCGATGTACCCCCGCCACTGCCAGATCGTGGGCATCGATCTCTCGGAGGGCATGTTGGAAAAAGCGAAGAAACGGGCCCTGGCCCATGGGTTGAGCCATGTGCGGCTGTATCGGATGGACGCCGGTGCCATGGAATTTCCGGACGACAGTTTCGATACGGTCGTGGCTGCCTATGTGGTGACCGCCGTGCCGGATTATCGCAGCGTTGTCAGCGAAATGATCCGCGTTTGCCGACCGGGCGGACGGATCGTCATGCTGAATCATTTCAGCAACGGCAACAAGCTGATCGCCGCGGTCGAAAAAGTCATCTCCCCGCTGACCAAACATCTTGGGTGGCGCACGGACCTGTCGCTTAACACCGTGCTGGAAGGGACCACCTTGCAGGTCGCCAGGAAAGAAAAAGTCAACCCGCTGCGCTTCTGGCATCTCGTGGAGTGCGTGAACAACAAAACCGGTCGGGCGGGTCACTCGAACGGCTCGGCCCATGTGAACGGGTCGAAGAACGGCGGCGGATCTCTTCAGCGTTGATCGGCGGATTTATTCGGTCTCATCCGCCCACCGAGCACGCTCCAGCAGTTTTCCGTTGATCCAGTCCATCCCGGGAATAATTGTATTCCCGACCAGGCAGTTTCCAGAGAATGTGCGGGCGATGAGATCGGCCAGCAAGCCCAAGACCCGACCGGCTTGGCCGTTGTGAAGGGTGGACGTCTGCAAGACGATCCCAAATCCGGCCCCATCCAGCGGTCCATACACCCGGACGAAAACCGAGCCGAGGTGCGGCGCCTCGCGGGAGGCGGCAGGAATGAAGTGGCCTTCCCAGCGGACCGCCGGATGGCTCGCTCCGTTGACGCGTTTCGCTTTCCACGAACAGGGGAGCCCTGCCCGATCCAGCTCAGCGAGCAACCACTCGATCGTCGGTCCTTCTCCGGACTCGGCCTGGAACGTCCACTGGGCCAGACGGCTCGCCAACGCGGCTTCGTCGGCAGGCTTGGAGATTTCCTCCAGTTCCGCCTCCTCGCAGACGACGTAGAGCTCTCCCTGGGGATCAAACCAGAAGCGGAGCCGGTCGGCACTGACCTCCGCATGAATCACACCGAGCGTCGAGCAGTCGGCGCCCTCTTGCTCAAAAATCGAGAAATCCGTGACGCCGAGCATCGTCAGCTTAGCCACCCGTGTGGTCCCGCGCACTTGGTAACGGATCACCGTGGTCACCGTGGTCCCGGCGGGCACGTCTCGGCCGGAGCCCTCGTCGAACAGCCGGCGTTTCGAGACATGCACGTCGGTTACAAAGCCGCCGCGAAACCCGTGTGTATGTGCCAGAAACCACGCCACATCTTCGGCGTTGCGAATGGAGTGACGCATGGCGATCATTCTAGCGCAGCGGCCGTTTAAACGGTAGACGTTGGTTATCAAATCGGCGGTCCCTCCAACGGCGGGCTTGACGAGGAGGACCCGATTGTGCTTCATCCGACCACGGAGAGCGCCTGAGTCGATTGCCAAGGCGCCTGGGCTCGCGTGCGAAAGAACTGCGAGCTTACAGGGTAAGACGGGACGAAGAACCCCGCGTCTGGAATGAATGTCAATGCGCGCGGTGTGTCTGAAACATGTGTCCTTCGAAGGACCCGGTATCTTCGCCAAGCACCTGAATGGGCGCGGCGTGACTGTCGAGCAATACCTTGTGCCTTACGACGGTCTGCCCAACGATCCAGGCGATCTGTTGATCGTCATGGGCGGACCGATGTCGGCCAATGATCCGGATCCCTGGATGGCGCAGGAGGTGGCCTTCATCCAGGCTGCGATGCTGGCCGGCCAACCGGTCCTTGGCATCTGTCTCGGCAGTCAGCTCATGGCCAAGGCGGTTGGGGCGCAAGTGCGTCCGGGCCGTGCATTGGAGATCGGCATGACGCCGATCCGTCTCACGGTCGACGGGAAGAAAGACCCGGTCTTTGGCCGGTTTCCGGACACGTTCGACGTCTTTGAATGGCACGGTGAGGTCTTCGACTTGCCGGCCGGCTGCGTGGCGCTCGCCGGGTCAACGATCGCGCCAGTCCAAGCTTTTCGGTACGGGTCGCACGCGTACGGTCTCCTCTTCCATCTGGAGATGGAACAGAGCGGGATCGATGCGCTGTGCCGCGAATGCTCCGAGGATGTCGCGCGGTCAGGACTCCAACCGGCCGCCCTTCTTGCGCAGGCCTTGCCGCATCTGCCGCATCTGCATGCCCGAGCCGGGGTGCTCATCGACCATCTGCTCGCTCTCCCGCGTTGATTGCGGACCTTCAATTCGAGTACGCTAGCGCTTCCACAGCAAGCATGCCTGTCATCCGGGCGACGTTCAGTCTCAGGGGGCGGCGCTGACCGCTGGTGGCTGATCGCGAGGAGCTATTTAAGAAAGGAGTTATCTGAATGTCTGGGTTCCCAATTGAATACGCAACCCGCATCAAGGCTCTGCCTCCGTATCTGTTTGCCGCGATCGATAAGATAAAGCAGGACGCGATCGCGCGCGGCGTGGACATCATCAACCTGGGTGTGGGGGATCCCGATCTCCCGACACCGGCGCCGATCATCGAACGCCTCAAGCAAGCGGCGGCTGATCCGAAGAACCATCAATATCCGTCCTATGAAGGGTTGTTGTCATTCCGTCAGGCCGTAGCCGGCTGGTACAAGCGTCGGTTCGGCGTCATGCTAGACCCGGCCTCGGAAGTTCTCACTCTGATCGGCTCCAAAGAGGGGATCGGTCATGTGCCACTGGCGTTTGTCGATCCCGGCGACGTGGTGTTGGTGCCGAGTCCCGGCTATCCGGTCTATCCGGTGGGGACCACCTTCGCGGGTGGGGTTCCCTACATGATGCCGTTGACCAAGCAGAACGGCTTTTTACCGGATCTGAACGCGATCCCGAAGGACGTGGCGAGAAAAGCCAAGCTGATGTTTCTCAACTCGCCGAACAACCCGACCTCCGTCGTCGCCGACAAGGACTACTTCCGGCGGGTCGTGGAGTTCGCCCAAGCGAACCAGATCATCGTGTGCCACGACGCGGCCTATTCGGAGATCTTTTACGACGGGCGGCGGCCAGCCAGTTTCCTGGAGGTGGAGGGTGCGAAAGACGTCGGCATCGAATTCCATTCGCTCTCCAAGACCTACAATATGACCGGCTGGCGGATCGGCTTCGCCGTCGGCAACCGGCAGGTGCTGAACGGTCTGCTCAAGATCAAAAGCAATCTGGATTCCGGTTGCTTCCAGGCCATCCAGGTAGCCGGCATCACGGCGCTGGAATTGGAAGATTCCGTCACCGACGGCCTGCGCAAGATCTACCAGGAACGGCGCGACACACTCGTGCCGGGGCTCAAACAGCTCGGCTTGGAGGTCGAAAACCCGCCGGCGGCGTTCTATGTGTGGATCGCCGTCCCGAAGGGTTACGCGTCCGCGTCCTTTACCGCGCATCTGCTGGAGAAGGCGGGCGTCGTCACGACGCCCGGCAACGGCTTCGGCGCGCCAGGCGAAGGCTATATCCGCATGACCCTCTGTACAACCAAGGAGCGGTTGGCGGAAGCTGTAGAGCGCATTCGCAAGGCTGGATTCTAATTACGTGTCAAGAGCGCTAAATGACGAATGCTGAGTGTTGTGATCAGTCTCTTTAACTCAGAATGGCGAACTTTCAACGCAACATGTGGATAAGCGTGTCTCGCGAAACGGTGTTCATCGGTTTCGGCTCCAACCTGGGCGATCGGCTCGATTACTGCGATCGGGCGGTGACGCTGTTGAGTCTGCTTCCCCATTCGCGGATCACCGGTGTGTCGTCGCTCTATGAGACCGAGCCGCTCGCAGACGGTACCGATCCCGGACTCGGCTGGTTCCTGAACGGCGCGGTCCGAATGGAGACCGACGTGACGGCCCGGAGCCTGCTGGAGGTCTGTCGGGAGATCGAATCCTCCTTGGGCCGCGACCAGGAGCATCGAGACGGACCACGGACGCTCGATCTCGATATCCTGTTCTACGGGGGGTATATCATTCAGGAGCCCGATTTGGTCATCCCCCACCCCCGCCTGCATCTCCGACGATTTGCGCTGGTGCCGCTCGCCGAACTAGATCCGGACTGGGTGCACCCCGTGTTCAACCGCACCGTCAAGGCCTTGCTGGACAGCCTGGATGACCGGGCGATCGTCCGCCTGCTTGATCCACAGCCCGGCTCCCGCTACGGCTCGCGCCCTGCCTGCCATGTACCCGCGTCCGAACGAGAGCCGATCCCGTGAACATCATCACAGTCCCTCGTGCGATGGCGGTGTGGAGTCGCCGGCTCCACCGTGAAGGCGTGACAATCGGTCTCGTGCCGACTATGGGCGCGTTGCACGAAGGACACCGCGCGCTGATCCGAAAGGCTCGCCTGTCCTGCGATGCCCTCGTTGTTAGCGTCTTCGTCAACCCGCGGCAATTCGGCCCGGCGGAAGACCTAACCCGCTACCCCAGGCCGTTCGCGCAGGATCGGGCCCTGTGTGCGCACGAAGGGGTCGATGTGCTGTTTGCTCCCAGCCGAGAGGCCATGTATCCACCGGGCTTTCAGACTGTCGTCGCCCTCCAGGAACTTGCGCGGCGCTGGGAAGGAACCGTGCGGCCGCATCACTTTCAAGGCGTGGCGACGGTGGTGACGAAGCTGCTGTGCCTCGTGCGGCCGCACGTGGTGGTCTTCGGGCAGAAAGACTACCAACAGGCGCTGCTTGTGCAGCGCTTGGTGGAAGACCTGAATCTCGGCGCCCGCGTTGTCGTTCACCCCACCGTGCGCGAACCCGACGGCCTCGCGCTCAGTTCCCGCAACGTGTACCTGACAACGGCCCAACGCCGCGCGGCCCCGGTCCTCTATCGGGCCCTGCGGGCGGGATGGGCCGCCATTCGATCCGGCATCCGGTCCGAAGCACAGATCAGCCGTATCATGCACGATACTGTGGCCGCAGAACCGCTGGCGCAGGTCGACTATCTCGCTCTGTGCGACGCCCGGACGCTCGAGCCGTTGCGGCGCGCGGCGGGAAAGGTCGCGCTGCTGGGCGCAATTAGGATCGGCAAGGTCCGTCTGATTGACAATCTGCTCGTGACTGTTCCGGCGAAAAAACGGACAGGTGGGCGAATCAGGCTTGGGGAGCAGCGGTCTGACTGAGAAGCAGACTGTGGACGACCCGACTGAGACGGGTTTTCTCCTGCGGCTCCAATTCCAAGAACTTCACGCCGACGGTGGACGGGCGCACACAACAAACGATCGCCGTTTCGACCTTGATCCCCGGTTCACGGGTGGACGGCTTCAGCAGGAGTTCCACGAAGGTCCCGCGAGCCAATGGCTGGGCGGTTCTCACTGAGCAGCCCCCCATCGAGAGATCGATCACGACCTCGTCGAGCGAGAGCTGGTTCGCGGCAAAGACGACGGGGAAGTTGGTGGACAGCCGTTTGTACTCCCGGCGGTCGAATGCCTGGGAGTCATCTTTGATCCCGCGCCGCAGGGCGACAAACCGGTTGGCGCAGACCTGGCAGCGGAACGGATAGAGCCTGAACCATTTAAGCAACGGTTCGAGGCGACCCTGATGATGAATCAGGCGGACAAACGGGGTACCGCACTGGGGGCAATGAGGGCCCTTCATCGGCGGTCTCTCACTCATTCTGCTGACTGCGTAGGGCACCCAGGTGCAACGCGCAGTAGGCTTGCGATGTTCTTCTCCCAACCGGGGACGCGATGGTCCTCAAGCACCTGAAGTGCGATCTGAGACCACGTTTCGAGCTCGTCTAGCCTGCTTTTCAACCTCGTAATCGGCACAAACCCCGCCTGAGTGATCAGGCCTTCCCGCTTGGTCACCCTGGGTTCGGCCAAATCCCAGATATGCATGATGCCAAGATGAACTCTCCCAACTTCGGTTGCATCATCGTTGATCAACGCCACGAGATGCTCGACGTAGGGCGTGTCGATCTTGACTTCTTCGTGCACCTCTCGCCGCGCCGCCTCCAAGTACATCTCGCGATCCGACGAGAACAGGCTTTGGTCGGCCGGCTCGATGTGACCGCCGACGCCGATCGATCGCATGGCGACAAGGCGCGATTCGTTGGATTGCTTTCCCCGCACGTATGAAAAGAGCGAGTCGCGACAACGAAGGATCACGTATGGGATTAGCTGTTTGTATTTCGGCTCGCTTTCAGCCAGAGACCGTGGAATAAAGAGATTATTCTGTGGTGCCAAAAACATAGAGAGATAACGTTCTGGATGGACCTTATAGCCTTGAAACGCGCCTGTCTTTTCAAGGCAGGCGGTCTCGATTACCAATACCAATGAGTCCATCAGCGTCGTTAACACAAAAACAGTACTGATTGTGAAAAAAGATGCCCATCATCGTGCCGGATTGTGACCATTTGACGGAAGATTTTGAGCCAACTTTGGTTATCCCTGCTTCGAGTGTCTGTGTCTCCCCGCGAAGGCTGTCCAGTCGTGTCCGCAAGGCAGCAATTTCGGCGGTTGCCGCTTATTTCGACGGACTAGCTCTTCCGATTAACCTGTTCCACATCCATCTTTAGGGTTGGTAACCTCACATGGGAGCAGGCGCAGCTCGTAACGCTGCCTGCTGACTTCGACCGTGTGGCCTGAGTTCGGTCCTCCGTAGCGAACGACCATGTCGACGTTATCCCGGAGAGCCTGGTAGGACGTGATCTTGCCTTTGCCCTTGGAGCCGTATTGTTCGCCGATTACAACGGTGAGGGGCATGGCCTGCCTATCGAGGGGTAATGTCTGTCAGCAGACTGTCCAATTTCGGCACGATCAAGCGCTCTTCCCGCTCATTCCCCAACGCTTCGTACTCTCCAGTGAGAAAGAAGTAGCCGACCACCGCCGATGTAATCGCGTCAAGCTCATCATGACTGCAGGGTTGCGAGAGAAACGCGCCACGAATGCCGAAGGCTTCCAGGCCCTTGGCGAGGTCTTCCAGGCTGGATCGCTTCCGAGGGATTCGCATGATGTCCTGAGCTGCCCCGGGGTAGCTCTCGATCACGGTGTACCCGCGCCTGCGAAACGCTCCAGCGAGGCGCATCCCGCGCTCTGTCAGTTTACGCATGCTTGGCAACAAACACGGATAAACTCGGACTCCCCGCTTCCACAAGATTCGCTCGCATTCGCGCAAGATGCCCTGAGCCCGACATCGACACGACTCCTCGGTACAGCATCGCCCAAGGGGAATGCCTAGGGGCGAATCGATCGAGATGATGTCGGGCGCCTCCTCGACGGTTTCTTTGACGAGGTCTTTATCCGTTTTGATCAACCGCGTCTCGGCCCAGTCGCCCTTGAGCAAAGCCCAACCTGTCAGGCGTTCTTCTGATGCCCGAAGATCGATTCCCACAACCTTCGGCATTCTCAAGCCCGGCATTCTCGCTAAGAGATTGTTGAGCGTGATTGTGGGCCGCTCACTCGGCCTCGATTGCAACACAAGCCCGTGATTGCCCACGACAAGCTTGGCGCCTGCCCCGTTCACCGACACGTGGACGGGCACTGGCTTGGGACGTGTCAGACGAGGCTCTTGCTGGGGGAAGCCGGTTCCGTTGAGGAGTCGGCTTGCTAATTGCTGGCAGCTAAACCGAATGAGGCTCCGCAGGCTCGTGACATCTGCCGTGTTGTATGTCACAAGCTGTTCAAGGGACCTGACATCCCCACGACGATAGCGTGCCCACAGGACCGTTGCCATCAATCCATCAACCGATTCGGCTTCCTTGCTTCGCTTGAGTCCGAGGCGCCGTTCAATCTGTTTCAGTCCTCCCGAGTATCCAAGTCTCTTCAACAGATAGCGGAGGTCAAGGTGAATCGGCGGCAATTGCAGGGTGGGAAACTTGGTTTTCAGGAACGGAATGTCGAACAGTGTGCCGTTGAAGGTGATGACAATCTGGTATTGTCGGAGCAGATCGTGAAGTTGATGAAGATTATGCCCGGAGATGAGGGTGGTCACCCGTTCCCCGTCATAGAGACCCACGAGCGTGATGTCGTCGTAGTAATGGGAGAGCCCCGTTGTCTCGATGTCCAAAAAGACAGCCTTGGCGTGAAAACTCGGATAGAGTCTCCACCATTCGTCGCGGGGAAGGCGTTCTGCGAAGAAAGACACGTCATCGCGCTCGAATGCTTCCAGCGATTGGTGAGTCACCCGAGCGACTTCGGATCTCGCGCGGAGAGATGTCGGAAGTGGCGCACAAGACTTCAGCAACTTTGTCCAGGAGGTAATCCCTCCCAGCCACAAAGCCCGTTCTGTTGTCTCGCCGACTCCTGGGAGGTGAACGAAGGTTCTCGGCAGGATTTCCGTGGTCGTCGACACTGTCAGCACTCCACCGTCCCGATGGCCTTCGTCCAGCGTCTCCAGCCCAAGCGGGCTTGACTGTAGACTATAGCCATAAAGATGTAAAGATGCTGATCGAGCGCATATCGAAGCCGAACGTCAGGATGGAACTCCGCGACCATCTCTCATTCGTCGTTAGGATCGCTCCATGCGTTACGGTGAGTCGACCGGCAGACACTTGCGCGGCACGATCTCGGTCGGCTCCAGCGGAGGGACCTCCTTGTCCGATGCCACGCCTAGCTCCTTGAACCGGCGCGCAGCCGGCAGAATCCTGGCCTCCAGTGAGCCGACCGCCTTGTTATACGCGATCACGCTTTTCCCCAGCGCCTGCCCTACGTCGTTCAGGTGCTCGGCCAGCACGGCCATCCGTTCATAGAGATCCTTGCCCAGGCGGCCTGCCTCTTCGGCGTGCGCCGCCAACTGTTCCTGCCGCCATCCGTAGGCGACCGCGCGGAGCAGGGCGATAAGGGTCGTCGGCGTGGCGATCACCACCCCGCGCGCGAACCCATCCTCGATCAACGTCGGGTCCTGATCGAGCGCCGCGCCGAGAAATTGCTCACCCGGCAGGAACAACACCACGAACTCCGGCGCCTGAGGGAACTGGCTCCAGTATGCCTTGAGACTCAATTCATCCATGCGCGCCCGCACCTGCGCCGCATGCCGTCTGAGCTGCTCGAGACGCTGCGGATCATCCGGCGCCTCATGGCGCCTCCAGATAGGCCGAGAACACCGTCTTGGCGTCCACGACGATCTGTCTGCCGCCGGGCAGGTGCACGACCATGTCGGGACGCAGGCGCCCTTGTTCGCCATCGACCGTATCCTGTTCGACGAAATCGCAGTGAGCAACCATGCCAGCCAATTCGGCCACGCGCTTGAGCGTGATCTTGCCCCACCGGCCGCGCACCGTCGGCGCCCGCAAGGCTCTGACCAGATTGCCGGTCTCCTGCTGGAGCCGCTGCTGGGATTCGGCCAGGAGCTTGAGATGCTGGTCCAACCCGCCGTAGGCCGACTGGCGGGATTGTTCGAGCGCGTGGAGCTGCTCTTCGTAGTGTCTGAGGGCTTCCTGGAGCGGCTTCACCAGTTCGTGAATCGCCTGCTGGCGCTGGGCCAGCTCGCCCTTCGCCTCCGCCTGCAGAGTTTCGAAGGACGTCTTGGCCAGGTTCAGGAAGGTGTCATTGTTCTGTCTCAGGGCCTCGCCGGAGAGCGCCTGAAAAGTCTCGACCAAATCCTGCCGGGCCTGACTGAGCAGCGTCTTTTGTTCCTGAAGATTCTTGAGGGCTTCCTCCGCGCGCGTCTCGGCCGAGACCCGAGCCTGTTGGGCTTCGGCCAATTCCTCCCTCAGCCGCAGGATCTCAGCCCGCTCCTGCTCGGAGCGGCGACGAAGTTCGGAGGCTGCGGCCTCCGCCCGCTGGGCCCGCTCTGCGCTTTCGATGAGGCGTGTATGCGTCTGTGCGCGAAGTCGTGACGCGGTCCAGAAACCGGCGAGCGCCGCACCGAGCAGGAGGCCAACGGCTAAGCCTGCTAGGAGGCCAGTCACGTCAAACATCGGACCACCTCCGCCGCATGGCGTAGAAATAGGCTCAGGGCTGAATCGCGATTGGTTGTGTTGGGAAAGCGGCGCAAGCCTACGAGAATCGTTGAGAAAGGTCAAGCCGTTGGACGCTGCTTGTTGGACGCCGTCCCCTGAGAAAAACGATCGTTTGTGACAGATGAAATCATGGTATCGAGGAAGGTAGGATAGGGTCAGCGGCATCGCTGCTAGGAGGCCGGAACCATGCGAGAAAGGAACTGTCGGGCCATAGTCGGTCTCGCCGCCGGGGCGCTGGCCTTGATGCTCACCGCACGGGTCGATCTGCTGGATCAGGCCTCGGCGTTTCCGGTGAGCGACGCAGCCTGGTCCGATGCGCAATGGCAGGCACACTGCCAAGACGTCCGCACCAGCTATAACCCCACGGCGCCGCTTCGCACCGACGCGTTGACGATCACACCGGCCGATCCTCGCTTCGTGGATTTCGTCTTCTGGGTGTGGGCCAACAAGATCATTGAACACCAGGTCGAGCAGGTCGGCGGCACCGAATGGAAGGGGCCAACCAACGGCGTGATCTTCCACTGGGCGCCCGGCTCTCGCTGGGAAACCCACACGCTCGTACCGTTCGAGCACGCAATCCATCACATTTCCGGCGAACATCGCTGGCCGACAACATGTTCAAAGAATTCTTCGAACCCTTCGGACCCATCAAGGGAGTGAACATCGCCGAGCGACTCTCGATGGACAAGCCACCTACCTGGGCGCAGTTTCTTCAGCATATCGGCGGGCCGGACAGTCCGTATTACCGCTATGTGTTTCATCAGGAGACGGCGATCGATCCTTCGCGGCGTGTGGTGATCATGACGGGCGGACAGGGCGTGCTGTTTGAGTACACGTTCGAGCGGTACTTGAAAGAAGTCAAAGAAGTCCTGACCGACTGCAAGGCCTTCCAGTTCTTCCAGCTTTATGATCGATACGGCCAGGGCTTTGCGTCAAAGATCGGTTGGGCGGGGCAACCGGTGCCGAAGCTCCCGGAGCCTGCCGGTTCCGGCTTCACCTTGCAAGACCATCATTAATTAGAAGGAGACGGGCGATGTTGCGCCTATTCCCATTGAGGATTCTTATCGGTTTCCTGTGTTGGGCGGTCTTTGCCTGGGAGACCCAGGCCGCCGATCGGACAACGCTGCTGACCGAGCCGGGCGTCTATGCCACATTCGCTGTGTTCTCCATTGACGCAGACTGGTGGAAGCTGGACAAGAATGCTCGCGCCTCGGCGGCAGCGGTAGTCAAAGACATGATCCGGAAACATAGCGAGAAGATGGCTATCGATGTCTATCTCTTGCGCGGGCTGTCCGCTCAGGCGGACTTTTTTCTTCGTCTCCATGCCCAGGAGATACTCGACAATCAAAATTTTCTCCTGGAGTTGATGAGCACGCTGTTAGGGCGTCACCTCCGCAACACGCAGACGTTCAACGGGCTGACCAAGAAAGCCAACTACGTGCCTGGATTTTCCGAGGACCTGAAGGCGGCACTCAAAGCCCAGGCCGATGCTGGGCCGACGCCTTACGCGATCGTCATGCCGATCCAGAAGGACGCAGAGTGGTGGCGGTTGGATCAGGCGTCGAGGATCGAGATGATGAAAGAACACACAGAAGCCGCCGTGGCCTATCTCAAGACCGTGAAACGCAAGCTCTACCACGCAACCGGCCTCGACGACCTCGACTTCATCACCTATTTCGAGACCGCCCGACTCGACGACTTCCACAACCTCATCATCGCCCTTGAAAAGGTGCAGGAGAATCGACACTATCGCCGCTTCGGTCATCCGACGCTGCTGGGAAGCATCCGACCACTGGACGAAATTCTGGAGATCTTAACAAAGTAGATGGGCTTCAACCGGCGTCGGGGCGAGACCGATCCGTTTTGGAGGCGAGACGATTTCGGACGCAAGGACGACCACCGGCAGTCGGAAGAGAAAACGGGGGAGACATCATGATGGTCCAAGCGGCCGAAGGAGACCTCGTGTCGCGTCCACCGCGATCTGCTCGCCATCCTTGAGGAGCTTCGTCACACCCGGGACGTTGACGACCGTCGGCAGACCATATTCGCGAGCGATGATCGCGCCGTGGGAGAGCGTACCGCCCATTTCGGCGACGAGTCCGGCGGCAAGGCTGAAGACCGGCGCCATACCGGGATCGAGCACCGGAGCTACGATGATGTCGCCGCGTTTGACTTTCCTGACATCGTCTGGAGAGAGGAGGAGACAGACCGGTCCTTCCGCATAACCTGTGCTGACGGGGGTTCCGCTCAGCGGGATGCTCGTTGTCCGTGGCGACTGCTGCCTTTCCGCATTGTCCCATTCCCGTCCGTCGTCTCGTATCGTGTCCGGCGCCTGGTATGTCGCACGTTCCTTACGCTCTGTCCGCCGTCCGGCGATCAGACTTTTCCAGTCTTGCGAAGGATTCCACGCGATGGCTCTAATCTCTTCGGCGGTGAGCAAGAAAACGTCGTGCGGGGTGTCCAGTACGCCGGCTGCCGAGAGCTGTTCTCCCAGCGCCAAGGCCAGAAGCCGCGTGGCGGCGGAAAAATACATCAGATGGTGGCGGTTCGCCTCCCGCAAGGCGAGAAATCGGCAGAGCCGCCGGTACCACCAGCGAAACGCCATCCAGTTGTGGAGACGCCACCCCATTCGCCGGCGGATTTCTGCTAGAGCGGCTTTCCGCGCCGACTCCTGCTGCCACAGGATCTCTTCGACCGATTTCCCGCCCCTCGCTTGCAGGTGAGCCCGGATGACACCCAACAGATAATCTGGTTGCTCACTGAAGCGGGGCACGGCCACGTCGGACTCGCCGAGAGCCCGATGGCCGAACTCCGCCAAGAACCGGTCGAACTCCTTGAGAAACCGCGTGCCGGCCAGGACGGACCGGAACCGATCCGGCGTCCATGGAACAGCGAGAAAAAAGGCCCGTGCCCGGTCTTCCTGCCTTGCCTGGTTTGCCAGTTCGGCCAGCCAAATCACCTGTCTGGCGCTGATGACGGTACCCTGTCCTTGCAACGCCGCGTTCAGCAATCCCCGCCACCCTTCGCCGATCGCCCGAGACGATAGGAACCCGAGGGTTCGCAAAGCCTGTCCCACGCCGGCTACGATCGCGAAGGTCAGATCGTGTTCCTGCAGTCGTGTTCTAATCAGGTCCATTCGCGCAAGCAATTCCGCGATGCACAAGCCTTTGAGCGAATCCGCATGGAGATCGGTTGCCATCCGCTTCATCTCAGCAAACCAGGTCGGCGCACGCCGCGAGGCCTGCCGCATCTTCCACATGAACAGGCTTCCCGCCCACAGAAGTGTCCACCAGGGCAGCCGTTCGACGCCGACCGGCAGCGCGCCGCCATGCCCGCCCATCTGTTCAGCGACATCCCGCGGGTCGCCACCCAATTGCGCCATGAGGGTTTGAAACAACGTTACGTTGATATAAGGACGCCCCCGCACGATCCGCACCGCCTGTGCATTCTCCGGGATCTTGCAGCCCGCCTTTCGATAATGTTTGAGGATCTGGTGCTCCATGAAATGGTTCAAGAAGGAAAGTCCCAGCGGGCTCGGCAGCTCCGGCATGGTCTCCTTGAAATTGGCGCGCGACCACTCGCACGGCCCGGATGCCGTGGTTGACGGCGCACCTGCGGGAAGAAGCGATCTCGCCTGGAGCAGCCAGATTCCCTGACGATCGATCGCCCACTCGACATCGACCGGTTCGCCCAGCGCTCGCTCGACCCGCTTTACCAGTGCCGCCAACTCCAGTACGGTCGAGTCTTCCAGTGCCGGTTTCCTCTTCTCATCTTCGTCGACTACCTCATTTCGCTGACCGGTCGCCGCTGGGACTCTCCGTCTCGGCTTTTCCGCGATCGTACGCTCCACCACTGTGGCCACAGGCGTTCGCTTGGATTCGTCGAAGACGACCACATAGTGGTCCGGTACGATGCGACCGGCTACGAGCAAGTCGGCCAATCCCAAGACGGCATTGACCAATACGCGGTCCGGTCGACCCGTCGCCACATCTTGGGAAAAGGCCACGCCGGAGGCGGTAGGAGAAAGAAGCGGCTGAATGATCACCGCCATCTTCGGCGGGTCCGTTACCATTCCCCAACGGCGAGAGTAGGCGAAAGCCGTCTCGGTCCACAGCGAAGCCCAGCACGAGACCACAGCCGCCGGAATGTCATCCCGGGCTACACCGAGAACCGTTCGATAGATGCCCGCGAAGGATCCGTCCCGCCCGTCCTCGCTCGAGGCCGACGACCGGACCGCCCAGAGTCCACTGGCGCCGGGAGGTTTGTCTCTTTCCAGCTCATCCAATGACGCCGCCAGGGGATCGAGAAGCGCTCGCAAGAGGCTCGGCTGCTCAATTGCGCGCCGGCAGGCGGCCAACGTGACCTGGCGGTCACGGTCGGATTGGGTTTGAAGCGTGCGCCATTGATCGCGAAGACGAATCCCCGTGCGTTCAAGCGCTGCTTCGTACAGCGCCGTCGTCAGGCAGATCCCGGGCGGAATGCGGAAACCGTGAAGAATTAGGCGGCGTAATCCGGCCGCTTTTCCACCGGCCAGCGCGCGGTCTTCACAGGCTTCCAGCGGCAAGAGAGCGGGATGAGTCATGGAACGGGATTACACGCAAACGAGGACATACAAGTCGTTCACATTCGTGCCGGTCGGGCCGGTTACGATGTGGGCGTTCAGCTTTTGAAAGAACGGATAGGCATCATTGTCGCGCAGCGCGCGCGCCGCATCCAGTCCCACCCTGGCCGCGCGCAGGACCGTGCGACCATCCGCCACCGCCCCGGCCGCCTCGGTCGGGCCGTCGGTGCCGTCCGTGGCGAAGCCCGCGAGCCACACATTGGGCAATCCGGCGATTTCCAGTGCGGAAGCCAGTGCAAACTCTTGACATCGTCCGCCCCGGCCGCCACCCCGAACCGTGACGGTCAGCTCTCCTCCGGCGATCAGGCAATAGGGACGTCGAAAGGGCCTGTCGTCCGACACGATTTCCCGTGCGATGCTGCCGAAGACTTTCGCCGCTTCCCGCGCTTCGCCGGTCAACGTTGTGGTCAGAATGGCGGAAGTAATCCCGGTTGTTTTCACGGCTCTCGCGGCCGCTTCGACCGCTGCGCGGTTGTTGCCAATGATGAGGTTCTGCACACGGCGGAAGACCGGCGAGCCCGGCTTGGGCGTCTCCGCAACCCGGCCCGCCGCTCCGGCGGACAAATGCCTGCGGACAGGCGTCGGCATCGCGTTCCAAATGTCGTAGCACCGCAGAATGGCACAGGCCTCGTCGTACGTCGTTGGATCGGGCGCGGTGGGACCCGAGCCGATGGCGGCCAGATCATCCCCGATCACATCGGAGAGGATCAAGCTGATCACCCGCGCCTGCGTCGCGGCAGCTAGTCGCCCTCCTTTGATCGCGGAGAGGTGTTTCCTCACCGCATTGGTCTCTTGAATGGTCGCCCCGCTTGCGAGCAGCAACTGAGTCGCCGTTTGCTTATCAGCGAGGCTCAGGCCGGGGACCGGAGCTGGCAGCAGGCTGGAGGCGCCTCCGGACAGGATCACGATGAGCAGGTCGTTCGACGTAAGGCCGCCGACAAGCGTCAGTAGCTTTGAGGCGGCCCGCTCCCCGGCCCGATCGGGAACCGGATGGCCGGCTTCCATGATCTCGATCTTGTCGGTGGGGGCCGCGTGGCCGTATTTCACGACCACCAGCCCAGCGTCCAAGCGATTGCCGAGCACTCGTTCCAGCGCCCACGCCATCCGCGCAGAAGCCTTGCCGGCTCCAACCGCCACGACACGGGGGTGCCGCTGGAGGTCATAAACTCTTTGGCCGACTCGCAGTGAAGTCCCTTCCCGTCGCACGAAGCGACGGATTGCCTTGGCCGGGTCTGCCGCCGAGAGCGCCGCCGCGCAGATCCGGTGAAAGAACGCGCGGATGCGACGCTGCGACACGCCGACGCGCATAGTGCCAGGCCCTTAGGGGGTCTTCTCTTGCTTAAAGCAGCGGTCGGGGCAGGTTTGCCGCGGGACTTTGATCTGATAGGTTCCTTTGGGTAGGAAGTCTTTTCTGATCTCCGGGTTGAGCATCTTGAGTTCGAGGAAGTAGGTGCCGAACTCCTCGGCGATGGCGGTGAGATGCCGTTGTGCTTCCTTGATCGTGACGGTCACCATCTCGGTCTCCAACGGCGCATACAAATCTTTTTTCGTCAGGCCGAGGTACTTCTCAGGTTGGGAATAGATCTCCTTTGCTGCGATGATCCGGGGCACATAGCGCATGGTTTCTCGCGGGCCATGGAGCTTCCAATAATCATTCACCTTTTGTTCTTTGAGCAACTTCCTGATGCGGTCTTCGCCTGCATTGTACGAGGCCATTGCCAAAAACCAGTCGCCTTGGTGGAAGTCTTTCAAGTGACGAAGATACTTGATGGCGGCCTCCGTCGACATTTCCAGATTGCGTCGTTGGTCCAGAAACTTGTCGCTGTGGAGTTTGTAGCGCTTGCCGGTCGAGCCGATGAATTGCCAGGGGCCAGATGCCTTCGCGCGGGAATAGGCGGCGGCGACGCACTTGCTCTCTACGAGCAGCATGTACTTCAGATCGTCCGGCAAGCCCGCCTCGGCCAACTGCTTTTCCACCGGCGGGAAACATCGGCCCATGCGTTTGGCCAAGATAATGCTTTCACCTTGCTCCTCCAAAAACTGATAGAATTCATACTCGATGCGCTCGCGGACCTGCCAGTTGTCCAGCGGCACCGGCTGACCCGCAAAGAACAGCTTTTCCGGCAGCTTGAACGAACTCAGGAAGAACCGCTCGCCTTCCCGTTTGATTTCCGGAAGGATGACGAGGCGGTCTTCCGCTTCGGCAAGTTCCTCCATAGCTCCTTCCGAAGGAGTCTCACGATCGGCGTCGAGACCTTTGGCATCCTGTCGTCGGTCACCGCCGGCGGAGGGGAACGCCTCAACCGCCTTCTTGGAAGACGCCTTCCCGACGGTCGCGTCCGCCGGTTCCCGTTCCGCCGCAATGGACATGAATAGAAGACCAGACAGTGAAGCCGTTGCAAAGACCAGCAAGGCTGTGAGCTGCAACTGCATAGGGGATAATTTCGTCCAGGATCGAGACGTCTATCTGCGTTTTAACCCATGCTAGCAGCAAGTGAGAGGGCGAGCAAGAATGAACGCCCTTTCCCGGTCGTGTTACACTCGTCCCTCATGCGAGCGCTGGATCTTCTGAACGAACGCATCGTGCGCTGCTCCCGCTGTCCTCGGCTGGTTGCCTATCGGGAGGCGGTCGCCCGAGTCAAGCGCCGCCAGTTCCGCAATTGGACTTACTGGGGTCGTCCCGTCCCGGGCTTTGGTGATCCCGACGCCCGTCTTTATGTGTTGGGACTGGCGCCGGCGGCCCATGGGGGCAATCGCACGGGCCGGGTCTTTACCGGCGACCGCAGCGGTGATTGGCTCTATGAGGCGTTGTACAAGTTCGGCTTTGCCAATCAGCCGACGTCGATTCATCGGAACGACGGGCTTCGACTGCGCGACTGCTACATCGGCGCGACGGTCCGGTGCGCCCCCCCGGGCAACAAACCCTTGCCGGAGGAATTTGACAACTGCCAGCCTTATATGGTCGAAGAGTTACGTCTGCTCGCGCGGGTCCGTGTCGTGGTCGCGCTGGGGAAAATCGCCTTCGACCGCTATCTGAAAGCCTGTGGCGACCTGGGTCACAGGATCCCTTCGCCGTCGCCTGTATTCGGCCACGGCTTGTCGTACCCCCTCCCATGGGGCGTGACGCTGATCGGATCGTATCATCCCAGCCAGCAAAACACCTTTACTGGAAAACTGACAAGACGAATGTTCCATTCCGTCTTTCGGCAAGCCAGGAGGAGGCTCGACCAGCGATGAGCGAGGTGCGGCGGGCCCGCGCTATTTCCGGCCACCTGCTTCCCAATCGGCTAGAAATTTCTTGAGCCCGACATCCGTGAGCGGATGTTTCACCAGTTGTTGAAAGACTGCGAAGGGCATGGTGCAAATGTCCCCGCCAGCCAACGCCGCCTCCACCACGTGTTGGGGATGCCTGACGCTGGCAACCAAAACTTTGGTCGGGAAGGCGTAATTGCGGAAGATTGTGACGATCTGACGAATGAGCTCCATGCCGTTGGAACTGACATCGTCCAGCCGGCCGATAAACGGGGACACGCACCAGGCGCCCGCCTTAGCTGCGAGGAGAGCTTGGGTCGGCGAGAAACAGAGCGTGACGTTCACACGAATCCCCTCCGCCGCCAGCCGCTTCGTTGCCTTCAAGCCTTCCGGGATCAGCGGACATTTCACCACGATGTTCTTATGGATTTTGGCCAGCTCGCGCCCCTCCTTCACCATGGCCTCCGCTTCGACGCTGACCACTTCGGCGCTTATCGGTCCGTCTACAATGTTGCAAATTTCGAGCAGCACGTCTTTGAAGCTCCGGCCTTCCTTCGCCACGAGTGACGGATTCGTCGTCACCCCGTCCAGCAAGCCGAGACTCGCCGCTTCTTGAATCTCTTTCACGCTCGCGGTATCAAGATAAATGTGCATAGACTCTTCCTTTCATGCTTGGAAGCTTTCGTCGCAGCCGTCGTCTCTGTTAGGAGTGATTGTAGGAACATCTCAAGGACAAAGCAATTCCCTCTCCTTCGTGCAGCGGTTTGACAGGCATGGGGGTGGTGGTTACAATTCTTGTACGTCGATTCATTCGCTCCCTTTATAATTAACGGCGAAGCGTCGAATGGATCAGGCCTGAGAAGGAATCATGAAACAGCCATTTGTCTGCGTTGTGCTTCTCACACTGCTGTTCGCCGCTTGCGGGCGGAATCCCTATCTTGAAGCCTCGCTGAAGCCTGCCGAGTTGCAAGGGAAGGACAAGGCATGGTTCGAAAAAAACTGGGGAGCACCGGACGGCAAGGCGCCGCGCTTTTTCGGAGGCGAAACCTGGACCTATTATCGCATCGCCGGCGGCAAATCGGGTCTGCCGCTGTTCAATTTTTCCCCGAACGAGTGTCAGATCACGCTGAAGTTCGACAAGGACGAGAAACTGACCGATTACAGTTATTCCGGCTGCTAGCCGGATAACTGCTTCTGAAACGTTAACGCGCAGTCACGGCTACAAAAAAAGTAAGTCTGGCCTCCGATCTCTGCCATAACCGCCGTTCCTTTCGGGACAAAGATCTTACAGACCGGATCTTGCACCATCTTGTTGCGGTCTTCCATCAGCGCCCCACCGCCCGTGCCCCTCTTCCCGGTTAGCTCTCTGATGGCGCTTCGGATGAGAAAATACAGCAAGATCAACAGTCCCGTAATGAACAATAGCCTATACATTGTGGATCTCAGCGTGGAATTCCACAATCCTATGTGAGGTCTGGCTCTTCTGTCAAGGAGTGCACACTTGACGAGGCTTCGGATCACTTTTTCGTCGTCCATCATCCATAAGGTCCATAGGCCGATTGTCCACCTGAACGAGGGGCCTTTGCACCAAGAATCCAGTACTTCAGGAGGATAGTCATAGACAGAGGGCGGTGTTAAAGTAACGGCATGCAAACGTGCGATAAATGTCGGGGAACAATGTTGCCGGAACGGGCTGTGGACCTTGACGCCGGGCTGGCGATCACAGTCTTTGCTTGCTTGAACTGCGGTCGGCGAAAAGCCGTCGATCCGGAGCCGCGACCGTTGACGGCACGACATTAATTTTCTTCAGCCCCTGAGAACAATCACGCCTGCTTCTACGCGTTCAGACCGCGCTGCGGATGCGGTCTTTCGTACCATCGGCACTCGGCGTGTTACGGCTCAGGTCGGCACCAATCGAACGGAAGGACTGAAGGGAGAAGTCTGTGCTGTGCTCGGAAGTGCGGCGGATGCTCGAAAGTCGTCCGCCGAAGAACCACCATGAAACCGCCTGTTCATCGAATAGCGACCGTTCCCTTCACTGCAGTGCTCTGCTGTCCGTCATGCTACCGGCTCATGAGTTTCACACGCGGCCAGAGCGCGATCCAGTGTCCTACCTGTGGCTCCACGGTCAGTAGCCCGAACCTTCAGGTCTCTTGCCAGTAAATCCCTTTAAGCCGTTGGCCTTCCGGGTCGCGCACAGGCTGTCTACTTGAGACCTAACACATCCTGCATGTCGTAGAGTCCGGGAGGTTGTTTCACGACCCACCGCGCCGCGCGCAGGGCCCCCCGGGCGAATGTGTCGCGACTCTGCACCCGGTGGATCACCTCGATGCGCTCGCCGATGCCGCCAAAGAGCACGGTGTGATCGCCGACGATGTCGCCCGCCCGTATGGTCTGAATGCCGATTTCCCCGCGTTTGCGCTCCCCGATCAACCCTTTCCGAGCATAAACTCCAACCTGGGCCAAGTCGCGGTTCATCGACCTGGCAAGCACTTCCGCCATCTTCAGTGCCGTACCGCTCGGCGCATCTTTCTTCAAGCGGTGATGTGCCTCGATTACTTCGAGGTCGTACTCCTCTCCGAGGATTTTGGCCATCTCAGTGATGACTTTGAAGATCACGTTGATGCCTACGCTCATGTTCGGCGAAAACACGCACGGGACTTGGCGCGCCAGACTTTTGAGTTCGTCCAGTTCTTGAGAGGAAAAGCCAGTGGTGCCGATGACCATCGCCCGGCGATGCTGAACAACGGTTCGGAGGTGGGCCAGGGAGGACTGAGGTGTGGAGAAATCGATGACCACTTCACCACGCTCCAGGAGCGCGGACAGGTCGTCCGTGATGGGGATACCTGTCTTACCGCAGCCGGCGAGCTCTCCCGCGTCTTCGCCGATGGAGACATGCCCTTTCCTTTCGACCGCCCCGGTTAAGGTCAGGGCGGCCGAGTCCTTGAGCAAGGCTACAAGCCTGGAACCCATGCGTCCGGCTGCGCCAGCCACGACGACTTTAATCACACCGGGACCTCAAGAGGAAACGAGAGGGCGGTCAGCGACCGCCGAACGCTGATCAGATCAACCCGTACTCTTTCATCACCCGCGCCAACTTATCGCGATTTTCCCGCCCCATCGGGCAGAGAGGGAGACGCAGTTCCTCTTCGATTTTCCCCATCATGCCGAGAGCCGCTTTGACGGGGATCGGGTTCGTCTCCAGGAACAGGGCGGCGAACAACGGGGAGAGTTTGAAGTGCAGCCGCCGCGCCTCCTCTATCCGTCCTTCCGCAAAAGCATCCACCAGGCGAGCCATGTCCGCCGGCGCAATGTTCGCGGTGACTGTGATGACGCCCTTGGCCCCGACCGCCATCATGGGCAAGGTAAGCGGATCATCGCCGGACAGCACGGTGATCCGGTCTCCGCACATCTGGACGATGTCCGACGCCTGCTGCACCGCCCCGCTTCCCTCCTTGATCGCGACAATGTTCTGTACGGAGGTCAGCCGGGCCACCGTCGCCGGCAGCATGTTGACGCCGGTCCGCCCCGGAATATTGTATAGCACGATCGGGATGTCTGCGGCTTCGGCCACCGCCTTGAAGTGGCGGAACAACCCTTCCTGAGTCGGTTTGTTGTAGTAGGGAGTGATCAACAGGGCGCCGTCGGCTCCGACGCGGTTCGCATGCCGGGTTAAGGCAATGGCCTCATCGGTGCAGTTAGAGCCAGTTCCGGCGATCACCGGCACTCGGCGCTTGACCACCTCGACGGTGAAAGCGATGACCCGTTCGTGTTCTTCGTGCGAAAGGGTAGCCGATTCCCCGGTCGTGCCGCATGGCACGATCCCGTCGGTGCCGTTGGCGATCTGCCATTCAATAAGGTCGCCCAATGCTCGTTCATCCACCCGCCCGTTCTTAAAGGGTGTGACAATAGCGACGAGTGAGCCGGTAAACATCTCGATCCTCGCGCAAAAGAGGTGCCGCCTCGCTACCTGAGGAAATCCGGAATAGTTTCGCCCCGCACGAGATCCGCGTAGGTTTCCCGCGCGCGGATCACATGCATCTCTCCGCCCTTGACCAAGACTTCCGGTGCCCGCGGCCGGGAGTTGTAATTGGACGACATCACGAACCCGTAGGCGCCCGCGCTCATGACCGCCAACAACTCCCCCGGTTTGGCCTCGGGCATTGAGCGATCTTTGGCCAGAAAGTCACCTGACTCGCAGACCGGGCCGACCACGTCGACGGTTTTCCGTTCGCCGTGTGCGGCCGCTTCCCGAATCGGCCGAATATCGTGGTACGCGCCGTACAGGCTCGGGCGGATCAGATCGTTCATCGCCGCGTCTACGATCATGAACCGTTTGGCCTCGCCTTCTTTGGTGTAGAGCACCTTGGTGACGAGGACGCCGGCATTCCCCACGATGACACGGCCCGGTTCCATGATCAATACGCATTTGAGGTCCCGCACCAGCGGCGAGATGGCGTCCGCCAGATCCTGGGGCCTCGGCGGTGATTCGTCGGCGTACGTAATGCCCAACCCGCCGCCGATGTTGACGTACCGGATGCCGATTTCCTGTGCTTTGAGGGCCTCGACCAATCCGAGCACTTTCCGGAGCGCCTCGACGAACGGCGTCACATCGGTGAGCTGGGAGCCGATGTGCTTATGAACTCCGACGACCTCGATGTGCTTAAGCGACGACGCCAGCTTGAACTCTTCGAGCGCGCGATCCGCACTGATTCCGAATTTGCTTTTCTTCAACCCGGTCGAAATATACGGGTGCGTCTTGGGATCGATGTCCGGATTGATCCGCAGCGCCACCCGCGCCCGAACGCCCATCTCGGCTGCGACTTCGTCGATCGCATGGAGCTCAGCCGAGGATTCCACGTTGAACATGAGAATGTCCGACTTGAGCGCATCGCGGATTTCCTCTCGACTCTTTCCGACCCCAGCAAATACGATCTTCGAAGTCGGCACCTCGGCCTGCCGGGCACGGTACAGTTCGCCGCCCGAGACGATGTCCACGCCGCTGCCCTCACGGGCCAGCAGCCGCAGGATCGCCAGGTTGGAATTGGCCTTCATGGCGAAAGCGACGATGTGGGGAATGTTCTGAAACGCGCTGTCGTAGGCCCGGAAGTGCCGCAACAAAGTCGCATGGCTGTAGACGTAGCATGGCGTGCCGACTTCCTTGGCGATACGACTAAGCGGGACGTCTTCGCAGTAGAGTTCGCCCTGACGATACTGGAAATCATGCATCTTGGAGGTCCTCACTGAGCATTTCAAGCCCGCTGATCGAAAGCCCCTGCAGCGACGCTTCGAAAGCCGCCTTGAACTTTCGATAGCGGACTCTGGCATACGGCATGATGGCTTTCAACGCCTCGCCGTCCAGCAGGGCGCGCAATGCATCGGGCGTCGCGTGCTTCAAGTGTTCGAAGTTGACAATAATGTCGAGCCTGGCTTTCTCCGCCGCTTCCTTGATCCGCTTGAGCAGTTCCTGCGCATTGAGCCGGTCAAGTGTGCCCTCCAACTCCACGACTAAGGCGGCGAATCGGTCGTGCCGCTTGGCCTTGATGTTCAACCAAAGTTCGTGGGCCGGCCCCGAGGTCGCATCGAACCGTTGCTTGATCGCATGCAGCGCGTTGGGGATCAGATGTTCGCAATCGAGCGCCGGCAGTTTGGCCTGAAGATTCTTCAGGACCTTGGCCACCGGGGAGAGGGTGCCCCGCGGGCACGCCCGTTTGATCAGCTTGCGGAATTCCCGGTTCATTTCCCATCGGGCGATGAATCGCTGTTTCGTTCCCAGCAAGCGGTACCAAATCGACGGAAGCGAATAAAAGCGGTGATTGGCCCAGTAGAACCCCTCCTGCAGTTGCTCCGGTGTCATACGGCTCGGATAGAAGACCACGTGTTTGCCGTCATACTTCGCCCAATCCCGGTCGAAGATGCGGCCTTCTCGATTGTACCGCTCGTACAACGCCGTGCCCGGGAGCGGGGTTAGCACGTTGAAGTAAGCCAGCTCCACCCGGTTCTTTACCAGGAACTCCACGGCCCGTTCGAACACCGATTCGTCGTCGTTATCGAAGCCGAACACGATGCCGGGATTGACCATGATCCCGTAATCGTGAAACATTTTGATTTCCTGCGAGAACTTCTGCACACGGTTGAAAGGCTTGTTGGTTTCCTCCAAGCAGTCCTCATCGAGAGATTCCATCCCGACGAAAACCGATACGCAGCCGCTTTCCGCCGCGAGCTTGACCATCTCTTCATCGTCACCCAGGAACAACGTCGACTGGCATCCCCATTTGATATTCAGGGGCTTGAGCGCCGCCCACAGCTCGCGGCAGTAAGCGCGGTTGCTGTTGTGCAAATCGTCCACGAAGGCGAAGATCGTCCCATCCTCGATGCCCAGCCGGATGCGCAGACCGGTCAGGAACGCTTTCCAGAGCGGCTCGTTTCGCATCCGGTCGACCAGTTCGCTCCGGATCCATTGCTTGATATGCGTCAGTTCTTTCACGACCTCCTGAACCGGCCGGCGCCGCGTCGTCTTGCCGTTGAACGGTGACACGCTGCAAAACTCGCAATCGAAATGGCACCCCCGCGTCGTGAAGCTGCATTGCCGGGTCATGTAAGCGTCCGGGCTGAGCAGGTCGACGCGCGGGCTTCTATAACGTTCAAGCGATGGAAACTTCTCCATCTTGTACACGCGCTTCATCGCCCCGGCTTCGAAGTCAGCGATCAATTCGGGCCAGAGATCCTCGGCCTCCCCGCAGACGATCGCATCGCAGTGTTGGAGCGCTTCATCCGGACAGTACGTCGGATGCACCCCGCCCAGCACCACTTTCTTGCCGCGTTTTCGGAACTCTGCGGCGATCTCGTAGGCCCGCGGCGCATAGCAGGTCATAACCGAGAGCCCCACCAAGTCGCAGGGATGTTCGAAATCGATGTCCCGCACGGCTTCGTCGATCAGCTCGACGTGCCAGGTCTCTGGTGTGTAGGCCGCGATCACCGGCAGGCTCAACTTCGGAAACCACACCGCCCGCCGCTCCGAAGCCGTCAGGTGATAAGGGTTATTCCTTGGATAAGGATCAACCAACAAGAGGGTCTTCGTCCTTGTCGTCGACCTCGCAGGTCGGATCAGCTCCATCGGTTTCTCCTCCTGATTGTCAGGTAGCCCATTGTCAACCAGGCCGACGCTCCCGCCCGGTTGTCGCGCAGCGTTCTCCCACAAACAAACTCATGCGCACTATCTGATGCCGACCGGCCTCAACGGCGGCAGCTCAGGCTCAGAAGAAGGTTCGACAGCGCCTGATTTCCCTTCCTGTCGTTGGGCGGCTTGTGCGCGCTCCTGAGCTTCTATCTCCTGTTCCTTTTGTAACCGGGGGGCGATCCCCACATCTTCGGGCGCGA
Source organism: Nitrospira calida (assembly GCF_976986435.1). Classification (NCBI taxonomy): domain Bacteria; kingdom Pseudomonadati; phylum Nitrospirota; class Nitrospiria; order Nitrospirales; family Nitrospiraceae; genus Nitrospira; species Nitrospira calida. The sequence goes on from NZ_OZ335950.1 coordinate 215,761, forward strand.
TCGGGGATCCGACGACGCCGCAGCCGGCGGCGATCGTCATGACCGCCAGGGTAAGCCCGAATGCCGTGACGGGGTCTCGCTCTCTCGTCATGCCAGTGCTCTCTCCAAAACCTTGATTCTCGCCTCGACCCGCTTGCGCGCTGTGCCGCCGATCTGGGCTTTTCGCTCAACCGCACCCTCCACCGTGAGCACGTCCAGTACGTCTTTGTCGAACCGCTCGGAGAATGATCGGAGTTCGTCCAGTGTGAGAGTCTCTAAGTCTCTCTGGTGATCCAGGCAGAACCGCACAATCCGGCCGGTGACGGTATGGGCTTCACGGAACGGGACGCCCTTGAAGACGAGATAATCCGCCAACTCCGTGGCCAACATGGCGCCCGAAGCGGCCGCGCGCTTCAGTGTATCGCGGTTGACCTTCAGTCCTTTGATCAACTCCGCAGAGACCTCAAGAGAGGCCGATACGGTGTCCAGCGCGTCGAACAGCGCTTCCTTGTCCTCCTGAAGGTCACGGTTGTAGCTCAATGGGAGTCCCTTCAGCGTCGTCAACAGCGCCAGAAGATGACCGTAAACCCGGCCGGTTTTCCCTCTCACCAGTTCCGGCACATCCGGATTTTTCTTCTGCGGCATCATGCTGCTGCCTGTGCAGAAAGCATCCGGCAGGTCCACGAATTGGAACTCCTGAGAGGTCCACAGTATCAGTTCTTCGCTGAGCCGAGACAGATGCATCATGATCAGGGAGAGCGCGGCCATCACCTCGATAGCGAAGTCGCGGTCGGAAACGGCGTCGAGACTGTTCTCCGTCACGTCGGTAAAACCCAGCAGACGCGCGGTGTACCGGCGATCGATTGGGTAGTTCGTGCCGGCCAGCGCTCCTGAACCCAGCGGCATCACGTTCAATCGGGCCAGGGCGTCGTTGATCCGTCCCTTGTCTCGCTCCAACATCTCGACATAGGCCAAGAGGTGGTGAGCCAGCAGCACCGGCTGGGCTCGCTGCAAATGCGTATAGCCCGGCATGATCACATCCAGGTGCGCCCGCGCCTGAGAGAGGAGCGCACGCTCCAACTCCTCGATCCGGCCGGTCATTGCCTTGAGCGCATCACGCAGGTACAGGCGGATGTCCAACGCCACCTGATCGTTCCGGCTGCGACCGGTGTGCAGTTTCCCTCCCAGGGGCCCGATCAACTCCGTCAGCCGGCGCTCGATAGCCATGTGGATATCCTCGTCCTCGGGGACGAAGGGGAAGCGTCCTTCATCAAGCTCTGCCTTCACTGCCTCCAGCCCGCGGATCATTTCTGCCGTCTCGCGAGAGGTCAGCACACCCGCCCGCTTCAGGGTCTTGCAATGGGCGATACTGCCTTGAACATCGTGCGCGTAAAGCCGTCGGTCAAAGGCAAGCGACGAGGTGAATGCCTCCACCAGCCGATCGGTCCGGTCGCGAAACCTTCCCGACCACAGTTTGGTCATCTCGTGTGACGCGGGAGGCGTGGTGCGTAAACGACTGGCAACCGCTTCCCTCTTTTCCCGAACGCCGCGTCGCTTCTTTCCGCCCATGAGTTCTCCGCCAGCGCGCATTGCGAAAGACGCTTCACCGATTTACGCCTTTTTTTGGTTTTTGGGCCGTTGCGCGCGGATGGCGAGCCGCAGCGCGTTCAACCGGATGAAACCTTCCGCGTCCTTCTGCCGGTAGACTTCGTCTTCTTCGAATGTTGCCATATCCAACCGGTAGAGCGACCTGGGCGATTTGCGGCCGACGACCATGCAACCGCCTTTATATAATTTCACCCGGACCGTGCCGGTGACATCCTGTTGAGCCTCGTCGATCGCTTTCTGCAACATCAGCCGCTCCGGGCTGTACCAATATCCATAATAAATCAGTTCGGCGTAACGGGGAATCAAACTGTCGCGAAGATGCAAGACCTCCCGGTCCATCGTCAGCGACTCGATCCCCCGGTGCGCGACATGCAGAATCGTCCCACCCGGCGTTTCGTAGACGCCGCGGGACTTCATGCCGACATAACGGTTCTCGACCAGGTCCACCCGGCCCACCCCATGCGTTCCGCCCAGCCGATTGAGATGCGCCAACAGCGTCGCTGGGCTCATGCGCTTGCCGTCCACTGCGACCGGGTCTCCCCGTTCGTAGTCGATCTCGATTTCCCTGGGCTTGTCCGGGGCCTGTTCGGGCGAGACGGTCATCTGAAAGATTTCTTCCGGCGGCGCCTCCCAGGGATCTTCCAAGATCCCGCCTTCATAACTGACATGAAACAAATTAAGATCCATGCTGTAGGGCTTGGCTTTGGTCGCGGTCACCGGAATGCCGTGCGCCTGCGCATACTCGATGAGTTCCCGTCGCGAACGGAACGCCCACTCGCGCCAGGGCGCAATGATCTTGATCTTGGGGTCGAGCGCGAGGTATGTGAGTTCAAATCGGACCTGATCGTTTCCCTTTCCTGTCGCGCCGTGCGCGACGGCGTCTGCGCTTTCTTTCCGTGCGATTTCAATTTGACGTTGGGCGATCAGCGGCCTGGCGATCGAGGTCCCCAGCAGATAGCTTCCTTCGTAAACGGCGTTCGCCCGCAGCATCGGGAAGATGTGGTCTTTCACAAAGACCTCACGGAGATCTTCGACGTAGACTTTCGAGGCGCCCAAGGCTTGCGCCTTCGCCTTGACGGCCTTGAGATCTTCGCCTTGTCCGAGATCGGCGCAGAACGCCACCACCGCGCACCCGTAGGTTTCCTGCAACCATCGAAGGATGACGGACGTATCCAACCCGCCCGAGTACGCCAACACCACTTTCTTGACGGGTCTCTGCAACACGCGTGTTCCTCTCGCCTATCGCCGGGCACCCGACGCTCTGGAGGATGCCACAAATGCCCCTCTTGCCTTTGGCTTTCTTCCTAGCCACGTGACCAGGATGGCCTTTTGCATGTGTAGGCGGTTTTCGGCCTGATCCAAGACGACGGATCGCGGACCATCCAAGACCTCAGCCGTGATTTCTTCACCTCGGTGCGCCGGCAGACAATGCATGACAATGGCGTCAGGCTTGGCCCGCCGCAGGAGCCGCTCGTTCAGTTGGTAAGGAGTGAGGGCTTTCAGGCGCCGAGCCTGTTCCCGCTCGCGGCCCATACTGATCCAGACGTCGGTGTAGATTACATCGGCTTCCTTGACCGCCACGACGGGATCTTCGCCGATTTCGATGACGCCGCCGGTTTGCTGCGCCTCCAACCGAGCGACGTCGACGATATGTTGATCAGGCTGATAGCCGGCCGGACAGCCGAGAGCGATCGCCATCCCCATCTTGGCCGCCGCCTCGATGAGGGAATTGGCCACGTTATTGCCGTCGCCGACATAGGCGATCTTGATCCCTCTGAGGCGGCCCTTTTTCTCGCGAATAGTCAGGAGATCTGACAGCGCTTGGCAGGGGTGGCTGAGATCGGTCAGCCCGTTGATGACCGGAATCGTCGCCTCTCTGGCCCACTCCTCGACGGTCGCATGGTCATAGGTCCGGATCACCAAGCCGTCTAGGTATCGTGAAAGTACCCGTGCCGTGTCGGCGATGCTTTCTCCGCGCGAAAGTTGGATGTCAGCCATCGGGAGGACGATCGCCTGCCCTCCTAGTTGATTCATGCCAGCTTCGAACGAGACCCGTGTTCGCGTGGACGGCTTTTGAAACAAGAGCCCAAGCATCTTGCCGGCCAGCAACCGAGGGTTTCTGCCACGACGTTGAGCGCGCTTCAAGTCGGCGGCCAGACGCAGCAAGGCGTCGATGTTCCGTCTGGGAATAGGGCCGACATGCAGCAAGTCTTTCCCGAGCCCCTGGCCGGGCTCTCTGTCCGTCACGCTGGCAGGACGTCCTGCCATAGCGACCTCCTCTCGCGGTTTGTCACGCTCGTTTGTTCAGTATCTGCGACAGCGCGTCCAACAGGCGATCGATTTCGCGCTGGGTGATAATCAGCGGAGGAATGAACCGCAAGATCCGTTCCATCGTGCAGTTGATCAAGAGTCCGCGCGCCAGGCAATCCATCACAATCTGTTGGCCGTCGATCGCGAGTTCCATCCCCTGGAGCAAGCCAAGACCGCGTACCTCTTTGACGACGCGATGGCGATCTTTGCACTCCGCCAAGCCCTTGGCCAGGTAATCTCCCATCCGGCGGGCATGGTCTAAAATCCGCCCTTCGAGCAAGACCCGTAGCACGGCCAACCCGGCGGCGCAAGCCAGCGGATTGCCGCCGAAGGTGGACGCATGGGTCCCGGGCGTAAAGACTTCCGCCACTTGGGCCCTTGCAAGGCAGGCCCCGATCGGGACACCGCCGCCCAACCCCTTGGCCAGGGTCATGATGTCTGGCTCGACGCCAAATTGCTCGTACGCAAAGAGGGTACCCGTGCGGCCCATGCCGGTCTGAACCTCATCGAAAATCAACAGGACATCGCGTTGCCGGCACAATTCCCGCAAACCTTTTAAGTAAGTGCGATCTGCGACGTGGACGCCTCCTTCGGCCTGGATCGGTTCCAGCATGACAGCAGCCGTTTTGGCGGTAATGGCTTTTTCCGCCTCCGCCAGATCGTTGAACGCCACATAGCTGAACCCCGGCACGAGCGGGTCGAAGCCTTTTTGCACTTTTTCCTGTCCCGTCGCCGTGAGTGTTGCAAGGGTCCGGCCATGAAACGAATTCCGCATCGTAATAATGTCATGGCGACCCGGCCCGTACTTCTCGAATGAGTAGCGCCTGGCCAACTTGATGGCGGCTTCGTTGGCTTCCGCTCCGCTGTTGCAGAAGAACACTTTGTCGGCGAATGAATGGTCAACTAACGCCTGAGCCAATTTGACTTGTGGCTCCGTGTAATACAGATTGGAAGCATGGAGTAGATGCTGGGCCTGCTTTTGGATAGCCAAGGTCAAGTCCGGATGCGCATGTCCCAGGACATTCACTGCGATTCCGGCAACAAAATCGATGTATTCCCTGCCTTCCATATCGTAGACGCGGCTACCCCGACCGCGTACGATCGAGATAGGCTGCCGTGCATAGGTCGCCATCAGATAGCGTTCCGCGTCTTGTTGCAGCTCCTCTGTCGGCATCGGGCACCATCCTTTATGAATTGGCGGACACTAACACACCGATCGAGTGAAAGCAATATCAAACTCGACGACCGAGTCTTCTATCCCTTTCTGAACATTGAGAAATTTCATCGACACGTGATGTGAGCGAAGCTCCGCGAATGTGATAAGCTCGGCCCATGCGATCCTGTGAAACCTGTCGCCAGGTCAATCCAGACGACGCCCGCTTTTGTCAGCAATGCGGGACCGCACTTTCCCCTTCCCAGACGACTCCCCCTGTCTGGGATGAAGCGCAGCTCTGGCGGAAGTTCATCGGACCCAATGCCGATCGCTATCTAGAAACGTTCAAGAAATTTTCCGGCGCGTCAGGCCCCCGTTTTGCTTTCACTTGGAATTGGCCGGCGTTTCTCTTCGAGCCCTTCCTCTGGTTTCTGTACCGCAAGATGTACCTGTATGCGTTGGTCTATGCAGTCGGCCCAGTCGCGGCGTTTTATTTCACGCAGGATCTGTCGGCAGATTTGGTCTGGCGGATCATGGCAGGAGCCAGCGCGAACTATATCTATTACTGGCACATCAAGGAGCAGTTGGCAAAGCTCAAAACACTGCCGAACCTGGATGCGTCCAACCGGGACCGGGTCTTGAGCGATTCGGGAGGAGTTCAGCCTTATGTGGTGTGGGTTGGAGTCGGGTTGTTCGCTTTGAAGGTGGCGCTCCTCATCGCTATTCTGCGAGAGGGGCCGCCCAGTCCCAGCGGGACCGCCCCTCCGCGCACTCAGCCAGGCCCCACTCGCACGAAGGTGTGATGAGTTGCGGGACCTTTCCGTTCGTTACGCGGGCGCCAACGGGGCGCGGGTACGTTGCCACGTGATCCAGGCCTGGAACCACTCGAAATCGTGGCCGTACGCGGCTCCCCCTGAGTCGGCCGCAGCTTGTTTCTGCTCTAATTGGGTGTAGGTCCGCGGCCAGTTCTTCTGCCACCAAGATTTCAGCTCCTCCGCACCGTACAATTGGCCGTTTGGCTGGGCGATACCTGCTGCCGCGCAGACCTCAGCCACGAGCGGCCAGTATCGATCCTTGCCCAAACCCAGCGTCTTGAAATGTTCGCGCAAGAGAAAGACCACCCATAGTTCCGCGCTGTTCTTCTTATTGTGTTTGAACGGTTGGGTCTGCCGGAGTGGAACCGGATCGAAGTTTTTGATGACCGACGTGTAATCAGGCCCGCCATAGCTGCCGGCCACCTCGGCGATGCCTTCCAGCATCCGGGCGAGTTCCACTTCCACCACTGGCGCGGTCCCTTGGGATTTCTTGCCGGAGTCGGCGGAGATGGTCAGCGGATTGGGAGCCGTCAGCAATTCGATTAAAGGTTTCAATTCCCTCAACCGTTCGACCGCTCGTTTGAGGATTTGCTCGGATTCCAGCCAATAATCCTGATCGTTTTTCGACATACGTTCTCGTCCCGGTGGTGGAAGCACGGGCGGAATCCAATACCGGATCAAGACGAACAACAGGTAGTCGATGTTCCCGCCCACCCACCTGATTCGCTCTAACAATCGACCAGGACCGAGCGCGTGTGCAAAGAACTGCTCTGCGCGTTCGCCGACACCAAGGTTTCGCGCCATGTCGATCCACCAGCGCTCGAGCTCCCGCCAGGATCGATCTTGAGGATCGGCAACGGAGACCATGACCCACTGCCCATAGAAAAAGAACTATCACGACAGCCGGCATGGTACTGACTGCACAGAGCGATTGCAAGAAGCTCCCGACAATCAGAGTTTCACGGTTCGAGGCTTGACTTGGAGCGGCGATCGCGTATCCTGGGGCTGAGGGAAGCAAACCATCTTGACCGGAGGGAGGATTGGAATGGGCAGGCTGGTGCTGCTGCGTCACGGCGAATCGCAATGGAATCGAGAAAACCGATTCACGGGCTGGGTCGATGTCCCCCTCTCGGCAAAGGGTGAAGAAGAGGCCCGGTCTGCGGGCAAGAAGCTAATCGGATATCGCTTCGATCGGGCCTTTACGTCGGTGTTGACCAGAGCCATCGAGACGCTGCGGATCGTTTTGGAGGTAATCGGGCAGTCCCACATTCCGATCGAAAAAGATCAGGCCTTGAATGAGCGCATGTATGGCGAGTTGCAGGGGCTGAACAAGACCGAAACAGCGAAGAAATACGGCGAACAACAGGTCAAGTTGTGGCGTCGGAGTTACGACATCCGTCCTCCCGGCGGAGAAAGTCTTAAAGATACGGCTGAGCGCGTGCTCCCCTATTACGAATCTCGCATCAAACCCCATCTCCTGGCAGGCGAAACGGTCCTGATCGTCGCCCACGGCAACAGTCTACGCGCCCTGGTGATGCACCTCGATCGCCTGACGCCAGACCAGGTCCTTGAGCTCAACATTCCGACCGGTGCCCCCTTGCTTTACGAATTCGGCGCTGAGGGAACGGTCACGGTGCGTCGGTATCTCTGACCTTGACGGCTCGGCTTCGGCTCCGCTGTCTCGGCTGGTCCGTCGCGATCGTGAGCGCGCTTCCTCCCGTTCGCACAAACCGATCGTGTCGCCCCGATATTTCGGCGATGGGAGCAGAATTCGCTTGGATAACCTCATGCATGAGCGGGTTTCGGACCCGATTGACGATCATACCAGCCTCGGCCCTGTCGGCTTTATCACGAAGTCGGCGGAAGCTTGTCCCGTAGAGATCGTCATGATAAAGTCCGCACGGCTGTTGTTCCGAAAAGGAAAGCGAAATGAGTGGAGTGTGCGCCAGATTCTTAAGGGGGATGATCTTCTCAGGTACGCTGGCGGCCGCGTTGGCTTTGCCGCTCCTGGATCTCGCATGGGCGGGTGAGAATCGCTGGGGATTCGGTACGGACCTCGGTTTTTGGAGCGGAACTACCGATGGGACGGTTTTCGCGCTAGGATTCAATCTTGACTATTACTTGGATCGCTCGTTCTCCTTCGGTCCCATGATGGTGTTGGCGCCGACGGGAGATCTGACGCAGATCGCGTTCGCCGGTGTTGCCAAGTACCATGTGCGCCTCAACAATGACGTTAACCTCGTGCCGTTTGCGGGGATCGGTTTAGTGCACGCGGATCTGGATCGTGGAACGGGTCCGAACCGCATCGATCGCAACGATACCAGCCACTTCATTCCGCTCGGCCTTTCCGCCGAATTCCAGGCCACCCGAAACATTGCGCTGGCCACGACGCTGATGGTCAACCTGCATCACATCACCCTCTCTCCCCCGGTTCCCACCGACAACACCAGCGTGGCCGTGATGTTCGGAATCCGGTTTGGGCCTTAGACGGTCGGAGCCCGTCGCGTTGTAAGCCCTGGAACTGCGCTGAAAGTTGGGGCTTCCTTATCCTGCCGGACAGTCACCCAGTGTCCGGGTGCACATAGGTTCGACCAGCCGATCCGCATGTCACGAAACCGGGGCCTTAAGACAGGGTCGGATGAGGGACGGAAGTCTCATTCGACCTCCCACGCAACCGGTTTTCTCGGTGAGAGTGGAAGAAGGAGCTTGCCGCTGCCAGGGCTATGCGACGCGGGCCGGTCGCCACCGCAGCCCGATGTTCAGAACATCTTGAAGCAGATCGGGATAGGAGAGGTTGGCCCGCTGAGCGGACTCGGCGAAGTCTTCGTCTTCGGCGATTTGCGGATTTGGATTGGCTTCTAGAACATAGACGCGACCTTCCATATCAAGCCGGAGATCAATCCGTGCATAACCGCTCAGTCCGAGGGCGCGATAGACCCGCTTGGCCAGATGCTGAATCTGCTCCGTCATGCCCTCGGGAAGGTCCTTGGCTTCGCATGACCTGATGCCGTATTTCTCTTGGTATTTCCGGTTCCACTTCACCCGCTCGGTGGCAATGCGGCGCGCCTCATCCGGCATCTTGTCCATCAGCAACTCCCACACTGGAAGCACATGGAGATGGGAATTCCCCAGTACACCGACATAGAGTTCCCGCCCCTCGATGTATCGCTCGACGATGGCGCCTGTGCCGACGCTGTGATGAATGAACATCACGCGTTCCCGCAACTTGTCGTCGTCTTCGACGATGGACGCCTGCGAAATCCCGAGTGACGCCTCCTCAGAGACCGACTTGACAATCAACGGGAAGGGGAGCCATTCGGGACGTTTCACTGAGCGGCCCAAGGGGACGACGATGAACTCGGGGAATGGAATCCGGTGAAACGACAGGACCTTCTTCGACAATGCCTTGTCGCGCGCCAACATCAGCCCACGAGGATTGCAGCCGGTGTATGGAACACGGAGCAGCTCGAGATAGGACACGACGTTTTGGTCATACACCGCCACGCCGTCAAATTCCTCCAGCAAATTGAAGGCGATGTGTGGTTTCCACTCCTCGACCGCGCTCCGAATGACGCCCAAGTTGCTCTTCACGCCGAGCGGACGGACTTCGTGGCCCATCTTCCTGAGCGTCGAGACCACGTCGTACTCCGTTTTCCACTCTACCGTTTTCAGATCATGGCCGGTGGTATGCGCCGGTGGAACGAGGTCTTCGTGCATCAGGACCAGAACACGGAGTTTTCTCATAGCGCTACCCGATGCCGACCGCTGTGCAGATAGTTCATCGTTTGCACAGTCAGCAGCACCGTAAAGTCGAGTTTCGCCTGGTCTTCCGGAACAGCGAGCCGGAGATTGAGTTCGCGGCATCGGGTGATCATGCTCTCAAGCACCTGATCGATGGTGTATTGATACTCGCCCGTCCAGCCGGCGACTTTGCGACGGACTTCTTTGCGGATCCGGCTGAGAAAAGCGGCCGCGGTCTTGTTTCCGGCGAAGGCGGCGGAATCTGAGAACAGTCGACGAAGGTCGGCATCGTAAAAATTCGGGCGTTCCACGCCGTAGCGCTTGCGCTTCTGCCCGTAATGCTCCCGCAGGGTCTTGCTGAGACTGGAAAGCGGATCGATCTCCTGCCTGGACGACACCTTCGGCGGGACATCGGCCAGTTCCCGCATGAGCTGATCCATGTATTTCAGTTTCTTCAGCGCGGGCCACCCGCGGTAGCGGTCACGCCACATTGATTCGGGGTCCAGCCAAACCGCGAAAGTTTCGGCGAAGTCTTCGTCCGGATGGCTTTGCGCGTACCAAATGTCCAGATGCAGCACAAAGCTGCGGCTATAAGGTTTGGGGGTGTAATAATCGGGATAGGGCTGCGAAGACTTCCCGAACAGTTGCTGCCGCCGCCGCCGGCGGCGAAGCAGGTGTGCGTTTTCAATGGCATGCCCGGTTTCGTGGCGCAAAATGCGCATGCACCATTCGGTCGTGCCTCCCTCCACCTCCAGCATTTGACTGAGTTCGAGTCGAGCGAGCCGCGGGTGCGCGAGATAGAATGGGATGGCGATCCCGGGAATTCCGTCCGGGGTGAACCATTCATCGGACAGCCAAAAGTGTGGCCGGAAGACCAATCGTCTGGAGGCAAGTTCTGAATACAACCGAGCAATCTGTTCAGAAAGGAACCCTCCCTCGAGATCCAGCCGGAGATCGCACAGTTTCAGATCCAGAAGCATGTCGTCCGACCAAGCCGCCCAAGGCTGATCGTCCGCTGCGATGGAGAGGATTCCCACCTCGTCTGTGCCGTGCTGCGTCACGGGGTCCGACCTCTTTCGTCTTGGCAAAAAACGCTGCGCTCGCTGTTTCGGCCTTTGCGCTGCATCGCGGTCCTCGTCCTTGACGCGCACAGGGCGGCGTAGGACCCTGTTCGTCCGGAGCGGATAAGCCCTACAAAATATAGCACTTGAACAGTTCCTTTCCTGTTGAGGCGGATATGTTCTCTCCACAATGTTATCCTGCGCCAAGTTAAGGGGCTTGTGGAAGGCGGCAAAGGCTAACACTCCGGATATTCGCGATTTCTCACCAACGGCGGATCGCCTTGCGGTATCGAAAAATGCCGGAGGCGTCGGCGTGAACGTTTCCGATACGGTGATCAGCTTGATTTTTTAGCAGAGGGGGAACGTCGCAGAGATGTTTGAAACCTGGAACCGGTGGGTGGAATGGAAATGATGGGGGGAGGTCGGATGGAAATAAATAATAATTATGGGAATAAGGCTGTCCAGCGGGCTACAAACAGAAGGGGCCGGGGGCACCTGCCCCCCGGCCCCTTCGCTGATGCAGCCTGGCGCCGTGGTTACAGCCAGTTCACGCGCTCGGCCGGGCGGATGTAGATCGGCTCCTCCACCTGCTGCCGCACGACCTCCTTGCCCGACTTGTTGAAGCCCAGCACGGTGTCGTTGTACATCTCGAACCGCTTGCCGTGGATCTGGGTCTCAAACACCTTCGGGCCCGGAATGACGTCGTAGCGGAAGATGATCTGCTGGCTGGCCCGCCACAGTTGCAGCACCGCCAACAGTTCCCGGCTCGGCACCAGGTACTTCTCGATCGCGTTGTCCACCCCTGGCCCGAACATCTGCCGCGCGTAGCCCCGCGGGCTGTGCCGCGGCGGGATGTAGTAGCCGTTGGGCTCGGTGCCCCACTGCGGGTACAGGGGCAGGGCCACCTGCTCCACGCGGATGGCGAAATACAAGGGGTGCCAGCGGTCCTCCGCCCACAGGCCGTCCTCGCCGATGCGCACCAGGCTCTGCAGGCGGATCTTGCCCACGCAGGCCGCCATGCAGCGGGTCTCCATCGGCTCGCCACCCGTCAGCGGGTCCTTGCCCTCGATGCGCGGATAGCAGGCGATGCACTTCTCACTCACCCGCGTCGTGCCCCGGTACATCGGCTTCTTGTAGGGGCACTGCTCCACGCACTTCTTGTAGCCCCGGCAGCGGTTCTGGTCGATCAACACGATGCCGTCCTCCGGCCGCTTGTAGATGGCCTTGCGCGGGCAGGCCGCCAAACAGCCCGGATACGTGCAGTGGTTGCAGATCCGCTGCAGGTAGAAGAAGAAGGTCTCATGCTCCGGCAGGCTGCTGCCGGTCAGCTTCCACGGTTCGTCCCGCGAGAACCCCGACTTGTCGATGCCTTCCACGATGGCCCGCATCGAGGTGGCCGTGTCCTCATAGATGTTGACGAACCGCCACTCCTGGTCCGTCGGGATGTAACCGATGGCCGCCTGGCCCACCTTGGCCCCGGCGTCGAAGATCGTCATCCCTTCGAACACCCCGTAGGGCGCATGGTGCTTGCGGCCCACCCGCACGTTCCACACCTGGCCCCCCGGGTTGACCTGCTCGATCAGTTGCGTGATCTTCACGTCGTAGAACTGGGGATACCCGCCGTAGGGCTTGGTCTCCACGTTGTTCCACCACATGTACTCCTGCCCCTTGCTGAACAGCCAGGTGCTCTTGTCCGCCATCGAGCAGGTCTGGCACGCCAGACAGCGATTGATGTTGAACACAAAGGCAAACTGCCACTTCGGATGCCGCTCCTCGTAGGGATAGAGCATCTTGCGGCCCAGTTGCCAGTTATAGACTTCCGGCATGGTGTCCTCCGTTTTCCGTGATCCGTCCTCCGCCACCCAGTCCCGGCTCCGGGGTCCCGTCCCCTTGCGGGCGACGGGGCCCGGAACTCGGGTCATGGGCCTACACCTTGATCTTGATATGCTCCCCCTTGAGCCACTTGATCATGAACTCGTTCTCCTGGCCCGGGGTGAAGCCCGTGCGCACCGGCTCCCACGGCCCCCGGCCGCCGATGCCGCCGTCCTCCGCCTTGGTGATGCGGATGAGGCACTCCTTCGGCGTCGTGTTGACCGCATGGTGATCGATCGCATAGCCCCACTTGAACTTCCAGGCGATGGCATGCTTGCCCGGCAGGCTGTCCGTCTGGTGCATCGGCATCAGCCACGACCGGGTGAACGACTGCTGGGCGCCGTAGCGGAAGTTCGACTGATAGCCGGTATCCACCGCGATCGCCCGGCCGTCCGGCCGCGTCTCGTGCCCCTTCACCGACTTCGCCGTCGCCACGTACGGCGCGTGTTTCGCCATCGTCACGTGGTATTGGAAGGCCGGGTTGTACTTGCAGCGGATCATCAAGCGGGCGACCTTGTAGTAGGGATCCGAGGGCTTCCAGCCGCGATAGGGCCGGTCCACCGGGTTGCCGTCCACGTACACGTAGTCGCCGTCGTTGATACCGCGGTCCTTGGCCGCCTGCGGGTTGATGTGCAGCTGGTGCTCGCCGACCCCCGGCGTCCGCTTGTCCATGCGGTAGGGATCGCCGAAGTTCGACTCGTACATCTGCACCCAGTCGTTGACCGACCACTGGCTGTGCACCCGATGCCGGGTCTTGGGGGTGACGCAGTAGAACTGATACCCCTTCTCCCACAACGGGTTGGCATGCCGCTTGATCTCCTGCCAGGGGAGCCGCAGGTTGCGGACATGCTTGTCGTCATGGTGCTGGGCGGTGATCGGAATGCCGTAGTCGTCCGGCCGGATGAACGGGTTGGACGACATGATGGCATTGGGCAGATAGGGCGTGGCCTCGGTGCCTTCGCGGTGCACGACGAAGTTTTCGCCGTACTCGATGGCCTCCGGCTCCACCCGGTAGGTTTCGATCCGCCCGCAGCGGGTCCACTGGGGCTTCGACTCGTTCGTCTCCTCCCACAGCGGATGCCGTGGATAGGTGCGCCCCATCACCATCCAGCCCTTCTCCGACTTCAGCATCACGTCCGCGTTGTAGCCATAGGCTGTGGCGCTGGCATCCAAGGTGCGTTGCACGTAGACATCCACGCGGTTCATGTAGACGAAGTGGAAGACCTGGCGCATCCGTGGATCGCCGGTCATCTCCGTCAGCTTCGCCGCCACGCCCGCAAACGTGTCCGCGTCGTTGCGCGTGTCGTACAGCGGCCGGATCCCCCCCTTCCAGATCTGGAACCAGGGGTTGCTCACCGTGGCTGTCATCTCCGGATAGGTGAACTCCATCCAACTGTTACACGCAAACGCCACGTCCGCATGGTTCACGTCGGAGGTCATCTCGATGTCCTGGGTCACGATCATCTCGATGTTCGGATCGACGTTCTTGACCATGTCGTAGTGGTGCTTGGAGTTGTTCAGAATGTTCACGTTGGTGACCCACCGTACCTTCGAGGGGCTGGGCATGTGGGTCTTGCCGGTGAACACCTTGCGGCCGTACTTGGGCGTGTTGACGATCAAGGCCGTGTCGCCATGGTTCCAGTAGCCGACTTCCTCGCCATAGTAATACGACTTGGTCTTGATCTCCTTGCCGTGGGCGTTGGGGTCGAGGGTCTGATTGAAGGGGTCCTCGCCCGTATGCACCGCCAACCCGGCGCCGGACCAGGGCGTGGCGTTCCAGATGCCCGCCTTGTAGTTGCCCGACCAGGTGTGGCAGCCCGCCCCGAACTTGCCGATGTTGCCTGTCAGGGTCAGCACCAGCGCCGCCGCGCGGCCCATCTCCGTGCAGTGGAAGTAGTGACAGACGCCTTCGCCGTTGTGCATGGCCGCCGGCTTCACCGTCCCGCTGTCCCGCGCCCACCGCACGATCAGGTCCTTGGGCGACCGGCTGATCTGATGGGTGGTGTCCAGGTCGTAGTCCTGGAGGTGCACCAAGTACATCTGGTAGATCGGCATCACGTCCACTTCGCGGCCGTTGAGCAGCTTCACCCGGTAGGTGCCGGTGAGGGCCGCGTCAATGCCGCTGTTGAAATAGTGCCAGCCGACCTGCTCCCGGTGCAGGGGGACCGCCTGGTTCTTGTTCAGATCCCACACCATGAAGCCGCCGAGCCGCTCGATCTGCTCCGGCTTGAGCGACTGCACCCGGCCCGAATAGCTCTTGGAGAAGTCCGGGAACTTGTAGTCCGCGATCACGTCCCGCGGGTCGAGGTACTGCAACGTGTCCGTGCGGACCAGCAAGGGCATATCGGTCTGGCTCTTGATATAGTCGATGTCCTGCATGTTCTCATCGAGGATGATCTTGCAGGCGCCCAGGAAGTTCGCCGCGTCGGTCTGCGGCCGGACCGGAATCCAGTAGTCGGCGCGATACGCCGTCGGGTTGTACTCCGGCGTGATCACGACGATCCGGCAACCGCGCTCGATGGATTCCAGCTTCCAGTGGGCTTCCGGCATCTTGTTCTCGACGAAGTTCTTGCCCCAGCTCGTGTTCAGCTTGCTGAAGCGCATATCGCTGAGGTCGACATCGCAGTTCTGGGTCCCGTTCCACCAGGGCTGGCTGGGGTCCTGGTCGCCGTGCCAGGTGTAGTTCGAGTAATACTTGCCCCCCTGCGCCCGGTCCGGCCCCACTTTCCGGATCCAACTATCCACCAGCGGCAATACCCCGCCGTTGAAGCGCGTGTTCATCATCTTGCCGATGATGCCGAGCACTGGCATGCCCGCCCGATGCTTGAAGCAGCGGACCCCCGCGCCCTTCATCATCTCGATCATCTCCGGCGGATAGCCCTGCTCGCGCAGCCGCCGCGCTCCCGCCTCGCCGCTGTAGCGCTGGGCGATCAGGATGACGGCCTTGGCGACATACGTGAAGGCCGTGTCCCAGGACACCCGCAGCATGTCGTCCAGGTAGCGGGCGTCGAACTTGTACTTGCTCTTCACCTGTGGCGTGAGTTCCGGTGCCCCGGCGTCCATCCATTCCTTCCACCCCTTGCGCATCAGGGGCCCTTTCAGCCGATAGGGGCCGTACACCCGCCGGTGGAAGGTATAGCCCTTCAAGCACATCCGAGGGTTATGGGCGAAGGTGCCGCGGTTGCCGTAGAGGTCCTCGTAGGTCTGGTGGTCGTAGTTCTGCTCTACCCGCATGACGACGCCGTTGCGGACGAAGGCGCGCACACGGCAGCCGTGGGTGTCGTTGGGGGAGCAGCACCAGGTGAACGAGGAGTCATAGCGGTACTGGTCGTGGTAGACCCGCTCCCAGGACCGATCGGGATAGTCGCCCAGGGGGTTGCCGACCTCGATGACCGGCTGCAGGGCCGTCAAGGCCAGGACCTTGTCAGCCAGGGCCACCGCGGCGACCGTTCCCGCCGAGACTTTAAGAAATTGCCGTCGTGAAAACTGCATAGCGTGTCCCTCCTGCTTTATGACTTGTTACCAACCCAAATAACCGGTTCCGCCTTCTTCTGCGGAAAATGTCTTTCTCACCCCCTTTCTTTTCCTGATTCTCGTGAAATTTCAGTATTTTCTTGGAAGAAACTTTACGACCGTTACCAATACGCCACACATCTGATGACCAAGGCGTGTGTTGCTAGCTCGCAATATTCAAGCCAGTGAGAAATCATCGCGCCATAATCGCTTAACCTACTGAAAAAACATAGAGATATTGTGGTTAGTGTGAAAATTCAGAGGAACCGAATTTCTGTGGATGTGAAGAAGTCGTAGCGATTGAAAAGATGTGTCAATTTCTACAGAGTGGTTAAAGGCACAACAAATCAAGTGCTTATGGAGTCTTTTATGATGTTACACAGAAGTAACGCTGATGGGATGCGTAACAAGATGAGAAATTTTTTAATCAACGATCGAAAACGCTTCTGAGAAGAATTGATTTGGGTCCAGGCATCGCATTATTTGGAAAAAAATTAGAGGAATGAGTACCTGGCAGGGGCTAGGCTGAATTCATCTGAGCGTGCAGGCCCATTTTTCGACCAGTCTTTATGCTATGCAGCGGATCAGAGTTCAGCCTCCGTCCCTCCTACAGTAAACTCCGCACCGTGTGGAGCTTGACAGGCATGAATGGCCTCTTTAGAATTTCTTTCCCTTTGCCGGAGCGGGAATAGCTCAGTGGTAGAGCATCGCCTTGCCAAGGCGAGGGTCGCGGGTTCAAATCCCGTTTCCCGCTCCAAAGTCAGCCCTCCCCGAGGACTGTTTTCCCAGGGATCTCCCCGGCATCGCTCTCTTCACCGGGATGTCTGCTGTAACCCGGCTGATCAAGAAGCGCTGCAAAATCGGTCGATTTAAGCGAGCCAATCTTCCTTCGCACCGCGCAAGTACAGGCACGAAACGACAGAGAGCTGTTTCACCGATGAAGGGTTCTCGTGGGGGTCACGCCGGGTTCTGTTAAGCGTTCTCGGAAGATCGCAGTACGGTGCGAAGCTGTGCAAGAAGCTGGTCGGCCCGAGCAAGCTCTTCAGGGGTGAGGGGGGTCTTCCCGAACCGTGCGCGGCAGTAAAACTGGGTCAACGTTTCGACCAATAAGCCGGCGTCATGTCTCTGTTGGCGGACACGTTGCGCGAACTCGATCGGAGCGATGCTCGTCGGTTTTACCAGTCCGTGGGTGCCAAGAAGATCGACCATTCGCTTGTAAAGCTGAATGGCCACACGCTGCTCGTCAGGGAGTTCTGCGCCGTTGCCGTGCCTCGATGGGATCGTCTGCCGAATCACTAGCACGAAGAAGGCGCCGCCCAGCGTCACCAGTGCGAGCATCGTTGCGAGTTGACCGAGGTCGGCCTGCCGTACAAGACGGCCGAGTCGAGTCATGGCGTTCGACAGCGGGTTCAACCAACCCGTGAGCGAGAGAGAAATCTTTGCTCGAAAAGAATCGCTGCTTTCCCGGATGCCCTGGACCACCGCGAGTTGATCGCTGGCGCTGTACTGCACGATCAGCCGATCCCATCGCAGTCGCATCGAGTCCATCATTCTCACGATCGCATGCCACCAGGGATCCGGAGCGCTTTCTCCGATCGTGGGGGTCGGGTCCGCGGTAATCCATCCGGAATGAGGGAAGAACACTTCCACCCATGCATGGGCGTCTTTCTGGCGCACCGTATAGTAATTGCCGAAACCGTTCCACTCGGTGGCCAGAAAGCCCGTGACCAATCGGGCCGGAACGCCGACCGCTCTCAGCAACACCACCATCGCTGTCGCATAGTGTTCGCAGTATCCCGTCTTACGCCTAAAAAGGAAGTCCTCCAACGGCTTCGCGGAGAGCGGTGAGCCGACATCCAGACTATATCGGTACTGTTCCAGAAGGTGGCGTTTGATCGCGATCATCTTTTTATAAGGGGTCTCGGCCTGTTCGGTCACGTGCGCGGCCAGTTCGGTCACCTGAGAGCCGATCGGCGGGAGTTGGAGAAAGTGAGTCCGAATAAAATCAGGATAGACGAAAGACCTTGCCGCCTTATCTTCGTCCGTCAACCGGTTGTCACGAGAGACCACGGTGTATTCGACTCTGGTTGGGGGTGGGGACGGCAGGTACAGGGCGCCCATGACATCCCCTTGGACAGTCAAGAATTCGCCGGTAATGAAATCGGGGAACGGGACGGTGAACAGCACCGCAGCGTCCAGCGGTTCGAGCAGGATGTTTTGCTGGAGCCCTTCCCTCTGCGAGCCATGCTTGGTTGACCGACCGAGCGAGCCGGGTACGCGAAATGTGCCCGGGGTGTTCTCGTGAAGAATACGGCGATGGGCGAAACTATTACTCCACGAACGGCCGTTGTAGCGATCGTAGGCAACTCCCCGAAGATATAACCGGTCCGTAGCCGGTCTCGATCGATCTGCCAACTCCACCCGCATGACGACACTGGTGTCCTGTTTGATCGAACCGAACACGCCGAGGTCCACCCTCTCGGAAAAGCCGGAAGTTTTCAACCCGTCGGTGCGGCCCTTGTGAAAGAATCCGGCCCCAATCCGTGGAATGGCGAAAAAAATGGCTAACGTGAGGCAGAACGCGCTCATGGCGATGGCATTTGTGGTCCAGAAAAATCGCGGGGTGATACGGCCCCCCGCGCGCAACGACTCGGCGATTCCGATCCGATGAGGCGTGGCGGAGCCTGCCTCTTCGGTTTCCTTGGTCAGGTGATACAGCAGCAATGTCCAGACGGCTGTGAGAAGATAAGCGAAAAAGACCGTGGCGTACCACACTTCCGTGGTGAGTGCTGCGGAGGCGAGAATAGCCATCAAACTAATGGCGTACAGGTGTAGGAAATCGCGGCGTTGGTGCAGGTTGAACAATTTGTTGACCAGGAGGGCGATCAGAAAGTGGACCCCGGCGGGCAGAAGGTCCTGGGAAATCCACAGCAGATCGATCCAAAAGCCCGCGAAGGCCAGGACCAAAAGCGTGTTCCATGTGGCGGAGGAAAAGTTGATGAACGAGCCACCCCATTCCTCCGGGCACCAACCGAGTTGGAACAGTCGGGCGACCAACGCGATGCCGCCAAGAGCGAGGATCCAGACAGACAATCCCGTCGCTAGGGTCAAGCCGCAAAACGCGGCGGCCGCAAGCAGGACAGAGCTAAGCCGGAATGCCTGATCGAGCTTCATGGCCCATGTCCTGATATTCGGTCATGTCGACCCAACGCGTCACATGTCGACACGCGTGAATGATCCCCTGGTCCGGCCAGGGCAAGATCGCGATCGAGCAGTCGGTGAGCTCGCTGATAGCGAGCACTTGATTGAACGTGTCTCGGACCGGCTCGGCTACCGCGGGCTCCACCATCCCGCACAAGGCCAGCGCGTGCAGGATCGAGTAAAGCTGATGTTCCCCTGAAGCCGGAGGAATCTCTCGGTCTCCGATGAGTGCCTGCAGTGCGAATCCGCGATCGTGAAAAAACACGGCAAGAGAAGCTGCTAAGATGACGGCCTGCTCGAAGCTCTCATGCTGCCGTTGCGGTGCAACGGTCGACAGCGCAAGCGTGATGCGGCGTTGGTCTTCTGCTTCCGTCTCGCGAACGATCAGCTTGGACGTGCGAGCCGTGGTCATCCAATGGATCGCGCGCGAATCATCGCCCGGCTGATACAGTCGGAGATTGTACAGATCGACCCCTTGCCCGCGGCGGGGTATCGCCAGTTCATGTCCCTCCGCGACCAACTCCCGGACTAGGTGCTCGGGGA
The DNA here is from genome assembly GCF_976986435.1 of Nitrospira calida. Taxonomy (NCBI): domain Bacteria; kingdom Pseudomonadati; phylum Nitrospirota; class Nitrospiria; order Nitrospirales; family Nitrospiraceae; genus Nitrospira; species Nitrospira calida. The sequence goes on from NZ_OZ335950.1 coordinate 235,557, forward strand.
CCGGTTTGATTTCCGGGCACACGATGACGGTCGTTTCGAGGGGAACGAAGGCGCTTTTCAAAAACAAGCCAAAGGGGAACGGCGTCATCACCTTGAGTCCTTCGACCCGATGCAGCCCTCGGCGCGTGACCACCAGCGGATAGGAGAGGTGAACGGATGATCGCGGGCCCAGGTGCGGGATGTGAACCCCCCGTTCGATGACAGCGCCGTCCACCACGTCCGCGATGCGGAGAGAAAAACTGGGCAACCACGGCTTGCGATTGACCACCGACAGTTCCGCGGTGGCCGGTTGCTTGGCGATGAGGTAATCGGGCACTCGCCGCCTGAACTCGAGCCGTCTGAGGCACTGTTCCGATAGGATGCCCGAGATCACAATCAAGCTGAGCATCATCGCAAGCAGCAAATAGAAAAGGTTGTTGCCGGTGTTGATGGCGGCCACACCGACCGCCAAAGTGAACAGTACGAAGCGGGTTCCCTCGCCCGTCAGCCGGACCGAGCGGTGAGAGAAGAATTGGCGCAAGAACCTCCTGAACTGAGAATGGCCGGCTGAGGGCAGACTGTTTTCAGAGGAAGGCATCTCTGAACTTGGAACTTGGCCGACGTGGAAGCGCACGTGGCCCTTATAAGGGAACGGGAACGGTCTCCAAGATATCAAGAATCACTTGCTCTGCCCGGTCGACACCCTTGCCCCTAATGGCGTGCCCGTGCTTCAGCATAACCCGATGGGACAACACGATGGGGGCCATCTCTTTAATGTCGTCTGGTACACAGTAGTCGCGGTTACGGACCAAGGCCAGCGCCTTGGCGGCCTTACAGAGAGCCATCGCACCTCGGGTGCTGACGCCCAGGGCCAATACTTCGGTGCGGCGCGTAGCCAAGACGATTGCGAGGAGATATTCCATCAGGCTTTCATCAAGTCGGACCTTTTCCACGCGGCTCTGGAGAGCTAGGACCTCCGCCCCGGTCATTACCGGTTGCAAGTCTTCAGCGGGATGCAGCGAGTGAGGACGGTCGAGGACTTTTTTCTCCTCCTCCGGAGACGGATACCCGATCCGGATGCGCATGAGAAACCGATCAAGTTGGGACTCGGGAAGAGGAAAGGTACCGTGGTATTCAGAAGGATTTTGGGTGGCGATCACCATAAACGGCTGACGCAACGGATAGGTCTGGCTATCCACCGAGACTTGGGCCTCGCTCATCGCTTCTAGCAGACTGCTTTGCGTCTTGGGCGTTGTGCGGTTGATCTCGTCTGCCAAGACAATATTGGCGAAAATAGGCCCGGGCATGAACTCAAAGGCCTGTTTCTGCCGGTTGAACATCGAGATGCCGAGAATGTCCGACGGCAACAAGTCGCTGGTGAACTGGATCCGCTTGAACGAACAGTCGATTGAGCGGGCTAAACTATGCGCGAGAGTGGTTTTCCCTACTCCCGGGACATCTTCGATGAGCAAGTGCCCTCTCGCCAAAAGACACACCACCGCCCTTTCTATCACCTGGGGTTTGCCCTTGATCACGCGCTCGACGTTGTCTTGGATGGAACGGATCGCCTTTGTCGCGTCCACGGTCGGGGTCTATCGGTGAAAATGGGCCAAGCGCAAGGATCGGCGGGACACTGGCGAAGTCTAGCAAAGGGTCTGGAGAGCGTCAATTTTCCGTCGATATTGCGCGGTCGTCGCGACGTTCCTCGGCAGTCGGTTCGTCGCGCTCCGCGGGCGCAGAGTGATGGTCTTCGACAGTCTCAGGGACAAGGATCATGAACCAGGGAGGCGCTTCTTGAGTCATGCGGTGAAAGAGTCGCGCCGTGCTGCTGGCCGGGATGCCTGGAAAGACGGCGCCGCGTCTGACCTCAACGTACCTGAATCGAAACGCTGGTCCGTGTTCGCGGGTCCCGGCGAGAACGCGCGGGATGTCGGTCCGGAGATTCGTCACGTCGTTCAGTACCGCCGAGCCGCCGACCGGCAGTTCCTCCAAACGACGATAGACGGGACCGAAAAGATCCGCCAGCAGAGTCGGTGTCAGGATCTGCTCGACTGGCCGAACGACTGGATCGGCGACAAGCTGGGACAAAAGTTCCCAGAAAACCTGTGTATCCACCGCGCCTAGGACCGCGAGCAGCCCGTGGCGAGCCACAAGGTTCAGTAAGGCGAGCGGCCCACGGATGTCGAATTTCCAGGGAGGGAACAACAACGTCCGACCTTCGTGCCGGACTTCCAGCGCAGTTTCTCCGTCAACTTCGACCATCCGGAACGTTCCCTTGGTCCGTCGCAGGTCCGCCTCGATCACTGCACGCGACAACCTGGTCGGTTCATAGGCGAAGGTTGGGGTCGCCGGCGCCCAACACGTCACCACGGTGTAGCGGGAGGCGATCTCCCCCGTCTGTTCCAGAGGTTCGAGGGCGAACATGTCCTGACCGCCGAAAAAGCTGAACTGGATCAGATCTAGATGTTTCAGCCGTTCAAGCCGATCTTGACGGGCATGCAGCGGGCCTCCCAGTTTGGAGCCGGGCTGGAGGCGGTCCAGGCAATGGAGAACGAGCGGCTTCTTTGTTTTTCGAAAGTGCGGGAGATAGTGATCGACCAGTTCCTCCGCGAAGGACAAATCGCCGGCTCCCAGGTCGAGGAGCGAGGCTACATCGGCTTCGAGCAACAGATCGAACGGGTTGCGGTGGGTACGCACCAGATGTTCGACTTGAAGGGGTGTCCAGATTGAGACCGGCAAAACGGATCGAGCTGCATCCATTCCGCCGAAGAGAAGACTGAGGGCTCGGATCGCCTTGGTCGGGGGCAGCCCGGTGAGATTTTTCAACCGCTCTCCGGGCAGGTCTTGGATCCGGTCGGCATGGCCTGAGCGAATGGCCGACAGGAGAGCCGCTTTCATATCCTCCGCCAGGGAAGCCTCCCGAAGCGCGACGCTCAACCGATTCAACGTCTGGCGCACATGCGCAGGCTCGACGAGACGGCGGGAAGCCCGCCATCGTTCTTCATCGGTGTTCCGGACGCGTTCGAGCCGGATGCGCAAATCGGCAAGCGACTGGGGATCGACACCCATAATGATAACGGCGGGCGAGCGGCGACCTTCTCGATTGTTTGCACCGCCGGAGCATAACGGCCGCGCTTCTTTTCCGTCAAGGCTCGCCTCCTTGCCGTGGGGCCGTGCGTATGCTAGGTAAGACCGCGATGACCGTCCAGCCTTTCTGCATGAGATGCCACCCGTTCGTCCGATGGTTGTGGCTCGGTGCGATCTTCTCCATCGCGGTTGCCCAACCCGTCCCTGCGAACAGCGCTGCAGAGTTTCCGCCATCTTCCTCGTTGCCAGCCGACAAAACGGGATCGTTTCGCGAGTGGCAACTGCTAGAAGCTCGGACCGGACGCGCGGTCTCGTTGGAGGAGTGGTTCGATTCCCTCGCTTCCTGGGACGTGATCTATCTCGGGGAAGAACACCACAATCGGTTTCATGTTGAGGCGGCTCTTCGGGTCTTGGAGGCGCTGATCGCCAAAGGACGGAAACCCGTTCTGGCCATCGAGATGTTCGGCTGGGACGGCCAGGCCGGCCTGGATCGGTATCTTGCAGAGTCGAACATGACCAAATCGGAATTTCTGGAGGCGGTCCGCTGGCGCCAAAACTGGGGTGGCGCGTACGAGGATTACGAACCTTTGATCACATTCGCCCGGGAGCATCAGCTGCCTGTGCGCGCGCTGAACCCCCCGCGCTCACTCGTCCGCCAGGTGGCGAAGCACGGATTGGCGGGGGTCCGGACCGATCCGGAGATGGCAAGATGGGGGATGGCGCAGGAAGAAATCGTCGACGATGCAGCGTATCGGGAGAAGATCGTGCGACAACTTCGGCTTTGTCATGAAGGCGGATCCGACGCGGCCTATCAAGGCATGTACGAGGCGTCCATGTTCCGCGACGAAGCCATGGCCAAAACCATCGTTGAAGCTCTGCGGACGTTTCGCATCGGCCCGGGTTCTCCGATGGGGCCGATCCTCAGTTATACCGGCGGCGGCCACATCCAGTATCAGTTGCCGGTGCCGAAACGAGTCATGCGGCGGGTCTCCGAAGGGGTTCGACAACTGACCGTGTATCTCAGTTCTTTTCACGCCGATCACCGGGATGAAATTCAGGAGCTGCTCAAAGACGGCATTGCGGACTATATCTGGTTGACTCCCATGGGGTTGCAAGGCCCACCTCGCCGATGCCGTTGAGATGAGAGGGTGAGCGCGGCGAGACGAGATCGAGGTTGAGAGGAGGACATCATGCCGGATCCAATCGTGATTGCCCAGCGCGGGCCCTATATCGTGGATGTGGGGCCTGGCATGGTCTATTGGTGTCGCTGCGGCCGATCGAAAACCCAACCGTATTGCGACGGCTCCCATACGGGGACCGATTTCTCACCGCTGGAAGTGACCTTTGCAGAGAGAAAGCAAGTGGCCTTTTGCGGTTGTAAACACACCAAGACCCCGCCGTTCTGTGATGGAACGCACTCCCGCTTACCGCTGATCGAGAAGGGCGAGAGCCGGGAGCGCTAAAGGGCGCCGCTTGCCGCTCGCGAACCATATGGCGTTGCTCGACGACGACCAACACGGACAAACCCCATCTCGGACCCTTCGCTTGTAGAACGGCTATGCCGCCGCCTGCCGGCATCTTCGGCGCGTCGATCCGGTCATGCGCGAGATCATTTCGCGTGTTGGCCCATGCAGGCTGATGCCGCGCCGGGACTACTTCGCGACCCTTTGCGATTCGATCATCTCCAACAACTTTCCCCTGAGGCAACGGAAACCATCTTCGATCGCTTTCTCGCGCTCTATCCCACCAGACGGCCGACGCCGCTGTCCGTCGCGAGGACTCCAATGTCCGTCCTCCAGACCGCTGGCTTGTCCAGGCAAAAGGCCGGGTACTTGAAAAATTTGGCCGCTGGCTTCCGAGATGGACGGATCACGCCGAGGCGACTCGCGCGGCAGTCCAACGAGGAAATCATCGCCTCACTCGTCTCGATCCGCGGAATCGGTCGATGGACGACTGAAATGTTTCTGATGTTTGCGCTCAACCGCTTGGATGTCCTGCCGGTGGACGACTTAGGCATCCGCAAAGCGTCCAACGACGCTACGGATTGCAAAGCCTGCCTGTGCCGACTAGACTTCGGAAAATCGGGCAAATCTGGCATCCCTATGAGACCACTGCCCGCTGGTATCTATAAATCTATGGAAGAACCTACGGTCCTGAAAAACCGGGGAGAGGTTGCGGTTATACGAGGCAGAAAGCGGCGAAGGTCCGTTGCGGCGAAGAGACTGCCAATTTCGTTGGGGAGCCCCCCCAATTGGCTAGTGGTATGGGGAAAGAACTTCGGTCATCATGAAACGCAATTTGTCGCTCAGGCTCCGCGGGTAGGGCAGGAACACATTGGAGAAACGCGGCGTCGGTCAGCAAAAAGGACGGATCGTTATGCGCAACCGCATTCCCTGTACCGCCGACCGCCTCAGCCTGCTCGATCCGCCCATGATTCAATCGGTTGTTGAGAGCACCGCCTTCCAGATCGGGCATCAATATGTCTCCGAGAACCGCGTCCGGATCGTCGAAGCCGATGAATCGCAAATTTCTTCCGCTGTCATCGGCAATTCAGGCCTTTATGAGCAAACGATCAAACTGAAGGATGGGCATCTGCTGACGAAATGTACCTGCACCCTGGTTGAAGAGCCCATGTGCCGGCATTGCGTCGCCGTGCTACTGGAGTATCACCGCTGGTCGCAACCTCGCACGGCTGCCAAGAGGCCCCGCGAGACACGTCCCCGCGAGACCCCCTACCCTGAAAGACCCCCCTCCGGCTCCGTGCCCGATATCAAACTCAGCGAGATCATGATCTTCATGGAATGGTTGCAGCCGGCGGTGCGGGCTCTGGAAAAAGGACAGGCGCTTCCTGAAGCGCCGACACTTGAAGCCGGCGAAGTTGCTTCCTGGATTCAGGCTATCAGGAACTTGGAAGACCGTCGACGGGAGAGCGAAGCGGTGCAATTGGCACTGGAAGCCGACATGCGGGACCGGGAGGCCTATGTCGGCCATCTTACCCATCAGCTCCAAATCTCGCTCGACGAGACCAAGTCCGCGCAGGCCGCTCGCAGGGAACTGCAGGAAGAATTGGCTTCTTACAAGACCATGCTCGCCCGAACGTTGGAGATCTCCAAAGAAATAGGACGCTTCGACGGGCAGATGAAAACCCTCGCCGGCGAACTCATGGAGAAAGGTTCACGGCTGGAAGCCTTGGCCGTCTCCTTCCAAGAGTTAGCGGCAGCGCTCAGAACTCTGGGAGGTCCGCCAGTCGGGTGATTTGTTCCAAGTCACAAGTCATTGTGAACGCTGGGAGAAGTTCTCGCTTTTCTCCCTCTGTGCATCTTCCCCTTGCGTCTACCCATGGGATTTCAGTACAATCGGCCCCGTTTTGTCCGGCTATTTCCGAACCACCCCGGGAGGTCACTTATGAACAATCTGATCAGCAGAGTTCTGATTGTCAGTGCGGTCATGGCCAGCAATGTCTCCTTGGCCCTCGCCAATGAGCCGAAGGGCGGGGCACCGGATTACAGTGGCATCTCCTATATGTATTACACACTCATCGCACTCGTATTGGGATACGGCGTCTACGATACGTTCTTCAAGAAATCCTGATCACGGTTCAGCGAACGGGTGATGAGCAAAAGGCCTCCGCGCCGTCGGGCGTGGGGGCTTTTTTGTTGTGCGACCGAAGTCATCGAGCCGGTCTCGGCTTCAGGAGGAGAGGCTCAATCGCCTGGAACACGTGCTCGGCGACCAGGCGATACCCCTCGCCTGTCGGATGGATGCCGTCGGCCTGGTTGAGAGTTGCGTCCGTCGCGACCCCTTCCAAGAAGAAGGGAATCAAGGTCAACCCGTAGGTTGTGGCCAGTTTCGGATAGATCGCTTCGAAACGCGCCGTATAGTCGGCTCCATAGTTCGGCGGCAATTTCATGCCCGCCAGCACGACGGGGACCTTTTCCGCTAGCAGGCGTCTTATGATCTGCTCCAGGTTCGACTGCGTCTCATCCACGTTCAACCCGCGCAATCCGTCATTGCCGCCCAATTCAAGGATCACGAGACTGGGTCTGCTGTTCAAAATCCAGGAGACGCGACGGAGCCCTCCCGCAGTCGTTTCTCCGCTCACCCCCGCGTTGATGACGCGATACCGGTAGCCGGCCGCATCGAGCCGCCGTTGCAAGTGGGAAGGATAGGAGTCCTCGGGTGCCACACCGAGGCCAGCAGTGAGACTGTCTCCAAACGCCACAATGCGAGGCCGGTCATCCGCGCTCGGATGGCGGGCATGTCCCGGCTGATCGGCACCGGCCGTTTCAGACTGTTCGGGCAACCTGTCGCGAGCGAGGCTGGACGGAGAATCCGGAGAAACCGAAGGCGGCTCCGGCCTCTGGTCGCAGCTGAACAACACGACGCCGGCGAGCAGATAGCCCAATGCGGCGACAACATGGTGCTGAAGAAAGCGGAGACCTGCGGAGCGGCACATCGTCATACAGTATAATAGATTCGTGCCGAAACCAGTGCCACGTCATCGGAGACGAAAGCGCCAGGAATGATCTCGATCAGTCGCCTCACCATGCGGCTCTCCGCCGGAGGCCGCTCAGTAACCATCCTCGACGACATCACCCTTGACATTCCAGACAAGCAACGGGTCGCAATTATCGGGCCGTCTGGCAGCGGGAAGTCCACCTTGCTGGGACTGATCGCCGGGTTGGACCGGCCGACGGCTGGCTCGATCCGCCTCGATGGTCGGGAGATCACCTCGATGTCGGAGCGCGCGATGGCTCGCTTCCGGCGCGAAAAGATCGGGTACATCTTTCAGTCCTTTCATCTAATCCCAACCTTAACGGCGCTGGAAAACGTTGCGGTGCCCCTCGAGTTGAACGGAGACGCCCAGGCGAAGAAGCGGGCCGCGGAATTGCTGGCGGCCGTCGGGCTGGAAGAGCGTCAGTCTCATTATCCGGCGCAACTGTCCGGCGGCGAGCAGCAGCGGGTAGCGGTGGCGAGAGCCTTCGCCTGCCGACCGCCCATCCTGCTCGCCGATGAACCCACCGGCAACCTCGACTCGGCGGCGGGCCAGCAGGTTATCGATCTGTTGTTAGGGTTGCACCGAGACCACGGTGCCACTCTTGTCTTTGTCACCCACGATCCGATGCTCGCGTCCTACATGGAGCGCATTGTCGGCCTGCGCGATGGCCGAATCGAGTCCGATCGTCTCATCGCCCCGTCGGGAGGAACAGTGGAGAGGGAGTCGTGACCTCCTTCGCGGTGAAGATGGCCTGGCGCGAGACGCGGGCCGCCTGGCGGCATTTTTTCTATTTCTTCGTCTGCATCGCGCTCGGTGTGAGCGCCCTAGTCAGTGTGGGGCTGTTCGCCGCGAACGTCGAGCGGGCCGTTACGCGCGAGGCCCGAGGGCTGCTCGGCGGCGATCTGGAAGTGCGGACGTCGAGGCCCATGAGCGAAGCCGGGGAGCGGGTCCTTCGCTCGCTTGCGTCGCGCGGCATCCTCATGACCCATGTGAGCGAATTGGTCGCAATGGCGGCGGCGGTGAACGACGGCCAGGCCCGATCCGGCCCAACGACGCAACTCGTCGAGTTGAAGGCCGTGGAACCTGGCTATCCGCTCTACGGAACAGTGAAGGCGGACCCGGATCGACCGCTGTCGAGCCTGCTCATGTCGATCAGGACCGGCTGCGCGGCGCCGTTTTGTTATGGGGCCCTCGTGCAGGAATCGTTGCTGATCCGAATGGGCCTCTCGGTTGGAGACCATCTGAAGATCGGACAGGCGACGTTCCTCGTCGCCGGAGTGATTCGGAAGGAACCGGATCGGATAGTCAACGCCTTCAGTCTTGGCCCCCGTGTGATGATCTCGCGCGAAGGGTTGGCGGCGGCGGAACTGGTCAAACCGGGAAGCCGCGTCCGCGAACGCTATTTGCTGAAGGTGCCGCCCGAGATGCCAATCCCGCCTCTGCTCGACGAGTTGCGGGGACGGCTGGCGGGAGAAATGGTTAGGGTGTCCAGCTACCGCGAGGCGCAGCCGCAGCTCAAGCAATTCTTGGAACAACTCGCCCGGTATCTGGGCTTGGTCGGGTTGACCGCTCTGTTCGTGGGTGGGATCAGCGTCGCCACGTCCGTGCAAGCGTTTCTCCGGGAAAAACTGCAAACGATTGCGATTCTGAAAACGTTAGGCGCCGACTCCGCCACCGTGGTGAAGACCTACCTCGGGCAGGCCGCGTTTCTGGGCGTATTGGGGAGCGTGACTGGCGCGGGACTGGGTGTTGCGCTCCAAGATCTGCTTCCAGATTTCATCGCCGGACTGTTCGCCACCAACGTGCTGGAGCAGATCGCGTTTTCGTCCGAGCTTTCGAGGTCCTCCTGGCTGCCGCTCTTCAACGGGATGAGTCTGGGGCTCCTGACGACGGTATTGTTCAGCGTTTGGCCGCTGCTCGGCATCCGCGAGATCCGGCCCGCGCTGATTCTCCGGCGCGAGGTCGCAGGGTCCGAAGGCGCTCCACTCGCTGGTGCGGCGCACCAGTGGAAACACTGGCGATGGAGAGTCGGTGCGGACGATCCAGTGCGAGCGATCACCGCGATCTCCATCGCAGCCGGGCTGGCCGGGCTCTCCATGTGGCAGGCCGGCTCGTGGAAGGTCGGACTGGTATTTTTGGGCGCGTTGGTTTTGGCGATTGTCCTGTTGTCGCTGGCGGCTGCGGCGCTGGTCCATGCGATCCGTTGGGTGCCGACGCCTCGATCTCTCGCAGTGCGCTACGGCATCGGCAATCTCTATCGGCCCGGTTCCCATGCGACCGGTATCGTGGTTTCGGTCGGCATCGGCGTGATGGTCATCATGGCGGTCGGGCTGTTGGAGCGTTCGCTGATCCGACAACTCGGAGAGAATCGGCCGGAGGACGCCCCGACGTTCTTTTTCATCGACATTCAGCCTGACCAGGCTGACGGATTCGTCCGATTGCTGCATGAACGAACCGGTGACCTCAACCCGCAGCTCACGCCGCTGGTGCGCTCCCGCTTGGCTGCGATCAACGGACGACCGGTAAAGATCGAGGAAGGCGGCGAGGAGGAGCGGGACAAGCCCCGGGACAAGCGCAAGAGTTGGTACTTCACCCGCGAATACGTGCTCACGTTTCTGGATCAATTACCTAAAGACAACGAGGTCGTCAAAGGCAAGTGGTGGAAACCGGGCCAAGTGTCCAGCAAAACGCTGGTGTCGGTGGAGGAAGAAGCGGCGCGGAACCTCGGGCTGGATGTGGGCTCGGTCGTGGAGTTTGAGATTCAGGGGGCAACGGTCTCGGCGGAGGTGAGCAGCATTCGGAAAGTCGATTGGGGAAACTTCTCGACCAATTTCTACATGATCCTGTCACCTGGCTCGCTCGAGGGAGTGCCGGTTACCTACGTCGCCACGGCCCGCGTGCCGCCACAAGACGAAATCCCGTTGCAGCAGGCCGTGGTGGCCGCCTTTCCCAATGTCACAGCTATCAATATCGGCGACGTGCTGGACAGTTTCGCCCGTCTCCTGGATCGTCTTTCCCTGGCCATCCGGGCCGTGGCGGCGTTTTGCATCCTGGCCGGCGCGCTGGTGATGGCAGCGGCGCTGGCAGCGACCCGGTATCGGCGCCTGTATGAGTCAGTCATCCTCAAAGCCCTGGGAGCGACACGCGGTCTCATTGCCCGGTCGTTCGCGACGGAGTATGCGCTTCTCGGTGCGATCGCGGGCGTGATCGGCATCGCCTTGGCCAGCGCGCTTTCGTGGGCCGTGCTGTATTTCATCCTAGACCTACCGTGGTCTTTCCAGCCTGGTGTCCTGACGGTCGGCTTCCTCTTGACCGTCGCCCTCAACGTGACGGTCGGTTTCCTCGCAACCTTCCGCATCCTCGGCCGGCGCCCACTGGCCGTGCTGAGACAGGAGTAATACGGAAGATCGGTGGATGGGCGCCCGCAGTGACAGATCAGCGCTGGCGCTCGTCGAGGCGGGAGCCAGAAAGCTGGGGTTCGAGCAACTGCCTCAGGCGGCGCTCTTCGTCCCGATAGACCGTCACAAAGCGGAGTCCAATCGCGTTTCCCGCCCGCAAGCGCATGACCGCGCCATCAATGGTGATCGGCAGGTTATACGGCGACGGCTGGAACTCGAGCCGCAGGCTCACCCCTTTGGGAATCGGGGTGGCGCTCCGAATGCAACAACCCCTAATGGACAGGTTGGTGATCGTGCCTGGGTACCTCAGGCTTTTCGATGAGCGCATGAAACTCGATTGGAACCCGACCGGATACTGGACAGCCACTCGCTCGTAGCTCCGCCGGGGTTTGGGCTGGGCCGGCCGAGAAATGATCGGAAGCAATACGTACAGAGTTGGCAGCGGATAGGGGTAGATGGTGACGGTTCCGAGCCGTCGATCCAGGAGAGTCCGCCGAGGGGCCAACCGGATTTTCGAAGTCCCGCACCGGGGACCGCTTGGCCAGCATACAGGGTGGCTTCTTGACAGGGTGCAGCCTGAATGGAGCAAGGTATGACAACGACAGACCCCGACGTTACAGGAACTCGACAGTCCCACGCAAGCCCCACTCAAGGATGGATACTGACGCTTTGACGGGGCAGGAAACTCGACGGCACGGCTTCCGGATGTCTCCGGGTCAGGGCATATCGTTATCCAGTCTCAGTTGGGAACAATGCGGAAGAGTCCGCCCTGAATGGTCATGACATACAGCTCACTTGCCGTGTCTTTCCCGAAGCTCGCGATGTTGCCAGTTGGTCGAAGCGCTATCCAATCGGCATGCCCAGTGACCTGTCCGTTCACAAATCGAAAGCTGCGCATAAAGCCGGCCAAAAGTCGGCATAGAAATAGGTGCCTTGAAGGTTTGGAATGGCTTGCCCTTGGTAGACATACCCTCCCGTAATGGAACAGCCGGTGTTTCGTTCTAAGTGCACCACAGTCCCCACCTCCGCAGGCGGATAGCGACAGGACTGCGAGACCCGCAGCGACGGTGCTGGCCAGTGTAAGCCGGGACATTCGGTTCGTCCCCGAAAGGGTGGAGGCCGTCGAACAGGGTTCTCTGCGGGAGCCTACCGGACTACCGAGCTTTCTTCAGATACCGAGCGAAGAGCCAGTCCAGAAAGGTTTTCGCAAAATCCGGATCGTCGGTGATCTGTTTGTAGAACTTGAAATTCGTGTCGATCATTTCCTGAAGCTTGTCGTTCACGATGTGGTCGAATGTCAACCTTGCATTATCCGGCGTGTTCACTTCGACAGCCTTGGCCAAGGCTTCGTTTCCGGAAAGCTTGGCCTCAAGCTGCTCGATGAAGACCCTGTCTTTCTCGGTGAAATTGGTTCCAAATCGCTCGTTCAGTTCACGAATGATCTGCGAGAGGGCCTCGAGCTCGTCGGCCAGCGGCATCTCGACATCTTTGGCCTTGATCGGTTCAAGCTCGGCCGTTCCCCGCTTGAGCCTGATGCCGCCGCTGCCGGTCTGTTGAACCCGATACGATTCCACATCGATCTGTTGCTGAATCTCGACCGGGAGTCGTTCTCGAGTCACCGGTAGCTTGCGGAGGAGCAAGCGGCCGAAGACATACAGCTTTTCCAGTTCGGCGTCCGCGAACGTGATGATCTGGGAGAGGAAGGCATACAGACTGACAAAGTCGTTGAGCTGCCCTCGAAACGGCACCCGCTCCTCGTCGCTGGCAGCCAGATACCGATCGACAGCCGGCTGCAATGCTGCGTGCAAACGATCCTGCGTGCCCTTCGGATCGAAGTAAACCATCGCGAACCGGTTGACCTCGTCCGTGGTGTAGAAATGAAAATCGGCCAGACGGGTCTGTAGATCGTAGAGAATGTTCGGGTCGGTGCCTTCCTTCAAGAGCGTCCGATCGTAATAGGGCTCAAAAGCCTTTTGGATGTCATCCGCCTCGTTGACGAAGTCCAGCACAAATGTCTCCTCTTTCCCAGGGGCCACCCGATTCAGCCGCGCGAGCGTCTGCACGGCATTGACGCCGCCGAGTTTCTTATCCACGTACATCGTGTGCAGCAACGGCTGATCGAAGCCGGTCTGGAATTTGTAGGCCACGATCATGATTCGGTATTCGTCGTGCTTGAACGTTTCAGCCGTCTGGGCCTCCGGAAAGCCGTTCATGCTCGCTTCGGTGTAATCAGCGCCGCCGTCACGGACTGTCCCTGAAAACGCCACAAGCGCCTTGAACCCGTAGCCCTTTTCTTTGAGATAACGATCCACGGCTTGCTTGTAGCGCACGGCGTGCAGGCGCGAGCGCGTCACGATCATCGCTTTGGCCTTGCCGTCGATCCGGTGGGCCACCTGGCCGACAAAGTGCTCCACCATGATGGCGACCTTCTTTTCGATCGCGTGGGGGTGGAGATCCACGAATGACTTCAGAAGATAGTTGGCCTTGTGTCGGTCGTAACGGGGATCCTCGGCAACGGTCTTGAGTAGGTTCCAGTAGGCCTTATAAGTCGTGTAGTTTTCGAGCACATCCAGGATAAACCCCTCCTCGATCGCCTGCCGCATGGTGTAGAGGCTGAAGGGCGCGAACCGCCCATCAGGCTGCTTCGAGCCGAACAGCTCGAGCGTCTTCGGTTTCGGCGTCGCCGTAAAGGCAAAGTAGCTGACATGAGGCAGTTGTCCACGCTTCTTGACCTCTCCGATGATCCGATCCTCAAGGTCCTCCCCTTCCTCTTGGTCTTCTTCCTCGGCGACTTCCAGGCTCCCAGCGGCGAGAACGAGTTTCAGGCTCTTGGTGCTCTCCCCGGTCTGCGAAGAATGGGCCTCGTCGATAATCACCGCGAAACGCTTGCCGGGAAGCGCGCCCATTTGATGGGCGATGACCGGAAACTTCTGGAGGGTCGTGACGATGATCGTCTTGCCGTCTTCCAGCGCCTGCTTGAGCTGCCGCGCGGTCGTGTCAATATTCTCCACCACACCGGCCGTTTGCTCAAACTGCCGAACGGTCCGTTGAAGCTGGCGGTCGAGGACGCGCCGATCCGTGATGACGATAATGGAGTCGAAGACCCGGCGATCCGATGCGTCATGAAGAATGCTGAGCTGGTGCGCCAGCCAAGCGATCGAGTTACTATTGCCGCTGCCGGCGCTGTGCTGGATCAGATACCGATGGCCGGGACCCGATTGTTTCGCCTCCCGCATTAAATTGCGAACTGTCTCAAGCTGATGGTAGCGCGGGAAAATCAGCGACCGCTCGCCCGTCTTGCGACCCTTGTCGTCCTCCTCCTCGACAACCTGAACAAAATGCTGGATCAGGTTCAGGACGCTATCCCGAGCCCAGATCCGCTCCCAGAGGTAAGACGTGGCAAACCCGCTCGCCACGGGCGGATTCCCCGCGCCGCCGTACCGGCCCTGATTGAACGGTAGGAATCGCGTCCTGACGCCCTGCAGGTGAGTGGTCACATACACCAGATCCGGATCAACCGCGAAGTGCGCCAGGCAGCGCCCGAAGGCGAAGAGGGGCTCCTTCGGATCGCGGGTGTGCTGATACTGCCGGATCGCATCTTGGAGGTTCTGTCCGGTGAGCGGATTCTTCAACTCGGCGGTGAAGATCGGCAGGCCGTTCAGGAACAGAACGAGATCGAGGCTCTTGTCGTTCTTTTCGCTGTATTTGATCTGGCGGGCGACGGCAAAGAGATTGGCCTTGTACAACTTCTCGACCTCTTCATTGAGCCCACTCGACGGACGGAAATAGGCCAGGCGGAACGAGCAGCCGTCCGACTTGATGCCCTTCCGTAGCACCTCCAACGTCCCGCGCGTCTTGACCTCGGACGCAAGCCGTTTCAGCAGTCGGTCCTTGGCTTCGGCGCCATGCTGCTTCGTGAATTTGTCCCATTCCTTCGGCTGGCTCGCGTAGATGAAATGAAGGACGCTTTCCGGAATCAGGCACAGCGCGCGGTCATACTCCTCGGGCTCAATCCGGCGATAGCCGCCCGGCGCGTTCTCGTACCACGCGCCGGGAAGACCGGCATACCCCTCCCCGCCTGTCGAAGAAGGCGCGGTGCCTTTGAGCAGCACGCGCTCGATGGTGGCTTCGAAGTTCTTTTCGGAGATGTCCACCATCAGGCGGGCCTTCCCTTCTTGTTCGGCCCCCACGGCCCGCCGGCCGGCCAATGCTGTTCGAACGGGGCTCCCTTCGCAGCAGCAACGGTCGGCGGCATGAGAAAGTCCTGCAAGAAACCGATCACGTCTTTCAATGAGACGCCCTGCAAGTCCTGGCCAGCCCGCTTCAGGAAGCCCTTCCATTGCGCCTGCTTGTCCTTATTGCTCCAAAAATCTTCCGTCGGGCACAGGGGAGAAACGGTCGGCAGCGGTGTCCGTCAGCGCGCAAAGGTGCCACGGATGGCGTAAGAGAGATCAGATCCATCAAACTTGAACTGCCTGGCAGGGACCAGAGATCGAAGAAATCCTTCGTGCGGCTGTTCGCGATGCCCAGCTCGACCATGGACTGGAACCTCTCCGCGATCACGGTCTCGCGCGGGTACGCCAACAGACGGGGCGCTGGAAAATCGAGGAGCGTGGGATACTCCAAAGAGACAGGCTTCGGCAGGACCACATCGCCAAACCCGATATCCACTTGGATCGGAATGCGGGCCACTCCCAGCCGCGCCTCGAAGGAGAGACGGACGCCTTCATATTCCTTCCCGTCGCGAATCTCCTCCCCGGTAACGGATTCGGCAAGGAACTTGAGCCCATCGTCCTCGACGGGCGTCCAACAGATTTCCTGGAAATCTTTCACGAGCACGCCGACGTCATTGGGACCTTTCCCGAGAAGGTCGAGATCGCGCGTCGCCCGGTGCGGCGCGCCGCTCCACACGGAAAACAGCATCGCGCCCTTCAGGACGAATCGCTCGCGCGCAGCCGAACGGCTCAACCGGTACAGCAGGCGCTCCAACGCATAATAAATGAGTGTCAGTTGAAAATCCTCACCGCGTTCGCGCGAGAGGTTCAACAGCCGCTGGCGCACCGAGGCCGCAACGTCCTTGAGCGAGTTCCGAGTCACGCCGTAGCCTCCAGATACGGACGCATCACGGCGGTCACCCGGCAGACCTTGGCATAGCGCCAGAGCTCATCCATGCCACCCCGGTGCTTGCGTCGGTAGTCCCGCAGCGCCTCCAGGGCCACATCCAGACCGATCTTGTTGCGGAATTTGAAACAGTCGGCGACGGTTTTGGCCTGGCCGAACACCCGGACAGGCACGTTTTCGATGGTGTGCTGCTCCACGCCTGCTTTCAGTGTGATCCCCGACATGCGCACGATTCGAATGGGAGGATATCCTTTCTTGGGAGCGCGGCTTTTTTGATCAATGGCCAGCCAGGTTTCAAAAGGAGCCTGGGTCGTCAGACCGTGAAAACGCAGGGCGGACAGCAGGCAGACCACCCCCTGCGGCACGCGTTTGCAGGCCTGCGCGAGATGGTAATGCTCGGTCTGGTCGCCTTCGGGGAGCACGTACAGACCGCGCGAGAATTGCTGAAGCAGGCCGCGCTGATAGAGCCGCCGCAGATAGATCGGCGGAATCCCGCGGCGGGTGAGGTCGCGCGTCCGAATCACTTTCAGTTGCCGCGCGATGTCGAGGACCTGTTGGGTTTTTGATTTCTTCGCCACTGTTATAAATCGTCGGCATTTGTTGTTAAGTACCGACATTTTGTAACAGCGTCCCGAGGGGGGAGGTCAAGGATTTTTCCCGGGCTTGGGGAGGGCCAAACAGAGGGCTGGGGATATTCAGAGAGGGATGCGCGGGATGGATAAAAACACCGTCACTTTTCGATAAGTGCAGACATTTTTATCCCGTTGGTATGAGTTGCAGCATCAGCATGATGATCATGATGATGGTAGTGATGCCGACGCCGATCATCAGCGTCCCGGGCAGGTTAACGAAAGTGGAGTGCGGTCACTCTGTCTGATGGCGATCATCATGATTGGACGACTTCCCGAACGTCGATTTTGCCGGTGACGGCGGCGGAGATGAGGGCAGTGCGGTATTCCTTGAGTTTCTCGATCCCCTCGCGGACCTTGACCCGATGCCGCTCGCTCATCGGGAGCGCCGTTCTCCGCCGAGTACAAATCGTGCGCGCTCCCGCCGCAGCATTTCGAATGGTGTCATGCACTTCGTGTTCATGCCGATACACACGTTTGGAATCTTGACCTGTCGCACGCCGTCGCTCGGCACCTCATGGGTCACGACAATGTGACCATGGGCATGCGCGTGCGCGACAAGGTAATAGTCCGAATCCTGAAGGAACGAAGTGACGGCTGCCGGGCGATACTGCTGATTATTGACCCACTCGCTTACGCGTGCGAGGCTCTCGAGCATCGCCTCATCAGGGCGCAGGAAGAACGTGTCACCACGGGCGGCAGCCCAGTCCGCCAGCTCATCGCTCCCCGCGGCTAGTTCATCGCCAACCTTCTCGATGCTGAACACGCGCTCCGCGGCATTCTGCTCGACGAGCCAGTCCCAGAAAGCGGGGCAAAAGTCCATCCCGTAATGGCGGCGCTTCGCCTCGATAAAGACGTTGGCGTCGAGGAGATAAACCATCAGATGGGATACCCAAGGCTCGCGCCCAGCTCGCGAAATGTCGTTTCTCTGGCGATGCCGAGCATGCGGAACGCATCGCGGTACAGCGTCTGCCCTTCCAATGTGCTCGCCACGAGCGCGCGGGCGAAGCGACGGCTCAGGCGAGCCGCCTGAGTCAGATAAAAGTCGCCCCCGCTTGTCTTGGGCATCTCGCGGAGACGGGCAAGCTCCTCATCATAGGCTGTCTCGAAGGCTTCGCGTGTGAGCCGTCGCGCATCGAGCAGGCGTCGCAAGATGACCAGCGTGCTGACCTTGAAATGCCTGGCGAGGCGCGGAACCTCGATGAGTACATCACCTCGAGGCAGTTCCTCGCGCAGCACAGCCAGGGGCACCAGTAGCTCCGCGGCCACGCGGTTGCACCAGGACTCGATCCGCTGCGTGGGCGTGGAACCCGGCGTCACGTCCGTGAGTGCCGATTCGCCGAGCCACACGTGCGCCAGCTCATGCGCGAGGGTGAACATCTGCGCAGCCTTGGTGTCGGCGCCGTTGATGAAGACCAGCGGCGCAAGATCATCCGCGAGCGCGAAGCCGCGAAACTCCTCGGGGTCAAGCCTCCGGTGGTTATTGCTGCCGACGACCCCGCTCACCATTACCAACACGCCGAGGTCGTCGGCCTGAGCGATGAACTGGCGCAACGCCTCCGTCCACGTGGAGCACTCGCGACGGGCATCAAGGTCGAACCCCAGCGCGCGCCGCATCGTCGCGGCCGTCTCCTCGATCGGCATAGTAAGCCGAGCCGAACCGACGAAGGCGCGCGGCTCCTCGCCCATCGAACGTGCCCAGTCGCGGTACCACGCCTGTCGGCGTTGGCACAGGTAAATAGTGTCCAGCAGGTCAGGGCTTGGGCGGCCAGTGAGCGTGTCAGCAATAGTGCGGAAGTCCGGGATGGGCACGCGCTCAACGGGCGGCTCGCGCAGGAAAAGGTAGCCGACCGGGACGTGAACCGTTCTCGCGAACTGCTCGAGTTGTTTCAGTGTCGGTCGCACCTCGCCCGCTTCCCAGGCAGGGAGCTTCGGAAACTTCCCGCTGAGATTTTCGGCGCGGCGCCCGGCGCGCTCGCGCGCCCAACGCAGCAACTCAGGCTTCACGACGACGCGATTCACGCGGCTTCCTCTCGCACATCAATCTTCCCCGTCACGGCCACGGAGATGAGGGCGGTGCGGTACTCCTTCAGCTTCTCGATGCCCTCACGGACCTTGGCGATGAGGGCGTCGAGCTTGGCGGTCTCGCGGTCCAACATTTCTGCAATGGCCTGTTGCTCTTTGGGTTTTGGAACTGGCGTAATAATCTCGAAGAATTCTTCGGGGTAAAGGCGGAGGCGAGATTTCCAAACTCCCTTCGAAAAGCGCGTGAGTTCGGACACATGGGCTGGAATTCGGCACAGGTAGTCATAGTATCGTGGCAGTAATGCCCGGTCTTTGAGCCGATAGATGTTATACGAGGGGCTCACCATTCCTGGCTCGCCTGCAATGCCCAGCGCTCCCATCCAAGCCCACATTGTATTGATGGCAAGATCATCTCGCTCGCAGAGCTTGTATCCTTCGTGAGACTCGGCTTCGATCATGTAAACTTCTTTTTCGGATCGCTTTGTTACTCCTGTTATATGGGAAACGGTGAGAAGCTCTTCTTCCCCTTCGAGGGATCTATGATCAATTTCGCGAAAGAGAACCTTGTTCCTCTTGATCTCCCAATGCGCCGGGATCCGGCCCAGCCATTCGACGCCGGAATCTTTCATCGGCACGGTTGGGTCGAGGCCTTTGGTGACGGCGTGGGTGATGAGGGCGGCGCGCTTCTCTTGCAGCAACTCGATCAGCCGCTCCTTCTTCGCCACCAGCGCATCAATCTTCGCCGTCTCCCGGTCGAGGAAGGCTGCGATGGCGCGTTGCTCATCAGGCGGTGGCTCCAAGAGAAGCACGGATTCCAGACTCTCCTTGGCCAATTCCTTGAACGTGCTCCCGTCTCCTAGGGACTCTAGCTCGCGCCGGGCCGCGAGAACCTGATAGTAATAGTACCTCTCACTCTGTCGTCTGCTGAACACCAAGGACCGGCAGCCTTGGTTCGTGCAAAGGGGTACGCCGGCAATAGCGAGATGCCCAATGGGCGCTCTTGTCGAAAGCACAAGACTTCCTTCCGGCACCAGGGTCGTCCCGCAACTCTCGTACCCTTTTCTTGTGATGTAACGTGTCGGACGCGATAGCTCAGGCACAACCAACTCCCCAAGATCGTCGGGAGTCACCCACGGAATATCACCGTCCCAATAGTCAGACTCGCCGCTCTTTGGAGTGGAGCCGTTGACAACTCGAAATAACCGCTTCAGCCGTTTCGTCTCCCAGTTCGTCGGAATCTTCCCCAGCCACTCGATACCGGAGTCCTTGTAGGCGGGATAGGGCTTCCATTTCATGGCAGATCCTCGATCCAGCGAAGCCGGCTGCGGTACTCGCCGTGCTGGAGCGCCTGGTAGAACTTTCGATCGGCCGTTAGAAACGGCAGGTCCAGCTTCATGGCCAGGGCCAGGTACAAGCTGTCGTACACACTCTGTTTCGTCAGGTGAGCGAGGTCGAAGGCGGCAAAAACCAACGGCTCATCGGCGTGCCGGCGGACCGGCGCCCGTCGGAATGCGCGCCAGATGTCCTCGGCGTCCGGCGCCGTCAGTTCGCCACGGCGACGCTTTTTCGCCAAGACGTTGCCGATCTCCAGCGTAAGAAAGGCAGGGACGTGCAGACGGGCGTCGGTGTGCTGAAGCCGCAAGGCCGGTTCGCTGTGCTCCTCCGGAACGAACCATTTGAGGATGACGCTCGCGTCGATCACGTAGGCCGTCACCGGTCACGGTCCTCACGGATCAAGGCGGCGCTATCGCTGAACTTCCTGCCGGATCGTTTCAGTCGTTCCCGTATCCGATCGGCCGCTTCCCAGAAGTCCCCAGGTTCTTCTTTGGCGGCTTCCTCAAGGATGGTCTTGACTTCCGCTTGAAGCGAACGCCCTCGTCTCTCGGCTCTCTTTTTGAGCCGAGCCACGACTTTGTCGTCCAGATTCCGAACAAGAACCTGTGCCATCTATCCGCCTCCTGCCCGCTTTAACGGGTCGCGCTTGCAAAATGCTAGCATCCTGACTTCTGGTCTGCAACCGCTATTCAGTGACCTCGCGCAACATCTTCACGATGTCCTGCTCCAGTGCCTTGAGCTCCGCCTCGATGGCCTCCAACGGCCGGGGCGGCTGGTACTGGTAGAAATACCGGTTGAAATTGATCTCGTAGCCGACCTTGCCGACTCTTCCATCCTTGGGGTCCACGATGGCCCGGTTGATCCAGGCGTCCGGCACGTGCGGCTTTACTTCCCGGTCAAAGTAGACCTGGATGTCTTCCTTGAGGGGCACGTTTTCGGTGTCGCGCAGTTCCGGATCGGGCTCGGGATTGCCCGCCTCATCGCGGCAGATCTCGGCCGTCTCGTCGCGCTCGGACAGGGCGTTCACAATCGCCTCGCGCAACGACTTGGTGAGCTTGAGGTCCGCTTTCTCCTGGGCTTTGTCGAGTTCTTGGGTGAACCGCGCTCGGTCTTTGAAGAGGGTGGACGGAAGGAGCTTCAGCATGGCCTCGATGGCTTCTTGTTTTTTTTCGACCTTCCTCTTCCTCCTTGGCCTTCTCCTTCGCCTGCTTCTTCTTACTGACCGCCAAATTCTTGAAGGCCGTTTCCTCTTTCAATCTGGCCATGCGTTCTGGGCCGGCCTGGAAATTGAGCCGCAACGGGCGCTCGACGGTAATCTTGCGGTAGCCGAAGTCGGTCGTGTCGAAGATTTTGCAGTGCTCGCCTTCTTTGAACGCCGTGAACAGGTCGGTGATCTGCTGAATCTGCTCGACCGAAATTTCCCGCCGCTTGTCGCCCAAGCTTCTGCGCATGGGGACCCAAAAGCTTGAGGCATTGATGAGCTGCACTTTCCCCCTGCGCTTCTTCTCTTGCCTGTTCGTGAGCACCCACACGTAGGTGGCGATGCCCGTGTTGTAGAAGAGCTGCTCCGGCATGGCGATGATCGCTTCGAGCCAGTCGTTCTCCAGAATCCAGCGGCGGATTTCGCTCTCGCCGCTTCCCGCGTCGCCGGTGAACAGCGGCGAGCCGTTCATGATGATGGCCACCCGGCTGCCGCCGTCTTTCGGGTCTTTCTTTCGCCCGAGCATGTGCTGAAGAAAGAGCAATTGCCCATCGCTGATGCGGGGGAGCCCGGCTCCGAAGCGGCCGGCATGGCCGCGCTCGTGTTCCGCCTCGACGGCTTCCTCGTCCCGCTTCCAGTCCTTGCCGTAGGGCGGATTGGCCAAGAGATAATCGAACCGCTTGCTAGCGTGCTTGTCGTCGGACAACACGCTGCCGAACGCGATGCTTTCGGCATCCCGCCCGTCCGGGCTGGTCATGAGCACGTCTGACTTTGAGACAGCCCAGGTTTCCGGGTTCACTTCCTGGCCGAAGAGGTACACGTCGGCATGGGGGTTGATCTCCAGAATCCGCTCTTTCGCGATGGTCAGCATGCCGCCCGACCCGCAGCAGGGATCGGCAATGGTGCGGACGATATGGTTCTTGGCAAGGGCCTCTTTATCCTGAGCCAGCAGCAGGTTCACCATGAGTCGGATGACCTCTCGCGGCGTGAAGTGCTCGCCCGGGTACCCGTTGCTCTGTAATAGCAACGGGTGGATCGTCCAGCGCTTCGTTGAACTTCCGAATGAGCTCCTCGAAGATGGAGCCCATCTCATGGTTCGAGACCGTGTTGGGATGCAAGTCAATCGTCTTGAACCGCTCCATGACCTGAAAGAGCAGGCCGGCCTCATCGAGCTTCTTGATCGTGTTGTCGAAGTCGAACTTCTCCAGCACTTCCTTCATGTTCGGAGAGAAGTTGTTGATGTAGTGGCGAAGGTTGGCGCCGAGGTGCACGTGATCGTGCAACAGGCTTTCGAAGTCGTACTTCGACGTGTTGTAGAAGGCGTAACCGGACGCTTTGCAGAGCTGCGGAACGACGTTTTCGAGCTTACCCTTGAGCTTGGCGTTGACTTGGAGGACTTTCTCCTTGGTGGGCGCCAGCACGCAGTCTATGCGCCGCAGGACCGTGAAGGGCAGGATCACGTCCTGATACTTGCCGCGCTTGAACGTGTCGCGGATGAGGTCCGCCACGCCCCAGATGAAACTGACCTTCTCGCCGAAGTTGTTCATGGTGTGAATCTCGGCAGATGAGAAGTGCAACCAGGCAACGTGTTTTGCAGAGGGATACGCGATTCTCTGCGCGAAATCAACCCAACATCTGAGGGTGAAACCGCCGTATGGTAAGGGTTACCGGAACAGCAGAGAAGATGTCAGGGGTGCCGGTCCGTTCAGCTCAGGCAGACCGTCGCCTCGCCGTTTTGTCGTTCTGCGGTCTAGCGCCGTACCGGTTCGCAAGGCGATGGGCCATGGCAGCGAACTCCGCTCGCCAGGACGCCGGCGCAAGGACCTCGACCTGATCGCCGAATCCCTGCACCCACCATCGGAGTTCCAATGTGTCGCGCACGGTCGCGCGCAGCAGGACTCGTCCATCTTTCTGAGGAATGAGCTGTTGGTCTCGTGAGAGGGGCCGTTCGGCCAAGTGCACAGCCGCCTCCCGCTCGAAGAGGACCTCCGCTCGGATGGATCGGCCCTGCACGGGATAGGAAAAGAACTGCTCATCTTTCACGTAACGGCTCAGCGAAAATCCTTCCGGGCGGCGGGCCGGCTCGTTGCGCAACATGGCCGAGGTCATTCGGTGCAGGGCCAGGTGCCGGATGTCGGCATACCGTTTCACGGTGCAGACCAGATAGACCACTCCATCCCGGAAGACGAGACCGAGCGGATGGACCGGGTAGGTTTTCGGTCGGTCGGCGGCCTTGCGGCGATAGGCAACGATGAGTTGCCGGTCGATCAGCAGGGCTTGATAGACAGCCTCCTGAACCGATGGGACGATTGCCGGAGCCTGCAGGACCGGCCCGCGCACAATGGCGCAGACCTTGTCCGGCCATAAGCTGATGTTCCCCCCGCGCGTGCTCGCGAGCACGTCGCGGGCCCGTTGGAAGTACGGGTTCAGATGGCGCAATGTCGTGGGCGGCAGGAGGGGTGTCACATACACCGCCGCCAACTGGAAGGCTAACGCCGTCGGGGGGTCCATACCGGGGATGTCCAAGGAAGCTGCCTCGGACATCCAAGACCATCGCAAGGCCTTGCCGTCGGCCTCGCTGGTGAGCGGAAAAATCTCCGAAAGTTTACCCAGGTCGCGTTGGATCGTCCGTAAGTCAACGGCAAAGCCCTCCTCCGCCAGACGATTCCTGATGTCCCGTGTTCCGACCGACCGGGGTGACCGCGGAATCAAGCGGAGCATGACCCACTGACGAAACACAGTCTCAGCGGCACGCCTCATCGCATCCTCAAGGTGTAACCCATCCCAGCGGGGAAAATGGCCGCTTGACGACGTATGTTGTCGCGCGAATCGGCTAGTTTGACAAGCACGAACACGTTTTTATGCAGGAGGATCATCACGAGGAGGTCTGCACATGCGCCACTGGAAATCCGAAGCTTTTCTGTCGTCGCGTCGTCTCCTGAAGCGACTCCATCGATCGAGGAGCATGTCTACTGCGCCGGTCCCGGCGGAGTACCGTGACCTGGTTGCCCGATGGATTCTCCGTCTGCTTGCCGCAGGTCGTCGCACGGAGATCGAGTGCGAGCAGGAATCCGCCCTCCAGAAGCTCACCGGTTTGCCGCAAGCCTATCTGAAGAGTCCGGCCAGCGTTGAAGCCA
Organism: Nitrospira calida; assembly: GCF_976986435.1. Classification (NCBI taxonomy): domain Bacteria; kingdom Pseudomonadati; phylum Nitrospirota; class Nitrospiria; order Nitrospirales; family Nitrospiraceae; genus Nitrospira; species Nitrospira calida. The sequence goes on from NZ_OZ335950.1 coordinate 259,967, forward strand.
GACGAGCGATTCAGTATCGACTCGAAAGGGTGGAACGGCGTTCGGTGTCCGGGCGGACGCCTCTCGCGCGACAGCTCCATCAGCTTGCCGAAATGGTCGGCCTCTCTCAAGCCGAGCAGGAGCTGCTCGCCTTCGCGGTCTTGGTGCAAGCCTGTCCGGTGCTCAGCGACCTTCTGGAAGCGACGCGGAAGCAGAACCTGTGGTCGTTGGACGAGGTGCTGGCGATCGTGCTCGGAAAGGAGCGCAAAGAGATCGGCCGAATGCTGCGCGGGGACAGCGCACTCTGCTCGTCCGGTCTCTTGCGTGTGGATCGGACGGAACCCGATGTCGCGGAGATGCTGGATCTGTTGGAGGGGTTGGGCACCGGCCTGCTGGAAGATCCGGAGGGCGGGGCGGCGCCGTTTCGTCGCTATTGCGAGGTGGCACCGGACCCGCGCCATCGGCTGGAGGAATTTCCTCACCTTCGCGACCATATCGAGGTGCTGCACCGCCTGCTGGGCCAGGTCCTCGAGCACCCGACTACGGGCATCAATATCCTGGTGTACGGCGAGAGCGGCACGGGCAAAACGGAACTCGTCAAGGCGCTGGCCGCGTCCCTGCGCGCCACGCTCTTTCAGGTCGGGTACGAGTGCGAAGACAGGGAGCTCGAGCAGTTCCGCTTCCGGTCGTATCTCTTCACGCAGAAACTGCTGGCGCGCAACGACCGGAGCCTCATCCTCTTCGATGAGGTGGAAGATGTCTTTTGCGACCACGAGCTTCCGCTTGTGGGGTGGAAACGGCGATCCGGGCTCCGGAAGGCTTGGACCAATGCGGCTTTGGAGACCAATCCGCGCCCGGCCTTCTGGGTCTGCAACGAAATCGAGCAGATCGATCCGGCGTTTCGGCGGCGGTTCGCGTACGCGTTGGAGGTGCGAACACCGCCGCGGTCCGTGCGCCGCGCGGTGTTGGCGGGCAACCTCCACCATTTGCCGGTTCGACCGGAATGGATCGACCGGATGGCCGGCCATCCGAACCTGACCCCGGCCTTGATCGCCCAGGCGTCCAAGGTCGCGAGCTTGGCCGGCAGCGATGATCCGACTATGGTGGAAACACTCGTCGAGCGGGCGATCCGACAGAGTCTGGACGTGCTGGGTTGCGCGCCGCTCGATCGCATCGGCCCGGAGCCGCTCCTCAGCTACGATCTCGAGCACCTCAATGCCGGCCATGATCTGCAGGCTGTGGTGGAGGGACTCAAAAAACGCCCGATGGGGCGACTGTGTCTCGACGGTCCGCCCGGCAGCGGGAAAACCGCGTTCGCGCATTACGTGGCCGACCAGCTTGACCGTCCCCTCATCGAGCGCCGCGCGTCGGACTTGCTGAGTTGCTGGCTCGGCGGGACCGAACAGAATCTGGCCCGACTGTTCCGGGAGGCCGTCGACGAAGGCGCCGTGATCCTGCTCGATGAGGCCGACAGTTTTCTCCGTGATCGGCGCGGTGCGCATCGCTCCTGGGAAGTGACCCAAGTGAATGAACTCTTGAAGCAGATGGAAGCGTTTGAAGGGATCTGCTTCTGCGCCACCAACATGATGGAAGACCTCGACCCGGCCGTCCTGCGGCGGTTCGATTTGAAGATCCGGTTCGACTATCTGACGGCCGAACAGACACTGACCCTGTTCGTGATCGCGCTCGTTTCGGATCGGCAGCCGGGCGACGCAGTGATGGTGTCCGCGTCCGTGCAGGAGCGGTTGGCTCGATTGACCACGTTAACGCCAGGAGACTTTGTGACGGTGCTGCGGCAAGCGCGACTCCTGGGCAGGCGTTACAGTGCCGAGGAATTGCTCGCTGCGCTCGAAGCGGAGTGCCGGGTGAAAGATGGGAACACGACGCGCGTGACAGGGTTTTTCCCATGCCAGTAGCCAGACTGATGAAAGACGAGGGAGCGATGGATATCACTGGCAATGCCGATGACTCGGCGGCCAATCTTGCGGATCTTCGAACCGGGCCGGGCATTGTCGTGCTGTCGGTCACCATGCAGTTGCTGTACATGAACCAGGTCGCACACGACCTGACCCGGCAGATCCATGCGGCCGGGCAGACGAAAGGACCGTCGTCCGCCGCCCATGGCGTCTTGCCCACGGCGCTCACCGAGCTGTGCCGTGCAGTTATCGACGCCCTGAAGGAGAAAACCGAGGCCAAGGACTGGGAGCAGTTTCACGTCACGCGGATCGCCGCGTCGGCCGACGGCGCCATTCTGCTGAGAGGATTCGGCTTGCCGGATTCCGGTGGCCTTTCGCGTGCGCGGATCGTGGTGACAATCGAGCCGCTGGGGCGACAAGAACAGCAGAAGATCGAGCAAGCCCAGGAGCGCTACCAGTTGACGGACCGCGAGATGGCCGTTCTGCGCGAGCTGGTGAAGGGGTTCACCAACAAAGAGATCGCCAACACCCTCACCATCACCGAACAAACGGTCAAGGAACACGTCAAACACATCATGCGCAAAACCGGAGCCACGACTAGGGCGGGCATTGTGGCAAAGGTGCTTGGCCGGTAACGGAGCATGACAATGCGGGGCTTGCTACCGACCAGCCCGTCCGTGCTCGTACCCCGCCTGGTGTACTCGGCTTCGCGCGGACGGGTATTCAGATCGCACCACCCGCATTTTCACGCGGTCAGGGCGAGCCAAAGTCCTTAGATGATCTTTAGGAACTTGGCTCGATCCTCTTCCGAGACAGCCAGCGGTGCAACTCCTGACAGACTTGGTATCGAGGTTCTCGTACCAGCGCCAGGCGGTTCATCGCGCAGCACTCGTTGCTGAAGAAAACGTGAATTTGCTTGTAGCGCAGCGGGCCTCTGCTTCAACATAGGTCGCAGAGGTCGATAACGTGCACAGTCGCAATGGAGAAAACTCACCGACAGGACTCATCGGCAGTGAAGCATGATGCGGCGCTTCCCCGAGTCGCTGGCAAGGTGGGGACGCGCGCGCTTAGGGACGCGTTCTGGACGAAGGGGTTTTAAGCCAATGTTCGGACCATTCAGCGAGATATTGAAGATATTGATAAGCTGTCCACCATCGTTTCGTCGTCAAGGATTCGCTCGAACTGCGTTGGTGAGCGCAGCGATTCAGGGACAAAGTGGAGATCTGGGACCACCACCGTGGCCGGATGAATTGAAGGTGAAGTCTTGTAGAAGGGCCGGCCTGTACAGTTAAGGCGCTTGGCAAAAGGTAGAAACAATCTTTTTTCGATTAGACATCACCGCGCGGACAGGAGGGAACGCGAATGGCAAAGGTCGTCCCCCTGGCTAAACTAGACTCGTTGTCTAATGAGTCCTTGGAGCAACTTCTCACGGAAGCTCCACAGGTATCAAGCCTGCGCGAGGCAGTTGACTCGGTCATGCGTGCCATCCACGGCTTGCCCGACATCATGGGCTGCGAGCTCTCTCAAGTAGAGGTCTATCTTGGTCGTGCAGCGGCTAAACCGCCACGCCTTCGGCAGCGCTGGGAAGACGGCCGTTTCCGGTTCGAGGAGTGGAGATCAACCATTGCCATGGTGACATTCCGGACACGTAAATCCTTGATCCGTACCGAAAAGTGGGAATTAACGGCTCAGCGCTTCATCCGGTTTCTAGAAAAACGTCGTGTGCTCTGTTGTGCCAATGTGGCCGCAGGAGGCGCAGGCCGGTGGTCGGATACTCGAGAGACGGCGATTTACCTCGTCGCGCGGAAGCGCAGAGGCCGGCCGACTTTTGAGCCAACCGACGAAGAGCGAAAGCGCGCCGTAGGTGACCTCGTTGATCAAGGGTGCTTTGAGGATGCTGAGGCAATGCGGGAAGCGTCGCAATTATTCATGCACCCCGAAGAGAGGGCTGAGCACGAATGGTTTTCACCGAAAACTCTCCCGCATCGAAACGGCAACTCGGAATCTTTCGAGGAGGTACCACAATGCAAGGTATGTCACCATCCAGCAACACCAGGCAACTACGGATTCTGCGGGTACCACCGGAGATTAAAACGTTGAGCCGACGAGATCACATAGCATCATATCCTACATTCGTTTGGTCCAGGAAGAGCATACTGTATGGCGTTACAGATTGAGGCTCTTTGGGAGAAGGCCGGTTTTAAACCAAATGATTCACAGCGCGAGGCGATCCTCTACACGGACGGGCCGCTGTTCCTGACGGCGGGACCGGGGACGGGTAAGACGCGCGTGCTCCTCTGGCGTACGCTGAACCTGATCGTCTTCCACGAGGTGCCACCGGAGGAGATCTTCCTTGGCACGTTCACCGAGAAGGCTGCGCTGCAACTTCGTCAAGGCCTCATAGCATATCTCTCGGAAGTGACAAAGCTGACCGGGCGCCCTTATGACCTTTCGCCCATGCCGATCGGTACGGTCCACTCGATTTGCCAGCGCATCCTTGCCGATCGCCGCTTCTCGCGCGGCAGAGCACGCCCCGGGAACGTCCCCTTAGTCGATGAGCTGGACCAGTACTTCACTGTGCACGATCGGTGGGACGATCTGCTTAAGGCCGGCGGGTTCGAGCGCGAGGAGAGCGAGACAATCACGCAATACCTCACCGGGCGTCGATCAAAGTCGCGCCACGAGGCTGTCGCAGCAGCGATCTCGCTCTTCAACCGGTTCAGCGAGGAGTGCCTCGATCCCGGCAAGGCTGCTGGTAAGACGTCCGACGCCACTCTTCAGAAGCTACTCCTGATGTATCAGGCGTACCGCGATCTTCGTGTCGCTGATCTATCGCTGCTCCAGCAGGCAGCGCTCGAGCACTGCCGTGCTAACGACGTCACGAGCCGTGTCCTGCGTCACGTGATCGTGGACGAGTACCAGGACACGAACCACGTCCAGGAGTCGCTCTTCTTCCACTTGGCCGGCGGCTACCAGAACCTCTGCGTCGTCGGCGACGATGATCAGGCGCTCTACCGCTTCCGCGGAGCAACCGTCGAGAACCTCGTGGAGTTCGAGGACCGCTGCCGTGAGCACCTCGGTCAAGCCCCGCGCACGATCAACCTTGGGACGAACTACCGCTCGCAGCGAAAGATCGTGGAGTTCTACTCCGAGTTCATCCGGCACCCCCACTTCGACTGGAGCAAGGGACCCGGGAAGAAGGGCTCCTACCGTATCGAGAGCAAGACGATCGTCGCGCACAGCAAGGACGACACGCCCGCCGTCGTCGCGAGCGCACCGGCACACCCCGACGACGTCTGCGCCGAGGTGGCCGGGCTTGTCCGCCGGCTCCTCGATGAGAAGAAGGTCGCAGACCCGAACCAGATCGCGTTCCTCTACCCGAGCCTGAAGAGCAACCAGGTCAAGCGGATGATCACCGCTCTGGAGAAGAAAGAACTGAAGGTCTATGCGCCGCGCGCCGGGCAGTTCCTCGATGTGGAGGAGGCACTCGACGTCTTCGGTGTGCTCCTCGTGCTCTTCGGGAGCCCCGCGGGTGGAGCGGCAAGCCCGGGGATGCATCAGTTCTTCGACTGGGTGACGCGAGCACATGAACGCGGGAAGGTGATCGTGCGCGAGGACCGGGCGCTCACGGCGTTCATCAAGGAGCGCCAGGAGCAGATCGACCGCGCGATCGCCGATCGCCAACTCCTCGTCGCCGCTGTGGGCGAGCAGAATCTCGCAGAGCCAATCATCGACACGATTGTCGCCCGCATGGTCAAGGTGAAGGATCTGTCGCCGCGAGCGACGGGCTACGTGCGCCGTGGCTTGCGCCGATTGATCGAAGCTCGGCGACGGGCGGAACGCCCTCTCACGGTCGACTACGTCGTGAACCGCATGACCACGCTCGACTGGGGCGTGCTCGACATCTTCTACGAGCTCACGGGGTTCCAGCACTTCCGCCCTGCATTCGACCTCGCGGCACAGGGGGACGAAGGGCCCCTGTGCAACCTCGCCCTGATCTCAAAATACCTGGCGCGCTTCCAGGCGCGGCAGAAGAGTGCGGTTCTCTCGGCCTCTTTCCTCCAAGGCAGGAAATTCGTGCGGACCTTCTTCAACTCGTTCGTCTACGCTCTGTGGCGACGTGGTGAGTCGGAGTATGAGGACGCCGACGATCCCTTCCCCAAGGGGCGAATCCCGTTCCTCACGGTGCATCAGGCAAAGGGACTTGAGTTTCCCGTCGTGGTGCTCGGCAACCCGCGCAAGAAGAAACTGGAGCAGAAGATCGAAAAGATCGTCCGGCCGCTGCTCGATAGCCGCCAGGGCGAACCGCTCGACCGGATCGCAACGTTCGATGCCGCCCGGATGTTCTACGTCGCGCTCTCGCGGCCCAAGAACCTGCTCGTGCTCTGTCACTACCAGGGCCAAGGCCAGCACTTGAACGAGCCGTTCGCGACGCTCCTCGACGACGACTTCCCGCGCATCGCAGATCTTGATCTCGACAAAATCCCCCGTGCGGAACCGAAGCACGAGGAGGAGCTGCCGAAGACGTACTCGTACACTGGCGACTACCTCGCGTATCGCGCCTGCCCGCGACGCTACATGTTCTACCGGCACTACGACTTCGCGCCGACGCGCGCGCAGACGATGTTTTTCGGCAGCTTGGTCCATCGGACGATTGAGGATCTCCATCAGTGGCTTCGGGCTCAGGCCGAGGCCGGGAGGCGGGTGTCGTGAGCCGCGAGGCGAAAAAGTCCGTTGATCGCGTGATACACGACGCCGAGGTCGAGGAGCGGATCCGCGAGTTCTTCGAGAGGAACCACGATCTGCTCCGCCAGGAAGGTGGGCACGTGCTCGCCGAGGGCGCGAAGCGTCAAGCGCTGGATCAGGTGCTGTGCTACTGGCGCAAGCTCAAGGCGATCGCGACCTTGGTCACCGAGACCGAGGTTAAGCTCGCACTTCCCGGCCTCAAAACGCCGAAGGGGCGCCCCTTCGTCCTTGAGGGAGTCGTGGACATCGTGCGGGAGGGGAATAAAGTCCTGATGTACGATCTGAAGACCCATGAGGAGAGCGAGGTCCGTGCCGAGAGCGAGCTATACAAACAGCAGCTCAACGTTTACGCGTACATCTGGAAGAGATTGCGTAACCAGGGTCTCGATGGGACGGCGATCATCGCCACACGCTTGCCACCCGAACTCCGCGAGGCGCTCAAGGCACGCGCTCCGAAGGCGATCAACGCCGCCATGGCGGCCTGGGATCCAGTCGTTGATCTGCCGTTCGACGAGGACGAGGTCGCCCGCACGATCGAGGATTTCGGCCGATGCGTGGATGAGATCGAGGACGGCAAGTTCGCGCCGCCACCGGTTGACAAACTCGGCAAGCCACACGGTACTCGACGCAAGAAGGACCACGGAGACACGCCTGGAGGCGGTCTTGATCGCGAGCCGACATTTGCTGAAATCCATTGCCGAAACTGCGACGCCCGGTTCAGTTGCGACTCGTATCAAGCATACCAGGAAGGTCAGGGTGGGCCGCGGAGCAAACGGAAAACTCCCGGCATGCGGGATGATGCAGCCGAACAAGAACTAGACGCTTGGATCGAAGACAACTTGGCAGAATTCTGAGACAACGCGCCGTAAAACAGGGCTTGCCCCTCAGAGCGTATCGGCGCGAGGAGACTTTCTGGAGAAGGTTCAGATGCACCAACGCTGCAAGAGTGGAACAAAAGGCCATTAATGTCCAATCTGCCGTAATCAAACCGGGCGCCATGAGAAGAGGGTTCTCCACTGCAAGGCATGCCGGTCCATCTGGTAGAGCTGATTGATCGCCTGGGGTTGGTAAAAGGCAGAACGGGGACACCTTGATGACCTGTGGCAAGCGCACCACCCATCAAGCATTGTAGGTTCTGAATATGATTTTGTGTTGTAGCACCTGTTCAACAACCATAGTCACCCAACACCGAGGGTGATAGGACAGACAGGGAAGCCTATTCCTTATCAGATGTGTTGGAATGCCAGCGTCATTTGTTAAAAATAATTGGAGAAACGTTCGAGAAACGAACTCCCCGTCGATCACACCTCCTCCTCAAATCTGGAATAGAAGGACTCTATGCGGCGCGTTGTATTAAAGGAAAGCGATCGGTGGTATGGGCTGATGCTGATGGCATGGATGACACACCCTAAATTTAGGACCATCACGAGGCAACGAGCCTCGCGTTGGGTCGTGAATGACCGCCTTGAACTCATTTTCAAGTATAGCCGCGAAACACGTACCAAAAAGGGAAGAAGCTGGTTCTTTAACGTTTCTTCTATCGAGTGGCCACGCAAACGGTTGTGTGTATGCCTCCAGTGCGGGACGAACATGATCGTAGTAACGCGAGGGGACCTCCGTAATCTAGAGGCTCCCCGCTGGTCTCGCAACCGCATCAAGTGGATAAGAGTGGTATGCGATGTAAAGGGGGATTGGTACATGATCGGACCGAACAAAAAAACCATACCGCTTACCAGTGAGGGGGGATTAGGGTACTTCCTCATGCATGATCGCGCGAAGGGTTCACCTCGACTCAGAGTCATCTGAGTCCCTGAAAGGAAAAGCAGAGAAATCAAGAGGAAATAAAGGGGTTCGACCCCTTAACTTCCTCGACCCCTTAATTTGCGCCGGCCATGAGATCATCGTCCCCGTCGTCGGACCCCGCCTCATGCATGCACAGGTCTGGATGCTTCTGCCACACGCTTGGCCTTGATCTTCCCGGCCTTCTTTTCCATCTGTGCTAGGTCGTAGGCCGCCTGCATCCGCAGCCACGTCTCCGCACCGCCGCCGAACGCCTTGTCCAGCCGGATTGCCATTTCTGCCGAAATCCCCGCTTTGCCGGTCACCAGGTTATGCATCGCCTGCCGCGTGATCCCCAGCACCTTCGCGCCTTCTGCCACGGATAGTCCCAGCGGCTCAAGGCAGTCATGCCGCACCGACAGTCCAGGATGGGGAGGGTTCTTCATACGCATGGCAGTTCTCCTAATGGTAATCAATCAAGTCCACATCATACGCCGCGCCGTTCTCAAATCGGAAAATGATCCGCCAGTTTCCCGACACGGACACCGACCAGAACCCCGCCAACTCGCCTTTCAACAGATGCAATCTGTACCCCGGCAGGTCCATGTCCTGAACGGTTACGGCCTCATTCAGTCGAGCTAGTATCCGCGCGATCTTGTCACTGTGCGCCGCCGGCAGCTTTCGCCGATCATCCTCCTCGAAGAGCTTCTTCAGACCCTTGGACGAAGAAAATGTACCGGGAGTCTTTGTTGGCTTTCGATACCACTCGGGGAGCGGTAGCCCAGAAGTCGGAGGTCTTCACGAACGCCGCGCCTAGACTCAATGCGGGCGTTAACGGTTTGTGACGTCATCGTGAAACCCTGCATGATCTCTTGACACCCCAAAACAGTTGCTCACCCGGCACCTGGAGAGAGAAGAGTGAAAGTTGTCACCCCTTCCTCACCACGCCTTCGTCACCTGATGCAGCGTCACCGCGTTGCCTTCGGGGTCGAGCACGACAGCCATCCGACAGACGGGCGTGGAGAAGGGCTCGACTTTGACGGTCACGCCTCTCGCGCGGAGCTTGGCGATCAGCGCATCCACGTCGTCGACCTCGAACCCGATGCTCCCCCCGGCCTCAGCGCTCGGATGGACGCCTTCCGCGAAGGTGGTGATCGCGAACGTCCCGCCGGGCAGGTCGTATTCGGCCCAGGCCTGTCCGCCTTCCTCCATGATCCTGGCGAGTTTCAAGCCCAGTGCTTCCTCATAGAAACGCCGGGCGCGCGACATGTCAGTGACCGGATACATCATGAAGGCAATGGCTGTGACCATGGGGATTTCCCTCCTAACCTACGCGGCGTTGAACCGTTGGAGATAGCTGCGGAGCGCCGCGCCGCTGCGCTCGCGGAACCGCACGACGACGCGCAGTTGCTCGAGATATTGGTCCAGCGTTTTGCCGCCGAGGTCGATCTTGCGCGAGGTGAAAAACTCACGGACGTCGCGTTCGAGTTCAGCCGTCGCGAGACCGACGATGCCGCCGCACATGCGGCGCAGGCCGTTCTTGGGGAACAGCCGATCCATCGTGTCCCAATTGATCTTCACGAAGTTCCACGCCAGCTCGCGGCCGTAGACGCTGCCCAGGATCGCGCCGACGAGGAACGGGCCGTCCTGCGTTCGGATCTCGCCGTTGAGGGTCCGCGCCAGCGTCCGCTCCAAGAGTTCAGGCTGCCGGAACGCGGCCAGGGCGAAGAGATAGCGCCGCTCTTCTTGCGGCGTGGCGGCCTTGGCAAACCGTTCGGAGAATTCGTGATATCGCGACTCATCGCCGGTGTGGGCGAGGATCGCCACGAGCGCCGGTACCACGTTCGGATCCACCGCACCTGCATCTGCCCGATAGGTTTGATACAACTCGGCCGCGCGCGTTTGTACGGCCGGGTCGTTTCCGAGAGTTCCCAAGGCGCGGATCAGTTCGCCGCGCAGTTGGCGGGTCAGTTCGTTCTCATCTTGCCGCGGCGCCCAGCCGAGATCTTCGACCGCCGGCGCCACTCGATCCCGAACCAAGGCTTCGAGCAAGGGACGGTCGCCTGACTCGACGATGCGGTTGAGTTGGTGGAACGAGTCGAGCAGGAGCGTCCAGACATTCTTGTCCCGATCCGCTTTGAAACGGCCGGTCAGATCAAGGTAGTCGTCGAGCGGCATCAGGCCCGCGACGGCTGCGGCCCAGGCGTCGTTGATCAGGTTGAACCGTTCGGTTGGCGCCAGCCGGTCCGGCAAGAGCGGGATTAGTCGCTTCAATAGCTCCGGGGCATAGCGGACGCGGTAAAAGCCGTGGCCGCCTTCATTCAGCAACACCGACTCGAAGCCGGGTGGCAAGGCTAGAGTGGTCTCCTTATCCTTGAGCAGCAGGCGCCTCGTTTCCGTCTGGCCGCCGGCGGCGATCCGCAGTTGAATCGGCACCTGCCACCGCTGGTCCCGCTCGCCGCCGGAGTCGGATCCGGCTGGAGGTTCGGGTAGGTACGTGAAGCGCTGTTGTGCGATGACCAGTTCGGACGGCGTATTCAGGGTGACGCTGATAAGCGGATAGCCCGGTTTGAAGATCCACGCATCCATCAGGTCGGGGACCGGCAGCTTGGCGGCTTTCCCCAGCGATGTCCAGAGGTCGCCGGTGTCGGCATTGGCGTGGGCGTGGGCGTGGAGATAGTCCCGGACGCCGTCACGGAAGACGGCCGGGCCAAGATGTTGCTCCAACATCCGCAGGACCGCCGCGCCTTTTTCATAAGTCAGGACATCGAACATGGCGTCGGCGTCCTTCGGTGCGCGGACCGGATATTCGATCGGTCTGGTGCTGTGCAAGCCGTCGACCGACAGCGCAGCGGCGCGGGAGGCGCTGAAGGTCGTCCAGCGTTGCCACTCCGGTTTCCAGGCGTCCACGGCCAACATTTCCATGAAAGTCGCGAACGCTTCGTTCAACCACAAACCGTTCCACCAGGACATGGTTACAAGGTCACCGAACCACATGTGGGCGTTCTCGTGCGCGACGACGTCGGCCACCCGTTCAAGTTCGGCGTGAGTCGCGGTGCGCTGATCCACCAGCAGGGCGGTTTCCCGGAACGTGATCGCGCCGAGGTTTTCCATCGCGCCCGAGGCGAAGTCCGGAATCGCGATCAGGTCCAGCTTGTCGCCAGGGTAGGGGATGCCGTAATACTCCTCGAAGAAGTGCAGGGAGAAGGCTCCGATCTCCTGCGCAAACCGGGCGAGGTGCCGCTTGCCCGGGACGGCCCAGACCCGCAACGGCGTCTGGCCGACGGTGACCGGATCCGTCGCCTCCAGCTCTCCGACCACAAAAGCGACGAGATAAGTGGACATGCGGATCGTGTCCGCGAACCGCACCACTTTCTTACCGCCGTCCCGCCGCTCCGAGAGGACCCTGGTGTTGGACACGGCCGTGAGGGCCGGGTCGATCACCAGCGTCGTCGCAAAGACCGCCTTGAAGTCCGGTTCATCCCAACACGGGAACGCACGTCGCGCGTCGGTCGCTTCGAATTGCGTCGCAGCCAGCCAGTGCACGGTCCCGGCCTGGTCCTTGTAACTGCTGCGATAGAAGCCGCGCAGCTTTTCGTTCAGCACGCCGTTGAAGGTCAGCCTCAGCCGCCAGTCGCCGGGTTGAAGGGCGGCGGGAAATCCGATGCGGCAGCGTTCCAGCGCTTCCTCCAATTCAACCGTGCCGTCGTACGCCGCGCCGTGGTCGTTCTCGATGCGCGCGGACGTCACCGCCAGGTCGGCGGCGTTGAGCACCAGTTCCGTCGTCACTTGCCGGACGGTCAGCGTGACCGTTTCTTGCCCGGTGAACGCAAACGTGGTGAGGTCCGGCTCGAGCGTGAGCTCATACCGGCTCGGGATGACGTGTCTCGGCAACCGATACGGATCCACAGATCTCCTCCTTGTCGGTGACTCTTCGGGCGCTTCCCGCGGCGGTCGCGGAGAGTCCAGCCCGGCGCCGTCCGCACGGCGGCCGCCGCTCAACCATACCAGGCGCCCGATGCCTGCGACGGCGATCAGCCGGCCCGCGTTGCTCAATGTCTGCCGCAGGATGTCCCGACGCGTCACGTCAGGGGACGTCGGTCTTTCTCGGGTCATCGATGAACGTGCGCCGGGCCGGCCCTGACTCCGCATCGGCGCCTGTTCACGCCCCTGGCGGGTGGTGCACCTCGATACCATTCGGGGTGCCAACGATCAGCAAACTGGTCCGGCCGACGAACAGGCCGGTTTCGACCACGCCGGGGATCAGATTGAGTTGCGTCTCCAGTTCAGCCGGTCGGTCGATCCGGCCGAGGTGCAGATCCAGAATATAATGCCCGGCTTCGGTCCGGAAGATTTCGCCGTTGCGCCGGCGGAGGACCGCTCTGCCGCCCACCGTTTCGAGTTGGCGGGCGGTGCTCCCCCAGCCGAACGGGACCACCTCGATCGGCAGAGGAAAGGTGGTGCCGAGCGCAGGGACCCGTTTGGTGTGGTCCACGACGATAATCAGCCGGCGCGCGGCGGCCGCGACGATCTTTTCCTTGAGCAGCGCCCCGCCTCCGCCTTTGATCAGGTTCAAGCGCGGATCGACCTCGTCGGCGCCGTCGATCGCGACATCGATCGACCACGCGTCGTCCGTTTCGATCAGATCGATGCCGTGACGCCTGGCCAGTTCGGCGGTCTCGCGCGAGGTCGGCACACCTCGGATCTTCAGGCCCGCTTTGACCCGCTCCGCTAGACCGAGCACCGCATGGGTCGCCGTCGACCCGGTGCCCAATCCGACGATCATCCCGTCGCGGACAAACTCGATGGCCTTGCGCGCAGCGGCCCGCTTCAGAGCGTCGAGATCATGCGCCGCGTTCATGAACGAACACCGTGGACGAGCCCGGCCGCATAGGCCGCCGCGCCGAGCAGGGCGGTTTTCTCGTTCATGACCACCTTGACCGGAATCCCGCTCATCAGCCGTTTGTACCGGCCTTTGTTGGTAAAGCCTTTCAGGAACGTGCCGTCTTTGAGCTTCGCGATCAGCTTGGGGGCAATCCCGCCGGCGACATAGACGCCGTCGAGCGCCAGCGCCTTGAGTGCCAAGTTGCCGGCCTCCGCCCCGTAGATGGAGGCGAAGAGATCCAACGCCTGTTTGGCGATCTCCGCCTGGCCTTTCAATCCCGCCTCGGCGATGACGGCGGCGGGATCGCCGACTTTGATCTTCTCCGCGAGCCAGGTCGGCTCATTTCTTTTCGTGTCACGCAGAAACTCGTAAATCGCGTGCAGCCCCGCGCCAGAGAGCACGCGTTCGTAACTCACATGGAGATAGCTCACGCGCAGATGTCGCAGGAGGTCGATTTCGCTGTCACTGTTCGGCGCAAAGTCCGCATGGCCGCCTTCCGACGGCATCGGTCGGTAGCGGCTGCCGTCCCAGAAGAGGATCGCTTCGCCCAAGCCCGTTCCCGCCGCAATCAGCGCCAGGGCCCGCTTGGTTTTGGGCGGGTTCCCCTGGTTAAGGACTTCGACTTCATCCGGTCGCAACAACAAAATCCCATGGGCAGTGGCCTCCAGGTCGTTAAGGAGACAGACCTGTGGAATGCCAAATTGTTTTCCCAGCGCTGTCCCATCGACCACCCACGGGAGGTTCGTGGTCTGGCAACGGTTGTCGATGACGGGTCCCGCCACCCCGAAGCAGGCGGCGTCGATGACGAGAGGTTCCGGAGGCAGCGGCTCTTGCGGCTGCGTTGCGGCCGCCTCCCTATCGTCTGGGTGTTCCGCGTCTTCCGAGATCGTGGGCCTGGCCGGCGGCGTGAGAAACTCCGTCAGGATCTCCTCCAGCGCCTTGTAGTCGCCGCTCAGAAAGGTTTCCTCGCGGACCGGGTCCACACGCTCGGTTTTCCAGTCAAACAAGGCCAGGTTGGTTTTCGTGCCTCCAATGTCTCCGGCGAGTATCATGGACTCCTACTCCTCGCGAGATGTGATCCCTTGCCTGGCGATCGTGAGTTCCGACGCGGCTGCCTGATCCAGAAACCAGATGAGCCGTCCCTGTTGAGGACGAACCAGCGCGGCCGGCAAGCGGGCGGTTTGCGGATCCCGCCCTTCCAGCACGGCTCGAACAACGCCGGCTTTGTGTTTGCCGGTTACGAGAAAGATCACGGCGCCGGCGTGATTGATGACGCCCAAGGTCAGGGTCAACCGTGACACAACGCCTCGGGGCGACTTCGCCGCGACCACCCAGCGTGTCTGCTCGTTCAGGGCATCCGTCCCGGGGAACAGCGAGGCGATATGACCGTCCTCGCCCAGTCCGAGCAACAGCACATCGAAGGTTGGCCACGCCGCCTCTGCCGTTCCGCATTCTTGTCTCAGCAATGCCTCGTAGTGGCGGGCTGCCCGATCGGGGTCGCTGTCTTCGCCCTTCATCCTGAACACCTGGTCGGCCTGGATTTTCAATGGTTGGAACAAAATTGCGTTGGCCATGCCGTAATTGCTTTCGGGATGGTCCGGCGGCACACAGCGCTCATCGCCGAAGAAGAACCTGACACGACTCCACTCCAGTCGGGCTGAAAATTCCGGACCGGCCAGCATCGTATACAGGGCTTGCGGGGTTGAGCCTCCGGAGAGGGCCACGAGGAAGCGCCCGTGGCTTTTGATCGCCTGTTCGCCCAGCCACACGAAGAGTTCGGCGGCCTCCTGGGCCAATTCCTCGGCATCGGTCATGATTCGAATTTCCGGCGTGGCACTCATGGTCGTTTGGCTGCCGTTGTCTTCTGCGGTTTTTGACGCAGTCCTCCCTGCGAGGAAGAATGGGTTCCGGTAGTCGTACGCGGTCCGCCGGGCTGCGCGCGGCGACGCTTCACAGTGAGTGCTCGAAAGGCTTGCGCCAAGGCCTTGATCGTTGCCAGAGGCCGCCGGGCCAGATTCACGCTGACGGCCGTCCGCCCATGGGCTAACAAGGATTGCAGGTCGCCGAGCGCCTGTGCCCGTGCCAACGTGCCGAACGTGTAGGGTTTGCCAGGAATCGCCAGGTCCGGCGTCATCTCGTCGATCAGTTGCAGAAACAACCCGGTGTTCGGTCCACCTTTATGCAGTTGGCCGGTGGAATGGAGATAGCGCGGACCATAGCCGGCGGTCGTGGCCACCTGCGCGGTTGCGAGAATGGTCTTACGGAGCGACTGAATCGCCGCTTCGACTCGGCGTGAGGGTGGTACGTACGCCAGGACGGCGACATACCGTCCCGGAGCTGTCCGTCGGAGGATCGTGTCCGCCGCTGCCGCGACGGACGCCTCGCGCTGCCGAGGCAACCGGCCGGTGGCTTCCACTTGCTGCAACACCCGCTTTGTCTTGTCCTTGCTCTCCTGCACGTTGGGCTGATCGAAAGGATGGATGCCGAGGAAATAGCCGGCGACCGCGGTGGCGAATTCCCAGCGAAAAAACTCCGCGGCGAGATCGTAGCGGTCGCGGAGTTCGAGTCGAACAACCGGCTGCCGGGTCCGTTCGAGGGCCATCACGTGACGATCGAGACGGTCGTTCCTGTCGCCTTTCAGCCGGAGATACACGAACAGGCGATCGTTTCCGTAGACCGCCGGACGGCTCAACGGTTCATCCGCCACTGGCACCAAGCCCTTGCCTTCCTTGCCGGTGCTTTCAGCCAGCAGTTGTTCGGCCCACAAACCGAAACCGCTGATCCCGGGAGAGACAAGGAGAGAGACCTTATCCCGTCCCTGCCGGCCCAGCGCTCCCATGACTGCGCCGAGATAGGCGCCCGGATTCCGGTCCAGAGGAGCGTGGCACCGACAGGCCTCCGCCATGGCGGTTCCCCGGTCCAACAATCCGGCGAGATCCAGTCCCATTAGCGCCGCAGGTACCAGGCCGAAATAGGACAGGACGGAATACCGCCCTCCGATGTCCGGCGGATTGGCGAAGGTCTGCCAGAATCCGCGTTCGCCCGCCAACTTTTCCAGGCTGGTACCAGGATCGGTGATCGCGATGAACTGCGTTCCGCCGCGGGCTCCCTTCGTCCGGGCGACCAACTCCCAGAAGTGGGCGAAGAGCGACATCACTTCGATCGTGCCGCCGGACTTGCTGGCCACGATGAAGAGGGTCTGGGCGGGGCGGACCGCGTCCGTCACCTCGCGGATGACTTGCGGTACCGTGGAGTCGAGCACCCACAGGCGCGGGAATCCGCGCGTCGATCCGAGTGCGCGACGAAGGACTTCCGGACCGAGGCTGCTTCCTCCCATGCCGAGCAGGACCACGTCTCGAAAGCCTGAATCCTTGACCGATTGGGCGAAGGTCCGGAGCGCACCGACCTGTTCGCGCATTTGTTCCACCACGGTCAACCAGCCAAGCCGGTTGTCGATCTCCGTCGGGTCCGGTTTCCACAGGGTGTGGTCTTTGGCCCACAGTCGCTCGACGACCTGTTCGTCGGCGAGTTGTTCCAACGCGGATCGAATGATGGTCTGAAGTGGTTGTTGCGCTGACAGGCGTGACGATGTCCGCAAGCTTGCCTCCGTGCGCAAACGACGCACGTGTCCTTCCACGTCCGAGTTTGGTTATCTTAGGATGCGTGGTTTGAAAACGCAAACGGTGGTGGGGCGGAGGGTGGTCCGTCGCCTTACTCCGGGTGCGAACGGACGATCAGCACGGGCAGACCGTCCGTCACCGACCACGCCAACGAGCGCGCATCGTCGGTCGAAAGTGTGAGTCGGAGAGACGGTTCCGGGTCGGGCGGGTCTGTCGAGAGCAGGGTCGCTGCCCAGGATCGAAGCCTGGTCCACCATTCTTCACCCCGGCTGCTGGCCCAGCGCCACGGATTTTCCCGCGCCGGGGGCGTGATCCAAATGGTCAGCGGTGGGTCGAACCGCAGCGTAAAGGCGACAGGCATGTCCGTGAGCTCGATCGGGTCCTGTTGAGGATTTTCGGCGATCGCGGCTTTCGGACGTATGATTGGCGGTCTTCTTCGGAGCCGGAAAACTGTTCCCAACGGTTCAGAGGTCGACACACGCCAGGCGAGGATCGGGAATCGATGCAGTTCGATTCCTCGCCCTTTGATCACGACCGCCTTGGCGGGCAAGTCCAGGAGCAGGTAGATCTGGGGCTTCGCCGCCAACCGGAGTTCTTCTTGCAACACGCGGATGGCTTCGCGAAGCGAAGCGGGGTCCTCAATCGCGTCGACGGGGCAGGGGGAGACGGCGGACCATGCTGCAACGAACAGCCACGTAAGCCCAAGGAGAGGTCTGATGCAGGGGCGCATCATATAAAAAAAAAGAAGAAGCGTAATGGCAAAGGGGAACGAACAACGAAGTCAGAAGATCATGATCGGAGTGCCGATCTTGGCGAGCTGATAGACCGCCTTGAGGTCGTCATCGCTCAATCGAATACAGCCGTGGGTGACGTTTTTCCCCAACAGGCGGGTATAGAGGGTGCCGTGGATAAAATAGCCCTTGCCGAAGCCCAACGCATATTCCCCCAGGACCCCCGCCTCCACCCGTTCGGCAGGATCGGAGGGGACGTCCAGGCCCTCCTCTAGGAAGGCCCAGTCCGGTTTCACCCAAACCGGGTTGATGAGCTTTGACTGAACAGCAAACTCTCCTCGGGGCGTGTCGAACACCCACTGGGCGTCGGACTGACCCGGCTTGTCGAGGATGGTGCCGCTACCGGTTGAAGCGGTCGCCGCCAGGAGTATTTCATCCTTGCGTTTCACGAAAAGCCGATTACGCGCCGTGTCGACGACAATGTAGGGGCCGGTCGGGTTGTACTGTGCCAACTGTCGAATGAGTGCGAGGCGGCGCGCGCGGAGGGCCTGAAGAGTGAGCTCCTCGCTCGGTAGGGTTTCTTGCATCCTCGGAGCGTTGGAGGTGGCCACTCCGCTGCTTTGGGGCAGCGCCAAGAACAGCAGCCCGATCAAAGAGGTAAGAGAAACCAGGAAGGTCCGTTGCAGGCCTGCCATGCAGCGACCGCCGTCGAGGGCGGCACGGGGCTCAGGTTTCTTCTTCGGGATTCTGCGATCCTTCCAAATCCGCCAGAACCAAAGAGACGGAGTTCTCGACATCCAAGGCTCCCACGATGGTCACCGGTGTACCGGTCTCGACCCGATTGTACAACGCTTCCATCTGTGGATTCTCCAACATGATACACCCCAGCGTCTGATTCATGAAGGGGTTGTCGATGCCATGGATCTCAATGAGACCGCCGATGCCTTTTTCGGTCGGGAAGTCGCCGGCTCGGCGGGCCGATCGAAACCGGCGACGGTCGTCCGCATTCGGATAGTCGAGCTGAAGGGCGCGATAAAACTGTGTCTGGCCTTCTCCGCGTTTTTTGACGATTCGATACCGGCCTTCGGGAGTCGCACCGTCTCCCTGAAACCGTTTTTCGAGCATGCCGTTGTAGCCCAGGCGTACCGGGTAGGACAGCACCTTGCGACCGTTCTTGTAGAGGATCAAGATCCGATCGGCCTTGCTCACCACGATGGCTGGCGCTCGATGCGTGCGGGACCATTCGATCGTCTGCCTGACCATTCGGCGCCAGATGTTGATCCGTTCTGCATCGGCGTATCGCCCTAAAGCGGAGTTTAAGGCTGCTACCTGGTCAACCAGGGACTTGGATGCCTGCGCGGCTGCTTCCAGCGACCGGTCGTATTGTCCGTTTTCCAGAAATGAGCGGGCCTGCCTAACCAACAGTTCCGCTTCAACGGAGCGTGCTCCCAAGACCGCGCGTCCCTCGATCTCGTTCACCCGGACTTGGAAGTCCCGAAGCCGCCGCTCGACTCGGTCGACCCTGGTTTCGGCTTTGGCGCGCAACGCCTCTCGGTTCCGCTCCGCTTCCTTTTTCGCCCAGGTGCCTTCCTCCTGGAGGGTCCGCAGCTCCGTCTCCAGGCGATTCGGTTCCCACGGCCAACGAATCGTCTCCTCTTCTGCCGCCAGTTTGGCTTTGAACGCGACCCAATGCCGGGCAAACCGGCTGTATTCGTCCGGCGCAAACTCCGCCGCCCGCGTAGTCGCCAGCTCACGATCCAAGGCCTCGACCGCTTCGACCAGGTCGCCGGGAACCGTCTGGACACAGCCGGACACTGCCGCTGCGGCAACACAGGTGACACAGAAGACTCGGAAGCGTTGAACCGGTGAAGCAGCCATCATGTTACGGCCATTGTAGCCTATTTCTTGGCCTGTTGGCCCTTCTTCCCTTTTGCTCCACCGACCTTCGCTAACGCGGCCTGGATTTCCGTTGCAAGCTTCTGGCTTTGATCCTGAATCGCCTTGGCTTTGGCCTGGGCCCCCAGGTAATCCCCGGCATCCAGGGCTTTCTGAACTTCATCGAGTGAGGCACTCAGACCCTGCGCGTCGGCTTTAATCGATTCCAGGGCCGCCCGATCTTTGCCAGCCGGTGCCTGGGCGACCAATTCCTGCGTCGCCTTCACCGACTCCTGCGCGACTTGTTGCATTTGGAGCGCCGCCTGTTTGGCTTCCTCTTTCTTCTTTTCGGCTTCGTTCTTGACCCTCACTGCTTCGGCTTTGGCAGTGTCCGCGAGTTGCTCGGCCTTTCCGTAATCTCGGAGGAGCACAAACTTGGCTTCCTGATCCGCGATTTCCTTCTTCGCGTTGGCCAGCATCCCCTCCAGTTTGGCAAAGTCTTCGGCCACATAGGTTGCCGCGCCGCTCTCTTGGGCTTCCTTGACCGCTTTCTCGGCGGCTTCCAGTTTCTCGCTGGGGGGTTTCGCGCAAGCGGTTACGAGAAGAAGCCCTGCGGCGGCCGATAGAGTTGTCAACGCGAACTTCATGGATGTCGCCTCCTTTCAGGCTGTCGTAGCCGTTCCATCTTCCCCCTCAGTTGTTAGGTGTTTCAGCTTTTCTTTTCCGCCCGCTTTTTGGCTCTCTTGGCGTGCTTCTTCGCCTTTTTCTCTTTCTTCTCCGGTTCGCTCTCAACTTTCTTCTCGGTTTCGGCCGGAGCGGTCGCTGCTGGCGGAGTCTCTGTTGTCGGGGAGGCCGGCGTGGGCGTCGCGGGTTGCTCTTCAGCATGGACGACCATCAGCGCCCCAAAAATTAGGACCGTCGCCAGTGCGGTCATTGCTGTCGCGAAGTGCTTCATACGGAATTCACCCCCTTTCAGAAGGAACAAGCCTGTGCAGTTTAGGTATCGACCTTCGTCATGCGTTGATCATCCGAGAAGCAAACTCTGCAAGGCAAGCTCAATGCCCCAGGTAAAGATATGGGTAAAAGCGCCAAAACAGAACGAGTTACGAGGGGCGTTCCGGAAGAGCGTGTGTCTAGCTCGGTCTCTTCTTGTGGCAGGTTTGCCCGAAGTCAGCAAATTCGCCCCAGTAATCTCCCTATGCCTCGGCCTCGCTGACGGAATTCGACCGTTGGAATCGGATCGCGCTCCACCGGCCTCGCTCGATTTGCAACCTCATCGCCCGTGAACCAACCGAACATTGACTCTCAGGAAGGCGACCCCTATAATGCCGCCACCGTCTATGGCAATCAAGACGCAAAGGGGTCGCGCATGTCTGTTACGTTCCGGCAACCCTCGAATTTAAAACGGAAAAGGGAACACGGATTCCGCAAGCGCATGAGCACCAAGAACGGCCGCAAAGTTTTGGCGCGCCGTCGAGCGAAGGGACGGGCACGGCTGACGGTGTGAACATTCCCGGAGGCCTATCGCTACTCTCGGTTACGAAGCAAACGGCGACAGGGAACGTTGGCGCGGAGGGCAACGCGGCTAGTGGTGTCGATCCATTCGACACACCCTCTCTCTTGTATGGGCGCTATAGGGTTTCGCTGCAAGCCGTCCGGGCCGTTTTGGGAATAGGAAGTCGTTATCGACACGATCCGTTGCGTTCTTGCCTCGCGGTTTTCCTCAGAGCACCCGCTGTTCCTCCGGTTGTTATCCGATCGGTTCTCAGAGATGGCACGAGCGCGCGGAGACCGGGCGCTCTTCCTGCGCAGCAGCGGAGAGATCGAACGTGTGAAGCGGACCGGCCGTCGGATTTCGACGCCATACTTTACTTTGCTGGTTTTGCCTTCGCAGGGCGGGGCCAGCCGGTTCGGAGTGCTGGCGGGAAGACGGCTGGGGGGAGCGGTCCAGCGAAACCGGGTGAAGCGTCTGTTCCGGGAGTTGGTCCGAGACGTTCGCACGGAGGTCGTGGAGGGTCACGAATGCGTGGTGTTTCCGAAGCGCGATGCCTTGATGGTGCCGTTTGAGACGCTGCGGTCGTCTTGGCTGTCCCTACTGCGGCGTCAAGGACTGCTGCGGCCGACCGGGATTGAAAAATGCGATGGATCTGTCTCACAGTGATCGGGGCATATCGCCGGTGGGTGTCGCCGTTTTTAGGGCCTGCCTGCCGATTCGAGCCGACATGTTCGGAATATGCGGCCGAGTCTATCGCACGATATGGATTCTGGCGAGGACTCGGGTTGACCTGCCTTCGGCTGGCCAAATGTCATCCGTTGCATCCCGGTGGATACGATCCGGTGAAGTGAGTGACCAGGGCGCGAGCGCCTTGTGGGAAAGACGCGACCAGGGTTCATGTCCTCTCCGTTTACAGACAAACCAGGCATAGGTTGTGTACGCGGTGAGTGCCAGATATCTGTAGGACAGGAAGCCCAGCCGGCCGATGGAAAAACGAATCATTCTCTTCCTGATCATCTCTCTAGCCGTCATTATCGGCTACGACTACCTCCTCAAAGAACTCGGACTGCTTCCTTCCCCCCAGACCGAGCGAAGCCAAGAGGCTGATAAGAAGGCCTCGTCCGGCGCGCCGTCCTCCGCGACCTCGGAGAAGGTTGCAGTCCAGGGAGCGAACCCTGCTGGACCGACCGTCGCCGAACTCCTTTCTCGCGATCGAGATCGGGGAGCGAGTTCTCCGTCCGAAGAACAGATGGTAGCGGTGGAAAACGACCTGTTTCGCGCGGTGCTGACAAACCGCGGCGGAACGCTGAAGAGTTGGGAGTTGAAGCGGTACACGATGGGCCCGGACGCGGGCCATCGACCGGTACAACTGGTCCATGAAAACGGCAAACGGCCCCTCCACCTCATCACGCCGGATGACACCCTGAGCCAGGCGATCAACGACTCGCTCTATCAGGTCGAGCAAGACGTCGCGACCCTCGATCCTGCCCATCCCGTGGGCCATGTCACCTTCCGGTATCGTGACACGCGGTCCGGCATATCGGTCGAGAAGCAACTGACCTTCCGTTATCAGAGCTATCTGGTCGATGTGGTGATCAGGACCGAGGGCCTGACCGGCCCTCTCGACATCGGCCTCGGCACAAACTTCGGCATCGTCGAGTGGGGGGAGGGATTCATCGGGCTCATCGGTCCGGCGTCATTCGTCGACGACAAGGTCCAAAAGAATCTTCCGGAGACGGAAGAAGAACGCAAGGGCACGGTTCGCTGGGTGGCGTTGCAAGACAAATATTTTCTGAGCGTCTTGCTACCTGTTCAGGCCACGGCGGCGGTGATCAAAAAAGAGGGAGACAAGCTGGTATCGGCTGGCATTCGGATCGTCCAGCCGATTCCCGGGTCCGGCATCGGGATGCAACTCTACGCCGGGCCCAAGGAATACGACACCCTCAAGGCATTGAATGTCGGGTTAGAGGAGACGATCGATTTCGGCTGGTTCATTTACGGAAGCTGGAGCTTTGTTAAGGCAGTGGCCAAACCGCTCTTCTATGTGCTCCGGTTCTTGTACGATTACACCCACAATTACGGCGTGACGATCATTCTGCTGACGGTCGGCATCAAGCTGTTGTTCGTCCCGCTTCAATTCAAGAGTTATAAGTCGATGAAGCAGATGCAGGTGATCCAACCCAAGGTGGCGGCCCTGCAGGCGAAATACAAGGATGATCGCGATCGGCTGAACCGAGAGCTGATCAAATTGTATCGCGACCACAAGGTCAACCCTGTCGGTGGCTGCCTACCGATGCTGCTTCAAATGCCGGTGTTCGTCGCGCTTTTCAACATCCTGTACATGACGATCGATCTCCGCCAGGCGCCTTTTATCTTCTGGATCACCGACCTCTCGGCCCAAGATCCTTACTATGTGCTGCCGTTGGTCATGGGCGTCACCATGGTGATCCAGCAGAAGATCACGCCCACAACGATGGATCCGACCCAGGCGAAGATCATGTTGCTGCTCCCGGTCTTTATGACGTTTCTGTTCATCACGTTTCCGGCCGGCCTGGTGCTTTACTGGCTTACAAACAACGTGCTGACCATTGCCCAGCAGGTCATCACCGAGCGCTATTTTTTACGGAGGCCCGTTGTCGCGGTTGGAGACGCGCCTTTGGAGTGGGAGGCGGGAGAGTCCGAATCGCCGTCGACTCCTGGGAAGCGAAAGAAAGGACAGCCCGTCCAGCAGGCCGATGCCGAACACTAGCTGGGGTGAGAATAACCCGTCTATGGGTGGCGCGCTCGAAGACACGATTTGCGCGATTGCCACGCCAGTCGGTGAGGGAGGCATTGGGATCGTCCGTGTCAGCGGCGCCCGGGCCATCGGAATCGCCTCACAGGTGGTCCGTTTACGATCGGGGCGTTCCCTTCAGTCGGTCAAAAGCCATACCCTGTATTACGCCGATATCCTGTTCCCTCGCCGAGTCGCTGGCGGTGCAGATCGTCTCCCGGCGCATGCCGCGCGCAGCGGCGGAGATCTGTCAATCATCGATGAAGGATTGGTTGTTGTCATGCGTCGCCCGCGCTCTTTCACGGCGGAAGATGTCGTAGAATTTCACTGTCACGGCGGACTTCTGGTGTTGCAGACCCTGTGCGAGGCCCTCGTGGCGTCGGGAGCGAGATTGGCGGAGCCGGGCGAATTCACCAAACGGGCTTTTTTGAATGGGCGGTTGGATCTGGCACAAGCCGAAGCGGTGTTAGATACGATCAGGGCGAAGACCGCCGCTGGCCTGAAGCTGGCGCAGGATCAGTTGCGTGGCGGTTTGTCGTCGGAAATCGAAGCGATCCGGGAGTCGCTGATTCGGTTGCTCGCCCACGTGGAAGCCGCCATCGACTTTGCCGAAGAAGAGATCGCCTTCGTGCAACGGGATGAACTCCTCGTGACGCTGCGGCAGACCATCGATCGGCTTTCCTATTTGTTGGAAACCGGACGTGAAGGCCGGATCCTGCGGGAAGGCGCCAAGGTGGCCATCATCGGCCGTCCCAACGTGGGGAAGTCCAGTTTGATGAATGCGCTGCTTCGGACTGATCGAGCGATTGTGACCTCGATCCCGGGCACTACCCGCGATGTGTTGGAAGAAATCCTCAACGTCAAGGGGGTGCCGGTTCGTCTGCTCGATACGGCCGGTCTTCGAGACACGCTCGACCCGGTCGAACAAGAGGGCATCCGACGAACCCGTTCGGCGATCGAGCGCGCGGATGTCATTCTCGCCGTCATCGACGGATCCCAATCCCTGAGCGCGGAAGATTACGCGGTGTTGCAGGAGATCCGGGGCAAACCCTCGGTGGTAGTGTTGAACAAGAACGACTTGCCCTGTTCCGTCGATCTGACCGACCCGGCCGTTGGGGAGGGACGCGCATTCGATGCACCGATTGTGAGCGTGTCGGCAAAAACCGGCGCCGGCCTGAACGAGTTGCGGGAGCGGCTCCGCGGCTTGCTGGTCCGCCCGGATCTGGAAGCTGGAGAGGGCGTGGTCGTCACCAACCTGCGTCACCAGTCGGCTCTGGTCCGCACTCGTGAGGCGCTTGTCCACGCAGTCGATTCCGTCACCAAGGCGCTTTCAGACGAGTTCGTCGCGTTGGATCTGCGAGCGGCGGCGGATGCGCTGGGTGAAATTACCGGAGCCGTCACGACCGACGAGATCCTCGAGCGTATCTTCTCCGAGTTCTGCATCGGAAAATAATGCGGTGGGAGTCGCCATGAGAGTCTACGATGTCGTCGTGGTTGGCGGGGGCCATGCCGGCTGCGAGGCCGCGCTGGCCGCGGCTCGCATGGGCGCGCGGACACTGCTGCTGACCATGGAGGTAGACCGTATTGCGCAGATGTCCTGCAATCCGGCGATCGGAGGAATCGCCAAGGGCCATCTGGTCAAGGAAATCGATGCGTTGGGGGGAGAGATGGCTCGCAACACCGACCGAGCGGGGATCCAATTCCGCCGCCTCAACACCAGCAAGGGACCGGCTGTGCGGGCTTTGCGGGCGCAATGCGATAAAAAGCTTTATCGGCAAGCCATGCAGGAGACGCTCCGCACACAGGCGGGATTGGACATCGCTCAGGGCACGGTGGATCGTCTCTTGACCAGTGGCGGCGCCATTTGCGGCGTCGTGACGGGAGATGGAGAGCGGATCGCGGCGCGGGCGGTCATTTTGACTTCAGGTACATTTCTTAAGGGACTTATCCATGTCGGTCTCAGCCATTTCCCGGCCGGCCGTGCCGGAGAAGCTTCAGCGGAGCATCTCTCGGACTGCATGCGGGATCTGGGATTCGAGGTCGGCCGGCTGAAAACCGGCACGCCTCCGCGGCTGGATCGCGACACGATCAATTTTGCCGCGATGGCCGTGCAGCCCGGCGACGACCCTCCTCCACCGTTTTCCTATCGAACCGAGCGGGTCTCCTTGCCGCAAGTGCCCTGCCATCTCACTTACACGAACGAGGAGACGCATCAGCTTATTCGCGACAACCTGGATCGCTCGCCGCTCTACAGCGGCGTGATCGAGTCGATCGGGCCCCGTTACTGTCCCTCGATCGAAGACAAAGTCGTTCGTTTTGCCGAGAAAGAGCGGCACCAAGTCTTTGTCGAACCAGAAGGATTGGATACCAAGGAATACTACCCGAACGGCATTTCAACCAGTCTTCCGGTCGATGTCCAGACCGCCATGCTGCGCACAATTCCCGGGCTCGAGCGGGCGAAAATGCTTAAACCCGGGTATGCCATCGAATACGACTACTTTCCGCCGCGCCAACTCCATCCGACTCTCGAGACCAAGATCGTCGCCGGGTTGTATCATGCCGGTCAGATCAATGGAACCTCAGGTTACGAGGAAGCGGCGGCGCAAGGCATTATGGCCGGCATTAACGCCGTGCTCAAATTGCGAGGCGAGCCACCGCTGATCTTGGACCGATCGCAGGCCTACATCGGGGTCTTGATCGATGATCTCATCACCAAAGACGCTCATGAGCCCTATCGCATGTTCACCTCGCGGGCTGAATTCCGCTTGCTCCTTCGTCACGACAATGCCGATTTGCGGTTAATGGAAATCGGCCATCGTCTTGGCTTGATCTCCGAGCAAGTGTACGCCAGACTCCAAGCCAAGCGTGAAGCGATTCAGCGCGAGGTCGCTCGACTAAATACCACTCATGTGAAACTAACCGACGTAGTGCGGGAGCGATTGGCCAAGTACCATCTCGGTGATGTGTCCTCGAACCATACGCTTGCTCAGGTTCTGCGGAGGCAGGAGATGTCGTATGCTGATCTCCAGGAGATCTTCGGTAGCGAAGGTGTTCTCGATAACGAGATAGCTGAAGCCGTGGAATTGGAAATCAAATATGAAGGCTATATCAAGCGTCAGCTTCAGCAAGTGGAGAAATTCAAAAAGTTCGAAGAGCGTCGCATTCCCCGATCTTTCGATTACGAAAGTGTGAAGGGATTTTCACGGGAAGTGCTGGAAAAGCTCAAGCGCGTGCGGCCTTCCACTGTCGGTCAAGCTTCCCGCATTTCGGGGATCACACCAGCAGCCATTTCACTATTGTTGATCGCCTTGGAACGAGAGAGTCGTTCCGCACGCGCTGGATCTCTTTAACAAAAGAACCTGCGAAAATGTCCGACCTCTCTCCTTTGAGCCACATTTCAGCTTAAAAACTCCTTGACCTTAAGAGAAGATTTCGCGTACATGTTCCACGTGGAACAAATCCGATCACTTCGTCATTTTCTATTGTCCAGTGCCGAGCAGCTCGGTGTAATCCTTTCCGAACATCACGTCTCTCGGTTGCTTTGTTATCTCAGGGAACTCCTCGTTTGGAATCGGAAAGTCAATCTTACAGGAAGCACGGACCCGCATGAAATCGTTGTGAAGCATATTCTTGATTCGTTAGCCGGGTTGAAAGCAATTTGTTCCGATAGAGGAGAAGTTTCGCTGCTGGATATAGGTAGTGGAGCCGGGTTCCCCGGGGTGCCACTCAAGATTTTGAGACCTGATATCAAACTGGTGCTGCTGGAGTCTAATCACAAGAAAGCGGCGTTTCTTCGGCAGGTGATCGGCGTGCTTCAACTCCAGAGCACCGTGGTTACTTCAGAGCCCCTTGAAGATTTTGCTGTTCACAGGAATCAATCTTTTACCCATATCACGGTCCGTGCCTTAAGGCCGGAACCCCACTTTCGGTTCATTGTCCAATTGCTCAGTCCCAATGGACGCCTGATTGTCTACCAATCCAAGATGCAGGTCATTGACGATCAAGCCTTACAAGAGACCGGATTGATGATTGATCAGGAAATTCTCTATTCTCTTCCCTATGGCATGGGTAAACGGTTCTTACGTATTTTGATGTCCCATTCCCTTTGTTCCACGTGGAACAACAATAAAAATTGATCTCGGTCCTGGTGCATTGGCCAAAGTCGTTGCCATAGCGAATCAAAAAGGGGGGGTTGGCAAGACCACCACTTCAATCAATCTTGCCGCCGCTTGTGCAATAGCCGGTCATTCTGTTTTGTTAGTCGATGTGGATCCACAGGCTAACGCGACGAGCGGGATCGGCCTGGACCCTCGAAAACTCTCAAGGAGCCTGTATCATTGTCTCATTGAACATTATTCCCCGATCGAGACTATTGAAGCCACGGCGATCCAAGGTCTTTCGATCCTGCCAGCACAGGCTGATTTGGCCGGTGCGGAGGTTGAACTCGTTTCGAAAGAAAACCGAGAACATGTCTTAAAAAATGTTCTGCTCGGTATCCACTCCCTTTATGAGTTGGTGTTTCTGGATTGCCCTCCCGCTCTTGGATTGTTGACAATCAACGCGCTTGCGGCAGCCTCTTCGCTGCTTGTACCCGTTCAATGTGAGTACTACGCGATGGAAGGATTAGGTCGGCTTATGGCCAATGTCGAACGGGTAAGGCATGCTCTCAATCCTGGACTCGAAATCGAGGGCATCCTCCTCACTATGTACGACTCTAGGAATACCTTGTCTCGACAAGTTGCGGAGGAAGTACGAGGCCATTTCAAAGAAAAAGTGTATCAAACCGTTATTCCTCGCAACGTTACGTTGGCGGAAGCTCCCAGTTACGGCCGACCCGTGCTGTTGTATAACGTCGCCTCGGCTGGGGCTCAGGCTTATGTCTCTCTAGCAAAGGAGTTTCTCGGCCATGGAGAAAAAAGCCTTGGGTAAGGGGTTGGACGCATTGCTCCCCAGTATTGACAACAGGACTCTGACTGTAGATCGAGGGGAAACCCAGGAACTGGGAGTTGATTCCATCATCCCCAACCGCTTCCAGCCGCGGCAGCATTTTAATGACGAAGAAATTTCTCAACTTGCTGAATCTATTAGAAAAAACGGTCTTCTTCAACCAATCATGGTGAGACGCAAAGGCGATGGGGTGTACGAATTGATCGCAGGAGAGCGTCGTTTACGAGCAGCCAAGCAGGCAGGCCTGCAAAAAATTTCAGCGGTAGTGAGAAATTGCGGCGATCAAGAGGCCATGGTCTTAGCCCTGGTGGAAAATCTCCAAAGAAATGATTTGAACCCGATGGAAACAGCCAGGGCCTATCACCGGATGCTCAATGAATTCGGTTTCACGCAAGACATGCTGGCGCAGCGGGTCGGAAAGGAGCGTTCCTCAGTCGCCAATGTTCTACGGCTACTGAATCTGCCTCCCGAGGTCCAACGTCTGATAGAGTCAGGCCAGCTTTCGACGGGTCATGCGAAGGCGCTCTTGGGCGTAGAGAATCCCGACGCTCAGGTTCAACTTGCTCGTCGCATCGTCGATCATCGGCTTTCTGTCAGAGAAGTCGAAGAGATCGTCGTGTCGCAAACTCAAGGCAGACGACGGTCGCAACGGTCACGGATTCAGCCACTGACCTCTGATATCGAACAGCGGCTTCAAAAGCGATTCGGAACTCGGGTGAATGTTGTACAAGGCCGTCGAGGGGGAAGGATTATCATTCATTTCTTTTCTGCGGCAGAGCTGGAAGGGCTTTTGGAAACTCTCTTAAGCTGACGTCCTTGTGAGATAAACGACGGTTCGTCGTCCGCCTGTCGCCGCTGGTGTCGCCGGGTGCGAAAAGGAAGAAATGCTTTGCTCAATCGGTCGATCCAGCATATAACATCCACTGGGCTGTAACCCTTCGGCTACAAAATATAACAGAGAGGAGGCGACCTCATGTGGAGGCAAGAAAAGTCCGAACCCAAGCGACCCCCAACCGAGGAAGGGACCGAACTTTCCGAAGGGAACGGGAATGCCGCCGGTTCGCATGCTGAAGGCGGGGAAGAGATTATCGCCTTTGTCGGAAAGGGAGTCGAGTTCAAGGGAACGATTTCATATAGCGGCACGGTCCGTATTGATGGATACCTGGAAGGCGAAATCCATACCGAAGGGACCTTGCTCGTCGGAGAGGAGGCCGTCATCACTGCAAAGGTCAGTGCCGGGACCGTTGTCTGCAAGGGCAAAATCACCGGCGACATCGTGGCCAAGGAGAAAGTGAAGTTGCGCGCACCGGCTGTCGTCAACGGCAGCGTCAAAACACCTTTGCTGGCGATGGAGGAAGGCGTGCTTTTCAACGGTACCCTCGAAATGACTCAACCGGCGATTCGGGAAGTTCCGCGTGAGACCACGGTTCATTCTCTCGGGTCCACGGCGAAAGCCCTCCGCAGCGGATGACCGGATAGCCGCCTTGTTGTGTCCCGATGGAGTTGTTCACGACAAGATGGGACTTGGACAGTCGGAACAGGAACACGGTTCGGAGCCAACGGGAAAGATGTGTCCCACGTGACGGCTGCCTAACGAGGCCGGGTGGGAAGTGTAGCCGAGGAGGATCGCATGTGGGCGCTTGGTGAGAGAAAGCATCGAACTGCTGACGACGACGAGAATTTTACGTTCTTGGGCAAAGGGGTTGACTTCAAGGGAGTCGTCAATTTCGACGGCACGGTGCGCATTGACGGCCGCTTGGAAGGAGAGATCCATACGACCGGGACACTGATCGTCGGCGAGCACGCCGTGATCAAAGGCATCGTCTCCGCCGGAGTCCTGGTGACCAGCGGCAAAATCAACGGAACCGTCACGGCGGCAGAAAAAGTCCAGATCCTCAAGCCGGGGATTCTCATCGGGGATGTGCGCACTCCGGTGGTTTCAATGGAAGAGGGCTCGCATTTTCACGGAATGTGTGATATGGGTGCCCACAAATGGATTGAAGATCAGTCCCCGGTCCAGGCAGTCCGCGACACGAACGTCCACAACATCGTCGCCCACCGGGGCAAAGTCCGCACCCAGGACCTCTAGATCCGACACCGTTTTCGTGTAAGACTATGGCACGCCCTCAGGTGCTTCTCGGCATGAGCGGCGGAGTGGATAGCTCCGTTGCGGCTTCGCTGCTCGTCAAGCAGGGATTCGACGTCGCTGGTATTACCCTGCAGGTCTGGGAACCAGAAGATGAGACGGTTGCCGTGTCCCGGCGATGGCAGGAGCGCGGATGCTGCAAGGTCGGTATCGCTCGGTATGTTGCTAAGAAGCTCGGCATTTCCCATGAAGTGATCGACGCGCGGGCCGGTTTCCGAGCCGACGTGATCGACGACTTTGTGTCGGGGTACCTCTCAGGAACGACTCCCAACCCCTGCGTGCGATGCAACGAGCGAGTGAAATTGCGGTTGCTCTATCAACTTGCCGAAGAACGGGAAGCCAACTTTATTGCAACCGGTCATTACGCCCGCCTCGTCGCTGAAGGCAGCCGTCATTTTCTCCACCGAGCGACGGATATCCGCAAGGATCAGAGTTATTTCCTCTACCGGATCCAGTCGGCATGGCTGCCCAGGTTGCTCTTTCCGCTTGGGACGATGTCCAAGTCGGAGGTCTGGACAGCGGCTGAATCGCTGGGGCTTCCTGCAGATGAGTTGAAAGAAAGCCAAGAAATCTGTTTTGTAAGCGAGGGAGATTACCGGGCCTTTCTCGCGAAGGAAGCCCCACAGGCCCGGCATCCGGGGCCGTTCCTCGATCTGGACGGACGCATTCTCGGACACCATGACGGCATCGCCTTTTACACGCCGGGCCAGCGCCGAGGGTTGGGGCTCGCCGCAGGGCGGCGCCTCTATGTGCAGCGGGTCGAAGCAGCCACAGGCGCGGTCGTTCTGGGACCTGAGGACAGCCTGCTCCGGTCGGAGTGCCAGGTGGCCGATCTCAATCTGTTCGATTCCTCCTTGTTGCACGAGGAGACGGATGTCGACGTGAAGGTGAGGTATGCAACACCGCCGACGCGAGCCACCGTTCAGCCGTGCGGCGAAGGCAGGTTGCGCATTCGGTTTCATGTGCCGCAGCGCGCGCTGAGTCCCGGACAATCCGCTGTGTTCTACCGAGGGGATCGCGTTGTCGGCGGCGGCATCATTCAACCGGAGCAGGGCCGCTGATCATACTGACCGCACCGTCCCGCCTTGACACGTCAACCCGGCGAGTGCTACGCTGCGCCGTCTTTTCGTGCCCACCCGCACGAACTATTCTCTTGCGCATCCTTTATTTCAACGGGATCACACGGTGAGTAAGACCGCGGTCGCGCGCCGCTACGCCAAGGCGCTGTTTGAACTGCTCGACGAAGCTCACCTGGAATCAACCCAAGCTGCGCTTGTCGAACTGGGCCGGGCGGTCGTCGCCTCTCAGCCTCTCCGCCACGCGATGGCGTCGCCGGCTTTCGGATCCGATGAGAAGGTATCCGTGTTGGTTGAACTCGGTCGTCGATTGGGGTGTTCTCCGACCGGAGAACGGTTTCTCGCCCAACTGGTCAAACACAACCGCGTCGGTCTCCTACCGGACATCGCGGAGGCGTTCGCTCGATTAGTCGACGAACGGAAAGGGAGACAGCAGGTTTTTATTTGGTCGGCCTCCCCCTTGG
Source organism: Nitrospira calida (assembly GCF_976986435.1). Taxonomy (NCBI): domain Bacteria; kingdom Pseudomonadati; phylum Nitrospirota; class Nitrospiria; order Nitrospirales; family Nitrospiraceae; genus Nitrospira; species Nitrospira calida. The sequence goes on from NZ_OZ335950.1 coordinate 292,399, forward strand.
ATGAGGCTGAGCAGGACCGTCTCCGCGCTCGGTTGCGGGACATTCTTAAGCGTGACGTGGACATTACGTTTGCGTCAAACTCCGCCCAACTCGCCGGCCTTCGCATCCAAATCGGTAGCACGGTCGTCGACGGCACTCTCCGTGGACGGTTGACCGCGATGCGGGGGTTTTTGACGAAGGAGTAGCCATGCAGATCAAGGCCGAAGAAATCACAACGATCCTCAAGGAAAAAATCAAAGGCTTCGACAAGCACATCGACGTGAACGAGACCGGTTCCGTCATTCAAGTGGGCGACGGCATCGCCAAAGTCTACGGTCTCGACGGCGCGATGGCGGGGGAGATGTTGGAATTCCCCGGCGGCCTGTACGGCATCGCCCTGAACCTGGAAGAAGATAATGTCGGCGCCGTGTTGATGGGGGACGATACCGGGATCAAGGAAGGGGACCTTGTCAAGCGCACGGGTCGCATCGCCGAAGTTCCTGTCGGCGAGGCGTTGATCGGGCGGGTGGTCAACGCGATCGGTCAGCCTGTGGATGGGAAAGGCCCCATCAAGGCGACCGCAACCCGTCGTATTGAAGTGGTCGCTCCCGGCGTCGTGACGCGCCAGTCGGTCCGCGAACCGTTGCAAACTGGGATCAAGGCTATCGACGCCATGATTCCGATCGGACGCGGACAACGCGAGCTCATCATCGGCGACCGACAGACCGGCAAGACCGCCATCGCCGTTGATACCATCATCAACCAAAAAGGGCAGGGTGTCTTCTGTATCTACGTCGCCGTCGGGCAGAAACGCTCGACGGTGGCGCGGGTCGTCAAAACGCTTGAAGAGCACCGCGCCATGGACTACAGCCTGGTGGTTTCGGCGACTGCCAGCGAACCGGCCTCCCTCCAATTCCTGGCCCCGTACGCTGGCGTCGCGATGGGCGAGTATTTCCGAGACAATGGCATGCATGCGCTCATCGTTTACGACGACCTCTCCAAGCATGCTGTCGCCTACCGCCAACTGTCGCTCCTGCTCCGCCGTCCGCCTGGTCGAGAAGCGTATCCCGGCGACGTGTTCTATCTCCACTCCCGCCTGTTGGAACGCGCCGCCAAACTGAACGACAAACTGGGCGGTGGAAGCCTCACGGCGTTGCCGATCATCGAAACGCAGGCCGGCGACGTGTCAGCATATATCCCCACGAACGTCATTTCGATCACCGACGGCCAAATCTACCTCGCCAGCGATCTGTTTTATTCCGGCATCCGGCCCGCAATCAACGTCGGCCTGTCGGTTTCCCGGGTCGGAGGCTCGGCGCAGATCAAGACCATGAAGCAGGTGGCCGGTACGCTGCGGTTGGACCTTGCGCAGTACCGAGAAATGGCGGCCTTCGCGCAGTTCGGGAGCGAACTCGACAAAGCCACACAGGCGCAACTGGCGCGCGGCGCGCGCATGGTGGAACTGCTAAAACAGGGGCAATATCGGCCCATGCCGGTGGCCGACCAGGTCATTTCGATCTTCGCGGGGGTGAACGGCTTCCTGGACGATATTCCGGTGGACAAGATCCGACAATTCGAAGAGGACCTGCTCCATTACGTCGCACAGCATCATCCCGAAGTGAAGAAAGATATCGTTGCCAAGAGCAAGATCGATGATGCGTTCAGTGCGCAGCTCAAGCAGATCATCACCATGTTCAAACAGAAGATGGGATACGGGCAGAAGGCAGAAGCGTGATCGGGCATGCGGTAACGCGAGCACTGCGTCCCCCCGGACCCTGGCGAACTCGCCGGATCACCGTACGCCCCGTCGTACTTTCTTGAACAATGCCGAGCTTGCAATCGCTTCGCCGTAAGATCGCGGCGGTCAAAAACACGCAAAAGATCACCAAGGCCATGAAGATGGTGGCTGCGGCGAAGCTCAAGCGAGCACAAGATCGCATCTTGAGCGCACGCCCCTACGCGCACAAGATGCGGGAGGTGCTGGGCAACTTGAGCCGACGCGTCAATCGGGCTTCCCATCCGTTGCTTCAGAAACGCAGTGGAACACGCATCGAGGTGTTGATCGTTACGAGCGACCGGGGATTATGCGGTGCATTCAACGCCAACATCCTTAGAAAGGCTGTGGAATTCATTCGGGAAATGGAGTCGCGAGGTGCCAGGGTCACCCTGAGCGTCGTTGGTCGGAAGGCCCGCGATTTCTTCCGCCGTCGCGCGTGGCCGATTCGCCAGGAGTGGACGGGCATTTTCGATCGCCTGACTTATGAACACGGGATCGACATCGCCCAAGATCTCATTGACCAGTTCCAGAAAGACATATTTGACGAACTCTACGTGATCTACAACGAATTCAAGTCCGCGATCCAGCAACGCGTTGTGGTGGAAAAACTCTTTCCGGTTGACGCCGTTGTGGAATTTGGGCAAGTGGACGGAGCCGGAGAGCCCGCCGAGGGAACAAGGGGCGCATACTTGTACGAGCCGGACGAAGACGAGCTTCTAGCCGCGCTGCTGCCGAAACATTTTCACATCCAGGCCTATCGTATTCTGCTGGAGTCGTCCGCTGCGGAACAGGGAGCGCGCATGGCAGCCATGGACGGTGCGACCCGCAATGCGGGCGAGTTGATCAAGAAAATTACGCTGTACTATAACAAGACGCGGCAGGCCGCGATCACGAAAGAATTGATGGACATCGTCGGCGGAGCGGAAGCCTTGAAATGAGTCATTGGCGACAAGAGGAGTCTTATGAGCACTGCGATGGGGAGAGTGGTTCAGGTCATCGGGCCGGTCGTCGATGCAGAGTTTCCTCCTGGACAATTGCCCAACATCTACAACGCGCTGCGGATTGAGGTGGACGAAGACAAGCGCGCGGGAAGGCCGGCCATTCGCCTCACGCTGGAGGTCGCCCAGCACCTAGGAGAGAACCGCGTGCGGGCCATCGCCATGTCGAGCACGGACGGCCTGGTCCGTGGCATGCCGGTCAAGGACACCGGCGCGCCCATCTCGGTCCCTGTCGGTCGCGAAACGCTGGGCCGTCTGATGAACGTGTTGGGTGAGCCGGTTGACGAGAGAGGGCCGATTAAGGCGAAAAAATTCTACCCGATTCACCGGCCGGCGCCGCCACTGGTGGAACAGGAAACCAAGACCGAAGTGCTGGAGACCGGCATCAAGGTGATCGACCTGCTGGAACCATACAGCAAAGGCGGGAAAGTCGGCCTGTTCGGCGGCGCCGGCGTCGGCAAAACGGTCATCATCATGGAGCTCATCAACAACATCGCGCTCCACCATGGTGGGTTCTCGGTCTTTGCGGGCGTGGGCGAACGGACGCGCGAGGGCAACGATCTGTGGCATGAAATGCAGGAGTCTAAAGTCATCGACCCCGACGACTATACCAAGTCGAAGGCAGCCCTGGTGTATGGCCAGATGAATGAGCCGCCCGGCGCGCGTCTCCGGGTCGGCCTCACCGGATTGACTGTGGCCGAGTATTTCCGTGACGAAGAACATCAGGACGTCTTGCTCTTCATCGACAACATCTTCCGGTTCACCCAGGCTGGATCAGAAGTGTCGGCTTTGCTGGGCCGGATGCCCTCGGCCGTGGGCTATCAGCCGAACTTGGCCACCGAGATGGGTGCTCTCCAGGAACGGATCACGTCGACCAAAAAGGGTTCCATTACCTCGGTCCAGGCGATTTATGTACCGGCCGACGACCTCACCGACCCGGCACCGGCCACGGCCTTTGCGCACCTGGATGCCACCACGGTGCTGTCGCGCCAGCTCGCGGAGCTTGGCATCTATCCGGCCGTCGATCCGCTGGATTCAACCTCCCGCATCCTGGACCCGCAGGTGGTGGGGGAAGAACATTATCAGGTGGCACGGGGCGTTCAATCCGTTCTGCAGCGATACAAGGATCTGCAAGACATCATCGCGATTCTCGGAATGGACGAACTCTCCGAAGATGATAAGTTGGTCGTGGCGCGGGCGCGCAAGATTCAGCGCTTCCTGTCGCAACCGTTTCATGTGGCTGAGGCGTTTACCGGTACGCCGGGCAAATACGTCAAGCTCAAGGATACGGTGCGGGGCTTCAAAGAGATTCTCGATGGCAAATATGACGATCTCCCCGAACAGGCGTTCTACATGGTGGGTACGATCGAGGATGTCATTGCGAAGGCGGAGAAGCTGGGCTATAAGAGACCGTAAGGCGTGAGACGTGCGTCCCTCTCGCCTCCCTTCCTGACCCACACGAGAAGCATGGCTGGCAAACTGCTCTTGGAAGTCGTCACGCCGGAAAAATTCCTGGTCAGCCAGGAAGTGGACGAAGTCATTGCTCCCGGCAGTGAGGGAGAATTCGGCGTCCTGCCCGGGCACTGTCATTTTCTGTCTACGCTGAAAATTGGCGAACTGCGGTACCGAATCGGGGATGTGACCAGCTATATGTCCGTGTTGTGGGGCTTCGCTGAAGTTACCCCCGGGAAGGTCACCATCCTCGCCGAGGTCGCGGAAAAAGCCGAAGACATCGACGTGGAGCGGGCGCAAGCCGCGGTTGAAAAAGCCGAGCAGCGTCTCCAGATGGGCGGTCTCCCCTCGGAACTCAAAGAAGCCCAAATCAGCCTTGAAAAAGCCCGCCTCCGCAAAAAGCTCGCCGAGCGCGCCCGCCGCGCAGGTCTCTCTTCGTAGGATTTTCCGCGGTCCAGAATCATCGCGAGACGAAGCGCCTCCGCTTTGCGATGGCCGGGCGCTCCATTTGTCTCGACTCCGGCCCGCGCGGGAATCTCCTTCCCCTGGCCTTCGCCGCTGTTGCGCAGTACACTGAACACATGGGGACGGCATCTCACTCATGAGGTGATGCATGACAAAACTGTTTCAGGGGCTCGAGCGGATCGAAGAAGCCCGCGAACGGTTCACCGGGTCGAGCTTCATGGCGGGATTGTTCGAGGGAAGGCCGCGGTTCGATCTCCTGCTCCCGCCGGAAGAGCCCGCTGAAGAGCGGGAGGTTGGGGAATCGTATTGCCGGACCATCGAGGACTTTCTCATCAGCCAGGTCGACCCCGATGAAATCGAGCGGACCGCCAAGATTCCGGAATCGGTGCTGCAAGGACTTTTCGCGTTGGGGGCGTTCGGGATGAAGATCCCCAAGCAGTACGGCGGCCTCGGATTCTCGTACAAGAACTATGGGCGGGTGCTCACCCTGATGGCCAGTTGGAGCAACATCCTCGCGCTCACCGTTGCCGTGCCGCAATCGATCGGCATTGCCATGCCAATCCTGCTGTTCGGCAACGAGGACCAGAAACGCACCTATCTGCCGCGCGTGGCCCGGGAAGCCATCTCCGCCTTTGCCTTGACCGAGCCGATTACCGGCTCGGATGCAGCCAATATCAAGACCGAAGCAGTGCTCAATGCGGCGGGCAGCCACTTTCTCGTCAACGGGGAAAAGCTGTGGTGTACAAACGGGCCCATTGCCCGCTATGTCACGCTTATCGCGCGCGTCCCGGCGAAGCGCATCACCCGCGACGGAAGGTCCGGATGGCTGCCGGTTCCGGAGGGGAAAGGCGCGGAGGATCTGGTGCACACCGCCTTTATCTTGGATATGACCACGCCGGGGATCGTCATCCGGCAGCGCTGTCAATTCGAAGGTTGCCGCGGCATCGAAAACGCCCATATGACCTTCACCGATGTCGCGATTCCGGTCGAAAACGTCATCGGGGAAGTCGGCCGGGGTCTCCGTTACGCGCTGTCGATCCTCAATATCGGCCGGGCGATCAGCATCCCGGCACTCTGCCTGGGAATGGCGAAACAAGTCTGGCAGCCGACCCTCGACCGAGCGAACTCCCGCCTGACTTTCGGGAAGCCTCTGAGCGAGCGGGAAACCCAGCGCATGCGGATCGGCCGCATGGCCGTGCAACTTTACGCCTTGGAAGCCCTTTCCCTCCTCGCTTGGCATCTAGCGGATCAACACACCTATGACGTGCGTATCGAGGCCGCCATCGCAAAAATGTTCGCGTCCGAAGAGACCATCCGCTTCCTAAAGGACGCCCAGATCCTCTTCGGCGGAATGGGGTATGAGACGGCCGATTCCAAACGAGTTCGCGGGGAGCCGGCGTTCCCCATCGAACAACTCGTCCGCGACATTGAGATGTCCCGGATCGGTGAAGGCGCGACCGATATTCTGCGGCCTTTTGTGGCCCGAGAAGGGTTAACCCTTCATCTCGACCGGGCGCGGCAATATATTGAAGGCTCGGGCTCCGGAGTTCGGCGGCTCGTCGAACTTGTGAAGCTCTTGCGATTCTATGTTCCCTGGTATTTGCGGCTCTGGAAGCCCGCCGCATTGCCCGCCCGCCCAGAGTGCCAGCATCCTCGCGTCCGTCCGAAACTCCGCTATGTAGAGCGTGCGAGCAGGCGCCTGGCACGGAGGATTTTTTTCGCGATGATCCGCTATCAGGAACGGCTCCGTGACGATCAAGGCCGACAGAATCGCATTGAAGCAGTGGGAGAAGATCTGTTCGTGATCGCCGCCACGGCTCTCTATGCGCGAAATCAGGACTACAAGAATGGGCGGACGGAGTCCTGGGAATTGGCGGACGAATTCTATCGCCAGGCCAAGCTCCGCATCGAACAACATCTCCGCGAGCTCCTGTGGAATACGGATCATCGCTTGTCGGCCATCGGTCAACACGCGTTGCGAGGTGCGTACGCCTGGCTTTCCGACGGGATTATCCGACGAGGGCTTGCGGACTATGTGCTGCGCCGAAGAGAGTGAGGTGCCAGAACCGCATCGAGGCGGCCTGCTCCGGCCATGGCTTGTGGGTTGTGGAACAAAAGTGCCCTCATCCTCGCGCCGTAAAAGCTGGTCTGTCCTCCCCTTGACGAAGACCCTCTCAGTTATTAGCTAGCAATCAATTTCCCCGTTTCACTCCAGATAGCGGCAAGTGCTGGGAGGGCTTCAACTACCCTTAACGAGAGGAGGCTGCCCTATGGACCTGATGCGCAGTTTGCTTGTCCGGGACACTTTCCGCGAGTTGGAAGATATGGCCGACCGCCTCAACCGTCTGGTGGGCGGAAGTGCTGGCACCCGGGTTGGTAGCCAGGAAACGATGGCGCGGGCCGACTGGGCTCCGGCGGTAGACGTGGTGGAGACCGACACGGAATTTCAGATCCTTGCCGAGCTTCCCGGGCTAGAAAAGGAGGACGTGAAGCTGTCTGTAGAAGGCGGGGTCTTGGCGATTTCCGGGCGACGGGAACCGATGAAGGAAGGGAAAGGAACGCGCATTCACCGCCTTGAGCGGGCGTCAGGCAGTTTTCTCCGGAGCTTCTCGGTGCCGGACTCCGTGGATGAAACCAGGGTGAAAGCGAACTACAGGAACGGTATATTGACCGTGCATCTGCCGAAGACGGAGAAAGCCAAGCCCAGGTCGATCGAAGTCAAGGTCGAATAGCCAAGATCGACGCCCGGTCGTTGATCATCGTCGGAGTCCGAGCGAGGCCAATCCGGATGGATCCCTCGGAAGAGAAGGATTACTACGCGATCCTCGGGGTGTCTCGTACGGCTGAGCCGCACGAGGTGCAGGAGGCGTTCCGTCGCTTGGCCAAGCGCCACCATCCGGACCACGTCGGCGATCAGGGAACCAGGAAGTTTCAGCAGATTCAGGAAGCTTACGAAGTCCTCTCCAATCCCGACAAACGCCGGAAATATGATGCCGACCTTCGGCGCCGCCGGGAACAGGTCTCAACCTGGCCTGAAACACTGAACCCTGTGATAGGCCGAATGCCTCGCCAACGGTCTCGTGTGTCATGGTCTGAGCCTGAACCGCTCACACGACCGCCATACCCTGAACGCTTCTCTTCCGGTCATCCTGAAGTGAAGTTGCATTCGCCCTGGAGCCTCTTCGAGACATTGATGCTCGAGGACTTTTTGCGAAGGCTCGGGCCGGGAGCGTGCCTGGTCCAGTCTCGGCCGGCCGTATGGGCGGAGTGTTTCTTTTGTGGAGCGGCGAGACTGCGGTCCGATGTTCCGTGTCCCTCATGCGCGAGAACGGAGTGGTTGCAGGCCGAGTTTGACGACCTGATCAAAAGGTGGTTCCGAGGGTTTGGTCGAGCGTGGTAAGCCTTCCGGTGCCAGTGAGAATCTGCGTCCCCTCTGAGGGCTTCTGTTCTTTCCTCTTCTCGTATCCTGCTTCTTGCGTCATTCCACCGAATCCCGGATTGAACGCTTTGCAATGGATTGTGCCGTCGGCTTGTCTTTGTGTTGTTCGAGAGAAGGAGTGGTAGTGCAAAAGGTGCCCGGCATAGCGGCTCTGGGAACTTGTATCCGAACCGTCTATCTGGCAAAGTGGGATACTGATCCGATCGGCCGCAGGTCGAGAACATGACGTCCGCGATCCCGTTGACAACCACCGAACTCGTCGTCACGGCCGGAGAAGCCCCGAAACGCCTGGATCGCTTTCTCGCTAACCGCGACCCGGCTCTCTCTCGGTCCGCTCTTCAGCGATTGATCGAAGACGGTCGCATCCGCATCAATGGCCGGGTGGTCAAGCCCAGCCACAAAATCAAGCCCGGCGACACGATCGCGCTGGAGATTCCTCGTCCGGAACCGCTGGCCTTGCACCCAGAGCCCATTCCCCTTGCGATCCTTCATGAGGATGACGACCTTCTGGTGCTCAATAAACCGGCAGGGTTAGTCGTTCATCCTGCACCCGGTCACTGGAGCGGTACGCTCGTCAACGCGTTGCTGCATCATTTCGAAACCCAAGGCGGCTCGATCTCCACGATCGGCGGGAAAGAGCGGCCAGGGCTTGTGCACCGCTTGGACAAGGAGACCTCCGGCGTCATGGTCATCGCCAAGACCGACCAGGCACATCGCAGCCTGGCGGGGCAGTTCAAACATCACACGATCGTACGGGTCTATGAGGCGTTGGTGTGGGGCGTTCCGAAGAAGTCCCACGGGCTCATCGAGCTGGCGATCGGGCGGGATGAGAAAGAGCGGAAGAAATTCTCATCCCGCACCACGCGGCCCAAGCCGTCGGCCACGGAGTATCGCGTGGTTGACCGATTCGGCCATATTGCCGCGCACCTCAGCCTTGTCCCCCGTACCGGCCGTACGCACCAGATCCGGGTCCATCTGGCCTCGATCGGCCATCCGGTGCTGGGAGATCAGACCTACGGCGGGCGGAAGGTCCGGATGTTGTCGGACGACTTGGCCATTCCGCGTGTGATGTTGCACGCGCGCACGTTGGGGTTCAGCCATCCCGGGACCGGCGTTTATCAGGAATTCTCGGTTCTATGGCCGCCCGACATGGAGGCTGTCCAGCAGGCGCTGTGGCAGGTCGCCCGATCGCCGCAGCATGTGCGACCGACAACGGAAACTTGACAGATTGCGGCAGCGAGCGTATCAGACTGCTGCCTCCCAAGGAGTGCCGCGGTGGAAACCAGCGATGTCCTCGATACGGTCGGCAGCCTTGTCTCCCAGCTCAAAGCCTATGCGGCCAAGTTACCCGTGGTCGTGCCAATGTCAGTCGTCCCCGGCGGTATCAAACCGAAGGAGGAAGCGATCGAGGCCTTCGAGAAAACGGTGTATCGGTTTCGCGCTCAAAGCGGTACCTCGATCTACAAACGGCTGAACGATCTGTTTATCGAATCACTGGAAGCCTTTGAGGGGGGCAAATTGCTCAGTTCGATCCAGCCCCTGCTGGCTGTGCTGGATCATCTGGAGCAAATGCAGCGGGATAAGGAAATTCTGGCCAGTCCTGGCGATGAGAAGCGGATGGGCGAATATCGGGCGGCATTGCACAAGATTCTACCGGGCGGCAAACCTGAGCTGGAGGGAGCGGGACGCGGCTTATGAACGGGCCATGACGAAATGTGGAATGACGAACTCCGGAGCACCGTTAATTCAGAATTCTTTTGGAATTCTGAATCGTGACGGCGGTCAATGACCCATTTTGGGTCCGGAGGCTGTCGCTCCGTGCGTGACGAACGTGAAGCGGACCATCTGCTGGCAGTGGGGGCATTTCACCCGAAAGGTTCTTTCGTCGAGGTATTCAAACTGCTCTTCTTTAATCCACATGAGCCGAAAGCACTTGGGACACGAACGAACCTGCGTACCCATACGTCATGACCCTTTGGACATCTGCTGAAATCGACCTCGTGAAACGGGCAACAATCTAATACAAGCCGTTGACGATGCTCAAGCCTCTGATCACGTTTTCCGACCGGAAAGATATCGACCCCGACCAGCTCGTCAACCTCTATCGGCAAGCTCCCTGGGCCAACGGGCGGACGGCCGACGACGTCCGCATCATGCTGGCGCACACCGATCTCGTCGTGTCGGCCTGGGACGGTCCGCGGTTGGTCGGGTTCGGACGCGTGCTGACCGATTACGTGTATCGCGCCTCGATCTGGGACATCATCGTGGACAAAGAGTATCAGGGGCAGGACATCGGAACCAAGATTATGCAACGGATTTTGCACCATCCGGACCTTAAACGCGTCGAGCTGTTCTGGCTGTGCACCCGGGACAAACAGAGCTTCTATGAAAAACTGGGTTTCAGCTCCAAAGAGCAGACCGGCATGGTTTGGGCCAGAACCTGCCACGCGAGATTGGAATAACAGCCGCATGCAGGGCTGCGGCTCGCCGTAGAGCATGCGGAGCTGAGGATCACGATACTTCAGAAGAGGGCGCGGATTCCGAATAGGAAATTGAAGGACGAAGCGTTCCAATCGCCAGACCGTCTTCCATCGATGGTCACGTGGCCGTCGTTCCGTTTGTAAGCCATTTCGGTGTTGAGTGCGATTTTTGACGTCACAAAGTAATCCCCGCCCCAAGCCAGTCGCCATGCAAACGTATTGCTCGGTGACACGCGGGTGACGACGTCTTCGCCAAACGAATTGACATTGACGCCGAATCCCATCGAGACATACGGAGCGATCGGCCCATATCGTGTCGGCCGGAGTTCGACCGTCGGTATGACCGAGACGGTGTCCAGATGGCCGAAGGCACCCGACGGTCTTTCAAAATCCACCGCGCGTCGTTCCCACTCAAGGGTCAGGCCGGCCAATAACCACTTGTTCAGGCTGTACATCCCTTGCAGGTTGACGACCGAGCCCACATCGGTGTCCGTGTTGGCCCTCAGTTCTTGAGTCAGCACGGAAAACCCCGCACGGAATCCGAACATGAACGTTCCCGGCTCCGTCCCACCGTCCGTCCATTTCCACGACCCCTGCGCTTCGGTCGCGAAAGGCGAGGTGACGCCGACGAGGACGCAGAGGCAGAACAGCCCGCACCACCGTTGAACCGCCCGTGTTGCACCCATATACGTTCTCCTGGTTCAGTGAAATCGGGAAGACAGTGTAGCGTGCACTGTAGCGGAGGGGGCGTCGAGGATCAAGGCAACCTCCTCTTCCTGCGACGGCACAGTCACCGCCGCGACGACGATGCCGCGTGGACCCGGCGGAGCCGCTTGGGAGAAAAGAGGACAGCCAGAAAAAACACCGCCGTCGCCAACAGCACGATCGCCGGTCCGGACGGCACATCCCACAGGAACGACAGCACAACGCCACCCACTGCGGACAGAACGCCGATCACGACCGCGTAGAGCGTCAGATGTGTCAGGCTGTGCGTGAGCTGATAGGCGGTCGATGCTGGAATGAGGATCATCGCGAACACCAGGACGGCGCCGACCGTCTTGAGCGACACGACCACCGTCAGCGCGACCAGCGTCAACAACAGAAAGAATATCCGCCTGGCTGGCACCCCCGAGGCTTCCGCCATGTCCTGGTCGAACGCGATAAAGTACAGTTCCTTCGAAAACAGGAAAATCGTTCCCAGTACCAACAGGCTTAGCCCCGAGATCACCTGCAACTCGTCCGGTGTCACGGAGAGCACGCTGCCGAAGAGATAGCCATAAACCTCTGGGTTATAGGCCTTCATCAGGCCTATGAACAAAATGGCCAGGGCCATCGTGGTTGTGTACAAGATTCCGATCGAGACATCCAGCTTCATCCGGCCCTTTTCTTCGATAAGGCCGGTGATCCAGACTGTCGCCAGGCCGAACATGATTGCCAGCACCAGCGGCGGCCAACCCTTCAGATAGGCCAGTGCCACGCCGGCGAAGGCGGCGTGCGCCGTCCCCGCCCCGGCGAAGGCCAACCCGCGCAAGACGACAAACACGCCGATGGCGGAGCACAGCACCCCCACCAACGCCGCCGCCAGCAGCGAACGTTGCATGAAGTCATAGGTGAGCATCTCGAGCATATGACGGTGAGCGGTCAGTTCTCAGCCGTCGACTATCGGCTTTCTTTGAAGACTGACCGCTGATCGCTAATGATGATGGTAGTCTTCGACAATCACCATATCGCGGTCGGTGATGACCAGGTCTTTGCCGTACACCTGGCGAAGGATGTCCGGCTTCAGCACATCCTGCGGCGGGCCAGCGGCGAACAGACGGGTTTTGAGCAGCACGAGCCGGTCCACCCGCGAGCGGATCATGTTAATGTCATGCGTGATGAGCAGAACCGTCAATCTGAGCTCCCGATGGAGCTGCTGCACCAATTCCACGACGTTGTGTTGGGTTGTAATGTCCAGCCCGGTAGTCGGCTCATCGAGTAAGAGGACCCTCGGCTGTTGAGCCAGGGCCCGCGCGATGAAGACCCGTTGTTGCTGCCCGCCAGACAAGTGTCCCAGAGCCGTGTCGCGATGCTGTTCCATCCCCACGTGCGCAAGGGCTTCCAGAGCGATTTCCCGGTCTCGTCGGGAGGGTCGCTTGAAGAGCCCCAACGCGCCATACCGGCCCATCATCACCGCTTCCAGCACCGTGACCGGAAAGTTCCGGTCGATCATTCCCTTCTGTGGGAGATAGCCGATGCGGGCCCGATGGTGACAACGCAGTTCCTCGCAGGCGCAATCGAAAATTTGCAGACGGCCTTCCAGGGGACGCAGGAGCCCCAAGACGGCCCGGCAGAGCGTGGTTTTTCCCGATCCATTCGGGCCGATCACCCCGACGAATTCGCCCTCCGCGATGTCCAGAGAAATGTCCTGGAGGGCGATCACCCCGGGGAACCCGAATGTGGCGTGATCGAAGCGGATGATAAGGCGGTCGGTACCCACGACGTCACACGACCTGTGCGTCAGACCATATCCGATGTCCCGGATCCCTTGTGGTCTCGGTCGCTCGGGGACACTCCGTGCGCTTACGCTATGGCCTCTCCAGCGCACTGGCCAATTGGAGCACATTATAACGAAGCATGTCGAGGTAGGTCTCCGTGCCCGCGATGGCGCCGGGGAGAGTTGTCAAGACGACGACACGCGCCCCGGTTTCCCTGGCCAGGACCTCGGGAATCTTAGGATTCAACTGCGCCTCCGAGACGATGACCTTGATGCGCTCCTTCTTAATTTGGTCAATGAGGCTCTGGAGATGGTGGGCCGAGGGCTCGGTTCCAGGCTGATTGAGGATCGTGCCGACGACCTGAATACCGAACCGTCTGGCAAAATACGGCCACGCCGGATGGTGGACCACGACCCGGCGGTCAGGAACGCGCCGAAGGCGTTCCAATAGTTCGGCCCGCAGCGCATCAAGCCTGCGCAAGTAGGTGGCCTGATTCTGCCGATACTCGGCTGCATGTTCCGGATCGACCGTGCTCAAGGCTTCGGTCACATGCCGCAGCATGATCGAGGCGTTTTCCGGGTCCAGCCATACGTGGGGATTCCCAACCGGAGAGGCGTTCTGTCCAGTCTTCGCCGCTTCATCGTGCGGCTGATGATCGCGGATCAACCCGATCCCCCGCGACGTGGTCACGACCAACAGGTTCGGATTGCCCGCGTTCTTCACCAGCGACGAGACCCAGACTTCCAACCCCAATCCCACCTCGAACAGGATCTGGGCTTTGCGAACCGCTATGAGATCGCTGGGCTTGGGGGAGTAGGTGTGTTCGTTTTCGTAGCCCGACAACAACGACACCACGCGCACATGGGGACCGCCGACGTGTTCGGTCAGGTCCTTGAGGACCGGAATCGTGACGACGACATCGACTGGCGCCGCGGCAAATGCGACCGGGAGCGTTAACACGCCGGAGAAATAGGCGCCGAACGCCGCGATCGTCCACGCCGCAAGCGGAACAGGCCGGAAAAACATGGGCGGGACCGTAGCACCGGGGACCGCGAAAGTCAACGCGATCATGGAAGACGAGCGATCTCTCGCTTGACCGGCGGGGCAACTTCGATTAGCGTACCGCCCGTGTTCGCTCGAACGGCCAATCGTCATTCGCTAATCATTACCCGAAGGCAAGATCCTGGACGATCACTCCTCCCACGCTCTATTCCGGATGGTGCGCGATTGATGAGGCGTGTGGCCGAGGCTCGAGGATGAACGTTATCGGCTTGATGTCCGGCACATCCGGCGACGGAGTGGACGCCGCGCTGGTCAGCATTCATGGCCGAGGTCACGCCCTGCGCGTGAAGCCGCTCGCCTTTCGACCGCATCCCTATCCGCCATTGCTGCAGCGTCGGATCGTGGAGGCGTCGACGTCCGGCACTGTCGCGGAGATCTGCCATCTGAATGCTCTGCTGGGCGAGCTGTTCGCTGAGGCGGCGCTCGGTGTCGTCCGGCAAGCCGGCCTCCGACCGGGCGACGTTCACTTGATCGGATCCCACGGCCAGACCGTTCACCATCTGCCCAAAGGAGTCTGGGAACGCGGGATCGGCGAGGTGCGGTCCACGTTGCAAATCGCAGCTCCGGCCGTCATCGCGGAACGGACCGGCGTGACGACCGTCGCTGATTTTCGGTCGCGTGATCTGGCCGCCGGCGGCGAAGGTGCCCCCCTGACGCCCTACGCCCACTATGTGCTGCTTCGACATGCGCGCCGGTCCCGACTGATCGTCAATCTCGGCGGGATCAGCAACATCACGTACCTCCCGCGGGGAGGGCCTCTGAACGCGGTCCGTGCGTTCGACACCGGCCCGGGCAATATGGTGTTGGACGGCCTCGTTCAGCGGCTGACCAGGGGACGATCGATGATGGACTATGGCGGGAGGCTTGCGGCCAGAGGCCGCGTAGACCGACGGCTGCTGAACGAACTGCTGGCCCATCCTTTTCTCCAACGACGGCCGCCCAAGTCGACCGGTCGCGAAGAGTTCGGCGAGCCGGTCGTGGCCAGGCTCCTGACCGTGCAGCGGGTGCGGCAACTCTCGCCTGCCGACTTGCTCGCCACCTGCGCGATGTGGACCGCGCAAGCTGTCGGCGACGCGCGGCGGTGGCTGCGCGGGGCGGTGGATGAGGTCGTCGTTGGCGGCGGAGGCGTGCGCAATCGAACGCTGATGAGGTATTTGACGTCGGTGTTCGATCCGATTCCGGTGAAGACGTTTCACGATCTGGGTTGGGATAGCAGGGCGTTTGAGGCGGTCGCCTTCGCCCTTTTGGCCTATCAGACGATGGCTGGCGAGTGCGCCAACCTTCCGGCCGTCACCGGCGCGACCCATCCGGTGCTGCTCGGCACGATCGTTCCAGCCAACCCACACTGGATGATCGACGTGTGTCGACGCTGGGGCAAATTTCCGCGACGATGATCCCGCGCGTGGAGGCTATTCTCATCGGTGTGGGCGCTGTGATCGCGCTCGCTTTGGTCTGGGTTGTCCGTCGGACCGGCCGTGTCCAGGTCGCCGCCTTCACCATTCCGCCGGGCGTGTCGTTCACAGCGCAGCCGCTCCTCACCGAGGCGGAAGCATTCCTGTACAACCTGATCCGCTTGGCGGTCCAGGATCGGTTTCTGGTCTTCGCTCAAGTGCCGCTGTGGTCTTTGGTCGAGATCGCGAGCGAGGATCGAAAAACCCGCTCCGCGATATTGGGCAAGCTCGCGCTTAAGCGGCTGGATTTTGTGTTGGTTCACCCGGGGACGAGGATGGCAGTAAAAGTCGTCAAGCTTGATGAGCCGTTGTCGTCGCCGCAGCGGCGGGACCGGGATCGATTGGTTGAGCAGGTACTGCAAGCCGCCGGCATCGCGTTCATCCGGCTCAAAACGCAGGGAGCCTATACCGTGCCCGCCTTGTCGAATCTGCTGGGGCTGGACCCGCCAGAAAGCTGAGGCGGGCGGCGAGCCACGGCCTGAGGAATCATTCCTGCAAGACACCGTCCTTGGCCGCAAGTGTCTCGAGGGCTTTGCGCGCTGGTTCCGCTTCAACGCTATCGGGGTAATCGTTCACCACGCGCTCGTACATCATCCTCGCCTTCTCGTGGTCACCAAGCTTGGCATAGGCCTGGCCGATTCGCCAGGCAGCCGACGCCAGCTTCGAACTCAGCGGGTAGCACGACATCACGTGGTAAAAAGACGCGAGGGCCTCCTTGTATCGACCCAACCGAAATTGACACTCCCCGATCCAAAAATAGGCATTGGCTGCCAAAGCCGATTGCCCATGCAGTTCCAGAAACAACTGGAATCCCGCTAGCGCTGCTTCATAGTCTTTGCGGCGGAATTCTTCCATTACGCGATCATAGAAGCGACGAGACGCATCCTGCGTTTGTGCCAGGGCGGCCTGCAGTGGGTGATCGATCGGCGTCCCCGCCGCCAATATTGCCATCAGCATCATCCAGCGGACCGATGTTTTCGTCATCATGACTGCTACCCCACCGACAGTTGGCCGGTCCCTCGGGCACCGTTTCACGGAGGCAAGCCGCGTGCCCATCGGGGTTGACCGAAATCTAGCGTCGCCGATGTCAAGCGGGCCCAAAACAGGGTAAAAAGGCGGCGGCAGCCATTGGTATGGAAGGCCACAGGAAAAAAGGATCCGGCCTTTTCTGACGCCGCTCGACAGAATTGTACGGCTGTGTCTCCTGAATCCGTCGGCGACTCACGCCGGTATACGCCCGCGCTTAGCTTCATCAGAAGTGGCCGAAATAATGTCTGATCATCCCGTCGGTAGTCGAGCCGGCGGAAAAGAAGATTTTGGGATCTTTGGGCAGGATGAAGCCTTGGAACCGACGCAGCCGAACTGCCAGGAGCACGGGCAGCCTTCATCGGACACGGAAGGGCTTGTGCTGCACGAACCTCCTCCGAATTCTGCCGGCGGCAGAACGCTCATCATCGATGCACGGGATCCCCATGCTTATAAGAGACCTAGTTGAGGCTCTCAAGGCGGCCGCACCCAGGATCAAGTCTTCGTCCGTCCAGGCATCTAAGAGGACAAGCTCTTCATTGCCGACCGCCCCGTATGGCTGATCGGCGCAGGGCGCGACCTGGTGTTCATCTTCAGCCGGCGCGGGGGACCGCTGTATCTCCAGTGCGTCCCATGGGGCCGGATCAGCGGAATCACGTTCCGTTATGTTGGCAGTGATCAGCATGCGGCGATGAACATTCTCGACTCGTCCTGCACGATCACCCATTACCGGGCGACGGAGGGTATCCTTTCGGGCGTGGTCATCTACGGCCCCAGCTGCCAGCCGGCCTTTCTCGACAATGAAGTCTGCCGGAACCGCGAATCCGGAGTGTTCGTGTTCGCCGGAGCCTGCCCTCGCGTGGCAGATAATCGGTGTTTCGATAATCATCATTTCGGTCTAGCGGTGCGGGATCCAGGCACCCGTCCCGACTTTGTCCGCAACCTCTGCCGGGATAACATGCTGAGCGGCGTGCTGTTGTTCCATTATGCTGCAGCCCTCGTTCTGGACAATACCTGTTGGGACAATCAGCATTGGGGATTGGTAATGACGCCGGGGTGCCGGCCGACCCCGGCTGGTGATCACCTGCTCGCTTCCAATGTGCTGGAGCCCAACCCGCGCGGTGCGTTCTTCGTGACCGATATGCCCCTGGCCGAGATCGGTCGGTAGACCGGTTTCAACGCCCGCGTCATCAGGCTTTCAGTCGCCGGTTTTTAGGAAGAAGAGGAGAGGGTAAAGGGACGGTTCTCGTCGATCGGGTGAAACTGGAAGGCATTACCGCCCCGTTGCTTCGCGCGGTACATGGCGGCGTCCGCGTGCTTGAGCAGTTCGTCAACGCTCTGGTCATCCTGAGGATAGACAGTGATTCCAATACTGACGCCGACGGACTGAGGCCATCCGTCGATGAAAAACGGCTTGCGGATAGCCTCCACAATGCGCTGGGCGACCGTCACAATATCCTGCCGGCCGGAGACCCCTTCCAGAATCATGGCGAATTCGTCTCCGCCCATCCGGGCAACCGTGTCCACCTGGCGCACGCAACTCCTGAACCGATCGGCGACGGCTTTCAGCAATTGGTCGCCCACGTCATGGCCACACGTGTCGTTCACGGCCTTGAATCGATCCAGGTCCAACAACATCAACCCCAACGGTTGCTGTTTACGCTTGCTCCGGGCCAGAGCCAGGAGAAGCCGGTCTCGGAAGAGCGTGCGATTGACCAAGCCGGTCAACTGATCATATTGCGCGAGATAGGTCAGCCGGTCCTCTGTTCGTTTCCGCTCGATGGCATAACGGATCGCCCGCGACAGCAAATCGGCCTGCGCCTGACCCTTGACAAGGTAATCCTGAGCACCTTGCTGGACGGCTTGAAGCGCGAGTTCCTGATCGTCATAGCCGGTGAGCACAACGATCGGAATGCCGGGGCTGGTCGCCAGCACCTGAGTCACGGTGTTGAGCCCCTGCGCATCCGGAAGGGAGAGATCGAGCAGGACCGCGTCGAATCGGTCGCGCGCCAAACGCGCCAGTCCCTCGCCGAGGGTCTCGACGCACGTCAGTTCAAATTGTTTGGTGGCCCATTCTGCAAGAATATCCTGAGTGAGTTGGGTGTCGACCGGGTTGTCTTCGATCAGGAGCACCCTGACCATACCTCACCCTCTCGGAAGCACTGACCTGCCGTGAGATACCCCGTCTTCCGCGACGGTCGCCGGAGCCTTCACTGCGGTGGCTAGCGGTTATACATCATTCGTTATCGATACGGCAATCAGTATACTGCGAGCCTCTCTGCTACCAAACAAATTGGCAAATTGATTCCGCCGCCCGACTGCGCGAAGAGGTGATCGGGGCGGCTGACTGGAAAGCGCACTTGCTGAGGAGTGACGCAGCAGCCGGAGAGAGAAGAAAGCAAGGAAAGTACGAGAGCGCCCCAGGCCCTCTCTCTACACCTTCGAGATCAGATGATGGAACGAAGCGCCCCACTCTGGCGATTCCCCCGGAGCGCTCAATCTCACTAAAACAACGCGTGCGCACTCCCGGCAGAAACCTGACCGGGCGATAAAGGCGCGCCAGGCAGATCCCGGCTGCCGGGAGACGCACGAAGTGCGTTGGCCCCGGGCTTAACTGCAGTGCAGCGCCTCCGCTCTCCTCCGGACTTCTTGGGCCTTTTCCGCTTGTCCAAGGTTTTCGTACAGCGAGGCGATGTTGGCATGCAAGTGCGCGAGCAACTGCCCGAGTTGCGCTTCTTGCGCGATGACGTTGGCCTCCAGCGCCAGTTTTTTCTCTTCGCTCCGCCGGAACCGGTCCTCGAGACGTTGCACCAGTTGAATCCAGCCTTTTACTTTTCCAGAATCCAGTTCCGGCATCGGCGGGAGTGTCTCTCCGCGCTCCAACGCCTTTTCCGTCTGGTTCATCCAGTTGATGAAAATCAGAAAGTCTCCAAGCGTAATTTTGAGTGCGGATGACGTGCCTTCTTCCTCAATGACCAGGTCTTCCATGGTTGTCACCTCTCCCCCAAAGTTAGTGAGCCGCGATAGAATTCGTTACGCCTTCGCCCTGAACACCGGCCGTCTGAAATCCACATAGTCGGCCTCCCATGGCGCCGGATGTGAACGCACCCCCTTCTTGACCACCCGCACTGCCACCTCCTTTCTTGAAAATTGGGAATGGAGACTGAAGAGCAGTTCTCGACATGGACTGCATCAGACGCGTGGGATTGCCGACTACCCACTAGATATCGTGCCTAGAACAGTGAAGTCAACAGGTCTTTGTATGGTTTCTAATTTTCTTTCCCGAGACGCCGCGGCGATCCCTGTATCCTGTGGACTCTCCCATTTTTTAAACAGACTCGGAACTGACTCGCGTGTCCGGCATCCATTTGGACGGGAGATCCTGCCTGCGAACTCGGATCATCACCAGGGAAGGGCCGTTCAGCGGATGTTGCATGCTTTCGCAGTTGTGTGCCTGTGTGGAACAACAACAAAAAGCCCTGTCGGCAGCGCCGGCAGGGCGAAGAAATTTGGAATGAGGTTTGGTTGCGGGGGAAGGATTTGAACCTTCGACCTTTGGGTTATGAGCCCAACGAGCTACCAGACTGCTCCACCCCGCGCGCGGATACTAACAAGCGGTCCTTGTGAAGTCAAGGCAAGGCCCGTGCATGTCGGTAGCATCTGAAATGTCCGCCTCTCGTAGCAAGTGATATGTCCGCTTGAGCAGTAGACCGGGTATCCTGCGGCTTTTTCTCAACGGAGGAGGAGCCAGACGGATGACCGACGGGATGTACCCGGCTGCTGCGGGAGAGCGGGCGATGAAGGTGCAGGAAGTGATCTTGTGGGCGATGGACGGACGACTCAAGTGGTACGAGGCGGCGGAGATTCTGGGGATCTCGGACCGGCAGATGCGGTGCTGGAAGCAGCGCTATGAACGCAATGGGTATGACGGGTTGTTTGATCGGCGCCGCCAGCGGCCCTCGCCCCAGCGGGTGCCGGTGGAGACCGTGCGGCAGGTGCTGACGCTGTATCGGGAACGGTATTTTGACTGCCACGTCCGCCATTTCCATGAGAAGTTGCAGACCGAGCACGGGCATGACCTCTCCTATACATGGGTGAAAACGGCCTTGCAGACCGCGGGGCTCGTGCCCAAGGCCCGGCCGCGGCGGCACCTGCCCGGGATGCTGCTGCGCACGGATGCCAGTACCCATGCCTGGATTCCGGGGCGGGACGGGACGCAGGATCTGATTGCGGTGCTGGATGATGCGACGAGCTCGGTCTACTATGCGCACTTCGTCTCCTAGGAAAGCACAGCCACCATGCTGACCGCCCTCAAAGGCGGTCCTCGAACAGCTGGGCATCTTCTGCGCCCTCTACGTGGACCAGGCCAGCCACTTCGTGACGACGCGGACGGGCCAGAGCCCCCATCGGCCCCAGCAGGTCACGGCGCCCACCCAGATCGGACGGGCCCTCGCGCAGCTCGGTATCGAGCTGATCCCCGCGCATTCGCCGCAGGCCCGGGGCCGCATGGAACGGCTGTGGGAACCCTGGCAAGGTCGGCTGCCGCAGGAGCTGCGCCTGGCCGGGATCACCACGGTGGAGGCCGCCAATCGGTTCCTGCGCGACACCTGGCTGCCGTTCCACAACCGGACCTGGACGGTGCCCATCGCCGGCGAGGGCACGGCCTTTGTCCCCTATACCGGAGGCCACCTCGACCGCATCTGCGCGCTGCAGCATGAGCGCGTGGTGGGGAACGATAACTGTGTGCAGTTCGACAAGCGACACCTGCAAATCCCAAAGACCACCTGGCGCTACAGCTTCGCCAAATGCCGGTCACGGTCTACGAGCATCTGGATGGCACACTCAGCCTCGGCTATGGCCCGCACATCTTGGGGCGCTACGATGCCGTCG
This sequence comes from Nitrospira calida, assembly GCF_976986435.1. NCBI lineage: Bacteria > Pseudomonadati > Nitrospirota > Nitrospiria > Nitrospirales > Nitrospiraceae > Nitrospira > Nitrospira calida. The sequence continues at coordinate 313,895 of NZ_OZ335950.1, forward strand.
GGCGCCTGCTCACCGGCGTCGTCCCCGCCGGGAGCCAGGCCGCCTGAAGACATGCCCACGTGGCACGACGTAGAGGCGACGCACACAGTGGCTCGAGGACGCGATATCCACAGGAGGGGGTGACCCGGAGCTCGGGGGGACTCCCCCGCCAGTTCCCCCTCCCCGGCACCGGGCAGATCCCGGGAAGACTTGGCCGAGAGAGGCGGCCGAGTCAGAAGCAAAACCGGACATGTCACTTGCTACAAAAACCGGACATCTTGACTTGCTACGGACAGCAAGGCCCGTGCACGGCCAAGCCGGGTTGATTTCACCCGACCGCCGTGTTAAAGCGTCGCCATGCGCATCGTGTTCATGGGCACGCCGGATTTCGCCGTTCCATCGCTGGAGGCGCTGCTCAAGTCCGAGGAGACCGTTGTCGGCGTCGTGACTCAACCCGATCGTCCTAAGGGCCGGGGCCAGGCGCTCGCGCCGTCGCCCGTCAAACTGGTGTGCCAGCGTGAAGGCCTGCCGGTCCTCCAACCGCTCAAAATGAAAGATCCGGCATTCCTTCAGGCGCTGAAGGAATGGCAACCGGATGTGATCGTTGTGGCCGCTTTCGGCAGGATCCTACCGTCGGCGATTCTCAGTCTCCCCCCGAAGGGCTGCATCAACGTCCACGCGTCATTGTTGCCGAAATATCGAGGTGCCGGACCGATCCACTGGGCCATTATCAACGGCGAGCGAGAGACTGGTATCACGACGATGTTGATGGACGAAGGTATGGATACCGGCGCGATCCTCTTGCAAGAAACCGTGCCCATTGAACCCGACGACACAGCCGGCACTCTCTCCGCCAAGCTGGCCCAAGTCGGCGCCAGGCTTTTGGTTGACACGTTGTGTCGATTGAAAGCCGGAACCTTGGTGCCCAGCCCGCAGGATCATGCTCAAGCCACGATGGCGCCGCCGCTGAAAAAAGAAGACGGATTAATTGACTGGTCCCGCCCCGCCGTCGAGATTGCCAATCGCGTCCGCGGCCTGGCTCCCTGGCCAGGGGCCTATACCTTTGCCGGCGACACTCTGTGGAAGATTTGGAAAGCCGCCCCTACGGATGGACCGATCGATAAGGCCCTTCCCGGTACGGTCATAGGACTCGCCAAGGACGCCATTCTGGTAGCGACGGGAAATGGACTCCTTTCTATTACGGAAATTCAACCGGCCAATAGCCGGCGCATGACCGCAGCCGAATTCCTCGCCGGCCACCGTCTTTCGCCAGGACAGGTGCTGGGAGCGGGTCCGAAAGTCGGACGTTGAGAGGACTGTGATACAGTGAACATGAAGGCGAACCCCGACCTCGGCCACCGCTCGTCGCTGCTCGCCTATTCTGGCTCCCGGTTGGACGCCAGATCAACTGCACTCCGTGCGCTCATCGAGACGGAGCTGAAGCAGATTCCAGCGGACGAAGCGCTGGGCGCTGCGCTTCGACATATCCGTCAGGACTCCCGCGAACGGGCATTGGCCACCGAGCTCACGTATGGCGTGCTCCGCCGACGAGGCATGATCGATTGGCGTCTGACTCAGGTCATGGATCGTCCGATCGAGCGACTCCCCGCCGTCGTGAAGACGGCGCTGCGCCTCGGCGCCTATCAACTGCTCTATCTGGATACCATCCCCGATTCCGCGGCGGTCCACGAATCCGTACAGATCGTCAAGCTGTTCCGCGCCCGGCTCGGCCGCGATTGGAGTGGATTCGTCAACGCCGTCCTGCGAACCCTGCTCCGCACCGCGCAGCCCGCCTGGCCCGACGCGGCGACCCACCCGGTCGCCGCGCTAGCCGTCCGGTATTCCTGTCCGGAGTGGTTGGTACGGCGCTGGCTGGAGCGGTTCGGCCCGAGCCAAGCCGAACGGCTGTGCCGCACCGTGAGTGAGATCCCCCCGCTCACCATCCGCGTCAATACCCTGCGCATAAGTCGGGAGGCCCTGATCGAGTGGTTCGCTCGCGCCGGGATTGACGCCCGTGCGACCGCCGTCAGTCCCGTAGGAATCGTGCTCGACAAGTGTGGCTCGGTCACGGAGCTGCCGGGATTCCGTACCGGAGCGTTTTATGTCGAGGATGAGGCTGGCCAATTGATTCCGTTGTTGCTCGACCCGCAACCAGGTGAGCGTGTGCTCGATGCCTGCGCCGCGCCTGGAGGAAAAACCACCCATCTGGCCGCCCTGATGCAGAATCGAGGCGAAATCATCGCCGTGGACCGGAGTCCGCAGCGGATCCGAAAAGTAGAAGACAATTGCCGGCGTTTGGGTGTCTCAATTGTCCGATCGGTCGTGGCAGATGCCAGACAACTCGCCATGATGGCTGAAAGGCGGGAACGCGGAAGAAACATCCGGACGCTACCGTTCAACGCGCCGTTTGACCGGATCTTGCTGGATGTCCCGTGCAGCGGGCTCGGTGTCCTGCGGCGCCATCCGGAAGCGAAATGGCGGAAACAGGCCGCAAGGCTGGAACGACACCAAAGGTTGCAGCGCGAACTTCTGGAAGCGGTCAGCGCTCTCTTGCGGCCCGGCGGGGTGTTAGTCTATAGTACGTGTTCGACCGAGACGGAGGAAAACGAACAGGTCATCGAGTCCTTCTGCCAAGCCCACGCCGAGTTTCGACGTGAAAGCGTGGGACCGTGGCTGCCCCCAACCGGTCTCCCGTTGTTGACCAGCCGAGGAGATCTCTTCACAATGCTCAACGAGCAAGCCATGGATGTCTTCTTTGCCGCCCGTCTGCGGAGAGTCGCCTGATGAATCGTCCACCGATCCGCATCGCCCCGTCCATTCTTTCCGCAGACTTCGCCCGGCTGGCCGATGAAATTGCGCGTGTCGAGCAAGGGGGCGCTGATCTGCTTCACATCGACGTAATGGACGGACACTTCGTCCCCAATTTGACGGTGGGGCCTCCTATTGTGGAAGCGCTGCGGAAAGTGACCAAACTCCCGCTGGATGTCCATTTGATGATGACCAATCCGGATGCGTTCATTGCGGAATTCGCCGCCGCGGGCGCCGACTACTTGACCGTCCATGTTGAAACCTGTCCGCATCTGCATCGCACCGTTGAATCAATCAAGGAACGCGGCGTTAAAGCCGGCGTTTCCTTGAATCCGGCGACCCCGATCAGCTTTGTGGAAGAGATCGTGCGCGACACCGATCTGGTGCTGATCATGTCGGTGAATCCCGGATTTGGCGGGCAGCGGTTCATCCCTTCGTCGCTGCAAAAGATCACACAAGCCCGGCGGCTTATCGAGCGCATGAAAAGCCCGGCGGTGCTGGAAGTCGACGGCGGGGTGAAACCGGACAATGCGGGGCCGATCATTCAGGCTGGTGCGGATATTCTCGTGTCCGGGTCGGCCATCTTCTCCGCCGACGACTACGGAGCGGTCATCGCCGCGTTGCGCGCTGCTGGGCAATCCGCGTCTCTCCCTCGAAATCCGCAGACTATGTCAGTGCATCGGTAAGCGAGGCCGGGTGAATATCTCTTCTCTCATCGACAGCCTGCATCCACTTGAAATCAAGGTTCTTATGGCGTTCGGGCAGGGGTCGGTCCTGCGGATCGAACAGATCGCTCAGGCGACCGGACTTGACACGTCACAGTTAAGTATGGCCGTCGAATGGCTGCTAACCAAGGGCCTGATCGCCGTCGAGGCGGAAACGGTCACGCCGGTGGTGTCACTCACCAAAATCGGTGAGCACTACCTGGAGCACAATGCCCCAATCGAGCGCATCCTGTCGGCTGCCCGCGAAGCCGCTGCGACCGGCAGGCGGCTGACGATTCAGGATATTCAATCCCGGGAGGGGTTGGAGCCGAGCGAGATCAGCGGCGCGATCGGCTGCCTGAAAAAGGAGGGCGCCGTGTTGATCGTCCAGGGCGGGTGCATCGAGGCCACCGGTCGGGCCAGCCCGACGGCGGAAGCGTTGCGGGCATTACTCCAACAACTCCGCGGGACCTCCCGTGAACTCGATACATTTCCGGAAGCCCTGCGCCAGGTCATCCGACAGCATGCCGTGAGGCGCGGCAATGCCCGCGAGCCATTCCGGATCGACGAGCGCGTGACCCGATCCTATCGTTTGACTCCAACGGGTGAGCAAGCCGCCGGACTGACCATACAGCAGGGCGCGATGGAGGAGGTTTCGCAATTGACACCCGAGCTGCTGAAAGATGGGACTTGGCGCACCAAGCGGTTTAGAAAATATACCATTACCCTGCGGCCTCCTCGGATTGCCGCCGGCAAACGGCACCCATACCGGGAATTCCTCGATCTGGTCAAACACAAACTCGTCAGCATGGGGTTTCGGGAGATGCGCGGCCCTTTGGTCGAGACCGAATTTTGGAACATGGACGCCCTGTTCATGCCACAGTTCCATCCGGCTCGGGATATCCACGACGTCTATTTTGTCAAAGAACCAACCCATGCCCGTTCGGACGATCCGCGGGAGCTGAAGCTTCGAGCTCGGGTGGCGGCGATCCACGAAGCCGGCGGCAAGACCGGATCGACTGGATGGGGGTATCGGTTCGACACGCGGCGCACGTTGCGGCTGGTTCTCCGGAGCCAGGGAACCGCCGTTTCCGCCAGAACGCTGGCATCCGATCCCTCCATACCAGGCAAATATTTTTCGATCGCCCGCTGTTTTCGGTACGATGCGGTCGATGCGACCCACGCCACTGACTTTTTCCAGATCGAGGGGATTGTGTTAGGCGAAGACATCAATTTCCGGACCTTGCTCGGCCTGCTCGATCTCTTTGCGCGGGAAGTGGCCCAGGCGAAGGAAAGCAAATTTCTTCCGGCCTACTTCCCTTTCACCGAGCCGTCGGTCGAACTGCATGTCCGGCACCCGCGTTTGGGGTGGATGGAACTGGGCGGTGCCGGCCTCTTTCGGCCGGAAGTCACCCTGCCCTTGGGTGTCACGGTGCCGGTGATCGCCTGGGGTCTGGGTCTCGACCGCATGGCCATGGTCGCGCTGGGCATCCACGACATCCGCGATCTGTTCACCGCGGATTTGGAACTGATTAGGATGACGCGCGGAAAGTTTTAAAGAACGGTTCGTCCGGTTTGTTTGGTTCATTCTGATTCCCAAACAAACCAAAACCGCCAAACAAACCATCGTACAAGAGCATGCCCACCATTTCCGTCAACCGCCAAGACCTCGAGCAGTTGATCGCCGGGCCGGCTCGATCCCGCCGCTGCATCACGACGGAACAGCTGGAAGCCTGGCTTCCGTTGGTCAAGGGCGAGTTGAAGGGCCAGAACATCGAGACGGGCGAGCTGCGGATCGAACTCCAGGACAGCAACAGGCCAGATCTGTGGTGTTGCGAAGGAATTGCCCGTCAGATCAGAATCAAGCTCCAGGGTCGTGCACCGGCTTATCCGTGCTTCTCTCCGACCCGGCAGCCTAAGCGTCGCCTCGTCGTCTCGCCTGGTCTGGAGTCGGTTCGTCCCTATGTCGCGGCCTGCACGGCCAGCGGCTATGAGGTCACCGGCGAAGGCCTGGCGCAATTGATCCAAACCCAGGAAAAACTCGCCGAGATTTTCGGGCGCAAGCGGCGGACGGTCTCGATCGGTCTCTATCGGCTTCCTCGCATTGTCTTTCCCGTCACGTATGAACTTGTGAAACCGGAGGACGCAAGCTTCACTCCGTTGGGGCTGGACTCCAAGATGACCCTCGGAGAGATCCTGGTCGTCCATCCCAAGGGATTGGAATACGGGTCGATTCTGGCTGGCCACGATCGGGTCCCGTTGCTCCGGGACGCCGCAGGGCAAGTATTGTCTTTCCCGCCGATCATCAACAGCCGGGAGATCGGCGAAGTTCAGGTCGGCGACCGCGAGCTGTTCGTGGAGGTGACGGGAACCGATCTGCCGATGGTGGTGTTGACGCTGAATATTCTCGCCGTCAATTTGGCCGATCGCGGTGCCGCGATCAGCCCAATCGAGGTGACGTATCCGTACAAGACGCCCCTGGGCAAGACCGTCACGACACCCAAAGATCTCGGGAGAGTTCAAACGATTCGCGTGGAAGCGATCGAGGCAGCGCTCGGGCAGCCGCTGGGCGCGCAGAGGATCGGCAGGGCCCTGCGCGCGTACGGCTATACGATCACAACCACGCGCGACAAGGTCTCGGTGAAGCTGCCTCCCTATCGGAACGATCTCATGCATGCTGTCGACGCGGTCGAAGACGTCGCGATCAGCCTGGGCTATGACGCGTTTGTGCCGGTGATGCCTTCACAGTTTACGGTGGGAAGCCTGTCCCGATTGGAGCAGTGGGCCGACAAGGTGCGGGACCTCATGATTGGAATGGGGTTTCAAGAAATCATCTCGAACATCATGGCTTCACGCCAGGAACTGTGCACGCACATGCGCCTGGCCGGTACTGAATGGGACAAGGTCGTCGAGGTGGAAAATGTGATGTCCCAAAGCTTTTCCTGTCTGCGGCAGTGGCTCACGCCCTCGCTCCTCCGTGTCGAAGCTGCTTCTAGCCGTGCCTTCTACCCACATCGGTTGTTCGAAGTTGGAGAAACTGCGGTGCCCGATCCACATGAAGATACGGGTTCACGCACGCTGGTGGTGCTCGGGGCTCTGATTGCCCACGCCGGAGCGAACTTCTCCGAAATCCACTCTTGCCTGGACCTGCTGTTATTCTATCTCGATCGGCCCTATACCTTGGAGTCTGTAACCCATCCGTCGTTCCTGGAAGGCCGAGCCGGTCGGATCATGTCGGGAGGGCAGGCATTGGGATTGATCGGGGAACTCCATCCCGAAGTACTGGAGCGTTGGCAGATCGGCGTCCCTGTGGTGGCGTTCGAGCTCGAAGTGGATCGACTAGCAGGAAGTGAAGAATAACGTCACCTCGCCGTCGGTCGGCCTCGGCCCGGCTTTACGACTGGCGCCGACCCACGCGAACACAGGGATCGACGCTCAGGCGCTTGCCACTGCCACCTGCTGCTTGGCCAGCCCGATCAATCTTTCGAATCCGGAAGGATCCTTGATCGCCATGTCCGAGAGGACTTTCCGGTCCAGCAGGATGTTGGCTTTGCGAAGTCCGTTCATGAAGCGACTATAGGTCAATCCTTGCAACCGCGCTGCGGCGCTGATCCGTGCGATCCAGAGCCGGCGGAAGTCCCGCTTGCGTTTTCTTCGGCCGACATAGGCGTACGCTTGCCCCTTGTCCACCGATTCCGTCGCTGTGCGGAAAAGGCGGCTTTTGGCACCGTATTGCCCTTTTGCCAACTTCAGTCTCTTTTTTCGTCGCTGCCTGGTCTTGGGTCCGCCTTTCGCGCGCGGCATCGTCTGTGCTCCTTTCAGTCGATCTCAGGTGAATTCCGTGAAATTTTCCGTCAGTTATAGGGAAGGAGCCGGTTGGCTGTGCGTGCTGCGGCATCCTCGAGGGTCGTCACGCTTTTCAAACGGCGCTTTCGGTCACGCGCCTTGCCGGTGAGCAGATGGCGTCGCCCAGATCTTCTCCTCATTACCTTGCCGGTTCCGCTGCGGCTGAAGCGCTTGCTGGCTCCCGAATGCGTCTTCAGTTTCTGTCTGGCCATGATTCGTCCTTTCTCTTTCTCCACCCTCTCCGTCTTTCTCAGTCGTTCGCGGTGTATGAGGCGCCGTGCGTAGACAGATGGCTGCTGCTTCTTAACGCGTCACCTATCACCCTCATGGTCCCTATGATTTCGGCGCGATGATCATGATAAGACTGCGACCTTCCATGCGCGGGGCGTACTCGATGGTTCCCGAATCAGCCAACTGTTCGATCACCGTGTTCATCACAGCCCGTCCCATCTCTTGGTTCGCCATTTCGCGGCCCCGAAACATCAAGGTGACTTTGGTCTTATTGCCTTCGGCCAAGAAGCCCTTGATCTGGCGAATCTTGATCTCTAAGTCGTGCTTGTCGGTCCGCGGTCTGAGCTTGATCTCTTTGACCTGGGTGGACTTCTGGTGACGGCGGCTCTGATGTTCCTTCTTGCTCAGCTCATACTTATACTTGCCGTAGTCCATGATCCGGCAGACCGGCGGCTGGGAAGTCGGCGCCACCTCCACCAGATCGTATCCCATTTCTTGAGCCTGTCTGAAGGCGTCCGGCGTGGGCATGATGCCCAATTGTTCGCCGTCCGGTCCGATCACCCGAACTTCTCGGACCCTGATCTCTCTATTGACGCGAAGCTTAGGTACGATAAGCCACCTCTCTCTATCAGGTTGTTGTAGTGAGCGGCACGGGCTGAGCTGCCTCGGTTCGGAGCAGATCCAGCACAGCGGCGACACTCATGCTCCCGAGGTTCGACCCGGCTCGGCCGCGGACCGACACCGTGCCGCTCTGCGTTTCCCGATCTCCTACGACCAGCATGTACGGAATCTTTGCCTTCTCCGCTTCCCGGATCTTGAACCCCACCTTTTCGTTTCGCAAATCCGCTTCCGCCCGGTAACCGGCGGCTTTCACCTGGTTGAGTACGCCGACGGCATACTCGCGGTGTTTGTCAGTAATCGACAGGACGATCGCCTGGACAGGAGCCAGCCAGACCGGAAACGCGCCGGCGTAGTGTTCAATTAGAATGCCGAAAAAGCGTTCAATGGAGCCCATCAACGCCCGGTGAATCATAATCGGCTGGTGAGACCTGCCGTCCTCCCCTGTGTAGGTCAACTGGAACCGCTCGGGGTTGTTGAAGTCCACCTGGACTGTGGAGCACTGCCAAGATCGGCCGAGAGCGTCCTTGATCTTGATATCGATCTTGGGGCCGTAAAACACCCCTTCTCCCGGATCGACACGGTACGCCACTCCCCGTCCTTTGAGCGCTGCTTCCAGCGCGGCGGTGGCCTGCGCCCATTTTTCCTCGGAGCCCACGGCTTTCTCCGGTCTGGTTGAAAGATAGACCTCAAACTCCGAAAACCCGAAGGTCCGCAAGATGAAAAACGTAAAATCCAGGACTCGGCTGACCTCCGTCTCGATCTGGTCTGGACGACAGAACAGGTGCGCGTCGTCCTGCGTAAACCCCCGCACGCGCAGCAGCCCATGCAGCACGCCGGTTCGCTCGTACCGATACACCGTGCCCAATTCTCCGTACCGGATCGGAAGGTCTCGGTAGCTGCGCAGGTGGGATTTGTAGATCATAATATGGAACGGACAGTTCATCGGTTTGAGCTGATACTCGCTGCCTTCGACCTTCATCGGCGCAAACATGTTGTCGCGATAGTAGTCGACGTGTCCGCTGGTCCGCCAAAGATCCAACCGCGCGATATGCGGTGAATAGACCAACTCGTATCCGTTCCGCAGGTGCTGTTCACGCCAGAAGTTCTCGATCAACAGGCGAATCAGCGCGCCCTTGGGGTGCCACAGCACGAGGCCCGGCCCGATTTCGTCCTGGATGGTAATCAGGCCAAGCTCCTTCCCCAGCTTGCGGTGATCCCGGCGTTTGATTTCTTCGAGCCGAGCGAGATACGCATCGAGCTCCGCTTGCGTGGGAAAGGATGTACCGTAAATCCGCTGCAGCATCGGATTCCGCTCGTCCCCGCGCCAGTAGGCTCCAGCGCTGGAGAGGATCTTCAGCGCACCAACCCGGCCGGTCGAAGGCAGGTGCGGTCCCCGACACAGATCGATGAACTCGCCTTGGCTGTATAGCGAGACGGTTTGGTCCTCGAATCCTTCGATCATTTCGGCTTTATACGGCTCGCCCCGTTCGCGGAAGAACTGAATGGCCTGCTGCTTTGGCAGCTCCATCCGCCTGAAGGGCCGGTCGGCCTTGATGATCTCCAGCGCTCGGGCTTCGATCTTTTCCAAGTCCTGTGGCGTGAACGGGCGCTCGAACGCGAAGTCATAGTAGAAGCCGTCTTCGATAGCCGGACCGATCGCCAGTTGCGCGCTCGGAAACACTTCTTTCACCGCCTGGGCCATAATATGGGTACTGCTGTGACGATAGACCTCTCTCCCCTCGGGCGAATCAAAGGTGAGGGGTTCGATGGTCGCATCCTCGACGAGAACTCGATCCAAATCGACTGGCTGGCCATTGACCTTAGCCGCTAGAATAGCCGATCCTAGGGTCACACCGGCGCGAACCAGGGCTTCGCCGACGGTGCAGCCGGCCGGCACTTCTTTTTTGGTACCGTCCTGGAGAGTGACGCAGATCGTGCGCGAGGTCATGGCCTGTCCCCAGAAACAAGAAAGGCACCCCGACCGCACCTTGTGGCCGGATGCCATCCGTCGGATGGTAGGCGCGGACGGTCTTGAACCGTCGACCTCTACCGTGTCAAGGTAGCGCTCTCCCCCTGAGCTACGCGCCTAACGTCCGAGTGGGCATGCTAATATAGCCCGGCCTGGAGTGTCAAGGAAGCCAACGCAGAAAAGGCGGCCATCGGAGTCCGATGGCCGCCTTTTCTGCGTCGACTCGAACCGATGTTGTGCAATGCCCGAAAACTTACTTGACCGCAGCCCGCAGCGTCTTGCCCGCCGAAAATTTCGGGACGCGAGCCGCCGGGATCTTAAGCGTTTCCCCTGTCCGCGGATTGCGTCCCACGCGCGCTTTGCGTTTCGCCACTGTAAAGGTTCCGAAGTTCACTAGGCTGACTCGCTGCCCTTTTTTCAGCGACGAGGTGACGGCCCCGGTGAATGCCGCCAACGCATTGCCTGCGGCAACCTTGGTGATCCCGGCTGACGCTGCCATTTTGGCAATCAATTCTTCTTTGGTCATCGCATTCCTCCTTGCTTGATAGATGGGATGAGGAACCGCGTCTCGATCCTTCCCTGCCCAGGACCCTTCACCGCGACGAAACACACCGGTCCGGCTCGCTTAAACGGAATGGGCTCGTTGCCTCCGTCCACGTCTCACCGGGATGCGGAGGTCAATGATCTTCTTGCGCAGGGTGTTTCGATTCAAGCCCAAGAGTTCCGCTGCCTGAATCTGATTGCCTTTCGTTTCCTTCAGCGCCAGCGCGATCAACGGACGTTCCACCGCCGTCATGAGCATGGGGTGCAGGTTCCGACCTGACCCGTTCCGCATGCTCCTGACGAAATCGACCATTTTCGATTCGATGTAGCTCTCAAGCGACAACTCTTGACCGGCACCATCCGGGGAGGGGTAACCGTTGACCATGGTCTGAATCAGTTTGGAGGCCCGCTTGAGCGCATGCCGCGACCCCGCCACCACCAGAGTCCTGGCCGGATCGATCGCCTGTTGCAATTCAGTCAGCTCACCCCAGGTGCCTCGCTTGGCTTCCAGCACCACGATGTCGAAGGGGCGCTTGCCAACCTCCTTGGTCAGCGCGGCCACGTCCTTTGCCGCCGTGATCGCCGCCTCCTGGAAGGCTTGCCTGAACCGGGCGTGGATATCGTGATCGGCACTGAGAAGAAGGATGCTCAAGGCCGACGATCGAAGCGACATGAAGGCACCGGCGAAGAAAAGAAGATGAGAAGAAGAGAGCGGGATTATTACTCCAGAGTCGGGACGATGTCAATCGGGAAAATGCGCCATGATGGCCGAATAGCCGCTCTGCTAAACGTTTCGCGGGGATGGGCAAAACACGTTCGCTGGGTTCAGTAGCTTATGTTCTTTGTTGTTACCCCGCTCATCGGCCCGATCGGTAAGCCCGCGGGACCGTATTCTGAGCACCAATAATTGGAGCCTGAACTCAACGAACAACCGTTAGATAGACTGCGAGTCGCGCACCCGGTTCTCAGAAAAGGAATGCGAAGGAAGAAGGAGAAGGAAGAAGGATAGACGAGGCGCAACGCCTACCCGCGATCGAGTTGCTTCAGGCGTGGATTGTTGGAGCCAAAGGGATGGTATCCGGCATGTGAGGTATTCAAGCGACACCTCTGTCTTACAGCCGTGCGGACATTCGAATTGACGGGTTTCGGGTACGGAGATTTGGGATGGATAGCGATACCGACTTGACACCATCTTTGTATCAGTTGTAAAAAATAAAAACAGATCGAGTAATTCCTATCGGAATACTGAAAAATGCAGGTTTCGCTCAAGGCCACCTATGCCATTCTGGCTGCGTTGGACCTGGCGATGCATAATGGAGATTCGCCGGTGCAGGCCAAGTCCATCGCCAAGAGGCAAAGCATCCCCGCCCGCTTTCTGGAGCAGGTGTTGAACGCGATGAAAAAGGCCGGCCTGGTGACGAGTCTCCGGGGAGCCCAGGGCGGATACATGTTGAGCAAGAAGCCCTCGGAGCTTTCGTTGGCTGAAATCCTGGAGGCGTTGGACGGCCCGATCGGCCCGCATCGCGGCCAGGCGTCCCACCGTCTCTCCCGGCGGGACCATCGGCAAGTCTCGTTGTTGGCCTCCGTCTGGGACCGCGTCAAGCAGGCGGAATTGAGCGTGCTGGCCAGCATCACGGTGAAGGAGTTGGTCGATCGACAACGTGAGCTCGAACAGCAGCATGCGCTGATGTACCACATCTGAGTTGATGAACGGATAGGCTGCCGTGGCTTCGCTGTTCGCAGCCGAGCCCGGGAGAGAAAAAGAAAAGAGGTCCCCCATGTATGCAACCCGAGCGACTTCGTCGCCAGAGGTCAAAACTGTATCGATTCCTCCCGAGATTCTGGAAGAGATCGAAGCGTTTGAAGTCGAAGCCAACCGAGTCCTTGCCGGCGAGCTGTCCGGCGACCTGTTCAAGCCGTTTCGTCTGCAGCACGGCATTTACGGCCAACGTCAGCCCGGGGTGCACATGTTCCGGATCAAGATTCCGTTCGGCGGCCTCACCGCGAACCAGCTTAGACGAATCGGAGAGATCGCCGACCAGTATGCCACAGGCGTCGGTCATGTCACGACCCGGCAGGATATTCAGCTCCATTTTGTCTCGCTTGAAGATGTGCCGACTATGATGCGAAAAATCGCGGAAGTGGGGCTTACCACCCGCGAGGCTTGCGCCAACACCGTGCGGAACGTCACCGCCTGCCATTTGGCCGGCGTGTGTCCGGGCGAACTTTTCGACGTGACGCCGTACGCCAAAACCGTCGCGCTGCATCTTCTGCGGAATCCGCTGAACCAGAGCTTGCCGCGCAAATTTAAGATCGCGTTTTCCGGCTGTCCGCACGATTGCGCGCTGACACCGATCCACGACATCGGCCTGCTGGCCGTAAAGAAAGAGGACGGCGGCATTGGTTTCCGCATGTCGGTGGGCGGCGGATTGGGCTCCACGCCGCGCTTGGCTCACGTGTTGCGGGAGTTCGTCCCTATGGACGAACTCATTCCCTCAATTGAGGCGGTCATCAAGGTCTTCGACATGCTTGGCAACCGCAAGAACCGCCACAAGGCCAGGTTGAAATTTGTCATCGACAAGTTGGGCATCGAAGAGTTCAAGCGACGGTGGGAAGCAGCCTATACGGCGATGGGCCACAGCCGTCCCGCCCACAAACCGATCATGCTGTTGGCGCACCAGGACGACCCGGTCCCGCTCATTATGCCGACCCGTGCCAATGGTTCCGGCAACGGCGCCGTTTCCGACAACGGAAGTGACGAGGGGTCCGCTTTCGCGGTGTGGAGACGGACCAATGTGGTCAAACAGAAGCAATCGGGCTATGTGGCCGTGTTGATCAAGCTTCCGATGGGAGATCTTACCACCGCGCAGATGTACGCCCTGGCTGACCTGGCCGAGATCTACTCGAACGGCAACATCCGAACCACTATCAATCAGAACGTAATTATTCGATGGGTGCCCGAGGCGAGGCTGCGCGAGTTCTACGATGACCTCGCCTCTCATGGGCTGGCCGATCCGGGCGCGGAGTCGGTGGAAGACATCGTCGCCTGTCCCGGGACAGATACCTGCGGCCTGGGCATCACTTCTTCGAAAGGGCTGGCCAGGGCGATGGCGGAAATCTTTCCGCCCGGGCGAATCCCCGACGACTTGCAAGGCGTCAGCGTCAAAATCAGCGGATGCCACAATTCCTGCGCGCAGCATCACATTGCCACGATCGGGTTGCATGGAGTCGGCAAGCGCATCGGCGAGCACGTAGCCCCCCACTACGAGCTCCACCTCGGCGGGCAAGTGAACGGCGCGGCCAAGATCGGCCAGATGACCGTCAAACTGCCGGCGAAGAATGTCCCGGCGGCCGTCTCCCATCTCATCGCCGTATATCGACGCGATCGCGAACCAGGGGAGACGCTGCCTGCCTTTATCGCGCGTGTTGGCAAGGCCAAGCTCAAAGATGAATTAATTCCTTATACGATCGTGCCTTCGTTCGAGGAGGATCCGAGCTATTACTTCGACTGGGAAAGCGAGGAAGAGTTCGTGTTGGAGGATCTGGGGCCGGGCGAATGCGCCGGGGGAGCCCTTGAGTTGATCGACAACCGCATGTTGGAGGCCGAACAAGAGCTGTATCAGGCCAGGCTGTTGGCCGAGAAGCATCAGTACGCGGTCTCCGTCAACAAGGCCTATCGTGCGGTTTTGGCGGCGGTCAAAGCCTTGCTGGTTACTGAAGGCGTTGATCCGGCGACCGATGCCGAGACATTTGCGGAATTTGAGCAACGGTTGGTCTGTAAGGGCATCCTGCCTGAGTACGGGGCTCTCGCCTCCCGGATCGGCGATTTGGGGACGAAGGCCAACACGGCGGAATTCGCGCTTGCCAAAATCGCGTTCGCCAAAGAGTTTGTCGATGCCTGTCGAGCCGCGACCGAGCACATGGGCAAGGACCTGAAATTGGCCGGCGCGGAGAAGGGCGACGGCGTCGAGCCGCCGAAGTCCGCCGCGTCGCCGGCGACTCCGGCGGAACCGGCCCCTGCACAAGTGAACAGTTCGGCAACCGGTGTACCGGTCTTCGATTTGCGTGGCGTGGCCTGTCCGCTCAATTATGTCAAGACAAAGCTTAAGCTCGAGATGATGGAGGCTGGCGAGCGTCTTGAGGTCTGGCTCGACGCCGGAGAGCCGATCAAGAATGTGCCGGTGAGCCTCCGGAACGACGGCCATAAAATCCTGACTCAGGAGCCGTTGGAGCCGAACGCTGCTCATTATCGGGTCGTTGTCGAGAAAGTCGAGGGGTAAGGGGCTCTGGCGTCGTGATTGAAAGGGAAATCCGGGTGCCTCGAGAGGTGCAGACCGTCGGTGCGTCGCTGGAAGAAGAGCTGAAACGGCTGAACGATTCCTTCGAGACGCAGCAGCCGCAGGATCTGCTGGCCTATGCGATCGAGCGCTATATGCCCAAGATCGTGCTTGCGTGCAGCTTCGGCGCCGAAGACGTCGTGCTGGTGGACATGATCCAGCGGATCAATCCGCGGGTTCCGCTGTTTTATCTCGACACCGAATTCTTGTTCGCCGAAACCTACGAAGTCAGGGATCGCATCGTCGAGAAATACAGCTTGCGCCCCGAACAGGTCCTGCGGATCACCTCGCTCCTTACGCCGGCTGAACAAGCGGCGCAGTACGGGGACGCCCTCTGGGCGCGGCAGCCGGACCGCTGCTGCGAGCTGCGGAAGGTCGAACCGCTGAGGCGGGTTTTGAAAGGTTTCGACGCTTGGATTACGGGGATCAGACGCGACCAGGCGCCGACCAGGGCGAACGCCGGGCTGATCGAATGGGACCGCAAATTCCAGCTCGTTAAAATCAACCCGTTGGCGAAATGGACGGCTGAGGACATATGGACATACATCAAGCTGTATGAGGTGCCGTACAACCGGCTTCATGACCGGAACTATCCCAGCATCGGCTGTACGCATTGCACGGCGCCGGTCCAACCGGGGGAAGATCCGCGCGCCGGGCGATGGAGGAATTTCGCCAAGACCGAGTGCGGCTTGCACAAGTAAACAGGTCGTGAATACGAGGCTAGAGGCGGCTTGGACCAGGTCGCGCGAACTCGTCGCCTTTAGCCTCCTTGTTTTGCTCAGTGACACCCGCTGACATCTGAGATGAGGTGGAGGGGTGACCGCCGTGAAGAAGCTGGCCGTGATTGTGACCCGTGGTTCCTATAACAATCTGCTTCAGGCCTGCGAACTCGCCCGCATCGCCACCGTCGCCGGCACGCAGGTGAGCGTGTTCTTCCGAGACGAGGCGGCCTTGCGGCTAACGCAGGATAAAGTCAAAGACATGGTGTTCTCTGAAGCCTACAAAGGCCGCGATGCCCATATGCGGGAAATCCTGCGTGCCCGCGGCAAGCACGACTTGCCCGCGATTTTGCGCGAGATCAAAGAAAAAGGCGACGCGAAGTTTTCGGTGTGCCGCGATTCCTTGGAGTTGCTCGAAATTACGGTCGAAAAGTTGATCCCCGAACTGGACGAAGTCCAGGCGGCGGATGCCTTTTGGAAAGAAGAAGTGGCTACGGCCGACCAGGTGCTCACCTTCTAGACACATCATGCGTGACACGTCATAGGTCGTATGCAGCAGTTCATCGCCAAGATCGCCAAAGGGCCGAAGACCTCCAAGGACTTGACCTGGGAAGAAGCCAAGCAGGCGATGAAGTGCCTGATCGAGGGACAGGCCACGCCGCTCCAGGTCGGAGCCTTTCTGGTCGCCATGCGCATGAAGGCGGAGTCCGTGACCGAACTGGCCTCCTTCGTTACGGCAGCTCGCCAGTATGTTGCGCCGTTGCCTGTGCCCGAGGGCTTGGCGCTCGTTGATCTCCCGACCTATGCCGGCAAGCAAGACACGTTTCACGCATCCATTGGAGCGGCGGTGGTGGCGGCCGCCGCAGGTGCGGCGGTGCTCATGCACGGTCATGAAGGGATTCCGCAACGGCCCGGGACAGCCGCGGTCTTGAAGGGGCTGGGGGTCCCGACCGAGCTCACGCCGACACAGGCGACGGACGAGCTCGTCACGAAAGGGTTCGCCTATCTGGATATCGCGCTCTACCACCCGCCTGTCGCGCGATTCCTCGAACTCAGGACGGAATTGGGATTGCGGAACTTTTTTCACCCCATCGCCCGCATGCTGAATCCGGCCCGCGCTTCCTCTCAGGTCATCGGTCTGACCCACCCGCCGTACTTCGAAAAGACGGCCGAAGCGCTCCGCATGTTGGGGACCCGGCGCGCGCTGGTGATCCGCGGCGTGGAAGGCGACCCGGAGCTTTCTCTGGCCTCGGCGACCAGGGTGTTGGAATTGCGGGACGAACGCATCATGCCCTTGTCGTTGCAGCCGCAGGACATCGGACTGCCGCCGGCCTCCTTTCGCGAGATGGCGGGTTTCCCGGCCGAGCAGCGTGAGAAGGAGGCGGAGTTGCTCGCGCGGATCGTGCGGAACGAAGTGCGCGGTGGACCGCGCGATTGGGTGGCGCTTAACGCCGCCATGTTGTTGTACGCGGCCGGCAAGGGCCCGTCGATTTCCTTTTGCCTGCCCATGGCCCAGCGGGCCATCGACTCGGGAGCGGCGGCGCGGAAGTTGGCCGATCTGACCAGGGCGAATGAACCGATTCATGCCTAAGGAAAAAGGAGACCCTGCTTGTGAACCATCTCCGTCAATTGGAAGCTCAGAGCGTGTACATCCTACGTGAGGCCTATAAGCACTTCGACAACCTGGCCATGCTCTGGTCCATCGGCAAAGATTCCACCGTACTGCTATGGCTCGTGCGCAAGGCCTTCTTCGGCCACGTGCCGTTTCCGCTCATTCACGTAGACACCAGCTACAAAATTCCGGCCATGATCGAGTATCGCGACCGGTTGGCCCGCGAATGGCGGCTGAACCTGGTGGTCGGCCAAAACAAAGAAGCCCTGGCCGCCGGCATGAACCACACGATGGGCCGGGTCACGTGCTGCACGGCGCTCAAAACTACCGCCCTCAAGCAGCTCATCGAAGAAAAGGGCTATACCGGCATCATCCTGGGCGTGCGCGCCGATGAGGAAAGCACGCGGGCCAAAGAGCGGTATTTCTCACCGCGCGACAAGCACGGCGATTGGGATTTCCGGGACCAGCCGCCCGAGCTGTGGGACCAGTTCAAGACCTCGTTCCCGCCGGGCACACACGTCCGCATCCACCCGTTGCTGGATTGGACCGAGATCAACATCTGGGAATACATCAAGCTGGAGAACATTCCCTTCATCGATCTCTATCTTGACCGAGGTGACGGAACCCGGTATCGCAGTCTGGGCTGCGCACCCTGTACGTTCCCGATCAAATCCACCGCCAAGTCCGTCGACGACATTATTGAGGAGTTGCGGCACACAACGGTTGCTGAGCGCGCCGGCCGCGCGCAGGACGAGGGACGCGGGATGGAGCTGCTGCGCAAGGAAGGGTATATGTGAAGCGAACCGGCGCTGCGCGAGACCGCGCTGGGCACCCGTTGCATCCAAGAGCAATGGGGGCCAGCGCGGAAAACGGGAACGGCGAGTCCCGCTGGCGGCGCGAGTAGGATTTCCATAAGGCCATGACACCCAAGACGCAAGCGACGACCGGCGCCAAGCCCCGCGAGACCATGCAGATCGTCATCGTCGGCCACGTGGACCACGGCAAGTCCACTTTGCTGGGCCGGCTCTACGCCGATACAGGCTCGCTGCCGGAGGGCAAGTTGGAAAAAGTCCAGGCTATCTGCCGTCAGCAGGGCAAGGAATTCGAATACGCCTTCCTGTTCGACGCATTTCTGGAAGAGCAGGAGCAAGGCATCACGATCGACACAGCCCGCACGTTTTTCAACTGGAACGGTCGGCAGTACATCATCCTCGATGCCCCGGGCCATAAGGAATTCCTCAAAAACATGATCACGGGCGCCGCCCGGGCCGAAGCCGCCTTGCTGTTGATCGACGCCCTCGAAGGAGTGAAAGAGCAGTCCAAGAAACACGGTTACCTGCTTTCACTGTTGGGCGTCCGGCAGGTTGCTGTGGTCGTCAATAAAATGGACCTGGTCGGCTATCGCCGCGATGTCTTCGACGGGATCGAGAAGGAGTACCTGGACTATCTTGGACAGTTCAAAGTCGTCCCGCAGCAGGTTATTCCCGTGAGTGCGAAGCTGGGCGACAATATCGTCGCGCGCAGCGGACGCATGCCTTGGTATCAAGGACCCACCGTGCTCGACACGTTGGGCATCTTCAGGAAGGAAACCGCGCGGGCCGAGCAACCGCTCCGGTTCCCGGTGCAGGACGTCTATAAGTTCGACGCCCGCCGGATCATCGCCGGCCGCATCACCGCCGGCCGGCTGAAGGTGGGAGACCGATTGGTTTTTTCCCCCTCCAACAAGACCGCCAACGTCAAGACCATCGAGGCCTTCAACATCGAGCCGCCGCCGACCGAAGCGCGGGCCGGGCAGTCTATCGGGATCACGCTGGACGAGCAGATTTTCATCGAGCGCGGCGAAATCGCGTCTCATCAGGACGATATCCCGTTGGTCTCCACCGCCTTTCGAGCCAACGTGTTTTGGGTGGGACGGCGGCCGCTCGAACGCGGGCGGAAGTATCAGCTTCGGCTGGCCACGCGGGAAGTGGACTGCGAGGTGGTGGCTATCCATCGCCTCATCGACACGCAGGACCTCGATCAACGGCAGGGCGGCCACGCCGTCGAGAAGAACCAGGTCGCCGAGTTGACCCTGCGGACCAAGTGGCCCATCGCCTTCGACCTGTCTGCATCGTTCGAGGCCACCGGCCGCTTTGTGATCGTCGATCACTACGACATCTCCGGCGGCGGCATTATCACCGAGTTGGTCCACGACGAACAGGAATTTCTGCGGGAAGAAGCCCGCCGGCGCGATTTCGCCTGGGTGAAAGGCGAAGTAAGTGCAGAGGAGCGGGCCCAGCGGTACGGGCATCGCGCGGCTATCGTTCTGTTGACCGGTGGACGCCATACAGGGAAATCCTTTCTCGCTCGCAAACTGGAGGCGCTCCTGGTCGCGGAAGGACGGCATGCGTATCTGCTGGACGGCGAGAATCTCCGGCGAGGTCTGGACGCTGATCTGGTGGAATCGGACAAAGCCGTTACCACAGAAATGGCCCGGCGCTACGGCGAAGTCGCGCGGTTGCTGATCGACACCGGCCTGATCGTCGTCTCCACGACGAATCCCTTTGGGGCTGCCTATCGGGACGCGGTGCAGGCTATTCGGACCCTGGTGCATCCGGCTCCCGTGATCGCCGTGCACATGAGCAAGACGGAGGAAGAGCCCCCGCCGAACACCGACCTGCACTTCAGCGGCCCCCAGGATTTCGACGAGGCCGCCCGCCGCATCATCGAAGAACTCAAGCGCCGGGGTGTGCTGGCACACGCGATCGGCAGCAAGCCGACGTTCCAGTATTCGATCTAAGAACTCAAACCAAGCGACCAACCGATAGCGAGCAGCGAATAACTCACGATGGATAATCGGCTTCGTTGTTCATCGGCTACTCCTGCTATCCGCTACAGCGACTTGCTGGCGGTGGGACGTTTGACTCTCTAAAAACCCTTGTGTTACCGTTAGTCTTCTGTCGCATTGTTCCGGTGAAATAAACCTATGCCTGCGGCACACGAAAAAGACCTCAAATCCATCCTGAGTAAACTCCGGTACACCGACGATGCAAGGGTGGTCCAACAAATCACCGAACAGATGGAGCAGGTGCGAGCCCGCATGGCCGGCATCAAACACAAAATCGTCGTGATGAGCGGCAAGGGCGGGGTTGGCAAGAGCATGACGACGGTGAACCTGGCCCTGGCGCTAGCGCGCCTGGGGTACCGGGTCGGGCTGTTAGATGTGGATCTCAACGGTCCGTGCGTGCCGCGGATGCTCGGCTTGCATGGACAATCGCTGACGCTTACGCCTGAGGGCGCGGTCCCTCCCGTCGGACCGTTGGGGGTCAAGGTGGCGTCGATGGATTTCTTCCTCGGCGAGGCGTCGCCGGTCCGGTGGAAGGGCCCGATGGATCTGAGTCCGGTCTGGCTGGGCGTGATGGAAATGAACGTCATCCGGGAGTTCCTTGCGGACGTCGTGTGGGGTGAATTGGATTATCTCCTGACCGATCTGCCTCCGGGAGCCGCCGCCGACAAGCCGCCCGTGATGGCCGGGTTTATTCCTGACCTCGCCGGCGCGATCGTCGTCACGACGCCTTCCGAAGTCGCGTCCGATGTCGTCCAGAAGTCGGTCACCTACGCACGCGATATGGGGATCCGAGTGCTCGGGATGGTGGAAAACATGGGCCGGTACCGCTGTCCCTCCTGCGGAGCCGAACATGAGCTCTTCGAAGGCGACACAGAGGCGATGTGCGAGGTGCTGGATGTCCCGCTTCTCGGCCGGATCCCGTTTGACCGCACGCTGGCCACGACCTTCGATAAGGGGACGCCGTTGTTGGACGAGAACTATCCAACGATTCAGCGATACCGCGAGATTGCGGAACGCGTCGTGACCCTTATTGAGTACAAGAGGGTGTTGGCGGAAAGGCTCTAACAGAGGCAAGAGGCGCGAGGCGGGTAGGGAAGAAGGACGAAGAGCAGAGATCTTCTTCGTCACCCTTGCCCCGAGTCCCCTGCCCCTCGCTCGGGGGTGGAAAATGAAATTCGTTTGCTTGAACTGCGAAACTTACATGACCTTCGAGAAGGTGGAACAGCCAGCGGAGGGTTCGCTGGGCGTGTTCTTCGGATGTCCCTCCTGCGGGGCCAAGTTTTCCATGGTGACCAATCCCGGCGAAACGCAGATGGTGAGCTCGCTAGGTGTGAAGTTGGGCGGCAGGACGACGCCAGCGGAGCCGTTTGAGATGACTCGGAGCACACTAAAAGAAGAGGCCCTGGCCGGGGCCGGACAGATGGCGGCCTATCTTAACGAGAAGATTCGGGGCGGGCAGCAGGTCGGGGCAGCAACAAACCCCGCCGGACAAAGCAAGCCGGAAACCAAGTCAAGCGGGTGTCCGTTTTCGGCGATGGTGGCCCAAATGGGGCTCGCATCGTCGGGAAGTCAGGCAAAACCCGGTTCGGCGACCTCCGAGTTCACATGGTCCCCCGATGCCAAGGGCAAATTAGAGCGGCTCCCGGCGTTCGTGCGTCCGCTGGTCCAGAGCAGCGTCGAGGCCTATGCGCGAAAGCACGGATACAAGACCATCACGCTCCAGGTGATGGACGACTCCAAGAACGATTCCGGCAGCGTTGCCTGGACTCCGGAAGCCGAAAAGCGACTGGAGAACATTCCGGATTTCATTCGCCCGATGGCCAAGCGGGAGATCGAACGGTTGGCGAAAGAGCGTGGCCTCTCGACGATCACGGCGCAAGTCATGGACGAAGCGAAAGAGAAGTTCATGAAGTTCATGTAAGGCTCAGGCGCGTGGTACGGGGGTGCGACAAAGGGCTCATCCGGTCGTACGGATGGGCCTTTTTCTTGGTCATCTCATGGTGCAATGTCTTCACCGCTCTGGCCTCCGCCTGGCACGGCGATTCGTCGCATGGCAGTGTTCGCGTCGAACAGAACAGCCACGAGCATGTCCATAGCGGAACATCGGCACCACGCGCGCTGGAATGGGAAGGCTCGCCGGAGGGAAAGGCCTACTCTGAGTTCAATCACCACGTGGCCGGGGTCTTCGTGATTCTGATCGGGCTCAGCGAACTACGGGAAGCGTTGGCCTGCTCCAGGTTCACCTGGAGCAGATTTCTCCTCCCGGTGGCGATGTCCGCGGCGGGAGGCTTTCTTTTGATCTGGAGCGACCATGAGGCCTGGCCGGTTGGGCCGCTCGGCTTCGCCCAAACTTTTTTCGGCGATGACAAGGAAATCGTTCAGCACAAGACCTACGGTCTGCTGCTGTTGGGCGTCGGGGTGATCGAACTGCTCCGGCGGTTCGGCCGGCTTGCGCATGAGGCCTGGATGGTGCCGCTGCCCGCGTTGGCGATCATCGGCGGGTTGTTGCTGTTCGGGCACGAGCACGGCGCGCATCCATTCGCCCAGAAGATCGCCGTTCATCACACTGTCATGGGAATACTGGCGATCACAGCCGGCTCTTCTAAGCTCGTCTCCGGTTGGCAGGGACAACAACGTGGCGGGAATATCCTCCGGACGGGAGGCCGGTTGTCCTGGGAACTGGCCTGGGCCGGTTTGGTCTTGCTGATCGGACTGCAGTTGTTGCTCTACGCGGAGTGATCCTTTCCCCTGGCGGAGCGCGCTCGAGCGATGCAAGCAGAACGTTCGCCGAAGCCGAACGTCAACCCCGCGATTGCCGCCTTCCTCTCGGCGTTGTTCCCCGGGTTAGGCCAGTTGTACAATGGTCAATGGGCCAAGGGTGCGGCGTTTTTCTTCGTTGCGTTGCTGATCATTGGCGCACTGCTCAGCGCGATCGACGTGGAGCGCTTCGAACAGTCGCTGCTGGCCGATGAAGTTCCCTCAAACCTCGGCCTGCTCCTGACCCTGGCCGCTTTTCTGCTGTTGTTGGCGCTCTGGAGCATTGTGGATGCCATGCGGATGGCCAGGCGAACACGCTGACCGATTGATTCGGCAAGCACGGCTCCAGCGTTGACACCCTCGTTGCGTCTGTGTTAGCTCTACCTCGTTCCAAGCACACGGGAAATCATGTAGTACCTGGACCGCGTCGGGGTTCTCGGTCCAGAGGAGGGTCTTATGGGCGGCCATAGTCACTGGGCGACCATCAAACGGCATAAGGCCGCGCAGGATGCAAAGCGCGGCAAGATTTTCACTAGACTGATCCGTGAGCTGACCATCGCCGCGCGGCAGGGGGGGGATCCAGAAGGCAACCCTCGGCTCCGGCTGGCCATTGCCAAAGCCAAAGATGCGAACATGCCGGGCGACACGATAAAAAAGGCCATCCAACGGGGTACCGGAGAGTTGCCTGGCGTGACCTACGAAGAGTTTACTCTCGAGGGATACGGCCCGGGCGGCACCGCCTTGTTGCTCGAGATCACCTCCGACAACCGGAACCGGACGGTTGCGGAGATCCGCAGCCTATTGACGAAGAACCACGGTACCATGGCCGAAGCCGGCTCGGTAGCCTGGCAGTTCCAAAAAAAAGGCATTCTGGTTGTGGAGAAGAACAAAGTGGACGAGGACCGGCTGCTCTCCGTCGCGCTCGACGCCGGTGCCGAAGATGTGAAAGTCGGCGAGAAGACTTTCGAGGTCATCACCGGTCCGCAGGAGTTCGAGGCAGTCAAGAAAGCCTTGGCCGACGCCAAGATCGAAACCTCCCTGGCTGAGGTCACCTTCGTGCCGCAAAATTACATCAAGCTTGAGGAGAAGTCCGCCGAGCAGATGCTGAAGCTCATGGAAATCCTGGACGAGCACGACGACGTTCAGAAGGTTCATGCCAACTTCGATATATCGGAAGAAGTCATGGAGAAAGTGGCCGCAGCAGGCTAAGGACGCAGGTGACTGCGGGTCCCCGCAGCTCCTTTGGCTGGTGTCTGGCACCCGAGGCTGGTGCCTCCCGCGTTATCCGCGACGTTGACACATCACAGGATCCGATGATCGCCTCACTCACGGGCCGACTGGTGTCCAAGGCACCCACCCACGTGACGCTCGATGTCCAGGGCGTCGGCTACGAAGTGTTCGTTCCACTCAGCACCTATTATGCGCTGCCCAATTTGGATGACGTCACCTCGCTTCACATCCATACGCATCTTCGCGAGGATGCCATTCAGCTTTTTGGATTCCTGACGGCCGTCGAAAAGGAGGCGTTCGTGCTCCTGACCGGTGTTTCCGGAATCGGTCCCAAGCTGGCGCTCGGCGTTCTTTCCGCATTGACGGTCTCCGATCTCGTCTCCGCCGTACAGGCTGGCGATGTGGAAAAACTGGCTACGGTACCTGGCATCGGGAAAAAGTCGGCCGGTCGGATCGCGTTGGAACTCAAAGACAAAGTGGAGCGCCTCCCTTCTGTCTCGGGCAAGGTCGTCCATGTGATCGCGGGTCGTGTCGATCCGGTCCAGGAGGACGCCTTGTCCGCCTTGGTCAACCTGGGGTATCGAACCGCTGACGTGAAGGAGGTCCTTAAGCGGGTCCGGAGTCGCCGCGGCGACAGTCTCCCGCTGACGGACTTGATCCGAGAAACCCTCAGAGAATTGGCAAGGGGGTGAGCCACATGGGGATCGAGGCGGGATTCCAACACGTAAGAAAGCGTTTGCTCGGCCGTGCGTTCGTGTGGGGGCTGCTCTTGGGCAGTATCCTCTGGCCGGTGGGGTCCGGTCGGTTCGTCGGTGCCGAAAAGGCCACCGAACCGAAAAGTATTCACAAAACCTGCGGCACCTGCCCCGAGGGCTATGCCACCACGGGCGTCACCACCGCGCCGGAAATCTGCAAAGACGGCGAGCCGACCCTGGTCCAATGTGTGCCGCTGGGCGCCAATATTCTGCCTGTCTGCGGCTCTTGCCCAGAGGGTTATGTGCAGATCGGCAGCTCGTTGGTGCCGGCTCGTTGCGGCGACAAAGACGGCGGCTTACTCAGTCAGTGCCAGTTACAGCACATGGAACCTGTTCTCCCCGATCCGACCACAGGCGGCCTGACCTGTCCGCCGGACTGCGGGTCGACGCCTCCGCCAGGCCATGGCGTCCTCCCTTCTCCCCCCCAATCCCGCCCCGCTCCTGACAAGAAGAAAACCGACGAGGGGAATGGATACTGACTCCATGGGAGAGCGCCTGGTGACGGGGCGTCTTGCCGAGGACGAGAGGGGACTGGAGGCCTCGCTTCGGCCTCACACCCTGGAAGAATACGTGGGCCAAGAGCGGATGAAGGAATCCCTCCGCATCTGCATTGAGGCCGCCAGACGACGGGGAGAAGCGCTGGACCATGCGATCTTTTATGGACCACCCGGCCTCGGTAAGACTACCATCGCGCATGTCATCGCTCATGAGATGGGTGTATCCATCCGTTCGACCTCGGGGCTTGTGCTGACTCACGCGGGCGATCTGGCCGCAATCCTAAGCAACTTGCAGGAACACGATGTACTGTTCATTGACGAGATCCACCGTTTACCGGCTTCGGTCGAAGAGGCGCTGTATCCGGCTATGGAGGACTTTCAGCTCGATCTGGTTATCGGCCAGGGTCCGTCCACGCGCACGGTCAAACTAGGGCTGCCTCGCTTCACCTTGGTCGGCGCGACGACGCGCGCCGGAGCGCTCACGTCTCCCCTGCGGGACCGGTTTGGGCTGGTGCATCGGTTGGAATTTTACTCGCCGGTCGAGTTGGAGGCGATTGTCCGTCGCTCGGCCAGTTTGCTTGGCGTGGCGATCGACGCTGCGGGGGCGGCAGAGATTGCCAGCCGCGCGCGGGGCACCCCGCGGATCGTGAACCGCCTGATCAGGCGAGTGAGGGACTATGCCCAGATCAAAGCTGAGGGCCGGATCACCCGACAGGTGGCGCAGGATGCGCTGGCGTGGTTGGGCGTGGATTCCGCCGGCTTTGACGAAATGGATCGGAAGATTTTGTTGACAATCATCGAGACGTTCGGGGGAGGGCCGGTGGGAGTCGAATCCTTGGCTGCCGCGGTTCAAGAAGACAGAGGCACGTTGGAGGACGTCTATGAGCCGTATCTGATTCAAGCGGGATTTCTCGAGCGTACCGCTCGAGGACGCCAGGCTACCAGACGGGCCTTCGAACACTTCAAAAAACCGAAAGATTTGCTCTCCTGAGCGGTCTGCCCAATGGATAGGCCTGATCCCGGTGATGGGTTTGTCTGTCCGAGATCACGAAGTACAGCGGGTCACTTCTCTCCAAGTGCCTGAATCGCCAAGGCTATCCTTGCAAAGGATCGTTGCCTTCCTGTATCATCCATCCCTTGGCTCCATGATTCACCGTCGTAGACGGGAATCCACGCCCACCTGCCTTATCGTCCGCGATTCGGTCAGGCAATCCAATCGGTGAGCCTGGGGAGCCGAGCAAGGATGGCTGCTGACAAGGACCTGCAGCATTATCGCCGGGAGATCGACCGGATCGACGACGAAATCCTCCGCCTCCTGAACGAGCGGTCCAAGAACGTCATTGAAATCGGCAGACTGAAGAAACAGTCGGATCGAGATGCGAATCTCCACACCCCAGCCCGCGAGGCAGAGATCATCGAGCGGTTGACGCGTCAGAATCCGGGCCCCTTTCCCAACGAGGCGATCCGACCGGTATACCGCGAGATCATGTCCGCATCGCTCTCCCTCGAGGGTCCGCAGAAGGTGGCCTACCTGGGACCGCGCGCGACCTTCACCCATATGGCCTGTATGCAGAAATTCGGCTCGTCGGCCCAATACGTGCCGGTCACCGGCATCAAGGATGTCTTCAACGAAGTGGAACGGGGCCGGGCAAACTTCGGCGTCGTCCCAATCGAAAATACGACCGAGGGAGTGGTCAATCACACCTTGGATATGTTCATCGATTCCAATCTGCTGATTTACGGCGAGATCTTGCAGGAAGTATCCCATCACCTTCTCTCCAAAACCGGAACCATCGAGGATATCAAAAAGATCTATTCCCATCCGCACGCGATCGCCCAATGTCGGAATTGGCTGGAAACCAATCTGCCACATGTTCCGGTTGCGGAAGTCGCCAGCACGGCGCGCGCCGCCGAGCTGTGCGTGGACGAACCGAGTGCCGCCGCCATTGCGTCGGAACTGGCCGGACAACTCTACGGGTTGAAGGTCGTGCGGGCCCGAATTGAAGACAACATGAACAATTTCACCAGGTTTTTGATCCTCTCGCAAAAATCGCCGGAGCGGACGGGGAAAGACAAGACATCGCTGATGCTCTCTGTGAAAGACCGGGTCGGCGCGCTGTACGACCTATTGCGTCCCTTCGCCTCGCACGGGATCAACATGACGAAGATCGAGTCCCGGCCGTCTCGACGCAAAGCCTGGGAGTACATTTTCTTCGTGGACATCGAAGGCCACGTGGAAGAGGATCGAGTAAGAAAAGCCTTGGAAGAGGTCAAGGGACGCTGCCTTTTCATGAAGGTTTTGGGATCATACCCGGCGCATGCGTAAAGAACGTCAATCGGGACCGTTGTTCGGTCCCGGTTGGGGAACCGCGAGCATCCATCCTTTGAGCGACGAGGCAGTGGGAAGGGGTCACATGTCACGAACGGGGCGAATGAAACCATGGCGTTGAATGTCCACCCCGATATCGTCTCGCTGTTGCCTTACGTGCCGGGCAAGCCGGTGGAGGAGGTGCAGCGCGAGCTTGGTCTACCTCAAGTGATCAAACTTGCGTCCAACGAAAACCCGATCGGCCCGTCGCCCAAGGCCCTGGCCGTATTGGCGGAGGTGGCTGCGACAGTGAACCGCTATCCCGACGGCGGTGCCTCTAAGCTGCGGAGCGCGTTGGCCGAACGTTGGAAAGTCACCCCCGATCACGTCATCCTGGGCAACGGATCCGATGAGATTCTCGGCCTGCTAGCGCGGGTCTTCTTGTCTCCTGGCGACGAAGCCGTGATGGCGGACCACACGTTCGTCATCTATAGAATGGAGGTTACCGCCGCCCACGGCGTGCCGGTGGTCGTGCCGCTTAAGGATTGGCGACATGACCTGTCCGCAATGGCTGACGCGGTGACGGAACGTACCAGGCTGCTGTTTATCTGCAACCCCAACAACCCCACTGGCACAATGGTCGATGCGGCCGAGGTCGAGGCCCTGATGGCACGGGTGCCGAACCATGTCGTCGTGGTCTTTGACGAAGCCTATTATGAATATGTCCGCAGCCCGATGTTTCCAGACAGCCTGGCTTATGTGAGACGGAACCGCAACGCCGTGGTCTTGCGGACGTTCTCCAAGATCTACGGCTTGGCCGGGCTCCGCATCGGCTACGGACTCGCCACGCCGGAAATCGTCGGCTATCTCAACCGGGTCCGCCCTCCGTTCAACGCGAACAGCCTAGCTCAGCGGGCCGCGCTGGCGGCACTCGACGACGAAGAACACCTCGCGAAGAGCCGAGCAATGAATCAGGAGCAGAAGGAGATTGTCTGCGCGGAACTGGTTGCGCTCGGCTTCCAACCCCTGCCGAGCGAGACAAATTTTCTGTATTTCGACGTCGGGAGGGACGGCCGGCAGGTCTTTGAGGCGTTGCTGCGGCAGGGGGTGATCGTCCGACACATCGAAGGGCGGATGTTGCGGGTCACCATCGGCCTGCCGGAGGAAAATCGCGCGTTCTTGGCGGCCTTGAAGAAGGTCTTATCCTGAGCCATTTGAAGTCGAGGAAGGTAAGGGGACAGCCATGATCATCGTACTCAAGCCGGAAGCAACCGAACGAGAGATCGACCATATCCTGGATCGACTCCGCGAGCTAGGTCTCAAAGCGCACATTTCGACCGGACAGGAACGCACCATCATTGGGGTCATCGGCGACGATCGCATTCTGCAGAATCAGCCGCTGACTGCGCTCCCCGGCGTGGAGAACGTCCTGCCGATCCTGGCGCCCTGGAAACTCGTCAGCCGTGAATTCAAAAAGGACAACACCATCATCGACGTGAACGGCGTCAAGATCGGCGGCAAGAAACTGGCGATCATGGCCGGTCCGTGCGCGGTGGAGCGTCTGGAGCTGACCGTGGGGATCGCCCATGAAGTCAAGGCGGCGGGGGCGAGCATTCTGCGAGGTGGCGCCTACAAGCCGCGCACCTCGCCCTACTCGTTTCAGGGGTTGGGCCGCGAAGGACTTGATTACCTCCTGGAAGCCAAGAAACAGACCGGTCTGCCGGTCGTCAGCGAGATCCTGGATACCAGGGATATCGAGCTGTTTTTGGAGAAGGCCGACATCATCCAGATCGGTGCGCGGAACATGCAGAACTTCGAGTTGCTCAAGGAGGTCGGCGCCTATGACAAGCCCGTCCTGCTCAAGCGGGGACTCTCCGCGACGATCAAAGAGTTCCTGCTGTCCGCCGAATACATTATGTCGCGGGGCAACCGGAACGTGATGCTCTGCGAGCGGGGAATCAGGACCTTCGAGACCCAATACCGCAACACGCTGGATCTAGCGGCGATCCCAACGCTGAAGGAACTGTCCCATCTCCCGGTCATCGTGGATCCCAGCCATGCCACCGGCAAGTGGAACCTGGTCGCGCCGATGTCCAAAGCCGCCATCGCTGCCGGAGCGGACGGACTGCTGATCGAAGTGCACTCGAATCCCGAATGCGCTCTGTGCGACGGGGAGGAGTCCATCAAGCCGCCGAAGTTCAAAGAACTGATGCACGATGTGAGAAAGATCGCGGAAGCGGTTGGCCGCGAAGTGTGAGAGAACCATCAGCCGTGCGCAAGCTGATCAACCGAATACGTGATGTGCCGCGGCGTTCCCGTTTTGAAGGCCGTCTCTATCGGGCTGAACGTTCATGACTGGACGGGCTCCTCACTTCGAACGAGTCGCCATTGTCGGAGTCGGACTGATCGGTGGGTCGTTGGGCATGGTCATCCGGCAACAGGAATTGGCCGGCTCGGTGGTTGGCATCGGGCGACGCGTCGAAAGTTTGAAGACGGCCGTCGACCTCGGTGCCATCGATTGGTATGTCGATGACCCAAAAGACGGCGTTCGCGACGCGGACCTGGTGATCCTCGCCACACCGGTTGACACGTATGAACGGCATTTGAAGAGCTGGGCGAGTTGCTTGAAGCCGGGAACCATCGTCACCGACGTGGGCAGCGTGAAAGGCGCACTGGTCGAGAGGGCCGAACGCCTGATGCCGGAAGGCGCGCGGTTCGTCGGCGCGCATCCCATCGCTGGAAAAGAGAAGACCGGCGTGGCTGCGGGGTCTGCCACGCTGTTTAAGGGGGCCCGCTGCATCCTGACGCCGACGCACCGCACCGATCCGCAGGCTTTGCAATTGATCCGAGAACTCTGGGAAGCAGCCGGCTCGGTCGTTATCTGCATGGACCCGTTCGTGCACGACCGAATCCTGGCAGCGGTCAGTCACTTGCCCCACGTAGCGGCCTTCGCGCTCGTCAACGCCTTGACCGAGATTCGCGAGCGGTCAGTCCCGGACCTGGACCTGCGCAACCATTCGGGAGGCGGCCTGCGGGATACGACCCGCATCGCCGCCAGCTCGCCGGAAATGTGGCGTGACATCTTTCTTTGGAACCGAGACAACCTGGTGGCCATGATCGAGGTGTATGAACGGCACCTTGAGCAACTCAAGCGACTTATCAAGGCTGGCGACGGCTCGGGAATCGAAAAAGAACTGGAACGCGCCAAGCAGGTGCGCGAGCAGCTCAACAACCCCGCGACGAGCGACGCGTGAAGGATCTGCAAGGCGAGCGCGACAGGAGTGACTTGCCGGAACGTTTCGCGCTCATAGCGCTCCGCGCTGAGCACTGATGTCATCGTTGACCATTATCCCCGGGCGCCCGTTGAAGGGAACCCTGTCGGTTCCTGGAGATAAATCCATCACCCATCGGGCGATCATGCTGTCGGCTTTGGCGGAAGGCGAAAGTACGATCAAAGCCTATTGCCGGGGTGAGGACTGCCTGAACACTGTGCGTGCGTTTCAAGCACTGGGAGTTCGGATCGATGAATCTCCGGACCAACTCCGGGTGCACGGCAAGGGCCTGTGGGGTTTGGCGGAGCCGGACAGGCCGATCGACTGCGGTAATTCGGGCACCGGGATCCGACTCTTGGCCGGGCTACTGGCGGGGCAGGATTTCTTCACGGTGCTGACCGGTGACGAATCGGTCCGGCGGAGGCCGATGGGGCGCGTGGTCAGGCCTCTGCGAGAGATGGGCGCCACGATCGCGGGCCGCAAAGGCGGAGAATTGGCTCCGCTGGCCGTGACGGGGAGCCGCTTGAAGGCTATTGAGTATCAGTTGCCCCTGCCGAGCGCTCAGGTCAAATCGGCCTTGTTGTTTGCCGCTCTCTTTGCCGAAGGGACGACCCGCGTGACGGAGCCCCGGCTGTCACGCGATCATACGGAACGGCTGTTTCGGTATTTCGGCATTCCGCTGGACCGGAAAGGCGCAACGATCGCGCTGGAGGGTCGGTCGCCTTTGCGGTGGAGCGGGGTGAACGCCCTGGTGGTGCCGGGCGATCTCTCAGCAGCCGCATTTTTCATCGTGGGAGCGACGATCGTCCCGGATTCTGACGTGACGGTGGTCGGAGTCGGGGTCAACCCAACTCGGACGGGTATTCTGGAAATCCTTTCCCGCATGGGAGCGGACATTCAAATTTCGAACCGGCGCGAGGAGGCCGGGGAACCCGTGGCAGATCTCCGGATTAAATCCGCGGCACTGCGCGGTATTCGTATCGGACCGGAAGATATTCCGCAGACTATCGATGAATTTCCGATTCTGTGTGTCGCCGCAGCGGTTGCGCAAGGCGAAACCATCATCAGCGGGGCGGAAGAACTGCGGGTAAAAGAAAGCGACCGCATCACAACCATGGCTATGGAGCTGAGGAAAATGGGTGTGCAGATCACTGAAAACCCAGATGGCATGGTCATCCAAGGCCTAGGCCCAAGTCATGGCAACCAGGGACTCCAAGGCGCGGTCTGCGCCAGCCACGGCGACCACCGAGTGGCCATGTCCCTGGCGATCGCCGGTCTCGCAGCCTGTTCCCCGACCGTCATTCGCGACACAGAGTGTATCGAGACGTCCTTTCCGAATTTCGAGCGTAAGATGTTGGAATTATTGACTGAACGTTGTTGATGACTATAATACAGCCGCACCAGGGAGCGGTCGTGAGGCACAGCATGGCCGAAGCCGGTTGATTATCGCGATCGATGGACCGGCGGGAGCCGGAAAGAGCACTGTCGCCAAACTGTTGGCGGCACGACTGGGATATGTACATCTTGACACAGGCGCTCTATACCGCGCGGTCGCATGGAAGGTCATGGTCTCCGGCATCGCTCCGACCGACACTGCCGCGGTTGTCTCGATCCTGCCGACCATGCGGATTCGGACGGAATTTACCCAAGGACACATGAGAGTGCTGGTCGATGACCGTGACGTGACGGGCGAACTCCGAACTCCGGACATCAGTGCTGCCGCTTCCATCGTGTCCGCCATCCCTGCTGTCCGAGAGTGGCTCCTCCCGATTCAGCGAGAAGTCGGCGCCGCAGGCGCCGTGGTGGCAGAGGGACGGGATATCGGCACCAAGATCTTTCCCGATGCCGATGTGAAGTTCTTTCTGGAGGCGGATGTCGATGTTCGGGCGGCTAGACGGCATCGCGAACTCATCGCGGCGGGCCATGGAACCCACCTCGAACAGATTCGTCGAGATCTATCAGGACGGGATGCCCGTGACCAGGCGCGAGCGCTGGCCCCGCTGGTTCCTGCTCCAGATGCGGTCCGAATCGACACGTCGAAGCTGGATCCCGATCAGGTGGTCGACGAAATGATGGCGGTGATTGCGGCCAAATTGTGAGCGGAATCGTCTATGGGTTGCTGTGGCTTGCGTTTAGAGCGATCGGCCGGCTCTGTTTCCGGTATCGGGCGATCGGCAGCGAGAACATTCCTCGGACGGGCGGCGTTCTGGTGGCGGCGAATCACGCCAGTTTTCTCGATATCCCGTTGCTGGGGTGCGGCATCCGACGGCGGGTCTGGTTTCTCGGTCGACACGATCTGTTTCCGGTTCCGGTGCTCAACACGATCTTGCAGGCGCTGGGCTGGATCCCGATGCGCCAGGGTCGGCTGGACCGTGAGGCTTTCAGCAAAGCGATCAGGCTCATCAAAGCCGGAAAGGCGGTGGTGATTTTCCCTGAGGGCAGCCGAACGGCTGACGGGCAGTTGCGTCCCGGGCGGCCGGGTCTCGGTGTCATCGTCGCGCAAACCCGTTGCCCGGTCATTCCCGCTTACATCAAGGGAACCTATGAGGCCCTGCCGGTCGGCGCATGGTGGCCTCGTTTTCGGCCGGTCACTGTCACGTACGGCGAGCCTATCGTTTTTTCGGACGGCGTGAAGCCGTTCGCTGGTAAAGCCTTCTATCGTCACGTCAGCCGAACCGTGATGGCGAAGATCGCAGAACTCGGGCAAGTGCCTCCGCCGGAGAGGTTGCACGAGAATCGGCAGGAAGACCAGACGCCCGCCGGGCGCTTGGCCACCAGGTCTTACAATGCTGAGTAAGGCTTGGTGCATTTAACCATCAGCACCCGACCAGTGGTCGGAGGATGTAGGAAGCGCGCATGGACACGGTTTCGAAGCCCAGTGAAGAGCGGTTGGATCGGACTGCGCTCGCCGCATTGTACGAGGAGACGTTCCGAAACTTCGAGGAAGGCACCATCATCGAAGGGCGGGTTGTGGCGATCAGCAAAGACAAGGTCGTGGTCGACATCGGGTACAAATCCGAGGGCATGATCCCTACCGACCAGTTTTCCAGCGAGGAACTGGCGACCCTGAAAGTCGGCGACCGGCTGCAGGTCTATATCGAGGAGCGCGAAGACGCCGAAGGAAATCTGGTTCTTTCCAAGGAAAAAGCGGACAAGATGAAAATTTGGGAGGAACTGGAACGAATCTACAAGGAAGAAAAGAGCGTTGAGGGCAAGATCATTTCACGGATCAAGGGCGGTATGATGGTCGACATCGGCGTCAAAGCGTTCCTGCCCGGATCGCAGATCGACCTCCATCCGGTACGCGATTTGGATTCCCTTATTGGGAAGACCTTCCCCCTCAAGATCATCAAAATCAATCACCGGCGCGGGAATGTGGTCGTTTCGCGACGCGTTCTGCTGGAAGAAACGCGGGACAAGAAACGGCAGACTACGCTGTCTACCTTGAAAGAAGGACAACTGATTCAGGGCACGGTCAAAAACATCACCGACTACGGGGCGTTCATCGATCTGGGCGGCATTGACGGGTTGCTGCACATCACCGATATGTCATGGGGAAGGGTCGGCCATCCTTCCGAACTCTTCACCGTTGGCGACAAGGTCGAAGTGACCGTGTTGAAGTACGATCGAGAAACCGGCCGTATTTCGCTCGGTCTGAAACAGAAATCGGCCGACCCTTGGACCAACGTGGCGGCCAAGTATCCGGTCGGCGCACGTGTGCGCGGGAAAGTCGTCAGCCTGACGGACTACGGCGCGTTCGTGGAACTGGAGCCGGGTGTGGAGGGTCTGGTGCATGTCTCCGAAATGTCCTGGACGCACGAAGTTCGACATCCGTCGCGCGTCGTCTCGGTGGGAGATCAGGTCGAAGCGGCTGTGCTCAATGTCGATCCTGCCAACCGCAAGATCTCCCTGGGGATGAAACAGACGGCCCCCAATCCTTGGGACATGGTCGAGGCCAAGTATCCTCCGGGAACCCGGATCGAGGGCAAGGTGAAAAGCTTGACTGACTTCGGGGCCTTCATCGGACTGGAGGAAGGCATCGACGGGCTGATCCATATTTCGGACATGTCCTGGACCAAGCATATCAAGCATCCCTCCGAGCTCTTCAAAAAAGGTCAGAAAGTCGAGGCAGTGGTGCTCAGAATCGACAAGGAAAAAGAACGCCTTTCGCTCGGTTACAAGCAACTCACCCGAGACCCGTGGGAAGTTGACATTCCCGGTCGATACCGCGTTGGCGATTCTGCCACGGGGAAGGTCACAAAGATCGCCGATTTCGGTATTTTCGTCGAGTTGGAAGGGGGTGTGGAAGGACTCATTCACATCAGCGAGGCGGCGCTTGAACCGCAGATGCGGTTAGAAGACAAGTTCAGACTGCAAGACGAGGTAACCGCCAAGATTATCAAGGTCGATCGGGAGGAACGAAAGATCGCATTGAGCCTCCGGGATCATCAGCTAGACACCGAGCGAAAACAGGTGGACGAATTCCACGCGGCGCAGGGCTCGCTTGACCAAAGCCTGGGCCGGACGGCGAAACAAAGTCGGAAGCGAGGGCAGGCCGAATCCGCTGAAGGTTGACGACAAGTCTCGCCGGTCGCGGTACACTCTGTCCGTTCAGGAGCCAGCCCGCCGGTACAATCGGGAAACGGATTGCAACCTATGACCGATGACGCAGCCGAAAAGCCGACCCCTCGTCGCCGACCGTTGCGGCTGCTTCTTTGGGTGATCGCGATCGGGCTGGGGTTAACCATCCTAAGCAACCTGATCTTCCCCGATCTGGATCTCTCCTGGGAGGACCGGATCGCTCTGATTCGGGTGGAAGGGGTGATCCTGGACGCTCAGCCCACCGTCGGGGAACTCAAGAAATTCGGCGACAGCCCGTCCATCAAAGCGATTGTCCTGCGCATCGACAGTCCCGGCGGTGGCGTCGTGCCTTCCCAGGAAATCTACGACGCGGTCAAACGGGTGCGGAACAAGAGCAACAAGGCTGTCGTGGCTTCCATGGGAACGGTGGCGGCGTCCGGCGGCTATTACATTGCCTGCGCGACCGATCGAATCATCGCCAATCCCGGTACGTTGACCGGCAGCATCGGCGTGATCATGGAGATGGCCAATGTGGAAGGGCTGTTGAAAAAAATCGGAGTCGAAGGTGTCGTGATCAAAAGCGGCCGGTTCAAGGACATCGGGTCTCCACTCCGGAAGATGAGCGACGAAGATCGGCGGCTCCTGCAGACCGTTATGGACGACGTCCACCAACAGTTCATTCAAGCGGTAGCCGAGGGCCGCTCGTTGGATGTCGCGGAGGTCCAACCCTTGGCCGACGGACGGATCTTTACGGGACGCCAGGCGAAAGAGGCGAAACTGGTCGACGAGTTGGGCGATCTGGACGATGCGATCAGGCTAGCCGCCGATCTGGCGGGAATCGAAGGCGAGCCTCGGGTGGTCGAACCGCGGCGCCGATTCTCGATCCGTGAGCTGCTCGAATCTCGGCTGTTCGGCGGTCTTCCGAAGATCGATTTGCAGACCGGGGTCAGTCTCAAATACTTGATGGCGTTCTAGCCCGAGACCGGGACATCACGCGTCAAGAAGGAGCGTACGCCATGACGAAAGCACAGATCATCGAGCGGGTTTCTGAGCAAGTCACCACGTTGACGAAGCGACAAGCGGAGATCGTAGTGAATACGGTCTTCAACAGCATCCGTGACTCGCTCAAAAAAGGGGATAAAACCGAGATCCGAG
Source organism: Nitrospira calida (assembly GCF_976986435.1). Classification (NCBI taxonomy): domain Bacteria; kingdom Pseudomonadati; phylum Nitrospirota; class Nitrospiria; order Nitrospirales; family Nitrospiraceae; genus Nitrospira; species Nitrospira calida. The sequence goes on from NZ_OZ335950.1 coordinate 350,646, forward strand.
GATTCGGCAGTTTTCGCCTCCGCGCGCGGCGGATGAAAGAGGGGCGCAATCCCAAGACCGGCGCGACGGTGGCCGTGCCTGCAAAGAAAGTTCCCTTCTTTAAGGCCGGCAAGGAGCTGAAAGAACTCCTCAACAAGTAACCGTCAGACGGAAAGGAAAAGAAGCCATGGGGCCGCTCGAATCTCAGGAACCGTCCGTCGTTTCCGACATCCGCTGGACGGAGGACGCGCTTCAACGCCTGGAGCGCGCCCCGGCGTTCCTCCGGGGAATGGTTCGGCGCCTGGCGGAAAAGAAGGCGCGCGAATTGGGTTACACCGAAATCACGGTGCAGGTCCTGGAACAGTTCAAGAGCCAGATGATGGGGCGCATGGGCGGCGGGGCCGATATGGCCGCCGCTGCCGAGCAAATAGCGAAAGGCCGTCTTCCCTGGACTGCCACGGCTCGTGAACGGCTGGAGGCCGTCCCGGAATTCATGCGTTATATGATCAAGCAGATCGCCGAAGAGATTGCTCAGGAACGCGGCCACCTCGAGGTCAATGTCGATCTCTTCGAAAAAGTCGAGGCCTTGGGCGACATCCGGGAACCGGAGGGGCCGCCCGTCGAATGGACGGAGGAAGCGTTGGCCCGCCTCCAGCAGAAAATCAAGGACGCGCCGGCGATCGCGCTGGATTTTGTGAGCGATATGCTCAAGCGCGATGCCGAGGACTTGGCTCGCGAAAAAGGGTTGAGCCGCATCGACGAGATGACGTTGGTCCAGTTGTGGAACTCTCCGCAGGAGCGGATCGCCTGGACCGATGAAGCGTGGAAGAGGCTTCAGGCTTCTCCAGATTTCGTTCGGAGCGGCATCCGCAAGGCGGCCGAGCGCCGAGCGCGCAAGTTGGGGCTCAAGGAGATCGATTCTGCTCATCTCACAATGTTCCGAAATCAGGCGATGATGAAGGCGGTGAAGCGCATCCGGTCGTTCGGCTACAACGAGCTGACCTTCAATGCGTTCGAGACAGCGCTCCAGAAGACCAAGCGCCTCCAGGGCAACGAACAGGCGGAGAAACGTCTGCAGGAAATCCGCGCGCATTTCAACGATCCAGCCACTAAGAAGCCGGAAGGAGGCACTCTGGGTGCCGAATTGATGGAGCGGTTCCGAAAGTACCTCAAGGGGGAGGGCCCTCTCGACGTGTAATCAGCGCCGCCGCCTTTGCCGCCCGACCCACCTCAAACTGCCCAGTCGCTTGATTCCAGACCGGACCCGGAAGGTTCCTTGCGCACCCGCGCAACAGTTGATGCCTGCTCTCCCGGGCGGCTGGTCATGTCCAGTGTGCATTGTTATCGACTTGAAGACAGCCTGCCACAAGCGTAGGGTGAAATGCAGCATGTCCGCGCGCCGACCCCATATTCTGAAGAGAGCGATGACGGTGGGGCTATGCTGGGTTGCCGTGACCGGTTGCGCGACGGCGTTGGAGCGAGAAGCACGGTGCTTGGCCAGTCTCACTCATGAGTTTTTATCAGCTTATCATGAAATCCGGCGCTTGGAGCACGAATGGCGTGCGGAGATGCAGGCCAGACAGGAAGGCTGGTTTCGCAGGAACAGGTCCTCGCCGCGTTTCCACCCGGTACCAATCGCCGGTGCATGGTCCCCCGAATGGTACGAGCCTCCCCTGACGGAACGAGAGGAGCGGGCCTTCGCCAAATTGGCGGAAGCGAAGGCTCGCTACCGCGACACGATGACGTGGTACGGTCTGGTCTACGAGCGGTTTCGCACACGGCTGGAGGAAGATCAGCTCCTGTCCGAAATCCAAACCGTGCTCTTCACGAATCCCGCGATCATTTTCTATCCCATCGTGCGATGGAACATCCGTTCCGTCTTGTGGGACGGTATCGATCCGGACGCCGACACTGACCCTGTCACTCGTTTCTGTCGAACCCGCCTAGCTGCTCTGTCTCGTGTTGTTGCGGACGATCCCGTGACTTGGGCGCGGTAGGCGGCCGCCCTGGCGCGTGCCTTTGGAGCAAAATCAGGAAGAGTTTTCGCCGAGACATGTGGAGGGAAGAATGTTGCGGCGTGGATAAGATAAGATAAAGGAGTTCAGTGCGTGACGGGCTGCTTCGGCCAGAACTTATGGCGGATCTGCGGTAACGGGACGTTCTCCATATTGGGGATGTCATATAAACACCGGTCGATGGTCTCCACTTCTTCTTTTGTCAGTTCCAGCACCACCTTCTTCTTCCAAAACTGGTCCAAGGTGGTGTAATCGCTGACCTGCGGTTTTTCCGCCAAAAGGGCTTGCATTTTCTTGAAGCCCGCCGTGTCGACGCCGGGAATTCGCCCCTTGTTTCTGTCGATGCACCATTTCAACACTTCGGCGATCCCGTACATGGTTAACTCGATCTGCACGGTGTCACTCATGATTCCCTCCTCAAGATAAGAACATTTTAACGCAGCTATTTTCGATTTTTCAAACGACCTGGCGTTCAATCCCTCTGGCCGGTGAAATCGGGACGATCTCGTCGGCGCCGGTCTGACCCGCGCTGGAATCTCCGTTGCGAACAGTGCGGTTCACTTTGTATACTCCCTCCCGTCGTTCTGCCACGAAGGCAGCGGGTCGCTGATGTGCCAAGGGTACCCTGAAGCATTCCGGATCGAAGCATTCCGGATCAGTGCTAGCAGAAACGCTCGGAGACGAGCCAAGTTGATCGGCTGGTCCGGCTCATTCCTTGCCGCTATGAGTCTGCTGTTTTCCCCCGCTCTTCCGGGAATCAGCGGCTGCGCCAAGAAAGACTCCTATGTCCCTCCCGATTTGTTTTACCTGTTCGCCAGCTATCCGGTGGGCAAAAACCCGACATCGGTCACTCCGGCCGATTTCAATGGCGACGGGTTCACCGATCTGATGACCACCAACATCGGCGGTAATACCCTGTCGCTGCTTATCGGCAACGGTGACGGCACGTTCAAAGATCAGGTACAGATCAACGTGTGCAAAGAGCCGCGCGCACTGGCGGCCAAGGATTTCGATGGGGACGAGAGGCTGGATGTTGCGGTTGCCTGCTCCGGCAGCGATCAGGTGGCGATCTATTATGGACGCGCCGGCGGTGCTTTTCAGGAAGGACCTCGCTATGCGGTCCACCGGACGCCTGTGTCTGTCGCTAGCGATGATCTGAATGGCGATCAGAAGCCGGACCTCGTCGTGGCCTTACGGAACGACAAGATCAAGATCTTTTTGGGAACAGGAAGAGGACAATTCGAAGAGGGACAGCAATATGAGTACGGCGACACCCCGACGTCGGTCGCGCTTGCCGATCTCAACGGGGACGGCCACGTCGATCTGGCGGTTACCAACGGAGGGCCGATGTCGAGCGCCGTTTCTATTTGGATCGGCAACGGCGATGGGACGTTTCGTGATCCCACCGATTATCGAACCGGCAAGCGTCCGTTGGGCGTGAGCTTCGCCGACTTCAACAATGACCGTATCCGGGATCTCCTCGTGATCAACGGCGACAAGGACACGTTTACGATCTTCCTCGGAAACGGCAACGCGACGTTTCAGAATGGGAAGGACTCCGGGGCCGACGCTGGTCCGAATTTTGGTCTCGCGAAGGACTTCAATGGAGACCATGTCCCCGATGTGGCCATTGTGAATCTCCAATCGAACAATCTGTCGATTCTCTTCGGCAAAGGCGACGGGACCTTCGAGTACCCGCCGCGGAACTATCGCACGAAAGCGGGACCGTTCGCCCTTGCGGAGTTTCATGTGACGACCAAGGATGAAGAAGAACCTGGTCTGGTCACGGCAGACAACGGAGCCGGTACCGTTTCGATATTTCTCCACCGTGGCCTCAAGACATTGGCGTCACCGGACCACCGCCAAGGATGAAACGGGTATCGGAACGGCTTTGTGCCCGGCGCCGGAAATTCCGAGCGATTCTTGACAGGGTGGAGAGCCTACGTTAGAGTGGCCTCCAACACGCGGTTGACTTCCCAACCAACAAGCGGTTTCCATCACGCTGAGCTGATCAGCAATCTCCAGTGAGAACGTTTCTGTGGTGGTTCAGTATGGGATCGCTCACAACCTTGTCGGTCCTGATGGTGCAAGGGGGTGTCCGAGACCTTCTCTATGGTACGCATCCAGCGGGCGGCCCGAGCGCGTACCTTTCCTTCGCGGTCACGATCTTGGGCGGCGGGCTATTGGCCGGCTGCATTGCGTTGATCCTGAACCGGCTGCGGTGATATACGGCCGCCTTTCGTCAGCGCCAGGTCCATGCACTGTTTGAAATGCAACGGATTTATGATGATCGAGCGGCATTACACGCTCGTCAACCGCCGGCTGTACGCCCGTTGTTTGAACTGCGGCTTTTGGCTCGATTTGGCCGACCTGCTGCGGTTTTTCCATAAAGTCCTCGAGAGCGGATTCCGAGGATCCAAGGTCCGGGAATACTACACGCTGTAGCTTTCGCTGATCATCGCCGATGCGCCTATCCACGGGCTGTGTGACTAAGGAAAGCGGAAAAGACGACCGTCTTTGCGGTGTGAGAACGAGCGGGCTGATCGTATTGCTGGCTGTGTGGTGGTTGGTCCAGTCCGTTTCGACGGCCGCCGCCGAAGCGGTTCCCGCGTCCATACAGCGGCCGCAGTTCGCTCAGGAAACGAAGGCGCCGCGTCCCTTGCCCTGGCGTCGGATTCCCGCGCATGGCGTGCTGCTCAAGGACCTCAACACCGGGCGCACCCTGTATGAATTCGAAGCTTCGAAGCGTCTATCGCCGGCGAGTTTGACCAAAATCATGTCGGCGCTGGTCATCCTGGAATACGGCAATTTGGACGATCAAGTCATCGTCAGCCCTTGGGCGGCGCGTGCTCACAAGATTCGCTTGGGGCTGAAGGCCGGACAGGTGTTTCGGCTGGAAGATTTACTCAAGGCGATGTTGATCGTGTCGGCCAACGACGCCTGCTTGGCGGCCGTCGAGCATGTCGGCGGGGATGAAGAACAATTTGTGCTGCTGATGAACGCCAAGGCCAGCGCGTTGGGCCTGACCGACACGCACTTCAGCAACGGTTGCGGATTCGACGCACCGGATCACTACTCGACCGCTGAAGACCTGGCCAAACTGAGCGAGTTCGCCCTCCGGCATCCTGTCTTCAAGCAGTTGGTGCGAGCAGAACGGGAGATCATCACACCCGTTAACGGAAGCCGGCCTTATCTACTCCGAAACACTAACCGTCTCCTTGGAACCGTGCCCGGCGTCGAGGGAGTGAAGACCGGGTTCACCTCCAAAGCCGGGCGATGCTTGGTCGCGAAGGTCTCTCAAGACGGGAGAGACCTCCTGCTCGTGCTCCTCAACGCCAAGCGCCGTTGGACGACCGCGTTGCGTCTGATCCGTTTTGGGCTCGACGCGCTCGACGGCGAACCGGATACGCTTCGGTAACATCACAGCGGAAATCGCGGAGGCAGCCTTGCATCCTGGTAAGCCAGAATGCGACGGCGCCCGTCTTCGTCAGACTGGACAATGAGCAGCAGGCGGGTCCCGGCCTCGACGAGCTTAAGCCGGGCGAACTGCTCTGAATCGAGCGCGTAGAGAAGTAATAGGAACTCTCCTTCGATGGACCGCCATTCCTTCCGGTTCGGCACGGAGACGTCCAGACGCATTTCCCAATCAAGCCACACCGCCTGCTCGGTCTCATCAATCAGGCGGACCCGCCCTTGAATGGTGGTAGGTTCGCGGAAGTCGAGGAGGGCAAGTCGCGCGTCAAACGGAGACCTCTCCTCAGGAAAAACCGGTACTCCTTCCTGAGCGGCGGATGGAAATTGAGCGAAAAAGAAACTGGCCAGAATGATGTCCGCCCACATAAATCAGTACGACGGGCTGCCGGGTCTCGAGAAGCAAGCTGTTATCGCGGAAGCGTGAATTCGATGTTGACGTCTTTCCCGAGATAATTCACCAGGATCCCTTGTTTCTCGTAGTTCAAAACCGCTCCCATCACGTTTTCGTCGCCGTAGTCTTCCTTGCCAAGCAACTTCCGGATGTCGTCCGGGCTTTCACTATTGAGGACATTTCGGAGGATTCCCCGAGTCTTGTAGGCAAAGCGGTTGTTGATGAAAATGAGATCGACTTTCCCGTCCAGTATCCGCACGCCAGCCATGGGACCGGTCGGTTTGCGTTGATCGCGCAGGAGAATAAACGTCGCCTCCTGCTCGGCTACGACACCAGGTATCTTCTCGTTGACCAAAATGTCCACCGCTTTGCTTTCTGGATCACCCAGTTTGACGCCGAATAGGGATATATCAGTGCTGATGACGGCTTTTGGATCCATCACGTCGTTCTTGCTTAGCTCATACGGCTCGGCTGGGAGAACAGACGGATTCCACACGACAGTGAAACCGACAAGCAAACCCAGCACCACACACTGTCTCTCAATCATCGGGTCCTCCTCGAGTCATTACGGATCACGTTGTGGAGGTAGGGCTGATCTGTACGGAAGGAAACTCAGTCAGATAACGCATTGTAACGAACGGTCCTACGACTTGCAAGAAGCAGCTATTTTACCTCTTCCTCACGTGTGGGGATCCCTGAATCCTTCTCTCAGCCACTGGTGACCGACCCGATCCGTTGGGATGCTCCCTCCCTTGATGCGGACAATAGTTCTCTCACGATCGATTGGCAAAGGCCGGCGAACTCTCTCGCCGCAAGACTCTGGTATCGGTTGGTCGGATGGACCAACCCCACCGAATGCCGCGGTGTCGGGTCGATAAGGTCGACGGTGCGAAGGCACCGTCTGCGAAGGTGAAGGCGCACGTAGAGTTCCGGCAAGATGGTCAAGCCAGCCCCCTCCGCCACCGCTTCAAGAATGCCTTCCGGCGACGTCATCTCGAGGACGACCTGTGGTTCAATACCGACCTTGCTGCACTCGGCTTCGATCATTTTACGCAAACAGTAATCCACCGGCATCAGCACAAGTGGCAGGCCGGCCAATTCCCGCATCCGCAGGCGAGCTTTTCTAATGGGAAAGCTTGCGGGAGCGACCAACGCAAGCCGTTCGTCGAACAACGGCGTTGTCGTCAAGCGATCGTCAACAACAGGAAGCAGGCAAATCCCGAGATCCAGACGATTGGCCAGCAACGAAGCCACAATGTCAGACGACGGTTGTGCCTGGATCCGCAGATGGATGCCGGGGAACCTGCGCTTGAAGCGAGCGACGAGCAAAGGAATGAGATAGGAGTTGACAGTAGACAGCGAGCCAACGACCAGTCGGCCTTTTCTCGCGCCCTGCAACTCCTGGACCGATTGCGATGCTTGCTCCAGTTCCCTCATCACCCGTTCGGCGTGCTCGCGAAAGATTTCTCCGGCCCGTGTCAGCACGACCTTCCGTCCGAGGCGGTCGAAGAGCCGGATTCCTAACTCCTCTTCCAGAGCGCGGATCTGAACCGAAAGGGAGGGCTGCGAGACGTGCACGGTTTCCGCGGCGCGTGAAAAGTTTTGGGCGTCAGCGACGGCTAAAAAATATCGCAGATGTCTCAGTTCCATGGAAAGGATGTCTGAATCATGTATAGGATTTAATTATTCATTTTATTATGAACATATATTGGATTGATAGCTCCCGGATCGCTTATTAAATTGAATCACCAGCTCGATACTGGCGCTGGCGGAGAAGGTGGGGACTCGTCAGCCCCAATGAGATCTGGCCGCCAGAGCGGCGTTGGGCGTTCATCTAGGGAGGAAAATGATGCGGAGACAGTCATGGTACGCAGGGCTTCTAGTCAGCGGAATTGTTGTCGCGATGGCGGGATGTGCAGAGGGAACGGGGAGTTCCAGAGCGGCCAAGTCTCTTTATGACCGGCTCGGGGGCAAGGAAGCCATTACGGCCGTGGTGGATCAGTTCGTCGCGAACGTGGCGGCCGACGCCCGGATCAACGGACGGTTTGCCACGACCGACATTCCAAAGCTCAAGCGCCATCTCGTCGATCAAGTCTGTATGGCTGCCGGCGGGCCTTGCATCTATACAGGGCGGGATATGAAAACCGCCCATGCCGGCATGAAAATCACTAACGCCGACTTCGACGCGCTGGTGGAAGATCTGGTCGGCGCCCTGGACAAATTCAACGTGCCGAAACGGGAGCAACAGGAGCTGTTGGCCTTGCTCGGGCCGATGAAGAAAGACATCGTCGAAGTGCCATAGGAATCGCGGTCGGGGACAGGGTCGGACATCCTGCCCCGTTTCCGCAGGGTGAGCGGTCAACCAGCCGTATAGGGGCGAAGCAGCAACTCGGCCAGCAGCCGGAGGCGCTCGAAATAAGGGCTGACGTCTTCGGTGAGATCCGGAAGAAGCCCATTAAGATCCGCTAGGCAGTCCCGAAGAATGTTCACCCGCGGTTTATCCAGTCCCTCCGCGGTATCCAGATAATAGACGACGCAGCCACTGATCACCGTATCCAACGTCATGAGCTCGCCCTCGTTTGGACTCGACAAACGAGGCCACCGAGCTGACCGGTGCTCTTCCCACAGGGCGGCGATTTCGTCATGCTTCATGGAGAGCTCGCGCACGTCTTGCCGGCCGACACCCGTTCTATCAACCTGCGTCTCCCAGCCAGCCCAATGCATTGAGCAGCAGAAGCGCCAACGCACAGAGGCCCAAGCCCCAGAATCGATAGTCGATATCTTCCCGACTGAGGCACCACTCCAAAATTCGGCGTCGCCAAGGTTCGGGGCCGGTCGCGAGGAACAGGCCTTTGGCGATCATGGCGATCCCGGTGATGACCCAGAGCGGCTGATACCGCAGTTCTTTCGTCGAAACGATCAGCACGATTCCGAAACAGGTCGCCAGAGCTTCCCACCGCAGAACCGCAGGAGAAATGGCCAACACCTCCCGAACCCTTGTGACAACATGGCGGGGAGCAAGCAACAGAGAGAGACCATCTGCCGCCCAGACTCCGGCGATCGCCGCTAAGATGTATTTCATTTGGGTGCCCTAGCGGGCGTGAGACGTGTCCGTTAAAGCCTCTCGCTTATCCCCCTCTCACGCCACGCTCCACTATGGATAAAGTCCGCGTTGTAAATGCGCTTGGGCCACCTTGTCGATCCCGCTCATCAAGGCCGCCATCCGCATAGAGGTCTTTTTCGCCGATGCAAAGCTCAATGTGCGGTGAAACGCGTTTGTGATGATCTCGTGTAGACGTTCCTGAATATCCTTGGCCTTCCAGAAGAACCGTTGAGCGTCCTGCACCCACTCGAAATAGGACACGATCACCCCTCCCGAGTTGGCCAGGATATCAGGAATAATAAAGACACCTTTGTCGATGAGAATGCGATCGGCCTCCAGCGTGGTGGGCCCGTTGGCCCCCTCCGCCAGAATGCGGCAGCGGAGGTTGGCTGCGTTTTTTTCGGTGATCTGCTCGGAGAGCGCGGCCGGCACCAGCACCGTACAGTTCAACTGCAGAAGCTCTTCATTGGTGAGAAAGTCGCCCATCTTGGTGTCCCGAAGGGTTTGCCCGTTGGTCCGATAGCGCCTGAGCAACTCCGGGATATCCAGCCCTTTTGCGTTGTAGATGCCGCCCGTAACATCGCTCACCGCTATGACCTTTGCTCCAGCCTCCTGCATGATCAACGCCGTGTTGGAACCGACATTGCCGAATCCTTGGATGGCGACAGTCGCCTTCTCAATATCCATCTTCAAATGGCGAAGTGCCTCCATAGTCACGTACACGACGCCGCGACCTGTGGCTTCCTCGCGGCCCAGACTACCGCCGATCGAAAGCGGTTTCCCCGTCACGACGCCCTGCACGGCGTAACCGACCTGTTGGCTGTACGTGTCCATAATCCAGGCCATCACCTGGGCGTCGGTCCCGACATCAGGGGCCGGCACGTCTTTGTCGGGACCGATCAACGGGAAAATTTCCGCAGCATAACGGCGGGTCAGCCTTTGTAATTCGGAACGGGATAGTTTTTTGGGAGCAACTTTGACGCCCCCCTTCGCGCCGCCGTAGGGAAGACCGGCCAAGGCACATTTCCAGGTCATCCACATGGCCAACGCCGCCACTTCGCCGAGGTTCACGTCGGGGTGATAGCGAATCCCGCCCTTCGAGGGGCCGCGCGAGGAATCATGCTGTACGCGATAGCCGGTAAACACTTCTACGGATCCATTATCCATGCGGACAGGAATGCTGACGATTAAGGAGCGTTGCGGCAGCTTCAGCCGTTGCCGTAGGTTGGGGTCCAGGTTCAGGGCTTCGGCAGCCTGATCGAACTGGGCAACGGCTAACCGGTAGGTCGGAGTATCCAGCTCATTCGTTGTTGGCCTTGTCACCTGTACCGTCTCGCTCACCCGGAACCTCCCTTGCTAAGCGCTCTTCAGGCTACTCGACCTCACTGCGATTCGATCAAGTCCGAGCCCCGCCGACTTGGCGATGCCCGCGCATCGATGCCGGCGAGGACCTGGTCCCATTCGATATCAAACACTTCGGCGAAGATAGCCGCAACCCGCTGCCTGACTTCGGCCATGTCGACCGGACGCCCGAGCCACGCGGCCATCGAGGTGACGACGCATCCCTCGATGCCGCAGGGCACAATCCAGCCGAACGGAGTTGTATCAACCGTGACATTGAGTGAAAAGCCGTGCATGGTCACGCCTCGCATGATCCGTACACCTACGGATGCAATCTTTGCAGGCTGGTGGTCTCCGACCCAGACTCCGGGGAACGTCGCAATGCGCCGCCCTTGAATGCCCCATTCGGATAAGGTTCTCAAGATGACGTCCTCCAGAAGTCTGATATAGACTCTGGGTCCCGGGCAATAGCGATGTAACTGCAGGATGGGGTAGCCGACGAGTTGTCCAGGTCCATGATAGGTCACCGATCCGCCCCGCTCGACATGGTAAACGGAGCAACCGTGAGCGCGCAGGGACATCTCATCGCCGCCCCAGTGTTCGGATTTGGTGCTGCGCCCAAGCGTGAAGACCGGCGAATGTTCCAGAAGGAGCAGCGTATCGGGCCGGAGGTCCTGCATCCGTTCCTCGACGAACGTCTTCTGGAGTTCCCATGCCGTTTCGTAGGCGACCACGTCGTGTTGGATGAGGAGACCTGACTGTTTCATCGTCGTAGCCTATGGCGATCCCTAGCCGTATGGATCGGCTCTGCGGAAAGAGAGATCAGGTCCGTCACTGAGCTGCCTGTAAAAACGGCGCGCGCGGCAATGTGGCGACAAACGGACCGTTTTTCCCATAAACCGCCAGTTGAGCCGGTTCCCGTTCGCCGCGACGGAGGAAGACGTGCCAGAAATCGCCCATGTTGTAGATCTGATGATTGTCCACTGCGGTAATCACGTCGCCTGAATGGAGTCCGGCTTGGCCGCCAGCTTTGGACGGATCAACCTGCACCGCCAGAATACCTCGGTCCACGTCCAGGTTAAAGCTGGCCACGATACTGGGTGTAATTGTGACGGGGATAAATCCGAGATCCGGACGAAAGACAGAACCGCGGACCAGCATGGACTGAATATGCGGGTAAGCGGCTTCCATTGAAATCGCATAGCTAATGGCTTGTGCCGAAGGCGCAACCGCGACATTGATCCCGACGACTTGGCCGGAGAGGTCAACCAAGGGGCCGCCGCTGTTACCCGGATTGATCGCTGCATCGGTTTGGATCAGGTCGTAGAGCGTCTCGCCGTTGGGTGCCAATACCGATCGGTCTAGGGCACTGACCACACCAACGGTGACCGATGACCCCCCTTTCAAGGCCAGGGGATTGCCTATCGCCACCACCGTCTCGCCGATCTCCAGGGACAAGGATTGGCTTAACTGCGCCGGGACCAGATCCGTAGCGGCGATTTTAATCACTGCCAGATCCAGCAAAAAATCTCGCGCCACGACACGGCCTGGTGTGAGTCGCCCGTTCGCTAATCCGACCACAAGACTTTTGACTCCTTCGACCAAATGGTTGTTGGTCAGGATATATCCGCCGGCATCGATGATAATACCCGAACCCGAGCCGGAGGCGGTGGAATGTTGCGGGAGGTTCTGCGGGACCCCACGGGTGAGAATCGTGACGACCGAAGGCCGCACCTTTGCTACGACGGCCGGAACGGAAAGAGTTTTTTTCGTGTTCGGCTGGTCCGCTCCTTGCTGCGCCAGGACTGGAACGGATGTCGCCGCGATGAGGCCGACACACCACGCCATGCACAGAAGACTTGGAGCTCTCGCGGCCATCTTCAGCCTCGTCCGCGCAGGAAAGCCGATTTTTATTTTCTCATAACTCGCGCGAAGTCGAAAGCAGACCTGGCGTGAAACAAAGCGGGCGAGGTTCCCGCCTCGCCCGCTTTTCGGTCGTTCCCAATCGTGTCCGTTAGCGAATCGCCGCGAACATTTGTTTGATCTCCGGCGTCTTGAGTTTCTTTAACGCCTTGGCCTCGATCTGCCGGATACGCTCGCGGGTGACAGAAAGACTCTGGCCAACCTGTTCCAATGTCCGAGGTTCATCTTGACCGATCCCGAAGCGCAACCGGATGACGGTTTGTTCTCTAGGCGTCAGGGTGCTGAGGATCCGGTCCAATTCGCGGGACAACTCCGTCCGATGAACATGGGCATCAGGAGGCACCGCTTGCAGATCGGGCAACAGCTCGCCGAACTGGGTCTCGCCATCTCCCACCGGGGACTCCAGGGCGATGGGTTCTTGGAATGCTTGGATCGTCTCGTGGAGTTTATCTGGACGCACGCCAAGCGTCTGAGCCAGCTCTTCGATCCGAGGCGCACGGCCCAACTGCTGAATGAGCCGTCTCGACACCCGCAGCATGCGATTCGAGGCTTCGGTCTGGTGGACCGGAATCCGAATCGTGCGCGATTGGTCCGCCAGGGCTCTGGTGATCCCTTGCCTGATCCACCAGGTGGCGTACGTGCTGAACTTAAACCCTTTCCGGTATTCATATCGTTCGGCCGCCTTCATGAGGCCGATGTTGCCTTCCTGCACCAAATCCAGGAGGCTTAACCCGCGACCCGTATAATGCTTGGCCACGTCAACGACAAGGCGCAAGTTGCAGCGCACCAGTTCGTCTTTTGCGCTTTCGAGGACGGCCCGCCCTTCGCGTACCTGCAACCGGATGGCGTTCAAGCGCTGCAGGTGCGTTGCCGCCCGTTTGCCCGGACCCTTGGACTGCTCGCACAGGATTGCCAAGCTCGCTTCGGCCCGGTCAAGTGCGGTCGCGGAGAGACCGCTCAACCGACGCACAACCTGCAACGTGCGCGTCGCTTGCACGACCTTTTCCACCTTGCGCATTTGGGAGGCTACCTTCACGGCGGCACGGAGGGCTGCCCGAACAGCTCTGGTCCCCTGATCGATCCGTTTTGCAAGCGCAATCTCTTCTTCACGGGTCAGCAGCGGCCGCTCGCCGAATGAACGGAAGTACAGAGACTCCAACACCATCGGCCCTTCGAGCGGGGCGTTCGATTCGGCATCCTCGGAAACTTCAGGAGCTTTCGCCGCGACACCCGTGTCCTGCTCAATCAGGTCCAACAGGTCGCTGGCTTCTGAATCGTCCGTTTCGAGCTCCAAATTCGGAGCTGCAGGAGCGGGCCGATCATCCTCGAAAACTATTTCATCTCGTTCGTCCTTCATAGGTCACCTAGGAGTTCCATATACGCTGCGAGGCGGATTGTGTAAAACAAATGTCCAAACAGAGTAACCATTCGTGCGTTTTACATTTTTAGAGCACAGGAGGATGGAAAGGATTCGTCTAAACCGTCCCTTCCGTTCCCAGATCCACCTTCCTCTTTTTAAAATTACGAGAGGAGGGGCGCATTGGATGGGTGGGCCTAACAAGCAGGGAATCAGAATGGGGAAAGAGAACGGCTGTTAATCGATTAAATTTGTCAAGGCATTGATTTTTTTTAAAAATTACCCTTTTTCTAATCGTCTAATGAAAGGAGCCAAAATGTCAATAGGAATGGGGAAGATTGTGGTCGAGTTCTTCTCGGCACCCACCTCAACCAGCGTTTGGAGATAGCGGAGCTGGAGGGCTGCTGGGTTCTGGCTGATCACGTTAGCGGCCTCGGCCAACCGCTGGGCTGCCTGAAATTCGCCTTCGGCGTGGATCACCTTGGCACGTCGCTCGCGCTCGGCCTCGGCTTGGCGGGCGATTGCCCGTTGCATTTCCTGGGGCAAATCCACGTTCTTGACTTCGACGGCGGTGACCTTCACCCCCCACGGCTCGGTCTGCTGGTCAATAATCCTCTGGAGTTCTGCGTTGATCTCTTCTCGTTTGGCCAATAAGTCATCCAACTGACTTTGCCCGAGCACGCTGCGGAGCGTCGTTTGGGCCATCATGGAGGTAGCATACAGATAATCCTCCACCTCGACGATGGCCCGCTGAGGTTCCACGACGCGAAAGTAGATCACCGCGTTCACTTTGACCGTGACGTTATCTCTGGTGATCACGTCTTGCGGGGGGACATCCATCGCCACGGTCCGGAGGCTTACGCGGACCAACTTATCGATGAAGGGAATAATGATGACAACTCCAGGACCATTGCCGCCCACAATCCCTCGCGCCAAGCGCCCCCAGCGAAAAATCACCGCCCGCTCGTACTCCCGCAGGACATTGAAGCCCATCAATACCAGGATCACTGCGAGCACCAACAGCGCGAACGGACTGAAGAGCAGGTTCATCTCATGCCTCTTTCTTTGGGCTGACCGGTTTGACGTACAGTTTCAAACCCTCCACGCGTGTGACTTCGGCCTGATCGCCTGGCTTAAGCGGCTGCTCGCTGATGGCTTCCCACAGCTCCCCGTGTATGGTGAGCTGTCCCTTCGGATCCAGCGCCGTCTTGGCCACCCCGATCAACCCGATCATCCCCTCACGGCCGGTCAGCGGTTGCCGTCTCATAGCCCTTACTCCCATGCCGACGATGAATATTGTAAACAAGGCTGCCATGCCAACAACAGGAAGAATGACGGCCCAGGAGATCTGGAGAAACGGGGCTTCGGCCTTCATCAGCATGAGGGACCCGAGAATCATGGAGATCACGCCGCCGATGGCCAGCAAGCCGAAGCTGGTGACGGTCGCTTCCAGAATGAAAAACACGATGCCCAGCAGGATCAGTAGGACGCCGGCATAGTTCACCGGCAAGGATTGGAAGGAATAAAACGCCAGGATCAGGCTGATCGCGCCGACAATCCCAGGCAGGATCGCACCTGGATTGTAAAGTTCGGCCAAGAGGCCGATGGTGCCGATGGTCATCAACAGATAGGCGATGTTAGGATCGCTGAGGGCCTTGAGCATTTCCAGGCGCCATCCCATCGGAAACTCGACCACCGCCGCGTCCTTCGTCCGCAGAACGACGGCTCCGCGTCCAAGGTTCACCGATCGGCCGTCCACGGCCTTGAGCAGAGTCGGTACGTCGTCCGCGATGAGGTCGACGATCTTGAGCTTCACCGCTTCTTTTTCGGTGACCGACACGCTCTTGCGCACCGCCTCCTCCGCCCATGACACATTGCGGCCGCGCTGCTCAGCGATGGACTTGATGTAAGCCACCGAATCGTTCTCGACTTTCTCCTTCATCGTCTTGTCCATTTCACCACCGCCCATCGCGACCGGATGGGCGGCCCCGATGTTCGTGCCGGGTGCCATCGCCGCGATATGCGCCGCCATCGTGATGAAGACGCCGGCCGAAGCCGCGCGGCCGCCGGACGGAGCCACATAGACGATGATCGGGATCGGTGAGCCGGTGAAGTCCTTGATGATGACGCGCATGGACGTGTCGAGTCCGCCCGGCGTGTCCAAGCGGAGGATCAGCGCGGAGGCACTCTGCGCCTGCGCGAAGGCGATGGCGTCGTGCACGTATTCGGCGGCGACCGGATTGATCACGCCCTCGTAGGTCGCCAGGGCGACCGTCGAGGAGGCTCCAGCTTCGGCCGAGAGCGCAACCAACAGACCCAGACTTGCCGTCGCTTGGGCGAGCAGGCGCAACGATCGACCGGCGGTGAAAAACATTGCGGGACGGCGTCTCGAACCGTTCATCGAGAGGTCCCTCGCATGGCACGGAAAAGGAGTGATGGTGTTCCTCAACATTCGATTAGGAATGAGAAATGCGCAGGAATGTACCTGGATCATACGGTCCACCCGATACCCTGTCAAGGAACCGCCGCCGTTCGGTTGCAAAGCCCCGACCAGTCTCCTACAATGAGCCCGCCATGGCACGGTTGCAAGACGGCGAGCGCATCCATCTCGTTGACAAGAAGGGTCGGCACTATGCGCTGACGCTGAAGGCAGGGGCCATCTTTCAGCACAGCGGCGAGACGATCTCGCACGACATTCTGATCGGGAGGCCGGACGGCAGTCTTGTCACGCTATCCCGAGGCACGCGCATGATCGCCCTGCGTCCCACGCTTGCCGAATACGTCTTGAAGATGCCGCGTGGCGCCCAGGTGATTTATCCCAAGGACCTGGCAATTATCGCGATGTGGGCCGACATCTATCCTGGCGCAAAGGTCTTCGAAGCCGGAACCGGCTCCGGCGCGTTGACAATGGCGCTGTTGCGAGCCGTCGGCCCGCGCGGATCGGTGGTGAGTTACGAAGCTCGTGAGGACTTCGCTCGCACCGCCGCCGGAAACATCGAACGGTATCTGGGCGCGACCCCCAATCTTACCATTGCCAGAGCCGATGCGTACGAAGGTATCGAGGTCCCAGCCGGGGGGGGCCTCTTCGATCGGGTCGTGCTCGATCTTCCGGAACCCTGGCGGGTTGTCCCCCACGCCGCGAAGGTCTTGCGTTCGGGGGGCATCTACCTGAGTTTCGTTCCGACCGTGCCGCAGGTCATGCAGACCATCGAGGCATTGGAGCGATCCGGTGTCTTCGGTTTGGTCCAAACTTTTGAAACGTTGCTGCGAACTTGGTCTGTGCAAGGGCGGAGCGTCCGTCCGGATCATCGGATGGTGGCCCATTCGGGGTTCATCACGGTCGCGCGCAAGGTCGAGCCGGGGCTGTGGATGAATCGACTGGGCGGAACTGCCGAGGAACTCAACGGCCGGAGCGGGGCCGACTATACCGACGAAGACGAGGAAACTCGATGAGCAGGCTGCACGGCAAGGTGGCGTTGATCACGGGCGGCAACGCCGGTATCGGCGAAGCGATCGCGACGCTGTTCGCCCAGGAAGGCGCAGCAGTCACCATCACAGGCCGACGTAAGGATCGATTGGAGCGGGTGATCGGCGAGATCGGGCAAAGGGGCGGCCGGGCACTGGCCGTGGCCGGATCGGTGACCGATGAAACCCACGCACGGGAAGCGGTCGCGCAAACGGTCCGGACATTCGGCCGGCTGGACATTCTGGTCAACAACGCCGGCATCGGGGACTTCGGAAAGAAGATTCACGAGATGGACGACGCCACCTGGCAGCGGATGCTCGACGTCAACGTCACCGGCGTGTTCCGCATGACCCGGGCGGCGATCCCTGAAATGCTGAAAGCCGGCGGCGGAGCGATCATCAACATTTCTTCGGTCGCCAGCCTGGTCGGGCTTCCCATGCTCCCCGCGTATGCGGCCTCCAAGGGAGCGCTGGATGCCCTCACCCGCGCGATCGCTGTTGATTACGCCGCGCAAGGGATTCGCTGCAACGTGGTGAATCCCGGCCTCATTGAGACGCCGATGGCCGAAAGTCTGTTGAGCGATCCGGCACGAACGACCGAGGTGTTGAGACAGTACCTTATCGCGCGTCCCGGCAAACCCGAAGAAGTGGCAAAGCTGGTGCTCTATCTCGCGTCCGACGATGCTTCCTGGGTTACCGGCGGCACATTCACGATCGACGGCGGCATGACCGCGCATTGATATTTTGGTACGGAGAGCGCATCAATGCGACCGCGAAGGAAAGGCGAGGCCGTGACCGCATGGCGTATCTGTGCCCTGTGGATCGTGATCGCCGTCACGACGGTGACGATCCCGGCTTGGGGCCGCGGCGGGATCGACTTTTCCGGCACCGTTCTGTCGGTTGATCCAGAAGCGGGGAAATTTGCGGTGAAGAAGGCGGACGGCGGGACGCGGTTCACCTTTGTCGCCAACGACAAGACTGCATTCGAAGGCCGAGGCCGCAAAGATCTCAGGGATCTGAAAAAAGGCGATCAGGTCGTTGTGACGTATCAGGTGTCGGGAAGCCATTACATCGCCCTGAAGGTGATAGTCAAAGAGAGATAATGGAGCGTTTGGCAATCGGCTGGCGGCCAGCTCAAACTTGACGGCCAGCCGCCGCGAGCCCTCTCAAAAAAATGGAAATCAACGCGCAGACCAAACTCTGCGGGGTCATCGGAAACCCGGTGGAACACTCCTTGTCCCCGGCCATTCATAACGCGGCCTTTCAGAAGCTCGGCCTGAATTTCGTGTACCTAGCCTTTCGGGTGGAAAACATCGCTGACGCGATTCGAGGCATCCGAGCACTGGGAAATGTGCGCGGCTTCAGCGTGACCATCCCACACAAAGTGTCCGTCATCCGGTACCTCGACGAGGTGGAGCCGACGGCCCGGCACATCGGGGCCATCAATACCATAGTGGTGGACGATGGAAAACTGATCGGCTACAACACAGACGCTTCAGGAGCCCTGCGAGCTCTGCGGGACGGCAGTGTCGAACTGAAGGGACGGCGGGTGGCGATGCTGGGGTCGGGCGGCGCCGCGCGCGCGATCGCTTTCGCGCTGGCGGCGGACTCCGGCGTGGCGGAACTGTTCATCCTGGCAATCGACGAGGCCGAGCGACGGGGCCTCGTTAGCGACCTCCAAGCCAAGACTTCCCTCCGTGTTCATGAGGCGACCCTGAGCGAAGACACCCTCCGTCGCCTGTTGCCGGACGCGCAGGTCCTGATCCACTGCACGCCGGTCGGAATGCACCCCCGGAGCGAGGAAAGCTGTGTTCCGGCCGAGTTGCTCCATGCTCGTCTGGCTGTCATGGACATCGTGTATAACCCACCGGAGACGCGCCTGCTCAGGGACGCTACGGCCGCCGGCTGTCAGACCGTTCGCGGCCTGGAGATGTTTCTTAACCAGGCCGCCGCGCAGTTTGAACTCTGGACGAACCGACCAGCTCCCACTGACGTGATGCGGGCCGTGCTGGTATCCCGCTTCGCATGAATATCGTTCTGATCGGATATCGCGGTACCGGCAAGAGTACGGTGGGCAAAATTCTGGCGGCCAAGCTGGGACGCGAATTGGTCTCGACGGACGCCGAGGTTGTCAAGCGGGCCAAGCTGTCGATCCCCGAGATTGTGCAACAGTTTGGCTGGGAACATTTTCGAGATTTGGAGTCGGAGGTGTGCCGGGACTTGGGTAAAAAAGACGGCTTGATCATCGATACCGGCGGAGGCGCGATCCTCCGTCAGCAGAACGTGGATGTTCTCAAAAAAAACGGGACGCTGTTCTGGCTGACCGCGGAAGTCTCGACGATCGCCCAACGCATCGGCGGGGATACCCAACGCCCTTCCCTGACCGGTACCAAGTCCTTTACTGAGGAAATTCAGGAGGTGCTCCAACAGCGCCTCCCAAAGTATCAAGCCGCCGCAGACCACGTTATTGCGACGGAAGGACGAACGATCGAGGAGGTGGTCGCCAGTATCCTGGCCAGGGTGTGAACCCGCCGGGAGCGGCCCTCCGTGTTGATCTGTTTAGGAGCCCGTGCTATGTTTTCTTTTGCAATTCATCGCTGCGGGGCCGAGTGATGGAGAGCGAAGCGGAGTGGCCCTGATTCGATGTTGCCTTGCGTGAGGAAGTTGGCCGGACAGCGCGAGTGAGTGGACGGTGCAGTTGCATTAGCGCCAGGAAGTCTCTCCCTCCCTCCTCCATTTCTTCCCAAGACAATATCAACAGCAGTGACGGAGGTCGCTATGGGGAACAAATTGTATGTTGGAAGTCTACCCTACTCGACGACTGAGCAACAGCTGGCGGAGTTGTTCTCCCAGCATGGAACCGTCCAATCCGCGAAAGTGATCACGGATCGATACACCGGACAGTCCCGAGGCTTCGGGTTCGTGGAAATGTCCACGCCGGAAGAGGCACAGAAGGCCATTGCGGCACTCAATGGGAGTCAATTGGGCGGTCGGACGCTCGTCGTCAACGAAGCCAGACCGCAGGAGAAGCGGCCTTACGGTGGTGGCAATCCCAGCGGCGGTGGAGGAGGAGACCGAGATCGCTGGTAGGGGGTCGGCTCTGACCGGGTGCAAGCTGAAAGAGAATCGAATCAAAAAGGGCCGCCGGCAACGGCGGCCCTTTTGATTGTCGGGCGCCGATCGCGCACGCGGCGCTGCGAAACACTGCGGTCTTGACAAGGTTAAGTCCAAGTGATTCACTCGCGTTTCGTGCGCCCGTAGCTCAGTTGGATAGAGCGTCGGGCTTCGAACCCGCAGGTCGCAGGTTCAAGTCCTGCCGGGCGCACCATCCGCAAGCACAAGAACCGGAGAGTGTTTTTGGTGGCTCGCACTGCCCTCCCCACCATTGGACGACTCCTTCTCGGCTTCGCGCTGTTTCTGAGCGCGTGCAGCGATCAGTACACCGTCTTCCACAGTCAGACCGGTCTGCCGATCCTGCTGATCAAGCGTGCCTATACTTACCGCGGTTGCATTGAGACCATGCGGGCGGAAGCCGCCCGTTTGGGGGTGACCTTCCGTTATATTCATGTCAAGGGTTCATGGTCCGGTCAAACACTTCTCTGGCCGTTCGATCCAGGCTATGCCTGCGAAGCGGTGATCGGCCCTGAACGGCCTCTATCGGGCGCGTATGCGGACAGATTTCCCCTTCCGATGTGATGTTCCGTTCCGGCCTGAGCTGTCCAACCCCTTGCACGGCACGCTGTTCAGGAGAGTTCGAATCGCTCGTACACTCCGAAGCCCTGAGAATTAAGGAACGAGTGGGCTGGAAAGATACCGGGGTGTGTTTATACCTTATGAACGCTTCTGCTACGCGCTGAATCGCCATGCGACCCACCTTCAATTATTGAAGGCTTCAGTGGAAGGCTTGACGATGACGGAGGGGCTTCAGTACAGTGATGGACCGAGCCGCATGACTTGGTTGTCGCTTCGGAGGAACTCAGAGTGACCCAGTCTCGACCGTCTGTGCCCTTTGCGGCACAGGCCGTCCCGTTCGATGAGTTTCTAGCCACCGGAAAGCTCCCCGACGACCTGATCACGAGCGAATATGTGGCGCAACAGTTCGTCGAGCGGCTGGTGCATTATGTCCTTAGTGTTCCGGCCGGTAGTTACACCATGGCCCAGTTGGGGAAGCTGTTGGAACAGTTGGATCCTCGGTACCAAGTCTTTTTTTTCAAACGCCTGAAGGAAACCAGCCCCGAGAGCCTCAAGGATTTCGCTCCGCTCTACTATGGTTTTATGAACGAATTCCATTCCTTGCTGTTCACCTAACCGCGCAAAATACCGCTTGTCCCCGGTCGGTTCTCATGTATAATGAATCAGAGTCTGAAACGAGGAGAAGTATGAATCCAACGCTGCAACGAGCTGTAACCAGCTTTTACAACCTGGTGTATGAGGCGCAGACATTTGCCACCACCATGGCGAGAATTGACACCGCCGAACAGGAACACTATGCGGGCCGGATCGAAGGCCTGAACTGGGTTCTTGACCGGTGCCAGGAACTCGAGGACATGGACGCCAACCTGACGCCCTCTTCCCTACAGCGGGTGTTGACCGACGTTAAATCCGACTTGGATCATGAACTGTCGGTGCAGCGCCGCGAGAAGGGCCGACGGGCGGACGGACGTGAGGAGGCGCTCATCTTCGTGGCAGATTATCTGTCCAGCCTCATTACCGCGACTGAGATCGAATCCGCCAAGAGTTCGGTGTAACCTTCGACAACGTGCCCGCGGCTTCCCGACCGCGCCTTATGTGGTGCGCTCATGGTAGGCGTGTCTCCGCGCTGGCCGATCAAAGGTTCCACCTGGGGAAAGCCATGGGCGCGAGTCCGGGCAGGGACGGACGGATGGGGCAACGCCGCCTGGGTTCGTCTTCGCCGCGGTACAGCGGGGGGCATCAACTTCTAAGGTATGGGTTCAGGCTTTTTGGCCAGGAATCCCATGGCGCGAGAATGGATCGTCTTCGCGATTTGTCTCGGTCTTGGGGGACATATTGCGGTGGGTGTGGTACTGCATGCGCCGGAACGCTGGCCACGGAGCAATGCCGGGTTCTACGGGCTGCTCATCGGTCTTGCCGTGTATGTCGTCGTTCAGCTTGGCCGTTCCGTCTGGTGGTTTTATCGAGGCCGCCGGGCGACCATGGGCAAGAGTCCGCCGCCGTGGTCAGCCCAGTAAAGTGTCAGACAGCGCGAGGAGCACCGCCTATTGACCTTGAATCGGCGCTTCTCTACTCTTCAAAAAAGATTCAACCATGCCGAGTGGGCAGAAGAAAGCTTGGTCTGACCGGTCTGTCACTCCAGCCGAATGGGCAGGAACACCGTACGGTATGACACCCGCAACCGGCCCGACCGACCAATACGGTTCCTTTCAAGCTTCGTTGCTCTACTGTCCTCAATGCCGCCAGGCCACTCCGACACGGCAACGCCTGCTGCTGGTGTTGCCGGCCGGAAACCTGTACGAGTATCTCTGTGCCCAATGCGGCACATCGACTGGGACGAAAACCGATAACCAGCACGTTGAGGTAGAACTCTTCCGGCCGTGACTCCTGGTTCAGCCGATTCTCGAGCGTCTTGATATCCCCTTCGCTGTTCACCGGGTCCCTGCTGTTGCGAACCTGCCTGTGCAGTTCGAAGATTTCCGGGAAAGCCGCGCGCAACAACGTGGCAAGGGCGGGAGAAACTTGATGCAGGGAGAGAAGCGAGTAAGGTCAGGCGAGTTGGTCGAGCGGAATCCCTTCTTCGATCAGCATCACTGGAATATCATCCCGGACGGGATAGACGATCTTTCGGTCGGCCCGCACTAAGCCGCCGTCCAACTTTTCAGTTACCGGCTTTTGGGCCTTATTCTTCAGCGCTCCCCTCTCGATGGCAGCGTTCAGCTTCTCGACCAGAATCTCGTCGGCCAGGCTGACTTCCTGTTTGGTTTCCGGACAGCAGAGGATGGCCAGCAGATCCGGAGCGATGTTAACGCCTTTGCCTGTTGCCTCTCGCATGCTTGTACTTGCCTCCTCCGAGGTGAGATAAGCCGGCATCCCGTCCCAGGACCGAAGCGCAGAGCAAAGCATAGTGCAACACTCTTGCAAAGATCAAGATATTGACCGACTCCTGCTTCTTGATGTTTCATCCGGTCGGGTGAAATCTGCTACACTGAGGTGTTTATACCGGAGCAGTCTCATGAGCAGAGACCGCAGATGGTGGCGCCACTGGCTGACCGGCTTGCTGTTGTTAGTCCCGGCCTGGGCCACGTTCCTGATTCTCTCTACGCTGTTCGCGGCGCTTGACGATCTGATCGTGGATCTTCTGGGCACCCGCATCGCAAGCGATGTGCCCGGATTGGGCGTGCTGACGTTGTTTGCGCTGATTCTGCTCAGCGGTGTGATCGCAACCCATGTCCTGGGACAGCGGTTGTTTCAGCGCGCCGAAGACTGGCTGGCGCGCATCCCGTTCGTCCGCAGCGTGTATGTAACGCTCAAGGGCATGACGGACCTGTTCAACTTCCGATCCCGCTTCGGCCTTAGCACCGTGGTGGCCTTTCCCTTCCCGCGCGACGGGCTCTGGGCATTGGGGTTCGTCATGGGATCGGCGCCCGGGCCGCTGCAAGTGGTCTCGGGGACCGAACTGCTGATGGTGTTCGTGCCGACGGCGATCCATCCGTTCACCGGATATCTGGCCTTTGTCCCGCGCCAGCACGTCCGTCCGATCAATCTGCCGCCCGAGGACGCCATGAAGATGGAATTTTCGGCCGGCTTCTACAAACCGAAACGGGGCTGGCTGGCCGATCCAGGGGCAAGCGCATGACCACGCCGCGGCTTGATCGGCTGATCGTTCGACGCGCTCGGGTGGAAGACGCGGACATCATCGCCTCGTTCAGTGCAGCGATGGCGCTCGAAACCGAAGGCCGGGTCTTGGACCGGGAGCGGGTGCGACAGGGCACACTGGCCGTCCTGCAGGAGCCGGAACGAGGCTTTTTCAGCGTGGCCGAAGTATGCCCGGAAGTGGCTCCGCCGGTGATCGTCGGCCAACTCCTCGTGACCTACGAATGGAGCGACTGGCGGAACGCGCAGTTTTGGTGGATTCAGAGTGTCTATGTCGATCCCGCATGGCGCCGAATGGGCGTCTACCGGCGCATGCACGAAGCGATCATCAGTCAGGCCCGCGCGCGCCGCGATGTGTGTGGCGTTCGTCTCTACGTCGACAGCGGCAATCGCGTGGCGCAAACCGTGTACGAACGAGTCGGTCTGTCGCGCACCGCCTATGCTGTGTTCGAGGAGGATTTTGTGCTTCCCAAGAGGGTTCAAGCGACTCCTGCGTCGTAACAGACTTTGCGGGGAAGTTCGGCAGAGGAGGCAGGTTCCATGTACACTCGACGACCAATGGTCAGCGGCATCACGCTCCAGAAAACATGCCTGTGGGTCGGCGTGTGCCTGCTCGTTGCGAGCGGCTGCGCCTTCAGCAGGGGCAATCTGGGCGACGAGTTCAAGCCGGAGGATGTGGAAAAGATCAAAAAGGGGATCACGACCCGATCCGAAGTCGTCATGGTCCTGGGAGCGCCCGACCGAATCGTGCAAGCCAACGGTCACGACATCTTCCAGTATTACCGTTACGATCTCAAGTCGGGGAGCCTTTTGCTCCTGCTGGTGAACTTTTCGCGGGTCAATATCAAGAGCGACGACCTCTACATCCTGTTCAATCGAGACGGGGTGGTTGAAGACATAGTGTTCGGCAAGCGCACCGATCGGCTGAAGTTTCAGTTCTGGCCGTTTGGCGAGTAAAAAGAAGACGGGACGTGGGCGTGATGGCGAAGCGCCATACCAGCGGGAAGGCAGTCGGCCGTGTTCCTCGGCTTGCGGCCCTTGGTCTCCATCTCTTACCCCTTGTCGCGTGTTTCGCGTCCTTCGGGCTATCGGGCTGCGGTTTCGCGACCGTTGCGCGACTTTCGATCAACGACCCGATCCGTCCGGAGGACGTAGCGTTCATCGTCCCGGGGCGGACCACGCTCGCCGAGGTTGTGGAGCACCTCGGCGCTCCCGACGAACTGGCCGCCTTAGATGAAGGCGCCGTCATCGCCTATCACTTTCGCGACGCCAAGTACACCCGGGTCAACTTCGGCTGGCCGGCACGCTTTTGGCTGACGGTTTCGCCCGATTTCATCCTCTCCGCAGGCGGCCTGGGAACGGACGTCTTCGAGGTCGCGTTCGATTCCCGGTGGGTGGCCCGCGAGCACGCGTTCGCAAAACACTCCGGTCATGCGAGTTTCAACCCGTGGCCGTTCTGACCCGCCGGGCGTCCGTCCCTTCAGTTTGCCGCATGTCCGTTGTCTCGCTATAATGCCGTCCGCATGAGCGCCCGTGACGCAGATAACGACCGGACGACCGACGCGCTGTTGCGCTCTCCTTCGTACATTCCCGCCGATCGGGACGTGGAATTTCTCCAGCGCGACGAGCTACGCCCCTTGCGGTTGCAACTTGAGCTGCTCAAGCCCGAGTTGATCCAGCGGGAAGAAGGTATCCGCTCTACCATCGTGATCTTCGGCAGCGCGCGACTCATGGAACCGGCTCGGGCGAGGGAGGCCCTGAGCCATGCGGAAGCCGACCTGAAAGCACGGCCGAACGACCCGGGCGCACAACGAGAGGTCGAGGTTGCCCGTCGACGTCTGGCGCTCGCCCGTTACTACGATGAAGCGCGCGAGTTCGGCAGACTGGTGTCTTCCACCTGCCAGGTTGACGGCCGGTGCGATTTTGTGGTCGTCACCGGGGGAGGCCCCGGCATTATGGAAGCGGCCAACCGCGGCGCGGCCGACGCGGGCGGAAAATCGATCGGCTTGAACATCACCTTGCCGCATGAGCAGCGGCCCAACCCGTATATCACGCCGTCGCTGTGCTTTCAGTTCCGTTACTTCGCGCTGCGCAAGATGCACTTTCTGCTCCGCGCCAAGGCGTTGGTGGCCTTTCCAGGAGGGTTCGGCACGCTGGACGAGTTGTTCGAGACGTTGACGCTGCTCCAGACCGGCAAGGTGAGCGGCATCACCATCGTCTTGGTGGGACGCACGTTTTGGGACCGGCTCATCAACTGGACGATGCTCGTCGAGGAAGGCCTGGTCAGTCCGGAAGACCTTGCGCTCTTTCATTACGCCGAGACGGCTCAGGAAGCCTGGGACCTGATCGCTGCCCGACACCAGATCGACTGACCGGCATGATCATTTCCTTTCACGGCGCCGCTCGGTCGGTGACGGGCAGCCGGCACTTAATCCAGACTCCTGGTTGTCGCGTCCTGTTGGACTGCGGCCTGTTTCAAGGTCGCCGCCAGGAAGCCGACCGACGCAATCGCGTTCTGGGGTTTGATCCCAAGGCGGTGGACGCAGTCATCCTCTCGCACGCCCACATCGACCATTCCGGGGCCTTGCCCGTCTTGGCCAAACATGGGTTTGCCGGCAAAGTGCACGTGACGCCCGCCACCGGCGACCTGACCAAGGTTATGCTGGAAGATTCGGCCCGCATTCAGGAGAGCGACTGCGCGTATGTCAACAAACAGGAAGGACGGAAGGGGCACCGGTGTCTCCGGCCCTTCTATGACATCGACGATGTCCGGGCGATTGTGAGGCGGTTCACGGGCACCCGCTATGGCGACGCGATCAAGGTCGGCCCGCGAATGAGCGCCTCCTTCCACGAAGCCGGCCATATCCTCGGCTCGGCCGCCATCCGGCTCACGTACGCGGCGCGCGGAAACACGACGACCGTTCTCTTTACCGGCGATCTGGGACGGCCGCGGATGCCGGTCCTGCGGGACCCTGCAGAGCCCCCGGCCTGCGATGTGCTGATCATCGAATCGACCTATGGAGATCGGCTCCACGAGGAGGTTGGAGAGGCGCTGAAAACCAAGGCGGAACAACTGCTCACCCGGGCCAGGATGAACCGCGGCAAGATCATCGTGCCGGCGTTCGCGGTTGGGAGGACGCAGGAACTGGTGATGCGGATCAAAGAATTGGTCCGCGAGGGACGCATCGATCCTGTACCCATTTACATCGATTCGCCGCTGGCTGCCAAGGCGACCGAGATTTTCCGCCGGCATCCGGAGTGTTACGACGAGGAGACCCTCCGCACGTTTGCCGCGGAAGGCGACCCGTTCGCGGCCCGTTACATCCGCTATGTGTCGTCGGTCGAGGAGAGCAAGCAGTTGAATGCGATGAAAGGGCCCTGCGTCATCATCGCGTCCTCAGGCATGTGCGAGGGCGGGCGGGTGCTGCATCATCTCAAGCACGCCATCCAGGATGAAGCCAACATCATCGCGATTGTCGGCTTTCAGGCCGAGCACACGTTGGGACGCAAACTGGTCGAGGGCTGGGACGTGGTGCCGATCTTTGGCGTGCCGACGCCGCGGCGCGCGCAAGTGGTCCGCTTCAACGGTCTGTCGGCCCATGCGGATCGCCACGATCTGTTGGCCTATGTCCGGTCGATCAAGCCGGCGCCGGCCAAGGTGTTTGTCGTGCACGGTGAAGAAAAACAAGCGTTCTCGTTGGCGGCGGCCATCATGGCCGAGCATCCGCGCATCGACGTGATCGTCCCGGAACGCGGATCGTCACACGAGATCTGAAGCACAAGGCGATATGCAGTCCGGCTTTTGCTCCGATGTCGTCGCCGATTGCCCGCGGCCGCTGCTCATGCGGAATGAACAGGATCATCAATCTCGCCACGCTGGCACGATGTTCTCGATGTCGGGCCAGAAGGTATTCGAGACGACCGCTGCGGCTGAGCGATCGACGGAGTGACGGATGAGGCATCATCGCGGTGTTCCATTCTCCCGCCTGACAACAGTGCTTGTCGCCGCGATACTGGCTTCCTGTTCGCTTTCCGGTACAGGTCGGACTGCCGAGACTTCCGAAATCAGCCCGGAGGAGCCCCGCGCGCGGGCACGGGATCTCCAGATCGTGATCGGCCGCTACCCGCCAGGCCCGTTCAACGCGATCACCGATGTGGCTGGTGTAAAGGTCGGGCACGTAACCCTGATCAAGGGAGAGGGACCGCTCAAGCCGGGCGAAGGTCCAGTGCGGACGGGCGTGACGGTGATTATCCCGCGCGACGATGTCTGGCAGCGAAAGGTTCCGGCGGGAGCCTTTGTTCTCAACGGCACGGGGGAGATGACGGGGCTGGCTTGGGTGGCCGAGTCCGGATTCCTCGAATACCCCATCGCGCTAACTAACACGCTGAATGTGCCGCGCGTGGCCAACGGCATCATCAGTTGGATGATCAAGCGGTATCCTGGCATCGGGATTACGGACGACACCTTGACTCCGGTCGTAGCCGAATGCGACGACGGCCGCCTTAACGACATTCAGGGACGGCATGTATCCGAGCAGGACGTGATCCAAGCGTTGGACCGCGCCGCCGGCGGTCCGGTCGCGGAAGGCACGGTCGGAGCCGGGACTGGCATGGTGTCGTATGGCTTCAAGGGCGGGATCGGCACGTCTTCGCGACGGTTGCCGGATGAAGAAGGGGGGTACACGGTCGGCGTGCTGGTCAACGCCAACCATGGGCGGCGTCCGGAGTTGGTCATCGCCGGAGTCCCCGTGGGCCGATTATACGACCGGGACGAGCCGTTCGGCGGACAATCGAGCGTACCGGAAGGGGCGGGCGCCGTCGCGCGCGAAGAACGGCCGGGCGGAGGCGAGGGCTCGATTATCGTGATTATCGCGACCGATGCCCCGCTCGACAGTCGTCAACTCACCCGCCTGGCCAAACGGGCTGCATTGGGGTTGGCCAGAACCGGATCTACCGCGCGGCATGGCAGCGGCGACTTCATGCTCGCCTTCTCGACCGCGAACGCCATCCCGCACTATCCGAAAGATCGCACATTCTCCATGACCCATCTGGCGGACACCCATCTGAACCCGCTCCTGACAGCCACGGTGGAAGCCACGGAGGAGGCCATCGTGAACGCACTGACGACGGCGCGGACCGTCGTCGGACGAGACAATCACCGAGTCGAAGCTATTTCTTTGACCCGCCTGCGCACGCTGTTGTCGCTTCCGCGATAAGACGCGCCACCCCTCACTCGGGTTGCTTGCATTTTGAGAAGCAACGTCGCTATGCTGCTCCCCGCGGCATCGGCAGGTGGGAGTGATCGGGATGGGCGATTATCAGATCGGCGGAGGGCTCAGGCTGTTGACGGCGTTGGAGAAAACGGAGGGCTTCGCTGAATTTCTCAAGACCCGGATGATCCGCGCCCTGGAAACGGAGGATCCGACCGAACTGCACTATCTACTGGCGCAACTCGACGACTATTATTCCTATATGTGGCGCTACTACAAGAAGCTCGTGAAGGAGCGCGGAGACCGCGTCAATCCCGACGCGTGAATCGCCGTCTCGGCCACACAAGACCGGCCTCGCCGCCATGACTCTTGCCACGACATCGATACTTCGGTTCGCCTCCGCGCTGTCCCGTTTGCCTGACTCGGCCGCCGCTGGGCGGGCTGTCGCGCAAGCGGTGCGACGACAACTCGGCGACGACCCGCCCGATTTGGCGTTCCTGTTTTTCTCCAACCACCACTCGCTGCGGGCCGAGTTGCTGTGCGGGGCGGTGTGCCAAGAGGTAGGTCCCCGTGTGGTGCTTGGATGCTCGGGAGAAGGGGTGATCGGGGGCGGCGAAGAAATCGAAACCGACCCGGGAGTGACACTGTGGGCTGCCCGCCTTCCCGGTGTGCGCGTCAATCCCCTGCGGCTGTCATTTTCTCAGGAACTCGATCGCTTTTCGGTCGGCGGTTGGCCGGATGATCGGGCGATCGGCTCCAGTCCGGTGTTCGTGCTCCTGGCCGATCCCTTTTCGATTCCGGTGAAAGAAGTCTTGGCGATGCTTGAGGAGCGCTATCCGGGGGCGATTGCCATCGGAGGCCTGGCGGGCGGGGGGCATGGCGTGGGGGAGAATCGGATGGTTTTCGGGGATGAGGTCTATGACGGCGGACTGGTGGGCGTCGCCCTCTCGGGGTCCGTGTCCATCGAGACGGTGATTTCGCAGGGATGCCGTCCCATCGGAGACCGCTACGTGGTCACCAAGGCGGAGCGCAACCTCATCCATGAGCTGGGCGGCGCTCCGGCGTTGGAGCGTCTCCGGACGCTGTTTGCGTCGATGTCCGCTGAAGAGCGCCGCATTGCGCAGCGGGCTGTGCACTTGGGTATCGTGATCGACGAACAGAGGAATCGTTTCGAACGCGGGGATTTTCTTGTTCGGAATCTCATCGGTGCGGATCAGAGCACGGGGGCCGTCGCCGTCGGTGATCTGGTGCAGGAGGGGCAAACCGTTCAATTCCACCTGCGGGACGCCAAGTCGGCGCACGAAGACCTCAATCTCCGACTGGACGCCTATCGCGCGAGGCATCGGAAAGCTCCGCTGGGGGCGCTGCTGTTTAGTTGCTGCGGGCGGGGAGAAGGGCTGTTCGGCCGGCCGCACCATGATGTCTCCGTGTTGCGCGAACGGTTGGGAGACATCCCCATCGCCGGGTTTTTCGCGCAGGGAGAGATCGGACCGATCGGCGGCGGCAATTTCCTGCACGGTTACACGGCCAGTGTGGCGCTGTTCTCCGAGCCTAACTCGTGACCACGCCGCGCCGTTCTGCCTCGCCGGGGGAGCCCGTAGGCAACGCCAATGTCCATCGGGGAGAAGAGCAATCATGAGAACGTTTGGGGCCGTCCTGATCCTGTCGCTGGCGCTCGTCCCGCTGGCGGTCGTCGGAGCAGAAGAGGTCGGGCAAGAAGTCCTCACGGAATCCGGGCTGAGGTACGTGGATCTGGTCGTCGGCACCGGCCGCCAGGCGGAACTCGGTGATACTGCGACCGTGCACTACACCGGCTGGTTGGAAAACGGGAAACAGTTCGACAGCTCGCGAGACCGCGGCGAACCCTTTTCGTTCCGCGTCGGCGCGGGACGTGTCATCAAAGGATGGGACGAGGGCGTGCAGGGCATGAAGGTCGGCGGCAAGCGCAAGCTAATCATCCCTCCGGACTTGGGCTACGGCGCACGTGGAGCTGGCGGCGTCATCCCGCCGAACGCGACCCTGACGTTCGAGGTGGAATTGTTGGAACTGCGCTAGCCCGCCGTGGCGATGTCGCAGGCTCTTCAGCCGATGCCGGGTACAGAACGTCCATGAATCGCACTCCGCTCTATGAAGCGCATCGGGCCGGCGGCGGGAAGCTCGTGGAGTTCGCCGGCTGGGAGATGCCGATCCAGTACACCGGCGTGGTGGACGAATACCACTCGGTTCGCAGCAGGGCCGGCCTGTTCGACGTCAGCCACATGGGTCGGCTCCAGGTCGCGGGGAGCGGTTCGCTCGCCTTTCTGCAACGGATGACCACGAATGACCTTGCCCGGTTGCCGGTCGGGCAGGCTCACTATTCGATGGTCTGCAATCCGGACGGCGGCATCAAAGACGACATTTTTGTGTACCGGGTAAAAGAAAACGAGTTTCTCCTTTGTGTGAATGCGTCCAATCGGGAAAAGATCCTCGCCTGGTTGCGCGATCATCTGGCGGGCGCGTCGCGTTGTACGGTGCAAGACCGCTCCAGCGAGCTGGCTCAACTGGCCCTCCAAGGGCCGGCCTCCAGGACTATTCTCGAGAAGGCGGGAATCACCGGTCTGGCGAGTCTCAAACCCCGGCATTGTCTGAAGGCCGCGTTGAGCGGCGTTCCCTGCCTGATTACCAGGACCGGCTATACGGGAGAACTGGGCTATGAATTGTATCTGCAGGCGGATGCGGCTCCTCGGGTCTGGAACGATCTGTTGGAGACTGGACGTTCCGAAGGCCTGAAGCCGGCTGGCCTGGGGGCCCGCGATCTGCTGCGGCTGGAGATGGCCTATCTGTTGTACGGCAACGACATCGGCGAAGAGACGACGCCGATCGAGGCCGGAGCCCAGTGGGTGGTCAGTTTCGACAAGGGCGACTTCGTGGGACGAGAGCGGTTGGCGAGACAGTACGCCGAAGGACCGGCGCGCCGGCTTGCTGCGTTCGAGCTGGTGGAAAAGGCGGTGCCCAGGCGGGGATGCAAAATTCTCGAAAGGTCCGGAGGCCTTCCGATCGGCGAAGTCACCAGCGGGAATTTTTCTCCCCTGCTACAAAAAGGCATCGGACTGGGCTACGTGCCGCTGACCTGCGCAGGTATCGGCTCGACCTTCGCGATCGACATCAGAGGCAAAAGCATGCCCGCTGTGGTCGTCCAGCCGCCGTTCTACAAGCGGAAGCCGTAGCTTTATGCAGCCACGAGGCTAGAGGCGAGAGGTGGTGGATAAAGCAGGAGAGGCACTGGGCAGCAGACCGAATGTGAAAACCGTTTTTAGAGGACGGGTGCTCACGCTCAATCTGGAAACGGTGACGCTGCCCAACGGCGCGTCGGTCGAATTGGAACTGATCCGCCATCCCGGGGCCGCCGCGGTCGTCCCGCTGAAAGAGGACGGGACTGTGGTGCTTATTCGCCAGTTCCGCCACGCGGCAGGAGGATTCATCTACGAGATTCCCGCCGGCAAACTGCAGCCGGGAGAGGATCCCCGTGACTGCGCCGCGCGCGAGCTGGAAGAAGAGATCGGCTATCGCGCCTTGTCACTCGAACCGCTGGCCAGCATCTGGACCGCCCCGGGTTTCGCGGACGAGATCATCCACATCTATAAGGCCACGAGGCTTACCCCAGGCAGACAGCAATTAGACCGCGACGAAGTGCTGGAAGTGGTGGAGATGCCACTCGAGCAGGCGATCGCGAAGATTCGAGATGGCACGATCCGGGACGGGAAAACGATCGTCGGACTGCAGGCGGTGTATATGGACTCGGCAGACATGGGAGCCGGCCGCTCGAGGGGTCTTCTGCACCGCGAAGACCCCCCTTGAGCGAACCAGCCTCGCCGCACAGGTTCGATTACTTGCCCTTTTTCTCGTCCTTTTTCTCGCCCTTCTTCATGTCGTCGGCGTAGATCTGCTCAATGAACTTGCCGCCTTTCTTCTTCTCTTCCTTCTTCTCTTCGCCGGCGAAAGACGGAGCCGTAAAGGCCGCTAGCATCGCGACCGCCAAGAAACCCATCAGGAAGCGCTTCATTCGACCTCACCTCCTTTCAGTTCAGTCTCAGCAGTATGCCTTCCGGAAGGCGCTCCTGGCGTGAGCAAGGCTAGTGCCGTAGGATGACCTCCAAGGAAATCCTTGGAGGTCAAGGGGTTCGACGAGCAACAGACTTGAGGGGCGATGAACTGAACGTTTCCGACTGTGGCGGAATGGTGTGGAGAAGGCTAAATCGCCTCACGCCGCTCGTCATACATGAAATACATGAACATGAGAGCGCACCGAAGCAGGTGGATTCCGGACCAAGAAAAGAGGACAGGCCGGTTTTCGTCGCATGCCTTGCGGGTACTTAGGCTTGAGATTGGACCAACCGCGCAAGGGAAAGCGAGAAAAGCGATCTGTCCTCTTGCCGTTCCTAGACGACCTGGTGCATCAGCCGATCAGTCGATGTCTCGACCGGGTCTCCAATAACTCTTCACGGTGACCCCCATGATGAGCTAAGCACACCTAGTGCCAGTCTTGCACGCACAGAAAATCGTTGATAACTCAAGTCGTTAGAACGGCTATCCATGAGGGGCCCCGTCTGCTCTTTCCTACAGTCTCTAGCAAATGAACTCGACCGTGGTTACACTCGGCGTACCTGCTTGATCTCAGCAAGGGTGAAGACATGCAGGTCAAACTGCTACATGCATGGGACATTACGCCCAGGGAGGCCGTACAGCTTCAACTCCAACTGCGCGGGCAGGTCAAGACCACGGGGAGGGTGCCAACACCTGCCTCCGTGGCCGGCGCGGATGTCGCGTACGACAAGCAGTCCGATCGCCTATACGTCGCGGTCGTCGTGCTCTCCTTTCCCAGCTTGGAGCCCATGGAAACGGTGATTCTGCGGGATCGGGTCTCGTTTCCCTATATTCCGGGCCTGCTGTCATTCCGCGAGGCTCCGGCCTTACTCCGGGCATTCGAGCGGCTTGTGCATGAACCGGACATCATCTTCATCGACGGGCAAGGTGTGGCCCACCCGCGCGGATTGGGTCTTGCCTGCCACATCGGCCTGTCGCTGGAGAAGCCGGTGATCGGCTGCGCGAAATCGCTCCTGTTCGGCTCGTACATTGAACCCAAGCCGGCGCGTTCTTCCGTCTCTTACCTGCGCGACAAGGCCGGCCGAATCATCGGCGCGGCGGTCCGAACCAGAGACCGTGTTCGGCCGGTGTTCGTCTCCGTCGGGCATAACATCGGTCTGGGGCAAGCCGTTCGCCTCACCCTGGCCTGCGGCAAGGGCTATCGGGTGCCGGAGCCGACGCGGCAGGCCGATCTCCTGGCAGAACGGGCGAAGCGGCGACCTCAGCGGGACGAGCTGTCGATCCGATGAATGTCGGGAAGCGAAGATCAAACACGTTGCCGGACCATATCAAACCCGGGGTCCGCGTCTTGTTCGTCGGCATCAATCCTGGGGCGCGATCGGCCGCGGTCGGTCACCACTTCGCCGGCTATTCCAATCGCTTCTGGAAATTGCTCTACGAATCGCGGCTGGTGCCTGAACCGGTCACCTACGAACACGACGAGCGGCTTCCGGATTGGGGGTTCGGCCTGACCAATCTTATCGCCAGACCCAGCCGCGGCATCGATGCGCTGAAACCGCGCGAATACGTCGCCGGGCGCAAGGCGCTCTTGGCGAAGATTCGGCGATACCGTCCTTCGGTGGTCGCGCTCCTCGGCATCACGCTCTCCAGATTCCTGTTCCTGGATCGCCCCCGTCCCCTTTCCTCGGAGCAGGCGCGGAGGAGTCGCCCGCGGGTCGGCTGGCAGCCGGATCGCCTCGCCGGCGCTCGGGTATTCGTTCTACCCAATCCGAGCGGACGCAACGCCCATGACTCCTACCGGCGGATGCTCGCGTTGTTCGGCGAATTGAGGGCGGCGCTTGTGGACCAACCGGTCGCCGCTCGTGGAAACGTTCCTCGCGCGGGTGGTAAAAAGAAACATGGAAGTCCGAGGATGCCGGGGCATCGAGGGCTGATCGCATGTCGCCAAAACCGTTCACAGGACACGCTTGGAGGGCCAAAATTCGATCCGCTCGCATTACATTAGTCGAGATAAGCAGGCAACAGCGAGCAGACCGAGCGAAGCGTGAGGAGGACAAGCCATGACCATGAATAGAACAGCGTGGAGGGGGCATGAGAATGTTGCGACGGCGCTCCTCGGGCTGGCGATCGTGATCGGCGTGGGGTGTGTGAGCAGCGGCACATACGAAGCGGCCAGAAGGGAGGCGGAGACCGCGCAACGGGAGCTTCAACAGCAACGGTTCAAGCTGCAGGCCACCGAAAAGATGCACGCGGATCGCAAGAAGGAGATGGATGAGTGGGTGAGCAAACTCGGTGCCGCGGTCGAGAAACTTGAGGAAGTAACCAAGAACTGGAGCGAATTGCAGGAGGAACTCACCCGGCTCAGGATTGCTCGAGAGTTGGAGCGTCAACGGGGACAGGGCAAGGAAGGCACAATCAGCATCGTCGTCGAACACGGTCCGGCCGTTTCTCCACCGAGCGCTGACCCGTCAGCCCGGCTTCAAACAGAACCAGGGGAATCCAGGGAACAAGCCAGAGACCTGCTTCGTCAATTGCAACACTACTTGGAGCAACAGTGAGCAGATATGGCGGCTGCCAACCGACCGCGGGGGTCATCCATGGCGGATTCCTGTTGACCACACACCACGGAGTGTGACGTTTGGACACACAGCAGGCAACACCTGTGTCACTTCGCCCACAGCCGGTGCCGACCGGAGCGGGCGCCCATCCGCGTTCAAACCGCGTGTTTCTTCAGTTTTCTGAATCCGACAAAAGGGACTGGCCACGGCATTTGCTTTGCGATACGATGGCGTCCCGGTTTGTCGTGGGGAAACGCAGGCTCCGTTTGGGCGCTGGTTTCAAAACCGTTCGTTCTCGGCCGTCCGCTGTTCGTTCGAAGAGGGGAGAAACGCAATATGATACGAACGATGCTGTTTCTGGTGACGGCGCTCCTGTGTGTCGCACCGCTAAGCTCCGCCGCGGAATCCGCCGCTGAGCTGGCGGTCCAAGCACAGCGCGAATGCGAACTCGGCCGTTTAGCCCAGGAGCGGAATGCACGGCTCACCCATTTCGAACGGGGTCAGGCTTTGGCCGAGCGGGCGGTCGCACTCGACGAGCAACACGCCGCCGCGCATTTCGCCCTATTCTGCAGCCTCGGCGAACAGATCCGCATCGACGGCGAACGTATCACGTCGGTGTTCGGGTTCCGGCGCATGATGAAAGAGTTGGACCGGACCCTGGAACTCGCCCCGGATCATCTCGATGCACTCTCCGCCAAAGGTACCTTCCTTGTCAGACTTCCGGCCCTGCTCGGGGGCGATGTCGAAAAGGGCGAAGACCTGCTTCGCCTGGTCATTCAGCGAGAGCCCCGGGCGGTGAACGCTCGCCTGAACCTGGCCAAAAGTTATTGTGCGCGGGGCCGTCACGATGAAGCGATGAACCTGGCCTTACAAGCGCTCGAATTGGCCCAAGCCCACCAGCGCACGGACTTTCTCCCGGAAGCCCGAGCCCTCGTCTCGCAAGTGCGCGCCAAAGCCGGAGGGGCGCACTGAGCAACCCTCCCCGACGGCGGGGACTTCCGTTCCATGACCGGTGCCGCAGATCGGCGTGTGCGGTTCCTGTGGCAATATGGGCTTGCTTAGGCCCTGCCCGGCATGGTCAAATGGCGGACGACTCATCCGAGACCGGAAGACCGATCATGCCCACCGTGCAGATACCGCAGCGATCCGTGGACGGATTGATGACGGAGCTCGTTCACCATCCGGTGAATGATCATCCGTTCTTTCAGCGGTTCAAGAATGAGCGTCTGAGCCACGAGCAACTGCTGCGGTGGTTTCGCCAGTACCATTACTTCTGCAAACGATTCGTGAAGTCCCTGGAAGGGTTGCTGTACGCGACACCGATCGACGAGCTTGCAATGAGGGTGGAGCTGGTCAAGACGCTGTACTCCGAGTTGGGTTCCGGTTCGACCGAACACGCGCACGTGCGGCGACTTGAGCGGTTCGGTGAAGCATTGGGCATACGGCCGTCCGATCTCCGCGGCACGGAACCGCTTCCGGAAGTCGCGGCGTATCTCCGGCTCCTCGATCATCTGTTCACAGGGCCCGACTATCTGGCGGCCCTGGGGGCCGAGTTGGCGGTGGAAACGACGGCCGCATCGGAGTTCCGCTATTTTTACCCTGGTCTGCAACAGTATCCACAATTCACGGCCGACGACCTCGCATTTTTCGAATTACACGTGACGGAGGAGCAGAATCACAGCGACTGGCTCCTGGCCGCTGTGCGCAGGACCGCGACGACTTTGGAGGCTGTAGCCCGCGTTGCCGCTGGCGCCCGATCGACCGTCGAGGCCTGGGAAATGTTTTGGAAGGGCCTGTACCGGGAAGTGTTCCAAGAGCCTTGTCCGGCGTAGCCTGCCGCACGGGAAAGACTGTGCGGGGTAGATGGTCGGAAAGCTCTGCGCCTGTGACGAGCCTGACACCGAGAACTGCCGTATGTTCAGCCGACACGCCGTTGGACAACCGTTTGTGCTCATGAGTGCGCTGTGCTCCGCCCTGCTGCTTGGCGGCGCCGAGACAGCCCGGGACGCTCAGGCGAGCAGCCAAGACAATCAGAAGACCGTGGTCGACCGGCTGTTCGAGACGATTCTTGGTCAAGGCTTCGTCATCACGCTGACCCCGCTGGAGGAGATCAAGAAACGGGCGGAACTCCTGGCGTCAGGCGAGTATGGCCTGACGATCGACGTGGGGCTAAAGGCCACCCCGGCCGTGCGCGACGCGCTGGAGACGGCGGCCCGCGACTTGGGCGGGCAAAGCATGGATGCGACGCTGGAGCTCGACGTCGGGATGATTTCGTTGCAGGCGCGAGCCGTGCGGATCAGCAACGACCCGAAGGTGCTGGAATATTTCCAGCGGCGGGTCGGCTCCCTAGTCTTCACGGTCGAACTCGGGTTGCAGAACGGAGAGGTCTATGCCTGTTCCACGAGCGATCCGTGGCGGCTGCCGATCACTACCGTCGGCCAAATCTACACCCTCGGCGGCAAAGCCCAGATCGCAATGTTGGGCCTTTCGCCCGCCTTCGACCGGAATGACTACGGATTCGTCGCCGTGCGCAACAGTCCCATCACGTTTAAGTATCGCGCGGTCCTTCCGGAGAATGATTTCAAACAACTGATAAAGCTGGAAGGCAAAGTGACCGAAGGCAGAGCCCCCGTACGCGAAGGGGAATGCCTGAAGGTCGGGAAGACCGCCGCCCGATCGGATTATTGACGTTGCGCGCCGTACGGCGCGAGGGGGCTTCCGCCTCCGTCAAGGACACTCGCCGCTGCGTTCAAGGGCCACCGGCTCGCCGTTCAACCGCGCGTCCTCTCCGTCGAACTGGATCAGGTAGCGCCTCGGGAGATCGTTGGTCGCTGTGAGGATCAGTACGGCCTGCGAATCCTGCACGTCGATGTGCCAAGTGCCGGTGTCCTGCTCGCCCCCTTCGCCCGGGTCGGGTGTAACCAACTCCAGCCGACGTTCGCGCAAGAACCGAACATAATAGCGACCATCCTGG
Source organism: Nitrospira calida (assembly GCF_976986435.1). Taxonomy (NCBI): domain Bacteria; kingdom Pseudomonadati; phylum Nitrospirota; class Nitrospiria; order Nitrospirales; family Nitrospiraceae; genus Nitrospira; species Nitrospira calida. The sequence goes on from NZ_OZ335950.1 coordinate 389,368, forward strand.
CAGAGGTGCCAGGTCTGCGCGACATAGGCGTCGGCACTCCCGGTCGGGAGCCTCCGCGTCAGCATCATGCCGGAAAGGCGTCCGTACCAGTCCTTCAGCGCCTTGGCCGCGTCCTGGCTGATGAACTCCGTTGAGCCGACAAGGTGGTCGAGTAGGTGCTCGAAGTAACGCGCCTCTTCCTTCGGTCCCGCCACCTGATAGACAATCGCGTTGCGGGCCGGTCCCAGCACGGCGACGGCGCGCCCGACATGCTCGCCGCCTCCGTAGACCGCCGTGAGCCGAGTGCCGTTCACGTTCACCGATCCGACCGGATGCAGGACCAGCCCGATATCGAACATCTGGGGCTCGCCGAGGCGAGCCGCCAATTCATCCGGGGTCACGTCGTTCAGGATATGAACAATTCCCAGCCCGGCTTTAGTTGCGGAGTCCAGGAACACCGCGGTTCCGGCGGGCAGAGTGGCCCGCCAGTCCGGCGGAACGACAAACGAAACGCCTGCGAATGGAGACCGGACGCGGGTTCCGCTCCGGTAGTGCTGGCCGATCCGCAGGTCTTCAACCACGGGCTCCCGGAACCCTGCCGCCTCGCGAACCGTGGCAGGAGAAGCCGTGTGGCCGGGCGAAATCCCGACCAAGGGGACGAAGCCGGACAGCAGGAACGTCGCCAACGCAATTTTCGCGCATAGGGTGGGAGTGCGATGCAGGGACAGCATCGCACAGAGCGTCGCAGGGCGATGGAACGCTGTGCCGGTGTCGTGCAGTGTCCAGCGGATCACATCCGAACCGATGTTCATGCGGTTAGGAAATCGCTTTCTCGAGCTCGAGCGCAAGCCGTCGTTTACGTCCCCGGGATTGCGGTGCGGCAAAGTTCGTCGATATCGCGCCGCGAAGGAAGGGCGTCCTGGGCGCCGCGCCGGGTGGCGGTCAGCGCACCGGCGGCGTTGGCGAAGACGATCGCTTCGTCCAGAGGGCGTCCTTCGGCCAAGGCGCAGGCCAACGCGCCGTTGAACGCGTCGCCGGCTCCGGTCGAATCTATCGCTTCCATCCGAAAGGCGGGAAACGCCTGGTTGGCCTGTGCGTCCCTCAACCACGCGCCGCGTGAGCCAAGCGTGACAATGACGCGCCGCGCGCCGCGCGCCAATAGAATCTGCGCCGCGTCGGCCGGATCATCCTGGCCGGTCAATGCCCGGGCTTCTCCTTCGTTCGGGGTCAACACGTCCACCAACTTGAGCACGTCCGACGAAAGGGGAACGGCCGGTGCGGGATTGAGAATCGTCATCAGGCGGTGACGTTTGGCCAATGCCAGCGCCGCCGTCACGACGGGCAGCGGCAATTCGAGCTGAACCAGCAGTGCGCGGCCGCCCGCCATGAGCGTGGAGGCCCGATCGACCTCCTCGACCGTCAGCCTCCAGTTGCTGCCGGGCGCGACGGCGATCTGGTTCATGCCCGAGCGATCGACCACGATCAGCGCCACGCCGGTCGGGGTTTCGGCATCGCGCAGCAGCCCGGCGCCGGGAATGCCCATCCTGGTCAGGTGACGCTCCAGCAACCTGCCGTTGGCATCGGTCCCCAGTTTGGTGAGAAAGAACACGTCCGCGCCCGCTCTCCTGGCGGCGATGGCCTGGTTCGCCCCCTTCCCGCCGACGGATTGGTAAAACTCCCGTCCCAGGACCGTTTCTCCGGCCGCAGGCAGACGGTCGACCGCGACCGTATAGTCCACGTTGGTGGAGCCGACGACGATCACCTTCGGCATAATCGGGTCTGAAAGAGGGTCAGGAAGCGCGCGGCGTCCACGTCCATCGCCGCCTGCACTGTGGGCGGCGATGCCCGGTCCATCGAGGTCCTTCCCCGCGCCGCCCGATCCTCGGTTTCCACCGCGACGCGCAGCGACACCCGTTTCACCAGGCTCGGATCGATGGCCACGCCGACTGCGAGCGGATCATGTAGGTAAAAGGCTCCGCGACCCTCGGTTCGCTGGGCGAATGCCACCGCCGGACCCGTGGCGTCACCAAGGAATCGGCAGACCGGGTCCGTCGCATGCGCGGTCAGCTTCGCAATGGCCTCTCGGGACAATGAGACCCGCGTCGTGACGTCCAGCGGAACCAAGGTGAGGGGAAGACCGGATCGGAGCACGCGGTCCGCCGCGTGCGGATCAACGTAGAAATTGTATTCGGCGGCCGGCGTGACGTTGCCGGGAACACCCAGCGCGCCGCCCATGCAGATCACCGAGCGGAACGCGCGCACCAGCGCAGGCTCCGCCTCAAGCGCGTGCGCGAGATTGGTGAGCGGGCCTAACGTGATGAGCGTCACCTCGCCCGGAGAGCGACGCAGACACTCTCTCCAGGCCGTCAACGCGTTGGGGAGCGAGCGCGGGGTTCCAGCATCGACATATCGGCGCGTGCCGTCCGGATTGCGAATCCGGTCCAGTTCCCCCAGGCCGTCGGCTCCGTGGACATGGGTGGCGGGTTCCAGCGGCTGCCGGAGCGGCTGGACAGCTCCCTGTCCGATGAACAGGCCGGATGGAAACGGGACCAGCTCCAGCACCCGGAACAGATTTTTGGTCGCTTGCTCCACCCGCACGTTCCCGCACACGGTGGTGATTCCGATCACCTCCAGTTCGGGCGAGCGCAGGGCGAGCAGGATGGCCAGGGCGTCGTCGACGCCCGGGTCAGTGTCGATGATCACGCGGTGGGTGTTGGCCGACACGTCTACCCAACCTCCTCAAGCATCGCGCCTCGCGTTTCACGGGCTTCGGACGCAGCGAAAGCCCGTGCCGTGGTTCCGCGTGGTCGGACGCGAGCCGTCGCGCGCGGTCGTGCGCAGCATACGACGATGGTTCAGCCACGAGCCGCCGCGGAGCACCTTGTAGTCGCCGGTCTCGGGCCCCGGCGGATTCCGTTCGGGGGCCGCAGCGTAATAGGCCGGGTCGTACCAATCGGCGACCCATTCCCACAGATTGCCCGCCAAGTGCATCACCCCTTCCGGCGTCGCACCAGACTCCAAGGCCGTCACCGGCAGGGTCAGCATCCCGCGTATGCCTTTCTCCGCTAGGAGTGCCGCACCGGCGTCGGCCCACCAGGCTGCGACCTCGGCCGGCGAGGCGAAGTCGTTTCCCGCCCAATGCGACGCCCCGTTTGCCCGCTTGGGGTCCCACGCATTGCCCCATGGATAGAGGCGGCCCTTGGGGCCCCGCGCCGCTTTTTCCCACTCGGCCTCGGTGGGCAACCGTTTTCCAGCCCACTTGCAGTAGGCTTCTGCATCGAACCAGTCCACGTTGACCACTGGATGGTCCAGTAGGACGGGATCGATCTCGGTGCCACGCCATACATTGTACGAGGGATCGCAGCAATGTTCAGGCGTGCGGTGCGCGGTGGCCTTCAAAAAGACTTGGTAACGCCGGTTGGTGACTTCATACTTGTCGATATAAAAGGCGTTCAGCATAATGGTCCGTTGCGGCTCCTCGTCGGGATCACCCTGACCCGCGGCGCTGCCGCGGAGGAACGGCCCTTCAGCGATCAGCGCCATTGGTGCGCCGTCGGCCCCGACAAACTCGCCCGCCTGGGCGGTTGTCGCCACAGCCAGGAGCAAGCCGGTCAACAGCCTAGATGCCAGGCAAGATGCCATGGTCCGATTAGGGCGCAGGGGGTTCGAAGCTTCCCTCTGTCTCGAACACCGTGGAGGCGGCCAGTTCTTCCAGCAGCCGATCGAGCGCGGCGGCTTCTTCGGGCCGGCTCCCCAAGAAGTACAGGACGCCGTTGTGTGATGGCCCCATCAGTGCCAGGGCCCGGCCGATCATGTCGCCGCCCGCATAGGCCGCTTCCAGGCGGGTGCCAACGGTTTTCACCGGACCGGTCGGCTCAAACATCAAGTCGTGGGCGAAGGGCTGAACGACGCTCATGCGCGCCGCGATATCTTCCGCCGAGACGTCGCGCAAAAAGAACACCAGACCGAACCCCGGCTTCCCTAGCGGCCCTAGGATAAACACCGCTGAGTCCGGCGGCAACCCACCTGACCAATCCCGGGGGATGACGAAGGATACGCCAGCTGCCCCGATTCGGATGCGCGTGCCGCCCCCGTACTCTTCACCGGCCTGGACTTCGACGGTGCTCGGGGACCGAATCAAATCTCCCGGCGGAGAACCTTGAAGCGGCTCGGCGGCAAGCGACATGCCGGACGAGAGGAGGAAGATGATGATCGCGCCGGTCGGGAGGGAAGGACGTAACACGAACGTCGGCGGCCCGCTGACTATGTCTGCGCCATCGGAGGGCAAGTACACATCAAATGCCGGTCGCCGTACGCTTCGTCGATGCGGCCGACGCTGGGCCAGAACTTGTGTTCCCGCACCCAGGGCGCCGGAAACGCCGCCTGTTCGCGGCTGTACGGCCGGTCCCAGTCCGACGCGGTCACGGCCTGCGCGGTATGCGGCGCGCGTTTGAGGACGTTGTTGTCGCGGGGCGCCCGGCCCTCCACGATTTCCTGAATTTCTCCGCGAATCGCGATCAATGCATCGCAGAACCGATCCAGTTCGGCTTTGGATTCGCTTTCAGTCGGTTCGATCATCAGGGTGCCGGGCACGGGAAAGGACACGGTCGGCGCGTGGAATCCGTAATCCATCAGACGTTTGGCCACGTCCATCACGTCGACGCCGGCGCGCTCCTTGAACTGCCGCAGATCCAGAATGAACTCGTGGGCCACGAACCCGTGCCGGCCGGTGTACAGCACCGGGTAATGTTTCTCCAGGCGTTTGGCCATGTAGTTGGCGTTCAAAATGGCGACCTGCGTCGCCTTGGCCAGCCCGTCACGGCCCATCAACGCGATGTACATCCAGGAGATCGTTACAATGCTGGGGCTGCCATACGGGGCGGCTGAAACCGGACCGATCGATTGCGCCCCGCCGAGCCCGGTCACCGGGTGTCCCGGGAGGAACGGGACCAGATGGCGCGCAACGCAGATGGGACCCATGCCGGGCCCCCCGCCACCGTGGGGGATACAGAACGTCTTATGCAGGTTCAGGTGGCAGACATCCGCTCCGAAGTCACCGGGTCGGCAGAGCCCGACCTGCGCGTTCATGTTCGCGCCGTCTAAGTAGACCTGCCCGCCGTGCGTGTGAACGATCCGGCACATGCGCCGCACCTCGGGTTCGAACACCCCGTGCGTCGACGGGTAGGTGATCATGAGAGCAGCCAGCCGATCCCGGTGCTTCGCCGCTTTCGCTTCCAGATCAGCCAGGTCCACGTTGCCCTGCCGATCGCAGGCGACGGGGACGACCGTCATCCCGGCCATGGCCGCGCTCGCTGGGTTCGTGCCGTGCGCGGAGACGGGAATCAGACAGACATCGCGGTGTCCTTCTCCCTGCGAGCGGTGGTAGGCCCGGATGACCATCAACCCGGCGTACTCGCCCTGCGACCCGGCGTTGGGCTGCAACGACACGGCCGCGAAGCCGGTGATCTCCGCCAGCCAGGTTTCGAGCTGGTGGAACAATTCCTGGTAACCCCGGCTTTGCTCTGCTGGCGCGAACGGATGGAGGCGGGCGAACTCCGGCCAGGTGACCGGCAACATCTCGACCGTCGCGTTGAGCTTCATAGTGCAGGACCCGAGCGGAATCATGGAGTGGACCAGGGAGAGGTCCCGAGCCTGCAAACGATGCAGATACCGCACCATCTCGTGTTCCGAGTGGTAGCGGGTGAATACCTCATGGGTCAGATACTTGGTGGTCCGCGTCAGCGCCTGCGGGAAACGCACGTCCACCGACCGGGCCAGTTCCTCGATCATGAAGCCCGCGTCCTCATGTCCCAGGAAGAGGCCGATCAGCGTGCGGACTTCCTGCGGCGTGCTGACTTCATCCAGCGACACGCCGATGGAATCGTCATCGTAGCAGCGCAGATTGAACCCCGCGGCGTTGGCGCGGGCCAGCACGTGTCCTGCCTGCCCGCGGCTGAGCCGAACCCGGATGGTGTCGAAGAACGGCTCCGTGCCGACATCGAAGCCGAGCCGGCGGAGCCCTTCGGCCAGCACCACGGCCAGGCCGTGGACGCGCTCGGCGATCCGGCGCAGCCCGTCCGGCCCATGGTACACGGCGTACATGGCGGCCATGATCGCCGGCAGCACTTGCGCCGTGCAGATGTTGCTGGTGGCCCGCTCGCGACGGATGTGCTGTTCGCGGGTCTGGAGCGCTAGCCGATAGGCGGGTTTCCCAGAGGCGTCCCGCGACACGCCGACCAGGCGCCCCGGCAGTTGCCGCTTGTAGTCCTCCTTCGTGGCGAGGAAGGCCGCGTGCGGTCCGCCGAACCCCAAGGGCACGCCGAAGCGTTGACTCGATCCAACGGCGATATCGGCCCCGAAATCGCCAGGCGGACGCAAGAGCGTAAGGGCCAGCAGGTCCGTCGCGACGGCGACCAGCGCACTGGCAGCATGGGCCTGCGCGACGAGATCGCTGTAGTCGCCGACATAGCCGTCCGTGGTCGGGAACTGCAACAGGATGCCGCAGAGTCGCTCCCCGGAGAAATCGATGCGCGACGTTTTGCCGACCTGGAGGGCGATGCCAAGGGATTCGGCGCGCGTCCGCAGCACCGCGATCGTCTGCGGGTGGCAGTCCTGCGCCACGAAGAAGGCTTTCTTCTCCGCGCCGGCGGCGCGGGAGATTGCCAGGCACATGGCCATCGCTTCGGCCGCCGCCGTCGCTTCATCCAGCAGCGAAGCGTTGGCGAGCGGCAGCCCGGTGAGGTCGGCGACCATCGTCTGGAAGACCGCCAGCGCTTCCAGTCGGCCCTGCGCGATCTCCGCCTGATACGGTGTGTACTGGGTGTACCACCCGGGATTTTCCAAGATGTTCCGTTGAATGACCGGAGGAGTGATGCAATCGTAATAACCCATGCCGATCAGCGAGCGGAAGATCCGATTCTGCGCCGCGATGGCGCGCAGTTCATTCAGGACGTCCTGCTCGCCGCGATGCCCGGGCAATGCCAGCGGGCGGCGCAATCGGATATCGTCTGGCACCGTCTGATCGATCAGCGCGTCGAGCGACTGCAGCCCGAGCGTCGCCAACATCTCCCGGATGTCGGCCTCTGTGGGCCCGAGATGGCGGTGGACAAAGGTGTCGGTCGGTTGAAGAAAGTCGGGATTCGTCATGCGCTGTGTGTCGCCTCAGGGTGTTGTTGGCTGGCAGGAACGTTGTCGTTTGCGAGCCGATGATCGATGATCAAGCAGCGATCCTCCACCGAGGATGGCCGAAGAGTATCATGGCGAGCGGCATTTTCCAAGCGGCTGTCGCGCTTGCCTTCGGGATGAGGGTCGGGTATTAGTGAGAACAAGGGGAAGGTCTCGTCGGCGACGCATGAAAGTTCACGACATCCTGATCGTCGGCGCCGGTTTGGCCGGCATGAGGGCGGCCATCGCGGCGCCTTCCCACCTCGATGTCGCGGTGCTCTCGAAAGTCCATCCGGTCCGCAGCCACTCCGTCGCCGCTCAAGGCGGCATCAACGCGGCCATCGGCGAGAACGATTCCTGGGAGGCCCATGCCTTCGACACGGCGAAAGGCGGGCTCTATCTCGGCGATCAGGACGCGATCGAAGCCATGTGCCGGGAAGCGCCCGGAGACATTCTGGAATTGGAACGGATGGGCGTCATCTTCAGCCGCAACGAACAGGGCAAAATCGCGCAGCGCCCGTTTGGAGGAGCCGGATTTCCGCGCACCTGCTACGCGGCCGATCGCACGGGACACGCCATCCTGCATGTGATGTACGAACAACTGCTGAAGCGGCAGATTTTCGTCTATGAAGAATGGTACGTCACGTCGCTGATCGTCGAAGACGGCGTGTGCCGGGGCGTGGTGGCCTGGGACCTGATCCACGGCGGACTGCACGCGATCGGCGCCAAGGCGGTGATCCTCGCCACCGGAGGAAGCGGCCGGGTCTTCCTCACCAGCACGAATGCGGTCATCAATACCGGCGACGGGATGGCCCTGGCATACAAGGCAGGCGCGCCGCTCGAGGACATGGAGTTCGTGCAGTTCCACCCCACGACGCTCAAGGATACCGGCATCCTGATCACCGAAGGCGCACGCGGCGAAGGAGGCTATCTCCTGAACACGCTCGGCGAACGGTTTATGAAAAAGTACGCGCCCGACCAAATGGAGCTGGCAACCCGCTCCACTGTCTCCCTAGCGATCGGCCAGGAAATCCTCGAAGGCCGTGGCGTAGACGGGTGCGTGCTGCTGGATTTGCGGCATCTCGGCCGTGAGCGTATCCTTGAACGGCTGCCGCAGATTCGGGAACTCTCCATCGAGTTTGCGGGAATCGACCCGATCGAAACACCGATCCCAGTCCGGCCCGGCGCGCACTATCAGATGGGCGGGGTCCGCACGAACCAATGGGGCGAAACCGAGATTCCCGGGCTCTATGCCGCCGGTGAGTGCGCCTGCGTGAGCGTCCACGGCGCCAACCGGTTGGGCGGGAATTCGCTCCTGGAGACGATCGTGTTCGGTCGTCGCGCTGGGCTCAGAGCGGCGGAATACGTCCGGCAGGTCAAACCCCGCGCGCTATCGGACGCAACGCTCCGAGCGGAAGAGACCCGCATCCGCCGCCTGCTGGCCCGGCACGGCTCGGAGCGGCCCTGGCAGGTCCGCGAGGAACTGGGCAGGGTCATGAGCCAGAACCTCGGTATTTTCCGGACACAGCAATCCATGCAGGAGGCCTGGGAGAAGGTCCGTGAGTTGAAGGCCCGAACGTCCCAGGTGTACGTTCACGACAAGGGCCGGATTTTCAACACCGATTTAATCCAGGCGCTGGAGCTGGAGTCGCTGGTGGAAATCGCAGAGACCATCGTGGCCGGGGCGCTGGCCCGGGAAGAAAGCCGCGGAGCGCACTACCGGTCTGATTTTCCCAAGCGGGACGATGCCAACTGGTTAAAACACACGCTGGCGTACCGGACCCCCGACGGGCCGTCGCTCAAGTACGCGCCGGTGACGATCACGCGGTTTCCGCCGAAATAGGCGCGAGGCACGAGATCGCGCTTCTGGTAACCTGACAAACCCGCTGGTCACGCATGGCTCGCGCGCCGCGTTGGTGACGCTGTCTGTGATGCGCATCCTGGTGATCGAAGACGAAGCGAAGGTCGCCTCCTTCATCAAACGAGCGCTGGAGGAGGAGAGCTACGCAGTGGATCTCTCCGCTGACGGCGCTCAAGGCCTCGACCTGGGCTTGAGCGGCAGCTACGACCTCATTGTGATCGATCTCATGCTGCCGGGCCTGCCCGGCCTGGAAGTGCTCAAGCGGCTCCGCAAAGAGAAAATCCAGGCGCCGGTGCTGATCCTTACCGCCCAGTCGCAGGTCGATCAGAAGGTGAAGGGGTTGGACGCCGGCGCCGATGATTACCTGACGAAGCCTTTCGCGATCGATGAACTGCTTGCGCGCGTCCGTGCGTTGCTCCGACGGGGAGCCGCCGAAACGCCGGGCGTGCTGCAGATCGACGATCTGGTGCTCAATCCGGCCACGCGCGAAGTGACCCGCGCAGGCCAGCGGATCGACCTCACGCTCAAGGAGTATGCCCTGCTCGAATATTTCATGCGACACGCCGGTCGGGTGCTGACCAGACCGATGATCTCCGAGCACGTCTGGAATCAGGACTTCGACACGTTCACCAACGTCATCGACGTCTATGTGAATTACCTCCGGAACAAAATCGACCGAGGCCGAGGGCGGAAGCTCATCCACACCGTCCGCGGCAGCGGCTACATGCTGAAGGCCGACTGATGCCGCTTCGGGTTCGGCTCACGCTGTGGTACGGAACCGCGATGGCGCTGTTTTTGGCGATCTTCGCCGTCGTGCTGTATACCGTCATGGCCCGGAGTCTCAAAGACCAGGTGGATCAGTCGCTCGAGGAGACGGCCACGGTCGCCGTGCGCTCGCTAGAGCAGCGGGGGTTCCTCACGCTGCTCGACGAAGAAGAGCTGCTGACCCAGTTCCCTGAGCTGGCCCGCATCGACAAGTTTTTTCAGATCTTCAGCCCGACCGGCAAAATCACCATCCGGTCCCCCAACATTCAACGGCATGACGTCCCGCTCAGCCGGACCGCGCTCGAGGACGCGTTCACCGGCAAGACCACATTCGAGTCCGCCAAATATCCCGGTGAACCGCCGCTCCGGCTCGTATCGGTCCCGATTCTTTATCGAGGGAGCCTGGTCTATATCGTCCAAGTCGGCACTTCGCTGGAATCCGTCGAGGCGTCGCTGCATCGCCTGCTGATCATGCTGCTGGTGACCATCCCGGTCGCGCTGGCAGTGTCCTTGGCCGGCGGGTGGTTCCTCGCGGGACGGGCCTTGAAGCCGGTGGACACGATCACGCTGGCCGCCCAGCGGATCGCGGCAGGCGACCTGACCCAGCGGCTCACCGTGCCGTCTTCTTCGGACGAGATCGGGCGCCTCGCCGCCACGTTCAACGACATGATCGCCCGGCTTGACGCGTCGTTCCGTCAAATCCGCCAGTTCAGCAGTGACGCCTCGCATGAACTGCGAACGCCACTGACGGTCATGAAGGGCGAAACGGAATTGGTGCTCCGCCGGCCCCGCGCGACGGAGGACTACAAGATGGTCCTCGAGAGCAACCTGGAGGAGATCGACCGGATGAGCCGCATTGTCGAGGAACTGTTGTTTCTCTCACGGGCCGACCTGGGCGAGGTCAAGATGGAACGTGCGCCGGTCCGGCTGGAAGCGCTGGTCGAAGATATCCAGCGGCAAGCCGGCCTGTTGGGGCAGGAACACCACGTGGAGGTCGTGCTCGGGACGGTTCAGCCTGCCACCGTGTTGGGGGACGAGCTGCGTCTGCGCGAGCTACTGCTGAACTTGGTAGACAACGCGGTCAAGTACTCCAAGCCGGGCGGCAAGGTGGAGATCACCCTCCTGAGAGAGGCTGATGAGGCCCGCCTGGCGATCATCGACCAGGGCATCGGGATCGCCCCCGCAGCGCAGAAGCTGATCTTCGATCGTTTCTACCGCACCGACGAAGCGCGGGCGCATACGAAGAAGGGCACCGGATTAGGGCTTGCGATCTGTGCCTGGATCACGGAAGCCCATCAAGGCCGTATCGAGGTCAAGAGCGCGATCGGCGAAGGCTCGACGTTCACCGTCGTGCTGCCCCTCGCGCCTTCAGCGGCTTAGCGACTTTTAATCTCTCCTTAATCCCCCTCTCATCCTGTGTTGTTAAAGTGCGCCTGTGAGTCGGACCGGCTCGTCAAAGACCATTATTCATTTGTACGTTTCACAAGGAGGGAACGATGAATCGATCGTGGCAACGGACACTCGGAGCCGGCGCCGGGGCGGCGGTGCTCGGTGCGGCAATGATCTGGGGCGGACTGTTCCTATCCACGTCCCATGCGGTGACTTCGCCGGCGCAGACGGCGGTCGCAACGACACCGGCCGCGCAACCGCCCGGCGCGGGCTTTACGGACGTCGCGCGGGCGGTCACGCCGGCGGTCGTCAACATTACGCCGTCCATTGCGGGAAAAACGGCCGACTCTCGTGAACCGCACGAGCGGATGGAGGAATTTTTCGGGGCCCCCTTCGGCCCGCGCGGCCATCGCGGGCCCCAGCCTCCGTTCGACCCGCGTGAGCGCCGTGGTGGCGGCATGGGGTCCGGCGTGATCGTGTCGCCGGACGGGTACATCATCACCAACAACCACGTGGTGGACGGGGCGAAGGACGTGACCGTCACGCTGCCGGACAAGCGGGAGTTCAAGGGCAAGATCGTCGGGACAGATCCGAAAACGGACCTGGCGGTCGTGAAGATCGAGGGGCAGAACCTCCCCTACGTACCTTGGGGCGATTCGTCCAAGTTGCAGGTCGGCGAGTATGTCCTGGCGATCGGCAATCCCTTCGGCTTGAACTCCACCGTAACGCTCGGCATCGTGAGCGCGCTGGGCCGCGGCCGCATGGGCATCACCCAGTATGAAGACTTCATCCAGACCGACGCGGCCATTAACCCGGGGAACTCCGGCGGGGCGCTGGTTAACACGAAAGGGGAACTGATCGGGATCAACACGGCCATCTTCTCGCAGACCGGCGGCTACCAGGGCGTCGGGTTCGCCGTACCGACGGCCATGGCCAAACCCGTGTATGAGAGCCTGGTCAAGACCGGCAAGGTCGTCCGCGGCTACCTGGGCATCAGCATCCAAGACCTGACACAGGATCTGAGCAAGTCGTTCGGGCTGAAGGAATCGAAGGGCGCACTTGTCAGCGAAGTCAAAGAAGACAGCCCGGCGGATCAGGCGGGACTCAAGCAGGGCGACGTGATCATCGGGTATCAGGGCTCGCCGGTGGAGGACGCGGTCGCGTTGCAGCGTCTGGTCACAAGAACCGCCGTCGGGACGAAAGCGACGGTGAAGGTCATTCGGGACGGTCAAGAGAAGGAACTCACAGTCACGATCGGCGAGCAGCCGGACACGGTTCAAATCGCCAAGGCCGATACAGGCCAGGCGGAAGGAGCATTGGCCGGTGTGACCGTTCAGGATCTGGATCGGGAGACCGCGCGCGAGCTAGGCCTGCGGAGCCAGATGCAGGGCGTCGTGGTGACGAACGTCGAGCCGGATAGCGGCGCGGACCGGGCCGGCTTGATGCCGGGCGATGTGATCCGCGAGATCAATCGGCAGCCAGTCAAATCCGTGAAGGACTTCGAGAAGGTGTCAGCCCACCTCAAGAAAGGCGAGCACGCCCTCTTCTTGATCAACCGGCGAGGCGCGGCGCTGTTCCTGAGCGTGAAGGTGTAAACACCGGAGAACGCGCGGGGCCGGCGGGACGCGCGTCCCGCCGGGCGCTCGCTGGAAACGGTCAGCGCAGACCGGCGCCAAGCAGGCGATACTGTCCCAAGCCGAAACTCGTCGCCTTCCCGACATGGGTCACCTCGCCCACCCGCAAGAGAGGCACAAATGGACCGAGCGGTCCTTCGAAGGTCACCCGGCCGATCAATCCGCCGAGTTGCATCGTTTCCTGCTGGCGCTGCGAGTAGCGGGTCCAGTCGTACCAGACGAGCGCGGAGGAGACGGTCTGAACCGAACGTGCCAGGTTGATCCACTCGCGAAACGCAACCTCCGACGGATCGCCCCCGCAATGGAAATACGAGAGATGGGCGATGCGCCGAAGCAACGCGCGGACCAGAATATGGAACTCCAGCGACATGGCGAGGCGCTCATCATACTTCACCCGCACCGGAGTGAGGAATTCGATCTCCATCCGCGCCTTGGCGCGGCCATCGGCCCCGCCGACCGGCGGGTGGAGCGACAGGCGGGCGGTTTGCATACAGGCTTCGGTTCCGGCGAGTATGCCTTCCTTCGCGGAATAGATTCGGCAACATCGCCCATCCACCCACCCGTTCGCTTCAGTGACTGTCGCGGTCACCCGGCGGGAGCCGAAACCGATCCGGCCCATGCGTTCGAAGGTGAAAATGAAATGCGGGAGCCAGCGCAGCGCGCGGCCGAACAAGGTGAGGCCAAGCTCGAAGGCCTCGCCCGGAGCCACGGTCTGCCCGCCGGCCGGCGGTTCGAGGACAAAAGGATGAGGAGCCGCCGGGTACTTGCGCATCACCCGGGTGTCCGGAGGCGGCGGAGTCTCGAACACATACGGATAGATGCAACGATCCTTGAGCCCGCAGGGAACGCACTCATACGTATGAGTCGCGCAGACCACCCGCTTGAGTGCGAGGCCAAAGGCGCCGCGGAACATGGAGCCGGCGTACAGCGGGAGCCGCAGCGCCGCGTCCGGCTTGAGCGCAATCGTGAACCGCCCGAACGAGAGCGGGAGAGAGGTCCGGCCAGGATTGGCGTCAGTAGGCAGTCCGCTCACGGGAGCACCACAGTCGCGCCGTCCGGCAGCCGGTCTCCGCAGCCAAGTGCGGTGATCGTGTCGCCCGACGGGAGCGGATAGAGGCGCACGTCATCTGCTTGCACGTCGATCAAGTGGTTCAATCGAGACACGACCTCTTGCAGTTCTAGCCAGGTGAACGAGCACAGGAAGACGGAATATTGCACAGGCACCCCGATGCCCTTCAGATACCGGTGCACGCGGGTCAACCGGCCCTCGTCCGTAATGTCGTAGCACACCAGATAGCGCGTCCGCATCAGTTATGGCTCCCAGATCATGACGGCGAACTGGTCGAGCAGCCGGCGGAGCAGCATCGCCAAACGCGAGCGGCGGGATTCAAACAGCTCCGCCAGCGCCCGCGGCAGCGGGCCGGTTTCGTCTGGAATTCCCGCGCCGCTGTCTAGCCAGACGAGGTCGGCGTCGGGCTGCAGCGCCGCAACGCAATCTCGCACGAATCCCAACGGCTGGGCCCGGTGCAGGGGACTCAGATGCGGGTCCCACCCCGCTCCCACGATTATCTCTAACGCCAAGGTCTGCAGCGCTGCCCGGAAAAACCCGCGCCGCCGAAGCGATACGCCGCGCAATCGGGCCTGTCGCGCAATCCATGCGTCATAGTCCGCTGGCCGCATCCCTTCCTGCCGCCATCGCGCCGCCGTCACGGGATCGAGGCGGGACGCCAAAACCAAGCGGCGCCCGCGTTCCCATGCCCGCAGCCATGCGCACAGGCGGTCCCGCTGCCGGGGATCTTCCAAAGCCGCCGCCTGTTGTCCGCGCCGGGCGAACAGGCCCGCTGCACTTCCCAGAACCACCGCGACGGGCTCGCCTTCTCGATTCAAGAGGGTAATCGGGACCCCGCGTTCGGCGAAGGCCATCAGGCTCTCGGTGTCGAGCGCGACGTTGCCAGCGATGAGCACGCGCCGGATCAGCCGCACCGGCACACGTTGCCCGGCGGTGTGGCGCCGCTCGATCCACAACGAAGGACCGTCACGGCTGACCCGCAGCCCCGGCGTTTCCTTGAGATAGAGCGTTCTCTCCATGGTTCAGGATGTGTCGCGCCAAGGTTTCGACCGTCTCCCGCATGGGCGAGCGATGCGGAGCGATCCAGTCTTCATAGGCGGCATAGAATCGGCTGCGCGCGCCCTTCTTCAACGAGCAGCCCGGCCGATCCTGGTCCGAGGCAAAGTCACGGCGCTCGAACCGTCGCTCGCGGAACAGGTCCCACACCCACCGATCCACCATCGGCCGGAATGGTTCCATCAAGTCGCAAGCCAGCGATTCCCGGCCGTAGTCCAGTTCGTGGTAGAACCCGATCAGCGGATCGAGCCCAATGGCCTCGCATTCACGCACCCATTCCCAATGGGCCAGCGTGTAGGTCAGCGACAACAGGGCATTGACCGGGTCGCGCGGCGGCCGCCGTTCCCGTCCCCCAAACCCCAGGCTCGGCGGAAACACGGCCGGCAGCGCGCCAAAATAGACCGCGGCCGCGCCGCCCTCCAGCCCGCGCAGCCGTTCGACGTTGCCGGCCTCAACGGCCTTGGCGCGGGTCTCGTCGATACTCTCGGCGGCACGCAGGAGCAGCGCCCGCTGGTCCGGCCGTGCGTCCGCGGCCTCGCGCAACACCGCCACCTGTCCGGCAAGCTTGGCCGTGATCCATTCCGTCGCCAGCCGAAGGGCGAGGGGGCCGCGGTGTTCAGCATACTGGGCCACGCGCAGCCGTGCATGATTGTGCAGGCGACCCACCAGGCGGCCGCGAAAGGCTTGCGTGCGTCCGGAGAGGAACAATACCGCGACGCCCTGCTCCGCCAGGCGATGGAGCACGGACGTTTCGACGAGCTGGTTCCCGATCACTACGACCCGGTCCACGGGGGCCAGCGGCACCATGCCGTCCCGCTCGCCGTTCACGTAGACGGCCAGCGCCCCGCCGTCGAGCCGGAGCTCGGCATCCTTGCGATCCAGATAGACCGTGCCGCCCATCGCACGCTCCCGTGGCCCTTACCCGAAGTAAAAGAACGCCGGATCGGCCGGCGGCACGGCAATGCCCAGGGTATGAGGCCGGCTGCGGCCGTCAAGCGTGACGATGTGCACGCGATCTTCGTTCGGCTCAATGAGCCCTTGCAGCATGTCCGTCACCTCGGTCAATTCGGTCGGGCTGAGCCAGCATTCATACACCGACTTCTGCCCGCCGGTGCTGTAGGCCTTGAGCAGGTCGCGCACCTTGTTGAGGCGCCCAGGCTCGCAGACGTCATAGGCGATGAGGTAGAGACGGCGCATGGTCTTTGCTCCGCTGCCGGTCAGTGTGCGCTCGACTGTTGACGCAGTCGGCGCCATGGAAATTCCAACGCCTCGCACCGGCTGTCGAAATCCGGCACCGCGAACAGGACGAGATGTCGCACCTTGCCCATGAGCGACTCGACGTCGGCCTTCCCGATTGGCTCCAGACCATGCGCAAGCAGCGACACGTTGCGTTTCTTGAGCAAGACGCCGAGGCCGCGCAACTCTCCCTGGTCAAATCGGCAGCCCACTTCGTGGCCAAGCTCCTTGAGCAGCCGATAATCCCACTCCAAGCCGATTTTGATCACCCCATCGCGGTTCCGGATCGCGTCAAGTTCGGCTCGAAGCGAGTTGGGTACATTGGCGGTATCCACATGGGCTGTGTCGATCCCGAAGTCTTTCCAGAGAATCCACTGTCCCAACATCTCTGCCATCCGGTACAGTCGCGCGAGGGCGTCGTCGTAACGTCCCTCGTCGAGCCGCCGACGCGCATTGTTGAAGAGATCGGCCAGCCGGTCCGGCGAATGGCCGCGCTCGGGTTTCAACCGGAGCAGCCGCGAGGGGAGATCGGCCGCCGGGCGGAACGGATCTGCCTCGACAACATCGGCCTTCAGCACCTTGTCCAATTCGCCGGCCGCTCGCGCATGCTCGAATCGATCCCACGCGCCATAGCCCTCGGCGACCGCCATCAGCACGTCCTTGAGACGCGTTTCATGGTCACCCAGCCACGCAGCATTCAGCCGGCCCAATAACTCCCGCGCCGTGTCGAACCGCTGCACCCGGCACAGTTCTGTCGCCAGTGCCAGCCGCTCGTCCGCCCAGATGCGGCGCGGCTCGATCGGTACGAGCCGCTCGGTGCCGCTCACCACAGTCCCGCTGAACCGAGCACCGGCAATGTAGCTCAACGTCCCACAACCATGCGCGACCGCCGCCAGGGTCAGCCCTGCCGTCATGGCCTTGGTGCCGCTCGTGTAATCCACCTCGATGTCCTCCGGTGCAAAACCGCGGCGGGTGAGATCCCGCAGCACCGCGCGACAGGACCGATAGGTCGCCTCTACATCGTCCGGGTCCGGGGTCTCCCGAATGTCGTACGCCTCCGGCGACAGGTTCAGGGTTCGGACCATCCGCTCCGCATGCTTCCGGCTGTCGGCGCTGACGATCCAGACGGTATAGGTGGCTCCGCTCTTCCGCCAATGCCACAAAAGCGGCTGGGTGATGTCTTGATCCGGCCGTGTGCCGGTCCCGACCGATTGGACGAATGCCTTCGCCATGCGGTGCCTCCGTGTGTCTGTGCCTGTCATACCGCATCAGGGGAGGGCAGGCAAGTCGAGAAACGTTGCCGTGCAAACGTTGCCGTGCAGGGGCGGGGAATGGCCGGTATCGAGTGGAAAGAGAAAAGGGAGCAACGGAGCGGAGAGGCAGGGTCCGGTGGGACCTGTCACCCCGCTCCGCGAAGCCGCTCACGAAAACGAGGATATTACTTGACGGTGACCTTCACAGTCGCCGAGGCAGGTAACATCTTGTGATCCTTGTTGGCCGCGACCACTCTGATTTCGTGTTGGCCGGGAGGCACGTTGGTGAAGGTGCCCTTGAAGCCTTTTTGGTACTGCCCGTCCAAATACACGTGGGCGTGATGGGCTTGCGAGCCGGCGTGCAGCTCGTACTTAAGCTCGAAGGTTGAGTCCACGGTCTCGCCGTCCTTGGGCGCCGTGATTTGAATATGCGAGCCATCATCGGGGAGCGAATCTGACGCATGCAGCCCGTCTGCGATCAACAGCCCGACACCCATCAGAAAACCGATAAACACCCGCACTCCCGACATAGACGCCTCCTTTGCAAATGATGGGCAGGTGATTGGCGAAAGAATTGTAGCGGCATGGCGGGCATTCGGCAAGCGGGGGATCGAAAAGGGGTCGGGAGTCTTTCTTGAATCGTATCTTCGTCCCGAGAAGAGCGGTCAGTGCAATGGGAGACCCAAGGCCTCCGTTTACTTTCGCCGCTACTGTGCTCCGCCGCGAGCCTTGCATCGAGGAACAAGATTGCTCGCTCGCTTTTGGGGTGTTGACCGGTCAAAGACTCCCGACCCCTTTTTCATCCGCAAGCGTCACGGCGATGGAGGGGCCCCGAGGCCTGCATCCAACGCTTCTTGGAGCTTCTTCACCTCGGCCAAAATGCGCATAAACCGTCTGCCCAAGGGCGTGAGCCGATATTCGACGACAACCGGCGGCTTCTCCCCATGAACTCGGCGGTCGAGCAGACCAAAACGCGTGAGCTTGCGCAGGCGCTCGTTCATCACCTTGGTCGAAAGGCCAGGACAGGCCTTGAGCAACCGGCTCGGTCGAGCCAGGCCGTCGGATAAGAGCCACAAGAGCCGAACGGTCCACTTGCAGCCGATCACATCTTCGACCATGGCGGCCACGCTCGGGCGTGCCTCCGCAGATGACGGAGACCCCGCCGGGTCAGATCGAGCCCACGGTACTTTTCGGTGCCCTCCGTACCGATTGGTGCGATCTTGTGGCGAAGGGGGGATGTTGTGCACGCTGGCGGGCATCGGTGACCAATCCCCTTTATGAAAGGAGTGAAGCCATGAACCAAACACCGCCCATTTCCGGATATACCTACGGCACCGCCGCGGTGCCGCGCTCGCCGGTGAGTTTGACCGATTTCGAGCTGATGAAACAGAGTGTGCTGTTCACCGACGATGATGTGAAAGCCCTGCGCCAATCCTACGATATCGTCAAGGATCAAGTCGAGGCCATCCTCGATGTCTGGTACGGCTTTGTGGGCCAGCATCCGCACTTGCTAGCGGCCTTCACAGGACGGAACGATGGCAAGCCGCTCAACGAGTACCTGGCGGCTGTGCGCAAGCGGTTCGGCCAATGGATTTTGGATACGGCACGAGCCGAATATGACCAGAAGTGGCTTGACTACCAGTACGAAATCGGGCTCCGGCACCATCGGATTAAGAAGAACAAAACTGACAACGTGCCAGCCACTGATCATGTGCCGTTTCGCTACCTCGTAGCGCTCGTCTATCCTGTCACCTTCACCCTCAAGCCGTTTCTCGCCAAGAAGGATCACTCCCCTGACGAGGTTGAGAAGATGTACCAGGCGTGGGTGAAGTCGTGCTTGCTCCAGACGATCTTGTGGAGCCATCCGTACGTGAAGGCCGGCGACTTCTGACATGGAGGGCTGGGGCTGCGGGCTGGGCACCTCCCACCCGCAGCCGTTCCGGGAGTTGTGGGTTCACGGCCTCGCCTCGGTCTGTGTGCATGTCGCGCGCACGCGCGGCTGAAGAGGCTCCACCAGTGCGAGTGACGGGAGGTGTCGGTATGCCCCTGCGGCAGGCCAGCGGGCTCGTGAGCATGTCGGGGCCGGCGCCCGAATGGCGCGCCAGTCGGTGGTTCAATACGGAGAAGCCGCTGGCGCTCGCCGACTTCCGTGGTCGCGTGGTGGTGCTCCACGCTTTTCAGATGCGGTGTCCGGGCTGTGTCCTGCACGGTCTGCCCCAAGCCCAACGCGTGGCCGAGGCGTTCGAGCGCGAACCCCTGGCGGGTCGTGGGCTTGCACACGGTATTTGAATACCACGCCGTGATGGGACCAGACGCGCTGGCGGCGTTCCTTCACGAGCATCGGATCACGTTTCCCCTCGGGGTGGGCGAGCCAAGTGCGGACGGCTCTCCGCTGCGTATGACCATGCGCGCCTATCGGATGCGGGGCGCACTGACGACCATTCTGGATGGATGGACGGGGCCAGCTCCGTAGCCAAGTCTTCGGCACCCACACCGATCTTGCGCTGGGGGCGGCGATTGGGTTGCTGGTCAGCGAACTCAAGGCCGCCTGAAGAGTCGAGAAAGCTTGAGTCATTGCTCAAGCTCAGTAGAAAAAGACTCCCGACCCCTTTTTTCCTCCCGATTATTGTGGACATGGAGTCTTAATCCCTTTTTCTTCAGGTCGGAATCCCATCTAAAGAAAGGGAGGAGAAGGGGCTCGGACACCTGTCTTAATCCCTTTTTCTTCAGGTCGGAATCCCATCGGCGCCCGAGACCGAGGAGCTTCTAGAAAAAGTCCGTCTTAATCCCTTTTTCTTCAGGTCGGAATCCCATCCGAAGCCCGCCGCGAAGTAAGCAGAACTGGGAGGCGTCTTAATCCCTTTTTCTTCAGGTCGGAATCCCATCCTTCAACGGGGAGGGGAAACCCTCCCTGTTTGGGTCTTAATCCCTTTTTCTTCAGGTCGGAATCCCATCAATCCTCGGCTGGCAAAAAGAGGAAACCACTGGACTGTCTTAATCCCTTTTTCTTCAGGTCGGAATCCCATCCCGGGAGAAGGAAGAAAAAGACCTCGGGTATCTCGTCTTAATCCCTTTTTCTTCAGGTCGGAATCCCATCATGGTTGTGTATTATGCAACGAACCCGGACAAACTGTCTTAATCCCTTTTTCTTCAGGTCGGAATCCCATCGATGCTGCTGCATGTGCAGCAGCAAGCTGTCACCGTCTTAATCCCTTTTTCTTCAGGTCGGAATCCCATCGGTTTTTCAATCACGTCATCCGCGGCACCCATACGTCTTAATCCCTTTTTCTTCAGGTCGGAATCCCATCCGGGGAGGACATTCAGCTAGGCAAGGGATGGTATGTCTTAATCCCTTTTTCTTCAGGTCGGAATCCCATCAGGTGCCCGCCACAAAGCTGGTGAGGGGCTCTGAGGTCTTAATCCCTTTTTCTTCAGGTCGGAATCCCATCTACCACTCCCGCGGCGAAGCCCGCCGCCGCCGCGAAGTCTTAATCCCTTTTTCTTCAGGTCGGAATCCCATCAGGGCGAAGCGCTGTGTGGACTGTGATACGGTCCACAGTCTTAATCCCTTTTTCTTCAGGTCGGAATCCCATCCCGCCATAATCGCCTACCATTTATGGCGGCGGAGCGTCTTAATCCCTTTTTCTTCAGGTCGGAATCCCATCGACATTGGGCAGGCGTTGGAAACGCCGGCCGGACGGGTCTTAATCCCTTTTTCTTCAGGTCGGAATCCCATCGGCGCAGTCCATGCGCCTTAGGACCCGGTGGGACGGGGTCTTAATCCCTTTTTCTTCAGGTCGGAATCCCATCCCCGCGCGGCCGTGCGACTGGGCGGCCGTGCCCTCGGTGAGGGGGCGCACCGTCTCTATTCCACCACGGAGCACGGATATGCCGTCCAGCTGCCCGGCTGGCGGTACCCGCTTGTGTTGCGTGCGGACGGGACGCTTGCCATGGATCATTATGGCGGACAATGGGGCAATCCGGCTGACCTCGACCGACTCACCCGCGCGTATGCGATCGAGGCCGCGCGCGAGGCGGCAGCAGCGCAGGGCTGGATGCAGGAGGAGCGGGCGGACGGCTCGCTCCTCATCTATCATCCCTCCGGCGGTACCCTCACCGTGCTGCCCGACGGCACGGTAGACGCCGCGGGCTTCCTCGGCGCCGGCTGCCACGACGCGGCCGCCGCCATCGAGGCGGCGCTCGGCCGCCCGCTCGAGCGTACGTATAAACGTCTTAATCCCTTTTTCTTCAGGTCGGAATCCCATCCAGCCCTGGATGCAGCAACAGGGCTAACTCTCGGTCTTAATCCCTTTTTCTTCAGGTCGGAATCCCATCTCGCCATCGAGACAGTTGAGGAAGAGCGTTTTCGTCTTAATCCCTTTTTCTTCAGGTCGGAATCCCATCGTCCCCGGCTGGCTCAAGGGGGAGACAACCGGGTGTCTTAATCCCTTTTTCTTCAGGTCGGAATCCCATCCGCGGGTTCCTGGGGCGCCTGTATGACGAACAGGGGTCTTAATCCCTTTTTCTTCAGGTCGGAATCCCATCAACCGGGTTCGTCGTGTATTACGCGACGGACAAGGGTCTTAATCCCTTTTTCTTCAGGTCGGAATCCCATCCTGCCCTCTCTATGAGGGGGAGGATCGCTGCCGGTGTCTTAATCCCTTTTTCTTCAGGTCGGAATCCCATCCCAACCCGCACACTATGAATCAAAAATAAATAGTCTTAATCCCTTTTTCTTCAGGTCGGAATCCCATCAGTGAGTGGCAAATTATCGATGTTGATGACCTCCCGTCTTAATCCCTTTTTCTTCAGGTCGGAATCCCATCTGGACGGAAGGGCGACTCTATGAGCGTTGCCCTGTCTTAATCCCTTTTTCTTCAGGTCGGAATCCCATCTCCTATGAAGAAGCACTCCCCGATGGGAGTGAGTCTTAATCCCTTTTTCTTCAGGTCGGAATCCCATCGGACGGTCAGTCTTTTTGGGTCTTCGCCGCGGCCGCGGCGTCTTAATCCCTTTTTCTTCAGGTCGGAATCCCATCCTGCCTGCAGGTGAGAGAGATTGATCCCGCCTCGCCGTCTTAATCCCTTTTTCTTCAGGTCGGAATCCCATCCTGCCTGCAGGTGAGAGAGATTGATCCCGCCTCGCCGTCTTAATCCCTTTTTCTTCAGGTCGGAATCCCATCTCTCCATTTCTTGTCTAGAACAGCGTGTGTCCCTAGTCTTAATCCCTTTTTCTTCAGGTCGGAATCCCATCGAGGCGCCGCATCCAGGAAGTCCTGGAGCATATGTCTTAATCCCTTTTTCTTCAGGTCGGAATCCCATCCACAACAGTCATCATGAAGAATGAATGCAATAAGTCTTAATCCCTTTTTCTTCAGGTCGGAATCCCATCCCCGGCTGGCGCAAGGAGGAGTCGACCGGATCCGGTCTTAATCCCTTTTTCTTCAGGTCGGAATCCCATCTCCTCATGGACACCATCATCGATCTCATCCGGTCGTCTTAATCCCTTTTTCTTCAGGTCGGAATCCCATCCTTATAAGGTAGAGGGTGAATACACCCTCTACCGGTCTTAATCCCTTTTTCTTCAGGTCGGAATCCCATCACAACCTCACAACGGTCATCATGATGAAGAATGAAGTCTTAATCCCTTTTTCTTCAGGTCGGAATCCCATCAAGAAGAAACATCGGGATTTGTCGTGTATTACAGTCTTAATCCCTTTTTCTTCAGGTCGGAATCCCATCCATAGTGCCCGCCACAAAGCTGGTTAAAGGCTCATGTCTTAATCCCTTTTTCTTCAGGTCGGAATCCCATCAAAACTGCGGAGACGGATAGAGGACACTATCCTGTCTTAATCCCTTTTTCTTCAGGTCGGAATCCCATCGCCGTGCGCGCCTACATGATATGCCCATGACAAAGTCTTAATCCCTTTTTCTTCAGGTCGGAATCCCATCCCGGGAGAAGGAAGAAAAAGACCTCGGGTATCTCGTCTTAATCCCTTTTTCTTCAGGTCGGAATCCCATCAAGAAGAAACATCGGGATTTGTCGTGTATTACAGTCTTAATCCCTTTTTCTTCAGGTCGGAATCCCATCATCCAAGAGACCCTGAAACACATTAGTACAGGTGGGTCTTAATCCCTTTTTCTTCAGGTCGGAATCCCATCTTTCCAGAGGATGCCCTTGTCCTCTGGAAACCGTAGTCTTAATCCCTTTTTCTTCAGGTCGGAATCCCATCTACCACTCCCGCGGCGAAGCCCGCCGCCGCCGCGAAGTCTTAATCCCTTTTTCTTCAGGTCGGAATCCCATCAGGAGGCAACCATGGAAAAGAATAATGAATACCTCCTGTGTCTTAATCCCTTTTTCTTCAGGTCGGAATCCCATCCATGGCGGCGGAGCGAGGTGGCGCTCCGCCGTGCGGTCTTAATCCCTTTTTCTTCAGGTCGGAATCCCATCCCCGCGCGGCCGTGCGACTGGGCGGCCGTGCCCTCGGTGAGGGGGCGCACCGTCTCTATTCCACCACGGAGCACGGATATGCCGTCCAGCTGCCCGGCTGGCGGTACCCGCTTGTGTTGCGTGCGGACGGGACGCTTGCCATGGATCATTATGGCGGACAATGGGGCAATCCGGCTGACCTCGACCGACTCACCCGCGCGTATGCGATCGAGGCCGCGCGCGAGGCGGCAGCAGCGCAGGGCTGGATGCAGGAGGAGCGGGCGGACGGCTCGCTCCTCATCTATCATCCCTCCGGCGGTACCCTCACCGTGCTGCCCGACGGCACGGTAGACGCCGCGGGCTTCCTCGGCGCCGGCTGCCACGACGCGGCCGCCGCCATCGAGGCGGCGCTCGGCCGCCCGCTCGAGCGTACGTATAAACGTCTTAATCCCTTTTTCTTCAGGTCGGAATCCCATCCAGCCCTGGATGCAGCAACAGGGCTAACTCTCGGTCTTAATCCCTTTTTCTTCAGGTCGGAATCCCATCTCGCCATCGAGACAGTTGAGGAAGAGCGTTTTCGTCTTAATCCCTTTTTCTTCAGGTCGGAATCCCATCGTCCCCGGCTGGCTCAAGGGGGAGACAACCGGGTGTCTTAATCCCTTTTTCTTCAGGTCGGAATCCCATCCGCGGGTTCCTGGGGCGCCTGTATGACGAACAGGGGTCTTAATCCCTTTTTCTTCAGGTCGGAATCCCATCAACCGGGTTCGTCGTGTATTACGCGACGGACAAGGGTCTTAATCCCTTTTTCTTCAGGTCGGAATCCCATCCTGCCCTCTCTATGAGGGGGAGGATCGCTGCCGGTGTCTTAATCCCTTTTTCTTCAGGTCGGAATCCCATCCCAACCCGCACACTATGAATCAAAAATAAATAGTCTTAATCCCTTTTTCTTCAGGTCGGAATCCCATCAGTGAGTGGCAAATTATCGATGTTGATGACCTCCCGTCTTAATCCCTTTTTCTTCAGGTCGGAATCCCATCTGGACGGAAGGGCGACTCTATGAGCGTTGCCCTGTCTTAATCCCTTTTTCTTCAGGTCGGAATCCCATCTCCTATGAAGAAGCACTCCCCGATGGGAGTGAGTCTTAATCCCTTTTTCTTCAGGTCGGAATCCCATCGGACGGTCAGTCTTTTTGGGTCTTCGCCGCGGCCGCGGCGTCTTAATCCCTTTTTCTTCAGGTCGGAATCCCATCCTGCCTGCAGGTGAGAGAGATTGATCCCGCCTCGCCGTCTTAATCCCTTTTTCTTCAGGTCGGAATCCCATCCTGCCTGCAGGTGAGAGAGATTGATCCCGCCTCGCCGTCTTAATCCCTTTTTCTTCAGGTCGGAATCCCATCTCTCCATTTCTTGTCTAGAACAGCGTGTGTCCCTAGTCTTAATCCCTTTTTCTTCAGGTCGGAATCCCATCGAGGCGCCGCATCCAGGAAGTCCTGGAGCATATGTCTTAATCCCTTTTTCTTCAGGTCGGAATCCCATCCACAACAGTCATCATGAAGAATGAATGCAATAAGTCTTAATCCCTTTTTCTTCAGGTCGGAATCCCATCCCCGGCTGGCGCAAGGAGGAGTCGACCGGATCCGGTCTTAATCCCTTTTTCTTCAGGTCGGAATCCCATCTCCTCATGGACACCATCATCGATCTCATCCGGTCGTCTTAATCCCTTTTTCTTCAGGTCGGAATCCCATCCTTATAAGGTAGAGGGTGAATACACCCTCTACCGGTCTTAATCCCTTTTTCTTCAGGTCGGAATCCCATCACAACCTCACAACGGTCATCATGATGAAGAATGAAGTCTTAATCCCTTTTTCTTCAGGTCGGAATCCCATCAAGAAGAAACATCGGGATTTGTCGTGTATTACAGTCTTAATCCCTTTTTCTTCAGGTCGGAATCCCATCATCCAAGAGACCCTGAAACACATTAGTACAGGTGGGTCTTAATCCCTTTTTCTTCAGGTCGGAATCCCATCTTTCCAGAGGATGCCCTTGTCCTCTGGAAACCGTAGTCTTAATCCCTTTTTCTTCAGGTCGGAATCCCATCTACCACTCCCGCGGCGAAGCCCGCCGCCGCCGCGAAGTCTTAATCCCTTTTTCTTCAGGTCGGAATCCCATCAGGAGGCAACCATGGAAAAGAATAATGAATACCTCCTGTGTCTTAATCCCTTTTTCTTCAGGTCGGAATCCCATCCATGGCGGCGGAGCGAGGTGGCGCTCCGCCGTGCGGTCTTAATCCCTTTTTCTTCAGGTCGGAATCCCATCCCCGCGCGGCCGTGCGACTGGGCGGCCGTGCCCTCGGTGAGGGGGCGCACCGTCTCTATTCCACCACGGAGCACGGATATGCCGTCCAGCTGCCCGGCTGGCGGTACCCGCTTGTGTTGCGTGCGGACGGGACGCTTGCCATGGATCATTATGGCGGACAATGGGGCAATCCGGCTGACCTCGACCGACTCACCCGCGCGTATGCGATCGAGGCCGCGCGCGAGGCGGCAGCAGCGCAGGGCTGGATGCAGGAGGAGCGGGCGGACGGCTCGCTCCTCATCTATCATCCCTCCGGCGGTACCCTCACCGTGCTGCCCGACGGCACGGTAGACGCCGCGGGCTTCCTCGGCGCCGGCTGCCACGACGCGGCCGCCGCCATCGAGGCGGCGCTCGGCCGCCCGCTCGAGCGTACGTATAAACGTCTTAATCCCTTTTTCTTCAGGTCGGAATCCCATCATTTTTTGAATTGTTGAGTAAGTATAGATTCTGTCTTAATCCCTTTTTCTTCAGGTCGGAATCCCATCTGATCCTCGGCGGCTTCTGTTGCATGCCCAGGGAGGTCTTAATCCCTTTTTCTTCAGGTCGGAATCCCATCGCGTGGGCGAGTCTGGAGCGAGTCGACCGCGGCAGTCTTAATCCCTTTTTCTTCAGGTCGGAATCCCATCAGGAGGACATGATAAAGATCGATGACTTGATCTAACAGTCTTAATCCCTTTTTCTTCAGGTCGGAATCCCATCCCGCCGTGCGCGCCTACATGAGATACAGCCGACAAGTCTTAATCCCTTTTTCTTCAGGTCGGAATCCCATCGTTGCGTGATGCGCTGCCCCCCATCAAGAGGCGGGGGGTCTTAATCCCTTTTTCTTCAGGTCGGAATCCCATCAACACAATCGCCCGGCACCTATGGCGGCGGAGCGAAATGTCTTAATCCCTTTTTCTTCAGGTCGGAATCCCATCGTCTATGAAGGGCTCACTCGTGGGTCAGAGCGAGTCTTAATCCCTTTTTCTTCAGGTCGGAATCCCATCCATGAAAGCGATCATACGTTATCGCGACGCCGGCTAGTCTTAATCCCTTTTTCTTCAGGTCGGAATCCCATCTTACGTCGCGTCGGGGAACCCTCTCCCCGTCGATAAAAGTCTTAATCCCTTTTTCTTCAGGTCGGAATCCCATCTGGAAGAAGCTTCGAAGGAGAACGGAAGACACTAGTCTTAATCCCTTTTTCTTCAGGTCGGAATCCCATCATAGAGCTCATAAAGGAGGACGCCATCAAGATTGATGGTCTTAATCCCTTTTTCTTCAGGTCGGAATCCCATCAACACAATCGCCCGGCACCTATGGCGGCGGAGCGAAATGTCTTAATCCCTTTTTCTTCAGGTCGGAATCCCATCAAGAAGAAACAACCGGGTCTGTCGTGTATTATGTCTTAATCCCTTTTTCTTCAGGTCGGAATCCCATCCGCACGGGGCTCACGTGGGTAGCCGGGTGTATCCAGTCTTAATCCCTTTTTCTTCAGGTCGGAATCCCATCGAAGATCCATACTGAGGTTGCTAATGCGAGAAGTCTTAATCCCTTTTTCTTCAGGTCGGAATCCCATCCACGTGGAAAACGAGAAGAGGGTAAAGAATCGTCTTAATCCCTTTTTCTTCAGGTCGGAATCCCATCTACATAGTAGAGCGGGATGGGAAGAATGGTACGTCTTAATCCCTTTTTCTTCAGGTCGGAATCCCATCACACGCCCAGGGAGAGGTTATTATCACCTCCCCAGTCTTAATCCCTTTTTCTTCAGGTCGGAATCCCATCTTGGAGCGCTCCTCACATGGATGCAGGAGCATCGCGCGTCTTAATCCCTTTTTCTTCAGGTCGGAATCCCATCTCGACTGGGTTCGTCGTGTATTACACGACGGACCAAACGTCTTAATCCCTTTTTCTTCAGGTCGGAATCCCATCAGAGATGATAAAAGAAGATGCGGTAAGGATTGAGTCTTAATCCCTTTTTCTTCAGGTCGGAATCCCATCAACGAATCCGGACAGATTATCCCGGTACTCCCCGTCTTAATCCCTTTTTCTTCAGGTCGGAATCCCATCGGCATATTTCACCGCCGAGGTGTTGCCGGCTAAAGGTCTTAATCCCTTTTTCTTCAGGTCGGAATCCCATCTTTTTGTTGTCAAAAAAAAGGAGGGAACATGATGTCTTAATCCCTTTTTCTTCAGGTCGGAATCCCATCTGAAAACAATCTTGCGTTACCGAGACGCCGGTTATGTCTTAATCCCTTTTTCTTCAGGTCGGAATCCCATCGTCTCGGTGGCCTCAAAGCATATTTCGCCGCCGAGGTGTCTTAATCCCTTTTTCTTCAGGTCGGAATCCCATCCGGTCCATTGTGCCTGTCTCGAGGCAGGCGAGGACGTCTTAATCCCTTTTTCTTCAGGTCGGAATCCCATCTTATAGAAGTGTTGAAAGGTGAGGAGGTGTATGGGTCTTAATCCCTTTTTCTTCAGGTCGGAATCCCATCCGTCGTGTATTACACGACGGACCCGAATCGAGTCTTAATCCCTTTTTCTTCAGGTCGGAATCCCATCATCCCATCAATGAAACCAACTCCGCTAATGGTGCTGTCTTAATCCCTTTTTCTTCAGGTCGGAATCCCATCCGGTATCGAGACGCCGGTTATCCGGCGCTCGCTCTCGTCTTAATCCCTTTTTCTTCAGGTCGGAATCCCATCCCGGGCTGGCGCAAAGAAGAAACAACTGGGTTCGTGTCTTAATCCCTTTTTCTTCAGGTCGGAATCCCATCCGATCGCCGTGAGTTAGCTCGCGGCGATCTGGTAAGTCTTAATCCCTTTTTCTTCAGGTCGGAATCCCATCCAGCGAACGAGTAGAAATCGCGGCGGTGCATCTGTCTTAATCCCTTTTTCTTCAGGTCGGAATCCCATCGGGCAGGAGCTGGATGAATCGTCCATTGAATCAGCGTCTTAATCCCTTTTTCTTCAGGTCGGAATCCCATCGATGAAATAGTCCCACCTATTCTCTTCGCCCCGTTGTCTTAATCCCTTTTTCTTCAGGTCGGAATCCCATCAAAGGCCGTCTTTACGGTTATAGAGAGGGGCGACTTGTCTTAATCCCTTTTTCTTCAGGTCGGAATCCCATCAAAGGGCGGAGGACGCTATGATGACAGAGTTTCTCGTCTTAATCCCTTTTTCTTCAGGTCGGAATCCCATCATGTTGGAAAATTTTCGATAGAGAGAATGGGCCAGGAGTCTTAATCCCTTTTTCTTCAGGTCGGAATCCCATCATTGATACCGCTCAGGAAATCGCAGGGTTGCAAGTCTTAATCCCTTTTTCTTCAGGTCGGAATCCCATCCTAATCCATTCCGACCCTGATTTGCCGGGGAAAAATGTCTTAATCCCTTTTTCTTCAGGTCGGAATCCCATCATCCGAACACGACGGTTAGTTCCGTCGTCACCAGTCTTAATCCCTTTTTCTTCAGGTCGGAATCCCATCTTCAAACGCATGGTGAAATTTACGCCGAAATCGTTGTCTTAATCCCTTTTTCTTCAGGTCGGAATCCCATCAAAGCGCGCCAAAACGGTATCGGGGCGGATTAATGGGTCTTAATCCCTTTTTCTTCAGGTCGGAATCCCATCTCGGCGGATTCGTCGAAGTGTTGGACGATGCAATCGTCTTAATCCCTTTTTCTTCAGGTCGGAATCCCATCCGCGGAACAGGCCGGGCTCAATGTGTATGTGGTCTTAATCCCTTTTTCTTCAGGTCGGAATCCCATCACGTCGTGTGCGATGGAATGAGGCTTGATGCCAGTCTTAATCCCTTTTTCTTCAGGTCGGAATCCCATCACAATTACCGTCCAGGATGGAGCCACCACGATTTGTCTTAATCCCTTTTTCTTCAGGTCGGAATCCCATCTTTCCAGACAGTGCAAGCTGACAAGACGCTGGGAAGTCTTAATCCCTTTTTCTTCAGGTCGGAATCCCATCCAAAGGCTGCGTCTATTGGCGTGACGCAAATTTCGTCTTAATCCCTTTTTCTTCAGGTCGGAATCCCATCAAAGGTCACAGCGGAAATAGGAGAATCATATGGTCTTAATCCCTTTTTCTTCAGGTCGGAATCCCATCCCATGTACACCTACGACATAGATCGCACTGAGAGTCTTAATCCCTTTTTCTTCAGGTCGGAATCCCATCAGCCCCCCACCAAAAACCTGCGCAATCTCCGCCGCTTCCACGGTCCGGCGCGCAACATTTTGCTCCGCTCCGCTGGAACATGTTTTGCTCACCCCCCTTTCCGTTCAGGATTGTCCCTGTTTCCACAGATCTAGCCATCCTCTCAAGGTGCTCAGATGCTTGGGTCTGATCACCTGAAATCCCGCTTGCTTCGCCCGATCGCACAAGATCGGCGACGGGCCCTGTGCCGCCAGCACCCAGGTGTCCCCCAGCAGCCCACGCGTGTCCTCGCCAAGACTCTTGACCTTGTATGCGAGGTCGTTGTCGTTCTCATGGCCCGTAAACCGCAAGGTCTTGCACTCGATAAACAGCATCCGGTTTCGGTGGCAGGCCAAGACGTCGAATTCGTTCCGGGCCGATTCCGTGCCCTCCCACACCCCCTTCACGCCCATCCGGACATCGAAGAGCTCAGCCTCTTGCGCGACCGCGAGTGCATATTCCTCCAGCCATCCTCCGCCGAGGAATCGGGTTGACTCCAGATCGCTGAATCGAACAGTGCGGTCCCCCTCGACCTTGAGCAGCCCCGCTTGCGCGAACTGCGCGAAGAGCGCGCGCCACGCACCGTTCAATGCCTTGCTCAGCCGTTGCACCGGATGCACCAGGTGGCGGCCCTGTTCGTCCATTGCCCCGTGGGCCAGGGCGTTGAGCATGCCAATGAGCCCGCTCTGGCGTCCCGCCTCCTGAGCGAGCTTGGCGGCAAGCTCGCGTCGCGCCTGGATTCGCGCCACTTGGCCCGCGTCATCACTCACACTGCCGTAATAGCGGAATCCCTGCACAGCCAGATAGTGCGGCACATCCAGCACGTCCCGCATCTGCTCCGGCTGTGGGGCGGTCGTGTGTCGGTCGGCGATCACCTCAATCTGCCCGTGGGCCGTGTCGGTATAGATGATCCGGTCGGCCCGTTCGCGAAACACCTCGACGAAACCGAGCGTCATCAGCTTGTTCCCGCCCGTGGCGTTAAAGACCCACTCGTCGCCGGGCGATCGGCCCGTCAATTCCTCGGCCAGCTTGGCGGCATACGTTCGGATGTCCGCCAGCCCGGCATCCGGGGCTTGGCCATAAATCACGGCGGTAAGGCCGTGTTGCTCGAGCACCCGCCGCAGGCGCTCCGCCTTGGCCGCCATGGGCCGCGAGGCCACCAGCACGACCCGATCCGGCCGATGCATGAGGCACGGAATCACCGTCGGCAGCAACTGGTCCGAGACAATGGCGACGTGCACGAGCATGGTCGTGCTACGAGGGAGGTGGCGGTAGCGACAATCCCTCGGCCTTCGCGGCTCGATTGAGCTCGTCGTCGAATCCGAGGAAGGTGATTCCCTCCGGGACATGCGCCCGAATCTGAAGCGCTGCAGCCAGATGCACGGCATCATAGGCGCGCAGCCGATGTCTCTCGGCCAACCGACCGGCATGCCGGATCATCTGTTCGCTCATGTTCAATACAAGATACCGGCACCAATCTTGTTCAAAATCCGTCAGCATTGCTCGATGTCGCCGCCGAATCACTCGACCATTGCGAACAGCTCGGGCAAAGGCGGCTTTGGCTTCCACATAGCCGATGGCGGCAACCCCGACCACTTCGGAGGCATCAATCCACTGTCGCACCCATGACGAGCCGGATTCCTCCACGTAGAGCTTCACCAGTGCGCTGGTGTCACAGTAGAGGATCATCGGCGATCTGCGACGACCAGATCCGAAACCGACCGGCCCGGTAGCCTGAGCGGGCGTTTTGCGCCGCGGGGCTTGCCGCCGTTCCAGGTTGCCAAGCCCTCGCGCACGAGAGCACCGACCCCCGCCGGCACGCGCCGATAGTCGGCCGGCACGACTCGGGCAATCACCTGCCCTCGGTCCGCAACCTCCAATTCTGTCCCTGCCTTTACCTTCTTGAGGTACCAACTAAGGTGGTCTCGCAATTCCCGCACACCCACTTGTGCCATCGTTCCCTCGCTTGTGGCGTCATTGTGGCCACTTTGTGGCTACCAGTCAATCACTGGGGTGCCGGTACGCAGTCGGGCCTTGGCTGATCAATTGCTCGTAGATTGCCTTGGCTTTTTTCGCGGCCCCGCCGGTGGTCTGCTCCCACCGGCCCTTCTCCTTCCACCGCGCCACGACGTCGGCCAGGGCCTGGGCGCGTACAGCCGGGTCCTCGATGGCCTGCACGGCCTCGCTTAATTTGCCGAGGCCCCCTCCACCACAGCCTTCACGGTGCGCAGGTTCCCCTCGATCACGACCAACACCGTGAGGTTGGGCAAGCTCCCTTTCTTCTCCAACCGCTTGGCCTGCTCAGGTGACAGGGTCTCCAGGACGGCCTGAGCCTGGGGCCCTCGCGCTTCGGCCTTGCCGGCAGAACCGGTTACGGTGATCACCCCACCCCCGCCTTTGTTGTAGGTGAGCGTGACGTTGGCCCATTGCTCCTCCTTGGCCTGAATTGATGGAGCGGCTGGTTTGGGCTTTGTTTCAACGGCGGGAGTGGTCCCTTTCTGGGCTGACATCGGCGTTGATGGGGCCGGTTCAGCTTGCATCGCCCCATAGCCGACCGCCGTCTTGGCGCCAAAGCCGAGCCACTGGAAGGCATGTTGGAAGGCGGCGTGGAGGAGCGTCTTCCAGTGGGTCTCGCCTTGAGCGAGCAGGTCGGGAGCATGCGGGTCCCTGTGTTGCGTCAAGTGGCGCAGGTGTTTTTCGTCACAAACGACATAAAAGATGAAGCGCGAGCCCGGCGGCACGGTGAGAAAGCTGATCGGGTTGGGCTGGCCGGAGTCGTGCGGGGTCGTACTGCCTGCCTGGGCCTTTTGCTGATAGTAGTGGCTTTGGTGCGGGGTCATGATTTCGACCATGAGGCTGTCGCCCGGGATCTGCGGGATCACGTCCCAAAAGGATAGCGTCCCGCGCACATGGTCGGACTCCCCGGATGGTGTTTCGCGCCCAAACAAGACATCGAACATGGAGAGGTCGAGCCAGCGCGGATCTTTTTTGGAGCCGACATTGATGCGATAGTGCCGGCTTTCACTCCAACCGTGTGTCTCTCTCCACTCACCCGACGCCAGCTCGCGCGCCGCTTGTCGCAGCACGCCTTTGACCCCGCTGCCCGGGAGATAGGGCAACCCATAGGGATTGAGAAAGGCAAAGCCGTTTTCGAGGGGATGTTCGTTGCCGAGGCCAGTGGTAAAGGGAGCGATGGCCCAGGCCTCGAGGCGGAGCAGCGAATCATGGGTGATCCGGTCCTCGGCCGTCATCTGACGAGCAAGCAGTGATTCCATAACCGGCATCCATGGTTTCAAGCCTAAATCCGCCTTCGGTTTTCTTGCTCTCGGTCGTTCCTCGTCATACTGCGGCGTTTTGCACGCCGCGATTGTGCAGGCAAACTGATCGTTTGGGACGTCCTCCCATACTGGACCGGATTTCTCTACCTTTTGTTGCTTCGTCCTCTTGTCAATCCGTGGTACGCGGTCTTTCATTCCCCAAGTGATCTGGTTCGTTTCTCCGTTCTCGCCCCATGCAGGGAAGTACAGCAGGAAGCGATGCCCCGGTGGCGAAGACAAATAAAACTCCGGATCGTTTTCTTGGATGTACCTGGGCACCGCGGCGATCGGCATGGCGTGCTCCTTACCAATGTGCTACAGTGGCCAATATAAGAATCGTGAGGTGCTTCATGGCCACAGATCTGACCATTCCACTGGATGACGAACTCGACGCCGAACTGAACCGGCTGGCGCAACTGACCCAGCGCAGTAAGAGTGATCTGGTACGCGAGATGGTACGCCGTGGCGCCGAGTTGGAAGCGTTGCGCCTGGCCCGCCGGCGCTTGACGCCCTTTGCCGAGCGGGCGGGCTATCTGACTGACGAAGACTTCTGGCGCGCGTTTTCGTGAGGGTGTTCCTCGACACCAACGTGCTGCTCAGCGGCCTGTTTGGGAGCGGGTTGTGCGCTCGTCTGCTCGACACGTTGGTGCTGACGGGCCACACTCTGGTTATTGGCGAACCTGTCTTGGCCGAGTTCACACGGATCGCCCGCGAAAAGTTCCAGGTTCCTGAGGAGGATCTGACCCCGGCACTGGACTGGTTGCGCCGGCATGAGGTGGCTGACACCCATTCCTCCCTTCCCCTCTCGGACGTACCGGATCCCGACGACCGCCCCGTCATCGCCTGTGCCTTGGCCGCGGAGGTCACCCTGTTCATCACCGGCGACCAAGCGCTCTTGGAGCTCGGCTCGCTCCATGGCCTCCGGTTTGTGAGCCCGCGCACGGTGTATGACCGCTTGCACTCCATCGAGTAACCAGCCCTTCCTTACTTGCCCGTCTTGTCCGGGGAGCGAGCCGAAGCCATCTGGCGCAGCCACTTGAGCCAGGCGAAGGCTTCGGCGGTGATGGTTTGGAAATCACGTGGAGACGCGTTCATGAGATCTTGCATGAAGACGTCGAACCCGGGGTCGCGATCCACACCGTTAAACCGCTTGTTGAGCCAGGCGCGTAGTTGCTGGGCGACCACTTCGTAGGCATCCCCTTTTTCGTGGCAGAACGCCAGCACCTGCATCAGCCCGCTGTTCATGATCAAAGCCGGCAGGCTCTTGGCTACGTTGGCATGGTCTTTCTTGTAGTCTTTTGTGCACCGCCAGGCATCCTGGGCGCGCTGTTGCTCCAACGTGAGCCGGGTCGGCTGGTTCGTCTTAGTGACGGTTGCCATGTTACTTGCCCTCCACGATACGGGTCACCACGAGCCCTCGGCCCGTCGTGGCATCCCCGCCGATCTGTAGCAGTTTGCCGTTGATCACGGTGGTCATCTTCAACATCACGTTTGCTGCATCCATGAAGTCCGCGTCGCCTTTCGTGCTCCCGTTGCGCACCTGGCTCGCGAGGATGGGGGCAATCAGAATTGACTCGGGTGGCAGGTTCTCTGTGTAAAACAACCCGCCCTCCTTGGCCGTCCCGGTCTCTTCTTTGATGCAAACATGCGGTTCGACGAGGGTCGCGTGCTGGGCGAAATAGGCAAAGTCGGTGTCGGACAGGACCACGAGGTCGGTCTTCAGCTTATCGGCAAAAAATTTGTAGCCGTTGCCGTCGGGGATGGCCTTTTCCGCCAAGTCACGGGCGATAGTCTTCAGGGCCTGGCTGTCTTTCTCCTTCGCCAGGTACTCGAAGGCCTCCAGGTGCAAGACATCGGCAGGCTGCCCGTTGATCTTCCGCTGGGAGAGCAGTGAGGAGTTGGCTACCACACACTCGCCTTCGTTGACTGGTGGGAAGTCCAGCCATGTCACCGAAAGGCCGGTCGCCTCCATGAGGCGTCGGGTGCGGGCTAGGGCCTGCGGGCAGGTGGCATAGACGTACCCACCTTTGAGGCTCCGCACCGGAAAGGCGACCAGCTGCGCATCACCGAAGCTCACGGCACCGGCGTGGAGGTTGTCGCTGCCGGATTCAGGGCCAAAGAGGACCTCGATGAGATGGCCGTCGCCCCCTATCGCCTCGAACCCATGCCGCACCGCGCCCTTGATACCGCTGCCGGCAAAGCAGGGATGTCCCGTGTGACGTTCACGCTGGATGGGGTTATCAATCACGCCGATGGCTTGACCTGCCCCCATGTGCACCGGACTCACAGCATAGAGAAAGAGAATGGCTCGTTGCTCAAACATCGTCCGCTCTCCTTGACTTGACCAGGTTTATGACCTATTCTCTGACCATGTCCAAGTTCGTCAATCTCCATGAGGCCAAGGCCCATCTCTCCGAACTGCTCGATCGGGTCGAGGCGGGCGAAACCGTCGTGATCTGCCGCCGCAACAAGCCGGTGGCCGAGCTGAAGCCGGTTCCTCCTTCAAGGTTGGCCGAACCGCGCCCCATCGGATTGGCCAAGGGGACCATCTCGATTCCTCCCAGTTTCTTTGAGCCGCTGCCAGAGGAAATCCTCGCCTCATTCGAAGGGCAGGAGGCGTGAACCTCCTGCTGGATACCTGTACGTTTCTCTGGTTGATCACGGGTGACTCGGCACTGTCCGCCGTGGCCCGAGAGGCCATTCAACATCCGGCCCATGTGGTCTACGTCAGCGCGGCGTCGCTGTGGGAGGTGCTGATCAAGCACCGATTGGGACGATTGGAGCTTCATGTGGCGGTGTCTCTGGAACAGCACACCTGGTGGTGCAGCGTGAGCGTCATGGGCTCGATTCGCTGCCGATCACCGAGGAGGCAGTGACCCAACTTCCCAAGCTGCCACCAATCCATCGCGATCCCTTCGACCGGATCTTGATTTGCCAAGCCATCGCTCATGGGCTGGTGGTCTGTACGCCG
Source organism: Nitrospira calida (assembly GCF_976986435.1). Lineage (NCBI taxonomy): Bacteria > Pseudomonadati > Nitrospirota > Nitrospiria > Nitrospirales > Nitrospiraceae > Nitrospira > Nitrospira calida. Next base: position 426,018 of record NZ_OZ335950.1, read on the forward strand.
GACCGGGCGATTCAGCAATATCCCGTCCGGACGGTGTGGTAACGGTCTCATGGCCAGAGTCCCCAGGTGAAGCGGTTGAAGCCTTCGGCGCGCTGGGCGGCATCCTCTGGTGGATCGCTCCAGAGTCCCCGCGCAACAAGGTTCCGAAGCTGCGCGGGGGTGGCTTCGAGTTCATCCAGCCAATAGACCGATCCTGTCGGGGCCACTCGCTTTGCCGGCTTGGGTTGCCACTTGGCGAGGTCCCAGCCCGAGACGACCTCACAACGTGGCACGGCGGCACAGACGAGCCGGGCCAGGACCCCATGGAGTGCGAAGCGGATCTCGCCGGTGTCGTTTTGCGTGGCACCAGTCGGAAGCCACCCGCCGGGAAAGATGCCGGGGCTGGTGAGAATCAAGCGGCACCGGCGCGCCTTCACGATCGGTTCGGTCAGGTCCGGCTCGCTCGGCACTGAGTCGAGCAGGCTGGCGCGCGCGGCTCGCCCGTCACCGCCGAAGCGCAGCATCAGTTCATTGGGAATTGTCGCTCCCTCAACCTCGGCGAGAAACCCCACGTCATGGTCGCGGCCGTTCGCATGGTGCTGCTTGCGCATCGCCACGGCCTGCACCGTGAAGAGCTTGCCCTCGGCCGCGCTTCGTTTTGCCGGATCCAGTCCTACACCGACACGAGTGTCGAGCGCCCAGAGGTCGCTGCTCCGAACCAGGTGGCTGTTCATATCGAGATCATTTCCCTTGAGATAGGCCACCCACCCCTCATGTGTGAGCCAGTAGCCACCCTCCGGTTTCGATCGTTCCCGTTCGGGCAGTACGGCATGCAGCTTGGTCACAGCCGAGGACTGGATGCCGGCCGGCAGCTCCCTAGGTTGAACCCGCACACATTCGAGCACGCCTCCATCCTTGCGCCGAATAACCAGATCGGCTGGTGGTGCGCAGAGAGAGTCCACCCGCCCATCGGCGAACCGGCGCGCGAGCCGAAAATTCACCACCCGAAATGACCCTGGCTGCTGCGGGGTGCCCAGTTCGGGGTCCTGCACCTGCCCGCTCGCAAAGGCCCGAAGGTCCACTCCCTTATGCGCGAGCAGCGCCGAGCGAATGGCCCCTGCTGCGACGGAGGGCCAGGGCGGCACCAACGATTCGCCGAAACTGCCTGGATCGCCGAAAAGCTTGTTGCCTCGCAGGATCAGCACGTCCAGCGGTTCAATGAACAGTGTCTGTCGTGTGGCCGTTGCAACCATGGTCCTGTCCTGTTACACCCGGGCTTCTCGTGCGAGAAACTCCGCCACGCCCATGAAGCGTGAAAGCCAGTCGAGTCGATCGTGCTCCTGGCAGCCCAGCTCGGCGATCCGCTGGCACAGGGTCGAGCCGTTGTGCGTGTGCCATGCAGTCTCGCCGGCCGTCTGCCGCTTGAATTGATAGGCCAGCAAATTCTCCAGCATGTCGGCCGAGGCGTCGGGTGGAAGGTCTTTCAGCCATGTCAGGCTGTTGTACACCGCGCGACGCGACACGGCCGGCTCAGCCAGGAAATTCCGCAAGGCCAGTAGCACATCCATCGGCTCGCCCCACTTGGCGGTGAATGTGAGGATCCCGCCCGAGCGTTTGATCACTGTAATCGAGAAGGCATCGCGGCCCCCCTCTTTCTTCGCCCGCTGCTCCGCTGTCCGCAACTCGCGCAGCACCATCGCCAGCGGCGCCTGATGATGGGCGATCACCGCGCCACAGGAGGCCGTGGCTTTCGTGCCCATGACCTGATAGAGCCGACTTCGCAACTGGACGAATCCCCGTTTGAGGTCTAACCCGGTCTTGAGGCTCGGCATCGGCTGTCCGTCTTGGACACCTCCCGAATAAGAGAGTCGCAACAGGGCCATGGTAGTGAGGATGTCTCGGACACAGACCATGGCCATGACATCGTCGCCGCCCGCGTAGAGCACCTTGCCGAGACACTCTTCTTCAACCACGTGCCGTACCAGATCAAGGGCGAAGCCGTTCAAGGCGGAGGAGATGGCCATGTGGCGGGCCGGCGAGGTCGGTCGAGCAGCTGCCAGGTATTGCTGCAGGTCTTGCTGGTCGTAACCCCGTAGACCTGCGGCCACTTTTGAGTGAAACACCTGTCCGTAGGTCAGAGCCGGTTCGCCCGAGAGCCACGCGCCGAGGCGATCACCGTCCATGAGCAACAGGCCATAATAACGTTCGGTTGGATAGCCAATGGCTGTCTCGATCCGTGCAACCACTTTGGCGATCGAAGCGTCTTCCTGTTCATCCTCGGCCCGCGCTCGCTCCTGTTCAATGAGAGCGGGGAGGCGTGTGGCGACATCCCACCACTCACGCTCGCGCAACTCCTTCCGCATAAGTCGTCTTGGAAGGGCGGGCCGTTTCAGTCCTTGGGTTTGGTCCCTCAGCCAGTCGAACGCCTCACGGGCCTTCTCGCGCTCTGTGGAATCATTCAGACAACGGAAGGCAGGCCCTTCTTCTATCAACCGTTCGAGCGAGGGGGCCAGGGCCATCACATGAGTTGAGACGACGTAGCGGCTCAGATCGGGTTTCTCGGCAAGCCCGTTACACCATCGGCTACCTTTGACGATCTCCGTGAATCGCTCCGGCCACAGGCGCTTGATGAGGCCAAAGGCCGACAGGTGCTCTCCTTTCTTGGCCCACGATGGCTTGGCGCTCGCCACCTTTGCCCACAACGTGTCGGTGCGCCGACGCGGGGACCCTCCGGTCAATTGACGTTCATCGAACGTGAGCCATTCGTATTCGCCCGTCAGCGAATCACGATACCCGCGTTGCATGAGTTGGGAGAAGGGGCGCGCGCTTTTGGCGGAGGCCAAGGCGCGTTCGCCCAGTTCGTGAATGACTGGATACAGGATGCCGTCGTTCGGCTCCCAAAACCGCCATCCTTGCTGGGGTTGGATCGGCTTTGTGAGGACCTTCCAGGCTGTACTGTCAAAGAATGTTGGTCGCTCACCAACTGGGCAAAACGTTTGGAGATGCGATTCGGCTTGTGCGGCCTCTGACCATGGCGCGATGGACCAATGGACCTCGGGAAAGTCACGGAGCTGCTCTTCGAGCTGCCGATAGCAGTGTTGGCCCTGCGGCTGCTCGCCAATCTCTTCTAGCAGGCGGTCGAGCATGGCACGGGCTTCGTCCTGCACCCATCGGTGCAGGTGCTCCCGGATGTGGTTTGCCAACCTCGCTGCTTCCCCTTCTGGAACAAGGGCCACAAACTTGTTGGGAAGGGCGGCGACGAAAAGCGGGTTATAGTCCGTATTCGTGTCGTTCCAATCTGCGTTCCCAAAGAGCTCGGCCCGAACGCCCTCGTCAATCAGCCAGAGATCCACCACCGGGACCCCGCGAAGCTGGGGAAACAGAATGGCGTCAGGACCGTAGGCGGTTGCGACCTCCTTCATGGCCTGCCAGGCGAGCGTGGAAAGGAAATGCGAGCTGGCCCACAGGTCAGAGGTCGAACGGGCTGCGGCAATAAAGTCTTGGACCGGTCCGATCGAGAGGGTGAGCAGGGCCGGCCGACCGCCGCTGGCCATTGCGCCGGCCAGAGCGGAGGTCAAATCCAGATGTTGCCAGATGGTGTGGTCCGGTGTGCGGGTATCGGCTGGAAGCAGATTCCACAGGGGGCCGATGCCTTGAAGTTCTTTCCCCAATTCTGGGCCGAATCGCCAAAAGGCCAGAGCAGTCAGCCGATAATCGGGAGAGTCGTCTGGCTTGGTGTGGACCAATCGCTCAAAGAAATCGCTGCTCACAGCCTTGATGTGTTCAGCCAGGATCTGCTGGCCGATGTTCCGGACCTCGAAGCGTTCGCCCGAGAGTGGATGCACCAGTTCGCCCTGGTCGGCAAACCGCACCTGCGCCCACTCAACAAACCGCTCGTTGGTATCCTTGGGGAACTGTGCCCGGTCGGCCGCCGCCGCCCAGTGGTCCGCTTGCTCGACGATCCGTTCCATCGCCTCGGCCAGTTTCAGTTTCTCTACAGTCGAGCCATCTCGGCGTTGGACAAGGTGGGTGGGGAACCCGAGCGCCTTGCCGACTTCCACGATACTGCCCCCCTCATGACCGGCGGGGTCACGCAGCAGCACGAGGGCCTTTTCCGCTGGATCGTGCAGGCGGGCGGCGAGCTTAGTCTGCCAGATCTCGGAATGGTTCACCGATGGACCCCTGCGTTGATTCTTTTTACAACTGAGGACTGATCGACTGCGCTCAAGACCGTGTTCCAAGCCGTTTGTAGATCATCCGGGGACATTGTGCGGCCACTGTCGGCTGGCAACCGGTGTGGCATCGCGAACACGCGGAGGCCAAGCTTGCCGTTTCCACGAGAGAAGATTTTCCACCGTAGCGGACTTGGCATACGACCATCTCCGGCAAAGCCGAGGGCTATGCGAAGGTCTTTCCCCTTACAGGATCTGAGCTCAGTCCGAACACGTTTTCGTTCCTCAGCAATTTTCTGCATGGCCTTCTCCCAGGTCTCGTAACCAGTGGTGCTCTCCCACATACAGAGGCCTTTCTGATCCTGAGCAAGCGACATGGCCCAATCAGAGTTAAGACACTCCTGAAGCGATCTGGCAAAACGCGAGAGGTCTTCGCCTTCGAGGGACGTGAGCCCTTGAAATTCGAGACTTCCCCATCCACCCCGGGAGCGAGTACCTACCTGGCCGAATGTGTGGATCAATCGGACGGTTAGCTCGATCCAGCCCCCGTGAGATTCTGGAAGCACCAGGTGCAACCTCCGCTTTCCTTCAGGGATACTGGGCTTTATCGCAGTCCTGTCGGGCAGTCCGCCACCACGCTTCACCAGGCCGAACCAGGCATAACTGGTCTGAAGGCCCGTCGGCAACGGGGCAACACCCTTTTGCGTGCCCCGAGCCCACCCTTCCGAAGGAGAACCATCTACGTTCTCCAGCCGCAGCCGCACGAGACTCTTGCAGTGATCGGCAACCTCGCGATCGTTCACGCGATGAGAGAGCCACGCATTGCCGAACAAGAGCCCCTCTTCGCGCCTCATTTCCTCTATATTCACATTGAAGTTGTGGTCGGCCGCGTACACCACCCGCCACCACTGCCGCAACAGCGCCTTGAACGGCGGGGTCCGCCACCGGCCATTCTGCTCGGCGTCGCCCAGAAAGGCCGGGGTGAGGAATTGGACGGTGTAGGTGAGTGTCGTCATATTGGAGTCCCTTGGGCGCGAGGCTAGCGGCTGGCTTGATAGATTGCCGGCCGGTAGCGTGGCGCAGGGATCGGCTTACCGGCGGCGCGGGCCGCGTCCAACCAAGCCGCCTTGGCTTGCTCAACTTGGGCCAAGGCTTCTTCCGGCGTACGGCCGAAGGCGGAGCAGGATTCCAGATCCGGGATGTCCGCGATGTAGCCCCCGTCTTCTTCGCTATAAAAGATGTTGATGTGGTAGTCGCTCATGGTTGTCCTCCAGCCGGAGATTGTACCGCTCGACCAGTCGCAGGAATTGGCGAATCTGATAGGGCTTGGCTTCTCCGCCTACCTCCTGCAGATTGACCAGTTCGGCGATGGCGGGATGGGCAAAGATGTGATGACTGCCGCTGACCCGCTTGAGTTCAAAGCCAAATGCCTCGATAAGTGTTCGCATGTCGTTAAAGGCAACGTTGTTGAGGTGCCCTTCACTGAGTCGTCGGAGTACCTTTCTGAGATTCATGGGCACCGCATGGGAGTCGGCACTAGGCCATATCGCCACCGGCCATTCTGCTCGGCGTTGCCGAGAAAGGCCGGGGTGAGGAATCGCACGGTGTAGATGAGAGTCGTCATCGGGGCCATGGTTCGCGGTCCTTATTGCTTCCGTTGGGGTTCTTCTGTACTGATTGCGCTCGGTCTTGTCCAGCCTGGCAACGTTGCCACACGCGGCATCCGAACCGCTGCGTCGGCATCCCCCTTGCTTCGCTCCTCTTCACGCGAAGACCTCCATGAGGGTGGTCGTGTGGGCCTTGGTGTGTTCGGTGAAGAACCGAGCGACCGTCTCCCACGTGGTCGGCATTAACAATCGCGGTTCGGGATCTTGCTCCGCGTCGTGGAAATCGACCAACGACTTGGCGATGTGGGCCGGGTTGGGCGGTGGGTCGGTGTACATCGCCCGGAGTCGTTCGGCGATTCGGGCAAGCGGCCGTTCTTGGAGGATCGCATACAGGTCGTAGAAATCCTTCTTGGCGCCGCGTTGGCTCACCGCGACGAGCTTCATGGCGCCGATGTCCTCGATCGGTGCGATGGGCCTCCCGTGCCATCGCTCGACGGGCGGCCCAAAGGCCGGCTGGAAGGCAATGAATGTGCAACGCACGGTCGCCAGCAGACATTCCACGGTATCGGTCCGATCCTGCAGCATGGTGATCGGGCGTCTGAGCGCACTCAACCGGCCCGCCAGACCGGAGGGGAAGACGTCGGGCCGGCAGAACCAGTCGAAATCCACCGAGATCCGGTGGCCCAGTTGCAGCGCGAGTCCCGTTCCACCGGCGAGCACAAACTCGGTCCCCTCCAGGGCCGCGCACAATGCCGGTGACAGTTCCCGCGCCTCGGGAGTCAGCGCCTCAAGCCTGAGCAAGATACAGCCTCCAGAAATTCCGGTCCCGCATCGGCAGCCGACGGCTCTGCTGAGCGATTTCCCGAAGGGTCGCCGGCGGGTAATGCTCCATCAGCCACCGGAACGTTTCCGGTGTCGTTTTCTCCATCAGCCGCTCGGCGATGAATCGTCCGTGCGAGACGGGATCCAATCGGTCGAAGTCCATATCCCAAAAATAGGGACGGAGAGACTCGGGCAACTGTGCCGCGCTCATGTCGGCTCCTCCGGTTGGGGCAAGGCCTCGAGGTCCAGCGCAGGAATCTCCGGCAACTGGCCGCCGATGGCGCCGCGGATCGCCCCGTACATCCCGGCCGTGTTCGTCACCAGTCGTTCGATCTGCTTGGCCCGCTCGTTCCAGAGCTTTTCCATGGCCGTTCGCTCCTTGGCCAACTGCGCCTGCATGGCCGCGAAGGTCTCCATCAGCGCCTCGACCCGGTGGCGGAACTCGTCGCTGGAGAGGTAGCGGTACAAGGCCTCCATGTTTTCGCTCATCCCTTGGGCGGCAGCCTGGGCGAAGGCGACACGGAGCAGTTGCTCGCGCAGCGCGACGGCCAGCGGCAGGTAGCAGGAGAGGCTCGTCACCCACACGCCGTCCACGAGCTTGAAGGGTCGGACGTCTTCGGGGAGTGTGACGGACACCAGGACGGCGACGCCGGCGCCGGCCGCGCGCTGGTCGTCCTTCAGCTTGGCCAGCCATGCGGGACTCCAGGCCTTGGTGTTCTTGGTCTCCCAGATGATGCTCCCGCAGGGCCGCAGGCTTCCGTCGCGTACCTCTTGGATCACGTCGGCGCCGCGCATGCCCTTGGGCACCGGCCGAATCGCGTCATGGGGAAATGCCCGCGCCAGCGCGGTTTCCAGATCGAGCTCGAGCACCTCGCCCTGCCGCTCCTGCGACCCCTGTTCGCTCTTGCGGCGGGCCTCTTCGAGCAGCGCCTTGAGGTCGTCGATCTGCTTGTCTTTCTCCCTGAGCTTGAGCGCCTGCTCCTCGGTCGCCGAGCGGCGGATCTGCTCTTCCAGCTTCTGCTTTTCGGCGTCCACGCGGCGTGCCACTTCGAGGTCCAGCTCGCGGGCCCGCTCTTCGAGCGCGGCTTTCTCCTTCCGCAAGGCCAATTCGGCCTCCTGCGCTTCCCGCGTCTTCCGCTGTTGTTCGGCAAGCTGCTCACGCAGCAGCCGAAGGTCTCGCTCGCTCTGCTCCTTGGCCCGGCTCTCGGCCTGTTTGACGGCAGACTGGAGCTGGACTTCGTACTGGCGCTTCACGTCCGTTTCCACGGTCGCGCGGACTTGGGTCATCAACGCCTCAGTGAGGGGAATCGTGGCGCCGCACGTCGGGCATTGAATGGTGGACATGGTCATCGGAGCCTCTCCGCCAGGTCCGCGGCCGCGGCCTGGGCTTTCTTCGGATCGTTTTCAGACAGGAACACGTAGGCTTTGGTCGTGGCGTCGTGGGTCGCGTAGATCGCGATCACGCGGTCGCCATGGGCGGGATCGGGCTCCACGGTCGAGCGGCCCGGCAGGCGCGGGTTGTAGTAGAACGTCTCGATCCTCGTCACATAGGGCACGGCCCGGATGCGCTCCAGCCAGTCGGCCAGGCCACGGTGCCTGCCGGCGTTGCCGTCTTCGTAGGTCACTTTCTTGTCAGCCGGTGCGATCCCCGATGCCTTGGGCAACAAGGCCTGTGCCTGGGCACGGAACCGCTCGCGGAAGCCTTCGTGGTAGAGAGCACCGAGGGCGCTCAAGGTGGCCAGGCCTTGGCTCGTATCCACGAGGACGCGCAGCTTCTCTGGCAGGGATTTGATGCGCGAATCGTCGGCCTTGAGCAACTCGCCGGCTTCGCCTTCGTCGAGCGCCTCCAGCACATGACGATAGGCCAGCCAGTCGTCGAAGGCAAACGAGACCGGTAGGGCCGGCAGCTCAATAGCGGCGGGAAAGGATTCAAATTGGTAATAGACCGGCAGGCCAAAGACTTGACCGATCAGCCCGGCAAAGGAAATCTGCGCCTTGTAGCCGCCGGTAGCGTTGATGGCGACCGGTCCGGACGCGTTTCGGTACAGTTCCGCGATTTTCTTGACCAGATTGCGCAGCCCCTGGGCGAAGGCCTTGGGATCGTCGCCTTGCAGCTTTTTGATCACATGCGACTCGGTGTTGAATCCCCAATGTTCACCAATGTTCGCCAACACGTCGCCGACGCAGGCTCCCTCCCGCGTATCGGAGACGAGGAAGACCAGTCGGTCTCCTGGAGAGACCACTCCCTGCTTCATCAGGGACTGGATCGAGGTCAATTCTGCGCCGAGCCGCTTATCCGACTGGTCAAGACCTTTGAGGGCTGCCACTAAGCGGGCGCGATGGGCTTCGTCATAGCGATCGCCGAACTCCTTCCAAGCTGTTAAAACCGAAGTGCCGACCGTATTGATGAGAATCATGGCTGTTGCCCGCTCCTGTTTCTCGCCACCGTTTTAACAATCCTCCGCCTTCCGGTCCAGAGCGGAAACGTTGCCGGATGCGAGGGGTTGTGCTAGGTTTCCGCTGGATTTGGGAGAGTCCAGGAGACACGATGGCACAGGCAACTCCTCTTGAGGCCAGCGACCGCCATACACGGTTGCGCCAGGAACTCGAACGCATTCGGCAGGTGTTGGCCGAGGATCCCACTGTGCTTCAACTCCGCGTGTTTGGCTCCGTGGCGACCGGGCGTGTTCATGAGTGGAGCGACCTTGATCTCTTCGTCCTCATGCGCTCCTCGGAGCCGTTCGTGTCTCGGTCAGCCAGACTAGCAACTGTGACGCGTCCGCAGGTCGGCGTCCAGTTTCTGGCCTACACCCCTGAAGAGGCGGCCGCCTGCCTGCACCGCCCATTCTTTCGGGAAGAAATCCTGAAAAAGGGAGCCGTTATGCCCTTACATCCACAGGAGGATGCGACTCGTTGGCTGACATTTGCCGCTGAGGATCTTCGCATGGCGGAACTCGCCCTCCAGGACAGGTTGTTCAATCAAGCATGCTTCCGTGCGCAACAGTGTGCTGAGAAAGCGTTGAAGGCGCTGTTTGCGTGGCGTGGTGAGGTGATGCCACGGACACATGCGCTCGTGGACTTGATGAATCGGCTTCCTGACGAGAGCCGCGCCCACTTGGCAACCTTGATGGATGCCCTGCGGGAACTCGATCAGTTCTACGTGCCGACCCGGTATCCCGATGCCCTGCCCGGTCTCCTTCCCTCCGGTATGCCGCAGCGGATCCATGCCGAAACGTCCCTCGCCACCGCTCGATCGGTCTTGGACCTTATCACTCCACTCTGCCGCTGAAGCGGCGCTTACTCACCATCCGTTCTCGTACCAACCCTGAGCTTCGTCTTGTCAAGCGCGAGGCCATAGACGGTGTCTTTCTTGGGACCGGCCGAGCGAACTCGGTAGGGATTTGGGCTGCCGGTCAGGCCGATGGCGTCGTCCAATTTCTTGTTCAGTTTGCTCACCAGCGAGCGGAATTGCTCTGGCGCATCATCCGGACCTTTGGCCTTGGGCAATAGCGTGCCGGCTCCTCGTTCTTCAAGGAGGGCTTTGGATGTGTCCCAGGTCACTTTGGTGAACGGCACGTAACAGTCGGTGCAATCCCCGCAGGTTCGGAGGTCTGGACGGCTGCAATGATCCAGCTTGGTCCGGATCAAGGCTCGATAGAGCGTCATCATGGCGGGGGTGAGCGGCAAGGGACGGTTGCCGATCCAAATCCGTTTGGCCCGGCCGTCGAGATAGAGAGGGTCAGGATCATGCCACAGGCTGAGCCGTTGGTTGGCGAGTGTCACCAACTTTCCAAATGACGTGGCGGCGATCGGCGGTGCCTGTGCCATTAGCCCGCGCAACCGCACGTAGGGCAGCTCGGCCAACTCGATACTGGCCTGGCTAGTAAGGAGGCGGCGGCCGTTTTTGTCGGTAAGCCATCGCGGTCGCCTGGGAGGGAAGAAAAACTCCTCGATGGACTCGAATTCCGGCGACACCAGCACATGGTAGAGCCGGTCCTCGGCCCGGCCAAACAGCTGCAGCGCGCTGGCAAGCAGCACCCCCATCGTCTTCCGTCCGCCGGCCACCGAACAGTGGAGACGAACGTCCGACCGTTCCACCTGCTTCCTGATGAACTCGGCGAGCTGATCCGCGATGGCCTGGTTGTCCCGCTCGGAGCGGACGTCATCAAGGGGCTTGCCGTCCGCTCCCTTCAGGATGATGACGTGGGAAGCCTGACAGCGCGGCATCGGCTTCGGCCGATACTCGCGGATGAAGCGGGCCAGTGCGCGATTCGCTCTGAGCAGCTTCTCGAGACAAGCCTTGCGGCCAGCTTGGGTGGTCAGAATCCAGACTTCAGCGGGATGAATCGGCGGGGTGCGGTGATGGAGCGCCCACAGCGTTTCCGTTACGACTTGCGGCGTGAGCCCACCGACCGCCACCAAGACGTCGCGCATGCGCCCTCGCTCCGACCTGCAGCATCATGCAGAATTCGGAATGACCTGTCAAGAATCTCCTTCCGCGGTGCCCGCAAGGCGTGACAGATCGTTGACAGCCGCGCGACGAGAACGGGTTGTCAGGCTACGATCCGTCCGACCAGATCGTATGTTGCGGCGTCGGTGATTTCGACCGTAATGAAGTCGCCCGATCGGGGTAGGGGGCGGCCGGCGAGACTGTCCGACACATCGTTGATGTACACCACACCGTCGATGTCCGGGGCCTGGCCTTCGTGCCGGCCCTCGAGCAGAAGATCCGTTTCTTCCGACGGCCCGTCCACGAGCACCTCCAACGAACGCCCAATTAGCGCACGGCTTTTTGTCGAGGCGATCGACTCCTGAATGGCCAGCAACTCGTTGCGCCGGTTTTCCATCGCGGAGCGATCGACTTTGTCGCTAAGCTCCGCCGCCGGCGTGCCCTCTTCGTCGGAGTAGCAAAACACCGCCACCCGGTCGAAGTGGGCCTGTTCCACGAAGGTTTTGAGTTCCTCAAAGGCCTTGTCGGTCTCGCCGGGAAAGCCCACGATGAAGGCCGTGCGGAAGGTCACACCGGGCACGCGGGTTCTGATGCGCTCGACCACTCGCTCGATCGCTGCCCGGTCGCCCAGCCGGTGCATGGCCTTGAGCAGGGCATCGTTGATGTGCTGGAGTGGCATGTCGATGTACTTGGCGATCCGCTCCTCGCCCGCATAGAGGTCCAGCAGTTCGTCGGACACCTGTTGCGGATAGAGATAGAATGGCCTGATCCAGCGGAGGCCCTTGACCGTGACCAACTCGCGGAGCAACGTCACGAGCCCCTGGCGCAGGCCCAAGTCCACTCCGTAGTTGATGGTGTCCTGTGAAATGAGGTTCAGTTCTTTCACTCCTTCGTCGACTAGACGGCGCGCCTCCGCGACGATGGAGGCGATCGGCCGGCTGCGCTGCTTGCCGCGCATGAGTGGGATCGCGCAAAAGGTGCAGTTGCGATTGCAGCCTTCGGCGATCTTGATATAGGCGCTATGGCGCGCGCCGAGTCTGAGCCGCGGCACCAGGTCGTCGTAGAGGTAGGGGGGCTGGCTGATCCAGAGCCGCTGGTGCCGTTTCTTGGGCGCGAGCAAATCGCGGCAGATGTCGGCGATCTTGCCAAACTCGCCGGTCCCTACCACTGCGTCCAGTTCCGGCAGCTCCTTGAGCAGTTCGCCCTGGTAGCGCTGGGCCAGACAACCGGCGGCGATCAGGACGCGGCAGGAGCCGGACTGTTTCAATAAGCCATGTTCAATGATGGCGTTGATGGATTCCTGTTTAGCTTCTTCGATGAAGCCGCAGGTGTTGATAATCACCACCTCGGCTTTTTCCGCGTCGGTGGTCAGTTCGAAGCCGTTCGCTAGGAGTAAGCCGAGCATGATTTCGGAATCCACCTGGTTCTTGGAGCAGCCCAGATTCACAAAGCCGACCGTGGTCTTCGCCTTTTTCGCCCTCTCCCCCTTTCCCTTTTTGAAGGAAAGGGAAGGAAGAGAGAGCCTCCGTGTTTCGCCGGCCATGGGGAGCGTTTTGCGCGACATAGTCCGTCAGTCTACGGGACGTGTGAAAAGCCTGTCAACGACAAGCCGGTCCGGGCTTGCCATTGCCGCTTCTTATCCCCTACAGTGTCGGCATGATCCGTGCCTTCCAAGGCATCAAGCCGACGATCCCGAAGTCCTGCTTCATCGAAGAGACGGCCGTCGTCATAGGCGACGTGGCGATGGGCGAGGAGTGCAGTGTGTGGTTTCATGCCGTGATCCGTGGTGACGTGAACTACATTCGTATCGGGCACCGGACCAACGTCCAGGACCTCTGTATGCTCCACGTTACCCATGACACGGCGCCGCTCCTCATCGGCGACGACGTGACCATCGGCCATCACGTGGTCTTGCACGGCTGCACGATCAAAGACCGAGTGCTGGTTGGCATGGGCGCGATCATCATGGACGGCGCAGTGATCGGCGAGGATTCGGTCGTTGGCGCCGGTGCACTGGTGACTGAGGGCACGGTTGTGCCGCCCAAGAGTCTGATTCTTGGCTCGCCGGCCAAGATCAAGCGACCGGTCACTGAGCAGGAATTGGCCTGGATCAGAGAATCGGCGCAGAACTACGTGCGCTATGCCCGCCAATACCAATACATGGCCGATCCGGCGAAGGAAAAGGCTGGGTTCAAGATCTGAAACCGGTCCCGGGCCACTACAAAAGGGGTCGGGAGTCTTTTCTAAGTTGCTGTGCTACTGTTCATGCTAGCGAGACGTATCGGTGTCTGTGCTCAAGAAGAGCACTATGGCGAGGTTCACACCATAGTTCCGCCATGTAGCGGATGCGTGCGAAAGGGCATGAAAAAGATTCCCGATCCCTTTTCAAGGGGGCGTCACTTGCGGGTGAGCGCTTGACCGATGAGGACAAAGCACACCGGATCGCCCACGGTCGCCGTAGGATACCGTTCGGCCCCGACTCGGTAGGGAATGCCTCGCCGGTGACACCATTCGGCGATCCAGACCAACTCCTCTGTTGAGGTTGTGACCAGCGCGGGGAGCGTAAGCTTACGTAGACACCGGCCAGCTAACATCCTCACAATGCGGCGCTCGTCCGCAAATGTCTTCGGATCGAATGTGACAGGATCGGCTCGGCCATAGGAAAGCGCGGCCAGATGGGGAAACCGTTCTGGGTCGTTCAACACGCTCACGATCCAGAGATGGTCGAACATGCCCGGCGCCGTCCCCGCATCGGCTGCCGCCAACTCGAAGGGCAATCCCTTGCAGGCGTGGTTCAGCACCGCGACTTCGTCGGCCCGCAAATTATAGGCTGTGACCTGACGTCCCAGTTCCAGCGTCTCCATTGCCAGCGCGGGGATTTCCGCCACCCCAGCGCCGACGTAGAGACTCCGTCCGCCCGGTTTCAGCCGCCCCATCAGTGCCTTGGCCAGCTTGATCCCCAGCCGCCGACACGGCCCGCGCTTGGCTTTCCAGAACTCGTCCCCGCCCTCGTCGCAGTACACGCGACCGAGGGTCGAATAGTCGAGTGCATCAAAGATGCGGCGGATGGTCCGGACAGTTTCGGAACGGAAGTTGCCCGTTGTGCTTCTCATGAAAAGGATCCAATGAGACGATAGGTCAAGTATACGTCAAGCGTATGGAGATCAAAAAGGGGTCGGGAGTCATTTTAGCGACCAAGAATGACTCCCGACCCCTTTTTGTTTAGGCGACCCCTTTTTGTTTAGGGGTACTGCCGACCTCATGCCGGTCCCTTGGCCTCAGCCAAGGTTTTGGTCGCTGCTGTAACGCCTTCGAGAACCTTAGCCATGAAGTTGAGATTCACCGTCGCAATGGTATCCGTCGGTTGATGGTAATGAGGATTCCGGAAGTCGGCGGTGTCGGTGAGCATGACGGCGGGGTAGCCATGGTGCCAGAAGGCGGCGTGGTCGCTGCGCCTGGTGTCGGGAAGCAGCTCGCCGTTGCCGGGGACCTCCAGTGAAATCACAGGAACATGCGCCTGCGCAGCTTTCTCGACAGCATCGATGAGGCTGGCCGAGGCGACGTTGCCAACGACGCCCAGGAAATTGCCCGTCGATGGCACGGCGATCGGAACGCCGGGCGGGATCTGTTGCGTTCCTTCCTCAAAGCGGGCATAGCCGACGCATTCCAACACGATCGCGCCGAGCACGGTTTGGCCGGTCGCTCTTAGATGGGCGGCATAGGCCAGACTCCCGAGCAAGCCCTGCCTCCCGGCAGATGGATCTTGCTCTTCCAGATTGAAGGCGATGAATCGAACAGGTCGACCAAGCGGGATCTCCCGGAGTCGGCGGGCGACTTCGAGCAGCACCGCCAGGCCGCTGGCGTTGTCGTCGGCGCCGGGCGAGCCGGTTACCGTGTCGAAGTGGGCCGCGAGGATGAGCGGTGGTTTGCTCCTGACCGACGCAGTCAGTGGCAGACACGTTGCGATCACATTCCGATACGTCCCGCCGGGCGCCTCGAACTCGTGTGCGGCGACTTCGAAACCCAACGCGGTGAACTGGTCTCGGAGATACTGTTCGGCTTGGCGCAGCGCGGCCGGCGAAGTCTCAGGATGACGCTCGCCGACAAGGGCCTGGAGGTGAGCGGTCAGCCGGGCGATGGAGTCGGACATGTCGCGGCAAGGATCTGGCGCACGGCTGTCGCCTACGAGACGATCTCTGTCCCGATGCCTTTGTCCGTAAACACTTCGAGGAGGATCGCATGGGGTATGCGGCCGTCGATGATGTGCGCCTTGCGGACGCCGCCGTCAAGCGCCGTCAGACAGGCATGGACTTTGGGCAACATGCCCTCGCCGATCGCGCCTTTCTTCACCATCCGTTGCATGTCCTTGCGCGACAGCGTGGAGACATGACGGCCCTTGGCATCGCGGATGCCCTTGACATCGGTCAGCACCAGCAGCTTTTCCGCCTTGAGCGCAGCCGCTACCGCTCCGGCCACCAGGTCGGCGTTGATGTTGTACGTGTTGCCGGTGCGGTCGGTGCCGATCGGCGCGATGACCGGGATGAAATGGTCCTGCTGAAGCCTTTCAATGACGCGCGGGTTGACCGATTGGATATCGCCCACCAACCCGAAGTCCTCATCCGGTGAGCCGTCGTGTTCCGTCCCGATGCTTTCGGCCCAGGCTTTCACGGTTAGCGGCTTGGCATGGATGAGATCGCCGTCCTTGCCGGTCAGTCCGACGGCCCGCCCGCCGTGTTGATTGATGAGCGCGACGATCTCTTTGTTGATCTTGCCCCCCAACACCATCTCCACGATGTCCATTGTCGCCCGGTCGGTGATCCGCACGCCGTGGCGGAACTTGGCTTCCAGGCCCAGCGTGTCCAGCATCTTGTTGATCTGCGGTCCTCCGCCGTGCACGACGACCGGGTTGAGTCCCACGTACTTGAGCAGGACTACGTCCAGCGCGAAGCGGTCCTTCAGCGCATCCTCCGTCATGGCCTTGCCGCCGTACTTGATCACGATGGTCTTGCCGGCGAACGTGCGGATGTATGGCAAGGCCTCGACGAGAATGTTGGCCTTTTTGATGAGTTTGTTCATCACTGAGCTCCAAACTCATAGCCAGCAGCGAATAGCTGCTCGCTGTTGGCCGCCATCTATTGGCTCGCTACAGAATGAACCGGCTCAGATCCTGATCCTTCACGATGTCGCGCAGACGATCTTTGACGTACTGGGCGTCGATGATGACCTTCTTGTCTGGCCACTCCGGCCCTTCGAACGACACCTGTTCCAGCAGCCGTTCCATGATCGTAAACAGCCGGCGCGCTCCGATGTTCTCCGTCCGGTCATTCACCTGGACGGCCGTCTCGGCAATCTCCTCCAAACCGTCCTTGGTGAAATCCAAGGTAATTCCCTCGGTCGCGAGGAGCGCTTGGTATTGCCGGACCAGTGCGCCCCTGGGCTCGGTCAGGATCCGGATGAAGTCCTCTTTGGTCAGCGGACTCAATTCCACCCGGATGGGAAAACGGCCCTGCAATTCAGGAATCAGGTCCGAGGGCTTGGCGACGTGGAACGCCCCTGCGGCGATGAACAGGATGTGGTCCGTCTGGACCGGGCCGTATTTCGTGTTCACAGTCGAACCCTCGACGATCGGCAGCAGGTCGCGCTGCACCCCCTCCCGCGACACGTCAGGGCCGATACTTCGCTCGCGCCCGGCGATCTTATCGATTTCGTCCAGGAAGACGATGCCGGTCTGCTCGACCTTGGCGATCGCCTCGCGCACCACCTCATCCATATCGATGAGCTTCTGCGCTTCTTCCTGGGCGAGATGTCGCAGCGCCTCCGGCACTTTCATCACGCGCTTTTTCTTTTTGCCCTGGAACATCCCTCCTAACATCTCGCGCAGGCTACTTTCCAACTCCTCCAGGCCGCTGACGTTCGAAATCACGCCGATCGGCAGCGCCCGGTCCTTGACTTCCAATTCGACGGAACGGTGATCGAGTTTGCCTTCCCGCAATTGCAGGCGCAGCTTTGAGCGGGTGGCCTCGTAGGATTCTGTGGTCGGCTGCGCGGCGCTCGGCCGCTCTAATTCTTCGAGAAAGCCGGGCCGTGGCGTAACCGGAGGCAACAAAAGATCGAGCAGCCGCTCTTCCGCGAGCTGCTCCGCCTTGTGTTGCACTTCTTCCAGGTGTTTCGCCTTGACCATGTTGACGGCAAGCTCGGTGAGATCCCGGATGATTGTCTCCACGTCCCGCCCGACGTATCCGACTTCGGTAAACTTCGACGCCTCGACTTTCAGGAACGGTGCCTGCGCCAGCTTGGCCAGCCGGCGCGCGATCTCCGTTTTGCCGACACCGGTGGGGCCGATCATGATGATATTCTTCGGCATCACTTCGTCGCGCAGATCGGGTGGCAACTGTTGCCGCCGCCAGCGGTTGCGTAGGGCGATGGCGACCATGCGTTTGGCGTCGCGCTGGCCGATCACATAGCGGTCCAGTTCTTCGACGATCTGCCGGGGCGTGAGGTTGTTGAGATTGGGAAGGGCTGGTTGTTGGTCCGCCATCATCAATGCCGCGGAACTCATCGTTTGAGTTCTTCGATTAGGATCTGCTGGTTGGTGTAAATGTCAATGCCGCCGGCGATGGCCATGGATTCCTCGACGATCCGGCGTGCGTCCAATGCGGAATGGCCAAGCAACGCCCGCGCGGCCGCCAGGGCATAAGGCCCGCCAGAGCCGATCGCCAGGATGCCGTCTTCCGGTTCCACCACATCGCCGGTGCCGGAGATCACGAACGAATGGTCCAGATCGGCGACGGCGAGCAGCGCTTCCAAACGCCGGAGGATCCGATCGGTCCGCCAGTCTTTCGCCAGCTCCACGGCCGCCCGGGTCAAGTTCCCCCGATATTCTTCGAGCTTGGCCTCGAATTTTTCGAACAATGTAAAGGCGTCGGCGGTGGCGCCGGCAAAGCCGGCCAGGACCTGGTCGTGGTGCATGCGCCGGAGTTTTTTTGCATTGTGCTTCATCACGGTAGTGCCGACAGTCACCTGACCGTCGCAGCCCATCGCAACGTTACCGTCCCGTCGCACGCACAGAATCGTGGTGGCCCGAACCGTCATGACTGTCCGGCGGTCTCCGTTTCCGGAACAGGAGCTTGCAGCCTCGCTCGAGGATGCGCCTTATCATATACCGCCATGAGCTGGCTCGGCGCCAGGTGGGTGTATTTCTGGGTCGTGTTGAGCGATGCATGGCCCAGCATTTCTTGGATCGCGCGCAGGTCCGCCCCTTCGTCCAACAGATGGGTCGCGAACGAATGCCGAAGGGCGTGCGGGCTGATCCGTCCGCCGGGCAGGTAGCGGGAATATTTCACCACGATGCGGGCGACGCTGCGAGCGGTGAGTCGGCCGCCGCGAGCATTGCGGAACACGGGTTGGCCGTGTTCCGTGTGGCGCGAGGCGCCTGTTGCATTCCGCCGAGGATGCCCGTTGCTCCTGGGGATGGCACGGGTCCCCGGTGACGTATGGTGGGATAGCGCATCGTGGTAGTCCTTGATGGCCTCGAGCGCGACGTCCCCGATCGGCACGATCCGCTCCTTGCGGCCCTTGCCGCGCAGCCGAACCAATCCCTCGGCGGCGTGAAGATCGTCCATATTCATCCCGACCAACTCGCTCACGCGGGCACCGGTTGAGTACAGCGTTTCGAGGATGGCCCGGTCGCGGCGTGCCAACAGCGTATCGGCTCTCGGCAGTTCCATCAGGGCTTCCGCGTCCTCCTTGGTCAGCGTGCGAGGAAGCGGCTTGGGTTGCTTGGGTGTTCGGACGTGCTCGACGGGATTCTGTGTGACCCGTCCTTCTCTGATCAGGAAGCGATAGAAGCTCCGGAGCGTCGCCAGCTTGCGCGCCAATGAGCTTTTTTTCTTTCCTTGCCGATCCAGCCACACCAGATAGTTCCGGATTATGGCGGCGTCGATGACGGCGGGCTGGCAGTCGGCGCTCACCTGTCCGGAAAATTTTAGAAACGCATGGAACTGGCGAAGATCGGCCTGATAGCTGCGAATGGTCTCGGGGGACGCTCCCTGCTCGGCGTCGAGAAACGTCACGAAAGCCCGGATCGCGTCTTCCATGCCTCGAGATCCTCTAGCGCGCGTCGGCCGATGAGGCGCCGTTTTTGTTCCTTGTCTCGAATCCGGCTCGGCAGGGGCGGAAACAGCCCGAAATTCGTGTTAATCGGCTGGAAATGTCGCGGCTCGCAAGTAGTGATATACGAGAGCAGGCTGCCGTGCGCCGTGGTCGGCGGCGGCGTCACCAGTGGAAGCCCGGCCAAGCCGCGGGCGGCGTTGATGCCGGCCAAGCCGCCCATCGCCGCCGATTCCGTGTATCCCTCCACGCCGACGATCTGGCCCGCGAAGAACACCGTGCCGCGCGCCTTGAGTTGCAACGTGTTCCGGAGCAACTGCGGCGAGTTGATAAACGTATTCCGGTGCAGGCTGCCGTACCGAAGAAATTCCGCGTTCTCCAAGCCCGGGATCATGCGAAACACCCGCTTCTGCTCCGGATAGGTCAACTTGGTCTGGAACCCCACCATGTTGTAGCACGTCCCGTGGGCGTTTTCTGCGCGAAGCTGTACGACCGCGTAGGGTCGCGTGCCGGTCCGCGGATCTTCCAAGCCCACCGGCTTGAGCGGACCGAACTGCATGGTCTGGCGCCCTCGCTCCGCCATGACCTCGATGGGGATGCAGCCTTCGAAATAGGGGATCTTCTCGAAGTCCTTGGGTTGGACCTTTTCGGCGCTCAGCAGCGCTTCATAGAATTTGTTATACGTCTCCTCGTCCATCGGACAGTTCAGGTAATCAGCCCCGCCCTTGTCGTACCGCGAAGCCCGGAACACCACGTCCATGTTGATCGAGTCGGCGTCGATAATTGGCGAGATCGCGTCGTAGAAGTACAAATGCTTGGCGTGGGTCAGGTCGGCGATCGCCTGCGACAGGCGGTCCGAGGTCAACGGGCCGGTCGCGATGATGCACACGCAGTCAGTGGGGATGGCGGCGATCTCCTCCCGGATGATCCGCACATTGGGATGCCCTTCCAGCGCCTCCGTGACCTTGCGGGCGAACATCTCCCGGTCCACCGCCAGCGCCGAGCCTGCCGGCACGCGCGACTCGTCGGCGGCACGGACGATCAGCGAATTGAGCCGCCGCATTTCTTCTTTCAAGATGCCGGGCGCGCTCAGGATGTCGCCGGAGCCTAGCGAGTTAGAGCACACGAGCTCAGCGAGCCACCCGGTTTTGTGGGCTTTAGTGAACTCCTTGGGCCGCATCTCATAGAGCGTGACTCGAGCTCCGCGGTTGGCCGCTTGCCAAGCCGCTTCGGAGCCAGCAAGCCCGCCGCCCACGATCACGACATCGTCGCGCATGGCGTGTGAAACTCCGGTTGGGATGACAAAGAAAGCTTATTGTAGAAACTGGGTTTCGGGGATGTCAAGGCAAACGGCCGCCGAAGAGCGGCAACGACGATTGATCCGCCGTGAGCGCGTCGCGCTTACAGGCGGTGTGTGACGCGCTCCGCGTACCCGGTCATTTCCACATAGCCCTGTCCCGACACGGCCGCACCGCGCCACGTCCCTGCCGCCTGAACGGCACCTTCCCAGTAGGTCACCTGGGTACTCCGGCCGGTGCGCAGCTCCTGATCCGCCAGCAATGGGGTCACCTCGAGCGAGAACTGCGGTGAGGCGCAGGACAGCCGCCAGCGTTGCGGGTAGCGCGCCCCGCTCGCCGGACTGGTCCAGTAGGTGAGCGGCTCCAACCGCAGGGAGTGGCCGGGCAGATGCTGCGATCGCCCGTCGGCGAGGATCAGCGTGCCGCTGGAGGCCGGATCGGCCGACCCGTCGGCGCGCCGCAGCCGATAGACCATCAGCTCGCTGTTGTTGCTGAGCTGAAGACTGAACCAATCCCAGCCGACCACCTCGCGATCGAGGTCCGCGGAACCGAACTCATGGTCCATCCAGCTCGTGCCGACGACCTCGAGCTGTTCCCCGCGGACCGTCACGCGCCCTTCGGTCGCCAGCCG
Organism: Nitrospira calida; assembly: GCF_976986435.1. Classification (NCBI taxonomy): domain Bacteria; kingdom Pseudomonadati; phylum Nitrospirota; class Nitrospiria; order Nitrospirales; family Nitrospiraceae; genus Nitrospira; species Nitrospira calida. Next base: position 447,086 of record NZ_OZ335950.1, read on the forward strand.
CGTGAGTGAATAGTAATGGGATGCCTGTCCTCGGCGGTCGCCTTTGCGGCTCACGCCGTCCGTGCCGTGCACGACCGGCGGTTTGAGGGCTGTGACCGTCAAATCCACGGCAAAGCCGTCAGCGGCTGCGCGCAGGTGATGGCGATCGGAGTTCCCGGCCAGCCGTTCGACGCTCCACCGATCGATCCACACGCGGAGGCGGTCGGCGTCCGCGCCGGCTCTACCCAACCCGGCTCGACTAATCTTCTCGCTCATATAAAACCGGCCGTTGTCCAGGTCGGAGAGTGCCAAATGGGCCAGGTACAGGTGCCGAATCGTCCAGCGGGACGGCTCGGTCCTGATGCGCTCTGGCGCGACCCCGCGTCGGAAGAACGTCAATTGAAAGCCGAAACGCCGGCCGTTCCGGGCGGTGAGATGACCGGTGTAATACCACCATTCCGTCCGGAACGTATCGTGCGATCCATGGTCCTGCGGAAAACGGTACTGGTAGCCCGGCAGGGCGAGACGGAACCCGCCTTCCGTCACCTCGCCGTCGCGGGCGGCCAGAGAAACGGGCGCCCGCGCCAGTGTGCCCGCCAGCAGTGCCATCGCTGTGCGAGATCGGCTGCGCATGACCACGGCTTATAACACTCCGTCTTCCGCTGTGCAAATCGCCAGTATTGATGAGGGTTTTGTCATAGTCGGCGGCGCCGACGCGGTCCGGACGCTCGGTTGACAACTTCCGAGAGCATCGGCTATCGTGAGGCATGCAAACCGATCGAGAGCGCGATCATCACGGCCGCGACCCGCGTGAAAAACCGGCGTCATTCCGGATCCCGGAACGCATCCCGGTGTTCGCGCTGCCCAACGTGGTCTTCTTCCCGAAAACGTACCTGCCGCTGCATATCTTCGAACCGCGCTATCGCCAGATGGTCGCCGACGCGGCCGCCGGAGGCCAGTGCATCGGGATGGCGTTGCTCAAGGAAGGGTGGGAAGCGAACTATTACGGCAATCCTCCCATCTTCCAGCTCGGATGCGTCGGTCGCCTCGTGGGCGTCCAATCCCTGCCGGACGGCCGATCGAACATTCTGCTGCAGGGTTTGGAACGGTTCGAGGTGCGGCAGGAGTTCCACGAGAAGAGTTATCGGGAAGCGACGATCGCGCTGAAGCCGCGGGCGCCTGAATCGGCGCTCGATCCGGCGGTGCGGGCCTACTTGATCAAAGTGCTTGGGGACTGTCTTCACGCGCGCGAGGATCATCCCTATTGGCAGCACTTCTTCCGCGAGGACGTGGGCGATGACATCCTCGTGAACACCCTCTCGACTCACCTCGACTGCACTCCCCTGGAGAAACAATTTCTTCTGGAAGCGGACTCGCTTCAGCAGCAGGCTCGTCGGCTCATCGATCTGATCCAGTTCAAAGTACACGAGCGGGACGGAGTAAAGGGCTGGGGCTGATGGAACGGGCGGTCGCCATCGAGGTGTCCCGGCTGGGCAAGGCCTATGATGGCGTGAAGGCCATCGAAGACCTGTCCTTTCAGGTTTTTCAGGGCGAGATCTTCGGCCTGCTGGGACCCAATGGCGCCGGCAAGAGCACGACGCTGCGGATTCTGATCGGCTTGCTGCGGCCGACGTCGGGCTCCGCCGTCGTGTGGGGCCACGACGTGGCGCGCGAACCAGAGCGGGTGCGCCGGCTGATCGGGTATGTGCCGCAGGAACGGGCGATCGACCGATTTCTGACGGGCCGTGAACATCTGGACCTCCTCGCCAATCTGTACCACCTGCCCAAAGACGAAGCCCGCCGCCGTATCGACGAGTTGTTGCGGCTGGTGGAATTGGAACGCCATGCGGACCGGCTTGCCAAGACCTATTCTGGCGGGATGAAGCGGAAACTGGACATCGCCTGCGGCCTGCTGCCGGATCCGAAGATTCTTTTTTTGGATGAGCCCACGCTGGGTCTGGATGTGCAAAGCCGGCTGCGCATTTGGGACTACGTGCGCGGGCTCCACGAGCGGGGCATGACGGTGGTGATGACGACCAACTATTTGGACGAGGCCGATCAGCTCTGCGACCGATTGGCGATCATCGACGGCGGGCGGATCAAGGCGCTGGGCTCGCCCACGGAACTGAAGGTCGGCCTGGGCGGCGACATCGTGTCGCTGACGGTGAAGGAGACGGACCGGATCGAATCGTTGGCTGCCGCCGTGAAAGGGCTGCCGTCCATCCGGGCCGTGAGCACGACGCCGACGGGGCTTGATATCCGGGTGGAGTCGCCGGAGAAGGCCCTGCCGGCGATTCTCAACGCCGCGAATCGGCTGAACTGTGGTCTGGAGTTCATCGACTACCACCGTCCGCGGCTGGACGACGTGTTCGTCGCCCACACTGGGCACGCGATCCGGGAAGAGTTTCCCGGGGAAATGGGCAGTGAATTCTGAGTGAGAAGAGCTGAGTTGTCTGAATGCGTTGCAAGCTCAGAACTCGGTACTCAGAACTCATAGCTTGAACGAAGCGATGAAAGAGTATTGGCAAGAAATCAGCGCACTGACGCTGCGGTGGATACGGCGGTTGAGCCGCGAGAGGTTCAGCATGCTGTTCACGCTCGTCCAGCCCATGCTGTTCTGGCTGATTTTCTTCGGCAATCTCTTCCAACGGGCGGCCGACACCCAGGTGGTGCAGGCGCCTAACTACATCAGTTTTCTGGCCGCTGGCGTGGTGGTGATGACGGTGCTGAACAACGGGTTGGCGGGCGGCGTCGATTTGCTCTTCGACAAGGAGAACGGGTTCCTCGAACGGCTCATGTCCACGCCCATCCGCCGGAGTTCCATCATCCTGAGCCGGTTCCTCTTCGTGATGGGCGTCACGTCCTTGCAGGTGTTGGTCATCCTGGGCGTCGCGTTTCTGTTTGGGGTCCGGCCGGCGACCGGTCTGCTCGGCGTGGCGGTCATCCTGTTGATCGGCATGTTGTTCGGGGTCGGACTGACGGCCATCTCGATGGCAATGGCCTTTTCGGTGAAAAGTCATGGTGACTTCTTCTCCGTCCTAGGGTTTCTTTCGCTGCCGATGATTTTTTTGAGTTCGGCCCTCGTCCCGTTGTCGGCCATGCCGGCATGGATGAGCTTCCTGGCGCGGTTTAATCCGATGACCTGGGCCATCGATGCCGTCCGTCCTCTGATTCTGTCCAGTTGGGCGGAAGCGCTCCCGAAGGTCGCGATGGTTCTGGTCGTCATGGCGGTGTTCGACGCGCTGTGCCTGTACGGTGGCGCACGCGTGTTCCGCAAGGCGATGGGATAGATCGAGCGTGAAGCACGGAAACGGGCGGGAACAACATACCGAGGTAACACGCTCCTGGAAGGACCGGGGGAGTTCTACTGCGGTACCTCGTTCGCCGATAAGCGACGCTCTCATACGATGGCGATAGGTGAAAGCCAGATTCGGGCGTTGATCCGGCTGCTGTCCGATGAGGATGAGCGGATCGTGAAGACGATCAGCGGCAAGCTGATCGATCTCGGGCCCTGCGCCATACCGTTGCTGCAGGAGGCTGAAATTGAACAGCCGGAGATGGCCGAGCGGATCACGCGGATTCTGGAAGAGATCCGTGGGAGGCGGCTGGAGAACGAGTTGCGGGAGTTGGTCGCTCAGCCCGAGGACCGGATCGATCTGGAGGCCGGCGCGTTTCTGATTGCGCGGTACGCCTATCCGACGTTGGATGTCTGCGCCTATACCCGCCAGTTGGATGAGATGGCCAGGGAAGTGCGCGACCGCATCGGGCCTCGCGCCTCGGGCGAAGAAACCGTCAAGACGTTGAACCGCTATTTGTTCGTGGAGCAGGGATTCCGCGGCAACACCAGAAACTATTACGAAGTCGAGAACAGTTATCTGAACCGCGTGCTGGATCGGCGGACCGGCATTCCGATCAGTCTCTCCGCTGTCTACTTGTTCGTCGGCCGACGCCTGGGGCTGCCGGTTCACGGCATCGGCATGCCAGGGCACTTTCTCGTCAAGTACGAATCGGACCGCTATAAAGTGTTCGTGGACTGTTTCAACGGGGGCGCGCTCCTGACGGAACGGAACTGCGCGCGCTTTCTGGCCGAAGCCGGATACGGGTTCGACGAACGGTATCTGCAGAAAAGTCCGCCGCGCGCCGTGCTGATCCGGATGCTCAAAAACCTGCTCGTGATCTACAGCAAGCTCGACGACCCGTTGAAGAAGGCCAGGCTGTCCCGCTTCGCGGAGATCCTGGAGTGCGGACCGGCTTTTCCGTTCACACCGTCACCGACAACAGATCCTTCCCCATCAGGATAGTTCCCCGAAAGTAGCGGCCCGCCTGTCGCCTGACGTCGAACCGTTCTGCGATCGGGTAGAAGTGCGAGAGAATCAGCCGGTCGAGTCCCGCATCGCGGGCGAGCCGGCCGCAGTCGCCCGCGTGCATGTGGCCCGGTCCCGGCCGATTCGCGGGAAAGGAACAATCGAGCACGGCCACGTCGGCCTCCCGACAGAGGCGGACGAGATTCTCGCAATACTGGGAGTCGCCGGAATAGGCCAGCGTTTTGCCTCTGTGCTCAATACGGTAGCCGACGCAGTGGAGTCCAGGGACATGGAGCACCGTCCCCGGGGTAATGCGGGTCTCTCCAATCAGAAACCCGCGATCGGCGACTTCCTTGATCTTGACACGAAAGCGTGGAGAGTCGAAGCTTGGAAATGTGGTGAAGACCATCCGGAACAAGCGGGCAGTCCCGCGCGGCCCGATGATCGTTAAGTCCGGACGAGGGCCGACGAGCTTAGAGTGGATGACGGCGTCGAAGAAAAAGGTAATGAAATCGGAGAAATGGTCGGCGTGGAAATGGGAAAACAGCACGTGTGTGATCCGATGGCGGTCAACTCCCGTCTTCATCAAATTGACCAGCGTGCGGGGACCGAAGTCGAGGAGCAGCACCTGGTCGGTCCGCACGAGATAGCCGGCGGCGGCCCGCTTGGGGTGGACATTCGTGCCGCTGCCCAGAATCGTCAGGCGCATCAGGACCTCGAAACCAGCGGCGACGTGCGGCCCCACTGTCCGGAAAAAACGAAGTCTTCCAGCGGCCTTCTGCTGCGCGGGGCCACTTCGCGCTGGCGGAGCTTCTCGGGCAGCAAGGCCGGATCGCCAGGATAGCCGAGCGCAATCGCCGCGACCGGCTCGAACCCCTCCGGCACGGCGTACGCCTGCCGCACCTTCTCTGGGAAAAAGCCCGCCATCTGATGCACGAACAGGCCGAGCGCGGTGGCCTGCAGGGTCAAGCCGGCGACGGCCTGCCCGACGTCGTGCAACGCATGCCGGTTTGGTCCGCCGTCGTGCTGAAACGTCGTCCGCGCCACCGATATCATCAGTACGGGGGCGTGCCTCGCCCAGACAGCGTTCCCTTCGTTCAGACATCCCAGCATCCGATCGTAGTCCGCCCGGTCCTGCTTCGTCGCGACTAGGAAATACCAGGGCTGGTCGTTGAAGCAGGACGGCGCCCAACGGGCGGCTTCCCACAGACGGCATAGGGTCTCCGGTTCGACCGGCTTGTCGGAGAACGCGCGCGGACTCCAGCGACGCTTGAGCAGATCGTGGATCGGATGAGCGGTGTCCGCAGGTTTTTCCATCATCGACTCCTATGGGAATGGGCGACGGGCCGCCGAGATCTCATCGCCGGTCCTGTTCGAAGCTGTCTCTGATACGCACCAACAGTCTGCACAACTGGTCCGCTTCCTTTTGGGTCAAGGCTTGCTCGAAATACGGACGCAAGAAGGCGATATGCGCGGCAAACGCTTTGCGGAACAGCGCATCGCCCTTGTCAGTCAACCGAATCCTGATGCAGCGACGATCGCCGGCCACCTCATCTCTTCGGATCAAGCCCTTAGCCTCCAGCCGGTCGAGGACGCCGGTCAGCGTGCCCTTGGTGGTCAAGGTAGCCGCACTGAGCTCCGAGCAGGTCATGCCGTCCGTGTCGCCGAGCGTGGCGATCACGTCGAATTGGGACGGCGTCAGTCGCAGGGAGCGGATATGGCGGTTGTCGGCCCGCCAAAATGCCAGGTAGGCTTCGACCAGCGGGCGCACTACCTTGAGATAGGGATCGTCTTTGAGATCGGGAAGCTCCATGGCTGGCCACATGATAGTTCTAGTTAGTATGGTTGTCAAGGAGCCCTGGCGGCGCGTTGACGCGGTCGGCGGGGCCCTCCTATGATGCGGCATCATGAGCCTGCGCAGCCAAACCGGCCAAGCGAACCTCACGGCGATTTTGATCGTCCTCGGAGCGGTCGTCGCCTTCGTCTGGATCTGGAAGCGGCTTTCTCCCGAGACGCAGGATCTCCTCGTCGAGCAGGCCGTTCCCTTCACGCTGCTGGGGCTGGCCCTCGCGGCGACCCTGTGGGCGATGATCCGTCCGATCCTGCGGCGGCGACACCGGCGACGCGAGCGGGAACGTCTCATGGCGGCCTTCCAGTGCGAGACGTCGCCGGAGAAACGCCTCGACCTGGCCTTCGCCATGATCGAAGTCAACGAGTATCGGCTCGAAGGGCTGGAGCCCGTGGCGCCGGCGTTGAAGGAACTGTTCGCCACCACCCTGCGGAAGGCGGTTGGTGACAAGCAGCATAAGATCCGCGGGATGGCAGCGAGCCATCTCGGCGTTCTCCAGGACAAGTCGGTGATTCCCCTGCTCCTCAAGGCGTTGGAGGACGACCATGCGTACGTGCGGAGCTGCGCGGCGCTGGGGTTGGGACGACTGCGTGCGGTAGAGGCCAAAGAGAAACTGGTCGAGGTGATGAAAGAGGACTGGGATCAGACGGTGCGCAGCCGGGCCCGGGAGGCGCTGGAACGCATGACCTGAGCTTCAATCTTTTTCCCCGGCGGTCCATTCGAGGAGAAGGATTTCGGGCGGGCAGTTCCAGCGGGCTGGAAGAACCGACCAGCCAAGACCGCGGTTGACGTAAAGGCGGAGGCCGTTCCGCACATACATGCCGTGCAGACGGCCGTTGCAACCCGGCGGGAGCCAGACGGGCGGTACGAACGGCACCCGCCACTGACCTCCGTGGCTGTGTCCGCACAAGGCCAGGTCGATTCGGTGATGCGGCTGTACCTGATCCAGAATGTTGGGCGCGTGCGCCAGCAGGAGAATAAAGCGCCCCTTAGATGGAGGAGGCAGACACTGCAGGTCGGCCTGGTGCAGGGAAGGATCGTCCACGCCGACGATGGCCAGCTCCCCTGATCCTGCGGCGACGAAGGCGGTTTGATTCACCAGCAGCGAGAGTTTGTGCCGGTCCGCCAATTCCGAGAACCGGTCGACCGGGACGCCGCTGTAATGGTCGTGGTTGCCTAGCGTCATATACACAGGGGCCACCGTTCTGAGTTGGGACAGAAAGCGGAAGAGGTGCGGGAGGCCGTCCGGCACGTTCAGCAGGTCGCCGGTGATGAAGATCCAGTCGGGCCGCAAGCCGGCGATTGTCCGGACGATCGAGTCATGACGCGGTCGATAGCGGTCGAGGTGGAGATCGCTGATCTGTACCGCGCGTCGGCCGGCGAGAGGGCTGTGAACCACGGTCAGCCGAGAGACCTGCGCCTCGTCCAGGCCGATTTCCCATTGCGGAACGAGGTTGAAGAGATGGTGAGAAGGACGGCTGATCACGTGACCGACAAACAGCCGTGCCCGCTCTTGCCAGCGCATCAACCACGCCGTCATTCCATCACCCGGTTCAGCGCGGCTTGATCGGACGCGCTCAAACGATAGCCGTTGTCGTAGAGGATCCCCATGCCGGCCATAAGCCGTTCCATCCCCCCTGCCTTGTGGAGCGCATCGAACGCGGCGGTCAGCGCCGCCGCGTGCGCGGCCGCGGTTGATGCGGGGTCAAAGGCGAGTTCGAGCGAGTGAAGCACGTCCTGGAGTTCGGTCGTGCTGTAATGTCCGTCATCGTCACGGTCGCCGACCAGAGCAAATTCGTAAAATGTGAGGCTCAGCGACAAGGAAGATTGGGTGCGGCTGAAGTCTTCCCGCACCGATCCCAACCCGCCGGGATAGCGACTCTCGCAGTCGGCCGGCGAGAACGTGCGGCCGAGAGAAATCGTCTTGGACGGTGCATCGCGCCGCCAGGCCACCCCTTGCACCGGCGGCGGCGTCGGCTTCCGTTGCTCGCGCCGGTAAAACCACTGGGTGCAGGTGCTGGCGATGGCGAAGGCCTGCTTGTCGATGGTGACCTGACGCCTGATGTGCTGGGTGAACAAGACGAACACGTCGTCGGCCCAGGCCGAAGAGGCGGTCAGAGCAAGTATCCCGAGATGCAGCGCCAGTGGTAGGATGACCGCTGAACGGAACGTGATGGTCGATAATCGGAACATGCGGGTCGAGCGGTTGTAGATCACGGTGAACGGCTTGCCCAGAGTATACCACCGGACCGCTTGTGATTGGCGGGGAACTTCCGGAATATCCCGGCGCGACCAGTTCCGCGCAGTTGAGAAGATATGATAAGCACCATTAAGAGTCAGAGCGATTTACCCTATTTGACGACGACCCAACCCGGCATCGGCGGACGGATCCGGACGACGCCGGAGGATTTCCGCGTCGAGGAACGGCCCTTGTATCTCCCCTGCGGCGAAGGCGAGCATCTTTATCTCCGCGTGACCAAGCGCGGCCTATCCACCCCCGAACTCGTGCTGCGACTCTCCTCCGTGCTCGGCGTCAAAGCGCGGGCGATCGGCATCGCGGGCCTCAAGGACGCCAGGGCCGTCACGACCCAGATGGTGTCGATCCACGGCGTCACACCAGAGCAGGTGGCGCGGATCAGGCCGGATGCGCACCTGCTTTCGGTGGAGGTGCTCGGCCGTCATCGGAATCGATTGCGGACAGGACATCATGCCGGCAACACCTTTCGGCTCGTCATCCGTGGCGTCCACCCTCACGCTGAAACGACTGTGCCATTGGTGCTGGAGGAACTGGCGCGCCGCGGCGTGCCGAATTACTTCGGCCCGCAGCGGCAAGGCAAGGCCGGCCTCAACCACCGACTGGGCGCCGTTCTGCTGACCGACGGCGCGCGGCGGGCCAAGATGAGTCGTTCCAAACGTCTCTGGTACCTGCATGCCTATCAATCTTATCTCTTCAACCGGGTGCTGGCCCGCCGGCTTGATCAGCTCGATCGCGTCATGGTGGGCGACTGGGCGATGAAGCTCGACAACGGCGCTTGCTTTCCGGTCGAAGACGCCGCGGCGGAGCAACCCCGGGCGGATCGCTTCGAGATCAGCCCGACCGGGCCGCTTTTCGGGTCGCGAGCGCCCTGGGCGTCGGGCGAACCGGGGGCCATCGAACGCGCTGTGGTCGAGGCGGAGGGCATGACACCGGAGGCGCTCGTCGAGGCCGCGAAAGCCTGTGGGTTCCGCGGCGAGCGTCGGCCGTTGCGGGTCAAGTTGGTGGATCTGGATTGGTCGCTGAAGGACGGCGATCTCCTCCTTTCGTTCGCGTTGCCGCCCGGTGCCTACGCCACGAACGTATTGAGAGAATTAATGAAAGTGGGATAAACAGATATGGCCTTTAACCTCTAGCCCCCGCTCAAGACGGTGATCCCTATGTCCAATGTCCAAGAGACGGTTGTCTTGCATGGCCATATCATCGATTCGCTGATTCTGGCCAAGGTGCTGGACACGATCCTGATGCTGGGCGGAACCTTCGATCTCGAAGAAGTCCGGATCGGCAAGACGCGCGAGGAGCCGTCCCGCGCAAAAATTCTGATCACGGCGCCGTCCGCCAACCTGCTGACAGAGATTCTCCAGGCGATCCAGCCACACGGCGCGGCGGTAGAGCGGGAATCTGATTGTACGCTGGAGCCGGCGCCGGCCGACGGGATCCTCCCCGAGACCTTCTACGCCACGACGCATTTGCCCACGCAGGTCCGACTGCGCGGCGTGTGGGTCGACGTGGAGGCCATCGAGATGGATGTGGCGATCCGGGTCGATGCCGATCGGACGCGGGCCCGCGCGATCCCGATGGCCGACGTGAAGAAAGGAGACCTCATCGTCACGGGACGCGAGGGCGTGCGGATCATCCCGCTCGTGCGGCCGAAAGAACGTGACGTGTTCGGGTTCATGGAGTCGCAGGTCTCGGCGGAACGGCCGCATGGCCATATCATCCGTGATGTGGCGCGGCGGATGGAGGCGTTGCGCGAGGGCATGAGGAACGGTCGCGAGGGGTGCAAGGTCTTGCTCGCCGGAGGGCCCGCGATCATCCATGCGGGCGGCCGCGATGCGCTGACGTGGCTGATCGAGTCGGGTTTCATTCATGTGCTCTTTTGCGGCAACGCGCTCCCGGCGCACGACATGGAAGCGCATCTCTTCGGCACGACCCTCGGCTACGCGTTGTCGGCCGGCCGGGCGGTGCCGCACGGGCACGAACACCATTTGCGGACCATCAACCGTATCCGCGCGATCGGCAGCATCAAGGCGGCGGTGGAGTCGGGCGTGATCACGAGCGGAATCATGGCGGCCTGTGTGAGGCAAGGCGTCCAGGTCGTCATGGCGGGCACAATTCGGGACGACGGCCCGCTGCCTGGGGTGATCACGGACTCGGTTGTCGCCCAGGCCGCGATGCGGGCGGCGATTCCCGGTGTGGGCCTGGCGCTTTTGGTCGCGTCCACACTGCACGCGGTGGCGACGGGCAATCTCCTTCCCGCCACAGTCCCGACGGTCTGCGTGGATGTGAATCCGGCCGTGCCGACGAAGCTGGCCGACCGAGGCAGTTTTCAGGCCGTCGGGCTAGTGATGGACGCCGCGTCGTTCCTGCGGGAACTGGCGCGAGAGTTGGGGTGGAAAGGATGAGCCGGCTCTTGGTGTGCCCTCCGGATTATTTCCGGATCGAGTACGAGATCAATCCCTGGATGCGCCGGACCAACACGGTGGACGGCGAGCGGGCCTACCGGCAATGGCACGAGCTGATGACGGTGCTGGAGCAAGACGCCGGCGCTACCCTCGAACGGATGACTCCGGTGCCCGGCCTACCGGACCTCGTGTTTACCGCCAACGCGGGAGTCGTGCTCGGCAAGCGGGCGGTGCCGAGCCGATTCCGGCATCCTGAACGACAGCGGGAGGAGCCCTACTTTGAGGCATGGTTCCGCGAGCACGACTACGAAGTCATCGCGCTGGAGAAAGGCCTCTACTTCGAGGGCGCGGGGGATTTGCTGGGATTTCCCGACGGCTGGTTCGGCGGCTACCGGCAACGGTCGGACATCCGTTGCTATTCCCGCTTGAGCGAGATTTTTGGACGGGAAATTATTCCCGTGGAACTCATCGACAGCCGATTCTATCACCTCGACACGTGCTTTTGTCCCTTGAGCGGAGGCGAGTTGCTCTATTATCCGCCCGCGTTCGATCGGTACGGGCAGGCGGCAATCGCCGAGCGGGTCGCGTCGGAGCGCCGGCTCGTCGTGCCGGAAGCCGAGGCGCTGAAATTCGCTTGTAACGCCGTGTGCGTCGGCAAGCACGTCGTGTTGCCCGCCGGCTGTCCGGAGACGATGGCGCTCCTCCGTGACCGCGGCTACGAACCCCACCCTGTTCCCCTTGACGAATTCATGAAGTCCGGCGGCGCGGCGAAGTGCCTGACGCTGGCCTTGGACTAGCGAACAGCCAGCAGCGAGTAGCTGGCAGCAAGCAGTTCCGGAGTCAGAAATCAGAACCTCTCCCTTCTTGACCTTTCCTCTCCGAGGTTGAGATGGTTTGTCTCGCTACCTACTAGCCGCTACTTGCTATTCCTATTCGCCCGCTTGCGGAAGAGCCACGAACCATACAGTCCCGCGATCGCGATGGTGACGAGTTCAATCGTCATCAACAGGCGACTCACGACGGCCTCGGGTTCGGGCGGGGAAAGAATGAAGTGGAAACCGAGAAATTCGGGCGGTCGGCTCGGCGGAGTTTCCCACGGCGGAAACATGAGCGCAAGGAGCAGCAGCGCCACCATGACGTAGAGGATCTGAATATTCAGCTCTTCTTTGACGGATACGGGCGACGAGGAAAGGCCCACGGCGGGTGCGCCGTTGAGCGGCGCGCCGCACTGGGTGCAGAACCGGCTGATCTCCGGAAGCTGGTGGCCGCAGGAGCCGCAGGTCTTCATCGACCCTCTGCCTCGGAAGTGACGGACCCACAGCTTACACGGAACAGACGTTGAATCGCCAGTCTGCCCACCGTCATTTCTCGTCCCAATAGGGGAGGAAGGCGTGGGGCAAACAGAATGGGATCAGAAATGGTAGCTCAGGCCGAAGGCGACGATGTGGGCCGTGTAGTCGGCCTTGAAGCCGAACAGATTGGGCGTGTCCTTGTAGTCGAAGCGGGCATAATTGAACTTGTATTCCCCGAACATTGTCCAGCGTCTTGTAATGTAATACCGAAGACCAGCCTCTGCGTTCACACCGATTCTCCAGTTGCTCGATTGCGTATTGTCTCCCGACGTCACCGACGGATCTTTGATACGGGCGAAGAAAATGCCGGGACCGATACCAACATAGGGTTGGAGGCGAGTCTTGTGGTATCGGAACATCACATTGACAGGCGCCCAGGTGATCACTCGGTTATAGAGACCCTGAAAGTCGGCGGTGGCGCTTCCACCTGGCCCTTTGAACGTGATGGGTTGTTGCTTGATATGAGGAGTCGTATAGAAGACCTCCGTCTCGAAGCCGAACCATCGGATTTGCGGCAGGTAGAAGCCCAACTTGACTCCGCCCATGAGAGAGCTTTTCAAAGCCTGATCTGAGATCGAGAGAACTGCAAAGCCCGGAGTGGTAATTTTGCCGTCGCTCAAGCTCTGCGGCAGCGTGACCCCAAACTGACCGGCGATGTAGGCTTCTCCATGCGCAAGCGGCGGAAGAATGACGCACGCAACAAGCATGACCAGCCCGATCGGAAGCCCTCGTGCGTGCCGGCGGTAGTGAGTAGCCATTGTGTGAACTCCCACGTTTTCAGATCCTTTGGGGAACGAAGCGCAACCCTTCGACGGCCTCCTATTCGTCTGCTCCGCGGGATGACGGCGGAGCGCAGTCGATGTGGGACCGAATGGGCTTGAGCAAGCCCTGTGCCATCCAAGCGTATAACAGAGAGCCGCTCTCCTCCCAATCCTTTCTCATTCTTGGCATGCGCCGATCCGAGGCCTGTTCCCCTGCGTGCTCGCCGCTGAACTATGTGGATGCGCCGCCGTTCCCTCTAGTCACCGGTCTATTCCTTAAGCAATTCATCTGTCTTTTTTCGCCAGGCTGAGTCGGTAAACGGTATCTCCTTCGTTGACAGTGTTCATAGCCCATTCCTATAATCCTCGCGGTTTCCTCGCCGGTGGCGAGCAGCCCTGCGCCTCACCCCCCATCCTTTCCTCTCCCATCAAGGGGGAGGTGGGAATAACCGCGAGATGCGCGATGGCACCAACCGCAACAGACCGACAAGCGCGCACGCCTACTATCGGCGTCATCGGCGCCGGCGCGTGGGGGACGGCGCTGGCATGGCATATGGCACAGAAGGGCGCCGCTGTCCGGCTGTGGGCATACGAGCTCGAAGTGGTCGAAGCGATCAGGACGAAGCACGAGAACACGCTTTTCCTGCCTGGCGTCAAGCTGCCTGGGGACGTCACGGCCACCAACTCATTGCACGAGGCCGTCCGCGGCGCCGAAGCCATCGTGTTCGCGGTGCCGTCCCACGTCGCCAGGACGGTGTTGTGCCACATGGCGCCGCTCGTACCCGACTCGACGCCGATCATCAGCGCGACGAAAGGTGTCGAAGAAGACACGCTCAAAGTCATGACCGACGTCATGACCGAGGTGCTGCCCGGGCCGACCCGTGAACTGATGGTTCTCTCCGGGCCGAGCTTCGCGGCTGAAGTCAGTCGCGGGCAGCCGACGGCGGTCTGCCTGGCCGGGTATCGTGAAGAGACGGTCAAGGTCTATCAAGCGCTGCTGATGTCGCCGACCTTTCGGGTCTATATCGACCATGATCTGATCGGCGTCCAACTTGGCGGAGCGCTCAAGAATGTGATGGCGATCGCGGCCGGCGTGGTGGATGGCCTGGAGCTGGGCCACAACGCGCGGGCAGCATTGATGACGCGCGGGCTGGCGGAGATGGTCCGACTGGGCGTGGCCATGGGGGCGGACCCGCGCACGTTCTACGGTCTCTCTGGAGTCGGGGATTTGGTGCTCACCTGCACAGGGCCTCTTAGCCGGAACCGCACAGTGGGCGTGCGGTTGGGGAAAGGCGAGAAGCTGGAGAGCATCCTGCGCGGCATGCACGCCGTGGCGGAAGGCGTGCGCACCGCGCGCGCGGCGTTGGGCCTGGCGGAGCGGTATGGCGTCGAGATGCCAATCGTGCGGGAAGTCAATGCCGTGTTGTTCGAAGGCAAGCCCTGCCGTCAGGCGGTTGCTGATTTGATGGAGCGGGGCGCAAAAGCGGAACGAGAATAACTGCGAGAATAACTGAAAAGACTTCTTCTCTATATTATGAACTATGACTCGCTGAGACGATTGCTTCACGAGGTCAAAAGAGGCAAGACCGGGATCGATGCGGCCATCGCGCGGCTCCGCACTCTGCCATACGAGGATCTGGGGTTTGCCTCCGTAGATCATCATCGGTCTATCAGGCAAGGGTTTCCGGAGGTCATCTTCTGTGAAGGCAAGACCACGCAGCAAGTCGTGGCGATCGCGCGGGGTTTACTCAAAAAAGGCGGACCAGTTATGGCGACACGGGTGGAGCCGGCCGTAGCTCAGGCGTTACGACGCCTCGACCGTCGCGCGGTCTATCACGATCAAGCGCGCGTGGTCACCATCCGGAACGCGACACGGAACCTCGCGGGCGATGTGCTCGTGATCACGGCTGGAACCGCCGACATCCCGGTGGCGGAAGAAGCCAGGGTGACGGCCGAAGTCATGGGCAGTTATGTCGAAACGATCTACGACGTCGGGGTTGCCGGCCTTCACCGGGTGTTGGATCGGCACGATCGACTGCTGCGCGCGCGCGTGATCATTGTCGTGGCGGGAATGGACGGGGTGCTGCCGAGCGTCGTCGGCGGACTCGTGGACCGTCCGGTCATTGCGGTTCCCACCAGCCGGGGCTATGGGGCAAGTTTTGGAGGAATCGCTGCGTTGCTCACGATGCTCAATTCTTGCGCGGCCGGCGTCGGCGTGATGAACATCGACAACGGCTTCGGCGCCGGCTGCCTGGCCCATCGGATCAATGTCCTAGGCCAGACGGGCGGGCCGGGCGCGAAAAGCGGGAAGAAATAAAAGCATAGCAATGCCGCTTCCTCCGCGTCCCGCCTGCCCCGCGCGTCCCGCCGACAGTCACTTTACTTCCACCGTGCCCCGCTTCGGCCATGACGTCATTGACGTCCGAGGACCTTTTTCGCTCACTGTCAGCAGCTTGGCGCGGATTTCATAGTGGTAGGAGCCGGTCGAGACGATCTGTTTGGTGTGATCGGTTCCATCCCATCTCAATGTCACGGAGATGCGCGGAGGCGGATCGTTCTGATCCGGGCTGCCCGAGTTTTGTTGCGGCTCGACTGGCTGCCTGGTGGACAGAAATCGGAGCGAAGTCTTGGATGGCGAACTGACGAGGGAGGACACTTCCAGTAATTGCGCGCCATCGAGGTCTTTCGGCAGATCGACGATCACCGTGAACACCAGAGGTCCGTCCGCCGGGGAATAGGGCACGGGATTGACGGCGACGCGGACGATTTTGAGGTCTGGTTCCTTTTGCGGAACAGGCTTGTGCTTGGCCCTGGCCGAACTCTCATCGGCTCCGGCGAGCACGGCGCATCCGAGCAGAAGGACCACAAGACCGCGGCAGAAAGCTTGGCGAAACAGCGGTGACAAGACAAACGAACCCATCTGGGCCTTGCTATCGAATCAGGTGCGTTCCCGGAGTCGGGACAAAAACGCAGAGGGGGATAACACAGCGCGGCGGGACTGTCAATCGCGTAAAGTGAGCGATTCCGGAGTCTGACAGGACCCGGAGACGTTGTCTTTCAAATGGATTCGACATTGCCGCGCGTAAAGCGCTTCGGTAAGATGGCCGCGCGGATGCGGCGATGCGAGGCGGGTGTGGGACGTCATCTGCATTTCGATTGTTTCTCTGGCGTCAGCGGCGACATGATCCTCGGCGCGTTGGTGGACGCCGGTCTGTCCGTGAAAGACCTCGAAAAGGGGTTGAAGGCGCTGCGGGTCGGCGGGTTCAGCTTGGCGGCGAAGCGGGTCCTCCGGGGCGGGCTCCACGCCACCAAGGTGGACGTGATGATTCACCGGGGGTTCCGCTCTCCGCTGTCGCTCTCGCGCATCCAGCGGATGCTGTCGGCCAGCGTTCTGCCTCCACCGGTCAAGGAACGAAGTCGCGAGGTGTTTGATCGATTGGCGAAAGCCGAGGGGATCGCGCATCGCGTCAAGCCCGCGGATGTCGAGTTTCACGAACTGGGAGTGATGGATTCGCTCGTGGACGTGACAGGAGCGCTCCTCGGGTGCCATCTGTTAGGCGTGAAGCGGGTCACCGCCTCGGCCGTGAATCTGGGCGCGGGCATGATCGAGACCGCGCACGGCCGCTTGCCGGTTCCGGGGCCGGCGGTGGCGGCGCTGGCGGCCGGTGTGCCGGTTTACAGCGCGGGGCCGCAGCAGGAGTTGACGACGCCTACCGGCATGGCGTTGCTGCGCACGTTGGTCGAGGACTACGGTCCGTTGCCGCTCATCCGTCCGTCGGCGATCGGCTATGGCGCCGGGACGGCCGACCCGCGCGAGTGGCCGAACGTCCTGCGCATCTTTCTCGGCGATGTGCCGACGCCGAGCGCGGGCTTAACCGATTCCGTCGTGCAGGTCGAGACCAATCTGGACGATTTGAACCCCCAGGCCTATGAGACGGTGATCGAGCGATTGTTCGACGCCGGCGCCTTGGACGTGACGCTCACGCCGGTCATCATGAAGAGGGGGCGTCCCGGCATTGTGCTGGCCGCGGTTGCGGCCCGCGAGAACGCGGAGGCGGTGATCGGGGTCATCTTCCGCGAGACCTCAGCGCTCGGCGTGCGCGTTCAAGATATCGCGCGCCGCGTGCTGACGCGCCGGTTTGTGGTCGTCCGGACGAGCGGCGGAGCGGTCAGAATCAAAGTGGCGGACATTGAGCCCGGTCTGACGAAAGCGGCACCAGAGTATCTCGACTGCAAGCGGATCGCCGACCAGACCGGCCGGCCGGTGCGGGAGGTGCTGGAAGAAGCGATGCAGGCGTACCGGAAGATGAAGGTGGCCGGAAAAGCAAAGGATCAAGGTGGAAAGGGATAAGGGGGAAAGATGAAAGGCAAAACGCGTTGCCTCTGCAATCGGTCGCTTCACGCTTCACGCCTCACGCTTCACGTCTCATTGCGGGGGCGCGCTTGACCGTTTTGGCCTATGTCGCGCTGGTCGTGTTCTCGGTCATCGTCACGTTAGGCGGCTGCGCGCTCTTTACCAACGGGATCGAATGGCTCGGCAAACGCCTCAAAGTCTCCGAAGGCGCGGTGGGGAGCATCTTCGCCGCCGTCGGGACCACCTTGCCGGAGACGTCCATCCCGATCATCGCCATCTTCTTTGGGAACGGCCAGGAACGGACCGAAGTCGGCCTGGGCGCGATCCTGGGCGCGCCGTTCATGCTGAGCACGCTGGTGCTGCCCATCCTGGCCGGCCTGCTGCTGCTCTACGCCAGCCTCGGAAAGCGGGCGGCGTCCTTCAAGCTGGATTATCGGGAAGTGCGGATCGATCTCCAATTTTTTTTGTTCAGCTATGGAATGGCCGTCGTCTGCGCCTACGTGCCGTCGCGGCCGCTGCACTATGCGGCCGCGCTGCTGCTGGTGGGTATGTACCTCTATTATATGAAGATCAAATTTGCGGCTCCGGAGGAAGGCGAAGGGGAAGCCGAGATCGAACCGTTGATCTTTGCGCGACGGGCGGCCAAGCCCGCCTATGCCGTGATCGCCCTGCAAGGCGTGGCGGGGTTGACCGGATTGGCCGCCGGGGCGCATCTGTTCGTGACCGCGGCCAAGTCCATCGCCGTCGAGTTGAACGTCTCGCCGTTGCTGTTGGCGCTGCTGATCGCGCCGTTGGCCACCGAGTTGCCGGAGATGTCCAATAGTTTTCTCTGGCTCTACCGCAAGAAAGATCGGTTGGCCGTCGGCAACGTCACCGGGGCGATGGTGTTTCAAGGAACCTTTCCGGTGTCCGTGGGCCTGCTCGGGACGGACTGGTCGTTGGCGCCGTCGGCGCTCATCACCATGCTGCTGGCGATGGCGGCAGTCGTGTTCAGCTTGGGGCAACTGCTGTGGGGTGGCCATTGGCGGCCCTGGTTGTTAGGCGGCAGCGCGCTGCTGTATATCGGATATACGGTGTATCTGTACGGATGGTAGGCGGGTGATTGGTTTGTTTGCTTCGGTTGGCTTATTGGGTGCATGCGGTCGGGTTTTTCAGACTCGTGGTCCCGGTCAAACCACACAAACGAGACAAATACACCTCGTACAGAAGGGGCGATAAATTTTGGAAGAGAGCGATGGTGAAATCGGCGCCACAACATGACAAGCGCCCGCTGCTCGGTATTACCATGGGCGATCCGGCGGGGATCGGGCCCGAGGTGGTGGCGAAGGCTCTGGCCAGGCGTGAATTGTATCGCCTGTGCCGGCCCCTTGTGATCGGGTCATTGCCGGTCATGACGCGGACGATCCGGTGGCTCAAGCTGCCGTTGAACACGGTTGCGGTTTCGGGGCATGAGCAGCCGCTCGGGCGTCCGGGTCAGGTCGCGGTATTGGATCCGTTGACGAAACCGCTGGGCCGATACCGGATGGGCCAGGCCGGTGCCGAGACCGGCGGTGCGGCCGTGGCGTTTATTCGGAAAGCGGTCGCGTTGGCCGAAGTCGGGTGTCTTGACGGCATCGTGACGGCGCCGATCAATAAGGAAGCGATCAACTTGGCCGGTTGGCACTATCCGGGCCACACCGAACTGTTGGCCGATCTCACCCACAGCAAGGAAGTGGGCATGATGATCGTCGGCGGGCCGCTCAAAATCATGTTCGTCACGACGCACGTGGCCGTCCGCGACCTCTCTGCTGCGCTCTCGCCGGAGCGCGTTGAGAAGGCGATCCGTCTCGCCGACAAGGGGTTGCGCGAATACTTCGGCGTCCGCAAGCCCAAGATCGGCGTCGCAGCGTTGAACCCCCATGCCGGCGAGGGCGGCTTGTTCGGCGATGAGGAGGTGCGCAGCATCAGGCCGGCGGCGCGACGGGCTCGGAGGGCCGGCATCCTGGCCAGCGATCCGTTGCCGGCCGATACCCTGTTCGGAAAGGCGGTCCGCGGAGACTACGACGGCATCGTGGCCATGTACCACGATCAAGGGTTGATCCCGCTGAAGCTGGTGGCGTTCGGGAAATGCGTGAATGTGACGGTGGGGCTTCCGATCATCCGCACCTCGGTCGATCACGGGACGGCGTATGACATTGCGGGCAAAGGGGTGGCGGATCACGGCAGCCTGCTGGAAGCGGTGAAGCTGGCCGCCAAACTGGCGGCTCGAAGAACCGCGAAGAGCAAGTAGCGAGCAGCGGAAAAGCCGCATGGAGAGTGAACAGTGCGAAACTGCAATCCGGAAGGTTCCGGTGCGGCTTTAGCTGCTCCTATTGGCTGCCAGCTATTTGTTTAGGCAGAGGAGTGAAGCCATGGCCGATCAACTCAGCGCGGCGCTGACCATGCTCGAGCGGCAGCTCACAGAATTGGAGGGGATTGCGAAGCAAACGGCGGAGGACTTGAACGCGGTTGCGGGGAAAGAGCGCATCGTGAAATGGAAAGGCAAGACGGTGCCCCTAATCGCGCAGTATCTCGGCCAGAAAGACGCGCAGCAGTTTGCCGCAAAGCAGCCGGGGCCGTCGTTTACCTATGATCTGCTGGAAGAGTTTAACGACGAGGTCGAATTCTATCGCAATGTCCTGCTGACGCTCGTCAAGGATGTGAAGAGCAAGGCGCGGCCGGGTGGCGGCGCATGATGGTATTGCTCCTGGTTCAACGCACATGACCCTCTCTCTCCCACCGGCTCTCAAACGTCTGGGCCAGCACTTCCTGGTTGATCAGAACATCGCTCGCAAAATCGTCTCGCTTGCCGCCCCGCGGGCCGACGAAACGGTGTTGGAGATCGGACCGGGGCGGGGGATTCTGACAACCTTGCTCTGCGAGACGGCTGGGCAGGTCATCGCCGTCGAGATCGATCCGAAGCTCCACGCCTATCTCAAGGAGACCTTGCGGGAATATGCCAACCTCGATTTGCGGTTGGGGGATGCGTTGGAGTTTCCGTACGAGTCGCTGCCGCTGCGAACGGTCGTCGTGGCGAATCTGCCCTACTACGTCTCGACCCCATTGCTGTTCCGGCTTCTCGATGCCCGCGACCGGATCGCTCGCATGACCCTGATGCTGCAGGCCGAGGTGGCCGAACGACTGGTTGCCCAACCGGGGACGAAGAAGTACGGCGTCTTGTCTGTGCTGGCCCGCTACGTCGCGGATATGCGTCCGGCCTTTGTCGTGTCGCCGGAGTGTTTCCGCCCACGTCCGGATGTCGCCTCCGCCGTGGTCGGTTTCGTGATGAAACCCGCCGGCCCTCTGGATCAGGCAGAGGAAGCCCGGTTCACCCGGCTCGTCAGGGCCGCCTTCACTCATCGGCGCAAGACGCTGCTCAACTCGCTCCGGGACGAAGGGGTGCCGCAGGAACGAATCGCTCGTGCGCTGGAGCGGTGCGGGATCGACCCCTCCCGTCGCGCGGAGACCCTTTCGCTCGATGAGTACGTCGCGCTTGCTCGTGCGCTGGACTCAAGGGAATTAGGAATTAGGAATTAGGAATTAGGAATTCGGCGCGGCGCCTCTTGCCCCCTGCCGAGCGAGGTGTTACCATCCGCCCGATTATGGGTGTATCCACCACGGCAAAGCGCGGTGACGCCCGCAATGCCTCCTCCCGTTCTTCTCATCTCCAGCGCGAGGTGATCGGCGTTCTGCTCATCGCGCTGAGTCTCTTGACGCTGCTGAGTCTCGTCTCCTTCGTGCCCGGAGACGTCCAGTCTGTCAGGGCGGGATCGTCCACCCACATGCCCACACAGAATCTCATCGGGACGGCCGGCGCCTGGCTGGCGGCTGTGCTGTTTTCCGTCATCGGTGCCGCTGCCTACGTCTTTCCGTTTGCGGTGGGGTTGTCGGGGGTCCGCTGCTTCACGCGGGGATGGCGGGGGATCACGGCACGCGGCGCGGTCAGCTTGCTGGCGTTCCTCCTGCTGTTGAGCGCCTTGTTCCATTTGGAAGTCGTCGGCGTGCCGACGCTGTCGAGCGGGTTGGTTTCTCGCGGGATGGCGGGCGGCGTGTGCGGCCGGTTCATCGCTGATGGCTTGCGGATGTATTTTGCCAGCACCGGCGCCCATATCATTGTCCTGGCCGGCCTGGTGGTGTCGTTGTTGGGCGTCGTGCCGATTTCGCTCGTGGGCCTGTCTCAGCGCGTACCTGAATGGTGGGCGTTTGTAAAAGAGACGGTGTCGGCGCTGATGCCCGAACGGTCCGGGCGTCCGGCGGATGAGGGGACCGGCCGGAGAGCCACGTCCAAGACCACGCGGGCGAACCGGTCCGCCGCGGTCGACGAACGGGACAAGGAAGAAGAGCTCGAGCTCCCCGCGATGCCGGAGCCGCCGCGCATTCGGACAAGCGCCAAGCCAATCCCCAAGTCTGCCGAAGAGCCGGATCCGGAGACCGACATGACGCCGCCGAGGGCTCTGTCCAGCGGCTACGTTCTGCCGGATCCGAACGAACTCTTGAGCGATCCTTCCGGTCCGTTGGCGCGTATGACCGAGGAGGAGCTGAAAACCCAATCCGACGTGTTGACGCGCGCGCTCTTGAGTTTCGGCATCGAGGGCAAGGTCACGGAAGTCCATCCCGGGCCGGTGGTAACGATGTACGAATTCGAGCCGGCGCCCGGCGTCAAGGTCGCCCGCATCGTGAACCTGGCCGACGACCTGGCCCTGGCCCTGAAAGCGATGAGCTTGCGGATCGTCGCGCCCTTGCCCGGCAAATCGGTGGTCGGGATCGAGGTGCCGAACCGCTACCGAGAGACCGTCTCGCTCAAGGAGGTGGTTACGAGTGACGCCTTCAGGCGGTCGCGGTCCAAGCTGACCTTGGCGCTGGGCAAGGACATTTTCGGGGTGCCCGTCACCGCCGATCTGAAAGCCATGCCGCATCTCCTGGTCGCCGGCGCGACGGGAGCTGGCAAGAGCGTCAGCTTGAACACCATGCTGCTGAGTATCTTGTTTTCCGCCCGACCGGACGAAGTCAAACTGCTCCTGATCGATCCGAAGATGCTGGAGTTGCAGTCCTACGACGGCATTCCGCATCTGCTGCGGCCGGTGATCACCGATCCCAAATCGGCGGCCCGCGGACTCGGCTGGGTGGTGCAGGAGATGGAACGGCGCTACAAGCTGTTGGCCGAAGCGGGGGTGCGCAATATCGACGCGTACAACCGCCGGGTCGCTGCGGCCCAAGGTGTGCTGCCGAACGGCAAGTCGGCCGGCGCTCCGGAGCAGACCGAATTGCCGATCCGCTTCCTGTCCGACGAAGAAAGGCTGTCTGCCGGCGAGAGCTTGGTTCCCGAGGGGAGCACGGCCGTGCCGGTGACGCCGCCGCAGACGCCGCCGGAGCCATTGCCGTACATCGTCGTCATGATCGACGAACTGGCTGATCTGATGATGGTGGCACCCAAAGATGTGGAAGACAAAATCGCGCGGCTGGCGCAGATGGCCCGCGCGGCCGGCATCCATCTGGTCCTGGCGACCCAGCGTCCTTCGGTCGATGTCATCACGGGGCTGATCAAGGCCAATTTCCCGGCGCGGATCGCCTTCCAGGTGTCCTCGAAGACCGACTCGCGGACCATTCTCGACGCGAACGGGGCGGAGGCGCTGCTGGGAAAGGGCGACATGCTGTACCTCGCCTCTGGCACCGGACGGATCACCCGCCTCCACGGCTCCTTCGTGGCCGACGACGACGTGCGGCGCGTGGTAGAGTTCGTCAAGAAACAGGCTGCGCCGACCTATAGCGAAGAACTACAGGCGCTGCGCCAAGAAGAAGCAGTCCAGGATGAGCAGCAGGATGAAGTATACGAGCAGGCCAAAGAAATCGTACTGTCCTCCGGGCAGGCGTCGGCTTCGCTGATCCAGCGGCGGCTGCGCGTCGGGTATCCGCGGGCGGCGCGGATGATCGAACGGATGGAGCAGGAAGGGTTGGTGAGCGCGCCGGCGCGGGATGGGCGGCGCGAGGTCCTGGTGCGGCGGGGGCCGGTGGGGGAGGAAGAGGGGTGTAAGGCAGGCTTGGCGGCCCGCCAAGTCTGCCTCCCCTTCCTTAAGGTAGAGAAATGAAGAAGCTGTGGAGAGTGATTTATGCAGCGGTCTTGAGCCTCGTCATCCTTTCGCCAGCCCGTGGGGCCGAGGAGGGGAGTGAGGACAAGGCGCTCAAGGAAGTCCGAGAGGTCGTGAAGAAGGTGCAGGCGCGGTATGAGCAGACGAAGGACCTGCAAGCCGAGTTTGCGCAGACAACCAGGATCGAGGGCTTCGCCACACCGATTGCGTCCTCCGGCCGGGTGTATATCAAGAAGCCGGGACGGTTGCGGTGGGAGTACGCAGAGCCGTCCATCGAGGAGATTTACGTCAACCACGACGACGTGAAGATGTACGTGCCCGAGCACAAGCAGGTGCTGGTCGGCAAGTTGACGCAGATGGCGGCCTCGAAGGCGCCGCTGGAACTGCTGCAGGGAGCGGCCAAGCTGGAGGAACAGTTCGACATCGAACCGACGCCCGGCAAGACTCGCGGCGCGGGAGGGCTGCCGCTCGTTACGCTGCGGCCCAAGCGGAGAGACTCGGAAGCGGTCCGCACGCTGGACCGGATCGTGATGGAGGTTCAGCCGAAGACCTATTTCATCAAGAGTCTGATCCTACACGAGATCAGCGGGAACGTCGTGACCTTTGAATTCAACGGACTCAAGGCGAACGCGGGTCTGAAGGACGGGCTGTTCGACTTCCAGGTTCCGCCCGGCGTCGAAGTGGTCAAGGCGCCGACGCTGAGCCCGCCGTGAGCGGGCGCGTGCTGCGTGCATCGTGAAGCGTCGCTCGTCGTCAGGAGCTCTGCCTTGCTTGCGATTCACAAGAGATGGTCGATGAGCTACGCCGCCGATTGGTTAGTCGATCAGGGAGCAGGGAACGAGAAGCACAAGGGTGGACAATGACAACGACCATTAGTGTGGCAGAAGCCGTCGAGCAGGCGGTGAGCGCGCTCAACTTCGAGCGGGTGAAGCAGGAGTACTGGGACCAGAACGAATTTGTCTATCTCAGGGAGTTCCTGCCTCGGACGGTGGTCGAGGAACTCCTGGTGCCGCAGGCCCAGGTCGTCAAACCGGAGTTGAACCGCAATTACATCCCGGGCCGCAAGAAGGGGGGCAGCGTCAGTTATTACACGGTCATCGAAAAGGCACCGCGCTTTCTCGATCTATACCGCTCGCCCGCATTCATGGATTTTCTCAACCGGCTGGTCGATACCCGGGTGAAACTCTGTCCGGAGAGCGATCCTCATTCCTGCGCTCTCTACTACTACACGGAACCCGGCGATCACATCGGATTTCATTACGATACATCCTATTATAAAGGCGCGCGGTACACGGTCCTGATGGGCCTAGTCGATCGGTCAGATCATTGCCGGCTCGTCTGCGAGTTGTACAAAGGCGATTCGACCAGAGCCCCCCGGTATCTCGAGCTTAAGACCGAGCCTGGCGACCTGGTCATTTTCAACGGAGACAAGCTCCGGCACGCGGTCACGCCGTTGGCCGAGGGCGAGGAGCGGATCGTCCTGACGATGGAGTATGTGACCAACCCGGAGATGGGCCCGTTCAAGCGGATCTATTCCAACCTGAAGGACGCCTTCGGCTACTTCGGATTGCGGACCGTCTTCACCGGGAGAAGCAAGCAGCGAATCGCGCGGAGCTCATAGCGAATAGCCGGCGAAGGGTTCTCGTGCCATGAAACTCACCCCCGTCTTTCAGACCCTCCCCTTGCAGGGAGAGGGGAAGGGCGGGGGTGGTGTTTTGCTGGCAGCAAGCGTTACGCGACGAACTGATCTTTGAACAGCTCGTGCTGCTCGATCGCTCTTCGGATCACGCGAAGCAGGTTATCTTTCGTGACCGGTTTGACCAAATAGTCCCGCACCCCTAGCTTCATCAACGTCACGGCCAGCTCGACGTCCGGATAGCCGGTCAGCACGACGACCGGGACAGACGGATATTGCGATCGGAAATAGGTGACCGCGTCGATCCCGTTGATCTTCGGCATGCGGATGTCGCAGAGAATCGTGTCCACCATGAGTGGGTTGTCCCCCGCGTTCAACGCCGCAATGGCCTGCTCGCCGTTCTCTGCTTCGACCACTTCGTAGCCCGCTTTCTGAAGCGACAGGGTAATCGGCTTCCGGACCGACGCTTCGTCGTCGACGAGCAGAACGCGGCCGAGCCGTTCGGCCGGTGAACTCTCCAACTGCGTGTGCATACCCTCCTCCTTGTCTGAAAAAACCTAACGGGCAGTGGACAGCCACGAGCTGTTCGCTATCGGCTATGTGCTGCCGGCCGTTACCCGTGCCCGGAGTGGAAACCGGATGGTGAATTGGGTGCCTTTTCCTTCTTCACTCTCGACGCCGAGCGTCCCCCCGTATTTGGTGACAATGCGGTACACGATACTTAATCCCAAACCAGTGCCTTTTCCCGGCTCTTTGGTGGTGAAAAACGGATCGAAAATTTTGTGCAGCATCGCCTTCGGGATGCCGCACCCGGTGTCGTCGATGCGGACGACGACCTGCTCCTGTTCGACCGCTGTGGACAGGGTCAAGCGTCCGCGACCGTTCATCGCCTGGACGGCGTTGTTGATCAGATTGATGAAGAGTTGGTCGATCTCTGCCTTGCGGGTCCGAAGCAGCGGAACCGGCTCGAAGGCCGTGACGACCTCGACGTACCCGAAGTGCGGCCCGCGGCGTACCATCTTGACCGCCTCGGCCAACCGCTCGTGGAGGTCCACCTCGCATTCGCCGTCTCGGGACGTCACGCGGGTATAGCTGGCAAAGTCGCGCACGACGCCGGAGACATGTTTGGCATAGCCAATGATGTCCGAAGCATACTCGCGGACCTTTTCCATCTCGCGCTCTTCCAGCAGCAACTCCGCCATGCCCAGGATGGCCTGCACAGGGTTGTTGATCTCATGGGCCATGCCGGACACCATCGTGCCGAGGCTGGCCAGTTTTTCCGCTTGCAGCAGGTGATCCTGGATCTGCCGTTCCTCCGTCACGTCCCAGACGATCATGCCGGTTCTGGGAGGCTCGCCGGCGCGCAATACAAGGGGAAACAGGCGGTACCGGTACACCCGCTTGTCCGCCTCGAACTCGGGGTCCGGCGGCCGGGGTTTGCCTGCACCGACGGCGGCCAGCTCGCGATCGAGTCGTTCGCGGGCAGGCGGCGGAAGCTTGAGCGCATCGTGCAGGCGGCGCCGGACCAGCGTCGCGCGATGGTGTCCCCCGAAATATTGCACGGCCAGCGCGTTGGCGTACACGATCTCCTGCCTGCCATCGACGATCAGGATGGCGCCTGGAAGGCTGGCGAGAATCTTCTCGGTCTCTTCGTACGCCCGCACCAGGGCCTGGGCGGCCTGTTTCCGTTCGACGAATTGACCAATCTTCAAGCCAATGTCGGCCATCATCTTGAGCAGCGTGCCGTCCGGCTCGCGCACGGCGTGGCTGAAGAACTCGATAACCCCGTGGATGTGCCCACCCACCCGGATGGGAAAGGCGAACGCGGCGTGCAGGCCGACGCGAGCGGCCGCCCGCGCCCGCGGGAAATTCGGATCGTTGACCACATCGAGCACCCAAGCCGTGTCGCCCGCGGCCCACACACGGCCCGGCAACCCGACGCCGGGCGGTAGCGCCGTCGCCCGGCTGAGCGCCGCGAATTCGTCCAGACCGGCGTCGGGCTTCTGCCAGATCGTTTCGCACCGCAGCGCGCGGGCGCGGTGATCGACCAGCCACAGGAGGCCGATCTCCCATTCGGCGGTCTCGCAGACCGCTTGCAGAATGTGCGGCGCCGCGTCCTCGAGGGTCTCCGCCGCCGCCAGCACGTGGCTGACCGCCAACTGGGTCTGCTGGAGGCTTCCGGCCCGTTTCCGCTCGCTGATGTCCTTGAACACCACGACAGCGCCGACGAGTGAGCCGTCCTCGTGGACGGGCGTGCTCACGTACTCGACCGGAAAGCGGGTGCCGTCCTTTCGCCAGAAGATCTCGTTGTGCACCTGATGGACGGCGCCGTCCTTGAGTGCGGCGTAGATCGGGCACGTTTCCAGCGGATAGGGACTGCCGTCGGCATGCGAATGGTGGACGACATCGTGCATGGGACGGTCGAGCAGGTCGGCGATCTCCCAGCCCAGCATGCGGGCTGCGGCCGGGTTGATGAACGTGGTGCGGCCTTCGCGGTCGAGGCCGTAGATGCCGTCCCCGGCTGAATCGAGCAGGAGTTGGTTGTGGCGGCTGAGCCGGCGCAGCGCGTCCTCGGCCCGCTTGCGCTCGCTGATGTCGCGGATGATGCCGCTGTAATAGGTGCCGTCCGGCGTGGTCCACGACGCGAGCGACAGCTCCAGCGGCAACTCTCGCCCGGATTGCGTGAGGCCCGTGAACTCCAGGGTTTTCCCGAGCAACGGAGACCGGCCGGTGCGTTCCAGCTGCGCCAGGGCCGCCTCGTAGGATGGTCGGTACCGCGCGGGCATGAGAATCGTCAGCGGCCGGCCCAGCGCGTCCTGTTTGGAATAGCCGAACAACCGTTCCGCTGCCTGGTTCCAGGAGATGATGTGCCCTCGGTGATCGGCGAGCACGATGGCGTCGGTGGCGGATTCGACCAGCGTGCGGAATCGCGCCTCGCTGGCCCGCAACGCCTGCTCGACGTGCTCGGCCCGCACCTCGAGACCTTTGACGGAGAAGACCCGTCGGAGAATCGCCTTGACCTCTCCGGAATCATACGGCTTGGTCAGATAAGCGAACGCCCCGCGAGTCAGCGAGCCCGAGCGGGTCTCCATCGTGCCGTGCGCCGTGATGACGACGATGGGCAGATTCGGGTCCAGTTCCGTGAGGACCTTGAGCACCGACAAGCCGTCCAGGTCGGGGAGTTGCATGTCGAGGATGGCCGCCCCGTAGCGCTTCTGTTTGACAAGCCGGATGGCCTCGGCGCCGTGCCCGATGCTCTCGACGGCGTACCCTTCATGGATCAACATGTCGCTGAGCGAATCGCGGATGTCGGGATTGTCATCGACGATGAGGACGGAAGGAACGGGCATGCCAGAACGCCTGTTCTCGCGCGCAGGGTGTGAAATCATCGTCGGTTCCGCGTGCATCGCAGAAGAAATGGAGCAACCGTCGTGCCATGGCAGGAATCTTCCGCGGGCCGAGAAGGCCGGCAGGAACCCCTTGATTCTATAAAGGAAGAGGGCAACGAGTTGTTGGAGAATACAGGGTTTGTTCTGAGATCGGCGGATTCAATGGTATCGAATGCAATACGAGACGGTATCGGAAGGGATACACCCTTGGGGAAATGATGAATTAGGAAATGGGGGGAGAGAGGGAGGAGGTAATACCGAAGGCTAACGGCTGAATTACGTCGCCTGTCGTTCGAGCGGGAGCGTAAAGAAGAAGCGGCTGCCTTCGCCGAGCCGGCTCTCCACCCAAATCTGCCCGCCGTGCAATTCGACGAATTGCTTGCAGATCGGCAAGCCGAGGTGCGAGCCCTGCTCGTCCGGGAGCGGAGATTTCAGCTTGACCGTCTCTTCGAATAGCTTCGGAATCTCCTCTTCGGGAATCCCGCATCCGGTGTCGGCGATGCAGATTTCCCAAAAGCCGTCGTCACGGACGAGACCCCGGATGTGTACCTCGCCGCCGGAAGGAGTGAATTTGACGGCATTGTTGACGAGATTCATGATCACCCGTTCGATCTTGTTCCGATCGACTCTAACAGGAGAGAGATTGTCAGCTCGGCTTATGTGCAAGGCCACGCCTTTCTTGTCGGCCGTCACGCGCTGGTTGTCCACCGCGTCCGCCACCATGTCGAACAGGGAGTGAACACCGAGCGCCAACTGCTCTGGCCGCAGCACCGGATTGATCGCAGCAGGAAGCTGTTCGGTGAGGTCTTTGAGTTTCGTGAGATTATTTTTCGCCCGCTTCAGGTACCCTGCCTGTCGTTCGGTCAGGGGACCGGCAATGAGGTCCAACATGTTGTCGACGAATCCGGTGATCGAGGTTAAGGGCGTCCGCATATCGTGCGTAATCGCCCGCATGAGTTTCATCCGCCGTTGATATTCTTCTTCCAGCTGGTCATTGATGCGTTGCAGTTCCTGCGTCCGTTCCTGCACGCGCTTTTCCAGCGTCTGCGTGAGCAGTTCGAGCTCCAGATAGGCGCGCGCGTTGTCGAGCGCGACTGCGACGTGACTGGCAACCGTCATCAGCAGTTCGAAATCCTCCTGTGTGCAGCGAGGGAGGCCTCGGTCCGCCGCCAGGTAGCCCAGGATGCGCTGTTTACTGCGGAGCGGCACCGCGACAAACGAGATGACGCCGATCTCCCGGGCGAGCTCCAACATCGGGGGATGCATGCGCTGCGCCACCGTTTCGATGTTGAGCGCGAGCACAGGTTTCCCGTGCAGCAGCAGGTCCGCGTCGAGGCTCCCGTTGTCCTGCACCGAAATTTCCAGCGCCCGGGCTTTCCGTTCCACATCGGGCGGGACGCCCGCCACGCGACCCGCGTAAGCAATCCCCCGCTCGCTGTCGTAGAGGATCAGGATCGTCCGGGCGAAGCCCAGATTGTCGATCAGCAGGTGCAGGACGGTCGTCAACAGTTTGTCGAGATCGAGCGTCGAGGTGATGACCGCGCTAGCTTGGTTCAGGGTGGTCAACTGGTTCACCTGGTGCCGGATGGTGTCCAGATTGACGGAGATCGCCTGGTCTCGCTCTTTCAGCGATTCCGTCATCTGGTTGAACGACAGCGTGAGTTGGCCGACTTCATCTCGGGTGGTGGGCGTGGCGGAGGCGGTCAGATCCCCTTCGGCCACTCGTTGCGCTACCCTCGTCAGGCTGCGCAGCGGCGTAATGATCCGCGCGGTGAGCAGGAGCGTCCCCACAATGCCGGCGGCGATGATCGCCAACGTGATCAGCACGACATTCTTGACGATGTTGGTCAGGGCGCGCTGGAGTTTCACCTCGCTCAGGCCGATCTGGATCACGCCGTAAACCGGCTCCTTCGGCGCGCCCTGTTCCTGGTGCAGGCTTTCCTCCGACTGCAACACCAACGCGTCGGAGCGTAACTTTTCCCGGCTGGACTGCACGACCGGCAGGGCGAAGTCGTAGAACGATTCCCCGTCCCGGTCCCGCAGATGCACAATCCGCGGCTGGGGAGAGGACGTCTCGCGCAGGCGGCTCGCGATGGACGGATCCGGATACAGCGGCTGGT
This sequence comes from Nitrospira calida, assembly GCF_976986435.1. Classification (NCBI taxonomy): domain Bacteria; kingdom Pseudomonadati; phylum Nitrospirota; class Nitrospiria; order Nitrospirales; family Nitrospiraceae; genus Nitrospira; species Nitrospira calida. The sequence goes on from NZ_OZ335950.1 coordinate 477,593, forward strand.
CGGCAAAGCGGGAGAAATCCGGCCTGCTCGTAAGATGCCCCTTGCTCTTGGCCGCCAGGATGGTGCCGTCTGAGCCCGTGATCACTACGTACACGACCTCGTCCACTTCCATGACGCCGTCCATGTACGTCGCCAGCGTCGGCCGGTCTTCGCTGATGACGGCATAGTGGGCCGTGTGCTCCAGATTTTTAACCAGCACGGAGCCCAAACCGGTCAACCGCTCGGTCATCGCCGCGCGCTTCTCCTGGACGAAATACCAGCTCACGCTGGAGGTGGTCGCCACAATGATCAGGCCGGAAAGCACCACGAACTTCGTCCGCAGGCTGACGAAACATGGATGCGGATGGCGCTCCATGGGCTGCCTTAGCGTTCAACGCTCAATAGATTTCATCGGCGCGGGCTTCGATCTCCTTGGGAACGTCGATGCCCAGGAACCGCGCCGTTTTCAAATTCAGGGTCATCCTGACCCGATCAGCCGGCACCGCCTTCAGCGGCAGGCTGACCTGGCCGTCCAGAATCCGACGGGCCAGACTGCCCGCCTGGCGGCCGATGTCGCCGTAGTTCACCGAGAGACTGAGCAACGCGCCGCTTCGGACGAATTCCGGCGAGAAGCCGATGACCGGGACTTTCTGATCCAGGGCCGTATTCAGGATGTACCTGAGCGACTCGTCAGTCAAGACCGTCGAGTCCGGAACCAGCCACAACGCCCCGACGGTCGGCAGCAGGGTCCGCAGCGAGGCCGGCACATCCCTTTCGCTCGCCACTTGCGCGGCCACGAGTTCCAAACCGTAGGCCTTGGCCTGGCGGCGGGCTTCCTCCACGACGGCCGAAGTCTTGCTCGGGTCATACAAGACGCCGACGCGCCGTTGGCCGGGCAGGAGCGATCGGATCGTGTCAAGCTGCCGGTCAAGCGGCACCTCCAGAAAGATACCGGTCATGTTGGGCGCTGCCAGGTCGTGCTTTGAGGGGTCGAGCACCATCACGTAGATGACCGGCGTATCGACGATCTCCAGTTTGGCGGCCATCGCCGCCTTCAAGCCGACGGCCAGGACTAACGTGGCGTCCGATGCGCGGATCCTGCGCGCGAGCTTGCGGCCCCGATCCAGGTCGCCGTCCAGGTCGTATTCCCGGAAAGTCGAGCCGTTGGGCACCGCGGCTTTGAAGCCGTCGATGGCGTCGTTGTACGCCTTGATATTGGAGGATTTGAGAATGGCGATCTCAGCGGCGGCGGCGAGAGCGGGAACCAAGCCGGTGGCTTGGCCACTCACCAGCACGCAGACGAAGAACAGGATGGTGGTCAGCGACCGTGGCTTCACGAACTTGGGCTCCTCATGGCCCGATGTTCACTCGTTCCACGTCATTCAGAATGTTTTTAGGAGATTCGCTTGGCCGTCGTCACGTCCCGCACCGTGCCGAGGATCCGGATCGCCGTTCCGTTCACATCTTTCATCACCCGGCCTGACCAGGCTAGCCAGCGCAGTGAGCCGTCTGGCTGAACCACGCGATGTTCCACCTCGAACGCCGCTCGCCTCTCGATGGCGTCCTGGACGGCTTGCAGTACGAGGCTGCGATCCTCCAAGTATATGAGATCGAGGTAGGCCGCATGGGTCCCGGGGAACGAACCAGACGAGAGGCCGAAAAACGCCTCCACGGTTTCGGACCAATACACGCGGCCCGAGCGAAGATCCCAATCCCACACCCCCAAGTCGGCGGCGCGAAGCGCCAACTGCAACCGCTCCTCGCTCGCCCGCAGGGCTTCCTCCACACGCTTCCGGTCAGTGATGTCCTCGGCGAGCCCGGCGATCCGATAGACCCGGCCGGACGAGTCGCAAATGGGAAAGGCGCGGTCTCGGATCCACCGTTCCGATCCGTCAGGCCGCACGATCCGATACTCTTCGTCATACGCTCCGCTGACCTGCTTGGTCAGCGCTGCCTCGAGCACGCGGGGTCGGTCGGCGGGATGAATGGCGTCCAGCCAGGCGCGAGGCGAGGCGTAGAGCGAGTCACAGGAACAGCCCCAGATGTGCTCGTATCCGGGACTCACATAATAGATGCGGTTTTTCTCGGGATCGCTAAGCCAAAAGACCTCTCTGATCTGTTCGGCCAATTGGCGGAACCGTTCCTCGCTTTCCCGCTGCGCGTCTTCGGCCCGTTTGCGGTCGGTAGTGTCCTCGCAGACGAGCAACACGACCGGCCCATGGGCGGCGGTTTGCACAGCCCGGGCCGTTTCGCGGACCCACATGACGGCACCGTCTTTTCGCACCTTGCGCACTTCCTCGCTCATCGGCCGGCCGAAGTGTTCCAGGCACATCTCGAGCTCACCGGTCACCGCTTGGCGGTCCTCGGGGTGGAATACCGAAAGGATCGGTTGTCCGACAAGTTCCTCGACGGTGTAGCCGAGTTGCTCGGCGCCGAACGGATTGACCGAAAGGATCGTGCCGTCAGGATCGATCATGAAATACATGGATGGCGTGTCTTCATAGAGCACGCGATACCGTTCTTCGCTGTCCTGGAGCGCCGCTTCGACCCGCTTGCGATCTGTAATGTCCACGATGACCCCGTCGAGCCAACGCGTCCGGCCGTCCTCCCCGAACACTCCTTGGCCCTTCTCGTACACCCATCGAACGTCGCCGTTTCTGTGCAGCAGCCGGTATTCGATCACATACGCCCGTCGCTGCGCCACCGCCTCATGGACCTGTTGCTCGACCATCGTCCGATCTTCCGGGTGGATAATGCTGGCGTATGACCGGACGCGGTTGCCGAGAAAATCCGACGCGGGATAGCCGCACAGATCTTGGATGCCGTCGCTCAGGAACTCCATCGTCCAGTGCGGATCGCAGGCGCAGCGATAGACGGCACCGGGAATGTTGGAGACCAGGGAACGGAACCGCCCCTCGCTCGCGGCGAGCGCCGCTTGGACCCGCTTCCGCTCGGAGATGTCGCGGATGATCCCGCTGAAGAACGTCTCGGCGTGCGTCTGCCACGTGGCTAGCGAGAGTTCCAACGGAAACTCGCTGCCGTCCTTCCGGAGCCCTTCCAGCTCGATCGCGTTGCCGATGAGGCGAGCCTCGCCGCCGGCGCGGAGGCGCTGCAGCCCCTGGTGGTGCGCGTCCCGGTAACGGACCGGCATCAGCACGGTCAACGGTCGACCGAGGATCTCGGCCTCGGTATAGCCGAACAAGGTGGAGGCGGCTCGATTCCAGGAAAGGATGCAGCCGCGGTGGTCGGCGACGATGATGGCGTCCGTTGCCGACTCGACCAGCGAACGGAACCGTTCCTGGCTCTCGGTCAAGGCGTGTTCCACCCGAGCCGCCTTCACGGCGAGGGCTTTGACCCCGACCGCCTTGCGCAGCGTGGCGCGCAGATCGTCGCGGTTATAAGGTTTGGTCAGGTAATCGAAGGCGCCTTGGGTCCGCAAATCGATCCGCCGGTCCGTGGAGACGTCGGCGGTCAGGACGATGACCGGCAGCGTCGGGTCGCGCTCCTGCAGCGTCTTCAACACGGTGAGTCCGTCGCCATCGGGCAGGGTCAGGTCGAGCAACACCGCGTTGTAATGGCGTTCGGCGGCGCGGGCGACGGCCTCGGCGCAGGTACCGGCGAAATCGACCTGGTACCCGTCGTGTTCCAGCAGGTCCCGCAGTGTCAAGATGATATCCTCTTCATCGTCGACAATGAGAATGCAGTGTTCAGCCGTTGCGATAGTCATGGCTGCCTCCACTATCCCAATGTGGAATGAAAAATGTGGAATGAAGAATTCATAGCATTGGGAGAGGAAACGCGCTTATTCGACCGCAGGTTTTGACGGGTCGTCAACGTGATCCTGCTGAGGAGATTCGTAAGCTCCCGGCACTTCTGAAGCAACGTGATGATTTCCGGACTGTTCGCCAGGCCGGATTCGTGGATGATCCGTAACCAGAAAAGGGTTGTGCGCGCCTCTTTCATGGCAATGGACATCTTCGCAAGAAAATCTCTTTTGCGTTGGGCGGGGATAGCTTCCTCACCGTTCGCCCCGATCGAAGTACCGGAGCGAATGAGTTGCCCGGACAGAATCAATTCTCTCCGGTTAAACTGGAGGCGATTTAAAATTCCAGCGCTACCCATCAGCCCATTCCACATTCCTCATTCAAAATTTCAAGGTGATCCATCCCATCACCCGGCTGCCGATCTCATCTCATAAGGGATGTTTTTGATGCTTGTCGTTCAGTGCGTTGAAGACCGAGACGGCTTCTCGGCTTTCCCGTTCCCTTCTTTCCACAGGGGAGGAGGGCGAGTGGAATCCTTCATTCCACAGTCCGCATTCCCAAATGTCTCGGTCAGCCATTTCGGCCTTCTCTGCTGCGGGGAAGAAGGCAGATAAGGTGCCGGAGCTATGGGAAGTCTGGCGGAACAGGACACAGGCGGTCGTGACTCAACGCAAAATGCATGCTTATCTTTCTGGCGGCCTTAGTGAGGCTGAGGCGGGGGGACGATTGAAAAATTAAGAACTTGGGGAAAGAAACCGAGAGGGCTTGGGTGGACTCGTTTACAGACGTGGAGCGGGGTTATCTGTCTGGATACGGGGGCGTATTGGTTCAGATACAGGCTTCCATCTGCGCGGGCGACCGGGTTTAAGTTCTTCCATGCGCGGAGGGAACGGCTCTCCATTGCGGCGTTCGAGGCGGTCCAGCGCGTCGCTGACGGCGTCGGTCACCAGTTTCGCCATCGTCAAGCCGGGTGTCCAATAGACTGTGTTGCGCAGTCGTTCCAGCAAGTCGGCAGGCAGGTTCAACGTCAGTCGGCGTTTCTCCGGCCTTACAGTCAGCTTGGCTCTTCTCACCCGGCCGGTGCCGGGCATCCCTTGGTCGGTGCCATCGGGCTGCATGGCGCTACCGAAGCATTCGGCGAGTGGTGACGACGAAGATCAGGCCGCCTGGGAGCGTCGCTCGACCAATCGATGGCCGGTCTTCGGTTCTTGCGCAACGGACTCGCCGGAGTCCTCAGGATGGGCCTCAATCGCGCGGGTGCGGGCAGGCTCTTCGCTCCACGTGGCCAGAATCAACAGCCAGACCATGCCGGCCATCCCGATGAGCAATCCCCAGGTGACAATTTCCCAGTCCATGGCGTGGCCTCCTTGTTGAGCTTCAACTCTCACTGCCCGCTGCTTTCACAGCATGAATTCAGCAACCCCCATGCCATGCGTCTCAGAACAGCACGTCATCCAGCGCCACTATGGACTTCCTAGTTTTTCAACCGCATGGAAAGGCGCAGGAAGGCCGGGCAAAGGCAGCCCGGCCGGTGACGACGGGCGCAGTGTATCAAAAGCGATGCGGGGGCGTATCCAAAACGATAACGGACATGGAAAATACGGCGATTATTCGGCCCGACGAACGGGAGGCAGGTGAATGTCGGATTGCTTCAGCAGGTGATCAAGCACCCGTTGCAGCAATGGATCATCGGGATTGGCCGTGATCAATTCATGCAGGCAGGCAATCGCGTCGTACCAGAGTCCGTTTTCCGCGTACTGATACACCGCGTCTAACTCGCAGGTCCAGGAACAGGGCAGGCCCAAGGCGCATCCTTCGCTGAACGGGATCCGTTCGATCATGCCACCGCTCACGAGATCGCGCGAGGGCTTGTCCGGATCGAGCACTAGCGTGATGAACCACCGGTATTGATCCCGTTCCTTCAATGTGATGCCATGGTCTTTGAGATGCACGCACTGCAGGCCCGGATGGGAGAGGGGCCACGTCGCTTCGAGGATCGGCTTGATCTCGCGGGAGTCCAAGAGCGTAAGGATTAAGGGCTGTGTCGTCGGTTGTGAAAGGAACCAGCAGAGCGAGGGGTTGCTCTTCAAGGTCAGCCCCACATGGTCGGGGACCAGGGCAATCACTGCCGGATCGGCCGGGTCCCCGCGCGCCGCCCCGCCGATTCTCGCCCGCGGGATGCTCTCTTTCCTGGGCTTGTACGCCGGCAAGGGCCGTTCGGAAGCCGTCGTGGGCTCACGAAGTTGAGCAGCGGCCGGCTCGGCCTGCGCAGGAGCCGCGGGGAACCCGGGCCGACCGGGGGCGAGCGCACTGACCAGGAGAGCGGCGCTGAAGAGGAGAAAAGGAAAGCCCTCGTGCAATTTACTCGCTTCCACTTTGGCGCAAGTCCCAGTCGGCGACGTCCGGCAAGCCGGCCTGCTGGAGAAATGCCGCGCGAATGCGGCGCAGGGACCGATCATCCGGGGACGCCGCGATGAGGTCGGAAATCACGGAAAACAGGTCGTACCACAATCCCTCCTCCGCGTAACATCGGGCTGCCTCCAGGGAGGCCGCGACAGCCATCCCGCAGGCGGCTTCATGCTCCACCACTCGCTCGATCACCCCGCCCGTGACGATATCGCGCGCCGGCGAATTTGGATCGGAGACCAAGGACACGAACCAACGATAGGGCACATGTTCTTCTAGCGTGATGCCGTGCTCCTTCAACCGGATCACCTGCAGCCCGGCGCGCCGGGGAGGCGCGAGCGTCACGTGAAACAGGGGCTTGATGACCCGCGTGTCGATCAGGGTAAAGGTGACGGGCAGCGACGTCGGCTTCGACAAGTACCAGTAAAGGGTTGGTTGTACGGAGAGGGTGAAACCGATGTGATCCGGCACCAGAGCCAGCGCCTTCGGCGCGTCGGAGTCGATCCCGCGCGCGGGACCGAACACGCGGGCGCGGGGCATGGCGCGCTCGCGAGGTTTGTAGAGCAGGGGGCGGGACGTAGTCGGCGGATCCGCTTCGCAGGCGTGCTGGAATTCTGTGGCCGGGGTGGCGACGAGGTCGAACGCCGCGCCCGAGAAGCCTAGGCTGCAGACCGCCAGCCAGCGTATGGCCGGCCTCCGAGGGTTCATCGCCTCACCGTTGAGCGGACACAGTTGCCGTGGCCGCCTCAGCCTTACGCGCCGGACACGGCGCGCTGTTCTGTAAGCGGTCGTATTCGGCGACATCGTTCAGTCCGACTTGCTCCAGCAGGGATGCGCGCATCAGGCGCAGGACGCGGTCCTTCGGATGCGCGGTGATCAAGTCGGAAATCACCTGGACGGCGTCGTACCAAAGGCCAGACTCCACATACAGACAGAAGACGTCCAGCGGGTCTTTACAGGAGGTCCTGCCCTCGACAAGGGCGTCCACATAGGGAATGCGTTCGATGGCGGCGGCCGAATGGATGTCTTTCGACCGGGATTCAGGGTCGACGATCACGGCGATGTGCCACCAATATTGCACCGCCTCTTCCAGCGTCTTGTTGTACTCGGCAAGCCCGACCATCTGAATGCCGGGGCAGGGCGGGGGTTTCAGTGACACCTGCAGCTCCGGCTGGTAGTGACGAGTGTCCACCAGGGTGAACTCAATCGGGTGTGTCGTCATCTGCGACAGGTACCAAAAGAGCGCCGGCGCTTTGCGAATGGTGAACCCGATATGATCGGCTGGCGCGAGGACCTTGACGACCGGCTCGCCTTTCTCCCCTCCGCGGAAGCCCCCGTCCACCCGGCCGCGGAGCACGCTGCCCTTGCGCGGCTTATAGACCGGCATGGTGGGCTCGATGAACGCGGGAGCGTTTTGCACCTGCTCGATCGGGGGCTTCGGTGAAGGCTCGGCGGCGAGCCCCGTCGGCGGAGCGCCGAAACTGAGAGCGAGAGCGACGGCCGTCAGGATCAGGGGGGAACGCATAGATCTTCCGGAAACCGGCCATGTCATGCGGCGGGAACGGTGAGAGTCTAGCATGTTCGCTCGCTCAGAGCTATGAGGTCTCTATTTTTAGAGCCAGTTGTTCAGCAACAGAAACGGCGACCAATACGCCGGATGTTGATACACGGGATCGCCCAGCAGTTTCAGTTGGGCGCGCTGGAGTGCCACGGCCTTGGACGCGGTCGGATCTCGGAGTTGCTTGTAGAACTCGGCCACCAACGTGGACGAGGCCTCGTCGTTGATGGACCACAGCGTGGCGAGCGCGCTCCGGGCTCCGGCCTTGATCGCCACGCCGGCCAGGCCCAACGCGGCCCGGTCGTCGCCGGCCGCGGTCTCGCAGGCGCTCAACGTCAGCAGCTCCAAGGGGTCCTGCCGGAACCGGAAGAGCCCCACGTACTGGTCCAGCTTGGCCATCGTCAGCTTGTCGTCGTAGGTCAGGACGAAGGAGTGCGCCACGTCTTTCTCGAATCGACCGTGCGACGCGATGTGCAGGACGGACAGCGGCTTCTCCTTCAACTCCTTTTCCAGGCCGGACACGAGGAACTGCTTGTTGACCAGTTGATCGCCGCCGTACAACGTGCGAATCGCCTGCAGCTCGATGGTTACGTGCGGCAGGGGCGGGAACCCTTGCGCAGCTTGCGTGAGGCCGCCGGCCAACATCTTGAGCCGCTCCCGGTTGATAGGCCGCGGATCGGTCAGGTTGAGACCCGGCGTGGTGGCGATGGCGTAACGCTGGATCGCGAACTCGGCGCCGTCGTGCAGGGCGGCGAGGGGGATCGTCCGGAGCGGACCGTCCGGCACCACCACCAGCGTGTCGATCGCGAAGGCCTTCAAGTCCGCGTCAAGCGGACGGAGCAACCATTCATAGAGCTGCTGCGCGTGGGGCAGGTACTCGCGCGTCGTCCGCTTCTCCAACAGGCGCCGGAACGTCCGGACTTCCTGTGTCAGCGTCATCGAAGGAACCGGGACGGTCACCCGCTTCAACCCGGTCGGCAGGCTCACCAGCAACTCGGTCCGATCGGCAAAGATGATCGGGTACAGCACCGCGGTGGTCTTGGAAATGGCATCCAGCGTGGTCGTGTGCGCCTGCAACGCGTCGACGCACTCGTCGCGGAAATAATCGCGGAGCTCGGCGGCCTTGGAGGCCTCGACCGCGTCCCGCGCGGCCTTGAGATAGCCCTGGGAGGCAGGGCCCTCCTCCGTCAACGCAGCCCGTTGCAACAACAGATCAGCGAACTCGAAAAAGAGCGGACGGACGGAGCCCTGTCCCGGCGACCCGGCATCTTGCGAAGCGGTCGCCACCTCGGGCCGGATCGGTTGCAAGGTGGCCGTGGCGCTGCGATAGGCCGAGATGGCTTCGTCGAGTTGCCCCTGCGCCGCGAGCAGGCGGCCGGTCTGCCATTGCCAACGGTACAGAGACTCCGGGGCGCCGGCCGACTGGGCCGCGAAGACCGCTTGTCGCGTCAAGGTCAACGCGTCGTCGTAGCGATGTTCCGTCTCGTAGAGATGACCGAGGTGGCCCCAGGCGTAGGACAGCGTGCGGGCGTCGCCCATCTGTTCCGCCACCCCGGCCGCGTCCTGCAACACCGCCGCCGCCCGCAGCACGAGCGGATCGCTGAGGTCCGGAAACGCGCCGCGCAGCTCGTGGTACAGCAAGCCGAGTGCGATGAGGGCGGTCGCCTTGTCGTGCGAGACCGGGAGATCTTTCAGTTGATCGTACGCCTGGTCCAGCCACAGGCGCGCATCCTGGTGGCGTTTCAAGCGCAGCGCGACGCGCGCCGCATTGAGCCGCGCGCGAATCGCCAGCGCCGGCTGATTGGTGCCCTGGGCCAACAGATCGCTCTCGGTAAAGGCGGCCAGCGCATCGAGGTACTGCTGATAAGCGGAGCGAAGAATGCCCAGGTCATTGAGAACAGCGGCGGCGAGACCGCGAGTTTCCTGCTGCCTCGCGATCTCCAGGGCTTGGGTCAAGTGATGCACGGCCGCCTCGGGCTGCCGGTTCGCGAAATAGGCTCTGCCCATGCCGTCCAGCACGACCGCCATCCAGACGGGATCGCCAGCCTGCTGGGCCAGGCTCAGCGCCAGCTCGAGGTGTTGGAGCGCCGGCCTGAGTTGCCCGAGCGACTGCTCGGCCTGCGCGACATGGACCAACGCCCGGCTGTGTTCCTTGACGCGTTCGTCCCGTTCGTAGAGCCGGGCCGCTTCTTTCCAGGCCGCCAGCGCCTGGTCGAACGCGCCGTGCGCAAACGCCTGCCCCCCTTGCTGCACGAGAACATCGGGCGCCGCGGACTCTGAGCCCGCGGTGAACGCAGGAGGAGCGACGGGGGGGACGGTCATGAAAAGGAAAAGAGCGACGAACATGAGCCGAACCATGGAAAGCCTCGCGGGTGTCACTGCTTCATGAATGTAGCTCCAACCCCATTGCCTCTGGCCTCTCGCCTCGTGCCGGTTGCTTTCATAACGCCTGCACCACGAACTGCAGATGAATCCCGTGATCCTGCAAATTGCCTCCCGGGGTCTTCACGTGATTCAACGGCACGCCCCAATAGACCTCAAACCGCGCGCGGTCCTGCGGCAGGATCATCCACCGGACGCCGAGCCCGACGCTGGCCAGGGTCTCGGGGTCCGGCGTCCCGCCCTTCGCGTTCCAGGCGCGTCCGACATCAATGAACTGCGCGAACTGCAATCGGTCCTCGCCGGCCGCCGAACGCCGCAACGGCCAGCGCGCTTCGATCGAGGCCAGATAGGCGTTGTCGCGCACGAGGGTGTTCTCGCGATAGCCCCGCACGCTGAACCGTCCGCCCACGGGCACCTGCTCCAGTGGGAACAGTCGATCGTTCGCCACTTGGAGGTCCATCCGGCCGAGGAGTTGTAAGCCCCACCAGTCGTCGAAGCGCCGCACGCCCTGCATCTGACCGAGCCAGGCGAAATATTGGCTGTCGGGCAGGGGGCCGTGATTGATCGTCGCTTCCAGCACGTCGAGGCCGACCGTAAACCGCGACCGCGCGGCAAAGACCGAATTGGTCGTGCGGTGCGTCCACTCTTGGACGAAGCGCAACGCGCTCACGGTGTTGACGCCGGTCGGCGACGAGCCGGGAATGAAGAGCGAGGCGACGCCGGGAATGTCGAAGATCGAGGTGACCTTGTTGTACAGGCGTTCGCCGACGATCGCGACGGCGAATTCGTCGGACAACGTCCGGACCACCGGGTGCCGCAAGGTGAAGCCGATGATCTCCGCCTGCACCCGCAGGTCCAACGGCCGGAACGGCGCTTCGACGACGAGGAAGTCGTTGCGCCGGTAGGAGGCCGTGAACGTCGTGTCATATCGATTCAGCGGCAAGGTGTAGAACGTGTCGATGATCGGATCGACCCCGCGCGACCGGCCGTACGTGAAACTGAACGGATCGCCGTTGCCGGTCAGATTGTGATGCGCCACGGTGCCGAGCCCGCGCTCGGCGCCCACCACCGGTGTCTGAAAGTTGTTGAACTCCAGCCAGGCCTTGAAGGGACTCGCTTCCGTCACCCGCAGGTTCAACACGCTCTCGCCGCGTTGGTCGCCGGGCCGCAGCTCGGCGTTGATGCGCTGGATGCGCGGGTCCTGCTGGAGCAGTTGCAAGCGCTCCTGGAGCGGCGGCAGGGTCACCGGCGTCGTCACGCCGCGCGCAACCCGATCGCGGAGATACGACGTCCGGAACCACTCGTTCCCTTCGACGTCGATGCGCGTCAATTTCCCTTCGATGATCTGGTAGGTGATGACGCCGAACGTCACATCCTGGTCCGGAATGATCGCGCCGGAGGTGATGTAGCCCTTGTTCACGTACATCAAGGTCAGCGCGAGGCGCAGGCGCTCCAGATCTTCCGTCGTGAGCATCCGGCCTCGGAACGGGGCGACGACTTCATCAATTTCAGCGTCCGAGAACACCGTGCTGCCGACGACATGGATGTCATGGACGAAGACACGGATTTTGGGTAACTGCTTTTCGATGCCGCCCTCCGGCGGAACCGGCACGGGCGGCAAGGCGGGCTTGGGCGGCGGCGTCGGCGGCTTGAATTCTTTTTTCAAGGGCGCCGGCGGCTCGCCGGACCGGCCCGTCGGATCAAAGATCGGCGGCAGCACCTGCGCAAAGACCGGCGAGGCTGTCAGAGTGGCCATCATAAGAAACCCGACAATGCCCCTCACCCTGACCCATATCCCTCTCCCCCGTGCGGGAGAGAGCCAGGGTGAGGGATGGGGTGAGGGAGCCTTCTCCTCCTGCGCAACTGCTCCCTGCCCCCTCTCGCCTGCGCGACCGGTCATGAACCCTGGCCTATGCTCCGTTCACTGCCAAGATGAAGAGCGCAACTGCCGTGCCCACCAGCAGCCCAGACCCTTCGACCGGCACGAAGGATAACTCCGCGCTTCTGCGTAGAAAAATGTCCTATTTCTGTTGGGGTAGGTAAACAGGTCAACCTGCCACGCAGCTCAATCGTATCGACCTAGATACGCCGCGTATCTACCTCGATACAGTCACTACGAGCCGCAGCCTGCCGCCCCCTCGATCGCAAACGCCTGCGTCAGGAACCCAGTCGGCGTCATCCGCCGCAATGGGAGAACGGGAGTTGGGTCTGTTTGCTCTCTTGGGTCTGTCTGGTGCGAGGGAGTTCCTGGTCGATCTGGAGCAGAGAGACCAGACAGACCGCGCTCCCCCGCGCCTGCGCTCGCCGTCGCGAGCGCACTCATCAGCCACCCGCCCGGCTCCGTGGGCAGTGTGTCCCGCCCCGCTACCACGAAGCTGCTCGCCTGGCCGCCCATCTGCGCCGCGCAGCGCACCGTGGTGAGGGCCGCCGCCTGGCGCACCGACTGCGGGAGCGTGGCCAACGTCCCGGCCAACTGCGAGGTTGGCGACTGGATCGTCACCGTCCCGCTCCGGCCGAACTGGGAGGAGGCGTCCACGATGCTGGTCTGGTCCCTGAGAAACACCGGGGTCACGATCAGGATATTGCCGCCCGTGCCCTCCACGGCGGTGGCCAGGATCTGGCTCTGGTTTTGGAGGATGACGAACTCCGGATCGATGGTGATGTTGCCGCCGAACGTGTTGGAGCCCTGCTGGACCGAGGCCGTCATCCGGCTGTTGATCATCCGGAAGAGCGAACTGGCCTGGACCGAGATATCCCCACCGCTGGCCTGCGTGGCGCTCGTTGTGACCGAGCTGTCCTGCATGAAGAACGAGTGGCCGGCGTCGATGGCGATGTTGCCGGCATGCGCCGGCCCGCTGCTGCTCGCCGCGATGGACGCGCCGCCGGTCAGACTCACCGAGTCCGTGGCGGTGATGCCGATCGTGCCGCCGACGGCGGTCGCCGCGGTGCCTGTGCTCGTGGCCGACAGCGTGCCGCCGTTCTGGAGCGTGACGGAGTTGGCGTGGAGGAACATGTCCCCGCCCGCGCCGGTGCCCGAGGTCGCGGTGAAGACCCCGCTGCCGGAGCCGTCGATGAGGATGGACTCAGCCGGGCTGGCCGGACCTTCGATGGTCACGCTGCCCGCCGCCCCCGAGCCGGTGCTTTTCGCCGACACCACCGCGCCGTCGGTGATCTGGACTTGAGGAGCCTGCAGTATGATGGTTCCTCCTGGTCCGGCTTTATTAGCTTCGCTGAGTAAACCGGTCCCCGAGCCTTGAAGAGAAATGAAGTTTCCTGCTGTGATGGTCATTGCACCGCCACCGCCGGGGCTATCACTGCTGCTGTTGATCCTTGCTCCGGCGGACACATCTACAGCACCAGCCGAAATGGAGATGCTGCCGGCGTTACCGCCCAGCGATCCCGTGAAGGTGCTGATGCCTGCCGGACGTGGGGAATCAGTACCGCTGCCTGTAAATTGCCCGGTAGTCACGAACTTGTCCGTCACGGCAATCGTGACGTCACCGCCTCGGGCGCCACTGCCAGATCTCGTGCTGCTGTCGATGAAGCCCCCCGACAGCGTCAGGTTATCGGCTTGGAGGTTGATAGACGCGGCGTCCGTTCGGCCGACGGTCAGGGTTTGAAGAATACCTTGGTCCAGCGTGATGGCTGGAGCTGTAATGTCCATCAGGCCACCACCGGAAGAGGCTGAACTGGTATCCATCCGAACCTTTGCCCCATCGGAGACTGTGACCGATTCGGTGGCCGCGATCCTAATGGCGCCAGGCGCTCCGAATCCTGCGTCGCTGTTGATTCTGGCCCCGTCTGTCAGGAGGAGTTGCCGAGCATTGATGTCAATGTCTCCCGTTGCGCTTCCTCCTGCATTTACAATCTGACTAGCTTGGAAAGGTCCTTGTCCCAGTAAAGGGCCGCCGACATGTCCAGCGATAGTGACCGTGTCCGCACTGACGCTGATATTTCCCGACGAGCTGCTGGATGCCGCTGAATCGATGACCCCGAGACCGGTGATGCTCAGGTTCCCCTGAACTTGCAGGGTCACATCGCCTGCATTTCCCACGTCAAACGACTCAGTGTGAATCCTTCCTGAGCCGGCCAGGGCTACGGATCCGGCGTTGACGGTGATCGCTCCGCCGTTCCCGCTCGATCCTGCTAGGCTGGAGAGATTGCTGGGAATTCCAAAGATTTCATCCAGCCCCAATACGGAAAGCCGATTCGAGGCAGAGATCGCAATCTCTCCCCCCGTTCCAGAACCAAACGTGCTACTAAGAACGGTTGCGCCACCTTGCAGTGAGACATTGGGAGCAGTGATGAAAATGTTCCCGCCGCGACCGGTGTTGAGCGCCGTGCTGTTGATGATACTATTCGCAAATAGGTCAGGGTTGCCTCCGGAGATAAGGACGGAATTGGCTGCCGTCACTTTGATATCGCCGCCGTTGCCGCTGCCTCTGAACTCAAACGTCACAGGGTCTTGTCCGGCCGAGCTCCAGAGTTGAGCCGCGCCGGTCAGATTCAGAATGCCCCCATTGAGGGTGATGTCGCCTCCTCGCCCATCACCGGAAGTGATCGTCGCAACCGCGCCGGCGTTATCGAGCGTGATCGTTGGGGCGGTGATCTGAATCGCCCCCCCTTTTGAGCATCCTGGGCAATTCCCCATGGCTGAAGTGGTCGTGAAGACCCCGCTCGTGACCAAAGGAAGGCCTGTATCCGGGCTAAAGACATATCCCGTGCTTAGACCGGGCAGGGTTCCAGTTGTGTCAAAACCCGAGAGAGAGAGCGTTTCCGTCGCGGAAATGCTGATGTTCCCGCCATCACCGGCGCCAGTCGTGCTGCTGACGATCTGCGCCCCGTTGGCGAGGTTGATGTTCTGCCTGGTGACTGAAATGTTGCCACCCGGCCCGCTTCCTATTGTCTGGCTGGTGACGGAGGCTCCATCCATCTGAATGTTCGCCGCCGTGATCTGTATATCTGAGCCCGGTTCTGAAGCACTGTTCGACGAGATGATCGAGCTGCCAGTGCTCAACGAGACCATATGCGTCGCCGGCTCGCTCGCCGAGGTATTCAGCACGGAGTCGTTCATTGACAGGACAAACTGCCCGCCGCGAATGGACACCGTCTCGGTGCCGCTAACGTCGATCGTGGAACCTGGGGCTAAGTTGACGGTGCCGAACGAGGAGAAAGAGACGCCGTTAATGTTCGGCGCCGGCTGCAGGTTCGACAGCAGGAACTCGCCAGGCGAGGCTGCACTGGCCAACTGAATCTGACCATTGGGCGCAGAGAGCCGAGCCCCGGCCACGGGGAACCCATTTGGCACAGAGACCAGATTGCCGGTGTCTGGATCGGCGTACATGAACCCCTGGTTCCCGCCTACGAGTGAGAGAGATTGGCCGGTTGGTACGGAGAGATTGCTGCCCTGCACGGAGATGGTTGCCGGATTCGAGCTCAGAAATCCAAAGGCTATTACAGGGGCGCTGGTCAGCACGCTTGTCAGATTAGGGTCGGCGTGAAATATTCCGGCATTCGTTCCGCCGGCTTCTGCCAGCCGCAAATAGTTCGCCGTGGTGAAGGTGACCGACCCGCCGACGCTCAAACTGGTGTTGGGACCGAAGATGATCCCGGCCGGATTCATCAGAAAGAGGTTCGCATTGCCGAAATCAGTTGTTTTAATGGTTCCAAAGATACTCGATGGATTCGGGCCTGTGACACGACCAAGAATATTCGACGTTGCGAGATGTGGGGTATCGTTCAGAAAGTTGGCAATGTTGTTCGTCGGGACATTGAATTGACCGAAGCTATGAAACAGGTTCGTCCCGAACCTTGTTCCTCCCGTGATGTCGTACTGGGTCTTACCGTTGATAGGGATCGGTGCACTGACCTGGGTGTTGAGCCCGGAAGAGGTAATCGGAGGTAATGGCGCTTGCGCCCGAGCCATGTCCGTGTAAGCACAAACGAGGAACAGCAGCGACGTGAACAGACCGCTCGTGAGGTAAATCCGGGCAGCTAGACTCAAGCTGATTGCGGCTCTTCTGCTCATGACCAATCTTCGCTGGCCAGTTTTCACAAGATCCCCAGACCGGTCTCTTTCTTTTACCATCAACTCCTGTGCCTCATCTGTTCGCTCCTCGGAAGGCGGACGGCTTGCACGAAAGTCAATGATGCTAATGGAAAACTTTGGTGAATCCTCAATCCTGACCCGAACGAATAACTCTAACAAAGAGCATCGAACCGGATACATCATGTATCCGGTCCGATACTCACCGCCCACTCAGTCAGCAGGTTTCAAAATGACCTTGGCAAGAGTCGGATGCTCCGTCATTGCCTTTTGTAATTCGTTCAGCATTACCTCAGGAGCGGCTCTCCGATGTGTCGCCAACGTTTGATAACGATCCCGAGCGATACCGAACCATTCAGCCTGGTGTTCCGCCGGTACCCTGAGCAATGTCGCGAGAGAAGCCAAATGTTCACCGCCGCCGCGGGCCATGTCTTGTGACAAATTCTCCCAATTAGAGGACGCAAACATCTTGACTTGCTGTTCCTTCGTTGCGGTTTGCTGTGCGGCACAGGCATAACAACCCAGCGCCTTGGCCGTCCAGCAGGTCGAGCTGAACGGCCCGCTCGGACAGCCGTTCGTTACACCGCTTCCGCCAGGCTGTCCACCAGGGGCGGTGCTTTTGACGACGAGGCCGTCAGTCGGAATCGTCAGTGTGTCGCCGCTCTTAATGGTGATTAACAAGGCGGTCTTCGCCCCTCGGTCGTCGTTGAATCCGGGACTGACATTGTACGGGGTACTGGGAGCATTGGAGAAATTACAAGGGACGTTATTTTGTGGACAACTGGCGGAGGTCATCGTCTTGTCATAATGATTCATGGCCGGGCTCCACGAGCCTGGTACGGGATGCTGCAGATAGGTATCCACCCAAATCCGGTCGTTCAGCGGTTTGCTGCCCGGTCGGAAGAAACTTCCTACCACATCGAGCTGATACCCGATGTCTCCGCCATACGTCGATGTGTTGGGCAACTGCGCCAGCGGAACAGTCCAAAATGAGAAAGGGCCATCCGTGAGCGTTGAACCCGTGGCAACGTTCGTCCTGATCGTCGCACCGGTCAGCGTCAAATTGTCCTGAATTCCATCGGACTTGACCACGATCCGTGCCGGGTTACCGGCGCCGGCTCCCGAAATCACCAGACGTCCGTATGTCTTGGCACCTCCACTACAGTCTGCGGCCAAAAGCAGATACGGATCTCCTCCGAGGCTACATACATCGTGATTATCCGGCCCAACGTTTACCCCGTCGACGGTGGCGTAAATATGGTCGGCATACCCTGATGGTGGAGCAATCACCGCCGCACCCACCATGAGAAGCCCCAGAACCACATCACGTGCGTTCATAACCCCCTCCCTTGGTTAGCCACGTGAGCTGCCCGTTCAATAAGAACCTGGGCTCTACAGATGTGACGGTACACGGAACTTTACCGTGAAAGCTCCAACGGCTTCTCCGTGCCACAATTGCTTAACGCTGAGCATATATTCGGCATCGTCCTCTGCCCGACGTAATTTCTCCAAGTGATCTCTGTCGGGAAGCGCATACTCCAGTTTTAGCCGGAACTTCTGCTCGACCATGACACGCTCGAAACCGTGCGGGGTTTGATCCGCCGACGCACAGTACCCCGTGAACTCATGATGTCTGGCCAATTGATCTCCACTCAGCAGTTCATAGATATTCGCCTCGCGAGTACGCTTGACTAACTTCAACCCGCGGGCGATGGTCCCATCCAGTATCTGTGGGTGGCCATAGATCCGAAGCTGTGCACCGGGGACAAAACGAGCGGCGTCGATTTGCAAATCGAACGGTTCGCGCGTCTGCGGCATCGTCCGTACTTCGAGGTCAATGGCGCCACCGGCTCCGGGTGAGAGGTCCACGACCTCCAGGTTGCGGTAGGCGACATTGTTCGAGTTACGGATGAAATTCAGATAATCGGAGATGGAAGCGATGCATGTGTGGTCCGGAGCGGGATCGAGCGCGCTCGTGACAACGACAATCAAGCAGTAGTGACCTGGTCCAGGGATCAAAGCCTTGGGAAAGATCAGCGGACCGGCGATTCGAAGAGAACGCGGGGCTATTCCGGTCTCGAAGAGGGTGCCGATATGAGTCCACGAGACCGGCGTGCCGAACGTCGTGGCGGAAGAAAAGTAGACGTTGATCGTCGCATCGTCGGGAGCTGCCCCACGGTTTTGGAGCCGCACGTAAATAAAGTTATCCTGACCAGAGGCGACATTTTGCGACAGGGTATCATCGTTAAGATTCGCAAACTCCGGATCGGGATTTGCCGAGCGGGCCTGTCGATTAATGATGTCCGGGCTCGCCCACAGATAAGGCCACGGATATGGTTCTACTCCCGTGTCCGCAAGATTGTCCCGCACGTAGACGTCCGGCCCAATACCGACCGCGTTGAAAGCGTTCTTGACTTGAGATAGCACAAAGAGGTCACAGGGGAACAGATCAAGGCACGCGTCCAGCATGGCTTCTCGGAAATCAAGAAATGTCTTTTCGTTGTTTGCCCTACCAGCCCAGATTGTTGCCATACAGTGATAGAGCATCTGCTCGGCCGCTGTCTGGCCGATACCGGTCACTGCGATGTTGCTGATGCGATGCGTCCCGCCGTTTGTGAGTAAGTAGAACAGATGGTTAATGATTCCGGCGTTAGCGTGAACTCCGCCATTGTCCCAGGTGCCGATATATCGTCGGTTATAATGGCTGGGGGAATGGCCGTCTGAATAGCTCGCCTGGGCGCGCGCTTCCGTGGAATTGTCCCATTTGTCTCCGTTGGTTGGATCCATCATGTTGCGGGCGGCCGGCGCGGAGGCTTGCTTCAACCAACTCTCTTCAAACACGAGCCAGTCACCGGTGATGAAGGCAGCGAAAATGTCACAGATCGCCTCCTTCAACGCGCCGCTTTCACCGCTTCCCTTCAGGTTCGATGTCGCTGCTTCATAAGCGTGGCTAAACTCGTGAGCGACCCAATCCTTGCAGGAGCAATAGTCAAAAGACGACATATCGCCATCACTGAGGCCGATAAGTGCCACGCCAGGGCTGGACGCGCTTCTTGGAATATTTCCAAAAAATTCTCCGAACTTGGCGGTCTGGTAATGGACCAATGTCTCGAAGTTACCCCCGTTGTCATCCCAGCTATTGCGACCGTGGTGGAGTTGGAAGTAATGCCACACATCTGCTGCGTAGCGATGGGCATCGACTTCAGGCCCCTGGTTTGCCTCGCGCGGCGATGTGGTCCGATCATCCCAATTGTTGTCTTGATCTTCCGAAGGCTTAGCCCCAGCGTCGTCGGTGATAATTTCAGGACCACGAGGGGTCTGTGTTACGCGGGTCGTGTCGCGAAGCTGATACGTAGGCTGTGTTCCGGTGTCATCCCGCCAGGTGTTAAGTTCCCCATCTCCGGAATAGTACCCTCTTCCCCTCCCGTTTGTCGGCGCCCCTGATGGGACATTGTCGTAACAGACCAGCACCTCTCCCGTCATAGCATCCACAGAAGCGATCCACTGTGGTAAGGGGCCCGGCTCTCCGGTTTTTCTACCCAAGGCAAGCTCCCAAACCAAATGCGCCCTTCCCTTGTGGCGATAGACAAGCAATTCAGCTTGTTGCTTTGGAAGATCCGGGAGTTTAATGCGCTTGTTGGCGGCTTCCACCGCTTCTTCAACGCTCACGTGTGGCTCGAGCGGGACACTGGCCAGATCAGGAAAGAGGTGATTGTTGATCGTGTCGAGGATCCCGTCCTTCGAAATATGAAATCGCACGGTGCCGCCATAGACGCGGTAACAGTTGTGATATTGCTGGAGAATGAGATGCTTACCCTCCCGGAGATCCGAATGTGCCGCAAGAATCTTCAACCGGGCAATGTCGATATCTCCGATATCTCCAAACAGATCGCGGTGTGCTTTCAAGAATCGCAAGACTGACGACGACAAAGCCTCTAAGCCTTTGTTCTCTATTCGATCCAGGTTGCCCCGCAAATGACGAATGACGTCTAATCCAGAGTCATACCGGAATCGCAAGGTCGGATCGCGTCGTAGAAGTTGGGAAAGCGCTTCCGTGCCTCTCATGACGTCTCTCCTATTGAGACACGTAACCGAACACTGTGCAGCAACCTGGAACCGAAAACCGCCTGTAAAGACTCGTGCACTGTGAGCTCCATAAGACTAAGACTGACGAATACAAAAGGTTTCTCGAGCTATTCAGTATCAAGAAGCCTGCTCTCCTTTTGCGCATCGCCACTCTGCTGTGCGCCAGGAACATTAGGGCTTTGGAGCCAGCGGACCCGGAGGTACAGGACCCGGAGGTAGTACCTTCGGAACAATTTTGAAGGCAATGTCCTACTTAATGGGTAAAACGGTTGCTGCTACGGTGGAGCCCCGGGAGGTGTTCTCCTGGGGCTCGACGACGATCGACCTGTCATTGCCAACGAACGGACCTGCGTCTGGGTCATTCATCGGTTGCGCTGGCCAATGGGCGTGGCCGGCCCAGCCTGTGGCGCGCGGCACCTCTCCGCGCGGCGCGAGCGCGGGACGGTACGCTCTCGGTGCACGGCCTGCGCGTCGCGTGTCTCGCTTCGCACCGGCACGGCCCTGGCAGACTCGCGGCTGCCGCTTCCCACGGGGGGCTCGCGATCGGGCTTGTTCGCATCGGCCTCTCGGCACGCGCACTCGCTCGGGAACGTGTCGTGAGCCGCCCGAGCGCCTGGGAGCTGGGGCATCGGCTGCGCGATGCGCTCAAACGCGAGGTCCTGGCCCGGAAGCTGCGCGGGCGGCTCGACGTGGACGAGACCTACGTCGGCGGCCGGCAGAAGGGCAAACGGGGACGGGGCGCGGCCCACAAAACCGTGGTGATCGGGCTGAAGGTGCGCGACGGCCGGGTGCGGTCGCTCGTGATCCCCTCGGTCGCCTCCGCCGAGATTCCCAAGAGCCTCCAGGGCCACGTCGCCAAGGGGGCGCGGCTGTTTACCGATGCGCTGTGGAGCTCCCGCCGGGTACGCGGCTTGGGCGACCGGCACCGGCGCGTGGCCCACTGCCGACGCTTCGTGCGCGGGCAGACCCACACCCAGAGCATCGAGGGCCATTGGGGCCATGTGAAGCCGAATCTCGTGGCGCGTCATCGCTCGGTGTCGCCCAAACACCTGCAAAGATATCTCGTGGAGGCCGACTTCACGCATCGCCTTCCCAAAGACACTGACTTCATCGCACTTATGCTCCACCGTCTGCTTGCACCAACTGCGGTTTTACCCAGACACGAGGACGTTGCCACTGGATAAGCCTCGTGGTTGATCGTACTCTTTGGAGCGACAGCAACCTGCGGGCTTTTTTCTGGGCCTTCTGGCTCGATGGAGGCAATGCCCACAAGTCCGTTTGAATGGAACCTCTTCGTCCTTGCCATCGTTGCCGTGATCGGGGCCTCCACAACCTATTGGCGGACGCACCGCCATAACCGGTAGCGTGCAACGAAAGGTGTCCGCCCTTGTCATCTCGCGCTCTCTTGACAGACTCAAGAGACACCATCACGTCGCATGAAGCAGCCCAGAGCCAAACCGGGTCTCAAATTCCTTGGCTGGTAGCGAAGAGCTAGTCGCTTGGTTCGTTGCCTTTCCCCTCCGTCTTTTCAAGAGAACCGCTCGCTGGACGCGGTACCATGGAATTCGGACAGCGCGTGAGGTGTTGTGTGCGTCTTCGAATTGTTGTAAGCTTCCCTGAGTCAGAAGAGCTTTTAGCAATCGAGACTGACATTCAACAGAACCGAAAGAGCCTATGAATCCCACAAAGCCCAACCTCAAGGATCTGATCCGAGAGGGAGTCCGCACAACAATCCACAACACCCTCGCTTCGGTCATTCAGGAAGTGACGGAAGAGGAACTGCGCGCCGCTTTTCGCGACCCTGCCTTAAAAGAATCTCTCATGGAAGTCATCCGCCTCGAAATTCAGCAGGCCTTTGAAGAACTCAAGAAGAACGGAAGGCCCAAGCCGCTACACAAGCGTTAGTGGCGCCTGCCTCCCGTTGTCCCTTCGGCCTTCCGGTACAACAGCAGGTGGATGACATCGGGAGGAGGGAGGGTGTCTGCGTTTAGCGCCTTGAGAATCTCCCTCTTGGCCTTCCCGGTCAGCTTCGCGGGCACCGGTTGAACCGGCCTGTTGTCGTCGGCCTCGGCTCTTCCCACCGTTTCTCCTCTCAACCTGCCCTCTCGCTTTCCCTGGCCTCCTGGCTTCGCCCCTGGTTCCTTCTGCCGGCGCATTGTTTAGCGCCTGCTACACTTCCCTAAGACCGTTTCTCTTCGATCTCTTGGCCGTTGAGCCGAGAGAGGACCAGCACCTATTTCAGGAGGATCCCTATGTGGCGTAACCCTTTGTCCTTGCTGGTTCTGTTGCTTGTCGCTTTCGCGTCTGGATGCACCGCTCTGTCCGACACGGCCTCGCCGCCTGCTGAGCCGAGCGGCGTGTTGCTGACGGTCCTCCCGGAGGCCACCTTCTTTTATGTCGACCGGCTGTCGCTTTCGAAGGACCCGGAGGGCCGGCTGTGGCTCCGAAATGGGCACCCCTTAGCGGCTTCGAACGGCCTCCCATCCGCGGAGACTTCTCGGATTCTAATCGGTCCCGCCGGCGAACCCCTGTTGACTCGTGGAGACGGTTCGTGCGTCGGCCCTGCGTGCGAAGCGTCTTTTCGTTCTGAGCGGGAGTAAGTGCCTCTTCCCCTCACCCTGACCCTCTCCCACAACGGGGAGAGGAAAATGGGGAGAGAGTGGGCCGCGGTCCTCGTGATGGGAGGGTCGCGGCCCGATGGCGTGAGCGTTGAGGCGGCCGTGTCACTCTGGATGGGCACAGTTCCAGAGATTTCCCTTGTGCTCGCGGCTGTCTGCCTGCAACCGACGAGCCATCGGCCGGCTCCGTGCCCCGCCGGAGGGACTCCACGTTACGCCGCTTTCTTGAGTTCGGCCGGCCGCTGGGCGATGCCTGCCGGAGCTTGGGGTCTCTGCATCGCGGCAGTCTCGGAGGTCTCGTCCTCCATGGTTTCGACGGCAATCCACACCGCCAGCATCCCGAACAACGCGAACCCTGCCATTGCGATTCCCCATGCGATGTCCATGGTGGCGTCCCTCCTGGGTCACCCCCACCTTCCCCTCCCCCTTGAAGGGGGAGGGTCTCGGGGAAGGGGCGATGTTCATGATGTGATATCGGGTCGCGACCGAAGACTCATGTGAACTGTTTGAGCATTGGTCATCGACCTTATCCCGCCCACTTGCTGAACGACACGCCTTAGGTTGAGCAACCGCCGTGCCATCGCGTCAGCAAAAATCTGACATTTTGCCGTCGGGCAAGAATGCGTTGATGTTGCAAAAGGATGGGCTCGGTCGAGCGGGACAGCGCGGTGAGTGATCAGACCTGATGGACCAATGGACCGTATCGAATTCAATAACCGAGGTTATCTAGATAGATACAGTGTGGATAGAGGCCTTATGCCCGCCCTGCTACTGGTGCAGGTGCTTCATGGCGGCGGCGCAGAGGATGATGAAGAAGCCGATCCAGAGGGCTGCTCGTTGGTAGGGGATCGCTTCATAGCCCTCTTCCTTGTCTTCTTCCTCGGCTTCGGCGCCTGGGTTGGAGAAGATGACAGTGTAGAGGAAGAGGGTCAGGAGACAGAGAACGAGAAAGAGCTTGATGAAGAACACCGTCAAATATTTTGCATGGTGATTGACGGCTTCACCCGTCTGCGACAACAGCAACTGATTGACGTAGTGCAGATTAATGCCGCCGGTGAACAACAGGACAACCAACAACGTGCCCGCGACCTTCTTGTACTGCTTGTAGAACGCGTCAGTGATGGGTTTGATGTATTCCTTGGGGACCGTCTTCTTGAGGCCCGGCGTCACGGCCATGACGAGAAAGGCGAGCCCGCCGATCCAGATGACAGCGGACAGAAGGTGAAACCAATGGTTGATGATAGGGATGAGCTGATTGATGTCAGTGAGGAGACTTTGGAGTGCGTCCATTTAGATTTTGAAGACCGGCGCGTCGTTCCCAAAGCGTTTTTTCCGCAGCTCTTCCATCAGCTCGACGGTAACGACCGGGATGCCTTGTTCCCGGGCATGGCGTTCGACGCCCTTTTTGACCATGGCGCGCAGGAAGTAGGGAATGCGGTTGAGCCTGGTCTGCGCCGCTTCGTCCCACTCGATTGCCGTCTCTTCCGGCGTGTTGAAGGCGACGCGCACCTTCTCGCCCCCCTTCGGCGTGTAGAGGCACCACTGGTCTTCGTCGAGCCAGTCGCCGTGGTCCACGTAGGGCCGCGCGCGGCAGCCGCCGCAGATCTCGCTGTATTCGCAGTCGCCGCATTTTCCTTTGAGGTGGGGATAGCGGAATGAGTCGAAGATGTCCGACTGCTCCCACAGCTCGGCAAAGCTCTTCTCGCGGACATTGCCGGCCGAGAGCGGCATGTATGGACAGGGTGTGAGCTCGCCGTTCGGGGTCACGCGGGCGTAGTTGGTACCGGCCAGACATCCGCCGCCCATGTAGCCGGTCGCCTTGGTGATGGGGGAGTTGGGGTCCTTCTCGTAGGCCAGCCGCTTGAAGTGGGGGGCGCAGCGGGCCCGTACCAGCATGTCCTTGTACCTGTCCTGGCATTCGACCAGGTAGCCCAGCACTTCCTCGTATTGGGCCGGGGTGATGTCTGTCAATTCTTCGCCGCGACCGGTGCACACCATGAAGAAGACGTTCAATACCTTGGCGCCGAGAGCGTGGGCCCACTTGACGACGTCCGGCAACTCTTTGTAGTTCATGGGCTGGGCGCTGAAATGGATTTGAAATTGAAGCCCGTTCCGCTTGCAGGCTTCGATCCCCGCCATCGCGCCTTTCCACGCGCCGGGCAGGCCCCGGAACCGGTCGTGCTTTTCGGGATCGAGCGAATCGATGCTGATCCCGACGCCCATGACGCCGATCTCCACCAGCTCTTTCGCCACCCGGTCGTTGATCAGCATGCCGTTGGTGCCGAAAACGACCATGAAGCCGAGTTTCACGGCGTGCCGGGCGATGTCCAGAATGTCGGGACGGGTCAGCGGCTCCCCACCCGTGATCACCAGCAGGCAGCTGTTGTTGACCTCGGCGATCTGGTCGATGAGCCGGAAACATTCCTCGGTGGTCAGCTCATCGGCGCCGCCGCCGGCTTTGGTGGTGGCGTCGAGATAGCAGTGCGCGCACTTGAGGTTGCAGCGTTTGGTGAGATTGAGCGCGACGAGATAAGGCTTGAAATCATCCACGGTCCGGCCGTCGCGCGACCCTTCCGCGGCACCGGGCCCGGGAGCGAACCGCATGATCCGCTCTCCGAGCGATCCACGCATCCTCGCCAGGTGTTGCGGGCCATTGATGATCGGCAGCGACTTACCCATAAGCTAGGGACAACGTGGAATTGGGAATGAGAACCGGGGAATACTGAGAAAACTCTTCGGACAATTCCACATTTTCAGCTTGAAGTAGTTTTGCCCGTGAGGTTGGCGATGATGTCCTTCAGGTTGCCGGTCTTCATCGCCTCTTGCATGAAGCCCTTGGCCTGTTCGATTCCCTCGTTGGCGACTTCGAGCGTGATCACGGTTGTGCCGATCTTATCGGCGTGCTTTTGGATCAGCGCGCGGGTGCAGTCGCGCATGAAGCCTTCGGGCGCCCGTTCCAGCCTGGCCTGGGCCTCAGGCGTCCAAGTGTACGGCGAGGCCGGCTCTGTAGGGCTGTTTCCATTGCTGTGGTCGCTCTTGGCCGGGCCGGATTCCCGGGTTTCGGAGACCACTGCGAGCTTGGCTTCCGCGGACGGCGCCGTGCCGGCGCCTTTGTTGGCGAAGATGGGTGTATAGTCCTCCGCCGCGGCTTCCTTGATCATCGGGGCGGCGAACTCCAACGTGATCGTCGTCATGCCGAGCTTACGGGCGCTCTTCTCGATCTTCGCCTTTGCGCGGCGACGCTGGAACCCGGCCGGTACCGCCCGGATGGCTTCCTTGGCGTCCTTGGTCCATTGCATCGGCACGTCGTCGTACGCCACATCGGTTTCCAACCCGCCTTCGGCCTTGGCTGCGGCCTCGAAAATGCTCTTGTCCACCTGCTTGAAGCGATCGCCGGTTGCGCCACAGACCGGACACTTCACCGGCGTGTCTCCCTTGCCGATGTAGCCGCAGCCGTCGCAGACGAAATAGTTCTGGCTCATCCGGTCCAGGTAGGCCTGCGTGCCGGCGCTGACTTTCGGCTTCTCCTGCACGATCTCGGTCATCATGCCGCTCAGGGTGGAACCCATGAGATCCTTTGCCACTTCGTCGTCCGCCTGCATCTTGTTTCGGTCGATGCCGGCGGCTTCGAGACCGGCCCCGAGCGCCTTCATCGCTTCCATGGCGCCCTTCGGCAGGATGTGGCCGACGGCGGCGTCCACCACCGAGTTGCTGATGATGGTGTGGCCCTTTTCGATCGCATAGCGGTGGATGGCGGTCTTAGCCACTCCGCGGGCGAAGATGGGGATCTTCTCCATCCGGCGCAGAGCTTCTTCGGTCCAGGCGATGGTGTACTCGGCCTGGGTGTCGATCGGCGGCACATGCTTCCGGTTGGAGATCAAGATGTTACAGGGGGCGCTGCGCAGGAGGTTCTCGGTGTTGCTCCCGATGTCCATGTCGTCGTCGCTGTGGACGCCGATTCGGCCGACAATCAGGAGCCACGGAATGTCCTTCCGGACGTACTGGATGATCTTTTCGAAGGCCTTGCCGTCCAGCAAGGTGGTCTTGAGGTCGGTCTGCTCAGCCTGCGCCAGCTCGCGCGAGATATCTAAGTGAGACTGATAAATCTTGGCCAGGCCGCTGTCAATGATTTCCTCGTGGAGCTTTTCCTGCTCCTTGAAGCGAAACACCTTGCCGGCTTCTTCGTTCAGCACCCCGGCGATGCTGTGGAAGGCGGCGTAGTGGAAGTAAGGATCGAAGGCCGAGATGGCCTCGACCGGTTTGTTCAGCGCCTTGCCCAACGTGATGCCGGTCATGAGCCCGCCGAAAGAGTAAGGGCTGCCGTCCACCGCCACGACGATTTTCCCGCCCGTCATGGGCTGCGTCTGCTTGACGATGAGCATGTCGGAATTACGGACGCGGCGGGCAAGCCGTTCGGTGTTGCTGCCGATGACACTGTCCTTAACGGCCCCAACCCCCAGCGCTCCCATAACGACCAGGTCATAGCCGTTGGTATTGATGTCTTCCGCCAGGACCTTCCAGTTTCGGCCCTCCAGGGAGCGCCGTTCCAGAGGCAAGTTGGCTTCGGAGCATTTCTTTTCAACGTAATCCAGGTAGGAGTCAGTGATGATCTGCAATCCGCGGGTGATCAAGGAGTCGTGGATCTGCCGCTGCCGATCCAGCTCTTTTTCGTCGTGATATTCCTCGGGAAGGCCGGCCTCCATCTGCTTGAACCGCTTATCGTGCATCTTGGCCGCATAGACGTGGCTGCCCACGATCTTGGAGCCGAAGGTTTTGGCGAGCTGAATCCCGAGGTCAACAGCCATATTGGAATGGTCCGAATTGTCGACCGGGATGTAGATCGTCTTGTACATCGAGGCGCCTCCTTCAGGAACCCATCGGCCCGGAGACTCTAATCCCAAGAAAATCCAAACAAAAATGGTCCTGAGCCGAAATGAGCAGGCATGATAGCACCGGAATTGCGGGGATTGCAAGGGACATATCGGAAGAGAAGGAACGGGTCCTGGCGCCACCCAGCCCATCCGTCCTCGCTCCCCGCCCACACCCGCCGGGCGGGTACCCGGGGACCCCGCGACGAGGTACCCGTTGCTCGGGGCACCCATTGCTCTCTCGCGGTTGCAATGCGTCCAGGCAACGGGTCAGGGGCTCCCAGGGTGGCGCCACCTACGAAAGGGAGGAACGTGTAAACGGAAAAACTAGCCAGCCGAGGTCATAGCAGGTTTCTTCTCTGAAGGCGTTGTGGACTGGGGCGATTTGCGGGAGCGGAGGATTTCTTCGAGGGTCAGGAGCGCATCGCGGCCGGAGTTGCCTTCGATGCCGCGGATGAGATTGCCATCCGCGTACTTGGCTGTGGACTGAGCCTGAGAGAGGGAGCCAGTCCAGGCTCGGGGGTCGCGACTCCCGTGTTTTCTTTCCCACGCGGCCAGGCAAGCCTTGGCAATCAGCTTGTTGAGCGGCGCAGGATTATACAGGAGCTTCCGGATGCTGGTCGGGGTGAGCATGAGGGGATTGTACCCGGCGGACAAATAGCCCTCTTCCAAGAGCCGGTGCTCCAGGTCGGTGTTTGGCTGAATGCCCAGGAAGAACATCAGCGGGAAGACCCGGTCTTCTCCCAGGATCGAGGCCACCACCTTGTATGACTCAATGCTCTGCAGCAGAGTTTCCTCGGTTTCCTGGGGAGAATTCAGCGAGTAATTCAGGATGACCTTGCCCCTGAATCCCGCTTCGGCCAGGTACCGGCAGCCGTCATAGAGGCGTTCCAACTTGAAGCCCATGTGCAGGTTGTTGAGGATCTCCTGGGAGCCGGAGGTGATGGCGACTTCCAGGTCCCCGACCCCCGAACGGACCATGAGCTTGGCGAGGTCCGGGGTGATCAGCGAGGTGCGGATGTAGCCGGACCATTCGATCTCTAATTGCTCCTTGATGATCCGCTCCAGGATCTCCGTGCATTGCGGGTAGGCCTCCTTACCCGTGATGAATTGGGCATCCGTAAACCAGAACCGGCGCGCGCCCCATTGATGATAATGCTGCGAGATGTCCCGCACGACCATCTCCGGCGGTCGATAGCGGACCCGCTTGCCCTCGATATACGGATAGAGGCAAAAGGCGCAATCATAGGGGCAGCCTCGCTTGGTCTGCACGCCGATCGCCTCGCCGATGTAGTCGGTGTACTGGGGGAAGATCGAAGTCAAATAGGGGAGATCGACCGTCAGGGCATCCAGCAAGGCCGGTCTGCTCTGCTGGCCCTTGGCCACGCGGCCGTTCTCGCGGATGATGTACCGCTCGCCGTCGAGCGGGTGCCCCTCGATCACCTTGAGAAGGGCGTCCTCGCCCTCGCCCAGGATGCCGATGGTGCCTTCGGGCAGTTTCTCGATCAACTGATCCGCGAAGGCGGTGAAGGCGCCGCCGCCGATCATGATCTGCGCCTTCGGAAATTCCCGCCGGATCAGCCAGGGGTAGGACAGGTTCGCGTGGATGTGGCGGTAATACCGGTAGAGCTGCTTCAAGCCCTCGACGGAAGCCGCGATCCGCTTGAGCGGATTGCTGGCGAAATAAAAATTGAAGGCATGCTCCAGCGAAGCGTCGCCCTCGTGTGGGGAAAAGATCTGAATGTCGCGCCAGGAAAAGCAGACGAGGTCCGGTCGAAAGGCAGAGGCCGCGTCGCGCAATACACGCGCGCGCGCTCGCTCCGGATATAGCGACAGGTCCAGGATGCGCTGCCGCACCTCCGGCTTCCGCCGATGGATAAAATCCGCCAGGTAGGTCACCCCGATGGGATAGACCTTCTTGCACGGCAGAAAAACGTAAAGAATAGAGTTCATGAGTAGCTGGTAGCGAATAGCCAGCAGCGAACAGTTCTTCGGGCCAGAGCTATTGGCTATTCGCTGTTGGCTATTAGCTATTTGATGGCCACATGGATCGCGACGATGCCGCCGCTGAGGTTGCGATAGTCCACCTGCCGGAACCCGGCTTCCCGCAACAGCGCGCTGAACCGTTCCTGATTCGGAAAGGTTCGGATCGACGCCGGGAGATAATGATACACTCCGGTCTTGTCGTGCGCGACCAGCGTTCCGATGCAGGGCAGGAGCCGGAACGAGTACCAATCGTAAAGCTTCAACAGCCACGGCCGCACCGGCTGGGAAAACTCCAAACACACGAACCGGCCGCCCGGCTTGAGCACGCGACGGATCTCGCCGAGCGCCTGCCGCAGGTTGCCGACGTTCCGCACGCAGAAACCGGCCGTGACGGCGTCGACACTCTCGTCCTTGAAGCCCAGGTCCTCCGCGTTGGCGCGGAGACAAGGAATGCGGTGACTCAAACCCCGGCGAGCGACCTTCCTCGCGCCTTCCCGGAGCATGGCGTCATTGAGGTCCGTCGCCACGACGTAGCCCTTGGATCCCATGCGGCGCTCGATCAGCAGCGCCAAGTCGGCGGTGCCGGCGCCGATATCGAGCGCCCGGCCGTCTGTGACGGGCGGAACCAGCGATGCCGCGATTCGCTTCCACCGATGATGCAGCCCGAAGCTCAGCAGGGAATTGTTCAGGTCGTAGAAGCGGGCGATCGCCGTGAACATCCGCTGCACGGCCTGCTCACGAGCGGGACCGGACCATTCGGACACGGCGCAGGCCGATCGTTCAACCGGTGCCGCGGGTTTTTCTTCGAGTTGCAGCATGCGCGATGGTGGCACCCGCCTCTGGGCATTGTCAACCGCGACGCTGCAGATAGGAACACAGGATAGGCAGGACATGGAGCAACGGTTGCTGCACGGCTGGATGCCGCCGCAAGAGCGCAGACAGTCCGGCCACTGCCTTGGCCGTCCATGCCTTGCCGTGCGATTCGAGTGCGTTCCATGCCAGCGCCAGATCTCCGGGGCGGTCTTCTGCCAAGACCTCAAAAATCTGCGCGGCTTGCAAGAGATCCTTGTCGGATTTGGTCCTCGTCGAAACGTCGCGGGTTCTCGACACGATGAGCTTGTGAAAGGCAAACCGGGCCGGGGCTGGCACATTCACCAACACGCCCTGGCCATCCACCAACGCGCCTCGTTCGCATCGTTCGATCACATAGCCCAGGTAGGGAAGGGGTTGAGCGGCGATGTTGAAGCGACGAATGAACACCGGGGCGACGTTTCGTCGATGCTTGAGGGGGGTAACAAAATCCACGCGGAGGGCCGATCCGCGGACCTTGAACGAGGTGGAGGGAGACTTAGGATTGAGCGCGGGAATGGGCAGGAATCCCATTTTCAAGGCATCCAGAGTTTTGGGAATATCGGCGTGAAGGTCCGGTACGGCAATGTCGAGATGGAGTCCACCGGCGATGTCAATATCCTGCGTTTTGACGGCATGCCGTGCCCATCGAACGCCCAGTAGGTTTCCCAAGACCGTAAATGCGTGAGTGTCGATCAGCACTCCTCCCAGATGAAACAAGCCGCTCTCGGCCAGCGCCTTGATCACCCTCGCGACGGCCGAATCCGTTGCCAGGGCTCCGCCAGCCCGAAGCTGGGCGCACAGCCGTTGAATCTGGGCGACTTCGGCTTCCCGTTCACCGCGCTGCTCCTGGAAGCGCGGCGACGACCTTGTCGAGCGCCGGCGTCCGTTTCCCGACGTAGCGTTGGCGCAACACCCCACCCGGGTCGGAATACTGGAAATAATAGTAGGTCTCGTCCTTGATGGTCTTCGTGACAAAACAGCCGGGAACCCGGCCGATGGAACGGCGGGTTTCCAGGGCCGTAAGCTGTTCCAGCAGTTCGGCGTACAAGGTCTGTGTTTCGAGGGGCAGGCGTTCCATGGATTTTTCAGGGAGTATAGTTATACGTAGAATAGACCGACTCTACGTATAACGCAAGAGAGATTGATACAAGAGAGTGGCTTGGCGAAAAGGCAGCCCAGGTATCCTATAAGATATAAGAAGTGCGGGGATAACCACGTTGACTTTTTTTATTGTTCCTGCACATCGTTATGCTTGGCAGAGGCTCGGGAGATTCCTCATTTCCTGATGCAGTGATGCCTAACGGCGACCAAATAGGAGAAGAGCTCAGGAAGCTCAGATTGAGACTGCTTGATCTCACCTCACGCAACCGGCTTCTTAATTTCAAACCCTCCGTTGCCAAAAGCCTTCAAGTCGTGGAGGCGATTCCCAATGCGGTGTACGATCGCCTTCTCGACGGTGAACCCTGTACGTTTATCCCCGTCCCTGATCCGTCACCGGCCGAGTACGTTCTTCACGAAGGACGACGCGTCAAACCGGACGTGCGCGAGTACGCAAGGCAGCGGGGAATAGACACCGACTTCGAACTTCCGAGTTATCGGCAAAATGTTCCGGCAACCGGGGCAGAGGGAAAGCGGCTGCGGGCTCTTTATTATCCAGAAGATCTGGAACGGCAATGTCGGCGCATTGCGAGGGAAGCTCAGAGTGCCATAGAGGAAACCGGGACTAACATGCTGTACCTGGTTTTTGGATTCCTTGAGTTCTATGAATCCGATGATGCAGACCGGCCCCTCAATGCTCCTCTCCTTGCCATTCCGGTGAGCCTGAAACGTGGAGGCATCGACCCACATACGCGTCTGTCCCGGTATGACTTGACCTATAGCGGAGAAGAGATCACCGAGAATCTTTCCCTGCGCGAGAAACTCAAACAGGAGTTTGGTATTCATTTGCCCGAATTAAAAGAAGAGGAGCGCCCAGAGGACTACGTCGACCGAGTCCGCCAGGCTATCGCACGCAAACATCGCTGGAGAGTCAAGCGACAGATGATACTTGGACTCCTCTCGTTCGCCAAAATGATGCTGGTTCAGGACATTGATCCGAAGAATTGGCCTGGAGGTCGAGGGAACAGCAAGCTTCTCGAACATCCGATTGTTCAAGGGTTGTTTTTGGGCAACAGCACTGGCGATAGCAATGATAACGATGCGGCCCCTTATCCAATTGATGACCAACGTGAGAACGGTTTCGGTCTCGAGCTTATCTACGATGGAGACACTTCCCAACACCGTGCGTTGATCGATGCGCTTTCAGGGAAAAACATGGTGATCAACGGGCCTCCGGGGACGGGCAAATCCCAAACAATAACTAATCTCATCGCATTGGCCATGCTGAGAGGGAAGAAGGTGCTGTTTGTGTCGGAAAAATTAGCTGCGTTGGAGGTGGTCAAACACCGCCTCGATCAGGCAGGGTTGGGAAACTTCTGTCTGGAGCTTCATAGCCACAAGACCGACAAGAAGCGGGTGGTGGAGGAAATAAAGAAGCGCCGGGATAGCCGGCATGACACCCCACGCGGCCTTGAGGACAAGTTGCGGGTCTTAGATGAACGCAGAAAACGCCTCAAAGGGTATGCCGATTTAATGAACTCCAAGCTTGGTAACGAGCTCGGCCTGTCGGTCTTTGAAGTTCTCTGGAAGGCCGAACACTATCGCAAGAAGGCATCCCTATCAGAATCAGAGGGCAGTTTGGAAGCTTTGGTAGTGGAAGAGGCGCTTCATGCGAACGTGACCCGACTTGATGAAATGCGTCGGGCTATTGCCGACCTCGCGCTACATTACCGTGAAATAGGCTCGTACGGGCCTCAACACCCTTGGTTTGGTTTCTTTCCCGATCGTCTAAATCCTGGAGACAACCTCCGTCTTCGAAGATTCCTTACCGACCTGATCGAAGATACCAGAAGGTTCGATCAAGCAATGCAAGTGTTGCGGCAGAATGCGTTTGCACAACTTCCCGGCAGTAAGGCAGAGCTTCAGGCGTTTGCCCAGTGCGTCCAAGCGCTTGAGGAACCCGGGCCTTGTGTCATAACGGAACTGCTCTCACGGTTCTTTAGCCCAAATGATCCTATGGCACGTTCAGGCCAAATCCTGATCGAGCAGCTTCAGAAGCTTTGTGACGAGGCACGCCATCTGGCGCAGGCGACCGAGAACATGTTGCAACCCGCAGAAGTCATAACTGAAACCACAGTTCGTGAGGTGCAAACCGCACTCCGCGTCTTCCGGTACCAGAGAATTGCCACGCGGACCCTGAAATACATTGAAAAGATTGTGGTAGACGTGCGGAGTGCCGTCACTCAAATCAGAAGAGCGTTGGATTTTTTCCGCGATACTGCCGCGCTCACTGGCCTTCCATTCGACGCGACTGATGCATCTATTCTTTGCACCCATGATATTGTGGCCATTGCCCATCAACTCCCACAGGAACTGCTCGCTTTACGGCATCCTAGGCTCGACCATCCTTTGGCCAGAGAAACCCTGTCGAGAGCACGGGAGCAACTGTCCAATCTGAACCAACAACAGCAAGCTCTTGAGCGCCTCTTCTGGCTTGATGACCAGCCCGATGGGAGTGAACTTCTACAGGCCATCCGCATCCTCAGGCAAGGAGATAAGTGGTACCGGGTCTTTCAGAGAGAATGGCGCTGGGCGTGCCGACTTCACAAAACGCTCTCCCGCGATAAAAATGCGAACAAATCAGCAGCCGACCGGCTGGAGGAGCTGACCGAGCTTGCCAGATACCGTAAAGCGGTCGCGCAGTTTCAACGGAGCCAAGAATACAGCGAAGCGTTCGGCATGCTGTTTTGTGGGATGGACACTGATTTTGGAAAGATTGATCAGTTGGTTACCTGGTGTGAAAAGGCACGCACAACCCTGCTCCGACACGGCCTGAGCTCAGAAGCTCTCGACCTAACAACCTTTGATAGTAGTCGGTTATCCCGACTTGCCTTACGAATGGAGCCTGCCCAAGCCCATTACCAAGAAATGCAGGAAGCGGCTGAACGCATTAACCACGCTCTTCGCGATACGGCGATATATGACGATACTGCAAACACCAGTCACCCTTGGACTGAGCGCCTAACCGCTCTTGAGACGTTCCTAAACGAAATCGAGGCCTCTGTCAGACAGCTAAGGCCACTCGGTTCGTCCACCCTGACGCCAGAGGAAATTCTGAATGCTGTCGATGCTTGCCGAAGATATACCTCGTTGCTGGAGCAAATCGAAAACCAGGCAGACGTTCAGAATCTTCTGGGAGACCATTTTGGGGGGCTCAACACAGATTTCCCGAGCATCTTTGAGACCATCGCATGGGGAAGGAAGGTCATGCGAGCGAGCCTGCCAGACGAAACAAAGGATGCTCTGTTAACCGGTGAAGCCTCTGAACGCCTGGTGAGCCTGAAACAGGCAGCCGCCGACGCGTGGGAGGCCGCCAGCTTCGACGAGCGGTTTGGCGACAAGATGCGACAATGTGGCGACTTCAATTGGGAACAATGGAATTCCGCGGGTTCTCCTGTCGGTAACCAAATTCCGACAGAGGCAATGCGGGCCCGCGCAAGGCTGGCTCTGGACAATATGGATGGTTTGTTGTCATGGGCGCAGTACAACCGTGCCCGAGATGAAATCATTGAACTTGGTCTGAGGTCATTCGCGGAGAAATTAGAATCCGGTGACATCAATAGCGACACCTTCGAGGATGCGTTTTTATACAGGTTTTACGCTTCGATCGCGATATCGCTTTTCGGTTCAAGGTACGAACTCGGACGTTTTTCTGGCATATCCCACGCACAAGTGAGAGAAGAGTTTTCGCGGCTCGACAAGGAAGTCATTTTGCTCCGGGGAAGAGCATGTGCCGCCAGCATCGCCCGCCAAGCTTCTCCTCTCTCTGGAGTTGCAGGCGTGAGAGTCGAAGAGAGAACGGAGATGGCACTGCTTAATCATCTCATGGCCTTGCAACGGCCGCGTACGCCCATTCGACAAATGATTCGCCGGGCGGGGCGAGCTATTCAGGAACTGAAGCCCTGTTTCATGATGAGCCCCCTCTCCGTCGCGCAGTACCTTGAACCAGGCGCTGTCGAATTCGACCTTGTGGTGATGGACGAGGCATCTCAACTGAAGATCGAGGAAGCTCTGGGAGCCATTGCGCGCGGAAAGCAGCTTGTCGTCGTGGGCGATCAGAAGCAACTCCCGCCCACGAGCTTCTTTGACCGGATGATGACCACCGATGACGAACTGGACGAAGGGACTGCTGTAACCACCTCAGAAAGCATCCTGGATATATGTAGCCCTCTCTTTTCGAATCGTACGCTCAGATGGCACTATCGATCCAAACACGAGTCCTTGATCGCCTTTTCCAATCATCACTTCTACGATGGACACTTGATTGTGTTTCCCTCTCCTTATCCAAAATCGAAACGGCTGGGGCTTCGGTTTCACCATATCCAGAATGGGGTCTACCAGAATCGCCAGAACCTCCAAGAAGCGCAACAAGTCGTCGATGCCGTTCTTGCCCACATGCATTCCCGTCCTGATGAATCTCTCGGAGTGGTTACGCTGAACATTACCCAACGCGACCTCATTGAAGAGCTCTTGAATGATCGGCTTAAAAATCATGAGGAGGGAGAAGCCTACAAGGCTCGATGGGAACAAGAGGGTTGGCCATTCTTCGTCAAGAATCTCGAGAACGTCCAGGGTGACGAAAGAGACGTCATCTTCATTTCCACCACATTTGGCCGAGCACCGGGAACGACGGTTGTGCGCCAGAATTTCGGCCCCATCAGCCGACCGACGGGATGGCGTCGGCTCAATGTCCTCTTCACTCGTGCCCGCAGGAGCCTCCACATCTTCTCCTCAATGCAACCGGAGGACATTGTCATTGATGAGAATACCCCGGAGGGGACCAGAACGTTGAAGAACTATCTCGAATATGCCGCGCGGGGGGTTCTCGTAGGTCCGGATATCACTGAACGAGAACCTGACAGCGACTTCGAGGTGGTGGTAGCAGATGTTCTCAAGAGCAAGAGTTACGAGGTGCAACCTCAGCTCGGAGTGGCCGGTTATTTCATTGATATTGCTGTACGGAATCCTGACCGGCCGGGAGAGTTTCTGGCAGCCATTGAATGCGATGGCGCGACTTACCACTCTGGGGCATCCGTGCGTGATCGTGACCGCATCCGGCAAGAAATTTTAGAGAGCCTTGGCTGGAAGGGGAAAATTTGGCGCATTTGGTCGCCTGATTGGTTCCGGAATCCACAAGCCGAAGCCACGCGACTGTTGTCATTCCTTGAAGAGCGCCGCAGGGCGGCGGCACAGGAGCCCACTCCCCACATTGCGGAGGAACATGTTGAGGAGGAGCCAGATAGTACTGCTGTTAGGGAAGGGGCTCCGGTCCAAGTGGACCTTGCAATCCGGCCTGTGGACGAAGACGAAGAGTTGTACGTCGAGGTCGGTGACACAGTAACCTATTGCGATGTCGAGACCCCAACCGAAAGGAAGCAGGTGCTTATCACAGATGCCCCCAGCAATTTCGAGCAAGGCATCATTAATGCGGCGACGCCGTTGGCGAAGACCTTGCTTGATAAAGCTGAGGGCGAGGAAGTAGACCTGGTACTCCCAGGAAGAGGACCGAGGAGACTCCGCGTGCTAAAAATTGATCGGAACAACAGGCGACGACAAGTGTAGTTTTAGTAGACGTTGGCAGGCAAGAGAAACATTCCCTGGATTGGAACCGCGGTCCCATGGGCGAAACCCGCGTCGATCTGCTTCACCTCTTGGAAGACCTTCGCGACGCCTATCCCGGCGCGATCGAGGAGACCATCCTGACCGAGATTGTGGCGAACTCCCTGGATTCCGGCGCCACGCACATCTCCATGCAGACCGACCCCGCGCAAGCGACGCTGACCGTCGTGGACAACGGCGCCGGCATGCAACGGCGCGACCTGATCCGGTATCACGACCTGGCGACGAGCACCAAGACGCGCGGAGAAGGGATCGGCTTTGCCGGCGTCGGCATCAAGCTGGGGCTGTTGGTCTGCGAAGAGGTGGTGACCGAAACGCGCCTGGGCAAGACCCATGTGGCGACGCGATGGGCACTGGCGTCGCGGCATCGGGCGCCGTGGAAATGGATCCCGCCTCCGGGTCTCGTCGTCGAGCGAGGGACCGGCGTCCGGCTCAAGCTCCAGAACGTGCTCTCGCCCCTGCTGGATGAAGGCTATATCGAGGCGACGGTGCGCCGCCGCTATCAGCCGCTCATGGACCCAGAGTTCAGCGAAATCCTCGCCCAGCACTATCCCCGGGGTGTCATGTTCGAGGTGAACGGGCGGTCGCTGGAGCATGAGACCTGGCAGGTGCCCGAAAAAGCCGGGCTCGCGGTGTGCCTCCACGCAAGCGCAAGCCGGCCGCGGTCGAGTATCTGGTCCGGGAGCCGACGCCGTTGTCCAAGGAGCGCCGCGGCCTCGAGATCTGCACGTTCGGCAAGGTCATCAGGCAAGGCTGGGATTGGCTCGGGCTCACTCCGTCGGCGCTGAATCTGATCGGCAGCTGCGTCAAAGCGCCGGCACTGGCCGCCTGCCTCGCACTCAATAAAGGCGATTTCGTCCGCGTCGGTTCTCACGGCGCGATCTATCTCGCGTACCGGAGAGTCTTGCAGGAAGCGGTATTAGCGCAGCTCTCCGTGGGGGACGGATGCGAGCCCGCGGAAGAGGTGCGCCGCCGGGAAGTGCGACCGGTCGAACGCGATCTTGAGCGGGTGCTGGTGGATCTGGCGGAGGACTT
This sequence comes from Nitrospira calida, assembly GCF_976986435.1. Lineage (NCBI taxonomy): Bacteria > Pseudomonadati > Nitrospirota > Nitrospiria > Nitrospirales > Nitrospiraceae > Nitrospira > Nitrospira calida. The sequence goes on from NZ_OZ335950.1 coordinate 515,950, forward strand.
CCCGCTGTTGGCGTCCCTCGTGGAGCGACGGGCCGGCGGGCAAAAGCGGCTGCCGATCGGCCGCGGAGGAGAGGCTCAGAACGGGCAAGGCCCGATGGGCGCGACGGTCACTCCATCGGCGGAGGAAGCGATCGGTGATCGGCACGCGGAGCAGCCGGACGGGCAGGAGCGTGAGGCGCCTCCGACAGAGCCGCAATCGCAAAGCGAGCCGACTCAACCACCGGCCCAGTCCGAGACTGAGGTGGAGTCGCCCGCGACCGACACGGTCCTTCCCGGCGCGCGCGGCAGACCGCGCCCCGCGCGGTATGGGTTGAACATCCGGTTTGAGTCCGCGCCCGACGATCCGGAGCTCGGGCGCCTGGTCGAATCCACGGTTGTCGTGAACGACGCCCATCCCGCCTACCGGCGCGCCGATGTTTCCCGGTCGGAAGGCTATCACCTGGCCCTCACGGTGGCGCTGGCGCTGGCCCTGTTGGCCGTCGAGGCGGCCAAGGAACACGACTTCGTCACCGCGTTCCTGGCACGCTGGGGCGAAGCGTTGAAACGACCGCCCGGCCCGCCGGCGTTGACACGGTCACGCCCTTGTCCCTCGCCCCCATGATATAATTCCGCCCCTTATGTCCGGCTCCATCGTCATCCGCGGCGCGCGGGAGCATAATCTCAAAAACCTCGATCTCGAGATTCCGCGGGACAAGCTCGTGGTGATCACGGGCTTGAGCGGGTCGGGTAAGTCATCCCTCGCCTTTGACACGATCTACGCCGAGGGCCAGCGGCGTTACGTCGAATCGCTATCCGCCTACGCCCGTCAGTTCCTGGAACAGATGGGCAAGCCGGATGTCGACTCGATCGAAGGCCTGTCGCCGGCCATCTCCATCGAGCAGAAGAGCACCAGCCATAACCCCCGCTCCACCGTCGGTACCGTCACGGAAATTTACGACTATCTCCGGCTGTTGTTCGCCCGGGTCGGCCGGCCGTTCTGTTACCAGTGCGGGGAGGAGATCGCCGCGCAGACCGTGCAGCAGATGGTCGACGCGATCCGTGAACTGCCAGAGGGGACCAAGTTTCAGATCCTGGCACCCATCGTGCGCGGGCGAAAGGGTGAATACCGGAAAGAACTGCTCGACATGCGGCGGGCCGGGTACGTGCGGGCGCGGATCGACAACCGCATTGTGGATCTCGGCGAGGATATCACGCTTGATAAACAGAAAAAGCACACGATTGAGATCATCGTCGATCGGCTGGTCATGAAATCCGGCGAGGCGCTGGCGCGACGGCTGGCCGATTCGGTCGAGACCTCGCTCAAGCTGGCTGGCGGCCTGGTCGGGGTGCTGACAGAAGACGGGAAGACGTTCCTGTACAGCGAGCAGCTGGCGTGCATCCGCTGCGGCGTCAGCTATCCGGAAATCACGCCCCGCATCTTTTCGTTCAACAGTCCGCATGGGGCCTGTCCGGCCTGCGACGGGATCGGCTACGCGATGACGCCGGGCTGTCCCGAGGACGAGGATTTCACCCTACTCGACCTGTGCTCCGCCTGCAAGGGCGCGCGACTGAAACCGGAAAGCCTGTCCGTCAAGATCGCCCGCCGATCCATCGCGGACGTGACGCAACTCTCCGTCCGCGCGGCGGCGGACTTCTTTCAGTCGCTCACGTTGACGGAGCGTGAGACACTGATCGCTCAACGCATTCTGAAAGAGATCCGCGAACGGCTGGGATTCCTGGTGAACGTCGGGCTTGATTATCTGACGCTGGACCGGCCGGCGGCGACGTTGTCTGGCGGCGAAGGGCAGCGGATTCGGTTGGCGACCCAGATCGGCTCCGGATTGGTCGGCGTCCTCTACATTCTCGACGAGCCGTCCATCGGGTTGCACCAGCGGGACAACCGGCGGCTGCTGGAGACGCTCCTGCGCCTGCGCGACCTGGGCAACACGGTCATCGTCGTCGAACATGATGCGGAAACCATGCGGGCGGCGGATTACATCCTGGACCTGGGACCCGGGGCCGGCGCGCACGGCGGCCGGATCATCGCCCAAGGGGCGCCCGCCGAGGTCATGGCGAATCCGGAGTCCCTCACCGGCCGCTATCTCCGCGGCGACCTCTCGGTGACGCTTCCGCATCGGGAGCGCAAACCTAAGGGCTTTCTCACGGTGGTGGGGGCGCGGAAGCACAACCTCAAGGGCATCACGGCCCGCTTTCCGCTCGGCCTGTTTACCTGCGTCACCGGCGTCTCCGGCTCGGGGAAAAGCACGTTGGTGCTGGAGGTGTTATTCCATTCGCTCTCTCAACTGCTCAGGCAGCACCCCTCTCCTCAATCTGCTCCCCCACGCCCGTTGCATCACAAAGCCCCATGGACGCCCCGGAGAGGGAATGGTGAGGGAAAGCTGAAGATCGACGGCTGCAAGGAACTGCTCGGTGTCGAGGCGCTCGACAAAGTAATTGACATCGACCAGTCCCCGATCGGCCGGACGCCGCGCTCGAACCCGGCCACCTACACGGGCCTGTTCACGTTCATCCGCGATGTGTTCTCGAACCTTCCGGAGTCGCGCGTCCGCGGGTACAAGCCCGGCCGCTACAGCTTCAACGTGAAGGGCGGCCGCTGTGAAGCCTGCCAGGGGGATGGCCTCATCAAGATCGAGATGCACTTCCTGCCGGACATCTATGTGACTTGCGAGGTCTGCAAAGGGCAACGGTACAATCGGGAGACGCTGGACATCCACTACAAAGGCCGCAGCATTGCGGACATCCTGAACATGACGGTGGACGAGGCGCTGGAATTTTTTGAACATATCCCGCTGATCAAGGCGAAATTGCAGACGCTGCACGACGTGGGGTTACACTACATTAAGCTCGGCCAATCCGCGACCACCCTCTCAGGCGGCGAGGCGCAGCGGGTGAAGCTCTCGCGCGAATTGTCCAAACGCGCCACCGGCCGCACCCTGTACATCCTGGACGAACCGACCACCGGCCTGCATTTCGCCGATATCCAGCGCCTGCTCGACGTGCTCAACCGGCTGGTCGAAGCTGGCAACACGGTCGTGGTCATCGAACACAATCTGGACGTGATCAAGAACGCCGACTGGATCATCGACCTGGGTCCTGAAGGTGGCGACCACGGTGGCGAGATCGTGGCTGAAGGAACGCCGCGGGAAGTGGCCCGGTCGAAGCGATCGTACACGGGGCAGGTGCTCCGAGAAGCGGGGATTGGAAGGTGAGTCACCAGCTTGACATCTCGACATCACGACATTTATGCTTTGATGCATGAGGACGACGCTGACGCTGGATGATGATGTGGCGGCTCAGCTTCGCCGGTTGCGAAAGGTTCGCAAGGAGGCGAAGCTGAAGGAGCTAATCAATGAGGCCCTGAGGCAGGGGTTGAGGCATCTGACGGCGCCGGCAGGGCCGCGAAAGCCTTATCACACGGCAGCCGTGTCGCTCGGACGCTGTTTGATCGGCGGTATCGACGATGTTGCGGAAGTGCTTGCCGTCGCGGAGGACGACGCCTTTCGGTGATTTTGATCGATGCAAATCTGCTGGTGTACGCTCACGTGTCGTCGTTGCCGCAACACGAGGCCGCACGAGCCTGGCTGGATGCGCGACTCAATGGGGCTGCTCCGGTCGGGTTGCCCTGGCTGAGTCTCTTGAGTTTTCTTCGGCTGGTTTCCAACCCCCGGGTGTTTGAACAACCCGAACCGATACAGGATGCCTGGCGGCAAGTGATCGAATGGCTGGAATGTTCCCCATCCTGGGTGCCCATGCCCACGGAGCGGCATCAGGAGGTTCTGGGGCCACTTCTCGCGCATATCGGGGGACGCCCGAATCTGGTTCCCGATGCCCATCTGGCCGCTCTGGCCATCGAACATGGTCTGGCGTTGTGCTCCACTGACGCCGATTTTGCCCGTTTCCCAGGGGTGCGCTGGGAGAATCCGATCGCAGGTCGTTCGCGGTAGGCTGTGAGTCGGCCGTCTCGATATTCGCGGCGGAGATGCCTGGGACTTCGGCGCATCCACGCTGCAGTGGAGTCCATGGAGTCATAGAGAGGTGAGCCGGGGGATGCCGGGGCGTGACTCCACGGTCCAGCCTCCAGCCTATTTTTTCATACCAGCGCAATGCAGGATTTCGAACAGCTCGGCGTCTTCTATCTTGGACGCCCCTACGACCTGAGAAAGAACAAGCCCAAGCCGGGCTGGCTGCTCTACGACTCGAAAGATCTGGTCACCCATGCGGTCTGCGTGGGCATGACCGGGAGTGGCAAGACTGGTCTCTGTCTCGCCTTACTTGAAGAAGCGGCGATTGACGGCATCCCAGCCCTCGTGATCGATCCCAAAGGGGATTTGGGGAATTTGCTGCTGACATTCCCGCAACTCCGCGGGGAAGACTTCGAGCCGTGGATCAACGAAGGCGAGGCGCAGAAGAAAGGACTGTCACCGCCGGAGTACGCCCAGCAACAAGCGGAGTGGTGGAAGAAGGGCCTGGCCGAGTGGGGGCAGGACGGCACCCGCATCCAGCGTTTGCGCGACGCTGCTGAGTTTGTCATTTACACGCCAGGGAGCACCGCAGGCCTGCCGGTCTCGATCGTGCAATCCTTCGCCGCGCCGTCGCGTGCGGTGCTCGACGACGCCGAAGCGCTGCGCGAGCGGATCGGCACCACCACAACCGGTTTGCTGGGCCTTCTGGGCATCGAGACCGATCCGATCAGGAGCCGTGAGCACATCCTCATCTCGACTATCCTCGAGGCGGCGTGGAAGCAAGGGGAGGACCTCGACCTCGCGACGCTGATCCGGCAGATTCAAGTTCCGCCGGTCTCTCACGTGGGCGTGCTCGACCTGGAATCGTTCTATCCTGCGAAGGACCGGTTCGCGCTCGCCATGCAACTCAACAATCTGCTGGCTGCGCCGGGCTTTTCGGTGTGGCTGGAAGGCGACGCGTTGGACATCGGACGGATGCTTTACACATCGGAAGGCAAGCCGCGGATTGCGATCTTCTCGATCGCTCACCTGAGCGATGCCGAGCGCATGTTTTTCGTTACGCTGCTGCTGAGCCAGACGCTGGGATGGGTCCGTTCCCAGACGGGCACGACGAGCCTCCGCGCTCTCCTGTACATGGATGAGATCTTCGGTTATTTCCCGCCCGTCGCCAACCCGCCTTCCAAGCAACCGCTGCTCACCTTGCTCAAGCAGGCCCGCGCGTTCGGCCTCGGGGTCGTGCTCGCCACCCAAAACCCGGTCGATCTCGATTACAAGGGGCTGGCGAATACCGGCACCTGGTTCATCGGCCGTTTGCAGACCGAGCGGGACAAGGCGCGCGTATTGGAAGGGCTCGAGGGCGCGTCGGCCGGCGGCGGCCAACGCTTCGATCGGCAACAGATGGAGCAGCTGTTGGCCGGGCTGGGCAGCCGGATCTTTCTGATGCACAACGTCCATGAGGACGCGCCGGTTGTGTTCGAAACACGCTGGACGCTCTCCTACCTGCGCGGCCCGCTCACCCGCGATCAAATCAAGAAATTGATGGACCCTTATAAACGGTCGACAGCGCGAGGCACGGGACAAGAGGCGAGAGGTCGCAAGCCCGAAGCTGACCTTCCATCGGTTACCTTGAGCTCCTCGCCCCTTGCCGCTCGTCCTGTTCTTGCGCCCGACATTCCACAATATTTCATCCCTGTCCGCGGCGCCCGTCCGGCAGGCGCTGATCTGGTCTACCGACCGAGATTGTTGGGGGCGGCGCAGATCCGGGTGGCCGACGCGAAGGCGGGCGTGGACGTTGCCCAGGATTGCGTATTCCTGGCCCCGATGACCGACGCGCCCGTGGCGGTGGACTGGGACGATGCGGTCGAGGCCGACGTAACGGTGGCTGAGCTCGAGCGGACTCCGCAGGACCCGGCGCGGTATGCACCGCTTCCTTCTCCGGTTGTCAACAGGAAGAGCTTCGACCTGTGGAGCAAAGATTTCGCCAATTGGCTCTACCGCACGCAGAAGGTCGAGTTGTTCAGGAGCCCATCGTTGAAGGAGATGTCCAAGCCCGGCGAGTCGGAGCGAGATTTTCGCATCCGGCTGCACCAGCTCGCGCACGAACGGCGGGATCAGGTGACGGAGCAACTCCGGCGCAAGTATGGACCGAAGATGGCCGCGTTGCAGGAACGTCTGCGTCGCGCCGAGCAGGCCAAGGAACGGGAAGCCGAGCAGGCCAAGGCGCAACATCTGCAGACGGCGATCTCATTCGGCGCGACGTTGCTGGGCGCGTTTCTTGGCAGAAAGACGATCAGCGCGACCACGCTGGGGAAGGCCGCGACCGCGGCGCGGGGCGTCGGCCGGTCGATCAAGGAAGCCAAAGACGTCGCCCGCGCAGAGGAGAACATCGAGGCAATCCGCAAACAACTCGCCGACTTGGAGACGCAGTTTCAAGTGGAAACGGACGCCCTGCTGTCCAAGATCGATCCGCTGACCGAGCCGCTCGAGACCATCGCGCTCCGGCCCTCCAAGACCAACATCGCTGTCCGCCTGGTTGCCATCGCCTGGACGCCGCACTGGGCCGATCAGGATGGACGCTGGACGCCCGCCTGGCGGTAATCGCGCGGCACCCGGTCCGCAGAAGACAAACGGGTCAGGCGTTCCAGTCGGAACGGAGGCGGTCAAAGACCGGACCAAGCCCTTCGGCTGGTTGGGCGGCCGCCTGGCCGAAGACCTCTTCGACAACGTGTTGGCCTAAGCGCCGATAGGATTCGAACTGCGATTCATCGAAGAATTGGTCGGCCGTCGTTTCATGCGGGAATGTCTTGTGCTGCGCGGCGTACTCCAGGACGTCGGCGGGCTCGTTACCGGTAAGTGACGGTTTGAGGTATAGGAGCACGCCGTCCCGCCCGCCGGCATCTACATTCGTAATAGCGGATGGTGCCGATCGCGTGGTGCCAACGGCTGCGCCCTTCCTGATTCCGCCGGCGAAGCATGTCCACGTTGATGTCGATGTCGGTGCCGAGGTCCACCCTGATCTTGCGGATGGCATTGCCTAGGTCTTGGAACACGAATTGGGGATCGCACCCGGCGTCGCTCACGATGATCATGCGGCATCGTCGAAGAACCATTTCTAGAGACCCAAGTTCTCAAAGTGCCCGCCATCTGAAAGATAGACGTAGGGGTTGTGTTCGTCGGTGAGCCCGAACGCTTCCGCCAGAAGCGGGCGGATCGATGAATCTGGGCAGGATCGATCGAACGTGTTGGCGCCGGCCATTCCAGGGTTGCCCAGCCACCACCCGAGCCTGACGTTGAACAGGGTCAAGAGAAACGCGACGGCGGGCGACGAGTGATAGCCCATGTTGGGGCTGGCCGCGGCGCCTGAGATGGCCAGGGCGGTTCCCAGCGTGATGGCGGTCTTGTACGCGTGATTCTTGCCGTATTCCGCTGAACGGCGTTACCCGAGATCCTTGTGCAGGAAGCTGCCGCAGTGCAGCGGGGATACGGTGAGCGACACGGCCTTTCACTGTTGCCAGGCGAGGTTGGTTCCCCGCACCAGATTCAACGCGATGTTCACCACGTGGAACGGCTTCTGCGCCGGCGCTCCGTCGGGGGCCAAGTCCTTCATCGTGAAGTTGTCCCTAGGGTCGAAGCCGGTGAAACGATTGGGATCACGCCGATGCCCATATTCCCCAAGCCGCGAGGCGCCGAGATAGGCGCGGATCAGCCGGTTGCGATACATCGAGTGCAACGAGAACTTATTGATATTCACGTAGCGTGACAAAAAAACGCTGGTGAGCGCCAGCGTGACGATAAACGCGACCAGTCTGTCCCATCGTGTCCGTTCCAGAATCTGCTGATACGTCCACCCTCCGTCTTGCGCCGGTCCGGTCAATATGATGAGGCCCAGTGTGAGCGCGAAGAGCGCGCTCGTGGCCGCCGCCAACAACGCCAGGACGAACACCACCGCCACGGGCGCCGCCACCGCGAGCGCCGTGTTCACTAAACCGGCCCCGGACTCCCGCGAGTTCACCGCGGCGGTGTTCCGACTGAATCCCAGCACAACGCTGACGAGACCGGAAAGGCCTCCCAGCGAGGTCAGCAACACGGGAAACTCGGCGAGCCCGGTTGGTTCGAAGATCGCGATGCCGCTCGCCGCCGTCCATGCGACGCCGCCGATCAGCACCCACGCGCCGGACCGTCCCCACCATTCCCGATCCTCATCTCGCGTGTAGAGGCTGGTGATCCCGACGAAAAAGGTTGCCGCGAGAAGAAAGCCGCCCAGGAATCCCGGCGCGGCGAACGTCGTATACCAGGCAGCATACTCCCTGACTCGCTGTTCGTGGGTCAGGCCCTCCAGTCCGGTCCAGGCCAACAAGCCTCCTAAGGCTCCGCTCATCACGATGACAACCAGCTCGGCCAACAGGGGTTCCTAGCCCTTGCGAAAGCGATCCAGGCAGAAGCAGGCGATCGTCCAGGCGGCGACGTTGATGGCCGACGTGGCGACGGTGAAGAGGATCAGGGTCCGCCGGATCGCCCACCCGTTCCACGAGACGGCGCCGAGGTCCTTCCCGGTGTTGTGGAACCAGGCCCAGACGAGCATGAGCAGCAGAGACGCGGTCAGCGGAGGAAGCCACGAGCATAGAAGGAACCACGGCTGTTCTTCGAACGTCTTCCATCGTTCGTGAACGCGGAGATAGGCCAGGCTGGGCCGGTACAGGTGGATGTAGGTCAGCGAGAGGACGATGAGCAAACTTCCGATCGCGACTACCGTGAGCAGCGCCCACTCGGGCATCCAATCAGGCATCTCCAACCGTGCCAGCGCGAGATACAGTCTAGGGATCGCCAATCCCGCAAGCGCGAGGGGCAACAGAACCAGCCAGTTCAGCAGCAAGTTGCGGAGATAGATGCCGATCACCGTCCAGGAATCCGCCGAGAGCAGCCCCAGCCGCGGGCTTAGGTAATTGCTGTATCGTCGGATCCAGTTCACCGGGTCGGGTTCCGGTTCGAGCGGGGCGCGGGTCTGCACGCTGAGTTCCTGGGTCACGCCGGCAAGGCCGCGCGGATGGCGCTTGATCCAGGCGGTGAGCCAGCTCCCAATGTACCCGCCGCCGGAGACCGTCGAAAGGTAATCGAGCCGGTCGAGCTGATGCAGGCGCGCCAGTCCTTGGATGATGCCGAGACCAAAGGTCGCACTGCGGATGCCGCCGCCAGACAAACAGAGAGCCGCTCGCCCGTAGGGAAGGGCATGGATGCGCCGGCAGATGTCCTTCAGCCGTTCGGGTTCGCCTATCTCCGGTGGAAAGTCCACGCGTGAACCGTGGAGACGCTCATATTCTTCCGCGAGGACCTGGCTCAATTGGAATGGACCACTCGTGCCAGACGGCGCACTCATAGCATTCTCTTTCGGCTCGGGTACGGCGCAGGTCGGTGTCCCGCCTCGATGAAGTCCACGAGCTGATGCCGGTATTTCACCGCGACCTTCTGCGCGGCTTTAATCAGCCTTGCGGCGTGACAGTCGTTCTTGCGCTTGAACAAGGTGGGAATCGGGCTCACCGCGGCGGCTCAATGCTTACGATCCTTCAGCATCAGCTTGTCGGTCCAAGCCAACAAGATGGCGGAGCCCAGGAATGTCATGTGAATGAAGATCTGCCATTTGATATGTTCGGGCGATACGTTGCTCACGTTCACGAAGGCCTTCAGGAGATGAATGCTGGAGATACCGATGAGGGAAGCCGCCAATTTGACTTTGATCGTACCCGGGTCCACGTGGCTGAGCCAATCCGGTCGGTCCCGGTGCCCCTCCAGGTCGAGCTTGCTGACGAACGTCGCGTAGCCGCCGATCACGACCATGGTGAGCAGGTTGGCGACCATCGTGATGTCGACGAGAGAGAGGACGCCGAGCATGAAAATCGTCTCCGTCAACTCGCGGATGTTGTGGATCATCTCCCACAGCTCGACGAGAAACTTGTAGGCATACAGCAGCTCGGCCACGATCAGGCCGGCATAAAGCGGCGCCTGAATCCACCGGCTGGCGAACACGATAACCTCGAATCCGCGCTCGACGCGGCCGGCGATGGCCGTGGCCGTCGCGGCGGAGGTTGTGGCTGTGGCCGATGAATGAGAGGAATGCGTCACGTTGGACATACGGTCTCCTTGCTGATCGGCGGATCGCGTTCGCTGCATGGGGTGGCGGATGGCAGGATCAACGGTCTCTACACGTTCGGGCGTCCATCGACTCGAGTTCCGTTTCCGAGGCGTATCCTAGTGAGCTGATCGCCATCTGTCAATTCGCTCCGGTGGGCCCGACGACGAAGGTCGCAACCGCAAGACCATTCAAGTGTGCTGGAGGGAAGGACTGAAGGGGCCTGGGCGCCTCAGATCAGGCGAGGCGCCCGGCACAATGGTGACGGTATCGAGGTTGGCCGGTGCCGCCGAGCCGGCGACATCAATGCATTCGTACGGAATAATGATGAACGGTGCTCATGCCTCTCGCATAAAGGGCGGCGGCTTGGGCCCGACGCGAGATGTTGAGTTTGTCGTAGATATTGGCGAGATAGTTCTTGACGGTTTTTTCGCTCAGGTCTAGCGCGGCCGCGACTTCCTTGTTGGTCTTCCCTTCTGCAACCAGCGTCAGGACACGCTGTTCTTGCGCGGTCAGGCTCTCCGGGCCGGTCCTGGGTTTCACGGTCTGCACAGGGCGCATTTCCGTCACCCGCGAGGCGGCCGTCCTCTCGAACACCGTCCGGCCCGCCGCGATCGCCCGCACGGCGCTGATCAGGGCCGCGCGGCTTGCGAATTTGGAAAGATAGCCGTGGGCGCCGGCCAACACAGCGTCCAGGACAAGGCCCTCCTCGGTAAAAGCGGAGAGCATCAGCACGCGGGTTTCGCGACAGATTTTTCGGATGTCCCGGCAGGCCTGGATGCCGTTGCCTTGTCTTAAACGCACGTCCATAAGGACAACATCGGGTCTGAACCGAATGACATCCTCGATCGCTTCCGTTCCGGCGCCTGCTTCACCGATCACGGCGATCTCATGGGCGGATTCAAGGATTGTTCGGAGCCCTGCTCGCACGACTTCATGATCGTCCACGATGTACGCGCGAATGGGCTTGCCATTGCGTTTGTCCATGGGGCCCTCCAAATCATGATGCCCTAAGGGTAAAAACCGGGCAGTCTCTTCCCGCCAGCATGCCAAAGGAAGCCACCCGGAACACCTGGCGACTCCGCCAGGTGACAAAAAGTGGGATTTCGACCATGACGCTCTCCCTGGCCTGGGTTCTTACGCAAAACAAGGGAGGCGACCATGGTGAGATGGAGGACGATTGCGTTCTATGAAGGACGGTTCCTGGTCAAAACACTCACGGAGCAACAAGATCTTGTGGAAGCCTATCGGCTGCGCCACAAAGTGTTTGTCGACCGATTGCAATGGGTGTCCGCCTCGCCCCTCGAATTAGAGGTGGATGCGTATGATGCCTGGGCCATATCGGTCGGTCTGTTCATGGGCGATGGAACCCTGGCAGGCTTGTTCCGTATCCTCGTACCGCCCGGGCCCTTCATGTTGGAATCGGAGTTCCGACCTTGTCTGCTTCCGGGGTATCGTCTTCGGAAGGAACCGGATACGGTGGAAATCACACGACTGACCGTGGATCCGGGCATTCACGATAAAGGACTTTCGTCCCGTATGATGCTGGCATTGTTCAAAGGCGTGTATCAGTGGTCAGTCTTTAATGATGTCCGATACCTCTACATGGTCGTCGAGAAACGGTTTCTCCGCGTGCTCCGCGCAATCGGCTTTCCCTGTGAACCAATCAGCCCGGCCGTGGCGCTGCCGCCGGCTGGCGCACTTTCCGTGGCGGCGGTGTTGGATTGGGACCAGTTCCGGGATGAAAGCGCTCAGAAGCGACCGGAGTTCCTACGGTGGATTACGTTGCTGGACAACGCGAAAGTTCGTGACGAGGCGGCCGTGCCACAGACCGTCCAGGTCAAGGCTGGTGAAGAGGCGGTCCCGATCGACGGAGAATTGGTAAAGGCCTGAGACAGGTCTCGAACCGCAGAACGAAGGAACGGCGTCACGTGGTCGTCAAGACGCCGCTTTCAATGGCCATGGCGACCGCCTGGGTCCTCGATGTCACGTCAAGCTTGATAAAAATGCTCTCAATATGGAAGCGAACGGTGCGTTCGGTGACACCAAGAATGCGAGCAATCTCCCAGTTGGTCTTTCCGTCCTTCATCCAGTTCAGCACGGCCAGTTCGCGGGAGGAGAGGCCGTTCACGCGGTTGTAGGCGGGGTTCGGCGCGTTCTTAATCAAGGCTTGGTGCAGGTGGTGGATGACGTATTCCAGAATGCCCGCGTAGCGCCGGTTATCGCTGGATCCGCCGCCGGCGAAGGAGAAAAAGCTCGCCAAGCCGCGCCGGGCTTCCAGCGAGCCGGTCGTGACGCCGTTGACCAACCCAAACGATTTCGCATCTTCGATGAACTCTTTCTGCTTGGTGGAGGTCACATTCTGATACGTATGTTCCCACACCTGGGTCTCCAAGCTGGTCATGAGAGAATTCAAAACCGGATCGACTTGCGCATATCCGTTCTGGGCGTATCGGTGGAGCCAATCGTTGGGGTAACTGACATTGAGCACGTTCGCGAATTCTTTAACCCGTCCCGTCTGGTCGACGCGCACCAGACCGCCGATGATGTGAGAGCAGGGGACAATTTTCTGGAGAAGGCGCAGCACCGAGACCACGTCTTCGTTGGTTTCGGCCTCAACAGAATAGTGGAAGATTTCGAGAAAGTCCTGGAGTTCGCGTTTGGTGAAGTCGGTGAAGAGTCTGGCGGGGAAAGGCGTTCTGGATTGCACCATCGGTTACCCTCCCGTAAACCGAAGACCCAAGCCCGGGCGGTCGTTCAGTGTCACATTGGGGAGCGGAGAGTTGCGCAGACTTCCTCCCAGAACGACCTCATTATAGTAGCCCGCCTTCTTCGCCGCAAGCGTTGCCCCACTTGGTGCGGAAGATCGCCCTCTGGCAAGCGATTTACGTAAGTTAGCGGCGGACAACGAATGGTTAAGCTCTGGACAGCGCCTTGCGAATCTCAGCCGCGGTCTTGCTGTCGATGCCTGTCTGTTGCAATTCTTCGTCGGTTGCCTGCGCGATAGCGTCCAAGTCGCCGAAAGCTTTGAGCAGAGCGTTCCGCCGGATCTCGCCGATCCCAATGATCTGGTCGAGTCGTGAGGCGATCAGGGCCTTTCCACGGAGTTTGCGATGATAGGTGATGGCGAAGCGGTGCGCTTCGTCGCGGATGCGCTGGAGCAGGTGCGCGGCGGGCGAGGAGGGGTTGAGCACGATGGGGTTTTTGCGGCCGGGGAGAAACACGCGGTCCGCTTTCTCGCCACGGGCCTTGGCCAGTCCGATGACGGGCAGTTCCGCGCGCCCGACTCGTTTCAAGCCCTCCATCGCGGCGGCGAGTTGGCCCAGCCCGCCGTCGATTAACACAAGGTCCGGGAGCGGCAGATCCTCGGCCTCGCCGTACCGCCGCATCACCGCTTCCTGCATGCTGGCGAAGTCGTTTGCCCCCGCGACGGTCCGGATGCGGAACTTCCGGTAGTCCGACTTCTTCGCCTGGCCATCTTCCCACACGACGAGCGAGGCGACCGACTGGTCGCCCATCGTGTTCGAGATGTCGAACCCCTCGATGCGGCGCGGGACCTTGTCGAGGCGGAGCAGGCGTTTCAGTTCTTCCGTCGCCAGGCGATCGGTCTCCTCGTTGCGGAGATGGTCGGCAAGCGCGGCGGCCGCGTTTTCCTCCGCGAGTTGCACCAACTGATGCTTCTTGCCCCGCTCCGGGGCGAGCACCCGTACCGGCTCGCCTTTTTTCTCGGACAGCCACCGCTCGATCAGCGGCGCATCCGCCAATGTCGTCGGGACCAGCAACTCTTTCGGCGGGAGACCGTCTTTGTTGTAAAACTGTTCGATGGCCGACCGCACAAGTTCCTCGTCGCTCGCCTCCGCCGACTCGGTCCAGAAAAAATCCTTACGCCCGATCAGCAGGCCGCCGCGCACGAACAGCATCTGCAGATCGACCGCCGCCCCCCGCCGCGCCAGCCCGAGGACGTCCTGGTCCGTTGAGGAGGTCTGCGTGACGCGCTGCTTCTCCAGCGTCCGCTCGATCTTGAAGATCCGATCGCGCAGCCGTGCGGCCTCTTCGAATTCTTCCCGCTCGGCCGCCGCATGCATATGTGCCCGCAAGTCTTCCAACAGTTCGGTGTCGCGCCCTTCCAGAAATTGGCGAACCTGCTTGACGATTCGGTGATACTCCTCGCGGGTCTGGTTGCCGATGCAAGGCGCCATACAGCGCTTGATCTCGAACTCGATGCAGGCGCGCTCGGCCTTGCCGTCGATGTCGATCTCGCAAGTGGCGAGGGGGAACACCTTGCGGATGACCTTTAAGGTCTCGCGCAACGCGCCGGCCGGCGTGTAGGGGCCGTAGTAGAGGGCGCCGTCTTTTTGGACGCGGCGGACGATCGACAAACGCGGGAAGTCCTCCTTGACCGGCAAGCGGAGGTAGGGATACTGCTTATCATCCCGGAGCACGACGTTGAATCGGGGACGGTGGCGTTTGATGAGGTTGCTTTCCAGAATGAGGGCTTCGAGTTCCGATCGGGTGACGATCGTTTCGACGTCCGCAACCTGCCCGACCAGGACGGCGGTCTTCGGTGTGTGATCTGTCCCGCGCTGGAAGTACGACCGCACCCGGTCGGCCAACACGCTGGCCTTGCCGACGTACAAGATCTCGCCGCTGGCGTTCTTGAACAGGTACACGCCCGGCTGTTGGGGAAGGTGGTCGAGTTTGGATTGAAGGTCCGGAGACATCGGGCGGTCAGCCTTCAGCTCTCACTGGTCCGCCCAGGACTCGTTCAGAACCGGTCCTGCGGCGCCAACCCATTGTACGGCCTGGAAGGAGCGGCGGCAACTCGGCTGCGGGGGTGATCACCGACGGTGGAAGGTGCGAAGCTTGTTTACCGCAATCCCCGCACAAAGGCCGGGCTCAGGGTACCCCGCGCCACTTCCGCGACGGGTCCCTTCATGGTGAGGGCGAAGTCCTTGGCTACGTCGATGCGCAAGGCGCCGCCCGGCATGTTGACGGTGACCGGGCTTCGCACCAAGCCCAACCGCACGGCCGCGCTGGCGGCGGCGCAGGAAGAGGACCCGGAGGCTTGAGTCTCTCCTGCGCCTCGCTCCCAGATCAGGATGAAGATGTCCCGCGGACCGGTCGGCACGGCAAGCTGGACGTTAGTCCGTTTGGGAAACAGCGGATGGTTTTCGAGTTCCGGGCCGAGAAGGCGGAGTTCGTCTGTGGTCCACTCTGCTCCTTTCGGCTTGAAGACGACGCAATGCGGATTGCCGACGCTGACGCCCGTAAAGCGAAGTTGCTGTCCGGCCACTGTGATCGGCTGGTCAATCACCTCGTCCACGGCCAGTTTGCACGGGAGCGCATCGGGAGCGAAGGAGGCCCGTCCCATCTCGACCGTCACAGCGCTGGCCTCTCCGTATCGATCCAGATGCAATTCCACCGCAACCCGCCCGCCTTTGGTGTCCACGGTGAACGTTTTCCGGCGGACGCGGCCGGTCGCGTGCAGATAGCGAGCGAAGATGCGCAGGCCGTTACCGGATTTCTCCGCCTCGCTGCCATCGGGGTTGAAGATGCGAAGGCCGAAGTCGGCGTTCTTGGAGGGAATGGGCGCCAGAATGCCGTCGCTGCCCAGGCCCCAGTGGCGGTCGCAGATCGCCCGAATGTTGGCGGGCGTGAGCTTGAACGACAGGTCTTTCGGATCCATAACGAGGTAATCGTTGCCGAGACCGTGGCCCCGGTAGAAGGCGTTCTTCATGCTGATCTCTCCTTGGCTGAGTAGCGAATAGCGAACAGCTCACCGCGCGTACGGGTGAATCACAGCCGTCGAGGGGCGCGAACTCGGCCGAGGCTTGCGAGCAGGTCCATGATTCGCCTGCGCGCGATCATCTCTTCGCTGCTCGTCATGAGCGGTCAGTTCCTGGCCGATGTTACACGATCGCCGTGCCTGGCGGCCGTTCGATCAATTCGATCTCGTAGCCGTCGGGAGCGTCGATAAAAATGAAGCGGCTGCCGGAGGAGGTCCTGGTCGGGCCGTCGGTGATCTTGACCTGCTTGGCTTCAAGAGCCCGGATCATCTCATCCAGGTCGTCGACTTCGAACGCCAGGTGGACCAAATCCTCCTGGACCTTGACTGGGCCGCTCGGCGGAAAGCTGCACAGCTCGATCAGTTCCTCGCTGTTGGGCACCTTGAGAAACGCCAGGTGCGAACCGCGCGGCGACGTTTTCCGCTCCAGGACTTCAAGCCCCAGCACATCCGTGTAGAACTTGATCGTCTCATCCATGTCGCTGACGCGCATGCGGGTGTGCAGCAGTTTTTTGACTTTCATCGTTCCCTCGTACTTCGTCCTTCAGGACGCTGATCGTCATCGTCGCTGGACAAGCGTCACTCTCAAGAAGGCCGATGACCCTTGCCGTCCGCTCCTCACAGTCGACGCATGACGATTGACGCATTACCCGGCTGTTCTCGCCGGCCCCACCGTCTTGCGCAGCAGAATCTCCGCCGACCCGGGAATCAGGAAATTCGGCATGGGTCCGATCTCCTGGTAGCCGTGTTTCCGATAAAACCGCCGCGCGCCCTCATTGAAGTCGGATACGCAGGCGAAGACGTTCTTCGTGCGGGCAAAGACGATTCGTTCCAGGTGAGCCAGCAGCGCGGCCCCCAAGCCCCGACCTTGCGCCCACGGGGCCACGGCGAGCAACTCCAGATAGTCCCCCATGAGAAACTTCTGGCGTACCAACGCCACCCCTGCAACGGCTCCATCCAGTTCGATGACATACCCGTCGCGCCCCTGCGGCAGCGGTGTGAAAATGCGGTTCCAATCGGCTGCCGTATAATTCAGCCGCTTCCAGGGATCGGAGTCGTTGAGAAATCGAACAACCGGCTCTCGATCCTCCGGTTGAAACGCCCGGATCACCGGTGCGGCTGCGGGGCGTGGTTCACGCATGCGAGAAGCTCCGAAACAGTGACCGGAGTCAGCCCGCGGTCGGGCAACAAAACCTGCGCCAGATCCTCGATTACGGCGCGCGTGTGCCTGCCCTTGCCGTTGGCATGAAAGACGATCACGCTGCCAGGTTTAATCCTGGCCGTGAGCCGCGCCAGGATCTGCGCGCGAGTCAGTTGCGGGTCCGGATCGCCGGACTCGACGCTCCACAAAATCAGCCGAAGCCCCAGGGATCTCACGACATCCACGGTGAGCTCGTTAAATTCCCCGTAAGGGGGTCTGAATAAGGATGCGTTCCGACCGTACTTCGTCCGGAGCAGCGTGACCGGTCCGAGAATTTCTCGGCGTTGCTCCTCTTCATTCTGCATCGGTAGGTGCGCGTGCACATGCCCATGTGTCCCGATTTCGAAGAACGGCACGTTCAACAGCGCTTGCACTTCCGTCTCGTGCTTGGCTATCCACTTCCCGGACAGAAAGAAGGTGGCGGGAATCCGGTTGGACACCAGATAGTTGATCAGCTCCGCATCGTAGCCGGTCCCGCCTCGCACCGGGCAAAGATCAAAGGTCAAAGCGGCGGCCTTACATGCCGGCGGCCCGGACTTGATCACGTGCGCCTGTCCGGGCGCGATCATCCACACAAAACCCAGCAGCGCTGTCAGGCCGGCGGCCAAGCCCACACATGGTCCGCTGTTACCCGGCATACGGTGAGTATACCTGAAGCGGAAACGCCGAGTAAGGCCGCCGCACGGTCAGCGTTGGGGCAGGTGGTCGCCGGCATGGCCGCATCCCAACAAATCGAAAAATGCGGGCGCCTCGCATGGAACGGCTCCCGTTGACGGCTGATCTGGCCGGCTGCTAGCCTGCGACGGGAAAGGGGTTCACGGAATGCACGGTCCGGATTGGCAGATCGGTCGGATCCTCGGCATCCCCATCAAAGTCCACGCGTCCTGGTTTCTCGTCTTCCTGTTTGTGACCTGGACGCTGGCTACCGGCTATCTGCCGTCAGTCTTGCCCGGGCACTCCGCCGCGCGGTATTGGGCGATGGGCGGCGTGTCCGCCGTGCTGCTTTTCGCTTCAGTCCTACTCCACGAGTTGGGCCATTCCTATGTAGCCTTACGCTATCGTATTCCCATCGGGCAGATTATACTGTTTATCTTCGGCGGGGTTGCCCAGATGCGTCGGGAACCGCCGGGACCGCGGGCCGAGTTTCTCATTGCGATCGCGGGACCGCTTGTGAGTTTCCTGCTGGGCGGGCTGTGCTTCGGACTAGTGTCCCTGGCCGAATCCGTACCCGGAGCCGGTCGGTTCCAGGGTCTTCTGGTTCTCGCCGTGATGGTGGGGCACACCAACTTCCTGCTCGGCGTGTTCAACTTGATCCCCGGATTTCCTCTGGATGGAGGACGGGTGCTGCGGGCCGGCCTGTGGGCGTGGACCAAGGATTTCTATCGAGCCACCAGTCAAGCTTCGCTGGCCGGACTGTGGTTCGGGGGCTCGTTGGCGCTGCTCGGCGGCCTGGTGGTCTTTGCCGCGGTGGCTGGCGCATTACCAGGCACGCTCGTAACGAACGGCGGGTGGATCGTTCTGATCGGCGCGTTTCTGTTCACGGCTGCGCGCGGCAGTCGCCGGCAAGCGGCGCTGAAGGCGATACTCTCCTCTGTTGCCGTGCGGGACCTCATGGTCTGCGCCGTGACAACGATCGATCCGGGGCTGACGGTGGAAGACGCCGTCAACGGCTGGTTCTTGCACTATGGCTACGGTGGATTTCCGGTGGTGCAGGACGGTCGCCCAGTCGGTATGGTTACGGTTCGCGAAATCCGGGCCGTTCCGACATCGCTGTGGGCGTGGCGGCGGGTGCAGGACGTGATGCGACCTTGGACGCCGGACATGGCGGTGGCGTCCGATTGTTCCGTCGTTCAGGCACTGGAACGGATGGTTCAGACGGGTGAAGACCGATTGGTGGTGGTCGATGACGGGCGGCTGGTCGGCTTGGTGACGCGCTCAGCGGTCGCGCGGTATCTGCAACTGCGCGGCTTCCAAAGTTAGAGCAAAGCCCTCCCTTTGTCCCTTTCACGGTCAGTCATCCGCCCGCGCGACCGAGAGGTTTTGCGCGATCGCCACGCGCACGAGATGGACGGCGAGCATAAGGCCGTAAACGACGCAGAAGAAGTTGAAGGCGACCCGGTAGAAATCCACCAGCAAGATGGGGAGGAAGAGCGCGAACAGCAAGCTGGTGATTAACGTCGCGAAGGTCAGCCGTCGGCAGAATTCATACGACGATTCGTGGTTGATCGGTTTCAACGCCTTCGCATAGCGCTGCGCGCGTTGCAGTCGCGCTTCGCGCAGGCCCGATTCCCCCGGTCCCCAGTAACGCAACGCGACGTAGCCTCCAATGATCATGATCCAGGGTGAGCACCAGAGCAACCAAAACCGGTGTCCGCCGTAGGATTCAGACGTGAGCAGCACGGCGAATGAGGGTGCATACAGCAGCCCCAGAACAAGCGGAAGGACCCGCTCGTCACCTGGCCTCCCGCCGTGAATCAATTCCCGCTCGAAGAGCGGATAGCCGTACTTCAGCACGACCAGGGCGATCGCTGCGCTCATGGTCTTGTCGGGGATGTAGCGGATACAGGTCTGCAACCAATTGACCACCGTCCAGCCCAGACTCTGTCCGTAGCCCAGCCCGAACCACACATCCAAGTGAGCTTCGATCGCCTGCTGCCATTCCATCACGATCCGACTGAGCGTCTCCGCCACCTGAGGATTAAGGGCAAGGACTGCGTTCTCTCCGAGGGCAGTCTGTACCAGCGCGCCGGGCACACTCATGACAACGGCGCCGAGCACGCCGAATGTGAACAGAAACCAGACATGCGAAAAGATCGAACTGCGGCCGGTGCGCAGATACTTGCTGAAGCCGGCTCGCCGGGCCATGAAGCCCCAAAAGAATCCGCCCGCCATGTTCACCAGCGACCAGGGGAAGATGATGACATCGGCTCCGGTTTCCGGGAAGAGCAGCCAATTCACCACCGAATTCGACAGCACCGCGACGATCGCTCCCCACCAGGGGCCCAGGAGAAATGCGGCCAGCGCGGTGCCGGTCATGTCGAGGAAGAGCATGCTGTGCAGATGCCGGCTGAGGGTGAGGCCGAGATAGTTCAGCAGGATTCCGGCGGCTACGATCACGCTGGTTTCGTAGAAGAACAGATAGGACGTCTTTTCCAGGATTTTTGCGCTGATCGTTTGCGCGCGAGAGACCGGCTCTTCCTGGGCACGGCTTTCTATGACCATCTGCTTGTTCGTCTTGGCCGACCGCAGCCGATCCTGGATCGTCAACAACTTGTCCATGAACGACAGGACAGCGGCGACGAATCCGATGATGGCCCCGGCAAAGAGCAGGAACTCCCGATTCACGATTTCTAGCATAAGGACGCCGCTCAATTCCCGAGAACGAGGTCCATTCTATCTGCGAACCCGTATCCGCGCCAGAAAAAGGTCGGAAGGCGGCAGGTCGGGAAACACGGAGCAAGCCGGTTCGTGGGCGCTGGTCCTCGGCAAATAAGAATCAGGGTGAGGAAGGCGGGGTCGCGCGAAGTTGGAGCCGACGGACAATGACGGCGCCGAACAGCAACAGACTGGCCGAATAGTACACCCAGAGCAGAAGGAGGATGACGTCCAGGAGCAAGCCATACAGGCGGCCGTAAATCGTCGCCTGACCGCCGTAGGCGACAAACAGGACTTTCGCCAGGACCCAGAGCAGGCTGAACACGACTCCGCCGGTTGCGGCGTCTCGCAGGCTGGGGCGTTGTCGGGGCAAGTAGCGGTAGAGGCAGGTCACCGCCGCCAAGCTCAGGATGAAGGGCAGCGTGTAGCCGAGAACGAAGTGTGCGCCGCGACCGCGACCAAGTCGAGGCTCCACGCGCGGGGTGCATGGGCGACGAGGGCGTCGATGGTCTGGGTCGCCACATAGGTCACGATCAGCAGCAGCTCGATGGCGCCGAACAGGACGACGGCGACGACGGTGGAAATGAGCGGGTGGCGGTGCCGGGACGATCCGAACACCACGTTGATCGTGTAATCGATTTCGATGAACACCAGGGTGCCGAACCAGGCGAAGGCGAGCAGAACGATCCACCGAACGGGTTCCAGCTCGGCGACGTGGCGGATTTCGTCCGCCAGGCCCGCTCCGAGGCTGGGGAGAAAGCCTTTCAAAAAGCTCAATAGAAATTGGTGGCCGATGACGTTCTGGCTGACGAGGAACCCCACGGCGTAGAGCAGCAGGAAGACCATCGGAAAAAGCGACAGCAGGAAGAAGGAGGCCACGGAAGCGGCCAGACTGGCACAGCCGAGCCGGCAAAACTCCGTCATCACGCCGGACATGAAGCGCAACGGCCGGATCATCCTTTCCCGGAAGCTCCCGCGTTGACGCTCCGAGCGTACCACGATTGCGGTGCGTGTGCATGAACGATGCAAGACACGAACGGGACGGCTACTTCAAGACAAGGACGGCTTGGGTGGTCAGGGAGACAAGAGGATTAGGGAACAGGCCCAAGAGCACAACGCCGGCGATCGCGCAAGCGAGGACGATGGAGAGCGCCGGAGAGGCGATCAAGCATGGCACCGGGGCGGTGCCTGGTTCAGGCTCCCGCATGTACATGACCATCACCACGCGCAGATAATAGTAGGCAGACACGGCGGCGAAAAGCAGGGCGACCACGGCCAGCCAAGCCAGCCCGCTGTCGACCGCCGCTATGAACAGGTAGAATTTTCCGATAAAGCCAGCCGTCGGGGGGATGCCGGCAAGCGAGACCATGAACACCAGCATGAGCAGCGCCGCCGCTGGCTGCCGCTTGGCCAAACCCGTGAAATCCTCGATCTCTTCTCCCTCCAGCCCGCCCTTACGCACCATCGCGACGACGGCGAAAGCGCCTAAGGTCATGAAGGCATAGACGGCGAGATAGAGCATGACGCTGGCCAGGCCGGCGGCGCCGACGCCATCGGCCGCCCGGCCGGCCGCGACCAGGCCGATCAGGGCATAGCCGGCGTGCGCGATGCTCGAGTACGCGAGCATGCGCTTGATGTTGGTTTGGACGATCGCAACCACGTTGCCGAGGACTAACGTGGCAAGGCACACCGCCAAAAACAGGGGCTGCCAGTTCGTTTTGAGGCCGCCCAGCCCTTCCACGAACACCCGGAGAAACGCGCCGAAACTAGCCGCCTTGGAGGCCACGGCCATGAAGGCGGTGACGGAGGTCGGCGCGCCTTCGTAGACGTCGGGCGTCCACATGTGGAATGGGACCACGGCGAGCTTGAAGCCGAAGCCGACCGCCAACAGGACCATCGCTAACAAGAGGACCGGGTCATCGAGTCCCCGTGCCGCCACGGCGCTGGCGATGATGGAGAGCCTGGTGCCGCCCGCCGCACCGAAGAGCAGCGAGATGCCGTACAGCAGCAGGCCGGAGGAAAAGGCGCCCAGCACGAAATATTTGGCCGAAGCTTCGAGGGAGCGCGGCTCGGATCGCTTGAGTCCAGCCAGGATGTACAGCGACAGCGACATCAGTTCGGTGCCGAGATAAATGGTCAGCAGATCGGCGGCCGACACCATGACCATCATGCCGGACAGCGCCAACAAGATGAAGCCGTAATATTCGCCGAGGTGGAGATGCTCCTCTTTGAGGTAGGCGAACGACAGCAAAATGGTCAGCCCCGTCACCAGGTACAACAGCAGCTTCCAGAAGCAGGCGTACGGATCGATGATCACCAGGTCGCTGAACGCGGTCGTCCGGCCGCCCATTTGGGAGGCGGTGAAGCCCAGACAAATCGTCAGGGAGCCGAGGCTCAGCCACGCCAATGCGTCTTTCTTCGACGCGGGGATGATCGGGTCCAGCCCGAGCACGAGACAAGCCGCCGCGACGACGACCAGTTCGGGGAGAATCGCCGTGAGGTCGCTGGGAAGAAGCGTCATGGATGACTCTCCCGGGCATGAGAAGCGAGGCGAGGGGCGAGTAGGAGAGCTGTATCGTGCGGCTCCGAGTCATCATTCCGATTGCCCCTCGCCTCTGGTCCCTGGTCCCTTGTCTCGGCTCGTTCAACCAGTTCATTGACACTGGCGTGCATTCTCGTGAGGAGGGGGCTGGGGAATATGCCGATCCAAAACACCAGCGCGACCAACGGCACGAAGGCGGCCGTCTCGCGCGGGTTCAGATCGGCCAGTCGGCTGGTGTGGCGATCGGCCGGTACACCGAACGCCACTCGCTGGACCATCCACAGCACATAGACCGCGGCCAGAATGACGCCGAGTGCAGCCAGGCCGGCCGCGATCTTGTTCCAGAGGAAAGCTCCGACAAGGACGAGAAATTCGCCGACGAAGCTGTTCGTGCCCGGCAGGCCCAGCGACGAGAGCGCAAAGATCACCAGCAGGGTGGCGTAACGCGGCATGGGGCCGGCCAGTCCCACGTTATCTGCGATCATCCGGCTGTGCGTCCGCTCGTAGACGGCGCCGACGCACAAGAATAACGCGCCGGTGGTGATGCCGTGATTGACCATCTGCAGCACCGCGCCCTCGATGCCTTGGTGGTTCAAAACGAAGATGCCGAGTGTGACGAATCCCATGTGACTGACGCTGGAATAGGCAATGAGCTTCTTTAGGTCGGTCTGTGCCAGCGCCATGTAGGCGCCGTAGATGATCGCCGTGATTGAAAGCGCGATCATGAGCGGCGTGAACGTCGCCGTCGCATCCGGCAGCATGGGAAGCGAAAAGCGCAGGAAGCCGTACGCGCCCATCTTCAGCAGGACACTGGCCAGAATCACGCTGCCGGCGGTGGGTGCTTCGACGTGGGCGTCGGGCAGCCAGGTATGAAACGGGAACATCGGCACCTTGACCGCAAAAGCGGCGAAAAAGGCGAGGAACAGCCAAGCCTGGAGCGAGGCGTCGTAGGAGCGCCGAGCGAGCGCGAGGATGTCGAACGTGTGGCCGCCCTGAAAATAGAGAACGATGATCGCGACCAGCAACAGGACGCTGCCGGCCAGGGTGTAGAGGAAAAACTTGATGGCCGCATACAGCCGGTTCGGACCGCCCCAGACGCCGATCAGGAGATACATCGGGATCAGCATCGCTTCCCAGAAGATGTAGAACAGCACGAAGTCGAGCGCGACGAAGACGCCGAGCATCGCCGCTTCCATGACCAGCATGACGGCCATGAAGCTGCGGACCCGGGTTTCGATCGCCTGCCAGGAGGCAAGCACGCAGAGCGGCATCAAGAGAGCGGTCATGAGCACCAGCGGCAAGCTGATGCCGTCCACGCCCAACCGATAGCTGATCGGAGGGGACGCAATCCAGGAGACGTGCTCGGTGAACTGCATGCCCGGCACAGCGGGATCGAATTGAAACCAGACGGGCAGCGCCACCAGCAAGTCGGCGACCGTCGCCGCCAATGCCGTCCAGCGAACCGCGGTCTCCTTAACGAGACACACGAACACGGCGCCGACAAGGGGGAGGAACACTAGGACGGTCAGCCAGGGGAACGCGCTCTGAAGGCTTGCTTCGTTCATCCGGTCACCGAAGAGCTAACGGGGTTCGCGCTGAAAGCCGACGGCATGCAATCGCGCTTCCACTGTGTGCTGCCGTTCCTTGATCATTCGCCATCCGCCGTTAAAAAAACAGATACACCGCCAACAACAGCACCGCGCCGGCCGTCATGGCCAGCGCGTAATGTTGGGTCTGCCCGCTCTGGATCAGGCGCAACAGCCATCCGCCCCAGGCGATCGCGTGCGCGACCCCATTTACCGCGCCGTCGATGATCGCGACGTCCACCTGTTTCCACAGGCCGTCGGCGAGCGAGAAGGTGGGGCGCACGACGGTCGCGTGGTAGAGTTCGTCCACGTACCATTTGTTGGCCGAGAGCCGATAGGCCCGTTCCCAGCGAGCGGCCAGCCGATCTGGCAGCCCGGGCTCTTTTACATAAACGTAATAGGCCGCCGCAATGCCGGTCAGCGCCATCAACGTTGCCACGGCCATGATGCCGTTCGCGGCGGCTCCGCTGTGACGGCCGGCCTCTCCGCCGCCGGGAAAGATCGGCGTCAAAAATTCAGGAATGCCTAAGTAGCCGGTGATCACGCTGAGTGCGGCTAGGATAAGCAAGGGCACCGTCATCGTCTTGGACGGTTCCTGGATACGGCCGATCAGGTGGGGATCGACACGCGACGGGCCCCAGAATGTCACGAAGACAAGACGGAAACTATAGAACGCGGTCAAAAGCGCCGTGAGTAGCCCGAAGACGGTGAGCGCTTGACCCAACGTCCCCGACGACCACGACGCCAACAACAATGCGTCCTTGCTGAAGAAGCCGGCGGTGAGCGGAAAGCCGGCCAGCGCCAGTGAGCCGATGACGAAGGTCCAGTAGGTGATCGGTAGCTTGTCTTTAAGTCCGCCCATGCGCCGCATGTCCTGTTCGTGATGCAGCGCGATGATCACCGAGCCGCAGCCCAGGAACAGGAGCGCCTTGAACGCGCCGTGCGTGAGCAGGTGATAGATTCCTGCCGCATAGGCGCCCAGACCGCAGGCCATCATCATGTAACCGAGTTGGCTTACGGTTGAGTAGGCGACGATTCGCTTGATGTCGGTCTGCGTCAACGCGACGGTCGCGCCGAGGACCATCGTGATGGCCCCGACCACCGCCACCAGGTCCATCGCGACCGGCGAGAGGTGATACAGCGGCGCCAGCCTGGCGACCATGAACACGCCGGCGGTCACCATCGTGGCCGCGTGGATCAGGGCCGAGATCGGCGTCGGGCCCTCCATCGCGTCGGGGAGCCAAACGTGCAGCGGAACCTGTGCCGATTTCCCGACCGCGCCGGCGAACAACAGAAGACAGATCACGGTGAGCGTGGAGACTTCCCACGTTCCTCCAAATGGACGGAGCAGGTTCATCATGTCGCCGGCGAAGCTCGGCGCCTGAGCAAACACCTGCCGATAGTCCAACGAGCCGAAGTTGTAGACGATCACCAGGAGCCCGAGCAAAAACCCGAAGTCGCCGACCCGGTTCACGATGAAGGCCTTGGTCGCCGCAGCGCAGGCGACCGGCCGCTCATACCAGTGGCCGATGAGCAGATAGGAGCACAACCCGACCGCCTCCCAGAAGATGAACAGTTGGAGGAAGTTGTCGGCCATGACCAGCATCAGCATGGAGAAGGTGAAGAGGGCAATGTAGGCGAAAAAGCGTG
Source organism: Nitrospira calida (assembly GCF_976986435.1). Taxonomy (NCBI): domain Bacteria; kingdom Pseudomonadati; phylum Nitrospirota; class Nitrospiria; order Nitrospirales; family Nitrospiraceae; genus Nitrospira; species Nitrospira calida. The sequence continues at coordinate 542,175 of NZ_OZ335950.1, forward strand.
CATATCCCTTCTCGCCGTGCATGTAACCGATGGTGTAGACGTGCACCAGCGAGCTGACGATCGTCACGAGCAACAGCATGGCGGCGGTCAGCCGGTCGATGAACAGGCCCAGGCGGACTTCCAGTTCGCCCGAATCGATCCAGGTGTACAGCGGAACCGAAATCCGGTCGCCTTCGGCCGCGTTCATGAACGCAATAAGGGAAAGTACGAGCGAGCCGAGGACGGCCGGCATGGCCACGAGGTGCGCCCGTTCCCTGATCCAGTGACCGGCCAGACCGAGCAGCAGGAACGCGGCGAAGGGAAAGAGTGGGATCAGGACGTAGAGCATAGGTAATGGGTCAATGGTCAAGAGTCATTGGCCAACACTGAAAAATGATGCTCTGAAAGCCGGTGTTCAGTTCATTACCGTTGACCAACGGCGTCTTCACCACTTTAATAATTGGAACTCATCCACGTTGATGCTCGACTTGGAGCGGTAGAGCGCGATGATGATCGCCAGGCCGACGGCGACCTCGGCCGCCGCGACCGTTAGCGCAAAAAAGACGAACACCTGGCCGGCCACGTTCTGGAGATAATGCGAGAAGGCCACGAAGTTGATGTTCGTGGCGTTCAGCATCAGCTCCACGGACAGCAGAATGATGATGATATTCCGCCGGATCAGCACGCCCATCACGCCGGTGATGAACACGAAGGCGCTGAGGATCACATAATAGGAAAGGGGAATCATCACGAAACTCCTATATCTCGTCTCGCGAGAGACGCTCCACGCTTCACGGTTCGCGCCTCTCGAACAGGTCCCGCTTTGCGAGGACGATCGCGCCGATCATGGCGACCAGCAGGATAAGCGAGGCCACCTCGAAGGGGAACAGATACATCGAATACAGTGCCCGGCCGATTGTTTCCGTGTTCCCAGGCGTCCCGGCGGCGCCGTCGGCCGTCTCCGCGTGAACGCCGGCGTCGCGAAGGCTGACCGCCGTGAGCAACACCGTTGTCAGAAACGTCAACCCCAGCAATGCCGCGACCGGCAATTGCGCGTGGTAACGATCCTCGCGCTTGACGTTCAACAGCATGACGACGAAGAGATAGAGCACGAGAATCGCGCCGGCATACACGATGATCTGCACCGCGGCAAGAAACTCCGCATGCAGGGTGACATAGAGGCCCGCGACGTGAAAGAACATGATCAGGAGAGAGAGGGCGCTATAGACGGGATTGCGCAGCGTGACGACGAGGACCGAGGTCAGCGTGATGACGCCGGCGAAATAAAAAAAGAAGAACTGATTCAACGGACGCAGCCTCCAGTCATGCACAGTCCGGAAGTCAACGCGCCGGACCGCTTCCGCCCCATTCGCCTCTGTGTGGTGACCTCAAGCGAGGGCGAGGAGAGTTTGGCTTACGTTGGTTTCGGCGGCACGTGCTTGAATGCGACGTTGAAGAACGCCACATTCGGGTGTTGCAGCTCCAGCCGCTTTTCCCGCACGGGGAATGAGCGATCGCCGATGGCGAGGAGTTGCTCCTTATTCAGAAGGAGCTGACGTTTGTCGTACACCGCCCACTCGAATTCGCGGGTCATGCCGAGCGCGTCCACCGGGCAGGCGTCGACGCACAGGCCGCAAAACAGGCAGCGCGTCATGTCCATGTAATATTCTTTCGCATATCGCTTGGTGGGTTCGCCCGGCACTTCACCGCTGACCACCCGGATCACCCGGGAAGGGCAGGCCGCTTCGCAGAGATCGCACCCGACGCATTTCTCCGTACCGTCGTCATAGCGCAGCAACGCGAGCATGCCGCGGTAGCTCTCCGGCAAAATGCGTTTTTCGTGCGGATACTGGAGGGTAATCGGCCGGTAGCGCAGCAAATGGGTCAACGTGGCCTTCATGCCCACCAGAATCTCGTAAAAGGTGATCGTCTTGAGCCACTGTTTGAATTTCATCATGACCGAACCGGTAGCGCATAGCGTATAGAGGGGAGCCAGAGCAGAGCTAGTGGCTGTTCTGCTGTCCGCTACTTGCTTCATCTTGGGAACAGGTACGCCGCGATCGACGTCACCAGAATGTTACCCAGGGCGATCGGCAGCATCACCTTCCACCCGAACCGCATCAGTTGATCATAGCGCAGGCGCGGCAGCGTGGCCCGCAGCCAGAAAAACAGAAACAGGAAAAAATACACCTTGACGGTGAACCAGCCCACGTTCTCCATCCAGGCCATGTGCTCCAAACCGATCCGGGCCAGAATCGTGCCCGGATAGGGCGCGTTCCAGCCGCCGAGGAACAACGCCGCGGCGACGCAGGAAACCAGGATCATGTTGGCATATTCGGCGAGAAAGTAAAAGGCGAACCGCATGCCGCTGTATTCGGTGAAAAACCCCGCCACCAGTTCACTCTCGGCTTCCGGCAGATCGAACGGCACGCGGTTGGTTTCGGCCACTGCGGAGATGATGTACACGACGAACGCGAAGATCTGCGGGAACGGCGGCGCGAAGACGAACCAGTTCCAAAAGCCGCCAGCCTGGGCTTCCGTGATCTTGACGAGACTCAAGGAGCCGGCCAAAAGCAACACGCCGACGATCGCCAAACCCACGTTCAGCTCGTAACTGATGACCTGAGCGGCGGATCGCAGACCCCCGAGCAGCGAATACTTGCTGTTGGACGCCCATCCACCGAGGATGATTCCATAGGCGCCGATCGACGCGAACGCCAGGATATAGAGGATCCCGATGTTGATGTCGCTGATGACGAACGGTTTGAACTGCACTCCAAAGAGTTCCACCGTCTGGTTTGGGCCGAACGGCACGACGGCAAACCCGATCAAGGCCGGAACCAGCGCAAGAATCGGCGCCACGCTGAAGAGGAATTTGTTCGCGCCGGCGGGAATGATGTCTTCTTTGAAGAAGAGCTTGATCCCGTCCGCGATCGGCTGGAGGATGCCGTACGGACCGACCTCCATCGGGCCCATCCGATCCTGCATCCAGCCGAGCACCTTTCGCTCGAGCAGAGTCAGCAGCATGACCGTGAGTAGGACCACGCCCATCACGGCGGCAATTTGCGTCAGAGAGATCGCCAGCTTCAGGCTCGTTTCCACCACGGCTCCTCCGGAATTTTGTGGCGTGCGAGACGGAAAGCGTGATACGTGGCGCGTTGTGCGCCACGTATCACGCCTCACGCGTCATGGGTCGCGCGTTAACCGTTCCACGGTTACCAGCGTCGTTTTGAAGTACGGCACTTTCGTCACGGGATCGACTTCCACTTGGGCCAGGTTCTTGGCGTCCCGATCGAAATGCTCGGGGAAGAAAACCATCCCTGCCGGCACGCGGGCCAGGATTTTCACGGTTGTCGTCACCTCGCCGCGCTGATTGAACACGCGGACCCGATCGCCGTCGGAAAGACAGTGCCGCGCGGCGTCCGCGGGGTTCATCCGCAAGGCGCCGCCGCTCTCGACCTGAAGCAGGCCTTTGGAGCGCGTGGACAGTTTACCCGAATGGAAGAGGGTCTGGCCTAGCACCAGGGTGAGCACCCCGCCTGTCCCCCCACTCCTTTCCTCAGATCGCTCACCGGCAAGTTGATACCGGCTGGCCACGTCGGTGGCGTAATCTTGGCGGAGATATCGCTCGACCGCCGTGCGATCGACCGTGGGAGGGGACGGCGCCGGCCCCAGCAGGCCGTAGCCGGGAATAAGACCGCGGATCTCTTTAAGGATCTCGCGCGCGTCGCCGTATTCGAGCGGATAGCCCATCAGCACCGACAAGGCCGAAAAGATCTCCCAGTCTGGGCGACTCTCGCCGACCGGTTGGATCGCTTGCCGAACGGCCTGCACATGCCCTTCGCTGTTTGTAAAGGTCCCATCCTTCTCGGCGTAGGAACAGGCCGGCAGGACCGCATGGGCCATCGACGCAGTCTCGGTCAGGAATAGTTCCTGGCAGACCAGCAATTCCACATTGCCCAGAGCTTCCTTCACGCCGGTGCTGGCCGGCAGGCTCCCGACCGGGTTCTCGCCGACTACGAACAAGGCTTTCAGCCGACCGACGCGCGCGTGCTCGATTATCTCCATCAGTGTGGCGCCGGGTCCCTTGGGAAGCTCTTCCTTCCACAGGTTGGCCAGCCGCTCGCGCGCAGTGCGATCCATAACCTCGATGGGACCGGGGAGGAACTCGGCGACCGTTCCCATTTCCACGGCGCCCTGGTCGTTGTTCTCTTCAGCCAGGGGCGCGAATCCGCAGCCCGGACGACCATGGTGTCCGGTGAGCAGCAGCAGATCGAGCAGGTTGACGGCGGTGTTGTATCCGCCAGGATTCCGCAACCCGCCGGGTCCGAGGAGGACGACCAGGCGACCGGCTTGAGCCAGCACCCGCGCGGCATCGCGCAGGGCCGTCTGAGTCGCGCCGCCGGCGGCTTCCAGTTCCGGCCAGGACAGGCGTTGCACCGCCTGGGCGATCGCGCTCACGTAGGCAGGCGCCTGCCGGGCCAACGCCTGATCCACAAGGCCGTCCTCGATCACCGCTTTGATCAAGCCCACGACGACAGGGCCGAACTGCGCCGGGCGTGCGGCGAAGTGGTGCTGCGCAAGATTCGCAATGTTGCTGATCGTGTCGATCGCTGGCTCCAGAGCCTCGACCGTCACCAGCGTCGCGCGCCGCTTCTTGACCGCTTCTTTCACTTTCAGGCCCGTAATGGGGTTGGTTTCGGTGACGTTGGTGCCGACCAGCAGCAGTGCGTCGGCGGCGACGATGTCGTCGAAGGTGACAGTCCAGCGATGGGTGCCCTGCACCCGGCGCATGGCCTGCACGCCGTTCAGGTGCCCATAGCGCGCGCTGCTGTCGATGCGATCGGTGCCGATCGCCAGGCGCATGAATTTCTGGAAGACATAGAGGTCTTCGTTCGTGCAGCGGGACGCGATCAGTCCGCCGAACGCGTCCGGGCCGTACCTCAGCTTGAGGCAGATTGCGGCGTCGGCGATGTATTCCAGCGCGTCTTCCCAAGTCGTCTCGACAAGCTTGCCGTCCCGGCGGATCAGCGGGCGCGCCAGACGGTCCGGGTGGCTGGTGGCGTGATATCCGAAGAAGCCACGTGCGCAGAGATCACCGTTGTTCCGGCCGGCGCCGTAGGCCGACATGACTTCGATCAGCTCATTGTCCTTGGTCTGGATCGTGATCTGGCAGCCATCCCCGCAGTAGGTGCAGACGGTGTCGGTTCGTTTCAGCATCCAGGGCCGGTACTCGTACATCGAGAGTCGGCTGGTGATGGCCCCCACCGGGCAGATCTGAACACACCCCCCGCAGAACTCGCACTCCAACGGATGGGAGCCGAAGTGCTTGATTTCGGTCATGGTTCCCCGGCCGGCCGGTGCCAGCGCTTTGACATCCATGACCTCATCGCAATAGCGGACGCAGCGCAGGCACTGGACGCAGCGGTTCATCTGGGTCTCGATCAGCGGGCTGAAATACTCCTTCTGGAAGATGCGCTTAACCTCGATGAACCGACTGGTGGTCGGCGTGTACGCATGCGAGAAGTCCTGCAGGTCGCAGCGGCCGCCCTGATCGCAGACCGGGCAGTCCAGGGGATGGTTGGCCAAAATGAACTCCAGCACCGACTTGTGCGCTTCATTGACGACGGTCGTGGCCGTGCGGACGCTCATTCCCTCGGTTACTGGGGTGCTGCAGGCGGTCTGGAGCTTGGGCATCTTTTCGATCTCCACCAGACACATCCGGCAATTGGCGTCCGGCTTGAGCTTCGGGTGGTAACAGAAATGCGGGATCATCACCCCCACCCGGCGCGCCGCCTCAATGAGCAAGGTGCCCTTGGGTACGGTCACCCGAATACCGTCGATTGTCAAACGGACTGTGTCCGCCGTCATCGCCATCATCTGTCAGGTTCGAAGGGCGAGGGTTCTAGATCTCCGTTCGTGTCTTCGTCTCGAACCTCACACCTCGAACTTGTGAGGTTCGTGCCGTGCCGCTGCCGGCATGACCAGTTCGGGGATGCCAGCCAGGCCCAACGATTCCGCCTCCCGGATCAACTCCTCGTACTCGTGGCGCCAGTATTTCAGAGTGCTCAGGATCGGCGCCACCTCGGCGTCGCCGAACGCGCAGACCGTACGGCCCGCGATGTTCTGGCACAGATCGGTCAAGGTTTCAAGGTCCTCCCGGCGGCCGCGTTTGGCGAGGATCCGGCGCATGGTCTGGACCAACCACGAACTCCCCTCCCGGCACGGCGTGCACTTGCCGCAGGACTCGTGGTAGAAAAACTCCATCAGGCGCAACGCGGCCCAGACCATGCTGGTGCCTTCTTCCATGACTGTGACTCCACCCGATCCCAGCATTGATCCAGCCTGGGCCACAGACTCGAAGTCCATCTTCACATCGAGATGCTCCGGCGTCAAAAACGGCGCGGATGCGCCTCCCGGGATGAACGCCTTCAGCGCCTTGTCCGAGCGCATGCCGCCGGCGTGCTCGAAGATCAACTCGCGGAATGTGATCCCCATCGGCACTTCGTAATTGCCGGGCCGCCGTACGTGGCCGCTCACGCAGAAGATGCGGGTGCCCGTGCTCTTCGGCGGCGAACCGATCGAGGCGAACCATTCGGCGCCGCGGTTGACAATATGCGGCAGGTTCGCGAGCGTTTCGACGTTGTTGACCACAGTCGGCTTGCCGTACAGGCCGTGTGTGGCCGGGAACGGCGGCTTCACCCGCGGCAGGCCCCGCTTGCCCTCGAGGGATTCCAGGAGTGCCGTCTCTTCCCCGCAAATGTAAGCGCCGGCTCCGCGGTGGACCCAAATGTCGATCGTGACGCCCGCGCCGAGAATGTTCCGGCCAACATAGCCGGCCGCTCTGGCTTCTGCCAAGGCCCGCTCCAGGATCGCAGCGCCCAGGGCAAATTCCCCTCGGATATAGATGTAGGCGGTTTCGGCGCCGATGGCGTAACAGGCGAGCAGGATGCCCTCGATGACCTGGTGAGGATCGCGTTCGATCAGTTGGCGGTCCTTGAACGTGCCAGGCTCGCTCTCGTCCGCGTTGCAGCACAGGTAACGAGGGCCCTGATAGTCCTTGGGCAGGAATCCCCATTTGATGCCGGTCGGGAACCCCGCGCCGCCGCGCCCCCGTAATCCGGACTTGACCACCATCGCCGTCACGTCCGCCGGCGCGATTTTGCCGAGCGTCTTGCGGAGCGCCTGGTATCCGCCCGTCCGCTCGTAGTCCGCCAATGAGCCCGTATAGCCGGGCTGGAGCATGTTCTTCAGAAGAATCGGTTCGTAAGGCGGCATTCCGTTGCCTCGTTAACCGCGGGCAAGCCACGAATAACGACTAACCGGTTACGTCTTCTGAGGTTCTGGCAGCATAAACGGCCCGCTCTTCAAAGGAGATGTGCCGTTGCGTATCAGATCCATCAGGATCCGGTCCACTTTCTCTTCGGTCAGGTTCTCGTAATAGTCATCGTTGATCTGCATCATCGGCCCGGCTCCGCAGGCGGCCAGGCACTCCACGGTGCTGAGCGTGAACAGACGGTCCGGGGTGGTTTCCCCCGGTTTGATCCCCAACTTGGCGCGGAGCCAGCCGAGCAGCGTGTCGGATCCGACCAAGGCGCACATGAGCGATTTGCATACCTGAATGTGGAACTTTCCCACCGGCTTCAGCCTCAACATCGTGTAGAACGTGACCGTCTCATACACCTGAGGCGGCGTCAGGTTGAGGATGCCGGCGATTTCCTTCATCGCCGCCTCGCTCACGTGACCTTCCTCCCGCTGCGCCAGGTTGAGCAGCGGCAATAGAGCCGAGCGGCGAACCGGGTAGCGGGACAGGATGGCGTCTATTTCCGATTTGTATTTTTCCAGGAGCATCTATGCATCCAGTTCTGAGTGCTGAGTTCTGAATTCTGAGTTGCCACTCAACACTCAGCACTCGGAATTCACCTGTCGCATTCTCCCATCACGATGTCGTAGGTGCCGAAGATCGTGATGATGTCCGAGAGCAGATAGCCTCGCGCCATGTGGTCGAAGGCGCCCATGTGGACGAACGACGGGGCCCGGATCTTCAACCGATAGGGCCGGGGACTTCCATCACTGATGATAAAGAACCCCAGTTCTCCTTTCGGCGCTTCCGACGCACAATAGGTCTCGCCTTTCGGCGGCTTGAAGCCTTGCGTGAAGATGATGAAATGATGGATTAGGCTCTCCATGTCCCGCATGACCTTGGGTTTGGGTGGTGGGATGACCTGCGGGAGGTCAGCCATGATCGGGCCGGGCGGCATCTGGTCCAGGCATTGGCGGATGATCCGGCAGCTCTGCCGCATCTCTTCCATGCGCACCCAGTACCGGTCGTAGGTATCGCCGTGCTTGCCGACCGGCACCTCCCACTCCACCCGGTCGTACACGCCGTAAGGCTCGAATTTCCGCACGTCGTACGCTACCCCGGAGCCGCGCAGCACCGGCCCGGTGAGGCCGAAATTGATTGCGTCTTCGGCGGAGATGACGGCCACGTCCTTCGTGCGGGACAGCCAGATGCGGTTCGACGCGAGCAGCGTGTCATATTCGTGGATCTTGTCGTAGAACGTGTCGAGGAACGCCTTCAGCCGCGCGACCAGTTCGGGCGTGAAGTCGCCATCCACGCCGCCGATGCGGTAATAGTTCAACGTCAGCCGCGCGCCGCAGAGCTTCTCGAACATGTCCAACAGCGCTTCACGCTCGCGAAACGTCCAGAAGAAGACCGTCATCGCGCCGATGTCCAGCGCTTGCGTACCCAGCCAGAACAGATGGCCGACTACCCGCTGCATCTCCGCGACGATCGTGCGGATATATTCGGCGCGTTCCGGCACCTGGATGCCCACCAACTTCTCGACAGCCCGCACGTACGCGTAGTTGTTCGCCATAGCGCAGACATAATCGAGCCGATCGGTATGCGGGATGATCTGCAGGTAGTGCAGTCCCTCCGCCAGCTTTTCCACGCCACGGTGCAGATAGCCGAGATCTGGCGTCGCCTTGACGATCCGCTCGCCGTCCAGTTCGAGCACCACCCGCAGCACGCCGTGTGTGCTGGGGTGTTGCGGCCCCATGTTCAGCAGCAACTCCTCCTTGCGGACGGACGATCCGGCCCCGTCGGCGGTCACGAAAGGATGCTTGCGGTCTTCGGGAATCTCGCTTTCAACGGCGACAGGCGGCTCGTCGAGCCGGGGGATGAATTCGAAGGAACTGCGCCAACCCTTGCCTTCGGTCGGGAAGTCTTTCCGGAGCGGGTAGCCTTCGTCGTAATCCTCCGGCATGAGGATGCGGCGCAGGTCCGGATGTCCGTTGAAGCGGATGCCCATCAAGTCGTACACCTCCCGCTCCATGAACTCCGCGCCTCTCCAAATGCCGGTGACCGAATCAATGCTGGGATTGTCTTCCGTGACGCGGACCTTGAGCCGAATGCGCCGGCGATGCGGCAACGACAGCAGGTGGTAGATTACTTCGAACCGCTCGAGGTCGTCGGGAAAGTCGGCCGAACACACATCCGTGATGTGATCAAACGCCATCGCCGGATCATCGTGAAGAAACCGCGCCACGTCCACGATACGGTCGGTGGCGACGCGGGCGGAGAGTTCCGCTCGATCCCGGTCTTCCTGAACCGCGAGGACCGCGTCAGGAAATTGTGTTTTCAGCCGTTCGAGAACTGGATGCATGGTCTCATTGACGAGAGGCGCGCGACTCGCGCGACGGGCGAGAATCGCCGATCCCGCGCGTCTCGCGGATCATTTCACAAACACCTTCTCCCGTTGGATTTTTTCCTGCAGCTTGAGCAGGCCGTCCAGCAACGCTTCCGGTCTGGGCGGGCAGCCGGGGACGTAGACGTCCACTGGCACGATCTGATCCACGCCTTGAACGACGCTGTAACTGTTATAGTGGTTGCCGGACGTGGCACAGGATCCCATCGAAATCACGTAGCGCGGTTCGGCCATCTGGTCGTAAATGCGGCGGATCACCGGTGCCATTTTCCGCGTGACCGTACCGGCCACAATCATCAGGTCTGACTGCCTCGGGGAGGCGCGGAACACGCCCGCGCCAAAACGGTCGATGTCGTATCGGGACGACACGGTGGCGATCATCTCGATCGCGCAGCAGGCCAATCCGAACGTCATCGGCCACAGCGACGACTTCCGCGCCCAGCACACGAAGGCGTCTAGATTGGTGGTTAGAATGTTCGGTTCAAGCTGCCGCTCTAAGACGCTCACTGCGTTCGCTCCCATGTGGCATGAGAAAAGAGGAATGACCTGAAACCAAGAGATCGGAATTCATCATTCCGGCATCGCGGCTGCGATGCCGGTCAATCCCACTCCAACGCCCCTTTTTTCCATTCATACCAGAAGCCGACGATCAAGATCAGTAGGAAAAACCCCATGCCGAGGACGCCCGCCAGATCAAGCTGCCTGAACACGACGGCCCAGGGATAGAGAAACACGATCTCGACATCGAAGATCACGAACAGCATCGCAATGATGTAGTATCGCATCGGGAACGGCACGCGGGCATCCTGGAATAACGGGCTCCCGCTCTCGTAGGGCACCAGCTTGGCCCGATATGGTCGATGCGGGCGGACGATCCAGCCGATCAACAGCGACATCATGCCGAACGCCAGCGCGATGGCGATGAAAGCCAGGATCGGGATATAATTCAGCGGAACGGATTCGTTGCTCATTATGAGCCGACAGCTTACGACTTCGGCGTGTTCGCGGCGGCGTTGGCCGCCACGAGCGCCGATCCGAAGAACGGTTTAAACGTCAGTCCCTCCAACTCCGGCCGGGGTATGCCTTTATGCTGTACGAGAATCTTGAACGTGCGGCCCATGCCTTCCGGCCTGAGCAGATGCAGCGCGGCCCGAAACTCCGGCGACTCGGGATCGAGCGTGTCAAGCATACGCTCGGCTCCCAGACTGATCAGGAAACTCATCTGATTGGTGAACCCGGTCACCGCGAGCCCCGCTTCTTCGCCGACCGTCGCCAAACTAGTAAAATCGACATGGGCAGTCATGTCCTGCTCGCCGACGCGGGTGTACGGATCTTCCGACGCCATCTGACGGTAGTAGCAGAGGAACGTTCCCCGGTGTCGCTCGGGCGCGAAGAAGTCCTGCGCGCTGTGACCGTAATCGACGGTGATGACAACGCCGCGATTCATGACACGGGCGACCTCTCTCATCCATCGGAGCGCTTCGAGATTAATCTCGGTCCGATATCCGGACGGCAGATCCGTTCCCACGCGGCGCAGATATGTCTCGATCTCCGGTGTGGACAGAGAACAGAGACATTCGACAAACCGCCCGTCCCGATAATCGACGTAGATCTCTTTCGGTTCGCCGTCGACGACTTGGATGCGGTGGACGGGGAACGCATCCACCAGCTCGTTCGACAAAAAAAGTCCGATGAGGCTTGCATCCGGGAAATCGGACAGACCGGAGACCCAGGAAACCCGAGCAGGGAGGGTGAGATGGGGCGCCAAGTTCCGGCGCTGCAGTTCCCGCATGGCCGGGCTGCGCTCGATCAGGACATAGCGGAGGCGATTCGAAAAGGAAACGGGTTCGCCCGCGCACGCGTCCAAGATGTGCCGGGCGAGGAGGCCTTTGCCCGCGCCCATCTCGATGACAGTGAAGGGAGCCGGACGATCGAGCAGGTCGTCAATCTGCCGGATCTGTCTGGCCAGCGCCCGCCCGAGCAGGGGATGCACATCCGAGCTCGTATAGAAATCGCCCGACCAGCCGATGCGTTCGATCTCCGGACCGTCCGCCGGACGAATGTAGTACCCGAACCGCGGGTGGTAGAGCGCAAGCTCCATAAACCGGGCAAAAGGGATCGGCCCCGTATCAGAAATTTCCGCCGCGATCTCTGCGATCAGGTCCGGTTGTCCGCTGCTCAACGATTTCTCGCTCATCAGCGCCGGTCGACTTCAGGGCAAGCGTCGCCCTCCCGTCTCAAGCCCAAAAGTAACCTACATTAGCTTCTGTCACAAAGCCAAGTCAAGGTAGGAAACGTCGAAACCAAGCGTGGCGAGAGGCGAGAGACAAGATTTGAGCGCTCTACGCCCCGTGGCACTTTTTGTATTTTTTCCCACTGCCACAGGGACAGGGATCGTTGCGGCCGACTTTTTCATGCTGACGCTGGACGGTGCGAGGCGCGGCCGGTGTGTCGCCGCGGTTGAGGGTGAGGCGAGGAGGCGCGGCCGGACGGGAGGCGGGCGGCGGTTCTTCGCCGCGGACGGCCTGGACACGGAACAGCCGTTCCAGCGCGTCCGACTTGATCCGGGACATCATGGCCGCGAACATGTCGAAGCCTTCACGCTTGTACTCGATCAGCGGGTCTTTCTGGCCGTAGCCGCGCAGGCCGATGCCGTCCCGCAGTTGGTCCATCGCGAGCAGGTGATCTTTCCAATGGTGGTCGATCACCTGGAGGAGCAGCATCTTTTCCAGGTAGCGCATGAGGTCGGAGCCGAGTTCGCGTTCCTTCTGTTCGTACGCCTGGCGGACCTGGTTCAGCAAATCCTCGATGATCGCGTCACGGCCCAGATCCTTGAAGCGCGCGGCGGGGTCGCCCGAGCCGTGCGCAATGTCGAGCGCGAACTGGGCCTGCATGGCGTCGGCCAGACCCTTGAAATCCCACTCCTCGGGATACTGATCTTCCGCGCAGTACACATCCACCAGCGACCGGATCACTTCGTCCATCATCTCCAGAACGTCTTCTTTGAGATTCTCGCCGGCGAGCACGGTGCGGCGGTGCTGGTAGATGACCTCGCGTTGCTTGTTCATCACATCGTCATATTCGAGCAGTTGCTTGCGGATCTCGAAGTTGTGCGCCTCGACCTTTTTCTGCGCGTTCTCGATGGAACGGGTCACCATCCGGTGCTCGATAGGGACACCTTCCTCCATACCGAGCTTGAGCATGAGGTTCGAGATGCGCTCGGACGCGAAGATGCGGAGCAGATCGTCTTCGAGGGAGAGGTAAAAGCGCGAGGAGCCGGGGTCCCCCTGGCGACCGGCCCGGCCGCGGAGCTGATTGTCGATGCGGCGGCTTTCGTGCCGTTCGGTGCCGATGATGTGGAGGCCACCCAAGGCGACCACCTCCTGTTTGTTCTTCTCGCAATCGGCTTTAATTTGTTCGTAGATCTCAAGCTTCTTCTCGTCGGGCAGGTTCTCTTCCTGATAGAGGATGCGCTTGAACAGGAAATCGGGGTTGCCGCCCAGCAGGATGTCCGTTCCGCGGCCGGCCATGTTGGTGGCGATCGTGACGGCGCCCTTGCGGCCGGCCTGCGCGATGATCTCGGCCTCCTTCTCATGGTACTTGGCGTTCAACACGTTGTGTTTGATGCCGTGCTTGCTCAAGTATGAGGACAGCCGTTCCGACTTCTCGATGGAGATTGTGCCGACCAGCACCGGCTGACCCCGTTCGTAACAATCCTTGATTTCTTCGACGATCGCGTTGAACTTCTCCCGTTCGGTCCGATAGACCACGTCCGGATAATCTTTCCGGATCATCGGCCGGTTGGTTGGGATCACGTTCACGTCGAGGTTGTAGATTTTGGCGAACTCGCCCGCTTCCGTGTCCGCCGTGCCGGTCATGCCGGCCAGCTTCTTGTACATGCGGAAATAGTTCTGGAAGGTGATGGACGCCAGGGTCTGGTTTTCGTTGGCGATCTTGACGCCTTCCTTCGCTTCCACCGCCTGGTGCAGGCCGTCGCTCCACCGTCGGCCCGGCATCAACCGGCCGGTGAATTCGTCGACGATGATAACTTCGCCGTCCTTGACGACGTAGTCCACGTCGCGCTTGTAGAGCGCGTGGGCCTGCAGCGCCTTGATGACGTGGTGGACCAGATCCATGTGGGCGAGGTCGTACAGATTGTCGACGCCCAGCAACTTTTCGACGCGCGCGTTGCCTTCTTCGGTGAGCGCGGCGGTTTTGGTCTTTTCTTCGATCGTATAGTCGCGGTCCAGCTTGAGCTGAGGAATGATGGCGTTGATGCGGTAGTAAAGGTCCGTGGATTGTTCCGTGGGCCCGGAGATGATCAGCGGCGTCCGCGCCTCGTCAATAAGAATGCTGTCTACCTCGTCCACGATTGCGTAGTGCAGCTCCCGCTGGACGCATTGGCTCAGGTCGGTGACGATCAGGTTGTCGCGCAGGTAATCGAAGCCGAACTCGTTGTTGGTGCCGTAGGTGATATCCGCCCGGTAGGCCTCCTGCCTCGTGCAGGGCCGCAGGTGCTGCAGCCGCTTGTCCGCCGCATCGTAGGTCGGGTCAAACAGGAACGACGCGTCGTGCTGGATCACCCCGACGGACAGGCCGAGCGAATGGTAGATCGGCCCCATCCACTGCGCGTCGCGCTTGGCGAGGTAGTCGTTCACGGTCACGAGATGGCAGCCTTTGCCTTCCAACGCGTTGAGGTAGAGAGGCAGCGTCGCGACGAGCGTCTTGCCTTCGCCGGTCTTCATTTCGGCGATACGGCCTCTGTGCAGGACGATGCCGCCTAGCAACTGCACGTCGAAATGCCGCATGTTGAGCCGGCGCCGCGAGGCTTCCCGGCAGACGGCGAAGGCTTCCGGTAGCAGGTCGTCCAGTGTCTCGCCAGCTTCCAACCGCTTGCGGAACTCCTGCGTCTTGTCCGCCAGAGCATGGTCGGAGAGAGGCGTCAGCGAGGGCTCGAGCTGGTTGATGCGGTCCACGATAGGCCGCAGCGCTTTGATCTCCCGGTCGTTCTTGCTGCCGAAAATGAGGTTGAGAATTTTGGTGAACATAGGCGTCGGTCGACCGCGTTAGAGGTGAACGATCGTACAGAGCGAAGAAAGTATACAGCAATTCCTGCGGGAATCCTACGGCAAACCGGTCCGTTGCTTTCATCTCTCGCTCCGGCTATAGTCCGAGCACCATCGGGATCGGTTCGCGGTGTCCGGCTGCGCGAGCGAACGGACGACAGAGAAGGCGTCGGGCGTCATGCCGGGTCAAAGACAACGATGGCCGAGACTCATGCGGCCGTTTTTCAGAACATTGATCGTGAGTCTTGCATTGATGGGTGCCGCTTACGGCGCCCCGCCCGACGCCGCCAAGCGGCACTATGACCGAGCGTCCGACCTATTCCGTCAAGGAGACTTCGACGGCGCCGTGGACGCGCTGAAGCAATCCCTCGCAATCGATCCCCGCTCCGCTGAATCCTACCACTTGCTCGGGCTCGTCTACTTCCAAGGCAAGAAACAACCGGTCGAGGCGGCTGAGGCGCTTCAACGGTCGCTCGCGCTCAGGCCTGATTCGGTCGAGGTCCTGAACCATCTGGCCGATGTCTACCTCGCGCAAGGCAAGTCGGCCGAGGCCGAGCGTGCGCTGACGCGAGCCATCGCAGTCGCGCCGCGCGACGAAGAGGCCTATTTGGATTTGGCGAAACTATATGAGGCGCGTCACGACCGCGCGGCGGCGATCCGCACGTATGAAGCGCTGCTCGGCTTCCGCCAGGATCACGTCGACGCCATTTTCAGCGTGGCGAGCCTCTACGACGCCCAGGGCGACAGCCGCCGCGCTCAGGAGCTTCTGCGGAAGCTCGTCAAAACCCGTCCCACACATGCGGATGGCTGGTATCTGCTGGGACGTCTCGCCGAGCGGGCGAACGATCTCGTCGAAGCGTCCTACGCGTATCGGCAGGCGATTGCGGCGAAGCCGAACCTGGTCGATGCGCATTACAACCTCGGGTTTATCTACCGCAGCCAGGGACGGCTCGCGGATGCCGCGAAGGAGTTTCAGGAAGTCATCCGATTGCGGCCCGAGTATGCCGAGGCCCACATGAACCTGGGTGTCGTCTATACCAGTCTGAATAAGTTGGACGAGGCCGAGCGCGAATACGAAACCGCGATCGCGTTGAAGCCGGACTTCGTCGAAGCCCATTACAATCTGGGCGTCTTTTACGAGTTGCATCGCAAGGATGCGGGCAAGGCCCTCGCTCAGTACCGGAAATACCGCGAGCTCGGGGGAAAAGACGACCGGGTCGAACGGATCGTGGGACAGGGAGGGCGGTGAATCGACTCCGGCGGCTTTGACGAGACCACAGCCACTTTGCTACCATGCAGCGCGGTTGCCGTTTCAGCGATCAGAGCCGGAAGCTCATGAGGCGTTCTCTTCTCAGTTCGACAGCCTGGCTGCTGGTCGTCGCAGTCGTCACGATGCTCGTCGCTGCCACCGGCAGCGCCGTCGCGCATGACCTCCAGCATGCCGCGCACCACGCGGCCGGCCTGCACAGCACCGGGATCTGCGCCTGGATGTGCGCGGCGGGTCATGTGTTCGGAGGGATTCCGGTCGTCTTTCAAGTCGGTGTCGGTCCGCTGACATTCGGCAGTCTCCCGATCTTTCAAGAGCCTTCAGAGGGAGCCAGTAAGGTTCCTGCTTCCCGCGGTCCTCCTCCCGTTCTCTCCCTCTAGTTCGTCACAGAGACAACCGGGTTGAAGGTCGGTCATGTTTGTGGAGTCGGCCGGCCCAATGAAGAACGGAGCCGTATGGTTAGCCGTTCGGCCAGCCGAGAAAGGCTCTCCGTGAAAGGTCTCTCAACACCGGAGACATGATGATGCGCACGCCTTCAGCCCATAGTCAACCAGCATTCGCGGGGCTTCAGTGCCGGTGTGTGGCCGTCGCGACAAGGGCCGGTGCGATGAGATGGAGCAAACATGGGCGAAACGACGAGGAAATGCGCAGTCATCTTATTTGGCTTTCTCACGATCATCTTGTGCAGCCTTGCGGAGTCATCCCGTGTCCAGGCGTCTTGCGGAGCGGTCACCTGCTTCGTCGTCATCGGCTCTCAACAGCAGGTGCCGCAGCAAGGCCTACTGACGATCAACGGCATTTACAACTATACACCGATGCGGTTGCTCGGCGGGACCTCTGGCATCATACCCGCTATCAATCAGGAACAGCGGCGGCTGATTCTGGACCATCATCGCGAGACGCGGACCATTACGCAGACCTATACCTTGGATCTCAACTACGGTGTGACGGACCGGTTCGGGTTGCAACTGACGATCCCGTATCTCAAGCGGAAGCACGGCCACCTCGATGGCCTTGGTGAGGAAGGCCCTATCGGCGAGGGCGAGCCCGTTCACTTTGCGGATAACGGGATCGGGGATATCAGGGTCACCGCCAAGTATAACGTGTTCCCGACGCTGAGAAGCATGGTGGTGTTGGGGTTTGGGGTGGATCTGCCCACAGGCGACACGCGGGCGAGGGACAGCGGCGGCGGGATTATGGAGTCGCCGACGCAGCTCGGACGAGGCAACGTGGGGTTGATCGGGACGATCTACCAGACCTATGAGTTGATTCCCCATCGTCTGAATCAATTTGCCTTCGGCAGCTACCGGCACACCTTCCGGAACAACGACGGGTACCAATTCGGCGACGAGTACCTCCTCAACGTAGGGCTCAACCTGGTGACCGTCCCGTGGTTGGTGCTGACCAACCAGCTCAACTATCGGTATCTGGTGCATGACAATATCAGCGCGTCGTTGGAACGGTCACGGATTCCTGCAGACGGGGGATTTCCCGGTGAAACAATTGAGATCGATCCGGTCATCAGAGACCGTCGAGTCCCGAACACTGGCTCCACCTATTTGGCCTATACGCCGGGCTTTCAGATCAACCTCGGTTCGCTGATCGAGGCCGACTGGGCCAGCATGACGTCGGTGTATTTCTATTCGCAGATTCCGGTTGCGCGGGATGCCAACAACAATCTGGCGCAGGGGACCAGTTTCGTCTTCGGAATGACCAAGTCATTTCAGATGGTCAAACCCTAGTTCCAGAGTTGTCCGGGCGAAGTCGCCCAAAGGGGGATGGTTATGAGAGCGCTCCTGATTGCTGTCATGATCGTGACAGGATTAATTTTTGTGTCCAACCAAGTGGCAGATGTGGCATGGGGGATGTCCGGACGGCCTCCGGTCGTCGGCACGCCGGCCGCGGACTTCAGCCTGACCGACCTGAACGGCCACACCCATAGTCTGAGCCAGTATCGAGGCAAGGTCGTGCTGGTGAATTTCTGGGCGACCTGGTGCAAGCCCTGCACGACCGAGATGCCGGCCATGCAAGCGACCTACGACCGGCTGCGTGACAAGGGGTTCGTCGTCCTGGCTGTCAACGAACTGGAAGATGAGGCGAAGGTCCGGGACCATATTCGAGCCTATGGCCATACGTTCCCGGTGTTGCTGGATCGCGACAACCACGTGGCAAACCAGTTCGGGGTGTTTGGCCTGCCGGTCAGTGTGTTCATCGACGAGTTCGGCGTGGTGCGGGAATACCTCAAGGGAGGCTTGTTGACCGAGCAAAAGATCCATGAAGTCGTCAGCCGCATCCAAGCGGCCGGTGAGCTCAAGGCAGCGTCGGCACGGTAAGCGTATGGTCAGTCAGGAGCAGCGCATCGGAATACGGCCGGCGGGTGGCTGCCCGCTCGTTCTTTCGCTTACGTTCGGGCTGGGTGGGGCCTTGGGCGCCGCCTTCGTTCACGCTGCCCAGGATCGGACGGTGCCGTTGCTGGAAGCAAAGAGCACCGTTCGTGAGGGTCCGGGACCGGTTTCTCCGCCGGCGATCCGCTTCGATCGAACCGGTTTGCTGCACGTCGCCTGGTTCGAAAAGCATGCGACAACCGGTGAAGTGGACCTCCTCCGCGTTGGTCCCGACGGACAGCCGCTCTTGCCGCCGGTACGAGTCAATCCCGATGGAGCCGGACCCGAGGCGCTGCATCAGTCCCCCGGATTGGCGACAGGGCCGGAGGGCGAACTCTACGTCACGTGGTCAGCGCCCAACCGGACTGCCGGGGCGCTCTTTGCCTCGGACTTGTACCTGGCACGCTCCATGGACGGGGGCCGCACCTTTGAGCACCCGGTCCTCGTCAATGACGACGGTCAAGCGATCAGCCACACGTTTGAAGATGTGTCGGCGGACGCGGATGGACGCGTCTATGTGGCGTGGCTGGATGGGCGGGCGAAGGATAGAAGCGGGGCGAGCGCCGTCTTCGCCTGTTCCCGCGACAAGGGCGCGACGATCGGCGCCAACATCGTCATCGACGGGATGGCCTGCCCCTGTTGCCGTCCCATGGCGGCGCTGGCTCCGGACGGCACGTTGTGGGTTGCGTGGCGCAAGACCTTTCCCGGGAATGTCCGCGACATCGTGGTGGCGAGCTCAACGGACAAGGGCGCGACGTTCTCGCAGCCGATGCGGGTAAGCAGGGACGGATGGGTGTTCGATGCCTGTCCTCATCGCGGCCCGTCTATTGCGTTCGACCCTCAGGGACGACTGTATGTCGGTTGGTACACCGAAGGCACGGATGAGCAGCCGCGCATCTACCTGGCGACATCGGATGACCGGGGCCTGACCTTTTCCGAACCGGTCTCTCTTCATACTTCGACGACGGCCTTGCCTGATCATCTGCGAATGGCGGTCCATCCGGACGGGGCGGTGATCGCAGTGTGGGAAGAAGTGACCGGTGTGCGGAAGCGAGTGGTGATGCGCGTCTCAGAAGATCGTGGTCGCAGTTTCGGCCCAGTCGTGACCTTAAGCGAGGGCGCCAAGGCGGAACAGCCGGCGGTGGCTGTTCATGACGACGGTCGCTTCGCCGTGAGTTGGGTGGAACATGCTTTCCCCCACACTCGGATTGTGGTGCGGCAAGGCCGGCTGCCGGTGAGCGAAACGAGGCACCCGTCATGAGAATCTCACGGGTCATTGCCGCCGTGGTCGTGCTCGCGGCATTCGGCTCACCGGGCGCGGCCTCGGTAGACCGCCTCGATCCCTATTGGGCCGCAGGGGTGCAACGGATCACCGGAGCGCCGCCGGCGCCGCCGTTCGCCATGACCACCCTCGATGGGCGCACGGTGGATTCCGCCAGTCTCCGCGGCAAGATCGTGCTGGTCAATTTTTGGGCGACGTGGTGCGGGCCCTGCAAAGATGAAATGCCGGCCCTTCAGCGGCTCCGGCGGAGTTTGAGCGATCGCCGGTTTGAAGTGCTGGCTGTGACGGCCGACCGGGAGCCGGAAGCGATTCGGCATTTTGCGCGGACGCTGAACTTGGAGTTTCCCATTCTGCTGGACGAGACCCGGGACGTCAGTGCGGCCTTTGGTGTGCGGGGATTGCCGACGACGGTTGTGATCGATCGGAACGGCCGTTGGGTGGGTCGCGCGGTCGGTCCCCGGGAATGGGACGGTCCGGCCATGATGACCCTGTTTGAACACTTGACGGAGGCTCCTCGATGAACGGACCGGAACATTGGGTGGTTACGTCCTTCGAGCGGCGGCGATGGGCGCTAGGTTGGACGTGCTCCGTGCTGCTCCATGCTTTCGTCGCGGCCGTGTCACTCGGTGTTATGACGAATCTGCGCCCGGCGCCGGAAAAGGAACCCTTTCGATGGGAGGTGTCGCTGGTCGAGGCGCTCCAACAGAAGGATGTCGCCGCCGAACCGATGCGCATGACGAGGGCGACACCGCCATCGCAACCCCCGCAACCACACACGCAGCCGGCTTCAGTCGAACGGGTCTGGCCGTCGCCGCAACCGATCGTCCGGCATGTTGAGACGATCGAACGGCAGATCCGCCAAGTGGTCACGCGCGTTCAACCGGTCACTCCGGTCATGGAGGTCGAACCCCAATCGATACCCTCCCAACCGGTCCAACCGACCGAGATGGTACTGAGAGAACGTGTCCCTGTTCAACAAGTTGCGGAACACCACATGGTCCGTGCGGTAGAACCGATTCAACAGGGAACGAACGTCCAAACCTTGGAGGTATTGTCTCAGCCAGTTCGTCGGACCGAGGCGGAGACAACTGAAGCCCAACCGGTGGTCCAGAAATCGTCCATCGTGGCTGCCATGCCGTCGGTCATTCAGCAGCCGGAGCCGACCTCGATCACTCCCATCGCCACAGCGCCGACGCAATCAGCAGTGGCAATCGAGCGGCCGCCGGTGGTGGAGCAATCGGCTGTGACACCTGTCACCCGCCATCCTGTGCCGATTCCTGATCCAGCGCCCGCACAAGCGAAGGCCGGACCGCCAGCCAGGTCCGCGGTGACTGACCGTAACGAGCCCGAGGTTCCCGTTCCGTCGGCGCAGGAGGCCGCTTCGCCGGTTGCTCTCACTCCTCGCTCCGCTCCCGCGGCAAAAGCGGATTATAGTTGGCTCGCGGAATCGTTGTGGCGTCGGGTGGCGGAGTTGAAACGGTACCCCCTTGAAGCCAGGCTGAACGGATGGGAAGGGAAAGTAGTGTTGACAGCGGTCATCCGGGAAGATGGCCATCTTGGGGATCTGCGAATCCAAAAAAGTTCTGGCTACGAGGTCTTGGACCAGGATGCAATGGAGCTAGTGCGTAGGGTCTGTCCGTTGCATCTGAAACATCCGCTCGGGCGCCCCGAAGTTGTGGTGCAGATTCCGATCAGTTATGCCTTGCGATAAGGCGAGTGCGCATAAGGGCGGCCACATGCACGGGAAGAGCGCTCAACGTTCTGTACCGATCCCCGGCGCCACCGGCGTTTTTGCTCTCGTGCTGATCGCCCTTTACGTTGTTCTGAGCGTTGCGGCGGTCTCTTGTCCGCCCGATGCCGGTCCGCAGGCCGGGCAGGCGCACCCTCATCAGCACGGCCACCACAACCAGAACGGCCTGACCCATTCTCCGCTTTGCGCCTGGGCCTGCCAGGCCGATCTCTCGGCATCTCTCATGCCGTCCCGCGCGGGCCTGCCGATTCTTCTGCTGCTCATCGGCTTTCTCTTGCCGACCTCCTGGTTACCGCCGCTCGCCGATCTGCGGTCGGGCTGTTCCCGCTCCCCGCCCCTGTCTCGACTCAGCCGTTAGCCCGTCTGCTTCAACGTTCCCGAGTTCATGCGAGGAGGAGATTATGCGTCTGCCGAGTCTCCGGCGGAATGTCCGCCGGGCGTACCGCGTTATTATTATTTTCATGATCGTGGCATGGAGTGCGGTGGGCATGAGCATGGTCGCGGCGGGGGCACCGGCCGCCGCGCAAGAACAGGAATCGGCCCCCGATGTCGTCATGGAAGATGTTCGTATCGAAGGGCAGAAGATCGAGAACGTCGAAGATGTCAGGAAGGAGTTCGCGCGGCGTCCTGGTAGCAACATTCTCATCGAAGAAAAACAGATCGTGGAGTCGCGCCAGTTGAACCTGCAGGATGTGCTGCAATTCGCGCCGGGCGTCCGCTTTCAATCCCGCTTCGGTGCGGATGAAGGGCAGTTTCAGATCCGCGGAACCTCGCTGCGAAACAATTTCCACCACCGCGGCATCAACATCCTGATCAACGGAATCTTTTTCGGCGATGCGGACGGATTCTCGGACTTCGAGGCCATCGACCTCATGGCCTACGAGCGGATTGAAATTTACAAGGGAGCGAATGCCTTGCGATACGGGGCCAACACGATCGGCGGCGCGATCAACTTCGTGCCGAGGACCGGCTACAGCGCGTCGATCCTGCAGATGCGGGGCATGGGCGGGAGCTTCGGCATGTACATGGGGCAAGTGTCCAGTGGCAAGGTCCTACCGTTCAAGGTCGGTACCATGAACGCAACGGCGGATTACTACATCAGCGTCTCCGGCAACCGCCAGGATGGGTTTCAGGACAATAGCCAGCAGGGCCGACAGCGCATCAATGCGAACCTCGGCCTGCAACTGGGCTTGCACCAGGAAATCCGCGCCTACTTCCTGCAAGCCAACGTATCGGAACGTATCCCGGGGGCGTTGACCAACGCGCAACTGTTTGCCAATCCGCAGCAGGCGGGCGGGCGGACGCCGGGGGCGAACCCGGCCGGTGGCAATTTCTTCGCCTGCAACCTGGACAATCAAACCTGCAAATACGGCCGCTATTACAATCTGCAGCGGATCGGCGTGGCCTACCGCAACGAGTTCGCCGCCGATCAGTTCATCGAGATCATCCCATACTATTCGTATCAATATCTCGATCACCCGATCTTCCAGACCATTCGGCAAGATAACAACAACGTGGGCGGCGAAATCCGCTATCGGAACGCCAACCGATTGTTCGGACACGAGAACGTTTTCGTCGTCGGCGTCCAGCCCCGCTATGGTGACCAACACCAAACCCGCTTTGTCAACATCAATGGCAGCATCGGCGCGATGACCCAGAACGCGTTTCTTCGAACGCTCTATTTCGGCGCCTATGCCGAAGACCAGTTCGACGCGACGGAGCGTTTGACGCTGGTCGTCGGCGGCCGGTGGGATTATTCGAGCCGGCAAGGGAACGTCCAGAACTTCGGACCGGTCGGATTTCCGGCGACGCAAACGACACCGTCCGTGCTGCAAACCACGCGACAGCCACTGGCGCAGTTCGATGCGTTGAACCCCAAAGTCGGCTTCGTGTACCGGACCTCGCCGACATCGCAACTCTATTTCAACGCCAGCCGGGCCTACGAAGCGCCGCTGAATCTGGAATTGTTATCGGCGTTCAATGCCGATGGCAGCGGCAACACCGGATTTCTCAATCTCGACGCTCAGCGTGCGTGGCAATTCGAACTGGGGCATCGAGGGACATCGACTGATCGACGCTACACATGGGATCTCACGGTGTACAACCTGGAAATGGAAAAGGAAATTCTGACCAACATCGTGAACAACACGAATACCTTCCGAAACGCGAACCGCACGCGCCATACGGGCATTGAGGCTGGGGCCAGTGCCGTCGTCACTCGCGGCATGTTTGCCAGCGGACCCGGAGGAAGGGTTGATCAGGTCACCATGCGTGCCGCCTATACCTGGTCGCTCTTCAAGTTCACGGATGACGTGGTCGGAGCGGTGGCGGCGGGCGGTCCGGCCAACGTACCGATCGCCAAGAGCGGCAATCGGGTCGCCGGTGCTCCGGAGCATAGCCTGGCCTACGAGGTTCGCTACGATCATCCGCGCGGGTGGTGGATCGCCCCGAATTTCGAGTGGGTGCCGACCGGCATCTATGTGGACTACCTCAACACGGTCAAGGCCCCTTCATATTTCGTCCTGCATTTGCGGTCCGGATGGAATGTGAATGACCGCCTGATGTTCTTTGCCGAGGGCAGGAACTTGACCGACAAGACCTACGCCGGCGCGGTTGTGGTCAATGACCCGTTCTTTCGTTTCGCCAATCCGGCGCAGGGTGTGAGCGGCTACGCGGGGGTCGAGTACAGGTTCTGAACAGCGAGAACAAAGGCGTGGCGACGAAGAGTGGCGATTACTAGTAGGGATATCGCCCCCAATAGTACGGGCCCCAATAAGGCGGCCCCCAATAGGGGCCGTAGGGCGGTCGGATGCGGAGGGGACCGTCCACGGTCCTGGGCCAGACTTTCAAATTCTTGATTTCCAGCACCGGATAGGTGTATTCCGTTTCGTCCAACGGCAGCGTGATGGAGCCGGTTACCTCGCCCGTGATCGTCACCCGCGTTCCCGGCGGTACGGTCGCGGGGTCGAGGAAGTCCCGCTGAATCGCCACGAATCGTCCTTGTGACTTGGTCAGGTCGGTTCCCGGCTCGTTGGATCCGTTGAGCGGAAGCTGCAACACTTCGATTCTCGTTCCCTCTTTGAGCCGTTTCGCCGCCAGCACTTCTCCACCCAACACGACCACCCGGCCTTTGTGCGATTCCGGAGAGGCCTTGATCTCGGTGAACGACACGCGTTCTGCTTGATCGGAATACGGCTCAGGGGCGGTGGATGCGCATCCGGAGAGGAGCGCCGGCAGGAGGAGCCACAGAACTGGCCACGCGAACCTGTCTCTCATATGCTCATTATAAACTAAAAATAACAAGCAAACGCTGCGCCGCCGCATGAATTATAATAGCCACGTTGGAACGCGTACCCAAATGGAGTGACGAAATGACGGATCGACGACACGCCGCTTGGCCGATAATGGTCTGGCTGCTTCTGGTAGTACCGGTGTGGGGAGGGGCACCTTCCCTCGGTGCGGCCGGCACACTTCAGTTGAAAGGAAAGTACGAAGAGTTGAACGAGCCCTCCAGCCATACGCCGGGCAAGGTGAAGTTGGTGGAATTCCTGGATTTCTATTGCCCTCATTGCCATCGGTTCGACGCGGAGGGGTTGCCGATTTTGGAGAAGGAATTCGGCAGCAAGTTGGAAGTGACCATGGTGGGCTTTCCGGTCATTCAAGGCAAACTCCCGACTGTGTTCGACATGTATGAACAGGCCAAGAGCATGGGCAAAGGCAATGAGATGAAGCGGGCGATTTTCCGCACCATTCACCAGGACCGCGTGCACATCTTCGATCGTCTGATTCGAGAGAAATTGGTCAAGGAAGTGGGGCTCGATCCGGTTGCGTTCGAAGCCGGTCTAGCCAGCGGCAAACCGGCGAGAGCGTTTGAAGAGGGGAGAAAATGGGGCGAGCGCATCAAAGTGCAACAGACGCCCACCATCCTCTTGGACGGCAACATCAAGGTGGAGCAGATCGATCCCGAGAATCTGAAGACAATCATCCAAAGCATTCTGGATGCGGATAAAAAGCGCTAACTCGTCATGTGTGACATGGGACACATCGTGGGCAAGAGGATGAACCGATGGCCGTTGATCCGATCTGCGGCATGACGGTGGAGCCCGAAGCGGCGGCGGGGAGCCACGAATACCGGGGCAAGACGTATTATTTCTGCAGCCGGCGGTGTCTGGAGACCTTCCGCGCCGATCCGGCGCAATACGTGAAATCCGTCCCGCTGACGGTGGTTGAGGCGCCGTCTGTGAAGAAGACGCTGCCGGTGATGGTTGCCACCGTGCCGGTTCAAGGCGCGTCCAGGGAAGTCGATCCGGTCTGCGGGATGGCCGTGCAGCCTGCAACGGCCGCCGCCTCGTATGCGTACGAGGGTAAGACCTATTATTTCTGCTGCCAGGGTTGCCTGACCAAGTTTCAGGCCGACCCAGCCAAATACCTCAAGCCGAGCGCGAAACCAGAGTCTCATGCGTTGACATTAGCCGGTAACCTCACCCGCGACTACACCTGCCCGATGGATCCGGAAGTGCATCAGGACAAGCCGGGCCCCTGTCCCAAGTGCGGCATGGCCCTGGAGCCGGCGATGGTCGTGCTGTCTGCTACCAAGACCGAATACGTCTGTCCGATGCATCCGGAGGTCGTCAAGAGCGAGCCAGGAACCTGTCCGCTGTGCGGGATGGCGCTGGAGCCGCGCACAGTGTCGCTTGAAGAGGAAACGAATCCCGAGCTGACCGACATGACCCGCCGGTTCTGGATCAGTCTGGGACCGGCGGCGGCGGTGTTGGTCCTGGCGATGGCCGACATGATTCCGGGGCGGCCGATTCAGCGAATCCTGTCGAACGACACGCTCGGTTGGCTGCAGTTCTTGCTGACGACGCCGGTGGTGCTCTGGGCCGGGTGGCCCTTCTTCGAGCGCGGATGGCGCTCGATTCTCAATCGCAGCCTCAACATGTTCACGTTGATTGCGATGGGCACCGGTACCGCGTACCTCTACAGCGCGTTCGTGACGCTGTTCCCTGGCCTGGTGCCGTCCTCGTTCCGCCGATCCGACGGCTCGGTCGCCGTCTATTTCGAAGCGGCAGCCGTCATTACGGTGTTGGTTCTGCTCGGTCAGGTGCTGGAGTTACGGGCGCGCAGCCGGACGACCAGTGCGATCAAGGCGCTATTGGGGTTGACGCCCAAGACCGCGCGCCGGCTTCAGGACGACGGGACGGAAGAAGATGTTCCGCTGGACCAGGTGAAACCAGGGGATCGGCTGCGCGTCCGCCCCGGGGAGAAAGTGCCGGTGGACGGTATCGTGGTGGAAGGCGCCAGCGCGGTGGACGAATCGATGATCACCGGCGAGCCAATCCCCGTCGAAAAAGCCAAGGGCCATCGCGTGACAGCGGGGACAGTAAACGGTACAGGCACCTTCGTCATGCGGGCCGAGCGGGTCGGCGCGGAGACTTTGCTGGCGCAGATTGTGCGGATGGTGAGCGAGGCGCAGCGCAGCCGCGCGCCGATCCAGCGGCTGGCGGACGTCGTGGCCGGTTATTTTGTGCCGCTGGTCGTCGGGATCGCCCTCGTCTCGGGGCTCGCCTGGGCCCTGTTCGGACCGGAGCCGAAGCTGGCCCATGCTCTGGTGAACGCCGTGGCGGTGCTGATCATCG
The DNA here is from genome assembly GCF_976986435.1 of Nitrospira calida. Lineage (NCBI taxonomy): Bacteria > Pseudomonadati > Nitrospirota > Nitrospiria > Nitrospirales > Nitrospiraceae > Nitrospira > Nitrospira calida. The sequence goes on from NZ_OZ335950.1 coordinate 569,252, forward strand.
CCTGCCCCTGCGCATTGGGGTTAGCCACGCCGATGTCGATCATGGTCGGCACGGGACGCGGTGCGACCGCCGGGGTGTTGATCAAGAACGCGGAAGCGCTGGAGGTTTTGGAAAAAGTCGATACCCTCGTGTTCGACAAGACCGGTACCCTCACTGAGGGCAAACCGAAACTGACGGCGATCAAGGCCGTGCCGGGGATTCATGAGATCGATCTGCTGCGGCTGGCCGCCGGGCTCGAACGAGGCAGCGAGCACCCGTTGGCCGCGGCCATCGTCGCGGAAGCCGAAACCAGGGGCTTGGTACTCTCACTTGCTCAGGAGTTCCGGTCCGTGACCGGGAAAGGCGTGAAGGGAACTGTGGACGGCCGGGTCGTCACCTTGGGCACGCTCCCCTTTTTGCGGCAGGAGGTGGGGCTCGCGCAGGAAGACCTGCGCGACCTCGAAGCGGATGCGGAGCGGTTGCGCCGCGAGGGGCAGACCGTCGTGTTCGTCGCTGTGGACGGCAAGTCAGCCGGCTTGCTGGTCGTCGCCGATCCGATCAAGGCGTCGACGCGGGAAGCCATCAGGCTGCTGCATGCCGAGGGTCTCAGGCTCATCATGGTGACCGGCGATCATCGGTCCACGGCAGAAGCGGTGGCCAGGCAATTGGGCATCGATGAGGTGAGGGCCGAGGTGCTTCCGGATCAAAAGGGGCTGATCGTGAAGCAGCTCCAGGCCGAGGGGCACATCGTCGCGATGGCTGGCGACGGCGTCAACGATGCGCCGGCGCTGGCCCAGGCCGATGTTGGGATTGCGATGGGCACGGGCACGGATGTGGCGATGCAGAGCGCTGGGATCACCCTGGTGAAAGGAGATCTCCGCGGGATCGTCCGCGCGCGGCGGCTCAGTCGCGCGACCATGCGCAACATCCGGCAGAATCTGGTCTTTGCGTTTCTGTACAACGCGCTCGGCGTACCCATCGCCGCCGGCGTGCTCTATCCGATCTGGGGGCTGTTGCTCAGCCCGATGATCGCCAGCGCGGCTATGACCTTCAGCTCCGTGTCGGTTATCTCCAATGCGTTGAGGCTGCGACATGTCGAGTTATGAGCGCCCGTCCCTTGCCTTCTGAACGCACGGCGGCCGTGCTACGAGTCCTGTGGCGGTGTATCCCGCTGCTGGCGCTTATGGCGGGAGGTGGCTCGGGGCTGCACCAGGCCTTCGCGGCCGGGCGGTTGATCCCGGTCGTCGGAGCCCTCGATCTGCAGGCGCAGGTCAAAGCGACGGCGGCCAAGGTTATCCCGGCCGTCGTGAGCATTGCCTCCACGGTCGTCGTGCGTGATCAAGCCTTCAGCGACGAAGGTCTGCCATTCGGACTCTTTCGCGAACCGCCGTCGCGTCGGCAGTACGGGCAGGGGTCCGGCGTGATCGTCTCGCCCGACGGGTACATCATCACCAATAACCACGTGGTGGCGGACGCCGTGGACGTCGAAGTGATCCTGGCCGATCGACGGCAATTCAAGGGCCGTGTCGTCGCCACTGATCCGAAGACCGATGTGGCGGTGGTCAAGATCAGCGGGACGAATTTGCCGACAGTGCCGTGGGGCGATTCGGGCACCCTGGCCGTAGGAGACTTCGTGCTCGCCATCGGCAATCCATTGGGGTTAAGCCGCACGGTAACGTTCGGGATCGTGAGCGCGGTGGGCCGGGCGGATGTCGGTGTGGCCGACTACGAAGATTTCATCCAAACCGATGCGCCGATCAATCCGGGCAACTCGGGCGGCGCGCTGGTCAACATCCATGGCGAGTTGGTGGGTATTAACACGGCCATCGCCAGTCCGACCGGCGGCAGCGTAGGCGTGGGGTTCGCCATTCCGAGCAACATGGCGCGGGCGGCGATGCAGAGCCTGCTCAAGACCGGCCGCGTCGTCCGGGGCTTCCTCGGTGCCTCCACCCAGGATGTGACGCCACTGCTGGGCAAGATTTTCAAGCTGCCGGACGTGAAGGGGGCCATCATCACCGATTTGATGGCCAAAGGTTCGGCGGAGAAGGCCGGCCTGCGCCGGGGCGATGTGGTGGTGCGCTTCGACGGCAAGGACGTGATGGATAGCGGCCACCTGCGCAACTTGATCGCTGCGGCGCCGATCGGGAGCAAGCATCGGTTAGATGTCATCCGTGACGGCAAGCTGGCACAGACAGAACTGATCATTCAGGAGGCGCCGCGCGAGCGCGTGCGCCGTGCTCAACCCACGACGCCCGCGGAAACCATGGTGCATCCGCTGTCCGGGGTGCTCGTTGACGAAGTCACGCCCGCGTTGGCGCGGCAGATGGGGTTGACCGTGAATTCGGGCGTGGTCGTGACCGACGTTGAAGAAGGCAGCCTGGCGGAGGCGTCCGGCCTGATGCCCGGTGACGTGCTCCTCGAGCTGAACCGACAACCGCTCCCCAACTTCGCCACGTTTCAAAGACTCGCCGAGCCGATCAAGCCCACCGACGTGACTCTCCTCCTCGTCAACCGCCAGGGGACGGTGCTGTATGTGCCGATCCAAGGGGAATGAGGGCATGGGTGGCCAGGCAGCCTCCTGTGCTCGCAGAACGCGCACACAAGAACGCATTATCCAGGCTTTTCCGGATTCGGTGTGGGTACACCGTTGTCACCAGGGGTTCGTGGCATCTGCTGTTTCTGACAGGGGGCGGGCCGGCCTGCGCTGCTCAGACGCTCCGGCGCGACCGCACGAAGCGGGCCTCTCCTGGTCTGCGGAACTTGCTGGTGTCCCTCCACCCGTTGCAAGCGAAGCTGCAACGGGTCCCGGCGCGAACCCAGCGGCGAACAGTCCTCGGCTTGCGCTTCGTGCACCGTCGCTGCCCGCCCAGTCGCGATGCCTGCACCTCCGCGATTCGCGACGTCGCCCGACCCGGCCCCAGGTTGGACCCACACAATTTCCGGAGAAGCCCGAATTAAAAGACCTGTCAAGAAAGCTCCCACTGCGATAGTTCTGAGAACGACCAAGAGTGTCAAAGACTGGTCCATAATTACTCTCCTTGTCGGGTTGCACGATCAAGAAGACTACTTCGATGGTCACTCCAGCGCCAATTTTCACTCCGAGCTCCGTAAGCCGCATCAGACTGGCTGACCGAACATCTGTTGGGCCGGCAATCAGCCGTTGTGATCGCAAGCTCGTCTGACGAAGTGGTCATCCCTCCGACATCGATAGCCCAATTCGGTGAACGTTTCGACGATGGCCTTCTCGTCCTCGGTTCGAAAGGTGAGGAATGGCCACGTTAAACGTGGAGTCCAGGCGCTGGCCATAGGTCTTCTGAATCACTGTCGGTACCGGTTCAGCATTTCCTGCTGGGGCCAATCCGGCCAGTCGCCATCGCAGAACCCCGGAATGTCAGCGCTGTCAAAAGGGTCCCGTTCGTCCGGCAACCGCTCACGGAACGGAAGCCCCTGATACTCGCGAAACGCCTCTTCCCTTGTGCCTTCGGGATGCTCATCAATCCAATCGGAGTAGAATTCGTCGAACCCTCGTCCATTCTCGATCAGGATGTTTATGATCTCTGAGTAGACCCTGTTGGGAAGGATCTTCCTGAATTCACCCCACGTGCGAGCAGACCCTAACGCCGCGTAGATTCCTGCGAGCCGTTCAGCCTGTGTTACCGAGATGAAGACCAAGCCATTATCCACGCAGCCGTACACAATCCGATCGCCGGGTTCCGCTGTCTACCCTCTCCTATACCAAGGACAAGGGCGGGAGACGGTCTCTTTTCCCAACTCTTCATTGATGTCGCCTCCGTCGCTGTGCCGCCCTGGATCCGTGGCTACGACCAACCTCGCCCATGTCAATTCGACGAACGGATTTGGTATCAAGCGTCTCAGTTCCTGAGCTTGGGCAGCCTCTATCTCACTCCGTACCTGATGCTCTGCAGCCGAGTACAGATTGGGATTTGCTTGTACGGCTGCCTCCTGAATCTCACAAGCCCCATGCAAATCAAACGTCACCGACCGATAACGGAATTCCTCCGGCACCTTCACGCGATCCCAGACTTGCGCCGTCGCGGCGTAATAGGCTGCCCATTGGGCAGCAGCAGCTGGGCTTGGGATAGCCGAGTGGGCGCGCGCGATCGCGGCTGCGGCGTTCGGACATTGGTGTGCCAATCAGACCGATCCGGCTGGAGCTGTGGCATGTGACTCTCGCTCCAGCATCGGTCTAGTTGCTCCGGGGTTGCCTTCCCCGCAAGGAAACGCTCTGCTGTTTCCAGAGCAACCTTGCAAGGCTCAGCCGTATTTAGATGACATGCGGATCGTGCGCACCAAACCGCGAAACGACGGAGTTGATTCGCTAGGGAGGCGGGGCACAGAGCCGCGTCCAGCGCGTGCTGGAGCAGTTCAAGCATCCTATCTGGCTTATCAACCCAGAGCCCAAAACTCCGCCGGCGTTTGGTAGGCGATCGTGAGAGGAAAACCGGAAAGGTTGTCGGAGAAGTCCTTCGTCATTGCCATAGTCCCCTCCTTATTATTCTTATTCTTTGAGAGGAGGGACCCGGCAGCCGTGCCCGAATGAAGCGAGGGAAGGAAAACAAAAACCCCCTCGGAGCGAGGGGCCTCGTGCCGTTGGTTGCTCGGCCTGAGCCCTATCGTCCCCGTCACCGGGCTGGCGTTGGCACCTTGGCGGCTTCACCAGGTTGCCGGGCGCTTCATCGGGCCAGATCCCTCTGCGCCTCTCTGGATAAACGATGCTTTCTTCTACGCCGTCCGCTTGCCTGAACTGAATGTCAAGTGTCTCTTTGAGCGGCGTTCCATACTTAACTTTATGGTGCTATCCCTTCCTCAGACTTCCTGCACAACAGAAAGGCGCTCTTCGAGCACTCATGTAGGTCCAACCAAGGGCCTGGGTCGGTCTACGTCGCGAATCGCCGCGGCGCGGGAGCCGCGACCTAGCGGGCAACTGCGGTGCGCGCAATGCAGGCCGACCCAGCCCCCGCTCAGAAAGAGCAGCCATCCTCAAGCGAGGAGAGTTACTGTGTGCCCGCACATAAACCGGAAGATCCCAAAACTCATCGCTAGCTGTGCAGCGTACAGTTTGAGCCTTTCTTGTCGTAGGCTTTGCTGTAACGCAAAGCGTTCAACCTGGTTCTGGTCCGTCAGAAAGCCCGTTGACATCCCTTTTCATACCGGCTAAAGTGCGTGCCACGAATTGATCATTCGTAGCACTTATAAGTGCCTGTCATGAAGAAGCTTGTCCGGTTCGGAGTGTCGTTGGATCATCATTTGCTGGATGACTTTGATAGGTTGATTCAACGGCGGAAATATACGAACCGGTCGGAGGCGTTGCGGGATCTGATTCGGGATCACTTAGTCGGGCAGGAGTGGGATGAGGATAAAGAGACCGTTGGCACGGTCACGTTCGTGTACGACCACCACGTGCGCGATCTCACCAGGAAACTCACCGACATCCAGCACCGGTACCAAAAGCTCATCCTCTCCGGCATGCACGTGCACCTGGATCACGATCACTGTCTGGAAGTGCTGGTGGTGAAAGGGAAGGGGTCCGAGATCAAGAAGGTCTCCGATGCGCTGGTCAGCGTCAAGGGCGTGAAGCACGGGAAACTGACCATGACGACGACTGGCAAAGGACTGAGCTGAGCCATGCGCGTATGCGTGATTGACGGGCGTGGCGGCGGACTCGGTCGGCGGCTGATCCTGGGATTGCTACCTCGCATCGGTCGCGAACATGAACTCGTCGCTCTGGCGACGAATCGCGCTGCGGCAGCGGCGATGCGACACGCCGGAGGTTGCCGAGTCGATGTCGGAGAGGGTGCGATCGCGCGGACTGTTCCGGCGGTTAGTGTGATTGTGGCGTCGCTGAACGTCGTGTTGCCCGGATCGATGTTGGGGGAAATCACCCCCGGTATTGCCGAGGCGATTCTTCGCGCCACGGCCAGGAAGCTGCTGCTCCCGGTCAATGGCTGCAAGGTCGAGGTCGTCGGTACGGACGCCTTCACACTCGAGAAGCTGATCCATTATGCCATTGACCGAGTGCAAACCGTGCTGAGGGCTGCCGCAAGCATCTGAACGGAATCTCCATTTTGCACCCTGAACAGCCAGGCCACGAGGGTCTGAGCCGGCCGAGATAACGGCCGTTCACGATCGTCGTGGGCGTCATCGAGCCCACGGTTTGATGAAAGGAGCGCGTGGGCTGATGATCCAGCATATTCTTTACCGAGCACAAATTTCTGTTGCGGCTGCGACGCTCGGCCTCTTTTCCCCCATTTCATCCTTCGCGCACGATCCCGATGCGCCGGACGTGACCGTGCCGGAAGTGGCGGTGATAACCGACCGACCGATCGCTGCCTCCTCCCAACAGTTCATCCCCGACAAAGAGTATCTGTTGCAGCCGCAAGGACGGCCGGCGCAGGTGTTGCGCTTGATTCCCGGCTTCATCACGGTCGAGCATTCCGGCGGCGCAGGAAAGGCCGATCAATATTTTTTGCGCGGCTTCGATGCGGACCATGGAACGGATGTCGCCTTTTTCACCGACGGGATGCCGATCAACCTCCGGAGCCATGCGCACGGCCAAGGCTATACCGACCTGAATTTCATTATTCCGGAAACGATTGAGGGACTGGAGGTTTATAAGGGTGCCTACCTGCCCGAATTCGGAGATTTCGCAACCGCCGGGGCGGTGAATTTCAGAACCAAGGACGTGGTCAGGGAGGGTGTCGTGCAACTGGCTGGCGGTCAGTTCGATACCCAGAGGCATTTGCTCATGTTGTCCCCGACGAAGGAGAAGGTCCGAACCCTGTTCGCGGGAGAGACCTACTATACCAATGGACCGTTTCTCCATGACAATCGGTATTTCCGCGGAAATCTGCTGGGAAAGGCCACGTTGAATCCGCTTGGCCGGGACGAACTTAGTCTGACCGGCACCTTCCATAAAGCGCAGTGGAATGGCTCCGGGGAGATTCCCCTACGAGCGGTGCAGGATGGATCGCTCGATCGCTTTGGGGCGATCGATCCTTCCGAGGGGGGAAAAACGATCCGCGGCACCGCCCAGCTCAATTATCATTTCGATACGACCGCAGGGGGGCGCTTCTTCGCGAATGCCTATGTCCAGTATTACAAATTCGACCTTTATAGCAACTTCACGTTCTTTTTACATAATCCGGTAAACGGAGACGGAATCCTGCAGTCCGACCGACGGGTCCTTTACGGCGGTGATGTGGGATACCGGCAAGCGGGAACGCTGCTCGATGTCCCTGCTGCCGCCACGATCGGCATCCAAAGCCGTGTGGACACCATTCACGCGCGGCTCGGGCGGCAGATCAGGCGGGCGCCACTCGGCGATACGGTCGATAGCGCTATCCAGGAAGCTTCCTATGCACCGTTTGTCAAAGCGGACATTCAACCGACGCCGTGGCTGCGCCTGGGAGGCGGGGTGCGCAGCGAAGTCTTTACGTTCAACGTCCGAAATCGTTGTCCCGATTGCTCCGAGCGACCGGCGGGACGGACGACCTCCGGTCTGGTCTTGCCGAAAGCCAACCTTGTTCTGGGACCCTGGCTCGCTACGGAACTGTTTGTCAACTACGGAGAAGGTTTTCACAGTAATGACGCGCGGTCGGCCGTGGCTCCCGCTTCATCCCCGCTCGCGCGGGCCAAGACCTATGAGGTCGGGCTGCGCTCAAGGCCCTGGGGACCTGAGGGGATAGAACTGATCGCCACGGCCTGGGCTCTGGATCTGAAGCAGGAGTTGGTCTTTGTGGGCGACGAGGGGACGACCGAAATCCGGGGCGCGACGCGGCGCCATGGCATCGAGGCCGCGGCCCGCGGGCAAGTGTGGGGTCCGCTGTATTTCAACGGCAGCGTGACTTGGACTCAGGCCGAATTTCGGAACGGCGATGCGATTCCTCTCGCTCCCGAATACACGGCCTACGGCTCGGTGCTGCTTCACTGGCCAGAAGGCCTGACGTCGCAAGTACAGGCGACCTATCTTGGCATCCGACCGCTGATCGAAGACCGCAGCGTCAAGGCGCCGTCGTGGCTCGTATTCGACGTGAGCGAACGGTACCGACTCCCCATCAAGTTGCCGTACGGCCGGATGGAAGCGTTTCTGTTTGTCCAGAATCTGTTCAATACGAAATGGGAACAAGCGGTTTTTGCGTTCGAATCCCGGCTCCCGAACGAAGCGGCGCCGGTCCATGACATCCATTTCGTTCCGGGGAATCCTCGCTTCGTGATGGGTGGGCTGGCGTGGTATTTTTAGTTCGACGCGCGAAAGGGAAGCATCGCGAGCCGTCACCAATCACACTGTTCACGCGCGTCGCCGCCGCTCGAGCCCTTGTGAAGGAGATGGTACGCACGATACTTCCTTGCGCCTATTTCGACCGCCCGACGTTGCAGGTGGCCCGGTCGCTCCTGGGCAAATATCTGGTGCGAGAGAACGAGGAGGGAAAGATTGCCGGGAAGATCGTCGAGGTGGAGGCCTACGTTGGGCCGGAGGATCGGGCGTCGCCTATGTCTTGATTTACGGTCTGCATCACTGCCTGAACGTGGTGACCGAACGGGAAGGCTATCCGGCTGCGGTGTTGATCCGGGCAATCGAATTGCACACCGGTCTGGTGGACGGCCCTGGGCATGTGTGCCGCGCGCTGCGGATCGACCGCCGTTTCAACCGGCTCGATCTCACGCAAGGCCGGATGCTCTGGATCGAGGAGATCGATGGTCGAGAGACCGAATCGCGGCCTATCCGAGAATCGGTGTGGCCTACGCGGGACCGAAGTCGGCTCGCAGCGAACGGGTAGCGAAAAAAAGCGGGGCCCTGTCGGTCGACAGGGCCCCGCTTGCAAATTGGAAACGATGGTTACGGAATTTGGCGATCGGCCCCGATCTTGGTAGCCGACTGCACTGGGGGCTCAATCTTAATCTGCGGACCCTGGACCGCCGGGAGTCGACCGGCGCCTTCCTTCTTCGTGATCCGCTGGTTGTTTGGATCCTGCAGGTTTTGTTTCACGTGCTTATCGTCGAACGCCGCCGATTCGAGGACCGCCTTCTCACCCGTTGCGTTGGTCTGGCCCGGGTCATTGGCCAACGGTTGGCCAGTCACCGGGCTCACAGCCTCCTTTGCCGGATATCCGGGATGCTTGGGCAGCAGCGCCGGATTGGCAGAAGCCAACGACAGCACGAACAGGACACCCGACAGCGCAGCAACAGTGCCGATTAAGAGCTTCATACCCCTACTCCTTTTTTGAAGAAGGTGGCTGAACGACATGTAGCGCATAAGAACCGATCAAGCGGCGGGCATCATAGCGTCTCACCCTGATCGTGTCAAGAGGAGGCCACGGCGGCTTCGCGGACGTGTTGGTTTAATGAGCTCGCCGGGAGGGCCGCCGGCCCCGGCCTCGGTGGCGATAAGCACCGGTTCTTCCGGCGGCCGGGAGCCGGATAATGACGGTGGTGCCCTGCCCGGGCCCGCTGGCGATAGAAATGTGTCCCTGATGTTCCTCGACGATTTTCTTGACCGTCGCCAACCCGAGTCCAGTTCCCGACCGTTTGGTGGTGAAAAAGGGTTCGAAGACCTTGCCAACGTGTTCCGTCGGGATCGGAGCGCCGTCGTTCTTGATCAGGATCTGAACCTCCTGATGGCGACCGGCCCGCTGATTCGCCACCTGGATCTCCAAGTGGCCGCCGGGCGTCATGGCTTCGAGGGCGTTCTTGAAGATGCTCAGAAATACCTGCTGCATTTTGGCTTCATCGCACCGGACCGGGCTAACGTGGGACGCATAGTCCTTGGTGACGTGAATGCGGGTGACTTCCAGTTCCGTGGCTACCACGGTCAGCGCGTTTTCGATGATTTCCGGCACGCGGCAGAGCCGCCGGTTTAACTCCAACGGCTTGGCGAAATCCAGGATCTCGTTCAGAATGGCTTCGATCCGGATAAGATCGCGCATGGCGTTCTCCACCCGCGTCTGCGGATCGAAATCCAGAACACCCTCGCTTGTCACTTCTTCAAGTTGGGCTCGGATAGAGGCCAAAGGTTCTCGTATTTCCGTCGCCAGGAAGGCGCTGAACTCGCCGATCGCCGCTTGCCGCTCTTGTTTCCGGATCATGGGTTCGGAAGGAGCCGGTGCGGCTGGGGCGGCGATCTGACCATCCCCCGAAGCCGCTTCCTGCGGTTTGGCCAGTTGGCTGGCCGGCGGGTGTTGAAAGATCTCGATCAACTTCAGCATGGCGGGTTCGAGCACGCAAGCATCAGCGACGGAATAGACGGCCGATTCTTTGGAAGCGAGCGTCAGGGTGCCCCCGACCTGCCCGCGGACGAAGAAGGGCACGACCAACGAGGAGCGAAACCGGTCCTTATAGAGGTGCTTGTGGTCGACAAAACGACCCTGCGTGGAGGCTAGGTCGTGATCCACGCGCGGTTTGCGGTGGCGCACAGCCCACCCGGCCGCCGACGCGTCGAGCGCGAGCCGCTGGCCGGGCCGGAGATCCTTCTTATGTTCCCCTTTCTGATCTCCGGCGATGGCGATGACTTCCACGCTGCCCACCAGCGGATCATAGCAACAGACCCAGGCGCGATCGTATGGCAGCAGCGGCGCTATCTCTCCCAGCACCGCGCCCACTTGTTCCTGCATCTCCGGCGTGGCGCGCGAGGGCGAGGCTGCCAGCAGGTCGGCTCCTGCCGGGGCGGTCAGCGGTTCCTGAGCGACGAGCGGTCGGCTCAGGACCACGGAGTTGTCGAAGAGGACTTCGCGCTCCAGCGCTTTGGTGATCTCCTCGCTGGCGGTCTCGATGAGCGATTTTTCTTTTTTGGCGAAAGACACGCTCTCTTTCCGTCCGATGACCAAATAGCCGTACGTCCGCTGGCGGTAACGCAGCGGTGCAGCCAGCAAGGACTTGGCGCCGGGGGTGATCAACCGGAGGCGAATGGTTCGGGAGCCGTCCGGTTCTTCAGGAGACGAGGGCTGTGGGAACGAGGTCTCCGGCACGGAGAGGGTCCTGATGATGGCTTGAACGTCCCGCGGCGTGAATCCTCGATAGACTTGGGCCACGAGCGGGCCTTTCTCGCGGTGAAAAATCGCGGCCAACGCTGCGTCCACCGGCAAGTCGTTAAGGACCGACGTCAAGGTTCGCTGGAGATGGGTCTCTTGCGAGACTTTGGTCTGTTCGGCCGACGGCGTCACCACCACAGGTCTCTCGAGATGGGAGCCGCATTGTAGCAGCGGGGACCGTCCATTGCTAGTCCGGGTTCACGATGCGCGGCGGTCGGGACCGATGAATCACCAACTCGACGCTCCCCTGCTCGTTGATCCAGAGGTTCAGAATAAAGCTGACGATACTGATCAGCAGGGCGCCCCACACCGACGCCCAGAATCCCTCCACGACGAACCCTTTCACCAGCCATCCCACCAATTGCAGGAGGAGTGCGTTGATGATCACCATGAAGAGGCCGAGCGAGAGGATAATAAGCGGAAGCGAAAACAGATAAAGGACGGGTCTGACCGCCGCGTTCAGCAGCGACAGCAGGAGGATCGCGGCGAGACCGGCGGAAAGACTCTGCGCGTCGATGCCCGGTACGATCGTGATGGCCAAAAACACCGCGACACCGGTGACGAGGAAACGGATCAGCAACGCCCTCATTCCGCCTCGGTTAAGTGGCTTATTTACCCTTCTGCCTGGCGAACCGCACTTCCGTCGCCGTCAGTGCCTGGCCGTCCCCGATGGTTTCGATCACGACCCGGTCGCCCACTTGAGGCCTTTCCTGGGCGCCAGCCTGACCCTTGGTCCGATATTGAGTCTTGTCGGTCAGGCGCACCGACACTGTGCTGCCTTTGGGAGTCTTAACCTCGATGCGGCCGCCGTCGATCGCGGTTACCGTTCCGAGCACATGCTCGCCGCCCCCATGGGCCCAGGCCTTGACCCCTGCGACAGCCAGGTACGACACCAGCAGGCCGATGATCAACTTCGCCAACGGGCACCTCCTTCCAGAGCACGTCAATGGCGATGCGAGGAGGCCGGCGCGGGCGCGTCCTCGCCTTCCAGAAAACGGTCGAAGGCCGCCTCTTGCTCCAGTTCTTTTTTCGTCTTTGGGTTCAACGCCTTCATCTCTTGCAATTCCTCGGGTGTGAGGTCCGGCAGGTGCCGGATGAAATGAACCAGCTTCCAACTGTCGAGGTCCTTATCAGGATCGCCCGAACCCCATGCCGGCATGGCGGTAAACCGAATCCCGTTGTGGATGATGAAAAACAACTCGCCGTCGGACAAGGATTGCGTCTCCTTCAAACGCAGGTCTGGGGCCTTGGGGTACACGTTCTGTCCGATCGGGGTCTTCCCGCTGCCGTCATTCGCGTGACAGGTGGCGCAATGATCCGCGAAATGCGCGCGCGCCTCGGCTAGTGCCTCCGGGCTGGGCGGCACCGGATTGGGTGCGTGGCGTTGCTCGATGGGGATGGCCAGGCGCCGAATCTGGCGGGCCAACAAGACTTCCAGCGCATGGGGCTCGGCCTTCGCGCTGAAGCCGGTCTTGAACGACCGGTATCCAACCCAGCCCAGCACACCCGCCAGCGTGGCGACGAAGAGGAACAGGATCACGAGCAGTTTAGATCGCGTCTTCATCGCACCTCCGCGCTTCTTCCGCAGTATACAAGCTCTGAGGTGCTACCGCCACTCATGAGACAGCGTAGCGGGGGCTCGCCCGAACAGACGCAGGAGCAACAAGACGGTGGTCGGAACATGGATCAAGACGCCCGTCACGCCCAGCAACGGTTCGCCGATCCAGAAGGTCACCGACAAGTTGAAGGCTAGTACTCCATAATAAAGCCCGCAGCCTCCTAACAGCTTAAGCGTCACCGATTCGTCCCGACGAACGGGCGGCGGGGGAAGCCCGCGCTCGCACGAAACGAACAATGACAGCGCGATAAGTCCGACGATCATCCAACCGATGTAGTTGGCGATCGGCACGCCGAAGTGAATGCCGGCGTCGGGGTAGTCATAGATCTTGCCCAGAAACCAGCGGTCCCCTCTCAACGCCACCGGATCGATCACGACGTCGATGAAGGCGAAGAACAGGGCGGTGAGCAGGCGCGTGGGCCAACTCGATCGAACGATCGGGTCGAACACGAGGGGGGGCAAGATCCGCTTGGTCGCGGCGGTCTTTCCGGTCCGGTTCCCCTGGTGCGTCGGCAGCAGAAAGAGCAGCGCAAGGCAATAACTGGCGTAGAGAAGGAAGGTGAAGGACAGCGAATCCATAAAGGGAATGTCCGCGAGATACAGCTCCTGGCCGACTGTCGCGCCTGTGTAGGAGTATCGGCCGAACGGAACGCCGATCCGCGTCGAACTGAATTCGCAGGCGAACGCGGTGGCCCAGGTGACGCCGAAAAACAACCCCGTCCGCTTCACGCCGATCAGCGCCTTGGCTGAGAAAAAAAAGATGACGAGAAAGAGGAAGACGTACGGCCTGAGCTCGACGGTCTTGATCAGAAGGGTCAGGGTGTCCATAGTTCCGGGCGCTGAGTTCTGAGGTGGAAACTCTTCGAGCAAAACTCAACACTCAGAACTCAGGGTTTAAAACAGCGCGCTTTGCGCTAGGCGTAGCCATGATCGCGAAACCACCTCACCGCCTTTTCCAAGGCGACCTCAACGGGCGTCTGCGGAAGGCCCAGCTCGCGGATCGCCTTGCCGCAATCATAGTACATCTTGTACTTGGCCATCTTGACGCCGTCGAGGGGGATGCGGGGCGGCACGCCGCTCAAGTAGGAGAACCCGAGATTCAAGTAGGCCAGCGGCAGCACGACGCCGCGGGGCAATTTGACCGACGGAGCGCGGACGCCGGTGATCTTCGCGAGCATGTCGAACACGTCGCGCAGCGTCAGGTTTCGGTTGCCGAGAATATAGCGTTCACCGACGCGACCGCGCTCCATCGCCAACAGGTGTCCGGCGGCGACGTCGTCCACGTCGATGAGGTTCATGCCGGTCTCGATGTAGGCCCACATGCGGCCCTTCATGAAATCCACGATGATTTGGCCCGTCGGGGTCGGTTTGACGTCTCCTTCGCCGACCGGCGCGCTGGGGTTGACGATGACCACCGGCAGCCCTTGGCGGGCGAACGCGAGCGCTTCTTGTTCGGCCAGGTACTTGGATCGCTTGTAATGGCCCGCCATCTGGTCGAGCGACACCGGTGTGTCCTCCGTTCCCATTCCTCCTCCGATCGGCAACCCGATGGCGCCAATGGTACTGGTGTACACGATGCGCTCAGTTCCGATCTCGCGGGCCGCTTCCAGCAGGTTGCGGGTGCCGGCAACGTTGACCTCATAGAAGATCGACGGATCCTTGGCCCAGAGCGCATAATGGGCGGCGACGTGGTAGAGCTGTTGGCAGCCGGACAGAGCACGGAGGAGGGACTCCCGGTCCCGCAGGTCACCATACACGTGTTCGAGCTTGAATCGGCGGAGGTTGGTGAAATCGCTCCCGCGTCGGGCCAGGACCCGGACCTCGACACCGGCCGCCAACAGCGCGCGGACCACAGCCGCTCCGACGAATCCGGTCGCTCCGGTGACGAGAGCCTTCATAAATACGTGAAGCGTGAAACGTGAAGCGTGAAGCGCCTGGATCGGGAGTAATTGTCGAGATGAGCGATGATGCGCTTCACGAGATACGTTTCACGAACGACGGTCAGTTCTTGCGCGCTGTGATATACCGCGCGATCTCCCTGAGCGGCTCGGCGGATGGACCAAAAGAGGCCAGGCGTTTGGTCGCGCGGTCCACGCATTCGTTAGCTAACGCGAGGGCGCCTTCGACGCCGTAAAAGGCGGGATATGTCTTCTTGCCGCGTTGGGCGTCGGTGTTGGGGTTCTTCCCGAGTTCCTCCCGGGTGCCCGTCACATTCAGCACGTCGTCGGCGATTTGGAATGCCAATCCGACATCGTCGGCGTAAGCGGTCAAGTCGTCCAGTTGCGCCGATGTCGCGGCCGCGGCGATGGCCCCCATGCGCACGGCCGCGCGGATAAGCATGCCGGTCTTGTGCTTGTGGATGGAACGCAGCATGGCCAGGTCGATGTCCCTGTTTTCCGCCTGGATGTCCAGTACCTGGCCGCCGACCATGCCGAAGTTGCCCGCGCCGAGCGCCAATTCGTGGATCAACTGGACCTGCTGTGCCGGCTCGAGCCCGTCATCGGGGTCCGGACGGCTACAGAGCGCGAACGCCAGCGTCAACAGCGCGTCGCCGGCAAGGATCGCCATGGCCTCGCCGTAGACCTTGTGGTTGGTCGGTTTCCCGCGCCGATAATCGTCGTTGTCCATGGCGGGCAGATCATCATGAATCAGGGAATAGGTATGGATCAATTCCAGGGAGGCGGCGATTCGAAGAACGGCGTTGGGCGGATTGCCGACGGCTTCGGCGGCCGCGATCGCGAGAATCGGGCGGATGCGTTTCCCTCCCGCAAAGACACTGTACCGCATGCTTTCGTGGAGCGTCTTGGGGTCGGTCTGCGCACTGGGGATGACGGAATCGAGGAACCGATCGATTTCCTCGCGCTTCTGCTCGAGGTAGTGCCGGATGTCCATGTGCCGTGGAGCCTGCCGTGCGAGCGGGTGCCGGTGAGACCAGCTCGCCGGCGGACGGCGTATCTGTCGCCTTCGCGGACGTTCGGGCCGCGCAGAGAGTAACAAATGGCTGTGAGGCTGTCAAACGGCCAAGAGGCGGCTTGTCATTTCGCGGATGCCTTCGGTATACTGCGCCGCCATGAGCATCCGCAAAGCAGGCGGAGAATGGGAACCTCTCCTGCTGGGGATTCAGCCCCGTTCCTGCAAAGTCTGCCATCAAGACCTCTACCGAGACAAGACGCTGTTCCGCGGCGGGTGGTCGAGGTGCACGGTCTGCGACGAGTTCGTCCACTATAGTTGCCTGGCCAGCGGCAAAGTGAAGTTTTTCAAGTTGCGGCCGCGAGTCTGCAAGCTTTGCCGGGCGACGCAAAAGGATGAGACGGCCGAAGCCTCTTCCCGCGCGGTCGAGACCAAGGCGCAGGTGATAGTTGGATCATGATGTTTTCCTCGGATTGGAGACGCGCGCTGTCCCGCTCGGGGAGGCAGACCTTGTTCGCCGCAACGGTCCGGTTCGTTCTCGCTCCTGTGGTCCTGCTGTCCAGCGGGTTTTTTACCGCGAATTTCCTGCTGAGCGGTCAGTACACCTGGCCGCAGACCAGCCGGGTCCTGGTGCTGACCGTTACGGTTATCGTGCTGTCCTACGAGTTCGTCTATCAAGAACTGCGGTCGCGGTCGGCCGCGCCGGAGCACGCCCTGAGCGCCGTGCTTTACTCGTGTGTCCTACCCTATACGGCCGGGGTTCTGCTCTTGTTGGGATTGGCCCGGTTTGCCGCCGGTTGAATCATCACAGCCCGCGCGATCGGGGTGTTTCGCATGGGAACCGCCCGGCCGCCGATCACCTGGTCGTTCTTCGTCTCCGGGACGAGTCTCCCGATGGCTCCCATCTTCAAAAGCGGCGCCTTTTTACAGCAGTGTTTCGCCATACACCCGCGCTGCCTGTCGCTCACACGTCTTGAAGAGCAGGAACACCTCGTTCTGACCTGCGACTCGTGCAACATGGTCCACCGATTGACGATCAGTGTCGTGACCGTGCGCACGCCGGCGGCGAGTCAGGCGGCCGACCTCCCGCGAGCTCGGGAGGAATGTCTCCCGGTCGCCTGTGTGGGCGCCTGTGTTGCCGTGCATCCGACGGCGCTGATGGTCCACGAAATGGACGTCCTCCAGGATTCGGTCGGTCTGCGGTGCGCGGCCTGTCGCCGACTGTACAATCTCAGCGTCTCCGCCTTTGAAACCCGGCAGCAATGAGCGACGGGAAACGCGTCGAGCAAGGAGCAGCCGCGTCCCTGCAATTCACGATCGAGGAAGTCGCGTTGATCGCCGACGTGCATTTTTTTCACGCCAAGGCTGAGATCGCGCGCAAGGTGCGGAGGCTGCTGGAAACTGTGCACGAGGAGTTGCGGGAGGAAATGACCAAGGCCTCACTGCTAGTGCCGCCAGGGTTTGATCCGCACAAGTACCAGTTCGTCAAAGGCGAACATCTGGAAGACTTTCCGTATCAGTACCTGGACTACCCCAAGCATTTCGTCGGCGGCGAAGCCTTCACCTTCCGTTCGCTGTTTTGGTGGGGGCACCACTTCGCCTTTGCCTTGATCCTGGAGGGCAGAGCGGTGGGACAGTATAAGCGGAACCTCCTCGATCGGTTTCATCACGTCGCGGGGCGTGAGCTCCACCTTTCGCTGGCGCCGACTTTGTGGGAATGGAAGCGCGGAGAAGGGTATACGCTTCCGATCACTCATGACCGGAAGGCCCAGGTCGCGGCGGTCCTGGCCGAGCGGTCGTTCTTCAAGATCCTCCGTTTCGTTCCTCCCGCCGACCCCGCCGTTGTGCAAGGGATGCTCCCCCGGATCAGTCGAGAGACCTTTCAAGCGATCCTCCCGATCGTGTCATCCTGATTTCTGTCGCTTCAGGTGGAATTGTCATCGTTGCGGCGAGTTGGGTAGACTGAGCCCCTATCAGCGAGCATCAACCCTTAAGGACAAGGAGGTGCACGTGAAAGGCGACGCGATGCGAGGGGGACTCAGACTCGTGGTCATGGGCGGCTTCCTCTGGCTGGCCGGTTGTGCCGGCACGGGCGAGGTGGTGCATTTGGACGTGCGGTTCAAACCGACGGACGTGCAGCCGGTCGATACGGAGCCGCTGAAGATTGTCGTGGAGACGTTCGAAGACAAGCGGGCGGACAAGAGCAAGCTGGGGCTTCGGACGCATCTCTGGGGCGGGGTGACTTACTTCAATGTCCCGGGCGGCAGGCCGGGAGAAGTCGCGGCGCAGGCGCTGGCCGACTACCTGAGACTGCGAGGCTGGAAGGTCGGCGTCAGGACGCCGGGTGTGACGACCGCTGAAGGTGAACCGGACATTCTCCTCACCGGACAAGTCATGGAGTTCTCCGCCAACGCCAAGAGTCGCTTTTTCTCCACGGCCATCACCGCGGGAACGAGGTTTGTCATCCGCGCGCGCAACGCGGTCGATGGCAGCACGACCACGATGAACCTGGACGGTTCCCGGTCAGAAACCGTCTTCTGGTTCGATCTGGGGGATGTCCAACGTCTCCTGAACGAGACACTGAAAGAAAGCTTGGATCGGCTCATGGCGGATACGAAAATCGAGAATCGGGCCTGGCGATTGAAATGACGGGGTCGCGAGTTGGGACGACAAGGGGGTGGAGTCGGTGCGGGAACGGCGCTGGGAAACCCGTTCGAAGCTGACGTTCAGCGAGGTGCTGGAAATCGGAGAACGGCTGGCGGCGCTGGGGCTGAAACCGGCGGCGCCAGCCAAGGACGTCATCTGCTACATCGAGGAATGGACGGTCGATTCGCTCGAAGACTTCGACCGGCTGGACCCGTGGTCGACCGAAGACGTGACGCTCGTTCATGTGCGCGAGGGCTGGCAGGGCGATTTTTTCCTCCTGGCCGGCCGATACCACTCCGTCTATCAGCGATTCCAGGCGGTCGGCACGTACTGTTCGATCAGCCATCCCTGGAGGATCCGAGAACCGCTTGAATTACACCATCAACGAAGCATGTTCTGGCTGGGATTCCGTCACCTGCATGCGTTCATCCGGGTTCGTCTGAACACGGTCGAAGTGGTCACACCGGGCGAGACCCGATCTGACGACCGGCGCGAGCGGTGGATCGAGGAACGCCGCGCGGCTTTCCTGGAAGCCGTGACCCTCCTGGACCTGCCGATTCGCACGACGGTCGAAAAGGGCGACGTCGTGTTGCAGGTTGCGGATCAGACTGTGCCGTTCTTTTGTTCCTGGCCCGACGCCTTCGGGCCCTGCCAGTTCGAATACAACACCGCCGATCCGTATGAGTTTCTGGTGCCCGCCAGCAGGTTGGCCGCGACATACGGCGGCAAGCCGGCCGATATCCGCGCCTATTTGACCGGTTTTTCTGAGGAAGCCTTGGGAGCATTTCACGCGATCCTACCCGACGCACGATTGGCCTACCGCTGCTCCGCCCATTGTCCCTTGGACGAGGTGCCGGAAATGCTCGATGCGATTCGGCCGTACGGCCGTCTTTACGCCACCCTGTGCGAGTTCCACACCCAGAAATTGCTTCCTGAGGGAGAGGATGCGTCGGCCGTCGTCGGTCTCATTGGGACTGATGAGGGCTTTCAGATGGAAGTCCGTCTGAACCGGGCGCCGTTGCGGGAAGACCTCATGCCCGGCTGGCTGGAACGGCTGCTGGGGATGCCCGTTACATACGCGCCGCTCCCACCTTTTGCCTGAAAACGAGGTCGTCTCTCCCTTCGGTCGCCCGCCCTCTTGCGCGGTTCTGCTATTCTTACAGAGATTCAGTGTCCAACGACTTCCGCGAGAAACGCCCTTGATGCTTCCCGCCGCCAAGATCCGCGCCACGCTCGCGAAGCCGTTTCTGCCGGTCGTGTTTTTTTTCGCCGGTGTGACCTACGACATCGTGACGCTGACCCGCATCGACCGGCTGCTCGACAATTTGATCCTGCTGCTGTATCTCGCGCTGCTTGGCGTTCTGATCGTGTTGGTCGGGCGCATCGGGATGACCAGGGATCTGGAGGAGGCAGACAGCGTCCCTAACTGGCACCTTCCCGGCGCGCTCCTCCGCGCCAGGCCCTATTACCCGATGGCGATTCAGTTTTTCTTCGGCGGATTGTTCAGCGCCTACACGATCTTCTATTCGCGGAGCGCCTCACTGACGGGCACCGCAGTGTTTTTCGGCCTGTTGGTCGCCTTGCTGGTCGCCAACGAATTCTTGCGCGACCGACTCACAAACCTGCGGCTGCTGGTCAGCTTATACGCGCTCGTCTGCTTCGGATTCTTCACGTTTTTTTTACCCGTCGTCACCCGGATGATGAACACGTTCGTCTTCCTGCTCGGCGCCGTGCTCTCCGGGCTCGTGACGCTGCGTCTCGTGGCGCTGGTCTATCGCGGCAGGCCGCGTGACACGAGACGCGACGTCGTCCTCACCAGTCTGCCGCCCATCGTGCTGATCGTCGTCTTGGTGGGGTTCTATTTTCTGAACTGGATTCCGCCGGTCCCGCTCTCCATGAAATTTGGCGGAATCTACCACAACGTGACGAAGGTCGCGGATGCGTACGAGCTGTCGTTTGAGCGGGGCCGGTGGTTTCAGATCTGGAAACGCTCGGACGATCCGTTCCGCGGAGAAGAGCCGGCGTACTGCTTTACCGCCGTCTTTGCGCCGGTCGATCTCAAGACGACTATCTATCATCACTGGCAATATCGACCGACTGGCGCCAGAGGCAAACGATCGTTCGTGACCGCGGATCGTATCCCGATCAGCATCTCCGGCGGCCGAGAGGCGGGATACCGTGCCTACACCGTCAAGCAACGTCTGACGCCGGGTGAATGGCGGGTCGATGTGGAAGCTGCGGACGGCCGGATCATCGGGCGGGTCAATTTCCGGGTGGAGCCGACGACGGGAGAAGCGCTGGAGTTGAAAACCATCACGTATTGATTGTTCACCCGAGCGGAACGCTTCTCTTTTCAACTTGTCGCATTGAGAAGACAACGGATTCTTGGACCACGCCTGCGGCTTGCGACGAACGGCGCCGAACTCTCTTCATTATTAAGAGGTACTCGCTGCTTCTCTTTTGGCGGGAAAATCCTTTCATTGTGGTGACCGGCAAATACGTAACCCTTTGGAGGGAAGGCTGACGCTTACGTAGCATTGTACAGTGAGACCCGAATTGTTACCGTTACCCTCCTGTCGACAGTCCTTCCTCAGGTTATGAACACCTTCGGACCGTTCCGTTCCGACACCCTTCTTTTCAGCTTTCATGACGGCGTTCGAGTCGTTGGGCGCCTGGCATCGCCTCTTCGGAAGAGTCATCGTCGCACATCGCTTTCATCGGTGCGATAACGGTCCTGTCATACGGGAGGTCACCATGAAAACCGTGGGCAACATCAATTATGCGTTTCCTGCAACGGCTCAAAACAGCCGGTTGACGCGCGAGAACGGGAGCCCGGGCATTCTGGTGCTCGCTCCGACGATGAAAATCTTGTACATTAACCGCCGGGCTTGCGAACTCGCGGGTCGGCTCAGTCAGGTTGCCCTGTGGGACTCAACCGATCGTGCGCTTCCTCCGGTCGTCGCCGAAGTCTGCGCAATCGTGCGAACCGGCTTGGAGGCCCGAGCCGAGTCTTGCTGGTCCGAACCGTTCGAATACAGGCGGGTGGTCGGTGAATTCGGGCGGCGCGTTCACATTCACGCGTTCGGATTGCCGAACCGGTTGTCCTTCCCGCACTCGCGCATCGTGATCGTACTGGATGAACTCCGCGATGCGCCGTTGAATCACGGCGACGACGGAGACCTCTTTATCGATCAATCCATGCCCATGCGGGACGTGGCGTGAGTCCGACGACGGGACAGATCGTCTTCTGACCCCGCTGTCTTTTTGGTTTCGACCGCTCGGTCCTGACAAGGGGCTCCTGCAGCGTTGTTGCGTGCTCCGGGCCGACTACCGCAGACGGCGTATCCGGGTAGTTCCGCTCGCACCGCCTTCGGAACCGGACGCGTCGTCGTTTACGGGCGAGCGGAGGCGAAAAGAAACCGGACGCCCGCCAGCCAGAGACTTTCGCCTTCCTCAACAGGGATTGATTTGGACCAGCGGACTTCGGCGAGCGTCGGGATCGTCGTGCCGGCCGGTGTCGGCACGCGGATTTCCAGGATCTGGCGTTCTTGTGCGGGATGGCCTACGAGCAACAACATGCCACCGGAACTCACGTTGATTGAGAGCGCATTGCCTTGCAAGTATCGGACGGAGCCGGGATTGCTCGTATCGGTCAGGAAATAAGAACAGGACGTCACGAGCGCGCCGCGCGGCCATTGTCTTCGATACGACGGCGGGGACGATTCGCCAGCGTCTCGACGTGTGTCCGAGTCCGCCACAACAAGCCCTCAAATCTGCTCCGGATCCCCTTGCCGGGATCAGCGGGTTCTCTAACATCATCTATCCTATCAATTTATGAATCTGGCAGTCTACACCTACGGCATGTTGCGTGAATCGCGTGCGAGAGGAACACCGGCTGGTCTCCTCTGTGCGTAACCGACGGCGTTCCGCCGTGTGCATGTCTCCGCGAAGAGGAACTCGAAGGGGAAACCCGTCCCGCGATTACGCGTTCTCGGAGGCGGTGCGCTTGGTCGTATGCTGGAATACGCACCGGGGGCACACGTAATGGATGAACCTCCCTTTGCCGACGAGGCGCTTTCGCATGGGAACCCTGCACCAGGTGCAGAGTCGATCGGGAAGATCGACGGGCGAGCCAGTCGGCTCGCCCGGCTGGTCGGACGGAGTTTCGAGCATAACAGGCATTCTCGCGAAGGGGTCGAGAATTTGTCAACGACCGATCCTGTGAAAATCTGGACATGGTCTGGGGGCTGCTTTATAGTGCCGCCCCATCTGCGGCTCGCTCGGCGAGCCGCACAAGCTAAACGCGTTCTGTCTTGTCCAAGGATCTGGGGATGATGAAGCCGCAAACGGTCAAGGAGTTCTTCGATGCGCTGCCGGGCAAGTTCGATGCCGAAGCGGCGGAGGGGCTGGCAGCTGTCTATCAGTTCGATTTGAGCGGACCTCAGGGCGGGCAGTACTATGTGGAGATTCACGACGGCGCCTGCGCGGTGCGTCCGGGCGTCCATCCCGATCCGCACGTCATCTTCTCCATGTCCGGCGAAGATTGTCTTCAGATCTTAAACGGCCAGCTTGACGGCGCTTCGGTCGCGATGTCCGGGCGCTTGCGGATCAGCGGCGACATCGGCTTAGTACTCCATCTCAAAGCCTTGTTTCCCACCGTGCGGTAATTCCCGTCAACGAAGGACCGGCGTAGGCAGTTCGGCTGGTTGGAGCGATCGTCCGTTTCCGCTCGTGTCGGACAGGTCTTCCTCCAGCCTGCGGGGGAAACGCTCCTCCAAAATCAGGTACAACGTCGGAATCAGAAAGAGCGTCAGAACGGTCGAGACGCTGAGCCCGCCGACGACGGCGCGGGCAAGCGGCGCGTTAGTCTCGCCGCCCGTGCCGAGTCCGATGGCCATCGGCAGGAGGCCGAAGACCGTCGCCAGCGAGGTCATGAGGATCGGCCGCAACCTGGTGCGGGCAGCGAGGACGACCGCGTCGCGCAGCGAAGTGCCCCGCCGGCGCAGGACGTTGGTGTAGTCCACCAGCAGGACGCCGTTCGACACCACGATGCCCAGCATCATGATGACGCCCATCATGGAGGTGGTGGACAGCGTGGTGTTTGTGAGGAACAGGATCAGAATGACGCCGGGGAAGCCCATGGGGACTGAAAACATGATGATGAAGGGGTCAAGTAGGGATTTGAACTGGGCGGCCATCACCATATAGACCAAGATCAACGCCAGGGCGCTGGCGAAGATCAGGCCTTCGAAGGTCTCCCGTTGCTGTTGGATCTGGC
Organism: Nitrospira calida; assembly: GCF_976986435.1. Taxonomy (NCBI): domain Bacteria; kingdom Pseudomonadati; phylum Nitrospirota; class Nitrospiria; order Nitrospirales; family Nitrospiraceae; genus Nitrospira; species Nitrospira calida. The sequence continues at coordinate 592,728 of NZ_OZ335950.1, forward strand.
CGGCCAACCGGATGCTGAAGCCCGGTGGCAACTGCAGCGCGGCGAAGGCCGTCTCCAGATCGGCGGCGATCGAACCGAGGTCGCGGTTGACCGGGTTGGCCGTGATGTGCACCACCCGCTGGAAGTATTTGCGGTCGATCTTCACGGGTCCCGCGTTGAGCTTCAGCGACGCTACGTTCTTCAGCAGGACCGGTTCGCCGTTCTTGGTCGTCAGGACGATGTTTTCCAGATCGGTCAGGTCCTTCCGGTATTCCTCGGCGAGCCAGGCGCTGATGTAGTATTCGTTGCCGTTTTGTGGGTCGGTGTAGATGATCGGGTCGGTCTGGCCGTTCCCGTTCAAAGAAAACAGCACGGCATTCGCCACATCGGTTTCGCTGATGCCGAGCAGCGCGGCCTTCTCGCGATCCACAAGGACGTTCACCTCGGGATAGTTTTCTTCCCGGCTGACTTCGATATCCGCGAGGCCGGGCGTTTGGTGCATGATCGCCTCGACCTGCCGGATGACGTCCCGCGCCTTGTCCAACTCATACCCGTAGATTTCCACGTCCACGGCCTTCTGCGAGCCAAAGCTGGTCACCCGCTTCACCAACCCACCAGGGTCAAAAAACATGGCGACGCCGGGGAAGAGCGACACCACTTTGGGCCGCACGTCGTTCATGATTTGAATCTGGCTGCGCTTTCGCCTGTCCGGAGGCTTCAGATAGACCTGGATGATCGAAGTGTGCGGGCCGGTGTTGGGGTTGAAAAGCGACGACCGGCCCTGCGCCAGCACGCCGGTGCTGGACACGATGGTCTCCAGTTCGTCGGGCGGGATGTTTTCCCGCAAGACCCGTTCGACCTCCGCCACCTGTCGCTCCGTCTTCTCGACCCGTTGACCCACTGGTGCGCGCAGCACGATCCGAAATTGGCTCTCGTCCGTCACGGGAAGAAATTCGGTTCCGATGTGAGGCAGCAAGGCCAGCGAACCGAAAAACAACAGGACGATCGTGGCGATCAGCGTGCGGCGGTGGGCCAGAACCCACCGCAAGCTCCGTTCATAGCCCTGATCCAACGCTTCATACCGGCTACGGCTCCAGTCCATGACGCGGACGAACCACGCGGGCATGGCGCGGTGCGCTTCGCGTTCCGGTTTGAGGAACTTGTAGCAGAGCGCGGGGGTGACGGTCCGCGAGACAAAGAACGAGGTGAACAGCGCGACGGCGATCGTGAACGTCAGGGGAATCAGCAGCAGCTTGGCGATGCCCACGACGAAAAAGATGGGAAGAAAAACGACGACGGTCGTGACGGTGGAGGCGAAAATCGGCATGGCCACCTCGCGCGCGGCGTCGAGAATGGCCTCCCACCGACGGGGATTGGCGTTGAGGTGGCGTTGGATGTTCTCCAGTTCCACGATCGAATCGTCCACCAGACGCCCGACGCCCAGGGCGAGCCCGCCCAGCGTGAAGACGTTGAGCGTCTGCCCCGTGAAGTAGAGCACGATGAACGTCACCATGATTGAGAGCGGGATCGCGACGAAAATGATCAGCGTGCTGGTCAGGTTGCGGAGAAACACCAGAATCACGGCGGCGGCGAGCACGGAGCCGTGCAGGGCCTGTTCGCCAAGGTTCTTGATCGATTGCCGGATGTACACGGACTGATCAAAGGAGATGCCCAGCTTCACGCCGGGCGGAATGCCTACCATCTTCGGAATCGCCCGCCGGAGCGCGTCGACGACCTCGACCGTGTTGGCCACCGGCTGCTTGTTCACCCGGAGGTAGACCGACCGCTGGCCGTCCGTGCGCACGATGTTGGTCTGAATGTCCGATGAGTCCGTGACAACGCCGAGATCGCGCACCCGCACCGGATTTCCCTGCTGGTTGACCTTGACGACCACGTCCGCGATCGGCTCGATGGTCTTGAACTGAGTATTGGTGAAGACGTTGTAGTCCAGATTACCGGCTTTGATGTCGCCCGAGGGCAGGATGAGGTTCGCTGCTTTGACGGCCTTGACGACGTCGAGAATCGACAACCCCCGGGCTTGCAGGAGAGCTGGGTCGAGGTTAATGTTGATCTGGCGGATCTTGCCGCCCTCGACCGTCGCCGCGGCGACGTTGGCGATCTGTTCGATCTGCGGGGCGATGGTGTTATAAGCGAGGTCGTACAGTGCGCGTTCGTCCAGGTTGCCGCCGGAGACCGTCACGAATGCCACGGGGATGTTGGACACATCGAACTTGACGATGAACGGCTGCAGAATGCCGGGCGGCAGTTGATTCAGAATCTGCGTGACGCGCTGCATTACTTCCATCTGACCGACGTTGATGTCGGCTCCCCAGTTGAACCAAATCTGCACCGCTCCGATGCCTTGCTTGGAAAACGATTCGACATGCTCGACGTTGGAGGCGGAGCTGACGGCTTTCTCGATGGGATAGACGACGCTCTGTTCGATGTCGATCGGCGGCGCGCCTTTGTAGATGACGCCGACGAAGGCCACCGGGACCTGGATGTTAGGAAACAGGTCGACGGGCAACCGTTCCAGGGAGGTCGCGCCCAACACGACCATCGCCAGCGACAGCATCAAAATCCCGATGCGATTTCTGAGCGCGAGAAGGGTCAGCCACATAATTCGAAGGCGTGACGCAGGGCGCCTATTGCGCGGCGGAATGCAAAGGGTCCCGGTGATGCGTCATAGGTGGTGGATGGCTTCGCGAGCATGTTCTCGCGCCTCGTTTGCACGTACCGCATCACGTCTCACGTTTCTCGGTATCAAGCGGTCTGGTCTGGACCGCGGTGCCGTCCGTGACCAGGTCCTTCCCCGAGACGATGATCTCCTCGTCGCCTGACAGGCCTTTCGTCACCTCGATGCGGTTCTCGACCCGATTTCCGACCTCAACTGGAACGCGGCGGGCTTTCCCTTCGCGGACAACGTAGACGTACTGAAGGTCTTCGAGACGGGTCAGCGCGTCCAGCGGAATCTGCACCGCGTTCGGATGCGTGCCGACGATCACTTCGACGCGGGCGAACATCCCGCCTTTGAGCGCGTGGTCGGGATTGGGCAGGTCGACTTCCACGGTCATCGTGCGCGTCGCGCGGTTCAGCGCCTGGACCACTCGGGTGACGGTCCCCTCAAAGATCCGATCCGGATACGCCTCGGCTCTGATCTCCGCTTTCTGCCCGATCTTTACGAGCGGCACGTCTTTTTCGACCACTTCGATCAACGTGCGCACGGTCTCAATATCATGCAGACTAAGAATTCCCCGCGAAAAGGTGCTGGTACTCGCGGTCGCCCCGCTGACATACGCCCCGGGGTCCAGGTTGCGCTCGGCCACGTATCCGGCGAAGGGTGCCCGGATATAGGAATACGTTAAGTTGGTCTGGGCCTGGGCCAGTGCGACCTCCATCTGCCGGACTTGTGCGCGAAACGTGTCCATCTGTGCGACGGCCGCGTCGTAATTGACCTGCGCGTTGTCCAAATCCTGCTGAGAGACGAACTGGTCCTTGATGAGGGCTTGCATGCGGTCGAGGGTCAGTTTGGCGTTCCGGAGAGTGGCCTCCTGTTGCGCGACCCGCGCACGAGCCGCCGCCAGGTTGGCCTTGGCCTGGTTGACCGCGTGGATGAAATCGGTGTGGTCGATTTCGACCAGCAACTGGTCGGCTTTGACGAAATCGCCCTTGTCCACGTGAATCTTAGAGATATAGCCGTCCACGCGCGAGAACAGGTTCACCACCTGGTTGGGCGTGAGGTCCGCCGTGTACGTGAGCCGCACATCCAAATCCTGCCGGATCGGCGTGACCGTTCCGACCGTGATCACGCGGCCCTTCCGGCCGTCGCCCTTTGCGCTGCTGGTGGTCAACCGGAAGACAACCAGCCCTGCGACGACCGCGACCAGCAGCGCCGCGAGGGTCAAAATGGGATGTTGTCTGACGCGATTCATGGTACCCTGCGTCGCAATGCCCTGCCGTTCGATCGGCGGACCCTCAGCCCGTCTAGGAACAGCGTGACGTAGGTGGAGACGATTTCATCGTGCGGGTGTTGGACGGGAACATGAAAGAGTTCGTGCAGCAGGCGATGGTACACGATCATGCCGATGAACGCCCGCGCGGCCAGGAGTGGATTCACGCTGCGGAACTCGCCGTCTCTGATCCGTTGTTTGATGTAGCCCGCCAGGTAGTCGTAAAAGACGCGATGGTGCTTGCGAAAAAACATGTCTGACAACTCGTGACCCTCCAGCGCGCTGAAGAGAAGCAGCCGCATCAAGGTCGGGTCGGCGCCGGGCCGGATACGGTAGCCGGCGATCAGCGTGAAGACCCTGACATCGTCGCGCTTCCGCGCCGCCTCCTCCACCGCTTCGAGCAGCTCGGAGAGGCTTGCCTTTTCGGCCAGAATCGCGGCGTAGAGCGCGCGCTTGTTGGGAAAGTACTTGAACACCAGCGCTTCGCTCACCCCAGCGGCCCTGGCGATTTCCTTAGTCGTCGTTCCCTTGAAGCCTTTGGCGGCAAAGAGCGAGGCCGCGGCGGCGATCAAGCTGGCCTGCCGTTCGCGGGATGAGGCGCGGGCCCCGTTGGAGTTGCGTGCCATACCGGTCAAGTGAGTAAGTGTTTACTCACTTGGCATGCTATCACAGGATTCCCGCGCCCAACAAGCGGCGCGACTATTGGGATGTCGATCCAATCGGTGAGGAGGCGCGTACCGGCGGGCAGCCGAACGAAGCTTACTGCCGCAGTTTGGCCCAGGCTTTCTGGTACTCTTCAAAGGAGTCTACTTCCATCCAGCCTTTAAAGATGGGGACGCAGTTGACCGTGTGGCCGGTGTCGATGAGTTCCTGAATCAAATCGGTCAGGGAGGCTTTGAGGAAACTGCCAGACTCGTGGAAGCCCCTGCTCCGGTACTTGCCCATCGCCTGGCGGTAGCACTCGGTGAAGGCCTTGATGCCGTTTTCCGAGAACATCGCCATACCGATGAACTCCGCGTGCGCCTGGTCCGGCGGCAGGTGCCGGCCGATTTTGATGACGCGATTCTGTTCGTCCGGCATAACGTAGCGGTACAGGTAGCTTTTCCCCGGCGGGTCTTGGAGCATGACCAGGTCCGGATTGAGGTGGATCGGTGGCCTTCCCCGCTGTGTCTCGTCGTGCCACGCCAGGTCCACCACCAGCGTAATGTCCGCCGGGCTTTTCAGCAATTTCTCCAGCACCGCGGTTTCGAAGATGATGTCGCCGTACAGAACGATCGTGCGGCCCTTCATCTCGTTCTCGGCACAGAAGAGCGAATACAGCTCGCCCGTCTCTTCGTAGCGATCGTTGTCGTAATACCGGATATTGGGCAGGGCGATGGCTTCCTTCTTATAGCCCCTGATCAAAACAATGTCCTTGATGTTGCACTCGTTCAAGGCGGCGATCTGCCGTTCGAGAATCGTCTTGCCCTTGATGTCCAGGAGACACTTCGGCTTGTCCTCGATCAGCGGCAGCAATTGTTTCTCGAAGCCGGCGGCTGCGATGATGGCCGTGATCCTCTCGCCGCCGACCGGCAAGAAGCGCCGCTCGTCCTCTTCCATCTGCGGCACGCCGACGATCTCGTACACGTCCTTGAGCGCGACGATCCGGTCGTTAACGGATCCCGGCCGCGTGTCCCGTTTGATGAGGTCGAGCGCGTCTTGCATCGCCCTGATGCTGGCCCGGACCAGTTGGTTGGCATAGATCACGATCTTAAACCCGGCGTCTTCGAGTTCGGCGGCGGTCACTTGATCGAAGATCGTTGGCACGACGACCAGCGGAATGCGGCCGGACCAGGCTTTCGCGACTGCTTTGAGTTCGTCGAAGGTCGGCGACTTCGAGTGGATGAGCACCGCATCGGCCCCCGCTTCCGCGTAAGCCTCGGCCCGCTTCAGCGCCTCCTCCCGTCCCCACCCGGCGATCAACGCTTCGGTCCGGGCGATCACCACGAAGTCGGGCACCGTCTGCGCCGCCTTGGCGGCCTTGATCTTTCCACAGTGTTCTTCGATCGGGACCAGCTCGCGGCGGACACCGGCGTAGAAGCTGCACCGTTTCGGATACACGTTGTCCTCGATGCAGATAGCCGCCACGCCGGCCCGTTCCCGGTCGGTGACGGTCCGCATCACGTTCAGCGCGTTTCCGTAGCCCGTGTCGCAGTCGGCGATGATCGGAATGGTGACGGCCTCGGCCATATTGCGCTCGACCTCGAGCTGTTCGGTTGAGGTGATGAAGCTCGCGTCGGGGAGGCACTTGAGGGAGGCGGAGATGGCGAACCCGCTGGCCCAAACAGCGTCGAAGCCGGCGCGCTCGATCAGCTTCGCACTGAGTGCATCGTGGGCGCCGACGGCTTTGATGATACCCGGGCGTTGCAGGAGACGGCGGAGCTTCGTGGCGTTATGCATGGGGACGCATCTTGCGAAAACGCTCGCCGCTTGTCAATGAAAAGTTTCGTCGGGTCCGCACTGCAGTGCGCTTCCATCACTGCGCGGTGGAGGAAGCGCCTTCGGTGAATGAGGAGCGCAGCGACTGGCTCTCGAAGAAAATAATACCCTGACTCTCCCGCCCTCGGTAGCGGAGCGTGACCTCGGTCATCGGTCCGCTCCAGGAGAAAAGTTGCACGGCCCCGGCCGCGATCTGACCGGGTGTCCGATCCAGGGGACCGTACTGGGATTCGAGGTACGCTATGATTCGGTCGTGCTCGGCCTGACCATGGTAGCGGACCGTGACGCGGGCGAATTTTCCGTCCACGGTCGTAAACCGCATCGAGTCCACCGAGACCCCGCCAAGCGGCGGCACTCCCGCTTTCAATTCGTAAGTCTGGAATCGCCCGCTTTCTTCGACTTTCACAAATGTGGCCGTCTCCGAGAATGTCGCGCCCCAGGGGATGCCTTCGAATCCTTTGGGATCGGTGGTCATGGGCACGGCCCCGGCCGGTGATTCAAGAAGAAATGACGCAAGCCCGGCGAGGAGCAGGAACAAAGGACTGGTTGTCCGCGCACGCGTGGTCCGGTCGAGGATGGCGTGCGCGTAAAGCGAAGGCCGCGGAAGCAAGAAGGTGTTCATAGCGCTACCTCGTGTGTGCACGCAATTCGATGATTAATACGTCGCGCCGCCGAGATCGGGGATCGGCATCATCCCTTCGGCGAAAGAGGATGCCAGGGCCCGACTTTCAAAGAAGATGACCCCAAGGTCTCGTCGCTTGTTGTAGGTCAAACTGATCTGACTTTCGTCGCCCTGCCATGCATACTCCTGAAACGCGCCGCCGGCGATTTGTCCCGGTGTCGCATCGAGAGGACCGAACCTCGCCTGGAGATACTCGACGACTCTCTGATGGGTGTCGCTTCCATGATACTTGACGATGACCCGTGCGAATTTCCCGTCGACGGTCATGAACCGCATGGAGTCGATGACGATGGGGCCTAACGGCGGGGGTCCGCCCTTGAGTTCATAGCCCTTGATGCGCCCCGCTTCCTCGGCCACCACAAAGTTGGCGGTCTCGGAAAAGACGGCCCCCCAAGGGATACCTTCGAACCCGTTGGGATCGTTGGTCATGGGTACGGCGCTGGCGGGCGATGCGGTGAGCAAAAATCCCGCGAAGAAGAAGATTGATAAGAAGACGACGGCTGTAGAGGAGAGCCGAGCCGGGCCGGAGGGGGGGATCAGGTGCTGGATCGGGCGATGCGTCAAGAAAGCATCCATGTCTGCACCCTTGTCGGTTGCGTTCGATCCTGCTCCGGGACGGGCTTCACGCGCGCCATATGCCCAGAGCGATGCGCAACTTGTCACCGGCCTTCCGCTATTCTCTTCTCGTCTCTTCTCGGCCAGTTTCAGAAGTCCGCTGTCGGTTCCGTCGCAGGCGATTCATTCGCCGGTTTCCGACATTCCTTCGTTGAACCGTGGCGCCAGCGTGCGGCTCTCGAAAAAGACGAAGCCACGCTCGCCGTTGGCCTCATAGATCAGATTGATCTCGGTATCCGTGCCCCGCCAGGTGTATTGCTGGCTCAAACCGCGCAGCATCTGCCCCGGAATGCGCTCGATGCGACCAAAGCGGGTTTGCAGATAGGTTAGCACTTGCTCATGGGTTTTCTGCCCGCGGTAACGGATCATGACCCGCGCGAACTTCCCCTCGACGGCGGAGAATCGCATGCTGTCGACGGGCGTGTCACCGAGCTTGGGCGGACCGTTCTTCCATTCATAATCTTGGATCAGCATGCCGGCGTGGGTCAGCGTGAGGCTGGGGATGCTAGCGAGTGGGAGGCCCCAGGGAATGTCGTGAAAGCCTTTGGGGTCGTTCACCATTGTAACGACGGCGTGGGCCGGTAGAAGGCCGAACTGCGGAACGAGCCACCCGACGGCGATCAGTCCGCAGGCGAGCGCGACGCTGATGTGAAGGTGTCGGATCAAAACCGTGCAGCCACGTTCCTGCATTGCAGGAGCACGCTACCATGGGCGTGACGGCAACGCAACTCCCCCTTGGTTGAGAATGACCCGATGCTTGGCTATAATGCGACCCGCTTTTTTGCGGACTTGCACGAGGCCTCTCTGGCGGGGTGGATGTGATCGAAAGCGATACGTTCGTTCAGGCGCTCCAGGATATGGGGGTCAATTTTTTCACCGGCGTGCCGGATTCCATCCTGGGCGGAATTATCGCCGAACTCCTGGAGCGGCGCCTTTATGTGCCAGCGGTGCGGGAAGACGAGGCCGTCGCCATGGCGGCCGGCGCCTATATGGCGGGCAAGATCCCGGCGGTGTTGATGCAAAACTCCGGGCTGGGCACCTCGCTGAACACCCTGATCTCGCTCAATCTGATTTACCGCCAGCCCTGTCTCTTAATCGTCTCGTGGCGGGGTTTCCAAGGCAAAGACGCGCCGGAACACTTGGTTATGGGGCAGACCATGACGCAATTGCTGGACACAGTGCGGATCCCGCATCGGACGCTGTCGGAACAGGCGGTCATGAATGATCTGAAGTGGGTAGCGGAAACCCTTATGCAACAGAGCATTCCGGTGGCCCTGCTGATCAAGAAGGGTGTGGTAAGGGGGCTGCAGCCGTGAAGGCACCGTGCGTCAGTGGCCATTCGTCAATCGTCGATCATCGGAGGGTGATTGCCGGTTGACGGTTGACAAAGGGAATTCGAATGAGACCGGAACAAGGCACGCTTATCAGCCGGGCTCAGGCGATCGCGGCGGCGTTGGAGTTGCTCACCGATCAACCGGTGATCATCTGCAACGGCTTTCCGTCCCGTGAAGCGTTCAAAATCGCTGATCGCCCGACGCATTTCTACATGATCGGATCGATGGGGATGGCGCCGGCCATTGGATTGGGCGTGGCCTTGGCAAAGCCGAATAAAAAGGTTGTGATCTTCGACGGCGACGGGAATGTCCTGATGGGTCTGGGGACGTTGGCGACGGTCGGGGCGCTGCGTCCTAAGAACTTTGTGCACATCGTCTTCGACAACGAAGTCTACGGCAGTACGGGTAACCAGCCGACGATCTCGAATGTCGTGCGGCTGGACCTAGTGGCGAAAGCGGCCGGGTATGTGAACGTCGAACGGGTGCGCGAACGCGAAGATCTGGTGTACGAGTTCAAAGACATGCTGGAGAAAGACGGCCCGAGTTTCCTGCTCGTGAAGGTCAATGAGATGGCGGAAGACGCGGGCCGCGTGATGCTGGAGCCGCCCGAGATCACCAGGCGGTTTATGAAGGCGATTGCATGAATATCATGGGCTAAGGGCTATAGGCTATAAGCTGAAGGACGGATGTTCCCTCTGCCCATAGCCTTCCACCCATCGCCTGGTGCCAGAGGCTTTTATGATTTTGCTGAATCCTGGTCCCGTCAACGTGTCTGAGCGGGTGCGGCAGGCGCTTAGCCGCCCGGATATCTGCCATCGCGAATCCGAGTTCGCGGACTTGCTACGCGGCATCCGCCAGAAACTCCTGAAGGCGTTCGTGCCGGGGGCCGAGTCCGAATATGCGGCGATCATCCTGACAGGATCAGGCACGGCTGCGGTCGAATCCGCGGTCCTCTCCTCGATTCCCCACGGGAAGCGGATCCTGGTCGTCAACAACGGGGTATACGGCGAACGAATTTCCAACATAGTGGGGCTCCACCGCCTCGGCGTGTCGGAGTTCAAATTGGAATGGGGAACGCGGCCTGATCCAGAAAAGCTCCGGGTGGCGCTCCGGCAGCATCCCGAGGTCCACGCGGTTGCCATGGTGCATCACGAAACGACGACCGGCTTGATCAACCCGGTCAAAGAGATCGCGGACGTGGTGGACGGCCAGAATCGGGTCTTCATTCTGGATTCCGTGAGCGGTCTGGCGGGCGAACCGTTGAACATCGCCGGATCGCATATCTATATGGTGGCCGGAACGGCGGGAAAGTGCATCCAGGGGTTTCCCGGGGTGTCGTTTGTTTTGGTCCGACGGGGATTTATGGAACGGATGAAGGGTTATCCGAAACGCTCCTGGTACCTCCATCTCACCCATTATTTCGACGAGGAAGGCAGGGAGGCGATTCCCTTCACGCCAGCGGTTCAGTTGTACTATGCGTTCGATGAGGCGTTGAACGAACTGTTGGAAGAGGGGGTGGCGAACCGGATTCAACGGTACGCGAAGGCGGCGGCACTCATCCGCCGGCGGATGAGCGCGCTAGGTATCAAGCCGGTGCTCCCGCCAGAGCTGCAATCCAACACAGTCACGTCCTACTATCTCCCCACGGGGTTGGCCTACCAGACCCTGCACGATCGGCTGAAGGAGCAGGGCTACGTCATCTACGCCGGCCAGGGGCAACTGGAAGGCAAGATCTTCCGCGTCGCGAATATGGGCGCCCTGGCGCCTCAGCAGATCGAAGAGTTTCTGCAGGCCTTTGAGCGTGTTCTGGAGAGCGCGGCCGTTCGCACATGAAAGCCGTCATCCTCGCAGCCGGAGTCGGTAAACGGCTGTGGTCCATTACGCAGCATCGCCCGAAGTGCCTCATCGAATTCGGCGGGCGCTCGCTCCTTCTGCGGTCTCTGGATGCCCTGGGAAGCTCGGGCGTCAGGCGAGCGACGATTGTGGTCGGATATAAGCAAGACATGATCAGGGCTGTTGCGGGAACGGCTTGTTGCGGCGTTCGCATCACCTATCTCGTCAACGAGCAGTACCATCGCGGCAGCATCTCGTCTCTGTGGCTGGCCCGGACAGAACTGGACGACGACGCGCTCATCATGGACGCGGACGTGCTGTTTCATCGGGAGATCCTTCGGCGGCTGGTCCGCTCGCCGTGGCCCAACGCGTTGCTGATGGACGAGACGGTCTTGCAGCGGGGAGAGGAATGCATGGTCGTAGTGCGCGGGGGGCGGGTGATCGCGCTGACCAAGCAGATGCCCTTGCAGTATGATTATGCGGGCGAGGGGGTGGGATTCCTGAAAGTCCGGCACCGTGACGCGCAACACCTGGTGAACTCCCTCAAAGGCTATGTGGATCGGGGTCTGTGGGACATGGAGTATGAAGACGGCCTATTGGAATTCTTTCGGGACGTCACGGTGGGGTGCGAGAAAATCGGCGGCCTGCCGTGGATCGAGATCGATTTTCCCGAAGATGTCGTGCGGGCGGAGCGGGACATCTTACCGAAGCTGGAATAGAAACAGGGCGGCGGGATCATCGACCGTCGATCGCCAAGCGAGGGCGTCCTGTGCATCTCCGCGCGAGTGACGTTTGACGGACGACGTTGCGTGAAGCATGGGTGGAAGCGCGGTTCAGAAGCGAACGGATATACAGGGGCTGACCACGGCGATCCTGCTGACGACGACGGGCCTGTTCGCCGATAGAAGAAGGAGCCTGTCCGAAAACATCGGTCCGCTGACCAAGGTCGGAGGGCTCACGTTGTTTCAGCGCGCGGTCTTAACGCTTGAGCGTGCGGGGATCAATCAAGTGATCGTCCTGGCCGGCTGCGAGGAGGAAGCCCTTAGGCGGACATTGCGTCAAGGCCCGACGGTGACCGTTCCGGTGCGATGGAGACCAATCCGCGAATTTCCGCCGGATGATCCGCGAACCTGGGAGGCGTTGGCCGAGGACGTGAAAGGGTTCTGCCTGATTGCGAGCGTGCAGGCGGTTTTCTCCAAGGGATTGATCGAGCGGCTGTGCGATGGGCTGCAGGAGGGGGAAGCTGCGCTGGTCGTGTATAGCGCCGCAGACTCGTGGCGACAGGGGAACCCCGGCAACCCTCTCGTTCGGTATGAGGCGGATCGCCTGGTCTCGCTGGCCGTTTCTCAGGAACAGACCGGGGGGTGCATCGCAGCCGATCTTCTGGTTGTGTCGGCCGGCCGGCTCGGCACTGCGCTCCAGCCGGATCCGTCGTCGAGTTCCCGCTCGAGTCTGGCGGCTGTCGCAAGACCGTCCACGTCCCATCCGATCAGGCGCATTCTGGAGCAGGCCGTCCTTGACGGCCGGGTTAAAGTCGTGCCCGCGCAAGCGGGATCCGGACAGTGGTATCAGGATGTGCGGGATGCGTCCGGCGTGAAAGCGGCCGAGCGGACCTTGTTCCAGTCCTTGAAAGGCGAGTTCGAAGGCTTCGTGGATCGCCATTTCAACCGGAAGGTCTCGAAGCTCTTCACCAAGCTGTTTCTTGCGCTGCGGTTTTCCCCCAACGTTGTGACGGTCGTCTCCACGGTCGTCGGTTTGACGGCGGCGGCGGGGTTCGCCGTCGGCGGCTACGCGGCCGGCGTGGGCGCCGCGCTGCTGTTTCAACTGGCGGCGGTCATCGATTGCTGCGACGGCGAAGTAGCTCGGCTGACCTTCGCCGAGTCGCCGCTCGGCGCTTGGCTGGACATCACCGCCGACAACGTCGTCCATATGGCGATCTTCGCCGGCATCGCTTGGGGGGCGTATACCCAACATGGTGAGGGCCACGGTGCGTGGATCCCGTTGGCTCTGGGCGCGGCCGCGATATTGGGGAACGCTTGCTCGTTCTGGCTCGTGCGCCGTGTCCAACGGATCCGTACAATCCGCGGTTGGAACAATCCCGTCCAGGCGGCCTGGTCGAATTTCTTGCTCAAGAATGTGGCCAGCCGCGATTTCTCGGTCGTCGTGCTGCTCTTTGCGCTGCTCGGCAAGCTCGACTGGTTCTTGTGGCTGGCGGCGATCGGGTCGACGGCGTTCTGGATGATTCTGCTGTGGGTCATCCGCCCTTCGCTGGGCTCGCGTGGTTAAACTCTTTCTCCTGCTCCTCGGGCTTCTCACGCTCGTCGCGCTCGTTTGGCATATCGGGCCAGGTCGAATCTATGACGCGGCGGCGCGGCTCGGCCCCGGGGCACTAAGCGTCATGCTCCTTCCGTCGGCGGCGATGTATGTGTTGGAAGCCTACGGCTGGCGGCTGACGCTGGGTCCCGGTGCGGCTGCCGTGCCGTTCTGGCGCTTGCTGGTGATCCGAACGGCCGGCGAGGTCGTGAACATGACCACGCCGACGGCGTACCTCGGCGGCGAGCCGCTCAAGGCCTATCTGCTTAAGCGGCATCGGATCCCGATGGTGGAGGGGCTTGCATCGGTTGTGATCGCCAAGACGACGATGACGGTTGCCCAGGTGTGCTTTATCCTCCTCGGCGTGGCGCTCGCTTTTTGGTCGCTCGAGGGAGCGAGCTCATCGGGGCAGACCGTTCTGGCGGCTTTCGTGAGTGTCGGCCTGCTCGCGTTCGGGGCGGCGGCATTCATTATGGTGCAGCGCCGGGGCATTTTTACATGGCTGCTGACGAGACTGCGCGCACTGGGCGTCAATGTCGCCTATCTTGAGGCGCGAGAGGACAAACTGCGGTCCCTGGACAAGACGATCCTCGAATTTTATACGCGCAATCGGCGCGGGTTTTATTCCTCGACAGGCATGTTCTTCCTGGGATGGCTGGCCGAAGCGTTGGAGGTGTACGTCATGATTTATTATTTGGGCGGGCCGGCTGAGCTTCTGTCGGCTGTCTCCATCGGAGCGCTTGCCGTTTTCATTAAAGGCGGGACGTTCTTCATCCCCGGCAGCTTGGGCGCCCAGGACGGCGGCAATCTGCTGCTCCTCACCGCTTTCGGGTACAGCGAAGTCACGGGCATCACCTTCGCGCTGTTGCGACGATTTCGGGAGTTGGTGTGGATTGCGATCGGATTGCTGTGCCTCGCCGCGTTGGGATACCGGAGGGAACCGGTTCGGGTCGGGCCATGATCACTGATCGCCGGTTGGAGAGGGCGAGAGCACTTGCCCGCTCGTTTCATCGTGCCGGAGGGTCTGAGTCGCCGGACGTCGGCTCCCATTTACAGGTATCTGACGCCTTGTTAGGATACGCCGCATGAAGGCGTTGAAGGCGTTCGTCTGGGTTTTGACCGCGACGGTGTGCGCCGTGGCATTCGGCTTCGTCGCCGGTATCGTGAACCCCGGCGAACGGGTGAACGGCCTGTGGCTGGTTGTCGCGGCGGCCTGCTTCTATGTGTTGGCGTTTCGGTTCTACGGTCGTTGGCTGGCACGCCGGGTGGTCGAACTGAATGATCTGCGCATCACCCCGGCGCACCGCCTGAACGATGGCGTCAACTTTCATCCCACCAACAGGTACATTTTGTTCGGTCATCACTTCGCGGCGATCGCCGGAGCGGGGCCGCTGCTGGGTCCGGTGCTGGCGGCCCAGTTCGGTTATCTGCCCGGGTTTCTCTGGCTGGTGATCGGCGCCGTGCTGGCTGGCGCGGTCCAGGACTTCGTTATTCTGGTCGCCTCCATGCGGCGAAACGGCCGCTCGTTGCCGGAGATCGCGCGCGACGAGTTGGGGACCGTGACCGGTACCGCGACGGCGGCGGCCGTGCTGTTTATCGTCATCGTGGCGTTGGCCGGTCTGGGATTTGCGGTGGTGAACGCCTTGCATCGTAATGCGTGGGGGACCTTCACCATCGCGATGACGATCCCGATCGGCTTCCTCATGGGCTCTTATCTCCAGAAATTCCGACCCGGTCGGGTGGGCGAGGTGTCGGCGCTGGGCGTAGTGCTGTTAATCGCCTCGGTGATCTTGGGGCGGGTTGTGGCGCAATCATCCGTTGCACACTGGTTCGAATATAAACGATCCACGCTGGTATGGTTGCTGGCCGGGTACGGGTTTCTCGCCTCGGTTCTGCCAGGGTGGATGCTGCTGGTCCCCAGGGGCTATCTGTCGACGTTCATGAAGCTGGGCGTCGTGGCGTTGCTCGCCCTAGGCGTGATCGCGATGGCTCCGACGGTGGAAATGCCTCGCCTCACGGCGTTCGCCCACGGCGGCGGGCCGATCATTCCCGGCGCGTTATTCCCATTTCTCTTCATCACGATCGCATGCGGGGCGATCTCCGGCTTTCATTCGCTTGTCTCATCCGGCACGACACCGAAAATGATCGAACGCGAGTCGCATGCGCCGATAGGCTACGGCGCGATGTTGCTCGAGAGTTTCGTCGGAGTGATGGCGTTGATCGCGGCATCGGTGTTGATCCCCGGCGACTACCTGGCGATCAACACGACGCTGTCCGCCGATGCGCTGGCGGCGATGGGGTTTCCCGTTGCACGTCTTCAGGACCTCTCGCGGCTGGTCGAGGTCGAGGTGGCCGGTCGGCCCGGTGGCGCCGTGTCGCTGGCAGTTGGCATGGCGTCCATCTTCGCGGCCTTGCCCGGTATGGCCGGCCTGATGGCGTATTGGTATCAGTTCGCGCTGGTGTTTGAAGCGTTGTTCATCTTGACGACCATCGACACCGGCACCCGCGTGGCGCGGTATCTGATCCAGGAGTTGGGCGGGCGGGTCTATGCGCCGTTGGGGCACATCGGTTGGTGGCCCGGGGTGATCGCCAGCAGCGCCGCAGTCGTCGTGGCGTGGGGATATCTCATCGCGACTGGGAGCATCTCGACAATCTGGCCGATGTTCGGCGCGGCGAATCAGTTGCTGGGGACATTGGCGCTGTGTATCGGGACGACGGTGCTGATTAAGATGCGGAAATGGCGATTCTTGTGGGTGACATCAGTGCCGATGGTCTTCGTCGGCGCAATCACGCTGACCGGCTGCTATGAGATGTTTGGTCTGTTTCTGGGGAAGGCGGCTATGGCCCGCGAGGCGGGAGAAGCGGTTGCGCTTTATCTGGACGCCGGGCTGGTCGCAGCCGTGGCGTCATTGGCGGTCATCGCGCTGGCGGATAGCGCGGTGCAATGGTACGGGTACCTGGTCTTGAAGCGGCCCTTCACCAGCAGCGAAGTGGTCGTGATGGGGGGCGGGTCGGCCGCGCGGGCGCATCCGACAGCGTGCGGAGGATCGCAGTTTCCCATCAACGGCTGCTGTTAGATCGATCGTGGTGTTGACGGGGAGGCGTTCCGGTGGCGGATCAGTTCTCATTCGATGTTGTGTCGCGCGTGGATATGCAGGAAATGAAGAACGTGGTGGATCAAACCCTGAAGGAGATTCGGCAGCGATTCGACTTCAAGCACTCCAAGACCGAGTTAACGCTGGAGGAAAAAGACAAGAAGCTGACCGTGGTGTCCGATGACGAATACAGGCTCAAGGCGGTCCTGGATATCCTGAAAACCAAATGCGTCAAGCGCAATGTCTCGCTGAAGGCGTTGAACTATGGAAAGGTCGAGGAGGCGCTGGGCGGAACTGTGCGGCAGGTGATCACGATCCAAAGTGGAATTCCCTCGGAAACAGCCAAGGAGATCTCCAAAGAGATTCGCGACGCCAAGCTCAAGGTCCAGACACAGATCCAGGGCGATCAAGTTCGGGTCTTGAGCAAGAGCAAAGACGAACTGCAAGCGACGATCGCGTTGCTCAAGCAGAAAGACTTCGGCATCGATCTCCAGTTCGTGAATTACCGCTGAACCGGTATGCTGGAACGGCCCCCAACCGTGTCCCCGGTTGCTTCCCTCCCTTTGCCGTAAGACGGCGGCGGACGCCGTGGCGTTCGAACGTGCACGCGTTCTGGCCTTTTGCGGCGCCGGCGACTGCCGCCCGCAATTTCTTCCGCAGGTGGGCGGTCGCGGTCTTGTGCTGCTCCGTCATCGTGCTGACCGGCTGCAGTCGGAGCGATCCGATCGTCGTCATTCAGCTTCATCCGACGAATCCCAACATCATGTACGTCGCGACGAACGACTATATCTATAAGACCAGGGATAGCGGGCGGACCTGGCGGAACATCTCCAAGGGCATGAGTCATTCCCGCGTCATCTCGATGGCCGTCGATCCGGCCTATCCGGCGACGGTCTACGCCGGGACCAAAGGCGACGCGGTGTATAAGAGCTACGACGGGGGACAGCGGTGGACGTCCCTACGGGCGGGGCTGGACGATGCGACGATCACGTCCGTGGTGAATCAGTTCGTGTTCGACCCGTCCGATAACACCCATCTCTTTGTGGCCACGACGATGGGGGTGTTCGAATCGAAAAACGGCGGGGAGAGTTGGGAGAAGCGGATGGAGGGGATGAAGGAAGTGCTAATGGTCGTCAGCCTCTGCCTCGATCCGAACCGTCCGTCGATCCTGTACGCGGGGACGAGTGGCGGCGTGTATAAATCGGTCGATGGAGCGGCGCATTGGGAAAAGGTCAACAACGGCCTGGTGCCGCCGGAAATGGTGAAATCTTCCCGCGCATTGAATGTGACGGCGATTCAAGTGGATCCTTACGAACCGAATACGGTGTACGCTGCCACGTTGAGCGGGCTTTACCGATCGACCGACGCGGCTCGATCGTGGACTCGTATCGGGGAGTCGTTGCCGGACCAGATGATCATTTCTCTACTGCTCGACCGAGCCCGCGCCGGTGTACTGTACGTGATCGGCCGAGAAGGAGTGTTTCGGAGTGAGGATCGCGGCGCAACATGGAAAGCGCTCAACACCGGTTTGGCGACGCTAAACGTCCGCTCGATCGCCCAAAGTCCGCTCGATCCAAAGACCTTTTTTGTGGGAACCAACGGAAGTGGTCTGTATCGCAGCCGCGACGGCGGCGAGACATGGGAGCCGATGCCGCCGGTGAAGGAGACCGGAGAGATACCCCCGTGATCAGTCTCTCATCAGGAAGTGACTGACGAAGGTGAGAAAGTTTGAGGTTACTTGCGCTTGTCGTTCAGGCTTGAATCGCCGATGGCTGGCCCAATGCCGCGCAGGGGAACGGTCGAGGATCCCTCAGGGTTCTGGGCCTTATCGATTTCGAAACCAAAACTGTAGGGCAAGGTCGTGTCTTGCGTGCTTGGGCCGAAACGGTTCGGTAAGTTTGTGTCTTGAACATCCTCGCCCCTTCTCGGCTTCAAGGATTCTCCAACGTTGCTATAAGGTGAGACGGTGTAACCGATATCGGCTCCAAAGTTCGGGTTAAGGGTCGTGTCTTCGATGTCGCCGCCAATCCGTGTCGGCAGTGTTGTATCTTGAATCTCCATACCGGTTGCGGCGGCAGGAGGTGGCCGTTTGGCCCGAAACTCTTTTCCGATGGCCTCCTCCTCCTGCTGAATTCTGTATCGTTCACGCCCGGCGGATTCAAAATCTAGCGTTTCAACTTTCTCCTTCGCTTCGCCGAGTTGTTGCAACCTAACCTGAAGCTTGGAGAGATCGTCTCGCGCGCGGGCGACTGTGCCGATAATCTCGCTGAGCGTCCATTGTCGGGCGAACGTACCTAGCTTGGGACTTTCTCCAGGGCCACCCCCCAGGCCATCGCTTCCCAAGCCGATTCCAAACCCTGTTGAATTAAAAATGCCCTTTTGCTGGACCGACTTCAATATGTAATTCGCTTCGTCAATCAAGTCATCGATCTCTTCAACGGAAGCGACCCTGGTAGCGCAGCATGTCAGAAAGTCCCGGTATTGCTTAGCGAAGGCCGAGGCAGCATTCTGGATTTCGACCACTTTAAGGAGTTCGCGGTCCTGGAATTCTTTTCCCCTCTGCTCCGCCTGTTTCCTAAACCGTACCTCTTCCTGCTCGTCGTACAACGGCTTGCAGCCAGGTTCCGGTTTTACAGCGATTTGCTGATCGGGTGTCCGGTTCGGACACCAGTAGACAGAGGGAGGCGCATTCAACGGGTTATCGAGCTTGAACTCTTTGGCCAGCACGAGCTCTAGAGATGCCCCATGGGCGGCAATCGCGAAGGCTACGAGAACACGACCCCGTAGCGGTAGCGTGAGGCGGCATGGTACGCGATCCGACACGGTGTCATTGTCATCTCCAGCTCAACGAAATGTCAACGAAAGAAGCGCTTTGAGCAGCCTTGAAAAGCTTGGCCGGAATCAGATAGGCTGCCAGCGCCGCAAAGATCCTGGAAAATCAAGGGCTCACGAGACGAGATGGCGGTGGTCTACATTGAAGATGTGGCTCGCTATGCCGGTCAGGAAGTCACCATCCGCGGGTGGCTGAGGCATCGCCGCGAGAGCGGTAAGCTGCACTTCCTGATCATTCGGGATGGAACTGGAGACCTGCAGGCTGTCGTCAGCAGAGGGAGTGTGGGAGAGGAGCAGTTCAGCGTCTCCGCCCGACTGACCCAGGAATCCTCGGTGATGGTGACCGGCCGATTGCGGCAGGACTCGCGGGCGCCCGGCGGGTACGAATTGGAGGTTTCGCGCATCGAGCCGATCCAGATTGCCGAACCCTTTCCGATTCAGCCCAAGGAGCACGGCGTCGGGTTCCTGATGGAACATCGGCATCTCTGGCTCCGGTCCAGCCGCCAACATGCCATTCTGAGAATTCGGCACGAAATCATACGCGCCTGCCGCAACTTTTTTGACCAGCGGGGCTTCGTGCTCATCGATGCGCCGATCTTCACGCCGAATGCGTGCGAGGGCACCACCACGCTGTTCCGGACCCAGTATTTCGACGAGACGGCCTATCTCACCCAGAGCGGGCAGCTTTACAGTGAAGCGGCCGCTGCAGCGTTCGGCAAGGTGTACTGCTTTGGGCCGACGTTTCGGGCGGAAAAATCGAAGACACGCCGTCATCTGATGGAATTCTGGATGGTCGAACCGGAGGTCGCCTTTGCGGAACTGCCGGACATGATGGATCTGGCCGAAGAGTTCCTCGTGTACATTGTGGAGCGGGTTCTCTCCGCTCGACGTGCCGAACTGGCGACATTGGAGCGCGATGTCGGCAAACTTGAACGGGTGAAGCGTCCATTTCCCCGCATCACCTACGAAGAAGCCGTCTCATTCCTGCGAAGAAAGGGCAATCCGATTCAGCATGGAGACGACTTCGGCGGAGACGAGGAGACCCTGTTATCGAACGAATTCGATCGTCCGGTCATTGTCCACCGCTACCCCACCGCATTGAAAGCCTTCTACATGCAGAACGATCCCGTCAAGCCTGAATTGGCGCTTTGCATGGATGTGTTGGCGCCGGAAGGGTACGGTGAAATCATCGGCGGCGGACAGCGCATCCACGAATACGACAAGCTTCTCGCTCGCATTCGAGAGCATAAGCTGCCGGAAGACGCCTTTCGATGGTATCTCGACCTGCGGCGCTTTGGTTCCGTGCCCCACGCCGGATTTGGTATGGGGATCGAGCGCGTGGTCGCCTGGATCTGCGGCCTCGACCACGTGCGCGAGACGATTCCTTTCCCCCGCTTGTTGTACAAGCTCTACCCCTGAAGGAGATTCTCTCTTCGCGATGTCCCTGAACAGCGGGGTCGCGGTTATGGACCTGGTTTCCTCCTCGTTCTTGTACGAGCTGAATTGTCCCGCGCGCCCGGACCATTCTTTCGCTCATCCCCTCTCGGGCACAAGAAGCCGACGCTTCCCACAGGAGCCGGTGGTCTTGCAGTGCCGGAATCTTGGCCAACATCACGGCGCGTCGGGAGGAGTCCATGCATGGATAAGGCAAGAAAAACTCTAAACTGAAATCTTCAGGCACTGGCACGCGGTCGAGCGGAAAATTTGGATCTCAAAGATGTTTCCAAGTCTATGAAATTTCTATTGACAAGTCTTTTCCGGAGTGTATACTCCAACCCGCAGTGGGAAAAAGTGGATGATAGTGGAAAGACTATAAGCGAACAGAATTACAGCCATGTTCCGGTCATGCTGCAAGAGGTGTTGGCCTACCTGGCGTGTCGTCCCGGAGGACGATACCTCGACTGCACCGTGGGACAGGGAGGATTCGCGGCTGCGATCCTCGAGCGTTGCGGACCGGATGGAATGGTGATCGGAATAGATCGGGATGACGACGCGGTTGCGGCCGCACGGCGTAGACTCCGCCTCTTCGAAGACAGGGTGCGCCTGATGAAGGCGAACTTCAGCGACCTGAAGCACTGCCTGCGTTCACTGGCCATCGAACAGGTCGACGGAGTGGTGTTCGACCTCGGCGTTTCCTCGGCTCAACTCAATCAGCCTGAGCGAGGATTCAGCTTTATGGCCGACGGTCCCCTGGACATGCGGATGGATCGAACACGCGGGGCAACGGCGGAAGAGCTTGTCAACCGTCTGCCTGAACGCGATCTGGCGGATGTGATTTATCGCTACGGCGAAGAGCGGTACGCGCGGCGGATCGCGAGAGCGGTGGTGCAGGCTCGTGAAAGAAAACCGTTTCGCACCACGTCCGAGTTGGTCGGTGTGATCCAGCAAGCCGTGCCGGCTTCGTACGCTCATGGGCGCATTCATTGCGCGACACGCACGTTCCAGGCGTTGCGGATCGCCGTGAATCAAGAGCTGGCCGTGCTCGGCCCCGCGATCCGCGACGCCGTCGATGTGCTGGCCCCCAAGGGTCGACTGTGCGTGATTTCATTCCATTCGCTGGAGGACCGCGTTGTGAAGGAGGCGTTCCGGTCGTTATCGCGGGGACCGGACGCTCGGTTGGCCGTTCTGACCAAAAAGCCGCGAACGGCGACCGAAGAAGAAAGAAGTCGGAACCCGCGGTCCCGCAGCGCAAAGCTGCGCGCGGCCGAACGCCTGCCATAAGGGGATGCGCCGATGAAAACGTTGACGCTCCTGATGACCATGTCGCTCCTGCTCGCATTTGTCTGGGAACGGGTCGACATGGTGAGACTCGGCTACCGAATCGAGCGGCTTAAATCGGACAAGGTTCGCCTCGAACGGGAGCGGGATGAATTGCGGGTCAAAGTCTCGTCGCTCACGTCGCCGGCGCGGATCGCGAAGGTGGCAACGGAAAAATTGGGTATGGTTCCGCCTCGGCAGGATCAGGTGGTGGTGGTCCGCTTGGAGCCTGAGGCGCCGTCACCCACTTCACTGGCGGAGTTCGAAATCAAACTGGCTAAGCACGACGTGTCGAGGAAGGTGCGGTAAATGGCGGATGCTTTTTCCTATCGGGGGCGGCGGTTCGCGGTCGCGCTGGTGTTCATAGCCGGCTTTGCCGCCGTCCTGATCCGGTTGTTCACCCTGCAAGTGCTGCAGGCGGCCGAGCTGACCGTGAAGGCGGATCGGCAGCACAGCAAGACGGTCACGCTGGAAGGACCGAGGGGTGCCATTTACGACCGACACGGGAAGGTACTGGCTATCAATGTCGAAGTGCCGTCGGTCTTCGGTATGCCGACCTTGCTGGACGACCCGAGCGGGGTAGCCCGCCACCTGTCTCCTGTTCTGCACGTCCGGGCCGCTGAAATCGAAAAAAAGCTCAAACAGGACCGCAGCTTTGTTTGGTTGGCGCGCAAGCTGGATCCGGATCAGGGGAGAAGGCTGGAACAAATGCCCCTCGATGGTATCGGGCTCGTTATGGAGGGTCGTCGCTTTTATCCCAAAGGTCCGTTGCTTTCGCATGTCCTGGGGTTCGCCGGAATGGACGGGCAGGGGTTGGAGGGGTTGGAACGTCGGTACGAAACCTATCTGCACGGAGAAAAACGGATGGTCGTGCTGCAGCGCGATGCGCTGGGGCGCACCGTGTTTCCGAAAGATCTGAGGGAACAGACTCCGGCCCCCGGGCACAGTCTGACACTGACGATCGACGAAGTCATTCAGTATGTGGCGGAGAAGGAGCTGGAAGCAGCCGTCAATACCGCCCACGCGAAGTCGGGCATTCTCGTTGCCATGGAACCGCGGACCGGCGCGATACTGGCCCTCGCCGTCAGTCCTCGCTTCGACCCGAACGCGGTAGCGGCGCTGTCTCCTGATCGCTGGCGCAACAAGGCGCTGACCGACGCCTACGAGCCGGGCTCAACGATGAAAGTGATTGTCGCCGCCGCGGCACTCGAAGAACACGTCATGACGCCCGGGACCCTGGTGTTCGGCGAATATGGGCGGATGACGGTCGCGAACACGGTCATCCACGATCATGAGAAGTCGGGCTGGATGACTTTTGCCCAGGTCATTCAACGGTCAAGCAATATCGGGGCTGCGAAGGCGGCCATGGCCTTGGGGCCGGACCGCTTCTACCGGTACCTGCAAGCCTTCGGGTTCGGTGAGCGCACGGACATCGACCTGCCCGGCGAAGCGACTGGCCTCCTGAAGAATCCGCGTAGCTGGGGACGCCGCTCGCTCGCATCCATCGCGATGGGTCAGGAGGTCGGTGTGACGCCGTTGCAACTGATCACCGCAGTGTCGGCGGTGGCCAATGAGGGCCTCCTGATGAAGCCGTACATCGTATCCGAGATCCGTGACGCCGGAGGGCGACTGGTCAAGCAGTCCGTCCCGCAGGTCAAACGCCGGATTATCTCTGCGCAGACGGCCAGGACGCTGACCCGTATCCTCGAAGGAGTGGTGACGGAGGGGACGGGGACCAAAGCGGCGGTTCCTGGATTCCGCGTCGCGGGGAAAACAGGTACGGCACAGAAAATCGATCCACGAACCGGCGCATATTCGCCGACGCAGTTCGTCGGCTCGTTCGTCGGGTATGTGCCGGCCGAAGATCCACGGCTGGCGATGATCGTGGTCATCGATGAGCCGCAGACGGAGGCCTGGGGCGGCGCGGTGGCCGCTCCCGTCTTCCGTCGGGTCGCCGAACAGGTGCTCCCATATCTCGGGGTGACGTCCAACGAAACGGTCAAGTTGGCGATGGCGATGTGAACGGCGCAAGCCGGATCCTCGTTGGGATAAAGGACCATGACGCTGGACGAACTGATCGAGCCGTTGAAAGATCGACTCCAGATCGTCGAGCGGAGAGGCGATCTTCAGGTGCCGATCGCCGATGTGACCGACGATTCGCGACGCGTGAAGCCGGGGGCCTTGTTTGTTGCCGTCCGGGGCGAACGAGCGGACGGTCATGCCTACATTGGATCGGCGATTCGGTCCGGCGCTGGCGCCGTGGTGGTTCAGAGCGAGGTGGTCGATTGCGAGATCCCGTTGATTCGCGTGAAGGATTCTCGCCTGGCATTAGGCTTGCTCGGAAGCCGGTTTTATGGGAACCCGTCTTCCCGGCTTCGCATGATCGGGGTGACCGGAACGAACGGCAAGACGACCGTCACCTATGTCTGCAAGGCTCTTCTGGAAGCGATCGGCCGGCGGGTCGGGCTGGTCGGCACGGTGGCGTACCTGATTGGAACCGAGGTGATCCCCGCCTCCCATACGACGCCCGGCGCGTTGGACTTGCAGGCGCTGTTGGCCCGCATGGTCTGCGCCGGGGTGGACTCCGCGGTAATGGAAGTGTCCTCGCACGCGCTGGCGCTCGATCGCACCGTCGGCTGCGAGTTTGACGTCGCAGTCTTCACCAACCTGACGCAGGACCATCTCGACTTCCATAGAGACATGGATGACTACTTTCAGGCCAAATTGAAGCTCTTCGTCGGCCTCTCGGTCAGCGGGACCAAAGGAATGTCCAAGCGGGCCGTGGTCAACGCGGATGATCCGCGCGGGGAACTGGTCCGCGCCGCCTGTGCCGTGCCGGTCTGGACCTATTCCATCCGAAACCGGGCGGATATCCGCGCCGAGGACGTGCACCTCTCCCTGGACGGTACGCGATTCACGGCTGTCACGCCGGCTGGTAGGTTTCCGGTCGAAAGTCGATTGGTCGGAGAGCACAATGTGTACAACGTGTTAGCAGCCATCGGGGTTGCTCTGCAGGAAGGGTTGTCGCCGGACGAGGTGCGCAGTGGCCTCGAGCAGGTGCGCGATGTTCCCGGCCGGTTCGAGCGCGTGGAGGCCGGACAGGACTTCACGGTCGTTGTGGACTATGCGCATACGGAAGATGCGCTGGTGCGGCTCCTGACGACGGCACAGTCGCTCAAGACCGGCCGGATCATCACGGTCTTCGGTTGCGGCGGCGACCGGGATCGCGGAAAACGTCCCAAGATGGGGCGCGCGGCCGTCCGGTACAGCGATGTGGTGGTGCTGACCTCCGACAATCCCCGTACCGAAGATCCGATGGCGATCCTGCGGGAGGTGGAGGCCGGCGTCCGAGAGGCGCTGGCGGCCAAATCCAATGTCCGGTACGAGATGATCGCGGACCGCCGACAGGCCATTGAGGCGGCTGTCCGCGAGGCTCGGCCGGGGGACATGGTACTGATTGCCGGGAAGGGGCATGAAAATTACCAGATCATCGGCACCACCAAGTTTCATTTTGACGATCGCGAGGTGGCGAGAGAGGCCATCCTGAACAGAGGTGTGATGAGGGATGGGTGATGAATGACGGATAATCCGTGAGGAGCGGCGCATTCATCAGAGGTCATTTCTCATTGGCGCCGATCATGGATCACCCATCCGAGCGCGAACCTTACCATGTCGCTTTTTACCGTCGAAGAATTGCTCGAAGTGATCAGCGTGAAAGTGCTCGCCGGGCGCTGCGACGGTTGGCTCAAACGGCGCATTGCCCGACTCTGCACCGACTCCCGCTCAGTCCGTCGTGGCGATCTCTTTGTCGCCTTAAAGGGAGAGCAGTTCGACGGTCATCAGTTTGTGGTAGCCGCGCTCCGACTGGGTGCGATCGGGGCGATCGTCGAGGACCAGTATCGCCCTCCGGCCGCGAGCCTCACGAGCTCCAACAAGCAGGGGACCAAAAGGACAGAGCCGCTCCTGTTCGGCGTCCGGGACACCCTGTTCGCCTATCAGCAACTGGCCGCCCACCATCGCAGCCGTTTTACGATTCCCGTCGTCGCGGTCACCGGCAGCAACGGCAAGACCACCACCAAGGAAATGGTTGCCAGCGTCCTGGCTCAGCGCTGGACGGTGCTCAAAACCGAAGGCAATCTGAACAACCGCATCGGAGTTCCGCAGACTGTGTTCCGATTGACGCCGCGGCATCAGGCCGCGGTGGTCGAACTGGGCGTCGATCAGAAGGGACAGACTACCAGGCTGTGCGAGATCGTACGGCCGACGATCGGGCTGATCACAAATATTGGCCCTGACCATCTGGAGTTCTTCGGCAGCATAGAGGCTTCTGCCCAAGCCAAAGCGGAGTTGCTCGATCAGATGTCGCAAGACGGCGCGATCGTGCTGAACGCCGACGATCCGTACTTCGATTACCTCGCTTCGCGGGCCCAGTGCCGGGTCGTGTCTTTCGGGCTTTCACCCAAGGCAGATGTGCGGGCGCTGGACGTGCGGACGGATGCCCGCACGGGCGCTGCGTTTCGGTTGGCGCTGCCGGGCAAGGCCCGCTCCACGGCGGTCGCGCTTCGAGTCCATGGGGCGCACAATGTCTTGAATGCCTTGGCGGCGGCGGCGGTGGGGCATGTGCTGTCGCTGGGCGGCGCGGCGATTGCGCAGGGGTTGGCGCGGTTCCGCCCGGCGGCGATGCGGTCTCGGGTTGCCGACCACCGCGGCATGCGGGTCATCGACGACTGTTACAACGCCAATCCGGCGTCAATGAAGGCGGCCATTGAATTATTGGCAGAACTGGGCTCCTCCAAGCGGACAATTGCCGTGCTGGGTGACATGCTCGAATTGGGTCCGGAAGCTCGGGCATTGCACGAGGACGTCGGGGCCTTTCTGGCACAGCGGAACATTTCACTGCTTGTCGCCTGCGGTGCGCTCGGAGAGAGTCTCGCGGAGGGCGCCAGGCGGGGCGGAATGGCAGCGGACCGGATTCTGGAGGTGCCGGACGCCGGCGCCGCGGCGGTCGCCGTGAAATCTCTGGTCAGGAAGGGCGACGTGGTGCTGGTGAAAGCCTCACGGGGCATGAGGATGGAGCAGGTCGTCGAGGCTTTGGCAGGATCCGGACAGAGGCTGAGAGGACATCGTCAGGCGGTGAGGTAGCGCCGAGTTCCCATGCTGTATAACTGGCTGTATCCCCTGCACACGGAATTTTCCTTCCTGAACGTCTTCCGCTACCTCAGCTTCCGCATCATCTATGCGGCGGTGACGGCGTTCCTGATCGCGTTCGTGCTGGCGCCCTGGCTTATCCGCAAGCTGCAGGAACTCAAATTGGGACAACAGGTGAGGGACGACGGGCCCAAGCGACACCTGGCCAAGAGCGGGACCCCGACCATGGGCGGCCTCTTGATCCTGTTCGCCGTGGTCCTTTCCACCCTGCTCTGGGCCGATCTCACCAACCGGTACGTGTGGTTGGTCATCATCGCCACGATCGGTTTCGGCGCGGTCGGCTTCGTGGACGATTACCTCAAATTCGTCAAGGCCCGGTCCAAGGGGCTGACCGCCGCGCAAAAGTTCGCCTCGCAGATTCTGGTCGCCTTGGGCATCAGCCTGTTCCTGTACTCCCTGCCGAGCTACACCACCAAGCTCAGCGTGCCGTTTTTCAAGAACTTCTCGCCGGACTTGGGCTGGCTGTATGTCCCCTTTGCGATCCTGGTCATCGTGGGCGCCTCCAATGCCGTCAATCTCACTGATGGTTTGGATGGTTTGGCCATCGGTCCCGTGATGATCGCCGCAATGGCCTACACGATCGTCGCCTACGTGACCGGCAACCGGATCATGTCGGAATATCTGCTCATTCCGTACATCGAGGGCGCGGGGGAAATCGCCGTGTTCACGGCCGCAATCCTGGGAGCCAGCCTGGGGTTTCTCTGGTTCAATACGTATCCGGCGTCGGTCTTCATGGGGGACGTCGGCTCGCTGCCGCTCGGCGCGGCGCTGGGGACCGTGGCGGTGATCAGCAAGCACGAGTTGCTCTTGCTCCTGGTCGGCGGCGTGTTCGTCATCGAGGCCATTTCGGTGATTTTTCAGGTCCTCTCCTACAAGTCGAGAGGGAAACGGATTTTTCTGATGGCGCCGATTCACCACCATTTCGAGATGAAGGGCTGGGAGGAGCCGAAGGTCGTCGTTCGGCTCTGGATCATCGCGATCCTGCTCGCGCTGTTGAGCCTGAGTACGTTGAAGTTACGGTGACGACGTTAGTCGGGTCTATTTGTTTCTTTGGTTGAACCGGAGAACCGGACCAACCAAATGAACCAGGCAGACCAGATAGACCAGAATGCAAGACGCAAAGCCAACTGTCACAAACACCGCGACCGCAGTGCAGGCCCTCGCCGGGAAACGGGTCACGGTGGTCGGGCTGGCCAGGAGCGGGGTCGCGGCGGCTCGGTTGCTCTTGGCCGCCGGAGCGCGGGTGACTATCGCGGACCGGAAGGAACGGAGCGAGCTAGAACGCGCGCTGGCCGAACTGGATGCCGGCTCAATCACGGTCCGAGTGGGAGCAGATTATGGATCGGCGTTCGAGTCCCCCGAGCTGATCGTGATCAGCCCCGGCGTGCCGTCCCGCGCCGACGAATTGCAGCGAGCCCGCGCCCGCGGCGTGCAGGTGATCGGTGAACTCGAACTGGCCGCTCGTTTTGTCGCGGCGCCTGTCCTGGCTGTGACGGGAACGAACGGAAAAAGCACCACGGTCACGTTGATCGGGAAGTTGCTGGCCGAAAGCGGCAAACGGGTGTTCGTGGGAGGCAATATCGGGACGGCTTTGAGCGAGGCTGCGCTCGCAACGTATCAAGCGGGCGGGGCGTCTTCGCCGTACGACTATCTGGTCGTGGAGGTCTCCAGCTTTCAATTGGAAACCGTGGAGCGTTTTCATCCCTGGGCGGCCGCATTGCTGAATATCACGTCGGACCACATGGACCGTTACGAGTCGATGGAAGAATATGTCGCCGCCAAGGCTAGAATACTCGACAATCAAACGGCCGGCGACTACTCGCTGTTCAACCTGGATGACGAGCGCGTGATGCGTCTGCGGGCTCGGACTCGCGCTGCGGCGCTCGGCTTCAGCCGAACCGGGACAATCGGCCATGAGTTCAGCGGCGGAACGTTTCTGGAGGGCGATCTGATCGTGTCGACGGTCACAGGGCACAGGCAGGAAGTCTGCCGGCGGACCGAGCTGAAACTGCTCGGCGCGCACAATCTCGAGAATGCGCTCGCGGCTGTCAGCTTCGCGCTGCTCTGCGGTTGCCCGCTGGACGCCGTTCGGCGTGTGCTCAAGACCTTTCCCGGACTCGAACATGCGTTGGAGTTCGTGCGCGAGCGCGGCGGCGTCCGGTTCGTGAACGATTCGAAGGGGACCAATGTCGATGCAACAGTGAAGGCGCTCGAAAGCCTGGACCAACCAATCTGGCTCATCGCCGGCGGGCGAGACAAGGGCGCCGACTTTTCGAAACTCCGGCATCCCGTCCAGGCGCGCGCCAAACAGGTGATTCTGATCGGCGAAGCGGCGCCGCGGATCCAGGAGGCGTTGGGGGAATACGACCGCGTGCGCCGCGCCGCCTCGCTGCGCGAGGCCGTGGAGATGGCCGCGCGGGAAGCGAGTCCGGGAGACGTCGTGCTGCTGTCGCCGGCCTGTGCGAGCTTCGACATGTTCACCGACTACCAAGACCGCGGCCGGCAGTTCAAGGCGTTGGTCACTGCCTTGCCGTGACCGGTCGTGTTACGCGTGGCGCATGATGTGTTAAGAGGCGCATGAATGTCGCAGAAAACAACCGGCACACTGGCGCTTCCCTGGCCATCATCCGGTCGCAAAGCCCGCAAGCGGGTACCCGTGGATCGCACTCTATTGGTCATTACGGCGGTGCTCGCGCTGCTCGGACTCGTGATGGTGTTCAGCGCGAGCGCGGTGGTGGCGGGAAACCGGTTTCAGGATCCCGGCTATTTCCTAAAGCGGCAGGTGGCTTGGCTGGCCTGCGGCTTTGTGCTGCTGCATGTGGCTTCGCGCATCGACTACCCGGTGTGGCGGAAGCTGGCCCTACCGATGCTGGGGCTCACCGCGGTGCTTTTGATATTGGTGTTGATTCCTTCGCTCGGCGTGGCAGCCAAGGGTGCGAGGCGATGGCTGCGGCTGGGGCCGATTTCGGTGCAGCCGGCGGAGATCGTCAAACTAGTTTCGGTGATCTATCTGGCGGCGTATTTAGCGAAGAAGGAGGATAGGATTCGCCTCTTCGCCAAGGGGGTTCTGCCGCCCCTCGTCGTCGTCGGAGTGCTGAGCGGGCTGGTGCTGTTGCAGCCGGATCTGGGGACCGTGGTCGTGCTGGGGCTGATGACGGCGGTCATGTTGTTTCTGGGTGGAGCGCGGCTGACGCATTTGATGGGCTTAGCTCTCTGCGCCCTGCCGATTGGCTTGGCGTTGATGCTGAAGTCAAGTTATCGGCGACAACGGCTGCTGACGTTTCTCTCTCCATGGAAGGACGCCTCCGATACCGGCTTTCAGATGACACAATCGTTTCTTGCCTTCGGCAGCGGCGGTCCATTCGGCGTCGGGCTGGGAGAGGGCAAGCAGAAACTCTTCTTTCTTCCGGAAGCCCATACGGATTTTGTGCTGGCGTTGGTCGGCGAGGAATTGGGGTTGATGGGCACGTCGGCGATCATCCTGCTGTTCGCGATCTTTATGTGGAAGGGATTTCAGATCGCCGAGCGGGCGCGGATGCCGTTCGGTCGGCATCTGGGCATGGGGATTACGCTCCTAGTCGGCATTCAGGCGCTGATCAACGCTGGCGTCGCCACCGGTTTGCTGCCGACCAAGGGGTTGACCTTGCCGTTCGTGAGCTACGGAGGTTCGTCGCTGGTGGTCAATCTGATCGGCGTCGGTCTGTTGCTCAGCATCTCCCGGGATCGGCAGGGAGGCCGACAGGCCGGCGGGCACCGAAGCGGCTATGGGAGCGGATCGGTCGGCAGATGAACATCGTCATCGCGGCGGGCGGAACGGGTGGCCACCTCTATCCGGCTGTGGCCCTCGCCCACGAATTTCAGAGGCGGGATCCGCGCGCTGCCATTCTCTTCATCGGCACGGCTCGCGGCATCGAATCGAAGGTCTTGGCGCACGAAGGGTTCGAATTGAGGCTCATTGCAGCCAAGCCGGTGATGGGGCGGGGGGTCGTCCGGGGAGCGATGGCTCTACTCTCCCTCCCAGCCGGAATCCGGCAGTCGCTCGGCATCCTGCGTGAACGGCGGGCGGACCTTGTGATCGGCGTGGGCGGGTACACAAGTCCTGCGGTGCTGGCGGCGGCCTTTCTCATGGGCATCCCGAGAGTCATTCTGGAACCCAATGCGCATCCCGGGATGGCGAACACGGTCGTGGGTCCCTTGGCACAGCGCGTGTTTCTGGCTTTCGAGTCCGCGGCCGGAGCCTTTGCGTCGTCAAAGGTCCGTGTAGTCGGCACGCCGATCCGGCGCGCGTTCTATGAAGAAGGCGAAGGGCGAGAGACGAAGAGCGAGCGGCCGGCAAGAGAACAGGCTGCGGGCGTTCAATCCATACCCATCAGCCGCACGCCGGGTGCCTTCCGCCTGCTGATTTTCGGCGGAAGCCAGGGAGCGAACGCGATTAACTCGGTGGTGATCGACGCGTTGCCGGACCTGATGGACCTGCGGGAACGCCTGGCAGTGACGCACCAGACGGGAGACGCAGACTATGCGCGGGTCCAGGCCGCCTATCGGGCGATGGGGTTCAGCGCGGAAGTCGCGCCGTTTCTCTACGACATGCCGCGGGTCTTGCGTGCAGCGGATTTGGTGGTCTCCCGCGCCGGGGCTGTGACCATCGCCGAAGTCACCGCCTGCGGCAAGCCGGCGATTCTGATTCCGCTCCCGCAGGCGATCTACGACCATCAGGCGCGCAACGCGCAAGCGATGGCGTCGGCCGGAGCCGCCGTCGTGCTGCCGCAGGCGGAGTTGAGCGGGCCGAAGCTGGCGCGGACGATCGAGGAATTGGTGCGCGATCCCGAACGGTTGAGCCGGATGAGCGCCGGGAGCCGGGCGATGGGGCGAACCGATGCGGCGGCGGCGATCGTGCAGGAATGCTACGCGCTCATAGGGGGAGATCATGAGATCGACCGATCTGTTGGAGCGGGGGGAACGTGAACAGGTCGTCATGCGGCCGAACGAGAGGCGAGGTTATCGCGGAGTTGTAACCCGGGTGTCCATGTTCAGAAAGACGCAACATATCCATCTGGTGGGGATCGGCGGAGCGGGCATGAGCGGCATCGCCGAAGTCCTGTTGACATTGGGCTACACGGTGACGGGTTCCGACCTTCATGAATCCGAGACGACCAGGCGGTTGCAGGAACTCGGCGGCCGCATCTTCATCGGTCATCAGGCGTCCAATGTGGGCGGGGCGCAAGTGGTGGTGATTTCCTCGGCCGTCGCGCCGACCAATCCCGAAGTGACGGAAGCCCGGGCCAAAAAGATTCCGGTCATTCCGCGCGCCGAAATGTTGGCCGAGCTGATGCGGTTGAAATACGGCATCGCCATCGCCGGCGCACACGGCAAGACCACCACGACTTCGATGGTCGCGAGCGTGCTGGCTCAGGGCGGACTCGACCCGACGATCGTCATCGGCGGCAAGGTGAACGCGCTGGGCAGCCATGCGCGCCTGGGACGTGGGGATTTGCTCGTGGCCGAAGCAGACGAAAGCGACGGCTCCTTCCTGCGGCTGTCGCCGACCATCGTCGCGGTGACGAACATCGACCGGGAGCATCTGGATCATTACGGCTCGATGGAGCGGCTCCACGAAAGCTTTTTGGAATTCATCAACAAGGTTCCATTCTACGGCCTGGCGGTCCTCTGTGCTGACGACGAGCGGATTCGGTCGCTCCTGCCCCGGGTCGTGAAGCGCTACCAGACCTATGGGTTGCGGGAACAGGAAGAGGGGGGGCCGGACTTTCGAGCGACGGACATTTCGCTCAGGCAGTGGGGCTCGGAGTTTCGAGCGTACTTCCGCGGAAAAAATCTCGGGCCTTTCCGCTTGGCGACGCCGGGCGTGCACAACGTCGCCAACGCGCTGGTCGCCATCGCGATTGGGATGGAACTGGAGGTGCCGATCGACCTGATCCGCAAGGGCCTGGCGGCTTTCACCGGGGTGGAGCGCCGTTTCCACCTGCGGGGCGAAAAGGGCGGGATCATGGTGGTGGACGACTACGGCCACCATCCTACGGAAATCAAAGCCACGCTGGCCGCGGCGAAGCAAGGTTGGGATCGCCGACTGGTGGTGCTCTTTCAGCCGCATCGATACAGCCGTACGAGGGACCTGATCGATGAGTTCGCCCATGCCTTCGACCAGGCGGAGGTACTGTTCGTGACGGACATTTATCCAGCCGGTGAACAGCCGATCCCCGGCGTGTCCGGCGAACGATTGGCAGAGGCCGTGCGGGCCGCCGGCCATCCCTCTGTGACCTGGGTGGAACGGAAAGAGACGCTACCGGATCAAGTGCTGCCGGTGCTGAAGCCTGGAGACCTCGTTATCACACTAGGCGCCGGAGATATCTGGAAGGCAGGCCTGGGGGTGTTGGATCGATTGGCGTCGTCGGCTCAACCATGAAGGTTATGGACCGGCGCCGCGGGCGATCACAACGGTCGGGAAGCCTGCCGATGCGCGACCTTCGCACAGTCGTCGCCGGCATCAAGGGGACGGTGAGATTTCATGCGCCGCTGCGGGAGTACACCTCGTTCAAGATCGGTGGACCGGCGGATGTGCTCGTCGAGCCGGCTGACGTCGAGGATGTCTGCCAGTTGGCGAAACAAGCGGCCGCGGCCAAGGTTCCGATCTTCGTCATCGGCGGAACCAATCTGCTGGTGCGGGACAAGGGGATCCGCGGCGTGGTCGTCAGTCTGTCCCGGCTCCGGGCGATCGAGGACGAGCCGGATCACGTCATCTATGCGGAGGGGGGGGTCGGCATGCCGACACTCATCGGCCATGCCATCCGGCGTTCGCTCTCCGGACTCGAATGGGCGGCGGGGATTCCTGGCACGGTGGCGGGTTGCGTGGTGATGAACGCAGGCACGAGGTTGGGCGAGATGCGGTCGGCCGTCAAAGCCGTGCGGATCGTGGATCCTCTGGGACGGATCGTCGACTGCCCCGCGTCGGAGATTGAATTCAGCTACCGGCGCGCGAAGTTACCGAAAGGCGTCGTGGTGGGCGTGTGGCTCCAGCTCAAGCCCGGGTCCCGGCGCGACATTGAGCGGGTGGTCAAGGACTATCTGCGCTATCGCAAGGATACGCAGCCGCTGACGCTTCCTAACGCCGGCTGCGTGTTTAAGAATCCCGGGAAGGAGCCGGCGGGGAAGCTGATCGAGGCGGTAGGGCTCAAGGGCGCGCGCGTCGGCGACGCCCAGGTGTCCGAGAAGCACGGGAATTTCATCGTGAATCTGGGACGGGCGCGGGCGGCGGACGTGATCGCGTTGATTCAGAAAGTCCGCCGCCAAGTGTGGCGGCGGACCGGCATCGCCCTGGAACTGGAATTGAAGATCGTCGGGCAAGTCTGAGACCAGAGGTAAGGGGGTAAAGGGATAACGGGGTAAGGAGAAAACGGAGAACGGCTCCCCAGCCCGATGCCCCGCTACCCCGTTACTCCAACTTGTGATGAGCGAGCAAATATGCCGCTGACCAGAGCCCGCATCGGCGTGTTGATGGGCGGACAATCCTCCGAGCGGGAGATCTCGCTTCGGACTGGTCAAGCCGTTCATCGAGCTCTGCTTCGGCGCGGCTATGACGCGGTGCCGATCGATGTCGGACCGTCTCTCTATAAGGACTTGCAAGAACAGAAGATCGAGCTGGCCTTTTTGGCGCTTCACGGTCCAGGCGGTGAAGACGGCGCCATCCAGGGATTCCTGGAGACGATCGGCATCCCCTATACCGGCTGCGGGGTGCTGGCCAGCGCGATGGGAATGGACAAAGTGACCGCCAAGGCGCTGCTCGCCCACCACGGCGTGTCGGTGCCTCCAGGGACGGTGGTCAAGCGGGGCGAGTCGACGCCGAGCGGACGCGTCCTCCGCTCGGCCGGGTTGACCTGGCCTGTCGTCGTGAAACCGGCTTCGCAGGGATCGACCATCGGGGTGAGCATCGTTCGCCGGCCGTCACAGTGGAAAGACGCGCTGGCGCTCGCCCACCGATATGACCGGCAGGCACTGGTCGAAGCCTACATTCCGGGACATGAGGTCACGGTCTCTCTCCTCGATGAAGGAGAGGGAAAGCTCTCCGTCCTGCCGGCGGTGGAGATCGTGGCGCCGAGCGGGTTCTACGACTACGCCGCCAAATATCAGAAAGGGAAGACTCGGTATCTGTGTCCGGCTCCTCTCTCGGCGAACGTGACCCGCCGACTGCGAGAGATGGCGGTGAAGACCTACGAGGTGTTCGGCTGTGAGGGCGCAGTGCGGGTGGATTTCCGAGTCACACCGCGCGGCCGTCCCTATGTGCTGGAAATCAACACCATTCCGGGGATGACGGAGACGAGTCTGTTGCCGATGGCGGCGGCGCAAGCGGGGATCGACTATGACGCTTTGACCGAGCGGATTCTGGAATCCGCGCTCAGGCGCGCCGCTCATCGGCGAGTCGGAACCGGTTGAGCGCGAGGGACCTCACGTCCATGAGCATGAGAAAGAGACGGGTTTTGCTGGCGGGGAGGAAGAAACGGGCGCAAGGCCCCAGACCGAACCATCGACGGGCGGACGGGCCCGAACCGGGAAGCGCCGCCTGGGAGCGGATGCGCGAGCGACGGCGCCGTTCGTTTCGCCGCGGATTTCGGTTGGCCGGGTGGCTGGTGTTGAGCGGACTGACTGCGTGGGGAGCTTCCGTTGTCTCACGAGAGGCCGTTCCGGTCGTCCGCAAGTGGTTTGTTATCCAGACTGTGACAGTGCAGGGGCTTGATCGCGTGACCAGGCAGGAGATTCTCGATCGGCTGTCGCTGCGTGATGACGCGACGCTGTTTTCCGTGCACCCGCAGGCATTGGAAGAACGGCTGATGGGGCATCCCTGGATCAAGGCGGTGGAGATCCGGCGCGTGCCGTTCCATGAGTTGCAGGTGACGGTCGCCGAGCGCAAGCCGGCGGCGGTCGTCCGGACGGCCTCGGGCGACTGGCTCACCGACGACGAGGGACATGTGCTGTCCAAGTTGGAAAGTGGTGACGAGCCGGCGCTCCCGCTGCTGACCGGAATCGATTCCCACGGGCTGTTGCATGGCGATCCCGCCGCCCGCCGCGCGGCGAAGGTCGGCATTGACCTGGCGAATCTGGTCACCCAGACGCTCGACAGCCGGGTGGAGGTGGACGTCGGCAACCCCGCCAATCTTGTCGCCTCCGTCCGCGGCCTGCGATTCCAATTCGGGCGGTCCCCGGTCGACGAGCAATGGGAGCGGTTCCGCAAGGTCAGACCGGCGCTCCGCTTCGTGACCTTCGATGGAGACGGGCGTGGGCCTAACGAGATTGACCTGCGGTATTCCGGCCGCGTCATTGTCCGCGAAAGGGGGTAAACGGTGCCGAAACGAGACCAGATTCTCGTAGGGCTGGATATCGGGACGACCAAGATCTGCGCCATCGTCGCCGAAGTGACAGAGGAGGGGGCGCTGAACATCATCGGCGTCGGGTCCAGTCCGTCGCGCGGGCTGCGCAAGGGTGTCGTGGTCAACATCGAGAGCACTGTCGAGTCGATCAAGAAAGCGGTCGAGGAGGCGGAGCTAATGGCCGCTGTCCAGATTAACTCGGTCTACACCGGAATCGCGGGCAGCCATATCTCCGGAGAGAATTGCAAAGGCGTGGTGGCCCTGAAAAAGGGAGAGGTGACGCGCGAAGACATTCAGCGGGCGGTGGAAAGCGCCCGCACGCTGGCGGTCATCCCACACGAGCGGCGCATCTTGCATGTGCTCCCGCGAGAGTTCGTGGTGGACGATCAGGACGGCGTCCGTGAACCGTTGGGGATGTCCGGCAACCGGTTGGAGGTGAATGTGCATGTGATCACGGGCGCGGTCACCTCTGCGCAGAACATCATCAAGAGCGTGAACCGGGCTGGTCTGGATGTGGTGGACATCATTCTCCAGCCGTTGGCTTCCAGCGAGGCGGTGCTGAACCAGGAAGAGCGCGAACTGGGCGTCGCGATGGTGGATCTCGGCGGCGGCACGACGGACCTCGCCATTTTTCTGGACGGCAGCATTCGACATACGGCGATCCTGCCGATCGGCGGGCAGAACCTGACCAAGGATCTTGCCATCGGGCTCCTCACCTCGCAGACCGAGGCGGAGAAGATCAAGATCCAGCACGGCATCGCGCGGACCGAGTTGATCCACGGCCATCAAATGGTGGAGGTGCCGTCAGTCGGCGACCGGCCGCCGCGGACCGTTTCGCGACGGGACATCGCCGACATCCTCGAACCGCGCGTGGAAGAAATGTTCGATCTGGTAAAGCGTGAGATCGCCAGGGCCGGATACGAGGGGATGTTAGGCGCGGGCGTGGTGATCACCGGAGGCACTTCGCTGCTGGAGGGTATGCCGGAGGCGGCGGAGAAGGTGCTGAACCTGCCGGCAAGGCGGGGAACGCCCAGCGGCGTTGGCGGGTTGCGGGACATCGTCAGCAACCCGATGCATGCGACGGGGGTGGGCCTGTTGCTGCACGCCCGGCACCACGCTGAAGAATTGGAAACCGCCGGGCTGCGCCGCGGGCGTCCTCTGGGTCGGGTCTTCGAACGCATGCGGTCGTGGATGTTCGAGTTGTTTTAACCTCGCCTGCTGGCTTTTGAGCGGGCGCATCGCACAAAGGGAGGTGTCGCGATGTTTGCATTTCAGGAGGATATGCTGACGCCGGTCAGGATCAAGGTCATCGGCGTAGGCGGGGCCGGCTGCAACGCGGTCAATACGATGATCGGGGCCGGATTAAGCCGGGTCGAATTCATCGCCGCCAACACGGATGTGCAGGCGCTCGAACGCGCCCATGCCCCCTTCAAGATTCAGCTTGGACCGGAACGGACCAGGGGCTTGGGCGCCGGCGCCAAGCCTGAAATCGGCAAGGAATCGGCCTTGGAAAGCCAGAACCAAATTCGGGAAGCGCTGGAAGGGGCGGACATGGTCTTTGTGACCGCCGGCATGGGAGGCGGGACCGGCACGGGGGCGGCGCCGATCGTGGCGGGCATCGCCCGCGAGCTGGGAATCCTGACGGTCGCCGTGGTGACCAAGCCGTTCCAATACGAAGGACATCGGCGGATGGCCTATGCCGAGGAGGGGCTGCGCGATCTGCGTCGGCATGTTGATACGCTGCTGGTGATTCCGAACCAGCGCCTGTTGAGCATCGTGGACAAGTCCACGCCGTTGCTGGACGCGTTCAAGGTCGCGGACGACGTGCTGCGGCAGGCGATTCAGGGCATCGCTGACGTCATCACCACGACCGGCCATGTCAATGTGGATTTCGCCGACGTGCGCACGGTGATGAGCCACACCGGCCGGGCAGTCATGGGCATGGGTGTGTCGCGCGGCGCCAACCGGGCGATGGAAGCCGCGCAGAAAGCGATCTCCAGTCCGCTGCTCGAAGACGGTGGCGTCGAGGGGGCGCGGGGGGTCCTCCTCAATATCACGGGCGGGCCGAACATGTCATTGCACGAGGTGGATGAAGTCGCGTCGATCATCAAGGAGGCCGCCGATGCGGAAGCCAATATCATCGTCGGCCAGGTGATCAATCCGGATTTGGGCGACGACCTGGTCGTGACCGTCATCGCCACAGGGTTCGATCGTGACGAGCCGCAAGCTAAGCCTGCCGTTGCGGCCGCCGAGCGGATGGCGGCGAGAAGTCCTCGAACCGCCCAACAGGTATTGGC
This sequence comes from Nitrospira calida, assembly GCF_976986435.1. Lineage (NCBI taxonomy): Bacteria > Pseudomonadati > Nitrospirota > Nitrospiria > Nitrospirales > Nitrospiraceae > Nitrospira > Nitrospira calida. Next base: position 631,478 of record NZ_OZ335950.1, read on the forward strand.
GGGCGTTCATGCGGGCGGACCAGACCTGCCGCATCGGGACCTGGACCGACCGGCGTTCTTGCGGAAACTGAGCGAGCAGCGGGAGGCGCAGGAGCGGCTCAGTCTGATGGCCGACGATGAATGGGACGTGCCGACGTTTCTGCGCAAGCAGGCGGACTGATTCGTCAACCCGCGTGGGTCACTCGTCAATGTGCAGTGTGTGTCGAATGACGAGGGGCCAACGCGTCCATTTGCAAATAATGAAGGATGTCGTGATTACCTTGCCAGCCTTTGCCACGGTGCGCGACGGCGTGCGGCACTTTTTCGGCACGCGCAACCAGCCGGACCGGCTTGAAACGGATGCCGGCGTGACGGTGGTGGCGGTGAAACAGGTGCACGGGACCGACGCATTGATTGTGGACCGACCCCTACGGACCGACGAGACGTTCGACGGCGCCTGGGATGCCCTGATCACCGATCAACCGGGCGTGCTTGTGACGGTCCGCACGGCCGACTGCGTGCCGGTGTTGCTGCATGATCCCCAACGCGGCGTGGTGGCGGCCGTCCACGCAGGCTGGCGCGGCGCCGTGGCGGGCATCGTTCTCAAGACGTTGGAGGCGATGAAACGGCGGTTCGGGTCCGAGCCCTCTTCGGTTCGCGTGGGCATCGGACCGGCGGCCGGACCCTGCTGCTATGAAGTGGACGAGCCGGTTCTGGCCCGGCTGAGGGCGAGCTTTCGCGGATGGCGCTCCGTGGTGCTCGAATGCGGGAGAGACAAGGCGATGTTGGACCTCCGGGAGTTGGTGCGACAACAGGCCCGATCAGTCGGAGTCGAAGAAGGGAGGATCCACAGCGTGAACGTCTGCACGATTTGCCATCCCGACCTCTTCTTTTCGTATCGTCGCGAGGGGGTCGTGAACGGCACGATGGTCAGTGGGATCGTCCTCTTGCGCCGGCAGGCGCGGGCGTGAAACCGTAAAGTCCTGACAAGCGCCGCCGGTTTCCGGTACTATATGCATAAGTTTGGGATCATGCCAAGGTCGGTTGGCGGTCCGGTGGATGCGCGTACCTGATGATGGTCGATTCCGTTGATTCAGGCGTCTGATTCCGATGCGATTGCCCGAAACATCCGAACTGTCCTCGAGCACATTCGCCGTGCCGCGGAGCGCGTCGGGCGTCAATCCGACCGCATTCGGTTGATCGGAGCGACCAAAACGGTGTCCGTACCCCGTTTGCGCGAAGCGATGGCCGCGGGCTTGACCGAATTCGGCGAGAATCGGCTGCAGGAGGCGCGGGAAAAAATCAAGCAGATCGGTCTTGGGCAAGCGCACTGGCACTTCATCGGCCGGTTGCAGCGACGCAAAGCCAAGGCGGTCGTCGGATTGTTCGAGCTTATCCATTCGGTGGATAGTGTCGAGCTAGCTGTGGAGCTCAACCGCCGGGCGGCCCAGGCCGGGATCATCCAGCCAGTCTTACTGGAGATTAATATCGGCGGAGAGGACAGCAAAGGGGGGTTCGCTCCGGAGTCCGTGGGAGAAATTCTCCCAGAGCTGAACGCCATGCCGCACCTGCTTATCAGGGGGCTGATGACGATTCCACCGTTGGTAACCGATCCCGAAGACGCGCGCCCGTATTTCCGGCGGCTCCGAGAGCTAGCCGAGTCGCTCGCGCGTTCCGGGCAGGAGCGGATCCGCATGGACGAACTCTCGATGGGTATGTCGCACGATTACGAGATTGCGGTTGAAGAAGGGGCGACGATGGTGCGAATCGGCACCGCGATTTTCGGGGCGCGCCGTGTCTAGTCTCGGAGGCGGGAAGCGCATTGCGTTCATCGGTGCCGGCCAAATGGCCGAGGCGCTGATCGAGGGCATGCTCGCCGCGCGGGCTTGCGACCCCGGTCACGTGTGGACGACCGACCTCAACGCCGTCCGCCTCGACCACATGAAGCGGCGCTTCGGCGTGCAGGTCGGCTCGATCAATCGGGATGCGGCTCAATGGGGCGAGGTGGTCGTTTTGGCCGTGAAGCCCCAGGTTCTGGCCGACGTGCTGGAGGAGATCGCTCCTGTCTTGGCCGGCCGTCTGGTCGTCTCGATTGCGGCCGGTGTCTCCGTCCGTTGGATTGCTGACCGGGTGCCGCGGCAGACGAGAATCATCCGCGCGATGCCCAATGCGCCGGCCTTGGTTCGTGAAGGCATGACGGCGCTGTGCTGGGGTGCCGGAATCGAAGAAGAAGACGGCCGGCTTGCACGCGCGCTGTTTGAGGCCGTGGGGCGGGTGGTGACGGTGGAGGAACGGGTGATGGATGCGGTGACGGGCCTAAGCGGCAGCGGACCGGCCTATGCGTTTGTCGCGATCGAAGCCCTGGCGGACGGCGGTGTCAAGATGGGGCTGCCGCGCGCCGTGGCAGAACTGCTGGCCGCCCAGACGCTGTTGGGCGCGGCGCGCATGGTGCTCGAAACCGGCGAACATCCGGGCACGCTCAAAGACCGGGTGGCTTCTCCCGGAGGAACGACCATCGCCGGGCTGCATCGGTTGGAACGCGGCGGCGCGCGGGCCTGTTTGATCGCGGCAGTGGAGGCGGCCGCGCGGCGGTCGGGGGAATTGGGACGCTGATGTTTGTGGCGGCGAACGTGCTGGAAGGGATCGCCCATGTGGCGGATTGGATCCTGACCCTCTACATGTATGTCATTATTGCGCGCGCGCTGATCTCTTGGGTGAATCCCGATCCCTGGAATCCGATCGTCCAATTTCTGGAGCGCGCCACGGAGCCCGTGCTCGGTCCGATCCGTCGGTGGCTTGGATGGCGAATGGGCATCGATCTCTCGCCGGTGGTGGCGATCCTGATCATTGTCTTCCTGCAGTATGCGCTCGTACGGTCGTTGTTTGAAATGGCGACGCGTATGCACATCGAATAATTCCGCGCGGGAGAAATCCATGAAGATCACACCGCTCGATATCCAGCAAATGGTCTTCCGAACTGCGTTCCGGGGCTACGACCGTCAGGAAGTCAACCGATTTCTGGAGGACCTCGCACAGACCGTCGAAGCGCTCAACCGGGACAACGCGGTGCTGCGGGAAAAACTCGCCTTCGTCGAACAGCAACTGGCCGAGATGAAAAAAACGGAGGCGACGCTGTCGCATGCGCTGGTGTCCGCACAGTCATTGGCCGATGAGATGAAGCGCTCGGCGCAGCGGGACGCGGAGTTGGTGGTCAAGGAAGCCGAGTTGAAAGCCGCAGAAATGCTCCGGCAGGCCAGGGGGGAGTTGGTTGTTACGCAACGCGACCTCACCGAACTACGGAAGCAGCGGCTGTTGATGATCGAACGGCTGCGCGCCACGATCCGCACGTTCGAACGGATGTTGGAGATCGAGGAGGGAGAGACGTACCACCCCGACCAGGCTGCTCCGGATGACAAACTTGCCGGCGATTCCAATCACTGAAGAGACCGTCGCCGTCCGGACAGCTCATCACCCCGCCATCCGGTCTCGTGCCGCCGCGCGTATCCTCCAGAGCCGTATCGGCATAACGATTTTGTCCCGCGAAATTTCACGACCATCGTAAGAGGAATGCATGAGCGGAACCGACTCGGTGGACCGTGCGCTCGAAACCGCCGTGCAGGAGGGTGTGTTTCCCGGGGCGGTGCTGGCGGTGCGCGTGCGGAAGCGACTCGTCTACCACCGGGCCGTCGGCCGCGTTTCATCGGAACCGCCGGGGGCGCCGGCGCAGGTCCGGACGATCTACGATCTTGCCTCCTTGACCAAACCGCTCGCGACGACCACCTCCGTCCTTTGGTTGGTCCAGCAAGGCCGGCTGACGCTCGATCATCGGCTCGACGAGCTGCTTCCTGAGCTGAAGGATCGCCCAATCGGGAGCGCGACGGTCTTTCATCTCCTCACGCACAGTTCCGGGTTGCCGGCGTGGAGGCCCTATTACGAACGGATAGCGGAACAGGATCGCCTCACCCCGGGCTTTTGGGGCAGTGAGGCCGCCGGGCGGGCGGTCATGGGCTATATCCGCGAGGAAACCTTGTTGCACAACATCGGAGAGCGCAGTGTCTACAGCGACTTGGGATTCATGTTGCTCGGTTTCATTGTGGAACGCGTGAGCGGGCAGTCGTTCCCGGCCTTTTGTCGGGAACACCTCTTCGAGCCGCTTGGCGCCGACCCGTTAGGGTTTGCGACGCCCACTGCGGACGGGATGACCGTGGGCGGTCGATTAGTGTCCGACCGGGATGCGGTCGCCGCGACCGAACGCGATGCATGGAGAGGGCGGATTCTGTGCGGGGAGGTGCACGATGAGAACGCCTCAGCGTTGGGCGGCGCGGCCGGGCACGCGGGGCTGTTCGGGACGGCGGAGGCGGTGTTAGCAGTGTCCGGAGCGTGGCTGGACGCCTATCACGGACGGCCGGGTCCGTTCAAGCCGGAATTCGCACGCCGATTCGTGACCCGGCAGAATCGCGTCCCGCAATCCACTTGGGCGCTGGGATGGGATACGCCTTCGGCGCTATCGTCGGCGGGGAGCCAATTCTCGCCGCGGTCGTTCGGGCATCTTGGATACACAGGCACGTCACTCTGGGTCGATCCGATCCGGGAGCTGGAAGTGGTATTACTGTCGAACCGCGTCCACCCGACCCGCCGAAACAATCAGATTCAGCGCTTCCGTCCCTTCATTCATGATCTCATCTTTCAGGAGCTCGTAGCGAGGAGCCAGTAGCTGACAGCTATTCGCTGTTCGCTGCTTGCTCCAGCCTAGGCCTCGTCTGGATAGTCGATCCACGTTTCCTTTTCGGCCAAGTAGTGGCGGCCTTTGAAGTTCGGTCTGGTCCTCATCCGCCGGAACCCCAACGTCCTCAGCCTGTCCACCACGTCTTTCACCGCTGCGGCGATCGAAGGATGCGTCTGCCCCTCAACGGTGAGCGCCTCGTACATGACTTTCGCGAAATACCCGTTGGCGGTCCGATGGACCAGGATCGAACGGTTAAAGTACCGGTCGCTCGGGTCGACCCCTTCGATCTGATGACGTTCGACCAAGCCTTCTTTCTTGAATATCAGCGGGAGGGTGCTCATCGTAATGACCTCCGTCTGCGCGATCCGACGGGATTATAGGGGCCTGTCCCGCCGACTGCAACCGCGTTGACAAGATTCCGGCCCCATCCCTAAGATGACCCGGCTTCTCGACGGACGGAGAGTTTGACGCGCCGCCAGCGGGCCTCACGCGACGCCATGAACATTCCCAACAGTTTGACGATTCTGCGCATTCTCTTGATTCCCGTGTACGTTGGGTTCCTGATCTACGAACGGTACGACCAGGCCCTCGTGATCCTACTATTGGCTGGTGTGACGGACGGGCTCGACGGTACCATCGCCAGGGTTGCCAACCAGCGCACCAGACTGGGCGCGTTTCTGGATCCGCTGGCCGACAAGCTGTTGCTGACCTCGGGATTCGTGACACTGGCGGTGATGCACCTGATTCCCTCGTGGATTGCTATCGTGGTCGTCAGTCGCGACCTGATTCTGATGGCCGGCACTGTGCTGGCTCAACTCGCCGATTCGCGGGTCGATATTTCCCCCACGATTTTGGGAAAAGGAACAACGCTCCTTCAGCTCGCCTATATCATTCTCGCGGTCTTTTTGGCCTCGCGGCAGATAGACCTCGGGGTTCTTCAGCCCTTGCTGTACGTGATGGTGGGGCTGACACTGACCTCGGGCTTCCATTATCTCTATCGCGGCTATATTCATGTCAGCACCAGCGGTACCTGACCGAGTCTTCCGAGCGCTTCCCCCGTGCGGCTGCGCGCGAGCCGCACGATCCGGCAATTTTTTTGACAAGCCCCAGGTCGTCCAGTAGACTTCGTTTTGCATCGTTTTTCTCCGTGCAGCGCTTCTGATTCACTGAGAGAACCGCGGGACCGAGATCACCAGATGAGCACCTTCGCATATGTGGGCAGAACCAGAACGGGCGCGATCCGCAGGGGGGAATTGACGGCCAAAACCCGTGATGAAGCCGTCGAACAACTGCGCAGGCAAAACGTCATCGTCACCAGCCTGGAAGAAAAGGCGGGCAAAAAAGGCGGGCTGAATCTTTCGTTGGGGTCCGCGATCACCGACAAGGATTTGGTCGTGTTTACCCGCCAATTTGGCACCATGATCAACGCCGGCCTACCGTTGATTCAGTGCCTGGAGATCCTGTCGACCCAGTCGGAAAACAAGGTACTGGCCAAGACCATCGGGGAGGTGAAGATCGATGTGGAAGGCGGATCGACCTTTTCCGATGCGTTGAAGAAACATCCCAAGATCTTCGACGACTTGTACGTAAACATGATCCATGCGGGCGAGGTCGGCGGTCTGTTGGACACTATCCTAACCCGGTTGGCCAAACACATCGAAAAGGCCATGAAGCTGAAGGGCCAGATCAAGTCGGCTATGGTCTACCCAGCCGCCATCATGGGCGTGGCCGTTATCGTCATCACCGTGCTGATGATCTGGGTGATTCCCATCTTCGCCAAAATGTTCGCGGAAATGTCCGGTGGAAAAATGGGTCTGCCAGGCCCGACGCAGCTCGTGATCGACATGAGTAATTTCGTCCAGGCCTACATCATCTATATGGTGATCGCTCTGGTGCTGGCGATGTACGGGGTCAAGAAATACTACGGAACGCCGAAAGGGAAGCTGGTCATCGACCGGTTGCTGCTGAAGACGCCGGTGTTTGGCGAACTGATCCGAAAAGCCTCCGTTGCCAAATTCACCAGGACGCTCGGCACGTTGATCACCAGCGGTGTGCCACTGCTCGACGGCCTCAGCATCTGCGCCAAAACTTCCGGAAACAAGGTCATCGAAGAAGCCATTCTGGGGGCCCGGGTGAGCATCAGCGGCGGGAAAACCATCGCCGAACCACTCGCAAAAAGCGAAACGTTTCCCAAAATGGTCACCCACATGATCGCAGTGGGCGAGTCGACCGGCGCGCTCGATGCGATGCTCGGCAAAATCGCCGACTTCTACGAGGATGAAGTGGATCAAGCCGTCGCGTCACTGACCGCGCTGCTCGAGCCGATGATGATGGTGTTTCTGGGGACGGTGATCGGCTTCATCGTAATCGCGATGTATTTGCCGATCTTCCAGATGGCGTCGGCGATCGGATAACCGTCCGCTTGCGGGAACGGTGGTCGTCGGACGCCGAAGCAGAACCGCTTTCCCCCCCTCCTCTGAGTCGATTGGATCGGCGGTCGGAGCTGGGATTGACCGCAAAGGCCTCCGAAGGGATCCTGCCTCAGTTCTGCGGACGGAGCGTCTTCGGGGCCTCGCGTTCGAGTCCGCTCGGGAGCATTGCGAACTTGACGAGCCGACTCTTGTGACGCCGCACGACGTTTCCGGACGGGCAGCCCGCTGGATGCATGGACGAACTCCGGACAAGACTCCATTGGTTAATGGCCCTGCGGGTGGTGGTCGTCACCCTTCTGTTGGGACTGTCGCTGACCTTCCAAGTCGCCAAAGGCGAGCGCGTTCCCACCTTTTACGCCCTGATCGCGTTCACGTACGCGATCACGATTCCGTACGTTGTGGTTCTTCGGCGACTGTCCTCGCCCCGGTCGCTGACAATGTTCGCCTGGGTGCAGATCGGCGTCGATTTCGTGTTGGAGACCGTACTGGTCGCGCGAACTGGCGGGGTCGAAAGTCCCTTTGCCGTGCTCTACGTGATCTCGGTGACGCTGGCCAGTCTGGTGCCGCGCCAGCGGATCGGATTGGTGACGGCGGGTTTCTGCATCATCTTGTTCGGCGTCGTCGCCAATCTGCAATTGTACGGTGTGCTGGAGCCGCTCGGCTGGCTGCATCCGTCGCGGCTGTCCGCAGCGGAGACGCTTCAGACGTTCGGGGTCTATGCGCTTGCGTTCCTGGTGGTCGGGTTCCTCAGCGGCGCGCTTGTCGACCAACTCAATCGGGCGGACTTACGCCTCAAAGAAAAGGAGCAGGGGCTGACCAGGCTCCGGGCGTTCCACGAGAACATCGTCCAGAGCATCAGCAGCGGCGTATTTACGACGGATGCGGCGGGATTGATCACGTCCTTCAACCGGGCGGCTCAGGAAGCCACCGGTTACGGTCTCGAACAGGTGAAGGGCCGACCCTGGCGGGAGATTTTCAATTGGCGTCCGAACCACGGGTCGGAGAAAGAGGCGGAGGCTCTCTTCGCCTGTTCTCGATTCGAAGTCGAGTGCAAACGCGCGGACGGCCGCCGCTTGATCCTCGGCATGACGCTGTCCCCGCTTCAGGAGCAGGGACAGCAAACCGGTCTGGTTGGCGTGTTCAAGGACTTGACCGAGATTCGGGACATGGAAGAGGAAATGCGGCGCCGGGAATGGCTCGCGACGCTGGGTGAGATGTCCGCCGGTATGGCCCACGAGATCAGGAACCCCCTGGGCGCGCTCGCTGGCGCCATGCAAATGTTGCGCAAAGACGTCGCATCGGATGAGACCAGCCGGCGGCTTATGGACATCGCCGTCCGGGAAGCGACGCGGTTGGACACGATCATCACCGAATTTCTCCTGTATGCGCGGCCGCCCGCCCTCAATCTGGCGGAGTGCGATGTGAACAAAATCCTGTCGGACACGTTGGACCTCATCGCGCATGAAGCGCGGACCAAGGTCAACATCACGATCTCCACGACCTTGGCCAAGGGCGCCCTGACGGCCAAGGTCGATCAGGACCAGCTGAAGCAGGTGTTCTGGAACCTGGCGACGAATGCGTTTGAGGCGATGCCGTCCGGGGGACAATTAACCATTTCCACCGGTCGCCGGCGCGTCGATTCAAGCGGGCGCAGCGGGGAAGTGATCGAAATCGCGTTCCAGGATACGGGCATTGGGATTCCGAAGGGCAACCTGGACAAGATTTTCCTGCCCTTCTTTACGACGAAAAAAGAAGGCTCCGGACTCGGTCTGGCGGCCGTGCATCGGATCGTGGATCTGCATGGCGGGTGGATCAAGGTCGACAGCCGGGAAGGCAGGGGTTCTCGGTTTACGGTGTGCCTGCCGAGGTCGGCCGGAGCCGGACCGAGGCTGTGGCACGAAGGCAGGGGACCGTGGAAAAGATCCTAGTCGTCGACGACGAACAGAGCATGCGCGATGTCTTGAGCATCATGCTCAAACGGGCCGGCTATGCGGTGACGGCGGCTTCCGACGGCGATGAGGCGATTGCCCACCTCGGCAAAGAAATCTTCGATCTCGTGATCACGGACCTCAAGATGCCCAAGGTGGGCGGGCTCGACGTGCTCAAGGCGGTTAAGGCCTCCTCGCCGGATACGGTGGTGCTGGTGATCACCGCGTTTGCGTCGGCGGAGTCGGCCGTCGAGGCAATGAAGCACGGCGCTTATGATTATCTCACCAAGCCGTTTCAAGTGGACGAAGTCCAGCTCATTATCCGCAACGCGCTGGAGCGGCGTCGGTTGTCGACCGAAAACATGCTGCTCAAGCGCGAAATGGCCAGTCAGTCCTCCTTCGCGCAAATCATCGGAAAAAGCGAGGCCATGCAAAAGGTCTTCGACGTCGTGCGCAAGGTAGCCGATTCCAAGAGCAACGTGCTCATCTTCGGCGAAAGCGGAACCGGGAAAGAACTGGTCGCACGAGCCATCCATTACAACAGTGCGCGCGCGCCCATGCCCTTCGTGACAGTCAATTGCAGCGCGGTGCCGGAAACCTTGCTGGAAAGCGAGTTATTCGGTCACATGAAGGGCTCGTTCACAGGGGCGGTCTCGAACAAAGCCGGTCTGTTCGAGGTGGCGAACGGCGGGACGATCTTCCTGGATGAAATCGGGGATACGTCGCCGGCGACGCAGGTGAAGCTTCTGCGGGTGATTCAGGAGCGCGAATTTCGCCGGGTCGGCGGAACGCAGGATGTGAAGGTGGATGTGCGGATCATCGCCGCCACGAACAAAGATCTGGAAAAGGCGGTAGCCGAAGGAACCTTCCGCGAGGATCTGTACTATCGATTGGATGTGATCCCCATTGTCCTGCCGCCCCTGCGGCTCCGAACAGGGGATATTCCGCTCTTGGTCCAGCACTTTCTGGACAAGTTTTGCCGCGAAAGCGGAAAGCCCGTTCCTGCCATTACCGGCGAAGCCATGCGGGCGCTCCTGGAGCATGAATGGAGAGGGAACGTCCGCGAATTGGAAAATCTCATCGAACGGGTGGTAGCGTTCTCCTCCGGCCAGCCGGTGACCGAAGAGGAGATCCGCGGCTGGCTCCATCGCCCGGTGACGCCGCAACAGACGTATCCGACCGATCTGCCGGAGGACGGGCTCGATTTGGAGGCGCTGATCAACTCCATCGAGAAGGAATTGCTGTTGAAAGCCCTGGAACGGGCCAACTGGGTCAAGAAAAAGGCCGCCCGCCTGCTGAGGCTGAACACCCGGTCATTCCGTTATCGGCTGGAAAAGTATGCGATCAAAGGGGGAAAGGACTAGGGCGAGAGGCGTGAACTGCAAGAAGAATCGGGAGTGCATGTTGACGAACGATGCGTCCGTCGCGAGCCACGAGGGTGAACGAGCATGACGGTGGGAGACGGAGCGGTGCGGGTCTGTGCGCCGGCGAAGATCAATGTGATCCTGCGGGTGCTGGATCGCCGGCCGGACGGGTATCACAACCTCTGGTCGGTGATGCAGACCGTGGCGTTGGAGGATGAGCTGCGGCTGCGGGTGAGAGCAGGCCAGGCGGGGGTGATGCTCCAATGCGACGACCCGACGCTGCCGACGGATCATCGGAATTTGGTCTCTCGCGCCGCGACGCTGGCGCTGGAGCGGGCCGGCCTCAACGTCGGATTGGAGATCGAGCTCATGAAGCGGATTCCCCACGGCGCTGGTCTCGGCGGGGGGAGCAGCGACGCGGCCGCGACGATCCAGGGGATGAATCGCCTTCTGGGGTTGGGATGGACGGTCGCTCGCATGGCGGAGTTGGGTCAACAGGTAGGGAGCGACGTGCCGTTTTTCTTCTTCGCCCCCAGCGCGTTGGTTACCGGCCGCGGCGAAATCGTCAAGCCGCTCCGATTGAAGGGAGCGCGGTGGGTCGTCTTAGTCAACCCGGGATTTCCGATCGACACGCGCTGGGCCTATGAACGGCTCTCGGCCACGCGGTCCGGCGCGCGGTCGCTCTCCAGTGCCTTGCGAGCCGTGGAAACGTGGGAAGCCGTGACCTGGGAAGAGCTGTTGCCGCTGGTCGAGAACGACTTCGAAGCGGCGGTGTTTCCCGAACACGGCGTACTCCACACGATCAAGACACGGCTGCTCTCGCAAGGGGCAGAGGCGGCGCTGTTGTCCGGCAGCGGCTCGACCGTCTTCGGTGTCTTCCGCGACGAAACGGCGGCCCGGCAGGCGCACGCGGGGCTGGACCGGTTCGAACGGTGCCGAGCCTATGTCGTGCGGACTTGCACGGAGGCCCTGTCTTGCGAGGATCCGTCGGCTTCCGCGCCGCTGCCCGTTGGTTGACAACCGGGAGCGCTTTTCGCTACAGTTCAATCCCCTCAAGAACGCAGCGAAAGAGACAAGCATGGGGCGGGAGTACGCGAAGACCCGCCGGCCCCGCCGTAACGGAAGTACATCTCGCAGTTCCTGAAGATCCGACGGCCTCTCACAGCGTTCGAGGTACCACGATGAACAAGGCACTTAAGCTGTTTACCGGTAACGCCAATCCTGCGCTCGCACAGGAGATCTGCGCGTATCTAGGGATTCGGTTGGGCGAGGCGACGGTCTCTTCCTTCAGTGATGGGGAAGTGCGGGTGAAAATCGAGGAGAACGTCCGCGGGGCTGACGTCTTCGTCGTGCAATCCTGCTGCTCGCCGGTCAACGACTCGATCATGGAGTTGTTGATTATGATCGATGCCCTCAAGCGCTCGTCGGCTAGCCGGATCACGGCCGTCATCCCGTATTTCGGCTATGCGCGTCAAGACCGGAAGGATCAGCCGCGCGTACCGATCTCGGCGAAGCTTGTGGCGGATCTCATCACGACCGCGGGGGCCGATCGCGTGCTGACGATGGATCTTCATGCGGGGCAGATTCAGGGCTTCTTCAACATCCCGGTGGACCACCTCTATGCCACGCCGGTGCTGTTGGAATACATCAACAAACGCGGCGTGGCCGATCTTGTGGTCGTGTCGCCCGATGCGGGCGGCGTGGAGCGGGCGCGGGCCTTCGCCAAGCGGCTCCAGGCCAACCTGGCCATCATTGACAAGCGGCGGGAGGGGCCGAACCAGACGCAGATCATGAACATCATTGGCGACGTGGAAGGGAAAAGCGCCCTGCTCCTCGACGATATGATCGACACGGCGGGTACCATCGTTCAGGGCGCGCAAGCGTGCGCTGACAAGGGGGCGCGGGAGGTGTGGGCGGCCTGCACACATCCGGTCCTCTCGGGGCCGGCCCTCGATCGGCTGCAACAGTCCTGCTTGCGCGAAGTAGTGGTCACTAATACGATTCCGTTGAGGGACAAAGAGCAACTGTGTCCGAAGCTCCACCTGCTGTCCGTCGCGCCGCTGCTCGGAGAAGCCATTTCGCGGATTCACGAGGAAGAATCGGTCAGTTCACTCTTTGCGTAATTGGGAAGCCGCTAGCGAATAGCGGGCAGCTCAGAGGAGCGCGCGATAGGCTGTTCGCTGCGTGCTCTATGTTAGTTGGCTGAGGTGAGGGATCATCATGAAATTCGATCTGGCGGTTGAAGTGCGAGAACGGTCCGGCAAGGGCGCGGCGCGCCAACTCCGGCGCAGCGGTCGCGTGCCTGCCGTGCTCTACGGGCAAGGGGAATGTCTCCTGCTCACGATGAAGCCGGACGATCTGAAGACCATTCTGCGCTCCCATGCCGGCACGACCGCGCTCATCTCGCTCACGGTGAATGGCGCGAAGGCCAAAGCCAAACGGACGGCGCTGCTGCGGGACTATCAAGTCGACCCTGTGACGGGCGAGGTGTTGCACGCGGATTTGTTCGAAGTGTCGATGGACAAGCCTATCCGGGTCAAAGTGCCGGTGCAGCTCACCGGCGGCACGCCGGCTGGCGTCAAAGAAGGCGGCGTGCTGCATCACAACCTGCGCGAACTCTCTATCGAGTGCCTGCCCTCAGCCCTGCCCGACGCGATCCAGGTGGACGCCTCTCAGTTAGCGATCGGCCAGGGGATTCATGTCCGGGAGGTGCCGAAGGCGGAGGGGATCAGGTTTTTGGACGATCCCGATCAAATGGTCGTGAGCGTTGCGGCCCCGATGTCCGAAGCCAAGCTGGAGGCGCTGCTCACCAGCGGCGCGGCGGAGCCAGGCAAGGAGCCTGAGGTGATCGGGAAAGGGAAGGAAGAAGCGCCGGCCGAAGGGGCGGAGAAAGCGGCGGCTCCCGCGGCGGAAGCGAAAGCCGGTGAGAAAAAAGAATCCGGTAAAGAAGCGCCGAAAGCCGAAAAGAAAGAACCTGAAAAGAAGAAGTAGCGTTGCGCCTCATTGTCGGGCTCGGGAATCCCGGAGCCGCCTATGCCCACACGCGCCACAACATCGGCGTTTGGGTCCTCGAGCGGGCGGCGGCCCGCTGGTCCATCCGCTTGCGACCGCGCGGAATCGCCGTGCGGGGTGCGGGCACGGTTGGTTCGGAATCCGTCGAGCTTGCAGGCCATCTCGACTGGATGAACGTTACGGGGCCTCCACTCAAGGCTCTGCTGCACGAGTTGGGTCTTTCCCCCGATCAACTCATCGTCATCCACGACGATTTGGATCTGGAACTGGGCCGGCTACGGATCAAACAAGCCGGCGGGCACGGCGGCCATAACGGCCTCCGCTCGATTGTGGCTGCGCTGAGCACGCCCGCCTTCGTGCGCCTCAAGATCGGCATCGGGCGCCCGGTTCCCGGCCAGGAGGCCGCCGACTATGTGCTTGAGCCCTTCTCGCGCGACGAGCGAGCGAGAATCGATCCAACCTTGGATCGCGCGGTTCAGGCGCTGGAGTGCATCGTGCTCAAGGGCGTCGCCGCGGCGATGAACGAATTCAACGTGCGAGAGCGCGAGGATACGAATGAGGAATGAGGAGTGTGAAGCGCTCCGGGCCGTCGATCAATGGGATTGGTAGATGTTTCATGACCGTTCCTCTAATTTCTCATTCCTCATTGGGGTAAGCGCATGGGGTTGTGTTGCGGCATGATCGGGTTACCGAACGTCGGGAAGACGACAGTGTTCAACGCGCTGGTCGGCGCGGGGGCGGTCGTCGCCAACTACCCCTTTTCGACCGTTGAAACCAACGTCGGCATCGCCCCAGTGCCGGACCCGCGTCTGGACAAACTGGTCGAGATTTTTCAATCCAGGAAGAAGACGCCGAGCACGCTGGAAGTGCGGGATATCGCTGGGTTGGTCCAGGGGGCGAGCCAAGGCCAAGGGTTAGGCAATCAGTTTCTCGCGCAGATTCGGGAAGTGGACGCGCTCATGCATGTCGTGCGCTGCTTCGAAGACCCGGGCGTCGTCCACGTGGCCGGCGAGGTCAACCCGCAACGCGACATCGAGACCATCGAAACCGAACTGATCCTGGCTGATCTGGAGACGTTAGACCGTCGCCGACAACGGATCGAGAAGCGCGTCAAGTCAGGTGAGGGGCAGGCGAGCAAGGAACTGGCCGTGGTCCAGAAGCTCACCGATTTTCTCAATAAGGGCGAATGGCTGGGGAATCTTGCCTTCTCGCCGGACGAACGGGTCATCCTGAACGAGCTGCAACTTCTGAGCACCAAGCCGGTGTTGTTCGTCGCCAACGTGAAGGAAGGCACGACGGTGGACCATCCGTATGTGCGGGCGGTGCAGGAACTGGCCGACAAACGGGGCGCCAAGGTCGTGCTGATCTGCGGTCAGATTGAAGCCGAGATCTCGACCCTGCCGGAACAGGACCGCGCGGCCTTTTTGAAGGACCTTGGTCTGGCCCAATCCGGTCTCGTGCGGCTCACCGCCGTCGCCTACGAGCTGCTGAACCTCATCACCTTCTTCACGGCCGGAGAGGTGGAAGCGCGGGCCTGGCCGATCCGTAAGGGGACGAAGGCGCCGGAAGCGGCCGGGAAGATTCACTCCGACATGGAGCGCGGCTTCATCCGCGCGGAGGTCTACCACTACGACGATTTGATCGCCTGCGGCTCGGAGGCGAAGGTGCGGGAGAAGGGGTTGTTCCGGCTGGAAGGACGGGACTATGTGATCAAGGAAGGGGACGTTGTTTATTTTCGATTCAATGTCTGAGGTTTCAGTGTCCGAAATCCGGAGGCGGGTCCTGTCACCGACCAGCCCGCTTGCCCTCGCACCCCACCCGGTGTAGGGACCCCGTTGCGGGCGAGCGGGCTTCCAGGTCGGCGCCACCCGAGATCCTAACCCACCAAAATCCCTTCTGATCCTGGCCGGAGTCGGTCCGGGACGTCGCCCATCTTTATTCGCTCGGTTCCCTGAAGCGCATCCATGTGAAATCCACGCGGATCACAGATCCTGTCTGTCCGTGGGAAGCAATCTCCATCGGTGGCATTCGGTTTGCTTTGCTCACATGAAAGGAACTCAGCCCGCACGCTGGGATGTTTCAGGGCATCTGGAGATCCAGCCCTTGTTAGGCGCCCGGACACCAAGGTGTGTGATGGTCTCAATGTTCAGACTGGTCGCGGGCGGCGAGCACTGAACAGGCAAGGATGCTCACCGTGGATGGCCAAGGAGTGGGAACGCCAGTGGCTCCGATCCAGATCAAACGAGGGCACGCAGGGCGTCTCATCGTACTCGTGCCGTACCCGCCCGAGCGTGTGGCAAAGATCAAGACGGTGGCCGGTCGCTGGTGGCATCCCAAGGAGAAGTATTGGACGGTGCCCGACACCGACGGCACGCTCCGCCAGTTGTTGACACTCTTCGCTGGAGAGCCGGTTGAAGTGGACCCGCCTCTCCGTCCCGCGAGCAGCACGCACGGTGTTCCCGTGGACCGTCTCACTGTTCCGGGAGACCATCCACTTCTCGAACAGGTACGTCTGGCCGCTCGCACCCGACATCTCAGCCGCCACACCGAGCAAGCGTACTGCCACTGGATCAAGCGCATCATGAGCTTTCATCACCTGAGGCCCGTGGCCGACATGGGCGAACCAGACAGTGGTCGGTTCTTATCGAGCGTGGCCACAGCATCCCATGTGAGTGCCTCGACGCAAAACCAACCGCTCAACGCGCTCCTGCTTCTGGATCATGACGTTCTGGAGAAGAAGATCGGCCTCATTGAGGGCGTCGTTCGAGCCAAGCGAGCGAAACGACTGCCTGTCGTCCTGACAAAGGAAACAGTCAGCCGACTGCTGGGGTGCCTCAGCAACACACCCCGGCTGATGGCGATGTTGATGGATGGAGGCGGGTTCCGTCCCATGGAATGCTGCCGCCTGCGCGTCAAGGACCTCGATCTAGCCCACAACCAACTCCTCGTTCGCGGCGGCAAAGGCGACAAGGACCGGTATACGATCCTTCCAACTGCCGCCCGACAGCCCCTTGTGCACCATCTCCAACGCGTGAGGTCCCAGCACGAGGAAGATCTCCGACAAGGGTTTGGCCGGGTGGCCCTACCATTCGCGCTGGAGCGCAAGTACCCCAACGCGGGCAAGGAGTGGGGCTGGCAATGGGTGTTCCCGGCGTCGAGTCATTACAGCGATCGGATTACGGGAGAACGCCGCCATCACCACCTTCACGGATCAGTGAGGCAGAAAGCCATAAAAGAGGCGCGGCTCAAGGCGGGGATTGCCAAACCGGCGAGTGGTCATACGCTGCGGTATTCGTTTGCCACGCACCTGCTTGAAGACGGCTACGACATCCGCACGGTTCAAGAGCTCTTGGGGCACACCGATGTGCGAACGACCATGATTTACCCCCACGTGTTGAATCGAGGCGGAAAAGGGGTGCGGAGCCCAGCTGATGCGCTGGGAGAACGGTTGAGTCCTTCGCAGCTATAATGAAATGATGCCGGTCTGTATAGCACGCCGATCCCGCGCTGTGGAAAGGGTTGACAAGTGATTGAACATGCATAAGAATCGCGCGTCAGCTTGCAGTCCTTCCAGGCGTCCTATGCCGATCAGTATACTCAATAGTTAGCCGTCACGAGCTGATGCCAGGGGATCGAGAGGAGACATAGAGTTCCGACTCCTATACGAGGGTCCGCTGAAGACCAACCGTGGCCCCGTGGAGAAACAGGTCTTGCGGCGCGAATTTCACGGGCAGCTCAAAGAACTGCTCACGCGGCCACCGATGCAGCCTTTCAAGCGGCTCGTCGACGCGAAGCACCAGAGAGCTCTCATCGTTGAAATTGGCGGCTTCACTTTCGTCCCTCTGATCTCGGAGAAGTTGTCTCACGTTGCTCGTCTCGAGATAATCCTCCTCAGCCCCGAGGAGCCCGGGCGAGTCGTCACGCAGGGCGGCGACCTGGACAATCGGGTAAAGACCCTTCTCGATGCTCTCCGCATGCCGAAGGTCAAGGAGGAGATCCCGCCTGGCGACGCCCCAAAAGATGGCGAGACACCGTTCTACTGTCTGCTCGAGGACGATAACCTCATTAGTGGCATCACGGTAGTGGGTGATCGATTGCTTCGACGAGTCGCGGATCCGTCACACGTATTCTTGGTGATCCGTATTAGCCCCGAGTCGACTGGTTCTTCGTTGGGCGAAGTAAGATGGACGAGCGGTTGAAGCTGACGGCTAACAACACGTTCGACCGGACCACTGGCTCGCATTCGCTCGCCGCGGCCGGTCAACGTGGGCGTTAGCCAGACGAGAGTTACCGTGGAAGCAGCCGCACCTTGGGAAGGTCAATAAAAAGGGGTCGAAGGTCAATAAAAAGGGGTCGGGAGTCATTGTTATCCGCGGTGAGCGGAATGGGGCCATGCTATAGAATGGGAACGAGCATGAGTTAAGGATTTCTTCAGGACATCCAGCAAGGCTGACTCTCCAAGGTGAGGAGGCCGCGGGTGCAGCTTGCCGGTCCTCCGAAACACCGCACCAAAACTCGATTCCCTCTGAAGTCGAATCGTGCTATGTTGTGCGTCCAGTCTGGACGCGAAGCGTCGCGGGGTCTCTTCTGTGCCTACGAGATACGCTTCACGAGCGACGGGTTTTCACGATACAGCCGGGAGACTCGGACACGATGTTGCTGAAAGACAAAAAGGGCCTCATCGTCGGGGTGGCGAACAAGCACAGCATCGCGTGGGCGATCGCGCAGGCGGCGGCCCAGGCGGGGGCGCAACTGCTGTTCAACTACCAGAACGAACGGCTGCGGGAGAATGTGGTGGAACTGGTCAACACCATGCCAGGGGCGAAGGCATTTCCGTGCGATGTGGCGGACGACACCCAGATCGATGCGTTGATGAAGCATGCCGCGCAGGAGTTGGGCCGGCTCGATTTCCTCGTGCACTCGGTCGCCTTTGCGCCGCGCGAAGAACTCGCCGGTCAGTTCCTCAACACGACCCGTCAGGGCTTCGCCACGGCGCTGGATGTCAGCGCCTATTCGCTCGTGGCCCTCACACGGGCGGCAGTCCCGCTGATGACCGACGGCGGGTCGGTGGTCACGCTGACCTATCTTGGCAGCGAGCGGGTCGTCCCGCATTACAACGTCATGGGGGTGGCCAAAGCGGCCCTCGAAGCGAGCGTGCGCTATCTGGCGCATGACCTGGGCCCCAAGAATATCCGTGTGAACGCGATTTCAGCCGGCCCCATCAAGACCTTGGCCGCGCGGGGCGTCTCCGGGATCAGCAAGATGGTCGATCACCATCGGGAGGTGGCGCCGTTGCGCCGGGCGACCGAGCAGGCGGAGGTGGGCGACACGGCGCTGTTCCTCGTCAGCCCGCTGTCCCGCGGCATCACAGGAGAAATCATCTATGTCGATGGGGGGTATCACATTCTCGGGTCGCTGGCTGCGCTGGAATAGCCAGTTACTATCTAAAAAATCTAAAAAAGAGGTGAGTGGATGGCAGCGGAGAGCCCATCGCTGTAGGCTATTCGCTGCGAGCTATTGACTTTTTTCGTGCTGCAGGGTGAGCCGAAGGCTCAGTGGACCGGGCTGAATGTTCCACAGGATTCCCGCCTTTGTTACATTTGACAGTGGGTTTGGCGCTGTGATAGCTTCCACCGCTGGTTGCCTCTGATTCGACGACGCCCATATCCCTCGCTCCCAACTGCGTTTGGGGGCCTTTTGTCCAGGAGGTTGTCTGCATGCAGCAGCTCTACGAGTCTATCTTTATCGTCCGCCCGTCGCTCTCCGATGAGGACACCGGGGCGATCATTCATAAGATGAAGAGCGTCCTGGAGAAGAACGGCGCCACGCTGGTCAAGGCGGAGAATTGGGGCCGTAAGAAACTGGCGTATGAGGTGGAACGCGAGCGGAAAGGCACGTACGTCTATTTCTATTTCAAAGGGCCGGGCACGGTCGTCAGTGAGCTTGAGCGGTCGTACCGGCTGGAAGATGCGGTCATCAAGTTCTTGACGGTCCGACTGCACAAGGAGCCGGTTCTCAAGAAACAGGCGGGCGACGCTCAGGAGTCGGACAGTGGCCGGGTTCAATAAAGTCATCCTTATTGGCAACCTCACCCGCAATCCGGAGCTTCGCTATACGCCGAGCGGGACGCCGGTGGCGAGTTTCGGCTTGGCGGTGAGCCGACGGTATAAGCAGGGGGAGGAACTGAAAGAGGAGGTCTGCTTCATCGATATCGTCGTCTTCGGCAAGCAGGCCGAGCACTGCGGCCAGTATCTCAGCAAGGGAAACGGCGTCATCGTGGACGGTCGGCTGCAGCAGCGCCGCTGGGAGACCGAGGATGGGCAGAAGCGCAGCAAGCACGAAGTCGTCGCCCAGACCGTGACGTTCCTGCCCAAGCGGCCTGAGGCCGGCGGCGAGGTGCCGATGCCGGACGATACGAACTACGAATACGAAGAGCAGCCATAACGGAGGCGGTTCATGGAACGAGGACGATTGTTTCAGCGGCGGCGGCCTTGCCGGTTCTGTGTGGACAAGGCGGTGATCGATTTCAAGGACGTTGGACTATTGAAGAATTTCTTGACCGAGCGGGGTCGGATCGTGCCCCGTCGGATTTCGGGCAATTGCATGCGGCATCAGCGCGAGCTGACGATTGCTATTAAGCGCGCCCGGCATATCGCCTTGGTGAGTTTCGCGGAGGAGCGCTGACGGCGGCACCGCCTGCGCCATGAGCCGACCGGTTTGACATCGCGGCGGTCTGACGATATAGGAGAAGCAAGGCTCAGACATGGTGACGGCGATGAACCTTTTGACCCCTCGGGTGTCCGATATTCCCCGGCAAGGACTGGTTCTACGAGGCGATGTCACGGCGGAAGAACTGGGTTTGAGCGCAGGGGATGCCCTCGTTCAGGGCTCACTCGCCGTGGTTCTGGAGTTGGTCAAGCTCGGCAACTGCATCCGAGCCAGCGGCTTGTTGGAGGGCTTGATCCTTCGCCAGTGCGTGCGCTGCTTGAAGGACTTCGCCGATCCGCTTTCGGTTTCCGTGGAGGCGGAATATGTCCGCGAGGGGGCCTTGCGTGGAGCCGCGGACGTGTTGCCTCATGGACGGGTGGCTGCGTTCGGCGCCGACGAAGAAGATGAACCGTACCTGTATAGCGCGGATGAAATCGATCTAGCCCCGATGCTCCGGGAACAGGTCATCCTGGCCGAGCCGATGCAGCCGTTGTGTCGGGAAGACTGCCAGGGGCTCTGTGGCGTCTGCGGGCAGGATTTCAACGTCGGTCAATGCGGCTGTCCACAGGAACCGGCCTATTCGCCGTTTCGGGTGCTGCAACGATTCAGGGACTCCGGGATGGACTAGCTAATGGGAGTCGCTCCCAATGCGAAGACAGATCGAACTGGGAAGGAGTCACCATGCCGAATCCAAAACACAAGCTCTCCAGAGCCCGCCGCGATCGGAGGCGCACCAGCAAGTCAAAGATCATTCCGCCGGGCTTCTCCGTATGTCCACAGTGTCATGAGCTCAAGCTTCCGCATTACACTTGCCTGAATTGCGGCACCTATAAGGGAAAGGCGGTCATTGCTGTCGAAGAGGCGTAACGCGCGGGAGGCCGGCTCAACCAGGTCCGAATGCGCGGGCGCCGCGGGTCAGTGGGCGGCTGCCTGACCCTGTTCGCGGTGAACCGCGGGTCCGCGTTCCGGTCGATCGTCAACACCGGTGGGTATCCAGCAACAACGCGTGCGAATTGCCGTCGATGCGATGGGCGGAGATTACGGGCCGCCACCCATTCTGGAGGGCGCGTATCAAGCCGTTCGCGAGCTGGACGTCGAAGTCGTCCTGGTCGGGGAGGAAGGGTCTCTTAAGGAACAACTCCGGCGGGCGAACTATACAGATCCGCGTCTGACTATCCGGCATGCGCCGCAGGTTGTGGAGATGCACGAGTCGCCGGCGGCCGTCGCTCGAAAAAAGCGTGATTCCTCCATCTGGATCGCAACAGAGTTGGTGAAATCTGGAGAAGCGAGCGCCGTTATCAGCGCGGGCAATACCGGCGCCAGCATGGTCGCCGCATTTTTCGTGCTGGAGGTGATCAAAGGCGTGGAACGGCCCGCCATCGCCACGACGCTGCCGACGCTTACCGGCACCGCGGTGATGCTGGATGTGGGCGCGAACGTCGATTGCACATCGCGCCATCTGGAGCAGTTCGCGTTAATGGGGAATGAGTACGCCAAGCACCTCTACGGCAAACCCAATCCCCGCGTCGGGTTGCTGAGCATCGGCGAGGAAGACACGAAAGGCAACGAGGTCACCAAAGAAGCCTTCAAGCTGCTCAAGGCCCTCCCGATTAACTTCATCGGCAACGTCGAAGGCCGCGACGTCTACAGCGGCTCGGCGGATGTGATCGTCTGCGACGGTTTCATCGGCAACGTGGCGTTGAAAATTTCCGAGGGCGTGGCCGATACGATCAAAAAGCTGCTCATGAAAGAGCTGGCCGGCTCCTTCCTAGGCCGGCTTGCCTATCCGCTAGTGGCCGGACCGCTGCTGCGCCTGCGCCGTCGGATCGATTACGCGGAATTCGGCGGTGCGCCGCTTTTGGGCGTGAACGGCGTGTGCATGATCTGTCACGGACGTTCGTCGGCCAAGGCGATCAAGAATGCCATCAAGCGGGCCAAGGCGATGGTCGAGAGCCGGCTGAACGAATTGATCCGGCGAGACATCGAGGAGAGTCTGGCCTCGCCCCGACAGTCGGGGCAGGAAGGCGTTCCGGCATGAGGGCTAGGATCACCGGGACAGGGTCGTATGTGCCCGAACGCGTCGTGACCAATGCCGATCTCGAGCGGATGGTCGCCACGTCGGATCAGTGGATCGTCGAGAGAACGGGCATCCGCGAGCGGCGTGTCGTCGCCGAAGGGGAAGCCTGCTCGGATCTGGGCGTCCAGGCTGGAGAGCGGGCGCTGAAGACCGCCGGATTGTCGCCCGCCGATCTGGACCTCATCCTGGTTGCGACCTGTACCGGGGATATGCCGCTGCCCTCCACCGCCTGTCTCATCCAACACCGACTCGGTGCGACGCGTGCGGCGGCATGCGACATCTCCGCGGCCTGTTGCGGGTTCGTCTACGCCTTGGCCGTCGCCGACGCGTACATCAAGACCGGCTTGCGGCATGTGTTGGTGATCGGGTCCGAGGTGATGTCGGTCATCACCGACTGGACGGATCGCAATACCTGCGTCCTATTCGGCGACGGAGCCGGAGCGGTGGTGCTCAGCGCCGGCGAAGGCGAGCGCGGGGTTCTCTCGTCCCATCTGCGATCGGACGGCAGCCTGTGCGATCTGATTGTGGTGCCGGGCGGCGGGTCGCGCCATCCTCCGTCGGAGAAGATGCTAAACGAGCGGCTGCAGTACATCAAAATGAAAGGCAACGAGACGTTCAAGGTGGCGGTCCGCACCTTGGAAGAAATTGCGCGGGAGACCTTGGCCCACAACCATCTGTCCATCGAAGATGTGGATCTCTACGTCCCGCATCAAGCCAACGTGCGGATCATCAAGGCCGTCGCGGAACGGCTAGGGCTGCCGCTCGAAAAAGTGTTTCTGAACATGGACCGGTATGGGAACACGTCCGCGGCGTCGATTCCGATTGCGCTCGATGAAGCGGTGCGCGAAGGACGGTTGCGGGAAGGACACCTGGTCATGATTGGTGCCTTCGGCGCTGGCCTGACCTGGGCTTCGACGATGATTCGCTGGTGAACGACGAAGCCGTCGGTGGTCACAGATCGGTTTACCGCTCCACAACGTGTCTTTCAGAGAGAGCGCCGACGGCTGAAGACCAGACGCGTGTGTGGAATGTTTTTCTCGTTGACATTGAATCGAATTTTTACCATATCATAGCGCGCTATGGCGTCCGGAATCGGGCTGGTGTTTCCCGGCCAAGGCTCGCAGTCGGTCGGGATGGGACGAGCGCTGTACGAGGCGTTTCCCGCAGTCCGAACGATCTACGAAGAGGCGTCATCCGTCCTCGGGTACGATGTGGCCGCACTCTGTTTCGAGGGACCGGCCGATCGGCTGAACCTGACGGAGTACACCCAGCCGGCGCTGCTCACCAGCAGCATCGCCGCCTTGCGCCTGTTAGAACAGGCCGGCGTGAAGCCCCTGGCCGTTGCCGGTCATAGTCTCGGCGAATATTCGGCGGTCGTCGCCGCCGGAGGGTTGGCGTTTCGCGACGCCGTGTTGCTTGTCCAGAAGCGTGGGCGGTACATGGCCGAGGCTGTGCCGTCGGGAAGCGGATTGGTCGCCGCGATTCTCGGTTTGACGGGTGAGATAGTCAGAGAGATTTGTCGGGAAGTTTCGTCGGTCGGGGTTGTCGCGGCGGCGAATTTCAACTGTCCCGGGCAAGTGGTGATCGCGGGAGAAAAAACTGCGGTCGAACGGGCGATCGAACTGGCGAAAACCAAAGGGAGCCGTAGAGCGGTCCCGTTGCCGGTCAGCGTGCCGGTCCACACACCGCTCATGCAACCCGCGGCGGACCGGCTGGCGCGAGACGTGACGCGAGCGACCTGGTCGGATCTGACGGTGCCGCTGGTCAACAACGCCGATGCCAAACCGATCAGGCAGGCAAGCGAAGTGCAGGCGTCGTTGGTACGCCAGTTGCCCTCTTCGGTGCTGTGGGAAGATTCGATCAAGACCATGGCGGGACTGGGCGTCACGACGTTTGTCGAGGTGGGACCGGGCACGGTCCTGACCGGATTGATCAAGCGCATCCTACCCAACGCTATGACGCTGAACGTCAATGATCCGAAGTCGCTGGACGCGACCCTGACCGCGTTACATGTGAAACGTGACGCGTAACACGTGGTATGAGTCAAAGAGACAAAGGATCCCTTGCGCCTCACGGATCTCGCGTCATGCATGATGAGGGACTGACCAATGTCGTTAGCAGGTAAAGTGGCGATCGTCACCGGCGCTGCGCAGGGGATCGGACGAGCCGTTGCGGAGGAGTTGGCGCGCGACGGCGCTGATGTTGTGGTGGCCGATCTTGATCCGGGTCGGTCGCAAGAGACAGTCGCTTCCGTCGAAAAACTCGGCCGGCGGGCGTTGAACGTCAAGGTCAACGTCGCGGACTTCAACGAGGTGAAGGCGATGGTCGACCAGGTGCTGAAGGCATGGGGCAAGGTCGATGTCCTCGTCAACAACGCCGGCATCACCCGTGACGCTCTGTTGCTGCGCATGAAAGAGGAAGACTGGAATCTCGTACTGCAAGTTAACCTGAACGGCACCTTCCACTGCACGAAAGCGGTGCTCCAGCCAATGACCAAGCAGCGCTACGGCCGGATCGTCAACATTGCCTCGATCGTCGGCGTGATGGGCAACGTCGGTCAAGCCAACTATGCCGCGTCCAAAGCTGCGGTGATCGGATTCACAAAAACCGTGGCGCGGGAATATGCCAGTCGGAACGTGACCGTCAACGCCGTGGCGCCCGGGTTCATCGATACGGCGATGACCCAGGGATTGCCGGCGGACGTCAAGGAGACCTTGCAGAAGCAGATTCCGCTGGGCCGACTGGGTCGGCCAGAGGATATCGCCGCCGCGGTCCGGTTTCTGGTTTCGGAGGAGGCCGCGTACATTACTGGCCATGTCCTGCATGTCAATGGCGGGATGTTGATGGCATAACGCGCCGCCGCGCGAGCGCTGCGTTGAAAACGCGGAACTGGAAGTTGTGAAGTCTGGCGGCCCGGAGCCCGGCTCCAGGCATGCAGGAAGGAAAGAGAAGATGGGGAAGGAGGTGGGCGAATCGATGGCGACCGTTGAAGAACGCGTGAAGAAAATCATCGCCGAACAACTCGGGGTTGAGGAAGACGAAGTCACTCCCGAAGCGCACTTTGTCGAAGATCTTGGTGCAGACTCCCTGGATACGGTCGAGCTGGTGATGGCGCTCGAAGAGGAGTTCGAGATCGAAATCCCGGATGAGGATGCTGAGAAGATCCTCACCGTCGGCAAGGCGTTGGAGTATATTAAGGAAAAGGTGTAAGACGGGGTCAGGCCACGGATGAGCGAGCGGGTGACACGACGGGTCGCGGTGACAGGGTTGGGCCTGGTCACGCCGCTCGGAACAGGCGTCGAAAAGACGTGGAAAGCGCTGTGTGCCGGGCAATCCGGTATCGGTCGCATCACCCGTTTTGATCCTGCCGGCTATCCCGTCCAGATCGCGGGGGAAGTCAAGGACTTCAACCCCGCCCATTTCATCGAGAAAAAAGAAATCAAGAAGATGGACACCTTCATCCACTACGCTGTTGGCGCGAGCCAGATGGCGGTGGATGATGCGGGGCTGAAGATCGCGCCGGAGGAAGCGGATCGCGTTGGGGTCTACATCGGTGCCGGCATCGGCGGGCTTCCGGCGATCGAGCATTATCATAGGGTCCTGTTGGAGAAAGGTCCGGATCGGGTGTCGCCCTTCTTTATCCCTATGGTCATTATCAACCTGGCGTCGGGTCAGGTGGCCATCAGGTTAGGCGCCAAGGGGCCCAACTCCTGCGCGGTGACCGCGTGCGCGACCGGAAACCACTGCATCGGCGACGCCTTCCGGATTATTCAGCGGGGCGAAGCGGATGTCATGCTGGCCGGAGGCACCGAGTCCTGCATTGTGCCCACCGCCGTGGCGGGGTTCGCCGCAGCCCGGGCATTATCCACGCGGAACGACGACCCCCCGCGGGCCAGCCGCCCCTTTGATCGGGATCGGGACGGCTTTGTGCTCAGCGAAGGCGCGGGGGTGGTGGTGTTGGAAGAGTTGGAGCGGGCTCGCCGGCGCGGCGCGCGTATCTATGCCGAAGTGGTCGGCTACGCCATGAACAGCGACGCCTACCATATCACCGCGCCGCCCGACGAAGGAGAAGGAGCAGTGCGGTGCATGGAACTGGCCATTAAGGATGCGGGGGTGGCCAAGGACGAGGTCGGTTACATTAACGCGCACGGCACATCGACGTTCGCTGACAAGATCGAAACGCGGGCCATCAAACAGGTGTTTGGTGAACGGGCTTATCGTATTCCGGTCAGTTCCACGAAGTCGATGACGGGACACCTGCTGGGCGCTGCCGGCGGCGTGGAAGCTGTCTTCAGCGTGCTCGCGCTCCATCGTGGGCTGCTGCCGCCGACCATCAACCTGGAGCATCCCGATCCTGAATGCGATCTGGACTACGTGCCCAATCAGGCTCGTCAGGCCTCGCCCAACGTCGTGCTCTCGAACTCGTTCGGATTCGGGGGTGTGAACGCCTGTCTGTTGTTCAAACGTTTCGAGACATAGCCGGTTGCTGAACAGGGACTGGCCGCGGTTCAGCCGCGCCTCTCCGAGTCACCGGCGTGAATTCCTGTAACTCCATGTCGCACCGTGTCGCGCGGATGGCGCGTTCCAAAACCGACACAGTGACAGACATCGAGGTCATCCAGACGACCTTAGGTTATCGGTTCCGCCAACCCGGGCTGCTCGATCAAGCCCTTACGCATAAGTCCCACGTCAACGAGCGCAGAGGCAAAGAGGGCAAGCACAACGAGCGGTTGGAGTTTCTGGGCGACGCCGTGCTGGCGCTCATCGTCAGCGACCATCTGGCCTCCTCATTTCCAGAGCTGTCGGAGGGCGCCCTCTCGAAACTCAAAGCGCGGCTGGTCAGCGAAGCGTCGCTGGCCAAGGCGGCACGCCGTCTCAATCTAGGTAACCTGTTGCGACTCGGGCGAGGAGAAGAACTGACCAAGGGGCGTGAAAAGAATTCGCTGCTCGCCGATGCGCTGGAGGCCCTGATCGCCGCCGTGTATCTGGACGGGGGCTTGGAAGCCAGCCGGGAATTCACTCTCCGTGTGCTGGCGCCGGAATTGAGGGGAGTGGCGACCCAGAAAACCAGACCGGAGATGGACGATTACAAGACCCTGCTGCAGGAATGGTGTCAAAAACGATTCGAGACGTTGCCGCAGTACGCGACGGTGCGCGAATCCGGGCCCGACCATCGGAAGATTTTCGAAGTAGAGTTGACGATTCGGGGGGATGTGGTCGGTGTGGGACGGGGACACAGCAAGAAAGAAGCGGAACAGATGGCAGCCAAGCAGGCGCTCGAACAAGTCGGGGCCTGATGCACCGTCAGTGGAGGGCGGTTGCGAACGAGACAGAAAGGGGGCGGCGAATGGTGAGGATGATTCGTGCAGCAATAGCCGGTTTGAGTATCGCAATGCTGTTGGGTGGGTCGCCGGCTGCGCCGGCAGCCGATCAGGCGTCGGGCGGCAAAGAGCCGCGGGCGATCATCAAGACGAAGTACGGCGAGATGGAGATCAAGTTCTTTCCCGACGTCGCGCCCAAACACGTGGAGAATTTCATCAAGCTGGCCAAGTCCGGCTTTTATAACGGCACGATCTTTCACCGCGTGATTCCGGGGTTCATGATTCAGGGCGGCGACCCGAACACCAAAGATTCCACCAAGAAAGAGACCTACGGCATGGGTGGTCCCGGCTACACCATCAAAGCGGAATTTAACGACATTCCACACAAGCGGGGCATCGTCTCGATGGCGCGGGCGCAGGATCCGGACAGTGCCGGGTCGCAGTTCTTCATCGTGGTGGAGGATTCTCGGTTTTTGGATCGCAAGTACACCGTCTTCGGCGAGGTCGTAAAAGGGATTGGGGTGGCAGACAAGATCGTGAATCTGCCCCGCGACTCACGCGATCTGCCGACAGAGCGAGTGGAGATGACAGTGACGATCGTAGAGTAGGGTCGCGGGACCTGACGCCGACCAACCCCTCCGTGCTCGCACTCCGTTCGGTGTAGGGACCCCGCTACGGGAGGAGGGGCCCTCTGGTCAGCGTCATCCGCTTCGGGCAGTGCTCTTCGTCCGTTTCGCGGACCGCGTCTGCTCGGCAAGCGCGAAATCACCCTGTGGCCTCACCACCCGGCCGTGCGTACACACGTGGCGCTCCTTGTTCGTCGCGTCCTGTGCTCCCGAGCCTCCGCGCGATCGCGCCTGGCAGGTTCGGTCGGCTCTCCCCGGTGCTCTGACTTTCCGGTGGAAAAGAATACTGAAGAGAACGAAGAATAGCCTCGGCTGAAGAAGAGTAGTGCTATTGGGATTCGCTATGCTGCTTTGGTGTTGGACACCTGTGATGCCCTGCCGTTTATATCCGATCGCCTATCCGAGCAGTGTTGAAGGGAGGACATGGAAAGAGCCGGTCGATTCGGCTCACGTCACGTACCGGCTCGCATTCCCGGCCGCCGCTTTTCTAGAAAGAAACGGCTTACTCAGTTTCGGCGGAGGCCCGGCGTAACTGGGTAGCTAGGCTGAGGAGGGAGAGGGTGAAGATCACCCACTTGGAGGGGTCAAAATTGTACCAGCGGGGGCCGTTCCGGTAGTCGCTTTGATACATGTGGTGGTAGTTGTGGTAGCCCTCGCCGAAGGTCAGCAGCGAAACCCACCAACTGTCCCGGCTCGAGTCGGACTGGCCGTGGGGCTGATTGCCCCAGAGATGGCAGATGGAATTGATGCAAAACGTGGAGTTCAGGACCGCGAACGTCCGCCCCACACCCGCTAACAGGAAGCACCCCATTCCGCCGACCCACCCGTTGGAGAGAAACCCGACCAAGAACGTGAGGGCGATGCTGGAGAGCACGATGGGCACGTAGTACCGGTGTTGCCAGATGACCACTCGATCCTGCCCCGAGCGAGACGCATACTTGTCGTCCGCATAGGGATCGTCAAAGAACAACCACCCGCAGTGACTGTGCCAAAACCCTCGCTGGGCGTTGTACGGATCCGCCTCGCGGTCGCAATGGGCGTGGTGGCGAATATGGTCCGACGCCCACTTCAGCACGGAATTTTCCAGCGCCCAGCCGCCGGCGATCAATAGTCCCGCCTTGACCCAATTCGGGCAGTCGAAGCTGCGGTGAGCTGCCAACCGATGGTACCCGACCGTGATGCCCAAACCGGTGAAGACATAGAGGAGACCAAACATGGCCCAATCCAGCCGCGAGTAATCATAGAGGTACGCGAAGGCGGGGACGCCGATCAGGGCGCCGAGGGTGACGAGGCCGAACAGGATGGCTGTTCCGTAATTCCAGGCTCGGGGGAGGGGCTGTGCAGCAAGGGAAGCATGTGTCATCACGATGGTCCTTCATTTTTGGAGAGGGGCGCCTCGACCGAGGCGCCCCTCTTGTTCACCGTACTGTGAACCTGCGCCGTTAGAAGCGGCTGCGGTTGCGGTGCTCGCTGCGGCCACCGCTGAACCGGTCGCCGCCGGAACGCGACTCTTGGGGCTTCGCCTCGTTCACCGTCAACGTGCGGCCGTCGAGCTGCGTGCCGTTCAACGCGGCAATCGCGGCATTGGCTTCCTCGGCAGTGGACATTTCGACGAAGCCGAAGCCCCGTGACTGTCCCGTGAACTTGTCCGTAATCACACGCGCCGACTCAACGGTGCCGTGCTGGGCGAACAAGTCGTGTAACTGCGGTTCGGTGGTCGCATAGGGCAAGCCACCAACATACAACTTCGAACCCATGGGGGTTCCTCCTTTTTGAGTGATATTGTCTTAGACGCGAGAACGAAGCAACGATAGGAAGAAACGGGCCGAAGACGCGAACAATGAGCGGCTTGGGTCTGGCTTCCGATCAGATTCCCGGACAAAACAACATCGGTGACGGGCCTTCCGTTTAGCAGGTTCACCGCGAGGCCCTGCGCGACAAACCATGGTGCACCTTAACAGGTAACAGACCAAAAAGCAACCTGAGATATGAACAGAGCCACGAGAGTCATTGCGCGACGTCCCGCCGCCCCCGGCGAGCGGCTTCGGCCGCCTTGGCGGAGCGGACTACGGGGCCGCTTTGAACCGGATGTTGAGACCGGACGCTGTGTCCGAGACTGCGGCCTGCCAGCAGCATCCCTTGGCGCCGGATCTCGTCCATCGAAATAACCGGCTGTTCCAATGCTCCCAACCCCAAACGCTCCAGTTTGATCTTCCGTTTCGGTTTCGCGCGCTTGTGCTGAAGCGATCGTCTCCAAACCATGTTGCCACTCCTTCGATTACCCGTTGCGATGGTTGCGCGATGGCGGCCGCCTCCGTTCAGCTCAACGCGAGGCGATGAATCTGTCGTTCGCGAATGCGCCGTGGAGTTGCTCGGTGATATGACAGCGGTATTCGACTTTCTGCTTGGCCATGAGGACCAAGCCTTCCTTATCCGTGAGGATCAGCAGATCCTCCTCGACAACGAGGAGTCGATCCGACTCGCCGATATTGATCCGGTACTGGGTCCGTCCATCAGGATTGCGACGAGGACCGGTTACGATCTCAGTCAATCCATCGACGTATCCTTCGTACCCGTCCGATCGATGTCGGACCTTGGTCCCGTCGGGA
Source organism: Nitrospira calida (assembly GCF_976986435.1). Lineage (NCBI taxonomy): Bacteria > Pseudomonadati > Nitrospirota > Nitrospiria > Nitrospirales > Nitrospiraceae > Nitrospira > Nitrospira calida. The sequence goes on from NZ_OZ335950.1 coordinate 662,260, forward strand.
ATTCTTACCCAGGGCTTGGCGGTCGTTGCCGGCGTCTGTTTTCTTTCGCTCACGATGATCAGGCCTCCACGTGGTGATAGCGATCGAGGCCGCGCCGATCACGCGCCGTTCACCGACGGTCCGATGTGGTCGCTGTGAACGCGGGGCCGCCCCTCACGCACTCCTCTCTGCGGCGCGGCGCGCTGTACTGTCGGACGACGCGGACGTAAGAACAGCGGAAACTACAACATCAATCGCGCAGGATTAGAAAGGAAGAACGGACGCGCGAGGGATAAGATAGTAACCGTGGCTCATACAATAAATTTAATTTAACACGTTTCCGAGAGAATAGCGATCGGAATTCCGCGAAAGTGAAAAGACGCCGAAAAGGTGATTTCAAGGCGCCGTCAACGGCGGTGAGCAGGAAGGTGACCTTCGTGGCGGTGGGTGGACTCCGGAGCATGGATGTGCGGCTGGACAGAGGGCGGGCTGAATTGGTCGGGAAGCACGATGCGGCCGCCCTCCTGTTGTTTGGCCAAGTGTTCGACGATATCGGGATGGAAGGTGCGGACATAGCCGATCAGGCCGCTGAGAAAGCGCTGGGACTGAAACGCGCCGCCTGAGAACCCGGTAATGAACTTCAGGACACAGTCCAGCACTTCCGGCGCGGTCGAAGCATCGATGACAGGCTGCGGATCCTGCTTGGCGAAGTTCTCGTACTGCTTCTTGAGATGCTCGGCGAACACCGGCATAGGCGCGGCGGGCACATGGAGCGGGCTAAGCGAGCGGCGGAGCGCTTGGATCGCCGCGATCACCTCTGCGTCCTGGCCGTCGCGTCGGCCTTGGAAATAGCTGAACGTGACGACCTCGATCAAGTTGAACAACGCAGCGGCTTTTTCTCCTCCCAGTTGGCTGAGTTCTCGATACAGTTCGCGCCGGACCGGCGCGAACTGCTCCCCCAATCGGCGCTGCTGATATTCGCTGCCGGTGTCCAGGTAGACACAGTCGGACGGGCAGGCGATGCGGACGATGCGATGTTCGCCGCAGCATTGGCTGCAGAGGAGGCCGCCGAGCGCCGGACAGGATCGCTTGCCCTTCCGCCGGTAGCAATGGACGCACTTGCTCATTTCTTCGTCGCCCCCTCCGGCTGCGGCTTGGGCGGGGGCGGCACGAAGCCGTAGTCGGCCAGCGTGCGCTTCTGGCCTTTGCTCCTGGCTTCGGTCGGCGCCTCCAATCCGTTCATCTCCGCTGCGTCGGCGTATTGATAGGGCACCAGAATCAGATTATTGTCTCTGTCGATGCCGATGTCGGCTGGGCTCGGGAGGTATTCCGCGATCACATGAAAGCGGTGATTCGGGGTCATGCGCCAGATCTTTCCCTTGGTCTGATCCGACACGTACATGTTGCCCCATCGGTCGAAATCGACGCCGCGGAGATTCTGAAATCGGGCGGTAAAAAACCCGTTCGAGACCAACTCGATCAACGCGCCCTCCGGGGTGATTTCCAAGATTTTCCCCTTGTCCCAGCTTACAGCAATAATGTGCCCGTTTTTGGGGTGGACGGCAAGGCCGGACGGGCCGGCTAGGCGGTTGTCGTGGACGAGCAGGACGACGGCGTGTTGATTGCCAACGTCTACCCGGTAGATCGCATTGTTGGCGGAGTCGGAGACATAAAGAAAGGTTCTGCCGTCCCAGGCTACATCCACCAGGGAAACCGGCTTGCCCAGCGAAGCTTTGGGCGGCGCGGTCAGCGGAAGCGTCAGGACCGGGCGGCCGGTTTTTTGATCGAACGCTCTGAGTGTATCCAAGTCGGCGACGTAAAGCGTACGGTTCACCAATGCCATGCCTTTGGGCGCATGCAAAGTGACCTCGCCGCCGCCTTGGACGAATTTCAGATCGACAACCTGGCCTTCGGCGTCGAGCTTGGTGATGAACCCGTTGTTGTCCCTAGCGTCGGGTTCGCCGTTGACGTTCGAAATGAAGTATTCCTTGCCAGCCGGGTCGCTCAAAAAACTATGCGGCGACCGAAGCCCCGCCACTTGCCGCGCTTCGGCTAAATTGATTTGAGACAAGACCATGGAGACTGCAACGAGCTGGGCCAGGCAAAACCGTCGCAATCGGCGGACCTGTGGGCGATGAAGAAAAGGAAGGCGATGATGAAGGGCGTGCATTGTGGGAACACTCGGCGCCCGGTTGCTGACCGCGGGGATACACGAACCAATCAGTGAGCCGGGTATTGCGAGTGGCCTCTGCGAAAGCGCCGCGGAGAATCGCAGGCCCAGGATCGATATGTCCGGCTTGTTTGTCATATTTGTCATAGCGGTTCCGCGATCCGTTGGGTCGAGACGATCAACTCATCGTACCACACATAACCGGTGGGGTGGGCCTGTGACTCGGACTTGCCGGTGTGATAGGGCGTCAGGAGGATCTTGCCGTATTTGGCTTCCGGGTTGGTGTTGGCCAGATCGTATCCGTTGCCCGTCCATGGGATTTCCAAGCTGAAGAAGGTCGCCGGCTGAGGACTCAGATCGACGACGAGCTTCGGCGGTTTTCCTTCGCGCGTCACCCAAAACCGGATCGTGCTGTCTCTCTTGTAGTCGAAATCATTCTGGTACCACGTTCCGATTTTGACGTGCACCTGGAAGGTCATCCATTCGTTCGCGGCATAAAGCACATACCGGTTCAGGGCAAGCGTTTCGTATTGCCCGTCCTTTCCGCCGCAACTGTGGTACATCTGCGGGTATCCGCGTTGTTCGGTGTTGCTCACCACGATCTCCACCTGCGTGCAGCCCGGGGAAAAGAACCCCGGGCGATCTCCTTCTCCGATGACGATTTGCTTCCAGCCAAGCCCTCCCTCGTAAAACGTATCGAGAAATTCCGGCGAAAACCGCTGCCGCCATTGGACAAAGAATTCCTGTCCTTCTCCGAATTGAACAGACAGGTCGTCCGAGAAATTGAATTGAAAACTCCCGGAACTGTCCGCCGGGGAGTTTGGAGGTATCGTGAAGCGCAGAGAGCCGGTCCCCGACGCTTTGACGTCCTTGTCGATTTCCGGACGAATCTTTCCGTCAAAGCCGGGATAAATGTATGGTTCGACTTCTGCCCGGGAGTCGAATCCGAAACACCGGACGATACCGGGCGCGCGACAGCGGGTTAAAAAATCCGTCCGCTCGGCCGAAAAGTCAGTTGTCAAGGCTGAAGAAGAGACACAACCGCTGAGCATGATGCTCAAACTGAAACTGCGCAGAAATCTTGAGATGTCCCCTGTCGCCATAGCCAGCTCTGTGGATTCGCCGGGAGGCTATCATTTCAGAATCTCATGAGCTGCGCAACCTTTCTCGGCGGCCCATGAATCGGCGAACAGGTCGCCTTGAGAAGGCCGGCCCCGCTTGGAAGCCGCGAAGCGAAAGCCGAAGAAAAGCGAAAAAGGGGTGAAGTAAAAGGAGTTGTGCGCGCTTGACGGACATTTGAATCGCCTGCTATGGTGCGCTCATTTTCAGCAAAAGCGGCTGAGGAAGGCATCAGGCTCCGTTCACTCGGTCACGGCTGTTAGACGTTGGGAATTGCCAAGGGAGGGAGGCGTGGGGGCGCGATTGATCGATGGAAAGGCGTTGGCTCAGCGTATTCGCGAGCGTATCGCGAAGGATGTCGTGGAACTGCACGCGAAGACCGGCGTAAGGCCGGGGCTCGCCGCGATCCTGGTAGGCGACGATCCTGCGTCGCATCTGTACGTGAAAAATAAACAGAAGGCCTGCGATGCGGTTGGGATCTACGTGGACGAACATAAGCTGCCGGCGAGCACGTCCCAGGCCGATCTGTTGAGCCTGATCGACCAAAAGAACGCGGATCCGAAGATTCACGGCATCCTGGTGCAACTCCCGTTGCCCAAGCACATCGACAGCAAGGTCGTATTGGATGCGGTTTCTCCCCAGAAAGATGCCGACGGGTTTCATCCGTACAACTTCGGCCGCTTAGTGGAAGGCAACCCGATCTTCGAAGCCTGCACGCCCAAAGGCGTGATCAAAATGATCGAATCTACCGGTGTCCTGATCGAGGGCAAGCGCGCCGTCGTCCTCGGCCGGAGCAACATTGTCGGGAAGCCGGTGGCGTTGATGCTGCTCCATCGGCATGCCACGGTGACCATCTGCCACTCCAAAACCAGGGATCTGCCCGCGGTGTGCCGTGAGGCCGAGATCCTCGTCGTCGCGATCGGCAGGGCCAAATTCGTCACCGCCGACATGGTCCGCGAGGGCGCGTTGGTGATCGATGTCGGAGTGAACCGGCTGGCGGACGGCACTTTTGTCGGCGATGTGGATTTCGACTCCGTCAGTCAGAAGGCTGGCTGGATCAGCCCGGTGCCGGGCGGTGTGGGACCGATGACGATCGCCATGCTGTTGGATAATACGCTGGAATCCGCGAAGCGTTTCGCGGGCGTGCTGTGAAGGACACTCCATGCGTGAACCCCGGCGTCTGAGAGAAGTTCTCGATCAGGGCCAATTTGCGGTGACGATCGAGTACAACCCGCCCAAAGGGACGAACATTTCCGCCCTGCTGGAGAACGCCAAGGGGTTGGTCGGGCGAGTGCACGGCGTCAACGTCACGGACAACACAGCGGCGGTCATGCGGGCGGGCTCGCTGCCAGTCTGCCGGCTGCTCTACGAAATGGGCCATGATCCGGTCATGCAGATGACGTGTCGGGATCGGAACCGCCTGGCGATGCAGTCGGACCTACTCGGGGCGCACTTGTTGGGCATCCGCAATGTCCTGTGCCTGACGGGAGACTACCCGACCGTCGGAGACCATAAAGAAGCCAAGCCGGTGTATGACTTGGATTCGGTTCAGGTCATGCAACTGGTGCAAGGGTTGAACAACGGTCGGGATATGGCGGGAAATAAACTGGACGGCGCGACCGATTTTACGATCGGCGCTGCCGTCACCCCCGAGGCCGACCCACTCGGCCCCATGTTGGTGAAGTTCGAAACCAAAGTCCGCGCCGGCGCCCAGTTCTTTCAGACCCAGGCGATTTACCACCCGGAACAGTTCGTGAGCTTCATGCGATCCGTGCGCCGATTTAAGGTCAAAGTCCTGGCGGGGATTCTGCTCCTGCGCTCGGCCAAGATGGCCGAATTCATGAACGCCAATATTCCCGGCATCTCGGTGCCGGACGACATGATCCGCGAACTGCGCGCGGCCGGAGACAAGCATGCTTTGGAGGTGGGTGTGGAGATTGCCGTCCGGACGATCAAAGCTGTGCGGCCGCATTGCGACGGGGTGCACATCATGGCGATCAAGGCGATCGATCGTCTGCCGGAGATTCTCGCCAAGGCGGAGCTGATGTGATGACGATTCCCGAATTCAAACGGCGCAAACGTGAAGGCAAAAAGCTCATCGTCGTGACGGCCTACGATGCGCTATTCGCCCGCATCGTCGAACAGGCGGGGATCGACGTGCTGTTGGTCGGCGATTCCCTCGGCGTGGTGGTCCAAGGCAACAAAAACACCCTGTCCGTCACGATGGAGGATATGCTGTACCACACGAAGCTGGTTGCTGGCGCGACCCAGCAGGCGCTGGTGATCGGAGACATGCCCTTCCTGTCTTATCAGGTCAGCGTGGAAGAAGCCGTTCGCAACGCGGGCCGTTTCCTGCAAGCCGGCGCGGCGGCGGTCAAGCTCGAAGGAGGTGCGCCGGTGGTGGATCGTGTGGCCGCGCTTACGAAGTTCGGCATACCGGTCATGGGGCATCTGGGCATGACGCCGCAATCCGTGCATCAATACGGCGGATACAAAGTGCAGGGCAAGGATCGCCACGGCGCCGACGCCTTGCTGGAAGACGCCAAGGCCTTGGAAGCCGCCGGCGCCTTCGCGGTTGTTTTGGAGGCCGTGCCAGCCGACCTCGCTCGGCGGGTGACGGAGACCCTGACTATTCCCACTATTGGCATCGGCGCCGGCCCGTATTGCGACGGGCAGGTGCTGGTTCTCTATGATCTCCTTGGGCTGTTCGACGAGTTCACGCCGAAATTCGTCAAACCTTACGCTCACCTGAAGGTCGATGCCCTTCAGGCGTTGCGGCGCTACAAGGAAGAAGTGGAACAAGGGAAGTTCCCGAGCGATTCAGAGAGCTATCACTGAATCGCCAAGAGACGACGCAGGATCCGGGCCGCCGCGCCGTCGACGACGGAAGCATCAAGGCATGACGAGCCGGACAAGTATCGGCTGTGCCGTGGGATCCGCCGACACGGAGCGGATGCCCGCCCTCAAGCCGGCTATATCAACCCCCATGAACTGCGGAGGAAGTCGCTCGAGCTGCACCAATCCGCTCAGCAAAAGGATCCTGGCTGCTTCCTCCTTCTGGCTAAACCGCTTGAGGTTGGCGGCGGCCAGGTGGATCAACGCCCGAAAGAAGCGGCCGGCCTCGGTCCGGCGTCCGGCCGCATGCCAGAGCCCTTCGAGCATCTCGTGACTCTCCCACCAGTACGCGAAATTGTAGAGATCGACTGCGTAGAGGTAGTCCTCTGAGCAAGCCCACGCTTCCGGCGGAAACGGCGCCGGCCGGGGTTCGGGCAGACAGTAGGAATGGCCGCGCGGGTCGCGACGCGGATGCGGAGTCCGCCCTGGAATGTAGCGGTACAAAGGAAACGGGCGAGCAGCATATCGCGGCCAGTGGGGATCAGGCGGCTCCGGCTCATGCACCGCGGTACCCCCGTTCTCCGCAGGAGACCTGGACGATCTGCCGGTCTTCAAGCCGAACTGCTGTTAAGTGCCGGCCCCAGATGCAGCCACTGTCCACCACCAGCACCGTGTCGAGCATGCGGAGCCCTGCTGCGGCCCAGTGTCCGCAGACGATTGTCACATCCGTGCTTTTGCGGTGGGGAACCTCGAACCAGGGCAAGAAGCCAGACGGGGTCTGTTCAGGCGGACCGGTGTATGAGAATTCCATTTCGCCCGTAAGGGTACAGACGCGGAGTCTCGTCAGGGCGTTGGCGATAACGCTCAGGCGGGTCATGCCCGTCAGACCAGCATCCCATTGTGCACACCTATTTCTGTGATGGAAGCGCAAGAACTTCGGATACGCATCGCTCTGCAACACGTGCTCGACTTCCTGGGCCAACTCGGCGGCTAGGGTACTGGTCCATTGCGGTAAGAGACCGGCGTGAACGAGCAGGAAGCCGTGGTTCCGAAACAGGAGCGGCCGATGGCGCAGCCAGTCCAGCAAGTCGTCGCGATCCGAGGCACTCAGCACATCCTGAAATGTGTCTTTGGTTCGGGCCGGCGCACATCCGGCCGCAACAGCCAGCAGATGCAGGTCGTGGTTTCCCAGAACCGTCCTCGCCGCCGGTCCCAAGCTTTTGACGTAGCGCAGCACCTTCAGGGAGTCCGGCCCGCGATTGACCAGGTCGCCGACGAACCACAAGCGATCCTTCACGGGATCGAACCGGATGTGGTCGATGAGTTTCTGCAGGGCGGAGAAACAGCCTTGAATATCGCCGATTGCGTACGTCGCCATCTACTAAAAAGTGCGCGCTCCGCCGTTCGTCGCTTGTCCTGTGTGAAAGATCACGAGAGCGGTCGTCCAGCCAGAAAAGATGATAAAGATGGGGAATCCGTCTGCTTGCGGATGACGACTGTCCAATGACGGTTGGTGCTTCTTAGGGGTACCGGGCCTCGATCGTACTCCGCAGACCGCCTCGGGCGGTGAACTCGCCGGTCACGACAGCCCAGACAGGTCGGCAGGCTTTGACCACGTCTTGCAGGATACGATTGACGGCGTTTTCGTAAAAGATACCGAGATTCCGGTAGGCATGGATATAGAGTTTCAGTGATTTGAGCTCGAGGCAGACCTTGTCGGGCATGTAGCGCAGCCGAATTGTCCCGAAATCAGGAAGTCCGGTTTTCGGACAGATCGCCGTGTATTCGGGGATCTCGATGGTGACCTCGTAGCCTTTATATTGGTTCGGCCACGTTTCAATGTCCGGAAGCGGCGCGGAAATTCCGCTTTTCGCGTGGAGCTCATTATAGCCAAGCCGCGTTGCTGTTCCCGCGGGTCGCCCGGCTTTCTTGTTGTCGCGCTTCACGGTGTCACGCCTCACGTCGGGTTCAGATCTGCTTCATCCACTCGATCTGTCCGATCTTCTCCAATTCGAAATACAACGTGACCCACGGACACTTCATGTCCGGGTACACTTCGCAAAATCCGCCTTTCCGCACCCCGCCGCAAGGACCGTGGCTCATGAACTTCGGGCATTCAGCTTTGAGCGATCCCTCGGGAATCGGCGGGCGCTTATGCACGCCTCCCGCGTGCTCGGCGCTACTGTCTTCTCCCGGAATGATGACGCGCAATGGCATGGTGCCCTAGTGTAAACGGATCCGGCCCTCTCGGCAATCGCCGTGTCCATCCGGAGCGAATGCGGACGGCAAGGCATGAATCACGATGAATATTCAGATGAATGTTGGAGAGCTTAGGGCAAACGGCCTACCGAACCAACCAACGCTAGGCCTTCTTTCGCCGCCCGTGGGCCTTCTGCGGCGTTGCATTGAACCGAAACGAATTATAAACTGGCGATTGTGCTGGCACAATAGTCGCCTTGAAGCGGATTTGCAATTGACACGGTTTTCCGGCCTTTGTTACACTCGGCCTCTCGGAAAAATCGGATCAATCGGCGACTTTGCGCCGCAAGCAGTGTTCCGCGACTACGGACGATCCCCATCGATATGGCCTCAAGTTGGCCCGCTGACGCGTCGCGAGGGCCGGCGAACAGCAGGGAGGGTATCCAATGAGTCTTGATTACGTCAAGTTCACTCCGGGGTTCGGAAAATTCATGCCGAAGGAATATCGCGACATGGTCGAGCACGGGCCTTTCGGTAGAAAGGTCGGGGTAGCCCAGATGGGAACCTTCAAGGAGATCCTCGAAGAGCATCCCATGTGCGCCGGTTGTGCGATGACCCTCTTTATCAGGTTGGCCATTATTTCGTTTCCGAATCCCGAGGATACGATTACGGTCGGGACGGCTGGCTGCGGCCGCCTAGCCCTTTCCCAAGCCGCCATTCCGTTCGTGTACGGCAACTATGGCGATACCAACGGCGTGGCAAGCGGACTTTCCCGCGGGCTGCGGTTGCGATTCGGCGACAAACCCAAAGATGTCGTCGTGTTGGCCGGCGACGGCGGTCTGGCCGACATCGGATTTTCGCAAGTCCTGCACTCCTGGTTCCGGAAAGAAAAGTTCACGACGATCATGCTGGATAATGAGGTCTACGGCAATACCGGTGGGCAGGAAAGCGGTATGACCAACCGCGGTGCGGTGTTGAAGATGGCGCCGTTGGGCAAGAAGTTCGAGAAGATGAACATGGTCGAAATGGCCAAAGTCGCCGGCTGCGCCTATGTGGCGACCGTCGTGCCGAACAACCCCCGTCGGGTCGAAAGCGTGATTAAGAAAGCCGTCCTCATTGCCCGCGAAGTCGGCCCGACGTACATCCAAGCCTACACCTCCTGCAACATCGAATACGCGATCCCGACCGACAAAGTCATGGAAGACGCCAAGAACGTCGAGAACGACCGCTACCAGTTCACCGAATTCATAACGGACGACGCCAAGCAGTACCTGGCCGATCGCTATGGGTATAGGGAATTTCAGGCAAAGCCGGCGGCCACGGTTCCTCAAGCGTAATTCGGTCGGAAAGCGGGAAGAGCTGGATGTCGCGCAGAAGGAGGAGCAACCATGGCGAAACGGTTTAACATCCGGATGGCCGGTGTGGGCGGACAGGGCGTAGTTACCGCTTCGCACATTCTCAGCACCGCAGTCATTAATGCCGGCGGCGAAAGCACGATCGTGCCATTCTACGGGTCGGAAAAACGTATGGCGCCGGTTGAGAGTTATGTGCGGGTGTCGGACGAGCCGATCTACGAGATCGGGGAGATCACGTTTCCGCACATCATTATCATCTTTCACCCGCAGGTTATCACGCACGGGAAGTCTTACACGATGCCGTTCTATTTCGGGTTGAAGGAAGACGGGGTCGCGCTGATCAACCACGACGGGCCGATGAAGCTGCAAAAGGATCATGCGCGTGAATTGGAGGAGCGCCGCGCGAAACTGTTCTACCTGCCAGCTACCAAGATCTCGCTGGAGGTGTCGGGGATGGATTTGGCGACGAACATGGCGCTGATGGGTGCGATTGGGTGCATCACCGGCCTCACGAATTTGGACGCATTGGGCCAGGCGGTGAGGGACCGATTTCTGGGCAAGGGATTCGTGGTCTCCGGCGGAACGGCGGCCTTGGACAGCGTCGTAGAGCGGAAGTTCAAGAAGAAGCAGGAACTCATCGAAAAGAATATGGCAGTAATCGCGGCTGGCTGGAAGTACGCGGCCGATAACGGCTGGGACGAAATCAGTAAAGCGGCCAAACGGGTGGAAACCGCCGCCGCCAGGGTCTAAATTCCTGACGAAAAGGGGATCCGATGTACCTTGTAGCCGACATCAACGTCGACATTTGCGCGCAAACCAGTTGTAAGCTGTGTACGCAGTACTGCCCCGAGGCGAACACCATTCTCTACAACGACCAGTTGGGCAAAGAGAAAGGGTACAAGTATGGAGCGGCTTATGTGGCGGTGGATCGCTGCAAGGGATGCGCGCAGTGCGTCTGGGTTTGTGACAACATGGCGAAGCATCATGCCATCAAGATGGTGATGATCGACCAATTGCCCAAGGCGGCGATTACGGACAACGTGATATACGGCGAGAAGTCCACTACCGCCTTGCTGACGAGTCCGGTGGTCGGATAGACGAGACAACAAAAGGGAGAAAAGGGCGTGCAGACGACACAGCAGACACGAGAAAAAATCATCGTTCCCGGGCCGGCCGGGTTTCATCCGCCGTCCGCCGCCCAGCTCGGGGTGACCTTACCCGAGCCGGGCCAAGGGCTGTGGTACGGGCATCACGAGGACGAAGAGAAAGTGATGGAAGAGATCGCGCGCCAGATGCTGACGCGTCCCAACGCCACGATCTTCCCAGGGCCGTTGGTGCTCTGGGCCTGGAACGAACATGCGGTGGAGAAAGCTAAAGCGGTTTTGGAAATCGCCGCACAGATTCCTGACGTGCTGATCATCCCTATGCCCGATTATCGCCCGAAATATCCCAAGATCGATCCCGAGGAAGTCATTAATCCGAACCATCCGAATCTGACCATTTGGGGCAACAAGATCGAGGCCTGTATCTTCGTGGGTGTGCACTGTCATTACGCCAATCTCACGCTGAAGATGATTCGGGCGGGAACGAACTGCTGCACGAGCGCGCTTTGCGCCGAGCAGGGGCACGAAGACGCGATGCTGACCATCCGAGACTGCGACGCGGCGAAGCTGCGGCGGGTCGCGCAGGTTATCAAGCGGGTGCGAGAAGAGATGGGGCTCAAGCTGCCAGAAAACGGTGAGAATGTCCGGTTCACTGGGACACAGTCCAAGGTGCACGGCGGCAAGACACACACAAACCCTCTCGAGTTCATACCGACGACGGCGGATCTAGCCGGGGCCGCGGCCTACGGACACCGACCCGAGCATATGCACAGCGAAGCCTGAACGAGGGCGAACAATCGGTAGGGATCGCGGGTGGACTACACGAGGAAAGATCCGGCGGTAACGCCTTCAGCTATAATAGCTTCACGCGATGAGTACACAAGCCAAGAGGTGCCACCATGAGCGAATCTCTGGAGACCGAAGTCAAGACCAATCCGCAAGGTGACCCGATCACCAGTGTGGCGGCTCCCAAGTCTACGGACGTCAAGAAGGATCCGCACGCGGAGGCTAAGAAACAGCGCGTGGTTACGCCGGAATACATGTTTCTCGAGGCGCCGAGGACACGCGAATTCATCACGGGAAGCGAAGCGGCCAAAGAAGCGGTGCGTCGCTCGAACGTGGACTTCGCGGTAGCCTATCCGATCACGCCTCAAAGCGAGACCATGCAGCTCATTGGCGTGTTATACGGCGAAGGGTACGTAAAGGAATACTACCGCGGCGAAGAGGAATACGGCGTGATGTCGGCCATTGCCGGGGCATCGCGCGCGGGCGTGCGGTGCTTCACCGCAACGGCGGGGCCTGGCACGCTGCGCGGCATCGAGCCGATCGCGTCATGGCCGGGGCACCGGCTGCCGGCTGTAATCATGTTCACATGCCGCGTGGTCAACGCGCCGCTCGCGATTCAACCCGACAACATCGAAATTTCGTACCTACTGAATTGCGGATTGATCCTCTTTCATGCCGAGAACCAGCAGGATATGTTCGATTTCATTATGAAGGGGTTCATTATCGGAGAGAAGAACGACGTGACGCTGCCGGTCGGCGTCGCCTGCGACGGGTTCTTCGTGACCCATGCTCGGGGCTATGTGTACATGCAGGATCGGAGCCTCAAGCTCCCTCCGCGGGACCCCTGGCGCGGCGCTGTCCCCGTGCTGGATGCGGAGAATCCGCCGGCTCGTCTTTCTCGCGATGCGCCGGTTCAGAAGTCCAACTTCATGGCGTATAACATTCATGCCGTCTGGCAGCAGGAGGTCTGGGCGGCGGTGGAGCGTTCGCGGAAGTACATCAACAAGTACATGGGAGGGCTCTGTACCGCCGAGAACACGGACGATGCGGACGCCATTCTGATTGCGTCCGGCAGCGCGGTGGCCCAATCACGCGAGGCGATCAGGCTGTGCGCCGAGAAAGGGATCAAGGTAGGCCTGATCAAGATCCGCTCGCTGCGACCATTCCCAACGCAAGAACTCCGACAGCTCTGCGCTAACGCGAAACTGATCGTGATTCCGGAGTTCAATTACGTGGGATGGTTGGCCAAGGACGTCGCGGCGGCGATCTACGGGCACTCCAAGGCCAAGATCATCGCCGGGCCTCACGTGTATGGCGGGCAGTCCATGCCGGTGGAACTCATCGTGGACGAGGTCGAGTCGGGATTGACAGGCAAGAAATCTACCAATGTTCCACTGTCCCAGGTTATGGGGGCGGCGGACGTGGACCCCGCCGCGGTTGCTCACTTCATGCGCAGCATTTAAGCGGCTGCGCCAGAAACGAAAGGGCCTGATCCCGTCCGGGATCAGGCCCTTTTTCGTTGCCGGTCGAGTATCTCGTCAAGCGCGAAGCGCACAGTGCGAGAAAAGGGCAAGATACACTCCACGAGATCCGAACGACAAGTTAGCCTTGCAAATCCTCGTCGATCAATTCCTCGCTTTCAGGCATGCCGTAGGCGATGAATTTGGCGTAGGAAAGATAAATCATGCTGCTGTCGCGCATGGCCTTAGCGCCGTATGTCATGCGCTCTAGCTTCCTTGCGTCGGCGGATTCGGATGTGCGGAGCGATGTCACGTGCTCTTCGAGGACTTTGTTGTACCGCGCCATCGCCTGCTCGACTTCGCGGTAAGCCTGTAAGATCGCGTCAGTCATGACCGCGCTCCCTTCGCGAAGGTAAAATACACCACTCTCTTTCCGAGGGTCAACCTGACGCGATGGCGGCTTTGGCTCGATTATCACCGCCGATCCTTCAGACGCTCTCCCGCGTGGCAGGCGTGGACTATGCGGCGCCCGAAGCAAAGACAGCACAGGAAATCGCACGCGGCGTTGCTGCCCTGTTTTTCCTCTTCACGCGGCAACGTGACGGACTCGCCGGGCCGTATCTGGAGAGAGACGATCTGCGACGGGCCTATGTGGCCTACTACCTTCCGGTCAACCTGGCGAAGGTGCAGTCGCTGCTTAAAGAGTTGCCCGCGTGGCCGACGGATCCGGCTTCGGCGGGAAGACCGTTCAGAGTCCTGGATATTGGGAGCGGACCGGGGACGGCCGTCCTGGCCGTATTGGACTGGATGGCGGCCGCGCCGAATTTGTCGGCGCGGCCGCTCGAGTGCGTCGCGATAGACCGTTCGCCGATGGCGCTCGGCGATTGTGCATGTCTGTGGGAAACGTACAGGAGTCTGGCGCGGGCGCCTGGTGGGCAGCTCCGGACGGTCTGTGAGGATGTCGAGCGGACCTCTCTGTGGAGGCGCTGGGATCGGCGTTCCAGCGAATCCTTCGACGTCATTGTACTTGCCAACGCTCTGGGGGAACTTTTCATCTCGGCACGCGATCCGCTGGCTCCAAGAGTCGCGCTGGTCAGCTCCCTTCTGGACCTCCTCGACCCGGCGGGTACGTTGATGATCATCGAACCGGCGCTGCGGGACACCTCGCGTGCCCTGCACCGGCTGCGCGACCGACTGCTGGAGGATAAGGTCTGCACCGTCTACAGCCCGTGTCTACATGAGCAGACCTGTCCGGCTTTGGTCAAGGTGGAGGATTGGTGCCATGAGGAACGCCAGTGGGTGCCGCCGCCGATCGTGTCGGTGATCGATCGGGACGTAGGATTGATCAAGGACGCGTTGAAGTTCTCCTATCTGTTGCTGCGCAAGGATGGTCGGACGATTGTGCCGAGGCGAACGGATGTCTACCGCGTCGTGAGCGAGTTGCGGAAGATGAAGGGCGAAAAACGGGTCTGGCTGTGCAACGAGACGGGAAGGCCGGAGGTGGGCCTCCTCGACCGAATGCGCTCGGAGACGAACGCCCCGTTTGAGGCACTTCATCGGGGTGCGATCGTGAAGATCGACCAGATTGTGCGTGGGCAACGGAAAGGACGGGAAGCCACGGTTGGACGGATTCCAGAATCTGCCACCGTCGAGGTCATCCGGTCTGTATAAGGCGGCACGGCGTAAAGGCGAAGCTTCACAACACAGGAGTGGCCAGCCTGGCCAGGGATTAATCGGCTTCCGGTTCCGAGTTGCCATGGATATGAGTGACGCGGTCCTCATCAAAGAGTTCCGCCATTTCCTCGGCGATGAGTTCCCGGTCGCTCGGAACCGAAACCAGCGGAATCTCCTTCCGCGCCTTGGGCTGATCGGGCTCGGTGGATTCGGCGGGCTTCCGCTGGGGTGGCTTGGGTTCGCTCATATGTTGAAAATATACCCTGAAACAAGGAAACAAGCGCAAAGGGACTACTCGAACGCTTCCAACGACGATTTTTCCGGAAATCGGTGTTGGCAGGCGGAGCAGGTCAAGAAGTAGATTGCCTCCCGTACCGACAGGGTCGCTCGAAAATCCAGGGTCACACCGCGATGCTGGCATGCCGGGCAGGACATCTCCTTGAGGCGGTACGGAATGTCCGGCTGGGTGCGAAGATAAAATTCCATGTCTGTGTAAACCGGGAATGTGTAACGGCAAGCGGTGCACACGCCTTTCCATTCCCCGTCCGGCTGCATCGTGCGGCGGTCGATCATGAAATGACTTCCCTTGCAGATCGCGCAGCGGACTTCGGCCAGGCGTGATTCTACTTCTTCAACGGACGGCTTGGTCATCCCGGCGCGGTCCTCCGCAAAAGCCTTTGCCTTATCGGGGATGACGAGTATAACGGCTATTGCCGCAAGACTGCAACCTGTTGGAGGTGGACTCCTGTGCCGTTCTGGCCGAACCCGCGGCTATCTCATCGGACGGTGGGCGCCGGATTGCCGGTAGTCATACGGAATGGCGCACTTCTCTCCTCCTAGCCCCTTAAACACCTTGACGGAGGAACGCCTACTCGATACCTTTAGGTCCGATGCACTTCATCACCGATTCGCTGCTGGTGGGGAACAGCGACGACGCGCACGAACCGGCGCCGTTTGTGAGTGGGCTTTTGCTGGTGGCCGGCGAATACCAGGTTCAGCCCCCGCCATGGGTTTCGTATCATGCCGTTCCCTTAAAAGAGTTTGCGGCCGTCGATCCGCTCGATCTATACCATGCGATAGAGTGGCTTGAACGACACGTTCCGTCGGGTCGTGTGATGGTTTGCTGTCGGGCGGGCATGGGCCGTTCGGTATCGGTGGCTATCGCCTATCTTTGTTGCGTGGAAGGCATGACGTATGACGATGCGGTCAAGCTGGCATCGGCGCGGCGTCCGGGAGCCGCGCCGGTTCCCAAACTCCAGGAGACCATTCGGGTCGTGCAACGGATGCGGCAGGAACACAAGCGTTCGGCTGAATCTCGCGATAGGCCGGCCGATCCTGCCTGTGGCCACTTGTAACATGTCGTGTTCCCGCCGGGGTTACGCCTATCTGAATTCATTCTCATGCCTGAACTGCCGGAAGCGGAAGTCGCCGCTCGTCAACTTCGAAGCCGAATCGTCGGCGGTGTCGTCCGAGATTGCTGGGTAGGTCGTGCGGACATGGTGCGTGAAGGGTTGTCCACGCTGGAGTGGTACCGCGGTTCACGGATTATTGCGGTGAATCGGCAGGGCAAATGTCTGGTGTTCGCCTTGTCCCGCGGAGCTGAGGTGCGGTACATCGTCGGGGAACTCGGGATGACCGGGCGCTTCCTGTTCAAGGCGGCGGGCGAACGGCTTCCCCAACACACGCATTTCACGCTGTACTTAGACGGGGTGGCGGAGCCCGAGGTGCGCTACTGGAATCCCCGGCGGTTCGGGAGAATTTATTTGTTGGATCGACAAGGATTGGACCGTTTTATCGCTAGACGGTTCGGCTGTGATCCCCTGGTGGTGACGAAGGAGGACTTCCTGCATCTCCTGCGTGCACGCCGGGGGAGGCTCAAGCCGCTGTTGATGCACCAGCAGGTCATCGCTGGAATCGGGAACATCTACGCAAACGAAATTTTGTTTCGCGCCGGCCTCCACCCCTATCAACGAGCCAGCCGCCTGCGGAGGCCGGCCGCCGAGCGGCTGTACCGGACCATGCGAGACGTACTAGAAGAGGCTATTGCATACGGAGGCTCCAGCGTACGGGATTTCTTTGCGCCGGACGGAACGGAGGGACGGTACAGACAACGACATCTCGTTTACGGAAAAGCGGGTCAGCCTTGCCCGAACGGCTGCGGCCGACGTATCAAGCGGTTGCGGGGGGAGCGCAGTTCCTTCTATTGTCCTTCGTGTCAGCGAAACGACCGGTCATAAAATTTCTTCCTTGACTAGCACGGGCGAATTTCCGTACACTTTGTTCCCTTCCTACCTTTGGAATTCAATAACTTTAAGTCTTTCCGGTCGATCGGAAGCAGATAGGACTTCTGAGCCCGCCCGGTAGGCCCTTTGGAGGATTGAGGCGGGCAAGAGATTCCGCTACTCTAGCCCTCCTGTTGTGTTGATGCCGGCAAAAGGAGTCCCAGCCAATGGCGAAAGTGCTCGAGGGCCCCGGAATGGGGCTGATGAAAAAGTGGGGGATTACGGTTCCCAATTATGTCGTTGTGTCCTCAGCTGACGAGTTGACGAAGCTGGGGCAGGTCAATGATTGGCTCAAAAAGGCGAAGCTGGTCGTCAAGGCTCATGAAGCGCTCGGTTCCCGCTTCAAGCTCGGACTTGTGAGAGTCGGCCTAGACTTCTCAGGTGCGGAGGCGGCTGCGAGGGAGATGCTAGGACGCCAGGTAGGCAGTCTCACGGTCTCTCAAGTCATCGTGTCGGAAATGATCCCCCACAAAGAGGAATATTATGCTGCGGTGAAATCCACCCGCGAGGGGGCGGACGTTCTTGTCGCGAACTGCGGTGGAATCGAAGTGGAGTCGAACTGGGATCGGGTGAAGCGGCTCTCGGTCGAAATCGGTACGACGCCCTCGCGGGATGCACTCGACAGATTGGCCAGGGAGGCCGGCTTCACGGGAGACCTCGCGAAGAAGATCGCCGATTTCGCCGGGAAGTTGTTTGCTTGCTTCGACAACGAAGACGCACAATACCTCGAGGTGAATCCGGTTGCGATGCGAGAAAGCGACGGCGAACTTGTGGCGCTTGACGCGGTCACGCTCCTCGATGCGGACGCCAAGTTTCGGCATCCCGATTGGAACTTCCCGTTCGCCGCAGAATTCGGCCGTCCTTATACGAAGAACGAGTTGGAAGTGATGGCGGTAGACGCCAAGATTAAGGGTTCGGTGAAGTTCATCGAGATTCCCGGGGGCGATGTGGCCATGTTACCAGCCGGTGGCGGGGCAAGCGTCTATTATTCGGACGCCGTGGTCGCCCGTGGAGGGAAACTGGCGAACTACGCCGAATATTCTGGCGATCCACCGGATTGGGCTGTCGAAGTCCTCACGGAAAAAGTCTGCTCCCTGCCCGGCATCAAGCACATCATCGTAGGCGGTGCGATTGCGAATTTCACCGACGTTAAGAAGACGTTCGGCGGCATCATCGCCGGATTCCGAAAGGCGAAGGCCGAAGGCAAGTTGAATGGGGTGAAAATCTGGGTGCGCCGCGGCGGGCCGCGCGAAAAGGAAGGGCTCGATGCGATGCGCGCGTTAAAGGACGAGGGCTTCGACATTCAGGTGTTCGACCGCCACACGCCGCTGACCGACATCGTCGACATGGCACTCCAAAAGCAGTAGCGACGACGCGTGATGAGCAGGTAGCGCGCGGGGGAAGGGCTCAGTTTCTTCCGCCCCTCATCATTCGTCATCCGTCACGGTTGGTTAAGAAGGGGAGACCCCGATGAGTATTCTCGCGAACAAAGACACCCGGGTGGTGATCCAGGGTGGAGCGGCGGGCTTGAACGCCGCGCGTCGGATGGCCGAGTTCTGTTACATGATCAAGCGTCCGCTAAACGTGGACGCGTTCGTCTATCCACCGGACGCGGGTAAGACCAACGAAGTGCCGTACGGCAGCGGTCTAGTGACGATTCCGGTATACAAGAGCATCGCTGAGGCGACCGCCAACCATCCGCAGATCAATACGAGCCTCGTCTACATCGGCGCTGACCGAGCCCTGGCCGCGGGAATGGAGGCGCTCAACGATCCGAAGATTCAGCTTGTGTCGATGATCACGGAAGGCGTGCCCGAGAAGGACGCGAAGCTGCTCGGCCGTCATGCGGTCAAGCTGGGCAAGATCTTCAACGGACCTTCCTCCATCGGCATCATTTCGGCGGGTTCCTGCCGGCTTGGCGTCATCGGCGGCGCATTCGACAACCTTGTCGCCTGCAAGCTTTATCGCGAGGGCTCATTCGGCGTCATCACGAAATCCGGTGGCCTCTCGAACGAGATCATCTGGATCTGTTCCCAGTTCGCCGACGGCATCACCACCGCGATCGGCATCGGCGGCGACGCCTATCCCGGTACGGATTACGTCACCTATTTGGAAATGTTTGAACAGGATCCCCAAACGAAGGCAGTGGTGATCGTCGGGGAGATGGGCGGCGATTTGGAGGAGCGGGCAGCCGAGTGGTACGGCGCAAGGAAGCGGCGGATCAAGCTCCTGGCGGTGGTATCAGGGTTCTGCCAAGAAAGTCTGCCAAAGGGCATGAAGTTCGGCCATGCCGGCGCCAAAGAAGGCCTGAAGGGCGAAGGGTCGGCCCGCTCGAAGTCCGAAGCGCTCAAGAAGGCTGGCGCGATCGTCCCGCCGACCTTCGGCGCCTTGGGTCCGGCCATCAAGGAAATGTACGATGAATTCGTCAAAACGGGGCAGGTCGTGCCGATTCCCGACTTGAGCCCGGCTGATCTGCCGAAGCTCCCCAAGACCGTCGACGAAGCCATGAAGACCGGCGAAGTCACGGTGGCGCCGCTGATCAAGACCACGATCAGCGACGATCGCGGCGACGAACCGCTCTACGACGGCTATCCCGCTTCGGAGTTGATCAATAAGGGTTACGACATCCCCCACATCATCGGTCTCCTCTGGGACAAACGGCTCATCTCCCAGCAGGAAGCGGAGGTCATCAAGCGGATCATCATGTTGTCTGCCGACCACGGTCCCTGCGTGAGCGGCGCGCTGGCCACGATCATTGCGGCCTGCGCCGGGATCGGCATGGCCCAGGCGGTTGCGGCCGGGCTGATCATGATCGGGCCTCGGTTCGGCGGCGCGGTCACCGACGCCGGCCGCTATTTCAAGTACGCGGTGGACAACAAGATGACGGTGGATGAATTTCTTTCGTACATGAAGCAAAACGTCGGCCCGGTTCCCGGCATCGGCCATCGCGTCAAGAGCGTGCGAAATCCGGACAAGCGGGTGAAGGAGTTGGTCAGCTATGTCAAGAGCCTCGGCATCAAGACGCCGCACTTGGACTTCGCCTTAGCGGTCGAGAAGGTGACCTCGGCGAAAAAAGAAAACCTGATCCTGAACGTGGACGGTACGATGGCGGCCGTCCTCGTGGATCTGGGCTTCCCCGTCGACAGTCTGAACGGCTTCTTCATCCTGGCCCGAACGATCGGCCTGATCGGTCACTGGATCGATCAGAAACGCCAGGACAGCCGGCTGATCCGGCTATTCGACTATCTGGTCAACTACGCCGCGCCCAGGCGGCGCGAGGTGCCGCCTGTGAAATAGCACGTCGCCAAGAGCAAACAGCGAATAGTTTTTGGCCGCTTGCTATCGGCTATTCGCCATGAGCTGAGGAGAGTCCCATGTCGCTGGAAATAGCCAAAACACTGTATGCGTCGATGCCGGAGAAGCTGGCGAAAGCGCGCAAGAAGTTCGGCCGCGCGCTTACGCTGACGGAAAAGATTCTCGTGGCGCACGCCGACAATTTCGACACTCAGGTGTGGGAACGAGGCAAGGCCATGTTGACGTTGCGGCCGGATCGGGTCGCCATGCAGGACGCGACGGCGCAAATGGCCATGCTGCAGTTCATGCAGGCCGGGAAGAAGAAGGTCGCCGTGCCGAGCACGATCCATTGCGACCACCTGATTCGCGCGGAAGTCGGGTCGCAGAAAGACCTGCTGCGCGCGATGGACGAGAACCGGGAAGTCTATAACTTCCTCGCCTCGGCTGCAAAGAAGTATGGGATCGGATTCTGGAAGCCTGGCTCCGGCATCATCCATCAAGTCGTCCTCGAAAACTACGCGTTCCCCGGCGGGTTGATGATCGGGACGGACTCCCATACGCCCAACGCCGGCGGCCTCGGCATGCTGGCGATCGGCGTCGGCGGAGCCGACGCGGGCGAGGTCATGGCCGGGCTTCCGTGGGAAGTCCTCCATCCCAAGCTGATCGGTGTCCGGTTGACCGGCAAATTGAACGGCTGGGCGTCTCCGAAGGACGTGATCCTGTATATCTGCGGTCTGCTCACCGTGAAAGGGGGCACGAACAAGATTCTGGAGTATTTCGGCCCAGGCGCCGAAACCATCAGTTGCACAGGGAAGGGTACGATCACCAACATGGGTGCCGAGTTGGGCGCCACGACGTCGATATTTCCGTTCGACCAGAAAATGGTAGCGTACTTGAATCTTACGGACCGTGCGGATATCGCGAACCTGGCCCTGGCGAATCGCGAGTTGCTCACCGCCGATCCGGACGTGCTGCAATCGCCGGAGAAGTACTTTGACCAAATCGTCGAAATCGACCTGTCGCAACTCGAGCCGTATGTGGTCGGGCCGCACACGCCGGACCTGGCCAGGCCGATCTCCAAGATGGCGGCGGAAGCCAAGGAGAAGGGTTATCCAGTCGAACTCAAAGCGGCGCTGATCGGCAGTTGCACCAACTCTTCCTATGAAGACATCAGCCGGTCAGCCCACGTTGCCCGCCAGGGACTGAAGGCGGGGCTCAGGGCGAAGACCGCGTTCCTGGTCACACCCGGCTCCGAGCGAATCTTCCACACAATGAAGCGGGACGGCTTCATGGACGCCTTTGAGCAGATGGGGGCCACCGTCCTGGCCAACGCCTGCGGTCCCTGCATCGGTCAATGGAAACGAGCGGACGCCGTCAAAGGCCGGGCGGATTCGATCGTCAGCTCGTTCAACCGGAACTTTCCTGGCCGCAACGACGGCATCAACGAGACCCTCTCTTTCCTCGCGAGCCCCGAGATTGTGACGGCGTATGCCTTTGCAGGGGATCTCACCTTCGACCCGGTACGCGGGACGCTGAAAGGAGCGGACGGCCGGGAATTCCGGTTTGAGCCTCCGCAAGGTGAGGAACTGCCGGCAAAGGGGTTTGCGAAGGGCGAAGAAGGCTATGTTCCGCCCGCCGAGGACGGCGAGGCGCTCACAGTGGACATCCCTCCTGACAGCGAGCGGTTGCAGTTGCTCCAACCGTTCCCCCGCTGGGACGGTCAAGATTTCATCAAGCTGCCGTTGCTCATCAAGACCAAAGGAAAGACGACGACGGATCACATTTCGCCGGCGGGTCCGTGGCTCAAGTACCGTGGCCATCTGGATAAGATCAGCGACAACATGTTCCTCGGCGCTAACAACGCGTTCTTCCCGGAGATTGGGAAAGGTACCGATGTGCTAACGGGCGAGTCGGGGCTCACGATCGCGCAGATCGCCCGGCGCTACAAAGCGAAGGGCATCGGGTCGGTGGTGGTCGGCGATGAGAACTACGGCGAGGGGAGCAGCCGCGAGCATGCGGCCATGTCGCCCCGCTATCTGAATGTTCGCGTGGTGCTGACCAAGAGTTTCGCGCGCATCCACGAGACAAATCTGAAAAAGCAGGGGATTCTTCCGCTGACCTTCGCCGATCCCGCCGACTACGACAAGATCGAGCAGTACGATCGCATCAGCATCACGGGGCTGAAGGACTTGGCACCGGGCAAGCCGGTCCGGGTGATCATTCACAAGCCGGATGGCAGAGAGATCGCCATTCAGGCAAACCACAGCTTGACGGAACAGCAGATCGGATGGTTCAAGGCTGGATCGGCCTTGAATGCTCTGAGTTGAAGACCAACAGGTTCGCGGTCCGGTGCGGGAGGGTTCGCGGCGCGGCGATTCCCCCGTTGCAGTCGAAGAGCAACGGGGAGGCGGCGTCGCGTATGCGGACGCCAGCGAGTCGGTGAGCTGGCTGGCCTGGCGACCTTGGCATTGGACATCGGGCTCAGGCCACCACAAATATCCTTATCATCAACGGAGAGGTGAGCGATGGGATATGCGAAGCTGACACCACCGACGAAGGGGCAAAAAATCACGATGGGACCGGACGGGAAGCTCCACGTGCCGGACAATCCGATCGTGATGTTCATCGAAGGCGATGGAACCGGGCCGGACATCTGGGCTGCCTCCGTGCGCGTGTTCGATGCGGCGGTGCAAAAAGCCTACAGCGGCAAGCGAAAGATCGAGTGGTTCGAAGTGTATGCGGGCGAGAAGTGCAACAAAATCTACGGGGAAAACACCTGGCTGCACGACGACACCTTGGTTGCTTCCAAAGAATACATGATCGGAATCAAGGGGCCGTTGACCACTCCGGTCGGCGGCGGGTTCCGCAGCATCAACGTGGCCCTTCGGCAACTGCTCGATTTGTACGTCTGCCAGCGCCCGGTCAAGTGGTACACCGGGGTGCCGGCGCCGGTGAAGAAGCCTCAACTGGTCGATATGGTGATCTTCCGGGAAAACAGTGAAGACATCTATGCCGGCATCGAATGGGAAAAGGGCACGCCCGAGGTCAAGAAAGTCATCGACTTCCTGCAGAAGGAGATGGGCGTGAAGAAGATCCGGTTCCCAGAGACGTCCGGCATCGGGGTAAAACCGATTAGCGAGGAGGGTACCCACCGCCTGGTGCGCGCGGCGATCAACTGGGCGCTGGCCAACAAGCGCAAGAGCGTGACGCTGGTGCACAAGGGCAATATCATGAAATTCACCGAGGGCGCGTTTCGCAAGTGGGGCTATGAATTGGCGAAGAAGGAATTCCCGGACAAGACGGTCGCCTGGGATGACTGCGGCGGCAACCCGCCTCCTGGGAAACTGTTGATCAAAGACGCGATTGCCGACAACTTCTTGCAGCAGATTCTCACCAGGCCGGCCGAATACGACGTGATCGCCACGATGAACCTGAACGGCGACTACATTTCCGATGCGCTCGCGGCGCAGGTGGGCGGGCTTGGCATCGCGCCGGGCGCCAACATCAACTATGTGACCGGCCATGCCTGGTT
This sequence comes from Nitrospira calida, assembly GCF_976986435.1. Taxonomy (NCBI): domain Bacteria; kingdom Pseudomonadati; phylum Nitrospirota; class Nitrospiria; order Nitrospirales; family Nitrospiraceae; genus Nitrospira; species Nitrospira calida. Next base: position 686,048 of record NZ_OZ335950.1, read on the forward strand.
CGAGGCGACCCATGGGACCGCGCCCAAGTACGCGGGGCAGGACAAAGTCAATCCCGGGGCGGTCTTGCTCTCCGGCGTCATGATGCTGGAGTATATGGGCTGGACCGAAGCGGCGCGGTTAATCGAGAAGGGCATGTCCAAGACGATCGCCAACGGGACGGTTACCTACGACTTCGCCCGGTTGATGAGAGAAGAAGGGCGGACGGACGTCAAGGAGATCAAGTGCTCCGAGTACGGGACAGAGATCATCAGGAACATGGAATAGCGGCGGATGGCGAGGGGTGCGGAATGAGGCTCTTCCCTCTCGCCGCCGACCCCTTGCCTTCAACCCGTTAGTGTGTATGGCCGCAGAGAATTACGATACCCAGAACGTCATCGACCAGGAGGAAGTCCTCCGGCCGAAGATGGTGACGGTGGAGATCGCCGGGAAGACGTATCAGGTACCGGAAGGGATCACCGTGATCAAGGCGCTCTGGTACACCGGGCAAGAGGTCGTCCGCGGCGCCGGGTGTCTCGGCGGGTTCTGCGGCGCCTGCGCGACCTACTACCGGACGAAAGACGATCCCAAGGTCAAGACCTGCCTGGCCTGTCAGACCGCGGTGGAAGACGGCATGTCCTTTTCCATGGTGCCGCCGTTTCCCGCCCGGAAGGCTATCTACGATATTTCCAAACTGGAGGATCCCAAGCAGGATCTCTTCAATCTCTATCCGGAAGCGCCGCTCTGCCGGAACTGCAACGCCTGCACCGAAGCCTGTCCGCAGAAGATCGACGTCCGCGAAGGAGTCTGGAAAGCGGTGTTCGGCGATTTCAAGGGTGTCTCCGAGATGTTCATGGATTGCGTCATGTGCGGGCTCTGCGCGCCGGTGTGCATCGCCGACATCGCACCGAATTTCGTTGCATTGTACGTCAGCCGCGTCCAGGGTGCCCATTTCACAGAGAAGCCGGAACGGCTTGACCGAAGGATCAAGGAGATCCAGGAAGGCCGATACGAGGCGGAGTGGAACAAGATCCTGAACATGAACGACCAAGAGTTGGCGAACGCGTGCGCGGAAGTGAAATGAAGAACAAAGCTTTCAGCAATCAACGATCAGCCCTCAGCCGGAACGACGAATTGGAAGTCGACGCTTTAGGCTGGCTCGTACTGACAGCTGGAAGCTGAGAGCTGTTCGATGGACATTCACGTTCTCCAGCAGATCGTGCACAAGACCCGGGATTTTCGGCGCACGCAGACGTTGCCCAAATATTCTCCCGCCGAACGCGATACGCTGATCAAGAAATACCACCCCGATTACCGCGAAAGCGCCTACCGAACGCTCCGCTTCGGCCCCAACGCCGGTGAGAAGACGGTCGTGGAATTGGCTGCCTTGCTCGAAGGCGACAGCCCGATTCCGGATGACCTCGACTTGACGCCGGCCTATACGACGGATGTGCTCGTTGTCGGCGGGGGCGGGGCCGGGTGCGCAGCCGCGCTGCACGCGCATGGGCACGGCGCGAAAGTCATCTTGGCCACGAAGCTCCGCTTGGGCGATTCCAACAGCGTGATGGCCCAGGGCGGCATGCAGGTGTCCGTCGCGCCGGAGGACTCACCCATCCAACATTTCCTGGATACGCTCAAGGGCGGGCACATGCAGAATGACCGTCAACTGCTCAAGGTGATGGTGGAAGAAGGCCCGTCCGTCGCCAAGTGGCTGATCGAGTTGGGGGTGCTCTTCGATCGGGACGCCGACGGCAACCTGCACGTCAAGAAGGGCGGGGGCAGCTCCAAACCCCGACTCCTGACTTGCTCCGACTATACGGGGCTGGAAATCATGCGGGTGCTCAAGGACGAGGTGTTGAACCGGAAGATCCAGCTTCTGGAGTTTTGCGCCGTCGTCGAATTGTTGAGCGACGATCACGGCGCCTGCACCGGCGCGATCCTGCGAGATCTAGACAACAAGCGGTACATCGTCGTCGCGGCCAAGGCCGTGATTCTGGCGACCGGCGGCATTGGGCGGCTGCATATTCAAGGCTTTCCGACCAGCAACCACTATGGCGCGACGGGCGACGGGCTCTGCCTGGCCTATCGGATAGGCGCCAAGTTGGTCCAGATCGATACGTTCCAGTACCATCCGTCTGGGGCCGTCTATCCGGAGCAATTGGCGGGGGCGCTGGTGACGGAAGGGATCCGATCGGAAGGTGGTCATCTGGTGAATGCGCGGGGCGAGCGGTTTGTCAACGAGCTGGACACCCGTGACGTTGTGTCCTCTTCGATCATCCGCGAGTGCGAAGAAGGACGGGGTATCCGCACCATGTCCGGTCGCGTCGGCGTGTGGCTGGACACGCCGTTGCTGGAAGTCGAGCACGGACCGGGCACGCTGGAGAAGCATTTCCCCGCGATGGTACGCCAATACGAACGCTTCGGGATCGACATCAGCAAGGATCCGGTGCTGATCTATCCGACGCTGCATTACCAGAACGGCGGCGTGAAGATCGACGTGAACGGCGAGTCCGAGGTGCGGAACCTTTTCGTCGCCGGGGAAGCCTCGGGCGGTCTGCACGGGCGCAATCGCTTGATGGGTAATTCACTCCTGGATCTGATGGTGTTCGGGAAGCGCTCGGGCACCACAGCGGCGCAGCGGGCCGCCTCGATGTCGCAGGGCAAGTTGACGTTGAACCATCTCGCCCGGTTCCGCGCCGAAGCCCGCAAACACGGAGCGACCTTCTCCATCTTCTCGCCGATGGTCTTGCCGGCGTACGCGCGAAAGGAATAGCGAACAGCAACAGCGGTAGCCATAGCTAGCCAAGACGTTCAACAACTAGCTGCTCGCTATTCGCTTAAAGGAGAACCATGAACATCCACGAATTTCAGGCCAAGCAGTTGTTCGCGCAGTTCGGCGTGCCGGTGCCGCGCGGAAAGGAAGTTAGAACGCCGCTGGCCGCGGAGAAATGGGCTGCGCAGTTGAACAGCCCGGTCTTTGTGGTGAAGGCGCAAATCCATGCGGGTGGGCGCGGTAAAGCCGGCGGTGTCAAAATCACGAAGGACCGCGCCGAGGTTCCCGTTCTCGCCAAGGAACTGCTCGGCAAGACGCTGGTGACGCATCAAACTGGCCCGAAAGGACGGAAAATCCGCCGCCTACTGATCGAAGAGGGAATAGGGATTGCCAAGGAGCTCTATCTGAGTCTGTTGGTCGACCGGGATGCAGGTTGGCCGGTGTTCATCGCCAGCACGGAAGGCGGCATGGAAATCGAGGAAGTCGCCGCGCACATGCCGGAGAAGATTGTCAAAGAGCCGATCGACCCGGCGGTTGGCTTCCAAAATTACAACGGCCGTAATCTGGCATTCGGGCTGGGCCTGCCGTCCATTGAGCCGACCCTGCTCAATCCGTTCGTCCAGATGCTCGGCAACCTTTATCGCCTCTTCATGGAGAAGAATGCCTCGCTGGTCGAGATCAACCCGTTGGTCGTCACCACGGACAAAAAGCTGGTCGCCCTCGACGGCAAAGTGTCGTTCGACGACAACGGCCTCTTCAAGCACACCGACGTGCAAGCGATGCGCGATCTGCACGAGGAAGAACCGCTCGAGATTGAGGCCGGCGCCAACAACCTGAACTATGTGAAGCTAGACGGCAACATCGGCTGTATGGTCAATGGCGCCGGGCTCGCGATGGCGACGATGGACGTGATCAAACTGGCGGGCAGCGAGCCGGCCAATTTTCTCGACGTGGGCGGTGGGGCGACTAAGGAGACCGTGGCGGCGGGATTCCGCATCCTGCTCAAGGACAAGAACGTGAAGGGCATTTTCATCAATATCTTTGGCGGCATCGTGCGCTGCGAGCGGATCGCCCACGGCGTCATTGAGGCGGCGAAAGAGGTCGATATTAAGGTGCCGGTTGTCGTGCGCCTGCAGGGGACGAATGCGGAGGAGGGCCGGAAACTGCTGCTGGAGTCCGGGTTGAAAGTGGATGTGGCGACGGATCTGTGGGAGGCGGCGCAGAAGATTGTGGGGGTGACGGGGAAGAAGCGGAAGAAGGCGGTGGCGACGGCGTAGCGCGGACGCGGGGCCTGTCGCCGACCAGCCCGTCCGTCCTCGCACCCCGCCCGGTGTAGGGCCCCGCTGCGGGCGGACGGGCTCCCAGGTCGGCGCCACCCGCGATGCGCGCATCGCCGGACGAGGGAGATGGAAATAGGCAGAAATAGGCAGGGGGCAAGGATCAGATAGGGGCGGTGGCGACGGCGTAAATATATAAATATAAAGGTGGTGGCCAAGGGCGGGGAGACTCTCTCCGCGCGAAGCCACAGAGCGCCGTTGACCGCTCTAAGCCTCGCCTCTACTTGGCTGTGCAACTCGCTGCGTTTTAGCGCGAAGCGCCAACGCAGTTTCGAACAGTGCTCGCCATCCCGCCTGCGGCGGGTCGCGCCGGCTCAGCAAGAGCGGTTCGCAACGGCGCTCTGATGACGCTGCGAGAGTCTCCCCGCCCCGGCTATGCAGTTTTGTTCCTCGCCCTTTAGGGGAGGGGGGATCTGAGGAATAAAGAAGGAAGGAAAAAACGTGAGCATTTTGGTCGATAAGAACACCCGTGTGGTGGTGCAGGGGATTACCGGGAAGGAAGGGTCGTTTCATGCGACGCAGTGCAAGGCCTATGGGACGCAGGTGGTCGCGGGGGTGACGCCGGGGAAGGCCGGGCAAGAAATTGAAGGGATTCCGGTTTTTAACACCGTCCGTGAGGCGGTGAAGAAGACCCAATGCGATACCTCGTTGATCTTTGTGCCGCCGGCCTTCGCCGCTGATGCGATCCTGGAAGCCGCTGATGCCGGCATCAGACTGATTGTCTGCATCACGGAAGGGATTCCGGTGAACGACATGGTCCGCGTCAAGCGTGCGCTGCGCGGGCGCGATGTCCGGCTTATTGGGCCCAACTGTCCCGGCATCATCACGGTCGAGGAATGCAAGATCGGCATCATGCCGGGCTTCATTCATAAGCGCGGTGTCGTCGGGGTGGTCTCCCGCAGCGGAACCTTGACTTATGAAGCGGTGCATCAACTGTCCACGCTGGGGCTTGGCGAAACGACCTGTATCGGGATCGGCGGGGATCCGGTCAACGGGACCAGCTTCGTGGACGTCCTGCCGCTGTTCGAGCAAGACCCCGAAACACAGGCGATCGTCCTGATCGGCGAGATTGGTGGCGACGCCGAAGAGAAAGCCGCCGCTTACATCAAACAGCACATTCGCAAGCCGGTGATCGGCTTCATCGCCGGCATCACCGCGCCGCCCGGTCGTCGCATGGGGCACGCGGGTGCCATTATCACTGGCGGCAAAGGCACGGCCGCCGAGAAGATGGCATCGCTCGAAGCGGCCGGCGTCCGCGTCGTCCGCAATCCAGCCGAGATCGGCGCGACCGTGAAGGCAGCGTTGGGGAGATAACCGTTCTGCGGTCCTACCTTGCGATTAAGACCAACAGCCGATCAGCCCACACGCACAGCGAGCCTTCGTCTTCGTGCTTGAAGTACACGGAGCACTCTTTCCCGGCCTGCGCTTCCTTCTTCAGCCATTCGGCCCACTTGGCTAACGCCTTCTCGTCATATCTGCTGCGGCGGAGACGGAGGTAGTAAAAGTCGGCCGTGTGACGACGTTCAGCCGGTCGCTTATCCATGTCGGCTGGTATCTAGGCGAGGCCGTGCTTCATCAGCAGCGCTTCGACCTCGGCAACGTTCCACGACTCGTGGCAAAACTCGATAGCCCAGCGAAAGCCCCTTGGTAGCTTGCCGAGGAAATCGGCAAGACGGGCATCGTCGCGTCGCAGGTTTGGCGGCCGTTGCAGCAGGATCGGGCCGAGATGCCGGTTCTTGGCCAGCGGTGCCAGCCGGTCCCGCATGAGCTGCGTGAATGACAGTGCCTCCGGCTTCAGCCTCGACATGTGAAGAATCCAGCGGTGAGCCTTGGGTGCAGAGAGAAAGGCCGAGGGAGTCTGCTCGATCCACGATCGAACGGTTTGTTCGGTCGGCAGGCGATACCAGACTCCATCCAATTCGACGGTCCGATACCGGGTGGCATAGTAACGCAGGAACTCAGACGACTTGAGACCTTCCGGGTAAAAACGTCCGGGCCCTTGCCAGGGTTTGTAAGAATAGCCGGAGAAGCCGATGAAGATATGCGCTATGGACAAGCCGGCGCCGGTTACCTGGTATTCACTATTCGCTGCCTGCCATAAGCTGTCAGCTATCCGCCGCCAGCTTTACACGGAGATGCCCCAGAGTGTCTTTGCGGCGATACCGATGGCATAGGTAATGATGACGGCCGCTGTGATGATCACGAGATTCATGACGATCCGGCGCCGCACATTCATGCCGGACAAGAAGGCGAGAACTGTGGAGACCACGATAATGACGAGGCCGGCCGTCAGTACGGAGATCACGGCGTTCGTGGCGCCAAACAGGACGGGGAGAACCGGGATCATTGCGCCGGCGAAATAGCTGGCGCCGACGACCACGGCCGACCCGAAGGGCTGTTCCTCCATGTCGGCCGAATGCGCTTCCTCGCCCAAGAACTGCCTCTTCAACGACTCGGTCGTTTTCACCTCTTTCTCGGAATTCAACGCCAAGAAGGCGCCGGCGGCCATCGAAAGCGAGCCCGCCACGGCAGTCGTCGACGCGGCGATCAAGACCATCACGGCGTCGCCGAAGGCGCCGAAGAAGCCGCTCACCGCTCCGAGGATTTCGACCAGCCCGTCATTCAATCCCAGGAAGATGTTCCTGATCTTCTCCGCATTGATCTTCCGCTCGGTCAGTTGCGTGACGAGTGTATCCTCATGTTTGAACTCGTCCATGAGAATCCCTTTGAGCGCGTCGCCCAAGGGCTGGCCTTGATAGCTCTTCCACAGCGAGAGATATTTCCTTACGCCGTAGACCTCGATCGCTTCGAGGATCAAATGGACCGCCGTGGTCCCGAACAGCCGGCAGGCCAGCACGATGACGCGCAGCTTCACGCGCCGGCCCAAATCGAGGGTGTCCAGCGTGGAATCGAAGAACTTCTGCCAGAACGCCAGGTGCTGAATCTCCACCTGGACCAGCTCATCGAGTACCTTCTGTGCGTCCTTGTCGGGCGAGATCTCCCGCAAGGCGCGATACAGTGACTGGTCGAACAGCTCGTCCAAGATCAGCGTCCGCACAAGCTTGGGATCGTGGTGATGGGGTGTTTCCATGGGCTGACCATCGAAGAGAAAATTAATTGTAGCAGAAAAGCGCGCGCCTGTTTTTCATTTTCTGTGTAGATCCGCGGGTGATTCCCCTATGACGCGCCGTTCCACCTTCAGACTCCCTACATGCAACAGGCAGCCCAGTCGACTCAGTGGGCGGCTCGCCGCCGGAAGATCGAGGCGGTTCGGCGGATGATCTTAGAGGAGGGGCTCCCACCGGCCTTCGAACTTCGAATTGAAGCGTGCGTGTTCCGCGAAGCGCTAATCGAGATCAGCTGGCCGCTCGACTGGGCGCGAAAGCGGAAGGCAATGCGGTCCCACTTGCCGGCGAATGAATGCGCTGACTGTATGCTGACCTAGCGGGAACAAAGACTCCCGACCCCTTTTCGGCGATCCCTCGTTAGGCCTGATCCACAGGGAACCGAATCGTGAAGGTGGTCCCTTTGCCCTCTTGGCTCTTAACCGTAATGGTCCCCCCATATCTGGTGATGATCTCCTGAACGATGCTGAGCCCAAGTCCGGTCCCCTTGTCCGGGTCCTTGGTTGTGACAAAAGGGTCGAAGATCCTGGGCACGAGGGACTGAGGAATTCCGCAACCGCTGTCGCTGATATGAATGGTGGCCTGATCCGCATCCATCGCCGTCGCGAGGGTCAAGAGCCCTTTTCCGTTCATCGCTTGAGCGGCATTGGTGATGAGATTTACAAACAACTGATCGATCTCTCCTTTGCGCGCGTGGAGGACAGGAATCGGCTCGAACGCTGTGACGACTTCGACCCCGCCGAAGTATGGTCCGCGGCGGACCATCTGAACTGCGCCGGTTAATCGGTCTTGAAGGTTCACTTCGATCCGTCCGTCCTGGTACGGCGATCTTGCATATCCTGAAAAATCCCGGACCACCTTCCCGATGTGCTTCGAATAGTTGGTAATGTCCTGAGCGTATTCTCGGATCTTATCGGGATCTCGCTCATTGAGCAGGAGTTCCGCCGTCCCCAGGATCGCCTGCGATGGATTGTTGATCTCATGGGCCAGACCGGCCACGAGGGTCCCGAGGTTGGTCAGTTTCTCTGCCTGAATGAGCCTGTCCACTACCTGTCGCTCACTGGTGACATCCCAGAGCATGATACCGGATTGTGGCAGGATAGCGCTGGCTGGAGTGACGCGAAACAGTTGGTAACGGAGAATACGCGGGCCGACCTCAACCTCCAGCTTTCGACGGCCGTGAAGGAATGACCTGGATCGCAGTTGGCGTTGCAGCCGGCTTCGGAGCTCGGGGGCTAGCTCAAGAACATCGCAAAGTGGACGCCCCTTCACGGTCGCATGGGACGGGCCAAAGTACGCGATGGCAAGGGAATTGGCATACGTAATGACCTGCTGCTCATTGCAAAGGAGAATCGCAGCAGGGAGACCGGCTAAAATATTTTCCAGCAGGGTGGCCCACATGGTCGGCGTGGCAGGAAAAAACATGCACCCTCCTTTCTGAACCTTCGAAGCAGAACGGAGTTCTGCCGTCGACCGCACAACGCTTGATTGAAGGCGCTTGACGAAGGAGCTGCGTAGATTCGGAAATCAGTCGCGCAAGGAGGAATTCAGAGAAGTGAAGAAGCGCGAGAGATAAGCAAACCCACCAGACCCAGACGGCCTGCAGATGTAGGAACCATAGACGAGTCTTCACGGCGAGTCAAGTCGTATTCCGGGGCGATGCCAAAAAAGCAAGATAGGGCCGGAACCTATGACCCCGATCCGAGAGTATTTTCCTCGCCGACCTGCTGTTCCCCGCATCCTGGAAGCATCATCTCCTGTGCGGGAGGGGAGAGAAGACAGGTAGGGCTGTATCCGAGAAGATCTCTCTCACTGCAACCTTTCCTCCAATGGGAGACTCCCGGCCAGCTCTTTACGTCCCCATCTCCCACGACGCCAAGTATTTCTTTTGTTCCTTCGTCAGCCGATCAATCTTCACTCCCATCCCCGCCAACTTGAGCCGCGCGATCTCCTTGTCGATCTCCGCCGGCACCGGATACACCTTTTTCTCCAGCGTCTTGTGATGCTTCACCAGATACTCCGCGCTCAAGGCCTGGTTGGCGAAACTCATATCCATGACGCTGGACGGATGGCCCTCGGCGGTCGCGAGGTTCACCAACCGCCCTTCGCCCAGCAGGCTGACGCGGCGACCGTTCTTCAGTGTAAACTCCTCCACGCCGGGCCGGACGATCCGCCGCTTGCGGCTGAGTTTTTCCAGCGCCGGAATATCTAGCTCCACGTTGAAGTGGCCGGAGTTGCAGACAATGGCGCCGTCTTTCATGACGGCGAAATGCTCGCTACGAATGACCTTAAGGTTGCCGGTGACAGTGATGAAGAAGTCGCCCACCGAAGCGGCCTGGTCCATCGGCATGACCCGGAAGCCGTCCATGACCGCTTCCAGCGCTTTCAACGGATCCACTTCCGTGATAATCACATCCGCGCCCATGCCTTTTGCGCGCATGGCGACCCCGCGACCGCACCAGCCGTAGCCGGCCACCACGACGGTCGAGCCGCAGATCAGCCGGTTCGTCGCGCGCACGATTCCATCCAGCGTGCTTTGCCCCGTGCCGTAGCGGTTGTCGAACATGTGCTTGGTGTCCGCATCGTTGACGGAGATGACGGGGAAGCGCAGGACCTTGCGGTCCGCCATGCTGCGCAGCCGGATCACCCCGGTCGTCGTCTCTTCCGTGCCGCCAATGACGTGTTTGAGCAGATCCTTCCGTTTGGCGTGGAGGGTGGAGACGACATCGGCGCCGTCGTCCATCGTCAGTTGAGGACGGTGCGCAATGGCCGACTCGATGTGCCGGTAGTAGGTCTGGTTGTCCTCGCCCTTGATCGCGAAGACAGCGATGCCGTCGTGCTGGACGAGGGAGGCCGCCACGTCGTCCTGGGTACTGAGCGGATTCGACGCGCAGAGCCGGATCTCGGCGCCTCCCGCCTGTAGCGTCTTCATGAGATTCGCGGTCTCCGTGGTCACATGGAGGCAGGCGGTGATCCGTATCCCTTTCAGCGGCTGTTCCCGCTTAAACCGCTTCCGGATCAGGCGCAGCACCGGCATGGTGACTTCGGCCCATTCGATTTTCAACCGACCCTGGTCAGCCAACCTGATGTCTTTCACGTCGTAATCCACATGTCCTCCCTAAAAAAGCTGAAAACGAACAGCGGATAGCTGATAGCACATAACCTGACGCAGCCGAATTCTTCATGAGCTCTTCGCTGTCAGCTACCGGCGACCATATAAAAAATAAAAAGAGGACGGGATTGCGTTCCGTCCCCTTTCGCGCATGGCCTGTTAAACCTCTGCAGTCAGAGCCCCGCTTCCTTCTTCAGGATCTTGGCTTTGTCCGTTTTCTCCCAGGTGAACTCCGGTTCATTCCGGCCGAAGTGGCCGTAAGCCGCTGTCTTTCTAAAGATCGGGCGTCGGAGCTTCAAGTGATCGATGATGCCGCGCGGAGTCATGGGGAAATGCTTGCGCACAAGCTTGTCGATCGTCTCGACCGCCACTTTTTCCGTGTTCTTGGTGTCGATCAGGATCGACACGGGGTCCGCCACCCCGATTGCGTAGGCCAACTGGACTTCGCACTTGTCCGCCAAGCCGGCGGCCACGATGTTCTTGGCGATATAGCGGGCCATATATGAGGCCGAGCGGTCCACTTTCGTGGGATCTTTGCCGGAAAACGCCCCGCCGCCGTGGCTCCCAACGCCGCCATAGGTGTCTACGATGATCTTGCGCCCCGTCAGCCCGGTGTCGCCCATCGGGCCGCCGACCACGAAGCGCCCGGTGGGATTGATGTAGTGTTTGACGCTGGCGGGATCATAGAGTCCCTTGGGCATCACGGGCTTGATGACGTGTTCGATAATGTCGCGCTCGATCTGTTTGCTGGTGACATCCGGACTATGCTGTGACGAGACGACGATCGTATCGACCCGAACTGGCTTCCAGTTCCGGTACTCGATGGTCACCTGCGATTTTCCGTCCGGCCGCACCCACGGCAGGATTTTCTTTTTCCGCACCTCGGCCAGCCGCCTGGTGAGCCGATGCGCAAGCACGATCGGCATCGGCATCAGTTCCTCAGTCTCGTTGGTGGCGTACCCGAACATGAGTCCCTGGTCGCCCGCCCCGCCCGAATCGACCCCCTGCGCGATGTCCGGTGACTGATTGTGGATGGATGTTAGGACGGAGCAGGTGTGGTAATCGAATCCCCAGGAGGCGTCGGTATAGCCCACATCTTTGATCACCTGACGGATGATGTCCGGAATCTCGACGTAGGCAGTGGTGGAGATTTCGCCGGCAACGAAGGCGATGCCGGTCGTCAGGATGGTCTCGCAGGCGACTCGACAGTGCTTATCCTTGGCGATGATGGCGTCAAGGATGCCGTCAGAGATCTGATCGGCGATCTTGTCCGGATGACCTTCGGTGACGGATTCTGAGGTGAACAGATAGTTATTTCTCATTGTGTCCTCTGACTAAATTTTTGGGTGAATGGGGACGCATGGCCGAAGGCTTCTTTCGGATGGTCGGTCCAGGCAATGCCTGGATGTGTCAGCACTCCCAACACCGCCCAAAACCCTGGCGAATATTAACCAAGCTGCGGGGATTTGTCCACCATTCATCGGTATGGGGGCGCCGCCGGTCCGCTGGGGTCCGTTGCTTGACACATCTTTACCTCGGCTTGTACCATAACTTGATTTTCGCGGGCTTGCCTGAGTTCTCTCGTTTGCGTGCCTCTCCAGCCTCAAGGCCTCGGCCGCACCCGGAGTCGCCGGGAGGGGTGGTCTTTTCGTCTGTGGATCCGGATGGAATCCGGCCGGCTTCGGCATTCACATTCAGAAAATAAGGACGGAATCGTTATGAACGGAAAACCCGAGGTAATCTCCGAACGGGAGGCAGCGCGCCCGTCCACGCCCGGGTTGGGGTGGGAAGAATTTTCTCGGGAACTGGTCGAGTTTTTTGCGTCGATCAAACTGGCCATGTTCCTGTTCATCGCTCTGGCCATGACCGCCACGATTGGGACGGTCGTTCAGCAGGGCGAGCGGCCGGAGGTGTATATCCAGGAGTACGGGGAAGAAGCCTACCGCTGGTTCGTGCGCCTGGGCTTTACCGACGTCTATCACACCTGGTGGTTCACCGGTCTGCTCGGATTGCTCTGCGTCAACTCGCTCACCTGCTTCTATAAGCGGTTCCCGGCCGTCTGGCGTTCCATGCGTCAGGACAAGGTGAACGTCTCCCTGGCGTTCATCCGGAACATGAAGCAGAGGGCCGAGATCCCCGTCGCGGCGCCACAGGAACAAGTGGCTGAACGCATGGCTGAGATACTGATCGAAAAGGGCTATCGGGTCCTGGCAAAGCATGAGCCGGGCGAGGTGACCCTCTATGCGACCAAAGGCGTGATGGGACGGGTTGGCGCCCATATGGCGCATCTGAGCGCCACCGTGATCGTGCTCGGCGGACTCATCGGCAGCTATTACGGGTTTCAGGAATTCGGCGTGTGTTTGGAGGGACAGACTTATCACATCCCGCGCGGGAATTTCGACCTGAAGGTGGACAAGTTCTGGATCGACTATTACGAGAACGGTGCGATCAAGTCTTACAACAGCACGCTGACTGTCATTGATCAGGGCGTGCCGGTGACCACGAAAACGATTACGGTGAATGATCCGCTCGTTTACAAGGGTATTTGGTTTTATCAATCGAGCTACGGCGACGCGTGGGACCGGATCGAAGTCGCCCGCATTAACGTCAAGGACAAGGCGACCGACAAGGTCTTGAAAACGGTCGATCTGGAATGGCAAAAAGAAACGAGCGTCGATGGGCTGGACTTGAAGGTCACGCTGACCGACTTTGTGGCCGACTTCGCGTTCAATTCCACCGAGAAGAAGGTGTTCTCGAAGACCATCGAGCATGCGAACCCGGCGGTCCGTCTCGCGATCAAGGAACGCAAGACGCTGGAAGCGACGCCCTGGATTTTTTATCATTATCCCGACTTGTTTGAGATCCAAGGTTCGAAGTATGCGTTCGAGCTGGTTGGATATCAGCCGAAGAAATTTACAGGCTTGCAAATCGCAAAGAATCCCGGGGTGAATATTGTCTGGGTGGGCTCCACGATGATCGTCGTCGGCATTACGCTGTCGTCGTTCATCTACCATCGGCGGCTATGGGCCAAAGTGATCCCGGAGCCGAACGGCGTGACGGTACATCTCGGCGGGACGACGCACAAGAGTCAGATCGATTTCCAGAAGGAATTCGCCAAACTGACGCAACGGATCAAAACCTTGGATGCATGAATCGGTGAAGCGTCGCGCGTGAAGCGTGCGTCGGGAAACACGAGAGACGCTTCACGAGATATGAACGGCGGGGAGGATATATGGTTCGCTCGCTTTTCTTGTTCGACATGACCTTTTGGCTCTACCTTGCGGCGCTCGTGTTGTACATCGCCTACATATTCGTGCGGCGCCCGGCCATGCAATTGGCGCCGGCCGGGCACCCGACCGCGCACATCGAAGAAGGCGAAGGGGCCTGGGCGACCCAACTGGGACAGGTGGCGACGCTGGTGACGATCTTCGGCTGGATCGTCAACACCCTCGCGTTAGGCACGCGGGCGTTCGAGCGCATGCAGCACTCCGGAACGTTCGCGCCCTGGTCTAACCAGTTCGAAGCCATGGCCTATGTCTCGTGGGCCATCATTCTCGGGTATGTGCTGTTGGAGTTCCGGTATCGGATCAAGGCGATCGGCGCCTTTGTGGTCGGTATCGGGTTCATCGCGATGGGTGCGGCCTCGTTGCTGCCGTACCGCTATCAAACGGCTGAACCGCTCGTGCCGGCCTTGAACAGCTATTGGATTTACATTCATGTCTCCGTGACCTTGACCAGCTATGCGGCCTTTGCGATGGCGGGTGGGCTGGGCGTCATGTATCTGTTGAAGGAGCGTGCCGAACGGCGGGGCAGCCGGTCGCGGGTGTTCGCTGGGTTTCCCGATCTCGAAACCATCGATGAACTGGGATATAAGGCGATCATGATCGGGTTTCCCCTGTTAGCGTTCGGGATCATCCTGGGTGCGATGTGGGCCAACTACGCCTGGGGCGGCTACTGGAGTTGGGATCCGAAGGAGACCTGGTCGCTGATCGTCTGGCTGATTTACGGCGCCTATATCCATGCTCGGATGACCAGAGGGTGGGAAGGCCGTCGGGCCGCTATCTATGCCATCTTCGGGTTCTTGATGGTGATCTTCTGTTTCTGGGGTGTGAATTTTCTCTTGTCCGGCCTCCACGCGTACGCGTAAGTGAAAAGGTGTGAGTTCAGAGTGCCAACTTCCGAGTCGGCACGCGCGGAATTCAAAAAACTCTGGATGTTCAACTGAGCGCTCAGGATTGTTTCGACGACGCATGGCGAAACCAATGACTGTCGAATCTGTGCGGAACACGCCGCACATGCCACCGGCCTCGCGGCGCCTGACGATCGTACTCATGGCGGCGGGAATCCTGGCGCTGGCGTTCAGTGTGGTCTGGATGCAGAGCGCCAAATACGAGCCGCTCACTGTGGGCAAGCAAGCGCCTGACTTCACACTGCCGGACCTCAACGATAGGGAAGTGCGGCTGTCCGATTATCGCGGCAAGGTCGTGTTTCTCAATTTTTGGGCGACCTGGTGCAAGCCCTGTCGCGAGGAGATGCCGTCCATGGAGGTGCTCTACAGGAACTTTGAGAAGGACGGGTTGGTGATTCTCGCGGTCAGCATCGACCGGGTCACGACGAAGAAGGACATTCCGCCCTTCGTCAAGAGTCTGAACCTCACCTTCCCGATTCTCATCGACTCCTGGGGACAGACCGACAAGCGATACAAGTTGATGGGCGTCCCCGAGACCTACATTATCGATCAACAGGGTGTCCTCCGAGAGAAGATCATCGGGCCTCGCGACTGGACCCGACTGGACAATCTGCAGATTGTGACGCAGTTGCTGAAATCCGGCGCCAAGTCCGCACAGGCCGATTCTTCGGGTGCTGACGCGCCGCGTCTGTGATCCGTCGTCATGCTGCAGGAGTGGGGGTACATGTGCCTGCTCGCCATGCTCGTGGTGGCGGGGGCGGGCTGCGAACCGAGCGAGCGCGCTTCGTCGTCGCCGCCGGAGGTCGTGCCCGTGGCGGACCGCTCGGGACCCAGGCTCGGCGAGCCGGCGCCTGCCTTCCAACTGCGGGATCTCGACGGAAACCTCGTCTCGCTCGATGGACTACGCGGCAAAGTGGTGCTGGTGAATTTTTGGGCGACCTGGTGCGGTCCCTGCCGCTTTGAGATGCCGGCGATGGAACAGCTTTACCGGGCGTTCAACCGCAGAGACTTCGAGATCCTGGCGGTTTCGACGGACCCGCAGGGCGCAGCGGTGACCAGACCGTTTCAACAGGAGATCGGCTTGAGCTTTCCGATCTTGCACGATGCCGACTTCCGCATCGGAATCGCCTATGGTGCCCGTACGCTGCCGATGACCTTTTTGATCGATCGTCGCGGCATCATTCGGCATCGGATTTTCGGCGCGCGCGATTGGCAAAGTCCTGAAGCGATCCAATTGATTCAAAGTCTGGTGCAGGCCTTCTGACCATGTCGCAATCGCTCCCGCAGATTTCGTTCTTCGCCGCCTTCTCGGCCGGGTTGCTCTCGTTCGTGTCGCCTTGCGTGCTGCCGTTGGTGCCGTCCTACATCTCCTACATCACGGGCCTCTCGGTCGAGCAACTGACGGACGCGGCGGAACGGAGCCGGTTCCGCAAGACCATCATCATGAACTCGCTGCTCTTCATCGCGGGCTTTTCCGTCGTGTTCGTGGCGTTCGGCGCCTCCGCCAGCTTGATCGGGCAGATGCTGATTGCCTATCAGGAACATCTCCGCCGATTCGGCGGCATCCTGGTAGTTATTTTCGGGCTCTATCTGCTGGGGATTTTGAACCTGAATTTTCTCAAGACCGAGAAACGCTTCCATTTCCGAAACCGGCCCGCCGGTTACCTCGGTTCTTTTCTCATCGGGGTGGCCTTTGCCGCGGGCTGGACGCCCTGCGTCGGGCCGGTCCTGGGCACGATCCTGCTCTACGCCAGCACCACCGATGCGTTGACCGACGGCGTGACGCTGCTCACGTGTTATTCGCTCGGCCTCGGGCTGCCGCTGTTTCTGACCGCTCTCGGCGTGGATCGGTTCCTCGCCTATTTCAAAGAGGTCCGTGCCTATTTGTGGGGAGTCTCGACGGTCAGCGGCGTGCTGCTGGTCGTCGTCGGCGTGATGATCTACGCCAACTCGCTCACCATGATCACCAGCTTCCTCGAGCGATACGGCATCGGCTGGTATCTGGGACAGTGAAAAGCCGTCGGCTTTCAGCTTTGAGCCCAGGGGCGCGTTCAGGACCGCCGAGCCTTGTCAGGTCTGAGCATCCGAAAGGCTGAGAACTGACGACCGGGTTTACCCATGCCCCTTGCGCCACACATAAAGTCCTACGACGCCATGGTCATTGGGATGGGACCGGCGGGTGCCACGGCCGCCTATGAACTCAGCCGCGCGGGCTTGGCCGTGCTTGGTCTCGAGAAGCAGCTCCATCCCCGGTATAAAGTCTGCGGCGGAGGACTCTCGCTCCGAATCGACCGGATCTTGGAGTCCGATTTCAAGTCGGTGGTCGAACACACGATCTACGGCGTGCAGTTCACCTATCGGGGCGAGGAACCATTTCTCATCGAGTCTTCCCAGCCGATCGCCTACATGGTCATGCGAGACCGTTTCGATCATCTGCTGGTGGAGAAGGCGCGCCGGGCCGGGACCGAAGTCCATGAAGGGGAGCAGGCTCTGGCCTTCCGTCAGTTGTCGGATGCAATCGAGGTCACGACAGACCGGGGCCGCTATCGCGCCAAGGTCTTGATCGGTGCGGATGGGGCCAATAGCGTCGTGGCCCAGCGGTTGTTCCCCGCGCGTCGTCTGCGTCGCATGCCCACGTTGGAGAGCGAGATCGGTATCGGCATGATGCCGCCTTATCCGGGCGAAGGGAAGGTGCTCATCGATCTGGGGGCGACGGCTAAAGGGTATGCGTGGATCTTCCCGAAGCATCAGCGGCTGTCCATCGGCGTGGCGGAGTTTCGGGGCAAAACGACGAGTCCCAAGCAGATTTTCGATCGGTTCGTGCGGGAGGAGAAAGGCTTGGCGAGTTTCACTGTGCCGCATCCGGCCGGCCATCCGTTGCCGCTCTTTTCGCCCCGCGCGGTCGGACTCATGGAACAGCCCCCCTTCGCGCTGGTCTGCGGCCGTGCTCTGCTAGTCGGAGATGCAGGGCATCTGGTCGATCCGCTGTTCGGCGAAGGCATTTACTATGCTGTTCGATCCGGGCAGATAGCCGCTGCCTCAGTTCTGGGAACGTTTCATGACCGGCGCCGCTCACTGATGGACTACGAGTTGGCGGTGAGACGGGAGATCTACCCGGAATTCCGCATCGCCTCCCGGATCGCCCGCATCGTCTATTCGTTTCCCAAGCTTTGCCACCGTCTCATGCACCGCTATCAGGAAGTGATCAACCTGTATTACGACGTGTTGCGCGGGCGGCATACTTATCACAGCTTTTTCCACGAGGCCAAAGGCATCGTCAAGTCCTCGTTCCGCGAACTCCTACGCGAGGCTCTACCATTCCGTTGACAGCAAGCGGCAAACAGCGGATAGCCATCAGCGAGCCACCGAAATACCGGACAATCGATGGCCTCCTCGGCCTTGCGCGATTCGCGACCGGCTAGTTGGCTTGAAGCTGGAGAATCAACACCACGCTCCGATACGGCAAGGCATGAAGCTCTGGCCGAGACCGTTGGCGGAGGGAGGGGTGAAGGTGGAAGGTTGGGCGCCGGGTGGAAAGTCGGGAATGCGATGGTTGTTCGCGCCGTTGAAAGATGGAGCGGGCAGCCGGCGGCCGTCCGAACCGTCGGACGACTTGGCCACCAAGGCTGTCGGTTTCGAGTTGCCAAGTTTCGCGAGCAGCTTGCGGCCGTCTTCGGCGTACTGGCTGTTGGGATACTTTTCCGCCAACAAGACAAGGCTGTCGCGGGCCCAATCGTCCGCGCCGAGTTCTTTCCAACTCAGCGCCAGGTAATACAACGCGTCAGGCGCCGCGTTCATATCCGGGTATTCCTTGACGACTAGCTCGAAACGGTAGGCGGCGGCGAGATAAGATCCTCGCCGGTAATAGAATTGCCCGACGAAGAGATGGGTCTGCGCCAACCATTCGTGGCACTCCTGGATTTTTTGCAGCGCCTGCGCGTCGTAGCGGCTCCCGGGAAATTCCCGCCTCAACTTCTCAAACGCGGCCAAGGCCTTGTACACCGGGTCGGGATCCCGGTCGATCGTCCGCGCCATTTTAAAGTGAGCTTCCGCAAGCCGGAATTGCGCATACGGGGCGAGGACATGGGTGCGGTGCAGGTCGAGAAAGTGCTGATATTCGACCAGCGCCTCCGCATATTCTTCTCTCTCGAAGAACGCTTCCCCCCGCTTCATGATGACGTTCGGGTCGTAATTTTTTTCGATCGTGTCACCGATGAAGATTTGCTCGTCGGTGCCGCTTAAGGTCTTGCCGCCGGCTTTTTTCGAGGTACTGGAGCAGCCGCAGGTGACCAACGTTGCGGCGAGCAACAACGTCACGGTGAAAGCGATCGGCGATCGCCAGCGAATAGGTGGTCTGTGCATGAGGAGCACGGCGATGGATGGTCGGCAAATTGCGGCCTTTGTAACAGAGGTCCGGCTGAAATGCAACGGAAATGAGGTCGGGCGCAGTTGACCGGTCGGAGAGGGAACCCTATAATCCCGCCCGGCGCGAACAAACCAGGCTCTTGAGCCTGCCTCGGAGACTCGGATGCCGATGCAGCGCAGTCGAATCGTTGGAACAGGTTCGTATGTGCCCGAACGGGTGGTCGGCAACGGCGAGGTGAGTTCTTCGTTGGCAAGGGATCCGGATCGGGTATTCCGGCTGACCGGCATCAGAACGCGCCATTGGGCATCAGAATGTCAGGCTTCATCCGATTTGGCCGCGGAGGCGGCCCGCCACGCGCTCGAGGCGGCAGGGATGGCTCCGACGTCGCTCGACGCCATTCTGGTGTCAACCACCTCTCCGGACACGACCTTCCCGTCCACCGCCTGCTACGTCCAACGGGCGCTGGGCGCGCGGGCCGTCGCGGCGTTCGATCTGGCGGCCTCCTGCTCCGGGTTCTTGTACGCTCTCTCGATGGCCGACGCGATGGTCAGGAGCGGCCAGGCGAAGTGTTGCCTGGTGATTGCGGCGGAGGTCAAGTCCCGGTTCCTGGATCGTGAGGACGACGCGACGGCCGTGTTGTTCGGAGACGGAGCGGGGGCGGCGATCGTCGTCGGCGAGACGGTCGTCGACGGCCATGGCTCCGGTATTCTAGGAATCCGACTTTACGCGGATGGCGCGAGACACAGGTTGATTCAGGTTGCAGCCGGCGGCTCGCGGACTCCCGGAAGTTCTGACACGATCGGTCGCAACCAGCACGTGATTCGCATGCAGGGCGGGTCGTTGTTTCGGATCGCGGTTCGTCGACTGGAAGCGGCCGTGCGGGACCACGTAAAGGAATTCGGTGTCGGTCTCTCCGAGGTGAAGCGGATCGTGGTGCATCAGGCCAACGCACGTCTCCTGGCGGCGCTGCGGGATCGACTGGGGCTTCCGCCCGAGGTGCTGTATTCTGTCATCGAGCGATTCGGGAACGTCTCATCCGCGTCTCTCCCTATCGCGTTGGACTGGGCGGTGCGCGACGGGTGTATCGCTGCTGGCGACCTCGTGCTGCTCGGCGCGTTCGGCGGCGGGCTGACATGGGCCACGGCCTTGATGCGCTGGTAATCATCGGAAAACGGCGCCGAGCGGTGAGTTCGCTGTGAACACACAGCGGTGAGTCGGTATGTTCGGCTTGATTCCCCGAGAAGAAGCCTTCTTCGATCTGTTTCGCAAAGCAGCGCATAACATGATCGAAGGGAGTCGACTGCTCAAAGACATGATGGAGGATTTCACCGATCCGGTCGAAAAGGCGAAGCGCATCAAGAAGATCGAGCACGACGGTGACACGATCACCCACGACATCGCGAGGAAACTGAATCAGACCTTCATCACGCCGATCGACCGGGAAGACATCCATGACTTGGCCAGCGCGATCGACGATATTTTGGACGTGGTGGAGGCGATCGCGGATCGGTTCGTGCTCTATAAGGTGGAAAAGCCCACCGAAATGGCCATCAAGTTGTCCAATATCCTCTATCAGGCCTCAGAAGCAGTAGGCGCCGCCGTGGATTTACTGGGAAAGTCGCACACCGACATGAACGAAGTCAGTGTTCGGGTCAACAGCCTGGAGAACGAGGCAGACCGCATTTCGCGGGATGCGATTTCCCGGCTGTTCGAGAACGAAACGGATCCAATCTCCGTCATCAAATGGAAGGAGATCTACGAAAATTTTGAAGCGGGTACCGATCGCTGCGAAGACGTGGCGAATATTCTGGAGCGCATCGCGCTGAAGCATATCTAGTTCTAGCGTGGGCACGAGGTTAGAGGCGATAGGCCAGGGGATTAAAACGGTGAAACCGCTTCTTCAGTCTGTCAGTCTTAGCGCTGCGCCCTCCTTGTCTTGCCTCGACTCTCGCCCCGCGCTTATCGACTCTGGCCATCAAAACCATGTTTGATCTGACCGGCATGCTGCTTCTTGTCGTCGTGCTGGCCCTGCTGTTCGATTTTTCGAACGGTTGGCACGACAGTGCGAACGCGATCGCCACTGTAGTGTCCACGCGGGTCGTCAGCCCGTTCGTCGCCGTGGTGGTCGCAGGGGTGCTGAACGTGGCGGGAGCGTTCATGTCGACGGCCGTCGCCAAGATGGTGGGAAAAGGTATTGTGGATCCAACTGCAGTCACGCAGGAAGTAGTCGCGGCAGCCTTGGCCGGGGCGATTTCTTGGAATCTTTTTACCCTGTTGCTGGGCCTCCCGACCAGTTCCTCCCATGCGCTGATCGGGGGCATGGTCGGCGCGGCATGGATTCACAGCGGATGGACGGCGGTGAAATGGTCCGGGCTGCGCTCGGTGCTGGAAGCAATGGTGTTATCGCCGTTTTTCGGCTTCGCGATCGGCTTGGTCTTGATGATCTTTATCAGTTGGGCGTTCTTCCGGGTTCCACGCCGCGTGGCGACGCGACTTTTTGCCAGACTGCAGCTCGTCTCGGCCAGTTTCATGGCCTTCAGCCACGGGGCCAACGACGCTCAGAAGGCGATGGGCATCATCACGCTGGCATTGCTATCCGCCGGTCAGATTTCGACTGCGGAAGTCCCGGGCTGGGTGATCGGATCTTGCGCGATCGCGATGGGATTAGGGACGGCGGTCGGCGGTTGGCGGATCGTCCGGACGCTCGGGATGCGGATCGTCAAGCTGGAACCGGTGCACGGTTTCGCCGCCGAAACCGGCGCGGCGGCGGTTCTGCTGATGACGGCGCATATCGGACTGCCGGTCAGCACCACGCACACCATCACGTCGTCCGTCATGGGAGTGGGCGCCATCAAACGACTGTCCGCCGTCCGGTGGGGTGTCACCGCTCGGATTGTGTTCGCCTGGCTGTTCACCCTGCCCGGTGCGGCGATCCTTGCGGGGGCGATCTATGTCTTGGCGGCAAAGTAGGATTGAGCGGAGGCCGTTCGTTCACCCGCCGCCGGCAAACGGACCACGAAGCGGCTGCCCACCGGTTCGTTCCCCTCGACCCACACCTGTCCTCCATGTCCTTCCACGATATGCTTCACGATGGCCAGGCCCAGGCCGGTGCCGCCGAGTTCCCGCGAGCGGGCCTTGTCGACGCGGTAAAACCGTTCGAAAACGCGGGGGCGGTCGGCTTCGGGAATCCCCACGCCGGTGTCGGTGACGGTGAGCTCCACGACCTCGGCGTCCGAGCCGTCCGCCATCCGTACGCGAAGCGCGCGAGCCGCCACAGTGATCGCGCCTGCCGGCGGGGTGTATTTGACCGCGTTGTCCAGCAGGTTGGTCAACACCTGCACCAGCCGGTCTTCATCGCCGATGACCGGTGGCAGATCGTCGGCGATCCGGACCGCCAGCGCGTGATTTTTCTTGTCCGCCATCGGCTTGATCAGCGCCACGGTTCGCTCGATGATGGTGCCGAGGGCGACGGGCTCCCGCTTAAACAAAACCTGTCCGGACTCGATCTGCGAGAGTTGCAGCAGATCTTCCAGGATGAGCTCCAGCCGGTGACTCTGTTTGAGAATGATGTCGAGGAACCGAACCAGCGTGTCGGGATCGTCCTTTCCGCCGTCCAGCAGGGCTTCGACATACCCCCTGATCGAGGTCAATGGGGTGCGGAGTTCGTGAGAGACGTTGGCGACGAAGTCCTTTCGGACTTTTTCCAACCGGCGGACGGCCGTGACGTCATGGAAAACCAAGACGGCGCACGGTTCGTTTTCCCCTGCGCACGCCGTGACCGAGGCTTCGACGCGAAGCTGATGCCCGCTCGGTGTGAGGGTAAGCTCTCCTCCCAGGCTCGTTCGACGTTCCAGCACACGGGCGGTCAATTCATTGAGCTCATGGTGCCGGATGACTTCCCAATACGGACGCCCTTTGGTCTCGCCCGGCTTGAGCGTGAACATCCGCTCGAGCGCGGGGTTCACCTGCAGGACGACGCCGCGACAATCCAGCACCATCACGCCCTCCACCATCGAGACCAGCACGGCGAGCAACTGCGCTCGGTCATCGGACAGTTCGTGAATCTTGGCTTCCAACTGGTCGGTCATGTCATTGAGGGCGCGGGCGAGGATTCCTATTTCGTCCTGCGAGGTAACGGGGACGCGTTGCCCTGGCGCGCCGGCCGCCAACTTTCGGGCGACGCGCGCCATGTCGGAGAGCGGGCGTGTCAGGCTCCGGGCGATGACCATCCCTAACGCAACGGCAACCAAAAATGCCAATCCCAATGCCAAGGTCAGTCGCTGTTTTAGCTCGCGCAGTTGCGCTTCGATCTGCGTCATCGGCAACCCCAGCCGGACGATCACCAAGCGGTTCTCCGGCTGGCCGGCAAGGTCTAGGCGATGCGCGAGATACAAGGTTCGCTGCCCGGTAGTCTCGCTGAGCCGCATGGTCGCACCCTCCCCGGACGCCCATGCCTGCACGACCTCAGGGCGCGTGGCATGGTTGTCCATTCGCGCCACCGCACGGTCGTCGGTGGCGCTGTCGGCGAGCACGGTGCCGTCGGCGGCGATCACGGTGACGCGCGCAAAGGAACGCCGGCCGATTTCTTTGGCGAGAGCCTGGAGGGCGAGGCTGGGGCCGCGCAAATCTTCCTGCTGCAGGAGCGGCTGCAGCGTCAACGCGGCGAGGGTGGTCTGAGCGTGGAGGGTGTCTTTCAGGCGGGTCAATTCGATCGTTTCGATCGAGCTGATGGACACCCATCCCGCCACGGCGAGCCCGAGCGCAACGGCGAATAGGGTACCGAGCGTGACTTTCCAGCGGATGGAAAGGGGCATCAGGCTGTGAGGCGTGACGCGTGTCATGCGGCGGGAAGTGTGGGGGGTGTGCCCCAACGTTTGTCGCCCGTCTCGTGTCACCCGTCACGTTCCTTGAGCTTGTATCCGAGCGACTTGACGGAGACGATGGCGTCGTTCAACAGGGGGATCTTCTGTTTCAGTCGACGGATATGCACGTCGACCGTGCGCGTGGTGCCGTAATAATCGTACCCCCAGACGGCGTTCAGCAGCACGTCGCGGGTCAAGACGCGGCCGGAGTTCCGCAGCAGATGCTCGAGCAGGCCGAATTCTTTGGCGGTCAGCGGCACCTCGCGGTTGTTAAGCGTGACTTCGTGCTTCGCGAGGTCCATAACGAGGTCGCCGTACAGGTAGCGGGGCGGACCTTCTTCCTGACTGCGTTCCACGCGGCGCAAGAGCGCCTTGACCCGCGCGACCAGGGCTTTGGGACTGAATGGCTTGGTCACATAGTCGTCCGCGCCGAGTTCGAGTCCCACCACGGTGTCAGCCTCTTCGGCCTTGGCCGTCAGCATGATGATCGGCAGGAGGGCCGTCTCTCGAGCCGTGCGGATTTTCTTGCAGATCTCCAACCCGTCCAATTCGGGCAGCATCAGGTCCAGGATCACTAAGTCGGGCCGCTCGCTTTTCACCAACCGGAGTCCTTCCGTGCCGGTCATCGCGGCGACGGTGCGGTATCCTTCTTTTTCGAGATAGAGCTTGACCAGTTGGAGGATGTCTTTCTCATCCTCCACGATGAGAATTTTCTTGCTGGAGGGAGCCGTACTCACTTGAAGCACAGCCTAATGAGAAGGCCTCAAGGTGTCAAGGCCTTGCGGCTCGACTCCGACCGTCCCGCGTTCAGATTGCCAGCGTCCGAGACGTCGGCGGTCTCTCGAGTGCCGGACCGGCCCGGCCAGCGTTCGCATGGGCGGTCGCGGTCAAAAGTGTTGACGGCGAGGCGGGGTCTGACGTAAGGTGTTGTTTCAATGAGCGGCTTTCAGTCCGACTGAGTCCGAACGTGTTCTTGCACAGAGACGGAGCGGTAGCGGATATGAAGATTTATCTCGCCAATCCCCGTGGGTTCTGCGCCGGCGTCGACCGGGCGATCGACATCGTCGACCTCTCGCTCAAGAAGTACGGAGCGCCCATTTACGTGCGGCATGAAATCGTGCACAGCCGCCACGTGGTCAATTCGCTCCGGCAAAAAGGGGCGGTGTTCGTGGAGGAACTGAGCGAAGTGCCGGAAGGGTCGGTGGTGATTTTCAGCGCTCACGGCGTGGCCAAGGAAGTGTGGAAGGAAGCCAACAGCCGCCGGCTCAAGGTGATCGATGCGACGTGCCCCTTGGTGATCAAAGTGCACAACGAAGTGAACCGGGATTATGCCCAGGGCTACGAGTTGATTCTGATCGGCCACGCTGGCCATCCCGAGGTCATCGGAACGCTCGGTCAGATTCCGGATAAGTTTCATCTGGTCTCGTCGGTGAAAGACGTCGAGAAGCTTCAAGTCGAAAACGCGAACCATCTTTCCTACGTCACACAGACCACCCTGAGCGTAGACGAATGCCGGGATATCGTTGAGGCGCTGCATCGTCGATTCCCCAACATCAAAGGACCGCATCAGGAGGACATCTGCTACGCCACGCAAAATCGGCAGAACGCCGTCAAGGAATTAGCCAAGTTGGTGGACGTGATTCTGGTCATCGGGTCACCCAACAGTTCGAATTCCAATCGGTTGCGCGAATTGGGCGAGCACTGCGGGATTCCTTCCTATCTGATCGACTCGGCGGACGACATCAATCCGGAATGGCTCAAAGACGCCAAGGCGGTCGGCATTACCGCTGGCGCCTCCGCGCCGGAAGTATTGGTGACCGAAGTCGTGGCTTATTTAAAGAGCTACGGACCGGCCGAGGTCGAAGACTTGACGGTGATCGAAGAGGACGTCGAGTTTCTCCTGCCCAAGGAACTGGTGAGTGTCCAATCAATCTCCCGACGCTCAAACGGCGGTTGACTGATTCGAATTTCCTGCCGCCGCCTCAATCGGCCACTACAAATAGTAGCCGACTTTCTCTCTCCCCACCCCATACGGTATTTCTGCTTTGATTTCCGCTGTTGGCTGTGCTACAAGGGCCGCAACTCGCGACTGGCCAGGGGAAAACAGCTGGGAGGTTTTCCAGATGTACCTGAAATCGCTGGAGATGATCGGGTTCAAATCGTTTGCCGAAGCCAAGATTCAATTTCCCAGCGGAATCACCGCCGTTGTCGGTCCCAATGGGGCTGGCAAGAGCAATGTGGTCGACGCCATCCTGTGGGTGTTGGGCGAGCAGAGCACCAAGACGCTTCGGAGCGAGCGGATGGAGGATGTGATTTTCAACGGGACCGAGCTTCGGAAGCCGCTCGGAATGGCAGAGGTGTCGCTGGTTATCGGTGGGGTTGACAACCTCGCGCCGGAAGTGGTCGCCGGCTTGCCGGGTCCGCTTCATGAGTATCAGGAATTGATGATCACGAGGCGGCTCTATCGGAACGGCGAGAGCGAGTATTTGATCAACAAGACGCCCTGTCGTCTCAAGGACATTCGGAGTCTGTTGCTGGACACCCGCGCCGGGTCGAAAGGGCATACGGTGATTGAACAGGGTCGGATCGAGCAGATCTTGAACGCGTCGCCGCAGGATCGGCGCGAATTGATCGAGGAAACGGCGGGCATCGTCCGTTACAAGAAACAGAGGGCCGAGGCGCTCCGCAAACTCGAAACGACCCAGCAGAACCTGCTGCGGGTGCAAGATATCATCGCAGAGGTAAAAAAACAGCTCACTTCCCTAGAGCGGCAGGCGAGACAGGCGCGGTCATATCAAGCGCTCCAGCAAGAAGCGCGGTCGTTGGAAATACGACTCCTTGCCGACGAATATCGGAGTCTGCGAGACGGCTTGAACAGGATCGAGGCGGAAGCCGGCGAGCTGGAAGCCAGGGAGTCAGCGCAGGCGGCTGAGCAGGCCCGGCTCAGCGCCGAGTTGGAGATGATCAAGCTCAACCTGTTGGAAAGCGGGGAGATAATCAATCGTGTCCGGGAGGAGTTGGGGCAGGCGGAACAACGACAGGCCCAGGCGTCGGCAGCGGCGGAGGTGGAACGGAACCGAATCGCGCTGTACGACCAGCAGCAAGCCCAGGCCGCCCAAGAAAGGCAGCGGCTGGCCGAGGAGCAACGCCGTACTGCGGCGGAGGCGGAGCGGCTGCGCCTCGTGTTGTCCGAGTGCGATGCGGAAATAGCTGAGCGGACGGGCCGGCTGGCGGAGTTGGAAGCCGCCATGCGGCAGGCGTCAGAACGGCGGGCGACGGTCGAAACGGAAGAAGAGCGGTTACGCCAGGATATTTTGCAATTGACGGTCCGTGTGACCGGCGGGGAACATGCGCTGACGCAATTGGCGGAGCGGGAACGCGAGAGCGTCCAACGTGCGGAAGGGTTAGCGGGCGAGCGGGTGGAGATTGATCGCGAACGGGCGGCGTTGCTGGAGAACATTCGAGCGCTG
This sequence comes from Nitrospira calida, assembly GCF_976986435.1. Classification (NCBI taxonomy): domain Bacteria; kingdom Pseudomonadati; phylum Nitrospirota; class Nitrospiria; order Nitrospirales; family Nitrospiraceae; genus Nitrospira; species Nitrospira calida. The sequence goes on from NZ_OZ335950.1 coordinate 713,259, forward strand.
CAGGTTCAAGGGCGTGAGAATGAGGACCGGCGGCTGGAAGTCCAACGCGCCCGCCGGGAAGCCCTCAAGGAAGCCGAGCGAGTGGCGACGGAGCTCTCGGAGGCGGAACAACTTCTCAGCCAGCGGCTGGAGGAATTGGCGGCGACTGATTCCCGATTGCGGACTTTGGAAAGCATCGTCCGGGAAGAGATGGGCTATGGACGACAAGGGGAAGAGGGAACCGCCCTCAGAGCTTGCGACGGCATACGCGAGGCAATCGCCGAATGGCTGGCGGTGCCCCTAGGATTGGATCGCGCGATCGAGGCAGTGCTGGGCGAACGGGTGCGGGGTTGGCTCGTCGACCAGCCGTCCGTGGCGTGCCGGGCCGTGGAGTTTCTTCGCCAAAAAGACCTCGGGCGAGGCGCGTTTATTCCGCGGCAACCGCGTTGGTCGGCCGATCGGGTTCATGTCTGGTGGTCCGCTTTGGCGGAGGAGCCGGGTGTGATCGGGCGGGCGCTCGACCTTGTCCAAACGCCGGCCGAGTCTGCTGCTATTTGCGCCTGCCTGCTCGACGGTGTGGTCATCGTCGACACGCTGGAGACGGCGATCCGGGTATGGGAACGCCACCGATGGGCCGCCCCCGACGGGCCGACGTTGGTCACCTTGACCGGAGAGATCATGGATGCGGCGGGTGTGATCACGGGTGGAGGAGCTGGCTCGGATACAGGCCTGTTGCAGCGCCGGCGGGAAGTCCAGCAACTCGCGGCCCGGCGCGAAGAATTGGTCGGTGCGATCGAAACGATCCGCCGGCGTCGAGAGGATCTCGCCATGCACCTGGCGGCGTTGCGGGACGAGGAGCAGCGCCTGACTGATGCGTTGCGCGAGGCGGATATACTGGCGCTCTCGCTGGTCAAGGACGAAGCCGGTTTGCGACAACGGGTTGCCGAACTCATGCGGCGCACCGAAGGGATCGCGGCCGAGCTGCAGCGCGGGCACGAGGAATGGCAACGCATCGAGGCCGCGATCCGGTCGACGCGCGAACGGCTGGCGTGTGATGTCCGAGACAAGGAGGAACAGGAGGCGGAACTGGCTAGACTGAAAGCGAGGATCGAGGCCATCGATGAAGAGAGCCGGGCGTTGCAACAGGAGTTGACCGACGCGCGTTTGGCGGTGGAAGGATTGCGCGTGCGCCGAGCCCATGCGGAAGCCGAGTTGGCCCGACTGGTCGATCGGCAGGAGGCGTCGACCGTTCGCTGGTCGGAGCTCGATCAACAGGTCTCGGCATTGGAGGTGGCGCGGCAACAGAGCCAGCGGGAGTGCGAACGGCAGGACGCGTTGTGTCTGGAACTGGGACGAACCGTGGACCGGATCAAGGCCGAATTGATCGCGACGCAAGAACGTCAGACCGAGGAAATGGGAACGGCCCAGCGCCTCGAACACGCTTTGGCCGAAGTCCGGCAGGCGTTTGCATCCATTCGGGAGTTACGGATGACGGCAGAGGTCCGGCGCGCCGAATTGAAAACGCAGCTTGCAGCCGTGGAGAGCACGTTGAACGGCACCTATCAAGTCGCACCTGCATCGGTGCTCGAACGCCGGGAAGCAGCGGGCGACGAAGCCGACTCCGCTCCCATAGCGGGCGAAGCTCGCGAACCGACGGCGGAAGAACTGCGGCAGCAATTGCAGGAAATCCGCGATCGACTGGATCGGATGGGGCCCATCAATCTTGCCGCCATCGAGGAGCATCGGGAGTTAGAAGAGCGCTATCGCTTCCTTACGGAACAGGAGCAAGATCTGTCCCATTCCATCACCTCGCTCAAGGAGATCATCCACCGGATCAATCGCACGACGAAAGAAATGTTCTTGACCACCTTCAACGAGTTGCAGGAGAAGTTCAGCGAAGTCTTCGCGCAGTTTTTCCCCGGGGGCCGAGCCGAGTTGGTACTGGTGAACGACGCGTCGCCGGAAGGGACCGAGCCGGGGACGAGTCAGGAGCCGGGCGTGGACATCGTCGCGCAGCCGCCGGGGAAACGACTCAAGAGCATCACGATGCTGTCGGGCGGCGAGAAGACGTTGACGGCCATGGCGCTGCTGTTCGCGAGTTTTCTCATCCGGCCGACCCCGTTCTGCATTCTGGACGAGATCGACGCACCGTTGGACGAGGAAAACATCGGCCGCTTCACGGCGGTGCTGGAGGAATTGGCTCGGACCGCCCAGTTCATTGTGATCACGCACAATAAGCGCACGATGTCGGTGGCCGATTCGCTCTTCGGCGTGACCATGGAAGAGCCGGGGGTCTCCAAGTTGGTCTCCGTCCGCCTCGCTGATCTGCAGCCGGCCTGAATGTTGTCCGCCAAGAAGCCGAAAAAGACCAGTAGTTCTGGACGGTTCTGCGCTCCTTTGCTTGACTTCGCCGATGTTGTTTGTTATAAGCCGCTCGATGAGCGGGCACGTGGATTGTCTGGCTTCTTCTGCCGCTGCTTGGTAGGTTGATCCTGTAGTTCGCTTTCTTCCTGCCATCTCCGTCGTTCCAGGGACAGTAGTATGAAGCTGATTCGGGCACTGCTCAATCGCCTCTCTGACAGCTTGTTCGCCGCCGTACCGGTGCGACTCAAGATGGCGGGCGATCGTGCCAGGGGGCCGGCGCTCCGGCTGGTGTCCGATAAATCCGGTGCGACGTCGTCGGCCGATGCGGCGCCGCGCCGCACGCCGGGGCAGGCATTCAGCCAACTTGACTCCATCGACGAAGCGATCCGTCGCAGTCAGGCCTGGTTCCTCGCCCGCCAGCACGCCGCCGACGGTTTCTGGGTGGCGGAGCTCGAAGCCGACACCACGCTTACTTCGGAATACATCATGTTGCGGCGCTTCCTGGGCCTCGTGGACCTGGAGCGCGAACGCAAGGCCGTCCGGTATTTGAAATCCGCCCAACTGCCCGACGGCGGCTGGCCGATTTACTACGGCGGCCCGGCTGACATCAGCGCCTCCGTCAAGGCCTACTTTGCGCTGAAGTTATGCGGCGTGCCCGCCGACGACCCGTGTCTGGTCCGTGCGCGGGCATGCATTCTCGCGCTCGGTGGCGTCGTCGCCGCCAATGTGTTCACGAAGATCGCGCTCGCGCTCTTCGATCAATACGACTGGCGGGGCATCCCGAGCATGCCGCCGGAGATCATGCTGCTCCCCAAACGGTTCTACTTCAGCGTCTACGCGATTTCCTATTGGTCCCGTGCCGTGTTGATTCCACTGCTGATCGTGTTCGCGCACCGGCCGATCTGCCGGATTCCGGCGGAGCAGAGCATCGACGAGTTGTACACGACGCCGCGCCGTCTCGTCGACTATCGGGACGTCCCCCCGTTCAAAAAAGATGCGGCCTGGTTCACCTGGCGGAACGTTTTCATCACACTGGACGCCGTGCTGAAGCTGTACGATCGTGTGCCGATCACGTGGCTGCGGCAGAAGGCGTTACGCAAGGCGGCCGACTGGATGGTAACCCATATGCAGGGCAGCGGCGGACTCGGCGCGATCTACCCCGCCATGGCCAACTCCGTCGTGGCGCTGCGCTGCCTGGGACGTGACGTGGACGATCCTCTGGTGGTCAAGGCCCTGCGGGAAATTGAAGAGCTCGAAGTCTACGACACCGTGAGTGAGAACGGAGAGCGGGTCGAGGCGATGCACCTGCAACCATGTTTCTCACCGGTGTGGGATACGGCGCTGTTGCTGAACGCCTTGGTCGAGGCGGGGCTGCCGCAGGACCATCCGTCGTTGCAGAAGGCCGCTCTGTGGCTCATGGCTCGCCAGACCAGGACGGTAGGGGATTGGAAAGTGTCCTCGCCTCAGGCCGAGCCAGGCGGATGGTATTTTCAGTTCGAGAACGAGTTGTACCCCGACGTGGATGATTCCGCCGTGGTGATCATGGCCCTCTCCAAGCTGCGCATGGCGGACGAAACGAGGCAGAGAGAATCGATTCGTCGCGGATACCGGTGGGTCATGGCCATGCAGGGATCCGACGGAGGATGGGGGGCCTACGACAAGGACAACAATCGCATCGTATTCAATTACATTCCGTTCGCCGATCACCGGGCGCTGCTCGATCCTAGCACGGCGGACCTGGCGGGCCGCTGCCTGGAAATGCTGGGCACGCTCGGCTACGACAAGAGTCATCCGGCCGTGGCGCCGGCCTTGGAATTTTTAAAGCGAGAACAGGAACCGGACGGCAGTTGGTACGGCCGATGGGGCGTCAACTATATCTATGGCACGTGGTCCGTGCTGGCCGGTTTGCGGGCGATCGGGGAAGATCTCACGGCACCGTACGTCCGCCGCGCGGTGGCCTGGGTGGAATCGAAGCAGAACCCGGACGGCGGGTGGGGCGAATCCTGCCTTTCCTACGCCGATCCGGCGTACAGCGGAAAGGGCGACAGCACGCCGTCGCAGACCGCCTGGGCATTGATGGCGTTGATAGCCGCCGGCGCAACGGATTCGTTCAGCGTGGTGCGGGGGATCAATTATCTCATTCGGCAGCAGCGTAAAGACGGTTCATGGGAAGAGATCCGCCACACGGGCACCGGATTCCCTCGCGTGTTTTATCTCCGTTATCACTGGTATTGCCAGTATTTCCCGTTGTGGGCCCTTGCCATGTATCGCAACATCAGGACACGTGGTCGAACGAGAGCCGACGAATTGCGCCAACGCGCTCGCGAGACAGGACGCTTTCGGTTCGACTAGTCCGGATCCCCGGGAGGCCGATTGAAGCAGGTCGGCGTGTTCGTCGCAACCCGGTGGGAATTCAACGCGGTTCGGGAGGCTGTCGCCGTTGACAAGCAGGAGCGAACGGGAACTTTCCGCGGAATCGTGGGGCGGCAAGGTCATGTTCAGATACGACTCATCCAAACAGGCATGGGAATCGAAAGGGCCGGCGCCGTCAGTCGGGAAGCGCTGGCGGCGTATTCCTTCGAGTTGGTCGTCTCGACCGGATTCGCTTGCGCCTTGTCCTCCGCGTGCGTCGGTGATCTGTTGATCGGAACCGACGTGATCTTGTACGGTGAAGCCCCTGCTTCTTCTCTCTCCTCCCTTTCTCTCGCCTGTTCGATCGACTACGCAGATGCGGCCGTGCGAGCGGCTCAGAAGGCCGTGCCGGCGCCCCGCTGCGGGCGGTTCGTCACCGTGCCGCGCGTATTGTGGCGCGCTGCGCAGAAGCGGGAGGTCGCGGCGGCGACTGGCGGTATCGCGGCGGACATGGAAAGCGCGGCGATCGCCAGGTCGGCTCACGAGCGTCGGGTGCCGTTCATCATTGTTCGCGCCGCCTCCGATCTTGCAGAGGAGGATCTTCCGCTCGACTTCAATCTCTTTCTGCAGCCGGCCGGTTGGCTTCGCGGCCTCGCGCGAATCGTGACGCATCCGTCCACTCTTGTGGGCTGTCATCGGCTTCGGATGCAAAGCCTCGAGGCGGCCGCACGGCTGACCGCCTTCTACGGGACGTTCTTCGATGCGCTTCAGGAATAGCCGAGCTGGGTCGGAACAGGGGCATGTCCGATGATCGTGCGAGCGATCGCGAAGATCGGGCGGACCGCGCTCTTCATCGTACAGGAGATGGGTCGGATGCTGCTCTTTGCCCTTGCTTCATTCGCGTGGCTTGCGCGACCGCCGTTCCGCCTGTTTCAAATCGTCAAGCAACTCCACTTCATCGGGTACAAGTCCACGTTCGTGGTGGTGCTCACGGCGGCCTTTACCGGCATGGTGTTGGGCTTGCAAGGCTACTACACGCTCCGCAAGTTCGGATCGGAAGCCTTGTTGGGTTCGGCCGTCGCATTGAGTATGATCCGGGAATTGGGGCCTGTGCTGGCGTCCCTCATGGTGACGGCGCGGGCCGGATCCGCCATGACCGCCGAGATCGGGATCATGCGTATCACCGAACAAATCGATGCCCTGGACACGATGGCCGTCAATCCGCTGCAGTATCTGATCGCACCGAAACTGGTGGCGGGGCTTATCGGGGTGCCGCTGCTTGTGGCCATCTTCGATGTGATAGGGATCTACGGCGGCTATCTGGTCGGAGTCGAACTGCTGGGGGTGAACGAAGGATCGTACTGGAGTTCGATCGAGTCGGCGGTGGAATGGAAAGACGTCTACGGCGGCATCTTGAAATCGATCAGCTTCGGGCTGATCGTCAGTTGGGTCTGCTGTTATAAAGGGTTTTATACGAGGATGAGCGCCGAAGGGCTTGGCACAGCCACCACTGAGGCCGTGGTCCTGTCGTCTGTGCTGATTCTGGTTTGGGATTACTTCCTGACGTCGGTGCTGCTATAAGCGAGCTAACAGCAGACGCGAGCGGCAAATAGTCGGGGTTTCAAGATCTCCCGCGGTTGGCTAGCTCTGGGCTATTCGCTGTCCATGATTACATGATTAAACTCATCGGGGTTGAAAAGACACTCGGTGGCCAACCGGTCCTGCGGGGCGTCGATCTGGAGATCCCCAAGGGGAAACTGACGACGATTATCGGACGGAGCGGCGAGGGGAAAAGCGTTCTGCTCAAGCACATGATCGGCCTGCTCCAACCTGATCGTGGCGAGGTCTGGGTCGACGGCGTGGACATCTCGCGGTTGCGCGGGAAGGCGCTTAACGAAGTGCGCAAGCGATTTGCCATGCTATTCCAGGGCGCGGCGCTCTTTGATTCCTTGACGGTGTTCGAAAACGTCGCGTTTCCGCTTCGGGAAAAACTGCGGCTGAAAGACCCGGAGGTGACCCGCCGGGTCAATGAAAAGTTGGAGCAGGTCGGTCTGGCCGGCATGGGGCACAAGTATCCGGCCGAATTGAGCGGCGGGATGAAAAAACGGGCGGGCCTGGCGAGGGCCTTGGTGATGGAGCCGGAGATTATCCTGTTCGACGAACCGACGACAGGGCTCGATCCGCTCATGGCCAAGCAGATTCACGACTTGATCATCGGGATGCAACGGACTTTCGGGTTTACGGCGGTGATGGTCAGCCATGAGATTCCCGAGATCTTCGGCATTTCTGACTGGGTGGCCATGTTGAAAGAGGGGAGGATCGCGGCCATGGCGCCCGCAGCCGAGTTTCAGCGAATCGAGGACCCGGCGGTTCGGGAATTTATTTCGGTCGGAGGGATGATGCCGTTACCCGTGAATCGGTGAACGCGAATCGTCTTTTGCCGCTGCAGGCGGCCTGCCTGTCGCGATTCACGAAGAACGAGCCACGAGGCTAGGACATGGAAAAGGCCAAGCTGGAGCTGGTGGTCGGCGTGTTCGTCTTGATCGGCATTGTGTGCCTGGGGTATCTCTCGATCAAACTGGGCAAATTGGAGGTCATCGGCGGGCGGAACTATACGGTCTTCGCCGAATTCACCTCCGTTTCTGGTTTGAAGAGCGGCGCGTCGGTCGAAATCGCCGGCGTCGAGGTGGGGCGAGTGAAAGAGATCACGCTCAAGGACGACCGGGCGTTGGTGGCCCTTGCGATCGACGAGGGGATCAGGCTCTACACCGATACGATCGCGTCGATCAAGACACGCGGCATCATTGGGGAGAAATTCATGGCGCTGTCCCCCGGCGGCGGCGGCGACCCGCTCAAACCGGGAGAGACGATCCGGGACACCGAGTCCGGACTCGACTTGGAGGAATTGGTCAGCCAATTCGTGCACGGCAACGTGAAATAACGGGGGCAAGCGATGGAGCGGAGACGGAATGGATGGCGTCCGAAGACACGGGGTGGGGTGAAGGGGACGATTGGCTGGCCTGCGATTCTCTTGATTGCCGCGTCGGCCGCCTTGATCGGCTTGATGAGGGGCGGTCAGCCGTCGTGGGCCAGCGGCGGTGCCACCGACGCCGTGAAAAGTACAATCGACGAAGTGCTGCGCATTCTCCGCGACAAGGATCTCAAAAAACCGGAACGGGCTGAAGAGCGGAGACGCCTGCTCGAGAAAGTCATCGGCGCTCGATTCAATTATGAAGAGATGTCGAAACGGGCGCTGGGTGCGCCATGGAATCAGCTCAACGAGCAGGAGCGGGAGGAATTCGTGCAGCTCTTCAGGATCCTGCTCACCAATTCGTATGCCGACAAGATTGAAAGCTATTCTGGGGAGCCGGTGCAATACGTGAACGAGCGCACCGAGAAAGACTTCGCCGAAGTCCGGACGAAGATCGTGTCCGGTAAAGCGGAGATTCCGCTGGATTACCGGTTGCTGAACAAAAACGGCGAGTGGCGCGTGTACGACGTGGTCATCGACGGCGTCAGCCTGGTCAATAATTATCGCGGTCAGTTCACCAAAATCATCCGTTCGTCTTCCTATGCCGACCTCGTCGAGCAACTTCGCAAGAAATCCGACAAGATCAAGGCTCCCTAAAGCCGCTGCACTCGCTCCATGCCTCCGATGCATCGACTCCTCGTTGTGGTCCTGCTCGTGCTCGGAGGCGCTGTCTCCCTCTTCGCGCCGCAGTCGGCCGTTGCGGAGACCCAGTATTTTCCAATCCCCTCCGTGTCCACCACCAGAAACGACGGGAACGACGCCGGCCTGATCGTGCCGATTCTCGTGACCGAACCTGACGGCGAGCTGAAGTATCTCGTGGCGCCAATGGTGATCCGCAACTCGATCGTCGGCGTTCGGGGCGCGCTCAATATCTTTCGCTACGAACCGGGCGGGCGGGAGATGCGGTTTATCGCCTCATTCACGGAACAGATCGAGCGGAAGCTGCTGTTCAGTTATACAGACCCGGCCTTCAGCCATGGGCGGTACGCGCTCAGCTACGGAGGAACCTTTTTCAAGAATGCGACCGCGCGATTTTGGGGAATTGGGCAAACGACAGTCGAAGGCGACGAAACGAACTACACGGCGCGGGAGGGTCGGGCCTGGTGGAAGTTCGGTCTTCACGCCAATGAGGTGACTCAGATCGCTGTCGGCCAACGGTTCAGAGACGTAAGTCTTCAACGTGGCGCGACCGATCTGCCGTTCACCGTGGATCGCTTTCCGGCCGTCCACGGTGTCCGCGGCGCGACGATTTTGGGGCATCGGGTCACCTTTCATTACGACACGCGCGACAGTTTGGTCACCCCGACCGATGGCATGCAAGTGACCGCCTATGCCGAACTGAACCAGAATCTTCGCAACGGCGACCATCCCGTGTTCTCCAGGTACGAAATCGAAGTCAAAAAGCTGTTTCCTAGCGAATCCAAGCGGGCGATCCTGGTTGTGCGCGCGGACCTGCAGGCGACGCTGGGCGGCGAAGTGCCGTTCTTCGAGCAGAGTTCGCTGGGCGGGCAGAACAACCTGCGAGGGTTCGGGATGGATCGATTTATCGACAAACATCTGGTGGCGGTCAGCGTCGAAGAACGCATCCACGTGATGCGGACCAAGCTGTTCGGCGTCACCGCGGACTTCGAGGTCGCGCCGTTCCTTGATACGGGCCAAGTGTTCGAAAACTTTAAGGACGTCAGCTTCAAGGACTATCGGATGACCCCGGGAATCGGCTTCCGCGGATTGGTGCGGCCCAATGTGGTCGGCCGCGTCGACTACGGCTACAGCCGCGAAGGAGGAGCGGTGTTCGCCGGATTGGATTTCCCTTACTGACGGTCTATCGGTGGCGCGCGCAATGCCCGGACAAGTCCGTTGGCCATTCCTCCTTGTTCTGCTGGCTTGTTCCGTCTGTTCGGGACAGGCCGCCGCGCGGGCGGAAGGCTTCGGGCCGCTGCCGGTCCGAAATTTTCAGCCGATCCAGCTACTCTTCCTGGGCATGCCGGGCGACCGTGCCGAGGTGCTCAAGAAAGGTCGGCTGGATGTGCGGATCGAGCTGGCCGAAACCAGCACCATTTTCAACGAACGTATGGCGTCAGCGCGCGCGGTTATGAAGTTCGAGCAACTCCGATCCGGCGTGTTCTTGCGCTACGGTCTGACAGACCAATTGGAAATCGGCGTGGAAGTGCCGGGGCTTTACCGCTATCGCGGGTTCTTGGAAGGCGTCATCACGGCGACCGAGCGGGCGACCACCGGCTTGAGTCCGGCACGGGCGGCCTTGCGGGATAGCGGCTTTGCGTACGATCTGACGGTCAGGGGGCAGAGCCGCTTTTCAGGAACAGACGGCGACCTCGGACTGGGCGACACGATCCTGCTCGGCAAATACCAATTTCTCTCGCAGAGGGCGTTGCTCCCGGCCGTCTCGTTGCGGTTGGCGGTCAAGACGCCCACGGGGGGCGAAGGCAAATTCTTCGGCAGTGGACATCCCGACGTGGGGATCGGGCTGGCTGCGGAAAAGACGATGGCAGGGCGATGGATCTTCTACGGCAACGTCAACGGCGTCTTTCCGACCGGTCGGGCCGGCGGCTTCGCGCTGCGACCGTTCATGTCGGCGATCGCGGCGGTGGAATATCTGTGGTCGAAGGACCTCTCGCTCACCGCCCAGTTCGATTATTATTCCACGCCGTTTCACGGGACCGGCCTCAAACCACTGGACCGCGGAGTCACCGAGTCGGCGGTCGGTTTCACTTACCGGCTCAGGCCGAATGTGCTCTGGCAGGTCTACGGCGTGGAAAATTTGGATTTCATTCGGGACAGCGCAGCGGATTTTACGCTTTCGACCGTGGTCACCTATCGATTCGATCGAGAGCGGTAGAGTGTGCTCTGCGCGGCAGGTCATGGGCGAATTGCTTGACACGAACGGAAATCTGTGTGAGACTGAGCGCCGGTCGCCCGAGATCCCGAAGAATTTACTGCTCTCAAAGCTCCTGTCCACGCCGCTTTCCCTAGTGATCGGGCGATTACCACTGACACACGAGGAGAACGAACGATGTCGTTGTTGAAGACCATAGACAGCCCTGCTGATTTGAAACGGCTTCCTCCGGAGCGGTTCCCCGAACTCTGCCAGGAAATACGCGAACAAATCATCGGAGTGGTCTCGAACGTCGGCGGGCACCTCGCATCCAACCTCGGTGTGGTGGAATTGACCGTCGCCTTGCACTATTTGCTGGATACGCCGAATGACAAGATCGTGTGGGACACCAGCAACCAGGCATATACCCATAAGCTGCTGACCGGTCGCCGCGAACGGTTTCATACCCTGCGGCAGTACGGCGGGTTGAGCGGGTTCTGTAAGCGCGAAGAAAGCGTTTATGACACGTTCAACGCCGGCCATGCCGGCACCGGCGTGTCGGCCGCCTTCGGCATGGTGGAGGCGCGCGATCAGCAGGGCCAAAAGCATAAGGTGGTGTGCGTAGTGGGCGACGGAGCGATGACGGCCGGCATGACGCTGGAGGGATTGCATCACGCTGGCGGGCTGGGCAAAGATTTCCTCGTGATTCTGAACGACAACCAGATGTCGATCTCCAAGAACGTCGGCGCTATCTCCGCCTACCTCAACCGGACCTTTACGGGAGAGTTTTACACGCGCGTCCGCGAAGAAACCGGCCATCTGCTGCGTTTAATCCCGGGCATCGGGCCGGATATGCAGAAGATGGCGCGCCGCGCCGAAGAATTGGCGAAGGGCGTGATTTTGCCGGGATTGTTGTTCGAGGAGCTGGGCTTCCAGTATGTCGGCCCGATCGACGGCCACAACTTCGACCATCTGCTTCCGACATTGGAGAACGTGCTGAAGTTGAAGGGACCGATTCTGCTTCACGTCATCACGAAAAAAGGATTGGGGTACGAGCCGGCTGTGAAGAATCCGGTCTGGTTCCATGCCTGCCCGCCGTTCGTGCGGGAGACCGGTGCGCCGGCGAAAAAGTCGCCGAGGCCAACCTACACGGCGATTGCAGTCGATACGCTGCTGAAGCTGGCCCGGTCGGACAAACGCATCGTGGCCATTACTGCGGCGATGTGCGAAGGCACCGGTCTCACGGCGTTCGAGAAGGAATTTCCCGAGCGACTCTATGATGTCGGCATTGCGGAGCAGCATGCGGTGACGTTCGCCGCCGGGCTGGCGGCTCAAGGCATGAGGCCAGTCGTCGCCATGTATGCGACGTTCCTGCAGCGGGCCTACGACCAAGTGGTTCATGACGTGGCCACGCAAAACCTGCCGGTCACGTTCTGCATCGACCGGGGCGGCTTGGTCGCCGAAGACGGGACGACGCATCACGGCGCGTTCGACTACGCCTATCTGCGGCATGTCCCCAATATGGTGGTCATGGCTCCAAAGGACGAGAACGAGCTGCAGCACATGGTGAAAACCTGCCTGACCTATAATGGCCCGGCGTCGGTACGTTATCCGCGGGGCGTCAGCCTGGGAGTTGAGATGGATCGGGAACCGACGGCGCTTCCGATCGGAAAAGGCGAGCTGTTGCGGGATGGAAAAGACGTCGCCATCGTTGCCGTCGGCGTGACGGTTTGGCAGGCCGTTCGGGCGGCGGAACGGCTGGAGCAGGAGGGCATTTCCGCCGCAGTTGTCAATGCGCGGTTCGTGAAGCCTCTCGACAAGGACTTGATTGTCGGGGTGGCACGGCGGGTCCGTTATCTGGTCACGGTCGAGGAAGGATGCAAGATGGGCGGATTCGGTTCAGCCGTCCTCGAAGCATTGTCCGACGAAGGTGTCACGCACCTGCGCACCAAACTCATCGGGTTGCCGGACTGGTATATTGAACAGGGACCACAGGACCTGTTGCGCGAGAAGTACGGGCTCACGGCAGAAGGCATTTACCAGAGCGTCAAGGTGCTCATGGCATGCACGACCACCCGTCGTGGAGCGGTTGGCGCCAAATGCAGTCTGGGTACCGGCTATGCGTCCTTCAGCGGTGCGTCGGTCGGAGATGAACAGGGGAGCTAGACCGCCGTTTGCACCGTGTGGCGCCCTTCAGGCTTCACAAGCGATGAGATACACCGGACGCAGGTGGCGATAACGAGATGCGTATTGCGCGGAGGAAAACCAGGCAGATCCGGGTCGGAAACGTGAAGATCGGCGGAGATGCACCGATCTCCGTCCAGTCCATGTGTTCCACCGATACACGCGACGTCAAAGCCACGGTGGAGCAGATTCGTCAACTCGAGGAGGTAGGCTGTGAGCTGATCCGCGTGGCCGTGCCGGACATGGAAGCGGCAGAGGCGCTCCCAAAGATCAAAGCGCAGATGAGTGTGCCGCTTATCGCCGATATCCATTTTGACCACCGTCTGGCGGTCAAGGCGGCCGGAGTGGTGGACTGCGTGCGGATCAATCCCGGTAACATCGGTGCCTGGTGGAAAGTGGCCGAAGTCATTAAGGCGGTGAACGACCGCGGGATTCCGTTGCGGATCGGCGTCAACGGGGGATCGCTGGAACGGGCTCTGCTGGACAAGTACGGGTACCCGACGGCGGAAGCGCTGGCTGAGTCGGCGTTGAATGCCGTCCATGCGCTGGAAGACGTCGGCTTCACGAATATGAAGGTGTCGCTGAAGGCCTCGGACGTGCACATGGCGATCGACGCCTACTGGCTGTTCGCACACCAAACCGACTATCCGCTGCACATCGGCATCACGGAGGCCGGCACCGCGATAACCGGGGCGGTGAAGTCGGCGATCGGGCTAGGCTGGCTGCTCTCCCACGGCATCGGCGACACGCTGCGCGTGTCGCTGGCCGCCGATCCGGTTGAAGAGGTCAAGGTCGGGTTCGAGATTCTGAAATCGCTGGAACTGCGCCATCGCGGGATCAATGTGATCGCCTGCCCGACTTGCGGCCGCGTGGAGATCGACGTAGTCCGGATGGCGAACGAGCTCGAAAAACGGCTTGCTCACATCAAGACGCCGCTCAACGTGTCGGTTCTCGGGTGTGTCGTCAACGGAATTGGCGAAGGAAAAGAAGCCGACATCGGCGTTGCCGGAGGCGAAGGGGTGGGGATTCTGTTCAAGAAAGGCAAACTCGTCTGCAAAGTGCCGATGGCCGAACTCATGGATCGCTTGATCGAAGAAGTCGAGCTGCTGGCCAGAGAAAAGGAGGCGGAGGGTGCACGCGACGAACATGTCGCCCTCGTCCGCGAACATGCCTCATCGCTGCTGCGTTCTGATGGCTCCGTGGCCACAACTTCGCTCGTGCGCGAACTGCCGGTGCTTTCCGACAAAAACTAGAAAGTCTCCCGATCCTGTCTGCGAGGCGCCGCGATCCGTTGTCTCGATCAGGATCCCGTACGCCCTTACCTGGAAACACCGTTGATTATTGAGTTTGAAAGCGGCGCCTCGTTATAATGCCGACCGCGGCGCCGTACCCAAGTGGCTAAGGGAGCAGTCTGCAAAACTGCGATGCGGCGGTTCGAACCCGCCCGGCGCCTCCACCCCGAGCTTGCTGAGCCGCCGGCTCTTTGTCGCTTTTTTCGTGATTGGTGGCGGCGGAGAATTCCCCTGACGTCGGTCCCGCCACGAGACAGCTTTTCCCCTGCGCGATCACACACCTCCAAGAGCACGTGCGCGGATGTTGCACTGTCTCTGGTGAAGCCACTTGCTTCTCTCGGGCGGGTTCCCTTCTACTTTATTATCCTGGTGGTGACGTAAGCTTACTGGGGAGTGGCGAGCGAATGGCAAAGACGGTCTTGGCCGAAGTGGCGCGGGGTCTGCCTGTTTCAGATCAGAATGGTGAAACTTGGCAACCCGCTGGGTGCGATCAAAACAGCGGAGCCTGCGGCCCCCAAGTGAGGCCGGCGAGGTCCGGGTCTTGGCCGTCTGCCGGCACCGGCCGAGCGGCTTTGTTCGCCTTGCGAACAGCGCGGCGGGCTTCCTTCTCTTTTTGTCTGGCCTGCTTGGCGCGCTCGCGGTCGCGCTTCGCAAGCGTGGCTTTTCCTCGTCTTGCGATGATGACCTCCTCGGGCTAAGCCCTTCGGGCAGGAGCGCGAAGCCCTCTATCCTGCCATCTTTGCTTTGGCTGCGAGTTACCAGCGGCCTTTGCGGCCACCACGATCACTGTGACTTCCTCCGTGGCGGGCTTCAGGCGGTCTCGCTTCATTCACGGTCAAAGTCCGACCTTCGAGTGCGGTCCCGTTCAACGCCGCGATCGCCCGTTTGGCCTCTTCGGCCGTCGCCATCTCCACAAAGCCGAAGCCCCGCGACTGCCCGGTGTACTTGTCGGTGATGACACGCACCGACTCCACCTTGCCATGAGGGGTAAACAGTTCGGTGAGCTGCGGTTCGGTGGTCGAATAAGGCAAGCCGCCGACATAAATTTTCGTGCGCATGCGATTCCTCCTTTTTTTCCTCCGCGTAAGAACACAGCCCATGCCGAGCGACCGGTTAGCGCCATGATCTGTCAAGCTGTCTGACCGTGGGAGCAGCCTGGACTAAGATACCGGTCGCGCAGACACAATGAGATGGGCGAGTGCGCGATTGGTAGGTAGTTTTGCGGCTCGTACGCGAGCCGTACAGTAACATACAGGAGAGGATGGGTCAAATCGTTCAGAGTCGATGTAGGACTTCACCAGATTCTCTACCGTCTTCTTCAAAGATTATCCTGAAGACTCTCCGTCCTGCTTCTTTCAGCCGTTTCGTTGACAGTCCGCAGCCTTTCGCTACACTGGAAACACAGAGAGAAAGGGTTTCAAGATGAAGGCCTGGAGCTGGCTTCGACAGTACCTGCTGGTGATCGTGATCGTGTTGCTGCTTGGCCCTTTTCTGGCCAACCTTGAGGCAGTGAGGCAGGTCTCCATCAACGTCATAGGTCTGAACGCCTCTCAGATGACGCGCCTGGCTGCCGACGGCATCGCGCTTCTGATGGCCTGGACGATGGCTTACCACATGTCACGCCGGCTTTTTCGGAAGACCAAAGGCGTCGAGTTTCTGCAGGCTGTTCTGCTCCCGGTCGCCACGTTCGGCGTGGTCTTTTTCGCGAACAAGATGTTTGCTGTCCATGGCTCGACTCTGCTCGATCAGATCGGCCGCCAGCGCTATCGCTGGCTGTACACCGGCATGCTCGGCAGCGCCGCCGTCTGGCTGACCGTCACCTGGATTGGCCGCTGGGATACACTCAAAGCCTTCTGCGCCGGAGGCTTCCCCCGGACCCGGATGGTCGATGAGACGCGATTGCTTGAAGGCGGGCGGTCGGCGGATCTGCTGGCCGGGACCGGGCGCGAACGAAAACATGCCGGCTCGACTGATTGCGTGGGTTCGACATTGGGCCGGTACCGGATTGTCAAGGAATTGGGCCGCGGCGCGATGGGAATCGTGTATTTGGGTAAGGACCCGATGATCCAGCGGTTCGTCGCGATCAAGACGATACGGTTGGACGAAGTGGACGATTCGTGTGAGATCGAGGAGGTCAAAAAACGCTTCTTTCGGGAAGCCGAATCGACGGGCCGGCTCTCGCATCCACACATTGTGACCATCTACGACGCAGGCGAACAGAACGGCCTGGTATATATCGCGATGGAATATCTGGAAGGCAACACATTGACGCAGTGGTGCCGGAGAGGGAACCTGTTTCCGGTTGCGAAAGCGATGGAGATTGTTGCGACGGTTGCGGATGCGTTGGATTACGCCCATAGCCAGGGAATTGTGCATCGGGACATCAAGCCATCGAATATCATGGTGACGAAGGATTGGTTAGTGAAAGTCATGGACTTCGGAATCGCGCGGATCACGACATCCGGGAAAACCAAGACAAGCGTGATCCTCGGCACGCCCGGGTACATGTCGCCGGAACAGATCATGGGCAAAGTCGTCGACGGCCGCTCGGACACGTTCTCGTTGGGTCTCGTCCTGTTCGAACTGCTCACGGGATGCAGGCCGTTCGACGCCGACGATGTCACTTCACTGCTGTACAAGATCGCTCGTGAGCCGCATCCGGTGTTGAGCCAGATTCGTCCTGATCTGCCGATCCGGGCTCAAGAAATCGTTGATCGGGCGCTTCAAAAGGATTTGGCCAGCCGGTATCGACGGGCTGGTGACATGGCACAGGATCTCCGTGTATGTTTGCAACACCTCGCGCTATCCGCTCCGGCTGCGGCTCGCGCATGATGAGCACCTACGCGGCAAGGTCGGACGTCGGCTTGCAGCGGTCTCATAATGAGGACCGATTCTGCGCCGACCCGGGACTTGGCCTTTATTTGATCTGTGACGGAATGGGCGGCTGCAACGCTGGCGAGGTGGCCAGCGGGATCGCCGCGGAAGTGATTCATCGCCATCTCGCCGACACCTCCCGCGGCGACGAGCTTCCCTTCGTCGGGGAATACGATCCGAATTTCTTGCTGCCGACGAACCGGTTGGCCAGCGCCGTTCGGCTCGCCAATCAGGTCATCTATCGGGAATCGTGGCGGCGTCCGGAGTGCGCCGGCATGGGTACGACCGTGGTCTCCGTCCTCCTTACGGACTGCATTCTTTCGGTGGCGCATGTCGGCGACAGCCGCGCCTATCTGATTCGTGACGGCGCGATGCAGTTACTCACGGCCGACCATTCGCTCGTGCGCGACCATGTACGCCGTGGCCTTCTGAGCGAAGAGGAGGCGGAACGATCTTCCCGCAAGCACGTACTCACTCGGGCGCTGGGCGTGGAATCGACTGTGGAGGTGGAATTGGGCGAGGTGCCGGTGATGAGCGAAGACATCGTGTTGTTGTGTTCGGACGGACTGACGAACGGCGTAGCCTCCGACGAGGTTTTACAGGCTGTTCGCCGTGGGAATCCTCCCGATGTGGCGGCTGAGCGGCTGATCGGCTTGGCGAACGATGCGGGCGGGAACGATAACACGACCGTTATCGTGGTGGTGTTGCACGAAGGCTTACGCTTCACGCTGTGGCGCCGCATACGGCAATGGCTATGGAGCTGAAACCGGCGGAGTGCAGAACCGTCCGGCGGAAGGAGGAAGGCCATGCAAGAAGTTGCGACCAAATGCCCCAAGTTCATCGTCAAACCGCACAGGGGTACGGCCAAAGAGATCGAGATTACCAAGTCCGAGTTCACTATCGGGCGCAAGGACGGCAACGATCTGGTCGTCGACGATCCGGCCGTGTCCGGACGACACGCCCGCTTAGTCAAAATCCATGCGGTCTATTTCCTGGAAGATTTGGGAAGCACGAACGGCACGTTCGTCAATGGTCAGAAGATCGAACGACGGCAATTGAGGGATACGGATGTGGTGGCGGTCGGGAAGCATCGGTTGATTTTCCGGGAGGAGAGCGCGGTTCCGACCACAGAAGACTCTTCCGGTGTGAGCGCGTCGGACAGGACAATGATCATCACCGGCTCGACCCCGCGAGGCTGGAGCCTGATACCGCAAAAAACCGGGACAATCCAGGTGGTGTCTGGCCGAACCAACCGCAAGGAGTACCAACTCACCAAGCAACTGACGATCATCGGATCACGCCCTGACGCAACGATCAAGCTCGCTGGCTGGTTCGCGCCGAAGACGGCCGCCATGATTGGGCGCCGCAGTGAGGGGTATTACATCGTAGCGGCCGACGCAGGGAAGAAAGTGCTGGTCAACAACCAGGCGGTCAACGGACAGATCGATCTGAAGGACGGCGACCTTGTGGAGGTGGCCGGCGCCCGGATGTATTTCTATCTGAGGGACCAGGCTGTGTGCTGACTCGCGGCTGTCACTGCGCCGATTCGAAGTTGATGACCGGTCGCTTGGGCAGGGCTTGGAAACACCCCTCCGAAATTTCCTGCGCGCGGGTTTCCAAACACTGCAGGAGCTGTCCTTCCCTCGGTCCCACGTGCCGACAGTATTGCCTCGCATCGGCCTCACAAGCCAACCGCAACCGCCGCAGGTTTTCTTTCGCCCGCGTCACGCGAGCCTGAACGGCGTTCTGGCAGGCGAACGGTAGTTTGTGCGCGTTCCGCTGCATGCAGCGCAGGCGATCGCGGCTGCTGAGAGAAGCGGGACAGAACCGTTCCAGTTCCGCCTCGCATTTGATCGCGACGACGGCCGGGATGCGGACCGCCTCGGTCTTCCCGGGAGCGTCTTCGGGCGAAGACGAAAGTGGAAACGGAAACCGAGCGGCGTTTGGTCCCGCGTCGTCCGGAGAACGATCAAGGGGGGCCGAGGAAGAGGAAACGGCCGACGTCCGAGGGGACGGCACGGAAGGGCCATCCGCCGACGCACTCCGCAGCCGAAGCGACATATCGGAAGATGAATCGGAAGGCGTGAGAACAGTCGGTCCCGCAGACGTGTCCGGTTGCAGTGAGGCCTCGATGCTCATCAGGACCGTTCCCCACGCGATTCCGAGCACGAGCACGCTCAGAGAGCCCGCCGCGAGCGACCCGGTTGGTCGAGACGAAGGCATATCAATTTCCGTTTCGGCTGAAGAGAGAATACGTCAAAAGCCGACGAAAAGCGAAAACTTCCCGAGAATTCTGCACGCTCATTCGGTATCGCCGGAGTTGAGCGATGCAGCACTGTGTGCTCTCGGAAGGTGGAGCGTGCCAGCAGCGCCGTCCGAATTCAACAAATTGACGCGCCTGGAAACAGGATGTTACAATCCGCCCCGCATACCGGCGAACCCAGCCGTAGGTTCCACGCGCACCCCTATTCAGTTGCAACGGCACAGGAAGGAGTAAGGGATGGCCGTTCCGCTTTCCCAAATGTTCACCGTCACAAAGTATGTCCTGACGCAAAAGGTCAAAGGGATCAAACGCTACCCGCTGGTCCTGATGCTAGAGCCGCTGTTCCGCTGTAACCTGGCCTGTGCCGGCTGTGGAAAGATTCAGTATCCCGATCACGTGCTCGACAAGCGGTTGACGCCGGAGCAATGTTGGGCGGCGGCCGAGGAATGCGGCGCACCGATTGTGAGCATCCCCGGAGGGGAACCGCTGATCCATCCGGAAATGCCGGAGATCGTCCGCGGGTTGGTAGCGCGGAAGAAATACGTATACCTGTGCACGAACGCGATCCTGCTGGAGCGGAAGCTCGACGAGTACACGCCGTCCAAGTATTTAACTTTCAGCGTGCATATGGACGGCCTGAAGGAAGAACATGATCGGGCCGTCTGCCGGGACGGCGTTTACGAGACGGCGGTGAGGGCGATCAAGGCCGCGTTGAAGCGAGGGTTTCGTGTCACCACCAACACGACCCTGTTCGATGATGCGAATCCTGAAAGGGTCCGCGCCTTCTTCGACGAAATGATGAAACTGGGTGTCGAGGGCATGATGATCTCGCCAGGCTACAGCTACCAGAAGGCCCCTGATCAACAGCATTTTTTGAAACGCCATCGGACGCGGGAATTGTTCTCCAAGATCCTCAGCAACCGCAAACCAGGCTGGCGATTTAATCAATCGCCGCTCTTCCTGGAATTTTTAATGGGGAAACGGGAGTATCAGTGCACGCCGTGGGGGAATCCGACCTACAACATTTTCGGCTGGCAGCGGCCTTGCTATCTCCTCCAGGACGGATACGCCAGGACGTTCCGGGAGTTGATGGAAACGACGGATTGGGCTCGCTACGGAACCGGACGCAACGAAAAGTGCGCCGACTGCATGGTGCATTGTGGGTATGAAGCGTCTGCGGTCGAAGATACGTTCAGTTCCTGGTCCGGGTTTGGCCGCACTGTCAAAGCGACGCTTCTTCCCAACGCCCGTTAAACATGCGTTGTTGGTCTGTCATGAACCGAACCGTTCAACGGCAAGCTGTGGCTTCTCCCGTCCTCCCGTTTCGTGCATAGCGATTCACGTTTCACATCTTCTGTATGACCGATGCCAAGTACCACACACCGGAGGATCAGACGCTGTATGGCCGGGTGTTACGCCCGTCGAGCGCGAATGAGTTGTGCGAGGCCGTCGAGCTGGCGTTCGATTATCGCGGTGATGTGACACTTGAACTCGCATCAGGGGAGATGGTCACCGGCTACGTCTTCAACCGTGACGCCGGCGGCGCCGCTCCCGTCCTCGAGCTGTTTCCAAAGGGGCTTCCAGGCACCCGCAAGATCGCTTACGCCGACGTGGTGTCGATCGCGTTCACTGGCGAAGACACGGCTGTCGGCAAGTCCTGGGAAGCGTGGGTCGCGAAAAAAGAATCGCAGCGGCGCGCCGAGTCGGAGCAGGCGGCCGCCGTCGCGAGGGCCCGCGGTCATCTGTAGCCCTGTAGCCCTCGTCTTTTTTACTCGTTCCAAAGCGCCGTCCTGTGAACTTTGCTTAACTCAGGCGCTTGATTTCGAACATAACTCATTGAAATCTCCTGTTGCTTTTCTCGTTTGTTGGGCTGGCCGAATTATTGACAAAGAAAATCATCTATGTTAAAAGGGTCGGCCTCAAAAACGGGCATCTCCCAGTGTTGATGAGGCTTTTCGTGGCTTGAGGCGAGAGGGGAGGGTTCAGCTATCGCCGATAGTCCATTGAACTGTGGGGAATGGAGTGCAACACGAGCCAGCCAGTGGACCGCGAGCCGATGGGTGCCTACTTTTCTCGTGGGTTTCTTTCTGACGGCGTCTCCGGTCGCTGTCTGGGCCACGCATGAAGCCGACCACCGGTTTACGGTGGAAGGATTCGTGTGTGGAAGCAGCGGACAGCCCAGCCCGAACGTCGAAGTCGTCGTTAAAGACACGCGGGTGTCAATTGGGGCGACGGTGTCGACTGATGAAGATGGTTACTACAAGGCGATTCTTCACCTCCACAACGACAATCTGGGCGATCCGGTCCTTGTCATCGCGGGAAACGAGGAGCAGCGGATCAAGGTCCAATTCGATCCGAAGGATCTTGAGACAGAACGGAAAGTTCAGGTCAATTTCGGGTCGGGATGCGAAAAGACCATTGGCGGGCCGCCACGATGGGTGTATTACGGATCCGGCATGGGAGTGGCGGCAGTTGTCTTCGCCGGGCTGAAGTGGCTTCGGAAACGACGGAGGCGAGTCGGCCGGCGGGACAAGAAGAGTCAGGGGAAGGGGAAGACATCACTGTAGGCGGTCCGTGGGGCGCTCTCGTACCTCGCCGGATCGGACGCAGTTACGCGGCGGGGAAGGGGGCTCTGGCGTGACCGGGACGCACGTGTAGGCAATGGCGCTTTTGCTTGAGGCCGCCTGGGCTCGGGCGAAAGCGTCTTTTTTCATGTCTAGACGTTCTGAACGAAACGGTGGCGCTGTTTGAGAGCGCCTTCTTGATGTTCGGGAAGACGAAAGGAGTGGGTGATTGTCTATGGAGCGCACAGGTTTGATGCAGATGGCTTGGATCCTGGGTGCCGTGACCGTGAGCGCAGTAATTGCGGGTTGCGAGGGGGGCGAAGGGCCTATCGTGCCGCCACCGCCGGCTCCGGCTGAATACGCCGACAAGCATATGCCTGCCGGGTGGTGGGCAGACGATAAGATCGTCGAAGAGGGGCGGCAGATCTTCATCGGCGAGAAAAATCCGGATGTCAATTGCGCGAGTTGTCACGGCAAAGACGGCAAGCCGGTCAAGGCAGGTGCACGCGACTTTCGCAACGCCGAGCGCATGAAGCTCTATTCCGATTCCGTGTGGTTCTGGCGGATCTCTGAGGGGGTGCCCAACACTAAAATGAAGGCTTGGAAGACAAAACTCTCTGAAGAGGACCGATGGAAGCTGGTGGCCTTTGAGCGGACCTTTGCGTTGAAAGGACAAGAATGGGATCCGGTCAAGAGCGCCTGGGTTCCGGTCGGGACTGCGGGGCCGGCCGCAGCGTCGGCCCCGGCGCCGAGCGGAGATGGAGCGTCCCCGCCGGCCGCTGAAGCGGGAAAGTGATCTGATTCAGACAGAAGCAGAGGAGGGGCGGCGAGACGTTATGACGAGATGGCAACGCAGTCTCTTGACCCTAACGACGCTGGTGGCGTTGTGGACCGCCACGGCCTATGCGCAGGAGCTGAGTGCCCCCAGCGTCGAATTTCCATATACGGGAAATCGAACCGCCGTGTGGATCGTCGCGCAGCTCCACATTCTGTTTGCCGCATTCATACTCGGCGCCCCGATCTTTGTGGTGATTTCGGAGTGGTTAGGGTACCGCAAACAGGACCCGAGGTACGACCGACTAGCCAAGGAGGTCACGAAAGTCACTGTCATCTTGTACAGCATGACGGCCTTGACTGGCGGCCTGTTCATCTTTGTCTTGCTTGCCACGTATCCCCAATTCACGACCTGGTTGATCAATCATTTCTTCATGATCTTCGCGGTGATCTATCCGTTGCTGTTTATCGGAGAGACCATCGTGCTTTATATGTATTTCTACACCTGGGACACTTGGAAAGGACACAAAAAAGCCCGTCACATTGCGCTTGGGGTGTTGCTGAATCTGATTGGCACGATCACGCTGTTCGTCATCGACGGCCCGACTTCCTTCATGAACACGCCGGCGAAAGCGGAAGGCGTATCCCTCGTGGAGTTCATCCAGACCGCCAGCTTGTGGGATAAGGTCTATAACTACAGTTGGATGCCGCTGAACCTGCATCGCCTCGTTGGGAACGTGACGTTCGGCGGGTTCATCGCCGGGTTGATCGCCGCTTATATGTACATGGGTGCCAAGAAGGAAGAAGAACGAGCATACTATGATTGGATGGGATTCGTCGGCAATTTGATCGGCGTGGGCGCGCTGATGTTCCTGCCGTTCATGGGCTATCTGCTTTCTTACGAACTGTGCGATTACGACGCCTCCATTTGTCCGTACATGATGGCCGACCAACTCTCCATGTTTTTCGAGATGCAGGGAGCCATGGTGGGATTGATCTTTCTGGCTAGCAATTATTACATCTGGCTCAGCATGAAGCGGATCGAGGGGGTGGAGCGGGTCAGGATGACCGTTTTGACGCCGCTGGTGATGATCGCGCTTCCTTTCGTCATGACCTGGGCTTGGACGCAGTTCCCGGCTCCTGATCCTGCCTCCCTTGCCATCCTGGTACCCTTGGTCTTGCTTCCTGTGGTGCTCGGGAAGTTTGTGCCGTTCACGGTCTCTTCCAGGACGGTGATCAAGATCGGGTTCTTGATGGTGATTGTGGGGAATGCCATTTGGATGACCCCACACGGGTTCGTGCCGACCGGGGCGAAGCTGGTGGAGGAATTGGAGTTGCCGTCGGATTGGAACTTCCTGGCACTCATGCCGGCTAAGAACTCCGCTGCGTTTACGCTGGTTTTCGTCACGGTCGTGAACTATGTCATCTATAACCGTGCGATCAGACAGGGCACCATCGTGTGGGGGAAAATCGATTTCGCGTCCCAATTCGTCCTGGTCTTCTTGGCGTTCAGCGCCATCTGGACGATGGGACTGATGGGCGCCGTGCGGTCGCTGCTCAAGAAATATTTCCATACCTACAATCTTGTGCCTGATTTCACTGCCGAATCGTTCACCCCGACGCTGTCCTACTCGGGCTGGTGGATCACGGCGATCACGGTGGTTTTTTATCTCGTGGTCAGTTTTGCCATTCTCGTGACGCTTCGAGCGGCGGAGGCAAAGGCGCCGGTGCCCGAAGGGAGCCCTGTGCCGGCGGGAGCGAAGTGAGGCAAGCAAGAATCGTCGTGGGATGAACGAGGGCCCTCATGGGGAACGTGATCAAGAAATCGGTTGCCGGATTGGTCGTGGGAACTGCGCTGTTTGGTGCGGCCAAAGCGCTAGGGTTCCCTCTGGTCTTCCAGATTATGTTTTTCTGCTATGCAATCCTCGGCGCGGTGGTATTCATGATGCTGGACGCCCCGTCGGTCAAGCCGCTTTACGGGGCCAAGGCCGTGGTCGCCCTGGTCGTCTTCTACGTCATCCTGTGCGCGGTATATATCGCCGGCGCGTCGCTGTGGCCGCAGTACGATCCGGAAGACGAAAAGGGCAAAATCGAGAAGATTCTGGCTCCGAAACGGAAAGCTTCCGAGCAGGGGAAAGCCGAAGAATTAATCGCCCGGGCCAAAGAGCTCGAGGAAAAAGCTGAAGCGATCATGGCAAGGCTGAAGGCTGTGGGTGGGGAGACGATTGCGGAGCCACCTGGCACAGACAGCGTGAAGCCGGGAGCGGCACCGCCGGCGGCTGCGGGAGATCTGGTCGCCCTCGGCAAGGAGCAATGGGAGCTACAGGAATGCTACAACTGTCACAAGCTCTTCGGGCAGGGCGGCAAGAAGCGAGGGCCGGAATTGGACAACATCGGTAACCTGATGACGCCCGAGCAGCTGAAGCAGAAGATTCTCGATCCGCAAAGTTGGATGGCGGAAGGGTTCGAGAAGGAATACGAGAAAAAGAAGATGCCGGATAAGTACAAGGAATTGATGGAAGACAGGGAAATTGATGCGCTGGTCGCGTTCCTGGCCACGCTCAAGAACACTTCGGTGAACACGCCTCGGCCTATCAAAAAGAAGTAGCATGTTGCAGCCCAAGCTCAAGGCAAGAGTTCGCTGTACCGACGGAGAGATCGGGGAAGTCAGGAGGATCATCGTCGATCCGTTGTCGCGAGAGATCAGCCACATCGTCGTCGGCGACGGAACGGGAACATTGGAACGCCAAGTGCCGATAGCTCAGGTCCAGACCGTCACAGACGACACCGTGCAGTTACGGACCTCATCGGCCGAGATCGCCGAGCTGCCCTCGTTTAAACGCGACGACTATGTCACGACCCGCGAGGTCGAGATTGCGCATCTCGAGGACCATCTCCACGTTGAGCCGGGCGAAGTGCTGGTGCCGGTCCCTGAATTGGAGCGGGACATCAAGCGCCGGACGTTCTTTACCGGTCTCACCCATGCAATCGGGTTGTTGATCGGCCTTCCCATGGTCTACCCGGTGCTGCGCTACCTGATGAAGCCGATGTACGCGCCTTTTGACAATCGGTGGATCAGGATCGGCAATGTGAACCGGATCAAGAAAGAGGATGTCGGGGTCCAGTTCAAGTACAAGAAGAAAGTCAAAGAGGCGTTCATGCCGGAAACCGAGGTCGACAAAAACGTCTGGATTTTGAAAGCCTCTCCGGCGGTTCTGGAAGGGGTCTATCAGGGCAAGGATATGGATTTCAGGGACCACACCGGCCGGGTTGTCTGGACCAACAAGAAAGACGTTCCCTACGTCGCGTTTTCGGGAAAGTGTCCCCACCTCGGGTGCGGCTATAAGTGGCGGAATGTACCTAAGCTCGGGAAGGAAATCTTTCTGTGCCCCTGCCACCTCAGCATTTACGATGCAAGCGGTAGGGTGCTCGACGGTCCGGCGCCGCGCCCTCTGGATCCTGTTCCGATCCGGGTTGCGGCGAACGGCGACATTGAGATCATTGATGTGGAATACAAGGCGGGTGTCCGGGAACAAATCCGACTGGTTTGACCGTAATGAGGGGATGGCGGGGATGGGCGCCGGTCGATGGCTCAAAGCGCTGTGTCTCGCGCTCCTCGTCGTCATTGTGATCGACATCGGATTCATTGTGCGGACGGATTCCTTACCCAGCGAGGCCTGTTTCACATTAGCGGGCGTGACCGCCGTGGCGGGTGTGGTGCCGGTGGTGTTCGCGGCCTACTTCGTCCGCGTGCGAAGTCGCCTCTGAAGAGCGGTGCCAATCGGGAGCAATAAAATAATGTGGTCAATCAGACAAAGGTAGGACTATGACAGATCTTGGCGCAATTGCGATTGGGATGGGGCTTGCCGCATTCGGCTTTTTCGGGGCGGCGCTTGGTATTGGCTGGATCTTCTCGACCATGATCGCCACGCTCGGTCGGCAACCGGAAGTCGAAGGTCGTGTTGCCAAGTATATGTGGATTGGATTTGCGCTGGTAGAGGCGATCGCGCTGTACGGGCTGGTGATCGCGTTCATCATTATGGGGCTCCGTCCCAAATAGCACGTGTGTCTGTGGCCCGACCAGTAGCTGTCATCAAAAAAATAAATGGCCATGCACACCTTTTTTGAAAACGCTCTTGCCTTTATCGACGAACGGGTCGGCCTCAAGACCATCCAGGCCAAGATGCTCAACGAGCCCATTCCCGGTGGATCTCGGTGGGCCTACGTATTCGGGTCATGCCTGTTGTTCATCTTCATCATGCAGGCGGTCACCGGTGTCCTGTTGATGTTTTATTACGTCCCCAGCACTGATCATGCCTACGCCAGCACGCAGTACATCATCCATGAAGTCGATTATGGATGGTTTCTCCTCAGCTATCATTTTTGGGGCTCCTCGGCGATGGTCGTGATGGTCTTCGCGCATATGTCCCAGGTCTTTCTGTGGGGAGCTTACAAGAAGCCGCGCGAGATGATCTGGCTCGTCGGCCTGGCGCTCTTCGGCATCGTGATGGCGTTTGGCTTTACAGGCTATTTACTGCCCTGGGATCAGCGGGCGTACTGGGCGACCACAGTGGGCGTGGAAATCATGGACAAGGTGCCGGTGGTCGGTGACTTTCTCGCGCGGTTTCTTAAGGGAGGGCCCACACCGGGACAGATGACGCTCAGCCGCTTTTTCGTGATCCATGTCATGATCCTTCCGGCGGCGTTGATGGGGTTGGCAGGGCTGCATCTCTTTTTGTTCCGCAAGGCGGGTCCGGCCGGGCCTTTTCGCGGGACAGCAGAGGAGCTGAGGGCGAAGACCGATTACTTCTTCCCGCGCCAGGTGTGGAAAGACGTTGTGGCGATGAGCGTTGTGTTTGTGACGATCTGCGCGCTGGCCTTTTGGGAACCGGTGGTGCTCTTGGAGGAGGCAACCCCCGACCCGGGAGACTATCACCCGGAACCGGAATGGTATTTTCTCTTTCTCTTTCAGATGTTGAGACTGAAGATTTTTGCCGGAGAATTCGGACAATTCTTGGGCGGAGTGGCGATTCCCCTTGGATTCCTGCTCTTCTTGGCCGCGCTTCCATTTCTTGACAAGAATCCTGAGCGGAACATCTTCAAACGGCCTATTGCCCTGATCGGTTGGATCGCCGTCATGACCGGTATTCTGGTCTTTACAGTTTCCGCGATCATTAACCGGGAGTTTCTGGAATGAGAGGCAGGGTACGCGAGGCGGGCGGCGGGAGAAAAGAGCTGTTCGGACCATGACCGCGCAAGATTCGCACATGTCGCCGGTGAAGCTCGCCCTTCTGGTGCTCTGGCCCGCCTTCTGGACCGGACTGCCGATCAAATTGGTTGTGGCGCTGCTGATGCTCGCGAGCGGAGCGATGCAACTGGAGGCGGGGGCGGGCCTGGCGTTTCTGCTGTTGCTTGCCAGTCCGGTGACGGCGGTCGGTCTTCCAATCGTCAGCGTCGGGTTTGATCTGCCCCTCGGCGAAGGCCCGGGGCTAGCCTTCCTGTTCCTGCTGGCGATCCCCGTCGATATCTGGGCGCTAGGCCTGTCCGGGCGCACGGTCTTTTTGGACAAGCTGCGGGTCGAGCCACCCGAAGGGCTGGGCCTGACGCTGTGGTGGAAAATCGCACTGGTCAGCGCGATTTACTTCCCGCTGTTGTGTCTGGTCGAAAGCACGGTGTACAGCGCCGCGCGTTCCGTTGCGCACGCGATTATGGAGGCCGACTGGTTGAAAACGCTGCCGGTGGCCGAGCGGATCGCTCTCGAACTGAATTTGTGGGGCGTGCCAGTGACGCTCGTCTTGCTCGGCTTGATTGTCGGATGGCTGTGGAGCATCGGCCGGATCGTGCAGCCGCACGTGAAGGCCGCGCGCCCCGCGTCGGAGCCCTACCAGTCGCTCGTTCGGCGATGGGATGTGATACGGATTCCTTCAGACCAGCCGTTGTTACTTACGGTGTTTGCTGGAACAGGCGCCGTGCTGGTTTTGCTGTTCTGGGCGTTTCTGCCGGCCACGACGCCTCGGCCGCATGAATCCTATAAGCGACCCGAGGTCAAGATCGAGCCGCCGTTCAAACCCGCCGAGGCGTTGCAAAAGGCGGAGAAATTGCTGGCGCAGGCTGAAGCGACCGTGCAGGCCCTTGAGCATAAGTCGGAGCACGAGGCAAAAGAAAAGGGAAAGGGGAAGGAGAAGGCCGGAGGGAAAGACAAGGCCGCAGTGAAGGCTGACAACGGGTCGGTCTCCGAATCCGCGAGTACTGCTCCTGCCGCTTCACAACCCGAGAAGCCATAACCTGGGTAACGGTTGAGGAGAAGCTCCATGACGTACCAGGATGGACATTCAACACGAACGCCCGTCGTGATGACTTTGAAGATTGCCGCCATCGCCGGATTACTGATACTGGTCGCTCTCATGGGGCTGCCGGCTGCGGGGCTGGCTGAGGGAGCGAATGCCGTGTCCCAGTCCGAGGGCGTGGCCTATCGCGAGATCCCCGGCATCGGAAGCCGCAATGTCGTGTGGCTGGTCGCGCAGGTTCATCTGATCCTGGGCGGATTTGTGCTGGGCGTGCCTATTTTCGCGTGGGTCTGCCACATCATTGCGGTCCGGACCAAAGACCCGCGCTACATGCGGCTCGCCAAGGAATTCACGAATTTGCTCACGGCCGCGTTTGAAATGACCGCCATGTTAGGAGCCACATTGCTCTTCGTCCTCATGGCGCTCTATCCCAAGGTGGTGAATTACCTGACGAGCATCTTTCTTCCCACTTACTATATCTACGTGCTCCTGTTCGTTGGTTCGACGACAACCCTGTACTTCTACTGGTCCGGATTCGAGACCTTAAAGGAGCGCCAGGGGTTGCATTTGTTCCTGGGGTTTCTGCTGAATGTCTTTGCTTTCTTCATCATGATCGTCCCGAATACGTGGGCCAGTTTTCAGGCCAGTCCGGTGGTGATCCCGGAGGGGATGGGGCCTTGGGAGAAAGCCTGGGCCGCGGCGTGGAACGCGACCTGGTGGCCGTTGAATGTTCACCGGCTCATCGCGAACGTGGTGTTGGGAGGATTCATTTGCGGAGCCTACGCTGCTGTGAAGTATCTTGGCGCCCAAACGCCGGAGGAGCGCGCGCACTACGATTGGATGGGGTATGTGGGCAATTTCATCGGCATTTTCGGCCTGCTCCCGCTTCCTTTCGCGGGCTATTGGCTGATGATGGAGATCTACCGGTATAACCAGCAGATGGGGATTACCCTGATGGGCGGATTCCTCTCCTGGTTGTTCATCCTCCAGGCGGTCCTCATCGGGGCGATGTTCCTCGGGAGCAACCTCTATTTCTGGCTGGGATTAGCCTACCGAACGGAAGGAGCCGAGAAATACAAGAAGCCGATTATGGCCATGCTGGTGGCGCTCTTGGTCTGTTTTGGCGTCTGGCTGACGCCCCACAGCTTGGTAGCGAGCCTGCAAGAAGCCCGCGCGATGGGTGGCACCCACCATCCCATCCTGGGCGTCTTCGGGGTCATGTCGGCCAAGATGACGGCCGTGAACCTGATGCTGCTGATCACGTTCGGGAGCTTTTTGATTTATTGGCGGGCCGATAAGCAAGAAACGGTCCGGTGGGCGAAGGCGGCTCGCATCGCTCAGCTCGTCCTCTTCGGCGTGGCCGGGCTCTACATCATCTGGGCTGGAGTCTACGGTTACTTCGTGCCGGCCGTGTTCCGGGTCTACGTGCTCTCCGTCTCTCAGGTGCTGACCGTCTTGGGCGCCTACATCATAGCCACCATCATCGCGGTCTTGTCCATGCGAGGCGCCAAGCGAATTCCGATGCATTGGGGCAGGATGCCGGTCCGCAGCCAGCACGTGCTGATCCTCAACGCCGTGGTCGTGATCCTGACGATGGCGCTGATGGGGTACGCGCGTTCCTCCTCGCGCGTCCACTGGCATATCTACGGGGTGTTGGAGGATACCTCTCCCCATGCCTATAGCCCCGCGCTGGCCCACGCGGGTTCTTTCATGTCATTGAGCACCTTCATTGTGCTGCTTCTGGTGGCCTTCGTGTTCTGGGTGGTTTCCAGTGCGGTCCGGCGCCCCGCGTTTTCGCTCCAGTATTTCTTCATCGCGCCGTTCCTCTGGTGGTTCACGTCCCGGTTCGACGAACCCAAGCCAGCGGCCGCGCAGGCCGCGCCGCGGCCCCGCTATTTCTTGAAGGCTGCGGCTACGGCCTGTACGTTTTTGATCGCCTTTGCCTTTCTGGCCTTTCAAGTTCCGCAGACGCCCTCATTGCCGCCCGCGCACGAGGAGTTCGACGCCTCGAAGATCAAAACCCAGGCGGATATCGTCAAAGTGGGGCAGAAACTCTTTTTCAGCAAGGGGCAATGCGCGTTGTGCCATTCGATTGGTCCGAGCGAAGCGGCCCGCTGTCCTGATCTGAAAGGCATCGGAGCCAAGCTCACGAAGGAATTTCTCTATGAGTCCCTCACCCAACCACAGGCCTACACGTACCTGGTTTATGACCACGAGGGACCGCCCAAGCCGTTCCCAGCCAAGATGCCGGCCATCAATAAACCCCCGGTGGGATTGACGGAGGCGGAGCTGTTGGCCGTCATCGCCTTTGTGCAAAGCCTGGGAGGGGAAGTCACGGTGCAGCCGGAGGAGGTTGTGAAGGCCGCGATGCCAACCACTGTTGCGAGGGGAGCGCTCTGATGGAGATGGAATCGATCACACCGTTATTGACCGTCGCCGTTTCCATCGTTGCGGCTGTCCTCATTGTGGCCACCCGCCGGTGGCCTGATATCCGTGAAGGCGTCTCGGTGATGGCGGGGATCGTGAAATTCGGTCTTGTTCTCACTATGGTTCCCACCGTCCTGGACGGGAAAACGATCCAGTACACGCTCGTTGCGATTGCCTCGGAAGTGCCCGTTGTCGCCTTTCGAGTGGATGCCCTGGGACTCCTATTCGCCGCCACCGCTTCATTTCTCTGGATCCTGACGACTTTTTACTCCATCGGGTACATGCGATCGCTCAACGAGCACGCGCAGACCCGCTACTATTTCTGTTTTGCGCTTACCATGTCGGCCACGATGGGGGTGGCTTTTTCGTCCAATTTGGTGACCTTGTACCTCTTTTATGAGCTCATCAGCTTCGCCACCTATCCCTTGGTGGCGCACAAAGAGACCGATGAGGCGTTCGACAAGGGAAACAAGTATGTCTTTTACCTGTTAATGACATCAAAGGGCCTGTTGCTCGCAACGTTTTTGTCCTATGCATTGTCCGGGACTTTTGAGTTTAAACCGAGCGGCATGTTCCGTCCCGACACCGACCGAACGCTGCTCACGCTCACCTATTTTCTGTTTTTAATCGGGATCGCGAAAGCGGCGATCATGCCGTTTCATGCCTGGCTTCCCGCCGCCATGGTCGCTCCCACGCCGGTCAGCGCGCTGTTGCACGCGGTTGCGGTGGTGAACACGGGGATCTTTTGCATTCTCCGGATCATGTTTCATGTCTTTGGTGTGGAGTTGATGAGGGAGTTGAATCTGGGCGTCATAACGGCCGTCATCGCCTCCATCACCATCATCATAGCCTCGCTCTATGCTCTGACACGAGACAACCTCAAGGCGCTGCTGGCCTATTCCACCATCGGCCAGCTCTCGTATATGGTGCTGGGGGGCGCCCTCTTAACCCCCGCCGGTATGGCCGCCGGGATCATCCATATTGCCAACCATGCCCTGGGAAAGATTACCCTGTTCCTGTGCGCGGGTTCGATCTATGTCGCGTCGCATAAAACCAAAGTGAGCGAACTGAACGGTATCGCCAAACGGATGCCGTACACCATGACGGCCTTTGCGTTGGGCGCGCTATCGCTCATCGGCTTTCCTCTCCTTGGCGGGTTCATCAGCAAATGGTATTTGACGCTCGGTTCGGTCGAAGCGGGGCAATACTCCTTCGTCGCTGTTCTCATCACAAGCACGATCCTTAACGCGTGTTACTTCGTGCCCATCGTGTACGCGGCTTTCTTCCGCGAGTTGCCGCCCGGTGAGAAGCCTATCCGGCAGGAGGCCCCCACTGTCATGGTGGTGCCGTTGGCGCTGACCGCCGCCGGGATCCTGGTTTCGTTCTTCGCGCCGGAGATGTTTCTGGATCTGGCCAAGTTGATCGTCGGGGATGTGAAGTGAGCCAACAGACGGAAGGGCATGCTGGGTTCACACACGAGGAGTCGCCAGGCTATAGAAAGGTTTTTTACGTCGTGTGTGCCGGCGCTGTCCTGTATCTCCTCATCATTTTCTTGACCGCCTCGTAGCGCCTCAAGACGGAGTATCCGATGCGAGACACGCATGTGTTCGACAAACCCGAGAATATCAAGCGGCTGTTGACGGGATTCTATGTCTTTATCGGACTGCTCGTTGTCCTTGACCTGTTCATCTCGAACCATCCGGTACTTCCGTGGGAGCGCTACCCGGTCTTTTACGGGGCCTACGGATTTGTTGCCTATGTGAGCATCGTCTTAGCCTCACATTACGTCTTGCGCAAGTTCTTCGGCAGAAATGAGGATTATTATGATCAGTAGCCTTCCTCCGGCGGCCGTATTGATCCTCGGAGCCTTCTTGATTCCCTTTCTGAGGGGGAAGGCCAAGTCCGTTTATCTCTTGCTGCTGCCGGTTATCGCGTTCGTTAGCGTCCTGACCATTCCCGAAGGCAGCCACTGGACCATCAGGTTCTTGGATTACGAACTCGTTTTTGGACGGGTTGACCGGCTGAGCAGAGCCTTTGGATATATCTTCACGATGGTCTCCTTTTTGGGAACCCTCTATGCGCTGCACGTGGAGGAGGATGGACAGCATGTGGCGGCCTTCGTGGCCATGGGGTGCGCGCTGGGCGCGACCTTTGCCGGAGATCTTTTGTCTTTTTTCTCGTTCTTGGAGGTGATGTCGGTCGCCTCAACGTACTTGATCTGGACGGGGAGAACTTCGGCATCGTATGGAGCCGGATTGAGATATCTTCTCGTCCATCTCTTCGGCGGGCTGTGCCTTCTGGCGGGCATTCTTATCCATCTGAACCAAACGGGCTCGATTGCGTTTGGAACGATTGGACTAACGGGATTGGGCTCCCAGCTGATCCTGATCGGCTTGGGCATCAGTTGCGCCTTCCCTCTGCTTCACGCATGGCTTCCTGATGCCTATCCGGAGGCCACGGTCACCGGCACGGTCTTTTTGAGCGTCTTATCTACGAAGGTGGCGGTCTATGCCCTTGCAAGAGGGTTTCCCGGCACCGAGGTCTTGGTCTGGATCGGAGCGGCGATGACGGTCTTCCCCATTTTTTACGCCGCCATTGAAAATAACCTGAGGCGAGTCCTCAGCTATAGCATCATCAATCAAACCGGATTCATGGTCGTCGGTATCGGCA
The DNA here is from genome assembly GCF_976986435.1 of Nitrospira calida. Taxonomy (NCBI): domain Bacteria; kingdom Pseudomonadati; phylum Nitrospirota; class Nitrospiria; order Nitrospirales; family Nitrospiraceae; genus Nitrospira; species Nitrospira calida. Next base: position 747,153 of record NZ_OZ335950.1, read on the forward strand.
TTGGAACCGCTCTGTCCCTCAACGGGGCCGTCGCCCATGTCTTCAACAATGTCTTGTTCAAGTCTCTGCTTTTTATGTCAATGGGCGCCGTCATGCATCAAACAGGGAGAATCAACGTCACGGATCTGGGTGGCCTCTACAAGACCATGCCGCTGACCACCCTCTTTTGTGTTATCGGAGCGGTGTCGATCTCCGGATTCCCGTTATTCAACGGGTTCGTCAGCAAATCGATGATTATGGGTGCAGCCGCTCAGGTGGGGACGGGGCTGCTTTGGCTTGTTCTGCTGTTTGCGTCGGCAGGTGTCCTGCACCACGCGGGGATCAAGGTTCCCTATCATGCATTTTTCTCCCATGATTCTGGGATACGGGCGAAGGAACCGCCTCTGAATATGCTCCTTGCCATGGGAATCACCGCGTTTTTGTGCATCCTCATTGGCATTGTGCCCGGCCCTCTCTACAGCATCCTTCCCGCGCCGGTTGATTATCAGCCTTACACCGCGGCTCATGTTGTGGACATTCTCCAGTTGCTGTCGTTTGCCGTGTTGGCTTTCTGCCTGCTTATCTTATCCGGACTCCATCCGGTAGAAACGAAGGTCATTCTTCTTGACGCGGATTGGTTCTACAGAAAAGGCGCCAAGCTGTTCTATCGGCTTGCCAGCAGCGTTTTAGGAACCGATCGCGAGGAACCGCAAGAGGTCGTTCATGGATACGAGAAACGAAACGTCCCCACATAAGAAAGGGCGGGTTTCGGTACCGGCCAGGGTCGCGATCATCTGGGTCGGGGTTTATCTGTTTCTCAAATTCGCCATCAAGCCGCCCTTGCCGTCCAGTGTCATCTTCATGTACATGACGATGACCTCGATCGGGTTGCTGATCTATGTCTCGATCTTTGAAGATGTGTTGCAAGCGTTTAAGGGGCCAGTGGTGGCCTTCCTGTTAGGCAATCCCCATTGGGCGGGGTCCTGGCGGGCGGCCCGATGGGCGGTCTTGGCGCTGTTCCCGACCTTGGTGGGCTGGCAAACGTACGTCAGCACCGTGCCCAGCGACTTGCCCCCGCCGGAAAACCGCACCATTCACCCGGCGCCGCCTGGGGAATTTACAGGCCTCTCCAATCCGGTGCCCAGAACTCCGGAGAACATTATGCAAGGCAAGGGGTTTTATGCCGCGTTCTGCTCGCCATGTCACGGTGCCAATTTTGACGGAAAGGGGCCTGCGGCGAGAGGGTTTAACCCGCCACCGGCGAATTTTGCCGATCCCACCACCATCGCGATGCTCCAGGAGAGTTACCTGTTCTGGCGGATCAAGACGGGCGGAGTCGGTCTTCCGATAGAAGGCATGCCGTGGAAATCGGCGATGCCCCGGTGGGAGGTCGAACTGTCCGACGAGATGATCTGGAAGATCATTATGGGCGAGTACGACGGTGCGCATCAGACGCCGCGCACGTGGGAGTGATGTCTTGGGGCCGATTTGGGAATCTGGAGATCCGGTGAAGTAGAGGAGCAAGGATGAGAACAAACGGATCCATAGGTTCTGACCGGTCGCCGGTTCACCAGCTCACTGGATCACGTTCGGTCATTGCGCTTGGTCTCGCGCTGTTGTCCACCTTTCCCGCGATGGTCCTGGCGCAGGAAAGCGTCGTGGTCCGAGCGATTATGGTCGAGGGTGCGCTCCCGGCTGAAGATCCGATGGCGGCCGCCTGGGATGACGCTCAGGAAGCGGAATTCCCCTTGTCGCCGCAGGTGCATTGGAGAGAACGGATTCAAGAGGTGACGGTGAAGGCGGTCAAGGTCCGGGCGCTGCACGACGGCAAAGAACTGGCCATCCTGCTGGAATATGAGGACCCGACCGAGGACCCTGACGACGCGGCGGCCCTTGAATTTATGGTGGGCGACAAGAAAGCCCATTTCGCTCACGGTCAGCCGATGGCTCAGGTCGAAGGAGGCCCGGTCAACATCTGGTATTGGAAAAATAAAGAGAACAAGGCTGTGGACATGAACGCCAAAGGGTTCGGCACCCTCAAGGCACAGGAACACCAGGACGTGAAGGCCAAGGGAGTGTATCAAAACGGCAAATGGCGTGTCGTCTTCTCGCGTGCTCTGACCACCGAGCATCGGGAGGAAGATACGCAGTTTAAACCCGGAGAGTTCACCAGCATCGCGTTCGCGATTTGGGATGGGAAGAAACTGGAAAACGGGGACCTGAAGGAAAAGGGTTCTCAAAAGGCCGTCTCCTCCTGGTGGTATTTCCGCGCGGAGCCGTCGCCGGATTATTCACCCTATCTTTATGCCGTGCTGGCGATCGGCCTCGCGGCGGGGTTTCAATTCGTCGTCATTCGACAACTGAAGAAGAAAGGGGCTGCGAGATGAGGTCGGCCTCGCGCTGGACGACTCCTGGCGTTGTTCGAACACTGATCCTCACGGCCGCGGTTGCCGGCCTCGCGGGCGGGGCTTCGGTGACCGGCTGCACCTTGTTTCAAAGCGAGCAAGTCAAGAAAGGGAAGGCGCTGTACGAACATTACTGCATGCACTGTCACGGGGAGAACGGGCGGCAAAATGAGGGGTACAACTGGAGATATATGCCGGATCCTAAGCCCAAGGATCTCTCGAACAAAGAGGAGATGGGCACCTTCAAGGACGAGGAAATCTTCGCCGTCATCTCGCGGGATATGAAGGACACGACGCCGGAGATCGGGGACAAGATCGGCGAGGACGAATTCGCCGTCCCGACGATGCCCACATTCAAATATACACTCTCAGAAGAGGAAATATGGGACATCGTCGCCTATGTCCGGACGTTGCACGGCATGAAACTGACGTACGATGTGGAGGGCCGTAAGAAGGAACTGGAGGCCAAGCTTCAGGAGGCGCAGCAGAAGTACGATCAAGCCCAGCAGGCGTACGATGCGGCCGAGAAGAAAGCCAATGAAGAGGCGGAGAAAAAAGGCGTCGAGGTGGACGAATCCGCGTACGCCAAGGAACAAGAAGCGCTTCTTGTTGCCAAGAAAGAGCAGGAGCAGGCGAAGGCCGCCCTAGCCAATTTCACGTCGCGGCCGAAGTTCCCCCCTGTGCCGAAACCGGACCTTACGATGACGGCCGAGGCGGCGGCGCAGTTGGTCGAGACCGGGAAGCGTCTCTACTTCAACAAATACGGCTGCAATGGCTGTCACCGGATCGGAGAGGAAGGCGGTACGGTCGGCCCGGCTCTCGATCGGGCGGGTTTTCGCCTCAATACCGCATGGATGTATCGATGGATCAAGTATCCGCAATCCATGAAGCCGGAGACGCGGATGCCAAACCTGGGACTGAGTGATGCCGACGCCAAGGCTGTGACGATGTACCTCGCCACCCTTCGCGCTCCGAGGCCGGACCAGGCGGTCGAGAAGGTTCACACCGACGTAATGCTCAACACTCAAAATGTGTCGGTCAACGCTCGAAATGCAGGCGACGTAATCGACGGCTCCTCGTCCTGAATCGAGTCTTTCGAATCACAGGCATCCGAGCCACATTCCCGCTAAGAGGAGCCACCCTGCCCAGATGTGTTGTTTGAACATCGCGAATGCCGTCGGAGCGGGAACGGACCCTCGAAGTTTTTTCACCTGCTGAAGAAAGAATCCTCCCACTAGCGCTAATATCGCGTAGTAGATCAGCCCCAGCCCGGTCAGGCGTCCGAGTATCGCGAGGAGTCCCAGCATCGCGAGCAGAAACAATCCGACGGCAAGCCATGTGCGGGCGCCGAAGGCGATCGCGGCGGATTTCAGGCCGATCCGGATGTCATCTTCACGGTCCTGGATCGCATAGATGGTATCGTACGCGATGACCCAACAGATCGTGGCGGCATAGAGAATCCATACCGGTGTTTCAACAACGTTGCGCACGGCGGCCCAGGCCATCACGACGCCCCAGCCGAAGGCAAGTCCGAGGACTACTTGAGGTACGTGGAGCACCCGCTTGGCATAGGGATACAGGATGGCCAAAGCCAAGGCGACCGGGCTCAGCAAAATCGTCAACGGGTTGAGCAACAACACGAGTCCCGCCACCAAACCGATTAAGACGGCCGCGAGTCCCAACGCCTCGTTGACGGTGACTGCGCCGGAAGCCAACGGGCGCAGACAGGTACGCGCGACGTGCCGGTCAAACGACCGGTCGGCGAGGTCGTTGAGAACGACACCCATGCTCCGCATCAGAAACGAGCCTCCCATGAAGACGAGCAACAGCTTGAGCGGCGGCCGGCCCTCCGAAGCCAATACCAGCGACCACAGGGTCGGTAGCATCAACAGCATCGTGCCGGATTGATTGCGCAGGCGGACGAGATCGGCAAAGGAATCCCACTTGCTCCGGGAGGGTGAACCGGTGGAAACCGGTTTGGGACAATGCGTCAACAACTCGGCCATGGCGGGGACCTTAGCCCAGCGGGAAAACGGCTGTCAATGATGCGGGAGCCCGGTCGCGGGTTGTTATCTGCGGCGGATTTCCGGTATAAGCGCGGTACGGTGGAACCTGTCCGATGGACGATGACGCGCTGTGCTCGTACGGGCCGGGCCGCCGGCCTCGCGGCACTGGTATGCCTGGCGGCCTTCGTAGCCGGTTGTGGGCTCTTCTCCGGCCGGGACGGGCTCACGTCGGGCTACTGGTTTCCGCTGACCGTCCGTCTGACGCTGGACGAGACGGTGACCAACGCGGCGCTTGAGTATCGCGACGCCTGCGGTCAGCCGCAAACCCTGCCGATCCATGCGGCGTTGAAGGAAGCTGTGGTCCGCCGGATCGGAACGGTGTTCGAGCGGATCCAGGTGGACGACCTTGCTTCTAAGCATGGCGCCTCGGACGGCACCGTGGCGGTTGGCTTGGGGATCAACCAGACGGAACTTTCCATTCCGCGGAAGGTCCGACGCTCCTATCCCGCGACGGTAACGCTGGGCCTGGACTTTTCCTACACGGACGCGGACGGCGCGGTGCTGTACAACAAGAAGCTCCAGAGCTTCGGGCGCGGCGAAGTCGAGACCGACGGTGAAAGCTGCGAGGTCCACGGGCTCGACAAGATTGCCGAGCAGGCGATCGAGAAAGTCACGGAAGGCATGGCCAAGCAATTGGGAACTGCGACGAGGATCCATGAGGCGGCCATGCGGAAAAGGGCTCCTAAGGCTGCGCCGCCGACGCCGGCCCGGGCTGCCGACCGGAGTCCGGTCGGGACGGCTGCTTCCCCGTCCGGGCAGGGTTCTCCACCCGTTGCGAGTAAGGGCGGCGAAGGTGCCAGGCTCTCGTTCCGCGCCATCGTCCGAGACGAGAACCGCAATCAGGTCCTGGAGAACCACGAGGAGGTCTCCATTGAGATCGAGGTCAAGAACGAAGGGCCGGGACCGGCCTTGGGTGTAGATGCATTGCTCGGCGGCAGCCCGGCGCTGATCGGGCGGTTTCCCAATCCCATCGAGATCGGCGACCTTCAAGCCGGAGAGCTGAAGCGGGTGACTGCCAGTGCCAAGCTCGATGGGGTGAAGGAAGTGGAACAGGCGGAGCTGGTGCTTTCGCTCAGGACCCTCTCGAGCGGCGTGCACTTGCCGGTGCCCAAGAAGTTCCTCATTGCGGTCAGGCCCGATCTGAACGAAGAAGTGGAAGTCCTCTCCGTGGATGTGGATCAACTGGTGAAACCAGGAACGGGGTTCAAGCAGCCCAAAGCCATCGGCATTGCGATCGGAGTGGAGACGTTCCGCGACGCCGGTATGCCGGACGTCAGATTCGCAGGGCGGGACGCCGAGGTCGTGGCCGGCCATCTCAAGACGTTGGCGGGTATTCCAGCCGGCCGGGTCAAGCTGCTGGTCAACGAACACGCGATGAAGGATGATCTGGCCGAAGTGTTCGAAGAGTGGCTTCCGCGCCAGGTGGAACCAGGCAGCGTGGTGTATGTCTATTTCGCGGGGCGGGCGCTCGTGGATTCGTCCACGGGTGCCGTTTCGCTGGTTCCTTATGACGGAGTTGCGGTGTCGCGGTCCCGATTGTTTTCGCTGCGCCGCTTGCAAAACGCGTTGAACCGAGCGTCGGTCCAGCGTGCCGTGGTGATGCTCGAAGTCTCACTGGAACCGACTCCAGGAACGGATTCGGGTCGCGGCATCGAGCCCATGTGGGATGGCGAAACACCCGCGTCGCGCGAAGACAAGATCTTGCTCATGATCGGCAATCGAACGCTTCAGGAAGCCCATGCCTATGAACAGGGTCGGCACGGGCTGTTCACCTACTATTTGTTAAAGGGGTTGCGTGGCGAAGCCGACATGGACAAGAACGGAATCGTGCAGGTGGGAGAACTCTGCGTATACGTGCGGGCGCAGGTCCACAGCGTCGCCAAGAAACAAGACGGGAGTGATCAGGAGCCGGTCTGCATTCCGGGCGCCGGCAAGGGTTCCGCGTTGCGCACTCTACCGTTCGCCAAGCTTCGGTGAAGCGAGTCGGTGGGCCGTCGATGTACGGAAGAGCTGCGCGCGGAGTTCTTGCCCGACGTGTTGACGGAGTGAGGGGGAGACCTGTATAACGTCACTGCCCTTGCCGAGCGTCAGAGAGAGGGCGCAATCCGAGCACAACATCGGCAAAAGCCGGCGTAGCTCAGTGGCAGAGCAGCTGATTCGTAATCAGCAGGTCGGTGGTTCGACCCCACTCGCCGGCTCCAGTAATTTCAATCACTTAGGTGACGCCAGGCTGATCAGATCCTGCCGATTGTGTCAAAATTGTGTCACTCGTCCAACCCTGATCCAGGATTGCGACTCCGTACCGAAGACTTTCCGGATAGTGATGTGCGTACCGCTGCGTCATCGTCGGAGACTTGTGGCCTAGCAGCCGCTGGACTGTGTACAAGTCCACCTTCGCTTGGACCAACCTGGTGGCGAAAGTGTGGCGCAGATCGTGAAAATGACAATCCGCGATCTTCGCTTCCTGTAAGGCGAGGCGGAAGGCCCGTCTGAGATTGTTAGCCTCGATCTGCGTGTGAGCCGTGCTGCAGAACACCAAGGTCGTGTGCAACGATCTGACCCTGGCCTTCCTTTTGAGCAGATCGACTACGGTCTGATTGATCGGAATGGTCCTCCGCTCCCCGTTCTTGGACCGGAACACGGTCACGGTTTTGCGGAAGAGATCGACTCCGCTCCACGTGAGCGCCAGGATTTCGCCTAACCGCATGCCGGTGTGCAGGGCGAAGACCACGATCTCCCGCAGCCACGCAGGACACGCCGCCAGCAAGCGGCGCTCTTCCTCCTGCGTCAGCCAGCGATCCCGCTTGTTCGCTTCCTTCTCCATCGACACGCGGCTCACAGGATTATCCTGACACCACTCCCACTCACGTCGCGCCAGGTTAAAGGCCTTCTTTAAGCAGGCCAGTTCCCGATTGATCGTGGCCGGTTTCACCCCGTCCGCATAGCGGTGGGTTTTGTAAGCCACGATCAGTTTCGGGGTGATCTCTGCCAAGGTCCGGTCGCCGAAGAATGCCCGGAAGTGTTTCAGGTACCCACGATAGGCCCGCTGACTGGCTAGCTTGGACACGTGTTCCTGCTCAAAGCGATCCAGCAATTCCGTGACGGTCCGGGTCTGTTCCTCTGAGACGTCGAAGTAGCGCCCCTCCACAAGGTTGACTTTCACCTTGGCCAGGATCGCCTCGGCGAGACGCTTGTCCGAAGTCCCCGTTGACCGGCGAATCCGTGCCCCTTGGTAGGTGAACTGCATCCACCAGACCTTCCCGCGTTTTACGAGCCCCATATTCCCTCCTTTCCGCGTGGGCTCGATGCTGGTCTGGGTTCCCCGTGGCGGGCAGTATAGACCGCCCGCTTGGCCGCGGCAATGGCCCGGTCAATCTCGCTCCGAGCCCATGTCGACTTGCCGGTCGAGGGCGGAGCCTGGGCGGCGCCCCGTCGGCAGGCCTGCAGCCAGGCCTCGATGTCGTCGGCATCAAACCGAATTGCCCCGTTGACCTTGAGGCACGGGATTTTTCCTTGACTGGCCCAAGCATAGACGGTGGCCTGTTTGATCTGGAGCCGAGCGGCGACCTCTTTGACCGTGAGCAGCGGCAGTCTCATGGGGTGACTCCGGCGACGAAGGCGGATGCTCGGAGCCGCCGTTTCACGGTTGCGCGGCTACAGTGCAGGCGCTTGGCAATTTCCTGGAGCGAGAGCCCTTGTTGTTTTAAGACCGCCACCTCATCCGGGCTCGCCGATGCCACAGGCCGACCGAGCCGGACGCCTCGCGCTCTCGCCCGATCCAGCCCCGCCTTCACCCGTTCGCGGATGATGTCGCGTTCCAACTGCGCCATCGCGCCGATGATCGTGAACATCGCCTGCCCGATGGGCGTGGAGGTGTCGAACTGCTCTTGCAGAGAGATGAAGTCGATCTTCAAGGCCCGGAAGGATTCGAGGGCGGTCATCAGGTGCTTGACCGAGCGGGCGAAGCGGTCAAAGCGCCAGACCAGCACGGCCTGAAAGCCTCCGCTCCAGGCCTGCTTCATCAGCCGATCCAGCGCTGGGCGTCGATCTTTCGCGCCGGAGTAGCCGTGATCGACGAATTCCTCCACGATGCGCCAGCCCCGTTGCGCCACATGCGCCCGCAACGCCTGAAGCTGCACTTCCGGGTCTTGCTCGCCCGTGCTGACGCGGGCATAGAGCGCGACGTTCATGCTCCTACCTCTCTTCTGGTTTCGCTCATCGTGGACCCTCGATCAGAACCCTTCTCCGAAGTTTTTGACCCCGTCTCATGGTCCATCTCACCGAGTCGCCCGTGTGTGGCTGGTCAACCATCGAAGCCCTTCGATCACGCGGGTCAAGCGGTGCTCCAGGTCGGGGACCCCAAACTCAGCGAGCACCTCCTCAAGAGCCTGACCGAGAGCTTCGCCTTCCCGCTGCCAGTACGACCGCGCTTCCGCCCGACGCCAGGAGACCCATCGGTCATTGACCGTAAGTGCGAGCTTGTATAACTCCCAGGGCTCCTCCCGTGACACCCGCGCTTGCGTGATGATCCGATCCAGCGCCCGCTCAATGGTCACGAGGTCCTGAGCGAGGTCGTACCATTCCGCATACGAGGGCTGCCTTCTCTGGACCGCCACGGGATCGAAGAGGCGGCGGATGGGCAGGCTTTCCACGAGGTCTTGCTGGAGACTGCGCAGGGTTTCGCTCACCCGTAGCACGGTTTCAACGGCCTCGTGATCCAGCCGGGACCCCTGAGGCGGCACGATCAGCGTCGCCTCCGATGATGTGTGGGACTTTGCCTGAGGCATTGCCTGAGGCATGCTTGGTTGCCTAGAAGGCACCTTGCCTGGATCAGGCTCGTTGCCTAGTGTCATCCTGCCTTTAGGCTCCTCGCCTGAGCCTTGGCGTTCGCGATGGGCCTTATAGGCCGCGCAGCCCTTGAGATGGGCCCGCACGGCCTGCCGGTTCCCAAAGGCTGCGCGGCAGAAATTACAGTGCGCCATAGCGTTTTTCCCGCCGTTGATCTTTTAGTTCGCGTAAGTACTCCGGGGCGTACTTGCCCGGACAGACGCGCTGATGCCGCTCCCACCGTCGCGATCCCCTGCATCGGTAGTTACACCATGAACACTTCAACTCGATCATGTCACTCATACTAGGCCCTCGCCGCTTCATCACCCATACTCCTTTCCCCTATAAGTCATGTTTTCCCAGATGGGCGAGGTGATCTGAACGCCTCGCCCACCTGATGACTTCGAAATAATTACCTACGTGTCCTCGCTCTCATCGCTCTCATCGGAATCATCGTCCTCACGTTCATCCTCCTCACTCTCCTCATCGTCACTCGCTTCGTCCGACTCGCTGTCTGTTTCCTCACCATCATCGTCACTATCTTCCTCATCCTCGAAACCCAACGCATCACCGATCACGGTAGATGCTCCGTGGATCAGGTCATACGCTTCCTCTAGCTGTGCTCGCAGTCGCTCATTTTCCTCTTGTAACTCACGTTTCGTCGCCATCGTCATCACCTCCCTTCATCGAGCACCATCGGTCCGCTCAACGCGGATCGCATCCAGTGACTCATCGACGCGCCCAACCATAACAACACAGGCACGCTCGCCCACAGCACCACGACCGAGAGTGGTAAGGACTCGGCTTCCTCATCTTCATCCCTATCCTCGTCATCCTCACCCATGTCTTCATCCTGCTCTTCATCCCTATCGATCTCCTCGTTATGTTCCATCAGTTCTCACCTCCTTTCGCTTCTTATTCACTTCATTGACTTCATATATTGGCTGGACGTTTTGCCAAAGCGTCCTCAGTGTGTGAAAGCCTTGAGAAATTTTGGCGGACGAGGGTTTCACCGTTTCACGCTCGTGAGTGCTTTGCTCTTTCGCGCACTTGTGATCTTGTGAAACCGTGAAACCCTTTTTTGTGAAACCCTATTCTGGTAATGCTTTTTCAAAAAACCATGTATTCTCACGTCGTCCGTGGCTCGACGTGATGTGGATACCGTGGCATGTTTCGAGTACCTTGCGGTTGATCCCGATCCATGTCCCCAGCGCGGTCGCCGATGGGAATGGAAAACCTTGGTCCCGGCCGGTGAACAAACTCTGCAACTGGCCATAAAGTTGGCGCGCCGTCGTTTCCACGGTGCGTCCGTTCGATATCGTTCTGACCCAAGTCCCGAAGAGCTCGAAGCGTTCGTCGCCCTGCGCCAGAAGACCAAACTGCTCGACGTTGAGCGCGGCCATAGCCTCCTCGAAGTCCTTCTCAATCCCAAGCACGCGGGCGGCCACACGGCCGAAAACGTGAAAATCCGCAAGCCGATGGTGCGACGTCTCCGAATCCGGCTGCATTCTAAGTGCACCAACTATTTCATTAAGTATATGTAGCAATGCTGCCCAGATGCGGGGCCGCGCATCTAAAATCACCTGACGCAAACGCTGCTCCGGCAGCTTCACGCCTTCGATCGTTGCGAGGTGAATTGGCAGCAAGCGCTGAACCACGTCCTCGCGGCCTTGCTTCCATGGGGTTGTGCGGGCGGTCAATATCAGGAAACAATTCGGCCGGTATGTCACTAGAGTGTTCGTGGTGTAAAGCTTCCGCCGCTCGATCTCAGAGCCGGTGGCAAGCTTGGCGAGATGGTCCGCGAGCCACGGCAGGCGCGCATCGGCGTTGTCAAAAACGACGAGGCGTTTCGCGCTGACGGCAGCGAGGAAATCGGCCTCGCCTGTTCCATTGCGGAACGAGCTAACCTCGAAGTCGCGGCCATAGAGCGTGCAGCCTACGCGACGCGCAAAACTCGTTTTGCCCGCCCCCTGATTCGCAACAAGGAGAAGAAGCGGCCGCACCGGGAGCAATTCCGCAAAAAAAAGGCCAATTGTCCAGACTTTGAGGAGGGCAAGCGCGCGACGCGGGTCGCCTTGGAGATTCAGCCCGGCGAACAGTTCGTGAAATGCGTCAAAATCACCACTCGACCAATCGGGCTGGATGGGCTCCGCGCGGCGGTCGCACTGAAAAAGGACGCGGTCTTGTCCGTTGTCGACCGTCGTGATCCGCTGGCCATCGAGCATGAACATCTGACCTTTGTTTGCGTCGACGAAAAGGCAGCCGCTACCCCGGTCGAAAAAAGCGAATGAGCGTGCTTCGACGCGCTCACCGCTTGTGAACGCATGGTTGACTAAATCCGCCGCGACGAAGCGCGTTTCGTCTTCCGTCGGATTCAACCCGAAGCGGTGATGAATGGAAGCGCGAAACTCGTCGTCGTCCAGGCGGGCAAGCTGTCTTGTCGCACGGTCGAAAAAAAAGATCTCATCGTCGCGCGTGCGGATGAATCGACCACGTCCGCTCAGGTCGTCGCGAACGATCGCCGCGATCTTACGCTTGCGCTCGAAGGCGCGGAGGTCTTTGGAACAACGAATGAGATCGATATCCGCCCGCACGAGCGCGGCGGCCGCCTCGTCGAATCGCTTCGTTTGCTCCTTATACGTAGTCTCACTCATCAGTCCACTCCTCTAAAATAGAATACGCATCCGCCAGGCGATTGAGTTCCCGGTCGAGCCGGTCATCGCTCCACGTGCTGGTGTCGATCCCGCCCGCCGCGTCGATCAACTTTCTCGCTTCGCGAATCACGTCGGCACGCAACCCCTCGCGCTGGTAACTTTGCCGTTGACGTGCCCCTCGCCACTTGCGTCGAGGACGCGAACTGTTTGGAAAAAGATCGCGGACGCAAAGCCCAACAGTCCCTAAAATTTCCTCAAGCGGGCATCCGGCGTGACAAAAGAGCAGGATGCGTCCGTCTTCACCTCGGGCAACCGAAAGTGACGGCCGCCGATCGTCATGTGCCGGACAACGTGCGGACCAACCGTTGGCGGTTCGACGGACGCCGTCGAGTCGGCTAAGAAGTTCATCTAGTAGCATCGCTCGTGCGCCGGTCTCAGCGTTTGATAACGTTGGATTTCCAATCTTGGCACGAACCAGCGACGCCCACGCTTAATTGCGTAGAGTTGTTTCTTACGAATCGCGCGCCGCACAGATTCCTCGTCGAGGAACAAAAGCCGCGCAGCCTGGGCGGTGCTCATCAATCCATACTCTTGCATTGGCCCCTCCTTTTGCGTTTTTCGTGTCATGTCCCCACACTACACCAGTGACTTTCACAACTTAGGAGGAAATTGGCATCCGGAAGGGTTTTGCCCTAGAATTTCAAGCGGATTGGGGAGCCGATGAAGTCATCACGCCAAAGGCGGCAGCGGGCGGGAACTGTCGTGTCGAATCACGACAGCAGGCTCACGGCACTACAGGAACTGTTACGTAAGTGGGATTGTGAAGAGGAGACGATCACGGTCGTCGTCCAGTTGATTCACCATTTCGGTTTGCTCCATGAGCCGACCCGTCAAGCGGGGACGACCGCGCGAATCATCCGACAACAGGCGAAGATGGCGGAACAAACGCAAGGGCGGAAGGTGCTCCATGCCCTTGTGCGACACGTGCCGCCGGATGCGTTGGCGAAGCGGACGGCGGCGGCGCGGCAGGTGGCCCGACTACGAGTTGAGGCGGAGCAGTATCAAACGCAGCGAGGCGATCGGATCATTCCGCGATTCCCTACGCCGCAGGATCGGCAACGCACGGCGAGCGGACGCCGTCCTGAGATCGAAGTGACCTACTTTCTGCAAATCCTCGATCGCTACCTCGCGGAGGAGGAAGCGATGGAGGATGTCACCTCCCGCCTTCGCTGTCTTGCCAGTCTCCTGTGTCGGATTGAAGGCAATCTCCGCCCCTCCAAGTTGGAGTTGCGGAAAATGGAGAATCGCGTTCGTGATCGGTTGCGGAAGGCTCCGCCCCTCGATGACTTCGACTATCACTGGGCACTGGGGCAAGCGCCGAAAGGCTGGGAGTACGCGCCGCTCGTGATACGACCCGAAATCAAAAGCCTCCCGGAACAGGAGTGAACAACGGTCTCTCGCGGCGAGATCAAAAACCCCCGGCGTGCTGATCGTCGGGACCCCGCATCAAGACTGGGGTTTCCAATCGCGTGTAGACAGGCTCAAAACGAAAACCTTTTGTCCGTTCTCATATCTGTAGTAACTGTGCAATGACTTCAGCCGCAAACGCGGGAATATCTTCGTAACACGCTGCTAGCTGCCGGAGTTGTTGGAGAGTTTCTTGAGACCGTTGGCTGTCCACACCGAGCATCGCATAAAGGCTTGCCAGATACTCTCCCTCGCCTTTGCTAAGGTCGAATGCTAGGTTGGCGTAGTTAGTGAGGATGAAGTGTCGCACGCGCTTCTGGAAACTGAGACGCTTGCGGTCTTCATCGGATTTTTTGATCGGTTCTAAACTAATGTGGTAAGCGTTGGGAGCGTACTCGATCATTGCCCCCGTTGCGTAATCTATTGTGGACCCCAGAAAGCCCCCACTAATGACGTTGCCCCAAAAGTAGGGGTTCAGTTTGGTTTGAAGGGTAACTTGTTCATCCTCGTAGCCTTCCTTCTTAAAGACTACGATTGTGTCTTTGGATCGCTTCACTTGTGTGCTTAGCGGAGTAACGCCTACCTGTACACCGTTGATAAAGACCTTGGCACGCTTTGGGTCTGAATTGAAACTGATCACCTGACTACTCCCGTCGAGGATCGACGCACACCCTAAGGCCGTGAGAAGTATCGAGCTAACAAGCAAGAGACCAGTCATCTTCAACATCGTTCTCCTCCTTAATGTGAAATACTGCCATGCTACTCATGATAATCTTTCATCCTCCCAGCGCCTGACCGATCACGGCTTCCTGACTTTAAAGTAGACGTAGCCCACCAGAAGAAGCGCAACGACTGACAGAAACCCTGGCGACAGGATCAGCGATTCGGGGGACAACTCCGTCGGCACACCAAACTCTTTCAGTCGTTCCTCTGCTTGTGTGGCGGCCTCGGCCAGCCAATTGGTGCCCTGTCCTCGACTGCCCTCCTCTCCCCCGAAAGGTACAGACGATCTCTCCATCACCACCACGGAACCGGACGCTAAAAGACAGACCAGCGCCTGATCGACCGACGCCGGGACCAGCGCTCGCATCCACGCCCAATCAGGAACAGACAGGCACCCAGCGACCGGACGGTCGGGCTTCTCCTGACGCGCTTCCGGCCTGCTCTGTGCAGAGTCATTGATCCTAAGCAGCAGAGTAACGGCAACGCATCCGACTACTAGAACCAGGAGTTGCGCAAGACGGTTCAGCATTTTGATATGAAAATGGGCATCAGAAGTGATACCCCACTCCGAACACCACAAAGTGAGCGTTATAGTCGGCTTTAAGGCCGCCGAAGAAGGGAAGAAAGCTCGCCTGATTGAACTTGTATTCTCCAAAAGCGGCAATGTGCTTCGTCATGAAGCCCCGCACTCCGGCCAAGACATTCAAGCCCGGCCGGATCGCAGAGCCCGCCGTCGATGAAGGAGAGGTATACCAGAAGAGGCCGAGTCCGGCCCCCGCATAGGGCTGAACAATTTCACCAGGATAACGGTAGACCACGTTAAAGGCCGCCGTGGTCACCCGACGATGAACACCGGGAACAATAGTGGTTTGTTCTCCGCCCGAACCGCTCTCCGTGAAGTGCTGCTGCTTGAGATAGGGAGTCGCCGTATAGACCTCCGCTTCGCCACCGAAATACTTCAGGTTGTCAAGAAAGTATCCCACCTTGAGCCCATAAATCGGGGAATTCTGAAGACCGAGATTCGATCCGGTCGAGCCCGCCATGTCTCCTGATCCCTTCACGTCACTCAACTGTGCTGAAAGTCCATAACCGGCGAATCCTGCCACATAAGGTTCCGCGTTAGCCGTCCGTTCAAAGAGGACCGAAGAGCCACAGAGAAGCAGGATCATAACGAACCAACCGATAACGGCAATCATACTGAGCCTCCTTGCCCGATAGGAACCACCAGTCGAGAAATAAGGAGTAATTACACTCTATGCACTCAGTAAGTCTATCTGGTAGTTCCCATTTGTCAACATATTACGTCTGTTGGTTGGTTCCTAAGGCAAATCTGCCATCTCATACTCCCCGCCCAAGTGAGGTGGCGGCATGGGTATCAAACGAGCAGTGGGTCAACGCATTAAGACCGTGCGGCAACGGATGGGACTGACACAGGATCAATTGGCCGAACGGGTTGGATTGAGTCCGAAGTACATCAGCGGGATTGAACGCGGCGTGGAAAATCCGACGATGGACACGTTGATCCGTCTCGCGAAGATGCTGGAAGTGGAGCCCTATGATCTCTTTCTGTTTGGAGAGTCAGAGGAGAGTGAGAAGGTGTTGCGGAAGAGTATCGAGAAAATGATACGGGAAGCGGATCGAGAGAAGCTTCAGTTATGTTTCGATATCATGAGGAAAATTCTACAACTCACCTAAGGTCAAGCAAGCCGTCACGTTGTTCTGGCGGTAGCTGTACCGCTATGGCGTGCGACCGCTTTATACTCGACCGACATACGTATTGCCCCTGTGGTCATTTTTGTGTCAGAAATACTCGAAAATGAAGAAAAGGGACCGACAACCATCGAAACGATAGAATGCCCACAACTGCTGAGAAATCAAAAGGAAACGGGGAAACCGACGCAACATCGAGACCTTCGGGTAAATCACTTATTTTAATTCGTAATCAGCAGGTCGGTGGTCCAATCCAGCGCGCCGGTTGCGCCTTGTTTGCCGATCGCTGAATGTGAAGATCACGGCGAAACTGCCGACCGGCGGGGGAGAGAAACTCGAATCAGGAAGGGGTCGCAGGAAAGCGGTGCTCGGAAGGACTGCGTCCGACTCCGCCCGGCCAGGACTTCAGCAATTCGCTCATTTCCTCCGCAGAAACCGGCTCGCTGAAGGCGAACCCCTGCCCGTGAAGACAGCCTTGCTTCTGGAGCAGCAAGGTTTGCTCGTCCGTTTCGATTCCTTCGGCGATCACGGTCAACTTGAGGGCCTGGGCCATGGCGATGATGGCGGCGATGATGGCCTGGGCGTCTGGGCTCGTCATCATATCTTGCGTGAACGCGCGGTCGATCTTTAGCGTGTCGATCGGGAATCTCCTCAAATAAATCAACGAAGAATAGCCGGTGCCGAAATCATCGATGGAGACGCGAACCCCCATCCCCTTGAGCAGCTTCAGCGCCTTCAACGCGGCCTCCGCGTCCTGCATGATGGAGGTCTCGGTCAGCTCCAAATCCAGATGGCTGGGCTCCAGGCCGATCTCAGCCAGGACACCGGCAATGATCTTCGCCAGGTCCGGCTGTTTGAACTGACGAGCGGACAAGTTCACGGACAACTGAAGCGCGGTGTGCCCCGCGTCGTGCCAGGCCTTCAGTTGACGGCAGGCTTGCCGGAGAACGGATTCGCCAATCTTCACGATGAGTCCGGTCTCCTCGGCAAGCGGAATGAACTTGGCGGGTGGGATAAGGCCAGAGACCGGGTCCTTCCACCGGGCTAGCGCTTCAACCCCGATCATGCGCCGCGAGGAAAGGTGGATCAGCGGTTGGTAGTACACCACGATCTCGTTCCGCTCCAGAGCTTTGTGAAGTCGGCTTTCCAACACCAGACGTTCGTACGCCTGGGCGTTCATGTCGGGAGAGTAGAATTCGTAGCTGTTCTTGCCGCGCTCTTTCGCGCGGTACATGGCCGCATCGGCGTTCTTGATCAAGCTGCCGGCGTCGCCGTTTCCCGGGGAACTGATCGCGATGCCGATGCTGGCAGTGACGAAGACCTCGTGGCCAGCCAGCGTGAAGGAGGGCTTGAGGGTGTCCAGAATCCGTTGCGCCAAGCGTCCCGCCACGTCGGGACTGGTGATGTTCTGGAGCAGGACGGAAAACTCGTCGGGTCCCAGCCGGGCGATCGTGTCGGTCGTCCGCAGGCATTGTTTGAGCCGCGCCGCCACCGCCTTCAGCAGTTGGTCCCCGACGACATGGCCCAACGTGTCATTGATGAGCTTGAACCCGTCCAAATCCAGAAACAGCAACGCCTTGCGGTGATCGACGGGCGCCCCGTTGGTCAATTGCTGGCCCAGTAAGCGGACGAATTGGCGGCGATTGGGGAGCCCCGTCACGGGATCGTAGTAGGTCAAAAGGCGGACCGACTCGGCGGTCCGCCGATAAAAAATGGCCATGACCAGCAGAAGCGGAATGCGGATGAGATGCCGTTCCAGCACCTCTCCCGTATCCTCGATTTCCCGATAAAGGGCGAATCCGTAAATCGTCGTCACGAGCGTTAGGAACAGCGTCATCTGCATTGTCGTGCGGGACGCCGTGACGATCAGAATGATGACGAAATAGGCCAAGTACAGATCGGAGCCGGCGTTACCGGAGAAATAAATCAGGGCGGAGGTGATCACGGTGTCCAAGACAGCCAGCGCGCCGGGGAACCAATCCGCGGTGATGAGGCGAGCCGGGAGGACCATCAACATGCCACACAGCAGCAGGAGGCCGAGAATGGAGAGCATCTCCACCTCCGGCGTGATCAATGCATTGGGGCTGAGCAGGAGTTGGTAGCTCAAAACGATGGTCACGAGCGTCTGCAACTGAAGGAAATTGTGGCGCATGGTCGTGACCGCTTGCGTGGTCTCGCCGCCTGTTTCCGGCAGAACCGGCTGGGTGCTTTGCGCGCTCGGCATCAGGGCGAGCGCTCTGGACAAGAGGGACATAGACGTCGCTCTCCTTTTTCCCGCGGCTGGAGCCTCGGCGGTTACCGCAATGGCATGAGGATCTGCTCGGCCGGGCGCCCACCGGCATGCCCGACTTTCGTGTCGCGAATCTGGTCGCTGATCTCGTACCGCCCCTTTCCCTGGGACTTGGCGCGGTACATCGCCAGATCGGCGTCGCGGATAAGATCCTCGGGGCGGGCGTGCACATTGCTGCTGAGAGCGATGCCGATGCTGGCGCCGACGTGGACGATCTTGCCGACATCGATTGGTTCCGTCAGCTTGCGCAGTACGCGCTCGGCGACGCGGATCGCGTCGGTCTTGCCCGTCACATTGTTGATCAGCAGAGTGAATTCGTCTCCGCCGTACCGGGCGACGACGTCGCCCTTTCTCAGGCACGCCTGCAGCCGTTTGGCGGTCTTGATCAAGACGGTGTCGCCGGCTTTGTGACCCAGGCCGTCGTTGATCGGTTTGAACCCGTCCAGATCGATGAAGATGATGGCGAACTGGAATTCGCGGTTGTTCTTCGCGCATTCGATTGAGCGCCACACCCGCTCGATGAATTGGGCGCGGTTGGGCAGTCCGGTCAATGGGTCGGACATCGTGTCATAGCGGGCCTGCTCCTCGGATTCCACGATCCGCTTGAACTCGGTCCGGGCGATTTCTGTTTTATTGCCACAGAGCAACGCCGTGGACAAAAGGACGGGAATGAGCAAGGCATGCTCGGCCAACGTGGCCTCGACTGCGTACGCCGACAAGCCATAGGCGGCGGATACCACGCCTCCCAGACCCCACAGGTGCCGCGCGGAGGAGCTCACCGATGCCATGAGGATCACGAGGATGTACTCGAAATACATCCACGGCTCGATCGTTCCGGCTTGATAGGTCTTCAAGATCAGGATTCCCGTGTTCACCAGGGTCAATAGCGAGACGAACGGCTTGCCGACAAGCACCGGACCGCGAAGACAGAGGATCAGGAGGAGCGACACACTGATCATGACGAAGAGTGAGGTGTCGGCGCGATGGAGCACATCGAGGGACGGAAAGCGGTAAGCCAGGATGAATGCAAACAAGACCTGCAGCAGGCTCAACAGGAGGCGCGGCGAGGAGCGTCGGATAATGACGCTGGCGTAGCGATCGGTCATGAGAGGACGAGTGCCTTTACGTAGTGGCCAAGAAAACTCTACCAACAAACGTCCATTTTGTCAGGCATTTTGACAAAATCGGCGCTGCGGGATCCCTGCGAGGATCAACGGCCACTGAAGTCCGGCAATCCGATCAAAAGAGACTAATCCTTCGCCGTCCGCAAGCGATGTTTCTCTTCATCCCACTTTGACGAGTGTGCTATAACCACACTCCTCGGATCACGCATGAAAGTCTTGCTGGTTGAGAACAATCCCGTCGACGCCAAGAATGCCCAGGAGATGCTGACCAAGGCGGGCGGCGGGCAGATCGCGGTCACGCACGTCGAGCGAGTGAGCCCCACGTTGCGCCGATAGGCCCGGGAATCTTTCGATGCGATCATGGTGGACCTGACGCTTGTGGACACGCACGGGCTGAACACCTTGAGCCTGATTCAGGCGGCGCCGGTACGGATGCCGAATCGTCGTTCTGAGCGACCGACCGGATAAAACCTTGGAGCGGCAGACCATCCAACACGGAACGCAGGATTTTCTGGTCAAAGGCCAATGGACCGCTGATCAACTGGCACGAGCGCTGCGCCATGCGGTCGAACGGAAACGGGCGGAGTGGAACCTCGCCTATCTGGCCCAGTACGATCCCTTGACGACCCTGGCCAACCGCGTGCTGTTTCAGGATCGCATGAGCCGGGCGCTGGCCATGAGCAAGCGCAAGAAGCAGGAAGTCGGCATCGTCATGCTCGGCCTCGATCGCTTCATGGAGGTCAATCAGACGCTGGGCCGTGAGAAGGGCGACGCGTTGCTCAAGATGACGGCCGACCGGTTGCGGCAGTGCATGCGTGAAGTGGATACGGTCGCCCGGCTGGGCGGGGATGAGTTCACCCTGCTGCTGGAAGGCATCAACTGCAAGGCCGATATGGAGATCGTCGCCAAGCGGGTCCTGGGACTCTTCGCGAAGCCGTTCGAGCCGGATGTCCATCCGGTCACGGTCACGGCCAGCCTCGGCATCACGGTCTATCCCTTGGATCCTCACGAGGGGGACGAGCTGCTGGCCCATGCGGAACAGGCGATGGACCAAGCCAAGGAAGCAGGCGGCAACACCTACCGGTTTTACGAACCAATCGGAGCATGAACGGTGGACGCAGAGCCGGTTGACTTTCTGTGGCAATGTGGTTAGCGACCGCCAGCAACTGATCATGTCTGCGGTGGTCTGATGTTGCTGATGGCCTCGCGCCATATGACATACCGTCTGTTGGTAGTGCTTTCCGCCTGGTTTCTCGTCGGCGGGGTGGCGTGGACGGACTTGTGCGATTTGAATGACGAACTTCAGCCGCTCCCGACGGGTATGACGCAGGTCATCGAGCCCGATGTAGACGAAATCAAACATGGTGCCGTAGAAGCAGATCCGTTTTCGCGCCTGCCTGGGCAAGCGCCCGCTCTCGTGCCCTTACGGCGTCCGCCGTCCGCCGTTTCCACCCAAGCGCTTTCCAAAAGGAGCGAGTGCCCGCTCTATCAGCGTCTCTCTACCTATCGGATCTGATCGTCTTTTCCAGGACAGCTCCAGGCGGTTCTTGAGACTCGGCGCCTTCAGGCGCGGAGAGCGGCCCGCGGCTGCTGAATAGGCGCAACGCGATCCGCGAAGGGCTCTCCATCCGTACCCGACTCGGGTTCAACGACCATCTGCATCTGATGGGAGGTCCGATCCATGCTCGAACGGCTGTTGCAGTTCGCTTTGACCCAACGCGTCTTTGTCTGCTTTGCCGGATTGCTTCTCCTCGGCGGGGGGTTATACGCGTTCCACCTGCTGGACGTCGTCGCTTACCCGGATCCCTCACCGCCGATGGTCGAAGTGATCACGCAATATCCCGGTTGGTCGGCCGAGCAGATGGAGCGAGCGATCACACTACCGATTGAAATCGCGTTACAAGGGATGCCCGGGTTGACCGACATCAGATCGCTATCGATCTTCGGGCTCAGCGATATCAAGGTCTATTTCGCGTTCGGGACCGACTACTTTCGCGACCGACAGGAGGTGCTGAACCGGCTCCAGCTCACGGCGTTGCCGCAGAACGTGCAGCCGACCATCTCGCCCTGGTCGGCGATTGCCGAAATTTATCGGTATGAGGTGGTCGGGGACGGGAAGAGCCTCACGGATCTCAAGACGATCCAGGACTGGCATATCCGCCGGGAGTTCAAGCGCGTGCCCGGCGTGATCGATGTGACCACGTTCGGGGGGACGACCAAGGAGTACCACGTCGATCTCGATCCCGGCGCCTTGCTGAGTTACAACGTGACCCTCGACCAGGTTATTGAAGCGCTCAGGCAGAGCAACACGGACGTGGGGGGCAATTACCTGACCATGGGGTCACAAAGCTTCAACGTTCGCGGACTGGGTCTGATCAGAAATCTGGACGATATCGCGGACGCCGTCGTCACGGAAAAAAGCGGCACACCGGTGTTCATCCGAAATCTGGGACGGGTGAGCCTCGGGCACCGCGTTCGGCTGGGGAAAGTCGGGATCAATGACCGCGACGATGTGGTGGAAGGCGTCGTGTTGCTTCAGCGCGGAGAACGCGCGACTCCGGCGCTGGAGCGGGTGCACCGAAAGGTGGAAGAGCTGAACAGCCGAAAACTACCGCAGGGTGTCGCGATCAAGACTTTCTATGACCGGACGGTGTTGATCCGCACCACCATCGAAACCGTGGTGGATATTCTTCTGGCCGGAATCCTGCTGGTGTTCGTCATTCTCTATGTCTTTCTGGGACACTTCCGGACGGCGGTCATCGTCGCGCTCACGGTACCGGTGGCCTTGCTGTTCACGTTCTGCCTCATGGTGATCCGCGGCGATTCGGCCAACCTGATCTCGCTAGGCGCGATCGATTTCGGGATCATCGTCGACTCCACGCTGATCATGGTCGAAAGCATCTTCTCGCACTTGTCTCGCAGGCGGGGCCAAGGGCTGACTGTGCCGATGCACATTATGCGGGCCGGACGCGAAGTCGGGCGCCCGATCTTTTTCGCGACGGCGATTATCGTCGTCGCGTTCATTCCGCTATTCACGATGACCGGCGTACCGGGGAAAATCTTTGCACCGATGTCGCTGACCTACGGTCTGGCGCTGAGCGGGGCGCTGCTGATGGCATTCACGCTGGCTCCGGCCCTGTGTTCGCTCCTTCTCGATGGTCCCCTGCGGGAAGAGGACACGTGGGTCGTCAGCGTTGTTCGGCGCGCGTACTTGGTCAGCCTGCGGTGGGCGCTCGATCATGAGATTCTGGTCATCGGCGTCGTGTTAGGCGCTCTCGCCCTGACCTTGGCAACCGTTCCCTTGATCGGCGGCGAGTTCATGCCGGCTCTGGAGGAGGGCAATATCTGGATGCGGGCGACGATGCCAGTGGATATCTCGTTCGAAGAAGCGGCTCACGTTGCGACGGAGATTCGGTCGATCTTCAAAGCGGTTCCAGAAGTCG
The DNA here is from genome assembly GCF_976986435.1 of Nitrospira calida. Lineage (NCBI taxonomy): Bacteria > Pseudomonadati > Nitrospirota > Nitrospiria > Nitrospirales > Nitrospiraceae > Nitrospira > Nitrospira calida. Next base: position 769,841 of record NZ_OZ335950.1, read on the forward strand.
TCGACGTCGTGTCTCAGCTCGGCCGTCCGGATGATGGCACCGACCCGACGAGTTTTTTTAACGCTGAATTCCTGGTGACATTAAAGCCGCGCAAGGAATGGCGAACCGAATTAAAGTCAAAAAGAGAGTTGATCGAAGAGATCGAACGGCAGTTGGCTAGCATTCCAGGTGTGACGTTCAACTTCTCTCAGGCCATTCAAGACAATGTGCAGGAGGCAATGTCCGGCGTCAAAGGTGAGAACGTTGTGAAGGTGTACGGAGCCGATCTGAAGGTGCTGGAGTCCGTCGCGACGCAGATCAAAGGCGTCATGCAGCAGGTGCGGGGGGTGAAGGATCTCGGCATCTTGCATCTCCTCGGGCAGCCCAACCTGGTCATCGAGGTGGACCGACAGGAATGTGCGCGTTACGGAATCAAGGTCGGCGACGTGAACGATGTGATCCAGGCGGCAATCGGCGGGCAAGCCGTCACGCAGGTCTATGAAGGTGAAAAGTGGTTCGACCTGGTCGTCCGGTTTCTGCCGGAGTATCGGCGGGACGAGGACACGATCGGCAACATCCAAGTGAGTACGCCAGAGGGCGCAAGGATCCCGCTGAAACAATTGGCGACGATTGCGGAACAAACCGGCGCATTCATCGTCTATCGGGAAAACAACGAGCGGTACATCCCCATCAAGTTCAGCGTGCGCGGCCGCGACCTGGAGAGCACGGTCCACGAGGCGCAGAAGCGCATCGCCGCGGCAGTCCGGCTGCCGGAAGGCTATCGAATCGAATGGCACGGGGAATACGATCAACTCCAAGAGGAGAAACTGCGGCTGGCCAAGGTCGTGCCCATCACCCTCCTGGTCATTCTGTTCTTGGTGTACTTTGCGCTGAACTCATTCCGCGACGCCCTGCTGGTTCTCTTTGCCGTGCCTTTCTCACTGGTGGGCGGCGTGTTGGCGCTGGTGGTGACAGGGACGAACTTCAGCATCTCCGCCGCCGTCGGATTTATCTCGTTGTTCGGGGTTGCCGTCCAAGGTGCGCTCATCCTCATCAGCCGCATCCGCGATCTTGTCCAGGAAGGCCATGATGTCCGGACGGCGATCCTGATGAGCGCCGAAGCTCGAATGCGGCCGGTCCTGATGACCTCGCTGGCCGCGGCGATCGGGCTGCTGCCCGCAGCGATGGCCACAGGGATCGGCGCGCAGTCTCAACAACCGCTCGCCCGTGTCATAGTCGGCGGGATGCTGACGTCGCCGGTTCTGATTTTGGTGGTGCTGCCGGTCCTCTCTCAACTGCTCCATCGAGGAGAACGGAAGGAGGGATGACGGCGTTTATTGCCGGTTCCGCAAGACTTCAGCGGTAGCGTGTGTGAGAAGGGCTTGTCGGAAAGAAGCCCGCGTGAGAGCGGGAGACCCTCACGCGGGATGGCTGCGTTCATTTACTGTGAATCCGTGTGGACGGTGGAAGATTCAGGAAGCGGGGCGGGGATGGTATCTGTCGAGGGCTCGGCTGCCGGGGGCAGGCTATCCATCAACAAGGCAGATCCGTCTGTTAAAGTTCCGGGGGACGTGACAGTGTGACTTGCGTCGAGAGCGGGCGCGTTAGTAGCTCCAGCAGAGGCGGCCATGTGTTCCTGGCCGATCTTGCGGAGTTCCAGATGCACGCGCCGATTCATGCGCTGGCAGACGTCGCTGGTATCAGTGCACAGCACTCCCTCCTCTCCAAGGCTCACGACTTTCATTCGGTGTTCGGCCACCCCGGCGTTCAGCAGGGCAGCCTTCACGGTTTCCGCCCGCTTGAGGCCAAGCGTCTTGTTGTAGCTCGCTGAGCCGTGTTGATCGGTATGACCCTGTACAAGGACGCCATACTCGGGGTTGTTGTTCAGAAACGCAGCCTGCCACTGGAGCAGCGTCTTGCCTTCGTCGGTCAGGCCCGTGCGGCCCACCTCAAAATAGATGTCGGCGTGGAGGATGTCCGAGGCGGCGCTTGCGGCAGGGATGGATGGGGCCGGCTCAGGCAGGGGCGGGGCGGGTGTCCCGAGCGCGTTGGAGACCTGCGCGGAATCCGGCTTGCCCGTCACGCCTGGCGTGGTAGACACGCCCGGCGGCGAAAAGATCCAAAAAGAGCCAATAATCACGGCCAGAATCAAAACGACCCCGGCCACGATGGAGATATCTTTCATGTCCTTGCTCGGCCCAACAATCGCGGGGGTGATGCTGCCGGACGTGACTTGTGAGGGAGTGGGTTTTTGCATGGTCGATACCTCCTCCAATGAGCGGTCAATGGTTAAAGCGCCTTCGGTCATGAGTCACGCGAAAGCCGGCCTTCGGTGAGCCGTCACCTCCTTTCCAACCGGTCCGCGAGCTGTTCAAGACGAGAGATCGCTTGAGCAACGGTGGTGCCGCTGCCTTGGGAGGGTGTAGGAAGCTAAACGAGCAGGAATCTCGCGAAGTTAAAAAGAGAGAACGAGTTGGAGATCAGGGAGAGTCACGCGGGACACGCATCGCTGTGCGGGGATATCCCCGCATGAGCGCGGGGCAAGGCGGCTTCACTTCGGCTCTCTACAGGCATGCAGGAAGGATTGAGCGGTCTTCCGGCTCCTATGTGGGTGCGCATCTGTTGGCCGCCTGGCTGGAACTTTTCAGTGCCCTCTTCATAGGGAAGGGCTCTTCAATCGCTTACGAAGGGCGCGATAAACTGACCCATTTCGTCGTTGTCAAGAGCCAATTCATCGAAAGTCTTCCGATTGCCATAAACCCCGGGGCGGTTTGCGAAAGACCGCTCACCGCGGTTCGTACTCTACGTGCCGCGTCCCGAACTCCATCACCGGGAAGCTGTCTGCGGTCGATGGGAAGCGGACAGCAGTCTGTGTCAACCGCTCAAAACACATCCCCACAGTAGTTGCGATACTCGCGGTCTGTGCAACGCGCTCGAACCTCGGTCGCTGGCGGAATGCGCTGGGATAAAATCATCTCCCGAATACGGTCCAGCGACGCGAATGTTTCAGCTCTGAGTTCGCCGGTCAGATCAACGGGCTCGATCCGATTCCCTGGAATCAGGTAGAGGAATCCACGAGCAACCGAACACTGATAGGCTTCTTCGACCAGCATGGCGTACCCGCACAGTTGCAGACGATGGTTTGATCGCGCAGGCCCTGTCGTCTCCTTGAAATCGACCGGGTACCAGCCCGACGACGATTCGATCAGCAAATCCAGCTTGCTGGACAGCCCCAGTGTGTCAGAAGTCAGCCACACCTGAAAATGACGCCGGCCGTCAAGCAGCCCATAGCGGCGCACGCCTCGACGTCGTTCCAACTGATCCAACTGGATCTCGGCCGCTTTGCCATGCTCCATCTTGAACGTGGCCTTTCGCTCGACCGGCATGACGTACTGGTAATACACGACACGCGGGCAATAGTCATACTGTTTCAGATCGTTCACCCGGAGCATCAGTTCGGGCTGATTCGGACTTGCTGCCGGTATCCTCATTCTCGATTCTCAAACTGACCGTCACATCCTTCTGGCAAACAGGCTGCAGGAGGATCTTCCCGGCACAGCCTCCTAACGTGTCTCCAAGCCGGAGAAAGAGTTCCTCGCGCTTATTACGTGTGAGCAGGCCGCAAAATGCGCTGAACTGGATACGCTCGAGCCCATAGTCTTTGCAGACATCGGCGATCTTCGAACGAACGCCGTCGTCGGGAATGTCGTACAACATATACGTGGTCAGTTCCTCTGCAGACACCGATCCTGTTACCACTTGAAGGTGCAGGGACGATAACCACCCTCTCGACGCAAGAACGCACACAGATTCCGCGCCTGCATCTGGATGATGGACTTGATCTGATACTTCTTGCCTTTCACCGTTTCATTGGATTCCAGGCGTTCCAGGATCTTGGCCGCATACCGCGAACAGGTCTCCTCGTCCAGCATGCCGGCCTTCAGCGTGACGGCTTCGCCCAGGTTGAGATGCGCGATGACGGTCCGATCCACCACGGGCTGCCGGAATTCCTCGACCAGATCTAGAACCAGCGACGGCTTGCTGGGCCGATCCACGTGCAGAAATCCGGCAAATGGTCCGGGGCGAGCGGGGGCGGGTCGGACCTGCTCGACATGCGTGGGGCTGACAGTCGTGCAGGAGGGCTGCGAGCACTGCCGCTCTTGTGACGGGAGCTGTTGCGAGCAGTGGCGGCGCGTGAGCAGGGGGATGGTCTGGATCAGGCCGTCCCCTTTTATTTTGGGATTGAACGGGGCGGCATATGCCTCGCGCCGATACCGTTTATGACTCGTCTCCTGCAGTCCGCTCAAGTCGGCGATTGATCGTTTCCACAAATTCACGGGCCGCAGCAATCCCGGCCCATGCCTGCTCGTCTGTAATCACCACCAAGCCATAGTCGCTTTCGGCTCTGTCCTCAAAGCTCTCACGAAGGAGGGAAAAGAGCCTTGGGGGAACCTCTCCGGTCTTGACGAAGTACTCATTGAACGCCGCAATGGTCGCGGAGTGTGTGGATCGACGAATACCGCGGGACAACAGGAGGGCTTGTGCAGCGTAGAACATGGCGTAGTAGGCAGTCGTGAGACGGCAAAGTCGCTGTCGCCATCGCGAAGCAGTCGTTCTGCTGCCAGGAGACTCCGTCAGGCTTTGTCTAAGAGTTCGTGGATTTCCTTCCGGCTCGGACCGGGATGCCCTCTTCCCGGATATTGCGAAAGACCGAGAAGTCCCCGCGTTCCTCGTGCATGCGCTGGTCCACAATCAAGAGGGAAAGGACGATCCCGCTTTCGCGCGACCCCTCACGAGCCGCACGGCGAAGTCGCTGCTTCTCCGCAAACGAGAGATGCTCCCGTTCAACCTCCAGGAGGACGTCCATATCCGAGTCAGGTTCGGCGTCGCCTCTGGCTCGCGACCCGAAGAGGGTCAGCCGACACGCCCAGTCGGGGAACTCGCAGCTGACTCGCACCTGGAGTTCTTCAAGAACCGCGCGTTCGACTTCCGGCAAGTCCTGAAATGTTTTCATTGGCTTCTTCTTTTCAGCATAGACCACACCTGAAGATCATCGCTGACGGTGCGTCACGCGCAATCACAGAAAAGGAAAGATGGAGTTCGAGGGCTCGCTTCGCAAGCCGTCATCCGTGATCGGGACGCGGGCTGCGGGAACGGACAACGGTCCCCCATGTCGCGCGTGAGCCCGGTGTTCCAGGGAACACGCCTCTTCACAAAAGCTCATGCCGCTTAGCACCGTTCGTTGCTGTCCGGTCACGTCCATCGCGCTGTTCTTGTCCAATCAACGCTGCCAGGCTATTCCGCGGTGAGGTGAAAAGACCCGAAGAGCGAGATGTCTAGAAACGTGACAGATGGCTTCGTCAAGTTTGAGTCGACCTACCATCCGCGATCCGCTGCATCCGCCATAGCACATCCTGTGGCGGTGCGCGATCATCCCCCAGCAGGTGTTCGAGACCTGCACGCATGGCGCGTCGCTTCGCGTTCACTCGGCGGCCATTATAGAATGCCCACTTCATATTGCCCATGGCCCCACACCGCGTACTTCCCCACATGGGTGTATTGGCCAAGGATCAGCAAGGGGAGACACGCTGCGAGTGTCCCCTCATATGTCGCGTCACCGACGAAGCCGCCCATGCCGTGCGTCAGACCGGTTTTCCAGGAGCGGCGGCCGCGATCCTCCCATCTGATGTGGCTGCTCATGGTTCGGACTGCTTCAGCTCGCTCGCCGAAGGCTTTGAAATCCACATGTAACGAAGCGGTCGCAGGAGAAATGCGCAAGCGCGTTGACGCGGTCGCGCAGGCGTTTGATCACATGGTGAAAGTCCGGCCGTGTCACGATCGTGCCGTGAACGTTGAGAAGCGTCAGAGTGAGGAAGCGCACGGTGCACCGTTGGCCGGAGCAGGGACACCGTGGCTTGTTCTTCGCCATTCGCTGCTGGCTAGCTGCTAACCACTCAGCAGCGAGGCGTCGGCAGTGCTTATCCGTGATGCGAAAGGGCGAGGGACGGACGGCGTTGTCGTGGCCTGAATAGACCTCCGCGACAGCGTTCCCGTGTTCATTGAGCAGCGACACCCGCGCGATCCGGTACCGGCCTCGACCGAGCCCGATGCCTTGGTCGCCGAGCTCACGGAACGTGACCAAAAAGTAAGGGAAGTAATCGAGCGCTTTGCCGATGAGGATTACGTCGAACGACAGAGCGTTTCCGGGCTGGGCGGTCGTCTGGTGGCCGTTCGGAGGACGGAAGACGAATGGTCGGGGAATATCCTGGTTCAGGCTGAGCCGATCCGCCCCCGGCGGCGGGCTGGGCTCGAAGATCTGTCCGTAGGGACAGACGTCTTTCAGACGGCAGGTCTCTCGACAGTCGGTCGGTGTGGGGCAGACCAATCATCTCTTGAACGTGGTGCCGAACGCGCCGCGGAGAGTGTTGCCGGGATTGCGTGGGTGGAGCGCCAGCCGATTGTCGGGTTCCAGCACGAAGCGAAACCACGCAAGGGAAAACGCCTGCAGCATGAGGTTCTTGGGATCGGCTATCCCAGCGGTGAGGGGGTATGCTCCCCGGTCGTTTTTGCGCAGAGGCTTACGCCATTTCCTTGGGGAAAGCAACCCAGCTTATGGGAGAAAAGTGAGAAAAGAGAGAAAATGGACACTTCTTGTAGGAAAAAGCTGACATGCCTTGAAACGACCGGCTGCTAGACGTAGGCCAAGCTCGACCATCGTTTTCCCGCGGCTCGCCTTATGCTCCGTGGGTCTTCACCGATGCCGGCGTCTGCGCGAAATGCCACCGGATCAGGGTCTCGACGGCACGAAAGTGGCGGTCAGGCAGGTTCTTGAAGCGCCGTTGGCAATCGAAGAGGGCTTCTTCCGCGGAACGGAATTGTTCGATGGTTTTGATCAGATGTCCGTAGTAGTCCGCCAGCTTGAGTTCGACGGTCCTCGTCAGGGCCGGATCGCCAGCCAGCGCGAGGGCAGCCTTCGTCTGATCACCGCCCGCATCCACGAGAGCCTGGAACCCTAGGCCCTTGAGCCGCTGCGTGACGGTGCTGCGGTCGCATTTCAGCGCCTTCGCCGTGGCCTGCATGTCGAACCCCTGGCGGCGCAGACCGGCCAGCACGGCGGCATCGGTCAGAGGCTCGTCCGCCGACCGATCGAAAGCGTGTTCGCGGCCGGGTGACCAGGCTTCCTCGACAGCCAGCCGGAGATCCGCCTCGGTGATCACCGGCCCCTCGGCCAGCGCGACGGCTTGTTCCAGGCAGTGGCGCAGCTCGCGGATGTTGCCCTTCCACTCGTGGCGCTGCAGCGCGGCCAACGCCTCGCGCGAAAGCCGCATCCCCTCGCGGCCCGCCTGCGCGGCGGCGGTGTGGAGATAATGGTCGGCCAGGAGGGGAACATCGTCCAGGCGTTCCCGCAGGGGCGGCAGCCGCAAAACCAGTCCCTTCAATCGGAAATAGAGGTCCTCGCGGAACCAGCCTTCCGACGCCCCGCGCACCAGGTCCTTGTTGGTCGCCGTCACGATGCGAACGTCGACGCTGGTCAGCGTGGTGGCACCGACGCGGTAGAACGTCTGGTCTTGGAGCGCCCGAAGCAGTTTGCCTTGGTGGTCCAGGCGCAAGTCGCCAATTTCATCCAGGAACAGCGTGCCCTGGTGGGCCAGTTCGAAGTAGCCTTTCCGCTCGCTCGTCGCCCCGGTGAAACTGCCCCGGACATGGCCGAACATTTCGCTCTCGAAGAGGTCGGGGGAGAGGGCCGCCATGTTCACCGCGATGAAAGGCTTGCCGGCCCGGGAGCTGAGCTGGTGCACGGCGCGGGCGAACAGTTCCTTCCCCGTGCCGGGCTCACCCAGCAGGAGGATCGAGAGCGAGGAACGGGCCCCCTTCTTGAGGTCGCGAAACAAGCCGAGGACCACCGGATGCCGCGTGATGATGCCGAGTTGTTCGCATTCCTGCCGCAGACGCTCCTGCTCTGCGTCGCTCAAGCGGCTCCGGTCCGATTCGACCGCCTGGAGGTCGCTCCATTCGCGTTCCAGTTCGTGCAGACGTTTTCGGGCCGCCGCTTCCTGGGATCGGGCTTCGGCGAGTTCCACGCGCAGCGCGTCAGAGGCCTTGGCCAGCTCGGCTTGCCGGCCGGTGGATTGGGCGATGGCGGCGCGGGCGGCCTCCAAGTCCTCTTCCAACCGTTCGACGACGTTTTCCCGGCGAATGAGCGCCTCACGGACGGCAACCGATTCCTGCTGGATGCGCCGCATCTCCTGCTCGACCAGCCGGAAGCACTGTCCCGCTGACACATGACTCCAAACGGTGATGCCGCTGAACACCAGGAGCGTTGCGGAGAAAGGGACGACGAGAGGCAGCAGCCATCCCCACGCCGCCAACATCATGAGCAGCAGTGCCCCGTAGCCGAGCATCAGCCCTGATACGGTGAGAAGCCCCTTCCACCCCTTGAGGGACAGCAGCGTCCTGGCGGCCAGACTGGAAAGGGCTAGCGACAGGATCATCTGCCACAGGGAAGAGACCGGCCCGACCCACTGACGGGTCAGCAACGTATGCAGCACATGCGCATGGATGAGTCCCGGTGTGATCGGGTACCCGGTTGGCGTCGTCCCAAGCGGTTCGCCGGAGGAATTCGGCAAAAGCAGGACAACCTTGCCGTCTACCCATCCTGCAAGCCGTTCCCGGTCTCCTAGATCGACGGCGTCCACGAGCGTCGCGAACGACAGGGAAGAGAACGAAGAGGTACGTCCGTCGCCGGCATAGTTCACGAACAGCCGTGACACCGAACGAGCGGGGATTCCCAGCGCTTCCAGTTGCTGCGTCGTCGACCCCGCCAGGCTGATTTCTACGCGGTCCCGATAAAAGGCTGTGGCCAGTGCGAGTCCAAAGGCGGGAATAGCGCGATCTCCCATCGAGAGGTACAGCGGGACCTGCCGAACGATGCGATCGCCGTTAGGCAGGGCAAGCAGATGGCCCACGGCGTAGGCCTGCTGCGCGAGCGGCGGCATGGCGTCCAGCAGCCTCGGGCCGGTGGGGAGCTGGATTGCGATGTCTGGGGTGATGGTCGGCCAACTGGTGTGGGTCCACGAGGCCACACCAACGGCCTGAGCTTCAGCGGGGAGCGAGGAGTCAGCCGCCGGGAGAAACGTCAGCGGATACACGACGGTGCCAGCTTCCTTGGTCGCTTCCGCCAACAGCGCGTCGCTGACCGCACCGCCGAGGTGGGGTGGGCTGGGGGCGGTGATGGGCAGCTCCACGCCGATGACGGCCGCGCCGGCGTCATGGAGCGCCGTGACGAGTTTGGCGATGAGCGCGCGGTCCCACGGACCTGTGCCGAAGCGCTCCTCGCTCGCGCGATCCCTGGCTATCAGCACGATGGAGCGGCTGGCCGGCACCGAGGCGCGGAAACGCAGCCACGCGTCGTAAGGGCTCCATTCCCATGTCGTGAATGCGGCCGGTGCGGTCTGCCAGAGAAGCCAAGCGGTGAGGCTGGCCGCCAGGCCGATCGCGAGCGCCTGGAGCGCGGAAGATTCGGCAAAAACGGTGCGGGCGCGGGGACTGAACGACATGGGGATCATTGAGCCGGCGATGACTTCTGGCCGGGCTTTGTGTCCTCCGGCATTCGTTTGCGCTCGCCCTTGGAGAATCCCTTCAACAGGGCTTTCGCCTTAGCGCCGTCAGCAGAGACGCCGAGCCCCTTCGCGTAGATGCGGGCCAACACGAGTCGGGAGCGGGGCAACCCGGCCGCGGCCGTCGTCTGAAAATAGTTCAGAATGCGAACGTCATAGGGTGGCACCTGCCCCTCAATCCCTTCTTCATACAGTTTCTCGAGGAGAGACTGTGACGGTTCATGGAGCACGTACGCCTCTCGAATCAGGACCGGAATTGCCTCCTGAGCCCGGTCCGCTTTGAGCAACGCAGCTCCGACGCTCTCGGCCTCGTTGGGACGAACGAGATCCGGGAAGTCCTGCTCCAGCGTCGCCAGATATTCCTGAAAGGCCCGCAGCGCAATCTGGGCCTCTTTCTGCGCACGAGATCCTTTCGAGAGCGTTGCCTGTCGCAATTGCGCCAAGGCCTCGCTCGCCTGGCTCATGCCCTGTTCCGCTGCGCGCACCCACCAGGTAATGGCCAGCAGCAGGTTCTTTGGCACGCCATGCCCGGAGCGGTAGGCGCTGCCGAGGAAGTACTGCGCTTTGGGCACGCCGCTGCTGGCGGCAATTTGCAATTCTTCGGCCGCCTCGGCGTCGCGGTTCACCAATTTCAGCACCAGGCCCAAATGATAATGTGCGTCGGGAAAATCCGGTTTGAGCTTCAGCGCCTCGCGGTAGGATTGGATGGCCGCGAGAAAATCCCGCGTGGTGTAATGGATCGTGCCCATGTTGTAATACGCTTGCGCGAGGCCAGGATTCAGGCGCAACGCTTCCTGAAACTCGGCCAGGGCGGTCCGCCAATCCTGTTTAATCAGGAGCGCCGTCCCGAGACCGACATGAGCCTGCGCGAGGTCGGGCTGCAGCCGTGTCAGCACCCTGTACTCTTCGATGGCGCCCTCCACATCGCCAAACTGGTAGAGCGCGTCGGCAAGTTTCAGGCGGGCTTCCACGGCATCCGGTTTAAGGCGGACCGCCTGGCGAAGCTGAGCGATCGCCGCGGACAGGTCGCCGGCGGCCCATTCGGCCAGACCCAATTGAAACCGGATGTCGAACGCGTTCGGTGCGGCGGACACCGCCTGGCGCAACGCCTCGATGGCTTGCTCCGGCTCGGCCGGGGGTTCGCCGGACGGAGTGTCCCGGGTAGGGACAGAGGTCTCCGAGGCAGGGCCGGCTGCGGAACCTTCAGCGGCGGGCGATTCGGTTGGGGGCGGCGTCGGCTGGTTCTGTGGGGTGTGTGGCGAGGAGTCCTGGGAAAATGTGGAGGTGACGGGAAACAGTGCGAGGACGACAAGCGGAGCCCACCGGCGTTTCATATGGTCCCGCGATCCTCCCGATGACGTGTCGGACCCGCGAGCATTATACCACTCGAATCCGCGACGGCCTCGGTCGCGCCGCGTCCCTGTCTCAAAAACCGCGAGCAGCCGGTCGTGAACAGCCAAGAGTGATTCGTTGCTCCTAAACGCTCACTGATTTTGGGGCGTGGACGAGAGGCTTTCGATGATCAACTGCGCTTCTTCTTTTGGGAGGCCTTTGAGCAAGGTCTTCACCCGCGCGTGGTCTCGGGGGACTCCCAATCCCTTGGCATAAATGCGGGCCAGGGCGAGCCGTGAATGGGGCAGTCCTTCCGCCGCCGTCGTTTCCAAGTACCGGAGGATGCGCGGATCGTAGGGAGCCAACCGCCCTTCAACGCCTTCTTCATAGAGGCGTTCCAGCAGGTAGTGGGAGACCTCGCCTAGCGCATAGGCCTCGCGGATCAAAACTGGAACGGCGTCCTGCACGCGGCCCTGCTTGAGCAAGGTCGCTCCGACCCCTTCCCCGTCGGTGGAGGGCGCGAGGTCGGGAAAATCCAGCCAGAGATCGGCGCGGAAGTCTTCGAAGGCCTGCGCCGCCGCTGTCGCGTCCTTGGCGTTGCGGGACCCTTTCTCCATGGCCAGTCGGCGCAACCGGGCCAACGCGGCGTTCGCTTCCTCTACGCCTTGTTCAGCCGCCAGGAACCACCATCCGATGGCTCGGGCCCAACTCTTTTTGACACCCTGTCCGGACTGGAATGCGTTTCCGAGCAGATATTGGGCTTTGGCGATGCCGTCACGGGCCGCAAGCAGCAGTTCGTCCACGGCTTCGCTGTCGCGTTTGGCTTGTTTGAGAGTCAGCCCCAGGCGGTAATGGGCGTCAGGATAGTCGGGGTTAAGCTTCAACGCGTAGCTGTAAGCCTCGATCGCTGCCGGCCAGTTCTTCAACGCGAAGTAAGCGTTTCCCAGGTTGTATTGGGCCTGGGCCGAGTCGGGAGCCAGGCGAAGGAATTCCCTCAACTCCGCGACCGCCTCGCGCCACTGTTGTTTGGCCATCAAAGCCACGGCTAAGTTGAACCGGGCTTGCATGTGGTCCGGCTGAAGCCGCAGCAGCGCGCGATATTCGTCGATCGCGCCCTCGAACTCGCCGGCGCCATACAACGCGGATGCCAACGCGAAGCGAGTTTCAGCCAATTCTGGTTGGCGCCGGACGGTTTCCCGGAGATCGCTGATCGTCCTCGTCTGGTCGAGGACTGACGGCGCCGGCCTGTTGGGGACGGGTTCACTTGTCGTCGGCCGGCTTTGAGCGGTCTGGGCGAAGGCGGGTCCATGAAGGGCTGAGAGCGCGCTAAGCACGACAAGAAGTGTCACCGGAACTGATGGGCTGGCCATGAAGCCGGGCGTTGTTCTGCGAGGCATGGCAACAACACACCATATACCAATCCCACCGGATGCGGCAACGAGAGAGGCGCGCGGCTCCGCCTGTGCGGGCCGTCGACCCGCGCAGGCTCGGCAGGTCGAGCGCCGTCATGGTTTGGCGGCGCCGCGCCATTCCTCCTCGGTGATCACGCCTTTCTTGATGAGCAGCTCAATCAGCTTGTCCAGCGAGTTCTTGACGGATGGTGAAGTCGTCACCGGTTCGGAGAGTTTGGGCGCGGCCGGCGGGCGTTTGAGGCCCAGCACGCGAAAGGACGGCGTGAAGACGATCAGGTACTCTTTGTTGCGCAGCCGCACCGTGACCGGTCGGCTCTCGGCCTGTGGGAGCAGGTCCGGTCCGGAGCTGGCTGGAACGCGGAAGTAGGGTTTGCCGTCGTCGGTCTCTCCATCCTGTCCGAGGATTTCGAATCGGCTCAGAAATGAGTCGCCCTTCAGGGAATCGCGATCTTCGCCGGCGAGGTTGGTGATTTTATCCAACACCACCACCAGGGAGTCGCCGATCAGCGGATCGGGCGACAGGTTCTTCACGCTGACGTCGTACCGGTATTCGCTTGCGAAATTGTCCCGCCCTTTCAGCGTCACCACGGCGGTCGCCCGGCCGGTGAGATCGGTCAACTGATCGAGGGAAGCGGCGGCGAACGCGTGGTGGCGATCGAAGAGCCCGAACGCCGTCGGCGCCGTCCAGATCAGCCATCCGGCTGCGACGATCGCGGCGTGTGGGGTGCGTCTTGCCCGACGAAGTGTCTTCACGATTACAGCTCAGCATAGCAAAGACGCCGAGCGGGATCGAGCGTTTCGCGAGTTCGTCGCCTTGACACTCCGTTCGGGCGGGGGATATTCTGCCCGCCGTCTGTCTACGACGACTGATCGTCTCATGCGGAACGCATTGCCTCGCCGAGTGCCGCTCCTGGTGTCTCGCGCCCTCGCGACCGAACTGCTGCGCCTCTACGATTATCCGGATCCGCGTCGCCGCGGCCGGATGATTCGCGGCTATGACCGCCCTCATGCGCTGCGGACAGCCCGCATGTGCGCGGCGGTCGCCCAACGGTTGGGTCATGCGCCGGAGCGGGTGAAACACTATCAGATTGCTTGTTTGCTTCACGATCTGGGACGGGCGGGGCTCGACCGCGCTCTATTCGGCCGCATCTGGTCTTGGGCGAAGGCACGCGGCATTCCAACCAGGCCGCGCGAATGGCGGGCCGTCCATCCCGAAACACGGTACGGCCGCGAGACGGAAAGCTTCCTCGCGCGCTATCGGCAGCCGCTCGAGGACGCAGGCATCCGCATGGACGGGTGGGCCTGCGAGCAGGTGGAGATGCGGCTCGGCTACGCGCGCCGGCTCACCCGTCGGTTGCGTGAGGTCATGCCGCGGCTCAAGAAGCTCGGTGTGCGGTGGTTGCCTTGGATGAAGCAGGTGATGCTGTACTACTACTATCCAGAAAAACTGGCGAAGGCGCGGCCGTGGGTGCGGCAGTTGGCCGAAATCCTGGTGGCCTGCGAGCAGTTCGAAGCCTACAGCAATCACCGGCGCGGCCGCGACTACTACGTGCGCACCAAGGAGACACTGGCCGAGGCCTTCGCCTATCTCGATAAGTTGCAACGCGAAGGCCTTCTCAGCGCGCCGGTGGTCGGGAGCCTGCGGCAGCTGGTCGCCGAAGGGGCGTTCGACGACATTCTGAAAGAGGCGCGTGGCCGCGGCTTGACCGCCGCCGAGAGACGTCTCGTGCGAAGCGTTGCCTAGGAGAACCCTAGCATGCCCGTGAAAAGCGTCCCCTTGCGCGTCAGCATGCGCGGAGACTCGCAGATCGAGAATATTACCAAGCAGGTACAAGAGGCATTGGCGAGCACCGGGCTCCGAGCTGGCATCCTGACTGTGTTCATCAAGCACACCACCGCCTCGATCATGCTCATCGAGGACGAGCCCGGCATCCGCGCCGACACCAAAGCTATCTGGGACCGCTTGATCCCCCCCAGCCCGGCCTGGCAGCACAACGCTAGGAACCCCGGCGAGGACAACGGCCACAGTCACCTGCGCGGCCAAATCCAGGGACCGTCGGTGGCGATCCCGTTCAACGACGGAGCGATGACGCTTGGGACCTGGCAACAGATCGTCGTGATCGACTTCGATACCAGGCCGCGCACGCGGGAATTGGTGATTCAAGTGGTTGGAGAATAGCGACGACGTTTCCCGATCGCGATGAAAACCTCCACGCTCGCTCTCGTTGTCATTCTCGCGGTCGCCGGGCTGGTGACCGCTGCCGTGGTTCGCACGGAGTGGGGCAGGCCGCTGGGGCCGAACTACGACGGCCCGGAAGGCCGTCCGCGTCCGGTCACTCCGCCGCCGGCCGAACTCGGCGCCGATGAGCGGGCGACCATCGCGGTGTTCGAGAAATCCGCCAAGTCGGTCGTCTTCATCGCCAACACCGCCATCGAGCGCGACCCTTGGTCGTTCAATCTTTTTGAAGTGCCGCAGGGCTCGGGCTCCGGCTTCGTCTGGAACAAGCAAGGCCACATCGTCACGAACTTTCACGTGGTGTACGGCGCCGATGCGATCACGGTGACCTTGGCTGATCAAACTGAATACAAGGCGCGGGTGGTCGGCATCGATCCGGACCATGATCTGGCCGTCTTGCAGGTGCAAGCACCGGAATCGGCGCTTTGGCCGATCGCGGTGGGCAGTTCCGGCGATCTGCGGGTCGGGCAGAAAGTGCTGGCGATTGGCAATCCCTTCGGGCTGGACCATACGTTGACCACCGGCGTCGTGAGCGCGCTGGGTCGCACGATCAAGTCCATGACCAACCGGACGATCGAAGGCGTGATCCAGACTGACGCGGCCATCAACCCTGGCAATTCGGGCGGACCGCTGCTGGACAGCGCCGGGCGGTTGATCGGCGTGAACACGCAGATCGTCAGCCCCAGTGGCGCATTCGCGGGCATCGGCTTTGCGGTGCCGGTCGATACGGTCAATCGGATCGTGCCGGAGCTGATCAAACACGGCCGGCTCATCCGCCCGGGCTTAGGCGTGTCCTTGGTGCCGGATGCGATCACCCGACGCTGGGGGATTAAAGGGTTGGTCATCGGCCGGGTGCAGCCCGGCGGGCCCGCCGCGCGCGCCGGTTTGCGCGGGGCCCGCGAGACCTTCAGCGGCCGCATTGAGATCGGCGATGTGATCGTGGCTGTGGATGGGAAGCCGGTCGAGGTCGCGGACGATCTTATGGCGATTCTGGAACGGCACAAGGTCGGTGACCAGGTGACGCTGGACATCCTGCGCGGCAACCGCCGTCAGCAGGTTGTCGTCACCCTGCAAGCGGTGAATTGACGCTCCCGCATGTCCGTTTGTTCTGTCATCTTCCGACGAAGAGGCGCAGCGCGCGAGCTGCGGCGGCTGAGCGGGCGACGACAGTGTGTTAAGATGACCGCATGGATGGATCGAGCGGATGGCGAGTCTGAGCTTCGGTCGGAAAGGGAACGATGAGCGACCATCGGAAGCCGACGGAGGGAGACAGCGGAATTGGGTCCAAGGGCGGGCGGGGAGAGGAGCGGGCCGGTGCGTCCCGGATATCCGCGGATCCGCTCGAGTTGATCGACCACTGTCTTGCCGCGTTCCCGGACAGTGATCCCCGCCGGAACATTCTGTACAAGCTGCGTCACCTCATCCTGCTGAACGCCGCGGCCCAGGAGCAGCGCGAGGCGGAGTTCAAGAAGCTGAGCGACGTGGTCGCCAAGCTGACTGCGCCGGCGAACCGCATTGGCATCTTGTTGGAGCTGCCCGCCGAAGGATTGGCCCGCATCGCAGTCGGCGGGTCGGAGTATTACAGCACGGTGGACCCGCGCGTCCCGGCGGACGACCTCAAGATCGGCGCGCAGGTTCTCGTCAACGAAGCCTACGCTGTGATCAAGGCGTTGGGTTACGATCGCAGCGGCCCCGTCCTCAAGGTGACGGAGACCCTGTCGGACGGCCGCATTCGTTTCGAGCAGGAGCCGGGGAGGCAAGCGCTGATCCTGTTGCGGTCGAGCGATCTGATCGGCACGGACTTAAAGGTTGGCGATGAAGTGCGGATCGATCCCAGCCATCGGATCGCGATCGAGCGCCTCGAAGACCGGAAGACTAAAGCGCACGTGCTGGATGAAGTGCCGAAGGTCACCTGGGACCAGATCGGGGGGCAGCGAGCCGCGATCGAGGCGATCCGCAAGGCCATTGAATATCCGCTGCTGCACGCCGAGACCTTTCGGCGCTATCGCTTCACTCAGCCCAAAGGGTTTCTGCTGTACGGACCGCCCGGGTGCGGCAAGACCTTGATCGGTCAGGCCGCCGCGGCCAGCCTGTCGAAATTGGCGAGCGAATCGACGAGCGTCGAATCCGAAATTGAGTCAGGTCGGCTGCCGGTGACCGGGGGGGTCTTTTTGCACGTCAAAGGTCCTGAAGTGCTCAATATGTGGCTGGGCGAGTCGGAGCGCATCGTTCGTGATCTGTTCGCGCAGGCGCGGGCCCGGCGTAAAAAAGGCCTGCTGCCGTTCATCTTCATCGACGAGGCGGAATCGATTCTCGGAACGCGGCGGTCGATGCGAGCCTTCAACATCAACAATACGCTCGTGCCCATGTTCTGCGCCGAAATGGACGGAATCGAATCGCTGCGCGACGTGGTCATCATTCTGGCTTCGAACCGTCCGGACCTGATCGATCCGGCCGTGCTCCGGCCCGGGCGGATCGACCGGAAGATCAAAGTCGCCCGCCCGAACCGCGAGGCGGCGGCCGAGATTTTGAGAGTCTATCTCACGCCGGATCTGCCGCTCGATCCGGCGCTGGTGATGGCTCACCAAGGAGACCGGGCGAAAGCCTGCGAGGTGCTGATTGCCGCCGTCGTGGAAGCCGTCTTTCGGCGCAGCGACGAGAACCGGCTGTTGTCCGTCCGGCTCCGCAGCGGACAACACAAGGTGCTGTATCGCGGCGATCTGGTCAGCGGCGCGATTCTCGCCTCCATTGTCCAACGAGCGAAAGAACGGGCGATCGAGCGGGCGGTTCAGGGCGCCACCGGGACCGACGCGCAGGGGATCACTGCCGAGGACCTCCTGGAGTCCACGACCGCCGAATATCGAGAGGGCGAAGTCCTGCCGCCGGACGACGCGGCGGAGGAGTGGCTGAAGCTGCTGGATCACCATCCAGAACAGGTGGTCGGCATTGCGTCGTTCCGGCGCGGGCGGCTCGCCGAGGAACGGTTAATCGGCCAGATTATTTAAAGGCGGGGTTTCTCGCTCAGCACTCGCAACCCATCCTATGCGCTTATTCGGCATCGAGACCGAGTACGGGATCACGCGCGCGGACCTGGACACCGTTGACCCGGTGGTCGAATCGATGGAGTTGGTTCGGGCACATCTGACCGGATCATTCGAGAGAAGATGGGATTACAGCGGCGAAGATCCCCACGAGGATGCGCGTGGATTTCGCGTATCTGGGCTACAGCAGGATAAAGAAGAGGAGGAATTTGGCCAGCGTGACACCCGTCGGCCCTTTTCGTTCCACGAGATGAAAAGTGACGTGGTCCTCCCCAACGGTGCACGGTTCTACAACGACCATACCCACCCGGAATATTCAACGCCGGAGTGCCGGACGTTGCGCGATCTGGTCGCCCATGATCGGGCGGGCGAGCGGATCGTGCGCGGTGCAGCCATCCGACGGAACCGCGCGCTGGGTGGCCCGCACGTTCAGCTTTACAAGAACAACACCGATTTCCACGGCCACAGCTACGGCTGCCACGATAACTACCTGGTGCCGAGGGCGATCCCGTTTGCGGCTCTGGCGGCTGGGCTGTTGCCGTTTCTGGTCAGCCGGCAACTGCTCGCCGGCGCAGGGAAGATGGGGGTCGAGACGCCGGGTTCGGAACTCCGTCGCGGGAACTTTCAACTCTCGCAGCGCGCGGATTTCATCGAGACCGAGTTGGGCGTGGACACGATGCACAACCGGCCGATCCTGAACACGCGCGACGAACCCCATGCGGATCGGACGAAATACCGTCGCCTTCATCTGATCTTGGGCGACGCCAACATGTGCGAATATGCGACAGCGTTGAAAGTCGGAACGACGAGGCTCGTCCTGGAGTTGATCGAGTGCGGGACGGCGCCGGTGCTGGAATTGGACCGACCCGTCGAGGCGGTCAGGGCCCTCTCGCGGGACCCGGGTCTCAAAACGGTGGTCCGGCGCAAGTCGGGCGGCACCATCTCCGGCTGGGAGCTACAGGAGGCGTATTGTCTTGCCGCCCGGGACACATTCGCCGGCCGAGATGCGGAGACCGACTGGGTGCTGAGGGAATGGTCTGAAACGCTCAGGCTGCTGTCGGGTGATCGTTTACGGTTGGTCGGTAAACTCGACTGGGTGACCAAGCTCTGGCTTCTGGAAACCTTTGTGCAGGAAGAACGGCTGAGTTGGGATGATCCGTGGCTGGTCAGTCTGGATCTAGAGTACCACAACCTCGACCCTGAGCGGGGTCTGTATCTTGGACTGGAAGCCGAGGGCAGGACAACCCGTGTCGTGACCGATTCGGAAATCGAAGCGGCGGTCGACACTGGACCCGCCGATACGCGGGGCGGCATTCGCGGGTTGTGCGTCCGTCGGTTCCCCGATCGGATCAAATCCGTCCAATGGGAACGCATTGGATTCGCCGGAAGGTTGTCGCCTAAGACACTCGATCTGAGCGATCTCTTTGAACCGGAAGAGGTGAAACGCCTTGCCGACATCTTGCGGGGATCGGCTTCACCCGACGAAGCCTTAGCAAGGTGGAACCAACGAAAGGAATATGAGTCATGATTCACCACGCGATGTTCGAGCGACGTGAACGGCCGTTCGATCCGATACCGAAACCGGTCAGCCCGTCGGAAGAAGACGAGGGTCCCAAACGGCTGGAGCCAGGGTCGCCGGAAAAAGACAACCTGCTGAAACGGATGCGCAAGGTGGATCCGAAACAGGCTGAGCGTTATCGGCAGCGGACAGGGCAGTAGATGAAGTGTAGAGTTCTGAATGCTGGATTCTGAGTGTATGATTCAAGACCCCCAGAGCTGGCAACTTGGCGCTCACAACCTGGGGTATAGGACCAAGGTGAAGCGATGGGTATGGAAGGCGATTTCCTGCAGTTGCTGAAAGATCGCGGGTATCGGTTCGGAACCGCGGGTGCCGGCGGCGAGGGAAGTGGGGCGGGGCCGTCGACTGCGATCGTGTGTGGGACGACGATTCTGGCGATGAAGTATCGGGACGGAATCCTGGTCGCCGGAGATCGTCGGGCCACGGCCGGCAACACGGTGATGTACGACCGGACCGACAAGGTACTGGAACTGGATCGCCACAGCGTGATGGCGATCGCGGGCGTGCCGGCGACGGCTTATGAGATGGCCCGTATTCTGGAGCATTCGTTCAAGTACTATCGCCGCACGCAGTTGCAGGAATTGAGCTTCGAAGGCAAATTACGCGCCGTGTCCAAGTTGCTGAAGGAAAACGTCGCGGCCGCGTTGGCCGGCACCGGCGCCGTCGCCCCCATCTTCGCCGGCTATGACATCGAACAAGGGACGGCCAAAATTTTTTTCTACGACATTCTCGGCGCGGAGTTCGAGGGGGTGGAATACGCGGTCTCCGGTTCCGGGTCGCCCACGATTCGCGGCATCCTCCATTATCTGAACACTTGGGGCGCCCAGCCGCTGAGCGCGCAATCCGAAGAAGAGGCGACGACCCAGGCGCTGCGCCTGCTGACCTGCGCGGCGGAATTCGATTCCGCGACGGGCGGGGTGAACCATGAGGCGAATCTCTATCCCGTCGTGAAGCTGATCACGGAAGCCGGTGTGCAGACCGTGCCGGAGAGCCGGCTCAAGCCCCTGTATGAAGGGAAGGTGGCGCGCCGTGTTTGAAGAGCCGTATCGATGGGTCGAAGCGGTCGGCAATCGTCGGCAGTATCTCGACGAGCAGTTCAAGCGGGGCAGTCCAGTCGTGGCCCTGTCCTATGCCGACGGTATTTTGCTTTTGACGGTGAGTCGCGGAACGCCCAAGCTCTACGAAATCTACGACCGCATTGCACTGGGCGGGATGGGCCATCCGGCCGATTTGGAGAAGCTGCGGTTCAGCCTGCTGGAGATGGCCCATGTCGAGGGGTTCAACCGTTCACCCTCGGACGTGACCGGCGCGCGCTTGATGAAGTACGGTTTGGCCCCGACCATCAAGCAGGCGTTCGAAGAAGTGTTCAGGGCCCCGTTTATCGTGAAAATTCTAGTGGCCGAGTTGGGGCTCAGACCCGGGCGCGATGCATTCCTGACCGTCAACTATGACGGTGTGTTTGAAGAGGCGACGGGGTGGGCGGCGTTGGCGGCCACCCCGGCCATTCAGGCCGAAATGGGAGCCTATCTCAGGCAGGAATGCGATCTGGCCTCGGCCTCGCTGGAACAGGCCGTCTCGAGCGCGGTCTGCGCCTGGGCGGTGGGTTCGCTGGCGCAGATTCGGGAACGGACCGAAGACGATCCAAGCGAGGAGCGATCCGGTCAATCAAAAGACGTTCAGTCTGCGCCGGCGCCGCTCGACAAAGGCCGGCTGCTTGCTCATCTGCGGGAAACAGTGGCCGAAAAAACGATCGAGTGCGCCGTCTTGGACCGCGGAGCCCCCGGGTCCTCCAAGTATCGCCCGCTCAAACCGGACGAGATCGGGCGATTGCTGCCCCGTGAACTGAAGAACCTCACACGTGAGGAGTCACGATAGCGCGTGAGACGCGGTGGAACGTGTCTCGGGCGGCGCGTTTCATGACGCGGCACGTGTCACGCATCATTCTGCGGCCATGCTGAACCGCATCTTCGGCCTCGAAACCGAATACGGCCTGCTCATCCATCAGGATCGCCCGGCTTACTCGCCCGCGTGGCTGGCGCACCGCATCCGCGATCATCTCTTTCGTGTTCAGCGGCGCGGCGTGTTGGATCTCCATCATCGTGGCCACGATGAACCGCCCGGGAACGGAGGGTTTCTCACCAACGCCGGCCGGATCTATCTGGACATGGGCCACCTCGAATATGCCTCGCCTGAGTGCGGCAGCTTGACCGATCTGGTTGCTTCGGATCGGGCCGGCGATCGGATTCTACAGACGGCACTCGAGGACCTGGGGCTGGTCGACACGGTGTCGCTGATCAAGAACAACATCGATCACGAAACCGACGCGACTTTCGGTTCCCATGAAAATTATCTCGTCTCGCGGCGGTTCCCGTTTTCGCGCCGGGGGCTTGCACCGTTGATCACCTTTCTCGTCACCCGCCAGATTTTTACCGGCGCCGGACGGGTGGGCGCCGCCTGTCCCCAGGACGGGTGGTTCCAGCGGGATCGGCTGATCGTGCCGCGGGCGGCCATCTCGTCTCATCGACATTCATCGGCGCTGGCTTTTCAGATCTCCCAGCGGGCGGATCACATCGTGAATGACTTTTTCGAGTGGGTCCAGCAGAACCGGGCCATCGTAAACACCCGCGATGAACCCCTAGCCGATCCGAACCAATTCCGTCGCATTCACCTGCTGGTGGGGGATTCCAACATGGCGGAGTATGCAACGGCGTTAAAGATGGGCACGACCGGTCTGGTGCTCCAGCTCATAGAGGAGGGCCATGCTCCCAAGGGATTGGACGTTCAGGAGCCGGTGGAGACGCTGCAGGAGATTTCCCAGGATCAGGATCGGCGATGGCTGGTAACATTAACGTCGGGCAAAACGATGTCCGCCGTCGAGATTCAGGAGCGCTTTCTGGAAGCGGCCCAAGAACACTGCAAGGGACAGGATGAGGAAACCGATTGGGTGTTGGAGCAATGGGAACAGGTCCTTACCGACCTGCGCGGCGACTACACGAAACTGATCGGGCGCGTCGATTGGGCCTCCAAATTGTGGTTGCTCGAGACGTTCCGGGAGGCGGAGCGGGTTGAGTGGAACGATCCGATCATGAAGAGTCTGGATTTGGAATATCATAACCTCCATTCGGACAGAGGACTGTACTGGGGGCTCCAGGAGGAAGGGCGGGTCGCGAGGCTGACGACTGACAAGGCGGTGGAACTGGCGCAGGCTCGCCCGCCGAGAAATACACGCGCCTTCGGGCGGGGAGAGTTGATCAGCCATCTGCTGGCCTGTGGTCCCTCGCGGGAGCCTGATGACTCCAGGCCGGAGGAACGGGACTTTCCCGCCTATGTCATCAATTGGTCGATCTTCCAACTTCGGGGCCGGCCACCATTCCCCATGCCCGATCCGTTCAAGACCTATGTGCAAGAAGTGCGGGCCCACCTCGCCGATTGAACACGTTGATAAGAGTGGCCCACGTGGGTCGGACGCATGAGCGCTCCATTTCTGACCGTCCTCACCGAAAAATCCGCGAGCCGAGCGATTCTCTAACTCGTTGATTTGCCGTACTTGGACAGCCCTTCCGGATCGAGTGCTAAGATTCTCCCGACACGGCAAAGGGATCGCTTTTGCGGCCGCGAAAAAGCCGATGGTAAGTGCAGCAATGAGAACAAAGAGCAAGGAGGATGCATGATGACGGAAGACATTTCGAACATGAAAACCAAAGGTTGGATTGTGCAATATGGTGTGGCGATCATCCTGGCATTGCTGCTGGGCGTGATCCTGGGTCATCTTCCGCTGTTCACGGGGACGACGCTCGGAGTCGCCAAGCTCAAAGCCTCCGATGTGGCTCAGTTCCTGGGTTACGGGGGCGCACTGCTGATGTTTTGGTTGTTCGGGCGCCACGCTACCCTCCATTTCCCGGAAGAGTGGAAGAGGTTTTCACCGTTCCGGGAGATGATCCTGCCGGCCACGACGTTGATTGTCGTGACCGCGGGATATGGCGTTCTACTGCTGGTCTGTGGCCCGTTCCTGGGGAAAACCGGCAAGACCATCTACAATTGGCTGTTCGTGGCGGGGATTGTCGCCGTGGCGGTCTGGCTGGTCGCGACGTGGTTTCTGAAAAGCGCGCCGTTGCTCGGCTCGCTGGAGATCCAGAAGAAAGGGAAGCGCCAGCCGGCCTGATCCGGCGTGCGCTCTTTGCGGTCTCTCTTGAGTAGTGTCGCGGGTGATTGACGTTGGCTGAAAGATCCGATCTCGCGCCGTGCCGTCGCCCTTTCCCTGTCGGTCCCGCAGAGCGTCTGACTCATTGCCATCCTCGGGGCTGTTCGCATCCACGCCTCAGGATGCCCGGAAGTCACGGTTCTTCCATCCTTTATCTGCATCATCTACGGCGGCCTTTCCGATACCCTGGTTCCTTGAATGCATGCGCCGACAATTAACTACGTAAGAATTTCGCGCGGCGCTTGCTGAGTTAAAACTTGACTCTGTACGGGGCTGTTGTAAGAAAGGAGCAGTCACTTGAAGGACACGGCTCTGGAAGCGCAGGTTGGAGGACCACCCGCAATGCCCGTGGAAGAGCGCCGGCCTCAGTATGATCCGAAAAGTTTGCTGAATTCCCAGCCGGTCATTATCACCGTTATCGATCCGGTGACCTATCGGGTTCAGTTTCAAAACGAGACCGGCCTGCGGAAGTTCGGCGACATTTCTGGGGAGCCTTGTCACGAGAAGATCGCCAATTGCGTGGCGCCCTGCACTTTTTGCCGGATGCCGGAAACGGTGCGCACCGGAGAGAGCACGTGCAATGAGGTGCCGCTCCCGAACAACCAATATCTTCTCGTCCAATGGTCGAAGGTCATGACAGTGGACGGGCAGACCCACGTCGTGGAGACGATCACGGATATTACCGAACGAAAACGGGTCGAACAGGCGTTGCAACAGGCCCAAAAGATGGAAGCGATCGGTCGGCTGGCCGGAGGAATCGCGCACGACTTCAACAACCTGTTGACGATCATCAATGGCTACAGTCAGCTTTTGAGCGACGAGTTGGCCCATCATCCCTGCCGGAAAGACCTGGACATGATCCGTCAGGCCGGCTCGCGGGCTGCGGCGCTGACCAAGAAACTTTTGGCCTTCAGTCGGCACCAGGTCCTGGGACAGAAGCCGCTGGCGATCAATTGTCTGATTCGGGATATGGAGGAGATTTTGCGTTGCTTGATTGGCGAGCAAATCAAGATCGTGACCTTATTGAATCCGGAGGTTGGTGAAGTGTTGGCCGATCCGGTGCAATTGGAGCAAGTCGTTCTGAACCTGATCATCAACGCGCGCGATGCCATGCCGGAGGGGGGGATCGTGACGATCGAAACTTGCAACGTCCAGTTGGACGACGAGTACGTGCGCCGGCATCCAGGGGCTAAGCCCGGTCGCTATGTTGCGATGTCCGTACGGGACACCGGCTGCGGCATGGACGCGGCGACTCAAGCGCGGCTGTTCGAACCGTTCTTCAGTACGAAGGAGATGGGAAAGGGAACAGGGCTCGGGCTGGCGACGGTGTACGGGATCGTCAAGCAAAGCGGCGGCTACATTGAGGTGTCCAGCGAAAAGGGCCGTGGATCGGTCTTCAAAGTCCTCCTGCCGCGGGTCGAGATCGAGGTTCGGGGTGTCCAGGCGCTCGCCGTTTCGGAGCGGTCGGTGGAAGACCGCAAAACCGTGCTCGTCGTCGAAGATGAAAGCGGGGTGCGATCATTCATTGCGACGATTCTCCGCGCCCAGGGCTACCGCGTCCTCGAAGTGTCAGACGGCGTCGAGGCGCTCAAGGTCATGCAGACGCAAGCCAACGAGTGCCGGTTGGTTGTTACCGATGTGATCATGCCCCGGATGAACGGGCCGGCGTTGGCGCGACACCTTGCAGCGTTTATTCCCGATCTCAAAGTGCTCTTTATCTCCGGATACACCGGCGATACGGTTTTGGCCAACGGAGTGAGCGAGCAATCCGAATTCCTTCCCAAGCCGATCCTGCCCCACGTGTTGGCGGACAAGATTCAGAAGATCTTCTGCAACTGATCCGGTGTATCGCTTTGCCGGCCGGTTCGAGGATAGCCAGGAGCCGCGCACTGCCGAATGTCTAGCGTTCTAGACCAGGCCGGTGCGAGTCTGCGCCGAGCTGCACCGCGGACAGCGGCGGTGTGCGTCGCCCGGGTGTGCAGTCGCGTCTCAGTTTGGTCTCGTCCTCAATGGCCGAAGAGGGAGCTTCGGTGTCGGGACTTGGTGCCTTTGCGATAATCTCTACCAGGCGGTTTTCTGCCCAATAGGAATCTTCATTCGGCGTGGAGCGTTGAAAAAACCCGCAGTGTCCCCCATATCGTGGGGCGATTAGCTTGATGCGCGGATTGCTGCGCAGGGCAGGCGCCTGAAACATGGCGTAGGGGATAAAAGGGTCGTCTTGTGCGGTCAGGATGACGGTCTGCACGCGGATCTGTGCGAGCACATGCCGAGCGCCGGCGCGCTCGTAGTACTCTGCGGCATTGTGATAGCCACCGTCCGGTGCCGTGTACCGATCGTCAAATTCGCGCATCGAGCCGATGGCTCGTAAATCCGACAAGTCGAACTTGTCTGGAAACAACGTCGCCTTGCGTCGCATCCTGGCTTTGAGACGTTTTAGAAAATACGAGTGATATAGGCGATTAGAGGGGTGTTCCAGCGCGGTGACGCAGGCCGCCGGATCGATGTTAGGACAGACAGCCAACACGCCTTGCAGCGCGGGGAAATCGGCTCCCGCCTCGCCGGCCGTTTTCAGAACCAGATTGCCTCCCATGGAGTAGCCAACTAGCCAGATATCCGGCAACCCGTCGACCGTGGCCAGTTCCTTGATCACCGCCTGGTAATCCGCACTGAGCCCGCTGTGGTACAACGTTGGGGTCAGGGATTCGGTTCCTCCGCAGTTGCGTTGATTCAAGCGGACGGCGTTCAGGCCGGCCCGCCAGGCCTTGGCGGCGATCCCTCGCATGTAGTGTGATTCACTGCAACCTTCCAACCCGTGTACGAGCACGACGGTCCGGCAGGTTTTCTTGTTTCGTTGCCAATGACAAAACCCGAGGAGTTTGGTGTCTTTTGCGACGGAAAAGAGCCGCGCCTCTGTCGGCACGTTGCGCAAAAGGTCTCGGCGCGGCCACAGATGCGGGACGATGGTCATGGCATGGGCGTTTCGAAGCAAAGGGTGAGGCTCAAACGGAAGAAGACCGCCTAAGGAATCCATTGAAACGCGGAAGCCTCAAGACCGTCTTCCGGTCTTGCGTGGGATGATCTCAGAAAGGAATGGCTCCCCGGGCAGGACTCGAACCTGCGACCAATCGGTTAACAGCCGACCGCTCTACCAACTGAGCTACCGGGGAATTCATATCTGGAGACACACGGAACGCATTGTAGCACAAACCGCGGCGGCCTGGGAGGATTAAGGGAAGTCAAGGGAATGGTTCCCTCGATCTACACGCTGAAGTCCTCGGAATCGTCTTCGTCGTCCGAGGCGTCGGAATTACCTTCGGACAGCGCGGCGTAATGGCGGGCCCAGCTCAGATAGATGTTCCCGCTGTCCCGCATCGCATCGGCGCCTTTAGCCAGCTTGCCGGCTAATTCCGGGTCCTTACCTGTGGCCTGGATTTCGGCCGCCCGACGTTCCAACGCTTCAGGAAATTCCTTCAGCAAAGTCGAAATTTCCATGATCAACGACCGCACAACGTTGTCTTCGCTTTCCATCATGGCGTGCCCCGTGGAAACTCGTCCAACAACAAAAAACCCCATAGCGCGAGCGCCATGGGGTTTTCCAATGTGATACAGAGGCTCGTGCAGGATCAGCCCTGGTAGGCCTGGCCCAGGGCTGCGGATTCGCCTTTTCTCGACAGCAACTCCCCGTTGGCGCTGACTGCGCACATTTGGATGGCCTGGTGTTTAGCGGCATTGCAGACCACGACACACAGTTCACAGCCTTTGCAGCGGTTAATATTCACTTCGGCGACCATTTTAGCGACATTGAGATCGAGGCAATTCGCCTCCGGACAGTACATGATGCATAGGCGACAGCCTTTCTTGGCCACGCACTTCTCTTCAATCACTTGCGCGACGTTATACATGCGTCAAGGTTCCTTTTCCGTTAGGCCGCCACCGGGAAGCCGACGCGCAGCTCGACATTGTTTTTGTCCGCCCATTCGGCCGCCAGCTCGTATGCGCGCTTGACGGTTGCGAGGTTCTTCTGCAGCAGCATTTCTTTCTTGGCGAACTTTTTCTTGATCGCTTCATCCAAGGACGCCGTTCCGCCGGAGGCCACGAATTTTTTCCCAAACCGCTCCTGCAAGGCGCCATCGAGGGCTTCCAGCGTAACACACCGGGTGATGCCGGCAACCGATCCGATCATGGTCATGTTGGTCGACAATTCGGTGCCGGCAATCTCCAGCGCGATCTGCGTCCCCTTGATGTAAAACACCGCCACGTTCAGGTCCTTCAGGCGTTGAATATCTTCCTCGGACAACAACGGGACGTCCGAGTTGATGATGACCACTCCGTTTTCCTTGATGCCAGAATAGAATGGCATGGTGTAGCTCTTGCCCATCGTGATCACTTGAGGATGAAACACTTCGATCACGTCGGGAAATACGAGCTCGCCGCGATCATAGATGCGTTCAACCCCGATGCGGCAGTAACTCTCGGCCGGTGCCATCCGTTTCTCCGCGCCAAAAAACGGGTTGGAAATGGCGAACTTGCCATCACGGTTCGCCGCCATAGCCAATACGTGGGCGGCGGTCACGGCGCCCTGCCCTCCCAAGCCCGACATCCGGATATTCAGTCTTTTCTTGATCATGTCCGTCCTCCCCGACCTGTCCGCCCGGTTTGATTAAGCTTCCTGGGCGGCCAACTGTTTCGCGGCTGCCTTCTTTTCCTTTTCCTTGGCGGCCAGTTCGGCCAAGAACTGTTTGGCGGCGTCGCTCACATATTCTTTGTAAGCGAACCGCTCCGTCGGTTTTTCCGAGTCCCGCATTTCCTGGAGTCCTTCCATGCTGTTCTTGCCGATCTCCAGGATGCATGGGGTGTAAAACTGGAGATAGGTTGGACCGATCTCGCGAGCCACGAACACGGCGTTCCGGACGACCTTTTCCACCAACGAGGGTTTGCTGACCGTGCATTGGACGACATAATGGCAGCCGGATTCACGGGCGATCTCCGGCAATCGCACTTTTTCAAACGTCTTCCCGACCGGCGCCATCTTGGCGACAAAACCCTTCTGCATCAAACCGCTTTCTTGGCCTCCAGTGTTGGCATACAGTTCGTTATCGAAACAGATTGTGGTGAACTTCTCCTGGCGGAACCAGGCTTGGAGCGTCATGTCCAAACCGATGTCCACTGTCGCGCCGTCGCCCGCCAACACGACGACGTCCTTGATTCGACCTGGAAATCGGAGCGTCAGCGCGCGCTTAAGACCCGACGCGATGGCATTTTGATTGCCGAACAACGAATGGATGTTGTGCACGGCCACATGAGGAAACACCAGGCTGGTACAGCCGGTTGATCCCACCATGACCGTGTCTTCAGGATTCGGCAGGGACGCCAGGATGTACCGGAAAGCCATGGATTCGGGGCATCCGGCGCAGAGCGAGTGCTCTTCGATCAGTTCCTTGGAGGTTCCGATATCCTTCCACCCCCGGTCTTCCTTGCCGTACGTCGCCCGGTGTACCAAATCCTGATACTCGGGCGGCATGATATCGAAGAATTCCGGCGCGATTTTAATTCGCTCTTTGCTCATGGATGCCTCCTCTTCGTCTTCAGGAGAGCGAGCGGCCAACAGCCGATAGCCCGTCGCTTCAAACTGTTGTCTGCTCGGTATCAGCTATTTGTTGCTCAGCTGCCGCGCCCGGCCAGCGATATGGCCCGCATCCCCAATGTCGTCTTGATTTCAGATACAATGATTTCCGGCGGCATGGTCATGCCGCCGCAGACATGGGGCCCAGCGTGCACACGATCGCTGTTGGGAATTGTGGCCCGTATTTCCTTGGCCAACCATCCGGTGACATTGAACTCCGGCACAAAAATGTGTTTGGCGTGCTTTGTTGCCTCGCGAATTTCCTCTCCCGGCCAGGGACGCAATGTCTTGATCTTCACCAATCCGCAGCGCACGCCCTCATCTTCGAGCAAACGGATGGCTTCTCGGCCCTGCGACACGGCGGTCCCGGACGACACAATGACGATGTCAGCGTCCGTGTTTTCCGCGTCGATCAAACCGTTAAGCCAGCGGATCGTGTGTTTCCGCGACCGCTCCACCGCCGCCCACACCTCCTGCTGCCAACTCGCGTGCGTCGCATAGCTAATGTAATTGCTTTTCATCACGAAGGGATCGCGCATCATCCGGACAGGTGGGCATTCCATGTCCATGCAAGGCACAGGCGAGCGATAAGGGTCGTAAGGCGGCAGACACATGTCTGCCGGGGTCAAATAGACCACGTCCTTGGTGTGTGTGACGAAGAAGCCGTCGCAGCAGAGCGCCAACGGCAAGTGGACGTCCGGCTCCTCCGCGACCATATATCCCTTCAAAATCCAGTCGAAAAAGTCCTGTGCCGTCTCGGCATGCCACACCAACATGCCCGTATTCAAGAGATAAGCGATTTCCAGCGTATCCGGTTGAATCGAAAGTGGCGAGTTGATTCCACGACAGGTGACGATCATCTGAATCGGCAGCCGGGCCCCGGCCCACATTGGAAAGTTCTCCATGGCCCGCATTGTTCCGGGACCGGCGGTGGTCGTGAACACTCTGGCTCCCCCGAATGCGGCGCCCGCGCACTCCGACATGACCGCGAACTCGCTCTCTCCCCGGAAGTAGTCGCCGACGTAGCCTTCGGCGAACAACTCGCCGATCAGCGCCGCCGCTTCGCTCTGAGGCGTAATCGGATAGGCGATCATGATGTCACAGCTCGCCCGACGGATGGCTTCCTTGATGACTTCGCTCCCGGTGAAAAACGAGGGTGTGCGCGGGGCCTCGTGCAGCATGTACCAGGGATCTGTGTATGTTTGACCCTTTTTGTTCTGTGTCCCGATGACCGACTTTCCCTCAGCCATGGCCCCCGCCTCCTTTCTCCGCAGCGAACGCTCAAACATTCATTTCAGTTTGAGGCCGTGCTCTTGACCGATGCCAAACGTGGTTCGACTGTTCCTTTCAATTTGCGCACCCATTCGGCCAAGCGCATGATTTTCTCAGGCGTCGCATCACGAAACGACAGCATGGCGTCTTCATGGCCCGCCTGGGCGCACATGGCAATCGTGTAGCAGGATGTCCCGCCCCGGATGATTTTCAACGACAAATTCGCCTGATGGCAGTGAACGCCGACGAACATGCAGCAGTCGATCTTGTTGTGCCAAATCGTGAGGTTCGGATGGTTGGGATTGATTTCAATTTCCGGATTGATCTTGGGGTATTTCGGCCGGTAATCGGGCATTGGAATCAGCATGGGTTTCTGGCCCGGCTGAACGCACTCTCTGAGAGTTTCGTAGAGGTGCCGAATAGCGGTCGCCTTTTTGGCCGCTTTCTCGTTCCATGCCCAGAGTACGAGGGGACCAGGAAAGATCGTCGGGACCTTCGCCATCAGGAACTGCCTGGCAGCCTCTTCCATCGCCTGTTCTTCAGGAACGATGACGCCGTTGATATGGGCTTCTCCAGGGTTCGGAAGCTGAATACCCATGGTGGCCGCTGCAGGGGGCAGAAAATGCTCTGGTCCGGGAAGGACGCGATAGTGTTGGTTCATTCCAGCTTCTTCTCCTCAGGCGAACATGAAAGCAATTTGACGGTCTAACGCCACTCTATGCCGTTTCCATCTACTACCGCAAGACAACAGAAGGCCCACCATAAAGAAATTTTGGGCTACGGGAACGGATCCCTGTAGGTCTTTGGAACTAAGAGTGCGCGCCGGAGCGTGAATGAGCTAAGGCCGCATTATAGCTGGCGTTCTTTCAGACTGTCAATCGTGGACAGGCCCACACGCGTAAGCGCCATCACTGCGCTTCGCAAAAGTGATAGAGGGGGAAGCCCTTCTGTGCCTTTCCTTCATGCACGTTTTTGCCTCACTGGGTGAACGGTCTTCGTTTTCCGGCCAGTTGAATCAAGGTAGCCGCTGGCAAGCGATCGTAGAGCCCAGAGCGCAGGCGCGCTCAAAGTCGTCCTTGGCCAACCGACCCAACATTAGTCCCTGATAAAGCTTGGCGCGGCGTAGAAAGGCGTCTTTATCGGTGGGATCCGCCCGCACGACAACGGAAAGGTCCTCGATGGCGCGTTGGGGCTGTTTCAGCCTAGTGTAAATCTCGCTACGCAGCAGGTACGCCTCCTTTTGGTAAACCAGCCAACTGTCGCCAAACGCAGCCCCGAGGAGCTTGTCCAAGGTGGCCAGCGCCTGAAGCCACTGCTTGGCGGCGGCCTGCTTCCTGGCGAGGGTGGTATACAGTGTGATGAGCCGTTGTCGAGCGAGGTCGAAGAGAGGATCGATCTCCAAGACCCGTTCGTAGTCTTTGGCGGCTTCTTCCGCGTTCTTGTGCCAAGTCAGAGTATCTCCGTGTCCTAGAAGAGCCCAGGTATTGTTCGGGTCGAGCGCCAAGGCGCGATCGAAGTCAGCACGCGCACGCTCAAGATAATGGGGCAATTCATCCGGCTTGGGTTTGCGCGAGAAAGCGAGGGAAGCGATGTGCAAGTAGGTCTGACCTCTCACGATGTACGCGTCGATAAACTGATCATCCGCGCTGACGGCCTGCGTGGCCAAGTCGATCTTTCGGGAAAGGTTTTGCGCACTGATTGCCGATCGTACCAGCTCGCTGGCACGCTGTCGGTTCTGGGACTTCGGCGCCGATTCAATCAGCAACGTGCGCACTCCTTGTGCCTCTTTCCGCAGTTCATTCAATTGCGCGCGGAGTTGCGAATTTTCCCGCTGAAGTTCGCGGTAGTTTGCGGCCAGTTGGCGCTCGGATTGCAACCGCTTGATGGCCTCTTCGAGCTTATCGAGGTTGACGACCGCGCGAATCTTGACTCGGAAGACCGGCCGGTCTCCCTCGAACGTCCGGTGTGATTCGAGGACCTCCGTTTCGGTGACGGCAGCCGAGATCGTTCGCACCTCGAGAGCATTCATCCGAGAGGTTTTGCTGCCGGAAGTCTTTTCTATATCCACAAAGAGGGACTCGAGGTACACGCCGGCTTCTTCGACCGCTTTCCGCTTCGCTCTCAACAGCACATTCGCCTCCGCACCCGCCAGGGTATCACCATCGCCCATGACATAGCTTGCCTCGGCGACAATGACCTTCGTTGTCCCAGCCAGAACAGGGGAGCCGAAAAAAAGCGCCGCGTACACGCAACCCATCGCGCAGCTTTTGGCGAAGAACGTCCACCCCATCATGATTCACCCATTTTTATTACTATCTACGTTCGACTGAGCGAGGAAACAATCTATGGGAACGGGGAAGGACTAGCGGACATCATTTTTCGCACTATGGGAAGACTTGCAGGAACGGGTGTACTTCGACCCGCTCGAATACGCCGTGGACGGTGTAAGGATCCTCCCGTGCGAACTGTTCGGCTTCCTCTTGCGACTTCGCTTCGATCACGATCAGGCTGCCGGTTTGATCGGTCAGCGGGCCGGCCAGAATGACTCGTCCCTGGGCATTCAGCGGCTCGAGCCTTGCTAGATGGGCAGGACGGTGGATGTTGCGTTTAGCTTGGCTGTCCGGACCGTCGAATCCGAGGATGACGAACTTCATGTACCTCTCTGACAGGAGTCGTGTCACATGGCGTCAGCTGCGTACTTCAGCGGTGCGGACCGTCAGGGAACAGGGACGGAAGTGACACTTATTTATTACGAACCGAAGGTCTCGAGGGGGTGGCGATCCTTATATCCGCGCGTCACTTCATGCCACCAGCGGATCTCGGATTCTCCGAGCTTCCAGCAAAGGTAGACGATTCGACCGTCTAGCAGATAGGGAAAATCACAGAGCCCCAGATCGATGTCCTTGACCAAGACGCCCATTTCCTGGACCGCGTGAAGACTTTCACCGATCTGCTGCAGGGCTGTAATGTACAGGGCGCCGAGCGGGCTGCCACCCGCCGCCTCTGCGTTCGCGCTGGCTTTTTTGATCTCGTCTTTTGTACGGATGAGGATTGCCTTTCCTTGCTTGATTGCAGTCAAATAGTCACGCAATTGAGGAAGCAGTCGATTGGCTTCGGACAGGGTAAAGATGCGGTTCTGGTTCTCGCTTTCGTCGCGGTCGGCCATTATGAACCCCCAATGTTTTTTTTAACACAGCGCCGAAGCGAGGTTCAACACTGTTGGATCGGCGCGACATGGCGGACGGATGATCGACTGATGATCATGGCCGGCAGCCCATCTCATTCTCATTTGTTGAGTCAGCGGGTCTCTGTGGCCCAGGCAGCCTGGGAGACTGGGTCAAAGAAGGAGGAAACGACTATTGACAAGGTGAAAGGCGAGCGTTATCATTTGATCAGCTTTCCGGTTCGATAGAAGGTTACCTCTTCCCCCGTTCAGCTTTCCGGGGCCCGTCTCGAACCAAGCCGATTTTATCGTAGTTGCCCAGGCGAGTTTCCATGTCAGACGTTCCCGAGTTTGAGGGAGCAGTCGACATTCAGCGAGTGAAAATCCGGACACGATAACCCGAAGACACGTTCATCCTGCGCGGATCATCCTCGCCAGTCCAACTGACATCATCAACGACGACATGCGCTTCGTTCATGTGGCACGCTGAACGGACATTATTCTTAAAACTCGTTGCTGAAGCGAGGCTGAGCGAGCCCGTCAGCCTCGGAACGTAACATGGCAAGGGGGAGAACATGCATTTGGCCGAATTAAAGCAAAAAACTATTGCCGAACTGAACGAGGTAGCGCGGGAACTCAAAATCGAGGGAGCAGCCAATCTCCGGAAGCAGGAGCTGATTTTCGCGATCCTGCAGGCGCAGACCGAAAAAAACGGCGTCGTGTTCGGAGAAGGCGTATTGGAGACGCTCCCCGACGGTTTTGGCTTCCTGCGGGCGCCAGACTCCAATTATTTGCCGGGACCCGACGACATCTACATCTCCCCTTCGCAGATTCGTCGCTTCAACCTTAGGACCGGCGACATCGTCTCCGGGCAGATTCGGCCTCCCAAAGAGAGTGAGCGGTACTTTGCGCTGCTGAAAGTCGAAAAGGTCAATTACGAGGACCCCGAAGTTGCGCGGGACAAGATCCTGTTCGACAACCTGACTCCACTCTATCCGGAGGAACGCATCAACCTCGAGTTCGATCCGGAAGAGTACTGCACGAGGGTCATGGACCTTATCACCCCGATTGGCAAAGGGCAACGCGGATTGATTGTCGCCGCGCCGCGAACCGGAAAGACCATGTTGTTGCAGGCAATCGCCCGAGCGATTCTGAAGAACCATCCGGAAATGACCGTGATCGTGTTGCTGATTGATGAGCGTCCCGAGGAAGTCACCGATTGGCAGCGGCAGGTCAAAGCCGAGGTGATCAGTTCCACGTTCGACGAACCGGCCCAGCGTCACGCGCAAGTGGCCGAAATGGTGCTGGAGAAGGCCAAGCGGCTGGTGGAACACAAGCGTGACGTGGTGATTCTGCTTGACAGCATCACCCGGTTGGCCCGCGCCTACAACACCATCGCGCCGCCGAGCGGCAAGGTGCTCTCAGGCGGTCTGGATTCTAATGCGCTGCAGCGTCCGAAGCGGTTTTTCGGAGCGGCGCGGAACATCGAGAACGGGGGAAGCTTGACCATTATTGCGACCGCCCTGGTCGACACGGGCAGTCGTATGGACGACGTCATTTTCGAAGAGTTTAAGGGCACCGGCAATATGGAGGTGCATCTGGATCGGCGGTTGGCGGACAAGCGCATCTTCCCCGCGATTGATATCAGCCAGTCCGGAACTCGGAAGGAAGAATTGCTGGTGGATCGGGACCGGCTCAACAAGATGTGGATTCTCCGAAAAGTGCTGAGCCCGTTGGGGACCGTGGAAGCGATGGAGTTTCTCATGGACAAAATCCAGGGGACCAAGACGAATCAGGAATTCCTCATGTCCATGAATCGGTAGAAAGAGAGGCCCCTCAGCGGCGGCTTTCGGCACGCACCGGAAATCCGCTGCGCAAGCTGACGACTGGTTGCCGATCACTAAAAGCTTCTCACAGGAGCACATATGAAAAAAGGCATTCATCCGGTCTATCGAGAGGCGACGGTGCACTGCGCCTGCGGGACGACGTTCAAGACCAGATCCACCGTCGGCAACATTAACGTCGATATCTGTTCGAGCTGCCATCCGTTCTTCACGGGCACCCAGAAGATCGTAGATACCGAAGGCCGTGTGGAGCGGTTCAAAAAGAAGTACGCCAAGAAGGCCAAGTAAGCACGCGAAAGAAGCAGCCTATGCTGCTCTATCGGACAAAGCGCTTCGATGACCGGAGCAGGTCATGGCTCAGATGCCAGCTGCCGAGACCAAGGAAACGAGACTGCTCTCCAAGTGGGAGGCGGTCGCCGTCCGGTATGAGGAACTGACCCATCAGCTCCAGGATCCCTCCGTTCTCAACCAGCCGGCCCTCATCCGCAAGCTCAACAAAGAGCGCGCTGCAATCGAGGAACTCGCCCAGCTTTTCAACGTCCGGTGCGATCTCGTCAGGCAGCTCGAGGAAGCCGATCAGATTCTCAACGATCCCCATGCCGGGACCGACTTGCAGCAGTTGGCCGCGGAAGAAGCGCGGGTGTTGCGGGAACGGCGGAAGGCAATCGAAGAACGGGCCTTCGGATTGCTGGTGCCGAAAGATCCGCGCAACGACAGGAACACCTTCGTGGAGATTCGGGCCGGAACAGGCGGGGACGAGGCGGCGTTGTTTGCCGGCGACCTGCTACGGATGTACGTGAAGTATGCCGAGCGCAAGGGCCTGCGCGTGGAAGTAGTGGAAGCGTCGGAAACCGGCATTGGAGGATATAAAGAAGCCGTTTTGTTGGTGGAAGGAAAGGGTGCCTACGGCTACTTCAAGCACGAAGCGGGCGTCCACCGGGTGCAGAGGGTGCCAGTCACCGAGGCGAGCGGACGGATCCATACCTCCACGGTGACCGTCGCGGTGATGCCCGAAGTCGATGAGGTGGAGGTCCATATCGATCCCAAAGATCTCCGGATCGACACCTTCTGTTCCTCGGGGGCCGGAGGGCAAAGCGTCAACACGACCTATTCGGCGGTGCGCATCACCCACATCCCGACCGGCGTGGTGGTGACCTGCCAGGATGAGCGATCTCAGCTCAAGAATCGCGCCAAAGCCATGCGGACTCTGCGGGCGAGGATCATGGAAGCGGAACGCGCGAAGCAGGAGGCCGAAATCGCCCAGGATCGCAAGGCCCAAGTCGGGAGCGGCGAACGGAGCGAGAAAATCCGAACCTACAATTTCCCCCAAAATCGCGTCACGGACCATCGGATCGGGCTCACTCTGCACAGGCTGGAACAAGTGCTCGATGGAGATCTCGACGAGATTGTCGACGGGTTGCGTGCGGCCGAGGCCAACGCCCTGGCGGCGGAGACGTAATGGAGTCGATGGCTTCTTCCGCTGCAAGCACGGACGGCGTTACATTGGCGACGCTGCTTCAGGATGGTCGTGCGATGCTGGCGAACGCCGGCGTCGAGTGGCCGGAGCAGGAAGCCGTCTGGATTTTGGAAGCGGCGCTGAAGACGCCGCGGCTGGCCCTCACGCTCGATCGAACTCGCTTCGTCAGTCCGGCCGAACTTGCCGCGGCGCGGGCGTTGTTTGCGCGACGAGCCGCACGCGAACCGCTGCAGTACTTGCTCGGCTCGCAGGATTTCTGCGGGCTGGAGTTTGAAGTTGATCCCTCCGTTTTTATTCCAAGGCCGGAAACCGAGCTTTTGGTCGACGAACTCGCGCGTCGCCTGCGGGCGGACGAACCGGTGCTGGTTGCCGACATTGGAACGGGATCCGGGTGCATGGCGGTGGCGGCTGCGCGAATGCTTCGATATGCCTCCGTGTACGCCGTCGATCTCTCCGAAGCCGCGCTGCAGGTGGCCCAAAGAAACATTCGCCGGCATGGGGTCCAGGCGCAGGTGACCTGCCTGTGGGGCGATCTGTTCAGGCCGTTACGCGCCCGTGGATTGACTGGTGCGTTTTCTGCGATCCTGTCGAACCCTCCCTATATCGCCGATTCGGAGATCGATGGCCTTCAGCCGGAAGTCCGGCTGTTCGAGCCCCGTCTCGCGTTGTCGGGCGGCCCGGATGGACTGAATTACTACCGTCGGATTTTGAACGAAGCCTGGGAGTGGCTGGCTCCCGGAGGGGTGCTGATCCTGGAAGTCGGGCAGGGCCAGGCTGGCGCAGTCCGCGCAATCGCCGATCGCCTCAACCGGTATAGGATCATTAGCATCAGGCGGGACATGGCGGGGATCGAGCGGGTGGTCTGTGTGGAACCGAAGAATTAAGCTCGAGGCGCGAGGCTGAAAGGCAGAGCGGAGCATGGATAGTATCGTCATCACCGGTGGGAATCCGTTGTGCGGCGAAGTCCGAGCCAGCGGTGCCAAGAACGCCGCGCTGCCGATTCTGGCCTCGACAATTCTCGGGGGGGACTGCACGGTCTCCAATGTGCCCCATGTCGTGGATGTGAGGACGATGGGGCGATTGCTGGAGATCTTGGGCGCCTCGGTCAAACAGGAGGGGGATCATGTTTCCATCAACGCGGACCGGCTGCTTTCGACCGAAGCGCCGTATGAGCTGGTCAAGACCATGCGCGCTTCCGTGCTGGTATTGGGCCCGTTGCTCGCCCGCTGGGGCGAGGCCACCGTGTCGCTGCCGGGCGGCTGCGCGATCGGATCGCGTCCGGTCAATCTCCATCTTGCCGGTCTGGCTAAACTGGGTGCAGAAATCTCGATCGAACACGGGTACATCAAGGCGAAGGCCCAAAAGCTGAGAGGAACGCGGATCTACTGCGACGCACCGACCGTGACCGGCACTGAGAATCTGATGATGGCCGCTTGTGTCGCGGAGGGGATCACCGTCATTGAAAACGCCGCGAAAGAACCTGAGATCGTGGATCTGGCCGAGTTTCTTGTCAAACGAGGAGCGCGCATTGTGGGAGCTGGCACCGACATCATTACGGTCGAAGGGGTGGCGGCTTTGCACGGGGCCGATCATCGGATCATCCCCGATCGCATCGAAGTTGGCACCTACCTGATCGCCGGAGCCATTACGGGAGGCGAGGTTCGTGTAGAGGGCTGCCGTCCCGACCACTTAGAAGCGGTGCTTATCAAATTGCGCGAAAGCGGACTCGACGTCGCCGAAGACAGAGACAGTGTGAGCGTGAAGGCCGGGCGCCGTCCGCACGGCATCGACGTCAGGACCTGCCCCTATCCAGGATTTCCGACTGACATGCAGGCTCAGATGGTGGCCTTGATGAGCGTAGCCCAGGGAACCAGTGTGATTACGGAAACGGTGTTCGAAAGCCGGTTCATCCACGTGGAGGAATTGCGGCGCATGGGCGCCAATATCAGAGTGGAGGGGAACCGGGCTGTAGTGACCGGGCGAGAGCGGCTGACGGGAGCACCGGTGATGGCATCAGACCTGCGCGCCAGCGCTGGCCTAGTCCTGGCGGGCTTGGCGGCGGAAGGCGTTACGGAAGTCTCTCGGGTCTACCATCTGGATCGCGGTTACGAACGGATGGAAGAAAAATTGCGGTGTCTGGGAGCTGTTATCGAGCGGAAAAAAACCGGGATGGACGGCGTCGGCGCAAGGAAGGGGACATGCTGACCATCGCCTTGTCGAAGGGGAAGCTGCTGGAGCCGACCCTGAAGCTGCTCCGGCGGGCGGGTTACGCCAGCCCGGGCCTTTCAGCGGAAAGCCGTCGGCTGGTCTATGCCTGTCCAGGGCGTGATATGACCTTGCTGATCGTGAGGCCGAGCGACGTGCCGACCTACGTGGAATACGGGGCCGCCGACGCGGGAATCGTGGGCAAGGACGTGCTCTTGGAGCAGGATTGCGATGTGTACGAGCCGTTGGATTTACGCTTCGGAGCGTGTAGAATCTCGGTCGCCGCGCTGAGGGGCCGGGAATCGCGAACCCGACTTTCTTCCAAGATCAGGGTTGCGACCAAGTATCCGAACATCGCTGAACGGTATTTCAACCGGATGGGGATCCCGGTTGAAATCATTAAGCTGTATGGCTCAATTGAGCTGGCCCCGGTGGTGGGCTTGGCCGACCGCATTGTCGATCTGGTCGAGACCGGGAAGACGCTGAAAGCCCATGATTTGACCGAGGTGGAAGTCATTGCGCGGTCCACGGCGCGGCTGATTGTGAACCGGGCCAGTCTGAAGATGAAGCATGAGGCGCTGACGGAGTTCATTTCCCGGTTGCGCTCGCAGGCTCCGTCGAACAGCCAAACCATGCGGTCAGGACGCAGCCGACGACTGTGCTGAGCGAGGATGTTCTTTCTGGCTTAGACAGGAGCGCCAAGATGAAAATCATCGCCGCTTCCGATCGAGCTTTCGCTCCGGCGCTCAAACGTATTACCTCCCGCGGACGTCTCTGCGGCGGAGCCGTCGAAAAGAGCGTGAAAACGATCTTGCAGGCGGTGGAGCGAGGTGGAGACCGGGCGCTTTTGTACTATACGAAAAAGTTTGACCGGGTTTCACTGGGACCGGCGGATATTCGGGTCACGCCCGAAGACATCAAAGAAGCTTACTATCACATCCGGAAGGAGGAGGGCGACGCGTTGCGTTTCGCGGCGCAACGCATTACGGCCTTTCACGAGCGTCAGCGGACGAAGACCTGGATGTATCAAGACAACGGGGCGACGCTAGGCCAAACCGTGACGCCGCTGGACGCCGTCGGCATCTACGTGCCGGGAGGCAAAGCCGTGTACCCGTCCTCGGTCCTGATGTGCGCCATCCCTGCGAAGGTTGCCGGCGTCAAACGGGTGGCGATGTGCACGCCGACGCCGAAAGGCAGAATCAATCCCTATCTGCTGGTGGCGGCCGACATCGCGGGGGTGGACGAGATCTATCGCGTCGGAGGCGTGCAGGCGATCGGCGCGCTGGCCTACGGAACCAAGACCATCCCCCGCGTCGACAAGATCATAGGGCCGGGTAATGTCTATGTCGCCGCCGCCAAGCGCATGCTCTACGGCACGGTCGGGCTTGATATGGTGGCGGGGCCGAGCGAACTGCTGGTGATCGCCGACGACGACGCCAAGCCCGCGCACGTCGCGGCCGATCTGCTCTGCGAAGCCGAGCACGACGAGGATGCGCAGGTCTATCTCGTG
This sequence comes from Nitrospira calida, assembly GCF_976986435.1. Taxonomy (NCBI): domain Bacteria; kingdom Pseudomonadati; phylum Nitrospirota; class Nitrospiria; order Nitrospirales; family Nitrospiraceae; genus Nitrospira; species Nitrospira calida. The sequence goes on from NZ_OZ335950.1 coordinate 810,332, forward strand.
ACCACCTCCGAGCGGCTGGCCAAGGAAGTCGTCCGTTTGGTCGAGGCGCAGGTGAAGAAGTTGCGGCGAGAGAAGATCGCGGCCAAGTCGATTGCCCGCCACGCCGTCGCCTTTGTCGTGACCACGCTGGATGAGGCGATCGACCTGGCCAACCAGATCGCGCCGGAACATTTGACGCTCTCGGTGGACCGGCCGTTCGATTACCTAGAGAAAGTCCGCCATGCCGGTGCGCTGTTTCTTGGCCGCTATACGCCGCCTGCGGTGGCCGACTATGTCGCGGGTCCGAATCACGTGTTGCCGACGGGCACGACCGCGAAATTTTTCTCCGCGTTGTCGGTGAACGATTACGTGAAAATGAGCAACATCGTGCATTACACGCGGGACGAACTCGTCAAGGTAAAAGAACAACTGATACGGCTCGCCCACATCGAAGGGTTCGACGCCCACGCCAAATCGGCGGAAAGCAGGTTTTCATGACGAGCGCGGGAGCCCCTCGGCGGGCCTCGGTTCAACGAGCGACCGCGGAGACGCAGGTCCTGGTCGATCTCCAGCTCGACGGGACTGGACAGGGCACGATCAGTACGTCGATTCCGTTCCTGGATCACATGCTGACGTTGCTGGCCAAGCACGGGTTTTTCGACCTGACCGTTCAGGCTAAGGGCGATATCGACATCGACGACCATCACACCGTCGAAGACGTCGGCATCGTTCTGGGCGACGCTCTGAAGCAGGCACTGGGAACGAAGGAAAGGATCCGGAGATTCGGCTGGGCTTCGGTGCCGTTGGATGAAACACTGGCGCAGGTGGCGGTCGATCTCAGTGGACGGCCCTATCTGGTCTATCGGGTTGATCTGCCGGAACGCAAGATCAAGTCGTTTGACCTGGGTTTGTTCGAAGATTTTTTTCAAGCCTTTGTCGCGCACGGCGCACTCAATCTGCACGTCAATGTGCTCTATGGCCGCAATCCCCACCATATCATGGAAGCCGTCTTCAAGGCGCTGGCCAAGGCGCTGGACCAGGCCGCCTCCATTGACGACCGGATCGCGGGGGTGCCTTCGACAAAAGGCCACTTAACGTAACACGTTCCGCCGCGCGTCACGCATCACGCTCGTCATGATCGCCATAATCGACTATGGAATGGGGAATCTGCGGAGCGTCCACAAGGCGTTCGAAGCGGTGGGGCATCGCGCGGTCGTTACCCGAGACCCGCGGGTGATCCACGATGCCACGCATGTCGTGTTGCCGGGCGTCGGGGCGTTTGCTGATTGCATGGCGAATCTCGACCGGTACGATCTCATCGATCCAATCCGGCGCGCCATCGGGACGGGCAAGCCGTTTCTCGGCATCTGTCTCGGCCTGCAGGTCCTGTTCACCGAAAGCGAGGAGTTCGGCGTCCACAAGGGTCTGGATGTCATCCCGGGTCGGGTCAAACGCTTTCGCTTTGATGGTGCGGGAAACGGGGGCACGGGAAAAAGCGACGGCTCGGCCTTCAAGATTCCGCACATAGGCTGGAACGCCGTCGTGATCGAGAAACCCGCACCGCTCTTTCGGAACATCGAGACGGAGAGCTTCTGCTATTTCGTGCATTCGTATTATGTGGAGCCGGACGATCCGGCCGTGGTCGCCAGCGTGACCGACTATGGCCTGCGGTTTGCATCCAGCGTCTGGCGTGACAACATCGTCGCTTGCCAGTTCCATCCGGAGAAAAGCCAGGCTGTGGGTCTCCGAATGGTCAAGAACTTCGGAGATTGGGGATGACTGAGCGCCGCCGGGGCCTTGCAGGTAGCGGGCCGTTCCGCGCCGCGCTCGCAGTCTGGTTGGCCTTGTCTGTGGCGGGGGCGGTGCTGAGTGGATGCGGGCCGTCCAAAGTCACCGTGAAGGCGTCGCCGGATCTGGAAAAGTATCGGGTGCAGACAATTGCCGTGGTGCCGTTTGACGCCTTGACCACGCCTCAGGTGGTTGATCCGCTGGAACCGCGCTTCCAGGTTCCGGCCGGCGCCAAGGCCTCCGATATTTCCGTGGCCGTTCCGCCGGCTAGTGAAACCGCCTCCCGCCCGACGTCGGTTGTGCCGTCATCCGCGCCGGAAAAAGTCACCCGCATGATTTGGAATCGGTTGCGGGCGAGGAAGGGGTTGCTGATCCTGCCGCTGGACGAAGCGGACAAGGTAGCGAAGGAGTTGTCCGGCAAGCATGAAAACCTCTCTCGCGAAGCGCTGGCTCAACGGCTTGCCGACCGGATGTCGGCGGATGCTGCGTTGGTCGGGAGGGTGTTGGTGTACAAGGAGCGGGTCGGGAGCCGGTTGGGGGCTGATCCGGCCGCGGTCGGATTCGAAATGAAATTGGTGGCGCGGGACGGAACGGTCCTGTGGGAAGGGAACTATTACGAAAAGCAGCGCCCCATGAACGAGGATCTGATCGGGTTCATCCAGCGCAAGGGCGCGTTCGTGACGGCCGACGAATTGGCCGCCTATGGGGCGGATCTGGTTTTACGAGACTTCCCGTTCGGCACGGCATCATAGAGCGATCCTGCACCAGATCAAGTGGCGGTAGGCGATGCTGGTGATTCCTGCAATCGATCTGAAAGGCGGGCGGTGTGTCCGTCTGCGACAGGGAGACTTGGCCGCCGAGACCGTCTATTCGGACGATGTTTTGGGTGTGGCGTTGGGCTGGCAGCGGCTTGGCGCGGCGCTGATCCATGTGGTGGATCTCGACGGAGCGGTCGCGGGGGAGCCAACAAATCTAGGCCGGATCGATGCCGTCGTGAAAGCGGTGTCGGCTAAGGTGCAGGTGGGAGGGGGGATTCGGACGATGGACACGGTCCGTCGCTATCTGGACGCCGGTGTGGCTCGGGTGGTGTTGGGGACGGCGGCCTTGCTCGACCGGGCATTGTTGGAGCAGGCATGTCGGGAATTTCCGCTTCGCATCGTCCTGGGGTTGGACGCGCGTGATGGCCATGTGGCCGTGCGGGGTTGGACCAGCGTGTCGAACACCCGCGCGGTGGATTTGCTCAAGAGCCTCGCGGGTTATCCTTTAGGTGCAGTGGTTTACACGGACATCGCCAAAGACGGGATGCTGAGCGGACCCAACCTGGCAGCCTTACGGGAGGTTGTCGACGCATCGGCAGTCCCGGTCATCGCATCCGGAGGCATCGCGAGCGTGGAGGATGTGCTGGCGATCAAGGCACTGGGGTCTCGCGTGGAAGGCGCGATCGTCGGGAAAGCCCTCTATGAGGGAAAGCTGGACCTCGCGGCTGCGATCGCGGCCGCAGGTTAGGGGCGCAAGGCTCAAGGTGCTGAGTACTCAACCTCGCGCGGCGTCCGCGGGCTGGGAGCTTGCAAAGCAAACGGCCATGCTGACCAAACGGATCATTCCCTGTCTGGATGTCAAGGACGGCCGGGTGGTGAAGGGAGTCGGGTTTGTCAACCTGCGCGATGCCGGCGATCCGGTCGAAGTTGCGACGGCCTATGACCGGGAAGGCGCTGATGAACTCTGTTTCCTGGACATCACTGCATCGTATGAGAACCGCAAGACAATCCTGGATGTTGTGGAGCGAACCGCCGAGCGGGTCTTTATGCCCCTCACAGTGGGAGGTGGGGTCAAGACCTTGGAGGACATCAGGGCGTTGCTGAAAGCCGGGGCGGACAAAGTCAGCATCAATACGGCCGCGGTTGAGAATCCGGAATTCGTGCGGCAGGCGGCCGAGCGGTTCGGCACGCAGTGCATTGTGGTGGCCATCGACGCCAAGCGGTGCCGAAACAGCGAACCGTCCGGCGCATCGGGTGAGTGGGAAGTCTACACTCATGGCGGCCGGAACTCGACCGGCTTGTCGGTGATCGACTGGGCCCGCCGCATGGAGAGCTACGGAGCCGGAGAGATTCTCTTGACCAGTATGGATCGGGATGGGACCCAAGAAGGGTACGATCTGGAACTGGTGCGGGCGGTCGCCCGGGCCGTGTCCGTTCCGGTCATTGCCTCCGGTGGGGCGGGTACGCTGGAGCATCTCTACGAGGGGCTCGCCATCGGTCGGGCCGACGCGGTCCTAGCGGCCTCGATCTTCCATTATCGGACGCACACGATTCCTCAGGTCAAACGGTACTTGCGTGAACGCGGGGTGGCGGTGAGGATGGTTCCGGCTGAAACGTCGGCTGGGTGACTATGCACAAGAAGATAGCGAACAGCCAATAGCGAATAGTCGGCAAACGAGAATGAACGATCAGAGTTCCATAACTTTTGACGAGCAAGGGTTGATCCCCGTGGTGGTCCAAGATTGGCGGGACGGCACGGTTCTGATGTTGGGGTACATGAACCGAGAGGCGATCCACAAGACGCTGGAAACCCGTTCCGTCCATTTTTGGAGCCGGTCCCGCAACAAGCTGTGGGAAAAAGGGGAGACCTCCGGCCATCGGCTCGTGGTCAAGGATCTCTTTGTCGATTGCGATCGGGATACCGTGTTGGTCAAAGCCGAGCCGGTCGGCCCGACCTGCCATACCGGTGAGCGGTCCTGTTTTTTTAACCGTGTGACTGACCAGGGGACACCCGACACGGGCAAAACGACCGAGGCCTTCGGCGGGATTCTGGAACGGATTTATCAGACGATTCGGGATCGGTGCGCGTCGCCGAAATCCGGCTCCTATGTCTCCACCTTGCTGGAAGGGGGAGTCGATCGGATCCTTAAGAAAGTCGCCGAGGAAGCGGGCGAAGTCCTGCTGGCTGCCAAAAACGGCAAGCGGGAGGATATCGTTTACGAAGTGGCCGATCTGCTGTTCCACACCTTGCTGGTTCTGGGTTATCACCGGATCACGCTCGACGAGATCTATCAGGAATTGGCCAAACGTTACGGCAAGTCGGGGTTGCGTCCCGCCCAACCGTGAGGAGCCGCGCGTGAACACTTGTATTTTTTGCCGGATCGTCGAAGGAAGCATGCCGGCGAAGCTAGTTCGTCAAGACGAACTTTCCCTGGCCTTCGAAGACATCAATCCCCAAGCGCCGACGCATATTCTTGTGATTCCTAAACGACATATCCGGTCTGTGCAAGAGGCGGGCGAGAACGACGCCGGGTTGTTGGGCCATCTCATGCTCGCCTGCAAGGAGATTGCGAAAGAGCGGGGTCTGGCGGAGGCCGGCTATCGGGTCGTCACCAATGTCGGATCGTACGGCGGGCAGACGGTGTTTCACCTTCATTTTCATTTGCTTGGCGGCCGACACATGACCTGGCCGCCCGGGTGAGGTGCTGGCCCGTCGCATTGACAGTTTGCCGGTTCGTTTGTTAGGTTGACCGGTCAATTTTTCCGATCCGCCGGCCGATACCTGTCCGGGTTCTGTCGGAGAGTACACTCAACCAGACGGAGTCTGTGCCGCTGTGGGGCAGGGCCTGATCGCTGACGAGATCATCAACCAAATTCGGGACCGGGTTGATATTGTGGAGGTGGTCGGCCAGCACGTCGCCCTCTCCAAGGCCGGACAAAACTTCCGGGGTCTCTGCCCTTTCCATCACGAAAAAACGCCTTCTTTCAACGTGAGTCCGTCACGCCAGATTTTTCATTGCTTTGGCTGCAAAGTCGGCGGGAACGTCTTTTCGTTCCTGATGAAAATGACCGGTGCCAGCTTCCCCGAAGTCGTTCGCCAACTCGGCCAACAGGTCGGGGTGGTCGTGCCGGACCTTGCGGGCAAGGGACTGGACCCCCACGCGGCCAATCGGGCGCTCTTGGAGAAAGTCAATCAGGCCGCCGCGGCATGGTTTCAGCATAATCTGTGGGGTACGAGGCCGGGCAAGGAGGCGCAGGCGTATCTAATCGGACGCGGTATTCAGCCGGAGATCAGTGAGCGATTCGGGCTCGGCTTTGCCCCGCCGGGGTGGGACATGCTGGTGAAGGCGTTGACCCGCGAGGGATTTAATCCCGGCGACCTGGCAGCGGCGGGCCTGGCGGCAGCCCGCAAGCCAGTGCAGGGAAGCTCGGGCGCAGGTGGATACTACGATGTGTTCCGTGCCCGCGTGATGTTTCCCATCCGCGATCAGCGGAAGCGCGTCGTCGGATTCGGTGGTCGGGTGCTGGAGAAAGGAACGCCGAAGTATCTGAACTCTCCCGATACGCCGCTCTTCAAGAAAGGCCAGACGCTGTTCGGATTGGATCTGGCGCGCGAAGCCGCGGGAAAGACCGGCAGCCTCGTCATTGTCGAAGGCTACTTCGACGTGATCGCTCTGCATCAGGTTGGCATCCGCAACGTCGCGGCGACGCTCGGCACGGCCCTGACTGCCGACCACATCCAGAAGATCCGTCCGGTCGTGTCCAAAGTGGTGCTCCTGTTCGATCCGGATCAGGCCGGAGTTCGGGCTGCGCTGCGATCGTTGGATCTGTTCGTGAACAGCGGGATCGCCGTGCGGGTCGTGTCGCTGCCCGACGGCGACGATCCGGATACTTTTGTCAGAGTGCGCGGAGCGGAGGCGTTCCTTGCGTTGCAGGAACGGGCGCCCAGCCTGCTCGATTTCGCTCTGGAACATTGTCTGAAGAATGCGGGATCGGGAACCATCGAAGATCGGATCAGAAGCGTGGACGACATCTTGCGAGTGCTTCAAAAGAGCACCCACCCGATCGAAAAGGAAGAACGCCTCCGCGTCGTGGCGGAACGCTTGGGGATCAGTCAACAGCGGCTGATCGAGCGCTATCCCGCCCTGCTGGCTCGAGAATCCAAGACCAGATGGAACGGCCGGGCCGCTCAGCCCCGGTCGTCACCGGCGCGCCCCAAGATCAACCCCGAGGAGCGCGATCTTGTCCACTTTCTGCTGCACGGACGGCTGTCGCCGGCCGACGTCCGGCGACTCCGGCCCGAGCTGTTTTCGGACCAAGCCTGTCGCCGAATTGTCGAAAGCGCGCTCAAGAACCTCGATTGGGACGGGCGGGTTCGGTTGCAGGAAGTGCTGGACGAGGTGATCGATGATGCCGAATGCGGGCCGTTGGCCACCGAACTGTCGCTGGCGGACCAACCCTATGACGATATCCAAGGGTATATCAGGGACTGCCTGGCCGTCCTGGAGCGCAAGCGGGCCGAAACGAGGTTGCGGGAGCTGATCGCGCAACTCAAAGCAGCGGAGCGCGAGGGGCGGGTCGATGACGTCCGGGTCTTGAACGCTCAGGTCAACGAATGGCGCATCAGAAAAGCCGCGGTCCGGTCGTCCGCCGTGTAATGTTGTCTGCGAAGGAGTCGTTATGCCGAAACAAGAATTGATCGGCGAGGTGAAGAAGCTGATCTCGCTCGGGAAGGAGAAGGGGTTTCTGACGTACGACGAACTGAACAGCACGTTACCGGCCGAGGTGGTGTCCTCCGAACAATTCGGGAATCTCATGACGATGTTCGGCGAAATGGACATCGAGATTGTCGATACGGCCGACGGCGAACGCTTCCAGAAGGGGGGCGAACACGAAGAGACGGCTGAAGAGATCGAGGACGGCGAGACGATTGAAGAAGGCGAAAAGGAGATCGATCTCTCGCCCGGCGCACTCAGCCGCACGGACGATCCGGTCCGGCTCTATCTGAAAGAAATGGGCAGCGTCGCGCTGCTCAGCCGGGAAGGCGAGATCGAGATCGCCAAGCGCATCGAGGAGGGGAAAAAAGAAATCGCTTCGGTCGTGTACGGCATGCCGATGACGATCGAATTTGTCTTGTCGTTGCGTGACCAGCTCAAGCACGGAAAGATCGATGTCCGGGAGATCGTCCCCGTCACGGAGACGGAGGAGGAGTTCGAGGAAGAAGAGGTCGAGCGCGATTATGAGGAGTTGAAGCGAAAGACGCTCGACGCGCTGAACGCGGTCCGGAAAGTGTCTTCCACGCTCAAGAGCCTCTATGAAAAGAGCCGACATGCGGGCAACGATCCGGTCCGGCAGAAGAAAATCAAGAAGCAGATCGAAGCCATCCGGCAGCAGGTCGTGGAAAAGATGGAGTCGGTCAACCTGCACGCCGTTTTGAAGGATCGGATGGTCCAGCGGGTCCGCGATCTGGCGCAACAGATCCGAGCGGCCGAGCGCGAAATCGCGCAATGCCAGCGGAAGCTCGGCGTGTCGGGCGAGACGGGGCTCGAACTGCTCCGGCGGCTGGGGCGGAGCCGTCGCGATCTGCTAGCCGTGAAGCGCAAGACCGGTCTGTCGGAGGAGACGCTTCAGGAATTGAAGAAGACGTTTCAGGCGGCTCGCGCCCGGATCCGGCAATTGGAAACCGAAGAGGCGCTTGTCTCGGCCGAGGAAATCAAAGAAGCCGTCCGCCATCTGGACATCGCCGAAGAAAAGGTCAAGCGGGGCAAGGCAGAGTTGGTCGAAGCCAACCTGCGGCTGGTGGTCAGCATCGCCAAGAAGTACACGAACCGAGGCCTGCAGTTTCTTGATCTCATTCAGGAGGGCAACATCGGCCTGATGAAGGCGGTGGACAAATTCGAATACAAACGCGGCTACAAGTTCAGCACTTATGCGACCTGGTGGATCCGCCAGGCCATCACCCGGGCAATTGCGGACCAGGCGAGGACCATCCGCATCCCGGTGCATATGATCGAGACGATCAACAAGCTCATCCGGACTTCCCGCCACCTGGTGCAGAAACTGGGGCGTGAGCCGACCCCCGAGGAAATCGCCGAGCGCATGGATCTCCCCTTGGACAAGGTGCGTAAGATCCTGAAGATCGCCCGTGAACCCATTTCGCTTGAAACGCCCATCGGCGAGGAGGAAGACAGCCATTTGGGCGACTTCATCGAGGACAAGAAGGCGATCTCCCCGCTTGAAGCAGCGATCCGCTATGATCTGCAACGCCAGATCAACAGCGCCCTGGAGACGCTGACGCCCAGGGAGGAGAAGGTGTTGCGCAAGCGCTTCGGGATCGGCGAAGCGACGGACCATACCCTGGAGGAAGTCGGACAGGACTTCGAGGTCACGCGAGAACGGATCCGGCAGATCGAAGCCAAAGCGCTCCGCAAGTTGCGTCATCCGAGCCGCAGCAAGAAATTGCGCAGCTTCGTCGAAAGCCTGTAGAATACCGTGCGAAATGGAGGATCGGGCACACAGGCGAGACGCGCGGGACTCGGGACAAATGCCTGGCCCGCGGCTGAGGCGGGCCCATAGCTCAGGTGGTCAGAGCGGCTGACTCATAATCAGTTGGTCCTAGGTTCGAGTCCTAGTGGGCCCACCACGCCGCCGGGGGAACGCCGAGCGACTATCCAGGTGCTCGTCACAGACCGCGGAAAGCAAGGGCTCCATTTGAATCCCCATCTTTCATCCCTCATCGAACTCCAGACTCTGGATCTTCGGATCGCCGAGATCAGGGAACAACGACGGAAAATCCCTGAGCGACTGGCCGAGGCGGAGGCGCCCCTGCGAGAAGCCGCCCGGCTTCTCAAAGAGACCACCGATTCGGTGGAGGCGCTAGTCAAGGAACGTCGCGCGCGCGAGCGGGATCTGGAAGCCCACGAGTCGCAGACGGAGAAGCTGAAAGCCCGTCTGAGCGAGCTCAAGACTAACAAAGAATATCAGGCGTATCTCTTCGAGATCGAGATGGCGAACAAGAAAAAGGGGGAAATTGAGGAGCAAATCCTGATCCTTATGGAAAAGATTGAGCAGATGCAGCGAACCGCCAAGGATGCTCAGGCCAAGGTCACGGAAGCGGAGCGCGCCTTCGGCCGGGAAAAGAAAACGCTCGAAGAGCTGGAGACGAAATTGGATGCGGAACTGTCGGAGTTGGACCGCAAGCAGCGGGAGCTGGCCGCCACGATCGACAAGGGGCTCTTCGACCGCTACACCAAACTCAAGGCGGTGCGCAAAGACATGGCGCTGGCGCCGGTGCGGGACGGCGTCTGCCAAGGGTGCCGGCTGCAGGTGCCGCCGCAGCTCGTCGCCGAGGTCAAACGATCTACCGAGTTGCAGACCTGTCCCTATTGCCATCGGATGCTGTACTGGGACGGCGGGCCAGTGGAAGATGTGAGGGTCGCCCCCGGCGCCGAGAAGGCTGACGACGAGGTCGGCGAGGCGGTCTAGCGTGCTAACCCGCCAGCACCGCTTGGGTGGTTTTGAAATGCAGCTTCGCGACGCTCTTCAACCGTTCCTGCCCGTGCTTCTTTACAATCATCCGTGCCGCCAGCTCCACCGCCGGTGACGCGCCTTTGGGCAGCGTTGTCCCCACCTCATCGGATAGTCGTTTCAAGCGAAGCAAAAACTCGGCGCGCGCCACGATGGATGCGGCCGCGACGGCCACATCGGATTCGGCTCTCGGCATTTGCACAAGCCGGACGCTCCGGCCTTTCTCCTGCAGCGCGTGCCGGATGAACCGCTCATCGCCGAACTGATCGGCGATGGCCAAACCGCACTCGACTCGTTCTAAGACGTTTTCAAGAGCGCGGGCGTGCCCCCAGGCCAGCAGCCGGTTCAGGTTCTTGATCTTCCGATACAGCTCGTTGTAGCGCTGGGGCCCGATGGCTACCACGCTGTGCGGGCAGATTGCACGAATGTCCGGCGCCAGTTCGAGAATCCGGCCATCGGAAATCTTCTTGCTGTCCCGCACCTGCATCAGGCGAAGCTCGGATTCCGTCGTCGCATCGACAAACACCGCCGCGACGACCAGAGGGCCGAAATAATCGCCTTTCCCGGACTCATCCATGCCGATGCGGTTGACGCCGGAAAAGCTGGCTTGGTCGGTCAAAGAGGACGGTTCCACGTGGACTTGATGGTTGCGTGGCGCTAATCTAGCAGAGCCCTGAGTACCGGTCAATTTCGGCCGGGTGAAGGAGTGGTGGCATGAACAACATGAACAAAATAATGAGTCTGATCGCCGTTGTGAGCGTGGCGGTAGCGGGCCTGATAGCTTGCGAGACCAATCCCTATACGGGACGATCCCAGTTGCTGATGATGCCGATCTCTCAAGAACTGCAACTTGGCGCCCAGGCCTATGCGCAGGTGAAAAACGACCCCAAGGTCAAACTCTCCCAGGACCCGCGCGAGGTCGAGCCGGTGAAACGCGTGGCGCAGCGGGTCATCGAGGCCGCCAAGCGGTCCAAGTACGCGGAGATGGCCAAACAATTCGAGTGGGAAGTCACGGTCATCAAGGACGATAAAACCATGAACGCCTTCGCGCTGCCCGGCGGCAAGATCGCGGTCTACACCGGCATCTTCCCGGTGGCCAAAAACGAAGCCGGGCTGGCGGCCGTGATGGGGCACGAAGTCGTGCACGCGCTGGCGCGGCACGGCGCCGAACGCATGAGCCAGAACATCGTCGCGCAGATCGGGTTGGAGGCGGCGAATATCGCGTTAGGGGCAAGCGGCGGCAGCCCGCTCCTCTCGCAAGGTGCGATGGCCGCACTCGGGGCCGGGGTGCAGGTCGGGGTGCTGCTCCCGTTCAGCCGTGCGCATGAGTCCGAGGCCGACTACATCGGCCTTCTGCTCGCCGCGCAGGCCGGCTATGACCCGCGCGAAGCCCCTCGCTTGTGGGAACGCATGGAACAGCTCTCCAGTGGGAAATCTCCGTCGGAATTCCTCTCGACGCACCCCAGCCACGGCACCCGCATCCAGCAACTCCAGCAATGGATGCCCGAAGCGTTGGCGCTCTACCCGCAAAACGGCCTCGGACTCGGCTCTGAACTGCCGCCGATCGGCGGGCAGTAGGAATCAGGGATGGTAGGCCCTGCTGAAGGGCTCCGTAGGGCTAGACGTGCGGGGGTCGCGAAACAATTGATCGCCATCCGCCTGTCGCCGCGCCTGTTGTGCACGCTCCGGAGGATGGCGTCGAAGCAGGCAAACCCTATCAGACGCTCATTCAGGAGCTGTTGGAACAAGCCGCCCGGTGGGGAGTCTATAAGGGCGTCATGCTGCCGAGCAAGAGGGCATGTCGCTGTAACCGGCTTTCATCCTGTGTCAGCGGCGTTCTACTGCCTTGAGCTGTTTCAAGATCTCCTCAACCTTGATCATTAGCGAACTCGTTGTCTCCTCCAGTGCTTCCAACCGCTCTTCGAGCCTGTTGCGGGAAGGTAGCTGCTCGTTCTCCAGCTTGTGCACCATCTGCTCCAGCCTAGCGAGCTTGTCCTCTTGAGACCGGACCAACTGCATGGCCTGATGCGCCGTCACCTGGATGTCTCCTCGAAGGCTGGGCAACTGCTCCTCCTTCACGCTCCGAATCTCTTCGGCCAGGCGCGCACGCGTTTCCCCCACCATCCGATCGATTTCCTCTTTGGCCTTCTGGATCTTGTGCTGCAACTCCTGATGAGTCTTCTGCAACTCCCGGTTGGTTTGCCACAAATCCGCCTGCTCGGCGAGACATCCTGCCGTTGTGTTCAAGAACGCAGCCACAAGAAGTGTCTGCCAGTAGGTAAAGAACCGTAGACGAAAAGTCAATCCGCCAACGCGAGGCAATGAAAAGGGGGTCGAACGAAAAGAGGGCGAAAGCACTGCTGTCCAAAACAATCTGTCCTTCAGCATCTTCCCCGCGTGAATTGTGCGTTTCAGACGGCTTCGGCTCCGTTGCTCGGATGAGGTTGCCCGTGCTGCTGTCTAAGATCACCTGGCGAACAGCATGCCCTGGATGGGGACCGGCCTCGGCACCGGGCGTTCAAATGGCGCATCCAACCATGCCCACAGGTCCCGATAGGTCAACAGGTTGAAGCGGAGCAAGGCCGCGAGGTTCGAGAGACTCCAGGGGCACGTGGACTTGAGTTGCAGAAACTTCAGCAGCAACATCGCGATTAGGGCGATCCAGATCTGCACTTGCACCGCGTTCTCACTGGGGCCCACAAAGGTCATGATCTTGAGGTGTTGTTTCAAGGCCTTGAAGAGCCGCTCAATCTGCCACCGCTCCTTATAGATGGCGGCAATTGTGCTAGCGGCGAGGTGCATCAGGTTCGTCAGGAACGTCACCCGGCGTTGCTGCGTCTCGTCCCAAATCGTCACCTGCCGCAGCGGCACGGTGCAGCGGTCGGCCGCATGCGAACTGGTCAAAGCGAATCACCTCATTGGACAAGACCGGGCCACGGGTGGGTACCGGACGCCACTCCAGGACGTCATACAGCATATTGGTGCGCGGACGCGTGACGAACCCCTCGTCGGTCACCGTCCAGCGCTGATAGAGGGCATCGTCCAGGTACCCGCGGTCGACCACCACGATCGTCCCGGGGTGAAGGTCAGCATCTGGGCCACGCGGACATCATTGACGTCGCTTTCGGTGACGAGGGCCCAACAGGGCAAGCAGCCTTGGTGATCGAGCTGGAGGTGCAGCTTGATGGCTCCTTGGGTCCGCAGGAGCCGGGCCAATCAAACACCGCGGCACACAGCTCGATGATGGTGGTATCCAGCGTCCGCAGCGGGTGCTTGAATTAGAACCGGCGCCGCTTCACGGCTCGTCACCGTCTGACAGCGGGCGAGCACCTGATAGAAGAGGGTCTCGTACAGGTTCCACAGCCGATGGGCATTGGCATAGGCGAGCGTCGAGCGGGTCGGCGTCCGCCGCACGCCCAGATGCACCAGCTTGCCCAGGGCGGTGGCGAGACCGCCGCAGATCTCCCGCAGAGAGTGGGCACTGCCCATCTGGCAGAAGAGCATGGCCACACAGTGGTCCCAGCAGCCGAACCCCTTGGCCGCTCGCTCGGCGGCGTGCTGCCGGATGGCGCGAGCGAAGTCCGCTCGATCGATCAGGGCCAGGATTTGTGCAAAGCAACTCGCAACGGTTACCATAAGGCACCTCAGGCTTGTGGGTGGCACGGCGCGGCTACGCCCTGGACGGGTGTTGGTGAACAGCTCATCCTACTCACAAGCCGGAGGTGTTTTAAGAACTTATTTGGACAAGAGTGGGGCGGGAGTCTTTCCGCGTGCAGCAAGTTGCCACAGGATTGTCCGACAACTCTGTGCGCGCGATCGTTGGCTGCAGAGATTTGTGGAGCATGGAGTCGGCCAGAAAAGGTTCTCGAGCGTGAAAAGGCTCCCAACCCTTTTAATCTTCTCGCGACCCCTTTAATCTTCAAATCTTCTTCAGATGCCGGGTTGGGAGCAGCGCCGTACAGTCCTTGGACCGCCGACTGTGCCAACTGCTCGGGCTGTGATTGGCTCTCCTGGTGTGGTTTTCCTTCCTGGACAACGCGCAAGCTTCTGTTAGCTTTGTGTGGGCACTCGCGTCGGCGGTCCAGGCGCATGTTTCTTCAACCACTAGGACGACGAACAGCCTTCTTGCATGAGGGCACGGGTTCTTGTTTTGTTCATGGTTCTGGCGAGCGGTTTCGTCAGTTCAACCGTCGACAGCCAGGCCGAGGAGATCAAACCGCATTTCCCTGCGAGCATGCAAGAGCTCAGGTTGACCGCCGGCTACCTGCTTCCGCACCGACTTACGAAGGACCACGTAACCGAACAGGAAGGTCCGGCGCTCATGCCGTTGTGGGAGATGGTGCTGCATGAGCTGGTCGGAGACGGTTGGTATCAGGGGCAGACCACGGTCGGCGCCGAAGCGGTCTGCATCGAGTTTCGCGAACCGGTTCTCACACATGGTATTGGGTTCACACCCGAAATCAAATACACGTGCGTCGCACTCGATCGCCTGCGGCCTTATGTCGAGTTCGCCGGCGGCCCGTTCTGGAACGACCTGGGCGGACGCATTCCCAAAGAGTCGTCTCGGCTCAACTTCATCATGACGGCCGGGGTTGGCGTCTCGTGGTTCCTGACCCATCAGACGGTGCTCAATGTCGGGTATCGGTTCCATCACATTTCCAATGCCGTGCCGGCACACGCATGCTGAACCTCGGTATCAACTCCAGTTTGCCCTTCGCGGGCTTTTCGTTTTTCTTTTTTTAACAAGGGAGGGCACCTTTGACATGCGCGCACGGCCGTTATCGCGACGCGACGGATCCTGTGTGAGACCCGCTGCGCAACCGCCACCGCTTGCGCGGCCTTGGCGGTCTCTTGCGGCGGGTGCACACGGTGGACCCAGGTGGCTGAGATTGCTTCGCCCGCTGCGCCGACCGCGAGCGCGCTTACCGACCGAGGCGTGAGTCCCGGCTGTGCTGCACACTATCTTCATCGAGCAGAACGGGGCTCCGCTCAATCCGAACTCCGATCAAGAGCGCCGCCTATTGAGCGCCCTGTACGACACCAGCGTCTGTTCGTAGCTCCTCTTTCCTGCGCACATCCAGCCGCTGTTGGTCGACCGGGAGCATGTGGTCGCTCGCCTGTCGATGCGGCAGACCGTGGATTCTCACGCCGGTAAGGCGGCCTTCAAGGGGTTCCTCATCGGCGCGCCGATGTTCTTGGCCACTCCGCTCCTTCTCCTGCAATGCGAACTATGAGGCGCAGATGACGTTGAACCTGCAACGGTGGGACGGCCAGATCAGGCAGTATCAGGCATCATCCAAGGGGACAGCCTATTATCACTTGTTCAGCGCCACTCCCTTGGCCGTTGAAGAACTGCAAGGACAAGTCACCGAGCGTTGTTTGCTCTCGCTGAAGGATCAACTCCTGAAGGACGCACAGTTTTACCTCGCCGACATGCCTCCTTCGCGATCCGGCCCAATAGGCGTCAGTGCTGTTGACGCTCCTGCCGCCGCGGCCAATTTGCCGGCCGAGTAGATCGGATTCTCCTTCGGCCCCTGATCATGCCGTTGAGCCATGTGGTGGTGCTTTTCTTAACGACACGGAGACGTTGCCGCGGGCCTGCTCCCCATCGCCGCGCTTGCAGCAGTCACGATTCACGACTATACTGACCCTGCGCGTTGGAGGAGATCGGGTGATCGCTCATCGGGGTTCCCGGTGGGAGGAAAGTCCGGACTCCGAGGGCGGGGCGCTGGGTAATTCCCAGGCGGAGCGATCCGACACCAGCACCACAGAGAACAGACCGCCGATGGCCGAGACGATATGGACTCCATTCGGTCGTCTTCGGATCAGGCAAGGGTGAAACGGCGGGGTAAGAGCCCACCGCGTTTGTGGCGACACAAATGGCACGGTAAGCGTCGCCCGGAGCAAGACCAAATAGGAGGACGACCGGAACGGTCGGCATGCCGACCGGATTCGGAAAGGCTGGCCCGGCCGAGGTCCTCGGGTAGGTCGCTTGAGGCCCGGAGCGATCCGGGTCCCAGAGAAATGATCACCACCGTCCGAGAGTCTTTCTCAGATGGAACAGAATCCGGCTTATAGGTTTCCTCCGGCGCGCCTTTAGAATCGCTCGTCGTAGGTCCCATTCAGTCATCTTGCCCGACAGGCTTTCCACCTGATCGATCAACACAACCGGAATACGGTTCCCGTAGCGGTTAGCCAGGCGTGAGTCGGTGTCAATATCCACCTTGGCGAGCTCAAATGCCATCTCGCACTGGAGCCTCTGCGCCATCTGATGGACAACTTCACACCAGTGACAGTCTCGCCTGGAGAGAACCGTAACCCGGATCGGGGATATCGCGCTCATGTGTCCGAACGAGCCTTCTCGGACCAGAAGGTCGAACAAAGCGTAGCATGAAGCGGCTCAGGCTGTCACCGAGCCGTTTTTCTCCGGTTCGCCGTGATTCCTATTGACGCCACCGGTAGGCGATGGTACCATCGCCCATCTTAATCATTGATTTTTCAGTAGGATCGGAGAGAGTGTCGGGCGCCGTTTCTCGTAACGTGGCAAAAGGTGCGGAGTTTGTCGTAGAGCTGAGACGGTGGGGAGCAAGGGGGGAGTTATGAAGCTCACCGGTGCAGAGATTTTTGTCGAATGCCTCCGCCGTGAAGGAGTGAAGACCATCTTCGCCTTGCCGGGTGGGGTCGTCTTGAAGATCTTCGACGTCTTGCATCAGCAGAAGGACATTCAAGTGATCCTGACGAGGCATGAGCAGGGCGCTGGACACATGGCCGAAGGCTATGCCAAGGCTACCGGGAAGGCCGGCGTCGCGCTTGTCACGTCTGGGCCGGGCATGACCAATGTAATCACTGCTCTGGCTGACGCCTATATGGATTCTGTCCCGTTGGTGTGCTTCAGCGGCCAGGTGCCGACCAGCCTGATCGGAAACGATGCGTTTCAGGAAGCGGACAACATCGGGCTCAGCCGGCCCTGTACCAAATACAACTTTCTCGTGAAGGATGCAAACGACCTGGCGGTCACGATCAAGGAAGCTTTCTATATCGCTACGACCGGCCGGCCGGGCCCGGTCTTGGTTGACATTCCGAAAGATGTGTCGATGAACAAGGCTGACTTCCACTACCCGAACTCAGTGTCGATCCGGGGGTACAATCCGACGTACGACGGAAACAAATGGCAGATTAAACAGGCGGCCGAAGCTATTATGAAGGCCAAGAAGCCGATCCTGTACGTCGGCGGGGGGGTGATTTTCTCCGGTGCTTCCCAGGAGCTGTTGGAGCTGGCGGAACTGACTCAGATCCCGGTGGATATGACCTTGATGGCCCTGGGGGCGTTTCCCGGCGAGCATCCGCTCTGCCTGGGTATGATGGGTATGCACGGCACCTACTGGGCCAACATGGCGGTTCACTATTCCGATCTGGTCATCGCGGTCGGTGCACGCTTCGATGACCGGGTCACCGGCAAGGTCTCGGAGTTCTGCCCGTATGCCAAAATCATTCACATCGACATCGATCCGACCTCCATTCGGAAGAATATTCATGTCGATATTCCGATCGTAGGCGATTGCAAACGGGTGTTGCGGGAGTTGAATCAGATCCTGCGGGCGACGGTGAATGGGGATCAGAAAGAGCTTCGGAAGCCGTGGTGGGACCAGATCCGCGAATGGCAGAAGGCCCATCCTCTGACCTACGAGCAGGATCCGCAGGGCCCAATCAAGCCGCAGCACGTGATCAAACGGCTCTACGAATTGACGAAGGATCGCGATCCGATTGTGTCCACGGATGTGGGTCAGCACCAGATGTGGACGGCGCAGTATTTTAAACTGGCCAGGCCGAACCGATGGCTGACCTCGGGTGGGCTGGGCACGATGGGGTTCGGATTCCCCGCCGCATTGGGCGCCCAGGCGGCCTTTCCCGATCGGCTGGTCCTCTGCATCGCCGGCGACGGCAGCGTACAGATGAATATGCAGGAAATGGCGACGGCCGTCGTGAACAAGCTGCCGGTAAAGCTGGTCATCATCAACAACCGGTTCCATGGCATGGTGCGCCAGTGGCAGGATCTGTTCTATGAAGGACGATATGCATCGAGCTACCTGGATGTGGTGCCGGACTTCGTCAAGTTGGCGGAAGCCTATGGGGCAGTCGGTCTGCGGGCGGAGAGGGTCTCGGACTTGGACGGCGTGCTGAAGGAAGCCCTCGCCGTGAATGGGCCAGTGGTCGTCGACGTGTTGGTGGACCAGTACGAAAACTGCTATCCGATGATTCCGGCTGGCGGCTGCAACCATGAAATGATCCTGGCCGATCCCCCGGAGCTGAAGAAGAAGCAGGCGACGCCGTCGCCGGTGACGCCGGAGGACAAAGACACGGTGCTCACCGCGTGATCGAGTGGGCGCAAATAGCGAATAGCTCGTAGCTCAGAGCTGCCAGCTACCTTGTTATGTGCTGTCGGCTATTAGCCGTATGGAACACATCATCTCCGTTACGGTGGAAAACAAGTTCGGCGTCCTTTCGCGCGTAGCCGGGCTGTTCAGCGGGCGGGGCTTCAACATCGAGAGCCTCTCGGTGGCCCCCACCCTCGATCCGTCGATGTCGATGATGACGATCGTCACTTCGGGCGACGACCGGATCATCGAGCAGATCGTCAAACAGCTCAACAAGCTGATCGACGTGATCAAGGTGGTGGACCTCAACGAAAGCGAGTTCGTGTCGCGCGAAACGGCGCTCATCAAGGTGCACACCAAATCCGAGGACCGCGCCGAAGCCCTGCGAATCGCCGACATTTTCCGCGCCAACGTCATCGATTCCACGCCGACGACCTATACGATCGAGGTGACGGGAGATCCCAAGAAGATCGAAGCAATTATCAATCTGCTCCAGCCACTTGGCATCAAGGAATTGGTCAGGACCGGCCGGGTCGCCATCGCCCGAGAGCCCATCAGACCGGCCGCCGCTCAGCCGAAGCGGGTCGCAAAAGAATAGGCGAATAGGCTATGGGTTATAGGTACTGGGCGATAGGCAGGGGGAGGACCTGGCGATGGTGTCCATCGCCTATAGCCCAGCGCCTACAGCCTGCGCTCGAGGAGTTTTGACGATGAAAATCTATTACGACAAGGATACCGATCTGCAGCAGATTCGCAGCAAGCGAGTTGCCGTGATCGGATACGGCAGCCAGGGCCATGCGCACGCCCTCAACCTGAAGGAGAGCGGGGTCCAGGTGGTCGTTGGGCTGCGGGAAGGGAATTCATGGAAGAAAGCGGAAGCGAGCGGACTGAAGGTAATGCCCGTCGCCGATGCGGTCAAAATGGCTGACGTGGTCATGATCCTGGCGCCGGACGAGGCTCAGCCGGCCATCTACCGGCAGGAGATCGCACCCCATCTGAAGGCGGGTGCCTACCTGGCGTTCGGCCATGGGTTCAACATCCACTTCGGCCAGATTGTGCCGCCCGCGAACATCAATGTCTTTATGGTTGCGCCCAAGGGGCCGGGGCATCTGGTGCGGTCGGAATACACCAAAGGCAGCGGCGTACCGGTGCTGCTGGCGATTCACCAGGACCCTAGCGGCAATACGAGACAAGTGGGGTTGGCCTATGCAAGTGCGATCGGCGGCGGACGTGCTGGCGTGATCGAGACCACCTTTCGGGAGGAAACGGAGACCGATCTCTTCGGGGAGCAGGTTGTCCTGTGCGGCGGGCTCACCTCACTGATTCAAGCCGGATTTGAAACCCTGGTGGAAGCCGGCTACTCGCCGGAGATGGCGTACTTCGAGTGCCTGCACGAGGTCAAATTGATTGTGGACCTCATTTATGAGGGCGGCATCGCCAACATGCGCTACTCCATCAGCACGACCGCGAAGTACGGCGACGTGACGCGAGGGCCGCGGATCATCACGGAAGAGACCAAACGGGAGATGCGGAAAATTCTCTCGGAGATTCAAAGCGGCCAGTTCGCGAAAGAGTGGGTATTGGAGAATCAAGCCAATCGTCCCGTCTACAACGCATTGCTGGCCAAAGGCGAAGCCCATCCGATCGAAGACGTTGGCGCCAGATTGCGCGCTATGATGCCCTGGCTGAAGAAGGACAAGCTGGTCGATAAATCGAAGAATTGATTGCGCCATGGCAGATCGCGCGGCCGGTCTCCCGATCGTCAAAGAGGGAATTCCCTTTGTGGGAACGGCGGGCGGTCTTACACTCGCCGGTGGGTGGCTGGGCTGGCCGGTCGCCGCGACGGTGTTCGGTGCGCTCACGCTCTTTACCGCATGGTTCTTCCGGAATCCCAGGCGAACCATCCCGCAGGGACCGGGGTTGATCGTCGCTCCTGGAGACGGCAAGGTCATCGCCATCGATGAAGAATACGAGCCGCGGTTTCTCAAGGAGCGGAGCATCCGGCTGAGCATTTTTCTCAATATTTTCGACGTGCACGTCAACCGGATTCCCTGTGAGGGAACGGTCGAAGACGTGATCTATCAGCCGGGCCGCTTTGTGGCTGCCAACCGGCCGGAAGCTAGTCTGAGGAACGAGCAGAATGCGCTCATGCTCAGGACCGCCGGCGGCGCCAAGGTGCTCTGTGTCCAGGTGGCGGGTATAATCGCGCGCCGCATTGTGTGCTGGGTCTCTCCGGGCGAGACGGTTCAGCGGGGGGAGCGGTTTGGATTGATTCGGTTCGGCTCACGGATGGACACATTCCTACCGTTGGGCACCGCGCTGCGTGTGGCGGTGGGCGACCGGGTCAAAGGCGGCGAGACCGTCGTGGGGGAGTTTCGGTGAAAACAACCGGATTCCGCGGGGCCTTCGCGAGGGTTGGGAGACGGCGGCGGGCCGTCAATCTGATTCCGAACCTGTTCACGACCGGAAATCTGTGTTGCGGCGTGTTCGCCATTCTCGCGGTCTTCAACGCCAACTATCTCGCGGCAGCGATCGCGATCCTTGTGGCGATGGTATTCGACGTGTTGGATGGAAAATCGGCGCGGCTGACGAACAGCACGAGCCAGTTCGGCCTGGAATACGATTCGCTGGCCGACGTGGTGTCGTTCGGAGTGGCTCCGGGCCTGTTGATCTATTCGTGGGCGCTCAGCGGGCAGGGCATGTTCGGCGCCGCGGTGATGTTCGCGTATGTGGCCCTAGGGGCCGTCCGCCTGGCTCGATTCAACTCGACTGTCGCCAGCACGGACAGCAAATACTTTACGGGCCTGGCCATTCCAGCCGCGGCCGGGGTGGTCGCCTCGCTCGTCATCTTCGACCATCACATCGTGCGGATGGGGGCGGAAGTCAAGCCGCTGTTGATCCTGATCATCACGCTGACGTTGGCGTTCCTTATGGTCAGCACGATCAAGTATCGCAGCTTCAAGGATCTGAAGTTCAGAGGCGGCCGCCACTTCAACTACCTAGTCTGGGTGATCCTCGGACTTATGCTGGTGATGGCTTGGCCTCAGGTCATGTTATTTGTTATTTTTGCCGCGTACGCGGTGTCAGGGCCGATTGAACGTGGTCTCGGACTGTTGACGAAGATGTTTGGGAAGCGCGGCAGCCAGGCGAAGACCGAGCTGCCGTTGTTGAACGGCAAAGAATAACGGCGACGACGAGGAGTAGTAGGCGATCCGCACGGAATCGAGCGAGTTGGTGGGCGGTGCGAACCAACCCGTGACTCGCCGAACTCGCCTCCGAGCCGGGTTTGTGAAGGGGCGTCTGGTGCGGCTTTTGGGCCTTGTGCAAGGCGCCCCGCGTAGCAGACCCCGCCTCACCCACGATACGGGTGCAAGGAAGGGCGACCGACCGCGGGAACGTCGGGACGGTCGCTGAATCAGGGTGGTACCACGGAGCGCGTGAAGCCTTCGTCCCTGAGGCGGGATGGAGGCTTTTGTATTTCTGAGCGGAAATTGTGCCAGCGAGTAGCTAGTCGCGAATAGCTTCGCGAGCGAGGGGGGTTGTTCGCTATTGTCTGCTCGCGCAGGTAGGGGGGTGCCGACATGACACGGATGATCCGGATCTTCGACACGACATTGCGGGACGGCGAGCAGTCGCCGGGAGCCAGCATGAACGTGGAAGAAAAAGTGATGATCGCCAAGCAACTGGCTCGGCTGGGCGTGGACATCATCGAAGCCGGCTTCGCCTACAGCTCTCCCGGCGATTTCGAAGCGGTGCGGCGGATTGCCCAGGAAGTCGAAGGGCCGATCATCTGCAGTCTCGCGCGAGCGAGACCCGAAGACATCGATCGCGCGTGGGAAGCGTTGAAAGGCGCACCCAAGGTCCGCATCCATACGTTTTTGTCCACGTCCGACATCCATCTCAAATACCAGTTTCGGATGACGCGAGAAGAAGCCAAGAAACGGGCCGTCGAAATGGTCCAACGGGCGCGGAGCTATGTGGACGACGTGGAATTCTCGCCGATGGACGCTAGCCGATCCGACCCCTCCTATTTGTACGAGGTCTTGGAGGCGGTGATCGAGGCGGGAGCGGGGACCATCAACATTCCCGACACGGTGGGCTACGCGGTCCCGCAGGAGTTCGGTAGGCTCATCCGCGGGATTAGGGAAAAAGTGCCGAACAGCTCGAAAGCGGTGATATCCGTGCACTGCCACAACGATTTGGGGTTGGCGGTGGCCAACAGTTTGGCCGCCGTGCTGGAGGGCGCCGGGCAGGTCGAATGCACCATCAACGGCATCGGCGAGCGGGCCGGTAACACCGCGCTGGAAGAAATCGTCTTGGGTCTGCGGACGCGCAAGGATTTCTACGGTGCTGACACCAGGATCAACACGGAGGAGATCTCCAAGACGAGCCGCCTGGTCAGCAAAATCACCGGCATGGTGGTCCAACCCAACAAAGCCATCGTCGGAGCCAACGCCTTCGCGCACACGTCCGGCATCCATCAGGACGGTTTGCTAAAGGAGAAGACCACCTACGAGATCATGCGGCCGGAGTCCATCGGTCTGGTGGACAGCAAGCTGGTCATGGGCAAGCTGTCGGGCCGGCATGCCTTCCGACAGCGGCTGGAAGAACTCGGGTACACGCTGACAGACGAAGAGATCAACCGCGCCTTCGATCGGTTCAAACGTCTGGCTGATCAGAAGAAAGAGATCTACGAGGAAGACCTCGAGGTGATTGTGTCCGAGGAGATCGCGAAGATCTCGGAGCGGGTGGTGCTGAAATCGTTGTCTGTCGAGAGCGGCACCAACCGGATTCCCACTGCCACGGTCGAGTTGGAAATCGACGGACGACTGGTCAAGCAAACAGGTACGGGAGACGGGCCGGTCGATGCCGTCTATCGGACCATCGCAGCGATGACCCAGACCAAGAGCCGGCTGCTGATGTATGCGGTCAAGGCGATCACCGGCGGGACGGATGCGCAGGGTGAAGTCGCGGTGCGGCTCGAGGAGGGCGGGCGGACCGTGTCCGGGCACGGGGCCGATACGGACATCATCGTGGCGTCCGCACGGGCGTACCTGAATGCCTTGAACAAGCTCGCGTTCTGGGCATCCAAACAGGCCGAGGGGATGCAAAAAGTCAGCGTGATTTGAGCGGAACTCTAAGTGCTGAAGACGAGCCTGAGCGAATGCCCGGAGTTTTTGGCCGGCGATCATACGTGGTTGCGGGAACTCCTCCATCCGGACAAGGCGCCTCTGTGCATCCGGTACAGTTTGGCGCACGGTAAGCTGGATCCGGGCCGGAGGTCGAAGTGGCACCGGCTGGCGTCGTCGGAAGTCTATTACTTCATCGCCGGCCGAGGCGTCTTCACGGTCGGCGACCGCTCGGTGCCGGTGGCACCCGGGTCTGTCGTATACGTGCCGCCAGGAAGCAAACAGTCGCTGCTGAACGACGGCGCCGTTCCCCTTGAGTTTCTGTGTCTGGTGGACCCGGCCTGGCGGCGAGAGGACGAGGAAGTGTTGGAATAGGTGGCGATAGGTGATGGGCAATAGGCCATGAATTGCCGGACCAGGATACTTCGCAATTCCCCTTGCCATCGCCCGTCGCCCCTCTAACCTCAGGAGTGGCTGGTGAAAGCGAAGATTGCGGTGCTAGCTGGTGACGGCGTCGGTCGGGAAATCGTGCCCGAGGCGGTCAAGGTGCTTAAGGCCGTCGCGGAACGGTACGGGCATGCGTTCGAGTTCATCGCAGGAGACATCGGTGGGCAGGCTATTGAGAAAATGGGCGTCCCGCTGCCGCAAGAGACCCTGATATTGGCGAAGCAGAGCGACGCAGTGTTGCTCGGGGCGGTGGGCGGTCCCAAGTGGGAAGGGCTCCCGTACGGGCTCCGACCGGAACGGGCGCTGTTGGGGCTGCGCGAGCAGCTCGGTCTGTTCGCCAATCTGCGTCCGGCCAAGCTCTACCCGATGCTGGCTGAGGCGTCGACGCTCAAACGGGAAGTCATCGAGGGCATCGACCTGCTCGTCGTACGGGAGTTGACCGGGGGGATTTACTTCGGCAAACCGAAAGGCATCGAAACAATTCCCGGCGGTGAGCGGGGCGTCAACACCGAGGTCTATACGACGGGAGAGATCGCACGCATCGCCAAGGTCGCCTTCGAGGCGGCGCGCAAGCGGCGCAAAAAGGTCACATCGGTGGACAAGGCCAACGTGCTGGAATCGTCCGAGCTGTGGCGGCGCGTGGTCACGGAGGTTCATCGAGCCTATCCGGATGTCGAGCTGACTCATATGTACGTCGATAACTGCGCTATGCAGTTGATTCGGAATCCGAAGCAATTCGACGTGTTGCTCTGCAATAACCTGTTCGGCGATATCCTGAGCGATGAGGCGGCCATGCTGACCGGTTCCATCGGCATGCTTCCGTCGGCCAGCCTCGGTGCCCACGCCGGCCTGTACGAGCCCATTCACGGCAGCGCCCCGGACATCGCCGGCAAGAACATCGCTAATCCCATCGCCACGATCGCGTCGGCGGCCATGATGCTCTCCTATACGTTCAACCTAGGCAAGGAAGCGGATGCGATCGAGCAGGCTATTGTCAAGACGCTGGACCTGGGCTACCGGACCAAGGACATTGCCGCTCCGGGGACCAGGATTGTGGGAACGACCGAGATGGGCGACGCGATTGTGCGCAACCTTAGGTAGCGTGACGGGCTCCGACCATGTTGATCTCAGCAAGACCAGGGACGATTCACACGGTCGCCGGTACTGGCGAACCGGGGTACTCGGGAGATGGCGCACCGGCGGCAGCAGCTTGTCTGAACGAGCCCAAGGGTGTGACCGTGGACGAGCGCGGGTCCGTCTATATCGCCGATTCGGAAAATCACGTCATCCGGAGGGTCGATCTCACAACAGGTATCATCACGACCGTTGCGGGAAAAGCGGTGGGTCCGGTGGGCCTCTCTGATGATCGAGACAATTCGTGCCTGATGCATGGCTCTGCCGATGACGATCCCTTCGAAACTTTGGATCGGTCCGGTCCCGAACGGTTCGCACAACTGGCCGATCTAAGCGGGACAGTGCGGTTTGTCACAGGCATGGCATCCGGCAAGGGGCGGTTTGCGGGAGACGGCGGACTGGCGACCGAGGCGCTCTTGAATTTTCCCTCCGGCGTCGCGGTGGACGAGTACGGCAACCTCTATATCGCGGACACGATGAATCACCGGATTCGCCGGGTGGACGGGGCAACTGGCATCATCACGACCGTGGCTGGTACGGGACAGCCTCGGTTCTCCGGCGACGGCGGGCCGGCCGTCGCCGCGGCGTTGAACGAACCGACCGCGGTGGTTGTGGACCGGAACGGTCGTCTCTACATCGCCGACCAGAGCAACAACCGGGTTCGCGTCGTCGATCTGGAAACGGGCATCATCCGAACCATCGCGGGTACGGGAACGGCGGCCTACGGTGGAGACGGGGAACGTGGGATTCACGCCAGCTTGGCTGGCCCGAGCGGTCTCGCCTGGGGGCCGGAAGAGGTGCTCTACGTCGCCGATACCTTTAACGGCCGGATTCGCAGGATCGATCCGGTGACGGGGCTGATCGATACTGTCCTCGGGGATGGTGGTGAGTATCAGTATCAGGGAGAGGCGGACCGTCCTTCGATGAGCCTTTCCCGTCCCTATGGCATCGCTGTCGATCGACAGGGTAACATTCTGGTGACTGATTCCGACAACCACCTCATCCGAAGGTGGGATCGGAAGACCGGAAGCGTGATGCGAATCGCCGGTGCGGGTGCGGCCCGGTTTGCAGGAGACGGTGGGCCAGCTGGCGAGGCCAGTCTGAATTATCCGTTCGGGGTCGCCGTTGACGGGTGCGGGAGGATCTTTGTCGCGGACACGTTCAACCATCGGATTCGCGTGATCGTGACGGAACGGACGTGACGCGTGATGCGTAACGGGCTAGAGAGGTGGAAAGTATGCTGACCAGGAAAGCGGCGTACCGCGTAGCGGTGGTCGGGGCGACCGGCGCGGTTGGGGCGGAGATGATCGAGGTGCTGGAAGAACGCAAGTTTCCGGTCGAGAACCTCCTGCCCCTGGCATCCGTTCGATCAGCCGGTGGAACCGTGTCGTTCCGCGGCCAGGAGATTCCCGTCAGGATTTTAAGTAAGGATTCCTTCGAAGGCATTGACATTGCGCTGTTCTCGGCCGGGAGTGATGTGAGCCGGGAGTTCGCCCCACTGGCCGCAAAAGCCGGTGCGGTGGTGATTGATAACAGCGCAGCATGGCGGATGGAACCAGATGTGCCCCTGGTGGTTCCGGAAGTGAACCGGTCCGACGTGTTCTCGCACAAGGGGATCATCGCCAATCCGAACTGCTCAACGATCCAAATGGTCGTCGCCCTGAAGCCGCTTCACGATCAGGCACGGATTAAACGGATCGTGGTCACCACCTTCCAATCTGTCTCCGGCACCGGAAAAGAGGCGATGGACGAGTTGATGGAGGAAACGCGGGCTCTGTTGAGCTTCAAGGAGGCGAAGCCCAAGGTCTATCCCTATCAGATCGCGTTCAACTGCCTGCCGCACATTGACGAGTTTCTTCCCTCCGGGTACACGAAGGAAGAAATGAAGTTATTGAACGAGACCAGGAAAATCATGGGCGATCCGTCGATTCGGGTGACGGCCACGACCGTACGCGTGCCGGTTTATGTCGGGCATTCGGAGGCCATCAATATCGAGACGGAGCGGAAACTGACCGCCAACGAAGCGCGGGCGATTCTCTCCACCGCGCCCGGCGTGCAACTGTACGACGATCCCCAGCGGAAGATCTATCCCATGCCGCTCGACGTGGCCGGCAGGGACGAGGTCTACGTCGGCCGGATTCGCGAGGATGAATCGATTCCCAACGGCTTAAACCTCTGGGTGGTAGCCGATAATCTGCGAAAGGGCGCTGCGCTCAATGCGGTCCAGATCGCCGAATGTCTGATACAATAACGCGCGATGTTTGAGTGGAGTCCGATAGGCAAGCTCTTGATCGCGCTGGGGCTGGGTATCGCGCTGATCGGCCTGCTGCTGACACTTTCCGACAAACTGCCCAGTCTAGGAGGCGCATTCAGTTGGTTCGGGAGGCTCCCCGGCGATATTTCGATCAAGCGCGACCACTTCAGTTTCTACTTTCCGATTGCGACCAGCATCCTCCTCAGCGTCGTGCTGAGTCTGCTCCTCTATCTCCTCTCGTGGTTGTTCCGGCGATGAAACTCGCGACGGTCATGGCGGCGGGCCTGTGCGCCTGGCAATGGACGGGACCGTTGTGCGGGGAAGCGGCCGCGGCGGCGGAGTCGATCCGTGTGCTGCTCGCGCAGGATGCCCAACGGATCGAACTGCGAGCCGGCGTCGGCCTGACGCTCCAGCTCTCGACCGGAGAACACCGAGCGATGCGTCCACCGATTTCGGTGACGGCGGTCGGCGGCTTGATCGCGCTGAACGGAGAGAAAGCGCCCGGCGACTGGCTCGTGGTCCAAGTGTCGAGCGGCCATTTGACGCTCGTGATCGCCGCAGGATCTTCGAACGGGACGTCGGCCAACGGGAACGGAGTCACACCCGGATCGGGCATGACCACGCTGGAAGTCGCTGGCCAGGTGTCGGTGCTGCGCCGGGGCCAAGGGCTCATGGTCGTCAACGAACTGGATCTAGAGGAATATGTCAAAGGAGTCGTCCCCTCGGAGGTCAACGCAGCCTGGCATCCGGAGGTGCTGAAGGCCCAGGCGGTCGCTGCACGCACGTATGCACTCTACCAGCGGATGTTGAGCGCCGGACGCGACTATGATTTGGCGGCCGGCACGCAGGATCAGGTCTATCGGGGACGCCACGGCATCGATAGCCGGATCGAGCAGGCGGTCGAAACGACCCGCGGGCTCGTCGTGACCTATCAGCAGGCGCCGATCTATGCGGCGTTTTCTTCCACCGCCGCGGGCCTCACCGAGGACGCGCTCAACGTCTGGTCGAAGGATTTGCCCTACCTGAAGGGCGTGGAATGTCCGTTCGATGCCAACTCCCCTTACTATCGCTGGCGGACCTCGTTCAAGCTGGAGACCCTGGAGCGGAATCTCCGGCAACAGGGGATTGCAGTCGGCACGATCGCGACGTTGGCACCTGCCTCCTACAGCCGGGCCGGTCGGGTGACGAAACTGCGGGTCTTGCACTCCCAAGGAGAACTGTACCTTCGCGGTGAGGATCTGCGCCGCGTCATCGGGTACGCGGTGATTCCCAGCACGCAGTTCGACCTGGATGTTGTCGGCCCTGATGTGGTCGTGTCCGGGCATGGGGCTGGACATGCCGTCGGGCTGTGTCAGTGGGGTGCGAAGGAACTGGCCGAACTCGGCTATCCCTTCGCGACGATTCTCCGCTATTACTATCCGGGGACGGAACTGCAATCCGTCTCGTTGGTCAGACCGCCATCCGGTCTCGGTCCGTGATGTTGCTTTCCGAGTTCGACTTTCCCTTCGATTCGAGCCTCATCGCGTCGAAGCCCGTTGAACCCCGCGACCAGGCTCGCCTCCTGGTCGTGGATCGAGGAGCCGGTCGTTTCTTCCATCGACGAGTCCTGGATTTACCTTCCTTGCTGAAGCCTGGAGACCTCGTCGTCGTCAACGATACCAAAGTGATGGCGGCGCGCCTGAACGGCCGCAAGCAACCAGGCGGCAGACAGGTGGACGTGCTGTTCGTCAAGGATCTGGGAGGAGGCATCTGGGAGGTCCTGCTGAAAGGGAGATTTCAGCCGGGGGATGCGATCGAGTTGACCTCACAGACCCGTGCGGTTATTGTAGAGCGCGGCGAGTCTCGAACGACCGTGCGCGTCGAATCACCCCGGCCGTTTCAGGAAGTCATGCGGGAGATTGGCCGGATGCCTCTCCCCCCCTACATCAAGCGCGAGCCGACCGCTGAGGATCGGACCTGGTATCAGACCCTGTTCGCGCGCCAAGAGGGGGCTGTGGCCGCCCCGACCGCCGGCTTGCACTTCACCGACCGGTTGCTCGCGTCGTTGCGCGAGCACGGCGTCATGCTCGCCACCGTCACGTTGCACGTGGGCCCGGCCACCTTCAGACCCGTGACCGTAGAGCGTATCGAGGACCACTCCATGGGAGCCGAATGGATCGAGGTATCGGTGGAAACGGCGGAATTGCTTCGCCGGACGAAAGCCGCCGGCGGTCGGGTCGTGGCGGTGGGGACCACCGTCGTCCGCGCGTTGGAATCGGCCGCCGATCCGAACGGGACTGTCCGACCGTTTCGAGGGGAAACCGAGTTGTTTATCGTTCCCGGTTATCGCTTCCGGGCCGTCGATATCCTGATGACCAACTTTCACCTTCCCCGGACGACGCTGCTCATGCTCGTGTCCGCTTTCGCCGGGGTCGAACGCATGCGGGCTGCCTACCAGGAGGCGATCAACGAGCGATATCGGTTGTACAGCTACGGGGACGCGATGTTGATACGATGAGCCGGCAGCTCAAAGCTGCCGGGGCTCCTGGCTGCTCGCTGCTTGCCCCGGGCTAAAGCAGTTCCTTATGAACCTTGATCGGCACCCGGGTCTTGAGCGCTTCGGCGTAGGCTGTCAGCGCGCGCTGTTGTTTCTGAAACAAGAAATCCTGGTAGATACGTTCGGCAGCCGCCTGGTTCTTGCCCGCGTCCGCCGTCGTTTGCCGCGCGACGAGGGCTTGGGCTTCTGCAAGCTCCTCTGGCGTCAGGGCCACTGCGTCCCGGATGATCATGCGAGCCTTCTCGCCCAGAAGCTCCTTGGTCTGCGCCGCTTCGAAAATCGCTGGCGTCAGGCGGTTGGCGGCCAGGAGCCGGCGGTAAAGGTCCGGATCGAACGCGCCGTTCCGCTGAAACTCCGGACGCTGCAGAATGTCCTCCCGTAAGTCCTCCGGGGCCACCACCAGCCCCATTTCCTTCGCCGCGACCAACCAGAGTCGGTTTTCGATCAATTGCTCCAACACGAACTGCTTGAGCGTCTCTTCCTTGAAATCGCCCTGCACTTTGTCCTTATAAAAGCGATAGGTGTTTTCATAGGCGCGCCGATATTCGTCGCGGGTGATCGTCAGATCGCCGACTGAGGCGACGACATTGCCCTGGGATTCGCCGAATCCCCACCAGCCCATGGTAATGACGAACGCGATCGCCAGGATGCCCATGATCGACTTCAGCAACCAGGGATACTTATGGGCGGCCTCGCGCATCAATTTGATCATGTCCGGTCTCCTCGTCGGCGGTGCGCGGATTCTACTCAGCCCTCGGCACAAAGGCAAGCGGCGGGAATGCGGAGGTCCGCGCGATGGCAGGCAGTGAGGCCGCGACTCAGCCGTGGACTGCTGCTGTCGTCCGTCGGTGGACATTCGTGCGGATCGTCCCTTTGTTTGTGCTGCCTGACCCAATTTGTTATACTTGTCCACTAATTGCGAGGAGGTCAGTTGGCGGAGGAAATCGCCGGGGTCGGTCCGTCGAATGTCGGTGTCTACCCCAAAGCGCATGTCCTCAACCGATTCATTGCGAAGCTGATCGATCTTCTTATCGTCGCTGCTGCGGACAAGGTCGTTTCTCCGGTCGGTTTCCTCGTTGGGCTCGCCTATGTCTTAGTCGCCGATGGGTTCGCCGGGGGACGGAGCGTTGGCAAGCGGTTGATCGGTCTCGAGACGATTGTCCCGCATACGCGTGAGGCGGCCGGCTTCAAGGAATCCATTATCCGCAACCTGCCCTTCGCCGCGGCGCTCTTGCTGTTTCAAATCCCCTATGTGGGATGGGTGGGTTCACTCGCCATTGTGTCCTTCGAAGCGCTGCTCGTGATCGGCAACGACCAGGGACGCCGTCTCGGAGACGAGGTGGCGCGTACCCAGGTGTTGGATGCCGGTCGACTGAATCTGCCCGAATGAACCGACCGGCGGCGTAACCGTGCGGCACGCGAAGGACTAAGAGGAAGGGAGACAAGCTGTGGGATTCTCTGGCGACGTGTTCGGCTGGTTCTCAAACGATCTCGCGATCGACCTGGGCACCGCGACGACTTTGGTGTATGTGCATGGAAAGGGGATCGTGCTGAACGAGCCCTCCGTCGTCGCCGTGGAGAAGAAGAGCGAAAAGGTCCTTGCGGTCGGGGCCGAAGCGAAAAAGATGCTCGGCCGTACCCCCGGCAACATCACCGCCATTCGGCCCATGAAGGAAGGGGTGATCGCCGACTTCGAGATGGCCGAGCAGATGCTCAAGTACTTTATCCGCAAGGCTCACAACCGGAGTGCCTTCGTCAGGCCGAGGATCATCATCGGCGTGCCGTCGCGCATCACCCAGGTAGAACAACGGGCCGTACGGGATTCCGCCGAACTGGCCGGTGCGCGGGAAGTCTATTTGATCGAGGAACCGGTCGCCGCCGCCATCGGCGCCGGTCTCCCCATCACCGAGCCGTCGGGCAACATGGTCGTGGACGTCGGCGGCGGGACGACCGACATCGCCGTGATCTCGCTGGGCGGCATCGTGTACAGCGAGTCGGTGAAAGTGGCCGGCGACCGGATGGACGAAGCGATCATGAATTACATCAAGAAAAAGTACAACCTCCTCATCGGGGAACACATGGCCGAGCGCATCAAAGTGGAGATCGGCTCGGCCTATCCGTTCGAGGAGCGCAAGACGATGATGATCAAGGGACGCGATCTGATCTCTGGCATCCCCCGCACGCTTGTCGTGGACGACGCCGAAATCAGGGAAGCCTTGCAAGAACCGATCGGGACGATCGTCAACGCCATCAAGGTTGCGCTGGAGAATACGCCTCCGGAGCTGGCCGGGGACATCATCGATCGCGGCATCGTGTTGACCGGAGGCGGGTCGCTTTTGAAGGGGATGGACACGCGGTTCCGCGAAGAAACCAATTTGCCCATCATCACTGTGGACGATCCACTGACGTCTGTGGTGTTGGGCGTTGGAAAGATTCTGGACGAACTGGATCTTCTTCGCAAAGTGTCCGTCATGTCCCAGTGCAGCAGCCTCCGTTGAGGTCCCATCCCTAATGTGGATGGCCATTTTTCGTTCGACATACGGCACGAGACGCCTCGCCATCGTTCTGTTCGCCCTTCTGCTCTCCGTTCTTTTTTTGCTCCCCAGCCAGATCCAGATGCTGCTGCACTATGTGGGCGGACCGGTCGGGCAGGTGCTCGGCATGCCGCTGGCGGTCTTTTCGGCGGTGGAGCGGGGCCTGACCGAACTGTGGGATGGTTATATAGCCCTGCAGCACGTGCGCGAGGAGAACAAGGCGCTGTGGAAGGAGATCGAAGAACTGAAGGAACAGAACAGTCAGCTCCGGGAAGCCGCGGCCGCGACGCAGCGCCTGGCGGCGTTGCTGGAATTCAAACAGAAGGCTGCGCCGCAAACCCTGGCTGCCCAAGTGATCGGCAGGGATGCAACCAATTGGTATCGAGCGGTGCTGCTGAACAAGGGTGAAGCTGACGGTGTGAGGCCGGAGATGGGGGTGATCACGCCGGCCGGTGTGGTGGGGCGGGTGGTGAAGACGACGAATTCCTCCTCGGTCGTGCTCCTCATCACCGATCCGAACAACGCCGTCCCCGGTCTCATTCAACGCACCAGGGACGAAGGCATCGTGGAGGGCACCGCCGAAGGAGGAGCCAGACTCAAGTACATTCCGTTGCTCTCGACCGTGCGGGCCGGCGATCGGGTCGTGACGTCGGGGCTGACGGGAGGCTTTCCGCGCGGCCTCATGATCGGCGTCGTCACCAGCATCGAGAAAGAGGAAGGGGCGCTGTTTCAGTCCGCCGAGATTCTTCCCGAAGTGGACGTTTCCAAGTTGGAGGAAGTTCTGGTCATCACGGCTCCATACGGAGACGCGGACGCGAACGTGGAAGGTCTGTTGCCGTCCCGGTCGATCGCCAAGGGCACACCATGAAACCGGTGCTGTACGGAGCGTTTCTCCTGACGCTTGTGCCGATGCAGGCGACGGTCCTCCATCATCTCAGTCTGGGCGGGGTTCGACCAGATCTGGTGCTCGTCTCGGTCTGCCTGATCGGGTTCTTGCGGGGGGAGTTGCAGGGATTTCTGTCCGGTCTGTTGCTCGGATTCGCACAGGATCTGCTCTCCGCCGGAGATCTGTGGCTCAACTTGGTGGCCAAGAGCGGAGTCGGCCTGTTGTCCGGATTGGTCGGGCATCAGGTCGCGCATGTCACCACCGGCGTGGTGTTGGCCGGGCTTTTCATCATTTCTTGCTGCTCGGGTCTGCTCTTTCTGCTTTTGACGCAGACCGGCGATTGGGCTGGCGCGGCGCTGGCGGTCCGCTCGGTTCTTCTTCCGCAGGCCGTGTTCGATGCGCTGGTAGGCGCGGGAGCGTATTGGGCGCTGGAAGAGCGGGTACGAAACCGGTGGGCGCTGGCCGAGTAATCCCAAACGAAGCGTATGGCTTCCATCGGATTTCAAGATGCCGAACTGGTCGAGCTCCAGCGCCGACTGATCATTTTGCGGATTGGCTTGCTCCTGGTGGTGGGGCTGCTGGCGTTGCGGCTCTGGCATTTGCAGATCCGCGAGGGGCCCTACTATCGCGACTTGTCGGAAAATAATCGGACTCGTTCGGTGATTCTGGAGCCGGTCCGTGGGCAAATCTACGATCGAAACGGCGAGCTGCTGGCAAATAATGTGCCGAGTTTCACGCTTTATGTGACGCTGGAGGACGTCGCTGACCGAGAAGCCCTGATCGAGAAGCTTACCTCGCTGCTCGGGCTCGATCCGGATGTGGTGCGCAGGAAACTGGCTGCGAAGAACGGGAAGTTGTTGCCCCGCAAGATCAAGGACCGGCTCAGCCTGCGTGAAGCGGCTGTCATCGAAGCGCACCGTCTCGATCTCCCCGGCGTCATGATTCAGGTCGAATCGCAGCGTAACTATCCGGGCGGGACGGTCGGGGCGCATCTCCTCGGATATGTGGGTGAGATCTCGGCCGAACAGTTGGAACGGGCCGAATTTGAGGAGTTGCATCAGGGTAGCATCATCGGGCAGTACGGGGTTGAAAAGACCTTCGATCGTTTTCTCAGAGGAAGAGCCGGGCAGAAAAGCGTCGAAGTCGATGCGCTGGGTCATGAAAAGCGCAGCGCCGTCGTGAAGAAACCGGAGGCCGGCGACGATCTATACCTTACGATTGATATCCGATTGCAGAAGCTGGCCGAAGATCTGCTGGGAGAAGAAGCCGGCGCCATTGTGGCGCTCGATCCGACCAACGGCGACATCTTGGCCATGGCCAGCCGGCCGGCTTTCGATCCCAATGTCCTGTCGCGGGAGTTGACTCCCAAACAATGGGCGGAAATCGTGCAGGATGAAGGACACCCGCTCACCAACCGGGCCACCCAGGGGCAGTATCCGCCCGGTTCGACCTTCAAGGTCATTATGGCGGCGGCGGCGCTGGAGACGAAGACGGTCAGTCCTTCGACCGCGGTGCGCTGTACCGGCGGCTATCAGTTCGGCAGACGCCTCTACCGCGACTGGAAAGCCGGGGGGCACGGGTTTATCGACCTGGAACGGGCGTTAATCCACTCCTGCGACGTGTACTTCTACACGGTCGGCCAACGAATGGGCATCGACACCATCGCTGACTACGCCAAGCAATTCGGGTTAGGGCAGCTTACCGGGATTGAGTTGCCGTCCGAACGAGTGGGGATCGTTCCCTCCACCGGGTGGAAAGAAAAAGTGAAAGGCGAGCCGTGGCTGCCTGGGGAAACCATCTCCGCCTCCATCGGCCAGGGCTATGTCACGGTGACGCCGATCCAGATGGCCAGCGTAATCGGCACTATCGCCAACAACGGCGTCGCTTACCGGCCACGGCTCGTCCAGGCGATCATGGACCGTGCCACCGGACGCCTGCAAGAGTTGCCGGCCGTCGCGCGTGGCAGAGTGGAAGTGAAACCGCAGACGTTGAAGCTGATTCAGGAAGGGTTGGCTGGGGTGGTGAGGGAAGGAACCGCAACCCGCGCCAGGTCCTCCCTCATCAGCATCGCCGGCAAAACCGGAACCGCGCAGACCGCCGCGCTGCGGACGGGGCCGGAAAAGGACATTCCCAAGAAATTTCGCGACCACGCCTGGTTCGTAGCCTACGCGCCGGTCGAGAAGCCGCGCATCGCGGTGGCGGTCTTGGTGGAGCATATGGGACACGGAGGGTCGGCGGCCGCCCCGTTGGCCAAGGAACTCATCGAGGCGTTCGTGAAATTGCCGCCCAAGGCCCCGCTGGTGGCGCAGGGGCCCAACGCGCCGGCCGCTTCGGCGCCGGGGGAGACGCCATGATCGACCGGGTGATCGACAACCGCGGGTTCGACAGCTTCGACTGGCGTTTTATCGGGCTTGTCTTAGCTATTTTGTCCCTGGGTGTCCTGTCGATTTACAGTGTCACCCATGCCCAGCAGGGTGGCACGCCGTTCTATCTGAAGCAGCTCATGTGGATTGCGCTCGGCAGCGCGGCCTTCGTCGCGATGCTGATCGTCGACTATCACAAAATCGCGCGGCTCGCGTATCCGCTCTATGCGATCGTTCTGGTGCTGCTAGCGGTCGTGCTGGTCATGGGGAAAACCAGCCGGGGCGCGCAGCGCTGGATTCCGATCGGCCCGTTTGCGTTCCAGCCCTCCGAGTTCGCCAAGTTGGTGTTGATCCTCGTGCTCGCGCATTATTATTCGAGCGCGCCGCGCATCGGCTGGCTGCAACGCGTCGTCCTGCCCGGATTGATCATGCTTCCGGGCTTGCTGTTGATTCTGAAACAGCCGGATTTGGGCAGTGGACTGAGTTTCCTGGCGGTCTACGCCGCGATGCTGCTGATGGTCGGGATGCGGTCCCAGGCGATCGGAATCATCCTGCTGTTTTCGCTTATGCTCTTTCCGTTCGTCTGGGAACTGCTGTGGGGCTCGCTGCATGAGTATCAACGACACCGGATTATGGCCTTCGTCGACCCAGAGTACGATCCGGGCGGGAAAGGCTATCATGCGCTGCAGTCGCGTATTGCGATCGGATCGGGTGAGTTGTTGGGCAAGGGGCTGTACGGAGGCACCCAAAGCCAGCTTAAGTTTCTGCCGGAGGGGCACACGGACTTCGTGTTCGCGGTATTCGCGGAAGAATGGGGGTTCCTCGGCGTCCTGCTGCTGCTGGCCCTCTTCGTGGGGCTGATTTGGCTCTCGCTGGAGATCGCTTCGCGCGCTAAGGATATCCTCGGCGCGCTGCTGGCCGCCGGCGTCATCGCGATGCTGTGCTTTTGCGTCGTCGTCAACATCGGCATGACTGCCGGGATGTTCCCCATCGTCGGCATCCCCCTGCCCTTGATGAGTTACGGTGGAAGCGCCACAATCGCGACGATGGCTGCCCTGGGGCTTCTCCTGAATATCAAGCGCCGCCGATTGACGTTGTTTTACTGATTGACGGCGAAGAGATGCGGGGCCGGCCGCATTGGCGGCCGTGATCCCGGTACAATCAACCTTCTACATGTGGCCGAACGCATCGTCGGAATTCTTACGGGAGTGTCCAACCGGGAACCTGGGTCCGCGCGCCCGCGTCCGTGGTTGACGGACCATCCGTCCACGATGTGTCGGTCGGGGAGCTGAGATGGGAATGGAAATCGCGATTTCCGTCGCGCGAGAAGAAACCCGCGTGGCGGTGCTCGATAACGGACTGGTCACCGATCTGTACAGTGATCGGGCCAAAGACAAGGACTTTGTCGGCAATATCTACAAAGGGCGCGTCGCCAAGGTCTTGCCGGGCATGCAGGCGGCGTTTGTCGACATCGGCATGGAAAAGGCGGCCTTTATGCATGTCTCCGATCTCTCGACCGATACGGAACCTGGCGACACCTTGATGGACAGCGAGGACGACGACAAAGGGGCGGAACTGCCCCGACCCCGGCGCCAGACCTTGAAGCCGATCGAACAGTTACTCAGCGAGGGTCAGGAACTCATGGTCCAAATCTCCAAAGGGCCGATCGGCACCAAGGGGCCGCGCGTCACGACCTATGTGTCCCTTCCCGGACGATATCTGGTATTCATGCCGAACGTCGACCACATCGGTGTATCGCGGCGGATCGCGCGTGACGAGGAGCGGGCCAGGCTGAAAGAGATCATGAAGCGCCTTCGGCAGCCCGGCTATGGCTACATCGTCCGGACGGTGAGCGAAGGGGTAAAAGAGGACGATCTGCGCGCGGACGTCGAATTCTTGCACGTGCTGTGGCAGGACATTCTGAAGAAGCGCGACCAACAGTCCGCTCCTTCGCTGTTGCACTCGGACCTGAATCTGAGCTTCCGGGTGGTGCGCGATCTCTTCAGCAAGAAGGTCGAACGGCTGCTGATCGATTCGAAGGAAGAATACGACGCCATCCGGGACTTCGTGCAGCGATTCTCGCCGGAACAGGTTTCCCGAATTCAATTCTACGACAAAGAAGAGAGCCTCTTCGATTATCTGGGTATCGAGCAGGAGATCACCCGTGCGCTCAGTCGGAAAGTGTGGCTCAAGTCCGGCGGGTACATTGTCATCGACCATACGGAAGCCATGACGGTGATCGATGTCAATACGGGGCGTTTCGTCGGCAAACGCGATCAGGAAGAAACCATCCTCCGAACCAACTTGGAGGCCGTCAAAGAGATTGCGTATCAGATCAAGTTGCGAGGCATTGGCGGGATCATCATTATCGATTTCATTGATATGGAGCGGGAGAAAAACCGTGAGAAAGTCTACCAGGCGCTGGTCGATGCCATGGCGTCGGACAAGGCGCGCACGCGCATCTCCCGCATCTCGGACCTGGGCCTTATCGAGCTGTCGCGGGAACGGGTTCGCGAAGATTTACTGCGGGCGATGTCCGAGCCCTGCCGGTACTGCGAGGGACGGGGCTATACGAAATCGCCCATGACCGTCGCCTACGAGATCTTCCGAGAGATCCGACGCATTGGCGGCCTGGGCGAGGGGCAGAAAGTCGTGGTCGGTGCGCATCCTGCCGTGGCGGATTTGCTCCAGGACGAGGAGCGGCAGGGCATCGAGGAACTGGAACGCCGTCTCTCGACCAAAATCATCGTGACGCCAGACGAGAAGCTCCATCTGGAGCAATACGACATCGTCGTCCTCTGACCCGTTCGGCCAGGCGAGGGCAGTTGTCTTTTGTACCGTTGAATCCGGTGAGCGGTGACAAAGGCGAGGGAGCAGCAAGGGGCGCATGAACGGCATGCACTGCAGGCCTGGCTCGCGTTGCGGGCCGTCAACGGGCTGGGTGAGGCGGCGCTGTTCCGGCTTGTGCAAACGTTCGGTTCGCCTCAGGCAGTCTTGACGGCGACGCTGACGGCGCTGACCGAAGCAGGATGCAGTCCTCGCTTGGCGCAAGCCATTCGGCGAGGACCCGACGCGCGAGCCCGCGAGCGCATCGAATGGGAATTGGACACAATCGATCGGTTGAAGCTGTCCGTGATCACGTGCCTCGACGAGGAATATCCGGCTCGTCTCAAAATGATTCCGGATCCGCCCGCGGTGCTCTATGTCGCCGGAGGGCTGCGACCGTCCGATCAGTATGCGGTGGCGATCGTCGGCGCGCGACGCGCGAGTCAAGCCGGGAGGGCCTTGGCGGAAGAGTTGAGCCGGGACCTGGCGGCGTCCGGGTTTACGATCGTCAGCGGGCTTGCGCGAGGGATCGACGCGGCCGCGCATCGCGGCGCGCTGGCCGCCGGTGGACGGACGTTGGCGGTGCTGGGGTGCGGTGTGGACCGCACCTATCCGCCTGAACACGATACGCTGCGGGAACAGATTGAAGCTCACGGCGCCGTGCTGTCGGAATTGCCGCCGGGTTCACCGCCGCACAGCTACCACTTTCCCCGACGCAACCGGATCATCAGCGGGTTGTGTCTGGGGGTGGTGGTCGCGGAAGCGGCGGTCGAGAGCGGATCGCTTATCACGGCGAGGTTGGCCGCCGATCAAGGCCGCGAAGTATTCGCCGTGCCAGGGTTCGCGAAAGCGGAGAACAGTCGCGGACCGAACGGACTGATCAAGCAAGGCGCCAAATTGGTCGAGTGCGCACAGGACGTGATCGACGAACTCCTGCCGCAGCTTGACGAAGCCTTCAAGCGGCGGGTGAAGGTGGGTACGGCCGAGACGTGCGTATCCTTATTCCGGTTGAGCGGAGACGAGGCGAAGGTTTATGATGCGCTTTCCTACGAGCCGCAACACATGGATGACGTGGTCGTGAAGACCGGTCTCCCTCCTTCGGAGGTCGCCGCGCTTCTTCTGTCGCTGGAACTGAAGCAGCGCATCCGCCAACTGCCCGGGCATTCCTACCTTCGGTTATAATTGAGCCGGACGAAAGATGAGCATGCCCTTGCGATCTGATATAGTTGGAGACGATTGTCGAACGCTCGTTTGTGAAGGAGTGGACGCGTAGATGGCGAAGTCATTGATCATTGTGGAATCGCCGGCGAAGGCCAGGACGATCACGAAGTACCTGGGCCGCGGGTACACCGTCATGGCTTCTGTCGGCCATGTCAAAGACTTGCCGACCAGCAGACTCGGCGTCGATGTCGAACGCGATTTCGAGCCCCAGTACGTCACGATCAAAGGCAAAGCCAAAGTGCTCGCGGAGATCAAGAAGAAGGCGCAGGAAGCCGACAAGGTGTTCCTCGCACCGGACCCCGACCGCGAAGGCGAGGCGATCGCCTGGCACATCGCCCAGGAACTCAACGGCAAAGGGAAGAAGAACAACGGGAAAATCTACCGGGTCCTTTTCAACGAGATCACGGAATCGGCCATCAAGCGCGCGTTGCAGTCGCCTGGTCAGATCGATATGAAACTAGTGCATGCGCAGCAGGCGCGGCGCGTCCTGGATCGGATCGTCGGCTATCAGGGCAGCCAGTTGCTGTGGAAGAAGGTCCGTCGCGGCTTGAGCATGGGACGGGTCCAATCGGTCGCGGTGAAATTGATCTGCGATCGGGAAAAGGAGCGGGAGGCCTTTCGGCCTGAAGAATATTGGTCGATCACGGCCACGCTGGCCGGCAGCCAGCCTCCTCCGTTCGAAGCCAAGCTGCACAGCATCAACGATCAGGAAGCGTCCATCCCTTCCGAGGAGCATGCCCGCCGGATCGTAGAGGACGTGCAGGGAAAAGAGTTCGTCGTCCAGTCCATCGAGCGCAAAGAGAAGCGGCGCAACCCCGTCGCACCTTTCATCACCAGCCGGCTTCAGCAGGAAGCGGCCCGCAAGCTGCACTTCACGCCGAAAAAAACCATGACCTTGGCTCAACAACTCTATGAAGGCGTGGACATCGGCGACGAGGGGCCGACCGGATTGATCACCTACATGCGAACGGATTCGACCAGAATCTCCAACGAGGCGATGGAAGAAGCCAGGCGCCTGATCCGGGAACGGTTCGGTGAGGAATATCTGCCGGCGACGCCCAATGTCTACAAGACGCAGAAGGCTGCGCAAGAGGCGCACGAAGCAATCAGGCCGACGTCTGTCGCGCGCGATCCGGAGTCCGTCAGGCCGTATCTGGAACCCGATCTCTACAATCTGTACAAGCTCATCTGGAATCGATTCGTGGCCTCGCAGATGGTGCCGGCCGTGCTCGATGTCACAAGGGTAGACTGCGCGCCGATCGGGACCCGGGATCGGTACGTCTTCCGGGCGACCGGGACGGTCGTCAAATTTCCGGGCCATACGATCGTCTATATGGAAGGCAGGGACATGGAGGCCCTTAACGGGAATCAAAAGGCCGCCTCCGACGCTGAGGACGAGGCGGAGCGCCAACTCCCGGTTCTGAGCGAAGGTGAACGCCTCCGCCTGGTCGCGCAGGAGGGGCAAAGCGTGCCGGGGATCACGTCGAAGCAGCATTTCACCCAACCGCCCCCGCGCTATAACGAGGCGTTGCTGATCCGTGAACTGGAAGAGAAGGGCATCGGCCGTCCGTCCACGTACGCGAGCATCATTTCCACCATTCAAGAGCGGAAGTACGTGGAGAAGGTTGACGGGCGATTCGTTCCCACGGAAACGGGCAAGACGGTAAACGAATTCCTCCTCAAAGGCTTCCCTGACCTCATCAACGTCGACTTCACGTCGCAAATGGAACAGGAATTGGATCAAGTCGAGGAAGGCGACAAACCGTGGGTCGAGGCAGTGAGGGACTTTTACGGTCCGTTCACGAGGGATATGGAAAAAGCACAGCGCATTCCCGGCCCTAAAGATATTGTCGAGCCGCCGACCGATATCCCGTGCGACAAGTGCGGCCGCATGATGGAAATCAAGTGGGGCCGGAACGGGAAGTTCCTGGCGTGTCCCGGCTACAAAGAGAACCCTCCTTGCAAGAACACCCAGAACTTCGAGAAGTTGCCGGACGGCACCATTAAAGTCGTGCCGAAAGAGGAGATCGCCACCGGGGAAGCCTGCGAAAAGTGCGGCAGTCCGATGGTGGTGAAGAACGGCCGCTTCGGAAAGTTCCTCGCCTGCTCTGCGTATCCGGCCTGCAAGACCACCAAGCCGGTCGCCCTGGGAGTCAAGTGCCCCCAACCGGGTTGCGGCGGCGATCTGGTGCAGAAGCGGACGAAAAAAGGCCGGTCGTTCTACTCCTGCAGCCGCTATCCGCAGTGCGAATTCGCGTTATGGGATCGTCCGGTGAACAAACCTTGCCCAACCTGCAAGGCCCCGTTTCTCGTCGAGAAAGTCAGCAAACAGGCCGGTCGAACCATCCAGTGCCGCAATGAAGAGTGCGGTTATCGGGAGGCCGGATAACGATTTTCATCTGCCCGCCGCTTTCATCCGCCTTTCGCTCTTCGACGTTCTTTTCAATCTGTATCGTCCAGTTTGCCAAGACGGCGAAAAAAGATAATGAAATGCGGTCTCATCGAAGATGAGAATAGTAGTCATTTGTACGTATATCCGCTGTTGACGTAAGCGCGGCGCGGATGGATAATGTTAACGACGAATGACACGCACTTCGCTGCACAGAACTCCAGAGCAATCTTCGGCAAGATATCTTACCTTAACCCCCTGGACCGGAGGAGGTTGTCATGAAGGCGAAGGAAGGCGTCATCAATCTGCTCAACAAGATCCTCACCGCGGATTTGACGGCCATTAATCAGTATTTCGTCCATGCCAAGATGTGCGAGAACTGGGGCTATGAGCGGCTCCATCATCACATCCGGAAGCGCGCGTTCGATGAGATGAAGGATGCGGAAGAGTTGATCGAACACATTCTGTATCTCGAGGGTGTGCCCAACATGCAGCGGCTGGGTACGGTACATGTCGGTGAAACCGTTCCCGAGCAGTTCAAGGCCGATCTGAAAGCCGAACAAGAGATGTTGGCCATCTTGAGCGAAGGCGTGAACCATTGCACCAAGGTCGGAGACTTCACCACGCGCCACATGCTGGAAGATATGGTGAAGGACGTCGACGAGCATATCGATTGGATCGAAACTCAGCAGGAATTGATCAAGCAGGTCGGTTTGGAAAATTACTTGAGCGAACAGATTCGCAAAGAGGAATAGGGCGTCAAAACGTGCAATTGTTTTGGCGGGGAGGCGAGCCATGAAGGCCAAAGAGGGCGTCGTCGACTTTTTGAACAAGGTGGTTACCATGGAACTGACCGCGGTCCATCAATATCTCCTACACGCCTCGCTGTGTGCGAACTGGGGGTATGAACGCCTGCAGCATGAGTTTCACGAATTGGCCAAGGAAGAGTTGGCCCATGCGTCCAAGGTGATTGGCCATATTCTCTACCTTGAAGGCGCTCCAGACGTGCAGAAACTGGGGACTGTCAGTAGCGGCCGGAGCGTTCCGGACTTGTTTCAGGCGGACTTGCGGTTCGAGCAAGATGACGTGACACTCCTGCGCGACGCCATCGCGCATTGCGCGAAGGTCGGGGACTTTACCACGCGGCACCAGCTCGAGGACATGGTCGTCGAGACCGAGAAGCATGTCGACTGGTTCGAGACGCAGCTCCGCGCCATCAAACAGGTCGGACTCGAAAACTACCTGTCCGAGCAGATCAAAAAGTAGCGTTTGTTACGCATCTCGTGTCTTTGCGGAGGGAAGAAAGGCATCTGCCTTATTCGCGCCTTCTAGTCAGGGTGGCGGTGGAAGGCTCACGGATGCCGTGGGAAAAGGCGCCTCAGCCAGGATCGTCCACAGCCACAGAGCGGCGGTTGCGATAACCACCATCCCTAGGGAAGCGATCAGGCTGATCAGGACCATCCAGTCATCGTGTCTCAACGGTTTCTCTCCTTGAAGCGATCCGCAGTTCGACCGCCAGCGCAAACCCGGTGATGGCGTAACCGCAGCTTGCGCACGCCCAAAACGCCCCGGTTGGAGCCAGGCTGAGTTGGCGGCACCGCGGGCACTCGCGAATCTTCATCCGGTACTCCTTCGTTGGCTTAATGACAAACCGTCTCGTGTTCCCGCGGCATCGACGGAACAAGCAGGTTGCCTTGGATCCGTCGGAATTGATCGACCATTTGCGTCACGGCTTCCCCGAACGCGAGAAACTCGTCCGGTTCGAAATGCAGAGTGATCGGCCCGTAAGTCAGATGGAGCCGACCACATCCGCAGACATTCAGCGTTGCCCGGGTGTTGCTTCTAAGCACCTTCTGCATCATGCGTTTTTTCTCCCTTCCTTCTTAGAACGGCGCCAAAGCCGCCGTCCCTTGGTGTTGAAACAGGCGCAGGATTTCGTGACCGCGCTCAGACCACGGCCGTTCAGATCGTGCACCAAATGGAAGCGGAGCAGACCTTCTGGGTCGATGAAGAAAGTCCGGCATCGGGTCGAAGCCTGCCCTAGGACGACCCCATAACTGCGATGAAGCTAGAGCAGGGGATCGACCAGGATAGGAACCTGCAACATGCCGAGCCGACTCAGCTATAGCCGGTGCAATGCCCGGTCCTCGAGCGCGACGGCGAGAAAGTCGGCCCCGTCGGGGGTCACCTTCTCGGCCTGACAACTTACGATGGT
The DNA here is from genome assembly GCF_976986435.1 of Nitrospira calida. NCBI lineage: Bacteria > Pseudomonadati > Nitrospirota > Nitrospiria > Nitrospirales > Nitrospiraceae > Nitrospira > Nitrospira calida. The sequence continues at coordinate 854,693 of NZ_OZ335950.1, forward strand.
CGCTTCGACCAGGTTCAAACGCGGCAAGCAGCACAGGACAACCCAGCGGCCGTACAATGCCGAGGAGTCAAATATTTCAACGCTCCGTTCTGTAACGCCGGCCTCGAAAACGGGGGGCGCGTTGACCGATTCGCGGCACGGACTTCCTTCAACATTCTCGACGCTGTCGGCTCAGGTGGCGCTGCTTCGGCGATTCGGCGGGAAGCGGAATCGTTCGCGCACGACGACGTTGAAGCAAGAGGGCCTGCGAATCGGACTGCACGGAGCGCCCGCCGGATGGAGCCGCCCCGCAATTGATGCACCGCCACGAATCGGTGCGTGCGCAAAAATCTAAAGACCGTTCGGTCACCAGCAGGCCTTGGCATTTCGGACAGGTCATCGCGATCCCTCCTGTATTCCCGTCTCAGGGCTTCGCAACACGATCAATAGCGGTAACCGGTCGGGTCAGGACCGAAACCGCCTCTTGGATTCCAGTCTCCAGCCAGCGGGTCAACGCCGGATGAACGAGCCCCTTGTCGTTCAGCACATAGTCCAATCCGTCGAAGAGTTTCCGATACGGGCCTGCGCCATACAGCCGGTCGGCGATCACGAGCACCCGTCCGGTTTTCGCTTGGGCATCGATCAGGTTTCTGATCTCGGCAACGGCGCGCTCCCGAAGCTCCGGCCAGTCTTCGCGGACCGTGGCCGCCAGAATCGCTCTCAGCTTGACGCAGTGGGGATCGCGCTTGAGCCGCTCGATGTTGGCCTGCATGACCGAGAGCCAGTGCGTGTTGTCCTCATCGCGCTTGTCGCCATGCGCAACGAGGATCACGATCTCCTGCGACGGGTCGCGACTGATTTCCTGAATCCGCTCATGGAGCGCCTCGACAATGCCCGAATCTTCCTCATATCCGCCGAACGTCATGAAAAGCGCCGCGCTCCGAATTTGTGCCGGAGGGGTCGCTTCCCGATCGTGTCCACTGTGTCGGCCCTCGAGCCCTGGTGAATCGGAGAGGCCGAGCAGGTATTCGATGCGGTGTTTCAGATGGTGAACGAGGGCGTACAGGCGCACGAACACGATGCGGCGGATGCCTTGCCGCTCCAATCGCGCGACGGCTTGCTGAATCACGCCGGGATCGCCCATTCCGTACGCCATTTCGATCCGGTAACGGGAGCGCAGCGGCGCGATCGCGCGCTCCACGGCGTCGTTCCAGGGCTGGGTGGCGCCGTGCGGCATAATCACGACGCCGATTTCGTCCGGAGATGCCGACAGAAAGGCATCGGCGGTCTTCTTGATCCACAGCAGCACGTTTGGGTGGGGCAGGAGTTCTTCGGCCGCATAGGCGACGTCCCAGTCACGCAGCTTGTCGCCGAACCAGCGTGTCAGGGCCATCGTTTGATCAAATTTCGGGCCGATCGTAGCCAGGACCAGCAGCGTCTGTCCCTTCTTGGCGGCGGTTTCGACCATCACCTGATCCGCCGCTTTGTTCTTCCGTTCGGCGTCCGGTGCGTCGCGGTCGTAATAAAGCACGGCCGTGGCTTCTCGGAAGGAGAGATACCGCGTCACGTAGGCCAGGCACCGTTCAAGATCCTTGCGCATCGATGCCTCGCCGACCTCGTCGGTTGCCCCGAGTCCAACCAGTAGAAGCCGCTCCTGCTTCGGGTCTCGGCTCAGGGTCATCACGCGATCCAGCAGAATTTGGCGGATCAGGTGGCTCTCGACTATCGGCTTGGCCCACCGGATGGTTCCGGTATGCGCATAGGCAGGGAGGTGAGCAACGACTTTCTTTAAGACAGGGTCAGCGGCGGAGACAAAAAGCGGAATCGCCACGATGTCCGTCGCGCCGCCGCGCTGCAGGTCGGCCAGCGCTCGGCTGAGATAGTCGGAGTATTCGCTTCCCATCCCGTTGTAGTCTCGCCCGACGAAGGCCAGCGCCGCTGGCGCATAGTGTTGCGCAAACTCGTCGAACACGGCCCGGATCTGCTGGTTGCCCAGAAACCCACGGTCGAGGGCGACGACGAGAAAGCCGACCGTCGATCCGGCCATTGCCGGTTCGGATCCCGACAGACACGTGAGCAGGACGCACGCCGTCAAAGCGGTGAGGCGCTGGGCTGATGGGGCCGCCGCCGGCTTTCGGGAGATCGTCGTGTTCCCGAGATCTATCGGCGCTAGAGGCTTCGGCCGCTTGGACATGTTTTGAGATTGCATTTCAATATCAACATAAACCGATGCGGAAGCCGTAACCATGTTCATTTTCCAGATCACCGGGAACACAATCCGGCGGTTATATGAGAAGCCGTCCAGCCGCGGCGATGCTCAGCAGGGACTTCAACGCCCGATAGACGGTTGAGATCGGCGGCTCGCCCGTGTGGAGCGCGGAGGATTCGGACGAAGTCGGCGTGAGAGGCATTGCGATCGGAACTGTTGAGGGGAACAGCCGACGGCGTTTTTGAAGAAATGACTGAAGGCGAACTGATCGCTGAAGCCGAGGGTCTCGGCGATAGAGGAAAGAGTCGCGTTCGACTCCGCGAGCAAGTCGACGGCCCGTTCGAGGCGAACACGTTTCAGATAGTGCGAAAAGGGCATGCCGATGAGAGCCTTGAAAAGATCGGAGCAATACTTGTCCGAGTAGCCGAGAAACCGTGCCAGATCCTTGAGGGTCAGGCCCTCGTGCAGGTTATTCCGGATGAACTCCTGCACGAGATGCGCGACGTCCGGAGGCGCGTGTAATGCGGGGCGATGCCCATGGATCGAAAACGAGTCGCCGGGGACTCGAGAGGAGCTTAATATGGTTTGAGCGTTCGTCGTACAAGACGGCTTGCATGCAGGCCGTTGTGTGGCGTCGGTTCGGTGCATAAGGTCTCTCCGCAGACGGTGGTTGATGGCCTCGGCGGGTTCTTCTTCATGGTCGTCGATAACGCTCCGGTCTACCCGCTTGCAAAGGTCCGCCGGCAGGCCGCCACGGACTTGCCTGACCTAAAAAGGGGCGGGCGGGGGCCCAGGAGGAACAGAGGCGCCCCGCCCGAACGGGTGGGGGGCACAACCCCACCCGGGTGAGCCATCCAGTCTCGATGCCGGCGCTAGCCGTAGGAAGGTTTCCACAAGACCAGGATCAAGTTGCGAACCGGCCATAACTCGCAAGTGCGCCAATGCCGATTCGTGGTCCGACACCTCGACGGCCAGCATCCGGTTTGCCAGCGTGTCAAAGGTATCCGCGAGCGCCAGGATGCGAGAGCCCAGCGGAATGAACTGCCCGCGCAGGCCATAGGGATAGCCGAACCCATCCCAGCGTTCGTGATGGTGCGCGATCAGGAGCGTGGCCTCGCGCAAAAACCGGATCGGCTCCAACAGTTCAGCGCCGGCGCGCGGATGGCTCTGTAACGCCGCGTACTCGTCGCCGGTGAGCGGACCGGCTTTCGAGAGAATGTCGGCCGGAATCGTCAGCAGGCCGATGTCGTGGAGCAGGGCGGCGAAATGAAGATCCCGTAATTCGTCCTGGGAGAGATCGAGCGCCTGTCCGAGCGCGAGGGCACAGCCGGCGGTCCGCTCGCCGTGGCCCTTGTGATGGGGTAAGAGACTCTCGATTCGTCGAACAACGCGCCGTATCCCAACAGCGCGAACGTTCGTCAAAGATCGAGCCGGCAGCCGCACGTGATCAAGCGCATGAAGCTCGTCCACGATAGCGGCGAGATCAGGGTGGCGGCATTGCACGGCAGAACCGGTGCTGTTCATGATCCTTGCTCCTTCACAGAACAGTCCAAAAATAGAAGAGCCCAAGACGACCTTCCCTTTGCCTCTCACGTATGAAGGCAGGGGCGAAGAGGAAATCGCCTTGGGCTCAGGACTCCAGGTCCTCTGGCCTTAGGTTGCGTTGCGCTACCTGCGGACCGCGTTCATGTCGTGACCGTCTTGAGCAGGGCACCGCAGAATGCCGGCGCCCCCTCGATCTCGGCGAACGGTATCGTCACGATTCTCCGGCATCGTTGGCACTTCACCTGGATGCCGTCGGGACCCCATCGGGCCAGAAGCCGGCCGCATAAGCAACGGACCTGGCCGTGGTCCGTGGCGTTCATCCTGCCGCGCTTCGGGATAGAACCCATTTCCTGCACCCCTTCTTTTCCCCTCCTGCGCATGGCCATGAAGGGAAAGGGCAAGGATCAGAACGTCCAGCGGGCGCCGGCCTGCACCATCAATGGCAGGCCCGGGTAGATGCCACGCGTCCGGTCCACCATAAAAAGCTGATCCAATAGGTTTTTCCCGGTGACGAAGAATGTGGTGTTGATCGGCTTCACATACTGGTTGGCTGCCGCGTTCAACACGCACCAGCCGCGAACGATGCCGCGCAGGCCGTTGGGCGTCGGGTTGTGCGTGTTCCGATCGTCGCCGAACATGTCGCTGATGCATTGGGTTTCCACCCGACCGTCGAACCCGACGTTCCTGTTGATGTAGCTCAGTCCTGCCGTGAGCAGGTGCTTGGGGGCATACGGGAGACGGTTCCCGCTCACGCTGAACACTGCGGCTTCGCCTGGGAGAAGCGCGGCTCCGGTAATGGCGCTATTCCGGGTTCCCCTGAACTCTGCATCGGCGACCCAGGTGTAGTTCAGATCGACAATGATGTCTTCGTTCCGATTCTGTCCCGTCACGGCATCTAAGACATCAGCCTTCACGGCGAATTCGATGCCGCGGTGGCGAGTTCGCCCGGCATTGGTCAAGGTCGCGCCGACTCCTCCCGCGACGGACTGCGACACGATCTGATTCTGAAAGTCCATCTGGAAAAAGGTCAGTTCATAGCCCAGCCACTGGACCGGCGTACTCCGCATACCTAGTTCGTAGTTCCAGCTCAACTCGGCGTCCAAATCGACCACCGCGCCGGTTCCGGTGATCGCATCCGAAATCTGCGGCGGCGCGAAGCCCCGGTGGAAACCGGCAAAGAAGGTGTAATTCTTGATCGGCGAATAGGTCGCCCCGATGCCCGGCAGGACTTCGGTGATGGCGGTTTTGCCGAAGGTTTCGCCTGTGGTGGGCAGTTTATTGAATTGCTCGTAGTTCACGTGTTCGATCCGGAAGCCCGGCGTCACCGTGATCTGGTCGGTCACGAAGAACCGGTTTTGGAAAAACAGCGCGTACGCGTCGGTTTTTCGGATATTGTTTTCGCCTAAACACGTTGCGGCCGCCGGACTGGCCAAGCAGGTGGATGAGCCCCCGATTCCGGTGATCTGGTTTAAGAACTGCTTGCGATCGGACTGCTCGTGCATGAATCTGGCGCCGAAGTCGGCTTCGCTGAGGATGCCTAGCAGGCGATGGGTCAGATGAAAGCGGGGCTCGACGCCGTACACCCAATACTCCCGTTCGTTGGTGAAGCGACGCTGTGGATCGGGAACGACCGTAAAAGCTGTAGCTGGCAGGTTGTTGCCGGTGAGACTGCCGCCGATTGGGGTGCCATCGGCCGCCAGTGCCAATTGATTTTGCCGCGACCAGTCGCGCGCGATGTAATGGCCGAAGAAGTTCGTCGTGACGCTCAGGTCGGCATTGAACATGTGCTGGACCGCGACGTGCACGCCCACGCGGCGGAAATCGAAATGATCGTGCGTGAACGGTGTCTGCCGGTCGCCACCGCGCGCCCCCCAATCGGCTTCGGTCAAACCTTGATAGCCGACGCCGGAATCTTCGCGGTAATAATTGAACTTCGCCAGGATGGTGGTCCGAGCAGTGAGTTCTTGGACCGTCTTAAAGGTGAGGTCGTCGATCTTCGCCCGAATGTTGGTGAAGCGAGGGGTATCGCTCTGAAAGTGGGTGTAGTCCACCAGATAGCCGCCCTTACCCCAGGTTCCTCCGTAATCAAAATGCGTATTCAGGTAATTCAGGTTGCCGCCACGGAACTCAAAGTTGCCTTGCGGGGTCAACGGCGGCATGCGCGTGATCAAGTTCATCACGCCGCCGATGTTCTGCGGGCCGTAGAGCAGTTGTCCGCTACCCTTCAGGACCTCGATCCGATCGAAACGGAACACCGGCGGGAAGTAATAGGACGACGGGTCGCCATAGGGCATGAGCATGATCGGGACACCGTCTTCCATGATGTGGACTTTTCGGCTTCTGGTCGGGTCGAGGCCTCGGATGCCGATGTTGGGTCTGATGCCTAATCCTTCTTCATCCCGCACATTCACCCCCGGCACCTCGCGCAAGGCTTCGTTGATCGTGAGGCGATGGTTCTTCCACAAACTTTCCTGCGTGACGACGCGGCCGGAGCCGGGAATATGCTCCAGTGCCTCCGGGGCAGTCCCGATCACCTCGGTGAGGGGGATTCTGAGTGGCTTCTGTTCGGACGCCGGCGCTTCCGGCCCTTGGCCGGTTGTCTCTTGAGAACCAGCAACCTGGCCCGAGGGTTCCTCTGCACTTGCCGACAGAGCAAGCGGCGGAAGTAACAATGCTCCCGCGATGAGGCAAGCGAGAAGTAATGGAACGATTTTGTTTTTAGTTCTTATTCTCAATATCAAAAAACTAAATCGCCCTCGCATATTTAATCCTCCTCCTGGGTTATAGGGTTATTTGGGATTGCGTTACGAACAAGTAGGGGCCGTCGCCGGATACACCGGCGATCGGTTGCGCGTGAACACGCTGAAAATGCAAGGTAGAACTCGGTGTCATTTGAATACGATCTTCTTCAAGCCGTTGGCCGGAAATTCCACGTCGCCGAAATCGGACGAGCCTTTGAAACTGCCGTTCATGGCCAGCACGAATTCACCCGTCTTGCCGTTCGTGAGGCTGATGGAGACGGTCGGCGGCCCGCCGTCGGGAGAGGGTTTGACATCGATCTGCTTGATTGATTCGAATTTGACCTTGATGGTGGCCGCCCCTTTCTTCACCGGGACTTCGCGTAGTTCATGGGGTACAAAGGCTGTTTCGCTCACTTTCTCTTCCCAGTAAAAAATGATGTTCTTGACTTCCGATTCTATCCCCTGAGCATCGGTGACAACCGCAGAAAAGCTTTTCTCCGCCTTGCCCTGGGCCTGAGCCCACACGGTTCCTCCGCTAAGCCAAGCCGAAGCCACAAGCAGTCCTAATAAGGTCAGCAGGAGTCGCTGATCAAAACCTTGCTGTTTCACGTTCATTCTCCTCCAACGCTCTCAAAAAAAGCTCTTTGGTAGTGGGGCCAAAGGTTTATCAAGGAAAAGAGGCTATTGCAACTTGTAGCTGATCGGTACTTGCACCACCACTTGAGGCTTGCCCAATGGGTGTTTCAAATCGAGCGGGCAGGCCTTTCGCATGACCTCCATGGCGTCCTGATCGAGCACCGCATGGCCAGAGCTTTCGGCCACTTTCAGATCGACAAGCTGTCCATCGTGCCGAATGACGGCTTGCAACACCACCATGCCCTCCCACCGGTTCATTCTGGCAAGATGAGGGTAGCGTTTGAGCTGTTCGACACGGTTCCACAGCGCCTCCGCCAGCCAGCTATAGTCGGCTTTGGTGGCCGGTAGAGACTGCACCGGCAACTGATGGATCGAGGCCTGCTGGATAGGCGCAAAGGGTGTCGTCGCCGGAGTAGGCTCTTGCACGAGCTGACGTTCTTGAACCGAACCGGTCGAAACGGGCGGAGAGACCAATGAATGCGCTGATTCGGCGACCATAACCTGGCGTTCCTGGACTGCGCCTGTCACGACCGGCGCGGACGCGCTCTCGACCGTGGCCGTCTGGACCGGCTCGATGATCCGTTCTGCGACCGCTGCCGTGTGGATCGGTGTCGATGCATGTTCAACCGCCTGACGCGACACCGGAGTCGGAACTGCCGCCACGGAGGCTTCCTCCCGGGCCACCGGAGCCGGCTCTGTCACGACTTGCCGCGATTCGGTCGCGGCGACGGTCTGGACCGCCGCCAACTCGATTTGCGCCGTCTGGTTGATGGACTCCATCGAGCGCGTCATGACCTGTGGCGCAGGTTGAACAGCGGTTCGCACGGTGTTTCGAACCTCGGGTGTCATGTCTCGGATCTCTTGCCGGACGACCTGCGTCACGGTCTGGACCGTTTGCACCACCGGTTTCGTCTCGACCACCGGCTGCGTCATTCGTTTCAGTTTCGGTGGCGTCGGATTGGGCTGCGGCGGTTCGACGTCCTGGGGCGCGGGAGGTTGCACCAGCGAGACTTCCCATTTGAACGGTTCGGGTTGCGGGGGCAGGTGCAAGGTGGACGTCAGCGCGAAGGCCGCCCCAACCGCCAGGGTATGGGCGGCGGCCGAGACTACCCATCCCTGGACCCGATAGGTGAGGCTTCGATCCGATCCGGAATCCGGTGTGATCACGACCTGACGACCTCCAAACTGACTTGCTGGAATCCTAGCCCGCGCACTTCGTCCACCACCTGAACGAAGCGCTCCAACATCGTCACGCGATCAGCCCGGACAACAACCTGGGATTCCCTGGGGTGGGAATTCAGAACGATTCTCAATCCGTCCTCGGGAACAGGGCGATCGTTCAGGTAGAGCTTCCCTTCCGCCGTCAAGGTGATCACCAACGGAACATCCCTGCGGTCCCCCGCCTCCTTGGCCTTGGCCAAATCGACGGGGATCTGCCCCGTCGTGATGAAGGTTGCGGTGGTCAAGACGATGACCAGCAGGACCAGCATCACGTCCACCAACGGGATCACATTGATCTGGTCCAACTCACGATCCATATCGCACCTTGTGGAGCGTGAGCAGTTCGGCGACGCGGCGTCGCAGCACGTTGTTCATTACGACGCAGGGAATGGCGACCAACAGGCCGACCGCGGTGGCCTTCAGCGCCAGGCTGAGGCCGATCATGATCGTGTTCACGGCCATGGTGCCGGAAGTGCCCATCGTATAGAACGTCAGCATGATGCCGAGCACAGTGCCCAACAGTCCGATGTAGGGTGCGTTGGCGGCGACCGTGCCGATGATGACCAGCCGCTTGGTCAGCGCAATCTCAAACACCTGACGGTTTGGGAACTGCGAGAGGTCCACCCGGCGATAAAACAGCCATCGCTCGACGGCCACGGCGACGCACCACACGCTGAGAACTAACAACAGCCCGATGACCCCGTAATCGACCGTTTCTTTCAAGACTTCCATATCTCGATGACCTCGCGTCTTCTCCGGCCTTGTCCTTGCCAAATAGGACAATCAATGAATTTGAGAGAGGTTATCAATATCATGTTGCTAGAAACGCTGTCAACGGAAAATTCCGGAAAAGTTCAGAGGGATTAACGCGCAAGAAACAGGACCGTGTGCGTGGCTGCCACCCGGAGTTCAACGGGTGTGCCGACGGGATAGACGTGCGTCGAAGCTTCGCTGCTATGGATGGTTTGGCCGGACGGCAGGCCGATCGCATAGAGGTTTTCCGAGCCGCGGAACTGTCGGGACAAGATGCGGACGGGCGAGTCTTTGACAGGCATGATATGGACATCGTCCGGACGGATCATTACCACGACCTTGACTCCGTTCTCATAGCCGACCTGGTTCGGGAATTCGCCGATCTCCGTCCGCACCACACCGTTCTGCACGACGCCGGGGATGAAATCCGCCTGGCCGACGAAGTCCGCCACGAACGGCGTCGCGGGCGTGTGGTAGATTGCTTCCGGTGTGTCCACCTGCTCCAGGCGGCCTTGGTTCAGCACGGCGATCCGATCCGCCATCGCGAAGGCTTCATCGTGATCGTGTGTCACCAGGATGGTGGTCGTCCTAGTTTGCCGCAGGAGGTCATGGAGGTCCTGCCGCATCTTGCCGGTCATGTCGGGGTCGAGGTTGCTGAACGGCTCGTCGAGCAAAAGGATGACGGGCTTCTGCGCCAAGGCGCGGGCCAACGCCGCCCGTTGCTGCTGTCCGCCAGACAGTTCGTGTGGGTAGCGCCTTTCCAAGCCGATGAGACCAGTCATCTCCAGCATGGCTTGCACCTGGGCTCTGCGCCGGTCGCGCATCAGGCGGCGGAGACCGAACGCGATGTTGTCCGCCACGCACAGATGCGGAAAGAGCGCATATTCCTGGAAGACCATGCCGACGCGCCGCTGCTCCGCGGGAACCGTCAGCCTGACCGCGGAGACGAGCCGCCCCGAGAGCCAGACTTCGCCCGCGGAGACTGGTTCGAATCCGGCGATGACACGGAGAACCGTCGTCTTGCCGCATCCGGACGGCCCCAACAGGCAAAGGATCTCGCCTTCTCGCGCCGAGAATGAAATGTCCGAGATTGCTGGGTGCCCGGCTTGATAGGCGCATGACACTTTGCGCAGCTCGAGGACGGTCTGCTCCGGCAATTCCTTGTCCATGGTTCGATCCGTCAAACCGCCCGCCAATCCTTGGAGATGAGCAGCCGAAGGGCCGGCAGCGTCAGTGCCACGATTAAGAGCGCCGGCGGAGCGGCCAGTTGATAATATTCCTCGCTCGCCTCGAGCCATACCCGGATTGCTAGTGTGTCGAATCCCACGGGCCGGAGCAGCAACGTGGCCGGCAGCTCCTTCATGCACTGCAGAAACATCAGGACCCAGGCCGCGATGACCCCGTTGCGAACCAGGGGTATCGTCACCCGCTGGAGCGTCTCGCGCACGCCCAGGCCCAGGCTCCGGGCCGCTTCTTCCAGATTGGGCGTCACTTGCTGCAGGGCGGGCTCCAGCGATTGCAGTCCGGCCGGCAGAAAGTGCACGATGTAGGCGACTACCAGGATGGCGACAGAACCGTACCAGAACGGCACGGCCTGGGAAAAGAGCACCAGCAACGCCAAGGCGGCGACCGGCCCCGGCAGTGCATACCCGGCATAGGCCGCTTGGAGGCAGGTCAGGTTAAACCGTGAGGGACACCGGGTAGCCAGATAGGCAAGGGGAATCCCGATCGCAACGGCGCAGGTCGCGGCCACTGCGGACAGGACCGTGCTGTTCCAGATGAATCCGAAGAACCGGACGTCCACTGCTCCTTGCGCGATCGCGGAGAGACTCCACCGGACAAGCAGTGCCGCCGGAACAAGGAAGGCCGTGCCCAGCACGATCATGAGATAGCCGGTGGCCACTAGCGCGCCCAGCGGTCCGCATCGTCGGCGCTTGGGAGCCCGATAGCGGCCTGTCGTCTGGTAGAACCGGCTTTTCCGGCGGGACCAGCGTTCCGCGACCAGGAACACCAACGCGATGACGACCAGAAGCAGGCTGAGGATGCCGGCGGCCGCGTAGTCGTAGCGGCCGGTCATCTGCTGATAGACCGCGTACGTGAGCGTCTGGTATCGCAGCAGCGACACGGCTCCGAAGTCCGACACCGCATACAGGATCACTAGCGCAAGCCCGGCGACGATCGCCGGCCGCAGGAGCGGCAGCGTGACGCGCCGGAGAATCTCGAGGCGCGACGCGCCGCAGGCTTGCGCAACTTCTTCGAACGAGACGTTCAGATTGAGCCATGCCGTCCGGCTCAACAGATAGACAAACGGAAAGGTGTCGAGAGTCATGACGAGCGTCGTCCCAGCAAAGCCGTGCGGCGGAAAGAGGGGAAAGGGCCCTCCCGTGCCCAGGATAAACGTGTACACATACGCGAGCACGTAAGTCGGCATGGCCAGGGGCAACACCAGCGCCCATTCCCAGATGCGGCGCCCCGGAAAGTCGAATCGGACGACCAGCCAGGCGAGGGAAACGCCGAGCGCGCACGCGGCCAGCGATACTGCGGCGGCCAGCGATACGGTGTTGGTCAGCAGCTCAGGAATGCGCGTGGCCCACAGCCGGCCCCAAACGGCCGAATCGGCGGACAAGGCCAGAAACCCGACGTACAGCAAAGGCAGCGCAAGGAGGCCGGCCGTCGCCGCGGCGAACACCTGGAGCGGCGGGACGGCGATATGGCGGACGGCCGTGGTCATGCGGTGTCGGCTGTGTCAGCGAAGCCCTACCTGCTCGATGAGAGCCATAGTCGGCTCCCGCAGTTCAGCCAACCGGGCCAACGGCACCGTCGCGGCGCGGAAGGTCTTGCGCTCGATAAGGGCGGGGTCGGCGTTCACCTCGGGATGCAGCGGGTATTCTTTGTTGAGGTCAGCAAACATCTTTTGGCCGGTTTGTGTGGCGAGGAACACGACCAGCCGCTTCGCGCTGTCTAGGCGACGGGTATATTTGACGACTCCGATGCCTGCGACGTTCATGATGGCGCCCATCCCTCCTTCGTGCTGATCCGGCATCAGCGCGGCGAGGGGAGCTCCTGGCTGGATCGCCAGGTATCGATAGACGTAGTAGTGGTTCACCAACCCGACCTCCACCTCTCCTTTCGCGACGGCTTCCACGATCTGCGAGCTTTTCTGGTACACCCGGGTGCCGGCATTGGCTTTCAGCCCCTGGAGAAACCGCCTGGTCTTTTCATCTCCATAGGTCGCCTTGATGACCGACACGCCGGCCTGGAGATATTCGCTGCCTGAATTCGGGATGGCGATCTTGTCGTTCCAACGCGGTTCGGCGAGATCGAGGATGGACGTGATGTCTCCGGCCCTTACGCGCGCCGTGTTGTAGACCACGACCCAGAAGCGTCCCGATAAGCCCACCCAACTGTTGTCCGGCGCGCGGAACTGCGGCGGAATCGCCCGCTCGACCTCCGGGATAGAGAGCGGCCGCAGCAACCCCAGTTCCCGCGCCCGTTCCAAACTACCAGCGTCGTTGGTGATCAATACGTCGGCCGGGGTCCGTTCGCCTTCCGCCTGCAGGCGGTTCACCAATTCGGTGGTGCCCGATGACAGCAGCTCCACCTGGATGCCGGTTTGGGCCTGAAAGACATCAAGGACCGGCTTGATCAGGCGTTCGGCCCGTCCGGAGTAGACGACCAGTCGCTCCGCCGCCGGAGAGGACGGCGCCAGGCCGGCGATCGGGACCAAGCATACCAGGATCAGGATCGGCCACCTGTTTCTGTACCGAAAGGCGGTCCGAGGCTGGACCTCCCGATGATCAGATCGACGAACTCCTTCGTGCGTGTTCATGATGAATTGGACTCCCGGTGAAATGATTCATTTCCCGAACGATGCCGGCGATTGGGCGGGTCAATGGCGGCAGCTCGAGCAGAGGCCATACAATTCGAGCTTGTGAGTCTGAATGACGAAGCCGTTCCTGGCGGCGACTTCCTCCTGCAGACGCTCGATGTCGCAGTTTTCAAACTCGACGATCTTCCCGCAGCCTGTGCAGATCAGGTGGTCGTGATGCCCCTTGTGCGACACGTTGTCGTACTGGGTCTGCGATCCGAAATGACGAGCCTGCGCCAGGCCGGCGTCGCAGAAGAGGTTGAGGGTCCGGTAGATGGTCGCGAGGCCGAGGTGAGGGTCTTTCTTCGCTAGCAGATGGTACATCTCTTCGGCGGTAATGTGCTCCTTTTTGAGGAATTCATTAAGAATCAACTCCCGCTGCCGAGTCAGTTTGAGCTGATGTTTGGCCAGGTGCTCCTTGAGCACCTGCATTTCTTTCATGTTCTTCTGCGTATTTTTATGCGACGCCATCGGAGTCCGACGGAGATGATCCTTGAGCAGAATCATTTAAGACGAAATGAAAATCGGGGTCAAGGGGCGGCCTGGCCTGTCTTCCAGGGCCTGCCGCGGGTCTCCGATCGCCAGGCCCGTACGTTGACTGGCGGCTTGTCCCGAGATTATAGTGCGAAAATTTTTCGGCAGGCATGGTTCGCGGGTAGAACGCGATGCGCAATCCCCATCAGATGACGATCGACCGGGCGCTTCTGCTCTACGTGCTGCATCTTGCGGAGCCGTTCGGCCTGCTGAATGACGTGAAATTGCAATCCTTGTGCTTCCTGTGCGAGCTCCAGATGTTCGCGAAGCATCTCAAGGGCTTTCACTTCGAATTTTTCCGCTATGCCTACGGCGTGTTCAGCAAGGATTTGGACAACGATCTCATGTCGCTGCGGCGCAAGGAGCGGATCGAAAATTTCACGGTCTCCGACCAAGTCAAGGAAGAAGTGATCCCGCTGCTTTTGAAAGGCGTGGAGGGCGTGGAGACCAATGAAAAAATCATCGAGATTGTTGAGGCCGTCGTTCCGACCTACGGTCCGCAGGACAGCAGCGCGATTGCGAAGTCCGTCGAGGCTGTTGAACTGAGCACGCCGCAGGAACCTGACTTCAAGGTCGCTATTCGGGACATCGTCTTTCACACCACGATCTTGGTCCCGTCCCGCATCGAAACGGACGCGGAGTTTACACTGCCGCCGGCGGTCCTCGCAAAACTGAATACAGCGATGGGATATTAGCGAATAGCCGATAGCAAAAAGAGAGGATACTTTTGCTTATTTTCTATCCGGTTCGCTACGCGCTGTTTGCTTATAGCTTGTACAGTTCGCCGTACTTCCTTTCAAGATACGCCAAGAACGGTTCGGGGGAAAGGCGCTTGCCGGTGACCCGCTGCACCAAGTGGTCGGGGGTGAACATGCGCCCCCAGCGATGAATGTTCTGCTCGAGCCACCGCCGGAGCCCGATCAACTGGCCGGCCTCGATCTGCGCATCGAGATCGGGGATTTCCAGGCGCGCCTGATCATAGAACTGGACAGCGTAGAGATTGCCCAGGGTGTACGTGGGAAAATAGCCGAAGGAACCGAGCGACCAATGGACATCCTGTAAGACACCGTCCGCGTCCGTCTCCGGTGCAATGCCCAGATAGTCCTGCATCTTCTGATTCCAGAGAACTGGGAGATCTTCCACTTGAACGCGACCTTCGATCAGGTCCTGCTCGATCTCGAACCGCAGCATGATGTGGAGGTTGTAGGTCAGCTCATCCGCCTCCACACGGATCAGCGATGGCTTGGCGCGGTTGATGGCGGCATAAAATTGCTCCAGTTCGACGCCGCCGAGTTGTTCGGGAAACGTCTGTTGCAGAAGTGGGTAAAAGAACCGCCAGAAAGGGCGTGAACGGCCGACGCAGTTTTCCCACAGTCGCGATTGGCTTTCATGTATGCCCAGCGAAAGCGGCTCGCCCAACGGCGTGCCGTAATGGCGCGGGTCCAGGCCTTGGTCGTACAGCGCATGGCCTCCCTCGTGGATGCAACTGAACAGGCAGACCGGCAATTCCTTCTCATACACGCGTGTGGTGACGCGGACGTCGGTTGGATGGAAGGATGTCGTAAAAGGATGGGCTGAGAGGTCCAGGCGACCCCGCGCGAAGTCATACCCCATCGCCGTCAGCACCAGGCGGCCGAATTCCAGTTGGCGGGCTGTGTCATAGGATTTGAAGAGGACGGAATCGTCGATCTTGACGGAGCTGGCCATGACGCGGGTGAGCAACGGAACCAAGCGGGCCTTCAATTGGTCGAACAGCGGCTTCAGCGCGGCCGCCGTCGAGCCCGGTTCGTAGAAATCCAGCAGCGCATCGTAGGGTGATGCCGTGTAGCCGAGATAGCCGGCTTCCTCCCGCTTGAGAGCCACGACCGTGCGAAGACAGGGCAAAAACATTCCGAAGTCGCTCTTGCGCCGCGCTTCGGCCCAAATCTGTTGGGCCAGCGAGCATTCGCGGCTCAGGCGCTTCACGAACGCCGACGGCAGTTTCTTCGCCCGGCTGAAATCCCGCCACACTTCCCGGAGCAGGGAACGTGACGGCTCGTCCCAGGCGTCGCCGGGCGTCTCGATGATCAGGCCGGTCGCCGGATCAATCCATTGGGTCAGCTCCCGTTCGAGATCCGGCGAGACAAGCCGTTCGTGGGCGAGGCCTTGCAGCGTGGCGATTTGCTCTGCGCGGGCCTCTCCGCCTTTGGGCGGCATGTACGTTTCCTGGTCCCAGGACAGTACAGACGCTGCGCTGGTGATCCGTTGAATCTCAAGCAACCGGGCCGTCAGCGGTTCCAGGGTCGCGAGGGTCTTCACGGGTGAACTCCTAAATACAGGTGAGAGACCATGAGCTCTCGGCAAGAGGCCGCTTCAGGCCCGTGCGCTGAGGACCGATTTTACTGGCCTATAGCCCATCGCCTATTGCCCGAAGTCGGCTGAAAGTTTCGGGTATGATCGCCCGGTCAGTGTACGAAACGCCGAAGCGTTTTTTCAAATCGTGAGGTGAAGAGGATAATGAGAAATCTAATTTTACCGGAAATCGAAGCCTACGCCGAAGCCCACTCCGCCGCCGAGTCGGAAGTCTGCCGGGCGTTGCGTGAGGAGACCTACCGGACCATGGAGATCCCGCACATGATCGTTGGACCGTTGGAGGGCGCCTTTCTGAAAATGATGGCGTTGCTGGTGGACGCGAAACGGGTATTGGAAATCGGGACGTTCACAGGCTACAGCGCCCTGTGCTTCGCGGAAGCCCTGCCGGAGGACGGCCGTGTGATCACCTGCGAGATCGATCCGGAGTCCGCGGCCTTGGCCAGCAAGTATTTTGCCAAGAGCCCGCATGGCCGCAAAATCGACGTCCGAATGGGTCCCGCGCTGGAAACCTTGCGCGCGCTCGCCGGACCCTTCGACGTGATCTTCATCGATGCGGACAAGGTGAACTATGTGCACTATTATCGGCGGGCGCTGGAACTCGTATCACCGCGGGGCGTGATCCTGATCGACAACGTCCTCTGGTCCGGCAACGTGCTGGTGCATCCGCCGCTGGATGCTTCGACAGCCGCCATTCAGGACCTGAACCGCCTAGTGGCCACTGATCCGCGCGTGACGGCAGTGCTGGTCACAATCCGAGACGGCGTGATGGTGATAAAGAAAAGGACATGACCCGTTAGCGTCACGCGGCTTTGATGTCCGCTTCCCACGACACATGCGCCGGGCACCATTGCCAGATGCCGAGCGTGATGATGTAGACCAGCGCGGCGGGGATGCAGGCGGTGCGATGGACCTCGACCGTCCGATTAACCAGCCGAGTGGGATCGCCGCCGCAGCGCTTCAAATAGTCGTCGGCTTTGATGTCGTGCAGATCGATGTGAGGGACGAAGAAGGCCACGAACGGAATCGGCAACGCGGCGATCGCGGAGTCGTCCACCCATTCGCTGCCTGAGCAGTGATCGCCGGAGGTTTGAGCTGTGCGGATATCGTCTTTGACCAAGGTTTTCGTGCAGCCCGCCAAGAGCACACACCCAGCGACAAACAGTGACACCAACCGGCTTCCTTCTGCACGCTGTGCCATCGCTCCTCCATGAAGTGAATGGGTCAGATGCCGTCGTTGGACTGCGCACCATAACGAAGCGACGCCGCCGTGTCAAGGCACCGGCCGGTGGGAGAAACCGCTTGACGAGCGGCAGAGCCGATTGTTATAGCCCGTGCACCATGCGGAAGCCTTCGGAGTGGGCCGCCTACGGCGCAGTGACGGTGGCGGCTGTCCTGTGGGGTGGCTCTATCGTTGCGCAGAAGTTGGCGCTCGGGTCTTTCTCGCCCGTGGAAGCCTCCGTGCTGCGGGATACGGGCGGTCTCGCTCTTCTCATGGCGACCTGGTGGTGGCAGGAGGGCGCGATCGCCCGCCTTACGCCCGCGGATCTCCGAATCCTGGGGTTCCTCGGGCTCGGCGTGCTGGGGAATCACCTGTTGATCTTGATCGGGCTCAAGTATGTGAGTGGGGCCGTCGCGGGAGTCATCATCGGATCGTCTCCGGTCGTGACGTCGCTACTGTCGGCGATGTTGATTCAGGATGTGCCTCTGCGGGCCGTGTGGTTGGGGTGCCTGCTGTCGTTCGCGGGGGTAACGCTCGTGTCCGTGGCGGGTTTTCAGGCGGTCGGCGAACAGCCGGTGCTCGGCGGCACGCTCGTGTTCTTGGGCGTGGTGAGCTGGGCGCTCTACAGCATCGGCAGCCGTGCGATCATGGAACGGCTGTCCGCGCTGACAGTTAATTGGACGACGCTGTTGGTTGCCACGGTGCTCCAGGTCCCTTTGTTGTGGACCGATCGCAAAATGATGGAGGCTGGCGTGGCCTCGGTCACCGGTGCTGATTGGCTGGCGTTGGGCTATCTGGTGATCTTTGCAACCGCCGTCGCGCAGCAAGCGTGGCTGTACGGCGTGAACGGAATTGGGCCCTCGCGCGCGTCCGTCCTGGGCAACCTGACGCCCGTCGCGGCGGTGGGACTGTCCGCGCTCATCTTGAAAGACCCGGTGGGGTTAGTGGAGATCGTCGGAATTCTCTTGGTTCTGGCCGGCGTCTGGCTGGTCGGCTGGCAAACCTCTCGCCTCAAAGCTTAACCGCTCCAGCTCTCCGTCATTTGTCAGCAAGCCGATGGCTGACCACTGGTCGCCGGAGGCTCCCGCTCAGAGCCGCCTGCTATACTTGGACAGTATTGGGCTTTCCTGTCCACTCTGCGGCATGAACATGAACATGTCCACAGCGAGCAGCGAATAGCTCGCCGCAACCAACGCAGAGCTACTGGCTATTGGCTATAGACCGGAGATCACGATGGCACGCAAACTGTCCGTCATCCTGGGTGCAAGCCTGCTGGTGCTGATCATGGGGCCGGCAATCTCATTCGCCGGGAAATCGACCGATAAGCACGATTGCCGTCAAGAACGACCGAGAGGGCCCTACGTCTGTGAGCGGGGACCGCTCGCGGGCAGGACGTTTGCCACGAAGAAAGCCATGATCGAGGCCTTGCGGAATGGCGCGACCGCCTCTATGCCGGTCCAAAAGGAATCCGCGGTGAAGAGTCCGCCGGCCAAGGTCTCGAAGAAAAAGTAACTGAAGTAACTGCGTCGCTTTCTTGCCTGCTTATCGCGGGCGGGAGCGACGCTCGGCCACCTGAGTCGCTTTCACCTGCTTTCCTTATTACCTCTCGCTTAACCGAACAGTCTGAAAAAAGTCCGCTTGGTGCCTTATCGCCGCTCGCTCTGCTCCGCAGACATGGGGTATGATACGCCACTCTGAGCGCCAAGGAGCGAGCATGATCAAGGAACGAATCGAAGAAGTGACGCGCGCCAACCAGGCCTTTTACGACGCCTTCGAGAGCTTGGATATCGCGCGGATGGATCGCGTGTGGGCTCACCTGGAATATGTCACCTGCATCCATCCGGGCTGGTCGCAGCGGGTGGGGTGGCCGGCGGTGCGAGACTCGTGGGTGTTGATTTTCAACAACACGTTCTCCATGAAATTCGAGCTGACCGAGATTCAGATCCAGGTGGCGGGCGACATCGCCTGGGTCATCTGCACAGAGAACATCACCAGCCGCCAGGATGACCAGCTGGTCGAAAGCCGGGTATTAGCCACGAACCTCTATGAACGGATCGGGGATGAGTGGCTGATGATTCATCACCATGGGTCGCCAGTCATGGGCTGATGGCTCCCCTGTGCTCCCGGAGCCCGCACATCTGATAATTGGTACGAAACGATCAAGGTGAACGATGTGCTGGTTCGACGGCCGCAATTAGGGAACCATCAGCCCATTTCTTTTCGGGTAGGGGAGGGAAAGTAAGAACGGAGCGGTTGGAAGGCCCCCATTGCTCGCGCAGCCCGCACACGAGTCAGATTTGGATCTTCACTGTAGGATGGTGTGTTCGCCGGACACGCGCAGTTCGAGGATGTGCAAACCCCCCAAAAGCGTAGGGAAAGGTTTTCGGTGGACGTGCGCAGTGAAAGTACAACAGCCGCCCTTGTTTTTCGATCTACCCGTAGCGGTTCGAGGGGGTAAGGGTGGGCGGGAAGGTGCCACCGCGCCGCGCATCTATTTTTTTATATTTTATCCGAGACCAGACACACACAGTTTGGACGCCTCTGCAATGTGGTGAGCCTGCCAGGGATGCCCCACATAGGTTTCTGCTCACCATCGAATTTGGATACACCCCCCTGCATCTCTTCTGATACAGGCGTATTCTGTCAGGGGGTGGTACGCTGCGTGTATGTCTTCGATCATCGAGGGCATACTCCATCCGTCGCGAGATTGAGAGCAGCATCCGACCATTGGGGTCACATCTCCCCGCTGGCATTCGGCTTGCCTTTCTCGGCGAAAGCGGAGTCGCACAAGAGAGAGCCCTGAGGGAGACGAGTGCTTCCAGACTCGGGTCCTTCCAATGCGAGCGAGACAGAAGAGGTGAAGGGTGCCGGAGAACCCAATTGAGATCAAGCCAGGTCACGCAGGAAGGCTCATAGTGCTTCTTCCCTATTCCTCCGAGCGCGTGGCTAAGATCAAGACCGTCGCCGGTCGCCGCTGGCATCAGGGCGAGAAGTATTGGACGATTCCCCACACCGATTCGGCGCTCGCCTATCTGCGGACTCTCTTTGCGGGAGAGCCGCTTGAGGTCGATCCGTCGCTGCATCCGCTGATCACTGCCGATGATCGTGAGTCATCCTGGAAACGAACGGGCGATCAATCGAACGCGACCGACGTCAAACTCCTCGATCAGATCCGCCAGGCCATCCGCGCCAGGCATTTTAGTCATCGAACCGAGGATGCGTTGTTGGGTGGACAGGCGATTCATCATTTCCCATCAGGACCGTCAGCCAGCAGAGATGGGCGAAACGGAGATCGGTCACTTCCTGTCGTGCCTGGCCAGTGACGCGCACGTCAGTGCTGCGACGCAGAATCAAGCGTTGAATGCCCTCTTGTTTTTGTACCGTGAGGTCCTGGGCAAGGACATCGGGTACGTGAACGGCGTGGTCCGCGCCAAAAAGCCAAGACGGTTGCCCGTGGTGCTGACACAGGAGGAAGTCAAACGCGTGCTCAGTGGCTTAAGCGGCACTCCCCTGGTTGATGGCGATGCTCCTGTATGGCGCGGGACTGCGTTTGCTGGAGTGATGCCGTCTACGAGTCAAAGACATTGACTTCTCTCAGAATCAGATCGTGGTGCGGGCCGGCAAGGGGGATACGGACCGTTACACTACGCTGCCTGCGGCGGTCAAGGAGGCACTCCTTCGTCATCTGCAGGTGGTCAAGCGCCAACATCAGGACGATCTTAGGAACGGTGCGGGCTGCGTCGCCTTACCCAATGCCCTGGAGCGGAAGTACCCCACTGCCGGGAAGGAGTGGGCATGGCCACGGGTCTTTCCCGCCACCAGCCATTACACCGACCGCATTACCGGTGAGCGGCGCAGGCACCACCTGCACGAGTCCGTCCTGCAGCGCGCCTTCAAGGCAGCCCGACTGAAAGCCGGGATCGCCAAGCCGGCAAGCTGCCATACGTTGCGCCACTCCTTTGCGACCCACCTGCTGGAGGACGGGTATGATATTCGGACGGTCCAAGAGCTGCTGGGCCACAGGGACGTGAGCACCACGATGATCTACACGCATGTCTTAAACCGGGGCGGTCGGGGAATCCATAGCCCGGCTGACCGCCTCGGATATGGACCTGCCACACCCTGACAGGCGGGGCGGAGAGCCGTGAAGGCACGCCGGGATAGGCTGACCAGGCTTGCAGTGTTTGCCAGGCTCCGGAGGGCCGAAAAATTTCTTGCTAAGTACGGAAAAAGCTTATTAGATTGGCCGTAACCAAGAAACCGGTTGGCGGGGATAGGCTGACCAATCTACTCAATATTAGACAGCCTCGGCGTATGCTGTGGGAGAGACTACCGTGGGATCGTCAGTAGCAGAGAAGTCTGGAGCTCTCCTCCGATTCCTGAAGGACACCGCCACTCTCCGGCGAAAGCGCATCCCGGCCTACGGGGCGGGCGACAAGGTTTTCTGGTTTGGTGTGGTCCCGAGGGATCGTCCCGAAATTCGTTCTGCTTTCTTGGCTGACAATCCCGGCGACTTCCCCGATCTCTGGCTTGAGGTACGCAAGAAGCGCATGCCGCCCCGGCCAGCCGTCCCGGAAATCCTCAAAGACTGGGTCCGCCCACAGGATCTTGACCAAGCGGGCCAAGAGCCTGAGCTCTTGCCAGAGATCACAGTCCTCGTCGAAACCAGGATGGCAGATCCCGATGCACCACCTGAACAGGGCCAGACGCTGGCTGAAAAGGTTCCAGAAGTACGGCGTCTGGAGGATTATCCCGAAGTGCAAGATGCCTGGCTTGAGTACCTGGTGAATCAGTGGGAGCCCTGGGCGCAAGAAATGCGTAGCTGGCGGGAGGCTCAGCGGGTCTATGAGGATGTGGACTTCATGTGTCGTCGTCTCGAGGAGGCTGAGGAGCGCTACGAACTGGTCCTCGGGGTGGGGTTTCTCATGTGGCGAGATCCCACCGGGACGACTGTCAAGCGCCACCTTCTCACCGCCCCCGCCGAGATTGCTCTTGACGCGGCTCGCGGTGTCCTTACGGTAGGCCCTGCTGCCTCCTTTGAGAAGTTTCGCATCGAACTAGACATGCTGGAACTCCAGAACCAGCCCCGCTTAGAGGGAGCGGGTCTCGATGATCGTTTGGAGGAACTTGACATCCGAGCATGGGACAGAGCAACGGTTGGTGAGATCCTGCGCGTAATCGCCAACCGCGCGAGCCCGGATGCTCAGGTGGACGAGAGCAGACTGGAGCCGCTCGAGCCGGCGGATGAAACGTTCCGAGTAGTCTATGCCCCAGCGCTCGTCCTGCGCGAGCGACGCCCGACGGCCTATGAGGAACTGATCACTCGCTTTCTCAAGGCCACCGACGATGAGTCGCTCTCAACAACAACTGAGCCCTGGGAGCGCTTCCTCCGCGAAGGCGAGCCGACCGAACTTTCAGCGGGCGAGAGCGTAGAAGACCCTGAGAACAACTTGGGATTGGGCGAGGACCGCCTCTACTTCCCCCTCCCAACGAACGAGGAGCAACGAAGGATCGCCGAGCGCTTGCGGGTGCGACCCTATGTGCTCGTCAAAGGGCCGCCGGGAACAGGAAAGAGCCACACGATCGCCAACCTCATTTGCCACCTCTTGGCTTCAGGTGAACGGGTCTTAGTAACGGCTCATGCGCCAAAGGCCTTGGCCGTCTTGAGGGAGTTGCTTCCTGGTGACATTCGTAACTTGTGCGTCACTACGTTTGGATCAACGCGTGACGACCAGCGCCTTCTTGAACACAGCGTTCGTGGGATTCTCTCTCGAAAAAGTGAATGGAGAGGAGAAAGGTGGGCACTGGAAAAGATCGCTGAACTTGAACGCGAATTGCGTCAACTGGAAGACAGAGTTGCCCAGGTGGAACGCGACTTGCGCGAAACTCGCGAGGCCGAGACTCACCCGCACACACTGTATGGGGGTTATCAGGGCACAGCCGCGCAGATCGCGCGGGCACGTGAGGCCAGGCGGAGCGAATACGATTGGTTCCCCGAACTTCCCGACGACCATAGCCGCTGCCCACTGGAGCCTACCGACATAGAGTTCCTCGCTGATGTCCATAGCCATCTGACCGAGGAGCGGTTGAAAGAGCTGCGTCTGGACATCAACGCTGACTCCCTTCCTAGTCCCAAGGAATTCGAAAATGTTTCGGTTGAGCTAAAGGATGCGGAGCAGTCTGCTGAAGCGACGCGGAGGGGGATCCAACCCGACGAGCTTGAGCCCCTTCGACCTATAAGCGACGAGGTGCTCAGTGCGTCCGAAGCTTTCCTCAAGAACCTCGAAGAGCATGCGGTGCGAGCCAGCCGGGTGCTCGGTGAGCTGACCGAGGGCATCCTCGGGGACCTGCTTGTTGGGCAACAGGTGCGATGGAGCCAACTCGCCCAGGATGGCGCTCGGACACTTGATAAACTGCGGGATGCACGCGAGAGAGGGGGGAACGGGCAAGTAGAGATTCCGTCACAAGCTTCGGATCAACAGCTACTGAGCGATGCGCGAAGGCGCCTCGAGCACTTCAGCAAGGGGGGGTGGCGAGGCTTGGGCTTCCTCGCTCCCCGCGTCGTGCGTGAGACACGCTATGTCGAGGAATCGTGCCGGATTGATGGACAAGCACCGCGGCAGCCGCAACAGCTTGAGAGACTCCTTGCTTTCCTCGAATTGAAAGCGGGCGTAGAGGAGTTTCAACGGCTCTGGCCCGCCACCATTCATCTCGATCGTCCCGATCCTAGGCATGATGTCGCCCACATCGAGGGCTTGGTGCAAGAGCTACACGGCTTGCTCGAATTGTTTCGAAAGCAACCACCGAACGCTCTAGCTCCGGTGCCCGTTGGCAGGAGGGTTGACCTCGCCCAGTCCAATGAGCGCGAGAAGTGGCTCGCTCTGATCAGGGCCGAAATGGCCCGTCGCCACGTAGATCGGGTCCGGGAGCCGCTCGAAGGCTGGCGGGCTACGTTGCGTCAAATCATCCTTTCAGGAAACGCTCACTCCTGCCTGCAACGGATGGCCGAAGCCGTTGAAGACCGGGACGGTGAGAAGTGGAAGACGGCGTGGGAGACGCGAGAGCGTCTAAAGGTAGAGAAGGATCGCTTCCGCCGGTATGAGGAACTGATCAGCCAACTTGATAAGGCGCATCCGGGTCTGGGAGAGCTTCTACGATCGAGCGAGGGGCGTCCTGAATGGAAAGGTCAACTGCTTCAGCTTGGAGAGGCATGGGCTTGGGCCGCTGCGAGGGCATGGCTTCGTAAGGTAACCGACCCGGAACGCTACGAGCAGCTCGCTGAGGAAAGGCAGCGGTTGCAAGACAGAATCGAGAAGAAGCTCGAAGAACTAGCGGCCCTCAAAGCTTGGCAGGCGTTTTTCGTGCGGGTAGACGATCAAACGGAGCAAAATCTCACGGCCTGGACAAAGGCAGTTGTCCGTATCGGAAAAGGGACGGGAAAGTACGCCTACCGGCACCGGAGAACAGCGCGCCAGTATTTGATGGCATGCATCCCGAGGATACCGGCCTGGATCATGCCCCTCCATAAGCTCTGGGAGACGACGGACCCAACGCCGGGGGTCTTCGATACTGTGATCGTTGATGAGGCATCGCAGGCGGGAATCGACGCGCTGGCCCTCCTTCTGCTCGCAAAGCGCATTATCGTCGTTGGCGACGATAAGCAGAACAGCCCTGAGGCAGTGGGCATCCTCGAAGAGGACATCGCGCGGCTGGCCCGTGACCATCTTCGAGAGTTTCGGTTCCGCGACGAATTTCGGCCTGACACAAGCCTCTATGACCATGCCGAACGAGCTTTCGGAAACCTGATCTCGCTTCGCGAGCATTTCCGCTGCGTGCCCGAGATCATTCGTTTCAGCAACGATCTGTTTTACACAGACGCCCCCTTGATTCCGTTGCGCCAGCCTCCTCCCAAGAGACTTCCACCACTGAAAGCAATGTTTGTGGAGAAAGGCGCCTGCGAAGGAGATGGCCAGCGAATCATTAACCGCGCTGAGGCAGAAGCAATCGTTACGACAATCCAGGAGTGTCTCGATAACGAAGCTTATGGTAAGACAATGGGAGTCATCGCCCTCCAGGGACACGCTCAAGCAGAGCTCATCGAAAGGAAACTGGCCGAGGTGCTCGAGCCGAAGGTTCGTGAAGAAAGGAAACTCCGATGCGGAGTACCTGCTACTTTTCAGGGCGACCAGAGGGACGTGATCTTCTTGTCGCTTGTCGTGGCGCCCAACCACCATTTCAGGGCATTGACGGGGCTCCCCGACCAGCGGCGCTTCAATGTGGCGATGAGCCGCGCTCGAGATCAGGTATGGCTTTTTCACAGCGTTCAGCCTCACGACCTCAGTCACGAAGATTTGCGATGGCGTCTTCTAAACTTCTTCTACAGTCCGGGCCAGGGGGCGCTTGAAGAGCTTTACGAAGAGTCAGACCGCCTGGAGCGGGAAGTAAGACGCCCTTCACGACAGCCGGGCGAACAGCCTGACCCCTACGAAAGCTGGTTCGAGGTTGACGTTGCCCTAGAGCTCCTGAGGAGAAGATACCGGCTCCGTCCGCAGGTTGAGGTTGCAGGCTATCGCCTTGATCTTGTGGTCGAAGGACTGGTCAGCCGGTTGGCCGTGGAGTGTGATGGCGAAACCTGGCATGGGCCGGAGATGTTTGCACAGGACATGGCCCGGCAGCGGCAGCTTGAGCGAGCCGGATGGACGTTCGTGCGCATTCGCGAGTCGGAATTCTACGGGGACCGCGAGGATGTTGTACGCCGGATTGTCGAGGCATGCGAGGAACTCGGTATTCGACCGATCGGAGAGGAAGAACGTGAGATGGACGAGGAACCAACAGGGAGCGCTCCGGTAGGCGAAGCGTTGTCAGAGGAGCACGAGGAAGAGGGCGAACCTGGCGAGGGGGAGGAAGCTGCTAAGAGGACTGGAGAGTATCGAGGGCCCGCACCCTTAGCGGTGTATTCGGAGGAATCGGGCTTCCCTGATCCGCGTGATGCTTCTCCCACCAACGTTCGGGCAGCTCTGCGCCGGATAATAGAAAGGGAGGGCCCGCTGACCAAGCGCTTTCTTATCAAGCTCTACGTGGCGGGTTGTCCAACTTTGCACCGTGCTGGCAAAGCCGTGAGGAGTCTACTGAATAGAGCCTTGCACAGCATGCAGAGGGCGGGGGAGATTGTCGTGGAAGACGAACTCGGTGACCGCTCGCTTGAGTCACAAGTTCTACGGCTTGCCGCTGCCCCGAGAGTCAGGGAAAGGCCCGCTGGTCAGCGCGATCTCTTGGAGATTCCACCATCAGAATTGCTCTTGGTGCTCGACCGTATTCAAACCTCAAGTACCGTGCATGATGACGAGGCTCTGGCTCGAGCTTTGCTTAAGCATTATGGGTTCACTCGTTTGACAGAACTTCGCAGAAAGCACGTCACGATGATTCTAGATGTATACCGCCGGCAGCGCCGTGAGTCCAAGTCCGGCCGAACGGCGTATGATGGGCAGGCTGTCTAACAACGGCATGCAGCGGACGGCAAACTGCGCCGCCGCTGATGCCGAACGTTAGACGCCGAGTATTTGCCGGAGATCTGGAACCGCTGAATGCAATTTGAGTGGGATCGCGAAAAGGCCAAACGGAATCTTCAGAAACACAGGGTGTCCTTTGACGAAGCGGTATGATCCCTTGTCCGCCACCTTCGATGATCCTGATCACTCCGTCGGCGAGCGGAGGTTCATCACGGTCGGCTATTCCGCCCACGGAAGGCTATTAGCTGTTTCACATACTGAGCGCGGCAAGGCTGTACGCATCATCAGCGCGCGACCTGCGACGCGACATGAGAGGAAGCGACATGAAACGTAAGGGCGAAGTCTCCGGCGACGATCTGCGCCACGAATATACCTTCGGAGAATGAAAAGGGGTCGGGAGTCTTTTATGTTCTTTTGATCATATCGATCACTTCGGTGGAATCTTGATGGCTCACCACTGGAAGGCGTCCTTGGCGTTGAACACCTCATGCCGGACTCTCGGTATGGGACAAGAGCCGGGCGGCTCGAGTGTTCGATCGATCGGTTGCTCGGAACCAGCGAAAGAACGAATGGTCGTCGCCCTACTTTCCGCCGATGGGGCTCTCGCGGAGGAGCAGGCCGTTGTAGTAGAGGGCCTGTTTGACGGCTTTGCCGGTTGCGTCGTAGAAGAGGATGGTCAGGGTGTTGTCGGACGGGAAATGCTCTTTCCAAAGGCCGTCCACGCGACCGCTCTTGCAGGAGACTTCCTTCCAGATACGTGCCGACCGGCGGGGTCCGTCGTTTTTATAGGCCGTGAACAGGCCGTCGCGCCCAATGGTCCGGCAGACTTCGTCCATAGAGCGGGTGACGAGGGCTTGATCGAGCGCGATGGTTTTGCCCGCCTGGTCGTGGAAAAGGATCTTGGCTGGCCCTGAATCCTTAAGCTCTCCCGCAAGGCAGCGTTGCAACTCGTCACCTTTCAGACCGGCGCAACTGGCCTCACCGAGAGACGGCGCTGCAAGCAGCGCAGCCAAGCCGACCCCGCCGCTGACAACAATAAGGGCGGCAAAACGGAACAACGCGCGCATGAACGGCAGCATCCCGGAGACAGGCAGCAACGGACTATCGCTTCGCGCCGGGCGGCGCCGACGCCTCGTCGATTCTCACTGTCTTGGCCCATTCGGCCATGATCGTGTCTCGTTCTTCCATCGTCATGGCCGCATATTTCTGAAACATCTGCAGCCCGCGCTTGCGTCGCCAAGCCACGAAGTTCAGGAAATGCTCTTTGCAGAGCGCGCCCGTCCCGGCCGGCGCATAGACCTTGGCTTTGCAATTCTGAATCGAGCACGCCTGATCGCTCATCATTTCTCCAAAATCTCTCCAAAGCCGACGAGAAGCACTGCGGAATCCCAGTATGCCGAACCGCGTGTCAGAAATGCAACGGCGCCGGCCGCGTCTTGACGGAGCCGCGCTTGTTCAAGTAAGTGTGAGTGTTCGATGCGTTTGTGGCTTACCATTTCACTCGGTCTTGTCTCTCTCGGACTAACCCTTTCTCTCACGGGTTGTTCACCTTCTTCTAAACCCGGCCTCCCGCCGGACAGCCCTTTTGCAGAGACATCCGTCTCGTTTCCCGATGGGCTATCGTCCGGGATCGCGACCGGCGATGTGACCGACCGTTCAGCGGTCGTGTGGCTTCGCACGGACGGCCCCCGGAAAATCCAGATCGAGTGGGCGCCGGTGGAAGAGTGGACGAGAGCGGAAGCCGATCGAGAACGCGCACCGTATCTGGCCAGAACCCTCCTGCTTGAGACCGCACCCGAGCACGACTACACCCTCAAGGTCCCGATCGAGGGGCTCAAGCCCGGCATGAGGTACCGATATCAGGTGTTGGTGGAGCAGCAGCCCCCCGAAGTTGATTCGATACCGGCGGCGAAGGTCGCCGCCACGGGCGAGTTCGTGACGGCGCCTCCGCCGGGCGCGCATGCGCCGGTGACGTTTCTGTGGAGCGGCGATCTCGGAGGCCAGCAACGCTGTCGCGATGATGGGGCCGGCTATCCGATTTTTGACGTGATGCGTCGGCAACAGCCCGATTTCGCAATCCTGTTAGGCGATCTCATGTATAGCGACGACACCTGCCCCTCGCCGCCGAATGCTCCGGGGGGCGATTTTACGGCGGCGACGTTGGATGAGTATCGCGCGAAGCATCGCTATCAGCGCGGCGCACCGGCGCTCCGGCGATTCTTAGCCGTCGTTCCGGTGTTCACGATCTGGGACGACCATGAAGTCGGCAACAATTTCGCCGGCCCGTATGATCCACGGATGCCGATCGGCCGGCAGGCGTTGCTGGAGTACTGGCCGATCCGGACGCCGCCCGACGATCCCGCGCGCCTGTATCGGCGGGTCCGCTTCGGGGCCGACCTGGAACTCTTCATCTTGGATACGCGGCAGTACCGCAGTCGTAACGCGGAGCCGGATGGGCCGGGCAAGACCATGCTGGGTAGGGCCCAGCGGGCATGGCTGCTGGATGGATTGGCAAACTCCACGGCGACCTGGAAGGTGATCGCGACCAGCGTACCGTTGTCCAATCCCAAGGCAGGCAACCTGTTGACGCCGGGCAACGATAGCTGGGCGCGCGGTCCGGATGGGACTGGCTTTCAGACCGAACTGGAACAACTTGTGGAGGCGATCCTGTCGCGCCGTATCAGGAACGTCGTCTGGCTGGCGGCTGATGTCCATTATGTTCAAGCAAATGCGTACGATCCGGATGGAGATGGGGTGGCGGACTTTCATGAATTCATCTGCGGGCCGCTCTCCGCGGCCTACGGTCGCCCTACCCCTCCCAACCCCGTCTTTAAACCCATGACCCTGTTCAGCGACAGCGGGTATTCGAACTTCGGACTGGTGTCGGTGAAAAGGACCACACTTGAGGTCCGGATTCTCGATGACAAGGGCGCGCTCCGGGCGACACACACGCTCCGAGCTCGGTAACCCTCTTGCTTTCCCGGTGGTGGGCCGGGTAGGGTACCGAGTCGCGAGGCGGCTGCATCGACGAATCAACGCTGAGGCGAAATGATCGAGGAGAAGGAGAGAGAACGATGGCAGGTCTGATGACGGCGGATGAAGTTTATGAGAAAGCGAAGGAGGCGGCGATTGCCGCGACCGGTCCGGACGAACGAGCGCTTCAGATCGATTATGATGCCTTGAAGCTCAAGTTTCGGACGGCCTTGGGGGATCGCAAGGTCGCCCTGTGCCATATCAACAAGTTTCTGCCCGAGGGGTATGAGGATCAGGGCCGATTCAACCTGGTGCTGCTCACCGTCGGCAATGTCCTGTACGATATCGTGATCGGCGATCAATATTTCCGTTACGACGTGGTCTCGGTGGCGCAATTGGACAAAGTGCAGGTTATCGATGCGGTCTGGGAAAACCGGGAGAAACGCCGGGAAGAGCCATTCCTGAGCCTCCGGCTCATGCATGCCGAAGAAACCCACCTCCTGCTCGCGCTGGACGATAACGAGCGCAAGAGCGTCTGGGAATTTGCTCGCGCGGTTGCTGACGCCCGCAATCCGGAACGGTGAGCGCAGGCGGTGAGCCTTCCGAAGCGAAGGCCGGGCGCGGCGACCGGAGCCGCGTGCGCATCTTGAGTTGGAAGCCAGGTTCGGGCGACTTTACGTGGACTATCGCACCGCAGCTCCACGATGACTTCCACGAAGGCGAAAGAGCAAGGCACCCAATAAAGGGATGAGCGTCAGGATGATATTGAAAAAGATCGAGTTCGGTCAGCGATGAGACGATTTCATCGAAACAGTTTCTTGCGAGCCCTCTCCTGGCTGGCGCTTCTCCTTGCTGTGACCGCCTCGGCCGACGTGGTTGAGGACCTTGTCTTTGAGGTCCCCGAAGCCGAGACAGCCGAATTGCCGTTTCCGCCGGACGATCTCCAAGACCCCGCGGAGAACGCGACGGTGCCAAGCTTCGGCAGCGAGTCGCCTTACGCGAAGACCGCCGGCATGAGTCAGCAATGGGTGGACGCTGAAGATGACTTGACGGGTCTTTCTGCGTTCAATATGTTCTCCCATTCCGTTGCGCAGGTCGGCGGATGCTTCAAATCCCGCTTTTCCGCCTTCTGTCTTTCCCCCCTTCGCCTGTGAGTCTGTGAGCCGGTGAGCCGGTCTCTTCGAGAGTAGATGAGCTCACGTCTGCTCACAGTCTCTTTCACCTGTGAAGGGAGTTCTCCAAAATGCACAACAGCAGGAAGATTTGCACGGCCTTATGCGCCGTCACTGTGATTCTGTCCCTCAACCCGGCTGGGTGCGGGTGGGCTAAGTCAGCGGTCAGGTCTAATCCACCGCAGGCTGACCGGGCCAAGATCGCTATGTTGCCGTTCGCGCTAGGCGTTGAAATAACACACTTGTCGTCCATTCAAAGTGTGAATGGTGATCTCAATCCAGAGGAGGAGTCTCGGTTGGTTGCACAGGCGGTCAGACAGATCAGGGACGACGCGCGTTACCTTATGTATGCCAGGCTGACTGGCAAGGACGTCTATGCGCTAATCTCATTGGAAGAAACGGATCGGGTAGTGGGCGAACTCGGGGTCACGACCGCGGAGGCATTATCCCTGGAACAGCTAAATCATCTGGGCATGCGGCTGGGAGCCGACCTGCTCGTCATCGGGGTCGTGCAGGACTACGGCAAGGTCCGCTGGCAATGGCTCGCCGGCGGCATGCTCGCCGACATGACCTGGGAATCGGTCGCGCTCGGGTTGGCCACGGCCTGGAATCCGGCCGCGATTCTGGGGAATGTCGGCTTTGAGCTCTTGACCAGCACACCAGTCTGGTTCGGCGGAGGCTACCTGTTCGGCGTGGCCTTTCGTCCAGTCCGCGTGGAAGCGTCGGCGATCGATCCTGTCACCGGCGCGATGGTCTGGCACGAAACCGAAGTCGCGCTCTATATGCGCGGGCGGCTGAAGGAGGTTCCGGAAGAGGATCGGAAGAAGAAGGAAGTGCAATTACGGCTTAATTTGGCCTCGGCGATGGAAGGGCTGGCCGACTCGCTGCTCGATGCCGCGCTGACTCGGACACGTCTCCGTGAGCGGCGGCTTCCGGATGAACAGATCGTTTCGTTCTAACCCGCAGGTCAGGCATAAAACGGGAGCGGGCGGACTGTGGCGTCGTAGCGCCGGCCGTCGATGTCGACTGTGAGCGCAGTGTCCGGTTTGGTGAAATCGCGGAGCGGAAAGCCGAACGCGATGACGCGATCGAGTTGCGGTGAATAGGCGGCGCTGCTGATCCAGCCGACTTCCCGATCGCCGCTAAAGAGTTTGGCACCTTTCGGAGGGACGACGGGGTCTTTCAACACCAGCCCGACGAGGCGTCGACGGACGCTGCCATAGGTATCCATCCGGGCGACCACTTCTTGACCGGGATAGCACCCTTTGCTGAGACTGAACGCTTTGCCTTCCAGATTCGCTTCCGGGGGTACGATGTCCTCGTTGAGGTCTGGACCGGCCTTCGGCAATCCCGCTTCCAGGCGCAACGCTTCCCTCGCCTGGCCGCCGAACGGCCTGATGCCGAACGGCGCGCCGGCCTGCATGAGCGCTTCCCATGCAGTGCGCGTGCCGTCTGCGGAGAGCATGATCTCGATGTCGGTCTCGCCGGTCTCTTCAGTGCGGATGAACAAAGCCGGCAGGCTACCGATCTGGTGGGTCAGAACATACAGCGGCCGGAGATGGCCGACCTCGATCTCGAAGGCGGCCTTCAGTACCTCCGGCGCCTTTGGCCCGCTGATCAGCAGGAGCCCCCAACCCTCCGCGCAATTCTCCAGCTTGGCCTTTGTGCCGAACAGGAGAAACTTGCGCAGGGCCTGCAACGTGCTCTCGCCGATCTCGCCGACGTCTTCCAGCATGACTGAGTCGGCCAGCAGGTAGACCCGGAAGTACGTGAGCATCTTGCCCTTGTGGGTCAGCAAGCTGGAATAGGTGCCCTGGCCGACTGAAAGCGACAGGATGTCGTTGCTGATCACGCTCTGTAGCCACTTGATTCGATCCTCGCCGGTGACGCGGACTTTGCCTCGATGCGACAGGTCCGCGAGGCCGACCGCCTGGCGCACGGCCCTATGCTCGGCCCGCACATCGCCGTAGTGCGCGGGCATGGTCCAACCGGCGACCTCTTCAAAAACGGCGCCCAGTTTTGCGTGCTGGTCGTGGAGGGGGGAATGTTTCATCATCCTGTCAAGCCGACCGCTCGTTGCGAATGGTGAACAGCCGGATGCCGGCGATCGGCGATGCCCGTTATTCGCTGCCCGCCTGGTGGCGAATCACTTCCTCGATCAGGTCCCGCGTGCGCGCTGAGAGCTCATTTCGAGACACGATCTTGGTAACGCCTAGCGCTGTGGCCCGTTTCCAGGTCCCCACTTCTTCATGGTTGGCGAAGGCCAAGATAGGCATGGACTGTGCGCCGACGCTGCGTCTGACCGTCTCTAGCGTCGCAAAGGCGTCCAGCGACGGGTCGTTCATGTTGATGATCATGGCTACAGGGTGCGATGCGGACAGCTTCGGCGGTACCTCGTCCGGTGTCCGGACTCGCTCCAGTTTATAGCCCCGGGGCAGAAGCGCATCGCGGATCTTCGTGTAGAAAAACACGTCGTTGACGGCAACGAGGACAGTTTTCTGGTTTATCGCGTTTGTCTGGTTTGTTTGGTTGGTGTGATTTGTCTGATTCATGTGGATATGACGGAATGCGCTTGCCAGTCACAACCTCAAACCTCAAACGAAAGAAACGAAATCAACCAACTCAGTTCATCATGCCGATAAGCCGGCCCAATGCGCGTTTTGCCAGCGCATAGTTGGGATTGAGCGTCAGCGCCCGCTTGTAACACTCGATGGCGTCGGTCCAGCGCCCCTTGCGTTCATACACGCGTCCAAGGTTCAGGTGAGGAAAGGCAGGGCTTTCGTACCGCTTGGCTTGCATGGCTTTCTCGAACCAAGGAATGGCCTCGTCGAATTGCCCCTTCTCGATCAGATAGGCGCCGATATCGTTGTACGGATTGCCGAAATCCGGATCTTGGGCGATAGCCTTGTGGCATTCCTCGATCGCTTCGTCGAGTCTGCCCATGAAACTATAGGTCCACCCCAGGAAGGTATAGGCCTCGGCGGTCGGATGGGTTTCGATGGATTTCTTGTACAAGCGAACCGCTTCCTCCAGGTCGCCTTTCATCTGGTGCTCGTACGCCCGCAAAAACAGATTCCAGGCTTCCTTCTTGTCTTCTTCGCTGCCCTCGCCTTGGAGGAGGAAATCTTGAAGGTCCATCGCAACTGGGAGCAGCGTGTGGCTTATGACCGATGGCGTATGGCCACGAACCGGGGAATAATGATGGGGCGTGTCCCTGCTATGCGCCACAAGCCATACGCCATCAACTCCCTACTCCTGTTTCAGCTTCTTCTTGATCAGTTCCGCTCCGTACCGGCCGGACAGCAACATGGAACCGAAGGCCGGGCCCATACGCGGGGTGCCGTACACGGCGGCTACGGCTAATCCTACCACGAAACAGTTCGGATAGGCTTCGCCCGTCCGGTTTATGACTTCTTCCTCGGAGCGGGAGACCCACATGGCGCCGTTGCCCGGCACCGGCTGGAAGAGATTCCGCTTGTGGAGCAGATTCACCACCACGGCATCGTGGCCTGTGGCGTCCACCACTACCTTGCTTTCCAAAGCGATCGGGTCCACGTGAATCACGTCGTGACCCGCCATCTCGGCGGTCGTATTGTTGACCACGACCCCCTCCAGTAAGCCGTCCTGTCGGAGAATCAAGTCCACCACCCGTGTTAGGTTCATGATCCTGGCGCCCGCCTTGTAAGCGGCGGCGATCAAGGCGGCGGTCGCGTGCGGCGGATCCACGATGTACATGCCGTCGCAGTCCTTGACCTGCTTGCAGGGCGCGCCGATCTCTTCCAGAATGTCGTTCGCCGGCGCGCAGATTGTCGCCTTGTTCATCAAATAGCCGCCGGACCAGAAGCCGCCTCCCAAGGCGAGGGCCTGTTCCACGACCAATGTGCGGAAGCCCATCGCGGCCAGATCATGGGCGCAGATCAAGCCCGAGGGGCCGGCGCCGACGATGATGACGTCGCTCTCAATGAGCTGATCGAACTCCTTGTAGTATTCCCGCGCGATCTGCCTGGTGATATCCCGCTCTCTGAGCGGCGCCGGTTTGGGCTTGTTCATACAAACTCCTTGGCTTACAGCGAACAGCGAGTCACGAATAGCTCCGGGCTGCCAACTATCGGCTGTTCGTTCTTCGCTCACAGATAGATTTCCGCTCCCGACTTTCTGAATTCCTCCGCTTTCTCTTTCATGCCGACTTCCAGCGCCCGCTGCTCGTCGAGCTGTTTCCGAGCAGCGTACTCCCGCACGTCCTGGGTGATTTTCATCGAGCAGAAATGCGGTCCGCACATGCTGCAAAAGTGCGCCACCTTGGCGGCGTGGTCCGGCAAGGTCGCATCGTGATAGGCGCGGGCGGTCTCGGGGTCCAGCGACAGGTTGAACTGATCCTCCCACCGGAACTCGAACCGCGCCTTCGAGAGGGCATTGTCCCGCGCCTGGGCGCCGGGATGGCCCTTGGCCAGATCAGCGGCGTGCGCGGCGATCTTGTACGCGATGACGCCGGCCTTCACGTCCTCCTTGGTGGGAAGCCCCAAGTGCTCCTTCGGAGTGACGTAGCAGAGCATCGCGCAGCCGTACCACCCGATCATGGCCGCGCCGATGCCAGAGGTGATGTGGTCATAGCCTGGCGCGATGTCCGTCGTCAGCGGGCCCAACGTGTAAAACGGCGCTTCATGACAAGCCTTCAACTGCTTCTCCATGTTGACCTGAATCAGGTGCATGGGCACATGGCCCGGGCCCTCGATCATAACCTGCACATCATGTTTCCAAGCGATCTTGGTCAACTCGCCCAACGTCTCCAGCTCGGCGAACTGGGCCTCGTCGTTCGCGTCCGCAATCGAACCCGGCCGCAGCCCGTCGCCCAGGCTGAACGAGACGTCGTAGGCCTTCATGATCTCGCAAATCTCTTCGAAGTGGGTATAGGCGAAGTTTTCCTCATGATGCGCCAAACACCACTTGGCGTGGATCGAGCCGCCGCGCGAGACGATGCCGGTCAAACGCTTGGCGGTCAACGGAATGTACCTGAGCCGCACGCCGGCGTGGATTGTAAAGTAATCGACGCCCTGCTCGGCCTGCTCGATCAGCGTGTCGCGATAGATCTCCCACGTCAGGTCCTCTGCCTTGCCGCCGACTTTCTCCAGCGCCTGGTAGATCGGCACGGTCCCAATGGGGACCGGCGAATTGCGGATGATCCATTCGCGGGTTTCATGGATGTTCTTGCCAGTGGACAAGTCCATCACTGTGTCGGCCCCCCAGCGGATCGCCCAAATCATTTTCTCCACTTCTTCCTCGATTGACGAAGCAACGGCAGAGTTGCCGATATTGGCGTTGATTTTCACCAGGAAGTTTCGGCCGATGATCATCGGCTCGCTCTCCGGGTGGTTGATGTTGGCCGGGATGATGGCACGGCCTCTGGCCACTTCGTCCCGCACGAACTCCGGCGTGATCTTGTCGGGAATCGAGGCGCCCCACGGCTGGCCGGGATGCTGAACCCGGAGCCGGGCGTCACCGTCCGACGGTCCGTCGCCGGGCCCGCGACGGGCCGCCAAGGCTTCGCGCGCCAGTTCACGGGATTGGTTCTCCCGGATGGCAATAAATTCCATCTCGGGCGTAATGATGCCTTTCCGGGCGTAGTGCATCTGGGTGACGTTCCGGCCGGGCTTTGCACGCAGGGGCTTTCTGGCATGCTGGAACCGAATCTCCTTGAGCCTGGGATCCGCGGCCCGCTGGCGACCGTACAGCGACGTCACGGCCGGGAGTTCCTCCACGTCGTTTCGCGACAAAATCCACGGCAGGCGGATGGGGGCCAGCCCTTTTCGGATGTCCACGCTGGCGGCGGGATCGGTGTAAGGCCCCGATGTGTCATAGACGGTTATGGGCGGGTTCGGCACCGGCGCGCCGCCGTTCGCCGGTCTGGTCGGCGTCAGGGTGATTTCCCGCATCGGCACACGAACGCCGGGCATCGTACCCTCGACATAGATTTTCCGCGACGCGGGGAACGGCGCCGTCGTCGGCAGCGATTCGTCGGCGTGATGACCATTGCCGCCTGTTGTCGCGTTTTCGGTCTGAGACTTGCTCATTATTGAGATTCCTTTCTCCGTCTTGGATCGCTTGGCTTTCAGGTTTCAGCCATCAGCCTTCAGCGCCAATGCTGAGGACTAAGAACCGGCCGCTTTACAGCCTGTCCGTGTTCAAACTAAAAAGCCGCACCATGCAAAGGTGCGGCTGAGTCGCCGAACGTTCACGCTCTCTCCGCTTCCCTACGCTGGTATTATCCAGGTCAGGTTCTGAGGGTCGTCCGGCAGGCGGACTCTCAGCCGAGTGGCTCCCCTAGCTATGGTGCTTCGGATCGTACCCGCGTCTGCGATCAGAGTCAACCGGCATTTGGCCCCTCTGCCTGGGGCTCCTGCTCTATCGGCCGCCATAGGGCTTTTTCGCAGCCCCTTCGCGTTGATTGTCGGGTGGCGCTGTCGTAGAATGCCGGCGTGTCCGTCCCCATGTCCGCGAGGACCGGTGCGGAACAGCCGGAGGTATCAGTGAAATCTGTTGCGTCGCTCCCCAGACCCATCGCGGAGTATCAAACGTTGTCCGCCGAAGAGCTGTTCGCGCGCACGGCGGCGGCGAAACGCGCCCTGGGCGATCAGGTGATGGTGCTGGGGCATAACTATCAGCGGGACGAGGTCATCGAACACGCGGATGTTCGCGGCGACTCGCTGCTGCTCGCCAAACAGGCGGCTGAACGCGCCGATCGGCCGTATGTGGTCTTTTGCGGCGTCCATTTCATGGCCGAAACGGCCGATATTCTGAGCCGGTCGAACCAGACCGTGATTTTGCCCGATCTGGCGGCGGGCTGCTCGATGGCGGATATGGCGGCGATCGAACAAGTGGATCAGTGTTGGGAGTCGTTGGGCCGGCTCCTGCCGGTCGAAAACACCGTGCTGCCGGTGGTGTATGTCAACTCCGCCGCGGTGCTCAAAGCGTTTTGCGGCGAGCACGGCGGCATTACCTGCACTTCCTCGAACGCGCGCGCGGTGATGGAATGGGCCTGGGCGCGGCGTGAAAAGATTCTGTTCTTCCCCGATGAGCATCTGGGGCGCAACACCGCCAACGCGATGGGGGTGCCGCGCGAGCGGATGATCGTGTGGGATCCTTATCTGCCGAACGGGGGGAATACGCGCGATGCGATTCATCGGGCGACGCTGATTCTATGGAAGGGCCATTGCAGCGTGCACCAGATGTTCCGACCTGCCCACGTGGACTATTTTCGCAGGCAGTACCCGGACGGCATCGTCATTGTCCATCCCGAATGCCACGAGGATGTCGTCAACAAGGCCGATCTTGTCGGCTCGACGGAGTTCATCATCCGCACGGTCCGCTCCGCTCCGCCCGGCACGACCTGGGCCGTCGGCACGGAATTGAACCTGGTCAATCGCCTCAAGCGGGAGCAGGCGGACAAGCGGGTGTTGTTCCTCTCTTCGACCGTCTGCCAGTGCGCCACCATGTTCCGTATCGATGCTCCCCACCTCTGCTGGGCGATGGAAAACCTGGCCGAAGGGCATGTCGTGAATCGCATCGTCGTGCCGGAAGATGAAAAAGCCTGGGCGAAGGTGGCGCTGGACCGGATGATGGAAATTAGCTAGTAGCGAGTAGCGAATAGCAGGTAGCAAGCCCCGTCGTTTGCTGCTATTTGCTGCTTACTGTTTGCTGTCTTATGGACTACAAGGCGACGCTCAACCTTCCCAAAACCGATTTCCCGATGAAAGCCAACTTGCCTCAACGGGAGCCGGAATTATTGGCCTTGTGGGAGCAGGAACGTCTCTACGAGCGGATTCAAGAAAGGGGGAAGGGACGTCCGCTGTACATCCTGCACGACGGGCCGCCCTATGCCAACGGCCGCATCCATATCGGCCACGCCCTGAACAAAATTCTGAAGGACATCATCATCAAGTCCAAAACTATGGCCGGCTACCACGTCCCCTACGTGCCGGGGTGGGATTGCCACGGCCTCCCGATCGAGCATCAGGTGCTCAAGGAATTGGGCGACAAGAAGAAAGACCTGGACACGTCGGCCATCCGCAAGCTTTGCCGGGATTACGCCGAAAAGTATTTCAAGATCCAGCGGGATGAGTTCAAGCGGCTGGGCGTGCTGGGCGATTGGGAGCGGCCTTATCTCACGATGGACCCGGCCTACGAGGCGACGATTCTGCGGGAGTTCGGCAAGTTCGTTGAGCGGGGCGGGGTGTATAAGGGGTTGAAGCCGGTCCTGTGGTGCACGGTCGATCAAACCGCGCTGGCGGAGGCCGAAGTGGAGTATGAAGATCACACCTCGCCGTCCATCTACGTGAAGTTTCCCGTGGTGACTTCGCCCAAAATCTTGGCGAGTGCCTCGCCGCTGCACATTGCATTTCCGCCGGACATCGAATCCGTTTCGGTCGTGATTTGGACGACCACGCCCTGGACGTTGCCCGCCAATCAGGCGATCTGCCTCCATCCGGACATCGAGTATGCGTTCGTCAAGGTCGGACGCGAAGTCCTCATCATCGCGCAGAAACTGCTCGAGGGGGTGGCCAAAGCCTGCGAGTTGCAGGAGTACACGGTACTCGGAGTCAGGCGGGGCAGCGAAGGGTTCGAAGGGCTGGAGACGCAACGTCCTCTGACGCACGGCCTCTCGCCGATTCTGCTCGGTGATTTCGTCACGCTTGACCAAGGCACCGGGTGCGTGCACATCGCGCCGGGACACGGCCAGGAGGACTATGCGTTGGTGTTGGCTCATAACGCACACGCCTCGCCGGGTGAGCGGCTGGAGATCCTGGCGCCGGTGGACGACGCCGGCCGCTTTACCGAAGTGGTCAAAGAATTCGCCGGCCAACACGTGTTCAAGGCCAACCCGGCGATCGTGGAACGCCTGAAAGCCAACGGGCGGCTCTTAGGTTATGGCTCGCTGACGCACGCCTATCCCCACTGTTGGCGATGCAAGAACCCGGTGATCTTCCGGGCGACGGAGCAATGGTTTCTTTCAATGGAGACCAACGACCTGCGGCGGGAAGCGCTGGGCGAGATCGAGCGGGTGCGGTGGATTCCGCCGTGGGGGCGCGACCGGATCCGCGGCATGGTCGAGAACAGGCCGGACTGGTGCTTGTCGCGGCAGCGTGTCTGGGGCGTACCGATTCCGGGCTTTACGTGTTCAGGCTGCCGCCGCGTGTTGACTGATCCCAAGGCGATCGACCGCGTGGCGGAACTGGTCGAGACCTCCGGGGCCGATGTGTGGTTCCAAAAGTCGGCCGCGGAGTTGCTGCCGGCGGGGACGGCGTGCCCAGCGTGCGGGGGACAGGTGTTTGAAAAGGAACGGGACATCCTTGACGTGTGGTTCGAATCGGGCGTGAGCTATGCGGCGGTGCTCAAGCCGCGTAAATGGTGGCCGGCCGATCTGTACCTCGAAGGGTCCGATCAGCACCGGGGGTGGTTCCACAGCGCGTTGTTGGCCGGGGTCGTCACGGACCGCCGCGCGCCCTATAAGTCCGTGCTGACTCACGGATTCGTGGTCGATGGGGCCGGGAAGAAAATGTCCAAGTCCGCCGGCAACGTCGTCGCGCCGCAAGACGTGATCAAGCAATCCGGCGCGGAAATTCTCAGGCTCTGGGTAGCGGCTCAGGACTACCGGGAGGATCTTCGCATCTCGCAGGAGATTCTCAACCACCTGATCGAGGCCTATCGGAAAATCCGCAACACCTGCCGGTTCCTGTTGAGCAACCTCTACGATTTCGACCCGGTGCAACATCGGGTCCCCTGCGAGCGGTTGCCCGAGTTGGATCGGTGGGCGCTCGGGAGGCTCGGCGAACTGATCCCCCGGATCACGCGCGCCTATGAGGACTTCGAGTTTCATACGATTTTCCACGCGCTGAACAACTTCTGCGCGGTGGACCTGAGCGCCGTCTACCTCGACATCTTGAAAGACCGGCTGTACACGTTCCGAAAAGATTCCCCGCTGCGCCGAGGGTCGCAAACGGTGCTGTTCGACGTGCTTGTGGCGCTGACCAAACTTATGGCGCCGATCCTCAGCTTCACGGCGGAGGAGATCTGGCGGATGCTGCCGGACGCGGCGCGACGGGAAGCGGGCGTCGACAGCGTGCATCTCACCTCGTTTCCGGAAGCCGATCCCAAATGGAAAGAGGAGGCCCTGGCTCAGCGGTGGGAACGGTTGCTGGAGGTCAGGTCTCGCGTACAAGCCGAACTCGAGCTGAAACGGCGTGAGAAGATGATCGGCGCATCCCTCGAAGCTCGGGTCATCTTAGAGGCGAATCCGGAAGCCTATCGCCTCCTGAAAGAATATGAACAGGACTTGCCGACTCTCTTCATCGTGTCGCAGGTTGAGGTCAAGGAGATGCATCACCCGCCTCAGAAATCGGATGTTGTCGTGACGGTGGCAAAGGCGGAAGGTGAGAAGTGCGAACGCTGCTGGAATTATCGGCCAGCAGTCGGCACGTTCCCGGACCACCCGACCCTCTGCGACCGCTGCGTTGAGGCGATTCGGTGAACGGCAGGACCCGCTATCTGATCTTGGGCCTGGTCAGCGCGGGAGTCGTCGGTCTGGATCAGGTGACGAAAATGTATATCATGCAGACCATGCGGCTGCATGAGTCGATTCCGATTATCCCCAACCTTTTCAGCCTGACATACATCAGAAACCCGGGAGCCGCCTTTGGCTTGTTGGCAGGGAGCAGCAGTGCGTTCCGTTTCGTGTTCTTTGGGCTCACCTCCGTCTTGGCATTGGTCCTGCTGGGGGCTATTCTGTTCCGCCTTCCCGAACGCGATTGGATGGGGCAATTGAGCATCGCGGGGATTCTCGGGGGCGCGGTCGGCAATCTCCTGGATCGGCTGCGCTATGGTGAAGTAATCGATTTCCTGGATTTCTACTACGACGTGTACCATTGGCCCGCCTTCAACGTCGCCGACGCCGCCATCAGCGTCGGTGTCGCCTTCCTGATCCTGCACTTTGCATTGGAGAAGAAGCGGCAAGAACCAGCCTTGCAACAAGACCAGTCCTGATCCACGCTTGTCACGCGTCAAACCTCCGCCGTCAATCGATCATTGCCTCTATCCTTCCTGGGCAGGGGGATCAAAAAGGCGCGTTCGGGATGTCCGTTGCCCTTCAGTGAAATACCATGAGGACCACCGCGCCGAGCGCCAGGCGGTAGTAGGCGAAGACACGCAAGGTATGGCGCTGGACGAAAGTCAGGAACGCGGCGATGACGGCCCAGGCGACGGCGAACGACACAACCAGGCCAAGCCCCAGGGCGAGGTAGTCCTGGTTCGAAAATAGAGACTGGGACGCGACTATCTTGTACGCCGTCGCCGCGATCATCGTCGGCAGTGCGAGAAAAAAGGAATATTCGGTTGCCACCTTCCGGTCCAAGCCCGCGAGCAACCCGCCGACGATCGTCGATCCGGATCGAGACATGCCGGGGATCAGCGAAACGCATTGTGCGACACCGACCCAGAAGGCAGACCGCACGCCGACATGCTCGAGCTGGGTGACCCGCGCCGGCGAGCGGCGAGCCTCGACGGCGAGGATGACGAAACCGCCGACGATGAGCGAGGTCGCGACGGTCTTCGGGGTAAAGAGAAAGGATTCAATCCAACGGTGCGTCAGAAACCCGACCAGCGCGGCGGGGAAGAAGGCGACGGTCAGGCCGATCAGGAACCACAGATGGCGGTGCGCTTCGGCCGAGCGCTGGAGGGTCGACCAACCGCCGCGCGCCTTAAGCATCTCCCACAGAATCGCTTGTTCTTTTCCAGCCTGAGAGAGAAGCTGAATGATCTTGCGGCGTTCATAGGCGACCACCGCTAGGATCGATCCCAACTGAATCGACACTTCCACGCTTGCCGCGATCGCGCCGGTGAAGCTGAGGGCATGGCCGATCAGGATGAGATGGCCGGTTGAGGAGACCGGCAGAAATTCAGTCAAGCCTTCCACCAACCCTAGGATAACGGCCAGTTCAGGACCCCATTGGTTCATAGACGCCTGCCAGAGTTGGAATGTCTCGACGCGGGAGGATAGCTCCGGCGCATGATCACAGAGAGCCGGCAGTCAGTCAAGCCACGCGTGGATTTCAAACGGAACGATAGCACGTGTCGTGCGTGTTTGCGCGAATGACCGGCAAGCCAGCAAATATGTTGACAAAATAAGCCCGATGGACTACACACAGTTGGCACCGTGATCTCACCGGGTCTTATCCCCTGCAGCGTCATGTCTCGGAGTTTTGCGTGTTCATGTGCGTGGTTCGGAGGCAGGAAGGCACGGGTGGCGCAAATGAGATGTCTGAGAGGAGGATGGGCATGAAGAAGTATCTGACGATGGGGGTAGCTCTGCTCAGCGCTGTGACTGCGGCGGGTTGCGTGAGCAACAGCAAGTATAAGGCCGCTTTGGCCGAGGCCGACGCTGCGAAGACGGAGCTCGAGAAGACGCGAACGCAAAAAAATGCCCTTGAACAGCAAGTCAAAACTCTCAAGGAGCTGAACGTCAAATTCAGCAATGAAGCGCAGGCGGCCCGGGATGAATTGCAACGCATCGAACACGCGCGCGACAAGGAACGCAGCGACATTGCGGCACGGCTCAAGGAGTTGGAGGACAAGCAGAAACAGCTCGCGGCGCAGAACCGCAGCCTTCGCCAGGAATATGACGATGTAAAGCGGCACAATGAAACATTGAAGTCGCTGGTCGCCCGATACCAAAAAGAGCTCAAAGAACGTCAACGGACCGCGCCGCCCACGCTGTCGTCAACGCCGATAGTCCCGGCTCCGGGCTCAACGCCGGTTCCGGGTGCAGCCGCGCCGGGTGGTGCATCGACTCCCTCGGCGCCGCCCGCGCCTTCTCAGCCGAGTGTGGCGCCGATGAACATCAATACCGCATCGGCCGGCGACATGGTCCTGTTCCTCGGCTTGACAAAAGAGATGGCCGAC
This sequence comes from Nitrospira calida, assembly GCF_976986435.1. Lineage (NCBI taxonomy): Bacteria > Pseudomonadati > Nitrospirota > Nitrospiria > Nitrospirales > Nitrospiraceae > Nitrospira > Nitrospira calida. The sequence continues at coordinate 898,352 of NZ_OZ335950.1, forward strand.
CGCATCGTCAGCAATCGGCCGTACCGGATCAAGGGTGAGCTGGTGGCCAAGAACGTGTTGCCCAAAGAAACCTTCGACATGATCAAGGACCGCATCACGGTGACGCCGTAGGGTATCCCAAAGGGAGAGAACAGAACGGCTGTTCGCCGAGAGGCGAACGGCCGTTTTTGTTTGGACTCGCTCTGAAAAGTCACTAGCGGGCGAGCCAAAGGTTTAAGAGAAGGTTTAAGAGAACGGCTTGGGGCACACCTCGCGCTCCGACTGTGGGGACCACTCTGTCGATGGGTGATTCCCCCGGGTCCTCCTGGTACAATGCCTGAGCAGTCGCCAGGCGTGGAGCAACATCGGCCGGAAAATGAAGAAAATCGTCTGGAGCGTCGGGGCCCTCGTGGTTGCGTTGGCCATCGGGGGGTACGTCTTTTTTAACGGCGAACGCCGGCCGCCGGTTCGGTACCGGACCGTGCCGGTGGAACGCGGCTCTGTCGTCTCGGTCGTCACCGCCACAGGCACCATCAATCCGGTCGTGTTGGTACAGGTCGGGACGCAGGTCTCCGGCATGATCAAGAGCCTGCACGCCGACTTCAATTCCCGAGTCAAAGCCGGCGACGTCGTCGCCATCATCGATCCGGCGCCGTTCAAGGCCCGTCGTGATCAGGCCGCCAGCAACTTGGAAATGGCCAAAGCGAACGTGGCCCGCGCTCGCGCGGATGTGGCCCAGCGCAAGCGCGAGCTGGATCGGGTGAATTCGCTGATCGCTCAACAGTTTGTGTCGCAAAACGACGTCGACCTGGCGCGGACGAACTATGAGAGCGCCGCGGCGCAGTTGAAACTCGCCGAAGCGCAGGTCAAACAGGCAGAGGCTGCGCTCAACGCGGCGGAACTGGATCTCAAATACACCGTCATTCGGTCTCCGGTGAACGGCATCGTCGTCGCCCGAAACGTCGAGGTGGGCCAGACCGTCGCCGCCAGCTTCGCCACGCCCAACCTCTTCCTGATCGCCTTGGATTTGACCCAGATGCAGGTCGACACCAACGTCAGCGAATCGGACATCGGCGGGATCACCGAGGGGAAGGAGGCGACGTTCACCGTGGACGCCTATCCCGGTGAACAATTCCAGGGTGTGATCAAACAGGTGCGCCTGGCGCCCATCAACGTGCAGAACGTCGTCACGTACAACGTCGTGGTGGGAGTGGACAATCAAGATCTTCGGCTGAAGCCGGGCATGACCGCCAATGTCACGATCGTGGTGGCCAAAAGAGACCAGGTCTTGAAGGTGCCGAATGCGGCCCTGCGCTTTACGCCGCCCAAGACCGAACAGGGTGCCGGGCGGTCATCGGAAGCCCGGGCGGCAAGAGACGGCGGCGGGGTTGGACAGAGCCAGCCGCCGCTTCGCGTCGAGAACGGACCGGTGAGGACGGTATGGCGGTTGGGAAGTTCAGGCGAACCGGAGCCGGTCACCGTCCAAACCGGCATTTCCGACGGGATGGCCACGGAAGTGATCTCGGGTGGGCTCAGCGAAGGCGATCAAGTCGTCGTCGGCCTCGAGTTGCCGCGCAGCGAACGGGCCTCGCATCAACTGCCGCCCGGATTCGGCGCGGGTCAACGGCGCGGGCGCGATCGAGGCATGTGATCTGTTGGACGTGAAATGTAGCTTGTGAAGCGTATCTCGTGCATGAGATACGAGATACGAGATACGAGATACGAACGACACTCCATAATTCACGGTTCGGTGATGGGTGCGCTGATCGTGTGCGAAAATCTCTGGAAGATCTATCGCGTGGGCGATGTGGAGATCCAGGCGCTCCGTGGGATCGATCTCACCATCACCCGCGGCGAGTTCGTGGCGGTGATGGGCGCATCTGGATCGGGCAAGTCCACCCTCATGAACATCCTGGGGTGCCTCGATCAACCCACCCGGGGGCGCTATTGGTTGGACGGGGTCGAAGTCGGCACGCTCGGGCCGGATGCGCTGGCCGAGATCCGCAATCGGCAGATCGGCTTCGTCTTTCAGAATTTCAATCTCATCCCCAGAACCAGCGCTCTTGAGAACGCGCAGTTGCCCTTGTTCTATCGTGGCCTGTCCCTGAAAGAGCAACGCGCGCTCGCCGCGGCGGCTTTGGCGCGCGTCGGGTTGTCTGGGAGAGAACATCATTACCCCACCCAACTGTCCGGGGGACAGCAACAACGCGTCGCCATTGCCCGTGCGCTGGTATCCTCGCCGTCCATCCTGCTGGCCGATGAACCGACGGGCAACCTGGACACCGAGTCCAGCCGGGAGATCATGGGCATCCTGGAACGGCTGAACCGAGAAGATCATCTCACCGTCATCCTGGTCACCCACGAACCGGACATCGCCGCCTATGCGTCGCGCGAACTTGCGATGAAGGACGGGCGGATCATCAGCGACCGGCGAGCTGCCGTCCTGTCCGCCTCCGCCGCAGGGAGACCCGGAACCTGATGTCGACGTTCGTCTGGTTGACCGTCGTCACGGCCTTGCGCGTTCTCGGCCGCAACCGGATGCGGGCCGGCTTGACGATGCTGGGCATCGTGATCGGCGTCGCAGCGGTGATCGCCATGGTGAGCATCGGCCAGGGCGCGCGCGCCGCGGTGCAGGCGCAGGTGGCCAGCATGGGCACCAACGTGATCATCATCCTGCCTGGCGCGACGACGGTGGGCGGCGTGCGCGGTGGACAGGGTGGCGCTGTGACCCTGACGGTCGCGGATGCGCTGGAGCTGAAAAAGCGAGTTCCGCTGCTGCGGGAAACGGCCTGGGCCAAGCGCGACGTGATGCAGATCGTCAACGGCAACAAGAACTGGAACGGCCCGGTGAATGGGATCTCCCCTGGCTATCTGACGATCCGGGACTGGTCCTTCGTCAGCGGCGGTCCCATTACGCAGGCCGATATGGATACCGCTGCGCGGGTCGCCTTGGTCGGACAGACGGTGGTCGAAAATCTGTTTGATCCGGGCGAGGAGCCGGTCGGTGCGACGATCCGGATCAAAAACGTGCCGTTCCGCGTCATCGGTGTGCTCGCGCCCAAGGGACAATCCGCACAGGGTTCGGACCAGGACGACATCATCTTCATTCCGTTCACCACGGCCGAACGCAAGGTCTTCGGGACCATGTTCCTTGGCTCGGTCGGCGCTCTCTTCGCGTCTACCGATCGGGCGGAAGACCTGCCAGAAGCTGTCGAGCAGATTCGCGAGGTCTTGCGCGCGCGCCATCGTCTGCAGCCGGACCAGCCTGACGACTTCACGGTCCGGACGCAGGTGGATATCGGCAGGGTGCAGGAAGGGACCAGTCAGACCTTGACGGTCATGCTCTTCGCGATCGCCTCGGTGTCGTTGCTGGTCGGTGGGATCGGTATCATGAACATTCTGCTGGTTTCCGTGACCGAGCGGACGCGGGAAATCGGGGTCCGCATGGCGGTGGGTGCCAAGCGGCGGCACATCCTGGCGCAATTTTTGATCGAGGCCGTGACGCTGAGTCTGGCCGGCGGCGCGGTCGGGATCCTGCTCGGTGTCGTCGGGGCCCGGCTCACGACCGTCGTTGCCGGCTGGCCGACGATCATCTCGGCCGAGTCTGTGGCGGTGGCGTTCCTGTTTTCGCTGGCCGTGGGACTGTTCTTTGGCCTCTATCCCGCCAACAAGGCTGCGCGCCTCAATCCGATCGAAGCGTTGCGGTACGAATAAGACGCTGTTCGGCGAGGCGGATCTCTAGCGGGGAATAACGGTCATGGTCCGAGTCGCCGCCAGAGGGCTCATCCGAGTCGGCATCGAAGGAACGATTCGCCATCCTTTTCGGTCCTTGCTCAGCATCGCGAGTTTGGGTTTCGGGGTCGGCGCCGTGTTGATCACGATCGCGATCGGCAGCGGGGCGAAGGCGACCGTGGTAGACCAGCTCCTCGCAATCGGCAGAAACGCCATCTTCGTCAATCCCGGTGCGCCGGTGGTTCATGGGGTTCGGCGGGCCGCCGAAATTTCCGCCACATTGACGGTCGCGGATGGACAGGCGTTGCAGGAGGCCATTCCGCTGTTACAGTCGATTTGCTGGACGGTCGGAGAGACGGTGCAAGCGATCCACGGGCCTTGGAATTGGAAAACGCGCGTCGTCGGCATTACTCCCAGTTGCTTGGAGATCCGCAATTGGTCCTTTATCGCGGGCAGGCCTTTCGAAGAGGAGGATCTCGTACGCAACAAGTCGGTGGCCATAATCGGCCTGACCGTCCTCCGCAATCTTTTTGAGGTCGGTGAAGAGGCGGTGTCCGCACGAATTCGGCTGTCCAAACACCTCGTCGCGCCTCAGGGACTGATGACGGGAACGGGGGAGGGAATCCAGATCAAGACGGGTTGCGCTCCGCCCCTTCCACTGCTCGTGCAAAATCCCCGCGTCGGGGAATCCGAAGACAGAGCGAGAAGGGCGCCTTGTGTCTCAGAAGGCTTATCGCGGTCCTGCGCAGGACGAGGGAGGCTTCCGTTGTATGAGTTGTATGAACCGTTATGGAGATCCTGGGGTCGCCATGACGTCGATTCCGTGCCATCCAATTGCTCAGCCCCCGCGTGGACCTTCGAGATCGTCGGGGTCTTGGCACCGAAAGGGGTGAACGCTTTCGGCTACGATTTGGACGATGTGATCTATGTCCCGTTTTCTACCGCGTTGCACAGAATCAAGGGCCATGCGCTCACGGAGCCGGTAGAGGCGATTTTGGCATCCACACGCCGGAGGGAAGAGATTTCGCTGGCGATCGAGCAAATCCGATCCCTGTTGCGGGAGCGCCACGGCAAGGGATCTGAACAGACGGATGATTTTACGATTCGAACGGACGTCGAGATGAGCGGTGTCAGTCAGGCGGCGGATGCTGAACTGACCCAAATGTTAGTGGCCGTCGCCGCCGTCTCGTTACTGGGAGCCGGGGTCGGGATCATGAACATGCTGCTGGTCTCCGTGACCGAACGGACGCGGGAGATCGGGGTCCGCATGGCGGTGGGCGCCAAGCGGCGGCACATTCTCGTTCAGTTTCTGATCGAAGCATTGTTCTTGAGCCTGATCGGCGGTGTATTGGGTATCGCGCTCGGGGTTTGTGGGGCCCGGCTCATCACGATGGCGGCGGGCTGGCCGACGATCATCTCGGCCGAGTCAGTGGCGGTGGCGCTTCTGTTCTCGCTGGCCGTGGGACTGTTCTTCGGCCTCTATCCCGCCAACAAGGCTGCGCGCCTCAGTCCGATCGAAGCGTTGCGGTACGAATGAAGCTCAGTGATGTGAGCCGCGGGCTTCTGGCGGCTGCCTGCCGGACCTGCGCGGGGCTGGTATCTTGTTGTGAAAGCCGATCAAGTCGAGGCCGCCACAGGTGACAAGGCAATTTCGATCCGAGGGTTCACCTTGTCGAGGTCCTTGTACAGATGCGTTTCGACAATCCGGTTGTCGTTGATGCCCAATCCTTCGCACAGGGCGTCCTGCGCGATCTTGAGGCCTCCATCCACATCTCGGCGCAGTCGGGACGTGAAATAGAACCGGATCGACAGGGCCAGATCCTCTGCTCGCAGGACCTTCAGCAAGGCGTGCCGGTGCGGAGAGCCAGCCAGCGCAAGGGTGATTTGTTGTCCGACCAGCGTCTTATATGCTCTCCCTGCGGCAGAGAGCAGGCGGCGTCCGTTGACCGTGGCATATTGATGGTTGACGCTGGGCGGGATCGGCAGGGTCAAGGAGAGGCGGTCAGCGGCCACAACAGGGAAGGGATGGGGCGTCCCGCCGGTCACCGGGGGAATGGTGCGGAGCCGGCCGGTGTTCGGCGAGCGCTTCGGCATCGCTGTCGGCGCAACCGGTTCTCTGAACTCGGCGCGTAGTTTGTCCGGAGACCGATACGAAGTCAGGCGGAGGGAAAGCGGTAAACGCGGACGTCGGCGGCCTAGTGGAATCGGCACGATGGTCGCTTAGAGCAGATTGAGAATCTTGGACAGGTGCTGTTCGTACCGGTTTTCGGTCTTGCTCAAATAGCGGCGCCACTCAGCGGGGTTCCAGATCTCCAGCCGATGATACAGCCCGACCAGCACGATCTCCTGATCCTCGTCCACGGGAATAAGCTTCCGGAGCCGGCCGGGGATCAGGATACGTCCCGCTTTATCGATCTCGGAGGTGCCGGCCTCCGAGACGATACAATGCATAAAAAGGCGGCTTTGATCCTCATCGAGCGCGGCCTTGGTCCGCTCCAGCACCTTTTCCCACTCGCCCATTGAGTAAAGCCAGAGCGACTGCTCGGGCCCTTTGAGGAAGACCACGCTATTGCCCTGTGTCTCGACCTGTTCGCGAAGGGGTGAGGGGACAATGAATCGACCCTTTTCATCGACCTTGCAGAGGTATTCGCCTGCAAACATGGCTGCGCTCCTCAGTGCGTCATGTGTGGGTTTCGTCGGCCCGTTGTCGGATCCACTGTTCGAGGTCGGCCCGTACGAACCGCCACTCCTTTCCCAGTTTGAAAGCCGGCAGGCGGTGATTCCGGATATAGCGATAAAGTGTACGAGGGGTGATCTTGAGGTAGCGACACGTCTCGGCCACGGTCAACAATTCGTTCTGGGCCTCTTTGGGCATGGAGTATCGCGCAGCAAGAAGGCTCCTGCATGGCCGGACGACGAACCAGGCGCGATCGTAGTCCCACTTCTGTCTGAAGTCAAGCGATTATTGATGACAATGCCTGTCAATCGATGTCAGTGGTGTCCGATTCCGCCAAGTCGTTGCCGGTCTCTTCCAGAGCTTCGTCCAGTTCATCGCCGAAGTCCTCGCCCATTTCCCGCCCCATTTTCTTCATGAACCTCGCCATGCTCTGCGGGTCGTTCTCGTCCAAGTCGCCGAAGTTGCTGGGGTCCGCCAGCGATTCGAGGCGGGCTTCTTCCGATTTGGGTGCGGCGAAGCGGGACATGAGCCGCTCGACGTTCGCGCTCTGACAGTGCTTGCATGAGACCGGCAATGGATTGCTAATGCTTAATATCAGGTGGCTGCTCCGTTTGCCGCAATCGCGGCAGCGATATTCGTAGATTGGCATGGTCAGTTTGAAATCGGCGCCGGCGAGGAAAGGTTTGGTACCATGCGGGCCGAGAGCAGATCCGGACTCACCGCCCGCGCCAGCGTCAGCGCAAAGACATCGCCTGCGCCGGCCTTCCTCAACGCTTTGGCGCATTCGTTGATGGTCGTTCCGGTTGTCCACACATCATCGACAAGCAACACGCGCTTGCCCGCGACCTCTTCTGGACGGCGTACCTGGAACGCCCGCCGCAGGTTCTTGAGGCGCGCTGACCGCCGCAGTCTTGTCTGCGCTTCCGTTGACCGGACGCGCACCAGGTTCGTGAAGGACAGAAGGAAACCCAGCCGTCGGTTCAGCCGATCGGCCAGGAGCAACGACTGGTTGAACTCCCGTTCGCGCAATCGCGTCGGGTGGAGCGGAACCGGCATGACCAGATCAGTGGCCGGCGTCTCCGGCAGGACGCGGATCAGCAAGTCGGCCAGCGCATCCGCGAGCGTTACTTTGCCGCCGTATTTGAACAGGCGGATGGCTTCCTGGAGCGGTGGAACATAGGGGTAGGGCGACCATGCTTCGGTGTACGCCGGTTTGGTCTTGCGGCAGGTGCCGCAGAGATGGGCTGGACTGTGGAGCAAGGAAACGGCGGACGGAAACGGCTGATGACATCGCGGACAGGAGGGGCCAGAGAACGGTTCGATCGCTGACCAACAGCGCCGGCAGAAAAACGGGATCGGATCGTCGGTGAGCGACGTCCGGCAAACCGCACATTCGACCGGCAGAAGGGCATTGAGGGTCCGCCTGGCCAAGGCCGAGAACGTCCGGGCGACGCGATACCAGGCGGAATTCTGTTCGGTGGCGGTCGTGAGCATCTGCATCGGGTTGCGCGCTGTTTTTCTAAGACAGTCGCCGCGTTCTGTCAAGGTTGTAGCCTTGCAAGACGTTGTGTTATACGAGGGCGGAGAGTGCGCAAGCCCATGGTCACATTGGTGCACGTCTCTAAAGAATACAGTCGTGGCGATGCCAAGGTTTGGGCGCTGCGGGACGTCACGCTCGAAATCGGGCGCGGAGAGTTTTGTGCCTTCGTTGGACCGAGCGGATGCGGCAAGACCACGCTGCTGAATCTCGTGGGAGGCTTGGACCTTCCCACGTCGGGAGAGATCGTCATCGACGGCCGATCGACCTCCGGATTCACCAGTGATGAGTGGACAAGGCTGCGTCGCGACCTTATCGGGGTCATCTTTCAGGCCTTCTATCTCATCCCGGGTCTGACCGCGGCGGAGAACGTCGCGCTGCCGCTTTTGCTGAAAGGAGAAAGCGGAGCGCAGGTACGGAAGCGGGTGGATGAGATGCTGGAGCTGGTCGGCATGCGCGGGCGGGAACGACACCGGCCGGCGGAACTCTCGGGAGGCGAACAGCAACGCCTTGCGATCGCCCGCGCCCTGGTCAACCGGCCGAGTTTGATGCTGGCTGATGAACCGACCGGCAATCTCGATTCCAAGAACGGGGCGGAGATCATCGCTCTGTTGCGGTCCTTGCCGCAACAATTCGGCCACACCGTCCTGTTGGTGACCCACAGCGCGGCAGCGGCTCAGGAAGCCGACTACGTGTGGCACATGCGGGATGGACAACTGACGTGCCGAACGTCTCCCCAGCTTGTCTCGCAAGGCGTGTGAGTCGATGGATTTGTCCGTCACCATAGCCGGCGTGCGGGTTCCCAGTTGCTTCATGAACGCGGCGGGCGCGCACTGCGTGACGCGGGAGGAACTGGAAGCGTTGGGGCGCTCCCGCTCCGGCGCGATCGTGACCAAGTCCATGACGCTGGAGCCGCGGCAGGGCAATCCGGAGCCGCGCTACTGTGGGTTCCCCGGAGGTTCGATCAATTCCATGGGCCTGCCCAACCTCGGCTATCTCGCCTACGCGGACCTCATCCCCTCCCTGCGTCGATTCGGCAAGCCGGTTATTGCCAGCGTGGCCGGGCTGTGCGAAGACGACTTCGTGACGATTGCCGCCGTCATCGACAAAAGCGGACCGGATCTCATCGAAGTCAACCTCTCCTGTCCCAATCTTCCCGGCAAACCACAGATCGGCTATGACCCGGAGGCGTCCGAACGGCTCATCCGAAGGGTTCGGCAGGTGGTTACGGTACCGATGGGCGTGAAGCTGCCTCCCTATTTCGATCCGGCCCATCACGACATCATGGCGCAGGTGATCGGCCGGACCGGCGTGGACTTTCTCTCGCTGATCAATTCCGTCGGCAACGGACTAGTCGTCGATCCGGAACGCGAGACGGTGGTCATCAAACCGAAGGGCGGGTTCGGGGGGTTGGGCGGCCCGGTGATCAAACCGATAGCGCTGGCGAACGTGCGGGCGTTCTGGACTCGATTCGAGGACAGGCTCCCGATCATCGGAACCGGCGGAGTGACAACCGGCATCGATGCGTTCGAACATCTCCTGTGCGGCGCGTCGGCGGTCCAGATCGGGACGGTTTTAGTCGAGGAAGGATTAGGGGTGTTCGAGCGGCTGGAACAAGAGCTGACAGCGGTCCTGGACAGAAAGGGGTACGCGTCACCGGCGGCTTGCCGCGGCAAACTGAAAGAATTGTGAGCGTTTACCTGAGCGCGAAGTTCTTCGGGAGGAGCCCGTGGAGCAGAGCCTGGCGCAGCAGTTGTGCCACGTTGCGCACCTTTAGACGCCGCATCAGATTGAAACGGTGGACTTCAACCGTTCGGACGCTGATCGCGAGCTGAGAGGCGATCTCTCGGTTTGTCATCCCTTGCGCTACGAAACGCAGAATTTGCTTTTGACGCGGCGTGAGCCCGCCACTTCGTCCAGTTTTTTTCGCCGCCTGAGGTCTGCCCGCTTTTTTGGTCTTGGCAGGTTTGGCCATAACCGTCTCCCCGTTGCGTTGCTTTTAATTCAGTCTAACAGAGGCCGGACGGTCTGTAAATGATTCTACCGTAGAATTTCCCAAGGGGGAGTACAAGACCGCGCCCGCCTCCGGCGCGGTTGGGTTTTGTGGTGGATATGGGCCCCGTGCTAAGTCGGCTTGAAGCGCTGCTGCTGCTGGGGAGAGGACATGTTGCCGAACGGCCGGTCAGGACCCTATTAACCGTCGTGGGCGTGGCCCTCGGCGTTTCGGCATCGGTGGCGGTCAGGACAGCGAACGAGGATGTCCTGCGGTCGTTTCAGGAGACGGTCATGGCCGTGGCCGGGGCCGCGACGCTGCAGGTGTCAGGCGGAGAATTGGGCCTGGACGAAACGGTGATCGCCGTCGTTCGCAAGCATCCGGACGTCATGTCGGCGTCCCCGGTCATCGAGCAAGGGGCGCGCGTGGCGGCGGGCCCGCATCGAGGCCAATCCTTTGTGGTGTTGGGGCTGGATCTGTTAGAGGCGGCCGAGCTGAAGTCGTTTCGGGTTCGAAGCGAGGGAGTCGGAGAACAGTCGCTGGATCATGTGCTTTCCGCGACGGCGCTGTTCGTCGGGCGTCGACTGGCGGTCGAGTTGGGTCTGACCGAGGGAAGCACGCTGGACCTCCTCGTCGGCAACCGCTTGCACCGAGTCACCGTCGAAGGAATCATCGACCCACCGTCGGGGCTTCCCTCGGTCTGGGAAGATCTGGCAGTGATGGACATCGCCGCGGCGCAGACGCTCTTCGGGATGGTCGGACGCCTGGACCGAATCGACGTGATCACCGAGCCGAGCCGACCGATCGATGAGGTGCAAGGAGCGTTGCAAGCCGCGGTGTCACCCTCCATCGCTGTGGAGCGGCCGGCCCAACGGAGCCGGCAAGTGGAAGAAATGGTCCGCGCGTTCCAACTGAACCTGGGCGTCCTCAGCGGCGTCGGACTCTTGGTGGGGATGTTCCTCATCTACAATACCGTGTCGTTCGCAGTGGCCCAGCGCCGCCGGGAGATCGGCGTTTTCCGGGTTCTGGGGATGTCCGAGCGGGCGGTGGCAGGTCTGTTTCTCGCGGAAGCGGCGGCCATCGGGATCGCTGGTGGCTTGCTCGGCGGCGCCCTCGGTTTGGCGCTGGCCAAGGGGCTTGTGGCGTTGCTGAGCCGGACGGTGTCCGACCTCTATGTGTCGGTGATCGAAACAGTCGGTCGCTCGGAAATTGGGATGGAGGAGATCCTGGGCGTGCTGGCCGAAGGCGCGCTGATCGGGGGATTAGTCTCGATGGTCGGGGCGCTGGGACCGAGCCTGGACGCCAGCCGAACGGTTCCGGTGCTCGCATTGGCGCCGGGGAGCTACGAAGCGAACCGGCAACTGCGCATGCGCACCGTGGCGGGAATCGGGGTCGCGCTCCTGATCGTCTCAGGGCTGCTGGCCATGCCTGGACCGATTTCGGAACTGCCGGTGTTCGGCTACGTCTCCACGCTGTGCGTGCTGGTCGGCCTGTCGTGTCTGGCGCCGCTGCTGATCCACGGGGGCTGGGCCTTGACCCGCCGCGGCCGGAGACGAGTGGATCTGTCGGCCTCCGGCGTGCTCAGGGCGATCGCGGCGGATCAGACGGCGCGCTCGCCCGGCCGCAACGGCGTCACCGTGTCCGCGCTGATGATCGGTCTGGCCATCATGGTCGGAGTCGGAATCATGGTTCGCAGCTTTCGCCACACGGTCGAAATTTGGATCAACGAGACGGTCATGGCCGACTTGGTGCTGGCACCGGGCCTCTGGTTGCGCGGAACCCAGCACGGGATGTTGGACAGGCGCCTTCCCCGGGAGTGGGAGGCGCTTGTGGCATCGGTACCAGGGGTGGCGGCGGTGGATGCCTACCGTGATCTGCGAATCGACATTCAGGGCCGGTCGGCGGCGCTGGTCTCGCGCGATTTGCGGCTTCATGCTGAACGGAGCCGATACCTGTTCGTCTCAGGAGACTCCGCCGCGATTCTCCGGCGCGCGGCCGCCGAAGACGGCATAATCCTTTCGGAAGTCCTGGCCGGGCGCCTCGGAGTGAAAGAGGGGGACGCGCTTCCGCTGATGACTCCCTCCGGCGAGAGACGTTTCACGATCATGGGCGTGTTCTACGACTACGCCACCGATGGCGGCAAGATCGTGATGGACCAAAGCCTCTACCGCCGGCTCTGGAGAGACGACGAGGTCACAGTGTTCCCTGTATATCTGGAGCCGGGTGCGGACCTCGATACGGTGCGGAAGGCGATCGCTCAGAAGCTGGCGGTGGAGTCATCGGCCTATGCTCCTCCCGCGCTCGTCAGCAATGCCGAGCTCAAGCGCGAGATTTTGGACATCTTCGACCGGACCTTTTTCTTGACCTATGCACTGGAGGCGATCGCGGTCATCATCGCCGTCCTGGGCATCGTGAACACGCTGCTCACGTCTGTGCTGGAGCGGCAACGGGAGTTGGCCACGCTGCGCGCGATCGGCGCCAGCGACCGGCAGATTCACCGCTTGGTGTTGTGGGAGGCGGGCTATCTGGGCGTGCTGGGTGCTGCCCTAGGCTTGGTCGGCGGCATCCTGCTCTCTCTGCTGCTGATCAATGTGATCAACAAACAGTCGTTCGGATGGACGATTCAGTTCATGTTGCCGATGGGCGTGCTCGTCGAAGCGGTAGTGCTGGCCGTGGCGGTTGCCCTCCTCGCCGGCTATGTCCCGGCCCGCTGGGCAGGCAAGCAGCCGATCGTGGAGGGCCTGCGGTATGAATAGACGAGGTCGGAAAAGGAAAAAGGCCGAAAAGGGGTCGGGAACCTTGTCGAGTGCAGTTCAAGTTCAAAAAAGACTCCCGAAGTTCAAAAAAGACTCCCGACCCCTTTTTATACCTCTGCTGCTGATCAATGTGATCAACAAACAGTCGTTCGGATGGACGATTCAGTTCATGTTGCCGATGGGCGTGCTCGTCGAAGCGGTAGTGCTGGCCGTGGCGGTTGCCCTCCTCGCCGGCTATGTCCCGGCCCGCTGGGCGGGCAAGCAGCCGATCGTGGAAGGGCTGCGGTATGAATAGGGCAGGACGGTCTAGTCGATCTCCTGTGCTCGTAGAGGCGAAAGAAGAGAAAAGGAGGGCCGGGAGTCTTTTCGAGTGTGTTCTTTCGTTGTCCACAGCAAGAAAAGATTCCCGACCCCTTTTTATCCCTGACCCCTTTTTATCTTTCTGGTCGATGAGTCTACATGCTATAAGTGGACAGATTATAAGAGACAATTCAGTTGGCACCTGCTGGCGAGATGCAAAGTTTGATCTCGACGATGAGTGGCGATGAATCGAAGAAGGAATGTTGAGCGAGGTCATAAGCCACGGGTCTTCTCAACCTGTCAAGAAGAGGGGTGCCAAGCGTGAAATCAGAATTGTGCTTTGCGGGAAGCGCTTTGTATGGATGGGAACTGTTGCCATGATCCTTGTCCGCCCCTGTGCGACCCGTGCGGAACCCTACGTGGCAGGGTTTGTGGGGTATGGACTTTCGGCGCAATTGAGCGACGTCAAGGGAGTTGCAGGCGTCACCGGTCGAATCTCGGTCTCCAGAATTCTCCGATCTATGGGGGGGGGACTTTCTGGGCAACCTGCAATATTTCGGAGGCGAAGCAGAGGTCTATACGGCGACTCCCTATCTCAAGCAGCAGCACTTCACGGAGAGCGGTTCGGGCGGAGAACAAACCGCTATTGTTCCCGGTGTTCATCTTCGGGTGACCACGCGGCCTTTAACGGGGTCTACCGTTATCCTGGTGAAATTGTGCCCTATGCAGGGGCCGGACTCGGTCTCTTCTGGTACACCTCTCCTTCATCGACGGCGGGCTCTGCAATCCGGCCGGGCTTGAATGTCTTGGCCGGAGTGCGGGGCTTCATGACGAAGCATATCGCCGCTTTTGGAGAATACAAGTTCAATCAGGCGAGCTTTCTTCCCTTCTTCGGCGGCTTGAAAGCTGATTACAGCGCTCACTTTGTGGTGTTCGGAGTGGGGTATCACTTCTGACGCCCATTTTCATATCAAAATGCTGAACCGTCTTGCGCAACTCCTAGTTCTAGTAGTCGGATGCGTTGCCGTTACTCTGCTGCTTAGGATCAATGACTCTGCACAGAGCAGGCCGGAAGCGCGTCAGGAGACGCCCGTCCGTCCGGTCGTTGGGTGCCTGTCTGTTCCTGATTGGGCGTGGATGCGAGCGCTGGTCCCGGCGTCGGTCGGTCAGGCGCTGGTCTGTCTTTTAGCGTCCGGTTCAGTAGCGGTGATGGAGAGATCGTCAGTACCTTTCGGAGGAGAGGAGGGCAGTCGAGGACAGGGCACCAATTGGCTGGCCGAGGCCGCCACACAAGCAGAGGAACGTCTGAAAGGGTTTGGTGTGCCGACAGAGCTGCCCCCCGAATCGCTGATCCTGTCGCCAGGGTTTCTGTCAGTCCTTGCGCTTCTTCTGGTGGGCTATGTCTACTTTAAAGTCAGGAAGCCGTGATCAGTCTTGGCGTGCATAAGTGCAGGAGGGGCTCACGAGGTTCCGGGCCGGTGGGTAGTCACCAGTTCCTCACGAGCGCAGGCTTGGCTGTACTGCACTTCAATCTCGAACCCCAGATCGGCGATCATCTGCCACACTTCGGGGGCCGGTTGACCGGGGGTGGTGAGGTAGCCGTCCACAAACATCGAGTCGGCAGGGTAGAGCGCGAGCGGCTGCAATGAACGAAGATTGAATTCCCGTCCGCCGGCGATCCGGATTTCCGTCCTTGGATGAAGGAACCGGAAGAGGCACAGCACTTTCAGGCAACGCTGCGGGGTGAGGTCCTTGCAGTGCTCCAAGGGTGTGCCGGGGACCGGATGCAGGGTGTTCAGCGGGATGGAATCCGGTTTGACGTCGCGCAGCGCCAGGGCCAGATCGATGATGTCGTCGTCCCGTTCGCCCATGCCGACGATACCGCCCGAGCAGATTTCGAGGCCGGCGGATCGGGCGTGTCGGATCGTCGCCAGCCGATCCTGGAACGTGTGGGTCGTGCAGATCGAGGGATGATAGGCCTCGCTCGTGTTCAGGTTGTGATTGATCCGATCCACGCCGGCGGCCTTGAGTGTCCGGGCCTGCTCTTCATTCAGCAATCCCAGCGAACAGCAGATCTGAAGGGGAATCTCCCGCTTGATGGCCTTCACCGCGTCGGCGATCTCGGCAATCTCCCGATCCAGCGGACTGCGCCCGCTGATCACGATGCAATAGCGCTGCGCCTTGCACGCCGCCGCCCGCTTCGCACCTTCGACCATCCGCTCTCGAGGCAACAGACCGTAACGTTCGATCGCGGCGGTTGAGATCGAGGACTGCGAACAGTAGTGACAGTCCTCTTGGCAGGCGCCGCTCTTGGCGTTCAGCAACATCTGGAGCCGGACGGTCTTACCGAAGTAGCGTTCGCGGACGCGAAAGGCAGCCTGAAGCAGGGAGAGCAGTTCCTCATCGGGAGTCTGCAAGACGAATCGGCATTCCTCCCGTGTGAGCATGTCGTCCCGCAGGGCTTTCTCGGTGAGAGCGTTAAAGTCGGGCATAGTCGTCTCCACTTGGACGAGGATCAGGATAAACAGGCAAGGCCAACCTACACGGTTTCGAAGGGCGATGCAATGCCTTGATAGGGCACGGCGCGGAGGGTAGGCACCGGGTGGTCCTGATCGGCGCCGGATTTGCCGGTGTCCACCCAGGGCAAGGCAACATAGGTGTTCCAAAGCCCGCAACGGCGGCAGCGGCCAGCCCATTCGACGATCTCGTGCTGGCAATGGGTGCAGACATAGGGGACGACCACGCGTTTCTTAAACCCCAGCGCCTTTTTCAGTTCCGCCACGGCCTGCAGCACGTGCTGTTTGCGCAAATAAAGGTTGGCCATGATCTTGTGATAGTCGACCATCTGATCCTGCGGCCCTTCGATCGTCGAAAGCAAATCATAGGCTTCGTCTACCATCTCCAGCCGGTAGTAAAGCTTGCCTAGATAGAACTGCAGCACCGGGTTGCGTGGGTCCTGCTGGACGGCTTCCTGATAGACGCGGATAATCTCGGCCGGCTCGCCTAGTTCCAGGTACAGTTCTTCGAGTCGGTGAAGGATGATGACGTTCTTTGTCTTGGTATAGACCTTCTTGAGGATCTCGACGGCGTTCTTGACCTTGCCTTCGCGGACGAGAATTTCGCCCAAGCCGATATAGGCGGGCAGAAACCCTCGGTCTTTTTTGATGGCGCCGCGGAAGTAGCGGCGCGCCTTTTCCGGATGGCCGCGTTCGAGCAGTTGGCGTCCAACCTCGTACATGCAGCCGACCAGGAGGTTGGTCTCCGCGCGCTTGTCGGACTCCGAGAGGTGGGCCTTCAGCAGGCGGTGCTGGATTTCGAGCGCATCGGCCCATTTCTCCAATCGGATAAAGAGGTCCCGCTTGCGGATCAGAGCGGTCAGATTGTCCGGCTCGATTTTCAGGATATCCTGTAAGGCCTCGAGCGCGTCCTCATAGCGCTTGGCGCACTCGAGATCCTTGGCCAGTTCCAGCAGCACCTCGATGTTCCGCGCATCCACCCGGTGTGCGTGTTGGTGGAGCCGGATCGCTTCGGCGTAATTGTTCTCCGAGCGGTAGATATTGCCCAGCCAGAGTAAGGAATCGGTGCGGTTCGGGTCGAGGGCCAGAGCTTTTTCAAAGAGACCGATAGCCTCGGCGGTGCGCTTTGACATGAAGGCATGGGTGCCTTCGCGGTGGAGCGCATCGACTTTTTCTTTGCGCCGCAGCAGGCGGTTGCTCCGCCACGTACCGATGAAATGAACCGTTTCGCGCATGCCGACCAGCAGGGTGACGATGAAGGCCCCTCCTGCCATCGAGACCAAAACCAGCGTCACCGGACTCAGTTCAAAGGTGTCGGTTGGGCTTATGCGGATGGTGATGGTGCCGGGATTCAGCTCGCGGAAGTAACCGTAAATGAAGATGCCGGCGCTGACCAAGAAGATGGTGAGCAACAGCCGAAACATGGCTCAGGCCTGTTTTCGCGACCGGACCCGAACCGGACGGGCCCGTGGAGTCTGGCGGACCGGGGCCGGGCTGGACGAACCTTCCGAGGGCAACCGGACTCGTTTGGCATCAGCCCACAGTTTTTCCAACGCATAGTGTTCGCGCACGTCCTTGCGGAACACATGCGCGACCACGTCGCCGAAGTCCATCAGAATCCAGGTGGACGCGGAGGTACCTTCAATGCTGAGCGGCGCGGATCGCTGCGCCGAGAGGACCGCGTCCACGTTGTCTGCGATGGCCTTGACTTGACGTTCCGATTCCCCGGAACACAGCACCAGATAATCGGCGACGGAGGTCAGTTTCGCGACGTGAAGGATCAGGACATCGGAGGCCTTTTTGTCGAGGGATGCCCGGGCAATCGCGAGAGCCTTGGCCTTAGACTCCGGTATGATCGGTGTCCTCCCAATAGAGCTTGTGCTGGATTATATAGGATTCAACGGGGGCGGGCAACAGATTAGCCAAGCCCAGGCGTTGCCGAATGCGGAGGCGGATGTCCGAGGCGGAGACCGTGCAGGGCGGAAGGCGGAGCAGCGAAAGGCCCGGGCCGTCGGGGATCTGAACGTCGACGCGCGCTCGCTGATCGGCGTCAAGCTCGGTCAGCCGTGCCGGTTCGATCGGCGGCAGCAAGGAGACCTTCTCGATCGAACGGAACAGCGCGCCGGGCCGCGAAACAACGACGAAATGACAGAGGCGCAGCAGGGTCGGTGCCTCCCGCCAACTGTCGAAGTCCAAAAAGGCGTCGAGGCCGATGATAAAGAAGAGGGAGGTCGATGCGCCGTGGGTGCGCTGCAGCTCCCGCACCGTGTCAATCGAATAGGACTTCGTCTGGCGGCGGATCTCGATGTCGGTCAGGGCGAAGGTCGGTTCGCCGGCGATGGCGAGCCGGACCATTTCGTAGCGATGCTCCGCCCGCGCGAGCACGCCCGGCGGCTTATGCGGCGGATCGCCGGTGGGGATGAAGAGAACTCGGTCGAGCCCCATCCGGTCCCGCGTCTGTGCGGCGATCGTGAGGTGGCAGACGTGGATCGGATTGAACGTGCCGCCGAATAAGCCGAGACGCATCTTAAAATTCTGAATTGTGAATTCTGAATTGTGAATTTAAAAAGGACATAGGATCAGGGCAGGATACCGCTAGTCCGGCAATTCATCACTCAGCATTCAGAATTCCTCATTGCTCCTAGAGGATCACCAGGTTGTCCCGGTGAATGACCTCTTCATACTCCTGCTGACCGAGGAGTTGTTGGATCTCCGGCGTCTTCAGGCCTTTGATGCGGGCCAGGGTCTCGGAAGAGAAATTCACCAGTCCCTTCGCGAATTCTTTGCCGTCGCGATTCGTGCAGGCGACCGGGTCGCCTGCTTCGAACCGGCCGCTCACGTCCATGATGCCCGAGGCCAGCAGACTCTTGCCCCGTTTCGTCAGCGCTTCCACCGCGCCGTCGTCCAGTTTGAGCGATCCACGGGCGCGCAGGGTGAAGGCGATCCACTGCTTGCGGCTGGTCAAGCGGCGGCTGCGAGCCAAAAACAGGCTGCCCCCCGGCTGACCGGCGAACACGGCCGGCAAGAGCCCGGGCTTTCCCCCGTTGAGGATCAACGTGGCCACGCCGTACTCGGCCACCTTCTTGGCGGCGCGCACCTTTGTCGCCATGCCGCCCGTGCCTTCGAAGGTGGAGGAGAGTCCGGCGCGGTGCTCGATGTCCTCCGTGACGTCCGGGATGAGGGGAATCAACGTCGCTGTGGGGTTGCGTCGCGGGTCCTCGGTGTAGAACCCGTCGACATCGGAGAGGATCACCAATAGATCGGCGTCCACCAAATGCGCGACCTCGCCAGCCAGGGTGTCGTTGTCGCCGAAGCGGATCTCGTCCACCGCCACCGTGTCGTTCTCATTGATGATGGGCACCACGCCGAATGCGAGCAGCGTGGTCAACGTGTGGCGGGCGTTGAGAAAGCGCCGCCGGTCGGCGAGGTCCTGATGCGTGAGCAGGATCTGGGCGACCTTGAATCCGACGCGCTCGAAGGCTTTCTCGTAGGCCCACATCAACCGACTCTGGCCGACGGCGGCGGCGGCCTGTTTGACCGGCAGATTCTTTGGATAAGTCTTGAGGCCGAGTTTCTTGATGCCGGACACGATCGCACCGGACGAGACGATCAGGATCTCCCGCCCACCCGTCCTGAGCAAGGCGATCTCGTCGGCCAACCGGTCGATCTGTTCCGGACGCAGGCCGCAGTCGCGCGAGGCGACCAGACTGCTGCCGATCTTGACGACGATCCGTTTGGCGTGTTTTAGGAGTT
Organism: Nitrospira calida; assembly: GCF_976986435.1. Classification (NCBI taxonomy): domain Bacteria; kingdom Pseudomonadati; phylum Nitrospirota; class Nitrospiria; order Nitrospirales; family Nitrospiraceae; genus Nitrospira; species Nitrospira calida. The sequence continues at coordinate 917,595 of NZ_OZ335950.1, forward strand.
CGTCGCGCACGGTTCTTTTCTCAACGCGTCCACTATCTGGCCGACGAAGCGCATGAGATCGTCGAGCCCTTCACGGGTCACGGCCGAGATCGGGAAGAATGTGAGACGGTGCCGTCGGCAATAGGTCCGCAGGCGCTCCAGGCGCGAGCCGGACTCGCGAATGTCCACTTTCGTGCCGACCACCGCGAAGGGTTTGGCTTTGAGCGACGCGTCATAGGCCGCCAGCTCTTTCCGCATGACTTCGAAGGCAGCAACGGGGTCGTCCGGCGCGGACTCCGACACGTCCACCAGGTGCAACAGAAACGACGTCCGCTCAATGTGTCGCAGGAACTGGAAGCCCAGCCCTTTGCCTTGGTGAGCGCCTTCGATCAGGCCGGGAATATCCGCGACGACGAAACTGCGGTCTTCGCCCAGGCGGACCACCCCCAGATTGGGGGTCAATGTCGTGAACGGATAGTCCGCAATCTTGGGACGCGCGGCGGAGATGGCAGCGATCAAGGTGGATTTGCCGGCGTTGGGCAAGCCGACCAAGCCGACATCGGCCAGCAACTTGAGTTCCAGGCGCAGCCAGCGTTCCTCGCCGGGCGTGCCGTGCTCGAAGTGCGTCGGCACGCGGTTCGTGGGCGTCGCGAAATGGGAATTGCCGCGGCCGCCGCGCCCCCCGTGGGCGGCCACGAAAGAATCGCCGTCCGCCGCCAAGTCGGCCAACATCTCGCCGGTCTCGTCGTCGAACACCATTGTGCCGACCGGGACCGGAATGACGACGTCGTCGGCGGTGCGGCCGTGGCGGTTGGACCCCTCTCCGGGTCTACCGGCCCGGGCCTCATACCGCTGCTGGTACCGGAGGTCGAGGAGGGTGCTGAGGCGGTGCGACGCGACCAGGATCACGTTCCCGCCGTTCCCGCCGTCCCCGCCGTCCGGTCCCCCGTGCGGAACGTACTTTTCGCGGCGAAAACTGCAGGCGCCGTCTCCGCCACGCCCGGCCTTCACGAAAATGCGGACTTCATCGACAAACATGAAGATCACCAGGACCCGCGCTCGATCCTGTGGATCGCGCAAAGGGTATCTGCTTGGTCAAACCTGACCGCGACCGTGCGTTGATACAGGATAAAGGATCAGAAGGAGGAGGGGGAAGGCGCCGCCCTAGTCGGTCAAGGAGGTCGGATACACGCTCACTTTTTGCCTGTCCCGGCCGCCTTCGAATTTCACCACCCCGGTGATCTTGGCGAACAGCGTATGATCCCGCCCTAGGCCGACGTTGAAGCCGGGAAAGAATTTTGTCCCACGCTGCCGGACGAGAATGCTCCCCGCTTTCACCGTTTCACCGCCGAACGCCTTGACGCCAAGATATTGGGGATTGCTGTCGCGCCCGTTTCGGGAGGAGCCGCCGCCTTTGTTCGTTGCCATTGTTCAGTTCCTCGTCGCTCGTCGTTTGTTTCTCGCCCCGACCGTCGATCGCATCTCGCTGACGGACGGCGCTTCATGAGCACGCTTTCCGGACGCTCTCGCCGCTTCACGCGGTCTGGATGTCAGTGACCCGAATCTGCGTGTAGTCCTGCCGGTGACCTTTCGTCCGCCGATAGTTCTTCCGACGTTTTTTCTTGAAGACCGTGATTGAACGGGTTCGCCCATGCTTGATGATTTCCGCCAGGACCCGCGCGCCCTCAACGACCGGCTGGCCGACCAGGAAGCCGTTATCGCCGTGGACCAGCCGGACTCGATCCAGTTCGATCGTCCCGCCAACTTCGCCGGGCAGCGCTTCTACCTGCAGCAGGGTCCCCGGCTCGACCCAATACTGTTTGCCGCCGGTCTCCACAATCGCGTACATGATACCATTCGCCTCCACTTCGGGAGGGAAAATATGTAACACAGGGCCGGAAAAACTGTCAAGGTAAAGGACGACGGGATCCAGGGCTCTTAGGATTTGGATTTAGAACAGAGCTCAATTCACGAGACACTCGCTCAGGACTTGCCGGTTCGTTGACAAGGTTGAGGGCGCTGCTATACCGTTGTGCTTGTCTCGGAACCGAACCCATATTGGGGGCTCCATGATGCAACCCAGCGAGAAAATCTGGATGGACGGCACGTTTGTGAATTGGGCGGATGCGAACGTCCATGTCCTGACCCATTCTCTCCACTACGGTTTGGCGGCCTTCGAGGGTATTCGTTGCTATCAGGGGAAGAACGGCTCGGCCATCTTTCGCCTGCCGGAACATGTGGACCGGCTTTTCGAGTCAGCGCATATCGCCATGATTCGGATACCGTATGACAAAAAACAGGTGACCGAGGCGATCGTCGAGACCGTGCGGGTGAACAAGCTGGAGGCCTGCTATATCCGTCCGCTGGTCTACATCGGGTACGGCGCGATGGGACTCTATCCGGGGGAGAACCCGATTCGCGTCGCGATCGCGGCGTGGCGGTGGGGTGCCTATCTGGGAGAGGAGGCGTTGGCCAGCGGCATCCGCGCGCGCGTGTCGTCCTTCACGCGGCACCATGTGAATGTCTCCATGACCCGCGGGAAAATCTCCGGCTACTACGTGAACTCGATCCTTGCCAAGCGCGAGGTAAAGGCGGACGGATATGACGAAGCCATTATGCTGGATCCCGAGGGCTATGTCGCGGAAGGGACGGGCGAGAATGTTTTTATTGTCAGGCGAGGCGTGCTCAAGACGACGCCGTTGACATCCATTCTTGAAGGCATTACGCGAAATTCCGTCATTCAGCTTGCGCGGGAGCGCGGGATTCCGGTAGCGGAAGAACGGTTCACCCGCGACGAAATGTACGTCGCCGACGAAGTGTTCGTGACAGGGACAGCAGCGGAACTCACCCCTGTGCGGGAAATCGACAACCGGCGGATCGGGGCGGGCAAACCCGGGCCGATCACAATGGCGCTTCAGAAGGCCTTCTTTGACGTGGTCACAGGTGAAGATCCTTCCCACCAGGCGTGGCTGACGAGGGTGTAAAAACAGCCGTCAGCCATCGGTCTCCAGCGGCCAGCTTCTCTCCAGAGGAGAGCCATCTCACAGGGTGAGGCTTTGGTTCGAAGCGGATCGCTTGATTACGTGGTGCGGACCGGAGTTTTTACTGAAAGCTGGTGACGGACAGCCAAAAACTTATGGAGTCGCTGGCTTGCTTTCTTCTGCCGGCCGGCTTGGCGGGGAGTCTTTGGGACCGTCTGTCGGAGAGGCGGGCGTCGCTTTCTTGTTCAAGTCGATGACGGTGGACGAGAAGGTACGTTCCTTGGCCAGGATGGCGAGGCTCAGCGAAGTGATCATGAATACGGTGGCGGCCACCACCGTGAACTTGCTCAGGAAATTGGCCGGCCCGCGGCTTCCGAAAACGGTCTGGCTGGAGCCGCCGAAGGCGGCGCCGATCTCCGCGCCTTTGCCGGACTGGAGCAAGATGGCGCCGATCATGAGGAAACAGACCAGCACATGAACGATCACGATCAAGGTGTACATCGCTGCCTCATCGGGAACGCGCGGCGCGGGCTTGCGCAGCGGCGAGGATTGTAGCAAAGGCGTTCGGATCGAGACAAGCCCCTCCGACCAACGCGCCGTCGATGTGGTCGTCAGCCAGCAACGATTCCACGTTCTGCGGTGTCACACTCCCGCCATACAGGATGCGGATCGCAGTCGCCGCATCAGATCCCCACTGATCCGCGAGCTTCCTCCGGATGGTCCGGTGCACGACCGCCGCCTGCTCCGGTAAAGCGGCTCGTCCCGTGCCAATGGCCCACACCGGTTCGTACGCGATCGTCACCGCCGTCGCTTCGTCTTTGCGCAGATCCGCCAGTCCTTTCAGGAGTTGTCCAATCACCACGGCGTCGGTACGATCGGCGTCGCGATCGGCGGCCGATTCTCCCACGCAGAAAATCGGCCGGAGGCCGTGCTTCACGGCGGCGCGTACCTTCTTGTTGATGAGGTCGTCCTGCTCGCCGAAGATCTGCCGCCGTTCGGAATGTCCGACGATCACGTAGCGGCAGCCCAGGTCTTTCAACATCGGGCCGGAAACCTCGCCGGTGAATGCGCCCTGATCTTCACAGAATAGGTTCTGCGCGGCCAAGGCAAAGCGGGAATCGCCGGCCAGCGCGTCACGCACCGCCTGGAGCGCCGTGAACGGCGGCGCGAGGACCGCCTCAATCTCCACTGTCTTGGGGACCAGCGGCGAGAGGCGGCAGACATAGTCGATCGCCTCCGAGGCCGTCTTATGCATCTTCCAATTGCCCACGATGAGCAGCCGGCGCACGGCGGTGACCTCGACGGATTGTTATGCGAGGGAGCACGGCACTTCAGGAATTTCGGTCAGGTAAGGCGACGAGACCGGGAAGTGCCTTGCCTTCCAGGAGTTCCAAGGCCGCGCCGCCGCCGGTCGAAATGAACGACATGTTTTCCGACTCGCCCGCCCGGTGCACGGCCAGGGCCGTATCGCCACCGCCCACGATGGTCAAGGCATAGGCATTGGCGACGGCGTGAGCGATAGCCATTGTCCCGCGGGCGAACGCGTCCATTTCGAAGACGCCCATCGGACCGTTCCATAAGATCGTCTTCGCGTTCTGTATCGCTTCGGTGAACAGTTTGACCGACGCGGGACCGATGTCCAGGGCGTACCAGTCTTTCGGAATTTCCTGCACGGGCACGATCTTGGTCTCCGCGCCGGGTTCCCGGCTGGCCGCCACAACGCAGTCCACCGGCAAATAAAACTTCACCCCGCGCGAGAAGGCGTGTTCCTGGACGCCTTTGGCAAAATCGAGCATGTCGTTTTCGACGAGCGAGTTGCCGATTTCCAGCCCCATTGCCTTAATGAAGGTGAAGGCCATGCCGCCCCCGATGATGACCTTGTCGACTTTCTTGCCGAGATTCTCGATGACTCCGATCTTGCCGGAAACCTTCGCGCCGCCCAGAATCGCCACGAACGGGCGGATGGGGTTCTCGACCGCGCCCTCGAGGTATTCGATTTCTTTTTTCAAAAGATATCCGGCCGCCGATTCCTTGATGAACTTGGGAATCCCGACGATGGAGGCGTGGGCTCGGTGGGCGGCGCCGAAAGCGTCGTTGATGTACACGTCGCCCAACGAGGCCAGCGCCTTGGAGAACTCATCGTCGTTTTTCTCCTCCCCGGGATGAAAACGCAGGTTTTCCAGGAGCAACACGTCGCCGGGCTTCATGCGCGCGACCAACTTCTCGACGGAAGGGCCGACGCAATCGGGCGCGAACAGGACATCCTTACCCAACCACCGTTGGAGCCGCTTGGCCACCGGGGCCAGGCTGAGCTTGGGATCGAATCTTCCCTTGGGCCGACCGAGGTGCGAGCACAGGATGACCTTGGCGCCTTCGTCAATCGCGCGATTGATGGTCGGCAGCGTGGATCGGATCCTGGTGTCGTCGGCCACCTGAAGGGAGTCGTCAAGAGGGACGTTGAAGTCGGCACGGATAATGACACGCTTGTTGGACAACTGCAGGTCTTCGATGGTCCGTTTGTGCAGGTTCACGGCACCGCTCCTTCTTCGCGCTTCACGCCGCCGGCGCCGCCTGCAGTCCGGATAGGCGGCGGACCAGAAGGAAAGCGGGACGGGCTGGAGCGCGGCTTTCTATCGGGACAGTCCAGGACGGTCAAGTCCTGGCCGCGATGAACTTGATGAGATCGCGGACGCGGCACGAATACCCCCACTCGTTGTCGTACCAGGCCGTGACTTTGACGAGACGCCGTTCGATCACCGTGGTCAGCGGCGCGTCCAGGGTCGCGGAGTGGGGGTCTCCTTTCTGGTCGATCGACACGATCGGCTCCTCGCAATACTGCAAAATGCCTTTGAGCGGACCTTCGGCTGCGCGTCTGAAAGCTGCGTTGACGGACGCGACATCGCAGTCTCGCTCGGTTTCGACGGTCAGATCGACCAGCGACACGTTCGGCGTGGGGACGCGGATCGCCATCCCGTCCATCTTTCCTTTGAGCTGTGGCAGAACCAAATGCAGCGCTTTGGCCGCACCGGTGCTGGTGGGAATCATTGACATGGCGGCCGCGCGCGCCCGACGCAGATCTTTGTGAGGCAGGTCGAGCAACTGCTGGTCGTTCGTGTAAGAGTGAACGGTCGTCATCACGCCGTGCTGGATGCCGAAATTCTCGAGCAAGACCTTGGCCACGGGCGCTAGGCAGTTTGTCGTGCAGGACGCATTGGAGATGATGCAATGAGCCTTGGGATCGTAGACGTGCTCATTCACACCAAGCACGATGGTCACGTCGGGGTCTTTGGCCGGCGCGGAGATGACAACCACCTTGGCTCCCGCCGATAAATGGCGTCCGGCCCCTTCCCGATCCGTAAACCGGCCGGTCGATTCGATCACGAACTCGACGCCCAGGTCTTTCCAGGGGAGAGCCTTGGGATCCTTGACAGCCAACACCGTGATCGCCTTGCCGTCGACGAGAATCTGGTCGCCTTTGGTCTCGATCTTGGCGTTGAGCGTGCCGTGTACGGAATCATACTTCAGCAGGTAGGCGAGAGTCTTGGCGTCCGTCAAATCGTTGACGGCGACAAACTGCAGATCGGGATCGCTTAAAGAGGCGCGCAACACGGTCCGCCCGATCCGTCCGAACCCGTTGATGCCGACGCGAATGGCCATGGCTGTACACCCCGCAGAAAAAAAGATGCCGGTTGGCGATCAACCGGCAAGCAGGGCCGATGGTACCCAGCCTCCCAAACCTTGTCAAGTTGGTTGTGGGGGGAAACCAAACGTGACAAATGATCGGTGATTGTCGCGAGATGCACCGCCGGGGACGGCCCAGGAGTGCCTTGTTCCGAGCCGGATTCTTCGGTAGAGTCCGCGTAACCGACAGCCCGTCGAGCGGCACGCGGAACGGCGGGCGGGTGCGCCAACGGCCCATGAGCGAGCCATTGTTGTTTGAACAGACCACACGCGTCCTTGAATGGGACCGGCTACTCGAGGCGTTGGCCCGGTACGCCCGTTCCAGCATGGGCGCCCGCTGCTGTCGGGAACTGCCGTTAGAGTCTGGGCTCGAGGCCGCGCGGACCAGGTTGCGGGAGACTGGGGAATTGCTCTCGCTTCTGGAGACCGCTGATCCCTTTCCTGCTTTGGCGTTTCCCGATGTCCGGGAGCCGCTCGCCCGGGCGAGCAAGGGCGCGCCCATGGAGGCGTATGAGTTGCGGGACTGCTCGATCGTGCTTGGACTCGTGGACGAGGTCGTTCGCTATCTTAGCCGTCACCGGGATCGGGCTCCGGTGTTGTGCAAACTGGCCGAGCCGCTGGAAAGCGTGCCGCAAATCGGTCACGTCAAGCGCGAGATCGACCTGGCTATTGAGCCGGATGGGTCGATCCGCGAGTCGGCCTCTCCCGAACTCCGGCGCTTGACTCATCACGCCCACGACTTGAAGCAGTACATGCGCCAGCGCCTGGAACAGATTCTGCACTCCAAGCGCTACGCCGAGGTGCTGCAAGAAACTTACTTCGCCCAACGCGAAGGTCGCTACGTCGTGCCGGTGAAAGTTGAAATGAGCGGAAAGATTCCCGGCATCGTTCACGATGTTTCGGCTAGCGGCGCGACAGTGTTCCTGGAACCGCGCGAACTCGTCGAATTGAACAACGCCATTAAGGTGGCCGATCTGGAAGTCGACCGGGAGGTGCGTCGGATTCTCCGCGAGCTGTCCGCGATGGTTGCGGAGCGGGCCGGCGCCATACTCAGGGCGATGGAGACACTGGCGGAACTGGACTGTATCGCCGCCAAGGCCGCGTTGAGCTGTCAACTCGGAGCTCGACCGGTCGCCTTGAACGAGTGCGGTCGAATTCAGCTCAAACAAGCGCGGCATCCGCTGCTGGCGCTGGCGAAAGAGCGGGTGGTTGCCAACGACCTCCTGGTGGACGAGCAAGTAAGGGTGCTCGTGATCTCGGGTCCCAATACCGGCGGCAAGACTGTGACCCTCAAGATGCTCGGGCTATTCGCGTTGATGGTCCGCGCCGGGCTGCCGTTGCCCTGCGCGCCGGAGTCCGAGATGGCTTTCTTTCCGGAGGTCTACGCTGATATCGGAGACGCGCAGGATCTCGCCAAGGACCTCTCGAGTTTTTCCGCCCACATGACGCAGATGATACGTCTGCTGAACCACGCGACGACTGCGGCGGCCGAGACGAACCAGGCGCCGCGGGCGCTGGTTCTCCTGGACGAACCGGTTACCTCCACCGATCCGGTGGAAGGAGCGGCTTTGGCCGAAGCGCTCCTGGTGCGGCTGGCCCAACTGAAGATGAAGGTCGTGGCGACGACCCATTACAACGCGCTTAAGGCGTTGGCACAGAGCAGACCGGACTTCGCCAACGCCAGCGTGGAATTCGATATCGGCACCTTGTCCCCGACCTATCGTCTGCTGATGGGCATGCCGGGCGGGTCTTCCGCCTTCGATATCGCCGGCCGCCTGGGGATGGAGGAGTCGGTCCTCGAAGACGCCCGCCGATTCCTCAAAGGCGACGAGCGGGCTTTAGAAGACCTGCTGAGCGGCCTCCAGGAACACCAGCGGCGGCTGGCGGCGGAAGCGGATCGGGCCTCACTGGCCCGTGTCGAAGCCGAGCGGGCGTCGCGGGAGGCGGCGGAGATCCTTGCCCGGCTGTGTGAGACCGAACAGGACGAGCGGAAAAGTGTGAAGCGCAAGCTGACCGATGAACTCTTGCGGGCGCGCGCGGCGATTCAGGCGATTCTCGATGACGTGAAGCGTGAACGCACGGTGCAGAAGGCGAAGGAAGCCAAGCAGCGCCTGACCGAGCTGGAACAACGGGCGGAGGCCGCCCTGGCGGCTCCTTCGGAACCGGTGCCGGTCGAGCGACTTCACGCCGGAGATCCGGTGGAGATCCTCCGCCTCGGGGCCACCGGGACGTTGCTCGAATCCCCGTCCGGCAGGAAACGAGTCCGCGTCAAAGTTGGCGAAGGTGAAGTCTCGGTGCCGGTTTCCGCTCTAGCCGGGATCAGCCGATTGCCGGCTGAGGAACCGGTCCACAGTCAACAGCCTCGAACCACGGCTTTATCCGGATCGACCGCCTATCCGCCTCGCGTTGCACCAACGGCATTGGATGTCCGTGGGAAGGCGGCGGATGAAGCACTCGATCTGCTGATCGCCAGCTTGGATCGGGCGGCGTTGCAGGGGGAGCCGTCCCTCAAAATCATTCACGGTCATGGAACGGGGCGTCTGAAGGCCGCGCTGCGCGAATACTTGCAAGTGTCTCCCTATGTCGCGAGCTTCCGGTCCGGAGAACGAGCCGAAGGCGGGGATGGGGTCACGATCGTCGAGCTGAAATAAGGTCGAAAACCGGTTCCTTGGAAGTGACACACCTTGTGGGAATTGAGACTGACGCGGGCTAGCGAATCGCGGAGACCGGTGTTACGCCGCGGGCATCGAGTACGGTTCGCACCTTGCCCGCCAAGGCCGAAGGAGTGAAGGGTTTCTGAATGGACTGCAGGTCCTCGGCGATCACCCCGTGCCGGAAGACCGCGTCGTCCGCATAGCCAGACATAAACAACACCTTGAGGCCGGGCCTCCGTTCCACGAGGCGTTCGCTCAGTTCACGCCCGTTCATCTGCGGCATGACCACGTCGGTGAGCAGCAGCTGAATCGGTCCCGACCATCGGTCGGCCAGAGCCAAGGCTTCCGCCCCGTTGCCGGCTTCCAGCACCGTATAGCCTTTCAATCGCAAGGTGTCGCGCACTAGGCTTCTGACCCCCGGTTCGTCCTCGGCGACAAGCACGGTCTCCGTCCCTTCGAAGGCACCAGATGATTCCCGTTCCGGGAAAGCCGCTGAGATGGGCGCCTCCACTCGGGGCAGATACAAGACGAAGGTCGTGCCCTGGCCGGGTCTGCTCCGTACCGTAATGCCGCCACCGCTCTGCTTCATGATGCCGTAGACGGTGGACAGGCCCAATCCGGTGCCCTTGCCTTTCGGTTTCGTGGTGAAGAAGGGCTCGAAGATCCGGGAAAGGATATGTTCGTCCATACCGACACCCGTGTCGGTCACCCGAAGCGACATATAGGGGCCGGGTCGGATATCGAGACGCTGCCGAGCGATCCCGTCCTCGTCCAGATCGCAATCACCGGTTTCGATCGTCAAGGTCCCTCCGTCGGGCATCGCGTCGCGGGCGTTCATGGCCAGGTTGATGAGCGCCTGTTCGATCTGGTTTAGATCGGCTCTGACATAGCCCGCCGACGGCGACAAGATGGTGACCAGGTCGATGTGTTCACCGACCAACGGTCGAAGCATCGCTTCCATGTCAGCTACGACCTCATTGAGGTTCAGGACCTTCGAGCGCAGCAATTGCCGCCGACCAAAGGTCAACAGTTGAGCCGTGAGCGCGGACGCTCGCATACAGGCCTGCCTGATTTGTTCGATGCTGCGTCGTTGGGCCTCCGTCAGCGCGGCGTCTTCGGCCAACAGATCGCCGTGCCCGGCGATGATGGTGAGCATGTTGTTGAAATCGTGCGCGATGCCGCCCGCGAGCTGCCCCACGGCCTCCATCTTTTGGGACTGCCGGACCTGCTCCTCCAACCGTTTGCGCTCGGTGATGTCATGCAGGATCACCTGCATTCCCGCAGAAGTGCAATCGGTCAACGGACAAATGGCCAGTTCGGCGGTGATGACCGTCCCATCGAGACAGAGCACCCGTCGTTCGATCAGCGGGAGAGTTTGGCCTTCCCCAAGCGCCCGTCTGAACCTGTCGATGGCGGCGGGATCGTCGTCGGGGTCGAAGAAGTCGAACGGCGAGCGCCCGATGATCTGGTCTGGACTGGTCGCCTTCAACAGCCGGTAGCACGCTTGGTTCATGAAGACGATGCGATGCCGTCGGATGATGAAGATGGCGTAGGGGGAGACTTCCACGAGGCGGCGATAGCGCTTCTCGCTCTCGCGAAGCGCGTGCTCGGCGCGTTTACGTTCGCTGATCTGCTCGACCAGGAGCACCCTGTCGCGGTTGAGCTTCCGCGCGCTTTCATTGGTGCTTCCGTAGAAAATGGCCAGAATCAGCAGAATGGGAAGTTGGAGCCAGTGACTCTCGCTCAGGGCTCCGAGTTCGCCGATTTCGAAGTACAGTACGACGGCGTACGAGAGGCAGAGGATCACCGACAGGCCAATCACTTGCGGCAAGGTCGGGGCGAACGCGGCGATGAGCATGATCAGGAAGTATGCCACGTAGAAGTTGGCGCTCCCGTGTCCGGAGAGATAGATGGTTACCGTGGTGATGCCGGTGTCGAACAAGACCAAGGCCCAGACGAGCCACCGCGAGACCCACAGGCCGGCCGGCAAGAGGCCCAATCCCACGATCGTGCCGATGAGCGTGAGCGCGATCAGTTCCAGCGCCACGGAGGGAAGCAGCGGATCTTTGCTGAACAAGAGCTGGTAGCAGAGGACGATGGTGACCAGCGCGTGAAGGAGGATGAGTTGGTGGCGGGTGGAACCGATCGGGGAAACGGGTCGGGTCTCGGTCTCGAGCGCAGCGCCGCGGGGCGATCGGCGTACCATTTGTGAATCCTCCGGACGCAGATGGAAGCGATTGATGTGTTCGTGGGTCTCCGAAGTTGGGTCGGGAGTGCGCCGTATCCCGGCGCTCTCCTTACGCTAGCGCTGTGTCCGACGCTCCTCGGCGGCGACGGGATCGCGGCTTTCCGGGTCGTGACCCTGTCGATGAGCGGAAATCCGCTCCAACTGGGTCACAACGGCCCGCAGGCGCTCCTGCTGTTCCGCTTCCATGCGGATGAATTCGACGCCGAACTCTTTGCCGATCGACCAACGCACGGCGGCCAAGTCCACGGTCAGGGTAGCGGTCTCACCGGAAAGTTGGATGGCGATCCCGATGTAGTCCCCGGTGAACACGGAAGCCTCGCTCCTGATCCGGCATCCGCCGGTCGAAATGTCGACGACGGTCCCCTCACCCTCGATCCGCTCGCCATGAAACGTGCTCGGAAGGGCGACCCTGTAGCGGGCGTGTTGGCGTCGATTGATCATTGCGGGCTGTCCTGCCTTATTTCACCGATTCCGTGCCTGCGCCGGATGTCGCTGGAATGCAGTCGGCTGAGAGTGTCCGCCTACGCTCCGTCCGCGCCGCGGTCTGCGAGCGCCTCGGCGACCGCGGCGATGAGCGCTTGCTTGGCGATCGGCTTCTGCAACATGCGCGTCGCGCCCAATAAAAGCGCGGCCGGGATCAATTCCGTTTGGCCGGTTTGCCCCCCGCCCGTGATCGCGATGATTTTCGACTGAGGCCAGCGGCGCTTGATTTCCATGATGACTTCGATGCCGTCTTTTTCAGGCATGAAAATATCGGTCAGCACGAGGTCTACCGACGCGGTCCGGAGCAAGGCGAGGCCCGCCCGGCCGTCGGGTGCGTCCAGCACGGTGTGTCCTTCGCGCTCCAAGAGGGCGCGGAGCACCGTTCGCACGGGAAGCTCGTCATCAATGATCAGCACGTGAGCCATATGGCTGGCCGGATGCGACCGGACTCGTTAGCGCTCGGCTCTCGAAGGCGCCGCGGAAGGAGACGGTGACGGCGCAGGGTTCGCTTGCCGAAGCGCCCGATCTAGCGCGCTTCCGAGGGCGTGGAGCGAGAACCCCTTTTGCAGGAAGTCCGTCACGCCCAGCGTCCGGGCCTGTTGCTCCATGGCTTCGGTCCCCACTCCGGTCAGAATGATCACCGGTGTATGCGCGTCGATCGACCGGAACTGTTTCAGCGCGGCGATTCCGCTCATCCCCGGCATGTGAAGGTCCAGGATCACGACATGCGGCCGTTCTCGCTGGAACAGATCCAGGGCCTTCTGACCGTGGTCGGCCAACAGCACCTCGTGCCCGCGCCGGCGCAAAATGGTATCAAGTAGATCTCTGATGCTCTGTTCGTCGTCAACTACGAGAATCCTGGCCATAGGGCGGCTCCTTGGAAGTGCGGTCATTCGATTGGAAGTGCGGTCATTCGAACAGCCGGGTGGTGACCCGCACAATCAATGAACGGAGGCAAAACCGCCACAGGGTCTCAATGCCCTTGCGGCGCTTCTGAAGCAGAGTCAACCATAAGCTCAAGTATAGCCGAGGAATTTCCAACGTCCATGGAAAACTCTCTTTTGGTGTCAGGTTCATCCTACACAGCGACCTTAAGGGGAGCATGGGTGGTGAAGGGACTATTCGACCAGCCGCTGCTCGACGGCATACCGAATCAACGAGGCCGTCGTCGGCAGGCTGAGCTTGGCCATCAAGCGGGCGCGATAGGTGCTGACGGTCTTGCTACTGAGTCCCAGCGTTTCAGCGACTTCTTTGAGGGTTTTGCCCTTGGCGATCAAGCTTAAGACCTGAAACTCCCGATCTGAGAGGGTCGCGTGCGGCGGCGCAGCGGGTTCCTCGGCGGCGTTTTTGGCCATTTCGCGGGCCAACCTGGGACTCATGTATCTCCTGCCCTGGGTCACGGTCTTGACGGCATTGACCAGTTCATCTGGGGCCGCTTCCTTGTTCAAATACGCCGCCGCTCCTGCTTTGAGCGCACGGACGGCGTATTGGTCTTCCGGATAGATGCTCAACACGATCACCGGCAGGAGAGGTTGCGCGGCTTTCGCCTCTTTGATGACGTCCAGTCCGCTCCTGTCAGGCAGGTTGATGTCCGCGATCATGAGGTCCCAACGTTGGCTTCGGAGTTTTTCCAAGGCTCCCTGTCCGGTGCCCGTCTCTTCGATGACCGCGTCGCTGAACTCCTCGGCCAGCACCTGTTTCAATCCTTGGCGGAGAATCGCGTGGTCGTCCACGACCAGGATACGCTTGATGCTCAACGTCCACAGCCCTCCGACTTCGTGATTTCTTGGCGTGGGAGCTTCACCTCCGCCCACGTGCCCCGCCCTGGTTCTCCGCGCAGCGAGAACTCGCCGCCGAGCAGCGTCGCCCGCTCTTGAATGCCTCGGATGCCAAGCGTGGACGATCCGCCGATACGGACCGGCTCGATGCCTTTGCCGTTATCCTGCACGGACAAGATCACTGTGCGGTCTCGTTCGTACAGCGTGATGCGCACGCGGGTCGCCTGGGCGTGCCGCTGCACGTTGGTCAGCAACTCTTGAAGGATGCGAAAGATCGTGGTGGAGAGGGTCGGCTCGACGGAAGTTGCCGCGAGCCGCGGATCGACGGCGGTCTCACAGACGAGGCCGGTATGGGTCTGAAAATGGTGCGCCTGCCACGCAACGGCGGCCGCCAGGCCGAGTTCATCCAGAATGCTCGGTCGGAGGCCGGTGGCGATCCGCCGGGTCGATTCAATGATACCGTCGACCAAGTTCGCCATGGCGCGAACCTTGTCGATCAACCGTGCGGATCCAACGGCGGCTTTGCTCTGGGACAGCCCCTTGATCACCGCGACCAGGTCGAATTTCAGACACGTCAACGCCTGGCCGAACTCGTCGTGCAACTCGCGCGACAACCGCCGCCGCTCTTCTTCCTCGGCGGCTACGAGCTTGCGGGTGACGTCACGCAGCCGATCATGCGCCGCCTGGAGTTGTTCCAATGCCCGCTTGCGCTCGGTGATGTCTTGGATCTGAGAAATGAAATAGAGCGGTCTTCCATCCTGGTCGCGCACGAGCGACACGCTGAGCAGAATCCAGACGACGTGGCCGAGCTTGTGAATATACCGTTTCTCCATTTGATAGGTAGGGATCTCGCCGTGCAGCATCTGGTTCACGTAGCCCAGGTCAGTGTCGAGGTCGTCCGGGTGGGTGATGGCTTGGAACGTGGTCGCCAGCAGTTCCTCTTCCGAATAGCCGACGAGTTGGCATAGGGCTCGGTTCACCTGGAGCCATCGGCCGTCGGTGCCGACAAGCGCCATGCCGATGGCGGCGTCGCGAAACGCGCTGCCGAATCGTTCTCGGCTCTCCTGCAGAGCCTCATCCGCCAGCTTCGCGTCGGTCATGTCGATGGCAACGCCGCCGATCAGGCGCGTCGCGTTACCCTCCCGAATCGGGAACTTACGAACCAAGCTGTAACGCGGTCGGCCGTCGATCCGAAACGTTTCGACGGTCTGGAGTTCTTGGTCGGCGGTCAGGACGTACCGGTCGTTCTCCACGAACTGCCTCGCGGTATCCGGCGGAAACAGCTCCACGTCGGTCCGTCCGAACACTTTGTCGGGCTTGAGCCCAAAGACCTCGCAAAAATACTTGTTCGCGTACATGTAGCGTCCGTCCGGAGTCTTGACCCATGCGAAAGCCGGCAGATGGCGCATGAATGACGCGAAGAAGGTATCGTGCTCACGGACCCGCGGGTCCATGTCGACTCGCCGACGAGCCAACAGTGCCAGTGTCCATAGAGTCAGCACGCCCAACGCGCGGTTGACGAGCGCAAACCGAATGGCTGCTCCAGGCGGAGAGAGGACGTAGCCCGCCACGATCAGCCCGGTGCCGACGACGGCGACTGCGATGGGGAACCATCGATTCGAAGACCGACGGGCAAGCCACAACGGGAAGAGGTAGAGAGACCAGACCGCAACATCTGGTGGACTGAAGAGATCCAACAGAAAAATTCCCACGAACGAGGCCCCGATCGTCGCTTGGGCGACGTGGTCGCTCTGTGCGAGGCGACGCACAAGTGAGTCGGGATGGATGAATGGCGATGCGTATCGACCCGACCGGGCCGCGGGCTCGGCGGGACAATTCCGAGTGCCCGTCCAACTCGAAACGACGTCGGCCAAGGTGCGGGAGGAACTCAACAGAGTTCGTAGAGAAAACATAGAGATATGAATACGATACTGCTGAACTGCGCATCTGCCTAGGGCCGTTCGGCCCTAGCGTCCGCCGAACGGGATGGTCGCCGACTCTGTCTGAAAGAAGCGGAAAGAATGGCTGCTGCGAGCGCAGACCCTGGATAACCGTGTGCTGTATTGAGGTCTCAGGTCAAAAACGGTGCCAACGGTGCGGCGCCTTTTAAAAGTTCATGGTGGTGGATTTGACGCGCATCTGGTGGGAATCAACCAAGACAAAAAGGTAGGAATTCGCAGAGTTCTCGACAGATCAACGAGTTTCACGGACTCGCGCCAGGCACTTGGCTTGCCTTCTCCAGTTAACACCGTGGACGGATGGCAAGCGGTGGGGTATTCGTCCTAATCACCCAAATGGATAGAGCAAACGTCGGACGCACAGCAGGGAGGTGACCATGAGGCGGACGCTGGAACCAGTCGATTTGATGGTTGTGATCGGGCTTTGCGCAACACTGGTTGGGGGATACGCCGTCTTCATCTCGGCGAACGGGACCTTAGAGGCGGCCGCGCCGAGACCGGAGATGGTCTCGCTGAATCACTCGACTGGCATCATGGCCGGCATGGAGTGGGTCCAACCGGCTCTCGGCCAGGCCATCGTGGAGAGTTATCTGATCGAGCGCGACGCGGCCGAAAACCTGGCGACTGCCGTCTCGGAATTCAATCGGGCGACGATGACCCAACATTGGCTCACGAGCGATCCCTTTAGGCACATTGCGGCGATTCGTTCTCACGCCGCTGAGGTCGCGGCGGACCAGGCCGGTCGCATTCAAGGGGTCATGGGCCGGGCGATCGTGAACTTCACCCGGCGAGGGGTGCGGAGCGGCGTGCTCTCGGCGGCTCAAGACGAGAGCGAGTTCAACAAGCGGATGATTCGGCAGACGCAGGCCATGGGCGCACGGATGGAGGAAGAGTTCCAAAACGGCTGGCAGCCCTATCTCGGCCAACTGATCATGACATCCAGCCGGCAGCGCGCGAGGGCGGTCGAGCGGGCGCAGGAGCATGTTGGGGCGGCCGTTGTGCAGGTCACGAAAGTCCAAGCTGACTATGACACGGCACGGACCCTGAACCAGGGGCAGCTCGCCAGCGCGGCCATTGCGGCCATTCGGACCGAGCTGCGAGCGGACCTCTTTGCGCGGCTCGATGCAGCCGAGCCGCTGGCTCGACGGACAGTCCTCCCGGTGACTGAACCGCGGTCCTGGCCGGAGATTCCGGTCGGCTACTGGTTCGCGGCCTCGCTCGGGTTGATCGGGCTGTTTCTTGCCGGGCTGTGGTTGCCGTCCGGCGAACCGGAGCGCGGAGTGGCGGTCGGCGAAATTCAACCGGAGCCGGCCCAGCAAGTGTATCGAAAGACGGCTTAGGAGGCGTACAGATCCGGCGGAGCGCCACACTCGAGCGGCGCTCCGCCGCGAATAGGGACGGATGGAAATGTTGGCCTCATACGCGGGCGAATTGCTGATGTCCTGGGGATATTGGGGAATCGCGGCGGGCCTGGTCGCCCTGTTGGTCGTGTTCTTCGTCTGCATGGAAATTCTGTATGCCCGGGCGAGGAAACCGCTCAATGGTCTGACCGGAGTCGGCGAGCTTCCGGCTGAACAGGCTGAGACGACCCGGACGGGCGGCAAACACGCGGCCTAAGCGCGGGACGTTCGATTGGGCTTGCGGCGCCAAATCAGGTGCGACCATGGTCGAGATCATCGGTCTGGCGACGATGTGTGCGTTGATCTGGGTGTTGGCCGCCACTCTGGCCGGCGAAAGCGACGCAGAGCACCGACGGCCGGTCGCCTCCACCGGCCGGTCGCTCGCCGAAGAAGAATCAGACGAGAAGACCAGGCGCGCGGCGTAACCTCCCGGTTCTGCGTGGCCGGCCTGCCTGTTATCGATTGATTCCGGCGGCCACGGCGATGTCCTTCCATGACCAGGCGGATCAGTCTTCAAAGTCTGATCACGCTCTCCGTGCTTTCAATCGGTCTGCTTTCGGGCACGATCGGTCTCGCCTATGCCTACTGGCAGGCGAAGCTCTCCCTTCGGGCTTCGATCGGGTTGACGTTCCAGGAACTCGCCCGCCAAAGCGCCGACAAGGTCGGATTGATTCTGGCCAAAGAAGTCGAATGGGTCGCACGTTTGAGCGCCCTGCCGGATGTGCGGAGCGCCGTAAGGCAGGGGTCCCGGCTGGCGTTGGATGCCCCCGTGTTTCACAAATGGCGCGAAGAGCAACACCGGTACTTCCGTTCGCTGGCGGTGATCGATCGACAGGGGCGCTCGGTCGGAGGGGTCCCGAGCGAGGCGACGAGGACGTACTATCAGCGCCAACCTTGGTGGCCGGTGGTGTTCGAGCAACGGCGACCCTGGGCGTCGGATCTCCGTCTTGACCAGTCGGGACGCGGTTTCTGGGAGGTCGCGGCGCCGATTCTCGACGAAGACGGTGCGGTGCTCGGCGCGTTAAAGGTGGTCATCGGTCAGGATGAACTCTTCGCGTCGATCTTGCGCAGTCGGATCGGGGAGACGGGGCATGTGATGCTGGTTGGAGAGCAAGGGGAAGTTCTGGCTTGTTCCGTGCTTCCGCCGGCGTGGCATCGAAAAGCGACCGGCATCCAGGCGCTGCGCGACCGATTCGGCCGTGTACGGGAGGGTTCCGCCGCGTGGCTGGAAGTGGACAGCGATACGCACGGGAACCGCGGCGGCATCGTGGGGATCGCACCGGTTTCGTTGCCAGCCGAGATTGTGCCGGACGGGATGTGGTACGTCCTGGTGAGGCAGGATCCTCGGGAGACCTACGCTCCGTTGGTCGTGTTGATGGGGAAGCTCGCCGCATTCTGGGTCGGCGCGGTCGCCCTTGTCGCCCTGTTCCGATGGCGGTTGGCGCGTCGAATCGTCAAGCCGATCAACACGTTGGTGGAACATGTGCGATCGATCGGGCAGGAGTCTCCCCCTCCGCCGCTCTCCACTGAACCCTCGGGAATCGTCGAGATCGACACCCTAGCGGCCAGCTTCGCCGATCTCACCGAGCGGCTGGCGCGCGCATCCGAGGAGAGGCGGAGATACGTCGAAGAACTGGAGAAAGCGAATCGCGAGATGGCGACGTCCGAAGCGCACTACCGCATGCTCTGGAACCATTCGGTCGATGCCAAGCTCCTCGTCGATGCCGAAGGGATCGTGCGGGGCGCGAATCGCCGAGCCGAGATGAAGTTGAACCGGCGGGCTGACGAGTTGGTCGGCGTGCAAGCGGAGCGCCTTTTCGTCGAGGCGGACCGCGCGGCGTTTCTAAAAGCCTTCCGGAAAGTTCTGGAGACCGGCGCAGAGACCACCGCGACGGTCCTGCGAGTGCGGACGCCGGGCGGCGCCGTGCTGGTGATGGAAACGGATCTCGTTCTCGTCGAACAGGCCGGGGCCGGCGTCTCCATCATGCTGCAATTGAGCGATGTGACGGAGAAAAAACGGTTGGAAGAGCAACTGTTGCGGTCCGAGCGGCTCGCCTCGCTCAGTCAGTTCGCCTCGATGTTCGCGCACGATATCCGGAATCCCCTGGCGGGGATCAAGAAAACGCTGGAGCTGCTCGGGCAGCGGGAGGAACTGCAGGCCGAACCCCAGCGGCGTTGGTTTCAGGATCTGCGGTTCACCACGGACCTGTTGCTGGGCATGATCAACGATATGCTGGACGTCTATCAGGAGAGCTATTCCGGTCTCCCGCTCATTACCTCCCGGTTCTCCGTCAATGCGGCGTTGGGAGAAGTGGTGCAACTGTTCCGGAGCGAAGCGGAAGCGAGAGCTGTCACCATTCGTCTGCGCGTGCCGCGCGAGGAGGTCTGGATGACGGCGGACCGCCGCCGGCTGCAGCGGGTCGCCATGAATTTGATCCACAACGCACTCAAGTATTCCCCACCAGAGAGCCGCGTTACGGTCACGCTCGAAGCGCAGCCGGAAGTCGACCTGCATGTGGAAGGGCCTGGCCGGGTCGAGTCGGCAGTCTTGATCCGCGTCGAAGATGAGGGCCCCGGGATCGGACCCGAGGACTTGCCGCATCTGTTCGAGATGTTTTTCCGCAAGAAGGACGGCCGCGACTTGCGGATCGGGCGGGGGCTAGGACTGCACTTCTGCTGGCTGGTGGCGGAGGCCCATCACGGCCGAATCTGGGCGGCGAACCGTCCCGAAGGCGGAGCGGTGTTTTCGATTCTCTTGCCGGCCAATCAAGAGGCACCATGCCTATTACCCTCGTGATCGCCGAGGATCAGCGGTTGTTTCGACAGAGCCTGCGTCTGCTGCTGGAACGGGAGCCGGATCTGTCCGTGCTCGGCGAGGCGACCGACGGCCGGGAAGCCTTCGATCTCGTCACGCGTCTCAAGCCCGACATCGTGCTGATGGACGTGGACATGCCGAAGCTCGACGGCGTGACCGCCACACGGTTGATCCGCGGCTGCCTACCGGAGACCAAAGTGTTGATGCTGTCCGTGCACGACGACGATGCGCGGATCGTCGCGGCGGTCCGCGCCGGCGCCTGCGGTTACATCCTCAAGGATGCCGACCACCAGGAGTTTCTCCGGATCATCCGCGCCAGCGCGCGGGGTGAAACGGTGCTTTCGCCCTTCATGCCGGACGGGTTCGCGCGGACGGCCTTCGCCGCCATGAACCGAGCCCGCGCGGAGGAACCGGGCGGGCTCGCGGCGCTCACCGAGCGGGAACGTGAGATCCTGGCGTTTGCCGCTGCGGGGCGCGGGAACAAGGAAATCGCCGACCAGTTGTGCGTCTCCGCCGACACGGTCAAGACCCATCTCCATCACATCTACCGCAAGCTCGGCGTCGCCGGCCGCGTGGAAGCGGTGCTCGCGTACCTAAACGCGAAATAAGCGCAGTCTGTTCCTTCTCGTCCTCTCTTCTCTTCCCGTTTCCTCACCCGAACGATGGAGAAAAAATCCACCCTCGTGGGAATAGGCCGTCGGGCTTCCGCTGCCTATGATGACCGCTGCGTCAGGCGGAGTTGTCACCGGAGAAGGGGATGACATGGTGCCGAAGGCGCCTTGTGCGAGGACCCGCGCGCCGCCGAAGAGGGACGGTCGCGCGATGACGCCGGCGAGGCCGAGGCGCCCGCGGTTGTCGACGGACGAGAACGTTGAGAGGTTGAGAGAATGAGCACTAGTCGGGCAAATGAATCACAAGGAGGCCGAAATGAACACACAGGCGATTCGACGACGAGCTGCTCTGCTGCTGGCCATGGCAGGCGCCTGGTGCCTGCTCTTCGCGGGACCGGCGTTCTCCGCAGGCACCTGGGTGGAGGAAATCCAGAACATGGTGGCCTTTGAGAAGGCGAACAACCCCGCTTCGGATTTCACCCCTTATCAAGAGCAGTTGGCCAGAATTCATGAGAGCCTGCTCCGCGGCGATCAACACCGGGTGAAGCTGGAAACGGACCGCTTTTTGAGGATGCTTCAGGAGCGGGCGCACGGCATCAGCGACGTCGCGGCGGATGAACTGTACAACTTTACGTTGGGTGTCCGGCCAGCGGAGCCGGGTACGACGGCGGGCGCGATCGAGCTGGGAATCAGCAATGAAAGGCCGATGAGCGTCCCCGATCATACCGTACAGACGCCCTACGAGGGCGGGCCTCCGTGCAAGGAGGGAGGCTGCGACTATTGGATCGACGACGTGTACGATCCCGGAGCCGCCGGATGAGTGTGTGCGGCCATCACCCGATCGGGCGATAGAAAATCCACCCTTCCGGCGATGGCCGCGCGTTCTATCCGTGATTACAGTAAACAGACGACCAGCGAGGCCGGGGCACAGGCCATGCGTCAACACAATCTCTGCCAACACGAGGAGGTGAGCACCATGAGAGACAGTCACATCATAGGCCTGACCCTAATGACGGTGGCGCTCGTCGCGGTCTGGTTCACGCTGGCGCCGGTCGCGCTCGCGGCGGAACCGTCGGGCACGATGACCGGTTCTCCGGCCGAGATCAAGAAAGACAAGCCGGGCCAGGAGTCAACCTCGAAGTCGACCGAGGCGATGCCGGGCGAACTCGGGAAAGGCGCTGAACAACCGATGAAGGTGCCGGACAGCGAGACGTTCCACATCGATTTGAAGAGCCTGAAGGGCCCGGACCTCGCCGACTTCGAGAACGCGAGAGAATCGGACATCCAGTCTTCCGTTTCATTTTGAGCGAAGCGGCCGAATCCGGTCGGCCGGGAAATGGTCGTGGGACAGCAGAAGGAGGGGCACATGAACAGGATGAGACTGTCCGTGGTGACGTTCGGCGCCTGCGCGCTGTTGCTGTGTTCTGTGGGTCTTACGCTCGCCCAACCCACGTGGGTGGACGAGATCGCCAATTCCGTCAGTTTCTACAAGACCAATTATCCGACGTCGAACTGGCAGCCCTACCAGGAGAAGCTTACACTGGTGAAGGAGGCTCTGGCGCGTGGCGATCAACGCACTGTGCGGACCGAGATGGGCAAGTGGTTCAAGATGCTGCGGAATCGCGAGCACGGCATCAACGACATTGCGGCCGATGAGCTGCTCAACTTCGCCCTGATGGTCACGCCGGTTCAGGAATACGGGATTTCAGTCCCGCCTCCGCCGGGTGGAGGGTTCTGAGGTCTATCACACTGTTCCGTGCAAGGCGATGCGGAAGAGGCGGGTCTGGCGAACCAAGCCGGCCCGCCTTCCCTTCGGGAAAGGCAAGAGGTGAGGTTATGCGACACGTTCTCTCTGTGCTTCTGACGGGGGTGTTCCTGGCGATGGGGGTTGCGCCGGGGAAAGCCGAGCCCATGACGCCGTTCGTTCAAGCCGCCCATTACGGGTTCAGCGGAGTGATTGCCAAAATCCAGTCGGGGGTTCTCTTTGTGAAAACCGAGAAGGGCCTGCAGCCTCGGACGATCAGCCCGGCGAAAGCGGATCGGGTGGGGCTCCATGAGGCGAAGGTCGGGGAGCCGGTCAATCTGTTGGTGGATTCGGGCAATGTGCTGATCGACGTCTCGCGCACGGATCGGTTTTTCCCGGAGCATCGCTTCATCGCCGGCATGGTCCGTTACTCCGATCCCTACTGGAGCGAAATTCAGCTCTCGACCCCGGAGGGGCTGGCCAGTTATGAAGTCGATCCGCTGGCCGGCAGCAAGCTCTCTGTGCTGCAGGAAGGCATGCCTATCACGATCGAACTCGATGCCGATAATGTGCTGGTCGACATCCATCGAGGTCGCTGAACATCTTCCTCGTCTGGTCCTCCCGGCTTGACTTCACGGGAGGGCAAAAGTACCATCCACGCTGAGATGTCCTCTCACCTGGTCGCCGGGCAGGGGACGTCTCCGCGCCGCGTCGCCTCCCGAACGTACGCGCCAGGATCGACACGATGTTTCGTCGCCTGTGCTGGATGCTCGCGCCGATGGTGGTCTTCATGGTCTGCGGAGGAGGTGAACGCGAGGCGGCCGCGACCCGTGAGCGGAGTCCGGACGCCGGTGTCCCGCTTCAAACTGTTCTGGAATTCGAGCACACTGCCCGCCTTCTGGCGATTCTGCTGGACTCCGGGCGCGCCGTCATCAACGACAACCAATCTCTCTTCGACGATCGCACGCGCGCGGATAAGGGGTTCACGCCCGATGTGTTTGAGCGGCAGCTTGTGGACATGTTCCGGAGCCGGTCCGGCGTGGATCTCACGGAGTTGGAGGAGGCCCGCATCCCCGACGGCGCCAAGCGGTTGCTTAGGGAGCTGGTCTTGGTCAGCAAGCAAGTGGTCGCGGACGCGCAGCCGGAACTCAATCGCCCCGATGTCGGGTTTAAAGGATTTATCCCGGCGGTTTTCGGCGCGCGGGTGGCCGCGCGATTTACCGAACGGACCGGCGTGCGACTGAAGCAGACGGCCCTGTTTCCGCGGAATCCCCGCAATGCGCCGGATGCGATGGAGCGGGCGGCGCTGGAAGCGTTCGCGGACCCGGCATTCCCTCGCGAGAAAGTGATCAGCGAAGTGACGGCCCGAGGCGGTTCGTTGCGCCTGATGTTTCCGCTGTACACGACCCGACAGTGCCTTGATTGTCACGGAGAACCGAAGGGCGAGCTGGATCGCACCGGGTATCCGCGCGAGGGGTTGAAGCTCGGCCAGAACGCGGGCGCGATCAGCGTGATGATTCCCATCCGGAAATGAAACGATCGGCATGGCTGACACTGGCGGCGTCGCTGGCGATCGCCGGCGGACTCCCGTTCGCTGGAGCGGCGGAACGGCTCGTTCTTCCGGCGGAAAAGCCGGCCGGTAGCGGTGTCATCGTGCATACGGACGGATATGTCCTGACCGCGCATCACGTCGTCTCGAACGCCCGGCGGATTATGGTCGTGACGCCGGGCGAGTTCCGCGCGCCAGCCATCCTCGTCAGCGCCGATCCGGAGCACGATCTGGCCTTGCTCAAGATCGAAACCGTGGGGCTGTCCGAAGCCGCTTTGGGCTATGCGGGAGCGGTGCGGCTTGATCAGGAAGTCATCGCGGTCGGGTTTCCGTTCGGTCTGCGGGAGGTGTCGGTGACCCGCGGGCGCGTGGCGGCCGTCCGCACCAAAGGCGTGCAGCGGGTGTTTCAGGTCGATGCGGCGGTCAATCCCGGTAACAGCGGTGGCCCGCTCTTTAACCGCCGGGGGGAGGTGATCGGCATCGTGACGACCAAGTTCAGCCATCCCTCCGGCATCGTGCCCGAAGGGATGGCCTTCGCCGTTCCGATCAGCTATGCGACGCCGCTGTTGGCGAACATTCCTGACTTCGATTTTACGTTGATTGGCAAAGGCGGCAAGGAGCGCAAGACCAAAGGCGGCGGGGCCGACTTGGTTCAGGAGTTGATGCGGGCCACGGTCCGGATCGAGACGGTGCGGGCCGCTGAGGCGCCTCCGGCGGCGCAGGCGAGTCATCAACCGTCTGGCAGGTCGGCGAAGGCCGAGACGACTCCTCCCCCAGCCGCACGGACTTCGCCGACGCCTCCACAAGGTCGGCCGCCGACCGGCGACGACGAGCCCGAGATCACCAAAGTCAATCAGCAATTGCAGGCGGCGCAGCAGGAAGAGTTGCGCAAGTTGGCCCAGCAAGGGATCAGCCCGCCGGAGGGAATGGTCCTGATTCCAGCCGGCGAGTTCCTGATGGGGGCGGAGGACGGCTTGCCGGATTCGCGACCGATGCACCGGGTGTACTTGAGCTCGTACTGGCTGGACAAGTACGAGGTCACCAACGCCCAGTATCGCCAGTGCGTCGAGGGGGGCGGCTGCACGCCGCCTAAAGATCGCCAGGCGTTCGACGATCCCGAACGCGCGCAGCATCCGGTTACCAACGTCACGTGGATGCAGGCGCGGACCTATTGTGAATGGCGCGGCAAACGCCTGCCCACCGAGGCCGAATGGGAAAAGGCCGCGCGCGGGACGGACGGACGGCGCTATCCCTGGGGTAACAGCGAGGAGATGATCAAGGGGCGTCCCAAGAACGGCGAGATCAAGGCTGGCGCCAACGGCACGGAACAGATCGGCAGCCAGGCGGCCACCGTGTCCCCCTACGGAGTTCATGATCTCGTCGGCAGCGTGTGGGAGTGGGTGAAGGACTGGTATGCCGAGGACTTCTACCAGATGTCGCCTGCCCGCGATCCACAGGGGCCGCTCCGCGGTTCCTTCCGCGTCTTGCGGGGCGGGGACTGGAACGAGCGACCGCTTGAGCTGCGCGTCAGTTACCGGAGCTGGGACGAGATGACCTACTGGGGGCCGACTCTCGGGTTCCGCTGCGCCCAGGACGTGCCTTGATGGTTTTCGGTCCGCACAGGCTCCGGCGGAACTCTTTCCGGTCACCCACCTGCATCCGACCGCACGGCAACGCCCTGCCGACGCTTCAAACAGTGGCGCGCGGGCGCCGCTGTCACCCTCCGAGTTGACGCGGATGGAACTCCCTAAGTCGGCTAAGAAAGTCCTGATCGCGACCGCCGTGGGACTGGCGGTCTTTGTTCTAGCGTTGGCGCTGCATCGGACCCGTTGGCTCGAGATCGTGGAGCTCAAAGCGCTTGACCATCGCTACCGGACCTACGCCGATCCCTCCAAGGCCAGTCCGGACATCGTATTGGTCGCGGTGGACGAAGCCAGTTTGGAGACGTTCGGCCGCTGGCCCTGGCCGCGCGACCGCCATGGGTATCTCGTCCGGTTTCTCCGCGAGGCGGGAGCCAAGGCGGTCATCTTCGACATCCTGTTTCTGGAACCGGACGACAACGCCGAAGAATTCGACCAGGTGTTCGCCGACGAGATGCGGGCGGCCGGGAATGTGTTCCTGCCGATTTTATTTCAGGGAGAACCGCAGGACCTTGTACCGGAGTTGTTGGCGAAGGCCGGTGTGCCAGTCGAGGTGCGGGCGGACGTGGAAGCTCCACCGCTTGCGACCTATCCTGGCGTGAAGCTGCCGATCCCGCCGCTCGCCGAGGCCGCGCGGGGTCTCGGCTTCATCAACCTGATGCCCGATTTCGACGGGACGACGCGCCGCATGCCGCTGGTGGCTGCTGCCCAGGGCCGTCACTTCTTCCAGATTGCCGCGGCCGCGGCTCGGCCTCTCCTGGGCGCGGATCAGGTCACGTGGGAATCGAATGTGGTCCGGATGGGATCCGTGGCGGTGCCGCTGACCTCCCAGGGCGCCATGCTGATCGATTGGCATGGGACACTGGAGCGGAAAACCTATTCCTCCTATTCAGCCGGCGCCGTGCTCCAATCCTTCACGCAGCTTCAGAAGGGAGAGCGGCCGCTGCTTGACCCGGCGGTCTTCAAGGACAAAATCGTGTTCATCGCCACGACCGCGGCAGGCACGTACGAATTGCGCGTGACGCCGTTGTCGCCGTTCACGCCGGGCGTGCTGATCCATATGGCCGCGCTGGACAACCTCCTGCAGGCTCAGTTCATGCGGCAGGCGCCGTACTGGGTGTTTGCGGTCGCGACGCTGGCGTTGTGCCTGGCGACGGCCTGGAGCTTCATGCTGATCCGGCGGCAGGTGCTGAAGATCGGGTTCATCGCGGCGCTGGCGGCGATCTACTATGGCCTGGCTGTCCACGCCTTCACGTCGCACGGCCTGTGGGTCGAGTTGGTGTTTCCGGAGGGCGCGCTGGCTGTCTCCTTCGGCGTCGCGGCGACGGTGGAGTATCTGATCGAAGGAAGGCAGCGGCGGCAATTGCGGGCTGCGTTCGATAAGTACATGTCCCGGGAGGTGGTCGAAGAGATCATGCGCGATCCCGAGCGCATCAAGCTTGGCGGAGAGAAAAAGGAACTGACCGTCTTTTTTTCCGACGTCGCGGGCTTCACCACGATCTCCGAACAACTGCAGCCGGAGGAACTGGTCGAGCTGCTCAACCGCTATCTGTCAGCCATGACCGATATCATCCGCCGGCATCGCGGCAACGTGAACAAGTACTTGGGCGACGGCATCATGGCGATCTTCGGCGCCCCGCTGGGCGATCCGAACCATGCGACACTGGCCTGCTATGCGGCGTTGGACAGCCAGGCGGAGTTGACGAAACTGCGCGAGGCCTGGAAAGCGGAAGGCTTGCCAGAGATCGTGACGCGGATCGGCATCAACTCGGGTCTGCTGGTCGTGGGCAACATGGGGTCGCAGGAGCGGCTCGAATACACCGTGATGGGCGACAGCGTGAACCTTGCCTCGCGGCTGGAAGGGGCAAACAAGTTTTACGACACACTGATCTTGCTGGGGCCGCGGACGTACGAGTTAGCCCAGAAGGATATCGAGGCGCGCGAGGTGGATGTGCTCAGGGTAAAGGGCAAGAAAGAACCGGTCACGGTATACGAATTGCTGGCACGGAAAGGAGAGCTGTCCATCGAACGGAAAAAAGTGATGGAGCTGTACCTCGAGGGACTGGCCGCTTACAAGCGGCGGGATTTCGTCACGGCCCAACAGCGATTCGAGGCGGCGCTGGCGCTGGATCCTGTGGATGGGCCGTCGAAGGTTTATCGCGAGCGGGCGGCCGCCTACCTGGCGGCTCCGCCGCCGCCGGATTGGGATGGAGTCTATGAGCTGAAATCGAAATAAAGGCCGCGAAGCGAGGACGGAGGGTGGAAGGTGGACTCGAGATCGAGGAGGCGACGGTGAAACGACGGACATGGTGGACTCTGCAAGGGCTGATCGTCGGCGTGACACTGGTCGGTGTCACCGCCGTATTTGCGGAAACCGTCTATGTGCAGGCCAGGACGGCGCAACTCCGCTCCGGCAAGACCTCGCTGGATCAGGTGGTCGCCAATCTGCGTTACGGCGATCCGCTGGAGGTCTTGAAGAAGGAAGGAAGCTGGCTGCAGGTCAAGACCGAAAGCGGCGCACAGGGTTGGATCTATGCCGGCAAGACGAGCAAAACCAAACCGAGCGGCGGCGACAACGGGTTGGCGCAGCTCGGCCGCAGTATGCGCGGGAGCGAGGCATCGGCGGTGACCGCGTCAGCCGGAGCGCGGGGACTGGACAAGGTCTCCGAGGGGTACGCCAATCGCGCGGGGATTTCCCAGAAAGACCGCGACACGGTCGATCGCATGACGGCGTATCAGATTGCGGATCAGGAGGTCGAAGAATTCCTGAAAGAAGGGGGGCTCGGCGAATATGCGAAGTAAGATCTCTACAGTTCTTGAGCTCCTCGCGTTCGTCGCGGCGTTCGGCGGGTGCGCCGAAGTGCAACGGGCGGCTGAAGACGTGGCGCGGCAATCCGGCAATGAGCGGCTGGCCGGGGTGATCCGCGGGACCGGGACCCTCGTCGCCGGGTTGCTCCCAATCGGCTATGAGGAGGAATCCTCTATCGGTCAGGCCATCGCGCTGCAGGTGGTGGCCCGCTATGGAGGAGTCGTCGAGGATCCGGCGCTCACGCGGTACGTCAATCTTGTCGGGCGTGCAGTCGCCAACACCTGCGACCGGCCCGACATTCCCTATCGGTTCGCGATCCTGAATCACGATTCCATCAACGCCTTCGCCGCGCCAGCCGGCTACATCTTTGTTACGAAAGGCTTGCTGAAGCAGATACGGAACGAGGCGGAACTGGCTGCGGTGCTTGGCCACGAGATCGCTCATGTGACCGAGAAGCACATTTTACAGGTGATCCAGCGGAGCAAACAGATCGCCGGCGTGACGGAAGCCGGCCTGGCGTATGCCAACCAGAACCCGGCGGCGTTCAAGAATCTGATCGACGGAGCGGTGAAGAAACTGCTCGACGAAGGACTGGATCAGAGCAAGGAGATCGAGGCAGACCAACTGGGCGACGTGTTCGCGGCCCGCGTGGGCTACGATCCCCTTGCCTATGTGACACTGCTCGTGCGGCTGCGCGACCTCAAGGGGGACGACCGCGCGTTTTTCAAGACCCATCCGAACTTCTCCAGCCGGATCGAAGCGGTCCAAAAAGCCATTCAGGCCGAAGGGCTGAAAACCAACGGGGTCCTGTTGGCGGACCGGTTCGCGAAGTGGAGCAAGCGGATCTGAGGCGGATGGATGTCTGCCGCAGCACTCCCCGCCTTCGCTGTCTGGCTCACCGGCCT
Source organism: Nitrospira calida (assembly GCF_976986435.1). NCBI lineage: Bacteria > Pseudomonadati > Nitrospirota > Nitrospiria > Nitrospirales > Nitrospiraceae > Nitrospira > Nitrospira calida. The sequence continues at coordinate 946,830 of NZ_OZ335950.1, forward strand.
GCCGGCGTCGGGCAAGAGCACGATCGCCACGGCGTTGCGTCCGAAGCTGGAGGCGCTGGGATTGCGCGTGGACGTGTTGGAGTCGGATGAGGTCCGGCGCGTGCTTACACCCGAGCCGACTTATTCGCCGGAGGAGCGGGACCTGTTCTATCGCGCGCTGGCCTTCACCGGCGCCCGGCTCGTCGAGCACGGTGTCAGCGTAATCTTCGACGCCACCGCTGCCAAGCGGGCCTATCGAGACCTGGCGCGAAGCCTGATCCCGCGCTTTTTGGAGATCGCCGTCGACTGCCCGTTGGAGGTGTGCATGGCGAGGGATAATAAAGGCACCTACCGCAAGGGGCGGGGCGGGGAGTCCGCGACGGTGCCGGGCCTCCAGGTGCCCTACGAAGAGCCGCTCAAGCCAGACTTGCGCATCGATACGACCACGGCAACGCCGGCTGAAGCGGCTGCGCAGGTGATGACGCTCATCACGCAACGATTCCTGTGAAGGTTGGATTTCTGTTGGAGGCTCAGTCGTTCTCGCTTCTGGCCAGCAGAAGGCGAAGCCGTTCGCGTTGGGCCGGACGAATGCTGAGAAACTCCAAACCGAAGGTCTTCCCCTCGACCCATCGGACCGCTGCCCGTTCGATTTTAAGTTCCCACTGGTGATCCGGGAGAAAAAACTTCACCGTCAGTTCCATCCCCTTTTTCACCGCCGTCAGCGATTCCGCTTTGCATCCCGAGGTGGAGAGGTCCAGGACGCGAGCCTCCCCCGATGGGATATGCTCCGCCGAGAAAAGGAGCCGACAGTGGAAAGTCACGCGTCGCGCTTTCCTGGCCCGCACCCCATCTTCCGCCGTCTCAGTGGATGAAAGCTCAACGCCGCGCGTTCCGCTTTGTCCCCGCTTGTCGCTTCCGGTGATTGCGACCGCAGGAGACGAATCCGTCGCGTTCCGATTCGTCGATGGCCTGTGGCTGCGGGAGGCCGGTTGGGCCAGGCATGTCTCGCACACACCATGGGTGAATTCCAGTTCAGAATGATCCCGAAGGTACTCTTCGATGTGCTGCCAAAAACCTTGCTCGTTTCGCACACCCTTGCAATGGCTGCAGATCGGAATAAGTCCTCGGAGAACCTTTACTTCGTGAAGGGCCCGTTCCAGCTCTTCGGTGCGTCTGATCAGTTGTTGTTCTCTCTCCTTCCGGCATTCCCGTTCCTCTCTCAGAGTGAGTGCGGCACTCACACGGGCGACCAGCTCCACCTCGTTGACCGGCTTGCGGATGAAGTCCGTGGCCCCTGCCGTGAAGGCGTCGCGCAGGTCGCCGGGGTCGCTCTTGACCGTAATCACAATGATAGGGAGATCGTGGAGTTGATGGTGTGCTCTGATCCGCTGGCAGGCCTCCAGCCCGTCCGTGTGCGGCATCATGATGTCCATCAGAACCAAATCGACCGGTGCCGGCGAGGATTCGGAGCCGGCGACCCCCAATGTTCGAAACGCATCGTCCGCGGAGGTGGCGGTGAGCAGCGATCGGTACCCCGCCCTCTCTAGGAGAGAACTGAGCAACTGTAATTCATCCGGCGAATCATCTACGATCAAGATGCTCATGCCGAGATCCTGACGACAACGTTGATGACCGGTCTCAAGGCCGAGCGAACCCCGCAACGGTTTAAGGCAGCATTGGGCAGCCTGCGAGAAGCCCTAGTGGGAGGGTACTACGGGCTTTACCGTTCGTCAACGAAACACCAACACCGGGCAGGGGGCCTGGTGCAACACCGCATGGGATGTACTGCCGAGCACGAAGCGGGCGAGACCGCGGCGGCCGCGGGAGCCCATCAGGATCAAGTCCGGATTCAGCTTCGAGGCTTCGTGCAGGATCATAGGCGCGGGGACGCCGAGCAGCGTCGCACTCCGGGCGTGGTACCCCAACCCGGTCAACTTCCCCGCGACGTTGTCGAGGAACGCCCGTGCGCTCTGCAGGACTTGTTCTTTCATGGCTTCCGTCACGGAGATACCCGCAGGCCACAGAGGTTGGGCGAACGGGAGGACCGTGACGAGCGTCAGGTTAGCCGGCTCGCGAAACGGTTGCTTGGCCAAAAAGCGGATCGCGGCCTCGGCATCGTCGGGCCCCTGCAAGGGCAGCAGGATCTGCTTCATGCCCCGAACGGGGCCGGTGACGATCAGGGTTGCGCAGGAGGCGTGGGTCAGGACGCGATGGGACACGCTGCCGAAGAGTCGTTCTTTGATCGGGCCCAGCCCGCGGGCGCCCATGACGATCAGGTCGGCTCCGGAGTCTTGGGCGACACTGACGATCACTTCGGCCGGCGTGCCGACCTCGATCCGTTTGGTCGCCGGACCGACGTTCATCGGGAGCAATGACACCATCCGGTCCAACAGCCGCTGGCCGTCTTCGCGCATTTCCTTCTCGACAGTCGTGTACAAGTCGCGGGCGACCTCCGGCATCATCATCGGATAAGCCGGCTGCGGAACGTCCAAGGCGTGAAGCAGAATAAGCACCTCGGCTCGGCTGAGATGAGGCAGCGCCCGGAGCGCTTCATAGGAATTATCCGATCCATCCACCGCCAGTACGATCCGCATAGCATCCTCCATTTGTGGTTGTTGGCGATTCGTCAGGGTTATCGGTCGGGTGCACGGAGATCCCAGGAATTAGACGGGGCTCTTCCCGAATCATCGGGAACCAACGGCCATTGACCTTCTATCTGCACAGTATGGCCCAGTCACCGGTCTTGCGCATCCGGCATCCACCTCTACTCATACCTCAGTGCCTCGATCGGGTTTAGGCGCGACGCCTTCTCCGCGGGGTATAGGCCGAAGAAAATGCCGACACCGAGTGAAAATACGAACGCAATCGCCATGGCCGTGGGCGAGATGATGGTGGGCCATCCGGCCACAGTGGTGAGCAATTTGGCTCCGATGATTCCCGTCAGCACCCCGAGGATGCCGCCCGTGGCGCTGAGGATGACCGCTTCGACGAGGAACTGGAGCAGGATGTGCGCCCGTTTGGCGCCGACGGCCATGCGAATGCCGATTTCCCGCGTCCGCTCCGTGACCGAGACAAGCAGAATGTTCATGATGCCGATGCCTCCGACCATCAGCGAAATCGAGGCAATGCTCAACAACATCAGCATCATGGTCCGGCTGGCACCGGCGGTGGCCTTGGCCACGTCTTCCATCGTGCGCACGGTGAAGTCATCTTCTTCCGCGGGGTGCAACCGATGGCGGGCGCGCAACAGTTCCTTAATCTCCAGGACCACGTCGGGCAACAAGGTTCGGTGTGCGGCGGTCACCAGAATGATCCCGACCGTGCCCAGAAACTTGGTGCCCAACACCTTCCGCTCCGCGGTCGAGAACGGTAGGATGACAACGTCGTCCTGATCCTGTCCCATCAGGGTTTGGCCCTTCGGTGCCAGGACGCCGACCACACGCAAGGGCACATTCTTGATCCGAATAGTGGCGCCGATGACCTCCTCGCCGCGCTCGAAGAGATGCTGCGCTGCCGTCTGACCGAGCACCGCCACTTTGGCAGCCGCGTCCTCGTCGGACGGCGTGAAAAACGCACCTTCCGCCACCGGCCATTCCCGGATATCCGCAAAGTCGGCCGTCGTGCCGAGGACCACCGTGTTCCAGTTCTTGTTCTCATGCACCACTTGCAGGACGGCTCGCGTCGCATAGGATACGCCGGAAACCCCGGTGATTTTCCGCTCGATGTCCCGCGCATCCTCGACAGTCAGGGTCGCCGCGCCGCCGGCTCCCGTGCGCACCCCGCTGACCGTGGTCGCTCCGGGAATGATGATCAACATGTTGGTACCGAGGCTGGCGATTTGCGCCTGCACCGACGCGCTGGCGCCCTGCCCGAGGCTCACCATCGCGACGACCGCGCCGACCCCGATGATGATGCCCAGCATGGTCAGGCCGGCCCGCAAAGGGTTGCGGGCAAGCACTCGGAACGCGAGCTCGACGGTGATGAAGAGAAAGTTCATGATAAAGGTATGTGCAAGGCCAGCGAGATTGGCGAAAAGCGCGGGACTTGCCTGTCTCGCCTTTCTGGCGCTATCGAATTCTCGGCCCCATCCCAAATCCGGGAGGAAGTTCCTGCCGAGCTCTTTCCTCCACGGATTCAAGGCCGATGACCACCCGGTCTCCCTCGCCCAGCTCGCCCTCGATGATCTCGGTGAAGGTGCCGTCTGTGAGGCCGGTGCTCACTGGAACGGGATGGAGCCGTCCCTCCGGGTCGACGACCCATACTTGGGATTTCTTCCGATCCGCTGGAGCTCCGGGCAACCGAAAGCGGAGCGCCGTGTTGGGAACGCGGAGCACTCCTTCCTTGTGCGCGGCGACGATTGAGACAGTGGCCGTCATGCCGGGTTTTAATTTGAAGTCCCGATTGTCTACGCCGATGACCACGTCATAGGTGACCACGTTCTGAATGCTGATCGGCGCGTTCCGCACCTGGGTCACCGTGCCTTTGAAGACTTCGTTCGGATACGCGTCCACGCGAAACTCAGCCGCATTCCCTTCCGTCACGCCGCCGATGTCGGACTCGCTGACGTTGGCGTTGACCTGCATCAGGGACAGGTCTTGCGCGATCACAAAGAGCGTCGGCGTCTGGAAGCTGGCCGCCACGGTTTGCCCCACGTCGACGTTGCGTGACACCACGGTGCCGGTGACCGGGGAATAGATCGTGGTGTAGCCGAGATCGAGTTCGGCGGAGGACAACGCGGCCTCTGCCTGGTCCACCTGGGCTTGCGCGACCTCGACCTGGGCTTGTGCGTCCCGATAGTTGGTTTTCGCTAAATCCAATTCGGCTTGCGACACGAACCCTCGTATCCGGAGACGACTGGCGCGGTTCAACTCCAGCGCTCGTTGAGCGAGGGTGGTCTTAGCCCGGGCCAGGTTACCGCGGGCGCTCTTCAACGTGGCTGTCGCTTGTTTCACCCTGGCCCGAAACGGCTTGTCGTCGATCATCGCGATGACCTGCCCTTCGGTGACGACGGAATTGAAGTCGGCAAACAGCTTGGCGATCTTTCCGGAGACCTGGCTGCCGACCTGCACCGAAACCACCGGGTTCACGGTCCCCGTCGCGGTGACGCTCGCGACGATCGGTCCCCGATCGACCGGGACCGTCTTATAGCGGACCAGCGCCGCATCAGGCGAGAGCCACACCCACAGTGCTGCGCCAGCCAGTGCCGTCACTGCGGCGCCAGCTAGCCACAGTCGGAGACGAGGCCCGCGATACGGTTTCCGCTTGACGGAGGGCAGCGACGCGGGAAGGCCGGTCCCGTGGTTTGCCACAATGACTCCCGCACCGTTCGGCATGCCGTCGACCGGGAGCACGCCTCCATTCCCGGCGGGTTCGCGCTGTCGTTCGGGTTGCATGGTCATGATCGGGTTACTGTCTCCGATTTCACCAGCAAGACCGGTGCCCAAACTCAGTTCGACATCGACGGAGAAGGCTTGAGTATTCGCGGAGTACGACGGCCGTTCGGGACGCACGTCGCGCAGAGCCCTCAGTATGTGGAAATTGGCGACAAAGCAGGACCTGCGCACTGCGGCAGGGTGGGACAGGAGAAAAAGTGACGAAGGATGAGCTCCGGGTGTCGAGAGGATGGGCGGAAACAAAGAGAAGTTAGAATGGGCAGGAGGGCAAGTGGCGGAGGAACCAGCGCAAGGCATGGTCGGCCACCTGCTCCAAGGTGCCTGGTTCTTCGAACAAATGCGAGGCTCCGGGAATGATGACCAGATCTTTCGGGCAGGTCAGCAGCCTGAGCGCCTGTTCGTTCATCTCGATTACCGGGGTGTCGTCACTTCCCACGATCAAGAGAGTCGGCGCGATCACGGCTGGCAAATAGCGTTCAGCCAAATCCGGTCTGCCGCCGCGGGAGACGACGGCGCCGACAAAGGAGGGATCGCGCGCGGCGGCCTCAAGCGCCGCGCCGGCGCCGGTGCTCGCGCCGAAATAGCCCAAGCAGAGGGGCCGGGTCTCCGGCCGTTCCGCCAGCCAAGCCTTCGCGAGTAGAAGTCGGTCGGCGAGCAGATCGATGTCGAAGATCTTGCGGCGATCATCCGCTTCGCGTTCCTCGAGCAAATCGAGGAGCAATGTGGCAAGCCCGCCGTTCTGCAACTTGCGGGCGACGAAATTGTTGCGAGGACTGAATCGGCCGCTGCCGCTTCCATGAGCGAAGACCACGACGCCGACGGAACGTGGGGGGACCGCCAGGACGCCTTCCAGCCGGATACCGGGACCGACGAGCGTCACCGGCTGCTCGGTTGGGGTTCGGCTAGGCTGTGGCATCAGGACCTCGGTCTCATGCTGCCGGCGCAGGATCATTGTGGCGACGCGCAAACGAGGTGGCTATGCTTAGTAGATCCTGCGTCACCGTCGTCACCGGCCCGCTGGCCACCCGCTGGCCAGCGCCGGGTCGGCTCCGAGCCAGACATGTGCCAACTGAAAACGGAGGGTATCATCAGATCGGCGGCCGTGGCCATTGCATGAGCCCTGGCGTCGTTCGCCGCGCATCTTTTTCTCTCCCGGCTCGATGGCCACTCGTCTCGGGCCCTGCCTCCTGCCGGTCGTGTCAGTGGCATTCAGTGGGGCAGAGGAAAACGAAGTACACCACGATCGCCACTCCTAACAGAACGGCTCCCACCAGAAGCCATCGGGTTCTGGTCATGCGTCTCTCCTCCCTCCGCCGATGTTTCACTACTTGTTGAGCAAGACAGGTGCCATGACAAAACAGGTTGAGTTCTGAGGGCTGAGTCGAGAGTTAGAAACTCAGAGCTGATCACTTAGCCCTCAGAACTCCATAAGGATGTAGCCTTCCGCTACAGGAACGTGGGTAGGACTGTAGCAAGACTCCCCCCTCTTCGCAGCCTGTAACAGGCAGCGAACGGCTAGTCGCTGAGCCAGAGGGATTTTCCCCTTTGCTATTCGCGAGTTCCTTTTCTCGGTTGGCTCTCCGCCGATGGCACCGGCCTTGCTGACTATTTCCACAGAACCACGAGGACAGCGGGTCAATTTATCTTGCGTCTTGTCGGACAGGAGATGAGAGCGATGGCGGCTGTTCGCTGTTGGCTGTGAGGCTATTCGCTTGTTTGAGCGGAGAAAGGTGGCTATATGGGGGAAAGACTCTTTTCGAAGATCCTGGTGCCGGTGGATTTCTCGCCGTGCTCGGAGGAGGCGTTCCGGTTGGCACTGGCGCTAGCGCGACTGTTTCAGGCGGAAGTGTTGCTGCTGCACGTCATCGATGTCAAAAGCCTGACTGCGTTGAATCGGTTGGGCCTGGCACTTCCATCGGAAGAGAGCGGGCAGAAGAAACGTCTACGGCATCATGCACGGCTGCAGGCCCGTCGGCTATTGCAGTCCGACGAGGCCAAGGGTGTGACGATCCGGCGGTTATTGGCGGAAGGGGTTCCCTTCGCCGAGATCGCCCGGACGGCCCGCATGGAACGGGTGGATTTGGTGGTGATGGGTAGTTATGGAGGCCAAGTCGAGAGCGTGGACAAGATCTTTTTCGGCAGTACGGCCGAGAAAGTGGTGCGGACGGCGGGGTGCCCGGTCCTAACCGTCCCGTTGCCGACGAGACTGCGACCGCGCAGGACGGAGTCTCGTGAAGGAGGAGACCGATGACGCAGGAAAGGCGGCATTCGCGAAGATGGATGAACGGAGTGGTCATCGCCAGCTGCGTCGCGCTCGGGTGTATGGTACCGGTCGGTGCGCAAATCGAGCAGCGTATCGAGGTCACGATCAAGGATTACACCTTTGTCGCGAAACAGGCGCCGCTGCGGCTCGGCGTGCCCACGGTGATCGCGATCCGGAATCAGGACGAGGAACGGCACGACTTCGGGTCACCGATGTTCGAGGGCACCTTGACCAAGGTTGAGAGCGACGGAGTCATTTCCTATGGCAGGGGGCTCGGCGGTGTGTTGCTGGATCCGAAAAAGGGGACCGAGATCCGCTTCACGATCGAACGGCCGGGGCGATACGAATTCAGATGTTCGATCCATCCCACCATGAAAGGCGAATTGTTGTTGCTGAACGTCGAAGCGGTCTGAAGGACAGTCAGGCATGAGTGGTAATGGGAGGTAAAGGGGTAAGGGGTGAGAGGCAACGGAGAACGGATGACACCGCTCATTCAGCGAATTCTCTTGGCCACCGACGGCTCGGCTTATGCGGCTCGCGCCGAAGGTTATGCGTTGTTCTTAGCTTCGACTTGGGGGGCCGGTCTAGACGTGCTGAGCGTGTTGGAATTTCCGCCCGGGATGAATCCCGCGTATCCGATCAACGACGTGTACCTGGGACAGCTCCGGAAGGAGGCCGATCGACATCTCGGCCGGTTGGCGGACCGAGCTTCGCAGATCGGGCTTTCGGTGAGGAAACAAGTCGAGATCGGGATTCCCAGCGAGAAGATCATTGCCGTCGCCCGTGAACATGGCGATGACCTGGTGGTCGTGGGGACGCACGGCCGAACCGGTCTGGAACATGTGCTTCTGGGGAGTACGGCGGAGCGGGTCATTCGCGGCGCGCCTTGTCCCGTGTTGGCGGTTCGCGGGATCAAAGCGGAAGCGGTGGAATCGGCGGCCGCCTCCGTGCCTCTCGCCGTCCGACGCATGCTGGTTCCGATCGATTTTTCCGATTGCTCATTGGACGCGTTGGAGTATGCGGTGCAGGTCGCCAAGCAATTGGACGCGGCCGTCACCATTCTCTATATCATGGAGCCGGTGGCATACGGCTTGGATTTCACCCTCTCTCATCCGTCCGAACTGGAAGCCAAGCGGGCGAGACTCGGCGATCGGCTCCGCGACCTGACCGCGGCGGTGACCGGCTGCGGACTGCAGGCGGACGAAGTTCTGCGGGGAGGGCTGCCGGCGGATTCCATTCTCGACTACGCGCACAGTCAGGCGGTCGATCTGATCGTGATGGGTACGCACGGGCGTCGAGGGATTTCTCATTTAGTGAATGGCAGTGTGACCGAGGCGGTGCTGCGGCGGGCGGATTGCCCGGTCTTGACGGTGCGGAGCCCGAAATTCGCCCCGGATCATCGGCGGGTCATTCGGAAACCAGAACCTGCAGCCAGCAGCGGATAGCTGAAAGCTGTGCGCTCCTAGCTGCTCGCTATCTTCTAGACAGGGAGGAGTGCCATGAACGTCTCGGTCAAGAAAACCGGCGCGGCCAAGGTGATGCCCATACGGACATCGGACGCCTCCGCTCAACAACCCATAGAATTGCCGGACGGCATGTGGGAGCGGATCGCCAAGAAAGCCTACGAACTGTGGGAACAACGGGGTCGGCGCGAGGGGTATGCCCTGCAGGATTGGCTGGAGGCCGAGGCCATCGTGATGGAGGAGATTCATGAAACTCGCGAATGAACAGACGGCCGGTCTATGGGTACGGATGTCCCCGTCGCTGGAAGCGGTCCTGGCGCGCCTCGAGGCCTTGTCGTTAGAGCCGGAATTCGCGGGACAACGCCAGATGGCGTTGGAGCAGGCGCTCAGACCGTACCTGGAAGGCGGTGCGGCCACGCTTCTCGCGCCTTTGCCGCAGGAGGTGGAACTGGCAAATCTCTATCTCTATGCGGACTTTTACCCTGAAGGGCGGTTAAGCCTGATTGAGCAACTCCGGGACACGATTACGGAACATGTGCCCGAGGAAGAGCGGGCCTGGCTGGATCCGTTGAAACATTCCTATATGGATCTCCTGGAAGTGACCCCGACGGAAGAGGACATTTCAAGCGGGACGTGCACGGCACGCTCGATCGGCGACGGGCGGATGTTCAGGATCATCGACGGCGATGTCGTCAAGCGAGTCGAGGCCGGGCAGATCCTGCTGACGCGGCTCATCCGCGAGCCTGGCGATCCCGACACCGATCGTGCGATCATTCCCGGCAGCGCCCTTGTACTGAGCGCGTCCGACGGCCAGAGCCTCTACCAGGTCACCCACGAGCAGCGGTTGGCCATGGAGGCCGCCTCCGGATCGTTCGCGCTCGGTGAATGGGTGGAGTTCGCCAAGCTCTACGGCTATGTCCTGCTGTGGAACTTCGCCCGGTTGCGCGTCGCCGCGCTGTCCGACGCCTTGGCGAGGATCACGTATCGCACACCGACCGGGGAGCCCTATCTGTATGCCGTGGCCCTCTATGAGCATCATGAACCCCGGTGGTTGGCCGAGGGGCTGGCGGCCCTAGAGGGGCTGGAGCCGGAATCCCTTGCGCGGCTCGCGGATGCGCCGGGAACAAGCACACACCCTACGCGAACCTGGATCCAGCGGGAGGGCGGCGCGGTCGTCGCGAGGCTGACGCTCGCGCCCACGCAATTGATGGTGGAATGCGATTCTCGCGAGCGGCTCAATGAGCTTAAGCACCGCCTGGCCGGCACGTTCGGCTATTCGCTGCATTTTAGGGGAGAGACCGAAGGCCCGCCGGCGCGCAAGCTGTCGGTTGAGGATCTGATGAAAGCAGAAGGCCCGTCACTCGTCATCACGGCTGAGGAAGATCGCACATTCCTCGCCTCGTTCCTGGACCGGGTTTATCTCGAATGGGCCGATCAGGAATCGCCGGCGCTCGGCGGGCAAACACCTCGCCGAGCAGCGGCATCCACGACGACGCGCGACAAGGTCGCGGCGCTGATCGACGAGATGGAGCGGCACGACATCGGGCGGCGCCGGACAGGCCGCCCTGCATTCGAGTATAATCGGCTGCGCGCCCATGTCGGGCTGGAAGAGGTCGTGTAATGACTGACACGACAGGACCTCACGGACCGCCCGGACCTTCCTCGCCGCGTCCTCGATTCCTTCCCCTTTCGTTATTTCAGCGACTGATCGACACGTTGCGGAACAAAGGCTATCGGGTGATGGGCCCGACCGTTCGCGACGGCGCCCTCGTCTGGGACGAGATCCGTCACGTCGCGGACTTGCCCAAAGGCTGGCGGGAGACGCAGGAGCCAGGACGGTATCGGCTTGAACAGAGCGGATCCGAGCGGCTGTTCGACGTCGTCCATGGGCCGGAATCGTTGAAGCGGTTCGCCTTCGCCGCTCGGGAGCCGCTCGTGACGATCGAGCGAAAGGCAGGAGGCTTGCTTGCCTCATCGACGTTCCCCAAGCGGGAGTTGGTCGCGATTCTTGGCGCACGAGCCTGTGATCTCGCCGGTCTTGCGGTGCAAGATCGGATTTTTCTGCAAGGGAGTGTCGCTGATCCCTACTATCAGGCCAGGCGTGACTGCCTCTTCTTGGTCGCGGTGAACTGTACACGGGCCGCAAGCATCTGTTTCTGCGCCTCGATGGACACGGGCCCGCAAGCCCGCGGCGGGTACGACGTGGCGCTGACCGAGCTCGACGAAGGGTTCGTGGCGCAAGCCGGAACGCCGGCCGGACTCGAGGTGCTGGAAGAATTGGCGCCGGCGCTGGCGACGCCGGTACAGGTGTCCGCGGTTCAGGAGGGTCTCGATGCGTGCGCGCGGAGCCAGCCCCGCCGTCTCGACGCCTCCCGTCTCCCGCAGGCCTTGTATGAGGCGCACGAGCACGCACGGTGGGACGAAGTGGCTCAACGGTGTCTCGCCTGTACCAACTGCACCATGGTGTGTCCCACTTGCTTCTGCCACAGCGTGACAGATCTTCCGGATCTGGACCGGCGGACCAGCACGCGCGTCCGGCTCTGGGATTCCTGTTTCACGCCGGATCACGGATATATCCATGGGAAGAATGTGCGTCCGACCATCAAAGACCGGTATCGGATGTGGCTCACCCATAAGCTGGCGTCGTGGATCGACCAGTTCGGGGTGTCCGGCTGCGTCGGGTGCGGTCGCTGTATCACCTGGTGCCCAGTCGGGATCGATCTGACTGAGGAACTGGCCTCCTTGATTTCGAGAGACGGTCCCGTCATCCGCCTGGCCGACAGTCCGGCGGGAGACACGATGCGAAACGACGGCTAATGGCGACCGCGATAGCCGAGATCAATCCCTCGTTGATTCACCCGGCAACCATCGTCGACAAGATCCGGGAAACCGAGGACATTTACACTTTTCGCCTGCGGCTCGCCGATCCGGCTCTCCGCCGTTCGTTCCGATTTGCGGCGGGGCAGTTCAATATGGTGTACGCGTTCGGCGTGGGGGAAGTGCCCATTTCCATCGTGTCCGATCCGGATGAGCCCGAGGTGCTAGACCATACCGTGCGTATTGTGGGACGGGTGACCGGCGCCATTGCACGGCACGAGCCCGGCGACAGTCTGGGTATCCGCGGGCCGTTCGGGCAAGGTTGGCCGCTGGAAGAGGCGCGCGGGCGCGATGTGGTCATTATCACCGGCGGCCTGGGTTGCGCGCCGGTGGTCGGCGCGATCGAATACATCTTCCGCCGGCGCGCGGCCTACGGCGCCGTCACCATCGTTCATGGGGTCAAGACACCGCAAGATCTGCTGTATCGGGAACAGTTCGATGCCTGGCGCCGCCGGCCGCATACCACAGTGTTGCTGGCGTGCGACCGTGCGGATAAGAGTTGGCAGTATCACATCGGCGTCGTGACCGAGCTCTTCGACCAAGTTTCGGTCGATCCCGAACGGACCCTTGTTCTGATGTGCGGCCCCGAGATCATGATGCGCCTGGGTGCGCCGATCCTGATTAAAAAGGGTCTCCCGGCCTCGTCGATCCATGTGTCGCTTGAGCGCCATATGGAATGCGGTATCGGGCTCTGCGGCCATTGTCAGATGGGGCCGTTTTTTCTCTGCAAAGACGGACCGGTGTTCCGGTATGATCGCGTCGCGCCATGGCTAGGAAAGACGGGGGTATGAAAAATGAACGCAACGACAGCATCGCGTCCGGTCCGGCCCAAGTTGGCGGTGTTCAAATTCGCCTCGTGTGACGGCTGCCAACTGAGCGTCCTGAACCTGGAGGACGAGTTACTGGCGTTGGGCGAAGCGTTGGACATCGCCTACTTTCCTGAAGCCTCAAGCCGGATGGGGGAAGGGCCCTACGACATCGGTCTGGTCGAAGGGTCCGTCTCCACACCGGAGGATGTGCGCCGGATCGCGCGGATTCGCGAACAATGCCGGACGTTGATCACGATCGGCGCCTGTGCGACCGCCGGCGGGATCCAGGCCCTGCGCAACTGGGCGGAACTGGAGGCCTTCAAGCGGGTCGTCTATCCGAGTCCGGACTACATTGCGAGCCTGTCGACCTCTACGCCCATCGCCGAACACGTGCGCGTGGACCTTGAGCTGTGGGGCTGTCCGATCGACAAAGGCCAATTGCTCTCGGTGCTCACCGACGTTCTGGCCGGGGTTCAGCCTCGTCTGCCGACGCACAGCGTGTGTCTGGAGTGCAAGCGCAGAGGGATCGTCTGCGTCATGGTGGCGAAGGGCGTCCCCTGTCTGGGACCGGTCACGCGCACGGGCTGCGGCGCGATCTGCCCGAGCATGGGTCGGGACTGTTACGGCTGCTTCGGACCGGCCGAAGGCAGGTCCCGAGGACCCGGCCTCCCGCCGAACACGGCGTCCTTGGCGCGGCGGTTTCACGACGGGCTCAAGCTCATTCCCGTCGAGGTTGTACGGCGCTTTCGCGGAATCAACGGCTATGTCCAGCCGTTTCGAAACGAAGGGGAGAGCTGGGCCGCCCGGATCCCGCGAGACTAGGCGCAACAAGCCGGGGCACGGGAAGTGAGAGACTCAAATAGGGACGCGAGAATGGAACAGACATCGGAACACCCGAACGGGGAACGGACGATCCGGGTCGACATGATCGCCCGTGTGGAGGGCGAAGGCGCGTTGCGGGTCACGGTCCGCGACGGGGAAATCGGAGAAGTGCAGCTCCGCCTCTTTGAACCGCCTCGCTTCTTCGAGGCGTTCCTTGTCGGGCGCCGGTACGACGAAGTGCCGGACATTGTTGCCCGGATCTGCGGCATCTGCCCTGTGGCCTACCAGATGAGTGCGGTGCATGCCTTGGAGCAGGCGTTCGGCATGCCCGTAGCGGGAACGCTGCGGGAGTTGCGGCGGCTCCTCTATTGCGGGGAGTGGATTGAAAGCCATGCGTTGCATCTCTTCATGTTGCAGGCGCCGGATTTTCTCGGCTACGAGAGCGCCATTGCCATGGCGAAGAGCCATCCGGAGTTGGTAACCCGCGGGTTGCGGCTGAAGAAAGCCGGCAATCGGCTGATGACGGTCTTGGGTGGCCGGTCGGTCCATCCGGTCTCGGTAAAGGTCGGGGGCTTCTCCCGGGTGCCGCGCCGCGCCGAATTGGCCGATCTCACAGACGAACTGCTGTGGGCGCGGGATGCCGCGATTGAAACGGTCCGCTGGGCGGCCGGGCTCGAGTTTCCGAATTTTTCACAAGACTACACGTTCGTGGCGCTCCAGCCGCCGGATGAGTATCCGTTCAACGAGGGGCCCATTGCCTCGAATCGGGGCCTTGCCGTCCCGGCCGGCCGCTTCGAAGACCACTTTCAGGAAACGCAGGTGCCCTATTCCAATGCGCTGCATTGTACGCTGACCGGCTCCGCCTACCTGGTCGGGCCCTTGGCCCGCTTGGCGTTGAACCATGATCGGTTGTCGCCGCTCGCCAAGCAGGTGTTGGCCGACACGCGGCTGCCCCTTCCACTCCGCAACCCGTTTCACGGAATTGTCGCGCGTGCGGTCGAAATCCTCTATGCCGTCGACGAGGCGCTCCGTTTGATTGAGTGCTATGAGCCTCCGGCCGAACCCGCCGTTCCTGTGACCGTGAGAGCCGGAACCGGCACGGCCTGTACCGAAGCTCCGCGGGGCATCCTGTATCACCGCTACCGAGTGAGCGCGGAAGGCGTGATCCAAGAGGCGAAAATCGTTCCGCCGACGGCGCAAAATCAACGGCGGATCGAGGACGACCTGCGGGCGTTTCTTCCTCATGTGTTACAGCGGGCTGATGAGGAAGCCGCTTTGGAATGCGAAAAAGTCATCCGGTGTTACGACCCGTGCATCTCATGCGCGACGCATTTTCTCAGACTGAGCGTGGAGCGTGAGATCACTGCCGGCGAGACGGGTGGGTAATCCATGAACCCGCCGTCGCGTATTCGGATCATCGGGCTCGGCAACGCGTTTGGAGGAGACGACGCGGTGGGCCTGCTGGCCGCCCGGCGACTCGGCGGGCTTGTGGCGGGACGGGCTGAGGTGGTTGAAGCGGAGATGGCGGGGCTCGAGCTGCTCGAGCTGATGCAAGGGGTGGACGCGGTAATCCTGATCGATGCGGCCAGGACCGGCCAGCCGGCCGGCACTATTCATCGGTTCGATGCCTCGACGACTCCCCTCGCCGCGCCGGTGTTCACGCACTCGACCCACGCGTTGAAC
This sequence comes from Nitrospira calida, assembly GCF_976986435.1. Classification (NCBI taxonomy): domain Bacteria; kingdom Pseudomonadati; phylum Nitrospirota; class Nitrospiria; order Nitrospirales; family Nitrospiraceae; genus Nitrospira; species Nitrospira calida. The sequence goes on from NZ_OZ335950.1 coordinate 962,119, forward strand.
GCCGTCGACGCGTTGGAGCTGGCCCGGGTTCTGGGAAGACTGCCGGGGCGGGTGTTGGTCTACGGGATCGAAGTCGAAGAAGTGGGCGCTGGCCGACCGCTCTCCCCGGCGGTGGGAGTGGCCCTGGAACAAGTGGTTCGACAGGTTCTGGCGGAGGTCGAGGCGTAGCGCGATGCATGAACGCGCCCTGTTTGAACAAGTCGTGAAGATGGTGGAGGCGGCAGTGAAGGGTCAGGAACCGGTTGGTCTCCTGACGATCCGGTTGAAGGTGAGCGCGCTGTCTCATCTGCACGACCTCGATCCGTCGTGGATCAAGTCGGCCTTCGCCGAGGCGGCCCGCGGGACGGTCGCAGAAGGGGCGATGATCGAGATGATGAGGGTTCCGGTCCGAACGTGGTGCGGTCGGTGCGGCACGGGCGATGTTTGGCGGGGGGACCCGTTGATCTGCCGATCCTGCGGCTCTCTTACGCTGGAGTTGGAAGAACCGCCGGAAGTGGTCTTACATGAACTCGTCGTTGCTGGATAGTGAAGAAAAGACGCGGGTACGGCTGCTTGTGTCGGGAACCGTTCAAGGGGTGGGGTTTCGCCCCTTTGCCTGTCGCCTGGCTAGACGGTTGGGGCTGAGCGGGTGGGTGGCGAATACGACCGAAGGACTCCTCGTTGAAGTGGAAGGGACGAAGGAGACCGTCGAAGTGTTTGCCGAACGCCTGATTGCCGAAGCACCGGACTTGTCGCGCATCGAACGCGTGGCGCGTCAAAGGGTTCCTGTGACCGGAGAACGGGGATTTCAGATTCGGACGAGTCTCATGGGAGGGCTGCGATATCCGGCCGTGCCGCCCGATCTGGCCATCTGCGCCGACTGCTTGCGCGAATTGATGGATCCGCGAGATCGCCGGTTCCGCTATCCTTTTTTGACGTGCACCCGGTGCGGGCCGCGGTTCAGCATCTTGACCGATCTGCCCTATGACCGTGCACGCACGACGCTGAGTCGGTTCCCGTTGTGCGCCTCCTGCCTGAGGGAGTATCGAGATCCAGCCGACCGGCGTTTCCATGCCGAGGCACTCGCGTGCCCGTCCTGCGGGCCGCGGGTGGTGCTCTGGGACGGCTGCGGGCGCGTTGTGGCGGAGGGCGAAGGCGCGTTGGCCCAGGCCTGTGAGATGGTTGCGGGCGGGTTGGTGTTAGCTGTCAAAGGTCTGGGTGGGTTTCAGCTCTGGGTGGATGCCCGTTCGGAAACGGCTGTCCGGCGATTGCGCGACCGTAAGCGACGGCCGCACAAACCGTTTGCGGTGTTGTTTCCATCGCTCGAGGCGGTGGAGGAGGCGTGTGTCGTCTCGCCCGAGGAATCCGCGCTGCTGACGTCGCCGCAGGCCCCGGTTGTGCTCCTGCGGCGGCGTCCGGCATGCGGGCTGGCCGCGGCGGTAGCTCCCGGCAATGCCTTGGTCGGGGCCATGCTGCCGCACTCGCCCCTCCATGTGCTGTTGGCGACCGGCTTGGGCGCTCCCGCCGTGGCTACAAGCGGAAACCGCTCCGATGAACCGATCGCGATCGAGGAACACGACGCCCTGACTCGCCTGAAGGACATCGCCGATGCGTATCTCGTGCACGACCGGGCCATTACGCGGCCCGTTGATGACTCGGTGGTGCGGATGATGAAAGCCGGACCGGTGATCCTCAGGAGGGCGCGCGGATATGTGCCCTCTTCCATCCTGCTGCCTGAAGAACTTCGGAGGCGGCGGGCCCCGGTGTCGATCCTGGCGGTCGGCGGGCAGATCAAGAACACTGTCGCCCTGGCGGCCGGCGATCAGGTGACGGTGAGCCAGCACCTGGGCGATCTGTCCACGCCGGAGGCCTTCGCGGCATTCCGGCGGGCGATCGACGATCTCATCAGGTTGTGGGATGTGAAGCCCGTGGCTATCGCTTGCGATCTCCATCCGGACTATCGGTCGACACAGTACGCTCAGGAACTGGCGGAGCGGCTTGCCGTTCCCGTGATTCCGGTGCAGCACCACCATGCCCACATCGCTGCCTGTATGGCGGAACACCGCCTCGGTGGCGAGGTGCTGGGAATCGCGTGGGATGGGTCCGGCTATGGGCCGGACGGCACGGTCTGGGGCGGCGAATGGCTCGTTGTCGGGTACCAGTCGTGTCGCCGGTACGCGCGGTGGCGACCCTTCCGGTTGCCCGGCGGCGAAGCAGCTGTGCGCGAGCCTCGGCGTTCGGCGCTGGCCGTGCTGTGGGACGTCTTCAGAGAGGAGGCGGTCAACCTCGTGCAGGGCTTCAAGCGGACCGAACAGGTGCAGGCGGTGGCTTCCTTGTTGCGCCGGCAGGCGCTGTCTCCTGTGACCAGCAGCCTGGGACGGTTCTTCGACGCCGTCGCGTCCATGCTCGGGTTCTGTCAGGTCGCAAGTTTCGAGGGACAGGCTGCGATGGCTGTCGAGCACGCGGCATTGGAAGCGTGGGAGAAAGGGGCCGACGAGACGGGTTATCCTGTAGCCATCGGCGAAGATTCAGCGTACCCTGAAGTCCAAGAGATCGACTGGCGACCGATGATCCAAGCTATTCAAGATGATCTAAAGGCCGGGATTGCGCCTGCCGTGATCGCCGTGCGGGTCCACCTCGCGCTGGCCGATGCGATCGACCAGGTGGCGCGGGCAGTCGGGTTGCCGCGCGTGGTGTTGTCCGGAGGCTGTTTTCAGAATGGGTTGTTGGTTGAGCTGGTCAGGGAACGTCTGACCAAAGCCGGATGTGAGGTCTTCACCCATCGCGAGGTTCCCCCCAACGACGGCGGACTATCGCTAGGCCAAGCGGCGGTGGCGTGTGCGCAGGCAAGGGACGCAAGTTGCGTCGAAGGCTGATCGCGAGGAGCGGTGCAGAATGTGTCTGGCGGTGCCGGGACGGATTGTGAGTGTTGGCGACGACGCGCTCAAAACAGGTAAGGTCTCATTCGGCGGGATGATCAAGGACGTGTCTCTGGCGCTCGTCCCGGAGGCGCGTGTCGGAGACTACGTCATGGTGCATGTCGGGTTTGCGATCAGCACCGTGGATGAAGGCGCCGCGCTCCGGTCGATCGAGCTCTTCAAAGCTATGACGGCTCGGAACCGCAGCGACACCGCGCCGGCAGAGGGCGAAGGCGGAACGACACCGTGAAGTACGTGGACGAATTCCGGGATCGGGGTGCGGCGGAAGCGATGGCGAACGCCATACGCCGCTCGGTCACCCGGCCCTGGACCCTCATGGAGGTCTGTGGCGGGCAGACCCATGCCATCGTCCGGTTCGGCCTGGATGAATTGTTGCCGGAGAAGCTGACGTTGGTGCATGGACCGGGCTGTCCGGTGTGTGTGACGCCCGTGGGGTTGATCGATCAGGCCGTGGCCTTGGCGTCGTGGCCGCATGTGATCTTTTGCACGTTCGGCGATATGCTCCGCGTGCCGGGCTCCCGGCGGAGTCTGTTCGATGCGAAAGCCGCCGGGGGCGACGTGCGCCTGGTCTACTCGCCGCTCGACGCACTGGCGTTGGCGCGATCGCATCCGGATCGAGAGATCGTGTGCTTCGCCGTCGGGTTCGAGACGACCGCCCCGGCCTATGCGATGGCGGTCAAGGAAGCCGCGCGGCTTCGGCTCTCCAATTTCAGCCTGCTCGTCGCGCATGTCTTGGTGCCCCCTGCGATGGAAGCGATCCTTTCGGCTCCGGGCAATCGCGTCCAGGGATTTCTGGCCGCCGGCCACGTGTGCACGGTGATGGGCTATACGCAGTATGAACTATTGGCCGCCCAATACCGAGTGCCGATCGTGGTCACCGGGTTCGAGCCGCTGGATATTCTTGAGGGCATCTTGATGCTGGTGCGGCAACTCGAAGAGGGACGCGCCGAAGTGGAAAATCAATACGTCCGCTCGGTGCGGCGGCAAGGCAATGAGGCGGCCACCGCGCTGCTGGCGGAGGTGTTCGAGCCGTCGCCGCGGGCGTGGCGGGGAATCGGCGAGATCCCGGCGAGCGGTCTTCGCCTGAAACCGGCCTATGCCGCGTACGACGCGGCGTTGAAGTTTCAGCGTGAACTGGCGCAGACCACCGGAAATACCGAAGAGGATCCGGAATGCCGCAGCGGGCTCGTGCTGCAAGGTTTGCTCAAACCGACCGAATGTCCTGCTTTCGGCGTGCGGTGCACGCCTGAGCGCCCGCTGGGCGCCCCGATGGTGTCCAGCGAAGGTGCCTGTGCCGCCTATTACCGGTATCGGAAGCCCGCGATGCATGAGACGTCTGGATCGAGGGAGGACGAGAGGTGAGCCCGACCATGAGCGACGACCACTCTCTTGAACTCTCCTGTCCGCTGCCGACGTTGAGGCAACAGACGATCGCGCTGGCGCACGGCGGCGGTGGACGTCTCATGCAGGAGTTGATCCGGCAAACGTTTCTCCCGGCGTTCGACAACGCCTGGCTGGCTCAGCTCCATGACGGGGCTGTGTTGCCGGTGGACGGGGGACAACTCGCGTTCACCACGGATTCCTATGTGGTTCAACCATTGTTTTTCCCCGGCGGGGACATCGGGAGGCTTGCCGTCTACGGCACGGTCAACGATCTCGCCATGTGCGGCGCCAAACCCCTGTACCTGAGCGCGGGATTTATTCTGGAAGAAGGGCTGCCGCTTGAGACACTCATGCGGGTGGTGACCTCGATGGCCGAGGCCGCACAGGCAGCCGGCGTGGCTGTTGTAACCGGCGATACCAAGGTGGTGGATCGCGGCAAAGGGGACGGCATGTTCATCAATACCGCCGGTGTCGGTCTCGTGCTCCAGGAGGCGGCGGTGGCTCCGCAGCGCGTGCGGTCCGGGGATGCCATTCTGCTCAGTGGCGATCTCGGTCGCCACGGCCTGGCGGTCTTGAGCGTGCGGGAGGGGCTGGCCTTCGCCGGCGACATTCGAAGCGATTCCGCTCCGGTCCATACCGTAGTCGAGGATCTCCTCTCGAGCGGGATCGAAGTGCATTGCCTGCGGGACCTCACCCGAGGCGGCCTGGCCAGTGCGCTCAACGAGATCGCCGCGGCTGCTCGGGTCGCGATGGCGGTCGATGAAAGAGCGATTCCGGTGAGCGAACCCGTGCGCGGCGCCTGTGAACTGTTGGGGCTTGATCCTCTGTATGTCGCCAACGAAGGCCGGTTTGTTGCCTTCGTTCCGGAGTCGGAGGCGTACAAGGCGCTGACCATCATGCGCCGGCACGAGGTCTCGCAGGGGGCCGCAATCATCGGCCGCGTGATGGATTCAGAAGAACGAGCCGTGGTCTTGATGACCGTGCTCGGCACCAAGCGGTTCCTCGATCTCTTGTCCGGCGAGCAATTGCCGAGGATCTGCTGACGATGATTTACACCATCACCCTGAACCCCGCGCTGGACCATTTCCTCGACGTCGAAGAGCTGCGGATAGGCGAGACCAACCGCGCTACGGGAGAATGCGTCTATGCGGGAGGAAAAGGGATCGACGTGTCGCGCGCCATCCGGCGTCTGGGCGGCGACAGCATCGCCCTGGGGTTTATCGGCGGGCATAACGGGCGGCTCATGGTCGATCTGCTCAAACGCGAGGGCGTGACCTGTTACTTCACGCCGATCGCGCAGGAAACCCGCCGCAACGTCATCGTCTGCGCGAAGCGGCGCGGGACGCAGACCATGGTCAATGCCAAGGGTCCTCTCGTCGCGCCGCAGGAATGGCGCGCGTTTCTCACGCATCTCGGTTTGTTGGACCTGCGCGGGGCCTATGTCGTGTTGGGCGGCAGTCTGCCCCGCGGAGTCCCGCGGGATGCCTACCGGCAGATCATCGCGCTTGTTCAACGGCAGGGTGCCAAAGCCGTGCTGGACGCCGACGGTCCCTGTTTCAAGGCCGGTCTTAAGGCCCGACCGTTCGCCATCAAACCCAACTTGAATGAGCTGCGTCGGCTGACCGGACGGCCGTTACGGACCGAAGGGGCGGTATGGGATGCGGCGCGGGCGCTGAATCGGGCGGGGGTGCGGATCGTGCTGGTTTCGCAAGGACGTCGTGGGTTGCTGGCGGCCAGCGGTGCCGAGCGATACCGGGCCGTGCCTCCAGCCGTGACGGTTCGCAGCACGGTCGGTGCCGGGGATTCGACCGTGGCGGGCTTTGTGTTCAAGCACGCAGGCGGCAAAGACTTGGAGGAATGCGTCCGTTTCGCCACGGCTGCCGGCACAGCGGCCACCCTCGCCCCGGGCAACCAACTGTGCCGGCTGAAGGATGTGCAGCGGCTGCTGCCGCGGACCAAAATTCAAGTGCTGGACGGAAGACGAGGGGCGAGAGGCTTATGCTGACTGAGAAAGGATGGTGACGATGAACATCTTGCTCGCAGTCGACGGGTCCAAGTACGGTCGGTGGGCGACGGAGTGGATCGCGCGGATGCCGTTTGTGTCGCCGCCTCGGGTGACCGCGTTGCACGTGATGGACGTGGCGGCGCTGCGCGCGCCCTTCGTGGTGCAACCTGTGATCGCTGGCAACGAGCGGTTTATCCAGGAAGAGGTCAAGCGGTTGGAAACCCGGGCGAAAAAGACGGTTGAGGAGACCCGCGCACTGTTCTCGTCGCACGGCCTGAAGGGAAGGGTCGTGAGCCGAAAAGGGAGCGTCGCCGCGACAATTCTCAACCAGTCCCCCAAGCGCGATGGGCTGGTCGTCGTCGGCAGCCGAGGATTAGACGCGCTCGATCGGTTTATGCTCGGCAGCGTGTCCACGCAGGTGGCGTTACACGCCCCGTGCTCCGTACTCGTGGTGAAGGAGGAGGCGCGGCCAGTTCGCCACATCGTCTTCGCGGCCGATGGATCTCCGTCGTCCGGGAAGGCGGTACGGTTTCTGACGGATAAGCTCCGGGCGGACGCAGGCGTGCCGGCGGGGGTGGCTGAGCCGATCCTCGTGTCGATCGTGCACGTGATGCCGTTTCTGAAGTATCCTGAGCTGAAGGAGGCGGGCAAGCAAGTCGTCGAGCGGTGCGCGGAGAAACTGGTCAAGGCCGGCTATCGGGTTGATGAAGTGTTGCGGCTCGGCAAGCCGGCCGAGGAAATTATGAAGGTCGCGTCGCGGAAGAAGGCCGATCTGATCGTCACCGGTGCCAAAGGCTTGGGCGCCATCGCGCGGTTTCTGCTCGGCAGCGTCTCAACCAAAGTGGTGCAACACAGTTCTTGCTCGGTGCTTGTCGTCCGATAGGGCGTCTGACGTGTGGGAACCGGGGCGCCGGCGCATTGACCGGGAAGGAACCGGAGCGTATGGTTTATATATTAAGACTAGCGAGGAGCCTGGAATCACTGGCTGCTGGCTCTTCGCTGTCAGCTATGGACTGTTGAATAGGAACTCGCCGATGTTTCGCGTTGGTATCCTCCTCAACAGCCTCTTGATCCTCCTCTTCGTGGGTTTCAGCTTCAACGCTTACGCCTGCCTTTTGCCGCTCTTCGGAGACTCGGCCGCGATGATGGTCAAAGGGTGTTCGACACCGGAGCAGCAGCCGATGCCCCAGTTTTGCGACGTCTTCAAGACCCTCTCCGTGGAATCCGCCAAAGCCCTCGACCCGGACGATGACGCGCACAGGCGCTGTCCCGCCGGCATGACGTCCTCGGTCTGTCATCCGACGCTGGCATCTTACTGTATCCGCCTGATCGCCCAGTCTCCAGTTGATCCTCTGCCCTGTCTCCAGTTGCGCGCCGTACTGCGCCTGTGATCTTTTCCTGAGAAGTGGATGCGCCAATGGGCCGTTGACCGAGTCGGTCAACGGCTGTGCGGTCCTTTTCTTTGGTGGAGGATGACCATGATCCGCTTCATGACGGTCTTAGTACACATGGCGGCGGTGGCGGCGATCTTTCTGGGGCCGGTGCTCTCGGTTGCCTCTGCGACGCAAGAAACGAGGCTGTCCTTGGACGGCCTTCTGGCGGAGGTAACGGAACGAAATCCGGAGATCAAGGCGGCGCGGGAGCGATGGGAAGCCGCGAAAGCGGTTGTCCCGCAGGCGCAAACGCTTCCCGATCCGACGCTGCAGTTCGGCTATCAGCGGATGCCAATGGTGCCGCCCGTCGTCCAGGGCGCCCTATATGGATTCGGACAGGAGATCCCGTTCCCCGGCAAGTTGACGCTCAGGGGCGAGATCGCCCGGCGCGAAGCCGAGCGCCTGGAGCAGGAATATCTCGCGACCCGCCTCCGTGTGATCGCCGCGCTGAAGGAGGCCTACTATGCCCTGCACTTCGTCCACAAGAGCATGGAGATCGTGGAGCGGAACAAGGCGCTCCTGATCCAATTCGAGAAAACCGCGAAGGCCCGCTACAGCGTCGGTCAAGCTGCCCAGCAGGACGTCTTCCGGGCGCAAGTCGAAATCTCGCGCGTTCTCGACCGGCTCGCCGTGCTGGAGCAGCGGAAAGAGAGTCTCCATGCGGCGATCAACCGGCTTCTGAACCGTCCGCCCGCTGATCCGCTCGGGACGCCGGAGGAGCTTCAGGTCCCGCTCCTGACCATCTCCTTGCCGGAACTCAATCGGTTGGCTGAACAGTTTTCACCGGTTCTCCTCGCGTCGGCGAAGAGCATCGAGCGGAGCGAACAGACGGTCTCACTCGCCCGCCGGCAATATTACCCGGATTTCGATGTGACCGCGCTGGGGTTGCGGAACGATCTGATCAACGACAACGGCTACCAGGTGCTCCTAGGGATCAGGATCCCGCTGTTCTATGAAACAAAGCAGCGGCAAGGGGTCAGGGAAGCCCTGGCGAGGCTAGCTGGCGCGCGCGAAGATCTCGCCGCCGCCCGGCAGGACATCCTGTTTCAAGTCAAGGATGCGTTTGTGCAGACCCAGCGTGCGGAGCGGCTGATCACGATCCTTCGCGACGCGATCATCCCGCAGTCCACGCTGGCGCTTCAGGCGGCCCAGGCTGGGTATGCCGTCGGCAAAGTCGATTTCCTCACGTTGCTCAACAGTCTGTTGACCCTGCAGGAGAATCAGTTGGAGCTCCACGGCGAGATGGTGGCGCATGAGCAGGCCGTGGCGAGGTTGGAAGCGTTAACGGGCGGATCGTTAGCCGCTACCCGTCGTCCGTTTTCCGCCGACACACAACGGGGAAGGGACAAACCATGACGCGAGGAGCAGTGATCAGTCTGGCGTTCCTTGTAGCCATCGGCGCGGTGGCGGCCTTGTGGCTGACAAGCCGGCGGGTGGTGTTGCCGCCGGCCGACTCGCGGCAAGACACGATGGCCGACATGCCGGGGATGAACATGCCTCGTGAAGAGGCCACGCCCGTGATGCCTGACGCCGCGTCCCTCACGCCGGAAGCCGGCACCGTGACGATAGCGCCGGAGCGGCTGCAGACAATTGGGGTGAAATATGAGGCAGTGGCGCATCGTCCGCTGGAGAAGGTCATCCGCACAGTGGGACGGGTCGCGGTCGACGAGCGGCGGCTTGCCAAGGTGACGATCAAGTTTCACGGATGGATCGAAACGCTCATGGTCAGCGCGCTCGGCGACCATGTCAAGCGCGGCCAGGTCCTGTTTACGATCTACAGCCCCGATCTTGTGGCCACACAGGAGGAATATTTGCTGGCCCTCCGCAGCTATCAGGAGTTGGGGAAGAGCGAGTTTCCCGAGGTGTCGCGCGGCGCCCGGGAACTGTTGGAAGCGGCTCGTCGGCGATTCCAGCTTTGGGACATCACCGAGGACCACATCCGGGAGCTGGAGCGAACTGGCAAGGTGCTCAAGACCCTCCCGATTCATTCCCCGATCACCGGTACGGTCATTCGGAAAGAGGCCCTGGCTGGAGCCCACGTGGATCCGGGCCAGGAACTGTATACCATCGCTGATCTGTCTCATGTGTGGGTCATTGCGGACATCTACGAATACGAATTGGCGTTCGTGCAAGTGGGTCAGAAGGCCTCGGTCTCGCTCTCCTATGAACCCGGGACGGTGCTGACCGGCCGCGTCGGCTTTGTCTACCCTACGCTCGATCCCAAGACCCGCACGGCGAAGGTGCGCTTCGAGCTGGACAATCCCGAGGAGAAGCTTAAGCCGGATATGTACACCAACGTGGAGTTGAAGGTCGACTTAGGGACCCGCTTGGCGATCCCGCAGGATGCGGTGATCGAGTCCGGTCAGAAGCAACTGGTGTTCATCCATCACGGCGGCGGGCGGCTGGAGCCGCGCGTGATCAGAACCGGGGTGAAGGCCGATTCCTACTACGAAGTGGTCAAGGGTCTCAAGGAAGGGGAACACGTCGTCACCTCGGCGAATTTCCTGATTGATAGCGAAAGCCGATTGAAGGCGGCGGTGGAGAGCATGGGGGGGATGGGAATGAGTAAACCGTGAAGCGTCACTGGTGAAGCGTATCTCGCCCCGCCTTGCGAGATATGAGAGACGGGTTCAGGCATGGTTGAACATATCATCGACTTCAGTGCCAGGAACCGGTTCTTCGTCCTGCTACTGGTGTTTTCCGCCGCCACAGCCGGGCTGTGGGCCGTGCGGCAGACGCCGGTGGATGCCTTGCCGGATCTGTCCGATACCCAGGTCATTGTCTATACGACGTGGCCGGGCCGCTCGCCGGATCTGGTGGAGGACCAGGTCACCTATCCGATCGTGACCGCCTTGCTGTCCGCGCCGAAGGTCACAGTGGTCCGCGGGCTTTCTGACTTCGGGTTTTCCTATGTGTATGTGCTCTTTAAGGACGGCACGGACATCTACTGGGCGCGGTCCCGCGTGTTGGAATATCTGAGCCAGCTCGCAGGACGCCTGCCCGAAGGGGTGGTGCCGCAACTCGGTCCCGACGCGACCGGCGTCGGCTGGGTGTTCCAGTACGCGCTCGTGGACGAGTCGGGTCAGCACGACCTGGCCTCGCTCCGCAGCTTCCAAGATTGGTATCTGCGTTACTGGTTGCGGAGCGTCGAGGGCGTCGCCGAGGTGGCGAGCATCGGCGGCTTCGTCCGGCAGTACCAGGTGAACCTAGATCCGACCAAGGTGCTCGCCTACCGGCTGTCCATTCCGGCGATCATCGAGACGATTCGGGAAAGCAACAACGACGTGGGCGGCCGCGTCGTGGAGTTCTCGGGAATCGAGTACATGATTCGCGGGCGGGGCTATCTCAAGTCGGTTGAGGATATCGAGAAGATCGCGGTCGGCGTGAACGAGAACGGCACGCCCATCCTGCTCCGCGACGTCGCAACGGTCCGCCTGGGCCCGGACATGCGGCGCGGGCTGGCCGAGCTGGACGGGCAGGGGGAGGTCGCCGGCGGGATCGTTGTCATGCGCTTTGGGGAGAACGCGCTCACGGTCATCCAGCGCGTCAAGGCGAAGCTTAAGGAGCTGGAACCGTCGTTCCCCAAGGGGGTCAAGGTTGTGACCGTCTACGATCGGAGCGGGCTGATCGACGAATCCATCGCCACGGCCTACGAAAGCCTGGCGGAAGAACTGATCGTCACGAGTGTGCTGATCGCGCTGTTCCTGTTGCACATCCGGTCGGCCGCCTTGCCGATCCTGACCTTGCCGCTGGCCGTGCTGATTGCGTTCGTGCCGATGTACCTGCTGAACATTGGCGTGCACATCATGTCGTTGGGCGGGATCATCGTGGCGATCGGCGACATGGTGGACGCCGCGATCATCATGGTGGACAACGCCCACAAGCGACTCGAAGAATGGGAGCGGGCCGGAAGGCCGGGAGACCGCTTGCAAGTCTTGATTGACTCGGCCAAAGAAGTCGGGCCGGCGACCTTCGCGTCGGTGTTGGTGATCGCCATTTCCTTCATCCCGATCTTCACGCTGCAGGAGCAGGAGGGCCGGCTGTTCCGGCCGCTGGCTTGGACCAACAATCTCGCCATCGCGGCCTGTGCGGCTCTCGCCATCACCTTCGTGCCGGCGGTGCTGCCGGGCGCCATGCGGGGCCGGATCCTTCCCGAGCGGCGCCATCCGGTGAGCCGGCTGCTGCAGCGGATCTACGGGCCGGTGCTGCGCGGCTGCCTGCGACACCGGGTGCTGGTGATGGTGCTGGCCGTGGCCTTGCTGGCTTCGGCTGTTCCCGCGTTTCAGCGACTCGGCTCCGAGTTCATGCCGCCGCTGTACGAGGGTACGATCCTCTACATGCCGACGACGTTGCCGGGCCTCTCGGTCACCGAGGCCGGTCGCCTGCTGCAGATCATGGATCGCAAGCTGCGTGCATTCCCCGAGGTGGAGCGGGTCTTCGGCAAAGCCGGACGGGCCGAGACATCCACCGATCCGGCGCCGTTCAGCATGATGGAGGTGGTCGTCCAACTGAAACCGAAGGACCAATGGCGGCCCGGCCTGACCCACGAAGGGCTGGTGGACGAAATGGACCGGGCGCTCAAGTTTCCGGGGGTGACCAACGCGTGGACGATGCCGATCAAGAATCGGGTGGATATGCTGACGACCGGCATCCGCACGCCGGTCGGCATCAAGATCTTCGGCTCGGACTTGAGGGAGATCGAACGCATCGGCGAACACCTGGAGATGGTCTTGAAAGACGTCCCGGGCACGCGGAGCGTCTACGCCGAGCGCGCTACCGGCGGCTATTTTCTCGACTTCGAGATCAACCGGGACGAGATCGCGCGCTACGGCCTCAAGGTGATGGACGTTGGGCGCATCATCGAGTCCGCGATCGGCGGCGAGAACATCGCGACGACGATCGAGGGGCGCGAGCGGTACCCGATCAACGTCCGGTACCTGCGGGAGCTGCGCGACGATCCAGAGAAGCTCAAGCGGGTCCTCGTGACGACGCCGGCGGGTATCCAGGTGCCGCTGGCGCAACTTGCCACGCTGCGCTTCGTGAGCGGCCCGCCGATGATCCGCGACGAGAACGGCCGCCTCGCGGCCTATGTCTATGTCGATATGGCCGGGCGGGACGTCGGCGGGTATGTGGAGGACCTCAAGCGCGCTGTGCAGGGAAAAATCGAGCTGCCGCCGGGCTACACGATCGCCTGGTCCGGGCAGTACGAATTCATGCAACGGGTGCGGGAACGGCTGGAGGTCGTGGTCCCGCTGACCTTGCTGATCATCTTCGTGGTCTTCTACCTGACGTTCCGGTCCGTCGCCGAAACGCTCATGGTCATGCTGGGTGTGCCGCTTGCGCTGGTCGGCGCGATCTGGTATCTGGCCGTGCTGGAGTACAACATGAGCGTTGCGGTCTGGGTGGGGATCATTACCGTCGTCGGCACCGCGGCCGAAACGAGCGCGGTGATGCTCGCCTATCTGGACGAGGCCTGCGCCCGCCGTAAGGCGGCGGGCGGGTTGAAAACTCTGGAGGATCTCTTGGAGACCGTCCATCTCGGCGCGGTGGAGCGCATCCGGCCCATGGCCATGATCGGCTTGGTGGACGTGCTGGGGTTGGTCCCCGTCATGCTGGCGACGGGGACCGGCGCGGACGTGATGAAGCGGGTCGCCGCGCCGCAGGTGGGCGGCGTGCTCTCGGCCATGCTTCTGACCCTGTTCGTGATCCCGGCGGCGTATGCGATGTGGCGGTGGCGAGTCGAGACTCGTGGCGAAAGGCTATAGATGAAAGGCTACCGCTCTGTGGCTGCTTCTTGGCTCGGGCTTGGCGGACATCGCTCAGCGGATTAGAATGGGCCCGAGATGATTTCCAAACCGTTCACCCGCCTCTTCTTGATCGGGTTGATCCTGCTGCTAAGTGTCCAGTTGACCGGCTTGAGTTGTCTCGATGAGTGGCGCAGCCTTGCGCCCCATGCTTCGCCAACGCTGTCAAATCGGTCCCCTGCAGAACCGGTGAACCTAGGTCAGGCAAGCGAGGATGGCTGTCCCTGCCATCTGGCTTTTCTGTCTGTCCCCCAAGCTGTACCCGAAGGGTGCTGTCCCATCTCCCCGTGCGACGGCGAAGCCCCGGCGGCGTTGGTCCCGGGACACAATTCCCTGCCGTTTCATCCTCCGCTCGGTCGGTAACACCCAGCCGAAGCAGGTACTTCATTAACCCACACCCAGCCGTGCGTAATGGCGTCCAGCGTGTTTCGCGCGGCACATCGCGGCCGCGGTACCTCTGCGGTCGCTTCCATGGCCGTCCGGGGGCCACATCGAGAGGCAATGGCAGTGGCGAGGACAGATGGAAATGGTTTCACTACATATCGAATTTTGCAGTGTATGAGCATGATCGCTCTCTGTGGGATGCTAGGAGGCTGTATCACGCTAGGCAGACCTCCGGCTTCTTTGACGGCTTCTCCCCTGAAAGTCGTAGTGGGACCGGTGATCCTGGAAGCACCGATCACCAAGAGTACGCAGATTCACTCGTTCGAAGAGGCCCCTTCCCCGGAGATTGATCCCGTTCTTCTAGCTCAGATGAAGGAAGAGATTCAGATTACGGCCCAGCGTTTTCTCACGGAGCACCTCGCTCGCCACAGCGGAATCATGGTGGTGCCCTTTGATGAGACCCGCCGGCTGCTGGCCGATCTTGCCCCTGCTGGGGCTCCGCTCACCGAGGATCAAATCCGTGCGCTTGGTCATCAGACCGGTGCCGATATCGCGGTGACCGGACTCATCCATGACTACGGGGCGGTCCGGTGGCAGTACTGGGTGACCGGCTGGCTTCTACATGTCTCAGCGTGGACGACCGCCATCGGGGTCGCAACTGCGTGGAACCCTGCGGCCGTCGGGGCGTTCCTCGCTGTTGATGCGACCACCGACTTTCCAATCTGGTATGGAGGAGCGGAGATCGCGGGCTGGGCGTTCCGACCCGTCCGTGTTCACCTGGATGCGTTCCAACTGCAACCCTGTGAGGGACCGGTCTGGTCCGACGATGCACTCCGAGTCAGGGTCCCGGGCAAAGCCTTGGCTGAGTATTCACCGGAAGAACAAAAGCGGAAAGAAGTGCAATTGGAGGCTAATCTAAACCGAGCCATGGCTGAACTTGCGGAAACCGCGGGAGAGAAATTGGTGCTTCGAGCCTGCACGGAGGATAGACAACCAGAGAAGATTCGAGGATTCTCATTCTCCTCCCTGTTCGATCTTTTCCTCTAAGCCATTGTCTCACGGGCCTCTTATTATGGGAAAAGATGACCCGATCGTTGGAAAGCGGGCGTGAATCGGTCAGAGGAAGATGAGTTGGCGGATCGGCCCGATCTCTGGTTATAGAGGTTTATAGTTGGGGGCAGGTTTGCAGGGATGACGGTTCCCGGGGTCATTTATTTGTTGATTGAGTGAATGTTTGTGCCTTCCGCTTCATCGCAGGCTCGGGGGGCGGCGTACGGTCTGACCGCCGCGGCCCTGTTCGGCGTCAGTCCCCCGCTCGCGAAGCTCCTGCTTCCTGAAGCCGGTCCTCTGCTTATTGCCGGCCTGCTGTATCTTGGGGCGGGTTTGGGGTTGTTCGCCTTTGAGCTGTTGTTCTACCGAAGATCAAGCGCGCCTCACCAAGAAGCGCCGATACGTCGGTCCGATGCCAGGTTGTTGGCCGGCGTCATCCTCGCTGGCGGCGCCCTGGGTCCTGTGTTGATGTTGTGGGGGTTGGAGCGTCTGTCCGCGGTTCTGGCTTCGCTGCTCCTGAACCTGGAGGCACCGCTGACGATGGTCCTGGCAGTGTTCTTGTTCCGGGAACATTTAGGGCGTTGGGAGGTTGCGGGCGCAAGCCTGATCTTCGTCGGCGCTGCCGTGCTGAGTTATCAGCCGCAGGCCCTGCACGGCGACGTGCTTGGTTTCCTTGCGCTTTTAGGCGCCTGTTTGTGCTGGGCCATCGACAACAACCTGACGCAGCAATTGTCGCTCCGGGATCCTATTGTGGCGACCCGCCTCAAAACACTGGGAGCCGGAACTTGTACGTTGAGCCTTGCCGTCGCCACAGGCCAGAGTTTGCCGAGCCTTTCGATTCTCCTGTCTGCGCTGGTGCTCGGATTGATCAGCTATGGACTAAGCCTGGTGTTGGACATGCGCGCCTTGCGGATATTGGGGGCTGCCCGAGAAGCGGGCTATTTCGCCACGGCGCCTTTCATCGGTGCGGTCGCTGCGGTTCCGATCTTAGGTGAGCGGTGGGGAACGAGTGAAGGTCTGGCCACGACGTTGATGGCGGCGGGTTTGTTTCTTCTCCTCCGGGAGCGCCACAGCCACGAACATGCTCATGACGAATTGGAGCACGATCATGCTCACGTGCATGGCAAGCATCACGAGCATGGGCACGACCATGCTGTGATTGGACAGCCGCACGCGCATCTGCACCGGCATCCGCCCCTGGTGCACGATCATCCCCATGTGTCCGAGCTTCACCATCGTCACGGCCATGGGTAGGTTGCTCGTGTTGTACGGGCAATCAAATCGATGGATTAAGCAGGCGGATACCTGTTCATGAGCAACCAGCGGGTGCCGTCCTCGGACGAGAACACCGCGGCCCACTGCCTTCACTTTTCCACAACCGTGACGGCCACATTGCGTGGTATTTTGGGCCTGGGCTCTCAATGAATTTGTCCCATTCTGCCACGGTGTCACCTGACGAGTTCGGTTCCCCGCCGCGAGACCCTTTAAGGAATTGCCCTCTTCCAGTGGCCATGACTGGCATTGGCCTTGCGTTGTTCCCTGTGTCATTAGGGCCTTTGCCAGGCATCGCGTTGGTCTGATTGCGGCCTTGTTAGGGTAAGCCGGGTCACGGGTGCCGGCGCGGGTGTGGCATGCAGTTCCGCCCTTCCTGTCGTCCGATCTCCGAGTTTCCCGTGAACACGACAGATTCCTGGGAGATCGTGAAGACCTCCTTGCCCCGCTGTGAAAAACCGATGCCGCCGCCAGGTGGTCGTTCGCGCTCACTCCGAAGAGCGTGCGCCTTTGTCATACTGGTATGTCTGGTTGGCCCTCTGGGTTGTGGCAGGAAGGAAGACGAAGCTTCTGGGGCGAAGTCCGCCCCGACCCCCGCGCCTTCCGGAATCTTGCACCTGAAACGTGACGAGATCGCGCGGGCGAGGATCGAAGTCCATCCCGTGACCCGTGGCGAATTCCGCTTGTATCGGGAATTTCCCGCCACCGTCCAACCCAACGAAAATGAGTTAGCAGAAGTCACGTCGCTGATTCGCGGGCGCGTGGTGGAGGTCTATGTGGATTTCGGCCAGGACGTCAAGAAAGGCGAGCTGCTGGCCTTGCTCCACAGTACGGAGCTCGGGTTGGCCGAGGCCTCGTATCTCAAAGCGACGGCGAAACTGCACGAGGCGGAATTGGCCTATAAGCGGGCTCGCGATCTGCACCAGCACCGGGCGGTCAGTTTGGCCGAGTTTCAGAAACGCGAAGCGGAGTGGAGAACGGCTCGCGCGGAGGTACGCGAGGCCAGGAACCGTCTCGAGCTGCTGGGGGTTCAGGAAGAAGAGATTCGGCGGTTGGATCACGAGCAGACGATCCGCGCCGATGTCCCGCTGCGTGCGCCATTTGCCGGCCGTGTGGTGATGCGGAATATCACCCGGGGCGAAGTGGTGGAGACAACCCAGAAGCTGTTCACGATCGCCGACCTGTCGGAGGTATGGGTCATTGGGAACGTTCCTGAGAAGGATGTGCAGTTCATTCACAAGGACCAGTCCGTCGAGGTGGTGGCGGCGGCCTATCCCCACGCGGTGTTTGCCGGCACGATCACCTATCTCGGGGATGTCTTGGACCCCGCCACGCGGACGATGCGCATGCGGATCACGGTTCCCAACCCCGACAAGCTTCTCAAGCCCGAGATGTTCGCCCTCGTGCGGGCTTATGCGCAGCCAAAGTCCGGTGTTCTGACCGTACCCCTCGCCGCGGTACAGAGCGGGTCGTCCGGAAAGATCGTCTTCGTGCAACGGGATGAAGAGCAGTTCGAGGCTCGCCCGGTGAAGCTGGGCGAAGAGAGCGGGGACATCGTGGTCGTTGTGGACGGCCTGCAGGAAGGTGAGCGGGTCGTCACCAAAGGCGCCTTCCTGCTGAAATCGGAGGCGGAGAAATTCAAGATCGAGCCTGCCCGATGATCGATGTCCTGCTCAGATGGTCACTCCGCCAGCGCGTCCTGGTGCTGGGGCTGGCTTGCGGGCTTGCGGTCGCCGGAGTCTCTGCGTTTCAATCCATGCCGATCGATGCCTTTCCGGACACGACCAACATCCAAGTCCAGATCCTCGCCGACGTGCCGGGACTGGCGCCGGTGGAGGTCGAACGGTTCGTGACCTTCCCGATCGAGCTGCAGATGACCGGCCTTCCGGGACTCGCCGAGATTCGTTCCCTTTCCAAGTTCGCCCTCTCCCAGATCACACTTGTGTTCCGGGATGAGGTAGATCTGTACTTCGCCCGCCAGCTCGTGCTGGAGCGGCTCATCGCCGTGAAGGATCGCCTGCCAGCCGGCGTGGAGCCGGTCTTGGCTCCGGTTTCGACCGGGTTGGGCGAGGTGTACCAGTACTATCTGGAAAGACCAGACGTGGACGCCGCCGATCCCAACGCCATCGAGGAGGAGTTGACGACCCAACGGACCATCCAAGACTGGGTATTGCGCCCCCTACTCAAGAGCGTGCCCGGGGTGATCGACGTCAACGCTCTGGGCGGATTCGTGAAGCAGTATCAAGTGCTCGTGGAGCCGGCCAAGCTCCGCAAGTACGACCTGACGCTTCACGAGGTGTTCGATGCGGTTGCCAAGAACAATGCCAACTCCGGCGGCAACGTGCTCGAGCGCCACGCGGAACGGGCGATCGTGCGCGGCTTGGGCCTGGTGACCTCCGTCGCCGATATCGAGAACATCGTCGTCAAAGAGGCCGGCGGCACGCCGGTGTTCGTGCGCGATGTGGCGGAGGTGCGGATCGGGCATGCCGTGCGGCACGGTGCGGCCGTGCTCAACGGAGAGCGCGAAGTGGTCGCCGGGATTGTGCTCATGCTCCGCGGCGGCAATGCGCGGGAGATCGTGCACGCGGTGAAGGAGAAGATCGAGACCCTCCACCGCGAGAATGCGTTGCCGGGAGGCCTGCGGATTGTGCCGTTCTACGACCGTATCGAGCTGGTCACTGCCGCCGTCAACACGGTGCGGGACGCGCTGATCGAGGGCGTTCTCCTGGTCGTCCTGGTGTTCTTCCTGTTCCTGGGCCACGTCCGCAGCGCAATCGTGGTGACCGTGACGCTCCTGGTGACCCCGCTCGTCACGTTCATCGTGATGCAGCGGCTGGGTCTTTCGGCCAACCTTATGACCCTGGGCGGGTTGGCGATCGCGATCGGCGAAATCGCCGACGGCTCGTTGGTGGTCGTCGAGAACGTGTATCGCCACCTGTCGCAGAACCCGCACCCGGAGCGCAGCAAGCTGGACCTGACCCTGCAGGCCACCAAGGAAGTGGGCCGGCCGATCCTGTTCGGGATTCTGATCGTCAGCGTCGTATTCCTACCGCTGATGACCCTGCACGGAATGGAGGGCAAGATGTTCGCTCCACTCGCCTATACCCTCGTGATTGCCTTGCTGGTCTCGGTGCTCGTGACGCTGACGCTCTCGCCGGTGTTAGCCTCCATGGTGCTGCGCGGCGATCACGCGCGCGAAACGCGGCTCACGCGGTGGATGAAGCAGCGGTACCTGCCCGTGCTCCGCTGGACGCTGTGGCATCGCATCGGAGTGTTGAGCGGGGCGGTCTCTTTGTTGGCGGTCAGCCTTCTGCTGGTGCCCTTCGTGGGACGAGAATTCATTCCGATCCTGGACGAAGGCGCCCTCACGCCCCAGATCATGCGGCTGCCGAGTGTCTCACTGTCAGAGTCCATTGAGATCGAGAAACGCGCGCAACGGGCCATGCTGCAGTTTCCGGAAGTGCGCCTCGCGGTGAGCAAGATCGGCCGGTCCGAGATCGCCAACGCGCCGGAAGAGCCCAACGAAAGCGACCCGGTCGTTTTGCTGCGTCCGCGGGAGACGTGGACCACTGCCAAGACCAAATCGGATCTCGTAGAGGCGATCCGCCGGCGGCTGGCCGATATTCCCGGGATTTCGGTCCTCATGAGCCAGCCGATCCAAGAGCGCCTGGACGAGATGATCTCCGGCATCCGGACCGAATGTGCGATCAAGCTGTTCGGCGATGACCTGACCGTGCTCAAGCAGAAAGCGGACGAAATCGCCGATCTCATGCGTACGGTGCGGGGCGTGAAGGATCTCAAGGTGGAACAGATCGCCGGCCAGCCGTATCTCACCGTGAAGATCGACCGGCAAAGAATCGCCCGCTATGGGATCAATGTCGCCGATATCCATGAAATTCTCACTACGGCCGTCGGCGGGAAGCCCGCAACGCACGTGTATGAGGGCGAGCGCCGGTTTCAGCTCATCCTCAGATTTCCGGAAGCGTATCGCAACAGCGTCAAGGCCATCGGCGAGATTCGCGTCAAAGCCGCCTCCGGCGCGCCGATCCCACTGAGCGAGCTGGCAACCATTGAGATGCAGGAGGGACCGGCGCGCATCAGTCGCGAGCAGGTGCGCCGCCGCATCTCTATCGGATTCAATGTCGTGGGCCGGGATATCGGGAGCGTGGTAGATGAGGGGCGGCGCAAATTGGCGAGGGAGCTGCGGCTGCCGCAAGGCTACGTCGTGACATGGGGCGGCGCCTTTGAAAACATGGAGCGGGCCAACGCGCGCCTGACGGTGGTGGTGCCGATCACGCTGGGCCTGATTCTTTTTCTCTTGTTCCTCACGTTCCGCTCGTGGAAATATGCGGTGCTGATCATGTTCAATCTGCCCTTCGCACTGATCGGCGGCGTCGTCTCGCTGTGGCTCACCGGCCAGTACCTGAGCGTGCCGGCCTCCGTCGGCTTCATCGAACTGTTCGGCCTGGCGGTGGGGAACGGGATCGTGCTGGTGTCCTACATTGATCAGCTCCGGCGCGAAGGGCGGCCGACGGACCAGGCGATTCTCGCCGGCTGCACATTGCGGCTTCGGCCGGTCATGATGACGATGATGACGACGCTGCTCGGGATCCTGCCGCTTGCGGTCGCGCAGGGCATCGGGGCCGAAGTGCAGCGGCCGCTGGCGACCGTGGTGATCGGCGGGCTCTTCACCTCGACGCTGCTCACGTTGGTCGTGTTGCCAGCGTTGTACGGCTGGTTCGAGGAACCTGGCGACCGGCCGGGGGATCCGGCTGCCGAGGAGCAACGGTTCACAGACGACGTGTCGGAGGCGGTTTCGGAAGAGGTGACGCGATGAGAAGGATGTGGCTGAAGGGGGTGGTAGCGCTCTGGACTCTGGGGATTATGGGTGGAACTCCCGCGCCAGCGGAACCCGGCACGCCAGCCCACGACCTGGCGAAAGGCAAGGCGTTGTATCAGCGGCATTGTGCAGGCTGTCACGGCCCGCAGGGTCGAGGCGACGGTTACCGGCTGCTCGGGCCGGAGCCGGCGAACCTCGCCACGCCGTCGACCAAGGGCAAATCCGACGAGGAACTGCTGAAGACGCTGCACGAGGGCAAACCAAACATGCCGGCGTGGAAACTGCGGCTGTCGGAGCAGGAGAGCCGAGACGTGCTGGCCTATGTCCGGTCGCTTGCTCGGTAAACGGCGCGTGCGACTCCCCGCTCTGCAGGACATGTCTCGATGTGGACGACATGGGGGCTCTTCGCGCTGAGCGCCGTGACGATCGTGATCGCCGGCACCAAACTCTCGCAATACGGCGATCGGATTGCTGAGTTGACGGGGTTGGGCCGACTGTGGATCGGCGTGCTGCTGATGGCCGCCGCCACGTCCTTGCCGGAAGTCTTCACGACCATGAGCGCGAGCCTGCTGAAGGCGCCGGACCTGGCGGCCGGCGACCTGTTTGGCGCCGGGATGAGCAATATGCTGACGTTGGGTCTGATCGATTTGCTTCACCGGAAAAAACGGGTTTGGCAGCAGGCCGCGTTCGAGCACACGCTGGTGGCGTCCCTGGCGATGGTTCTGACCGGACTGGCTGCGTTTCTCGTGTTGCTGAGGCCTGACATCGAACATGCGGGGATCGGCCTCAGCAGCGTGCTGCTGTTGATGATCTACGTCCTTGGCATGCGTGTCGTCTTCCGGCAGGAAGATGTCAAGCGCCGCCAGCGCGAACAGGAGGCGGTTGTGGAAGCGGCGGTGCTCGCTGCTGACGGTCCGGTCGGCAGGCGCGCGGCGCTCCGGTGGGCTTCCGCGGGGTTCGCGGTTGCGGCGCTGGCCTTGCTGGTGGCCGCGCCAATCCTGGCCGGTTCCGCTCGGGAGATTGCCGAACAGACCGGTGTGAGCGCGACATACATCGGCACGTCGCTGGTGGCGATCACCACCTCTTTGCCCGAGTTGGTGACCTCGCTGGCGGCCGTGCGCCTGGGGGCGTTCGACCTGGCCGTCGGTAACCTCTTCGGGAGCAACGCCTTCAACATGGCGGCCTTCTTTTTCGCCGACGCGGCCTTTCGCGAAGGGCCGCTGCTGAGCGCGGTCGATCCTGCGCACGCGCTGACGGCCCTGTGGAGCATCCTGCTGATGAACATTGGACTCATGGGCATCATGTATCGGGTGGAAAAGCGCTATCTCCTGATCGAACCTGACAGCATGGCGATGATCGTCGGCTATTTCCTCGGGCTATGGCTTCTGTTTCGGTAGCGGGGAGCGGACGCATGGCGCAGGCGCAATCCCGACAGCCCGTTGCCTGGCATGCGATGCCGTCTGAGGCGGTGGTTCGAGAACTGGGCTCCGACCTGGATCGCGGATTGAGCGAGCGGGAGGCCGCGCGCCGGTTCGCCCTGCACGGGCCGAACGAATTGCCGGAGACCCCGCCGCCGTCGCCGTTGTCTCTGTTCCTCGCCCAATTTTCCAGCCTCATCATCTGGGTCTTGATCGGCGCGTCGGTCGTGTCCGGGTTGCTTCAGGAATGGATCGATGCGGGCGCCATTCTCGCGATTGTGTTGCTGAACGCCACCCTGGGCTTCGCGCAGGAGTTCAAGGCCGAGCGTTCGCTGGCCGCGTTGAGAAAGCTTTCGGTCGCGACGGCGCGGGTCGTGCGGGACGGGACGGCCCGATCAATCCCCGCGCGTGAGGTGGTGCCGGGCGACCTCCTCCTGGTCGAAGCGGGCGACCATGTGCCCGCCGACGCGCGGCTCATCTATGCGGCCGCTCTCCGGACGCAGGAAGCGGCGCTCACTGGCGAATCCACGCCGGTGGACAAATCTCCCACCACCCTGAGCGGCGATGACTATCCCCTCGCCGAACAGCGGAACCTGGTGTTCATGGGCACGGTTGTGGTCGCTGGGAAAGGGCGAGCGGTGGTCGTCGCGACCGGGTTGAATAGCGAATTGGGGCGGATTGCGACGATGCTCCAGGCGGCCGAGCCGGAGGTCACGCCGCTGCAGCACCGTCTCGAACAACTCGGCCATCTCCTGCTCTATCTCTCGCTGGGGGTTGTGGCGGTCGTCTTTGGGCTGGGGTTGTGGCGCGGAGAACCTCTGGTTGGGATGTTCCTGACCTCGGTGAGTCTGGCCGTGGCGGCCATTCCCGAGGGACTTCCCGCCATTGTCACAATCGCGCTGGCGCTGGGCGTCACGCGGATGGTCGCGCGCCATGCGCTGATCCGCCGGCTCCCCGCCGTCGAGACGCTGGGATCCACGACCGTGATCTGCACCGACAAAACCGGCACCTTGACCAAAAATGAGATGACGGTTACGCGTCTTTTCATCGACGGCCGCACGTTTGAAGTGACCGGCGAAGGGTATACACCGGAGGGCGAGATTCGCCCCCTTACCCCAGCTCTCTCCCTTGCTGAGAGGGGCAAGGGAGAGGGGGAGGTGGTCCGCGCATTGCTCACCGCGGCCGTTTTCTGCAACGGGGCGATTCTGCGCTGTGTGGATGGAGCCTGGCGGGTGTTCGGCGATCCAACCGAGGGCGCGCTGTTGGTGGCGGCGGCGAAGCTCGGGTTGTGGAAAGAATCGCTCGAGGCGGAGGCGCCTGTCATCGGAGAGATTCCGTTTGACCCGGAACGCAAGATGATGACCGTGCTCCGCAACACCCCCGGTGGGATCGCTGCGTTTACAAAGGGCGCGCCGGATGTGTTGATCGAACGATGCGCCCAGGTGCTGACGGTCGATGGCGTTGTCAAGCCGCTCGATGAGTCGGCGAAGCGAAGAATTCTTGAGGTCAACTGGACGTTCGCCCACGAAGCCTTACGGGTGTTGGGAGTCGCCCGCCGGCGGTTGGACGACAAACCGGTCGACCTCCAGGCCGCGGACATTGAACAGTCACTGGAGTTGCTCGGCCTTGTCGCGATGAAGGACCCCCTGCGGCCGGAAGCGAAACTCGCCGTCCGGCAATGTCGGGAAGCGGGGATCCGCACCGTCATGATTACGGGCGATCATAAGGAGACGGCGATTGCGATCGCCAAAGACCTGGGTCTCGTGAACGGGCAGGGGGAGGCACTGGCAGGACACGAACTGGACGCCTTGTCCGACCGGGACCTGGCGGAGCGCGTTGAGCAAGTGGCTGTCTATGCGCGCGTGTCGGCCGAGCACAAGCTTCGGATCGTCAAGGCCTGGAAGGCGCGGGGCGCGGTGGTAGCGATGACGGGCGACGGCATCAACGACGCGCCGGCGATGAAGGCGGCGGACATCGGCGTCGCAATGGGAATCACCGGCACGGACGTCACCAAAGAAGCCTCCGATATGGTGGTGACGGATGACAACTTCGCGTCGATCGCGGCGGCGGTTGAGGAAGGACGGGCGATCTACGACAACATTCGTAAATCGGTTCATTATCTCCTTTCGTGCAACCTTAGCGAGGTGTTGCTCATGCTGCTAGCTACGCTGTCTGGGCTCCCCTTGCCGCTGCTGCCAGTCCAGATTCTCTGGATCAATCTGGTGACCGACGGTTTTCCGGCGCTTGCGTTGGCCGCCGATCCGAAGGAACCCGACATCATGATCCGCCCGCCGCGCGACCCGAAGGAACGGTTCCTGTCTCGGCGGCGGCTGTTGCTCCTGTTTGGCCAAGGAACCCTCATCGCCGTAAGCACGATCCTGATCTTTGCGTCCTGCCTGTACGCCATGGACCAAAGCCTCGAACGGGCGCGCACGGTGACCTTCACGGCGATGGTCCTGGCGCAATTGTTCCACGCCTTCAACTGCCGGAGCGACCGGCGGTCGATCTTCTCCATCGGCGTCTTGTCGAATCGTCATTTGGTCTGGGCGACCGGCGCTTCGGCCGCCCTACAGATCCTGATCATCGCACTGCCGGCGGCGCGCGAGGTCTTCAAGGTCAGCCCGTTCGATCCGAAGCATTGGATGCTGGCGATCGGGGTCGGCTTGGTGCCGCTGCTGACAATGGAGCTGTGGAAAACCATGCCGGTCTTCACGCGACGAGGAACGAACGGCTGAAGATCGACATGTCGAAGCGGCCTTCAAAGAATCTTTATCTGGGCGGCCGACTCCTATATAGTGTGTGAGTCGGCAAGACCGGACACGACACGGGTGAATCCATTCGCAAAGGCTACGCAGTCGTGTTGAGGACTCTCTCCGGCCGCGTGACTCGCAAGAAAGCGGAGAAGAGCGGCCGGATCAAGCGAAGCTTGGTATGGAGGTGCGGCCATGACGTGTAACGTTGGCGGAGTCGAGCGGCCGATTCGGATCGTACTGGGCATCGTATTGTTGGGGATTGGCGCGTTTGCGGGGCTTCCTCCTTGGGGCGCCGGGATTGCCTTCGTGGTCGGCGCGGTGGCGTTGGTGACGGGAGCCATTGGCTTCTGTCCGGCATGGAAGCTCTTGGGGATCAATACCTGCCCCCCGGCTTCCACGGGAAAGCCATGAAGGCACGCGGGCGATCGGACCAAGAGAAACCAGCCGGCGGCAGGCGTCCGGCCAGCTCATCACGGCGCGTTGACGGAGCGGCATCTTCCGAAAATATCCCATGGCACTGAAGCATGCCAATGGGGTCCGACAATTGGCTATGGAGAGGCTGGGAGAGGAGCATGTTCAGAGCCTCGAGCAGGCGATCCCTCTAAGCGATGGGCTGTCGGCTCTTCGCTGTTGGCCGTCAGCCTCCACGTGAGGAATCATGCATGAATCCGCCGGATGAGCCCAAAGATAAGCAGACGCCGGGCTTCTTCACGCCGGTCGGATCGCGGCGCACGTTCTTCGCGTGGGTCACCGCCGCGGCGGCGACCGTGATCGGGCTCAGCCTGGCGGTGCCGTTGGTCGGCTACTTCGTTTCACCGGCGTTGAAACGTCGGGAATCATCGTGGGTGGACGTCGGAGGGCTCGATGAATTGCCTGTCGGCGAGCCGAAGCAGCTCGATTACGTGGCGACCATCAAAGACGGCTGGATGGAGACGAAGGTCAACAAAGCTGTCTGGGTGGTCAAAGAAGGCGACGGGCGGGTGACGGTCTTCTCGCCGATGTGCACCCATCTTGGGTGCGGCTATCACTGGGACAGAGGCGACCAGCAATTCAAGTGCCCGTGTCACGGGAGCGTGTTCGACATCACGGGCCGGGTTTTGGGCGGGCCTGCGCCAAGGCCCCTGGACCGGTTGCCATTGAAAATCGAGAACGGCCGATTGCTGGTTCAGTACAAGGAATTTAAGGCCGGTTTACCGCGAAGCGTGGAATTGTAATGCACGAGAGAGGCATGGCTTCTCGATTATATGACTGGCTTGACAGCCGGCTGAAGCTCAAGCCGATCGAGCGCACACTCCTCGACGAGCCCATCCCAGGCGGCGCCAGTTGGGTGTATGTGTTCGGGTCGGTGACGCTCTTCCTCTTCGTGCTGCAGGCCGTCACTGGCATGTTTCTCGCCGTCTATTACGCGCCCACCCCGGACCATGCCTACGACAGTGTTCGCTTCATCGAAACTCAGGTGGCCTTCGGCGGGTTCGTCAGAGGACTGCACCACTGGGGAGCGTCCGGGATGGTTGTCGCGATCGGCCTGCACATGCTGCAGGTCTTTCTCTACGGCGCCTACAAGCCGCCGCGGGAACTGATGTGGATGGTCGGCGTGGTGCTGTTTCTGCTTGTCATGGCCTTCGCATTCACGGGCTACCTGCTGCCGTGGGATCAGACAGCCTATTGGGCGACGCAAGTCGGCATCAACATGGTCGGGACTGTCCCGCTGGTCGGAGAGTTTTTGGTGCGGGTCCTGCGCGGCGGGGAGACGCTGGGGGCGCTCACGCTGTCCCGATTCTTTGCGATCCATGTCCTCTTCCTTCCCGCGCTGACTGTGGCCTGCATTGCATTGCACCTGTTCATCCTGAGGCGGGTTGGACCGGCCGGACCGTGGAGCGAAGACCGCGCGGCGCTGGGAAGCGAGACCTTCTATCCCCGGCAGGTATACATGGATGCGGTGGCGATGCTGGGGGTGTTCCTGATGATCGCGGCGCTCGCCCTCACCGTTCCCTTTCCGCTCACCGACAAAGCCAATCCATCCGACACCAGTTTTGTGCCCGTCCCAGAGTGGTACTTCCTTTTCTACTATGAACTGCTGAAATACGTGCACGGGCCGCTCGAGCCGGTGGCCACGTGGATCCTGCCGACGCTC
This sequence comes from Nitrospira calida, assembly GCF_976986435.1. NCBI lineage: Bacteria > Pseudomonadati > Nitrospirota > Nitrospiria > Nitrospirales > Nitrospiraceae > Nitrospira > Nitrospira calida. The sequence continues at coordinate 989,513 of NZ_OZ335950.1, forward strand.
TTTGTGCTGGTGCTGCTGTTGTGGCCGTTTATCGACCGGAATCCGGCCCGCCATCCGTCTTCGCGTCCTGTGGCGATCGGAACCGGGGCGGTATTTCTGGTCGTCGTCTTTTCCTTACTGGGAATCTCCCTCAAAAATCTCTATGCCGTGCCGCGGGTGGATCCAGCCATCGCACACGGCAAGGAGATCTACGCAAAATACGGTTGTTCGGGCTGCCATCGGATTCACGGAGAGGGAGGAGCGGTCGGGCCCGATCTTTCGTATGTCGGCGATCTCAGGCCCGAACGCGAATGGCACCTCCGGCACTTCCGCGACCCGCAATCGGTCTCCCCCGGGTCGATCATGCCGAAGTTCCCGCTCACCGAGCAGGAGCTCAACGACCTGACCAGTTATATGCTGAGCTTGAAACGTCAGACGTGACGGGTGTCAGCTCTTCCGGCTGGTCTTCGCCATCACACTCGTAAACAATTGCTCCATCCGCTTGCTCTTGCAGGACGGGCAGACCGCCGCTCCGCTTTCCCGCTCTTTCAAGCTGAGGGACAGCACGGTTTCTTTGCCGCAGTCCAGACATTTATATTCATACACGGGCATCGCCCTCACCTCCCTCCGATTGGTCGGCACGGTCTTCGATAGGCTTGCTCCGGCAACACGGCCCACGCGGCAACCCTCTTTCCTTATCATCTGGCCGCTCCGGCCTCGCCCGGCTGCCGGGCTTCGAAGGGCTTCAGGCGCCGTTTCATCTCATCCAGCGCTCTCAAGCGGTCCTTTAACGCCGCTTCTTCCAGCGCGTAAGTCCCCAACAGCGTGTCGGTTAACGCGCGCAGATCGCCGCTCAGCGCACCGACCTGGGCGGGCAACTGTTCCATCCTGGCGCTGACCGTGGAGACCACCTGCTGCAGTGCCTGGACCTGCCTGGACGCGTCGCCGGTCACCGCTTCGAGTTTCTTCAACTCTTCTTGCGCGGCAGCCTGAGAACCTTCGACCGCCTTTTTCGTGCCGGTTGCAACGAGAGTCAGATCCTTGAGGATTTGATCCCGCAAGGCATCCGTCCTTTTCTCGTCCTCCAGCGCGGCCCGCATGTCCATTTGGAACGTGCCGATTTGGGCGCGCAAACCTTCCACTTCCGCTTTGACGGCTTTGATTTGGTCGCGAACAGTGGCGACCTCCGACCGGACGGATCTCGTCTGGGCATCGACCTTTTGCGCCAGGTTGTGCTCCAGTTTGTCCAGATCCGAGGTGGTTACGCAGCCGGTTGCGGTGAGCAAGAGGGCGAGACCGAGAAGAGACCCGAAGGCCTCCCGGTGTGTGCAGTGTGTCATAACCCACCTCCCATGGTGATTGGGTGGCAGATTATTCTACTCACCGCGGAACAGTGGGAGCCAGTAGAGGAATTCTACGGAGGGTGGGGAGGGCCGCGGGGCTGCGTGACGAAAGCAGGAAACTCCTGCTACGCAGTCTTTTCCCGGGATTTCCCGTCGAAGTAGCCAAAGGCATATGTAAGGACGATGATACAGAAGATGCCAATGAAGCGAGCTTGGTCGTCCTCGTCAAATTCGACGAGCAGCCCTTGATCCGGATACTCCGTTCCGAACATGGCGAGGCAAACGACAAATCCCAGCAGCAACAAGATGCTCCGCCAGGAGTTCCATTTCAAACCCTGCTCGATCGCGCTGTTCAGGCCGAAGCGGTACACGAGATACAGAATCCCGCCGCTGAACATCCAGCTGATAGCCGTCCAAAGCGCCAGGTGCCAATCCATCGCATCACCTCATTATTTTGTCTTGCGACCAAGTATATCCTGTGCGTGAGCGGCGTCAACAAAGGTGAAAACATCGGCGTCAACAAAGGTGAAAACATGAGGAAAACGGTATTCATCCCTCTGGACGCCATTGAAAAAAGGGGCGAAATAAAAAGGGGTCGGGAGTCATTTTTGAGGTGGTAAAACACGAGAACCTATCTCAAAATCGCTTGAGCAGCATCGTGATGCAGGCGAGCTGCACAAACCACCAGGAGGTTGGTGGCGTCACATTCCTAACGAATCAGCAACCGCCGTTTCCATTGGAGCCAGGCCAAGAACTATTTCGACGAGCCGGCGGCGTTGGTACCGGCGCAAGTGGCACCCATCCCGGGTCTTGAGTTGACGGGTAGACCAGTGTGGCGCGATCAGGGTCGCACCGTCTGGCTGGAGGTCGTCGTCCAGCCGGTCGCTGTCAGAGGCGAGATCGCGGATGAAATACCCAGGCTTGGCTTTCAGCATGTAAAAGTCGAAACTGGAGGACTAAAAGGGGTCTGACCCCTTAATGAATTGACTGACCCCTTAACGAATTGACCCCTTAATGAGCTCAAAGGATTTCCAGATCCAGAGGGCTTTCAGCTTGAACTCTTTGGTGAACTGCTGGCGCTTGGCCATCGGATACCTCCGCGGGGCTATTGTCAGCGTTTTGAGGTGTCCACGAAAGTGGGGCTAGCTCAATCTGACTGTTTTCTCTAGAAACTCTCCGCTCAAACGACTTTGAAACGACTCCGGTGGCCTTGCTTTCGCACACCGCGATGTTCCGCGGTCTGAGTCGATGGACGCGTTGGCGTCATGGACAGCATCTGGGGGCGCTATGGAACCTCGAATTTCGCCCCAGACACGCCACTGACGATTCAAGGAGTCAGAGCGGGAACCGTCTTTGTTGAAACTTGTCTTGGAGAGCGGTGGGTCAGAACTTTTAATTCGCGTATCTCGATCAGGTGCGGCGGAATGTAGGCTGCCGGCTGCAAGTCCGTTCGCCACTGGTGGGTCAAAGCGGTGGCATCAATCTCTCTGTCTTGATACGGACACTCGCGATCGCTTTGGTTTTCAAAGGGCTTTTTGTGCAGATCGATCCCGATATGCCGGCTCACGGCTGCACCTCCTGGTTGAGTGTGTGCTTCCCAGTCGGGGGTGAGCACGTCATGGAACCTCAGCGCCTTGGCCCACGGAGCAAGCTCAACGCGACAAAAAGGGACAAGATATTCTTCGAAATTCTTCCCATGTCGTCGCTGGCCTTGACCTAGCCGGGATTGGCGGGCCGTCTTCGCGTTACAACGTCTGGCCAGAAGCAATTTGAGTACCTTGGAGCGAAATGAGAAGAAGTTCCCCAACTGGGAGCCATTGTCCGACGGTAACAAACGGTATTGGTTGGATGTGGTTGGCCGAAACCGCTGGCGTGCCTGATACCTGAAGGAAGTTGACCCCCAGCGGGGTGTCCGTGACGGAGACAGAGGGAACCTCGTCGGGGTGCATAACAAGTATCCTGAGGATATCAGACACCGCAAGGTGTAGCTGCCCATGGGCGTTGTCACTCGACTGACCGTAGCTGATAAGCTTGCGGCCTATCTCCGCCATGACATGTCGTTGGCCGATCTGGTCGCCGGGTGGAGTCGGCTATGATGGAAGGCGAGTTTGCCGTTGAAGACTTCACGACATTTGGGATGTCGTGGCTTATCTTGGTATGGCCTGTGTCCAAGCTTTCGGGCTGACCAGGGGGAGGACTGGCGAGAGCTCCCGCCAGGCTACGCTGCCCATGCGAACATCGTGGCCACCTGACGTTTCACGCCACCTCCACCGATCTCCCTACATCTCAGGAGAAGCCGCATCCCCCGGACAGACTGCGAGAGCCACCAGAGGAGGTTGCTCGCCTCGCGACTCGTTCAACGCGATTTGGGGAGAAGAGCCTCTTAAGCCAATGGAAATATTTTCTCTACGCCCGCAAGTCACAAGTCAACGGACAAGGATGACCGACAGATTCTGTCCATCGAAAGCCCCCTCACGGAGCTCAGAAGGTTAGCCTAAAAGGAATGCCTCGCGAGCGTCAACGAATTCACCGAATCCATATCGGCGAAGGTGCCAGATTTGGAAAAGACTCCCGACCCCTTATGATCGACCCGACCCCTTATGATCGACCCTGACCCGAGGTGGCTTGGGTGGATTTAGCGCGAAGGTGCCGCGCCGCCGTTCTTCCGGGTTGTCCGATGAGTATCCGCGTGCTCAATCGATCCGATGGCGATTCTTGCGTCCACGACGCGGTAGCCTTGGCCCGGTGGCAACGCGAACACGGGGTTCAGGTCGAGTTCGACGATCTCCGGCACCTCTTCCGCCAGCCTGGAGATGCGCAGCAGCGCCTCTTCGAGGGCCGGCACGTCGGCGGGAGGATGGCCGCGGTAGCCGGTCAGGAGCCGATAGCCTTTGATGTCCTGGATCATGTCGGCGGCGTCGCGGTCCGTGAGCGGCGTTACCCGGAAGCGGATGTCGCTGAGGATTTCGACATACACGCCGCCTAATCCGAAGGCGACAAGTGAACCGAACGAGGGATCATGGGTGACGCCGATCATCACCTCAACGCCGCCTGCAATCATCGGCTGCACCACAACCCCATCCATCGCCTCAAGCTGCTGCATCTGCGCGAGCCGGAACTGGATCGCCTCGAACGCTTCGCGGACTTGTGTCTCGGACGCGAGATTCAAGAGAACTCCGCCGGCTTCCGTCTTATGGACGATCCGATGCGATGCCAGCTTCACTGCGACCGGAAATCCGATCCGACGGGCCAGTTCGACCGCCTCATCCGCGGTCCGAGCCAGGCCGCCATCCAGCAAAGACAGTCCCGTCGCCCTCAGGACGGCTCTTGTTTCCTCGACGGTCAACCACCCGGGCCCTCGCTGAGCCAAGGTTTTTTGGCAGATCTCCTTGGCCGTCACGAGATCAAGGTCGTCGAAATCCGGCACCATCCCGAGCGGCTGTGTGCGCCACTCGGCGTAGGCGGCCATCTTGCTCAGCACGCGGGCGGGCATCTCCGGCAGGGGGTAGGTAGGAATCCGTTCGCCGGAAAGGTTGAAGGTCCGGTCCCGGTCACCCTCCGCCATCCAGCAAATCAAAACCGGCTTTGCCGTGGCTCCGGCGGCGCGGCCGGCTTCAATGCCCGCTCGGATGCCCTCTGCGATGCCGGAGGTGTCGGTTGCGGTGACGGAAATGTACAGCACAATCAACGCGTCGATCTCCTCCGCTTGTAAGACTGTCTCGATCGCCTTGGCATATTGCGCGGGGGTGGCGGAGGCAATGAGATCGACCGGATTCTTGAGGGCGGCGGCGGGCGGGAGGAATGATGCGAGCGCAGTCCTTGTTCGGGTTGACAGTTCCGGCACGAGCAGGCCGGCGGCTTCGCAGGCGTCGGTGCAGAGGATGGCCGGGCCGCCCGCGTTGGTGATCAGGCCCACGCGCCGCCCCGGCGGAAGCGGCTGGGCGGACAGGCCGGCCGCCAGCGCGAACAGCTCGTCCAGTGTCTCGGCCCGGATCACCCCGGTCTGTCGAAACAATGCCTCGACCGCCGTGTCGCTCGCCGCCATCGCGGCCGTGTGCGAGCCGGCGGCCCGCCGGCCCGAAGGAGTGCGTCCGGCCTTCACAGCCACAATCGGTTTGCGCCGACCGACGCGGCGGGCAATGCGCGCGAACCGACGTGGGTTGCCGAACGATTCCAAATAAAGCAAGATCACCTCGGTCGCCGGGTCTTCCTCCCAATACTGCAAGAGATCGTTGCCCGACACGTCCGCCTTGTTCCCGACGCTTACGAAGGTGGAGATGCCCAACTGAAGCCGGTGCGCAGCGCCCAGAAGGGCCAGTCCTAGGGCACCGCTCTGCGAGGACATGGCGATCCGTCCGGGGGGCGGGAACAGGTTGGTGAATGTCGCATTGAGCCGCACGGCCGGATCGGCGTTCACCAGGCCGAAACAATTGGGTCCAACCAGGCGCATGCCGTGCTGGCGGACTCTCTCCACCAGACGTTGTTGCAGCTCATAGCCTTTCTGGTCAACCTCGGCGAAACCGGCGGTGATAACGACGAGTGCCCGCAACCCGCGCGCCGCACAGTCATCTACGACCGGCAACACCGCGTCACGCGGCACCGCGATCACAGCGAGATCAGCCGGTTCGGGGATCGCCCGGACCGAGGGAGCGACGGGTAGGCCGGCCAGTTCGGATGCCTGCGGATTGACGGGATAGATGCGGCCGGTGAAGCCGCCGGCGCGCAGCGCGTCCAGTAGTCGGAATCCGATGCTCTGGGGGTCGCGCGAGGCGCCAACGACTGCCACGGCCTGCGGTTGGAAGAACGGCCGAAGGGAGGCGACGGTGGCGAGGCGATCCCGCATTTCGGAGCGGTGTACGCTGGCCTCTGTAGGAACGAGCGAGAGCTCGACCTCGATGTCGCCACCCGCCAGGCGTTCGCGGACCTCAAACCCCGATTCGCGGAACACCTCGCGCACGGCGAGGTTGTCGGCGTGGGTGACGGCCCACAGCCGCCGGAAGCCGTGGCGGATGGCGAGCAAGGCCAACCGTTCCAACAACAGTGTGCCGAGCCCCTTGCCGTGAAAGGCATCGTCGACGGCCAGGGCGACTTCGGCGGTATGTCCGTCTCTGGCTAGGTAGGAGCCCGCGGCGATGATGCGCAACGCGCCTTCCCAGATGCGGGTTACGATCAGGGTCAATTGGGATTTGGGATTTGAGGCGTCGCAGAGGGCGGCGATGAGGTCCTCCGGCGGCGTCGTTTCGGCAAAGAACCGGTGGCGCCTGGCTTCCGGAGACAGCCGATCCACAAAATCGCGGAGAGCGGGCGCGTCGTCCGGCCGGGCAAGGCGGACAGCAGCTGTCGTCCCGTCGCGCAGGATCAAGCGACCGTGCTCCGGCGCCTCCTGAGTGGGCGCCGGAATGAACAGGGGTCGGACCAGTTTCATCGAAGAGTTCCTCTTCCCGAGTCCGTCGGGTTCAGTGGCCCGGGCCGGCTATGAGAGAGACAACGATCGACAACCCGATGAGCACGATAATGATCCATTCGAGCACTTCCAGGCGCCTGGCTGCCGCCTGCGCCGTCAGTTTCCCGTAGATACTTTCAAGTGTATGGAGTTTTCTGGTGATGCTCGCATCCCACGATTCCAGGTGAAACCGTTGGGAGGTCAGGCGATGGATGCGGGCCAGGTATTGGTCACCGAACAGCTTCAACGTATTGGTGACCCGCTCGAACAGAATCGCGCTGTCCACTTGCAATTGAGCGATCGGCTCTAGTTCCGTGCGCACCGCTCCCGGCAGATGCAGCCCGGTCCATCGGTGTTTGGATAGGGTCTCGTAGGCTTCGTCCAGCGCCCGATCCAGGTGGCGGTCCAGCAGGCGCATCTCCAACAGCTCGACGTTCGCAAATTCGAGCACAGCTAGCACCGCTTCCATATCCTGCCCCAGCAAAAGCGCGGCGTTCCAGTCGATGACGGCGATGTCGTCGGGACCGAACGACAGGCGATATCCGATCGCATCCTGGATCTCCTGTTCAGCCAGGCTCTGCGATTCCGAGCGCAGCACCTGCGCGACCGCCTGTGCGTAGTCCTTGATGAGATCCGAACCGGTGAGGGAGGGAGCCGATGCTTCGATGTGATAGATCACGTAGTCTTCCACGGAGTCGACCACGTGGGGGCGCTCAACGGCCTCGCCGACGGCGGCCAGCAGGTCTTCCACCCGCCGACGCGATTCGGCCAGAAGCTGCTCGTGGTCGTAGAGGTCCTGGCTGAGCGACAGCAGGTCGGAGAAAGCTCCGCTCAGCGGGATCGTGTAAGTGACCGACACGGCGCCGAAGTCGTACAGCAGCAGGTCCACGCCCGGATTGGTCCGGAACCGCCCGATCGCGAGCGGCTCGGTGTCCGCGCCGATCCTCAGCGGCGCGGGCGTGTAGTCGAAGTAGGCGGGCGCCCGGCGCTTGTGTTTGATCCGGCTTCGCTCCTTGATCGTCGTCATCCGCCGTTCGGCCTCGTCCAGGTCGACGGACTGACCGACATCGTAAGCGAACAACGCGTAGGCGGTTCCTTTCTCGATCCGCAGTCTCGTCGGCAACGTGGTCATGCCGCTCTTCCGAACGTTTTCCCGTGTTCGATTAGATCAGTCGCTGCGCCCCGGCTTCGACGTACGCATCTTTTTTCATCAGCAGGACAGACCCCAAGCCGAAGAGCACGGCCAGGAGCGTCGCAAACGCGCCGAGGAAAGGAATGGTGGTCAGCAAGAAATACAGGCATAATCCGAATATGAAGGCCCAGCGGTCGCGGTTGGGAACACCGAACCGGTCGAACGCGAATCGTCCCAGCAACGCGATCGTGAAGACGCGCGAGACGTACAACGCGATGGCGTACCAAGCCAGAAGCAAGACGGCGAGTGGAATCCCCAGCACCGTCACGGCAAGCAGCCCGGCCGCCAGCGGAATGGCCGTCAGACCGAGCAAGCCTACACCCAGGGATACCAGCGGCTGCTGTGACAGGTGTGCGAGTGCGCGCTGCGTTGAAGCCGGGTACAGGCGCATCAGCAGCAGGCCGATCACGAGCGTCGACATGAAGCTGGCCGCAGCCGCCACGAGTTTGAAACCGACAAGCAAAGCGAGGACGTCCTTGAGCGTTGGCAACAGATCCTTGGGTACTGTCCGCCTGATGGTCTGTCCTGAGACCACGGCTTGGGGATCGATCGAGGCGGGGAGCCGGCTCCAATACATGAGGTTCCCAGCCACCGCTGCTTTGGACGACAGGCGCAAGTTGCCGATCGCAGCGGTCAAGTCGCCGCCGATGCGGTTGGAGACGCTGAGGTTCCCCGCGGCAATGCGCGCATCCCGGTGGATCAGGCCGCCAAGTTCAACCTGCCCACCGGCCGCGATGATGTTGCCGCGAAAAAGCGCCGAGGGCGTGATGTCGATGCTGCCCCCGGCGATGGTGGCATTCCGACCGATGTCGCCGCTGAAGGTCAGCTTGCCCCCGACCGCACGGACATCTTGAGACACTGTGCCGGAGACGGTCACGGTTCCGCCCGCCGCCAGCAGGTCTCCGTTGACACTGCCGTCGACCAGGATCTGCCGGCCGGCCGCATAGACATCCCCGTTTACCGTCCCGGAGATTTCCACGATCTTGCCGACGGCGAAATAATCATGGTCGACGACCGTACCGGCCGGCAACACCACAAGTTCGTCTCTGTCGGTCTCCTGGTGGTCGGTGTCCTTTGTCGCGCTCGGATTTCCTGGAAACAGGGCGAGCAAAACGGCCGCGAGCGCTGCAGGCGCTTTCCCGCGGCCGATGCCGGATCCAAACGGCTGGCACCTTCGCGCGTCCATGGACGGATGTCTCCTTTTCATGTTCATGGTCACGAGCCGCACGATTTGTGCGAGTCACGCGCCGCAAGGATTTGTCTCTGCTCCGTGAGCCACTCCGGTTTGAGCATGAGGACGGCCCCCATTCCAAGCATGACAGTCCCGTTTATGAGCTTCAACCAGTGCCCTTCTCCTTCCTGGAGCTTTCGGCGCCCCAACGTCACGAACGTCACGATGGCGGTCGCTACCATGAGGCTATCGTCCGGGATAGAGGCCACATTGTAAAGCCCTACGTATCCGTAATATTCTCCCAGAACAGGGGACGAAGCGCGAGAATCTGGGTCTAGAGCGCGGGCGAGCCCGCCGTGCAGAGCAACTCGATCGCGTAGACTGGAACCGCTTGGTTGCGGCGTTGTGAGGGCAGCCTTCCCGGGTGCGGGACCCGTGCATCGGAGCAAACAACACGCGGTGCGAAATGGTACTCAACAGCGCCCAGTCGGTTTCGGTCAACGCACGACCAGAACGGGACGGATCGAACGATGGGTGATTGAATGCGAAACGCTTCCCAAAAGGAACCGGTCGGCACCTGTTCGCCCGTGTGATCCTACGACCAGGAGGTCGAATGCCTCACCCTGCGCGGCAATCATGCTAGCAGGATCTCCATTCAGGATCTGCGTGGTGACCGTATACTGATGATTCGCCAGCGCGGCCGCCGTCGTTTTGACAAGGTCTTCGGCATATTGGCTGGCCGACTTGGCCCATGATTCGAAGACTAAGATGCTGGCGGGATCGGTAAGGCGCGGCTGCTCGATCACCGTGGTCACCACCAGTTCGATCGGTGTGCGGAACGGGTGGTTGATCAGCCACGTCCGGATGCGCTGCGCGTCCTCCGTTCCTTCGACGGCGACCAGCACCCGCTTGGGCGGACGGGCCTCACCTTTGACGATGAGCGTCGGGCAGGTCGAATGCATGAGGATGCGATGGGACACGCTTCCCAACAGAAGTTCGCTCACCGGTCCGCGGCCGCGGGCGCCGACGGCGATCAGATCGGGATTCACCTTCTGCGCGGTGTCCAGGAGAAACGCGGCGGGACGCGCAAAGTCGTAGATTTTCCGCACGGACGGCGTGTCGGACGGAACCAGGGCCGACGTGCGCTCCATCAGTTGCCGGCCGGCATCCTGCATTGCCCGGCGGAACTCCTCGTACCCTTGCAGATTCGCCGCCTGCGCCACCACGGGATGCCGGAAAATACCCAGATCGACACCGTGCACCAGGACCACTTCGTGCGGCGCATAGAGCGCGAAGACTTCCCGCACGGCGGCAAATGCCTGCTCCGACCAATCGACGCCGATGACGATCTTCATAATTGCTGCTCTTTCCTGTCTTGCTTCAGCAACCAGTTTGGTCGACGCGCGCCGAAAGCGAGAAGCTGGGCGCTCACGGCTGGCAGCGAATAGCTCGCAGCGAGTTGCTGAGAGCGCGTTACACCGCCGGAATTTCGAGCAGGTACAACTCGCCTTTCATCCCGGGATGCAAGTCGCAGCGGAACGAGTACGTGCCGACGCGATCGGCCGTGAAGTGGATCACTAACGTCTTGCCCGGGTCCACGTACACCCCTTCCACCCCTCTTCCATAGGCGGCGATCCCCTCGCCCTCTACGCGCAGCGCCAGTTGGGCCAGCATCGCCGCGGTGAACCCGTGGCGAAGGATGTCTTGATTGCGAAGGATGATGACGGTGGGGACGCCGGGACGGATCGGAGCCGGTTGAGTCAGGAGAAACTCATAATTGCGGATCGTGAGGTCGATCCGCTGCTCTTGAGCGGCGCGGTCATCCGGCCGGTCACCGGCGAACCCAACTCCAAAAGCGAGAACGATCAGCGCGACGCCAACGGCGCCGCGAAGCCAGAACCCCGTTCGACAAGTCATCGTGTCCTCCCATTCTCTCCGCTCAACGCAATGCATTGAGTTCCTCATAGTGCGATGCCACTACGCGAAGGAGCGCCTGTCGCAATTCCTCGCCCCGATATTGCCGATTGGCGACTTTTCGCAGTCGCGCGGCCAGTGTGCCATCTCCGAGCGTCCCTTCCGCCCAACGGGCGAAATCCTGCCGACGGTCATGGTATTCCAGGCTGTCGATCGGAAGGATCGGGATAAGTTGCAGAAATTCGTACAAGCTGGCGGCTTCCTGGCCGATCCCCCCGTGCTCGTTGCGGAACCAGAACCGCTTTCCCGCCGGGAGCGGTGTATCCAAATACTTATAGAGGTGACGGATATGAGGGACGCGCCGGATCGCGGGACGCATGCGAACCATCTGGCCGCTGCATAAGAGTGCATGCCCCATGGGAATCTCGTCAAGCCGGGTCTCCGAGAGCCCGCAGATGCGACAATGCTCGCGGAGGCCGCGGGCGGCTTCCGGTTCCGACACGCGGGTGAACAGACAATGGTGGAGAACCTCCAGTACTGCGGTGCTGAGGCGATCTGGTCGATAGGAGACGAACGCCCACCCGCCGGCTGCCAGCAGCGGAAGGATGGCCCCGGTCACTTCGCCGCCGCTGAAGAGGAATTGCTGTGCTTCCTCCAGTACAATCCAATGTGGCCGGTACCGTCGCTCGCGGACTGGACGAAGTGCGCGGAGCAACTCGGTGACATAGCCGCTTCGCAAGGGGACCGGATACTGGCTGAGATCCAACGTCAACGAGACCCCGCCCGCGTCGAGCAACGAGACGACGGCCGAAGGAGGCGGCAGGCTCGAACGGTCCCCGCTGACGGACACGAAGCGCGGCAAGACCCGCAGCCCGCGGAAGTCGCCCTCGGGATCGATCAGCAGGACCTGGTAGTTCTCATGGTGCAAGCCCTCGGCAATCAAGCCGACTATCCAGGATTTCCCTGTCCCCGAGTCGCCGAACACGCCCAGATTCCGCCCGGCCAGGCGGGAGGCTGGAAGGGACACGGTCGATCCGGCTTCGGTCTGACCGAGCAGGATTGGGCGCTCCCGTTTAAGCGGAATGTCCAGGAACTGGCCGGCCAGCGGGTAACGCTCCAGCACCTCCAGCACGCCGCGTGGGCCCGGCGCCTCAGCCACCACATCCGCCAGCTCCCGCACCGCGGGAACTGCGTCGGCGACGGCGACCGCAACTTCGGCCAGGGTCAACATGGACAGGTCGTTTTCGGCGTCACCAAAGGCCGCGAGGTTGCGAGGCGAGAAGCCGCACAGCGCCAGCAGGCGTTCCAGCCCGGACCCTTTTGTGGCACCAGGCGGCAACACCATAACGGCGCCTTTGTTGTATTCAATGGAAGCGCTACCGCCATAGGCGCCGGCCACTTGCCAAAGCGTCTGATCGTGCGGCATCCAGGTGGCGGCGATGGCCAACCCCCGCTCAAATGGAATGCCGCGCTCCTCTAGCGCCTTCACCAGGTTTGCGTCCAATTGGCCGAACGGTAGATACGTTTCGCCGCTACCGGTGTGGGTCAGCACTGCACCGTTTTCCCAAACGATCCCCATGAACAACTCGGCGAGCCGATATAATGCAACCGTCTCGAAGCGCCGACCGGTGACTAGGAACAGCGCATGCCCCATGGCGCGGCAACGCTCGAGCGCTCGCTCCAACGCGGGAGGAACGACCCCGTCAACGGCGAGCGTCCCGTCGAAATCGAAAGCCATCACGCGGCGATACATCGGGCCTATCGGCGAATTCTGAATGCTGAATTAAGAATGCTGAATTGCGGCATTCCGACAATTCATAATTCCTCATTCATCATTTTTTCAGATGCCCACCAGCACCCGGTGCGCGCTGATGGCTTTCAGGGTTCGCATCACGTCCTCGAAGGAGAGCTCAGGGACTTTCTTTCCTTTGGATTCCTCCGCGTGCAGAATGCAATCGTTCATCGCCAACATACCCTGGAGGACGCCGTCTTCGTCGACTACAGGGAGCCGTCGGACTTTCTCGCGTTTCATGATATCGAGCGCGGTGTGAACATCGTCGGTGGGACGGCACGTGTGGGCTTTTCCGGACACGGTCTCCCACACTGTGATTTCGGCGGCCGGTTTGTTTCTGGTGGCCGTGGCCATGCAGATGTCACGGTCGGTGATCACACCCAGGACTTTTCCCTCCACATTGAGCACCGGCAGGATGCCGCAGTCGCTGTCCCACATCATCTTGGCGGCCTCGGCCAGATTCGTATTGGGGCCGCAGCACTGCACGTCCCTCGTCATGATCTCTTGAACTTTCATGGTCTCCCTCCTCTCCGAGCTCTCCGAGCGTGTAGAGCCGTTCGTGCTGTCTCGCAATGGATGCCGGGCGAAAAGCGCCTGCGGCGCATCGTTCCCACTTTACGCAAACGAACTGTTCGCCGCCGCACTCGGGGCATACCGTGGGCTCCTTGAGTTTGCCCCGCAGCTTGTACGTGTCGTGCTTATATTCCTGGACGGTCCGATCGCGCCGGACTCCCAGTCCTGCAGGGGGCTTAGCCTTTGGCGCCATAACAATTGGTCCTTCCCGCTTTGAAAATGGCCGGCAGCAAGAATAGCCGACAGCCGGCAGCACGTTGCGAACAGTTCGTTCGCAAAAACACTAGCCGATCCTTGGCGCTGTTGGCTGTCGCTGCCCGCTACCGGCTGTGTTCTGCGTCGGGCTGGGTCTCATTCAGGCGCTCGGCTCCTGCCGGTGTGAGCGCAGCGCCTGTTCCGCCAAGTCCAGGTAGCGGATCACGTCCGCATCCTCGACCTGGGTGAAATCGGTGTAATGACAGCCGACCGCGAAGAACGGCTCCGGTACTTCCAACACGACCAGCTTGTCGACCTTGCGCGCCACCTCCTCAAGCGTCTCGCGCGGTCCGACCGGGATGGCGCCGACCAGCCGGCGCGGCTTCAAGTCCCGTATCGCATTCAACGAGGCGAAGAACGTGGCGCCTGTCGCGATGCCGTCGTCCACGAGCAATACCGTCCGGTCGGTGAGCATCGGCACGTTCCTCCCTTGCCGATAGAGCGCTTGCCGTCTGGCGATCTCTTCCTGCTGCGCTCGAATCAATTTGTCCAGCGCTTCCTGCTCGATCTCGGACAACGCGATTGCCTCCCGGTTGAGATACAGTGAGCCGGTCTCGCTGATCGCGCCTAGGGCGAACTCGGGATTGTCCGGCGCCCCGATTTTCCTGGTGATGAAGACGTCCAGGGGCAGGCAAAGCACAAGGCTCATCTGATAGCCCACCGCCACTCCGCCCCGCGGCAGAGCGAGGATCAGGGCCGTGGGGTCGTCTCGGTATGCCAGGAGTCTGGTCGCTAGGAGGCGCCCGGCTTCTTCTCGGTCACGAAACACAGTGTTGATCCTGATTTCAGGAGCCACGCGGGCATCCTGGCTCCAGTCGCTCCTGACGCCGAGCGGAAGATCGCCCGAAACGCCGCGATTCGCCATCATCGCGAAAAGGGAACGTCTGCGCCGACTGGTTTTTTCAATTTCCGTTCGGTCGTTGGTTGGACGATTAGGCTACTTTCACCTCGATGGCTTTCGGCTTCGCCTTCTCGGACTTGGGCACATGCACCTTCAGCACGCCGTCCTTGTACTCGGCGCTGACCTTAGAACCATCGGCGTCATCGGGTAGAGTGAAGCTCCGCATAAAGCTGCCGTAGGCCCGCTCCATGCGGTGATACTTCCTGCCTTTCTCTTCCTTCTCATATTTTCGTTCTCCCGAAATCGAGAGCACGTTATCCTCGATGGTCAGTTTCACATCTTCCTTCTTCACCTCTGGCAGCTCCGCCTTGATGAGGTATTCCTTGTCATCCTCCGTGATGTCCACAAGCGGCGACCATTCCGCCACTGTCATGGCTTCCTTGTCGCCGTCGGCCCGCACGGGTACGCGGCCGAAGAACGTCGCCAGACGTTTCTCCATTTCCTCCAGTTCCTTGAACGGGTCCCAACGCGTCTTAAACGGTTCCCATCGGGTGATGGCGCTCATAACACATCCTCCTTTTGTGAATGAGTGGGGTTGGTAAACGACGGGTCCGCGCGAGGTGCGCGGTGGTTGTCACCCTCGCTTCGCGAATCTTTCCGCCTTGTCGTACGCGGCGAATGTCCCATGGCGAGCCGGCGGAAGCAATGATCCGCTTCGTGATCGGTCATGGCTACGCGCTTGCTTTCATCTCATCGGCTGAGGCGGGAAAGGCGGCATAGCCGCCTCGGGCCCGGCGACAGAGCCGGATCCGGCCGCACCGGCTCAGATGATCCAGCGCTAGGAAGACCTGGTTCCAGGTCAAGTTCGGGCACTGCTGCACGATCTCTTCCAGCGAGCTGCCTGGAGACCGAACGATGACCTCCATGATCTGATCGGCGGACGCATACGCATCGGACATCGCGCATCTCCCTCTTTTTTTGACGCGGCCTCCTCACGCCATCACCTGTGCATTCGGAGTGCCAGGACAAGGCGACTCCGTGCCGCGTACAAGAGCCTTGACGCGACGGGCACTTGTGGGCATGAGCTTGAACGATGACCGAGCGAACGCGAACGACTGTGGCGTTTCGGGTCAACAGTGGGTTCCGCGCTGTTGCCAATTACCTCAAGCGCGGGTCGCGTCACGCGAGAAAAGCCTTCCGGAGCCGAATCAGGAAGTCGTCAACAAGGCGCAGATTGGATTGGTGGGCGCAGAGCGCAAGCCGGCGCCGGGCTTCCTGGGTCCAATACTCGCCCAGATCGATGACTTCTCCGAGGCGGTAGCGCCCCTCTTTGATCTTCCTAATGGTCTCACCGATCGGGGTTTCGGCGATGTGCGTGCTGAACGTCTCCCGCTCCAGCAGTTCGCACAGGTTGTATAGGACGCGCAGGTAGGCGGCGGCGTATTTCGCCGGCCGCTCGTCTTTCTTGTCCAGCATCTTCCTGCGTTGGTTCTCGCAATAATTGATGAACGCATCATAGGCGGTCTGCGGAGACCAAACGTGCGGAAAGAGTTGCCGCAATTCCGCTCCCCACTCATCCATCGCGACGATGGGAGCTACGAAGGTCTCGAGGATCAACGGATGGCATTGGGTGCCGAGGAGGAGAAATTGGCCGACCTCCCAGGCTGTTTCGTCGGCTGCTTCCTTCGTCATGCGTACGCCCTGGTATTTGAATCCCAAGCGGAACATGTCTTCGGTCGGAATGACGAAAACGCTCCGATAGTCGGCGTCGCTGCCTGGCTCGGCCAACCCGTGGGCCTGCGATCCAACGAGGACTTTGAGGATCGTCCGATCGGCGACGATTTGTCCCATTGCCATCTCAATGTCGGGCCGTCAGTTGTTCAATGCACCCGTTCAACGATGCGTACTTGGGATAGTCCGCCTCGGGAACTTCGACACGAAACGTCTTGTGCAGGGCGATAACGAAGTTCAAAAAGTCCATCGAGTCGAGATCCAACTGATCGCGGAAGTTCGCGTCCGGGCTCAGCGACTTGAGGTCAGCCTCCGGCGCAATGTCGCCGAGAATGCGGAGCACGGCGCTTTTAACTTCTTCGGCGGTCAGTCCAGCGCTCATAGTCGATCGGGCTCCTGCAACAGGCGGTCGATCGCGGTGAGAAACAACCCGCCACGATGGCCGTCCGTCACGCGATGGTCGGCGGAGAGGGTGGCAGTCAGGACCGGTCTCGCCTGGACTTGGCCGTTCACGATCCAGGGCCGTTCGACGATTTTGCCGAATCCCACCAGCGCCACCTGCGGCGGGTAAATGACCCCAAACACGGTCTCGACGCCTTGTTCCCCGAGACTGGTGACGGTAATTGTAGGGTCCGACAGCTCCGACCCTCGCAATGTCCCGGCGCGGGCACGTACGACGAGGTCTTGCAAGTTCCGCATCAGCTCGCTCAAGCTTTGCCGGTCCGTATGATGAAGGGCCGGCGCGACGAGACCGCCTTGCCGCAAGGAAATTGCCACACCGACATGGATGTCCTGACGGGGAACGGCCGTGTCTCCTTTCCACACGGCATTGAGCTCGGGGACCTGGTGGAGGGCCAGAGCGACGGCCTTGAGCAGGAGCACGCCGTACAGGAACCGGTCCGTGACCGGCCGTTTGCGATTCTCTTCGCTTAACCACGCCAGAGCCCGACCCATGTCAATCGTTGTGCTCAAGTAGTAGTGGGGGATTTCACGTTTCGACCGGGTCATCGCAGCCGCGATGGCCTGTCGCATCCGGGCTTGGCGGTCAACAGTTTCGCCGGCTTGCAGGGCCGCCTCTTCAGCTTTGACCCTCATGCTGCGGGCCTCCGCTGCGCGCAGAATGTCTTCCCGACCGATTGCGCCTCCCGGACCGGTGCCCTGCACGGTGGACAGGTCGATGCCGAGGTCGGCCGCGAGTTGCTTGGCCGCGGGGGAGATGCGGAGGCGTGTTGGTTCAACAGACGGAGGAGTCTGAGCCGCTGAGGTAATCTCTTCACCGCGAGCTTCCGTCCTCGGGCCTCGTGCCGGTCTTTCTTCCCGAATGATGGCCATCGCCGTGCCAACGGGAACCTTGGCGCCGGGCTGAACGAGCAGTTGTTCGATGACGCCGGTCGTGAAGGATTCGATCTCGATGGCGGCCTTGTCGGTATCGACCACGGCGATGATCTCGCCCTTGGTCACCCGGTCACCAACCCTCTTGCGCCATTCGATGAGCGTGCCGGCGTTCATGTCCGCGCCGAGTGAGGGCATGACAAATTCAGCCATGTCTAGAAACCCGTAAAACGTGAAGTGTCAAACAGGATGCGCAACTGGTCTGCCCTGTCCCGCGAGATACGCGCGACAAGCGGCGAACGACTGACGGATGACGAGCGCAAGTCATCCCTTCCCTATCATGGCACGAACGGTCTGAATGATCGTGACGACCTGCGGCAGCGCCGCCTCCTCCAGGTGTTTGGGATAAGGAATCGGCACCTCGGCGCTGCAGACGCGCGCCACCGGTCCGTCGAGATCGTAAAAGGCGCCTTCCATGATCCGCGCGCTGATTTCCGCCGCGAAACTGCCCGTCCGCCAGGCCTCATCGACCACCACGGCGCGATGGGTTTTTCGGACCGAGGTCAGGATCGTCGCAGAATCGAGCGGGCGCAACACGCGGAGGTCGATGACTTCGGGGTCGACACCCTCGGTCGCCAGCCGCTCGGCGGCTTCCAGGGCCTTCCACAACGATCCTCCGAACGTGATGATCGACACGTCCCGTCCGGGTCGTCGCACCGCCGCCTTGGCAATATCGACCGGAAAGGCCTGTTCGTCCAACTCTCCTTCCATGGGGTACAGGTAGGCATGTTCGAAGATGAAGACCGGGTCGGGCTCCTTCAGCGCGGTGAGCAACATGCCTTTGGCGTCCGTCACCGTGGCCGGGGTCAGCACCTTAATCCCCGGGATGTGCGCATACCAGCCTTCAAAACTGTGCGAGTGTTGAGCAGCTACCTGGCGCCCGGCGCCGGTCGCCATGCGCACGACAAGGGGAATGCTGAACTGCCCGCCCGACATGTGGCGGATCGTCGCCGCGTTGTTGACGATCTGATCCAAGGCCAGCAGGCTGAAATTGACCGTCATGATCTCCACGATTGGTCTCATCCCTCCCAGCGCTGCGCCGATGCCAGCACCGACAAACGTGTTCTCCGACAGCGGCGTGTCACGGATGCGTTCCGGGCCGAACTCTTCCCACAGCCCTTTGCTGCAGGCGTAGGTGCCGCCGTAGCGTCCGACGTCTTCTCCCATCAAAAAGACGCGTGGATCGCTCTGCAGGGCTTCGCGCAACCCGGCGCGGACGGCTTCTCTGTACGTGACTTTCATCTAGCCTACCGCCGCTAGTTTGCCGACGAAGTCGGCGTGTAGAC
Organism: Nitrospira calida; assembly: GCF_976986435.1. Lineage (NCBI taxonomy): Bacteria > Pseudomonadati > Nitrospirota > Nitrospiria > Nitrospirales > Nitrospiraceae > Nitrospira > Nitrospira calida. The sequence continues at coordinate 1,008,425 of NZ_OZ335950.1, forward strand.
GTCCTTCTCCAGGTCTTCAACCGGCTCCCAAGGACCTGCTTCGGCGAAGGCGACCGCGTCATCGATCTCGGCGGCGATGGCGTCCTCCATCTGCTGGACATCGTCGTCGGTAAGCCATCCCAATTCGCTGAGCCGTTTTTCGAACGTGGCGATCGGGTCACGCCGTTTCCATGCCGCGACTTCTTCTTTGGTTCGATAGAGTTCGGGATCGTACATCGAATGGGCGCGGAAGCGGTAGGTGCGGTACTCGAGCAGATAAGGACCATTGCCTTGGCGAACGGAGCTCACAGCCTGCTGCGTGGCTTCCTCAACGGCGAGCACATCCATCCCGTCCACAACCACCGACGGAATGGCGTACGCGTGAGCTTTGAGCGCGATGTTGGGCTGGGACTGGTGTCGTGCCAGCGCGGTGCCCATAGCGTAGAGGTTGTTCTCGCAGAGGAAGAGCACCGGCAACTTCCAGAGCGCCGCGAGATTCAACGATTCATGAAATTCACCCTCCGCGACGGCGCCATCGCCGAAGAAGCAGGCGGTGACCCTCCCTTGGTGTTCCCCTTTGTCGAAAGCGGGAGATAAGAGGGAGAACTTCTGCGCGAGCGCAAGCCCGACCGCGATAGGGAGTCCGCCGCCGACGATGGCGAGGCCGCCGTAAAACTTCCGGGAGGCATCAAAGAAATGCATGGAGCCGCCGCGGCCGCGCGCGCAACCGTTGGCTTTTCCGTACAACTCCGCCATCAAGGGGCCCATCGGCGTGCCGCGGACCAGGGCATGCCCGTGCTCGCGATACGTCGCCACAACGGCGTCCTCCGCCGTGAACGCCGGCAACGCTCCGGCCGCCACCGCCTCTTCGCCTATGTAGAGATGAAGGAATCCGCGAATCTTTCCGAGGCTGTACAATTCCGCCGCTTTCTCTTCGAACCGGCGAATGCGCAGCATCTGGCGGAGCAGTTCGAGCCCATGCTCGCGGCTGATCTCGTGTGCCAAGCTAACCTCCGCCCCACCTGGGCTGTCTATCGGATTGGCTCTCGGCTGTGTGGTTTGTTTGGTTCACCTACTCGTTTACGCTTCCAGCGTCGACGTGTCTCCCTCCGGCAGCCCCAACTCTCTCGCCTTCAGCAATCGGCGCATGATTTTTCCGCTTCGAGTCTTCGGCAGGCCGGGCAGGAACTCGATCTCTTTCGGGGCGACGACCGCGCCGAGCCGCGCACGGGCGAACCCCAGCAGCTCGCGACGGAGCGCCTCGCTCGGCTCAAACCCGTCTTTGAGCGAGACGAACGCCTTGACGACTTCCATGGCGACCGGATCCGGTTTCCCGATGACGCCGGCCTCCGCCACGGCCTTGTGCTCGAGCAGGACGCTTTCGACTTCAAACGGACCGACGAGATGCCCTGACGTCTTGATCACATCGTCGGCCCGTCCCACGAACCAAAAGTAGCCGTCGGCGTCTCGTTTCGCCAGGTCGCCGGTGAGGTACCAACCACCGGCGAAGCATTTCTTATAGCGCTCCGGTTCGCGCCAGTACGATCGGAACATGGAGGGCCAGCCCGATCGCAGGGCGAGCTCGCCCTGGACGCCAGGTTCTTCGATCACGTCCACATCGCCCGTGTCGGTCCGGCGGACGATGGCGGCCTTGATGCCGGGCAAGGGGCGACCCATGGACCCCGGCCTGATGTCCATCGCGGCGAAGTTGGCGATCATAATGCCGCCCGTCTCGGTCTGCCACCAGTTGTCGTGGAACGGCAGCCCAAACGCCTGCTGTCCCCAGACGACAGCCTCTGGGTTGAGGGGTTCGCCGACGCTGGCGAGAAAGCGGAGCGAAGTCAGGTCGTATTTGCGGACGAGGTCCACGCCGGCCTTCATCATCATGCGGATGGCGGTGGGCGCGGTATACCAGACCGAGACCCGGTGGTCCCGAAGCACACAGTACCAGCGTTCTGCGTCGAAGTCGCCTTCGTCGACAACGCTTGTCACGCCGTTCGTCAGCGGCGCAATGATGCCATAGGAGGTGCCGGTGACCCACCCCGGATCGGCCGTGCACCAGAAGACGTCATCCTGGTGCAAGTCCAAGGCAAACTTCCCGGTGATGTGATGCGCCACGACCGCCTGGTGGACATGGACGGCGCCCTTGGGCGTGCCCGTGGTCCCGCTGGTGAAATGCAGGAGCGCCATGTCTTCCGGATCCGTCTGATCGATGGTGAACTCCGGGCTAGCTTCCTCGATCAGCCGGTGATAATTCTGCGTGCCCGGAAAGGCCGTCCGGCGTCCGTTGTCGCCGACCAGCAGCACATGCTCGAGATCGGGAAGCAATGCCCGAATGCCGACGACCTTGCGCTCGTATAAGGTTTCGGTTGTCACCAACACCTTGGCCTGACCGATCGTCATCCGCGCTCGGATGGGTTCCGGACCAAAGGCCGAAAACAGGGGGCAGAAGACGCTGCGGTTCTTCAACGTGCCGAGCGCAGCGATGTACAGCTCCGGGATGCGGCCGGCCAACACATAGACACGGTCGCCTTTCCCGATCCCCAGATGCCGCAGGACGTTGGCGAAACGGTTCGTCAGTTCGTCAAGCCGACGGTACGAGTACTCCTTGACGGTGCCGTTCTTGCCAAGCCAACGCAAGGCCACATGGTCGGCGCGAGGGCCGCCTGCGTGGCGGGTTACTGCTTCGTATGCGATATTCAGGCCCCGGTTGTCCGGAAGTCCATCCAGTTCGCGTCGCGCTTGTTCCCAGGAAAAGGTTGAGTAGACCGCGTGGTAATCGTGGAGATGGGGCGGCACCTTCCAATCGCGGCAGGTTTTTCTGATCGGCTGCCAAATCATGAGGAGGTCCATAGCCAAGCACGGGTTCTGCAAGCAATAGGCCATAGGACGGTCGTGGTCGATGCGGAGAAAACGTTGAGATTCCAGTGTCCTGCGACCGATCCTTCCAAAATTTTCTGTGTCTTCTGTGGCATTATTCGTCACTGAGAAGTCGGTGTACGTGGACATTTGCGCCAGGAGGCTGCATAGAAAAAATAACGGGCGGCGAGTAGCTGTCTTGAACGCAGCTCTCGGCCGACCCCCGAATCCTTTCGCTCGCCGCCCGCTCTAAATGAACGGACGCAGGATTATCAAAGGCGACCTGCGAAATGAATGGAGGTGAATCCTATGACTGGTTCGATGATTGATGGAACACTGGCGGTTGCTGGCCTCTTCGCTACCCTCATAACGATGGTGTGGAGTCTCTTGGTGAACGACACGGTCGAGGCCAAGCAGGTGGCCGGCGAAAAGCCGGCGGCGCTGAACCGGGCCGCCTGAGATGTTTTCCCCTGAACCCATGAACCGCGGAGGGAACTGGGTGTGCGAATGACGAAAGGCCCCGGCCCCCTCGGCTGAAAGGGTGGCCGGACATTTGACGATGCAAACGATGACAACGGAGTTAGCAACATGGTGAAAGAGAAAGAGATGGTCAAAGAAAAAGCGGATACGATGGTCGATCGTGATCAGTGCCGGCGGTGCGGAGGCTTGATGGTCCCGGAATCCACCGGTGATCCGTTCACATCCGGCCTCCGGTGCGTAATCTGCGGCGAGCGGATCGATCCGGTGATCCTAGCCCATCGCAGACAGCAAGCGATGCGCAAGGAGGCTGAAAAGCTGTTTGCGGGAAGCGACGCCCGTGCGAACTAACTCCAGCCTTTCCGTCTTTCCTGGACGTTAACCGTCGGTCCTCCCGGACCACCCAAAAGAGGCGTTCCGCAACAGTGATCGGGTTGTGACTGTGGTGGAACGCGACAACAGCCATCGAGGAGTGAGCCGCAGAATGTGCGGTAGTGGGCCGCTCCTATCCGCTCCAATCACACTGGACTTGTGCATTGCTCTGTGATCTGCGCGGAATAACGGGGGATCATGATGATCTGTCACAGCGTGGGAGGAAGGCATGAACCAGAAGGCCGGTTTCAAGAACATGCCCAAAAGGCAGGCGAAGAAGTTCACGAGGCTCAAGATCAAGCACGCGCAGCAGCAGGTCCGGAAGCAAGCCACGCGCCTGCTGGGTGTCAGACCCACGGATGAAAGGCGTTGAGCGGGAGAACCCGGTCTAGCCATGATCGAGATCGATGGTTCCCGCTACTCCGGCAGCGGCACGATCGTCCGCCAGGCGGTGGCCTTTGCGGCGCTCACCGGCCGGCCCGTCCACATCGTCAATGCGCGCGTCCGCCGTCCTAATCCGGGGCTGCGGCCGCAACACATCCGCGTCGTAGAGGCGATCCGAGAAGTGGTCAACGGGACAGCCGAGGGTTTGGCACCGGGGTCCCAAGAACTGTGGTTCAGACCTGGCCGCCTAAAAGCGGAACGGAGGTATGTGTGGGACATTGGAACGGCAGGTTCGACCACAATGTTGGGTCTGGCCCTCCTTCCTGTGCTGGCGTTTGCACCCACCCCTGTCTCGGTCGAGTTGCGAGGCGGGCTGTTCCAGGATTTCGCCCCGTCGGTCTTTCATCTCCAATACGTAATGGCGCCTCTGTTGAAGCGGATGGGGTTGGGAGTCGAAGTGAGGATGGAACGGCCGGGCTATGTGCCGAAAGGGGAGGGTATTCTGCGCTTGTCTGTGGCTCCACCGCAGATGCCCCTCCAGAGTGTGACCCTGGAAGAGGCCGGTGCCATCCGGCGCATCTGGGGGATCGCCCTTGCCTCGCATTTGCGTGAGCGGAGGGTGAGCCAGCGGATGGCCATGGCCGCGAAGCAGGTGCTAGAGCGTGCCGGTTACGGCGCTGAGATCGAAGAGCGAGACGATACGACGTCGCTCCAACCAGGGGCGGCGCTTGCGCTCTTTGCCGACTTAGAGGGTGAGGTCCGTCTGGGAGCGGATCAAGCTGGGGCCCTCAGACGAACCGCCGAGTCGATCGGAAGACATGTGGCGGCGCAGCTTCTGGAGGATCTGCGGACGGGAGCCACATTGGACCGGTTCGCCGTGGATCAGGTAGTGCCGTTTGCGGCGCTGGCGAAGGGAGAGAGTCGGTTCCTGGCGCCGGCTGTCACGGAACATCTGACGACCGGCGCCTGGCTTGTCGAACAATGTCTCGGCGCGACGGTGAAGATCGACGGACGTCTCGTGTGCGTGTCCGGAGTCGGATTCGCGGGCTTCGCATCGATCACCGAAGAGCGAAAAAACAGCCCTTAGCTGATCGCTATCACTTGGTTGATTTGCTGTCGAGCGTGGTTATTTTGTAATTAGCAAAAAGAGGTGTCGGAAGCTTGAGCGTGGCTCACAATTCTGGAATTTTGTGACTCGCTCTTGTGCAGCCAACGTGCAAGAGGGCATCGCTTCCGTGCCAGTCGCGGGATCGCGATTCGAGGTACGCGCTATCCACTCCCGGTGCCGTTAGGCACGGCCGTAGAACCGAGCCCTTGAAGAGGAGGCGCGGGGTAACCAGCCAATCGGGCGACTGGAGGGTTATCGGATCGGATCCTGGCCAGTCGACGGACCCGGTGCTCACACAAGAGCGAGCCTTTTTTATTCCCGGCTGCGAAAATCTCTTTCAAAATCCTACCATTTTTTCATTAAACCAAACCTTGACCGGGGCTTCCAACACATCATGCCAAGCGGAGAGAGAGCTTCTGTGGCATTGTGCCCAGGAAGCTCATTGTGGAGATCTGACGCGGAAGCGGAGAAGGGGATTCTTAAAGAGAAAGAGAAGGAACCACTTGCGGGATTTGCAGGAAATGGGCTGCGAAAGCCGCTCTGGTTACCGGCGCAAAAACAGAGCGGAGGCAGGTCCAGAGAGCTTCACGTGCAAGATTGGAGATCTTGGAGAGGTTTTAGGCTTCCCGGCTGGTACCGGGCCTGCACACCGCCTCTGCGCTCGATCTCATGCTTTGGAGTGTTCCTCTCACCGAAACCTCCGCTCGATTTTTAGGTAAGGCCGACTCACGATTTGATCAAGGGGCCCGATGCTACAGTCGCCATTCCTCATCTGTGGCGTTTTAGGACTGGTGGAGCTGTGTTCCCAAAAAGAAAAAGGCGAGGCGGACTCGCATCCGTGTCGCAGAATGCAGAATGATCAGGAAAGGTATAGACCACTGCCCATTATGTGGTTCTCAAGGTTTTGTTGGCATGCATGATGCTTGGTCATGGGCTTAACCGATAGGACGGACGCATGCATATTCTGGTTGCGCTGGATGAGTCCCGGTATGCCGACACGATCATTCGCTGGATGAGGACGTTTCCGCACCCCCCGGAAACGCGGTTGACCTTGGCTCATGTAATGGAACCGCTTGACGTCCCCGAAGCGGTTGGTAGCTATGGGCAGGACCTTGTCAGAAAACATCGCCTGGCCTCGGCTGAGGCGCTTGTGGCCAGGGCCGTAAAACGGTTGGAGCAATCGTACCGGACCGTCGAGGCCGTCATCCGGGAGGGACTGCCGATCTATGAACTTCTGACACTGCTGCGCGAGGAGCGGCCCGCCATGGTCGTGGCCGGTACGCGCGGGTTGTGGGCGGCCAAGGGCCTGGCGCTGGGGAGTGTATCTCAGCGGCTGCTGCAATATGCTCCGTGTTCAGTGCTGTTGATTCCGTTCAAGGTCGAACCCGCTAAGCGGTTTAAGGTACTGGTAGCCACTGACGGATCTCCCGGCGCGAAGGAAGCAGTCAGGTGGGTGGCGGGATTGCCGGATATCCAACAGATCATGGTGTTGAGCGCGATCCGGCCGTTTGATCAAGGCGACTTGGCTGGCCAAGGACTGTCCGAGGCCGAATCCCGAAAAGTCCGCGCCGAGATCATTCGGAACCGGCGCGAAATGGCGCGCCGAGCTGTTGAAGAAACAGCGGCAATGCTGCAGAGAGACGGGGCATCCCTCAAGACACGTCTGGCGTTAGGCCATCCTGCGCAAGCGATTTCCAAAGAAGCCGAACGAGGCCGGTATGATCTGCTGGTTGTCGGCTCCAGGGGACTGACGGGTATGACCGCCATCGCGCTGGGAAGCGTCTCCATAGCTGTGGCGCAAGCGGCGACCTGTCCGGTCCTCGTCGTGAAGCCATCCGCTCCGGCGACGGAGTCCTCTCGTTGAGGAGGCGGTTGCCATGGCACTGAATGTCGTCACGGTCGCCGTTCGAAAACCGGAGGCTGTCAATCTGATTCTGGGCCAGGCCCATTTCATCAAGACCGTCGAAGACCTGCACGAAGCGCTCGTCACCGCCGTGCCGAACATCGCGTTCGGCTTGGGCTTCTGCGAATCCTCGGGATCCTGCCTCATCCGATGGAGTGGAACGGACCAGGAGTTGATCGAGCTGGCGCGGGTCAATGCTCAGGCGATTGGAGCGGGACACAGTTTCCTCATCCTCCTGGGGAACTGCTATCCCATTAACGTGCTCCCGGTCGTCCGCCAAGTCCCCGAGGTGTGTCACATTTACTGCGCCACCGCCAATCCAATCGAGGTCGTCCTTGCCGAGACCGACCAGGGGCGAGGGATTCTCGGCGTGGTGGACGGCCTGAAACCCAAAGGAATCGAACAAGAGGCTGATGTCGCCGCTCGGAAAGCCCTACTGCGGCAATTCGGGTACAAGTTGTAAAAATGGTAAGCAATGGGCCGTGAGTGTTGGGCGATGAAGCGGCCGATCTTCAACGTGCAAAAGCATCGCGCATCGCGTCTGCATTACGATTTTCGCCTCGAGATCGGCGGCGCGCTGAAATCCTGGGCGATTCCGAAGGGACCGTCGCTTGATCCGGCGGTCAAGCGGCTGGCGGTGGAAGTCGAAGATCATGACCCGGCGTATGCTGACTTCGAGGGAGTCATCGAAGAAGGAAGCTATGGCGCCGGGCCGGTGCTGGTGTGGGACACTGGCTGGTTCGAGCCGGTAGGTCAGGGGAAAGCGACGCCGTCGGCCGAGGCCATGTGGGAAGCGGGAGCACTGGATATCCGCTTGCACGGACACAGGTTGCGCGGCCGGTTTTCGCTTGTCAGGATGAAAGGGCGTCCGCGGCAGTGGCTGCTCATCAAGCAGCGGGACGAAGAAGCTCGGCCCGGTTTTCAGGCGACCGAGGAGTGGACGACCTCGGTGCTGTCGGGCCGCTCGATCGAGGATCTGGAGCGTCAGGTGGCCGCCGGTTCGCTGAAGATGTATCGCTGCGGATGATCAGCGCGGCGGTTCGGGAAGATCTTCATGATATTTCAACAGGCAGCATCGCCCTTGCCCGCGGCTTCGGTGTTGGAGGCCGACCTGCCTTGGAACGTGCTCGCCACAGCCAAGGATAAGGAGCAGCGTCATTTGGCGAGACGACTTCGCCGATTCGGCGATTTCCGGTGGACCCGGTTTCGCGGTGTATTGGTCGGGCGCGTCGAGGACCAGCAGGCTTTTTTCGAGCAGCTCCGGCGTTGCGAAGAGCATGAGCCGGGTTTTCTGCAGCCGCTGGCGAGAATGGTCCCCATCGACCAGTTCTTCACGTTCACCGTGGACGACCTCACCATGAAGCTCAAGCAGGCGATGGCGAAGTATGCCGGTCTGATCGGCAGCGGGACCTTTTACGTGCGGGTGGAACGCCGAGGGTATGCCGGCGCGATCCACAGCCGGGAACTGGAACAGGAGCTGGATCGAACGCTCGTCGAGTCGTTGAAGGCTGGCGGCGAATACCCCGTCGTGAGCTTCCACGATCCGGATGTGATCCTTGCCGTGGAAACGATCGGGAACGAGTGCGGAATCGGCGCGCTCACGCGGGCGCTGCGTTCACGGTTCCCATTCATCCGGGTCTCGTAAGAATGCCGAGTGAAAGAACGAACGCAGGAGGTCGTCCATGCGGCGGAGACGTTCGAACGGATTGATTGCGGTGTTCACGGCGGCGGTCTCTGCCGCAGTCATCGCCTTCGCTGTGCCGCTCATGACGCAAGGGGGCGCTTTCCGCGGCGACGCGCCAACCGGCAAGGTCTTATACGAGACTCATTGCCAGCGTTGTCACGGCCGCACCGGATTGGGAGACGGTCCCAGATCCGGCGACCTCCGGGTGCCGCCGGCCAACTTGCAAAGCGCGACGCTGCAAGCCAAGTCCGATGAGCAATTGCTGACCAGTATCGAATTTGGTGTAGTCACGAGCCCCATGCACGCATGGAGAGGCCAGCTCAGCGAGCAAGAATTACGGGAAGTCTTATCCTATGTTAGGCGATTGGGTGCGGGCGTCCGATAGAAGTAGAGTAGCAGACGCGGAGATGCGCATCGTAACGGGACCGGGAGGACATGCGGTATGGCGGTGCCCAAACATCTCGAAGAAGCGGCGGCTAGACTCAAGGACGCCTCGCTGCGGATCGCGGCGGTCCGCGAGCTTCCATTGACCGCCGAGAACCAGAAAGCGTGGCTGGAAGCCCTGAGCGATTTCTGTGCGGCCTTGGCCGATATCCAGACGTATAACAATGAGTCGGTGCATGAGAAGCTCCACGAATTGGCCGCACGGATAGGGTTGCGGCAGTTTCCCGCCAAAACCTGAGCGCCTCTTCCAGCAGCCGCATCGGAGAGCCTATTGATGGGCTGCTTGCAAGCGCTTATCTTGTCTTGAAGAACGCGGATAACTTCGTTGATCGTCGTCCCCCCACTTGGGCGCGGCGATTCGGTGGCGGCCGGCTGAATGCGTGCGGACCGGCCAAGCATGAGCCGTATACCCCTCCGCTTTCGTGGCGATCCGATTCCGAACTGACGGATGCAGACGGTGCAAGCGAAGGCGGGATTCCGACCGGCAACGGCGAATCTTTAAGGCTATTCATCGGCTCTTATTTTGTAAGAGCTATGGCGGGAAGTGTATGGAACCCATGCGCTAGCGACTGCGTTGAGTTGATGAAGGGAGTTGGTATCACGATGAAAATATGGAACAGCGTGACGATGATCCAGCAAATAGGATGGACTGTTTCGGTCGCCGGAATATTGCTGTGGGTGGGGACAAACTGGGCAGGCGCCGGTCTCACTGGCCGGATTCTGGTGGCCGGCTATGGTCCAGAGCTGCCGATGGTCGAAGAACTGGGCCGGGCCTTTGAGAAGACTCATCCCGGTACCGCGATCGAATTCGAATGGGACAGGAATCTTAGGGCGGCGGAGATGGTCAGATCGGGAGACGCACAGATTGCCGTGACGGATTACGAAGAGTCTGGCCTGAAAGCGACCCCGATTGCGTGGGATGGGATCGCCGTGGTGGTGAATTTCTCCAATCCGGTCAAGGAACTGACAAAAGACCAAATCCGGGATCTGTTCACCGGGAAAATCAGGCGTTGGTCCGAATTGGAGGGGGCGGATAAAAACGTCGACGTTATCCATCGCCCGCCGGACCGCAATGTGCGGCGTGGGCTTGAGTCGTCATTGGGAATCCAGGATGGTTACATAGCCTCCGGCTCGCTCGCGCGGTCGGATCAGAAAGCGCTGAGCACCGTGTCAGGCCGGGACAATGCCGTCACCTACGTGTCATTGGGCGAAGCGCTGAAGGCGATGGAAGATGGAGTGCCAATCCGAATCCTGCCCGTCGACAAGGTGGAGCCTGGCGAACCGACCGTGAAGGACGGGCGTTATCCTATCCGCCGTCCGGTTTTGTTCCTGACCGCCGAACACCCCGACCCGTTGACGGAGGCGTTTGTGGCCTTTGCGCGTTCACCGGAAGGCCAGAAGATCGTGAAGAAGATGTTCGTGCCCTATACGCCTCCTGTGCCTCAGCACGTCCAATCCTCCAGCCCCGGTTGAGGAACGAGCCAGCATGCGGATTGCGCTAGCCGGAGACGTCATGCTGGGTAGGCTGGTGGATGAATCAGTCATCCGTAATCCGGTCCGCTCACCGGTGGCCATCTGGGGCGACGTCTTGCCCGTGATGTGGGCGGCGGACTACCGACTCATCAATCTCGAGTGCGTCATCAGCGCCCGGGGCCGGCCCTGGCATCCCTTTACGAAGGCATTCCACTTTCGTGCTCACCCTCGTGCGATTGAGTTCCTCCAAGCCGCCAAGATCGACTGCGTCACCCTGGCGAACAACCATGTTCTGGACTATGGCACTGATGCGCTGCTGGACTGCCTGGCGTTGTTAGACCGGGCTGGGATCGCTCGGTGCGGGGCTGGTTTGAACCTGAACGAGGCGTCGGCCCCGGCATGGCTTCACTCGCCGCAAGGCCGGTTGGCCGTGGTTGCAGTGACCGACAATGAACCGGACTGGGAGGCTGGTCCGGAGAACCCCGGCGTCCATGTCATCGCCTACGATCGGCGCGGTCTGCTCGAACCTCATCGGTCCCGTCTTACCGACGTACTCGCGCGGGCCCGCGAACAGGCCGACTTTGTGATCGTCAGCGCCCACGTCGGGCCGAACTGGGGTGCGCCGTCCGCCGCGATGCGCGCTCTGGCGCAGGAGGTCGTCTCGCTCGGCGCAGACTTCTACTGGGGCCATTCCAACCACACGCCGCAAGGGATCGAGCTCTTCCATGGCCGGGTGATTCTCTATTCGGCCGGAGATTTCATCGATGACTACGCGGTGGATCCCGAGGAACGCAACGACCTGTCGTTTCTGTTCTCGGTCGAGGTAGAACGGAGCCGGGCTACACGCATTCGGCTGCACCCGGTTCGGATCGAGGATTTCGGCGTTCGGCTCGCGCGGGGAAATGAAGCGGAACTTGTGAGCGGCCGCATGCGGGCCAAGTGCGCCGTGTTCGGCACCGTGGTCGAGTTTCAGAACGGCGTCGGCACGATCATGGTAGGCTGACAGTCTACACGTTCTTGCGCAGCATTCCGCTCGCGACCGCGCCATTCTGGCAGCGGGGAGCCTTCATGCCCGAACACGACGAGGGAGGCCAGGGTATCCGTTATCTCTTCAAACTGCCTGACCTTTTTCTCTCTCCGATGATCGCGGCTCAAAAATCGCTCCACACTCCTTACAAATCAACTTTCCGGTCTCATGCCCATCCGGTGTTCGGTACTCGTCAACCAGACGAGTGTGGCTGCACTGACGCGGGACCTTCCGCGCTTTCAGCAAAGCGTCATTCCCGGCCTGCTTGGTCTGATTCATAAGTTCCTCCTGCCTGCACCGCAACGCGGCGCTTCGTTCGTTTGAGGTGACGGCACTACCTGCGGGTGTTTGCCAGGTTAGCGTAGTCGTTTGTTGCGACGATGTCCTGTTCAGCTTGCTTCGGGAGTCCGCTCCAGTAGACCTCTTCGAGTTTCCATTCGGCCTTCTCCTGGCAACGGGGGCAGGAGATCGTCAATGTAAAGCCTCCCCGGTATCGATTTTGGGTTCGTTGCCCGCATGCCGCGCACATGATGAAGAGGGACGTGTCGTAGGTAAGGACATGGATGCGTAGCATTCCACACCTGCCTTTCTGAGACCTATGGTCTTCTCTGGAGCCTTCGGTTCAGCTTAGTTGAAACCGGCCCGACCTGCGGGAATGAGGAAGTGAATCTTCGGTTCAGTTCTTGTGAATTGGTTCTGGAAAACAGGCGAATCACTGATACCCATACTCCGCCTGAGAATTTTGTACAAGCCACTACATACTGGTGTCTCATGTTCCTGCCGTCCCTGTATATGGGGTCATGGAATACAGGGAATATTCAAGTTCCTCACCAGGTCCGGTGTATGTCGCCTCGTCGGGCGGAGACTTGCGAGACCAACGCTCGTCAGGTTTGACCACGCAGTGCCGTCCCGCGCCTCGTCTTCTTACCTTCGCAATTCTCCCACCTGTTGCAGGGAAGCCCAGCGGGAGTAGATTGTTATTGGTCTTATTGATCGCTCGCCGAAGGCGGGATGCCGCCGGTGAGCCGGCTTGGGGTGCCCGTCCGCACAAAAGAGACCCCAGCGGTCATGTGAAACGCCAGAGACTCACGCCGTGCAAAGCCGATGGAGTGACGACAAGGCCGCGCATCTGGAAGGGCTGGAGGCACTGGTGTATGCCACGCGGACGATCGGAGAGGAGCCGCAATTGGTGCTCTGGGGCGGCGGTAATTCATCCGCCAAGGTCGACACGACGGACCATTGCGGACGGGACATTCGGGTCTTGTGGATCAAGGGCAGCGGCGCGGACATGCGGACGATCACGCCGAATCAGTTCACCCCGCTTCGCCTTGACGACTTGTGTCTTCTTATGGGACGGGACGTGATGTCGGACGAGGAAATGGTCGCGTACCTCGATCGCTGCATCTTGGATCCTCGTGCGCCCAAACCGTCCATCGAGACATTGCTGCATGCCTTTCTCCCTGCGCCGCATGTTTACCACACGCATGCCGATTCCATCTGCGCGCTGACGGACACCTCGGATAGTGCGAGCCTGATCCGCACGGTGTACGGCGACAACGCGGAATGGATTCCTTACGTCAGGCCGGGATTCCGGCTGGCCAAGCTGGTCGCGGAAGCCTATCGGCGAAGACCAGGGGTGTGTGGCGTCATCCTCGACAAGCACGGCTTGGTGACCTGGGGCAATACCCCGAAGGAAGCCTATCTGTGCACGATTGAGATCGTCTCACGAGCCGAACGGTTTATCCGCCGCGCCCGAGCGGGCCGTGACCGCCAGTCGGATTCGCCGCGGGTGATGTCGACGCCGGCCGAGCGGCGTTCCCTGGCCGTTCTCCTGGCGCCGATTCTCCGGGGCGCGTTGAGCCGAAACCGTCGCGTTGTGCTGCACTATGACGACAGCCGAGCGGTGCTTGAGTTCGTCAACGATCCTCGGGCACGGCTGCTTTCGCAGGTCGGGCCGTTCACGCCGGATCACCTTCTCCATACCAAGGCCAAGCCCTTGTTCTTGCGGCTTTCCCCCTCATGCGATTGGGAATCGATCGAGCGGGAAGTCGGGCGAGCGGTCGACCGCTACCGCCGCGACTATGTCCGATACTTTGAGCGCTACCGCTCGCCGGGCGTCACCATGCTCGACCCCCACCCGCGGGTCATTTTGGTTCCCGACGTGGGCATGTTTACCACGGGCAAGGATCGCCGGGCGGCCCGTATTGCACACGATCTGTACTCCCATACGATGCGTGTGATTTGCGAGGCTTCCGCGATCGATGCCTATCGATCCCTGTCGCCCCGGGATCTCTACGAGTTCGAATACTGGCCGCTCGAGAACTTCAAGCTGACGCTGCAGCCGCCGGAAAAACAATTGTCCCGGCGGATTGCGCTGGTGACTGGCGCGGCCGGCGGGATCGGACGGGCGATTGCAGGCTTGTTGGTCCGGGAGGGGGCGTCGGTGATCCTAAGCGATCTGGACGAGGACAACGCGCGGACCTTGTCCGAAGAACTCAATGCGCAGTCCGGCGAAGAAAACACCGTCGCGATCGGAATGGATGTCACCCGCGAAGACGAAGTGGTCAAGGGATTCCGCCAGGCGGTCCTGGCCTACGGCGGACTGGACATCCTGGTGTCCAACGCCGGGATTGCGCGGAGCGCTCCGGTCGATCAGCTCACGCTGAAGGACTGGAATGAGACCCTGGCGGTGAACGCGACCGGTCATTTCCTGGTGTGTCGAGAGGCGATGCGGGTCTTCAGGCGGCAGGGGCTGGGCGGGAGCATCGTCGTGGTGGCGAGCAAGAACGCGCTGGCCCCAGGCAAACATTTCGGTCCTTACTCGGCTTCGAAGGCGGCGCAGGTGCAATTGGCGCGCATCCTGGCCCTTGAAGGCGCGGACTATGGCGTGCGGGTCAACATCGTCAATCCCGATGCCGTGTTCGAAGGGTCCGGCTTGTGGTCCGATGAACTCCGACGGGCCCGTGCGGCGGCGTACGGAATTCCCGTGGAGGCCATCGAAGCCTATTGCGTGTCGCGTAGTCTCTTGAAGGTCAAGATCCTGCCACAGGATGTGGCTGAAGCCGTCTTGTTTTTGGCCTCGGACCGATCCGCCAAGACCACCGGCGCCATCCTTCCTGTCGACGGCGGCGTGAAAGAGGCGTTTCCTCGCTGAGCCGCGGCGGTATCGTGAACCGTTCCAGGTGAAACCCCGTGGAATCCTTGCGGTTCATGCGGAACGGTGAACGATGAACGGCCCCCCGGCTGCTTTTCAGGCCAGATAGGCCGCGACGATGCCGGAAAGCACGATGCCGTCGAAGGTACCCGCGCCGCCGATGCTGGCCATGCCCGTCGCGATCCGCTCCACATCGCGCAGGTGTAGTAGATCGGCGCCGATCAAGGGGCCGAGCACTCCGGCGACGAAGGCGACGGGTGTCGCCTGCTCCGGGGCGAGCATCAAGGCGCCGAGGGCGGCCACGAACGGAGGAACGAACCCCGGCAACGCAATACCGATCCCTTCCATCGGCTTTGCCAGCCAATAGCACACCGCTGTGTTCATCGCCGTGGTCACGAGCAGGACGGAGATGCTCTGTGCTCCCTCCATCAGCAGGTAAGCCGTCTCGTAGGCGGCCAAGCCGACCGGGACGATGCAGCCGCCGACATTCACCGCGATCACGGTCTCCCGCCGAACCTGTCTGAGTCTCGGCCACCATCCGGAGAATCCGAACACGGCGAACGGGTCCACCACGAAGGTCTCCGTCCGGGCGATCCGCTTGACCGGAATGTTGAACGCGCTGCCCGCAATGATCGCGAGCACCAACAATACGGCGGTCTGCGGTTCCAAGTTCAGCTTGATAAGCGCGGCTGTAAAGAGGTGGCCGAACGCGAAGGGAAGGAGGATGAGTAGAAGGAGAAACAGGATGAGCGGAAGGCAACCCCAAGGAATCATAGGAGGCGGATCGTCCCTTGATCTGCTTCCCATCCTCAACCATCATAAGGAGCCAAGTCAATGAACGAAGGAGGTACATCGCAATGTCGTCAGTTCCAATCCATCGTGAGCCGATGCCGTCTGGCGCGGTGGGTGAATCGTTCCGCATTAAGATGGTCCAGACCCTCCAGAAGGTGCCCTACGACGTCCGGATGGCGGCGCTCAAGGAGGCGGACTACAACGTACTGCGCCTGCCGCGCGACCGCGTGTACCTGGACTTCGGCACCACCCGCGGCAACGCGGGCCTGACTGACAAGCAATTATCCGCGCTCATGATCGGGGATGAAGCCTACGCCGGGAGTGCGAATTTCTACGCGCTCGAAGGGACCTGCCGCCAGGTCTTCGGGAAACGGTTCACCGTCCCGACCCACCAAGGACGAGGAGCCGAGCATCTGATTCTGCGCGGACTCCTGCGAGCCGGCGACACCGTCCTCACCAACGGCAACCTGGTCACCCTCTCCGCCCTCGCCACGGCATTGAGCCTCCGCGTCGAGACGCTCTTGGCGGAAGAGGCCTACGATCCTCACGCGAAGGAGGTGTTCAAGGCCGACCTCCCGGTCGATCGATTGGAGGAACGGCTCAAAAGGGGCGCGGTCCGGCTTCTGCTCGTCGGCGCATCCGTGCCGCAGTTCGGCGGTCAGCCGCTGTCGCTGGAGAACCTCGAGGCCTGCGCTGCGCTTGCCCGCCGGTATGGGGTGCCGGTGGTTTTGGATGCTTCGATGCTGGCGTCTGCGGCCTTTCTGTACAAGGTCAACCGGGGCGCGGCCGCCGGGTTGCCTGATCTCATCCGGCGCTATGCGGAGGCCTGCGACATTCTGTACCTGAGCGGACGCGAAGATGCTGGCTGCCACACGGGCGGCCTCATCGCCACGAACGAGGAGCCGTGGTACGTCACGTTCCGCAGTCTGGTCGTGGTCTACGAAGGGTTGCACACCTACGGCGGCCAAGCGGGTCGCGACATGCAGGTTCTGGCTCAGGGTCTCCGGGACATGCTGGATGAAAGCTACTTGGCCTTTCGCCGGCGGAAGCTGGAGTATTTGGCCGGGTATCTGGAGGAAGTCGGCTATCCGGTGCATCGGCCGCTCGGGTTGTCCGGCGTGGTGATCGACACGCCGAGCGTCGCAGTCTGCGGTCTCATGGATCTGGGCGGTTATACGTGGCGCTCCGCCAATTTGGCGGCGTTGTTCTATCTTGTGTCCGGCATCCGCACCCGCCCCTTGGACCGGAGGGCCGTCGGACGGGAGTGCGATCTGCTGGGCGTCTATGTTCCCCGCCGCTGTTACACCGAGCGGCAGATCGACTACCTGATCGAGAGTTTCGAGCACGTGAAACGGTATCGCATCGCTCGTCCCCTCCAAGCCCGCGAAGCCGATGCGCCGGTTCCGGAGTTGACGCGCTTCGCGGTCGACGGTCCGTTCATCACTGAGTATCACGATGACTTCGCGCCGACTCACCGGCCAGAACCTTATTTCATCAAGGTTGTGGAGCCCTTCCGGCTCAAGTCCGCGGCGGAGCGGACGCGCGCCATCCGGGACGCGGGGTACAACCCTTTCCTGCTCCGCTCCGAGGACATTTATATCGATCTGCTTACCGATTCTGGCACCGCTGCGATGAGCAATCGGCAGTGGGCCATGATGCTCGAAGTCCAGGAATCGGAACTCGGGAGCGCCGCCTCGCGCCTCTTCGTCGAGCGGTGCCGGGAGGTGCTGGGCTTCCGGTACATTTTGCCGACGCATCAGGGGCGCGCCGCCGAACATCTCCTCTCTCAGGCCATGATCCGCCCCGGCCAATACGTGATCAACAACATGTACTTCACAACGACGCGGGAGCACCAGGAACGGGCGGGCGGCGTCTTCGTCGATCTGATCGTGGAGGAGGCCTACGACCCTCGGTCGGTCTATCCCTTCAAAGGCGATATCGATCCGAAAAAGCTCGTCGACTTCATCGCGAAACACGGCGCGGAGCGCATCGCTTACGTGTGCATCGAGACCAACGTGAACATGGCCGGCGGTCAACCGATTTCGCTGGGGATGACGAAAGAAATCTCGGCCATCTGCCGCTACCATCGTATCCCCGTCATCTTCGATGCAACGCGGGTGGCGGAGAATGCTTACTTGATCAAGCAACGGGAAGCGGCCTATGCGGACTGGACGATCAAGGAGATTATCCTGGAGCTCATGGCGCAGGGGGACGGATGCACGATCTCCGCGAAGAAGGATGTGCTGGTGAACATCGGCGGCATTCTCGGCGTGAACGATCCCGGGCTGTACGAACGCTGCGCCGCCTTGTGCGCGACCTTCGAAGGGACGCCCTGGTCCGGCGGGCTGGCCAGCCGCGATCTGGCCGCTATGGCGGTGGGGTTGGAAGAGATGACCGACTATGACTACATCAGCTCGCGCGTGGAGCAGGTGCACTATCTGTGGTCGCGGGTGAAAGAAGCGGGAGTGCCGGTGGTCGAGCCGCCGGGCGGGCACGCCGTGTTTCTAGACGCCCAGGCGTTTCTCCCCCACATCCCGCAGGAGGAGTTTCCGGCGCAACGGTTGGCCGCGGCCTTGTACGAAACGGCGGGGGTGCGTGGGATGGAGCGGGGCATCGTCTCCGCCGGGCGTGATCCGTCCACCGGGCGACATCGCGGATCCAAGCTGGAGCTGGTGCGGTTGACCATTCCCCGGCGCGTCTACACGTACAGCCACATGGATGTCGTCGCCGACGGCGTCCTCGACGTGTTCCGGCACCGGGAGCGGCTCACTGGGCTCCGCATGGTCTACGAGCCGCCGACGCTGCGTTTCTTCACCGCCCGATTCGAGCCAAGGTGAGCAGCTATCTCCGCGCGGCCGGTTGCAGAAGGAACAAGTGTCCGGCCGCTTTACTGTGCCGGTCGCTGTTGCCGAACCCGGCGATCGCCGGGAAGCGGCTCTCGCACAGCCGAGCCAGGGTGTATTGGTGAGGGATGGTGCCGGCGAAACGAATTTGCCCCGGCGCTCCCGCCTGGATGACGCCGGGCCTCGTGCGATTCCCTAGAGAGAGCAGCCCCGGAAGCCTGAGAGGCGGTCGGATGCGAGAACCGGTCTGAGGCCCCATCGGCGCAAGAAATGGTCGAGGGGCGGAGCAAGCCGTGAAAGGCGCGCGGTCACGCTGTGTCGAGCCGCTCCAACTCGCGGCACAAGTTGGTCCAATGGGAGCCGGGCCAGTACACGCGGCCGCATCGCGGGCATCGGAGAAAGTCCTGGTACTGCGCGGCGACGAGCGGCGGAACCAAGGGAGCGGCCTGTTCTCGTGCTATGGGCTCCAAAAGGGCGTTACAGTCGGCGCAGCGATAGGTTGCCTGCCCGTTCGGCTCCAAGCGCAAGCCCAGTTCTTGCTTGAGCTGCCGCAATTGGTCGTGCAGGCGGTCGTCGGCGATCAGCGTATGCCGGCCGCGAAGGATCTTGCGTTGCGCCAGATAGGTGTCGCGGGTCAACAGCCAACGGTTCTCGCGGAGCGCGCGCCGGATCAGCACGTCGTCGGCGATGGTCCGCTCGTAGGCCGTGTCGTAGCCGAGGATGCGCAGCCAGCGAGCCAGCCGGCCCAACATGGCGTCGGCGAAGAAGCGATGGGGTTGTGAGAGCGGCGTGGACATGATGAGACCCTATTGTATCCTGCGTCTGGCCATCACAGCGAGCGGAGGGGTCAGGCTGAACGTTGTGCCGCCGTTCATCGTGCTGCTGCTCGGCGGATGCGCCTCGCCGGTGGAGGGCCTGTGGCCTCCGGCGGCGGGCGCTCCCTCGCACACGATTCACGTTTCGCTCGACACCTGGCATGCGATGATCGCATTCCCCGTTCCCCCTTCCTTTGCTCTCTCCCCCTTGGATGGGGGAGGGATGAGTGGGGATGGGTTTGAAGAGTGGGGCTACGCCGAGCGCGCGTGGTATCTAGAAGGCCGGCAGGGGCTCGGCGGGGTTCTCCGCGCGCTCTTGTGGCCGACCGAGGGAGTGGTGGAAGTGGGGTATCACGACACTGTGTGGGCGGATCGCACGCCGCAGCCGCCGGCCGAGCTCTTCACGTTTCATCTGAGCGATGAAGGGTTTCGGCGGCTCCGCGCGCACCTCAAGGCGACGATCGCCTCGCAGGAGCCGGTCGCCGCGGCCGGGACTTCCCAATTTTATCCCGCGGTGCGCTCGTACCATATGCTTCATACCTGCCATCAGTATGCCGCCGAGGCCTTGAGAGCGGCCGGCCTGCCGATCGTCCCGTTCTGGGCGCTGAGCCGAGGCGCGTTCGCCGTGCAACTCCGCCGCGCGGCGGGGAGCGCTGAGCCGCACCAGGCAGCCGCGCGGTGGCTGAGTTGGTATAATCCGGCAGATACTCCATGACTACGATCGTCCCGACCAAATACTGGCATCGCCTCGATGACGGACGTATCCAGTGCGACCTCTGCCCGCGCTTCTGCAAGCTGCATGAGGGCCAGCAGGGCTTATGTTTTGTCCGTGCACGCCAAGGGGACCGGATCGTGCTCACGACCTACGGCCGGTCGAGCGGCTTTTGCGTGGACCCGATCGAAAAGAAACCGTTAAACCATTTCTTTCCCGGCACCTCCGTCTTATCGTTCGGGACCGCCGGGTGCAACCTGTCCTGTCGGTTCTGTCAGAATTGGGATATCAGCAAGTCCCGTGAAGTGGATACCCTAGCCGATGAGGCCTTGCCGGAGACGATCGCCCGAGCAGCCGAGCAACTCGGCTGCCGCAGCGTCGCCTTTACCTATAACGATCCGGTGATTTTCCATGAATACGCCATTGACGTGGCTCAGGCCTGTCGTGCACGCGGCGTCAAATCCGTCGCCGTGACGGCGGGCTATGTGTGCGAGGAGCCGCGCGCCGAGTTCTATCGACACATGGACGCGGCTAACGTCGATCTCAAGGGTTTCTCCGAACGGTTCTACAAGCAGATCTGCGCCGGCAGCCTCCAGCCGGTGCTGGACACGCTGATCTATCTCAAACATCACACGCACGTGTGGTTCGAAATCACCACCCTGCTGATCCCCGGCGAGAACGATTCGGACCAGGAGCTGGAGGCCCTGACGCAATGGGTCGTCGAGCGATTGGGACCAGATGTGCCGATCCACTTCACGGCCTTCCATCCGGACTGGAAAATGCTTGACCGGCCTCCGACCCCGGCGGCCACGTTGGCCAAAGCCCGCCGCATCGCGATCAAAAACGGCCTGCGCTACGCCTATACCGGAAATGTTCATGATGAAGACGGCGGCAGCACCTATTGTTATCGGTGTGGCCACCGGCTGATCGGGCGTGATTGGTACGAGCTGACGACATGGAATCTCACCGTAGAGGCCGCGTGTCAATTCTGCGCGGCGCCCTGCGCCGGAGTCTTCGACGCCCAACCGGGTTCGTGGGGCGCCCGCCGTGTTCCGGTCAGGTTGAAGGACGCTGTTGAACGAGCCGAACGCCGTCCCGCCGATCGGAACGCCGGACGGGAACCGGATCATGCCGGGGCCTGACTGCCGAGCGACTTCACGTTCGGCGCGCGGTCGGATGTGGTGCGAGAGAAGAACCGCCCGACGATGAACTTCCGCCCTTCTTCGGCCAACAACAAACCGAGCGCGCCGAGCGCGAGCAACGGCCAGACCCACAGCGGCAGCGGGGCCGTGCCGACAATCAAATGGCCGAACGGCGAATAGACCAGCACGCCGAGCAGCACGATTTCGACCACGATTCCCCACAGGATGAGCGGATTGCTGAAGAAGCCCAGCCGGAAGACCGAGACCCGCCGCGATCGACAGGCGAAGACGTTGGCGATCTGAGCGACGACGATCGCGGACAACGTCACGGTGGTCGCTTCCCGATAGAGGGGATCGCTCCAGTTCAACGGACTGCCCCACGTCCAGCCATGGGCGGCGAGGTACAAGAAAAAGCCCGTCATGGCGACGGCGGCTTCGATGAGCCCCAGGAAGCCATAGGCGCGCAGCAAGAGCGCGCGGTTAAGCAGCCGTTCGGTCCGCGGACGCGGCGGCATGTCCATGATTCCCGGATGCGGCTGCTCAGCGCCAAGCGCCAAGGCCGGCAGCATGTCGGTGCCCAAGTCCACCGCAAGAATTTGCGGAACCGTCAGCGCGAGGGGGGTGTGAAAGAAGCCGAAGGCCAGGTAGGGCACGATTTCCGGGACGTTGCTCGATAACACGTACGTGACGAACTTGCGGATATTCGCGTAGACGGCGCGACCTTCTTCGATCGCGTTCACGATGGTGGCGAAGTTATCGTTCAACAGCACCATGTGCGCCGTCTCTTTCGCCACATCGGTGCCCGCGATGCCCATCGCAATGCCGATATCCGCCTTTTTGAGCGCCGGGGCGTCGTTCACCCCGTCGCCTGTGACGGCCACCACTTCTCCCATCTCTTTCAGGATGGACACGATGCGCATTTTGTGACGCGGGGCCATCCGCGCAAAGATCGGCTCCGGCTCCCCCGGGCGAGAAGGGGTGAGCAGTCGACGAAGCGCCTCATCACTCATCGTATCGAGGTGGGCGCCCTCGACGACAGGCGCGAAGGGTGTGACGTGTGGGTCGGCTTCCGGCGGTGCGAGACCGATCTGGCGTGCCACGGCCAACGCGGTCAGCGGGTGGTCGCCGGTGATCATGATCACCCGCACGCCGGCTTTCTTGCAGCGCGCGATCGCGTCCGGCACTTCGCGGTGCGGCGGGTCCATCATCGCGACCAAGCCGAGAAACGTCAGGTCACGCTCCACCGTGTCGATATCGAGTTTCTCCGGTCCCGGCTCGATGTCCCGCATGGCGATCGCCAGCACCCGGTAGGCCCGCTGGGCAAGCAATCGGCTGTGCGCGAGAATGTGCTGGTGCTTGTCCGGCGTCATCGGTGTGATCCGGCCATGGCTCAGCATTGTCGTGCAGAGTGGAATGACCGATTCCGGCGCTCCTTTGAGATAGGCGACCAGACGCCCCTCGGCCCAATGGAGAGTCGTCATCCGTTTGCGATCCGCATCAAACGGCAGTTCTCCCATGCGCGGCAGGGGGCGTCCGTGCAGGAGTCCATGCTCGAGGGCGAATTCGAGCAGGGCGACTTCAGTTGGATCCCCGGTGATGACCGTGCGCCCGTCGGCTCGCCGGGTCCGCTTGGCGTTGTTGCAGAGGATCATGGCGTCGAACAGCGGTTTCCAGTCGTCGGCGGCGACCGGACTGACCAGCCGGCCGCGGACGAGTAAGCAGCCTTCCCGAGCCTCGACCTCCAAGCTGTCTATGAAAAAGCGGTCCACGCGCATGCGGTTCTCGGTCAGCGTGCCGGTCTTGTCCGTGCAGATGACCGTGGTGCAGCCGAGTGTTTCGACAGAAGTGAGCTGTTTGATGAGGGCATGACGTTTGGCCATCCGCTGACTGCCCATCGCGAGCGCCAGCGTGACGGTCGGCAACAACCCTTCCGGCACGTTGGCAATGATGATGCCGATCCCGAAAATCGCGCTGATCCAGAATCCCAGGCCCATCCATAATCCGATCCCGAAAAACAGCGCTCCCATCGCGAGCGCCAGCAGCGCGATGATATGGGTGATCGTGGCGATCTCTCGCTGTAGCGGGCTGAGCCCGGTCGTGACGCTCGTGGAGAGCCGGGCGATCTTTCCGAACTCAGTGTGCATGCCGGTCGCGTAGACAACGGCTCGGCCACGGCCCGAAAGGATGGTGGTGCCGGCGAAAACCAGGTTAGGCAGGTCGAGCAGGTGTCCGTCCGCCACCGGATCCGCCGTGCGGCGCTTCGGTTGCGATTCGCCGGTGAGCGACGACAGATCAACCCGCAACGCGGCCTCTTCGATGAGGCGTGCGTCGGCGGGCACCTGTTCGCCCTCTTCGAGTAACAGGATATCGCCAGGAACGATCTCGCTGCGAGGCACCTCGGAGGGCTGGCCGGCGCGCAGGACCCACGCCTTGGCAGGAAGCCACCGATGCAGCGCCTGGACCGCCCGCTCCGCTTTGTATTCCTGGAAAAAGGCAAAGGCTGCGTTGATGGCGATCACGCCGACGATCGCCCAGCCCAGCGTCGCCATGCCCTCGCCGGGCTTCATCCATTCGGCCAGAAACGCGAGGCCGGCGGCAAGCCAGAGGAGGACGGCCAGGAAGTGTGTGAACTGGCGGGCAAGCCCGCGAACAAGCGGAAAGCGAGGTGGTTCTTGGAGCGCGTTCGGCCCGTACTGCGTCAACCGCCGATACGCCTCTTCGCGAGACAAACCGCCAGGGCCGGTCGCCAGCGCTTTTACGACCTCGTCAGTCGACAGTCGATGAATCTCCGAAACGCGGAGGTCACGCATGGGATCTCCGAACAATCAGGACCGAGCAGGGCGCATACTTGAGCAGGGCTTCGGAGATGCTGCCGAGGGATAGGCGTTCAGCGCC
This sequence comes from Nitrospira calida, assembly GCF_976986435.1. Classification (NCBI taxonomy): domain Bacteria; kingdom Pseudomonadati; phylum Nitrospirota; class Nitrospiria; order Nitrospirales; family Nitrospiraceae; genus Nitrospira; species Nitrospira calida. The sequence goes on from NZ_OZ335950.1 coordinate 1,032,488, forward strand.
GGTTAAGCCTCGGGAGCCGACGACCAGCACATCGGGCCTCCCTTTTTCAAGTTCGGCGAGAATGGTTGCGGCCGGGTGGCCGGTCCTGATGGCGGTCGTCACCTCATATCCTTCCTTGATGAACTGCTCGCGAAAGCGAGCGACGATCCGAGCGGCTTGCTCAATCGCCGGTCTTGTCAATTGGTCCAATGCCGCCGGTGGCAGCACGGAAGCGGCCAGATCGGTGACGAGCGGTTGAGCGACTGAGAGGACCGTGACACGGGCCGATTCGGGCAAAAACCCGTTCCACAAGAACCGCCCCGCGGCCAGCGAAGCTTTCGTTCCATCCACGGCCAGTATCACGTGCTTCATGTTCGTAAAGCGGTGTTTGACGACCAGCACGGGGCAATGAGCGGTCGCCGCCACCTTACGGGAAACGCTGCCCAGCAGAAATCCGCGGACGTCGCTCAACCCGCGCGATCCGAGCACGATCAGACCGGTTTTCTGCCGGTCGGCCACTCTGACAATCGTGCGAGCCACGGGCCCCTGCGCCAGGACCGTGCGAAGTTTGGATCGGGAAGCGGTGGCGGCCTGCCCCAGGGCGACGGATGCATGGTGGGACGAACGCCGGAGCAATTCGGTCCCGGCGTGGTCCATGGCGGCCAACGCCCGTTTCCAGTTCGCCGGGTTCTTGCCGGCTGCCGCCTTGAGGGCTGGGGTATCCACCACGTGCAACAGGATCACGCGATCGGGCAACCGACCAGTGAGCGCACCCAGCGCGTCCACGCTCCAATCGGACCATTCGGATCCATCCACGGCGCAGAGCACGTTCATGGTGCAGCCTCGCGTTCGGTGGTGGAATGACCTTGGAATACAACCTGCATTCGATATGCCACAGCCGATGTTTCTGTCTTCCCAGCTCCATCAATGTTTCCGAGAAGTTGCGGACAGTTCCGGTTTTCGGTACGTCCGTTCGGTGCGGCGTTTTGCAGCAGGCACAAGCGGGGCACTGTGGTGATTGTCGCCAGCGCACAGGGTTGAGGTCAAGCGGGGGATCCCCGGTTCTCCCTCGGCGGGGTGCATGCGAGGCGGGCGGACCGGGGACAAGTAGCGAGCACTGCCAAACGTCAACCCGCGGAAAGGAATAGGTTCATGCCTGTCACGGAAACGAAGCGTGACTACTATGAAGTGCTGGGCGTGGATCGCTCCGCGACGCGGGACGAGATCAAGCGAGCGTATCGGCAACTCGCGCTGAAATACCATCCGGACCGCAACAAAAGCCCAGATGCGGCCGAAAGATTTAGAGAGATTGCGGAAGCCTATGCCGTTCTCTCCGACGACGCCAAGCGCCGCGAGTATGACGCCAGTGGGCATGCCGGCATTAGGGAACGCTGGACGCCCGAAGACCTCATGCGGGAGTTCCATTTCGGGGACTTCTTCGGTGGCCGCTTCGATGACCTGTCCGAGATCTTCGGAGACTTTTGGGGCCGGCGCGCGCACCCGGGGCCCGGCGCGACCCGGGGCCTCGACCTGCGTTACGACCTGGATTTGACGCTGGAAGAGGCAGCCAAAGGCGGCGAGTGGGAGATCGAGGTGACCCGCTCCGAGACCTGCACGTCGTGCGGCGGGAGCGGCGCGCAGCCCGGAACCAAACCGAAGCCCTGTCGTGAGTGCGGCGGGACCGGGCAGAAACAACAGGTGCGAACCAGCAAAGGGATGCGCATGGTGACCCTGACTACCTGTTCCGTCTGTCACGGACGCGGCCACACGATTGAGTCTCCCTGCCAGACCTGCCAAGGCAGCGGGGTACGGTTCGTCGCGCACACGCTCAAAGTGCGGATTCCGCCTGGCGTCGATGACGGCACGGTGATACGGTTGGCGGGGCAGGGAGAGGCCAATGCGGACGGAGGACCGCCGGGTGACTTGCTGATTCGGCTGCACCTGCAGTCTCATCCTGTCTTCGAACGCCACGGAGACGATCTGTACACGATCAAGACCATCACGTTTCCGGAGGCGGCATTGGGCACGAAGATTCCACTCACCGGATTAGGCGGGGAATCCATCCATCTCTTGGTTCCCGCCGGCACACAGAGTGGGACGGCGCTGCGCCTCAGCGGCAAAGGGATGCCCAAACTGGGTGGGAAAGGCAAGGGCGATCTGTTCGTCGTCGTCGAAGTGAAGACCCCGACCGAGCTGACGCTGCGCCAGCGGGAGTTGCTTGAAGAGTTCGCCAAGTTGGAAAAGGAGAAACGAAGGCAATAAACCAGATGCATCACACAACCGAGATCATCTGAGGTAGGTATGACCGAGCGAGAGCGTGTGATCAAAGCCGTTCGCGCGGCGTTCGAGCGGGAGCCGAGGATCAACTTGCACAAGTACCCGGTCAAGGTTGAGTTCGCCGACGGCGTGCTGACTTTGGAGGGAGAAGCCGAGCATATCGCGGCCAAGAAGCTCTGCATGGAACTGGCCGCGGCAGTGCCCGGCGTGACCGGCATCGTCGACCGCTTGCGAGTGGCGCCTTCGACGCATATGGGCGACGGGGCAATCCTCGACGCGGTGCGCGACGCGTTGCTTCAAGAGCCGACTCTTGGGAACTGTACGATCATGGTGAAACGCAAAGGCCGGTTCGAAACGGTGAGGGAAGCGAATACCGAGCCGCATGGTGTGATCCAAGTGTCGGTCGAGGACGGTGTGGTGCTGTTGGACGATCATGTGACCAGCCTCACGCAGAAACGCCTGGCCGGGGTCCTCGCCTGGTGGGTGCCGGGCAGCCGCGATGTCATCAACGGGATGGCGGTCGAACCGTCGCAGGAGGATTCCGATGAAGAGTTGGCCAAGGCGGTGCGGTTGGCGCTGAAAAAGGATCCGTTCGTCGATGTGGATCGCATCAGGGTCACGGCTGACCGTGGAACGGTGACGCTGGAGGGTAGCGTTCCAACGCCGACGCAGAAAGACATGGCGGAGTTCGATGCCTGGTACGTCTTCGGCGTGGACAAGGTCGTGAACAACCTGGAGGTGCGTTGAAAGGCAAGGTGGTATGCACCGGACAGACCAGATCAATCAGATCCGATGCAAGAACGCGAACTGAAAGAATGCGTCGGCGCTGCTGGACTACGTCCGTTATCCGGCTGGTCGGTGTGGCGTTTTGGTATCCCCAATGGGGAGCAGATAAGTGGGGAAGGAGAGTGGGGAAAGAGTTTGTGGGTGAAGATCCTCGCCAGACCCTCGAAGTGGATGTGCTTTTCGTCGGAGGGGGACCAGCCAATCTTGCTGGGGCGTTGCGCTTGACGCAGCTCGTCGCTCGGCATAACGAGCAGGTTTCCACAGGAGAAAGGCCGGGCCGGATGCTTGAGCCGCGAATCGCGCTGATCGAGAAGGGGCGCGATGTGGGCGCCCATGCTCTGTCGGGCGCCATATTCGATCCGGTCGCGCTGGAGGAATTGCTGCCTGATTATCAGGATCGTGGGTTTCCCTTCGTACAGCCACTCATCCGCCACGATTTCCGCTATCTCACAACGGAAAGCAGTATCCGGATCCCGGATTGTCTGCTGCCTTGGGCTCGCCGGCACGGCCGCTGTTACCTCGGGTCCCTTCAAAAGCTGAACCTGTGGCTGGGCGAGCAGGTGGAAGCGGCGGGGGTGTCGGTCTTCACCGAGACCTGCGGGGTCGATATCCTCTACGACGGCGCCCGCGTGTGCGGAGTGCACACGGGCGACAAAGGACTGGAAGCGGGCGGTGGGAAAAAACCCAACTTTGAACCGGGTACCGCGATTCACGCCAAGCTGACGGTCTTCGGCGAAGGCCCGTATGGAACGCTGAGCGAAGACCTCATTCATCGGTTCAACCTGCGCGACGGCTGCTCTCCTCAATCCTATGCGCTGGGCGTGAAGGAGTTGATCCGGGTCGGGCGAACCGGGGCGCCGGGGGTGGCCATTCACACGATCGGCTATCCGCTCGGCCCGCGTGTCTTCGGCGGCGGGTTCTGCTACGGCCTCGATGACCATCACTTCGCGGTGGGTATGGTCTGCGGGCTGGATTGGGACGATCCGCAACTGGATGTCCAGGCCCAGCTCCAGCGGCTCAAGAAGCATCCTGACATTCAGCGGTTCATCAAGGGCGGAACGGTTGTGGCGTACGGAGCCAAGACGCTGCCGGAAGGAGGCTATTTCGCCGTGCCACGCCTCGTCGTGGATGGGGCGATGCTTGTCGGGGATTCGGCCGGGTTCGTCAACGTGCCCGCCGGGAAAGGCATCCACTACGCGATGAAGAGCGGGATGCTGGCGGCGGAAACGATTTATGAAGCCTTGGTGGAAGAGGATACTTCTGCCGCCCGGCTTGCGGTATATGAAACGCGAGTGGCCGACTCCTATATCATGCGCGATCTATACCGAGGGCGGCACTTTCGGCAGGCATTCGCCTACGGGCGCCTTCCCGGCCTCTTGCTCGGCGAGCTCACCGCGTGGACCGGATGGGGGCCGCGGAAGCCCCGCCGCGCTCGATGCGATTTTCAAACGCTCCGTTCCCTCGGCGAAGCACGGAGCAAACGGTGGACACGCGAGCCGGCGCAATACGATGCTGGCGTGATGGTCGACAAGCTCACCGACCTGTCTTATTCCGGAACACAACACCGGGAAGATCAGCCCTCCCATATTCGAATCCTTGACCCAGTGCGATGTGTGAACCACTGCATTCCTCGCTTCGGCGACGCGCCTTGCATCCACTTTTGTCCCGCTAACGTCTATGAACTGATCGGTGAAGGCCAGAGCCGCCGAATTCAGATCAACTTTGCGAACTGTCTCCACTGCAAGACCTGTGTCATCAAGGACCCGATCGATGTGCTGGCCACAGACCATATTCAAAATATCAGTTGGCGGGCGCCGGCCGAAGGCGGACCGCGGTATCAGGGGCTGTAGCAAGACCGCACACGTTATCCGTAATTCATTTTCCGTGAACGGGTAACGGAGAACGGACAACGGAGCCATGAAACTCATCGTCTGCGTCAAACAGGTTCCGGCGACCGAATCCATGCTCGCCGTCAGGCCGGACGGCACGGATATCGAGCGGTCAGGTCTGACCTTCATTGTGAATCCGTATGACGAGTTTGCCGTGGAGGAAGCGCTGCGGATCAGAGAACGGATCGGAACCGGCGAGGTCACGGTCGTGACGCTACGGTCCCATGCGGCGCAGAAGCCGGAAGCGGCCTTGCGGACCTGCCTAGCAATGGGCGCCGACAGGGCGGTGCTGCTGAGCGATCCGGCGTTCGAAGACGGAGACAGTTTCACGACCGCGCTCGCGTTGGCCGCCGCGCTGCGCCGACTTTCGTTCGATCTCCTCTTGTTCGGCAAACAGGCGGTGGATGATGACGAAGGCGCGGTCGGCGTTCAGGTCGCCGAACTCCTGGGTATTCCTCACGTCGCTGTGGTGAACAGGCTGGAGGTGGACGCGAAGGCCCGAAACCTCGTGGCCCATCGGCAGATCGAAGGGGGTATCGAGGTGGTGGAAGCGCCGCTGCCGGTGCTCGTCACCTGCCAGAAGGGACTCAATGAACCGCGTTACCCCTCGCTCCCCGGCATCATGAAGGCGAAGCAGAAGCCGCTGGAAGTCTTGGCCTGCCACACGCTCGGGTTGGCTCCCGATACGCTCGGCGCGGCGGGCGCCAAGCTCAGGGTCGTCCGTTTGGAACTTCCGCCGCCGCGCCCGCCCGGCCGGCTGATTCCCGGCGACGCGGAGACTCAGGCTAAAGAACTCGTGCGGCTGCTCCATGAAAAAGAGAAACTCATTTAGTAGAGAACATTCGTCGAACCAGACAGATCCAGATGAACCCCATCCTGGTTTTCTGTGAACAGCGAGATGGTCATCTCAAAAAAGCGGGACTGGAGGCCTTGGGCGAAGGCTGCCGTCTCGCCGGGAAAGGCGGAAGAGAGGTCATTGCCGTTCTCATCGGGTCTTCAGTCGATTCGCTCGCCGCCGATCTGGCGGCTCACGGCGCGTCCCGCATCCTGCTCATGGAGGATGAGGTCCTCGACCACTACTCTCCCGAACTCTACACATCCGGGCTGGCTGAAGCGGCCACGCGCGTTCGGCCGGTCGCCGTGCTCATGGGCGCGACCGCGATGGGCAAGGACCTGGCTGCCAAACTGGCAGCCAGGCTTGAGAGCGCCCTCCTGCAGGACTGCGTGGCCCTAGAAATCGAGCCGAACGGCACGTTGGTCGGGACGAGGCTTCTCTATGGCGGGAAACTGAGAGCGATCGTAAGGGCGACGCATCCGATTTCCCAAGTGGCGACGCTCCGCCCGAATGTGTTCTCGCCGTTGGAACCGCGGGCCGTGTCCGGTGTTCCCGTCGAACGACTCAGCGTGAGACTCGATCGAACTCGTCCAATGACTAGGGTCCGCGAGGTGCGTGGGGCGGCGGAGGACAAACGGGAATTGACCGAGGCGCCGATCATTGTCGCCGGCGGACGCGGGCTCCGAGGGCCGGAGCACTTCAAGCTGCTTGAGGAACTGGCGAAAGCGCTGGGCGCGGCGGTCGGGGCGTCGCGTGCCGCCGTCGATGCGGGCTGGAAGCCGCATGCCTCTCAGGTCGGCCTCACGGGCAAGACCGTTTCGCCCCAACTCTATATCGCCTGTGGCATTTCCGGGGCGATTCAACACCAGGCCGGCATGTCGTCGGCCCGCGTGATCGTGGCGATCAACAACAACCCCAACGCGCCGATCTTCAATCTGGCCACCTACGGCATCGTCGGCGACCTGTTCGAGGTCGTGCCCTTGCTGACGGAGGAGGTGAAAAGGCTCAAACAAGAAGACCGCAAGTAGCAAGTAGCGAGCAGCGAGTAGCCGATCACTCCCTTTGGGCGAGGGAACGGTACCTCGGGCATGTGCTGACTCGAGCAGGCAAGGGCAATAACAGGCGCCGAGCAACGGGAGCGGGTTGACAGTGTCGGCCGGCTCCATTTATATGGAAATCGACCGAGGCCGGTCCTGTACGCGGGAATGCATCATGCGGCCGATGGCCCGGTCACCCACCTGTTCAATCCTGTCGTTCGTTCTCGCATTTCCCAGAATGGGTTTCCCTGATTTGGAACCGGGCTCGACCTGATGAGGCGAGGCCGCCGTGCAATCGACCGAGAGCACGGCTCTCAGACCACGAAAGGCAATCCGATGGAACAGGAACTGGAAATCGATGTGCGACCGCTTTTTTGCACACCGCTGGTTGCGTTTATGGTGCCGGGATACGAGCAGATCAATGCCCAGCTTCGTCAAGCAATCCTGGAACGCGAGGCGACAACGCCACCCTACTCGGATCACGAAGTGATCGGCTGGTCGTCGCCGCATGATCTCTCGATGTTGGAGTGGGGCGGGCCGTCGCTCAAGGATCTCTTCGGCGCGGTCGTCCAGGTGGCCAAGCAATTGACCGAATTCGGCGAGCAGGATCCGCGGCTGAAGGGACAGCGCCCGGATTGGCAGGTCGCGGAAATGTGGGCCAATGTGCAGCGCCAGGGAGGCCGGAACGACTGGCATCCGCATCCCGGCGCGTTCTGGTCCGGCTGCTACTACGTCGATGCGGGAGAAGTGGCGGCAGAGGGCAACGCCGGCGGCGAGCTGCAATTACAGGATCCTCGCGGGTGTGTGCCGAAGATGGTGCATCCATACTTGCGCTATAGCATGCCCGAGCTGCACGATGCTGGCCGCACGATTTCGATCGCGCCCAAGAGCGGCCAGTGCCTCATGTTTCCGGGCTAGCTTTACCATGCCGCGGCGACCTATCGCGGAACCGCTCCGCGCATCGGTGTAGCGTTCAACTTGGAACCGATTCTGCCGCGGTAAGGCAAAAAGATTGCGGTACGAAGGGGGGCGGAGTCTTTGCGTGCATCCCTATCGCCCTTGTGATGGGTCACACGGGGAACGTCTTCTGAGCGGGCAAGTGTATGTATCTTAATTGCAAAAGATTCCCGCAATTGCAAAAGATTCCCGACCCCTTTTTCAGCTTCTCGAAGCTGGCGCAGAGGAGGCAAGGCTCCAGAGAGGAACTGGCGGGCAAGAAAAGTAGAATGTCCCTATTTCCAGGCCCCTGACCTCACCGCCGGCCTCTGCCCCCTCCTCCACCAAACCCGCGTGTTGGGCATATCGTTGACTGTCCGCCATAGTTGCCCCTCGCCCCTTGCGGGCCAAGATGAGGGTGAACCCGCTGCCAGGGGACTGGCTCCACCGTCTGCTCCTCGATGGAACTCGGGGTCCTGAGCCGGTCGAAGGACGGCGGTGCCTGTCCCTGTTACCGCACTTGCGTTTTCGATGAAAAGGTTTTGTCTTCAGCGGAACGATGGCTACAGTTCACCTGTCAGGTGCGTGGGTTGAGAAGCTTGTCTCTGATCGGGAAACGCCGTCATGCGCCGAATCAGACGCCGGCACGATAGTCAATGGTTCGACAGACCACGAGCTGTTGCCGCTTCCAATCAATCGTAATAGAGGAGCAAATGGGAAAACGGTTTAGTACACGTCTGAAGGGCGCACGAGAAAAAGCAGGCCTTTCCCAGGCCGAACTCGGCGAAAGGTTTCATGTATCGCAGGCTGCAGTACATACATGGGAAAGCGGCTCCTCGGAGCCCCGGGGCGACACGTATGACAAAGTACTTGAATGGATCGAACATTCTGAAAATGGCCAGAGGCCCCCAAGGAAGGCCACTGCTCGAACAAAGGAAGACATTCCTAGGGGGCACGAGACAAGTGGCTTCGGAGAGTGGTTGCTAAATGAGAGGCAGTCACGAGGCCTTTCCCACGCCAAGCTCACAGATAAGGCTGGCCTAAGCTCCCAAGCAGTGTACACCATCGAGATGGGCATCGTCCGAAGCCCCTGGAAAAAGACCCGCGAGCGTCTTGTCGAAGCGCTAGGGTCCGTCCCACTCCCACGCGAAGTTGCTCAAGAAATTAAGGAAGAAAGCGAGGTTCAGGGACTCGGAGAGTTCAGCGATTTTTCACCGTGGGATGATTCGATGATTCCTGAGGAGCCCTGTGTGTACGTCTACTATGACCGAACCGAGCGCCCCATCTATGTTGGCCAAACCAAGAACCTCAGGCGCCGGAACAAGCAGCATCAGACACAAGACAAATGGTTCTTTCGACGACTCCTCGAACGCGGCGGCTATTTTCGCGTGGACGACGATACACAAAGAACCCAACTGGAGAAGGTTCTGATCAAGTTTCTCGGGCGGAATAGCCTTTTCAATGAACAAGGTGCCCGGAAGGACGAATGATCCACTGGGGCAACAAAGCTACCCAACAGAATCGAGAATAATGTACCGATCAAGGCGATTATCAGGAGTCTTTTCCGGTTCTGACAGATCGGAAACCTCGCGAATGAGGCAGATCGCTCACGGAGATGGAGGAGCGCCGTGGAAGTCGTGTTCTTAGACAGCCGAGACTTATGGTATGCAAAAGTGCTATTGCCCGTGTTCAAGCATGAACACTGCAAAGAGGTTGAGCGCATAGACGGGAAACGAGCCACATGGCGAATAAATGGAGAAAGAATTCCCCCGCCCCACGATTTCCTTGGACACTCATTTGGGGCATACTGCCCCCTCATTGATGGAGGGGTCCATGGCGAAGTCGAAAGCGGAGCGGAGAAAACAAAGGGGTCTGACCTCTTAATTTCGGGGATGAATAAGGGGTCCGACCCCTTTTTAGACCCCCCGACCCCTTTTTAGATCCCCTGGAAACCTATGTAGCCCACTTGATGGTGAGTCTAAAAGGAAATCCGACACGTATCAAGAGACCTCACCGCTAAGCGGTTCGAGAGCGACTGCGAATCGCGACGTCTATCCGGCGATCAGCCCGCAGGACACCCGGTCACTCGCCCGAGGTGTGAGGCGGGCTGTGCCATGCGGACTCCATCCGAGAGCCGGCCGCTCCCTCTTCATGTAAACGCTCGTATCCCCAACAGGTGCGAGCCGATGATGAGCTTCTGAATTTGCGACGTGCCTTCGTAGATCGTGGCGACCTTAGCGTCGCGATAATAGCGTGCAACCGGCGTCTCCTCCGAATACCCGTACCCGCCGAAGATCTGCACCGCATCGGTCGCGGCGCGCACCGCCGCCTCGGACGCGAAATACTTGGCGATGGAGGTCTCGATGGTGTTGGGGAGCCCGCAGTTCTTGAGATGGCCGGCTCGATACACCAGCAGGCGTGCGGCATCCAGGTCCACCTTCATGCGGGCGATCATGTCCTGCACCAACTGGAAACTCCCGATCGGCTTGCCGAACTGCTTGCGCGTTTTGGCGTACTCGGTGCAGGCGTCGAGGCAACCTTGGATAATGCCGACGCAACCGGCGGCGACGCTGTAGCGGCCGTTGTCCAATGCTGACATGGCGACCTTGAAGCCTTGGCCGACCGCTCCCAGCAGAGTCGCCTCCGGCACCTCGCAATGCTCGAAGAGCAGCTCCCCCGTATCCGATGCCCGCAGCCCTAGCTTGTCCGTAATGGCCCGCGTCGAGAAACCGGGCGCGCCCTTTTCGATGAGAAACGCGGCGATGCCGTCATGGCCTTTTGACGGATCGGTTTGGGCAAAGACCAGGGCGAGATCCGCAACGGTGGCGTTCGAGATCCACGTTTTCGTTCCGTTGAGTACCCAGCGATCGCCCCGTTTGACCGCGACCGTCTCCATGCTCGCTGGGTCGCTCCCCGCATTAGGCTCGGTGAGGCCGAAGCACCCGAGCAAGCGACCGGCGCAGAGTTGCGGCAGATAGCGCTGTTTCTGCTCTTCGCTCCCCCATTTCAGGAGACTGAGCGCGACCAACGAGACCTGTACCGACAATGTCGTACGCAGCGAGGAGTCCACCCGTCCGATCTCCTCGGTGATGATCGCATGGCTGATCATGTCCAAGCCGGCGCCGCCGTAGTCTTTGGGAATCGGGCCGCCGAGCAAGCTCAGGTTGGCCATCTTGTCGATGAGTTCACGAGGAAACCGGCAGGTTCGGTCCCGCTCTGCGGCGCCGGGAGCAATTTCCTCGTCCGCAAAGCGCTGCACCATCTCGCGAACCATCTTCTGCTCATCCGTCAGATCGAAGTTCACGGCACGCCTCCAGCGTGAGCTGATAGCCAACGGCTAACAGCCGGCAGCTCTCATCGTTGAACTAGTTGCTACCCGCTGTTCGCTCTCCGCTCACCGCTTTGAACCGTTTCATCCGAAAGAGATCCTCCCGCTCACGTTCTTCGAGCGTCTGTCGAATCTCGCGCACCTGTCGCTTGAGCGACGGCATGACGATCTCCTCGAGCGCGTTGATCCGCCGGGTCACCTTCTTGATCTCAGCCCCCAGTTTTTTGAGGCGCAGTTCCACCGACACGCTGCGCAGGATCACATCGAGCACGGTTTCGAACCGGCGGGCCGTCTCGTCAATGTAAGCCGACACCCCCGAGAGCGCATACCCGCGGGCATCGGCGGGCCTCGCGACCGGCGCGTAATGGAGATCTGGGAATCGCACACCCCAGACGTTTCGCTCGGTGAGGTCGATCAACATGTTCCGCTGCGCGGCAAACCCGGCGGACCGGAGCGCCGCGCGTCCTTCCATGCCGAGCGCCACCGCCAGCGAGGAGCGGCCCTGCGCCATCGCGGCCTCGAGCTCGCCGCGGCGTTCCGCCACCCGGCCGACCGCGGTGAAAAATTCGCGCACGAGGGCCTCGCGTTTGCTCCGCAACAGCGCCAACCCCCGCTCCGCCGCTTCGATCTGGCGCTTGAGCAGGAGCAGATTCATGCGCGTGCGGCCGAGGGGTTCCATCGTCTGTCGTCTCTCGAACGGGATGCGCTTCGCGAGCGAGGCGTCACGGCCCGTAATACCGCTCGATCAACTCCGGCTTCACCCGGGTCAGGTACGCTTTCGGGAGATAGCGGAGAAACGTCCAGCCAAGGTCCAATGTCTCCTCGATGTCACGGTCGCGATCGCCCTGGTTGACGAACTTCTGCTCGAAATCCTGAGCGAGTTTCAAGAGACGGCGGTCCGACTCGGTGAGGCCATCCTCGCCCACAATGGCGGCCAGACGCCGCACGTCTCGTCCTTGCGCGTAGAGGGCGTAGAGTTGATCGGCCACCGTGCGATGATCTTCGCGGGTTTTTCCCGATCCGATCCCGAGGTTCATGAGCCGCGAGAGGCTGGGAAGCACATCCACTGGAGGATAAATCCCGCGTCGGTGCAACTCTCGCGACAGCACGATCTGGCCTTCGGTGATGTAGCCGGTAAGGTCGGGGATCGGGTGCGTGATGTCGTCGTCCGGCATCGTCACGATCGGTAACTGAGTGATCGATCCAGCCTGGCCCTTGATCCGGCCGGCTCGTTCAAAAATCGAGGCCAGATCGGAGTACATATAGCCGGGGTAGCCGCGCCGGCCCGGTATCTCTTCCCGGGCGGTGGCGATCTGTCGCAGCGCCTCACAGTAAGCGGCCATGTCGGTCAAGATAACTAGCACATGACGGCCCAAGGTGAAGGCCAGATACTCGGCGGCGGTTAGGGCAAACCGGGGGGTGAGCAGCCGTTCGATGGCGGGATCGTCAGCCATGTTCAGGAACACGACGGTGTGTTCCATGACCCCTCCGCGCTCGAATTCTTGGAGGAAGAAGGACGCTTCACGGAATGTCACTCCCATGGCAGCAAAGACAATAGCGAAGGGACCAGCCTCGGCCTCCATCCCCTCTCGTACCCTAGCTTGGCGCACGATCTGAGCAGCCAGTTCCTTGGCCGGGAGGCCGGCTCCTGAGAAGATGGGGAGCTTCTGCCCGCGGACCAGCGTATTGAGCCCATCGATCGTCGAAATCCCGGTTTGGATGAAGTGCGCGGGCTTGTCGCGCGCGACCGGGTTGATGGGACGCCCGATGATCTCCGCACGGGTGTCGGGGATCACCGGCGGGAGGCTGTCGATCGGCTGTGCCACCCCGTTGAACCGTCGTCCCAGCAGATCCGGGGAAAGGTCCATCATCGCCGCCGATTCCGTGAGCCGCACCCTGGTTCCGGCTGCTCCGAGGCCGGTGGTGTCTTCGAGCACCTGAATCACGGCGTGCTGTTCCGAGAGTTCGATCACCTGTCCGCGCCTGATGTCGCCGTTGGGCAGCAGAATGTCGACCAGTTCGCCGAACGAAGCCGCTTTGGCGCGTTCGAGGAACAAGAGGGGGCCGGCGATACCGCCGACGGTTTCGTATTCGCGGGTGATCAGATCCTCCATGTTTTCTCGCTCCTCGTATCTCGTGAAGCGTAGCTCGTAGAAAAATGGTCCAGTTCCCCGCGGGCTACGCTTCACATTCGAAGTTCCTGTTCCATCTTCTCGATCAGGGTTTGAGCCTGCCGGACGCAGGCGTCGGCCGGGATCTCCTTGAGCCGCGCCAGTTCTGCGCGGAACGGCGAACTCACCAGTTGGTCGATCGGGCGGCCTTGCTTGAGGACCTCCCGGCCGTAGGCCAGAAACGTGAGCAGCGCTTTGAGCATCCAGTATTGTTTCTCCAGCGGGCAGGCGGCGTCGATCTCCGAATAGGCGTTCTGCCGGAGATATTCTTCGCGGACGAGGCGACTCGTCTCAATGACCAGGCGTTCCTGGTCTTGGAGCGCGTCGATGCCGACAAGCTGGACGATCTCCTGCAGCTCTTCTTCTTTCTGGAGCAGCGCGGCGAGGTCGGCCCTGAGCTGCGGCCAATCCGGCGCCACTTCCTTCCGGAACCAGGGGTCGAGAGAAGCAGGGTAGAGCGAGAAGCTGCGCTTCCAATTGATGGCGGGAAAGTGACGGCGGTGGGCGAGCGTCGAATCCAGCGCCCACAAGGCTCCGGCCACTTGCATGGAGCTTTGGGTCACGGGCTCCGAATAATCGCCGCCGGGAGGGGAAATGGCCGACACGATGGTGACCGAGCCCTGCCGGTTGGGGTCTCCCAGACAGCGGACCCGGCCGCCGCGCTCATAGAAGCCGGCCAGTTTGGTGGAGAGGTAGGTAGGGTAGCCTTCCTCGCCCGGCATCTCTTCCAGCCGCGCCGAGATTTCGCGCGTGGCTTCGGCCCAGCGCGAAGTGCTGTCGGCCATCACGGCCACGGCGTAGCCCATGTCGCGGTAATACTCGGCCAGGGTAATGCCCGTGTAAATCGAGGTCTCGCGAGCCGCGACCGGCATGTTGGATGTGTTGATGATGAGGATCGTCCGTTGCATGAGCGGTAAGCCGGTGACCGGATCCGTCAGATGCGGAAAGTCGGCGAGGACTTCGGTCATTTCGTTGCCCCGCTCTCCGCATCCGATGTAGACGATGATGTCGGCTCGGGCGTATTTGGCCAACGTCTGTTCGACCACCGTCTTGCCCGTGCCGAACCCGCCGGGCACGATCACGGTCCCGCCCAATGCGACCGGAAAGAGCATGTCAAAGACGCGTTGCCCGGTGATGAGCGGCACGATCGGAGGGAGTCGTTCAGCCTGCGGGCGGGGCGTTCTCACCGGCCAACGTTGCAGCATCGTGAGCGGGCGGTCGCCGTCCAGCAGCGCGATGGTGTCGGTGACGGTGAAGGTCCCTTCTCGGATCTCGCGGATGACGCCGGACACGCCGGGCGGGACAAGCACGCGGTGCTGGATGTGTTCCGTCTCCTGTACCGTTCCGATACAGACTCCGCCGGTGACCGGGGTCCCAGGCTGGACCGCCGGGGTAAAGGTCCACCGCCGGTTCCGAGACACAGCCGGAAGCGTGACTCCTCGGGTGATCCAGGCGCCCTGTTCGGCCGCGATCACCTCCAGCGGACGCTGCACCCCGTCGAACGTCGAGCTCAGCAGCCCGGGTCCCAATTCCGCGAGCAAAGGTTCGCCGGCATCCTCGACTTCCTCGCCGAGCGTCAGCCCGGTTGTCTCCTCGTACACCTGGATTGTGGCTTCGTCCCGGCGGATGCGGATCACTTCTCCGAGCAAGCTCATGCGGCCGACCGCGACGCGGTTGAAAAGGCGCGTGGTCGCCATCCCTCGCGCGGTCACCGTGGGGCCGGAGATTTTGACGATGATGCCGCTCATCGCTTAATTTTCAACTGGTACCCGATCGCTCGACGCACGAGGCGAGCCAGATATTCTTCCCGCCGTTCGGCTGCCGGAATAGTCCGCGCCACCGGAATCGCAAAGAACACCGGCGTGAGGCTTTCCTCCAGCGTGGTCACGGCGGATTCCGGAAGGGTGGACACAAAATCCTCGTTGTAGATCACGATCCCCGTTTCTCTCGCCCGCAGCAGCGCGAAGAGCCGTTCGCCCGCTTTGACCGGGTCGACCTCCTCGTGCACTTCCACACCCGCCAGGCGGAAGCCCAACGCGGTATCGGGATCGGTGATGACTCTCAGCCGAGCCATAGTCCTCGTGGTGCGTGATGCGCGACGCCTGACCGGTCACATGATCAGCCACTCCTCGATCGTTTCCCTGCCCATGGCCAGAGCCTTGCCGCGCATGATCATCCGCAGGTTCTTGACTTCGTTGATCTTCCGTTCGACGTACAGGAGAGCCAGGCCGATGCCGAGCGGCTCCGGTCGCGCAAGGCCGTACGCCTGGCGGAGCATCCAGTGATCCAGCCGCCGTTCGATGAGCGGAAGAGAGAGAGGTTCGGCGGCGCCAATGTCGCCCGGGAGCCATGCAAACGGGCCGTCAGTCAAGAGGGCGAGCCCGTGCCGAAGATCGCGGGCGCCGACCAGGGTTTCATAGTGGGATCTCGTGAACCGGCCGCCCGCGTCGATGAAATGATGCACGGCTTCAAGGGGGGAGAGGGGACTTCGTTCCGCCAGAAAACGAAGCGCGGTCGAGAGGTTCATGCGATCCGCCATCAGACGCACGTATTTCCGCGCGACGGCGTCGTTGTCGTCCCCGTTAGTCGTCACCTTCAAGGCGTGGGCGAAGACGAAACGGTCCAGCTCGAATTCCACCGCCTGCAGGGATTCGGTTTCGCCGAGTCGCATGAGGCCTTGGCGGAGCGGGCGCGCCAGCGGGAAGCGCCACGTCGCCAACGTGTCGGCGACGGCCTCGAGCGTCGGGGCTCTGGACAGTTCGGCCAATGTGATCTCGTCGAGGCTTCCCGCAGGAAACGTGGCGGCGAGCACCTCTTCAATCGGGGCGGCGGCCCGTTTTCCTCTCACGACGGTCTTTACATTGTAGGCATCCCAGCGCATAAGGAGCGCCTCCAGCAATTCCCGTATGCGGTCTGACACTAGGCGTCGCAGCTTCGACAACGTCCCGGCGAGGTCCCATCTCAATGCCTCGTCGAGGCGAAGGGACGGAGCCAGGCGAGGGCCGGTCTCCAGCGCTTCGACCACCCGCTCCAGCGCTTCCCGATAAGGGGAGTCCTTCAGATTCTCCATGACGTCATCCGGTGTGTCTTGCGCAAGCAAGCCATCATACCGCTCATGGGTTAACAGCCGGCCCTGCATGGCTCTTAGCCGAGCGTGGAGGTACGCGTAGTCGTCCATCTTCAATGAGCGAATCGCGAGCAGCGATCAGCGGGTCGCTTTAGGCGGCCGGCTACGCACTGTTCGCTGTTAGCTGCTTAAACAGCAACCGGTTCAGCTCGATGAGGAGCTGCGGCCTTGCCTTGGCGAGCCGCGTCGCCAGACTCGTTCGGAGCATGATGCCGTCCGCGACGACTTCGGCGCCCAGGAGCAGCTCGTCGTCCGACCGTTCTTCGACCGCGAGGTTCCGACTTTTCAAGTACGGCACCAAGTGCGGTCGTTCCCGTGGATCGATGATCACGGTGAGCGGTCCCGGCGGCGCCGCATCCAGCAGTTCGTCGAGCAGTCCTCGCAAGACTCGCGCTCGTTCATGGCCGGTCAGCGCCATGGCCATCTCCGTCGTTCGCTTCCAGATCGCCTCGAGGACCTCATGCTTGGCTTGCAAGAGCAAGCGGCGCCGGTCGATCGACGCCCGGCTCAAGGCCTCTGCGCATTGGGCGGCCAATTCCTCGCGCACTCGCCGGTCGGCCTCGCGTTCCAAGGCGGCGGCGTCCGCGGCTGCCTGGGCCATCAGCCGGTCCGCCTCCGCCCGGGCCTTGCTCAAGATTTCTTTGCGC
This sequence comes from Nitrospira calida, assembly GCF_976986435.1. NCBI lineage: Bacteria > Pseudomonadati > Nitrospirota > Nitrospiria > Nitrospirales > Nitrospiraceae > Nitrospira > Nitrospira calida. The sequence goes on from NZ_OZ335950.1 coordinate 1,049,500, forward strand.
TTGGCCTCCCCCTCCGCCAGCAATGCGGCAATGAGCGTGTCGTAAGCCATGAGTCCACTCTCTGTACTCCGCTTCCCGCTGCTCGTGTGCGGACCGCGGATCGCGGGAGGCTGGTTACTTCAGCGTGAACAAAATCAAAATCGCCACCGTAAAGCCAAAGATCACCAGGGTTTCAGGAATCACCAAGAGAATCAGGACGGTCCCCAATGACTCTGGTTTCTCCAGAATGGCGCCCACGGCCGCTGCGCCGATTTTGGCCTGGGCGAACCCGGTAGCGAGCGCGGCTAGCCCAATAGCCAAGCCGGCTCCGATGGCGATCAGTCCGAGGTCGGTCATCTTGTCTCCTCCTGTGAGAGCGAATAGCGAACAGCCAAGAGCGAGCAGCGGAACTCGTTTTTCTGTGAGGAAGCTCTCAGCGATTCGCTGTCAGCCGCTCGCTCCATGTTTGAACGGTGTATAGGGTCTGCCGCCCGGCGCAAAAAAGTTCTCGAAAAACTCCACGTAATGGAGCCGGAGCGACTGAATCGTCGGGGACAGCACGCCGAACACCAGGTTGATCGTGTGCAGGGTCATGCCGATCACGATCGCCAGCAAGACGTTGCCTGCCATGCCGCCGAGGGTGTTGGCCGCAAAGGCCAACGCGGCCGAGGCGATCCCGATGCCCATGAGACGCAAATAGGAGAGCACGTTCACCAGATTGTGTAACTCCAAGGCCCCTCGCGCTCCTCCGTACACCAGTACTATCGTCAGCGACACCGCGAGACCGGCCAAGGCTGCCTTGGCCCACGGACGCGGGAGCAGGCCGGAAAGGCTGCCGATCAGAAGGACGAAACTCAAGACCAATCCCAAGCCGCCACTCTTTGCGAGACACTCATGCCGGTGTCCTTCGCGCCAGGCCCCGAAAGCCCCCAGCAGAATGCCAAGACAGATGTGCCCGGCTCCGATGCCAATCGAGAGATACAGCAGCGGAATGAACGCCTCCATGCGGTTGAGCATCGGATGCAACCCGAAGTATTCGCCAAGTTCGCCGAACAGCTCTCCGAATAGAAACCCGAACAGCATGGCCGCCACCGAGGCGACCGCAAGGACAAACGTCAGGTCATGGACCATCGGGTGCTGGCCGTACCGACGGCGGACCACTGTCACAGCGATCAGGATGAGCAGCCCGTAGCCTATGTCGCCCAGGATCATTCCGTAGAAGAGCGGGAAAAAGACCGCCAGATAGGGGGTGGGATCGATGCTCCCATAGCGCGGCAGCCCGATCAGTCGCGTGAAGGATTCGAACGGTTGAAGCCAGCGAGGATTCGTGAGCACCACCGGGACCGCCGCCCATTCGGCCCTCTGGATTGGACACTCTTCGAGCACCACCTCCCCGCCGAAAGCCTGCTCGATCCTGTCGCGCAAGGCGCCGAGCGCCCGCGACGGGACCCAGCCGTAGATGATGGTCGCCAACTCGGTTTGATAAAAGGACGCCGCGGCCTCGATCTGCCGAAGGCGTTGAGCGACCGCATCGCGGTACCGGAGCAGATCCTGTCGCCAGGTCCGAGCCACGGCGGTGAGTTGCTCGCGGTAACGCGCGGCACGAAGGGGCAGATCCGTCTTCTTCTTAAGGAGGACGCGCAAAGCCTGTGCCAACGGCTTCTCCGAGACCGAGGCCGGCAGGCGCAGTTCAGTGATTCCTTCCTCCCACAGAAGACTGCGGATCCGGGCGGCGTGGGCTTTCGGGAAGACCAGCAGAACTGCGAGGGTCCGCTCGTCCAGCCGGCTGTGGAACAGCTCGTACCGGTTGTCCGTCACCTTGGCCATCATCTCGTGCAGCAGCGGAAGTACCCGCTCACGCCTTTCTTCTTCCTCAATCGTCACCCCAAGGTGATCGATCTCGTCGCTTTCTTTGATCAACCGGAGGAAGGGCGTCAGCACTTCAATTGCGCGCTCGTATTTCGACAGCAAGGCCAACTCGTCCTCGCACAGCTTCAGGTGGTTCGTCAGATAGTCCACTCGGCTGCCGATCTGGCGGACGAGGTAGGCGATCCGCTTCCAGTCCCCTTCCTGATTCCTCCCCCTTGACGGGGGAGGCAAGGGTGAGGGTGACAACGTGCGGTCAGCGGTTAACGGGGCATGGACTTCCGGTAGGAGCACCAACAGCCGGCACAGTTCTTCGTACAGGCGCTCCAACTCAGTTTGGAGTTGGCGCGTCGTCGCGTCGATGACTTGAGGACGCAAGGGAATCTGTACCGCTTCGGCGGGCGCCGATTCGATATGCAGCACACCAGCATCCTGGAGAAGCGCGGTGACGCGCTCCACGAGCGTTCGTGGAGCGACCAGCCGCACTTTGGCCATGGGTTCGATCATGATCCAGCGGATCGCTCGGAGCTATTCGCCCTCCGTCATCGGCAAAATGCGCCGCAGCACCAGCCCGGCGGCCTCGTCCAGCCGGCTCAAGGCCCTGGCTTTCAGCTCATTGGCCTCGATCTGGGCCTTGAGCACGAGTCGTTCACCTTCCCGCTCCACCTCGCTTGCGGCTTCCTCCCGGAGGCGTTGAAGCTTCTCGTCGAGGCTCCGGCGTTTCTCCGCGAGCAGCGCTTCAGCCTGGCTTTTACCGCGCTCCACGATGACCGCCGCTTCCTGCTCCGCCGCGCGGACCATCCGCTCTACCTTCCGCTCGGCGGCCTGGATGGCTTTGAGAATCGCTGGAGCTTGCGGCACCGGCTCATCAGGCATGTGGTTCATTTCCTGCCAGTCGATCGCGTGCCGACTCAGCCTCTTGGTCGGCCACGCGAAAGCCCGGCGACGATTGCGTCCAACCCCGTGGGCCCAGCGGGGCGAGCCCTCGCGACCGGAACTTTCGCCGTCCACTCGTCCCAATAGGTCGGCCGGCCCTCCTGATAGATCAGGCCTAGTGTTCGTCCACCGTCGATGAACACGCGGTGCAAGGCGTCCAGCCGATCGTGCGCGGGCGAAATGTCTTCCGTCCGGGTCCGTTCCTTCCAATAGGCTAGGTCCTCCGGTCGAAAGGTGACGCAGGGGGACAACACGTCAATGACCGAAAAGCCGCGATGCCGGATCCCTTCAGCCATCAGCGCCGCCAAGTGTTTAGCCTCCCAGCTTGCACCGCGCGCGACAAAGGTGGCGCCGGCCGCCAGGGCGAGCAGGAGCGGGTGCACGGGCGGCTCGATGGAGCCATAGGGCGTTGTGCTGGTCCGATCGCCGTACGGCGTGGTCGGCGAGACTTGGCCCTTGGTCATGCCATAGACCTGATTGTTCATGATGATACAGGTGAGATCCAGGTTACGCCGCGCCGCATGGAGGAAGTGATTGCCGCCGATGCCGTAGGCGTCGCCGTCCCCCATCGTGACGAGAACGGTCAGGTCCGGTCGGGCCAGCTTGATCCCGGTCGCCAAAGGGATGGCCCGGCCGTGGATGCTGTGAAATCCATAACTGTGAATGTACCCCGGCATCCGACTCGAACACCCAATCCCCGACACGACCACTAGCGCTTCGTGCGGGATCTTCAACGCCGCCAGTGCTTGGCACAAGGCGGCGAGGACTCCGTAGTCACCGCAGCCGGGGCACCAGACGGGGCGAAGATCCGATTGATACGATTTGGCGTCGGATGAAGTCATCAGTTGTCGTGAAGATCTTGAGTTTCTTGTGTCATTGCAGCGATCTTATTCCGCTGCCGGCCTCCAGCTCCGCCAGCACCTCTGCGGTTCGAAACGGAAGGCCGCCCGCGCGGGCGATAGGGACCACCTGGGGAGGGAGGTCGTACCAGGCGCGCAGGTAGCGATAGAACTGGCCGAGCGAGGACAACTCGATCACGTACAGGGTGTGGAGCGTCTTGAGCAGTGGGTTCAGCAGATCGGGCTGTGGAGGAAACAGTAAGTGGGGGATCAGTCCTGTCACCGTCAAGCCCCGTTCCTGCGCCGCGTGGGCGGCTTCGCGGACGACTCCGCCGGTCGATCCCCAGCCGATCAGGCCCACTTGGGCGTCGGGATCGCCACAGCGTTCGATCCAGCCGGCGGCGGTTGCCAGAAGAGCAAGTTTCTTCGCGCGGCGCTCAGCTTGCTTGCGATGCATCTGAGGCGAGGTATCGGGATGGCTGCATTCGTCGTGTTCGAGTCCGTCGGCCGTGTACTCCGTTCCGGGCGTGCCCGGCCACGGAATGGGCGCGACCGGCTCCGCGATTGGCGTGCCGAAGCGCCGGTACCGACCGGCTTCGGGTGCACGAGCCAGAAGGCGCTGCTCGACCTCGATCGAGTCGAGCGGGAGGGGATCCACAATGGCGGTTTGGCCGCCTAAGAGCTGATCGCTGAGCAGAATTACCGGGACCTGATACCGCTCTGCCAGGTTGAAGGCCTTCACGGTCAATTCGATACAGCCCTGAATCGAAGACGGAGCGAGGACGATCCGGGGATTATCGCCGTGGCTCGAAGCCAGGGCAGCCCAGAGATCGCTCTGCTCGGTGCGAGTCGGGATTCCTGTGCTGGGACCGCCGCGCTGCACGTCGACGACTACCACCGGAATCTCCGCCATCACCGCCAGGCCTAACCCTTCGGCCATGAGCGAGAAGCCCGGGCCCGAAGTGCCGGTCATAGCTTTCTTGCCGGCGAAAGACGCGCCGATCGCCATGGCCACCGCCGCCAGCTCATCCTCCGCCTGGACCACGATCCCCCCTTGGCGGGGGAGGTGTTCGCTTAGCTCCTCCATGATGTCCGTCGCCGGGGTGATCGGATATCCGGCGTAGAACTCACAACCCGCCCGCAGGCTGCCGATCACGATGCCCTGATTACCAGTGATGATCCAACGCGGAAGCGCCTCTTTCTTCGAGTTCGAGGCGAGAGGCCATAGCGGCTGCGCCCAGGTCTCTTCTGCCCATCGCCAGCCGGCCTGAAGCAATCCTACCTGGGTCGACAGCGACTCGTTTTCCGGCGTGACCCCTTCGAACCGTTCCGTCATCGCGGCGAGAGCAGCGGACTCGTCGAGACCCAACAGAAAAGCGACCATGCCGAGGACGAGGACATTGAGATGCCCTTTCCCTGCGCCTGCCCGGCCGGCCAGATCTTTCCATTTCATCGGCAGACACCGAGATGCGCGGGATGACAAGGCGTCCGGTGGATTCCCTTGGGTCTCTTCGAACAGGACCCAGGCTCCGGTGCGGAGGTTCAACTCTTCCAGGAACCGCTCCACATTGCGCCAGTCAAACGCGACCAGGAGATCGATGTCATCCGCTTGCTTCTGAAAAGGGGTCGAGCCGAGCCGGACAAAGCAGGCACTCTCTCCGCCGCGGATTTGAGGACCGAAGCTTTTGGTTAAGACGCCGTAGAGTCCGCAAGCGGCCGCGGTCGAGAGCAGCAGCTCGCCGGCCGTCATGACGCCGGTACCGCCGCTCCCCGCAAAAGCCACTGCGATCTCGGCGTGTTGTCGCTTCACGATCGTTCTTTCACCTCACCGCCGCTCCGGCTCAGTGACCAACTCAGAGAAGCCGAACGGCGATCCTCTGCTGTTCAGAATGCACAGCGAATGCCTGGCTTGCCGACAATCGACGGGTCTTTCTAATCGGTGAAACCAGAAACAGTTTGGCGGGCGCGGGGCCTGAGTCTGCACCAGCAGCGGCGATCGAATGGGGAGATTCGGGCCAGCACAGGTCCGGCCATTGTTGCGAAACGCCTCAGCTTGCGCCGGGCACTCAACGTTAGGAGTGAGGCGGAAGGAGTTCGATCACCACGTCCACCGGGACGCCGAAGCCGATTGCGCCGAACCGGGTCATAATGGCCGAATGGACCGCAATGATTTCTCCATGGCTGTTAAACACCGGACTCCCGCTGCCACCGGATGTGGTCTGCGCGTCGTAGATGATGCGGTTCGGGACGACGTCGCTGATATGACCTTGGGTGGCGAGGGGGCGGATGGCGGCCTGATTGGCGACCTCCTGCACGAGCTTCTGCAGGCTGTGATCTGCTCCTTTGAGGAGCGCAACCGCTTGTCTGTCTTCGATTCTGGCGAGGACGCCTTCGATGCCCGCTGGGTAGCCCAGCACGACGACGGCTTCACCGGGCGTCCCTTGCGGCGGAGGTCGTCGGATCGGGATTGGAGCGATTCCCTCCGGAATGGGCGAGAGTCGCCCGATCGCTACATCGCCTCGATCGGAGAGACGGACCAGGGAGACGTCAGAGGGTTCGGATCGTCCCGGGAAGTAGGCACGCAACGCCACCAGCTTGGGTTCAAGGCCGGCCTTGATCATGTCGGCCGTTGCGCGCGGATCCATCGTCCAGGGTTCGGTAATATGCCGGTTCGTCACCACCAACCCCGTAGAGTCCGCGAGAAACCCGGTGCCGGTGTATTCCATGAGGACGGAAGGAGGCTCCGGCGACCCCTTTCGGACGAATCCGTAGGCGATGTAGAGAAAACACACCGACGGCCCGTACTGCCTGATCAGCACTTCCGCCCGTGTTCGCTCGGTCTCCAGGATCTTAAGCCGTTGGGCCAACGCTTGGATCTCTTGCTGCGGAGCGCCCTTTTGCCGTTGCTCTTCCAACAGCGCTAGGAGGCGGTTCGTCTCGGCTTCGTGGGCGGCCAAGGTCTCGGCCAAGCGTCGCCGCTCTTCGTTGGTCCGCTTGATCAGTTCGGTCTCGGAGAGGCGGGATTGCTGCAATTCTTTGAGCAGCACGTCGATCTGGCGTTGATGGGCCTGTTGGATTGTGTAGGTGTAGTAGACGAAACCGGCGACGACTCCGATAAGCACGACGAGCAAGCCGAGTACGGCCAATTGTGTCCAGAGCGGGGCGTTCTGGCGCAGTTCGTAGGCGAGTTGCCGCATGAACACCCCGACGGCGGCGCGTCTATCGAATCGTCCTTGCCCGGCGACATCCCGCGCATCGGCAAGCATTTCCCGGAGCTTCTTGCAGCGGGTGTATTCTGCGGAGCGGATGCGGAACCGCAGGGTCGGTCCCTTGGGACCAAGCTGAATGAGGTCGCGGTCCGTCAGCGCCACGTCGTCGACCGGCCGGTCGTTGACCAGCGTGCGGGATGCCGGTTCGAGATTCCGCAGCCGGACTCGACACTCCGACTGGTACAGTTCGGCTTGCAATGGGGCGACCGGAAAATCGCCGTCAGCAGAAAATGCGAGATCGGCCCGCGGGTCGCTTCCAAGAAGAAGGTGGGGCTGGTCGAAATATTGAGTGTGCCCTCGTCGTGGGCCCGAGAGGTGGACCAGCGCAAAGGTCATGCGCGTCGGTTGCGACGACACGCTCTCCGACGGGTCGGGAGCATCTCCCGTGCAGAGGAGATCGGCAGCGCCTTGCGCGTCGGGTTCAGGCATGGGGTTTCACTCTGGCTATCGAGGCGGGTGACGCTTCGATCACGCGAAGGATTTCATCCACGGCAAAGCGCGGGAACGGGCGTATCCGCCCGTCGCGCGTCACCAGGCGGACTCCTTTCCGGGCGGGGACGACCGTGCCGATTCGAGCGGCTGTGATCCTATCGCGCGCCAAACGCCGGATGATGGCGGGCGCGTGTGTCGGATCGGCGCACAGGAGGAGCGCGCCGGAGGCAATAGCGCCCAGCGGATGCACGCCGAAGTCTTCGCACAGCCGCCGGCCCTCCGGCAGGATTGGAATCGCCTGTTCTTCGATATGCAGGCCCACCTGTGCGGCCTCGGCCAGTTCATAGAGCGCGGCGCTCAGGCCTCCCTCGGTGGGATCATGCATCGCGTGCACACCGCCGGCCGCGAGCGCAAGCTGGGCGTCCCGCACGACGCTCACGCCGGGATTCTTGAAATAGCGGCGGCAGCGTGCGACAAAACGAGTCGGATACCGACGGCGCAATTCGTCATGTCGTTCACGCGCCAGAATCGACACCGCTTCGATGGGGATGCCTTTGGTCAGCAGCACCGCGTCACCTACACGCGCGCCGGCCGCGGTGACAAGCCGGTTCTTCGGACATTCCCCCAACAGACATCCGACCACCACCGGCCGGGTCACGGCGTCCGTGATTTCCGTATGCCCTCCGCACAACGTGACATGGAGTTCCCGGCAGGCCCGGCTGATCTCGGAAAACAACCGCGAGACCGCCACAGAGTTCGTGCGTTGCGGCGGCAGCAGCAAGGTCGCCAGAAACCAGCGCGGCACAGCGCCCATCGCTGCCACGTCGTTGGCATTGACGGCCAGGGCGTAGGCGCCGATCTCTTCCGTGACGAACGTGATCGGGTCGGTGGTCGCAACAATGTACTGGTCTCCGACGTCGAGGGCGGCGGCATCGAGCCCGAGTCCCGGGCCGACGGCGAGACGGGAATCAGTGCCGTTAGCATAGCGGGCCAGGAGTGTCCGCAGCAGGGCCGACGGCAGCTTGCCGATCGGCAACCTGCGGCCTCTATGCAATCCGATCGAGCGACGCAGACTACGGTCCCGCACTGGGTTGACGCGTTGGGCTTATCGAGACAGCGGCCCGCCCCCTTCTTTGACGATCTTCCGCTTCTGGGACACCGCCTCCGCCTGCACCACGTTCTTGCAATGGTCGCAGATCCAGTGCCCGTACAACAGGGTCGGTCCCGCCAGTCCGCAGAGGAGGCAATGGCTCGGCTTTTCCACTCGCGGGCTCTCCTCTGTGGTCGGTTTAGGTGTGTCTTCTGGCTTCGCCATATCGTCCCCTCTTTTTAAAGATTGGCTGAGAGTGCTCTGCCAAGCTCGCTGCCCAACCGGTCACTCTTGACGCGCGAGACCCGTCCTGCCTAACTTGCGATCTTCGCCGGTGCCTGGTGAAACTCCGCAACCGTGGGGCGGACCAAATTGGCGAAGTCCTGGTACCGGAGCTTCACCGCGCCGAAGTGAGTGCCGGCCTGGAAGACAATCTCTTCGTCTTCGGTGAGCGACCGGTCGACATACACCGGGATGTTATACAAATTGCCGAACGGCGGCATCGTCCTGATTTCACAGTCGGGGAACAATCCCTTGAATTCGTCCTCGGTAGCCAAGCGCACAGCATGCGCCCCCAGCGCCGCTTTGAGGCGATCGAAATCGATTCTCCAGTGCGACGGAAGCACGGTCATCACGAACCGTTCGTCGGCTCTGACGATGACGACCTTGGCCAGCATCTTTCCCGACACGTGCAATGCATGCGCGACCTCGGGCGCGGTATAGGCTTCCTGATGGCCCAGAACTTCATAGCGAACGTGATGACCGTCTAGAAACTCTTTCAGCCGGGGTAGGATTGTCATGACAACCTCCCTTCTGCAGTAGGGTTACGGCCAGTAATGGGCCAGCGCCTTGACGTATCCGAACACGATATCCCGTCGCGCCACGATCCCCACCAGCTTGTCGCCGTTCACGACCGGCACCCAGATCAAGAACCGGTCTTGCAGCAGTTGAATCAGGTTCTTGACCGGCATATCTTCCGGGACGGTCACGACCATGGAGGTCATGATCTCAGCCGCCGTGACCTGCCGCAGATCCCGGTCCTCATCCATGACCCGCAAGAGGTCAAACTCGCTTACCAGGCCCACCAGGGTCCGATCTTCCTCGACCACCGGGACGCTCCCGAAGTTCCGCTCGCTCAAAATCTCGGCGATGGCCAGCCCCGTCGTCTGGGGACTCACGGCCACGACCGCGTCTTCCATGAGTTGCCGGACGGTCAGCGTCTTAGGATCGCAGGCCCTCGCCATGTATGCCGCCCCCCCCTCATAACGCCTCCCATGAATAGGGTCTCTGTCAACAGTCAACACGAGGCCTGCGGAAATATATAGATGGACCGTTAACCTCCCATGCGGGCTCGGTCGCCCAACCTTCCGGTTCAAAGACAGCCGCCCAATCTCCCAAACGAGGTGCGTGCCTCAAGGCACATGCGGGCTCATTGTCCTTGCCTGTCCATCAGGGCGAGGCAACCTAGCCCGATCCTCACGCGCACGAGCGGCCTTACGCGGGCTGCAACTTCCTCGGATCATAGGCCCGCCCGGATTTCAACACGTCATAAGCCGTGGTCAGTAACCGCGCCAGCGCCACGACCGCGATCTTTCTGCCCCGTCACCGGGCAATACGGGCGAAGAACTGTTGCAACGGCTTGGCCCCGTGACTCTTCATGCGGACCACCGTATGCGCACACTGCAACACGACGCGCCGGACCTCGCCACTCTGATAAATGGTGGGGGCCAGCGCGCCATCGTTGGCCACGGCTTTCTGGTCGTCAAACCGCTGGGCGTCATCCAGCGCACTCAGCAGCACCCGCGCCGAGAGCGGGCCAATGGCCGGGATGCTCTCCAGCAGAGGACAGCGGGAATCCTGGATCGCCTGCACCCGCATGGTGAGCCGCTGCTCCGCCGCCGCCAGCGCGTCGATGCTGGTCATGAACGTCTCAATGATCAGCCGCAGCGGGGCGCTCACCGACAGCCGCTCCAGTTTCGCGGCCCAGGTCGGCCCGGCCAAGAACTTCTCCGGCAGGCGATGGTCTTCTTGCTGCACGTAGCCGCGAATCGTATTGATCAACGCCACCCGCTTGCGCTGAAGCTGCTGGCGGGCACGCACCAGCTCCCGCAGTTCGCGCGTTCGTCCCTCGACCACATGGACCGCGCGCGGCAAGAGTCACGCCCGCGCCAGCTCCGCCAATTTCTTCGCATCCACCCGATCCGTCTTGCCCCGACTCTCGGTGATCCACTTCACCTCGTTCGGATGCACCACATGCACCTGGACCTCCGTCAGCTTCTTCAAGGTCTCCGCGATCCACTTCATTTGATTCCCTGCCTCGAAGACCACCAGCTTGGCGCCGACCCCGATCTGCTGCATGAGGGCCCGCAGGCCGGCCCGCGTCGCCTGACCGCTCCCCTCAAACGCACGCTGCTTGCGCTCCGTCAGCGCGTAGGCCACCAGGCTCTTGCCACTGACATCCAATCCCACGTACAGCATGTCTTGCCCCCTTTCGTTGGTGGTTCCAACCCTGACAGTCGGCCCATCAGGCCTCGACTGTCAACCAATTGGAAGGGAGCCTATTCATAGAATCTCCTTTTCGGTCAGCCTGCAGATTGCGCCAGACGGACGATCGGCTTGATGGTGATGCCTTTCTCGCTGTCCTCCGCCGCTTGGTTGATCTGGTCGAGGTCGTAGAACTTCACGAGCTTGTCGAAGGGGAAGCGTCCCTGCTGGTGGAGTTCGACGAGACTCGGGATGAAGAGATCCGGCACGCTGTCACCTTCGATGATGCCGATAATCCGCTTGCCGGCCGTCATGACCCCGTTCACGTCGAAACTGGCTTCGGTGCCCAAGGCCGGCGCTCCCACAATGCCACAGGTACCGCGTATCGCCAGCGCATCGATGGCCTGACGCAGCACGGCGGGACGTCCGCTGGATTCGAGCGAGAAGTCGGCTCCACCGCCGGTGATCTTCCGCACCGCTTCAACCGGATCGGTTTCGCGGCTGTTGACGGTATGGGTCGCGCCGAGTTCTTTGGCCAAGGCGAGCCGCGACGGGACCACGTCCGCGGCGATAATGGTGGTCGCGCCGGCAACGCGGGCCGCCATCACGGCGCTCAAGCCGACGGCGCCGCCGCCGAACGCTGCGAAGCTGCTGCCGGGGCCGACCTTCAGTGCGTTCATCACGGCTCCCGCGCCGGTTTGAATGCCGCAGCCGAGAGGGCCGAGTAATTCCAGCGGTGCAGTGGTCGGTACCTTCACGGCATTGCGCTCATGGGCAAGGGTGAAGGTCCCAAACGACGACTGGCCGAAGAAGTGGTCATGGACCGATCCCCTGGCGTCATACGTGGCGGTGCTCCCATCTTCACGCGCGCCCCCGAAATTGAGCGCGTAGAAATTCGCGCAGTAGGTCAGGTCGCCGTTCAGGCACGGTTTGCAATGGCCGCACCACATGTAGGTCAGCACGACATGATCGCCGGGTCTAAGCTTCTTCACATGGCTGCCGACCAGTTCGACGACGCCGGCGCCTTCATGGCCGAGCACAACCGGCATCGGAACTGTGTAGAGCTGATCGCGCGCTACCATGTCGGTGTGACACATGCCGGTCGCGACGACTCTGACGAGGATTTCGTCGGGGCGCGGCTCTTCCAGCCTGAGCGTGTCAATCTCGAACGGCCCGCCTTTCTGGCGGACAACGGCGGCTTTGATGTGTCTGGTCGGTGTGCTCGTCATGGCGTGTTCCTTCATGCCGTCAGGTTATCGGATGCCAGATTTCCCCGGCGCCAGGATTCCATTGGGATCCAGCGCCTTCTTGAGCGTTTTATGGACGTGCCGCTGGACCGGCCCGTAAGTCTGCGCCACCTTATCCATAAAGACCGTGTTCACGCGATAGGTCCCGTAACCCTCCGCTGAAAACTGGGTGATCAGCTCGTCAAAGCACTGGTACGCCGCCTTCATCATGGCGGGGTCGGTGCGGTCATACAGCACGTCCACGATGTGGTGCATGTCCCGCATGCCGACGATGAACTCGCCCGAATAGTCCAGTCCATACTTGGTCAAGATGCGCTTGGCCATGGCCATCTGTTTGAGCGTTTCGCTCCCGCGCGCCTGCGAGACCGGCGCGAACCACATGGAGCCTCCGCCGCCGCGCCAGTTGTAGAGGGCGAATTCCTTGAGGGTCATGTCGCCGCGCATCAAGGCCGCGCGATATTGAAAAGCCGGATCCTCGCCCGCCTCTTGTTCCGTGAGGATTTTGGCCTTGCCGGACTTGCCGAACGCGGCGGTCACGATCTTCCAGTTCACCTCGATCTGCTCCGGCGTCCCATACAACGCCGCGTACACATTCCACACGCCCAATTTGTGATCTTTCATGATCTGCCGCACGGCCTCATCCGAAATGGCGCCGGGGCCGGTCACATAATCGCTCCGCCTGGCCTTCGTCGGCGCTTCGTACAGCGCATGGGCGATCACGACCGCATTGGGGATGACGCCGCCGATACGGAGCGGCCGGATCGTCTCGACGATTTCCACGATGTCATCTTCCTGTTCATACTGGATGACAAACGGCTTGAAGGCCGGAGGCGCCGGCATCAACCAGAATCCGAACTTCGTCACGATGCCGTAGTTGGACTGCGTAAAGATGCCGTCCAGGTAGGGCCCGTATCCCCATTTGAACACCTGCCAGGTATTGGACTTCGGCAAGGAGCCCATGCCCGTGCGCAACACTTCGCCGTTGGCGAGCACGACTTCCATGCCGCAGGCAAACAGAAAATGCTCCCCATAGGGCGTGTACCCGACACCACGGTCCAGGGTATTGCCGGTCGGTCCGGCAATGGCCGATGGTGCCGGTACAGACAACCACAAGGGATATTTATGCTCCTGGATGTAATCGTAGAGCTGCTTGTACGTCACACCCGGCTCAACCAGCGCGAAACAGAGATCGGGATCGACTTCAAGAATCCGGTTCATCCGCTTGAGATCGAGCACCACCTGGCCTCGCTCCGCCGGAGCCGCCGAGCCGTACCCGAAGTTCCGCCCAGTCGAGATCATCCAGATCGGGACTTTATACTTATTGCAAATGCCGACGATCTTCTGAATCTGCTCGACCGTCGTGGCCAGGAGGGCGGCGGAGGGTGTATGGTCCGCATCCGGAACCGGCATCATGGTCTTGATGTAAGGAGCAAGCTGCTCCGCCGTCACGAGAACGGAGTCCTGGCCTACCGCCCGCCTGAACTCCGCGAGCGCCGCCGTGAATGTTTTCTCCGAGACGCCCTTCGGTAACGCGATAAATTTGCTGGCCATGCATGACCTCCTGTGGCCTAAACATCCATCACAAACGAGACGAAGCGCACGCCGCCCCGTCTTCGACCGGGACCGTCCGTTCGATGGACGAACGCGCGGGCAGAACAGGCTTCCTGGACGGACTGCATCCCGAACGCCGATGCCGCCACGGCATAGCCCACGGATTCCACCCAGTGCGGAGACCGCCGCGAAACCGATTCCCGCTTGCTGACGTGCGGGGGTATCGACGTCCAGCCTTCGGAATCAGCAAGGGCCAGTGCTCGACATGCCTCCGAGACAGAGAATCCAGAGCAGTGCAGATGCATCGCTTCAGACCCGGCAGACCGATAGGAGGAGAACCCCGGCGCAGACCATCCAGTCAACTCGCCCGCGGCGGATGATTCGCTGAGAAAACCTTCTGTGATCGAAAAGCTTTCACCCGCACCGATGAGTTGCGAAGCAAGAAGTCCGCCGACACCCTGTGCGGGCGAGGCCGCGAGCCACGTATGTCGAAACGGAAGATCGTCGTCATTGCCAGAGGCATGAGACCCGACTGAAAGCAGCCGCCCTCCGGCTGACCTTGCCAGCTCCTGAAAGACCGCCGCACTCGCATCGTCCATCGCGGCGATCCACCGCGCTCCACTGGAGCGTTCCAGCCACTCGACCAACTGATCGGGATAGGATAGAAGCCCGCCGGCTACCTTCACAGTCCGGGGCTCGTCAATCCCCATATCCCTACAGACTGCCCGGACACCTTCCGCAAATGCATCGTCCACGGCGCTATCTCCCAAGAACAGCATGCACCGCTTGGCGCTTCGGGTCGGCTGGGCCGCAAGCGCCCAGGACGGAGCCCCCATCGCCATTAGGGCTCCGCCCGCCAACAAACCTTTCATGAGGCTGCGTCGATCGATATCCATGGCGTGAGCCCTCCCTACCGGTTGCCTGCGGCTTTCGACACATACTCCGCCACCTTCGCCAGCGACTCGTCATCGATCTCTGCTGTGCGAAAGGCGGGCATGGCTCTGTTGCCGTGTCGAACTATGAACGTGATATAGGTCGGATCGAGCCCGCGACCCCGAATCGTCGGCCCGACGTTGGCTTCGTGGCAGAAGGCGCAGACTTTGGCATAGACTTCGGCTCCGTCTTTCCAGACGAAGCCCGACTCCGGAGTCTCTTTGGGCGCGGCTCCTGCGGCACCCACAAAGCTTTCCACCGAGATCACCGCCGCTATCATCAACGCCATCGCCGTCCATGTCGTGGTGATCGCTCCCATATGAATCTCCTCTTCGTCCAAACGGGTTCTGAAACCGGGCTCACTTGCGGAGGGTCAGCACGTATGCCAACACATCGTCGATCTCGCTTGCCGAGAGCTGCGACTTCCACGCCACCATGGCTGTGTTGGGTTTTCCGTTCTCGATGGTGCTACGCAGTTCGTCGGCCGACTTTTTCTTGCTTTCCGCGTTCGTAAAGTCGGCGGCAGGTGGCTTCAGCTGGGGGCCGATAGGCCCATCGCCTTTGCCTTGCGGCCCATGGCAGGTAATGCACTTCGCCTGATAGATCGCCTGGCCTTTGGCAGGGTCGCCCGCGGCGTACACGGCTTGGTCGATCGGCCCCGCCAGAGAGACGCTCGCCGAGCAGGCGAACAGGGCGACTCGAAGAGTGGTTTGTCGCATGGTTGTCCTCCACGATTCGGTTCGCCGACCAAGGCGAGTCTGCGCCAAACGCCCCTGATCATGCAAGGGCGCCTCGTCGCACGGTTGCGATCAGAGCCTCTTGTGGGAGCCGTCGCAGAAAGGCGCGGTCGTGGTGTGTTTGCACTGGCACAGGGCCACCTGCTTCTTCTCAGTCATCGTGAATTCCACCGGCGTGAAGCTCGTGCCTTGATGGGAGCCGTCGCAAAATGGCTGCGTGTTCGACCGGCCGCACCGGCACCAATAGTAGGTGCCTGGCTCCAACGACAATACCGCCGGCTGCGTGGTTGCAATCCTCGGCGTTTCCATCGTGCTTTCTCCTTTGTTTGGCCGACCCACCGCATCGGCTCGCCTGCGCCGTCTGCGAAGCTGACCACGGCCTCACGGCTGTCATGGCCGTGAGGCCGTCCCGTGACGCCTTTACTGCGCCAATCTCACGTCGATGACATTGCCCTGCTCGTTCAGCTCCACCACGATATTGGAGCCGTCCGCGATCGGCTTGGTCTTCACTTCCATCCGATCCAGCGGAAATTCCTTCACCCCTTCCGGCGTCGCAAGCTTGACCAGGTTCTTGTTGGGCCCCGTGCGGATCAGCTTGCCGAAGATCAGGCGGTGGGTCCCCGGCGTCGCTTTGTCTTTTCCATGCACGTCGATGACCATGCCCTCTTCATTGATCCAGAGGGAGACATGGTCCCCGACCGCCGCATCGGCCGGCGCATACTTCTTCATGAGCCGGTACTGGGCGGCCGGCGTCTTCACGTAGACCAACGCCTCATCCATCTTGGTGACCGTTCCATCGACTTGGATGACGTACCCGGGCTTGGTGCGCGGGTGTACGTCAAATTCCATTTCCACGGTGAACCGGTGGATATCGATGACTTTCCCCGCTTCGTTCAGCTCGATGGTAACCGGTTCGCCTTCCTGAAACGCGGACAGCTTCGATCGGCCCGCTTGCACGTCGAACGTCTTCTCTCCTTCCGGCGTCCAGAGCTTGATCGCTTTGTGGTCCGGCGACGTGTACTTCAGATCGCCGGTCACGAACCGGTGCGCATGCCGCTTGTCTCCTTTGCGGTGGACGTCGATGACGGCGTTGTTTTCGTTCACGGTCATTTCGACTTCTTCGCCGACTTCCAGGCCCTCCGGCGTACGGGACGACGCGATCCGCATCGTGCCCCACGGAGTCTTCACGGTCGTCACTCCGCTTTCGACCTTCGAGACGACCCCGCTCACGTGCATGTGAGACGACCTCGCCCCAGGCTTCCCGCCTTGATCGGCGAAGGCGGACGGCCCCGTCATCGCCAGACTCGCCACCAGTGTACTCATTACCAACGTCGTGTGCATTCGCATCGCGTCCCTCCTTTGTGAAATGTCGTCCGTCTCGGTCATGTATTGTGTCAACAGTGCTTTCTCGCTACCAGTCTCGTTAAGGCCAGTTCCATCCTAGACGCTTCAACCTAACTGCCCCTCCGTAATGTCCTGGATGAGCGATCTCGTAAAGCATCCCGTCGCGCGCAGTTCGGCCCCTTCTTGCGACAGATCTTTCAGCAGGTCCTTGCCATCGGCTCCCGCAGCTCCCGTACCGCCCCCTCCACCACAGGCACGGCCCGGGGCAGGATCCCCGCGCCGCGCCAACTCCACCAGCTTCTTCGCATCCACCCGATCCGTCTTGCCCCGACTCTCGGTGATCCACTTCACCTCGTTCGGATGCACCACATGCACCTGGACCTCCGTCAGCTTCTTCAAGGTCTCCGCGATCCACTTCATTTGATTCCCTGCCTCGAAGACCACCAGCTTGGCGCCGACCCCGATCTGCTGCATGAGGGCCCGCAGGCCGGCCCGCGTCGCCTGACCGCTCCACTCAAACGCACGCTGCTTGCGCTCCGTCAGCGCGTAGGCCACCAGGCTCTTGCCACTGACATCCAATCCCACGTACAGCATGTCTTGCCCCCTTTCGTTGGTGGTGGTTCCAACCCTGACAGTCGGCCCATCAGGCTTCGACTGTCAACCAATTTGAAGGGAGCCCTATTCATAGACTCTCTTTCATCCTTCTCAGGCCGTTCCGCTTCCTTAGCTCGCAATCTTCGCCGATGAACAATGAAACTCGGCCACGGTCGGATGGACAAGCCGGTCAAAATCCTGATATCGGAGCTTCACGGCTCCGAAGTGGGTGCCGGCCTGGAAGACAATCTCTTCGTCTTCGGTGTGCGATCGGTCGACATACACCGGGATGTTATACAAATTGCCGAACGGCGGCATCGTCCCGATTTCACAGTCGGGGAAGAGCCCTTTAAACTCATCCTCGGCGGCCAAGCGCACATGACGCGCTCCCAGCGCCTCTTTGAGCCGATCGAAATCGATTCTCCAGTGCGACGGAAGCACCGTCATCACGAACCGCTCGTCTGCTTTGACGATGACGACCTTGGCGAGCATCTTTCCCGACACGTGCAGGGCGTGCGCGATCTCCGGCGCAGTATAGGCTTCCTCATGGCCCAGAACTTCATAGCGAACGTGGTGACTGTCCAGAAACTCTTTGAGCTTGGGTAGGATTGTCATAACGACCTCCCTTCTACACTGCGGGAGCTGAGAGCGAAGAGCGGTGCCCGCTTCCCGTCTGGCTATGAACTACTCGCTAGTTGCTGTCCGCTATCACAGCGCCTGTGTTACGGCCAATACTTGGCCAGCGCCTTGACGTATCCGAACACGATATCCCGCCGCGCCACGATCCCCACCAGCTTGTCGCCATTCACGACCGGCGCCCGGGTCAAGAACCGGTCTTGCAGCAGTTGAATCAGGTTCTTGACCGGCATATCTTCCGGGACGGTCACGACCATGGAGGTCATGATCTCAGCCGCCGTGACCTGCCGCAGATCCCGGTCCTCATCCATGACCCGCAAGAGGTCAAACTCGCTTACCAGGCCCACCAGGGTCCGATCTTCCTCGACCACCGGGACGCTCCCGAAGTTCCGCTCGCTCAAAATCTCGGCGATGGCCAGCCCCGTCGTCTGGGGACTCACGGCCACGACCGCGTCTTCCATGAGTTGCCGGACGGTCAGCGTCTTAGGATCGCAGGCCCTCGCCATGTATGCCGCCCCCCCTCATAACGCCTCTTTCCTCCGGCCTCCACTGTGATGTTCCGTCAGATCCTCGGACCTCCCCAACTCTTCTTGAGGCAAAGGGAATACCCATCGCAATGGGAAAAGAAACTGCTCAAATTCCGCGTGGCTGACGGTGAAAGGAGGGGAAAGCAGTCAGTCGGCAGGCATCGCGTCGTAGCAAAAAGGGGCAGGCAGCCCATGACGCACTGCCCTAAAATGCCACGGGGATGAGGGTTCTGAACTCAGATCAGGGAGAGGTCTGCACGATCATCTCCCGCGGAAGCCGCTCCGTGACCTTCCGAATGTGACGCGAGACGTCGTGGTACTTGGCCGGTGTCACGAGATAGCAGTAGTCGAGGAGCCAATCCGCCAGCTCTGGAGCGATGCCGTGTTCACGGGCTTCCAGCATGTCCATGAACCGATTCATGGCGGTATAGGCAGCCCGATCGTCACGACGCTCCAAGGCGCCCATGACGGCCTGGAGTCTCCTCAGGTACGGAGCATACTTCGCCGCGCCACCGTCACCCTCGGTCGCCTGGGCCATCAGAACCGCCTGGGTCATGCTCACGATCCACTCATGCTCGGCTCCGATGAAAGTACCGCCGAACACGCTCTGGCCGCTGACCGTGCATACCAACGCTCCGACAAGAAGCACGACGGTGAGTCTGCTGTGTTTTCGCGGCTTCATGGCTCTTCCCTCCCGCGCCTGAGATCCTGTCCGAACGATCTACCCGTTCATCACCTCACGGAACCCGACAGTTCGGTCACCGGGACGACCGGCACTGCAGGCGAGCAAAACGTCACTGCCGGCCGCCTCGGTTCCTGGCGGGAAAGGTCGTCAGGCCGCCGCCCGAGCGGTCGGCCGCATCAAGCAATGTTTGTCGCAGGTTATGGGGGCTCCGTTGAAAGCGGAGCACCGGACAACCTCGTAGGGCGTGTCGTCGCTCATCAGCATCTCCACCGTCACGTCCCGCTTGTGCTCGTCACACAACATCGTGATCGTTCGGACGGATGGGCCGCGTTCGTGCAGGCCCATGCCAGCTGCGACCAACATACAGAGCGCTGCTGCAGCCAACAGTATCGGCAGGACGGTGCCATCGCCGATCGAGCCAAACCCCCAGCCTTGCTCCCGCATCACGATGGATTCAGGTGCCGATGGCGCCCGCTTGGCCAGATCGCTCATCACGGTCGAGGCCGCGAGTAGGGTGGCGGTAGACGCAGCCGGTTCGCCAGCCGCGCGGTCCATCGCGTGCATCGCGGCCACCACCGCCTGCCCGTAGTTCATCTCCGCTTTCGCCAGGTCGTCGACCAAGGCTCGCGTCCCGTTCACGATCCGTCGCCCGAGCGCTTCCTGCGCCGTCACGTCACTGGCGCTCTTCATTGCGAGGAACTCCTGGCTCTTCCAATCCGACGGGAGCTTGAAGACACCCTCCAGGAACTCCCGCCTGGCCAAGGCATCCCTCGCGGCTCCTTTGGCTATGTTCGGCACGAACGAGTCGGTGGCTACCTTGACCTGGGTCAGCCTCTTTATCGCATTCCCGAGCGCGACCTGGGTCCGTTCGCGCTCTTCCACAACCCGGGCAGGGGTGATTACAGCCTCGGTGATGGCTTTGCTCAACTCCTCTTCAAGCCATCGGTCCGGGATCGGAGGTGCAGGCTGCGCCAGCGGACCTCGGTCCAGCCCAAGATAAGCCATCAGCATCACGGCGCTCCCGATGGTGGTGATCGCTCCCGCCATCACAGCCATATCGATATGATCCAGGCATCTCATCGCGGCACCTCACTTTCTTCTCTTCTGCGGCTTCGTCCGGCTCAACGGCACGAACAGTGTTAACTTCAGGCTGGCGGCGTCATCCACCGCCGCCGAGGTCGATGACGTTGTCATCCCAGTAGTCAAATCCCGCCTTCGCCAGTTCCGGATTGTGCCTGGCGAAATCATGGAACTTGTTTGGCGTTACCTTCCCGCAGAAGTCGAAGATCTCCTTGGCGGACCAGGTGGGAATCCCGCTTCCTTTGGGATCGTTCGCCAGCATATCCATGAGCGTGTTCATCGCCACGTACACACCCTTCTCATCGCCTCGGTTGAACGCCATCCGCACGACGGCGAGTTGGCCGAGGTAGGGGTCGTACGCCCGCTCCCGAGCTTCGAACTTCGCCAGTTCCTGATGGTCGCGCACGAGCGCCGTGATCTCATCGATCCACGCACCCGATGCGGCTTCCGCGATCAGCGGCACAAACGCCAACGCGCATGCGAAGGCGATGGTTATCCACTTATGGTTGAGTCTGTATGTCATCGTCGTTCACCTCCCTTCCTGTGTGTCTGTGAGTCCCACTGCCGGCGACACGAACCGGACGAAGCCGAATAACTCCCTTGCATGATCCGCGCGACGACACCGAGCGGACGATCGAGATGCCTACAGCAACGGCGGATCACCGTAGGATTGAAGTTTCTGGAGATGCTTCCAATCAGCCCGCTGATGCCGGCTCACATCGTGGTAGTGCGCCGGCGTCACCTGGTAGCAGTACTCCCAGATCGCCTCCGCCGCTTCGTCGCTGAGCCCACCCTCCCGCGCTTCCAGCATGTCCATGAACCGGTTCATCGCCGTGTAAGCTCCTAGGCGGTCGCCGGATCGCACGAGGTGGTGCACGAGTGCCAGTTGGCCCAGATAGGGCTCAAAGGCGCCGGCCGGCTGCTCTGCCGCCTTTTCCTTGAGCACAAACGCCCTGAGAAGATCGACCCAAGCATCGCTTTCGTGTGTGACATGGATCGACCTCGGAATCAGGAGCAATGCGGTAAACACCGCTGTGCCCACGGCTAATACCGCAACGAGCGGTAGATATGAACGGTTGCCAAACATGGATTCTGCTCCGACTTTTCTGCTTTCCACTGGCTCTTGCTTGGTTAAACTGTAGCGCATGGGCGCTTGACCAACAATGAGCCGAGTGCATCATTTTGCAGGCTGGAGCAGGCGTATCATGCGGAGAGAGGAAGCGAGGAACGGCTCGCGGGAGCCTCAGGTGGGCGATGCTCCGGGGTGGTAGGCGATAGCCAGGGCTTCCAGACGGGTGTGGGCGCCGAGCTTGGCCAGGATATGCTGGATGTGGTTTCTCACGGTCGCCGTACTGATGCACAGCTCATCCGCAATCTGCTTTGTGGTGTGTCCGGCCGCCAGATGCTGCAGCACGTCTTTCTCGCGTTTGCTCAGGGGCAGTGCTGAGGGAAGGTGCGCGGACTCGGACTGTGACAACGCGGGGGCCGGGTTGAACTGATGATGCGCTTGTTCCACCGGGACAGACACCACCGAGTGGAGCTCGTTCACGAGCCGACGCACTTTGGCCAGGGTAGTTACGTCGCGGAACAGGTGTGCCCGGAGGAACCGGCTTCTCTTGCGGGTTGGCACCGGAAACGAACTCACGTTGATCCACAGGCTCCGACCGGCTTTGGTCCGGGTCCGCATGTCGAAATGGCGGACTGGGCCGCCCCGGGCCAGTTGGGCACCGATCGCGCAGGTGGGCGAGCACAGGGGTTGGCCGGACGGCATCATGCCGCAGAGAACTTCATGACAGGGGCGCCCGACGACCTCCCCGGCGCGGAACCCCAGCAGACGTTCGGCGGCTCGATTCCAATAGATGACCGTGCCGCGCTCGTCGACCACCATCGCTGCATCGGCCGCCCGATCCAACATGGCCATGAGCTGCTTCATAGAAAAGCCCTCGTCCAGAGCAATGGAACCAGCAAGCATGGTACCACCTCCAGATGAGTGGGCTCGCGCCCGGCTGGCCCCTCATTCCCTTTGCCCCCCGATTGACTGGACCTGACCCGGGCGGTTGTTTGCTAATGGCCACCAGCTGCTGGCGTTTGACGACGGTGGGGAGTCTTGGGACAGGGTACCGAACCGATTGTGTGGCGGAACGCGACACTGAACGAGAAGATGCCGGAAAGACGAACCGGCTGCTCGGATTGCGAAGATCCAAGAGAAGGCCGAACTCTCGGAGATCGGCAAGGGGATAGGAGGGCGGCGCCTGACGGCATGTATCTTGTACTCGGATTCACCAGAAGGAAAAAGCAGGCACTGCTGGGCAGCGGTTCGTGATCAAAGATCAAAGGGAGACGGGTCGTGACCCGCATCGCGGAAAGGCGAAGGAGCACTGATGATGATGCAGGACGACAAACCATCGCGGTTTGATCGACTGGTGGTCGCTCACGTCATGGAGACGCAGGTCCAGGTGGCGCATCCGCACACCAAAGCAGATGTCATCGCGTCGATGATGATTGAGGGCTTCGGCGCCGTGCCGGTCGTGGACGACCAAAAACGGCTGATTGGCATCGTGAGTGAGCATGATCTGTTGGTTTCGCTCGACCGGAAGCAGAAGTGGAGCGAGGTGACGGCGCAGGACGTGATGGCACGTAATCCCTACTCGGTTCGTCCGGAGATGGAGATCGGGACGCTGGTTCATGTGTTGCGCGCCAGCGGCCTGATCCGCGTGCCAGTCGTCGATGCCCACGACAAGCTGATCGGCATCGTGGCCAGACGGGATGTGCTGCGCGCCTATCTGAGCGACGGGTCCACCACAGGGAGTGTGTCCACAGAGGCGTGATGCGCAAGACGGAATTCATCGATAAGGCCTGCGATCCAGCCACCTTAACGGCCGGGCAACTCATGCAAGACGCGGTGTTTACCTGCACGCCTCGCACGGATGTCTTATCGATCGTCCGCATGATGACCACGTGGAACTTTGGCAGCCTGCCTGTGGTGGAAGAAGATCGAACGTTGGTCGGGCTTGTCAGCGAATACGATGTGCTCCAGGCGGTGATCGAGGGCAGGGATTTGCGGAAACTCTCCGCGGCGGACATTATGACTCGGCAGGTTCTTTCCGTGACCGAGGACATGAATTTGGTCCAGATCGCCAATCTTTTCCAAGATCGGTACGTCACTCGACTCCCGGTGGTGCGGGGTACGAAGCTTGTTGGGCTGGTGGCCAGGCGGGATCTCCTGTTCGGGTACGTGAAGGCCTGCCAATACTGGTCCTGACTCGACGGAGATGAAGAAACGCCGGCTGAAACCTCCGATTCGCCTGACGGCCAAGCCGACGAGGCCGCACAGTACCAAGAAAGGCGCGCGCGGCTACAGCCGCGCGCAAGCAAAAGCCTTGCTGCGGGAAGAAGCCGCACACGCAAGGAATCAGAGCAGAGAATGTTCGCCTGCCCACCCGATGGATAAACAGGAGGAATGACGATGGCTAAGAAAGACAAGGAGTCGAAGGCGGTGATCCCTAAGAAAACAGCCGAACTCGTCCCGCGATGGGAAGACATCGACCGGTGGTTCGACCGCATGGCGGAGGAATTCTGGCGACGACCGTTCCCCAGCCTGTTCAGGCCAGAGCGCTGGTTCCCGGAATCGCTGTTGTCGATGCGGATGCCGTCGCTCGATGTTTATCAGGACAAAGAAGAAGTTGTGGTCAAGGCGGATGTGCCGGGTCTGGCCAAAGAAGATATTGACGTGACGCTCACTGGCGAGACGTTGACCATCAAAGGTGAGCGGAAAGAGGAGAAAGAGGTCAAGGAGCCCGACTATCATCGCCGGGAGCGGTCGTACGGCTCTTTCGTTCGGAGCGTCGCGTTACCGTGCGAGGTGAAATCCGACGAGATCAAAGCGACGCTCAAGGACGGGGTGTTGGAGATTCGCTTGCCCAAGACGGAAGAGGCCAAGAAAAAATCCGTGACGGTGAAGATCGACTAAGTCCGCTTCGTCGCGTACGCACCGCGTGAAGGCGGGAAGGAGGGCGCGATGGCTACGTTCGCCATGTTAACCAGACTCTCGCCCGAGGCGCTGACCAAGCCCCGACTGGTCGCAGACCTCAATAAGAAAGTCGAGCAGCGAATTAAACAGGAGTGCCCGAGGGTGAAGTGGATCGCGAATTATGCGGTCCTCGGTCCCTGCGATTATCTCGACATTTTCGAGGCGCCGGACAACGAGACGGCCGCCAAAGTTGCGCTGCTGGTGCGGTCCTTCGGACATGCGACCACCGAAACCTGGCTCGCCACGCCCTGGGATCGCTTCGAGACGATGGCCAAGTTGCTGAGGTAAGGCACCACGTGAAGCGAGAGAAAAGAGACGGTGTGTGGCAGACGCTCCCGTAAGAAGAGCGAAGAGCCAACAGCCAAGAGTGAATCGCTGCCGGGCGTCCCTTTCTCGCTTTTTGTTGACCGCCCCTTTGTCTCAACCCTCCTGCTGGCAAACGTTCTGACGATCCGGCACAATAGGCACGCCAGTGCGATGAGGCGGACGCCCGGTCCTCTCCCTTGGTAGGAGAGGGTAGGGTGAGGGGGGGGAGTGAACTTGCCATGCCCTATGTCGGAACCCGACGGCAAGCTGGCTATCGGACACTCCTGCGGAGCGGCGAACTGTACGATCGCGTCGAGCAGGCAAGGGCTCGGCTCGCGTCCTGCCGGGTGTGCCCGCGCCATTGTGAAGTCAACCGGTTCGAGGGGGAACTGGGCACCTGCCTGGTCGGGGCCAAGGCGCTGGTCGCGAGCGCAGGACCGCACCACGGAGAAGAATTTCCGATTCGCGGCTGGTACGGCTCGGGGACGATCTTTTTCGCGAGCTGCAATCTCCGCTGCGTCTATTGCCAGAACTGCGACATCAGCCACCAACCGAACGGGGAAGAGCTGGAACCGGAGGCGTTGGCCGGCCTTATGCTGGAGTTGCAGGAGCACGGCTGCCACAACATCAACCTTGTGAGCCCCTCGCATCAGGTCCCACAGATTCTGGAAGGCGTGCTCGTCGCGGCGCAGCGCGGCCTGCGACTGCCCATCGTGTACAACACCAGCGCCTACGACGACGTGGAGATGCTCAGGCTCTTGGACGGCATTGTGGACATCTACATGCCCGATCTGAAATACGCCGACGCCGACATCGGCCGCAGACTGTCCAAGGTGCCCGATTATCCGCAGGCCGCCCGGGCTGCGATCAAGGAGATGCATCGCCAGGTCGGCGACTTGGTGTTGGACGACGAAGGACTGGCGGTACGGGGTCTCCTGGTTCGCCATCTCGTGCTGCCCGGCGGCCTTGCCGGAACGGCCGAGGTGATGCGGTTTCTGGCCGAGGAGATCTCCCGGGACACTTACGTCAACGTCATGGATCAGTACCATCCGGCCGCCAAAGCGACCCGCCATTCGCCGTTGAACCGCGTGGTTATGCACAGCGAAGTGGACGAAGCCGTACGCCTGGCGCGCGAAGCTGGCCTGTGGCGGCTGCATGAGGAATAAAAATAGGATGGTGAGCCCTGCCTGCTCTTATGCAAAGAGAGGCGGGTCCTGTCCCCGACCAGCCCGTCCGTGCTCGCACCACGCCCGGTGGAGGGACCTCGCCGCGGGGCACCCGTTGCATTCCCTGACAACGGGTCCCGGGGCACCCAGGTCGGCGCCACGCGCCTGTGAGACACAAGATCTAGATCGCCGGTCGTATCTGTTCGGCAAGTGCGCAACATCAGCCTCCGCGCACTTCGCTGGTCAGGCTCACGAGTTCAATGGCAAACCTCACTACCGAGTCCTTTCACACTAGGTAAGTTACAGAACTTAATGAGTTGACACTATGTTTGTCGAACAGTAGGCTCAACCGAGTCGTTCTTTAATTGCGAGATAGCCTTAACAAAAATGGTGCTAGTGATTTAAAGAGCCGAAAGAGGCTTTCGAGACCATCGCCGTCCTGAGGAAAAATTGGGGCAACCCACTTTCGCTCGCTATTCTCTTCGTTATTGCACTGGTTGGGGGGGCTTATACTGGCCTACCGCATCGATTTGTTTGGTCTGCCAAGTGAAATATCTTCTGCGGAAGCAGTGATAGTGACAACCCTGGCTATCCGATTGGTTCCTTTGTGGTACGCCACAAGCAAACCTCGGAGCACTTTGCCCGGGAAAATAGGAATTGTGGTGGCTATCGTGTGTGAAACCCGCAGAGAACGGATGAGGCTTAAAGCCGATTTCGTGAGGGCTCATCAATGATGAGATTTCCAGGACCAGCCGGCGTCATTTTGATGTATTTGAGTTGTCCGAACATCACGCCCAACGCGCACAGGGCGTTGAAGCTGCTATCCAGTACCTGAGGGTAACGCAAGCTCACCTCATCATCTTTGGGCAGTGTAGAGTTCGACTCCATCGAGGTCAGGCCACATATGTACTCGATCTTCAGGAAGCCGTCAGGCATGCCCCTGTCCCTCCAGAGGTAAGTGCTCAGCTAAGTCAGGATATGCGGCTAGCGCTGCCTAACAAAATGCTCATACCAGTGGCCAACGAAGTCGAAGGATTTGAAATTACAAAAGACATGGTAGGTATCGCAGCGCAATACACCCTTGGTATCGCTAGCCTCCTCTCAGGAGATCCTATAACAGCCTTCGAGTTGCATTACGGTGCTTGGCAAGATGCTACGCGGAAAGTCCAACTGGACGAAAATACGCCAGCTGTCTATAAGACCTTGCGGTATAGAATGGCTAAATTTCTTGTCACGGGCGGACTTGAGGCGACAAGGCTTTATTACAAGAATAGGCCTCATGGATATCTAGATCGAAGAAGCGCTATCTTGACGTAATTCAAGAAATCGATCCGAACAATTATGACGCACATCTAGGAAGAGCGGCATATTTGTTTCTTCGCGACCACAATATCGATGGAGCTAAGCGAGAGGTTAGGAAGGCTAGAACCTATCTCAAAATAGTTGTGTCGATGAAAAAAGTCCCTATAATGCGCCCGCATGTGACGGCTGCGCGACGACCAATGGGAACGGATTCGCGAACATTTTCCCGAGGAACATATTCCGGACAGTCGTCCGGGCCGCAAACCCGTGCCTGCCCGCGCGATCTTGGAAGCCGTGCTCTGGCTTTTGAACACCGGTGCGCAATGGCACATGCTGCCGCAATGCTACCCCAACTACAAAACGGTGCATCGTCGCTTTCAGCAGTGGTGCGAACGCGAGGTGCTGCGCGAGCTTCTCACGCAGTTGGCGAATACGCTGCGCGACGAAGGGGCGATCGACGAGCGTGAGAGCTTTATCGACGCGACGTTTGCCTCGGCGAAGGGCGGGGGCGACGACATCGGAAAAACCCGCCGTGGCAAAGGCGTCAAGATCCTTGCGATTGTGGATCGCCATGGACTGCCCCTCTCCGTGAGTACGCACGCGGCGAATCATCATGAGGTCACGTTGGTGCAACTCAGCTTCGACTTCTACATGCTGGAGGCCAAGCCCCAGCATCTCATTGGCGATCGCGCCTATGACAGCGATGGGCTCGATGACGACCTCAAGCAGGACGGCGTTAACATGATTGCCCCGCACCGCTCCACGCGCAAACTCAAGACTCAAGACTCAAGACTCAAGACGGCCGCCACCTGCGGCGCTACCAACGTCGCTGGCTCGTCGAGCGATTCTTTGCCTGGTTGCAGTGGAAGCGACGGCTCCTGGTTCGTTGGGAATATTACGCCACCAACTTCCTGGGTTTTGTGCAGCTCGCATCGATTACCATGCTGCTGAAACAATTTTGAGATAGGTTCTAGAAATAGAAATGAACGTAATGCAGCTTGGCAGTACAGTGAAGCCTTCTTGGCGGCATATGAAGGAAAGCTTGAGGAGGCCCACAAGATATACCGGAGAGCCTTTCGAGGAAGTGTCTTAGAGGAGACGCCACTTGATGTAGAAGTATTTATAAGTGACGTATTGGAATCGGAACCAGACAAAATCCAACTGTGGTATTGTCTAGGCATGATCAATTATTTCTAGGAGAAAGACTGCGCTTCCGCGCGTAGGGATTTTTCGCGATTTATTGAAGAGGCCTCTAGACAAGACAAGTTCTCTGTTTCCGTGCAATATGCTAGACGGTATTTGCAGGAGATTCAGTAGTGTCCGGCAGAATCGAAAAACGTCATCTATGTAGTCGCAACACGTTGATTTGCAAAGAGGCCGATTTTCGATTCGCGTTCAAATCGGAGACACCTTGACATCTACGACAATCAGCGCGGCCATTGGCTTCCCGTGGCACGCACTCATTTTCTACCGGACGCTACTGGCAGGAGATTGTTGAAAAAACTTAGCGGGCATTAAAACGAAACACGTGGATCGAGGTGGCAGGATCTAACCGTCTCCCACCGCGAATTTTTTCGCGTGAGATGTTCACCCAGACTGTTCGACCCACCTGCGGCGCTCGATGGGCTTCACGAACGGCGCTTCACAATCCCGCGAGCGCAAGCATTACCAGCGGCGGCCCCAGTAGCCGCGATGCCCGAACAACCGCGGCCCCCAGTAGAAGTTGAAGCTGGGGCCATAAAAGTACGGTGGGCCGTAGATCCAGGGATGGCCGAGATAGAGTGAGAACCCGACCGGGGGATAGCCAAATGCATACGGATATGGATAAGGGTAGGGGATGATCGGCGTGACGGCCACAGGAGGAGCCGCGGCTTGGCGCTGCAGCGTGGCGGCTGCCGCGGATTGACGGTCGGCCTGTTCTTTCAGTTGGGCGACCGCGTCTTGCTGGGCCTTCAGTTGGCCTTCCAGCTTTGCAATCTTCTCGCGCTGGATTTCGATGAAGGTTCGGACACAGCGCGCCTGCGCCTCTCCCATGTACCCCGAACATTCCCAGGGCACTTCCGCGTCGGTCGCCCCTGCTGGGAATGCGGAGAGGAGAACCCCTGCCCCCACTCCCCACGCAATCAGGACGGTCCACCGCCATCGCCCGTTCTGAGAGGATTCCATAAGAGTCCTCGTGCGACGTTCCGTAAGTTCCTCCATCCTCGCCGGCTCACCTATAAACATACCACGCGTTCGGGTGCTGGAACAGGCCCCTCCATTGAGAGGTGCTAATAGCGAGTAGCTGTCAGCGTAACCTCTCCTTTGTAAGGAGGGGCAAGGGGAGGGAGAGGGGGGACCGGTTCTGCCAAGAGTGCGACGGGATGACGGCCGAAGGTTTGTGTCGGAAAGAACGGACGTGGCGACGGTCTGTGATGGACAGTTTGAGACGATGTCGATCGCAGGTATCGGCTATCTCTATGACAGGACGCCTTCGAACTCTGCCTCTTCCACGATATTTCGGCCCTGCGTGTGCGCAAGAATGCCGTAGTAGATCGCCTGGGCGCTCTCTGACCATGTTGAGTCGATCGGCAAGCCTCGAAAGGCGGCTTCGGCGGCTTTCTTTTCATCAAAGCTGAGCGTGCGGTTCCGATTCGGCGTCATGTGTCCTGTTCCTCTCGATCCCATCTGCGATGTTTGCCCTGACTCATCCTATCCGATAAGCAACTCCTTTGCCACTGTGAGATCGAATTCTGAAGGGAGAGTGCTCTCCCTGAACCATCAAGCAGTTGTGATCCGGTGTGGTCTCGAGGAGACGGGGAACAGGCAAACATGCCACAGGCGGCCGACTGCGAAATGGCAAAACGCTACAGGCTGTTGACGGATAGGGGGGCTGGCGAAGGTAGCTGGGGCAAGACTCTGGATGGTACGCTGAGGCAGCGGCGGGGCGACCATGCCGAGAATCGTAGCCCATCTGGATATGGATGCGTTCTTTGCAGCGATTGAAGAGCGGGACAATCCCGTTCTGCGCGGCCTGCCGCTCGTCGTCGGGGCCGATCCGAAGCAGGGCCAAGGGCGCGGGGTGGTCTCGACGGCGAACTACAAAGCCCGCGAGTATGGGATCCATTCTGCGCTGCCGATCTCCCGCGCCTGGCGATTGTCCGAAGCGGCCAGGAAGCGGGGACTGCCGGCGGTCGCGTTTCTGCGGGTCGATATGCAGAAATACGCGCGGGTGTCGCATCGAATTATGGAGATCGTCCGACGGTTCGCGCCACACATCGAACAAGCCAGCATCGATGAAGCCTATCTGGATCTGAGTTTCACGGGCTCATACGAGCAGGCCGAAGCCCTGTGCCACCGGATTAAGGAAGCCGTTCGCACTGAGGAGGGGCTGACTGCCTCGATCGGGATTGGGCCGAACAAACTGATCGCCAAAATCGCCTCCGGCGTCATGAAACCGGATGGGCTCACCGTTGTCAGAGAGGACGAGGCGGAAGAATTTCTGGCCCCGTTGCCGGTCCGCGCGATTCCTGGCATCGGTCCGAAGACGGAAGAGTGGCTGGCCAAACGGGACATCAGGCTGGTGAAGGATCTTAGGCGCTATCCGCTGGAAGAACTCCGTGAGATGTTCGGCAAGCGGGGGATTGACCTCTACGAGAAGGCTCGTGGACTGGACGAGTCGCCGATCGAGGAGTGTTATGAACCGAAGTCGATCGGGGAGCAGGAGACGTTCGAGCGGGATACTCTGGACCCCAAGATCCTAGGCGACCGGCTCAAGGCGATGTGCCAAAATGTGGCAGCCCGTCTGGCGGAGGAAGGACACGTGCGTTATCGGACCGTCGTCCTCACCGTGCGGTTTGCCGATTTCGAAACGGTGTCGCGTTCCCATACCCTGCGGGCGCCGACCGACTCTGCGAAGGTTCTCGAGCTGGAAGCTTTGAAACTGCTCCTGCCGTTCCTGGATACGCGCGAGAACCCCAAAAATAAACTCATCCGACTCCTCGGGGTTCGAGTGGAGAAATTGGACCGGTCCTCCGGCGGGGAAAGCGTCAGGACGTTGTTGTGACCCGGTGGCGCGCGTTCAGCCGGCCAATACTGGTATAGGAGGGGGCTGCACCGTCGAGTCTCCGGATTGGTCGGATGGAGCAAACGCCTGCGGCTCTGAGGAAAAGAACAAACGAGGCATGTGCCAAATGGCGAAGGCGAATTTTGAGTTTTCCGCAGGCGGCGTCGTGATGAAGGGCGACACCGTACTCCTCATCCGCGTGCGAAGTCTTAAGGGCTGGGAGGTGTGGACGTTTCCTAAGGGCCGGCTTAACAAGGGCGAACGGAGCTCTGAAGCAGCGTTGCGCGAAGTGGAAGAGGAGACGGGTTGGCGCTGTCGGATCGAACGCGAACTGCCTCGGTCCGTATATTGGTTCCAGCAGGATGGGCGGCGCATCCACAAGACCGTTCGGTGGTTCAAGATGGCGCCGATCGAACGCGTCGGGGAGCCGGATCGTGAAGTCGAAGAAGCGGTCTGGCTGCCGATCGCCGAAGCCGCCTCGCGTCTGACTTATGAGTCCGAGCGGCGCCTGCTCGCGCAGGCTCTTACGGCGGACGCGGCACCGGAGAATGAACAATCGAGTTAACCAGTTCATTCGGTTTTCCTTCCTCACAAGTCTTTGAAAGATGACGCGCAACTTCAGACCGCTGAACAAGCCGCAAGACTCCCCCAATGACAAAACAAGGGGCTTGCAGCAAGCGCGGTCAGTCCATGGTTGTCATGTGTGACGAAACCTGACGGCCCTCGGCCCGGTCCCTTTCCGACGCGGGCGTCCCACTCCAGGACTGCGACCGGTCATGGCGGAATCGCCACGCCGGTCGCGCGCCCCCGCGATTCTTCCGTTGTGCCCGCGATTGTCGTATCACGGGAAAATGTGATACGCTGCTCACAACGTCAACGAATAGTCTGGAACCGATCGCCTGCCTGGTGCAACCATCCTGCGACCCTTTCCAGCCTATTTAGGGGTTTCACCCTCTTTCTGGGAGGTTTAGCCTATGAACATATACAGGCTTACGGGGGGAGGCTTGTTCGCGTTTGTGATGGCCATGTCTGTCAACGTCGCCTGCGCGCAGGCACAGAAAGGAGCGTCGAAGATGACGGTTTCAGAGGGCAAACTGGTGTCGTTGGAGTACACGCTCCGGCTAGACGACAAGACAGTCATCGAGAGCAACGTGGGCGGCGATCCCTTGAGGTATACCCAAGGCGCGCACGAGCTGATCGTCGGATTGGAGAAAGCGCTGGAGGGCATGGCGGTGGGCGACAAGAAGACGGTCACCGTTCCTCCGGCGGATGGCTATGGGGCCGTCGATCCCAAGGCCTTTCAGGAAGTGAGCAAGAAACTGATTCCGCCGGACGCGTTGAGGGTCGGGGCACAGCTCCAGGGCCGGGGGCCTGATGGTCGGGTGCTCTATCCACGGGTAGCGGAAGTCAAGGATGAGACGGTCGTGCTGGATTTCAATCATCCGCTTGCCGGCAAGACGCTTGTCTTTGACGTGAAGGTGCTGGACATCAAGGACGGCGCCGTTCCGTCCAATCCGAAGCGTCCGCATTGATCAGCCGAGCTAGTCGCTGCCGAAATTAGCCCCGCTCGTCGACGGACTTAGCGAGGTCGCGGAGCGCTTGGGCGATGTGGACTGGATAGGGCGGAGCGGGGTCCAGGCGCCGCAGGAAATCGGGCAGGCGGGCGAGCTGGGAAGCGGCATGCGCTCGCGAGTCGGCGAGGGAGGGAAGCAGCGCAAGACGCCGGCCGGCCTGCAGGACGGGCTGGAGCAGCGCATCGCCTGCCTGCGCGTCATCCTCTACTGTGACGATGTCTTCGGCGAACCGGCCATTCGCCTCATAGTGGCGATACACCTGTTTCCGGCCCGGCCACGTGGCTTTCCCCTCCGATCGTTTCCGGCAGGCTCGCCCGGCGTATTCCTGCAGCTTGTACGCGCAGTCAAGCGACGGGGCGTCGGCCGATGTGGTCATGGCCGTGCCCACTGCGAAACTGTCGATGGGGGCGCCGCTTGCCACTAAGGCCTGCACCCGGTACTCATCCAGATTACCGCTCGCGAGAATCTGCACGTGTGGCAGTCCGCCGTCGTCCAGAATGCGTCGGACCTTTCGGGCGTGATCGGCCAGATCGCCGCTGTCCAGTCGCACGCCTTTGACAAGAATGCCTTTCTCCTTCAGCCGGGGCGCAAGCGCCACCACCTTGCGGGCAGCCGCCTCCGTGTCGTAGGTGTCGAGCAGCAGCACAACGTTGTCGGGCTGGGTGTAGGCGAAGTGCTCGAACGCGCTGGTCTCGTCTTCGTGCGCCTGCACGAACGCGTGAGCCATCGTGCCGTAGACCGGAATCCCGAATTTCACACCGGCGAGCACCGTCGCCGTGCCGGTGAAGCCCACCAGGTGGCTGGCCCGGGCCGCGAGCAATCCCGCCTCGGCGCCGTGAGCGCGCCGCAACCCGAAGTCGATCAGCGGCTTGCCGCCAGAGACCAGCACCGATCTCGCCGCCTTGGACGCGATCATGGTCTGAAAGTTGAGGAGGTTCATGACCCGGGTTTCGACGAACTGGGCCTGCGGGAGCGGGGCGGTCACGCGGAGGATCGGCTCGTTCGGGAAAAAGATCGTGCCCTCCGGCATGGCGTGCACGTCGCCAGTAAACTGCAGGCGTTCGAGGTAGTCGATAAACGACCGGCTGAAGCGTCCACAGTGTGCGAGCCACTCCAGATCCACCGGACTGAAGCGGAGCGTTTCCAGATAGTCCAGCACCTGCTCCAGGCCAGCCGCGATCAGAAAGTTACGCGGAGGCGGCAGCTTGCGGACGAAGAATTCAAAGACCGCCGTCTCTTCCATCCCCTGCTCCAGGTAGGCCTGGAGCATCGTGAGTTGGTAGAGATCGGTGAGGAGCGCGCTCGGGGGTTGATTCATACCGCGAGATTCTCCAGGCGGATCGGCACGGCTCCCAGACGGACCATCTCCTCCTCCGCCTTCCGCCCGTCGTCCGGTTGCACGTTCACGGCTCTGACGCCGTCCGTCAGAAGATAGACAGCATAGCCGAGTTTCCTCGCGTCTTTCACTGTGTTGAGCACGCAATAGTCGGTCGCCAGGCCGCCGATAAACAGGCGTCGCACGCCGGCGGCTCGAAGCCACTCGTCGAGCGATGTGCCCTGAAACGCGGAGTAGGCATCCTGGTCCGGCTCAGTCGCTTTGTGGATGACCACGGCCGACGGGGGCGCCTGGAACCCCGGCGGTGGCAACGAACCGGGCGAACCGGCGACGCAGTGAACGGGCCATGGACCACCCTGTTCGCGGAAGGAACAGTGATTCGGCGGGTGCCAGTCGCGAGAGAGAAAGATCGGCAACCCGTGCGACTCAAAGCGGGCCATGTAGCGCATCAGGACGGGCACGACCTGATCGCCGTCCGGCACGCCCAACGCCCCGCCGGGAAGAAAGTCGTTCTGGACGTCGACGACGATCAGAGCGTCGCCCGGTTGCAGCGTCTCTGTGCTCATAGCTGCGGCCGCGAGATCTGCGTCCGATCTACATGGCTCCCAGCAACTTGGCCGCTTTCTTTACGTCCCGCGGTTTGACCCAAAAGATCGCTCCGTACCGGCCCGATCCGGCCACCACCGCGTCCAACGCCGTGACATTGATCTTTGCCCCGGCCAGCTGGGTGAGGACGTCCACCAACGCGCCGGGTCGATCGTCTCCCTCGATGAGGAAGCAGGTTTTTGGCGCCACGAGTTTCCACTTGGCGCGCTTGGCAGCCGTTTTGAACGCTTCGGGATCAGACGGAACGAAATCCATCTGGGAGCGCCGTCCGCGGGGAAACGCGGAGAACGCCAACAGGTTGACGCCGGCGTCCCGCAACATAGTGAGCGCGCCGGCGCCAATGCCCGGTTTGTCCGGAACCTGGACTTTGAAGTACTGCGCGGTGCGGATTGTGTCAGCCATGGGATCCTCCCTTGTTGGACACCGGAGCACGAAGGGACAAACGGTGTCGGAATTGTAGACCACGTTCGGGGGGCGAGGCCAGAGGCTCCTGCCGGCTCTTAGCTGGCTGAGGCCGGCCTACTGGGGGGTGTGGCGACCTGCGCGCCGAAGCCGGCGAAAAACCAGCCGTAAACCTTGGCCAGGGTCGTCCGTTCTAACAGGAATACAAGCAGGGCCGTGAGGACAATACTAAAGAGGACCACCGCATAGGCCAGGTTCTGGATCAATTCTCCCCCCTCGATGCCCTCGTGGAGCGGAATAGCGGCCAGCACAACCGCGGCCAGACCCTTCGGGGTCATGGCCGCCATCAGCGATGCGTCGGCGACCGGCGTGGACTTCTGTACCGACAGTCGAACGACCGGAATGCGCAGGGCGAAGATCGTGACCGTGAGCAGGAACCCGAGGGAGATGACCCACAGGTCGGTCAGCTGCACGGACAGGCCGACGTACACGAAGAAGAACGTCTTGAGCAGAAACGCCACCTCGGAAAAAAAGACCTTCTCGATCTCGTTGAAGGTGATGGGATCGTGCGGAATGTAGCGCCGCCACGGGAGTATCTTGAACGTACCGATGTTGCCCAGCGTCACGCCAAAGGCCAACGCGGCGATATAGCCGCTGTAACCGAGAATCTCCGCGATCCCGAATACGACAAACACGAAAGCCGGCGTGGTGAAGATGGCGTTCTTGAGCGTCCGCACTTTGTTGAGCAGAATCGACCACAAGTAACCGCTCC
This sequence comes from Nitrospira calida, assembly GCF_976986435.1. Classification (NCBI taxonomy): domain Bacteria; kingdom Pseudomonadati; phylum Nitrospirota; class Nitrospiria; order Nitrospirales; family Nitrospiraceae; genus Nitrospira; species Nitrospira calida. Next base: position 1,085,268 of record NZ_OZ335950.1, read on the forward strand.
CGATGCCGAGCAACGACGCCAGGACGAACGAAGACAGGATATGCCCCACCATCAGGCCCAGACGGAGCTGACCGAGCTTATACAGCTCGACCAGGGCCAACGCGACCACGATGCTGAACACGTCGCTCACCGCCGATTCGAGGAACAGAATGGTGCGGCTGGACTCCTGCATATCGAGCTGGCGAACGAGGGGCACGACCACGGCCGGAGAAGTGGACCCGACGATGGCCCCCAGCATGTAACAGACAATCGGGTCCATTTCCGTCAACGCCATCGCGACGGTCCCGACCGCCGCCATGGTGACCAGGAAGCTCACCAGTGTCAGCGACGAGGTGCCGCGCATCGCTTTCCAGAGGACATCCAGGCTGATGCCCGATCCTTCTTCGAAGAGGAGAACAATCAGGGTGACCGTGGTGAACACGGATCCAACGACGCCGAAATGCGCGGGAGTGACGAGTCCCAGCAGGGGACCCAGGAGGAGCCCGATGATGATCAAGAGCAGGACGTCCGGGAGTCGGGTCTGCTGGAAAACGCCTGTGAACAGATGGGCGAGGAAGACCAAAATGCCAACCGAGGTGATGGTAACGGCGATTTCGTCCATGAGGCAGAGTCTCCCGATTCCGGAGCGCCGACGCCTGCATTATGCAGGGAACGCCGTCTGATAGCAATCGGGCGAGGTGGTCGGAACAGCAGCCGTACTTAAGGGGTGATGCTCAGCGCCGGCGCCTCGCTCGCCGGCGGGCCTGCTGTCTGGCGCATCGACAGTGAGTGTGGGACAATGCGTCTGGCTGTCGGCCTTCCGCGCGCCGTCGGCCAGTGCGGAGGCAGGTTCCCGCACGACATCGGAGGATTGCCTATGGGAACGATGGCGAAACAAGCGTTGATGGTTTCGACCCTGCTCGCTCTGTTGACCGCGTCGCCCGCTTCGGCACAGGCTCCCGCGCCGCTGTCTGCTGAGAAACCGGCTGGGGCGCCTGTGCGGTTTGGAGAGGAGGATTTGTTGACTGTCTACGACAGCGTGGGCGCCTTCACTCCGCAGGACCGGGCCGCGGCTATCGCCGAACGCTTGCGGCGCTTATCCACAGACCCGCTGACCGCGCCTGATACGATCACGACGGTAGACCGAGAACACCTGACCGAGATTGTCGCCGGTGACAAGGTTGTCATGACGGTGACTGACGGCGATGCCCGTCCTTTGGGGAAGCCCAGGCAGACCGTCGCCAAAGAGTATGCGTTCAAAATCCGACAGGTCCTGAGTCGAACGCGCGAAGAGACCAGCTCGAAGGCAATCTTGATGGATGTGCTATTCGCGGTGATCGACACCCTCGTGCTTATCCTTGTGCTGGTGGTGTTTCACCGGTACTTTCCGAAGCTTTACACCACAATCGAAGATTGGCGGGGTACCCGCATCAAGTCGATCAAGCTGCAACGGGTCGAGATCCTCTCGGCCAGCCAGATCGCCGAGGCGCTGATCGCCGCGGCCACGGCTGTTCGGGTGGTCGCGACCCTGCTGATTTTGTACTTTTACGTTTCCACCGTGCTCGGCGTGTTCCCTTGGACCAAGGGGATTTCGGCCCAGCTCTTCGGCGCTGTTCTGACCACGCTCAAGGCCATTGGGCAGGCGTTCGCGACCTATGTGCCGGACGTGGTCTCGATTATCGTCATCATCTTCGTGGTCCGGGTGATCATCAAACTGATTCATGTGGTCTTCCTGGGGATCGAGCGCGGGGCCGTGACCTTCGCGGGTTTTCATCGGGAATGGGCGGAGCCGACCTACAAAATCGTCCGGTTTTTGGTCATCGTGTTCGGCGCGGTCGCCATCTTTCCGTATATTCCCGGTTCCGATTCACCAGCCTTCAGAGGCATTTCCGTCTTTCTCGGCGTGCTGTTTTCCTTGGGCTCCACCGGCGCTGTCAGCAATGTCGTATCCGGGATCGTGCTGACTTACATGCGGCCGTTCCGGGTCGGAGACCGCGTCAAGATTGCGGACACCGTCGGGGACGTGATCGAGAAAACGTTGCTGGTGACGCGGGTCCGGACGACGAAAAATGTGGAAATCACGGTTCCCAATGCCTTGGTCCTGGGCAGTCATATCGTGAATTACAGCACGGTGGCCAAAGATTCCGGCTTGATTCTCCACACCAGCGTCACCATCGGTTACGACGCGCCGTGGCGGACGGTCCACAAGCTGTTGATCGATGCGGCCAAGGCGACCACCCATATTCTGCAGCGGCCGGAGCCGTTCGTGCTGCAGACCAGCCTGAACGATTTCTATGTCACCTATGAGATCAACGCCTACACCGATCAGCCGAACAAGATGGCCGGTATTTATTCGGAACTGCATCAGAATATTCAGGACAAATTCAACGAGGCCGGTGTCGAAATCATGTCGCCCCATTATGCCCAGATCCGGGACGGGAACAAGACGACGATTCCGGAAGAATACCTGCCGAAAACCTATGAGGCTCCGGCGTTCAGAATTGCTCCGATCGAAACGTTCCTGGGCAGACAGGGCGAAAGCCGCGCGCAGCGAAATCCGAATAGTCCACGGGATCATTCGTGAGCGTCTTTGCCGTCCTTTTGTGTTTGTGAATGTGAGAGGGAAGGAAATGCGATGGAGGCTCTGCGACGCGCATTCGAATCGATCAAGGATTGGCTTAACGTTCCACTGTTGAAAGGCGGTGCGACGCCGGTGACGCTGTGGACGCTTGTCTCCGTAGTCGTCCTCTTCATTCTGCTGCTGTGGTTGACGAAGAAACTCAAGGATTGGATCGTGCTGACCCTGCTCGCGAGAAGCCGGATCGACATCGGTGTTCGGCAGGCGACGGGTTCGATCGTCCGGTACGTGGTCATTGCGATCGGGTTCGTGGTCATTCTGCAGACCGTCGGAATCGACCTCAGCACGGTGACAGTGCTGGCCGGCGCACTGGGCATCGGAGTCGGCTTCGGTCTGCAAACGATCACCAATAACCTGGTGAGCGGCCTGGTCCTCCTCTTCGAACGGCCGATTAAAATCGGAGACCGCATCGAGGTGGGGAGCGTGACGGGAAATGTCGTGAACATTTCGGCGCGCGCCACGACGGTGGTCACTAACGACAACATTGCGATTATCATTCCCAATTCCGAGTTCATCTCTTCGAAAGTCACGAATTGGAGCTATACAACCAGGGACGTGCGGTTCACTGTTCCCATCGGCGTGTCCTATCGCGAGGACCCCGAGGTGGTGCGAAAGCTCCTGCTAGAGGTCGCTGAGAGTCATCCCGGAGTGCTGAAAGACCGCAAGCCCGATGTGCTCTTCCAGGAGTTCGGCGAGAGTTCCTTGAAATTCATCCTGCGGGTCTGGACGAGGGACTATACGGATCGTCCCGGCGTGCTCCGGAGCGAGCTGAATTACGCCATCATCCGGAAGTTTCGCGAGCACGGGATCGAGATCCCGTATCCCCAACGCGACATTCACATCAAGAGCGGCAACTTGACGCTCGCGACGCCGGCGGTGTCGTCCGCCTCATGATGGTCGCGGTTCTCTTGGCGGCGGGTGCGACGCTGACACTGGCGATCATTCCGGCCCGGTGTCTCGCCGACGAGCCTGGCGCCCGGACCGGCGACTGGCGTTACGGCGGGTTCGTCGATCTGAGCTACGCGGTCAACTTCAATTTTCCCGAAAATCATCTCTGGCGCAGCAAGACCACGACCCCGCGCGTCAACGAACTGGCGCCAAACATGGTGGTGGGATACGCGCGCAAGAGACCTGGAGAGGACTCCAGGTGGGGAATGGAATTGGCGCTCCAGGCCGGCTATGACACTCAAGATTTGGCTCCGGAGCCGATCAAAATCCGCGAGAAGCCGATCGATGGGGCGGACCTACTCCGCCGCGTCGGTCAGGCCAACGTCTCTTATCTGGCCCCGGTCGGCAGAGGGCTTACCCTTACAGCGGGAATCTTCAAAAGCTACATCGGTTACCAGTCGCTGTACGCGCGTGACAATCTCAACTACACACGGTCCTATATGGCGGATCGCTCTCCCTACCTCCTCATGGGCGTCGCCGCGCGGTACCCGCTCCGCGACGACGTGAGCCTGGGCTTCTTCATCGTCAACGCCTATACCCATCTCTCCCATATCAATGATCAGCCGAGTTACGGGGCCCAAATATCCTGGCGCCTGACGCCTAGGGTCACGGTGACCCAGAACCTCTATTACGGGCCTGATCAGGTGGACACGTCCTTGCGCTTTTGGCGGTTCTTCTCGGACAGCATCGTCGAATGGAAACGCGATCGCCTCACGCTGGCCGTGGCGTACGACATCGGGACCGAGAAAGCGGCCGAATCCCCCAACCATCCGCGGACCTTTTGGACCGCCGCGGCGGCCTTCGCCCGTTGGAACATTGCCGGACCCTGGAGCGTGGCGGTCCGTCCCGAATTCTACTGGGATCGCAATGGGCGGATGACCGGCTCCGAACAATTGCTCAAGGCCGTCACCACGACGCTCGAACACAAGGTGCGACTCGGCCCTCACACCGCATGGCTGCGGCTCGAGTACCGATTCGACGAATCCACCGGTCCCGGCGGAGGATTTTTCAAAGGCGGAGAAATCGCGCCGGGCGTGATCGGGCTGACGGGCAGTCAACACCTGGCCATCGCGGCGCTGATCTGGGCGTTCGATTCGTAAACATGTTCCGAGATCGCCGACAACGAACGGCGAACAGCCGCGGCGCCGTCGCCGTGGATCGAGACCAGGGTCGGTTGCCGTCGCGACGCATCGGAATGAACGCGATGAACCGTCATATGAGGAACGTAGGCGGCAGGACATGAAGCTCTTAAGAGATGGCTTGCCAATCGGCGTGATCGGCGGCATCGCCTTGGTCACATCCGGCGCGCTGTTCGCGACGACGGCGGCGCAGCCGCAGCGACCATCGGAAGGCGTCGCCGAGCCGGAACCGCCGGCGATCGAAGAGAAGCTGCGGAAGCTGGAGCAACAAGGACCGCAACCGGAGCCGCAGCCGTCCGAAAGTCCTCAACCGCGTCCGAAAGCAAAAGCCCTCGAGCGCCTAAAGAAATTGGAACAGCGGCGGGAGGAGGAAAAGGCGAAAGAGCTGGAAGAACAGGGGCCGAAGGAGCGGGCCCGTCAGAAGATGCAGCAGCTCAAACAACCGACGGAACCGGCGGCGCCCCCGGCCTCCAAGGTCCGGGTCAAACAACTCCTCGGCGTGTACGGCGAGGTAGTCGGCATCTACGACGAAATTCTGCAGAAGACGGAGCCGGGGCCGGGGACGCTCTATCGCGCGTTGAAAGGCCCGGCCTGGCTGGTGCTTGGCGGGGAGCATCGAACCCGCTATGAGACCCTGGATGGACGATTCCGCGCCGGTGAAGTCGGCAGCGACCAGCAACTGGCTTTGCGCACGAGGCTCCTCTTCGGGATTCAAGACATCTTCGATCCGGTTCGCCTCACCGTGGAGCTGCAGGATTCCCGCGCGTCTCTCACCGATTCAGGGTCCTTCGTGACCAGCAACCACGTGAACCAGACCGATATTCAGCAACTCCACATCGATTTCGTTTCCGACAACTTGCTAGGCATGGGCCTACCGACGGAGCTGAATATTGGGCGGGTCAACATGGACCTCGGCAGGGGAAGGTGGGTCGCCCGCAATAACTTTCGTAACGCGACCAACGCCTTCGACGGAGCCCATTGGAGCCTGGGCGAGCGGAACCGATGGCATCTGCATAGCTTCGTCGTATGGCCGGTTGAGCAGTTCCACAGAAAAGCCGATCACGTTTTCACTGAAAACCCCACCACCCTGTGGGGGGCATATGTTCAGCTTCCACCTCTAGAGTGGTTCCGCGCGGAATTGTCCTATCATGGCCATGCCAGCCGGAGAGAAGCCGGAGATTTCACGATGCTCGGCGCCAGGATCTTCAAACTCGGCGGGGTGAGCCGGCTCGAGTTTGAAGTCGAGACGGACTATCAGTTCGGCAATATCGCGCCGACCATTGGCTTCGGCCATTTTCACCACGGGGAATTCGGCTACACGTTCGATCTGCCTTGGACGCCCCAGCTTTTGTTCAAATTCGATTATGCCAGCAACGGGTTCGACACCCTTTACGGGCGGCGCTCGTTCGAGTTGATGCCGACGGGTATTTTCGGCGCCGTTCAGCGCAGCAATGTAATCTATCCCGGCTACCGCGTCCTCGTGAAGCCGGCCAAGCGGGTCTACCTGTTCGTGCAACATCGACCAGCCTGGTTGGCTGACGGGCGAGGGCATTGGGTCGGCACCGGGCTGCAGGATCCGACCGGCTCGGCCGGAACGTTCCTCGGACATATTGTCGAGCTGCGCGCCCGATGGGGCCTAACGGATTATGCCTTTCTTCAGGCCGGATTCACGCATTTCGCGTTCGGGTCGTTTCCGCAACGGGCGCCGGGCAGTCCGGGCGCCTCACACTCGAACTACGGGTACGTGGCGACCGAATTCATGTTTTGATTCCGGCGGAGCGGGGCGCGAGCTTTTGGTAAGACCTCGATGGAGGGGTCGCAAGGCGGCCGCGGAAGCGTCGCTTGTTGGGTGCCGTCGCAGAGAACCCGCCATCCGCGGTTGCTCAGGCCGGGCTCATTCGCCTTTCTTGTCCGTCGCGGGGGGCGCCGTCCACACGACCTTCTCCTCCTTGTCGCGCAGCATCAAGGCAGGGGATCCCTCGGGATCCAGAAACAGGCTGGCGCGGTGCTTATGTTTCTCGTCCAGCAGGTCCAATGCCATTTCCTTGTTTTCCCGGAGACCTAAGAACGCGCTGTGCTTGCCTTTCTTGCTACTGATCAGCAGGCTCGGCCGGTCTTCTCCCTCCAAGCTCAGGAAGAGGCCGTCCTCTCCGGTCTTATCGATGAGCGAGAGCAGAGGGCGGTCCCGCAGGATCAGACTGGGACGGTCGGCTTCGTCCAGACTCAAGCCTGCGCGCAATGCGTCCTTTTTGTCATACAGCGCCAAGATCGGTTCTTCCTTTTTCGGCAGGGGCTGCACAGCCATCGTCATTAGCCGGTGGCCGTCTTTGTCTTTCAGCGCGATGCGCGGCGCGCCTTCCTCGGCCAGTTCCACCCGAAGCCGCGGATGGTTCTCTTGGTCGATCAGGTCCAGCCCATCCAGCGCGAGGCTCGTCCGGACCTTTCCGTCCTTGTACAACATGAGGTGCGCTTTCTCTGGAGCGGTGGCGAGGACGGCGTTGGTCTGCCCTTTCTGATCTTCCAGGAACAGCCGGGGATTCCCGTCCACAAACAGCAGCGTCGCGACGCCCTTGCCTTCCTTGCCGGTCAAGCGCAAGTCCGGCCACCCTTGATCGCTCAGTCCGAAGCCCGCCGTCGGCGCGCCCTCCTTGTCCATCGTCAAGTCCAGTCGGGGCTGGCCCTTGCTGAGAAGCGCCAGCCGGATGCGGGGGCTTCCGTCTCTGGCGTTCAAGCGGAGGTCGGGTTGCCCCTCCTCGGTCAGGGCCAAGCTCGCGACGGACATCCCGTCCCTGTTGACGAGATCCAGGCGCGGCGCGCCCCTGTCGGAGACGGCGAGCTGCGCGCGAGGCGTGCCTTCCTTGTCTACCAGGATGAACTGTTCGGCGATCACGACCCGCTGGCGCGGGGCCAGTTCCTGAGCGACGACAGGGTCCGCCGACAGGAATCGGTTTCCGATCGTGCCGCCGAGAAAGCCCGCCGCTAACGCCAGAACGACCACGATTCCGTACGCATGCTTAAACATACCACCCTCCTATGCGCTCTTGTTGCAGACCACGTCCCGTGTTTGCGAATCCATCGGGTCCGAATGGACCGGGGCGGCGCCGATTGTACCGCATTGGCAGAGCAGCGAGCATCAGGCGTTGACCGGGATGTCGGCGGGCAGGACCTGCACCTTGAAAGGACCGCTGGCCTCGCCGACGTAGAGGGACCGATGGGGAAAGGGAATTTCGATCCGCTGCGCGTCGAACGCGAGTTTCAGGCGCCGGCGGTATTCGCGTCCCACGTTCCATTGTTCTAATGGCCGCGTTTTGATGCGGATCCGAATGACAATGGCCGAGTCGGCGAAATTCTCCACGCCGATGATCTCGATCGGCGAGACAAATTTGTCGCGAAAGTTCGGATCGTTCTGCAGGTCCTCGCCGACCTGCCGCATGACTTCCATCACTCGGTCGGGATGTTCCTTGTAGGCCACGCCCATGTCGAGGACGAAGGCCGACCACTCTTTCGTCATGTTCGACAGCGTTGTGATGGCGCCGTTCGGAAAAATATGGACGACGCCGGAGAAATCGCGAAGCGTGATGGTTCTGAACGTGATGGCTTCCACCAACCCCCCGGTACCGTTGATCACGGCGACGTCGCCCAGCCGGATCTGATCTTCCAGAATGAGGAAGAATCCGCTGATCAGGTCGCGAATGAGATTCTGCGCGCCGAAGCCGACCGCCAGCCCGATGATGCCGGCGCCGGCGAGGATCGGCCTGATATCCAGTCCGATCTGATGAAGCACTTCGATGATCATGATTGCCCAGATCACCGCCGACGCGATGGTCCTGAGAATGCCCGTCAGGGTAGCCGCCCGCTTCCTGGCGGTCCCAGGAACCTGCTCGCCGGGTTCGTTCGCCAGGATGATCACCCGTTCCAACTGCTGAAGCCCGAGCCTCAGGAATCGAAGGCCGAGATACCCGATGACCAGAATCAATGCGATGCGTAAGCCTGCTTCGCCCGCTTTCTCGACAACGGTCAAAAGCCACGGAACGACGTTCTCGAAGGACAATTCCGCCATGGTACGAGCCTCCCTGCTGAATGTGAAATGGATGGTGGATCGACCGGTCAGAATTCGCGGATGATCCGGAAGCCGACGGCCGGCAGCGTGAAGTCACGCGTCAAACGCACGCCGACTCCGGCCTGGACCATCCAGTACTTGCTCACCTCGTAATGCACCTGCGGCATCACCAGCAAGGCGGCGTGGCCGCCGACGACCTGCCCGAAGTTCGTCTCGATCCCGGCGACGAGCCGGTCGGTCACGTCCGCGAAGAGCGTCACGTTGCTGAGCAGCTCGGCGTTCGTGCCGCCGGCCGCGCGGCCGAGTTCAAAACGGGGCCCGAACATGCCAAACAGGCTCCACGTGTCATCCAAACGGTAACCGGCCAGGTACAGCCACGTGGTCGTCCAGATGTGGGGATCCAGATCATACTGCAGGATCGTTTGGGCGCCGTGAATGTACCGGTTTCGCCACGCCGTCCCGAAGGTGACTTGCCCCGCCGCCTTGTAGGCTTCGACCCGGGCGTTTTCTATCGGCAGTTCCACTTCGAGCGCGATCCCCTCCGTCAGCACGAACTCGATCTCCGGCGCCCACTCGAAGCCCTGCGTATCGGGACTCCGGCGCACCAGGCCCAGCGGATCGGGTACCTCGTCCACCCTGCGCGTTTTGCGGGAGAGGGGGACCAGACCCAGCGTATTGAATTCCGCCTCGCCTCGCGTGGCGCCGAGCGGCCGGACCAGATCGAACACCATCGGCTCCGGAATACGGGGGCCCTTTTCTTCTCCCGACACCCGCTCGATGGTCTCTGGTTCGCGCGTGTCCTCCGGCCACAGGACCCATCTTTGCTGCAGATCGCCAAGCCATGTGTCTGTAGGCGGAAGGCTGACGGCGAAGCGGCCGTCCGCCGAACGCGTGGTCCCGGGAATCGATGGGAGCCACGGCAGGCGTTCAGGTCCAACGACTTCGGCCTGGAGTTGCCCGACTTGAGCTGCCAAGAGGCAAAGCCAGGCCACGGCTATGATGGGCCTCGACGTTCCTCGGAGCAATCTGTCGGTGACAGGGACCGCCGAACTGTGGAGCGACCGCATGACCGGCATTTACGGCGCCTGCAAGATGTCGGTGGTGCGGAAGGTGAAGAAAAAGAGGACCGTGTACTGATTGTAGTACGCGTTACCCGTGGTCCAGGGGGTGGACCGGACGAACCGGCCGGTGGCGGTCTCATAGATGTCCAGGTACAGCCGCGCGTGCGCCAACTGATCCTGCTCCTGGTACAGGGTGATCTGGGGCAGCGAAAACGGGATGAGCACGCTTTGGATCGGCGGCAGCCCGAAGAAGGTATTCCCTTGGTTGGTGCCGAGGGCCAGCACCATGGCGCGGACCAGATAAGTGGCCTCGCTGGGGTGCGGCTTCAGGTGGTAGCCCTGCTCGCCCAGCCGCGCGGCGACCGCGTCGCGCACGAAGGCCAGGTCCCACGATGGCGCGTCGATCACTCCGAAGTCGCCTTCGCGCTGCAGGTGCACGTGCGCGCGATCGGTTTGGAGGCCGCTGACCTCGACGGCGACGGTCGCGCCTGCCGGCAGCGGCACGGTCACGTTGGCCAGCGCCCGTTCGACGGCGTGGGTGAGCAGCAGTTGTTCCACCGCGCTGCGCGGCGTCTTGGAGACCTCCTGCGGCAATGCGCAGGCAGCCAGCAGCACAAAAAGTGAAAGCGGTAATAGTTCGAGCTGGCCGCCGCGCCAGCGCACACGGCCGGCGCCGGCCGCTTGAGGTATCCTGGTCAGGATGTCGTGCATGCGGTGGGTCAGCAGTCGGGGTGGGAGGACGTCGGAGGGGTCCCGCTGAGTTGCTCTTGGAGTTCGCGGATGCGCGCTCCTTGGGTCTCGATGGTCTCCAGCAGCCGCGATGTCTCGCGCGCCCGTCGCCAACGGGGGCCGAGCGACAGAAGAAACATGAGCGCCGCGCCCAACGCCGCGGACGAAAGGATGACAATCACCAGCGAGCTTTCATACTCCCAGATCAGAAACCGCACGGTCACGCGGTCCGTATTCTGCAAGGCAAAGACCGCGGTCAGCAAAGCCAGGAGGAATGCAAAGAACAACGTCGCCATCAGAACCTCGCCTAAGAAAGTAGAGCCTGCCGCTGCGTCAAGTCAGCTGCCGGCTACTCGCTATCCTTCTATGGCGCTCAGGTCGGGCTCCAATATCGGAGCAGATAGTAGATGCTCCAGATGAGAAGCCCGAGAACCACCAGCATGAGCCATAATGGAACAACGCCGTCTCGCTCGCGGATGCCCGCATGCCGGTAGTGGTAGACCTGTTCGGTCTCATGATCGTTGGAAGGCTTGTGCAAGACCTGCTCACCATCGTGTTCGCTCATCCGTTCACCTCCTGTTGACGGCTGAGTCCGGAGCCTGAGCCGTCAGGCTTCCAGGCTCCCGGTGCGGTCGGTGCTGCACCACCTCTTTCGCCAGGTCGCCACGCCGCGCAGCGGCGGAGAGTCCGGCCCAGATGCGGGTCCTGGCCTGTTCCCGGTCCGCGTCCTTAAGTCCAGCCGCGACCAGTTCGGCTTCGTGCGCCGCGACGCGCAACGATTGCACATAATGAACAATGTCCCAAATTTCCTCGGGTTTCAATTGTTCGTTGAACACCGGCATGGGGGTGCCGCCTACGCCGGTCGCGATCGTCCTGAAGAGATGTTCGCTGTCATGGCCCAGCTTCACGCCGCCCGCAGCGCCGGCTCGCAAGGTGAAATTCGCCGGCTTTAGCGGCTGCCCCCAGATATCTGTGAGCACCGGGACCATGGGGCCGTCTCCCTGGCCGCCGGAACCGTGACAAATCATGCAGTTGGCCAGAAACAGTCCTTTTCCTTTGTCCAACGATGCCGTCGTGATGGGCGGTTCGGGCGGGATCACGATCGGCCGTTCGACGTGCTCCTTCCGCCACCGATCCGAGAACGTCTTGATATATTGGACCACGGCGCGGCGTTCGTGATCGGAAATCTCTTGCCAGGACGGCATCGCGGTGCCCCACAGCCCGTGCGTGATCGTGCTGAAGAGATCCACGTCCGTCGGGAGCGAATCCTTGCCCGGCGTCGAGCGGAACTTGAACACGCCCTTCGTAAAATCGCGCGGACGGGGATCCATGAACCGCGCCGACGGACCGTTGCCGTCTCCTTGCACCCCGTGGCAGCCGATGCAACGGCGGGCATAGATCTCCCGGCCGAACTCGAGCAAATCCTCCTGCGCCTGCGGGCTAGCGTCAAGACCTAGCCCCGCAACCTTCTGCGTCGAGGCAAAGCCTTCGCGCCAGTCGCCGATGCCCGTGCCTAGCTTCTGCAGATACGCTACCAGCGCCTGGCCCTCCTCGTTGAGCCGCGGCGGGCCGCTGTTCTTGGCCGGTTCGAACAGCCACGGAAACGCGGGCATGATCGAGTCCGGCACCACCTCCTGCGGCGACCAGTGGTGGGCGATATGCCAATCGTCGCCGTACTTGAGACCCACGCGGGTCAAATCCGGTCCGATCCGCCTGGTGCTGAAAAGATGCGGGCGGTCGTAGGCGTATTCCCCGGCCTGGGAGACCGGTCCCCACCGAAACGACTCGCCGGTGACCGGGCGGACATATTGGGAATGACAATACCAGCAGCCCTCGCGGATATAGACTTGACGGCCTTGCAGTTCCTGTGGCGTGTAGTCGGCCACTCGGATCGGGAGTTTGGTGACGACGTCTTCGACGATCGGCGTGCGCGTTTCGGCCATGAGCCAGGGCGTTATACCCTGGATGCCGACCGCCAGGAAAAAGAAGGCGAATCCGGCGGCGAGAAACACCGTGGAGGGGCTTTCGATCCAACTCCCTTTGGCGACGACCTGCACCGGTGTCTCGACCGGTCCCGCGGCTTCGAAAATTTCGCGTTCCACCGGCGACCCCGCCTGCGCGGTCTTGTAGAAGTTGATGAACATCAGGAGCAGGGCGGCGTCCATCGCCACACCGCCCAGCGTCCGGGCCACCCACCAAGGTTTCATCTCCTTGACCGTGTCCACGAAGTTGGCGCCGAATTCCAACATCGAACCCTGGACGAACCCTTGCGCGGTCAGCCCCGCGGCCATGACGGTAAAGCCGGCGATGGTGAGCCAGAGATGCCAGCTCGCCAGCCGATCGCTCCACAGCCTTCGGCCTGTGACCCGCGGCCACACGTAATAGGCCGCCCCGACCGCCCAGACGACGAAGGTGCCGAAGACGGTCAGGTGCGAATGGGCGATGACGAAGTCGTTGAAGTGGGTCAGTTCCTGCAGTCGGCGCAACGCCTCGACCGATCCCTGGAAACACCCGAGCAGGTAATAAACCGCGCCCAGCATTAGGAACTTGGCGGCGTAATTGTCGCCCCCTCCGCCACCAGCCACCGCGCCCCACCGGCCAAGCATCGTCCCGAAAAAGTTCACGATCACGGTCCACACCGGAATGATCAGCAGCATGCTGGTCACAATCGAGATCGTCTGGGTCCAATGGGGGATGGGGCTATAGAGATAGTGATGGGTCCCGACGAACGGGTAAAAAAACGCTAACGACCAGAAACCCAAGAGCGAGAGCTTGTGGCTGTAGAGCGCGTTTTTGGCGCTCAGCGGCAGGAAGTAATAGATGAGGGCAAGTCCGGCTGGGGTGATCCAGAGCCCGACAATATAATGGATATACAGCCCGTGCATGGCGGCACTGTTGACGCCGGTGAGATCCTCCGTGTAGGGCAGCAGCACGTTGCCGAGGATCAGATTCATGATCGTCCAGATCAACGCGGCAGTGGCGTACCACATCGCCACGTAAAAGCGCGTTTCCACCCGGCGGAAGACGGTGACCAGCACCTGGAGTGTGATGGCGCCCAGGACGGCGAACCGCAGAATGTTCAACGGCCATTCGAACTCGCCCGCCTCCAAGCCCATGTTGTAGCCCATCAGCAGAGACAGCGAACCGAGGATCAGAAACGCATTCCAGGCGTGCAAGAGCCACCAGCCCCATGCCTCCTTGTACATGCGCACGCCGCAGAGGCGCGGGACGATGTAGTACAGCAAGCCCAAGAAGACCGTGGAAAAGGAGCCGAAGATTACGCCGTTGACGTGGACGGGACGCAGCCGGCCGAAGGTCAGCCACGGGAGGCCGTCCAGAAATTCCGGGTTGTGGAATTTGATCGACACCACCACCCCGACGATCGGAAACACCGTCAGCCAGACCAGCGACCACCAGATCCACGCCTTCACAAGGGGTCGATTCACCAATTCGTCCTGCATAACGTCCTCCTCCTCCTACTGGCGCTTCGGCATTCCCGCATAGACCGCTTTCACCCTTCCTTGCTAGGGAGAGGGGGAGGGAGATACAACCGACTCTCGCTCCGACTGGCCCCCGGTCCGCAGGATCAACCAGCCCGTGACGCCCGCTAACGTCGAGCCCATCAGAATGCCCACTTTGGCGGGAGCATCGAGCGGCGTTTTGCCGAATGCGAGTCCGTCAATGAACAGGGACATCGTGAAACCGATGCCGGCCAGAAATCCCACGCCGATCACGTGACGCCAGGTGATTCCCTCGGGCAGGGTTGCGACCCCGATCCGCACCGCCGACCAAGAGGCCAATGTCACCCCGACCGGCTTGCCAATCAGCAGGCCGCCGATCACGCCGAGCGCTACTGGGTGCAGCAAGGTCGCCGCTGCCTCGCCTTCGATCGTGACGCCGGCGTTGGCCAGGGCAAAGACAGGCAGCACGACGGTGGTGATCCACGGATGCAGGGCGTGCTCCAGACGTTGCAGCGGAGTGACGACTTCGTCGGCTGCCTGCTGCAGGCGTGCCGCTACGGCCTGCCGGTCCGGGTTTGCCAGCGGTGGCCGTCCGGGCTCCATCGCCTTCTGAAACTTCTCGAGCAGCGCGCGCGCCCGCGCAACGAACTCCTCGCCGGATAACCGTGTTCTCGCCGGGATCGTAAACGCCGCGAGCACGCCGGCGATCGTCGGGTGGATTCCGGACAGAAAAAACGCCAGCCACAACCCGCCGATGCCGAGCATTCCATAGACCAGCGGATGGCGGATGCCCAGGAGGTTTGCGCCGACGAGACCGACCAGAAACGCCGCGCCCACCGCCAGGCTCGCCCACGAGATCGTGGAGGTGTAGAACAAGGCGATGATCAGCACCGCCGCTAGGTCGTCGCCGATCGCGAGCGCGACGAGAAAAACTTTCAGCGCCAGCGGAACGCGCGCTCCAAGCAGCGAAAGAATTCCCAGCGAGAAGGCGATGTCCGTGGCCATCGGAATGCCCCAGCCCTTCGCGCCCTCGGTCCCCGCGTTGAAACTGAAATAGATCAGGGCCGGGAGCATCGACCCACCCAGCGCGGCGGCAAGAGGCAGGGTTGCCTGGCGCAGAGAGGAGAGCTCCCCGACCAGCACCTCGCGCTTGATCTCCAACCCGATGACGAAGAAGAACATCGCCATGAGCCCGTCGTTGATCCACAGGACCAGCGGCTCGGTGAGGGCGAAGTCGCCGATTCCGAGTGTGATCGGCAGCCGGCGAAATGTCATGTAGGCGTCAACCCAAGGCGAGTTCGCCCATGCCAGCGCGATGACCGTCGAGATCAACAACAAGATGCCGGCCGCCGATTCCGCCCGGATGAAGTTCTGGAACGGCTCGATGACCGGCTTGATCAGCGGCTCTCTGGGCCGCCCTTCGTTCCGTTGAAACATAGCTGTGCGAGAGGGTCAGGGCCCTCGATGACCTTTCTTCTTTTTGAGATACAGCACCGTCAGGCCGATGAACCCGATGACCACCGCCAAGCCGCCGAGCAAGACCAAAGGATCCATAGACGCCTCCGGTTGGTTGTGGAGAGAAGAGCAAGCCGCCACTAGCTGCGCGCCGTTTGCCGCCGTTTTTTCACCGGCCGAGGGCCGACCGAATCCTCGCCACGATGTGATCGGGGGAATCGGCTACATCGATGACCAGGGCCTCGGCCGGCTCCTCCAGAATCTCAAACTGGCTGGCAAGCAAGTCCTTGTGCATGAAGTGACCCTCGCGGTGAACCAGGCGCTGCTTGATGAGGTCGAAGTCGCCCTTGAGGTATACGACGCACAAGCGGTCCTCCAACCCCTCAACCAGCGCACGTCGAAACGCGGCCTTCAGCGCCGAGCACGCCAACACGACGTGCCGGCCTTGCTCGATCCATTCCGTGAGCGCCGACCGGAGTGTTCCCAGCCAGGGCCGGCGGTCCTCGTCGGTCAGCGGCACGCCTTGCCTTAACTTCTCGAGATTGGCGGGTGAATGGAACACGTCTCCGTCGCAAAAACTCCAGCCCAACGCGTCGGCCAGCCGCAGCCCGATGGTTGTCTTCCCGGAGCCCGAGACGCCCATGATCAGCACCACCTGCGGCGTCATCTGCTCATCCCGCCTCACCCTCTGCTCCGCTCTCGCTTTATCCCGTACCCCTTTACCCCTTCCTTCTCCCTTTTTTTCCCGTGCGATCTTGTGCAAGGTCTTCCAGAAATCTGACCACCAGAGCCGTCCAGCCGGTCTGATGGCTGGCGCCGCAGCCCCGTCCCATGTCGCCGTGGAAATATTCGTGAAACAGTGTCAACCCGCGCCAGTGCGGATCGTCGGCGAAGCGACGGTCCTCTCCCTGCCACGGGCTCAGACCCCGCTCGTCCGGATGAAACGTCGCCGCAAGACGTTCGGCGAGCAGGACCGCGATCTCTCGAAGAGACCGCTTCTGTCCCGATCCGGTCGGATAGTCGACAAGCAACCGGTCGCCGTAAAAATGGTGGTAACGCTCGAGCGCCTCGATGAAAAGATAGTTCAACGGAAACCACACCGGGCCCCGCCAGTTGGAGTTGCCCCCGAACAGGTCGTTGTCGGATTCGCCGGGGACGTAAGCGACCCGATATTCGTTGCCCTCGGCTTGAAAGACATACGGGTGTTCCAGATGCACCCGCGACAGCGAGCGGATGCCGAAGGGCGCCAGAAACTCACGCTCATCGAGCGCGTAGCGCAACACCCGCTCCAGCCGCTCGCGGGAGGGAATGGCCAACAGCAGCCGATCGTGGGCGGCATCCTTCAGCGACTCCATGTAGGAAATTTGGCGATGCAGGTCCTGCCGGTTCTCGATGAACCAGCGCATCCGTTTGGTGAAACCGGGGAGGCGATCCAGTTCCTTTCGCTCCAGGACTTCCACCGCGATCAGCGGGAGCAGTCCCACGATCGACCGGACTTTCAAGGCGACGGGTTCGCCGTTCACGTGCAGATGGTCGTAATAAAACCCGTCATCGTCTTCCCATAGCCCGGTTCCGTCGAGGTTGTTCATGGCGTCCGCGATCGCCACGAAGTGCTCGAAGAATTTGGACGCCACGTCTTCGTACGCCGGGTCTTCCTGGGCCAGTTCGATGGCCATTGCCAGCATTGTGAGACAGTAAAACGCCATCCAGGCCGTGCCGTCCGCCTGCTCCAAGTGGCCGCCGGTGGGCAGCGGCTTGGAGCGGTCGAACACGCCGATATTGTCGAGTCCCAAAAACCCTCCGGAAAACAGATGTCGGCCGCGCACGTCCTTGCGGTTGACCCACCAGGTGAAATTGATGAGCAGCTTCTGGAACACCCGGGCGAGAAACACGCGGTCGCGCTGGCCTTTCTGCGCCGTGATCTTGTACACCCGCCAGCAGGCCCAGGCGTGGACCGGCGGGTTGGCATCGGCAAAGGCGAACTCATAGGCCGGAATCTCGCCGTTGGGGTGCATGTACCACTCGCGCAGAAACAGAAGGAGTTGGGCCTTAGCGAACGCCGGATCGATCCGCGCGAACGGGATCACGTGGAAGGCCAGGTCCCAGACCGCGTACCAGGGGAATTCCCACTTGTCCGGCATCGAAATGATGTCGCGGTTGTAAAGGTGGAGCCAGTCGCTGTTCCGGCCCTGCCGCCGGGCAGGGGGCGGAGGAGGCTGGGACGGATCGCCGTCCAGCCAGTCTTTGACGACATAGAAGTAAAACTGCTTGGTCCATAGGAGGCCAGCGTAGGCCTGGCGCGCCACGCGCCGTTCTTCGTCCGACAGGCCCGGCGGGATCACGGTGGCGTAGAACTCGTCGGCTTCCCGGACCCGCTCGTCGAAGAGGCGGTCGAACTCACGCCCGAACGGCGACGCCGGCGCGCCTTCCTCCCGACAGAGCCGCAGACGCACGACTTGCTGCTGCCCGGCCGGCACATCGAGCCGATACAGGGCGGCCGTTTTGGTCCCGACGCCGGCCGGATTGATCGCGTCGGTTCGGCCGTGAACAAGATAGTCATGAAACGCATCCTTGACGAACGGCGAAGGGTTCGGCGTTCCGAACAAGCGGGCCGTGTTGGTTTCGTTCTCGGTGAACAGGAACTCCGGGCCCTGCCGGCCGGCGGCTGATTCGGCGATGAAGCGGAACCGTCCCAGCTCATGGTGATCGGTCAGAACCGCCGTCTCATTCCCGCGGACGATCTGCGGCTTGGGGCCATAGCCTTCTCCGGAGCGTCCCCAGGACCAGATATTGCGGAACCAAAGGGTCGGCAGCAGATGGAGCGTCGCCGGCTCCGGCCCGCGGTTGGCGATCGTGAGCCGGATTAGCAGGTCGTCGGGCGAGGCCTTGGCGTATTCTGCCAACACGTCCCAGTAACGGTTGTCGTCGAAGACACCTGTGTCCAGCAACTCAAATTCGGGGTCGTCTTTTCCGCGGCGGCGGTTTTCTTCGACCAGACGCGCGTAAGGAAATTCCGCCTGAGGATACTTGTAGAGAGCCTTCATATAAGAATGCGTGGGCGTGGAATCGAGATAAAAGTAGCACTCCTTCACGTCCTCTCCGTGGTTGCCTTCCGGCCCCGACAGGCCGAACAGCCGCTCTTTGAGAACGGGGTCGCGCCCGTTCCAGAGTGCGAGCGCGAAGCACAGGCGGCAACGCCGGTCGCAGACGCCGAGCAGGCCGTCTTCCCCCCATCGGTACGCGCGGCTGCGGGCATGGTCGTGAGGGAAATAGTCCCAACAGGTCCCGTCGAGGGAATAGTCCTCGCGCACGGTCCCCCACTGCCGTTCCGAGAGATACGGTCCCCACCGTTTCCAGTAGCGGGTACGCTCCGTGTCCTCGGCGAGACGCTTCCATTCGGCGCCGCGCGATGCCGGTTTGGCCATGGGCTCTCCGTTCTACTTCGTCGCTTCCTTGGCCTTCTCGACGGCTTCTTGCATCGCTTCCTTCATCTGCTCCGCTCCTTCTTGCGCCTTTTCGGCGGCTTTTTCCGCCGCCGCCTCGACCTTTTCCTTGCTCTCCTGCAGTGCCTGCCCGGCCTTCTCGACCGCTTCATCGATTTTCTTGCCGGCTTTCTCCGCCGGTCCTTCCTGTTTGCAGCCGATCCCGACGCACAGCACCGCAGACGACAACAAAATGGAGAAACCTCGATACACGCCGTTCATGGTTCCCTCCTTCCCCCTGACCATAGCTCTGCCTTCAACAGAGCGGCAGCGAATAGCCGAATAGCCGATAGCGTCGATTCTTCATCGCCCCTCTCCCACAGCGAGAAAGGAGGAGTTCTTGCGGGACTCCCAAAACCTCTTCCTCCGGGGGAGAAAGAAGTCCTGAGAAATTAGGGGGGCGGCCTGCAGGCGTTACGTTCCCGCCGGGATCCGGCGCAACACCGCCCTGGCCGGCGCGCCGTCGCTGTGGGCGATTTTGAGCGGCAGACAGATCAAGTCGTACTCGCCAGGACGAACGTGCGACAGGTCCAACCCCTCGATGATCCAGATGCCGGCCTTCAACAGCGCGCGATGCACCTCCGGCCCGTTCTTTTTGTAACCGCCGACGGACAAGTAATCGACGCCGACGGTTCGCACCCGGCGCGCGGCGAGATATCGGCCGGCTTCCGTGGACAGGTACACGAACTCCTTGATGAATACATCCGTCTTCCAGACTCGGGCGGAATTGCGCGTCTTGAACAAGATACGCTCGCCGCGACGAATCCGGTGCGGGCGCAATTCCTCCACGCGGATGCGATCGGGGTCGCGGATGGCGATGACACGGGCCGGCCCGATCACCGCCGACAGCGGCATCTCGTCCAATTCTTTTCCGCCGCGGAGGAAGTGCACCGGCGCGTCCATGTGTGTGCCGCTGTGCGCTCCCATCGAAATCTCCGAGAGCGTGCACGCGTCCCCATGCTTCATGTCCAGAATGCGCGTGATCCGGATCGGCGGATTGTCGGGCCAGTGCACCATGCCCGTCCGAAACGCCACCGACACGTCGATCCAATCCCCATTCACCACGGCAGTTCGTCCTCACGCGGTCCGCCCGGCTTTCTTGAGTAACCGTCCCAGGTTCACTCCGCTGGCGATCACCCCGATGTGACTGAAGGCCTGCGGGTAGTTGCCGAGAAACGCTCCGGTCGCCGGATCGATTTCTTCCGGCAGCAACCCCAGCCCGTTGGCCCTGGCGCAGAGCGAATCATAGAGATCCATCGCGGCATCGAGTTGTCCTTGTTTGGCCAGGTTGTCCACCAACCAGAAACTGCAGAGGAGAAACGCCCCCTCATGGCCAGCCAAGCCGTCGGGCGATTCGTCCGGCAGATAGCGGTAGAGCAGTCCCTGCCCCGCGCCTAGCCGATCGGCGATCGCGCGCGTGGTCGCGACCATCTTCGGATGATCCGCCAGCACGACCCGGCGCAGCGGCAGCGACAACAAACTGGCATCCAGTCCTCCTCCGCCGAGATGTTCGGTGAGGGACTGGAGGTTCTCGTCCCATGCCTCCTCCAGGATGACACGACCGATGCCCTCGGCTGCGGCGCGCCATTCCTGCACGTGGCCGGGAAGCTGGAAGCGTTCCGCCAGCCGGGCGGCGCGGTCCAGCGCCACCTGACAGAGCGCGGCGGAGTAAGTGAACAGGCGCCCGTCTGTCCGGACTTCCCAGATGCCATGGTCGGGCGTCCGCCATTCGCGGCGGGCTGCGTCGGCGAGTTTCCGCAACCGTCCCCACAGCGCCGGGTCGATCCGGCCGTGGTGGGCCGCCCACTGATACGCGCAATCCATGATTTCGCCGTACACGTCGTGCTGGCGTTGGTCCGCCGCTGCGTTGCCCCAGCGCACCGGGCGCGACCGGCGATAGCCTTCCAACTCCGTGTCCACCCGTTCGGGCGGTGGGGCCTTGCCGTCCAGGGTATAGAGCACCCTCGGCCGCCCGTCTCGGTCCACCGCGTCCAAGACCCAGCCGAGGAAACCGGCCGCTTCCTGCGACAGCCCGATGCGATGCAGCGCATAGACTGAAAACGCCGCGTCCCGGATCCAGGCGTAGCGGTAATCCCAGTTACGCGGGCCGCCGATCGCTTCCGGCAACGATGAAGTCGGCGCGGCGACGATGGCGCCGTTTTCGAAATGATCGAGCAGCTTGAGCGTGATGGCCGCCCGGCGGACGAGCGCCTCCTGCGGGCCGTGGTAATCCACGTGCTGCATCCAACGGCGCCACACGTCGCGCGTGTTCCGCAGCAGTTCCTCGTAATCGATGCCGTGGTGATGATGGACGCCGGTCCAGCGCAACAGCAGGTGAGCGGACTGGCCGGCCTGCAGCGTGTGCACCGTGCACAGTCCCTTGAGGGGAACCGTCGAGGAGAGGTGTAGGTCGAGATCAGGACGGCCTTTGCAACGGATCGCCACTCCGTCACCGCATGGCTCGCCCTCCGCGCCGCCGTGGGGAGCGATCTCGATGCGGAGCCGCACTTGGCCTTCCAACACGACCGCGCTCCGGAGCAGTTCCCGCCTGGTCGCTGGCTGATCCTCCGCGAGATCGGCGCCGGATCGCAGCGGAAACGCGTCAGTAACCCTAATCGTACCCGTGGCCGTGCGCATCTCGGTGACAAGGACCGCGCTGTCCGCTTCGTAGAACTGCCGCGCCTCGCGCATTCCCTCCGGCGCCACCGTGAAGGCGCCGCCATCGGTTGCATCCAGAAGGTGGCAAAACAGGGGCGGGGAGTCGAAGCGCGGTACGCACAGCCAAGAGACGGCGCCGTCGCGCCCGACCAGCGCGGCGGTGGCTCCGTCGCCAATCAAGCCGTGATCTTCGATCGGCAGATACCCGTCGATCGGACGAAGCGGCGCCCACTGTGTCATGCGAACGACTCTCCCTCGGCTGTCCGGTCGTGGATGTGATGCATGGGCTTATCTTCTCGCCGCGTCTCGGTCGCCGAGCCTGCGGGCCGTGACCGTGGGTCCGTCCGATCCGGCCGGATAGTCTTGCAGTGGGACGCCTCCTCCGGCCCAGACGTCGAGGATCGGCTCGACGATGCGCCATGACTCTTCCGCCTCGTCGTCGCGGATCGACAGCAGGGGGTCGCCCTTGAGCACGTCGAGCAGCAGGCGCCCGTACGCCGGAAGGCTCGGAGACGGCAACACGGTGTCCAACTCGACCCGTTCCAACCCGAAGAGGTCACCGGGACTGTTGATGTTGACGCCCAACGTGATGCGGTCCGGATCGAGCTCCAAGCGCAACACGTTCGGTCGGGGGTCGTCCTTCTGCCCGAAGGCCAGATGAGGCACCGGTCTGAAGTGAACAGCGATCTCGCGACGATCTTGTTTGAGTGCCTTACCCGTCCGGAGCGTGAAGGGGACTCCCGCCCACCGCCAGTTGTCGACCGTCAACGTCACCTGCGCGAACGTTTCGGTCCCGCGCTGAGGATCGACGCCTTCTTCCTGGACATACGCGAGAATTTCACGCTCGCCAATGGCTCCGCGGCCGTACCGGCCGCGGACCGTCCGCCGGATGACTTCGTCGGGAGAGAGGCGGCGGACCGCCTGCAGCACGTCCACTTTGCGGTTGCGCAGGATTCGTTCGTTGAGCGTGTGGAGCGGCTCCATGGCGATCAGTGCGAGCAACTGCAACAAATGGTTCTGCACCATGTCGCACAAGGCCCCGGTGCCGTCGTAGAACGACGTCCGACCTGCCGCCGTGAGGGTTTCATCCCAGACGATGTCAATCCGTTCCACGTGCTGGGAGTTCCACAGGGGCTCGAAGATCCGGTTGGCGAACCGCAGTCCCAGGATATTCTGCACCGTCTGTTTGCCCAAAAAATGATCAAGCCGGAAAACGGCCTCCTCGGGAAACGATTTGTGCAACAGGCGGTTCAGGGCCTGGGCGCTTTCGAGGTTCTGCCCAAACGGCTTTTCCAGGACGATCTTGCTGCCCTTCGGCGGGCTGAGCGCCGCCAGCGCCTCCACCGTCGGTCGAAACAGCGCAGGGGGAAGCGCGAGATAGGCGACGAAGGGTTCCGTCAACGGGCCGAGCGCGTTCGCGATCTGCCGGCGGTCGGTCACGTCCGCCCGCTGGTATTCCAGGATAGACAGGATGTCCTTGCGGGACGAGGGATAGACCCGCGGGAGGGCGTGTTCCAGCCTCTCCTCGATGCGGCGCCGAAACGTCTCAGTGTCCCAGTCGTCCCGCGCCAGGCCGAGGACCTGGAAGCCGTCGGGCAGCAGGCCGCCCTGCTGCAGCCGCGCCAGCGCGGGCACCAAAAAGCGGGATGTGAGATCGCCCGACGCGCCGAAAATGACTAATCGACGGATCACGAAAACACCTTCAGTCCTCTGCTTTGATCCACATCTCATAGAGCGAGAGGCCGATCTGCCCGGCGAGCGAGAGCCCCATGAGCACCCCGCCCCCGATGACCGTGTAGGCGAACAGCGGCGCCCATTTCGTGAACCACCAGGATCCGATGTCCAGCCAAATCGCCACGAAAGGCGCCGCGATCAGGAGAGCGCGCAGCAGGCGCGGCGTGTCGCTCAACGAGAACACCGCCCCGGTCAGCATGAAAATGAAGCTCATCCCGAACAGGTGCACGTGCGACACGCGGGCGAGCGCCTGAATGGATTTGCCCAGGTCCACACGCGTGAACTCCGCCACTTCGGCATAAGTCGTGAGCGGCGCCAGGCCCATCCCTGCCTCCGCGCTGTGGCAGCTCGCGCAGGCCCGCAGTAGGATGGGCCGGATGTCGGCGAACTGCGCTTCGCCGGCCCCGGCGCGAATCCAGCCGATGATTTGCTGTCGCTCCTCAGAAGTCGCGTACTCTTTCATGCTCCCTTCGAGCGAGGCTTCCAACCGGCTGCTGCCGCGGTCTCCGTGGTATTTAGTGATGATCGCCTTGACCAAGGTCCCGTTCGCGTGTGGCTGGATCGCCGTCAGATAGAGATACGCCACGCCGAAAAGGTAACCGATGCCCATCGTCAGGAGAAAACAGGTCGCCAGTACCTTGAGAGGCAGGGGTAACGTCCGCAGCGTCACCGCGTGCGCCTGACGTTCATCGGGCCCGGGCACGTCGCGTGTCCTTCAAAGCGGCCTCCAGCAGGTCGATGCCTTTCTTCGAGGCCGTGATGGATTGCCCGAGTGCTTCGCGCGCCTGCTCCGGGTGATGGAACCCGTCGGAGTTCTCCGCCGTCCACCATTCCCAAAGCACATGTGCCGTATCGTGCTGCGCGCGGGCCGCTTGCAGGACCTGTTCAGCCGCCCCGGCTCTCGCTGCTGTGTCGAAGGTGTCGATCAACCGTGCCAGCCAAAATTCGGCTTTGCGAATCTTCCCTCGGGTATACTCCTGGATCGCATCGATTCGGTAGGTTGCATCGGCTTCCGACCAGTCGCTGTGACAACGGAGGCAGGTCTCCTTCAGGTAGCGCCTGGGGCTCGTTTGCCAGTGCGACGTGAAGGTCGTGCCGTCGGGCCGGTGAAGCTTCGGCATGTGGCAGTCGGCGCATTGCACTCCCGCTTGCTCATGCCGGCTCTGCCAGAACACTTCCGTTTCCGGATGTTGAACCTTGATCAGCGCCGCTCCGGTCACGGCATGTTTGAAGTCCCGGAATTGGAGGTCGTCATAGGCCTTTTTGATGTCGAACACGTTCACCCACGGGAAGTAATTGGTGCGGGCATCTTCGAAGCCAATCCGTTTGCCGGTCGTGGGATCCAGGCCCGGATTGCAATTGTATTCCACGTGACACTGGGCGCACTGCAGCGTGGAGTTGGCTGGCGCGAGCAAGCCGATCTTGCGGTAGCCACGGAACTCCACCACGCGGATCGCCTGCTTCTGGGCGTCCTTGGCATACGGGGTTGCGCCCCTCGTGGTCACGGCTTGAATCAGTGCGTCGCGGACGATCCTGGGCTTCGCGGCGTGCGGGTCGTGGCACTGCACACAGCCCATCGGGTTTTGCAGCGTCTTGGCCAACTCGATCACATCGGACGTTCGCGCCCATTTGGCCTTCGGGTGAGGTTCTCCCATGAAGCCCCACTGCAAAATGAAATCGGAGGTTTTGCACAGGAGACAGGTGGGATTGGCAGCCTTGGCAGTCTCGACCAGTTCACGGTGCGTGTCTTCCAGCACATCCCACGCTTTGCCAATGTATCCGATGTCCTGCCAGGACCGAAGCTGGAACCGGCCGCCGTAGGCTCGGTCCACGAGCAGGTGATCCAGCAGCATGAAGGCATGCGAGCGGGGGTCGTTGTGCTCTTTGGTAAACCCGTGTCCCATCAGCAGTTTGTCGAGCGTCGGCGCGCGCCCGGTCGGGACGGCCTTCTCCCTGCGCGCGCCGGACGCCGGATGCGTCTTGAGGAAACTGTTGTATTGGTCCTGATGGCAGGCGCTGCAGACGGTCAAGTCGAAACTGGTCGCCGGCTTGGCTTGCGCGTCGGAAAGATGCGCGGAGGTCTCGGTATGGCAGGTCAGGCAGGACAATCCCTGATGTTTGCTGCCGAGACGAAGTTCCTGAATTTCGCCGTGGCACCCGAGACAGCGGGCATCTTCACTCGCGACCGTGGTCACGGTCGTCTTCGAGTCGGCTGGTTGACCCTCACCGGGGTTGGGGCTCAGCCATCCGACTGGTCCGAAAACCGCGAGCACGCCGGCCGTTCGAGCCGCCCATTTCACCACCGATGAGAGGTTCATGGGACCCTTTTCACTTGAGCGACGCCATGTAGGCCACGATCGCGTCGAGTTCCTCTTCGGTGCCTTTGAAGGCCGGCATCTTGGCATTGGGCATGACAGACTTAGGTTCCTTGGTGAACCGTTTGAGCCAATCGGCGTCCCGCACCGCACCGACCTTGGTTAGGTCGCCGCCGCTCTTGCCTCCTTTGTCGTTGATCGTATGACACATGGCGCACTTTTTCTCCGCATACGCCTTCTGGCCCTTGGCGATTTGGGTGGAATCGCCCGATGCGGCAAACGGAGCGGCGGACCACCACATGACGGTTGCAACCAAGCCTCCAACAAACCAACGGGTTCGCATGCGCGTCATCGATATTCTCCCACTCCGCCCGATGCGGGACGACGAGATCAAAAGTCACGCCGCAGGCCCGCAGCGGTCACTTTCCGCCTTTCGCGCAGAAGCTCCGCACGTACGCGATGACCTTCCAGGCCTCCTCTTCGGTCAGTGCGCCGGGCACGAGCGAGATCATGCCGGACCCCGGGCTGCCGTTCTTGATGATCCAGAAGAGTTCCCCGTCCGACCGCGCGTTCTGGAACTGGCAATTCGTGAGGTCGCGGGGGCCGGGGTTGAGCATAGCCCCGGCCACCCCGTCGCCCTTTCCGCTCTTGCCATGACAGTTGAAGCAGGTGCCTTTGCCCTCGTAAAGGGCCTTGCCTTCTTCGACGATCTTGGCCGGCGCCCGCCTGGCGTCTTGATAGAGTGGCGTACTCAACTTCTTGGCCTCGGCCATCTGATCCGCCGGCACGCGCGGCTTGAGCGGATCTTTTTCCGGCGCCGCGAGTGCCGATTCACCGAGAAGGAGTATCGTTGCCGCCATGATCGGTGCCCACTGCGCTGTCCTCATAGCTCCTCCTTGTCACATTGACCATCTGTGACGACCGGCGTTCTTGTTGATGAGAAGTTCCGCAGCCATGCGGCTGCGGCCCACTCACTTGAACTTGGCTGCCGCGTGTTCGACCGCCTGTTTGAGATCGGCCCAGGCCTTCTCCGCTCCGGTCTTGAGCGACTCCCAGGCGTCTTCGCCGGCTTCTTTCAGTTCGCGAAGCTTGGTGTGCGCCGCCTCGTACTTGGCGGATATCGCTTCGATCTGCTTGTCATACTCGATCTTCACCGAGGCTTCAGCTTGCTCCGCTTTGGCTTTCAAGACCTCAAGCTTGGCCGCCCACTCGTTGATCTGCGATTCCAGCTTGTCCTGATAGGCCTTGCGATAGGTGTTCTGCATGCCCATGGCTTTTCCTCACCCGATTCACGGTTGATGAACTTCCCATCGATGCGCTGTCCTCCGGCATTACCGGCTGAGCCGTTCCCGTTCCGCCGCAAGCCAATCGTCGAGGTCCTGGCCGTCCTGGCCGCCGCGCGTTTCATACAGTTCGTAGGCCCGTTTTTCTATTGCGGCGTAAAGGGCGTCGGTCCGAAAAGCGTGGCCGTGATCGGGAGGAGAGGCGGCGGTCGGTACCTCGGGTTGTCCGGGCAGCCGGCGCGTTTTGATCACGATACGCCTTCCCATGGTTTGAGGTTCGTGCGGCAGAATTGTCGCGACGGAGAAGTTCCCCCGCCTCGGCTCGGGTCGTCTCATCTGGATATACGGGACGACAACGGTACGCGCCAGCGTCTCCGTGGCGTCTCCCGTTGCTCGGGCGGCGTGGAGCGGTTTGCGAGGATTGTCCCATCGAGGAGTTCACCGCAGTTCACGCAGCGCCAGGAATGTTCGTCCTGCGGGCTCGAAGCGGTGTCATCCGCTAATGGCCCAATCCAAACCATCAACCCGCCGCAACGACCGCACCGCACGGCATAATCCTTTCTGTGGAGAAAATAGCGAGGAGCTAGCAGCACAGAACGATGACACATAGCTCCGCGCGATTCGCTCTACGCTATTCGTTTTATTTGACCGGGCCGTTTGCTGCCCGCTCCGCGCTTTTTTCTACAAAACGACGCGGACTGACGGTAGCGGGGATTTCCCTGAAAATGGCTGGCGATGCGAGGGGAAAAACCTGACAAGGCTGGTCGCGGTTACGCCCTGGGCGACTCGGCGGAAGTCAGAAGGCTGTGGTCCAGCGCATAGCGAACGAGATCAGCGCGGCTTCGAAGATCTAATTTCACCATGAGGCGGGCGCGATAGGTTTCAACGGTCTTGACGCTCAAACTCAATTGCTCGGCGATTTCCTGATTGGTGAAGCCGCGCGCGACGCGGGTCAATACCTCCCGCTCGCGCCGGCTCAACGGTTGATCGGGAGGACGGGTCGGCCGGCGCAAACGGTTCTGGTCCGTCTCAGGCGGATCAGCGAACATCCGATCGGGGTCGCACGAGAGGTCCACAAAGGTCCGTCCTTGGGCGACCGTGCGGATTGCCGTCAGGAGTTCCGAGTCCACCGCCGTTTTCACCACGTAGCCCGCCGCGCCGGCCGAGAGAGCCAGTCGCAGGTAACCGGGATCGTCGTGCATGGTGAGCACCAGCACGCGCGTCGCCGGAGACGCCTGGCTGATTTGCCGGATGGCGTGGAGGCCGTCATGTGGCATCGAAAGATCCATCAGCACCACGTCCGGCGCCGTCGTCGGGATCTGTTGCTCCGCTTGCAGTCCGTCGGCCGCTTCGCCCACCACTTCCATGTCCGGCTGTCCGTTGATGAGCAGGCGCAGGCCGCTTCGGAGCACCGCATGGTCGTCGGCGATGAAGACCCTGATCTTCATGCGGCCGAGTCCTCCGGAAGGGGAATGGTGACGGAGACGGTCGTTCCTTTCCCCGGCGCGGATTCAATCGAGAAACTCCCTCCGAGCAGGGCCGCCCGTTCCCGCATGCCGTGCAGGCCCAGATGCCAGAAGGTTTCCGGATTTTTCAGCAAGCGTCTGGCATTGAAGCCGCATCCGTCGTCTTCGACGACCAGCCTGACCAGCGACGATTCATGCCGGACGACGACGCTGATCGTGTTCGGGGCCGCGTGCTTGGCGGCGTTGGTCAGCGCCTCCTGCGTGATACGATAGAGCGCCGTCTCCACCGCCGACGGAAGCCGTCGTCCGTTGATCCCGCTCACATGGACGTCTACCGGAATGCCGTAGGCCGCCGCGTACTCCTCGGCATGGCGACGCACTGCTTCTTCCAGACCCAGATCGTCAAGCGCGAGCGGGCGGAGACCGCGCGCCAACCGCTGGATTTCGGCCAACGTGTGCGAAGTAAGCCGGCGCAGGTCACCGGCCTTGGCCTGCACGGATTCAAGGGTCTCCGCGTCTTCCAGGGCGCGGAGACCGACCAGCAGCGACGTCAGCGACTGGGCCGTTTCGTCGTGCAACTCGCGGGCGATCCGGCGCCGCTCGTCTTCCTGTGCGGAGATGATCCGG
Source organism: Nitrospira calida (assembly GCF_976986435.1). Classification (NCBI taxonomy): domain Bacteria; kingdom Pseudomonadati; phylum Nitrospirota; class Nitrospiria; order Nitrospirales; family Nitrospiraceae; genus Nitrospira; species Nitrospira calida. The sequence continues at coordinate 1,114,303 of NZ_OZ335950.1, forward strand.
TTCAGGAGATGGGTCTGAATGAGGTCCGCCTGTTGGAGTTTTTGGTAGGCCAGGGCATTCTGCACGGCAACCGAGGCGGCCTGCGCGACGGCCACGAGCTTGGCCTGATCGGAGAAGGTGAACTCCGAGCCGTCGCGCTTGTTGTGGAGGTTAAAGAATCCGATGACGTCTTCCTTGGCGTCCAGGATCGGGACGCTGATGGCCGACTTGACGCTGAATCTCTTCCGCAATTCGGGGATGATCTGCGGATCCGTCGCCGCGTCGTTCGTCACGTAGGGCACCTTATGCTTCAACACCCAGCCCGGCAGACCGCGCCCGGCAGGCCAGCGGTATTCGAGCGGCACGACTTCGCCCCGATGGAAATATCTGCGGCACTCCATCCCTTCGGGAGTGCGCAGGCCGGCGCACCCGCTTTCCGCATTCACGAGGGTGATTGCTTCCACGACCAACTCGTCCATCAGTCGATCCACATCTAGCGTGGCGTTGAGCTTCTCGCTGATCCGGAGAAACGCCCGCGTCGTGTCCTCGGCCCGTCTTCGCTCGGTGACATCGTTAAGCAGCGTCAAACGCGCCGGCCTGCCCGCGAACACGATGTTGTGATAGGAGATTTCCACGTCGATGAGTGTGCCATCCTTTTTCCGGTGGCGCCACACGCCGATGTTGGTTCCGGAGGGAATGTCGCGGCTGGCGGACAGAACTCCAAGGAACCGCGGAATGTCTTCTGGCGGCCGGATGTCCTTGACCGTCATGCGCAGGAATTCCTCGCGGGAGTAGCCGTAGTGGCGGACTGCCGTGTCGTTGACGGCGAGAAACTGCAGGGTCTCCAGGTCAACGACCCACATCGGATAGGGGCTGTGCTCGAACAGGCGCCGGTGCTGGTCCTCGCTCTCCCGCAGATGTCGCTCCATCTGTTTCCATAGGGTGATATCGGTTAGAGCGCCGATCATGCGGACTGGAGCACCGTGTCTGTCGAAGATGACGCGGGCCCGGTCCAGCACATGCGCGTAGGATCCGTCGGCTCGCTGGAATCGGTACTCGTTGGACCACGAGGATTCTCTTCGTTCGAGCAACGCGTGGATGCCGGTGAGGACGGTGTCTCGGTCTTCCGGATGCACGCGATCGATCCACCAGTCGAGCTTGGGACCGACCTGGTCCGCCTGGTGCCCGAACAACCGGTGCAGCCCGTCTCCCCACCACACGTCGTTGGTGCGGAGATTCCAATCCCAGACGGCGTCATGCGTGGCCTGCGCGATCAGCCGGAATCGCTCCTCACTCACCCGGCGCCGCTCTTCCGCCCGTTTGCGCTCGACGGACTCCGCCGCCAGGGCGTCCAATGCCTTAGAGACAAGCGCCTGTTCGGCTTTTTTCCCCTCCGTGATATCCCGCGTGAAACAGCGCGTGTGAGAGAATGCCCCGTGCTCCCAACGCACGTTGGAATCGATCAACACGTACTTGATCGAGCCGTCCTTGCCGCGCAGTCGCGCTTCGTAGTTGCGCAGCGTCTCGCCGCGCGCAAGGCGTTCCAGGATGTCGTCGCTGGTGGCCTGGTCCGCGTGGAATTCCGCGATATGGCGTCCGATCATTTCGCCAGGCGCGTAGCCGAGCAGATCGGCCTCCGCCTGATTCACCCACATGATACGGCCGTCCGGTCCTACCCAATGCATGCCGACGGCGGCGTGCTCGATGAAGTCGCGAAGATCGCGCTCGTTTTTGCGAAGGCGCTCGGCGGCTTGCTGTTCCCTCAGGCCGAGCCACAAGGTCGCCCACAGCACGACGATGGCGATCCCGCGGTTGACCAGATCGCTTTCGGGTTCCGCGCTCAAGGGGGACAGGAAGAACGCTAGGACGGTGAGGGCCGTGCATCCGGCCGCCGTCGCGATGGGGATGGCGCGATGAGACGCCGACAGAGAAAGAAACACCAGCCCGGCGTACAGCGCAGCCGTGACGACGCTCGGCGGCGTCCACACGTCCGCGAGGAAGATGCCGACGGCCAGCGCCAGGATACCCGAACCCACAAGGGCGTCCTTCGTATTCAGGTGCTTGACCGGGTCTCCGGCTAGGGCGTGCGGTTTCATTGAAAGACCGGTGTGTGAATGTGACTCACGGTTTGCGATGCGGCGGCGGAAGGACGGCGACCATGCTAAATCCGCAGCGGCGCCTTGGTCAAGGTTGTCCTTGTCCGCTTTGAACATGGCCGACAGCGCCTCGCGCGAAGCCAATAGCTCATCGCTCTTCGCTGCTCGCTCCTTGCTGTATTTTTTGAAGCAGTCAAAACGACAGAGGAACGCCGGCGTTCGGCGACGGCGTGAGGCGTGACGGATGCTCTCCGGTCATACGGCCCGGCTTGGCGCCAGGGCTGTTCGAAAGCTGGCGCGGCCGCTCGCGGAGCGTCACATCGCGGCGATACGATTTTTCGTCGCGTCGGTACTCGATCTCGATCTTCTGGCCAACCCGGAATCGGGCGATGGCCTGCAGGAGATCGTGAGGTGAGCGCAAGCGAATTCCTTGGACGGCGGTGATGATATCACCGCCCAGCGTCCATGCCTGCCCTTCGACGACGACATCCAGGTCGCCGGCGCGCAGGCCGATTTCCATCGCCGGGCTGCCTGGGTCCACGGCTTCCACCAACAGTCCCGCCGTCAGCGGCAGGGTGAAAAGCGCAATCAACTCGTCGGTGACGAACTTCCCGCCGACGCCGAGCCACGGCCGGATGACCCGGCCTTTCTGCTTGAGTTCAGACACCACGTGGACGACTGTGTTGATGGGGATGGCGAACCCGATGTTTTGGGCGCCTTCGATCATGGCGGTGGCGATGCCGATCACCCGACCTTCGGAATCCACGAGCGGCCCGCCGCTGTTCCCGGGGTTGATCGGCGCCGTGGTTTGCAGCACCTGGGGTTCGCCCGCGGCGAGATTGGGAGGCGCGCCTCCGATCCGGCTGATGATCCCGCTGGTGAGCGTGGAGCCGAGGCCCAACGGATTGCCGATAACCAGCGCACGCTGACCGACCCGCAGGGTACTGGAGTCTCCCAGCCGCACCGCACTGAACGGTCCCTTGACGTCGACCAAACGCAGCAGCGCGATGTCCGTCACCGGATCGCTCCCGACGAGTTCGGCCCGCGCGCGCCGCCCGTCGTGGAGGGTGGCCATCACAGCATGGGCGCCTTCCACCACGTGCGCGTTGGTGACGATCAGCCCGGTTTCATCGAGGATGAATCCCGATCCTACGCCGTCGGGCAGCGCCGCCCCCCGCTGCCCGTGCGATGCGTAGGCGGAGGAAAGTGACACGGTTGCCGGAACAAGCTGTTCGTAGATCCGGATCATGTCCTCTTCGAAGCTTTCGAAGGCGGCTGCGCCGCCGACCGCACAAGCGACGAACGACGTAATGGCCCACAGCGCCGCCCTGCAGGACCGGCCGGGGCCGATTCCGATCTTCTGTTCAGGACTGTGCCGCATCGCGCCTATTCAGTCTGCCCGAATTGACTCCCCGACACAAGCGCGCCTGATCGGACATGGGATTGGTGCTGATGATCCGGCTACTCTCGCTCCCTCGGGATAAGCAGTTGTTTGGGCAGAGCGATGGCGTTCGCCAACACATCGAGGGCCAGTCGAGGATATCCGGTGAGCCCCTTAGCGAAGGACTCGATTGGCAGATACCGGACGGCCGGACTCCTCCGCGGTCCTTTAACCTCGAACAGCGCGGTGGACAATCCCGGGCGGTCGCCCGCCAGCAGCCGCCCAAACAGCGGGACCTTGCCGATCAGATCGGAGTAGGCGCCGAGCGGACTGACGGCCAAGGCTAGATGCAGTTCATCCGAGACCATGTCAAGCGTGCCGGCCCCGCTGACTTTCATGATCGGACTGTCGAAGACAATATTGTGGGAGGCCAACATTCCGTCTTCAACCGTGATCGTGGCGGAGATGGTATCAAACGGAATCCCGTCATGTTCGAAGTCCACCTTCCCTTTGAGCAAGGCCGGTACGTTGAGCATCTTGAGCACCTTGGGCAACACCGTCCCGTGCAGGACCTGTCCCCGTTCGAGGCGCAATTTCAGCGGGGCAAGACTGCGCAAGGTTCGAAGAAACGGCGACGGTCCGTCAACCGTTCCGCGAACGGTTCCGGTCAACGACAGCGTCCCTTGAAGCGGTTCCGCCTCCGGGTCGATCACCGCAATGAGCCGTTGCACGGGCATTCCGTCAATGTTCAACGCGGTCTCGACCTCGATCGGCTTCGTCGGATGGATGTCGGCGACGATCCGTCCCGAAAGGATGCCCTCCGGTGTCTTTCCAGTCACCTGCTCGAGTGCGATCTTGCCTTCGCCCAACCTCAGGCGGCCGGACAGCATGCTGAAGACGAGGCGGTGGTACTGCGCCTGCTTGATGCTGACGGTTACCTCGACATGGCGGGATGCGGCCCACCACCGCAGCCGTTCCAGAATCTGACGGCCTCCTGCCGTGCGCTCATGGGGGATGAGCCGCGTGAAATCGAGTTTCGACGATTCCACGGCCAACGTCAGTGCCGGGTTGCTTGCCCATCGCTTGACGAAACCCCGCACGGCGAGGTCGCTGTCGCCGAGCTTAAACGACAGCCGTTCGATCCTGACGTCGCGCTCCTCGACGTAGACCCGAAGCGACAGCTCTCTCAGCGGGTCCTGGAAATCCTCCAGCGCGATCGTGCCTCGCTCCACCGTGACCAAGCCGGAGAGTGTCCATGATGTCCAATCGGGTCCGCGACCCGTTGCGCCGATTGAAACCCCCACCATTCCCTCCGTGATAGAGCCCATCGGAACGACGTCGACGAGTCCGGCGAACGGCAGAGGACCGGCCTTCAGGTGAAGTCTGAATGTCGGCCTTCCCTGCAACCGGACGGATGCCCACCCCTCTATGTGAGCCCGTGGCAACTCCCATGCGAGACGCCGAATAATCAGGCGCTTGCCCTTGACCAGCATCCCGTCGAATTTCAGCGACGCGACCATACCTGTTTGTTTCTTGAATACGGGAGGCACCGCAATGGTCGTCTGAGACAGATCGATTGAGCTCTGCCAAGTCGGCGAGGAGACTGGGCCGGACAGTCGAATGACGGCGTGAACTGGTCCGTCGAGGATGACGTCTGGCGGTAGCGAGGCATGGGCGACCAACCATGACCGTAGTCCCGAGCCTTCGATTGAAGCCGTCATCGTCACATCCTCGAAGCGGGGTGACGATCCCGGCTCCACTGCTCCTTCCAGGTCGAAGCGGATGGGGCCCACGGTTCCCTGCAGATGCTTGAATTCAATGAACCGGGGTGTGATCCCGACGATCCCGTCAAGGTGTTCGGCCGACAAGTTCCAGTTCGGCACCTTCGCGCCGAGATCATGGACGGTGATGTCCGCTCTGATCAGTTCCACCTGCGGGGTCGGCGTAAGCGGCCCGCCGATATGCAGCGAAACCTGTACTTCGCCCGTTAGGTCCACGATCGCGCCGAGCGTCGTCGCCCCGGCCGCCGGTCTGCCGACCGCACGGAGGAGTTCCAACACATCGCGCACGCGGCCGCTTCCGGTCGCCCGCAGATCGACGGCCGGCGCGACATCCAGATGGGAGAAGATCAACGTGCCGTTCGAGACGCGCAGCGGCCCAACCTGGCCGGACAGGTCCACCGCCTCCGCGTGGACTCGGTCGAAGAAGACAGTGCCCGCGAGTTCCCGGATGAACGTCCGCGCCGGGCCGACAACGGCGCCGCCCCGTGACAGCTTGACGGTGCCTTTCCATTCGCCCTCCCCCGGCCGGTTCAGAGCTCCGGTCATAGTGGCCGACACGAGTTCCAGTGTTCCCGTGACTTCATACTCGGCCATCGCCGAACGGATCGAGGCGTCGATCCAGGCGGCTGGCAAATGATGCAGGAGAGTCGCAAGATCGACGGGCGAGCCCGACACCGTGAAGGAATAGGCCGGGTGTTCTCCGCCGAAACCATAAAGCAAACCGGACCCGTGCAGGGTCACCCAATCGAGTCGCGCCTCGAACTGAGACCAGGTCACGTCATACCCTGCGTCTCCCGGCTCCAGCACGAGGCGCGACGAGACATCCGCCCGCCAACGCGTGTCGGTCAGCGGGACGGTCGAATCGAGCCAAGGTCCCAGATCGACCTGTGTGAGCGCGACTGTACCTTCGAAACGAACCGGTGGAGGTGCGCCGGTCTCGTCGAGTGAATCGAGCTTTTCCGAGGCGCCGGCGATCGACAACTCTCCTTCCAGGTTGATGTGCGACGCCGTCCCTGCCGCATTGACCTCGCCGTTAAGAGTCAGATCGGCGGTTTCCCGCAGAAGGTCCGCGTCCAACTCGACATAAATGTTCTCGATTCCCCAGGTGTGCAGGCTCTCGCGTTCGAACTCATCCTCCAAGAGAATCGTTCCGCCGAGCACCCGGAGATCCGGAATCAACCGGCCCCAGGCGAACCCTTGCGAACTTTGGACCGCCGGCTCCGGCTCGTCGAGGAACGGAATATGCCACCGTCCTTTCCGATCCCGCCGAATCACGACCCTCGGGGCGACCACCGTTGCCTGACTCAGGGCGATTTCTTTTCGCAGCAATGGGAACAGGCGCAGCGTCAAGACCCCTTCTTGGGCGTGGAAGATTGCCCGGGTGTGATGCGCATCGCGGATCACGGCGTTCCAGAATTGAATGTGGACGCGGGGCAAGAGCCGGATACGCAGGTCCGTGAGTTCGATGCCGGTTTCCATCGCCAACCGTTGGATGAGCGCGGCACGGATCGGAGCGAGATTGAGCGCGATCGTGACAGCGGGAACGGCCGCGATCAACAGCGCCGAAACGATGAACCAACGGGGAACGGTCCGATGCCGCGGGTGTGCCATGATCACGACGGGGAGGCGAGTTCCATTTTGGCCGAGAGCACCCGCAACACATGGTCTCGGGTGATCATGCCCAGGAAACGACCGGACCGGGTCACCGGAATCTGGGCGATGTCCCGACTCTCCATCATCTGTAAGACTTCCGCGATCGGGGTGTCGGGCGAGACAACCGTCAGCTCGGCGAGAGGGGTCATCGCCTGTTCCACCGGCGTCGCCGCCCAGCGGTCGCGAGGGATCGCTTTCACCTGATGGAGCGTCACCAGCCCGTCGATCCGTCCGTCCGATGAGACCACGAAGCACCGCTGGCCGGTCCGCAGGATATGCTCGTCCACCAACTCGGCGAGACTCGTCCGTTTATCGATCGTCCGGCAGTCGCGTGCCATGACGTCTTCGGCCACCAGTCCGGTGAGCACGGACCGGATACTGGCCTGGAGGACGCTCTCCTGCGCCGCATTAAGCAGGAACCAGCCAATGAAGGCCAGCCACAATCCGCTGAACCAATTGGCCGTGAAGCCGACGGCGATGCCCCCGAACATAAAGACATAGGCAAACAGTTGGCCTGAACGGGCCGCGATCCGCGTCGCCCTCGTCAAGCTGCCGGTGACTTGCCAGACGGCGGCGCGGAAGATGCGCCCCCCATCGAGCGGAAACCCCGGAATTAAGTTGAACACCGCCAGAGCCAGGTTGATCGAGGCCAGCCAGTCGGCCAAGGCCGCGAGGTGCTCGAACCGGTCTTCCGTGGCGGCGGCAAGGCCTCCGAACGCAACGGCCAGGACGAAACTGGCGATCGGGCCGGCGACCGCGATTTGGAACTCGACAGCCGGACGGTCCGGCTCGCGCCCGATCTGAGCGACGCCGCCGAAGACGAACAGAGTGATGGCGCGGACCGGAATCCCTTTGGTCAACGCGACGAAACTGTGCGCCAACTCGTGCAAGAGAATCGAGATGAAAAACAGCAGGCTGGTCAGAAAGGCCATGACGTAGTGTTCGGCCAGTGTCCAGCGCGGGTGTTGCCCCGCGAACCGCGCCACCAGGGAGAAGGTGATGAGCAGAAAGAGGATGAACCAGGAGTAATGAACGCCAACCTGAATGCCGCGGATCGTGCTCAGGCGCAGGGATTGTCCGATCATGGATCTTGCTCCCGGTGAACGGCGAATTGCGGATAGTCGATAACAAGCGGCAAACGGCGAGGAACACAATGCATGCCGGTTGTCCTCATGCCCTTCTGACCGATTCCGCCCGCCGCGCCTGCCAGTGCCGACGAATCCATTTCTCGACTCCGACGATGAGGTACACCGCTACGGCGACGGCCAGAATCAGCACCCAGGCCGGCCCGTCGATCGGGCTCGTATGAAACAGGCGATTCATCGGCGGCGCGTAGGTCAAGAGGAGCTGTAGCGCGAGCATGGCCGCCACGCCCCGCCAGATCCAAGGATTGCTGAAGACCCCGATGTGGAACATCGTATGGTCGAGCGAGCGGCAATTGAACAGGTAGAACAATTCCACCAGGACGAAGACGTTCACCGCCGCCGTGCGGGCCGCTTCGAGGGAAGCCGTGCGTTGATGTTCCCAGAGAAACACCCCGTAGGCCCCGGCGAGCATCAAAGCGGAGACCAGCACGATACGCTCCGCCAGTGTGCCGGTCAGGATCGGTTGCTGCGGATCCCTCGGCGGGCGGCGCATGATTCCCGGTTCTTTCGGTTCGAACGCCAGCATCATGCCCAGCGCGACTGCCGTCGTCATGTTGATCCAGAGGATCTGGACGGGCAGGATCGGTAGGACCGTCCCGGCGGCGATTGCGGCCAGCAACACCAATCCCTCGCCCATATTGGTCGGCAACGTCCACACGATGAACTTCGTCAGATTGTCGAAGACGCCGCGGCCCTCCTCCACGGCGGCTTCGATCGACGCGAAATTGTCGTCGGTCAACACCATGTCGGCGGCTTCTTTCGCCACCTCGGTGCCGCTCCGTCCCATCGCGACGCCGATGTCCGCCTGTTTGAGCGCCGGCGCGTCGTTAACGCCGTCCCCGGTCATCGCCACGACGTGCTCCCTGGCCTGCAACGCTTCCACCAGACGCAGCTTCTGTTCGGGGGAGACCCGCGCAAAGACCGCCGTGCGATCCGCCGCCTCGGGCAGATGCGCGGCTGGACAGGCCGCCAGGTCGACGCCGGTCATCACCTGCAACCCGGCTCCGGATGCTCCGCGCACGCCGTTCAGCCCGATCTGCTCCGCAATCGCGCGCGCCGTCTGCGCGTGGTCGCCGGTGATCATCTTGACCGCAATCCCCGCCGTCTGGCAGGCGCGCACGGCGGCGACGGCTTCCGGCCGCGGCGGGTCCATCATGGCCTGCAGCCCCAGAAACACCAGGCCAGAGGCGACGTCCTGTTCCTGCAGCGCGGTCACATCGGGTGGGACGTGCCGCCTGGCAAACGCCAGGAGTCGGAGCCCTTGAGCCGCCAATCGTTCTGCCTCGGCCAGGACGAGGTTCGGATCACACGGTCTCTCTTCCCCCTCTGCCGTGAGCATCCGGTCGCACCGGCCGAGGACTGTTTCGACGGCGCCTTTCAGATACGCCACAGGCGCCCCTTCGGCCGGACGGTGCAAGGTCGCCATGTACTGCCGCTCGGATTCAAACGGAATGGCGTCCAGACGAGGAGAGGTCCGGGCGAGGCGCTCGGGATCGAGTCCGGCCTTGCGGGCCGCCACCAGCAACGCGCCCTCCGTCGGATCGCCCACGATGTCCCATGCGCCGTCCTGCTCGACCAATTGTGCATCGTTGCACAGCGCTCCCGCCGTCAAGATCTCGTGAAGACCAGGATCGCGCGAGGCGTGTGGTGTGCTGTGCGCGACGTCTGCGTCTTCGCGATCGACGGTTGACAATTGACCTGCGGCGTCCTCCCGAATCGCGCCGATCGGCTCATACCCTGTGCCTTCGACGGTGAAGGAGCGTCCGCCGGTCCAGATGACCTGGACGGTCATTTGATTTTTCGTCAATGTGCCCGTCTTGTCGGTGCAGATGACGGTCGTGCTGCCCAGCGTCTCGACGGCGGGCAGCTTGCGGATGATGGCGTGCCGCTGCGCCATACGGCTCACGCCGATCGCGAGGGTGATCGTCACCGCCGCCGGAAGCCCCTCCGGGATCGCGCCGACCGCCAGGGCGATCGCGGCCATAAAAATTTCCGCCGGCCGTTGTCCCCGCCAGAGGCCGAGCAGAAACGTCACGGCCGCCAATCCCAGGATGACGACCGTCAGGACTTTGCTGAAATAGGCGAGCTTCTTTGTCAGCGGCGTCGCAATCTCGGTCGCTTCGCCGACCAGTTGGTGGATCCGCCCCAGTTCCGTATCGGCTCCGGTGCCGACGGCCACCCCCATGCCCTGGCCGTAGGTGACCAGCGTACCGGAGAAAGCCATATTGCGCCGGTCGGCGACGATCGTTTCCGGCGGCAGCACAAGATCCTCTTTGGCCACCGGCACGGATTCGCCGGTCAAAGCCGATTCATCGATCCGCAATTCCCGCGCCGCAATCAGCCTGAGATCAGCCGGCACCTTGTCGCCGGATTGCAGCAACACCAGGTCGCCCGGCACGACCTCGGCAGATGGAATCATGCATTTCCGTCCGTCCCGCACTACTGCGGCTTCGGTCTTGACCATCGCCACCAGGGCGTCCAGCGACTTTTCGGCTCGGTCTTCCTGGATGAAACCGACGACGGCGTTCACCAGTACCACGCCGAAGATCACGGCGGCGTCCACCCATTCGCCGAGGAATACGGTGATGGCCGTGGCGGCCAGCAGGATGTAGATCAGCGGATGGTGGAACTGGAAGAGAAATCGGATCAGGGGGCCGTGGCGTCGAAAGGAAGGCAGGACGTTCGGGCCGAAGCGCTCCAACCGTTTCGCGGCTTCGTCGGCGGTGAGACCCCGCGTCCGATCGGTCTCCAACAACAGCAGGACTTCATGCGCGGGCAGATGGTGCAACGCGGCGTCCGAGACGGCCCGGGTCGGCATGGACGGTTGTCCGGTGGCGGGACGTTTCGGCATTAGGAAACGGACCTCTCGGGTCGGCGTTCTTCCGCGACATCGGCGGCTGCCGGCTGCCGGCGCGCATCAAGGATCGCGCGGAGTTTTATGACTGAAGCCTGGTCCGTGAACACAAGCAGCGTATCGCCCGCTTCGAGCACCGTGCCGCCGCTGGGGACAAAGCATTGGCCGTTTCTGGCGATCAGAATAACGAATGCGCCTTCGGGAAAGCCGAGGTCAAGGATGCGCTGTCCGACGGCCCTGGAGTGCTCCGGAACGCTCAGCTCGATCAGCCCGCTCTTCAGGCTGCTGGGCGCTTCCCAGAGCGGTGAATAGGCCGGAGGCCGGCTCGCCAGCGGGGCGTCCACCTGGAGCCATCTCGCCACCAGCGGAATCGACGTGCCTTGCAGCAGCACCGACGTCAGGACGATGAAAAAGACCACGTTGAAGATCAGGCCGGCGTCCGGGACGCCGGCCAGCAGCGGAAACGTGGCCAGCACGATTGGCACCGCGCCGCGTAACCCGACCCATGCGACCATCAACTTTTCCCTCAGGCTCAGCCGGGAGAAGCTGAGCGTGGTCAGGACAGCCACGGGCCGGGCGACAATCATGAGAAACAGGGAGAGCAGCAACCCCGCTCCCGCGATGGGGACGAGCTGCGATGGATAGACCTGGAGCCCAAGCGTCAGAAACATCACGATCTGCATGAGCCACGCAAGACCGTCGTGAAAGCGCATCAGACTCTGTTTGTGGAGAAACGCGCTGTTGCCCATTCTCAGGCCGGCCAGGTACACGGCGAGGAATCCGTTTCCGCCCAGCCAGGCCGTCGCGCCGTACGTAAGCAGCACGAGGGACAAGGTCAGGACCGGATACAGCCCGTCATATTCCAGTTTCAGTCGGTTGATGAGCAGGACTATCACCTGGCCCATGCCGTAGCCCAGCGCGGCGCCGAGGATCATTTGCCGCGCGAACATGGGAAGAAGATCGACGGCCGAGGTTGCCGGCTCCATCAGCAACGCGATCATGCCGACGGTCAGAAACACCGCCATCGGATCGTTGCTGCCGGACTCCAGCTCAAGCAACGGCTTGAGCGGGCCGCGAAGACTCACGTGCTTGGATCTCAGGACCGCGAACACCGCGGCGGCGTCGGTCGAGGACACGATCGAGCCGAGCAGCAGTCCCTCCAGCCAGCTCATGTGCAGCACGGCGGTGGCGAACCACCCGACCAGCAGGGCGGTGGCGCCTACGCCGAGCGTGGACAGGGCTAGCCCCGTCCATGCCACCTGACGAATATGTTCCCAATCGGTGTCCATGCCCCCTGCGAAGAGGATGAACGCCAGGGCAACGACACCAAGCGACTGAACCAGCCACGGATTGTCGAAGTGGATGCCGCCGGGACCGTCGGAGCCGGCGAGCATGCCGATCACGAGAAAAAGCAGGAGCGCGGGAACGCCCAGACGGCCGGAGGCCTTGCTGGCGATCACGCTCACGATCAGCAGGAGCGAGGCTCCTAGCAACAGATATTCGACCGGAAGCGTTGTCAACGAGTGTTCCATGAAGTCCGCATGGACACCTAAACGAGTTGCGCCGACCGTGCGCCGCCCTTTACCACCAGCACCGGACAGCCCGCGCGCCGGACGAGCTGCTCGGCGACGCTGCCGAGGATGAGGCGCGGCAGCCCCCGGCGGCCGCGCGTGCCGACCACGATAAGATCGGCCTTCCGGCGGCGGGCTTCTCCGAGAATGACCGCCACGGGGTCCCCCGTCCCGCACAAGGCGTCGGCGGGAATGCCTTTTTCCTTGAGCGAGGAGAGCAGGCGTTCCAACAATCGTTGCGGCGACCTGCCTGAGCCGTTCGACATGCCGGGTGCTCCGGGGACGTTCGTTCGGCCGGCGGCGCCGTGAGCCGGAGGGACTTGGGCGTGGACGAGCAGGACCCGCGCTTTCAAGGCGAGCGCGAGCGGGACGACAAACGCAACCGCTTGGGCGGCATGTGACGAAAAATCGGTGGCGACCATCACCCGGTTGATGGCGCCGAGCGCGGACGGCTTGGGATCTCCGGCAATCGCGCCGCGCACTGTCATCACCGGACAACGGGCTCCGCGCAGGACAGCCTCGGCCGTGCTGCCAAGCTGCAGCCGATCCCACCCCGTACGCCCGTGCGTGCCCAGGGCGATCAGCTCGGCCCGAACGTCCTGAGCTTTTTCCAGAATCGAGGCAATCGGGCTCCCATAGAGTAGGCAGGGATGGGCGGCGATGCCCTTCTCCTGCGCCATCCGTGCCATGCGGCCTAACTCCAGCAGCGCCGCTGTCTTCATCGCGTTGAGGCGGCGGCTCACGGTCCGAACAGGCGGCTTACCGTTCAACGCAGTCTTGAGGACGTGAACGATCAGCAGATGCGCATGGCGTGCAGCGGCCAGCTTGAGCGCGTATGCGAACGCCCGCCGCGAAGGTTGGAGAAAGTCCGTCGCCAACAAGATGCCTCCACTGCGCCGGTGCGCGTCCTTGGAAGCAGGCCTCGTTACGATGGGCGTCTTACTCGGCTTGTCCTTCTTCACGCGTTTCGGTGCTTCTTTCTGTCACGTCCAAAAGGAGATGCGGTGGAGAGGAACTGAGCGCTTCCCGGCAGGAAGTTCTGTGCTTTCCGCATAGCTGATACGCCGGGCTTATGCAAGGGGGCCTGCGGCTGAAGGTGTTCCTTGATTCGGTCCCCAGCAATCGACGACAGAAATGACGGTCGATGAAATACGTTGCCTGCTTCACTGAAACAAACGTCTCAAAGTTCAGCCGAGGTGGAGGCGACCTCCGATGGGCTCCAGGAGGGACAATACCGTTAACATCATGGGGAAACATCCGGAATGATCACCCCGTGGGGGCTGCGCCGCCCATCCAGCGCCTCCAACTCCTCGGCGGACAGCAGCCGCTCGCGGGGCAACTCCATCAGACGCGCCGCTTCAAGCAGCGCGTGCGCCCAGGTGCAACGGTTGACGAACAACATGCCCGGCGTGTTCAACGTGCCGCCTTCGTTGATGTAGCCCAAGCCGCTCGTGCGTGGCCCGGTGTGCAGGGGGCCCAGCAGGCCGAGCAGCGTTTCCGGGCGCGTGTGGGTGAGGAACAGCCGGGATTGCACCGCGGCCGGATACAACCGCTCGACCAGCGACGCCGGCGCCTGATGGGCCTGTTCCCTCCCGTTGCGCGCCGTCCGGAAGCGGCCCGGTTCAAGGAGATAGACCACCGCATGTGGGATGTCGCGCTCCGACAGCCGGCGGGAAGCCCGGATCGCTTCGGTAAGCTGATATGCGCCGACGACCGTCACGATGATCCGCGCGCGCTCGGGATCGTGACACGTCCAGTCCAGCCGGGCGCCGCCGATCTCGACCAGCCATCCAGCCTCTTCCGGGGTGAACAGGTCCGGTACGGTGTCTGCCTTGGGTGCCACGATCGTCCAGACCTGGCCCTGTGTTCGGTAGAGGCGTTCCATGACCGCCGCCGCCGTGTTGAAATCCGCCGGGAAGACGACGCGCGACACGTGCGACGGTTCGCCGAGTAGCGCCTCGGCCATGCTCGGGTCCTGGTGTGACTGCTCGTTCTTGCCGTTCTCCCAGGTATGGGATGTGAGAATCAGCGGGATCGAGAGCCACCGCTGGGGCCGGCCCGCCTCGGCGCAATGGTTGGCGAAAATGATCTCCTGCCGGATCGCTCCGTGCATCTTCGTGCCGAACGCTTCATAGGTGTGGATCAGATTAATGCCGCCCTTGTTGGCCAGCGCCGCGGAAGCGACGGCTTCTTCGTTCAACGCCGTGACCACCGCCCCATCCACGCTTTCCGGCACGCCGGGTTCCGGGTCCGTCACCCGGAATTTCAAGTATGCCAGGGTTTCGACAAGCCGGTTGGAAAGCATCTCGTCGGGGTTGCCGACGCGCGGCCTGAGATGAGGGTTGGCCCGCAGGATCGACACGAACATGCGGTCGATAGCCGTCATCGGCGACGCAAAGGTCCAGGATGCGGCGTCCCAACGCCGCTCTTGAGCGACCGGGCGAAACGGTGGCGCCGGGACGTCGCGCAGCGCGACCGCGCGGTGCGCGAGGACATGGTCGCGCTCCAACGGCCGGCCGGACGCTCGGTGTTGCCGGAACGCCGTGACCGCGGCATCCAGGTCCGCTTTCGGTACCCAGAGCTGCCGCGCTCCCTGATTGAACAGGTCCGCCGCGCGCTGATCGATGCGGGGATTGGCTATCAACGGGAGGTTGTGGGCGAGGTTGGTGCCTTCCCCCGGAAACCCCGCCCCCTTCGGCGCCACTGCAATGCCGTAGGGGAGCGGGATAGGATACCGGATTCGCCCGGCTTTGATCGCCTCCGCCGCTGCCTCCAGCCGACGCTCCATTTCCAGGATCGCCCACAGAAAGGCGGCCGGATCGCGTCCGTCGAACACGATGGGGTCGAACCCATTCAGCTTCAGGTGCGCACAAAACCACTCGACTCCCCCCTGCTGCGACATCGTGGTGCGTTGGTCGATGCGCCGGCCGTTGTTGATCATGATCGGCGTGACCAGCCCGCAATCCTCCGCCCGCCACCAACGCGGGGCCCAGTCGCTGCCGCGCTGTTCTTCGAAGGCGCCGTCGGAAAGGAAGACCACCAACCGCTCGCCCGGCAGCGGCATGTGGACATACTGGAGTTCGGCAAAGCCCAGGTAGCCGCCCTCGGCCAAGCCGCCGGCCGTGTGGGCGTTCACGTGGCTGCCCAAAGGGGAATCCTGCCGACCGTCTTTGCGCAACCGGTAGGCGTAGAAATCGCGGACGTACCGGGTTAACCCTTCATCGGTGACCGCATAGCGAGTTGCGTGGGCCTCCGTCATGTTGCCGACGAGGAGATTGAGGGAGTCCACGGCCGAGACGCAGTGACCCTGTCCCATAAGCCAGCCGCGCGTGTGGCCAGACCAGACATTGGCCGCCAGATAGCCCGCATAGGCTGGCACCATGTTGAGCGAGCCGCCGGTGTGGCCTTCGGGGCGGGGCTTGAAGTCATCGGTCGCGAGCGATCGTCCGTCCAGGTAGACGTTGCGGGCGTACGTCTGATGCACGACCAGCCACAGCCCGGCGCTCGCCAGCCGATCCAGCGCGATGAGCAGGTCGTACAAGGCGATCCCGTCTCCGCGTGAACCGGAACCGGTCACGGAGGCGGCCAGTTCGTGAATCCTCACCTGCGTCTCGTCGTTGTGCCGGATGACACCGTAACCCTCGGCCCATCGGGCCAACTGCGGATCGGCTGATCGAAGTTCGGCGGCCCGTTCCGCGAGCGATCGTTCGGTCTGTGCCTCTGTCTTGTCCATGTCTCCCTCGTCAACTCTTCTGAATAGCGGTCGGCTGCCGCAGCGAATAGCCGAGAGCGAACGGCTCAGAACTGCTCGCTGTTTGCTATGGGCCGGCCGCGATTTCCGAACAGAACCCGGACCGTTTCCCTCGCGATCTCGGTTTCTTCGTCCACGCCGACGACGTAGCACGGGATCCTGCTGTCTGCTCGACCGATGAACGCGGCCGTTCCTGCGGCGAGGCCTTGTACGGCCTCGTTGCGGGCCTGGTCCAGCTCGAGACCGCACCACGCCATGCCTTCGCAAATGCGGGCGCGAATCGCCGGCGCGTTCTCGCCGATGCCTCCCCCGAAGACCAGCGCGTCCGCCCCACCGAGAACGGCCAGGTAGGCGCCGATATACTTGCGCACCCGATAGCAAAAGCTCCTGATCGCAAAGGCGGCACGAGCATTCCCGCGCTCCTCGGCTTGCAACAATTCACGCATGTCAGGCGAAAGCCCAGACAGCCCCAGAAGCCCAGACCGCTCGTTCAGCCAGCGTTCGACCTCGTCCGGACCGACTCTTTCCCGGCGAGCGAGGTAGGCGACGATCGCCGGGTCGAGGTCGCCGGACCTAGTTCCCATGACCAGCCCTTCCAGAGGCGTGAAGCCCATCGAGGTCTCGATAGACCGGCCTCCGTGGACCGCCGCAGCCGAGCATCCGTTTCCCAGATGTACGGTGATCAGCCGGGCTTGCGCAAGCGGTTTGTCGGTGAAGGCGGCGTAGCCGGCCGCGAGAGAGGCGTGGGCGATGCCGTGGAAGCCGTAACGCCGGATGCGATGGCGGGACGCTATGTCCTGTGGAATAGCATAGGCCGCCGCTTCGGCGGGAAGCCCGTGGTGAAACGCCGTGTCGAACACGGCCACCATCGGCATCCACGGGCCGAAGTGCCGCCGCGTCGCCTTGATGCCGGCCAGAGAAGCGGGGTTGTGCAACGGCGCCAGTTCGCCGAGCCGTTCGATCTCGGCGATCACTTCGTCGTCGATGATCGTCGGTGCGTGAAACCGCTCGCCGCCGTGGACGACCCGATGGCCGGCGGCCTGAACTGCGTCACGCTCGATATGTTCCAAGACCCAGGCCATCGCATCCTGGTGATCCGCCGTCATGCGCGTGGACCGGCTGGGAGTCCCACCCTGCGAGGCCAGTTCCAAGACCGCCTGCCCGCCGATACCGCTGACGGCGCCTCGTCCCAGTTCCTTCGGCGCCGGGTCTTGCCCCGCCCGCGTTTCCTCCACCTGGAACAGCCGGAACTTGACGGAAGAGCTGCCGCAGTTGATGACCAGCACGCGCATGGCTAGCTGCCGAACTCGTACCCCAGGCCGAAAATGAACGCTTCGTCGATCCGCTTGCGGCCCGGCGCCGGGGCGCCGTTGTAGCGGAGGTCGTATTCGAAATTCACGAAGAGATTCTCGTAGACCGTGACCCGGACGCCCTGGTCGGCGAAAAATCGGATGGCGTTGCGCTCGGCGAAATCATAGAACCCCTCGTGCTTGTGAAACGCTTTAACGCGGTCGGGCACGAGGGTGAATTCGGTGCGCAACGACCAGCGCGCGGAGGGCGTCTGCGTCTGGGGGGCGTTGGTGTAGTCTTCGCTGACATAGGCGAGGCCAGCAACACCCGCGACGGTCGCCCGGGCGCTCTCCAAAAATTGATAGCCCAGACCTGAGCCGAGCGTCGTGCGCAGTGTCAAATTCTGAAACGTATCCTTTTCAAAAAGACCCGCCGCATTGACGAAGATCTTTTGGGAGAGGAAGAGATCATATTTCAGCGAGGCCAAGGAGTTGCGAACGGTAACCCGGCTTCCGACCTCTCCGTAGTTGTATTTGCCTTCCAGGAGAAACCGATGTCGCTCCGACCGGATCGTCCAGCGTGTCGAGGCGTTGACCGCTCTGGTGTCGGTGTTGCCTTGGGTGCTATTGCCGCCGATATTGACCGTGCCGCGGTAGCGGACCGGCTCGATGTTGATGGCTTTCACTTCCGAGAGGGGCAGCGAGCCGGTCGTGCCGAGTTCCGTCGCTTCAACGATGAGGGCTTTCCCGAAGAACAGCTCGGCGAGGCTCTCCGCTTCCGTCTTTCCATCGACCTGGACTTTCAGCGGTTTCTCGGAGGAAAGGCGCTCAACCTGCTTCCAGTCGATGGTGACGTTCCCGCTGTGCGGGGTGTTCACGGTCAGCCGGCCCTCTTCCATTTTGACGATCTCGCCCGTGATGCGATCGCCGTTGAGCAACCGCACTTCGTCGGCCCAGGTCGGCGTCGGCCCACCCAGTCCGGTGAGGCAGCAGACGAGCATCCCTCTGATCCATCGCTTTGGCATCCAAACGGTTCCCTTCTGCTTCAGGTGCGAGCCGAGGCATGCGGATACGAAAACGGAAAACGTCGCGGCCGAGACATTATGGAGGATGGGTGCACCCATCCGCGTGAAATCCGCTCACCGCTTGCCGGAGAGGTTGATCCATTTGAAGGTCCGTTGCGTTTTCTTGCGGGACACGGACAGGAGCATGGTGAGCCAGATCGCGCCTGTGGTGATCAGTCGTTCTCCGTTCGACACGCAGGCGCCGTCGCCGTCCTGCGGAACAAGGCAGGGGATGAATGCCAACACGGTAGCGACGATCGCCACTGCGGTCACCAGCCTGACGTCGTCCGGCGAGGACCACAATGCGATCCAGACGACGGGAATCACATAGAGCGCCGTCCATGACCAGCCAGGGGAGGGCATAAAATCCAGCGCGCACACGCACGCCGCAAATCCGAGCGCCGCGAGAATCGTCAGCGGACTGGTTTTCGTCCCGTTCATGTCGCCAGCAGCTCAGAACACGTACATTGAAGCGCAAGACCCCAGGGGGCTTACCGCATCCAGACGGCGCTGCTCTGTAGGATGACATGAAATGCCGCGATCCTCAACGCGACCGTCACGGGACCTGCAAGATGTCGGTGGTGCGGAAGGTGAAGAAAAAGAGGACCGTGTACTGATTGTAGTACGCGTTACCCGTGGTCCAGGGGGTGGACCGGACGAACCGGCCGGTGGCGGTCTCATAGATGTCCAGGTACAGCCGCGCGTGCGCCAACTGATCCTGCTCCTGGTACAGGGTGATCTGGGGCAGCGAAAACGGGATGAGCACGCTTTGGATCGGCGGCAGCCCGAAGAAGGTATTCCCTTGGTTGGTGCCGAGGGCCAGCACCATGGCGCGGACCAGATAAGTGGCCTCGCTGGGGTGCGGCTTCAGGTGGTAGCCCTGCTCGCCCAGCCGCGCGGCGACCGCGTCGCGCACGAAGGCCAGGTCCCACGATGGCGCGTCGATCACTCCGAAGTCGCCTTCGCGCTGCAGGTGCACGTGCGCGCGATCGGTTTGGAGGCCGCTGACCTCGACGGCGACGGTCGCGCCTGCCGGCAGCGGCACGGTCACGTTGGCCAGCGCCCGTTCGACGGCGTGGGTGAGCAGCAGTTGTTCCACCGCGCTGCGCGGCGTCTTGGAGACCTCCTGCGGCAATGCGCAGGCAGCGATGAGCGTCAGCGCCGCGATGAGCAGGAGGAGGCCGCTGCTGGTTCTGTGGACGTCCGTTCTCATCTGTAAGGGCGGGCGAGGCGAAAAAACATAAGACGACAATGCGCCCATATGGTTGGCCCGCCTGTCCGGCCATTTGACACCTCCAGATGGGGGTCTTCGGCCCGCTGCCGATGGTTCTAGCTACCATGAGTGTCGATTCCTAGCCCACTAGACAAAAAGCCCGTTAAAAACGAGGAAATATCCAGGTCTTGCCGGAGGGGGGAGGAATTCTTGATGGAGAGCTTCTCATTCGGCTGGCGCTTGCGTGCTAGGCGCTCACCGGTTCCTCGGAGGGAGCGCGGCTTGCGCGGGTTTTCGGCGCCGGCATCTCGTCGCGGCACCTGAGTTCATCGAACCAGGGATACAGGGCGGGCAGGACGACCAGCGTGAGCAACGTGGAGCTGACCAGTCCGCCGATCACCACCACGGCCAGAGGCCGTTGCACTTCCGAGCCGATTCCTTGGGCCAACGCCAAGGGGATCAGCCCGAACAGAGCGACCAGCGCAGTCATCAGCACGGGCCTGAGCCGCAAGGCGCAGCCGGTCATGATCGCCTCCATGACAGGCCGTCCGTCGTCGCGCAGCTTGTTGATATAGGACACCAGGACGATGCCGTTGAGCACGGCGACGCCGAAGAGGTTGATGAAACCGACGGAGGCAGGCACGCTCAGATATTCGCCGGTGACCCAGAGCGCGATGATCCCGCCGATCAGGGCGAAGGGAAGGTTCAGGATGATCAGCGCGGCGTAACGGACCGAGTTGAACGATGAGAACAGCAATAAGAAGATCAGCCCGATCGTGATCGGCACGATGATCTTCAGCCGGGCCATGGCCCGTTGCATGTTATCGAACGAACCGCCCCAGGTGATGCTGTAGCCCTGAGGCAGGGCCACCTGCGCGTCGATCTTCTTCTGGGCCTCCACGACGATGCTGCCGATATCGCGCCCCGAGGTGTTGAATCCCACGTAAATGCGGCGCTTGAGCCCCTCCCGGCTGATCCGGCCCGGTCCCTCTCGCAGCTCGATGGTGGCGAGGTCGCCCAGCGGAATGAGCCCGCCGGAGGCGTCGCTGACCAGGATATTGCTGATGGTCTCGACGCTGTTACGGTATTGTTCGGGAAATCGCACGATCAAGTCGAAGCGCCGTTGCCCTTCGTACACGGTCGTGGCTGTCTTGCCCCCGATGGCGGTGGTGATGATGTCTTGGATATCGGCCACGTTGATCCCGTGCCGCGCAATCTTGCTCCGGTCGATGTCGATCGTCAGATACGGTTGGCCGAACAGTTGCTCCACGCGGATGTCCTTGACCCCGCGGATCGTCGTCAAGATCGCCGCAATCTCTTCTGCCTTCTGCCGCAGCACGTCGAGATCGTCGCCGAAGAGTTTGGCCGTCGCCTCGGTCCGGACGCCGGAAATCAATTCATCGACCCGTTGCTGAATCGGCTGGCTCAGGAGGAAGCTGGCACCGGGAATCCGTTCCAAGCGCTGGCGAATCTTCTCGACCAGTTCGGACTTGTTGCGGGCGGTCGTCCATTCGTCCAGCGGCTTGAGCGACACCACCGGGTCGCTTTCGTTCGGCTCCTGCGGGTCGTTCCCCAGTTCCGAGCGCCCGATTTTCGACACGACCATCGTGACTTCGGGGAACTCCATCAGCGCGCGTTGCATGTCTTTCTCAATCTCGATCGATTCCTTGAGAGAAGTGCTCGGCAGCCGGATGGTCTGCGGCGCCAGGGACCCCTCGTTCAGGATCGGGATGAACTCGCTGCCGAGAAACGGTACCAGCAACAGGCTGGCGACAAGGAGCGTGACGGCGGCCAGCAGGACGGCACGACGGTGCCCCAGCGCCCACCGGAGCACGGGGAGGTAGGCGCGTTTGACCCAGCGGATCAGCAACGTGTCCTCTTCGCGTCCGTGCTTCAGCACCAACGAGCAAAGGACCGGCGAGAGGGTCAGCGACAAGATCAGGGACACGAGCAGCGCGATCATGATCGTGTAGGCCAACGGCTGGAACATTTTGCCTTCCATCCCCTGCAGCGAGAGGAGCGGGAGGAACACGATGATGATGATCAGAATTCCGAAGATCACCGGCTGGCCCACTTCCTTGCACGCGTGAAGGATCAGCTCGATCCGGTCGACGGGCTGCGAGCGATGTTCGGACAGATGACGGTACACATTCTCCACGACGACCACCGAACCGTCCACGATCATGCCGATTGCGATGGCCAGACCGCCGAGAGACATGAGGTTGGCGGTGAGCCCCGCTTTGTCCATGACAATGAACGTTACAAGCGGCGCCAGGACGAGGGTTGCGGTCACGATCAACGCGCTCCGGACGTTCCCGAGGAACAGGAATAGGATCACGACGACCAGAACGATCCCCTCCACCAACGCCTTGTACACTGTGTTGAGGGCCGCAGTGATGAGCTCGACCCGGTCGTAGAAGGGAACAATCCGAAACCCCGGTGGCAGCAGGTTCTTCTCCCCGATTTCGTCGATCTTGGCTTTGAGTCCTTGAACCACGTCCCGGGCGTTCCCGCCCCGCAACATTAGGACGATGCCGGTCACGACCTCCCGCTCACCGTTCAGCACGGCGGCCCCGTGGCGGACGGCGTGGCCGATCTGCACCTTGGCCACGTCGCGGACATACACCGGCGTGCCGCCGACTTCCTTGACCACGATGTTCTGAATATCTTCCAGCGATTTGATGAGGCCAACGCCGCGGACGATGTACTTTTCGGAATGTTTTTCCAGGATGTTCCCCCCGGCGTTGGCGTTGTTCTTGGCGACCGCCTCGAACACGTCACGGAGTGACAGGTCGTATTTGCGGAGCAGGCCGGGCTCCACCATGACCTGGTATTGTTTGACGAACCCGCCCAGCGAATTGACATCCACGACTTCGGGCACGCTCTTGAGCAGCGGTCGGATGACCCAATCCTGAACGGTCCGCACGTCGATCAGATCCTGCTCGTCCTGGTGCGCCGATTGGCCTGGCGGCTGCGGCGTCTCGATGTAGTACTGAAACACTTCGCCAAGCCCGGTGGTGTTGGGGACCAGCATCGGCTCGGCTCCTGGCGGCAGTGACTCCCGCACTTCGATCAGCCGTTCGAGAACCAGTTGTCGTGCCAGGTTGACGTCCATGCTGTCTTCGAAGACGATCGTGATGAGCGACAGGCCGACCTTGGTGAGCGAACGCAGTTCGGTGAGCGCCGGAACCCCTGTCATCTGCAGCTCGATCGGAAAGGTGACAAACCGCTCGACTTCGGCCGGCGACAGCCCCGGCGCCTTGGTCACGACCTGAACAAGCACGCTGGTGACGTCGGGGAATGCGTCGATCGGAATGGTTCGGAACGCATACACGCCGCCGGCGGCCAGCATGAACGCGATGACGACGACGAGGATGCGCTGGCGAAGAGAGAAGGCGAGCAACCGGACCATGTGTCAGATGTCTTTTTTCTGGAGCTCAGATTTGAGAATGAAGGCGCCTTGGATCACCACCGGCTCGCCCTCGCGGAGGCCGTCGAGGACCTTGACCATCTGGCCGTTGGACGCGCCGAGCTTGACCTCGCGCGCCTCGAACGATTGGGCGTCGCGCTGGACGAACACGAAGGTGCGGTTCCGATCACGCTGCACCGCCGACTCTGGCACCAGCAACGCTCCGGACTCGATTTCGGAATGGATGCGCACAGTGGCGAACATTTCCGGCTTGAGCCGGCCTTGCGGATTCGGCAGCTCCAGGCGGACGCTCATCGTCCGCGTTGTGGGGTCCAATACGTCTCCGACATAGGTGATCTTCGCCGTGAACACCTCGTCGGGATAGGCGGCAACGCGGACTTCGGCTGTTCCGTTCGGACGGATAAAGGGAATGTCCTTCTCGGGGATATTGGCGACGACCCAGACCTCGGAGAGGTCGGCCACCACGAACAGCTTCTCCGTGGTCTCCACCACTTCGCCCCGGGTGACGTTCCGGGCGATGATGCGGCCAGCGAAGGGCGCTTCGATCGGGACGTAGGACCGGATCTTGTGATCGCGGTCCAGGCGCTTGATGTCCCGTTCCTCCATGCCGAGCAACAGCAATCGATCTTTCGCTTCCCGCGCTTCGGCCCTGGCGCTGTACAGCTCCGCCTCGCGGCGCTGGGCTTCGGCGGTGCCGATGACTTTCTCCTTCAACAGGAACTCGGCCCGTTTGTACGATTGTTCGGCCAGATACAGTTTCGCCTGCGCCTTGAGGTATGCCGATTGCGCCAATCCCAACTCGCTGCTGTACAGAATCGCCAGCAGGTCCTCGGCTTTGACTTCCTGGCCGAGGTCTGCATACACGTCCACGACCCGGCCGCGCACCAGCGTGGTGATGTCTGCTAGCGCGCGTTCGTTCGGGCGGATGGTCGCGGGAAAATCTCGGAATATCCGGAATTCACCCCTTGTTACCGGTTGGACGGTGATGCCAGATCGTCCGACCGTCTCCGGATTGAGGCGGATCTCGTTGACGGACTGCTGCGGCTGGGCACTCGGTTTCGCGCCGGTCGCTTCATTGGGCGCGGAATCGCACCCGGCCGCCAAGCTGAACATCAGCACGGCGGCCGCCAGTCCCCATCCCTCCTTTGCGATCACGCTCATCTCGCCGTTCGTCTCCTGTGGCTCGTGAAACGTTTCCGTTTCGCGAAGCGGCGTTCCATTATAAAAAGCCGGCGACGGCCCGTTCGAGCCTCGCCAGGGAGACTGACAGGCTGAAGCGGGCCTGCACGTACTCTGCGAGCACCTGCTGCCTGACCCGCTGGGCGTCCAGCACCTCCAACAGGCTGGCCGCCCCCTGCTTGAAGCTGAATTCCGCGATGCGTAACGCTTCCTGGGCCTGTTTGAGCAGCCCCTGCTCGAACACGTCGATCAGGTTCGCCGTCGTCTGCGCGTCCTGGAAATGCTGGTTCACGGCGCGGAGCAATTCGTTGCGGGCTCGGAGCAGCTCCGCTTCTTCCCGGCGTTTGGCGCCGAGTGCCGCGGCGATTTCGCCTTGGCGCAGGTACCAAATCGGCGTCGGTACGGCGATGCCGCCGTAGAACGCTTCCCGGCCGGCCTCCCGGCTGTATCCGCCGAAGACGTTGATGTCCGGCACCCGGCTTTGTTCTTCCTTCACCACCGTGAGCCCAGCCCGCTCGACCAGATGTTTGAGGCGGCGGAGCGTCGGATGCCGCTCGAGCGCGCGGGCGGTCAAGTCGCTCAGATCCATGCTCTTGGGGAAGTGTTCAAAGTCCCCGGTAATCTCGTAGGTCGGCCCTAGGGCGCCGACCGTGAGCGTGTCCAACACCACCCGGTTCACCCGGACGGAGTTCTGCGCCCGTGTGACGAGCTGGTTGGCTTTCAACACCTCGACCTGGGCTTTGATAGCCTCGAACTGCGGGGCTTCGCCGGATTGCACACGGGCTCTGACGATCCGCGCCACCTCCTCGACGATTTCCAAATTCTGTCTGGCCAGGTCGAGGGCCTGCTGGGCCTGCAGCAGTTCGTAGAACGCGATCTTGACCTCGGCGATCAGGTTCAGCTTGACCTCTTCCAATCCCGCGCCAGCGCCGGCCAGGCCGGCCTCCGCTTCCCGCTTTCTCGCCGACCGCTTGCCGGTCCACTCCAGGGGCTGGGTCAGGGTGACCATGCGCTCGACGAGCCGAGCGCCGTCGGGGTCTCGAATGACGCCATCCGCTGTTTGGCCCACAATGGTGGGGTTCGGATAGGCCCCGGCGGCGATCCGTTGGCCGCGGCTCTGCTCGATGACCGCCTCAGCCCCGGTGACGGTCGGGTTCCGTTGAAGCGCCAAGTCGATGATGTCGGACAGTTCGTAGACGCGGGGGCTGGGGTTCGCCGCGCCAACCGGCTGCGCGCCCTGAAGCAGCGCGACCGTGGATGCGAGGGATATCACACGAAGGAAGAATCTTGCTGCCATATTCAGCCTCCCTGCTTCTCCCCCTCCCTGACCCTCTCCGAGTTGGCGGAAAGGAGGGTGGAGGCTAGCCGCTGGACTTGTGAGACGAATCGTTAAAATGCCACGATTAAGATTGGTTGCTATGGACCGGAAGGTGGTGAGACCAAGGGGAAAATGGGAGGTCGAAATAGGTCCGAGTTGAAAGTCTCCCGCGGACAAAAGCCGTGGTCGGCGCACCATGGCCTTGCCTGCAAGGTCACGTGAAGCGGGGAACCCAGCACGGGAGCGAACTCCGACTCAACCGTCTCTTCGCCGTCTTCGGTTTCGGTCAGCCCCTCGGTTTCGTCGGGGAATTGATCGTGGACATGGGATGGACCTCCGGACCGGTCGTTCGTCCAGTTTTCCGCGCAGGCCGTACCAAGGAACTGGACGGTCAAGAGAAGTGCCAATACGAACAAAAGAAGCTGACCGCGCCGGCGAACGATCACGTCATTCTCTCCGCCATCGCCACTCCACCTTAAACATGGCGGGAAAGTCCCCGCAAAGTCAACGTTACCTTCCTCGCGCTCCAGCAAAGAAACCAAAATCTCTGTTTGGTGCGAATCAATTCGCCGCCAGCCACCGATCGAGGACCCGGTCCAGCACTGCGAGCCGCACCGCCTGGTCTTGCAGAAGCCCCGGTCTGATATCGGAAGGGTCGAGACCGGGGAGCTCGGCGGCGAGGAGTTCGTCCGCGCCGGCTCTGCCTTGCCGGTCGGCGGGGTGCGGCCCGGACAGGAGAATCTGCACCGGCAGCGCGGGGACGAGAGCCTCGCGCGCTCTGAGAAACGCTTGCAGGTGACCGAGGAGTTCATCGTGCGGCCGGCCGATCAGGACGATCGCGCCGACGGAGCCGGGCAGGCACTGTTCCCAGACCGACCAGAACCGCTTTTCGATGCGCACCGCGAGGAGATGGAGTGCCACGCCCGGCGAGATGCGGACGCGGCCAACGTCGATGCGGTAAAGCTCTTTGCCTTCTTCGCTTCCCAGCGCCGCCCAGCGGGAGCCGGAGAGGTCGTGCACCAGGCCTTGGATCAGCTCACTCTTGCCCGATTTGGCCGCGCCGACCACCAGCACCCGCAAGGCCAACGGACCGCTGCCGGGCTGACGTTGCGAGCGCACGCGTTGCGCGATCCGTCCGAGCCGTTCGAGCACCTGGCGGACGGCCGGAAGCTCTTGCTCCTGGGCGACCGTCGCCGGTTCAGCGCACTGTTGTTCGGCCTCTCGCTCGTGCTCCTGCAGGGTCTGGAGATCCTGAAAGAGAAGGTTGGCCATGCTGGCGGTGATCGGCATCCGCTCCGGCACCGCGTCCGGGATGAACATGAACCGGCCGGTCTTCCACCCGAGCAAACGAAACAACGGTTCTTCCTTCACCGGCGAACGGATTTCTGCCTCCACGATCACCCCGTCTTGAAAATACAACGTGCCGGTCCGCTCTCCGTGACTGAGCACCAGCGCGCCGGTCTTCTGTTCGAGCTCCAGCGTCTGAATCAGGTCCAACAGATCCACCTCCTCGATCCGGCCGCTCAGGCCGATCCGGTCGAGCGGGATCTTCCGGGCCTGCTCGATTCGATCGATCGCGGTCTCGACGCTCTGCGCCAAGCGTTCCAGCGAACAGGGCTTGGTGAGGTAGTCGTCCCCGCCGACCCGCCGGGCTTTCAGCCGGTCCGTGTCCTGGTCGCGGGCGGTGAGAAAGATGAACGGAATGGTGCGGGTGGCGGCATCGCGTCGGAGCCGGCTGCACAGCTCGTAGCCGTCCATGCCCGGCATGCCGATGTCGGCGATGATGAGGTCGGGGCGATCCTCGGCGATCTTCTGGAGTGCCTCGTGACCGTTCAGCGCCGTCGTCACCTGGCAGTTACGGCCGCTCAGGTACAGCGAAACAATGCGCAGCCACTTGGCCTCGTCGTCGGCGATGAGAATTTTGGGCGGCATATCACAATGACAAAAGGCAAGAAGCCGGAAGCGACGGGCGGGAAGCGGGATGCTTTGTGCATGTCCAACGTCCCTTGCCCATAGCCGCGCGCCCGGTCAGGTGATAATGTCCGGCTGTCCCGTGCCGTTGATCACGGCTTCGGTGATGACGACGGACTTGACACCGTTCAGCGCCGGGACCTCGTACATGAGGTCCAGCATCACGTCTTCCAGGATCGTGCGGAGCGCGCGGGCGCCGGTTTTCATCGAGGCGGCGCGGTGCGCGATGGCCTTGACAGCAGCGTCTGTGAACTCCAGGCGCACGTGTTCGAGCTCGAACAGCGCCTGGTATTGTTTCACCAGCGCGTTCTTCGGTTCGGTCAACACCCGGACGAGCGCGTGCTCGTCGAGGTCCGAAAGCGTGGTTAGGACGGGGAAGCGCCCGACGAATTCGGGGATGAGCCCGTACTTCAGCAGATCATCATGCTGGACGCGACTTAACAGACCGCCGGGCCCCGCGGCCTCGCGCGTGGTCGTGCCGGCCCCGAAGCCCAGGCGCTTCTGCGTGGTGCGCTGAGCCACGATCTGTTCCAGCCCTACGAACGCGCCGCCGCAAATGAAGAGAATGTTGGAGGTGTCCACGCGGATGAACTCCTGTTCCGGATGTTTGCGCCCGCCCTTCGGCGGCACGTTGCAGATCGTTCCTTCCACCAGCTTGAGCAACGCCTGCTGGACGCCCTCCCCGGACACGTCGCGCGTGATCGAAGCGCTCTCGGACTTGCGGCTGATCTTGTCGATTTCGTCAATATAAATGATGCCCGTTTCCGCACGCTTGACGTCATAGTCGCACGCCTGGAGCAGCTTAAGCACGACGTTCTCGACGTCTTCCCCCACATACCCGGCTTCGGTGAGAGTGGTGGCGTCGGCGATGGCGAACGGCACATGCAGGATTTTGGCGAGTGTCTGGGACAGGAGCGTCTTGCCGGTCCCGGTCGGACCGATCATCATAATGTTGCCCTTCTGAAGATCGACGTCTCTCAGCCGCTCCCGGCTCAGAATCCGCTTGTAGTGATTGTGCACGGCGACCGAGAGCACCTTCTTCGCGCGGTCCTGACCGATGACGTACTCGTCAAGGATCGCCTTGATTTCGGTCGGCTTGGGGACGCGGATGCCGGCGGAGCTCTCGGTCGCGCCACCCGCGCGTTCCTCCGCGAGGAACGCCGAGCAGAGCCGGATGCACTCGTCGCAGATCAGCAGGTTCGTGCCAGTCTGGCAGGTTGCGCATTGGTAGGTCGCCGGACTTTGGACGAGACTTTTGACCGCGCTTTGCCGCTTGCCGCAGAAGGAACAGGACCGGTCGCGCTTGTCGCGATTATGACGTGTCTCCCAGAACACCGAAGTTGCCTTTTTCGGCCTCCGACCGATCCCGGCGGGAGCCCCATCTTAGTCCGCGCGGGTCTGGAACCTCAAGCGCAGAAACAGGTGATTACCTCTTTTTTATCCCTTCCTGGTCACCGGGAACCGGACCGTGAACGCGCTCCCTTTGCCTTCTTCGCTCGTCACCGTCAGCGTTCCGCCGTTGTCCTCCACCAGCCGTTTCACGTTGGTCAGCCCCAGGCCGGTGCCGTATTCCTTCGTCGTGAAAAAGGGCTCGAAGATGCGGCCGAGATTGGCCTCTGGGATTCCGCAGCCTGTGTCGGCCACCTCGATCTCGACGGAATCCTCGTCGCCGCGGCGCGCCGTCACGGTGAGACGCCCGCCGTCTGGCATGGCCTCGCGTGCGTTGATCAGAAGGTTGACGAGCGCTTCCTTGACTTGTTCGGGGTCGACGTACAGGGTCGGCAGATGTTCTTCAAACCGGGTGTCAAGCGTGATCCGTTCGTGCCCGCCCTGCGCCTTCCACTGCCACAGCGCCGCTTCGGCCAGGGCGGAGGCCGTCACTGCTTTGAGCTCCGGCGGCTTTTGACGGGCGTATCGGAGAAAGTCGTTGATGCGGTGGGTGAGCCGATCCACTTCATCGACGATGTATCTGGCAACCTCTTGCTTCACCGCCTCATCCTGACGTTCTTCGAGCACCAGTTGGGCCGAGCTGCGAATCACGCCAAGCGGATTTCGGAGATCGTGGGCGAGCGCTGCCAAGAGTTGGCCGACCGAGGCCAGTTTCTCCCGCCTGATCAGTTCGCTTTGCTGGGATTTGATGGTGCGCAGGCTGTCTTCGAGCGCCGTCCTCATGGCGTGGAACGTCGTCGACAGGGCCTCGATCTCGTCTCCGGTGCGGATGTCCGCCGACGGTTTGTTCTCGAGCGGCGGTGATGGGGTTGCCTCGAAGAGGGCGGCGACGTTACGGCGAAGCGCCTCCGCCTCCCGCCGGAGCGCGAGGATCGGGCCGACGATACGCCGACCGACGACGAATCCCATGGAGGCCAACCCCACCACCAGCCCGAACCCGATAAGTCCGACGGTGAACAGCATCGAATTGATAGGGGCATAGGTCTCTTCCGGCTGTTGGCGGACGAAAGCGAACCACCGTTCTCCGCCGAGGCTCGACGTGGTCAACTTGTGGCTGAAGCGGACCGGCGCCGCGCCGACAATGGACTGATGACCGCCGTGGGCATCGTCCTCCGCCACGAGCCACAAGGGTTCGTTGCGGACGAGTTGATTCAGCAACGCGTCATGAATCAAGTGCGCGGTGGGCGGGAGCACGGGACAGATCAGCGGCGTGCCCTCCGTGTCTAGCAACATGCCGTGGCCGGTCTGCCCGACGTGGATGGGGAGAATGGTGTTCATCAGCACGTCGCGTCTGATCACCAGTCCCACCACGCCGATCGGTTCGTGCTCCTCCTCGTCGGTGACTGCGACCGCCACGTCGAAGACGTATTCGTTCAGCCGGCCGTCGAACCGCAAGGAACTGACATAGGCTGCCTCCGCTCCTTCCTCGAAGGCCTCCTGCCACCATTCCTGGTCGGCGTTGTGATACGGAATCTCAGGATCGGTGGACGCGACCACCGCACCTCGGCTGTCCGCGATCACCACGCGCACGTAATAGTTCGCCTGCCGCGCCCAATTCTGGAGATAGGCCGTCGTCTGGGCTACTTCGGGTGGACCGCCCTGCAACCGGGTTCGCATCCAGAACGTTTCCCCGTCGGCCAGGATGCGGCGGACCTCGG
This sequence comes from Nitrospira calida, assembly GCF_976986435.1. Lineage (NCBI taxonomy): Bacteria > Pseudomonadati > Nitrospirota > Nitrospiria > Nitrospirales > Nitrospiraceae > Nitrospira > Nitrospira calida. Next base: position 1,145,085 of record NZ_OZ335950.1, read on the forward strand.
CGTCGCTTTTGCCGGCGTACCGCTGGTTCGCCGTTTGGACGACTCCCCGGACCAGGACGGGTACGAGCGCCAACCGTTCGGCGCGATCGATTTCCTGATCCACCGCCGCCGCGATGCGGATGGCGGTCGAGCGGGCAATCTCCTGGAATCCGCTGCCGATTGAGTGCTTGAGCGTATAGGTGCTGTACTGATAGGTGGCGATCAGGGCGGCGATGCCGGGCACGATGCCGACGATCAGCAGGGCGATGAAAAACTTCTTTTGCAGGCCGCCTGCTCCGACCATACCGTGCCTCGCGCGCGTGCGCGTCTCTCGCAACCAGAGACGAGAGACGCACGACGCCTCACTTGAGGTTGTATTTCGCCATTCGATACCGGAGCGTGTTGCGTGTGACCTTCAGCAGCCGGCTGGCTTCGGAGATGTTGCCGCCGGTTTTTTTGAGGGCCTCCTGCAACATGGCTTTCTCCACCTCTTCCACGGACAGGCCGAGCGATAAGAGGGACAGCGGCTCCTTGGCCCCTTTGGCGGCCGGCTGTGCGCTTTTCAGTGACGGCGGCAGGTGGTCCGGTGTGATTTCGCCCTCTTTGCAAGTAATGGTGATCCACTCCACCACATTGTGAAGCTCGCGCACGTTGCCGGGCCAGTCGTATGCTTGGAGGAGCCTCAGTGCGTCGGGCGACACGCTGCGGATCCGGCTCCCCCGCTCGCGCCCGGCGGCGTCCAGAAACGATTCCAGGATGGGTTTGATGTCTTCCCGACGTTCCCGCAACGGGGGGATGTGCAGGTGGCAGACATTCAGACGATAGAACAGATCTTCCCGGAACCGCCCGTTCCTCATCAGCTCGGACAGGTCCTGGTTCGTGGCGCCGATAACCCGGATATCGACGGCGAGGCTGCGCACGCTACCCAGCGGCTCCACGTGATGCGTCTCCAGCACCCGGAGGAGCTTCGCCTGGGCGACCGGACTCATTTCGCCGATTTCGTCGAGAAACAAGGTGCCGCGGTCCGCCAATTGGAAGCGCCCGGGCTTAGACTTTTTCGCATCGGTGAAAGCGCCCTTTTCGTATCCGAAGAGTTCGGATTCAAGAAGCTGTTCGGGAAAGCCGGCGCAGTTGACCGCCACGAGCGGCCCTTGCGCGCGCGGACTGGCGAGGTGAATGGCCCGCGCCAGCAGTTCCTTGCCGGTGCCGCTTTCGCCTGTGATCAACACGGTGACGTCGGTCTTGGCGACTTCCATTGCCAGGCGTTTCAACTGGGCCATTTGCGGAGAGACGCTGACCATCCGGTCGAAGCCGAACCGCTCCTGCAGGCCAGCCCGGAGGGCTTGGTTGGCTCGGGACAGCCGCCGCAACTCGAGCGCGCGGGCGATGACGATTTTCAACTCTTCGTTGTCGACCGGTTTGCAGATGTAGTCGTAAGCGCCTTTCCGCATGGCTTCGACGGCCGACTTCACGGTGCCGTACCCGGTAATGATCAGCACGGGGACGTCGGGCACGGTTTTCTTCGCCGCCTCCAAGACATCCAGGCCGGAAACATGGCCGAGTTGCAGGTCGGTGAGAATCACATCGAAGTCCTGCGTTTCGCCGATGAGCGTGATGCCCTCTTCGCCGCTCCCGGCCAGGACCAGGTCATAGCCCTCGGGCTTGAGCACCAACTCCAACAGGCGCCGCATGCGTTCTTCATCTTCGATGACGAGGAGCGTGGGGGGACGCATGGCGTGTCCGGATTCGGATAAACCGGCTGCTCCAGGGTGGAATCCCGCTATAGCCTACCATTTATCGAAGCAGCAGGAGAAGTGGCTGCGAGCGGTGAAGGGGAAAGGAAGAATAACGAGCTATTGGCTGCATGCGACTTGCTGCTTGCTATTGCGGAGCGCGATGCCGACATTGCGGAGAAACCCTGCATGCGTGGCGCGCCGGATCGGACTGCGGCGGAACATCGCGGTGAAATCGGTTTCGTGTTGCGCCGCCAAGTCCGCGAGGACGGGCGCGAGGGTCAGCGGCGAAGGCTGGAAGGCCGGTTCGGAGGTCGGTTGCGCATTCATGTTGTACGGGCAGATGTCCAGACACTCGTCGCAGCCGAAAATCCGATTGCCCAGTTTGGACGCCGTCTCGGCCGGAATCGCCTCCGCCGAGTCTCGCAATTCGATCGTCAAGTAGGAGATGCATTTCCTGGCGTCTACGACATAGGGTTCCACGATGGCACCGGTCGGACAAGCTCTCACGCAGAGGCTGCAGGATCCGCAAAGGTCGGTCGCGGGCTCATCGGGGTCCAGCTCCAGTGTCGTCAGGATCTCGCCGAGCAGGAGCCACGAGCCGTAGTGGGCCGAGACGAGGTTCGAATGTTTGCCGATCCAGCCCAGGCCCGCCTGCTGGGCCCAGGCTTTTTCCATCACCGGTCCGGTGTCCACGTAGGAGCGGGTCCGGGCTTCCGGCGCCAGGGTCTTGATGCGTGCCTCCAACCGCGCCAGCCGCTCACCGAGCACCTGGTGATAATCCGCGCCCCAGGCGTAGCGCGCGATCCGGCCGTGACCGGGGCTCTCGTCCGGCCGGTGGTCCGTGTAATAGTTCATGCCGACGGAAATGATGGAGCGGCAACCGGGCAAGACCTCGCGAGGGTCGGCCCGCCTGGACGGCGCGCGCTCCATCCACGCCATCACACCGTGGTAGCCGCGATCGAGCCATTCGCGTAAGCGCCGGTAAAGCAGGTCGGTCAATGACGTTCGCTGTTGGACGTTCGAAGTTCCGAGATCAGGAAGAAGAGGAGATGCCGATTGAGGAACCGCCGGCGAAGTTCCAATCTCGAAGTTCGAATCGTCAGCATCCACCCGGCAGATGCCGACCGCGTCGAAGCCCAGGGCACGGGCCTCACGTTTGATCGCCGCCGCGAGCGACATGTGGCTACCGTTTCGAACAGTCGAAGCGGACGCTGAATTGAGCCGAGCACTGCGGGGAGGTACAGCGTCCGCAGGTGCCGGTGATGCGGGTCTTCCAGTCCGTCTGGCTCTCGTCGAACCGGCACTTTGTCCGGCCGCCCTTCGAGATGGTGGCCCACGGTATGGTCGTGCCAGGAAAATTCGCGACGATGCAGCCCGCCGGAAACGGAACCCGGCAACTCCGCTTGGTTTCGCCTTTGCCCATGCCGAAATTGCAGGACAACTCCGTCGTGGCAGTGGATTCCTCAAGCGGCTGGGCGGCGGCGAGGTCGAGCAGGACGACCCCCAGCAAAACGGCCGACGCCAGCGGGATGCTGCGTGATCGCATGCGGCTTGCGGGACCGGCGGATGGCATGAGCGCGATCCTATCACATTCCGTTCCATTGCAGCCAATGGGAACTGCGCGTAGAATCAGCCGGACACCCGGGCGACGGGCCAGGAGGTTGAGAATCGCCCGCGCTACTTGCCCAATTCCGATGATTGACAAACGCCAGATCGCCGCGATGCTCCAGGAGATCGGCTTGTTGCTGGAGCTGAAAGGCGAAAGCCCGTTCAAGAGCAACGCCTACTATAACGCAGCGCGCACGATCGAGGCCCTGTCCGAGGACATCGGGGAGTTGGTCGCCTCCGGCCGGATCCGGGAACTGAAGGGCATCGGGGCGGCGCTGGCGGAAAAGCTGACGGAGTTGGTTAGAACCGGGCGGCTGCGGTATTACGAGGAACTCAAGCGGAGCGTGCCGGAGGGGCTGCTGGAAATGACGGCGATTCCCGGCATGGGGCCGAAGAAGATCATGGCCGTCTGGCAACAATTGGGGATCACCACGGTCGGCGAGCTGGAGTACGCCTGCGTGGAAAATCGCCTCGTCGGCTTGCCGGGCTTCGGGCAAAAGACGCAGGAGAAAATCATGCAGGGGATTCTCCAGCTTAAGAAGCGGCGAGGATATCACCTCTATGCAAACGTCCTCGGCGAGGCGGACCGGGTCGTCCGATGGCTCGCGGCGTCTCCTGGGATCGGGCAGGTGGAAGTGGTCGGGGAAATCCGGCGGCGCATGGAGGTCGTTCGGGCGATTGAGTTGCTGGCAGCGGCGGAGCGGCCGGACGGGGTGCTGGAGGCGCTCGGTCGGATAGAAGGTGTGGAAGGCGTGAGCCGGGAAGGGGCCGTCGTCTGCGGCACATCCGGCCTGGGCCTGCCAATCATCGTGTCCGTGACGCCGGCGATCACCGCGCACATGCTGTTGTCGGCCACCGGCAGTCGGGCGCATCTCGACATGCTCGCGGCGCGCGCCGCGCGTCGGGGGGTGCAATGGAATCTCGATCCGCAGGCGGGCGAGTTGGCCCCTCGAGCCGATTGCGAGGCGGCGCTCTATGACGCGGTCGGCCTGCCGTTCATCGAGCCGGAACTCCGGGAAGGGATGGGGGAAATCGAGGCTGCGGAGGCCGGCAGACTCGGCCCGCTTGTGGAGCCGCGGCACATCCGAGGCGTCTTTCACAACCACACGACCTACAGCGACGGCTCGGCTTCGCTCGAGGACATGGTAGCCGCGGCCAAAGCGCTGGGCTATCAATACATCGGCATCTCCGATCACAGCCGGTCGGCTTTTTATGCCAACGGTCTTCAAGAGGATCGGATTCGGGAACAGCACGCCGCCATTGACGCATTGCGGAAGCGGGTGACCGGCATTGCGATTTTCAAAGGCATCGAGGCCGATATCCTGGCCGACGGCTCGATGGACTATCCGGATGAGGTGCTCGCGCGGTTCGATTTCGTGATCGCCTCCGTCCACAGCCGGTTCAACCTCTCCGAGGAAGAACAGACAGCGCGGGTGCTGCGGGCCCTGTCCAATCCGCACGTCACGATGCTGGGACATCCAACTGGACGCCTGCTCTTGTCTCGCGAGGGCTACCGGATCGACATGAAACGCGTGATCGAAGCGGCCGGGCAACACGGCAAGGTCATCGAAATCAACGCCAACCCTCACCGGTTGGATCTGGACTGGCGGCTTTGCGCCTACGCCAAGGCGCAAGGCGTGAAGGTCAGCATCAACCCCGACGCCCACGCGACCGACGGCCTCCGCGATGTACCGTTCGGCGTCAGCGTCGCCCGCAAGGGTGGACTCTCGCCTGCCGACGTCGTCAATACGCTGGGAGCGGACGAGATCCTGCCCGCGCTCGGCGGACCTCGATCTTGCGAGAGACGATAGTTGGCGCGTGACGTGTCACGTACGGCGTTCTCACTGTAAAAAAATAATCCCATGCGCAGACCCGCTGTGGCTGTGACAGCCGTTCTGATGCTCGGGCTTTGCGGGACCGGTCCCTCAGCCGCGCGGGCGTCGCCCGCCGGGAGCTCGATCGCGACCGAGGGCGTTCGCGCGCTGGATGTTCGGCCCGATCCGGCCGTGGGCGTCCGGGCGACGGCCACGATCGGGGTTCCTGTCGCGCCGGCGATCTTACAGGCGGTTCTGACCGATTACGCCCGATGGCCTGAGTTATTCGAGGTCCGCATGCGTCTTATAAATGTGGAATGGCGGGACGGACGGGCCGTCACCGATCTCCGCATCCGGCACGCGCTGCTGCCGGGTGAGCGCCGGCTCCTCTGCGAATCGCGCGCCTTGCCGAACGGGGGATTGTTGACCACCTTGTTGGGCGGCGATTTCAAACGATATCAGCGCACCTGGCGGCTCGCGCCGGAAGGGGACGGCAGCCGGACGCGTGCGGACTTCGAGCTGATCGTGGAGGTGGACATGGTGGTCCCGAACTGGCTCGTCGCGCTCTCGCTCCGCCGCGAGCTGGAGGCGCACTTCCGGCTGGTCAGGGAAAAGGCGGTCGAACGGGCTGCGCAGGGAAGGTAACTTCCACGAGTTCCGCTTTGCCGAGACCCTGTTTGACGAGGGCGTCGAGATCGAAGCCGCGCTCGATTTTGCGGATCTGGTCGAGATCGGCCCTAGTGCTGGGATGCGGTGGGACGAACAGCCGACAGCAGTCCTGATCCGGTTCGATGGAGGTCTCGAAGGTCCCGATGCGTTGCGCCTGTTCGGTAATCTCGATCTTGTCCATGCCGATCAGGGGGCGGAGGATCGGCAGGTGGGCCGCTTCCTGGACCACGGTCAGGTTCTCCGGCGTCTGCGACGCGACCTGTCCCAAGCTGTCTCCCGTGATGAGCGCCCAGCACCGGTCCCGCCTCGCGAGTTCTTCGGCGATGCGCAGCATCATGCGGCGGTAGAGCACGACCCGATAGGCGGCTGGCGCGCCAAGCACGATGTGGCGCTGAATCTCGCCGAAAGGAATCAGATACAGCCGTGAATACAGTTGGTAGCGGGTCAGCAGCTCCACGATCTCGCGCACCTTCTCCTCCGACGCGCGGCTGACGAACGGCCGCCCGTGAAAATGGACAAAAACCGCCTGGCAGCCCCGCCGCATCATGCGGTAGGCCGCCACCGGCGAGTCGATGCCGCCGGATATCAGGCACGCGACCTTGCCGCTCACGCCCGTCGGCATGCCGCCAGGGCCGACTTCTTTCTTCACGGAGTAATACGCCTCCGAGCTGAGCAGCTCGACATAGACGGTCAGGTCGGGCTTCGTTAAATTCACTTTCTTGCCCGTCACCGCGCATAGGTAGGCGCCCAGCTCCCGCTCCACATCCATTGAAGTCAGCGTCAGGCGCTTGTCGGCGCGCTTGGCGGTGACCCGAAACGTCTGAAACGCCAGCCCCTGCACTTCGTCGGCGACGGCGATTTTCAGCGCGTCGAGATTCGGATGGATCAGATCCAACGGGACTGACTGCGCCAGCGAGAAGTTGACGACGCCGAAGACATGCGAGAGGCGGGTCTTCACCGGCTCCCAGGGAAGCGTATCGGGAAGGATCGCGCGAATGCGGCCGGGCAACGCGTCGACCCGTCTGACGCCGAGATCTTTGAGCGCCAGGCGGAGGTTGCGGACCAGGCGCTGCTCGAAGAACGACCGGTTCCGCCCCTTTAGGGCCAGCTCGTGATAGTGGAGGATCGCGCAGCGCATCGACTCATCACCCGTATCTGTCTGATGAAGCGTCTCTCGTGAGGTTCGCGGACGGCGCTTCACTCACCGAGCGATTCGAGATAGCGCTCGGCGTCCATCGCGGCCATGCAGCCTGAGCCGGCGGCGGTGACGGCCTGGCGGTACCTGGAGTCCTGTACATCGCCGGCGGCGAAGACGCCCGGCACGCTAGTCGCGGTGCCGTTTCGGGTGATGATGTACCCTTTTGCATCCATCTCGATCTGGCCTTTGAAGATTCCGGTGTTCGGGCTGTGGCCGATGGCGACAAAGACGCCGGCACAGGCGAGCTCCGAGGTCCGGCCGGTCACCACGTTGCGGAGCTTGACGCCGGTGACGACCTGATCGCCGAGAATGTCCTCGACGACACTGTTCCAGATGAAGGTGATCTTGTCGTTCTTGAAGGCGCGGTCTTGCATGATCTTGGAGGCGCGGAGCTTGTCGCGACGATGGACGACGAAGACGCGGGTGGCGAACTTGGTCAGGAAGATAGCTTCTTCCATCGCGCTGTCGCCGCCTCCGACCACCACCAGTTCTTTACCGCGGAAGAAGTAGCCGTCGCAGGTGGCGCAAGTGGAAACACCGCGGCCCAAGAGGCGGGATTCGTTGGGAAGATTGAGGTGGAGCGCGGAGGCGCCGGAGGCGATGATTACCGTTTTCGCCTCGATGGTCTGCTCCCCATCCACTGTCAGCCTGAGCGGCCTGCGGCTGAAATCCGCGGCGGTGACATCGCCCGTCAGAAACTCGGTGCCGAACCGCTCCGCTTGAGCCCGCATCTCCTTCATGAGTTCTGGACCCATGATCGCGTGCGCAAACCCCGGGTAATTTTCCACCTCGGTCGTCGTCGTCAATTGCCCGCCCGCCTGCCACCCTTCGATTACCAAGGGGGACAGAGCGGCCCGCGCCGTGTAGATGGCGGCGGTCAGCCCGGCTGGTCCCGATCCAATGATCGCGACGTTACGAACCATGAAAGGACTGTAACACAGCCGATCGGGAAGCGAAAAGGGGCGTCCTCACGCGCTGTGCCGCAAGTGTTCGAAAATCCGCGCCACTTCCCGGCGGAGCCGCGCCATCGGCAGGGTGCCGTCGAGCACGTAATCGGCCCGGCTCGTCTTCTTCCCCAACGGCATCTGGCTTCGAATCCGGCGCAGGGCTTCGGCGCGCGTCAAATGATTCCGCTGTTGCAAACGGGCGATCTGGGTCTTTCGATCGGCGGTGACGACCACGACCCTGTCCATACGTCGGTGCGCGGCGGCTTCGAACAAGAGCGGGACGTCGTAGATGATGACAGCGTCCGGGTCCTTGCGGGCGATCTCCCGCACAAGCCGCGCCTGCGCTCTGGCGACGCGCGGGTGGACGATGGCGTTGAGCCGGCGGAGTTTGGCGGGTGCACGGAAGACGATTGCCCCCAAGGCGCGGCGGTTGATCGTGCGATCGGAGTTGAGGATTCCCTTGCCGAATGTCCGCACGATGTCGCGCCAGGCCGGTTTGCCCGGTTCGACGGCCTGGCGGGCTAAGACATCCGCGTCGATCACCGCCGCACCGCATTCCTGAAACAGCCGCGCCACGGTGCTTTTTCCCGTGGCGATACCGCCTGTCAATCCCACCACAATCATGGGAGGGAGCCTAGCATGCGCCAAATGACCGCTACAAGGACGCCAGATCCAAGCGATCAGGCGTCACAGTTTAATGGTCATCGGGTAGCAGAATGGTTGGGCGAGCGGCGAAGGGAAAAGCTGAAAGTGACCATTGACTCCCGGACGCTCTTCCCTGTATCACCCTCAGCATGCGAGTCATGGGTCGAACCGGCATGCTGATATCGGCGCTGCTGTTGTTCGTCCGCGTCGGTCTAGCCGCCGGGGCGGAGGAGACGGAATCTTTCCGCACTTTGGTGGTGGCTCAGGACGGCAGCGGCCAATTCACATCGATTCAGGCGGCGATCGATGCGGCGGGGAAAGGCGATACCATCAGGATCAAGGCCGGCGCGTACCGCGAGGATGTGACGATTCATAGTAAGGAGCGGCTCCGGTTGATCGGGGACGGGATGGATCGGGTGACGATCCTGGGCCGTCAACGGGTCGGGGTGTTCCACATCGGCAAGTGGCCCTACGGAGCGTCCGACATCGAAATCAGCGGGCTGACGATCAACGAGCACGGCGGACATGCAATGGGCATCTTCAACGGTCGGGGGATCGTCCTGCGCGAGGTTCGCGTCAATGGGATGCTGTTCGGCCAACAGGTGCGGGAGGTGCGCATCGAGCATTGCACCATCGGCGGAAGCGAGACCACAGGGGTCCAACTGGCCGACGCCCACGCAGTCCTCCTCGGCAATGTCATCCATGATAACGACCATGGCGTGACGGTCGCCGGCCGGTCCGACGTGCGGTTGGAGCGGAACGTCATCACCCGCAACCTGTTCGAAGGCGTGGTCGTCATGGATAAGGCCCGTGCCGCGCTGATCAGCAACACGATCGTCAAGAACGGCGGAGGCGTCGCGTTTCTGGGGACCTCGCAGGGAGAAGTCACGGGGAATATCGTCGGGTTGAATAAGGTCGGATTTGTGGTCGCGCCGTCGAGTCAGGCGAGGCTTTCATACAATGCGCTGTATGCCAACGGGGGCGATTATCTGTGGGCTGGGGCCTCGCTCCGGCCGGCGCCGGAACTTCGGGCGGAGTCGGATCTGGCGGTAGACCCCCGCTTTGTGGATCCGGGCCGGGACGACTTTCGCCTCAGGCCGGATACTCCTCTTCTCAAGGTCGGCGGGTTTTCCTATCTCGGCGCGCTAGCTCCGATCGCTTCGGTTCCGTGAGTGTCCAGCCAGAAAAGCTCCAGGAAATTGAGCGGTTCCATCGAATTGCCAGGCCGGAGGTAAATCCTATGGTATGCTAACACTCAGAGGCCGGTCTTTAGAGAAAAGGGTCTGGAATTGCTCTCAGTGACATCCGTGGATAGGACCGGAGAAAGGCGTTACCGTGGCTAGCTACCGCTCGGAATTCGAAAAAGCCAGTGTTGATGGAATTCCCTCCCTGGATGAGCTTGAATCCGGCAGGCTTGTCGGGGCTGTCGTCCCAATGTCCGAGCAGGCTCAGGTGCAACTCCGAGACAGTATTGAGGTCATTGATTATCTCCTCCGTCAGGACACCGTGATCTGGAGTTAGGTTTCCCTGGATCCGGCCTGGTGGCTTCACCTGCCGGCGCTCACTCTTCTTCCCCTCGGTCCTCCTGTCATTCTGTAAGGGCTCCCCTAGTTTACTGTCCGTTTCCGGCGGACTCGTGCAGGCGATGCAGGGAGAGGCGTGGACGTTCGTCGTGAGCAAGCCTCCTTCGCGGCGCGTCTTGTGACGACGAAGGAGAAAGAAAGGACTTGCGCATATGATCCGGAAAGGAGCATCTTGGAAAAAACAATCGTGGCGCGGCCTGCCGCCGGCCGGTGAGGATCGACGCACCCTCGTGACAAAAAGGCGCACCAGGATGGCGCTGTTCAGCCGAGGATCAGCAGTCCGGGTTCAGGTATGACGGAATGGCAACGTCTGGAGGAGGATGCCCGTCGTGAACGACACTGGAAGCGATGGGGACCTTACTTAAGCGAACGGGCATGGGGGACGGTGCGCGAGGACTATAGTCCTGACGGGACCGCCTGGGAATTCTTCCCGCACGACCATGCACGGTCGAAAGCCTATCGATGGAACGAGGACGGCCTGGCCGGGTTCTGCGACCGGCATCAAATGATTTGTTTCGCCTTGGCCCTGTGGAACGGTCGCGACCCGATTTTGAAAGAACGGCTGTTCGGCCTGAGCGGCAACGAGGGCAACCATGGCGAGGACGTCAAGGAGTATTACTTCTATCTGGATTCGACGCCGACCCATTCCTACATGCGGTATCTCTACAAGTATCCGCAAGCGGTCTTTCCCTACACCCGACTGGTCGAAGAGAACAGGCGTCGCGGCCGGCAGGATCTGGAATTCGAGCTGCTGGACACCGGCGTCTTCGACGACGATCGCTACTTCGACGTTTTTGTGGAATACGCCAAAGCGACGCCGGAAGACCTGTTGATCCGCATTCAGGCGGTGAATCGGGGACCTGAAGCTGCCGAATTGACGGTTTTGCCCACCCTCTGGTTCCGCAACACCTGGTCGTGGGGACTGGATGTTCGGCGCCCCAGGCTTCGCAGAGGCGATCCGGTCTGGGACATGAGCGTCATCGAGTTCACGCACGACTATTACGGATATCGGCGCCTGCTCTGCGAGGGCCGGCCGGAACTGCTCTTTACGGAAAACGAAACGAACACGCGTCGGCTCTACGGCGATCCGGACGGGGCACGGTATGTGAAGGACAGTATCAACGACTACATCGTGCACGGCGACAAGGACGCGGTGAATCCCGACCAGATCGGCTCGAAGGCGTCGGCCCACTACGTGGTGAACGTGGAGCCGGGCGGAACCGCCACCCTTCGCCTCCGTTTTACTGATTCGACGGCGAACGACTTGCTGACATGGGAGGCCTTTGAATCCGTCTTCGCCGAGCGCAGGCGGGAGGCCGATGAGTTCTATGATGCCCTGGCACCCAGCGGCCTCTCGGAGGATGCCCGGTTGGTTCAGCGGCAGGCCTTCGCCGGCCTGCTGTGGAGCAAGCAGTTCTATCACTATGAAGTCGCCCGCTGGCTGAAGGGCGATCCCGCCGGGCCGGAGCCGCCCAAGGAGCGATTGAAGGGGCGCAATTGCGAGTGGACCCATCTGTACAACGCCGACGTCATTTCCATGCCGGACAAGTGGGAGTATCCCTGGTACGCCGCCTGGGACTTGGCGTTTCACTGCATTCCCCTGGCGCTCGTCGATCCCACGTTCGCCAAAGAACAACTGATTCTCATGCTGCGCGAGTGGTATATGCATCCGAACGGACAGATTCCCGCTTACGAGTGGGCGCTGGGCGACGTGAACCCGCCGGTTCATGCCTGGGCTGCATGGCGTGTCTATAAGATCGAGAAAAAACGCAAAGGCGTGGGCGACCGAGTCTTCCTCGAACGGATGTTCCACAAATTGCTGTTGAATTTCACCTGGTGGGTCAACCGCAAGGACGCTGAAGGCAAGAACATTTTCCAAGGCGGATTTCTCGGGCTGGACAACATCGGCGTGTTCGACCGCAGTGCGCCGCTTCCGACTGGCGGACACATCGAACAGTCCGACGCCACGAGTTGGATGGGCATGTACTGCCTCAACATGCTGGCGATCGCGCTCGAGCTGGCGAAGGAGAACCGGGCGTACGAGGATGTGGCGAGCAAATTCTTCGAACACTTCGTCTATATCTGCCGCGCAATCAACAACATCGGCGATGAACACATCGAGTTGTGGAACCGGGAGGATGGTTTCTTCTACGATGTCCTCCATCTGCCTGACGGGCGCAACGTTCCGCTGAAAGTCCGGTCGATGGTCGGCTTGATCCCGCTGTTCGCGGTGGAGACGCTGGACTCTGAGTTGGTGGACCGCTTGCCGCGGTTCAAGCATCGCATGCAATGGTTCATCGAGAACCGGCCGGATTTCGCCGCGCATGTGGAGACGCAGAGCCTGGACGGTAGCGTGCGGCGATTCTTGTCGTTGGTGAATCGCCGGCGGCTCCAGAAGGTCCTGCGCTATATGCTGGACGAGCAGGAATTTCTCTCTCCCTACGGGATCCGCGCATTGTCGCGATACCACCGGGACCATCCCTATACGCTCTCGGTGATGGGCGTGGAATACCGGGTGGATTATGAGCCGGCGGAATCCGCGACCGGCTTGTTCGGCGGGAACTCCAACTGGCGCGGCCCGATTTGGTTCCCGGTGAATTATCTGATCATCGAGTCGCTGCAAAAGTTCCATTACTACCTGGGCGATGGCTTCAAGGTGGAATATCCCACCGGCTCCGGCCGCCTGGCGCCGCTGAATCACGTGGCCGCCGAGCTGTCGCGCCGGCTTACGCACATCTTTCTGCGAGGGCCTGACGGCCGGCGCCCGGTATACGGAGGCACAAGGAAATTTCAGGAGGACCCTCATTGGCGGGATCTGATCCTCTTCTACGAATACTTTCACGGAGACAACGGAGCGGGGATCGGCGCCAGCCACCAGACTGGCTGGACGGCGTTGGTGGCGAAGCTCATTCAGCAAAGCGGGGAATAATTTCATGAAGCGTGTCTCGCGAATGACGAGAGACGGAAGACGAGATATGTGGAAACAGCGACCAGCCGCCAACGATGCGCGTGAATAAGGCAACCTGCCAGGACCTCGATCGGGCGCTCAGTCTCGAATGGCTTGAAACGAACGGGCGGGGCGGTTTCGCGTCCGGTTCCGTCGCCGGTGCCAACACGCGGCGGTACCATGCGTTGCTGCTGGTCGCGCGCCGGCCGCCGGTCGATCGCATCGCGCTGGTGAACCATCTCGAAGAATGGGTGGAAGTCGGCGGCCAGGTCGTGCCGTTGGCGACCAATCTCTACCCCGACGCGGTTCACCCGGACGGCTATCGACGATGTACGGGCTTTTCGACCGAACCGTGGCCGACGTGGACATTCGACGTACAGGGTGTCCCGGTGCAGCGGGAGATCTTCTACCCGCACGGACGGGATGCCGTCGTGGCTCGATGGCAGGTAAAGACCGTGTCCGGTCCACTGCTCTCGCTCAGGGTTCGGCCCATGCTCACCGGCCGCGATTACCATGCCTTGCACCACGAAAACGGCGCGCTGTTTCCGCAGGCGGTGATCGCGGACGGACACGTGAGCTGGAGTCCCTATAGCGACCTGCCGAGCGTCCGCGTTCTGCACAACGGGACCTATCGTCATCAGCCGGATTGGTATCGACGTTTGCACTATCCGGTCGAACGGGAACGCGGTCTCGATTGTGAAGAGGACTGGTGGTCGCCGGGGGAGCTGGTGTTTCATCTTGCGTCGGACAACCCGGTTTGGATGGTTCTGACCACTGAGTTGATCGAATCCGCGGATGTGGCGGCCTTGGCGGAAGAGGAGCAGCGCCGGAGAGCACGCGCAGTGGCGCGGGCGCCCAAGGGTAATCCGCTGGTCCGTGCGCTCTGGTCGGCTGCTGGCGCTTACCTGTCCGAGCGCGGCAAAGCGCAGACCGTGATCGCCGGCTATCCCTGGTTCACGGATTGGGGCCGCGACACGTTCATCTCGTTGCCGGGGCTCTGTTTGGCTCCCGGCCGCTTCGACGTCGCCCGGCAGATCATCGAGGCGTTTGCAACGCATGTGTCGCAGGGCATGATTCCCAACCGGTTTCCCGATGCGGAGGGGCAGCCCGAGTACAACACGATCGATGCGTCATTGTGGTTCGTCGATGCCGTCGGCCGGTATCTGGAGGCCACGAGCGACGAGCGTCATGTGCGCCAAACAGCCTGGCCCGCCGTCCGGCAAATTCTTGACGGCTATCGCGGAGGCACCCGCTACGGTATCCGCATGGACGCCGACGGGTTGATTGTCGGAGGCGTGCCCGGTACGCAATTGACATGGATGGATGCGAAGGTCGGAGACTGGGTCGTCACCCCCAGGCACGGCAAGCCGGTGGAGGTTCAAGCGCTCTGGGTGCGGGCGCTGACGGTCGGGGAAGCCTTGGCGACACGGTTCGAGGATCCGGCTTATGCGGCCCGTTGTCGGGAAGATCGCGAGCGTGCCAGCTCGTCCTTTCGCGCCCGTTTCTGGTATGAAGCCGGAGGGTATCTCTACGATGTGATCGATGGGCCGGACGGCGACGATCCGTCGCTCCGACCGAACCAACTCTACGCCGTCTCGCTGAACGACGGGCTGCTCAGCCATGAGCAGGCGAAGCGAGTGGTGCAGGTCGTGCAAGAACACTTATTGACGCCAGTCGGCCTCCGCACGTTGGCGCCGACCGATCCTCGCTATCGCGCCCGTTATGAAGGGGGCGTGACGGAGCGGGACGGCGCGTATCATCAAGGAACGGTCTGGCCGTTTTTGTTGGGTCCGTTCCTCACGGCCTGGATCAAGGTCCACGGCAAAACGGCCGCCGCGAAAAAGACCGCACAGGCGTTTCTCCAGGGAATCGAGCGACACCTCGGCGAGGCCTGTCTGGGACAGGTCTCGGAAATCTTCGACGGGGAAGCGCCGCACCGACCGCGCGGCTGTCCGGCGCAAGCCTGGTCGGTGGCGGAGCCGTTGCGCGCACTGGTGGAGGATGTCGGTGTGACTGGCATCGCGCGAAGACCGGCAAAGCTGGCCGGTGGTCGGTCTCGGCGGACCAGCCGAACCGCGCCCGTGAAGCGATCTCGCAAAAAAGGCGGCCGGTAGCCTTGTCACCGGCATATCCGCCATTGCCATCTGTCCGAACTCGACTTCCGCATGACATGGCCTTGTGGCGACTGATTTGGTGCCTCGGACCGAGGGGCCTGTCTGGAATGCCGGAGTCTCATTCATCGGATGTTCGGTCTACAGCGCGATGGTTTCTATCCGATCGAGTTCTTCCGGAGAGAGGGTGAACTGTTCGGCTTGGAGGTCTTCCTTCATGTGTTGCGGGTTCGTGGTGCCGGTCAACGGGAGCATGCCCACCTGCATGGCAAACCGAAAGATGACCTGGGCGACGCCGGTCCCATGTCGCGCGGCGATGGCGCGCACGTCCGAATCCACGAGGACTTGTCGATTGGCGGTCAAAAGCGAAAAGCCTTGATAGATGATACCGTGGATTCGACAAATCTCTCGCACCTCTTTATCCCATCCCAGCACGGCGTAACACCGGTTTTGCACCACCATAGGTTTGACGGTAGCGTGTTCGCACAGGAGAGCGAGTTGTTCAGCCGTCACGTTGCTGATGCCGATCATTCTGGTTTTCCCTGCCCGAAAGAGTCCTTCAATGGCCGCCCACACCTCCCAGTCCGCCTGACCCAAGCCTCGCCGCGAATACGGTCCGTGGAGAACATAGGAATCGAGATAGTCGGTGTGAAGGTGCGCTAACGAGCCCTCGAACGACTGGGCGACCTGGGTGGTCAGATCGGCCGTGGGATCGTACGGGATCCGGTGGTCATGGCCGTTCAGGGGTGTGAATTTCGTCTGAAGAAACAGGCTCTCCCGTGAGATGCCGTCGGCCGCGAGCAGCCGCAAGGCCTCTCCCACGCGAGGCTCGTCATAATGTTGCGGCTGATTGGCTGTGTCGATCGCGCGGAATCCGGCCCGCACAGCTTGCTGGACCAGGGCCGTGGTCGCCTCCTTTTTCCACGCCGTGCCGTACATGAACGAGGGGATCGGCACCTGGTTATAGGCAGTCAAGGTCATGTCGGCTCCTTGTGCACATGCTGGCCGTCGGGGCCCCGTGCCCGCGATTCGACCTCGTCGTCGGGTATAACGGGGCGAACGTAATAGACAGTATACACCGGAGACGGGCGAAGGAGCCTGAACGGCGCTCGTCGACTAGCGGGCTCCTCGGACACCTGCCGCCGATGACCGACGGCTGTGAGGCCGGATCGTCCACATCTTTCGGTCAATGGCATAGCCAACCGAAAGCGCCGAACAGAATACTTCCGCTCGACGGCAAGTCATCCTGGCCCGAAATATTCACGCCTTAAAAAATAGCGAGTGGCAAGTAGCCAATAGCTGTGAATGATTCACTGTTCGCCGTCAGCAAGGAAAGTCAGAACGTATACACCAGCAGCGCGTTCATCTGGAACCGGATATACACGGTGGCAATCTGGGTGAAGTCCGCCAGTACCTTGAACAGGAACCGCTGCGGAAGCTTCATGGTGTACGAGGCGTGGGCGTCGCCGCCGACCCGAAAGACCGGTGATTTCGTCGCCTCGTCGATGTACTGCACCGCCGGGCCGGCCGCCATGTACAACTCACCCTTGTTCTCGGCGACATAGGTGGCCGCGAAACGCGGGATCTGGTTCACGAAGACGCTGGGGCTGAAATAGCCGCCCGGCAGCGGCTCGATCACGCTGGGCCTGAAGCCGGACTGATCTTCGGTGTAGTGGGTGAGGTAGAAAAGATATTCCGCGTAGACGTCCCAGCGATCGTCCTGCCAGAACGGTACGGTGATTTTCATATCCAGTCCCACCTGGGCGTTGTTGTCGAGGTTCTCGGCCGAAACCCATCCAACGAACGGCGTCACGTCCACCCGCGCTTGGCCGGTCTCGAACGTCAGGTCGGAGTAAAAAAGCGTCGAACGGGCGAGGCCGAGGAGCGGGCCGGTCTTGCGCGATCCAACCAGGGCGGCGAATGAATCGTACCGGAATTCCCGTTTCACCCCGGGCCGGATCGTGAAGGCCGTCGCTTCATGCGTGAACTCGAATTTGTAGGCCAGCCCGTCGCCTCTGGTCACCCCGTGATACTCGAGCAGGGTGTCCAGGCGGATCGTCGGATTGAAGCGAAGCTGATTCCCGAGCGACAGGTATCCGCCCGACCGGTTCTCCGATGAATCCCAGAAGTGTTCGGCTCCCACTTCCAGCGTGCTCGTGGTGAACGGCGTCAAGTCCATCTTCCCGCGCGAGCCGAGCCGAAGGCCGTACAATTCGAAGGGTCGCTCAGGCTGGGCGAGGACGCCCATGATGCCCTCTACGGTCGGCTCCCGCCCTTTCATCATCTCGCGGCGCAGCACGGTCATGTCGCCAGGTTCGCGCCGCGAATAGTCCCGCGCGAGATTGGTGTAGTACAGCGCCTTGTCGTTGTCGCCCAGCCAGGCATAGGCCTTGGCCAATCCCCGATGGGCCTCGACATTGCGCGGTTCCTTCACCAGGACCTTTTCATATTGCGCGATGGCCTCCCGGCTGGTCTCCTTGCGCTTCGCCAGATGGGCCGCGTACTTCAGGCGCATGCGCGGGTCGTCCTTCCGCTTCAGTCCCATCCGGTAATACTTCATCATGTCTTTCTCGCGGTAGGCGTAACGCGACCATTCAAGTGCCTGCGCTTGTTTGAACGCGATCTCCGGGTCGTCCTCCCATTTCTCGAGATACCGGTCAAATTGTTCGATTGCTTTGTCCCGCAAACCCTGTTTTTCATACGCGAGACCCAGGCTGCGCATCGCCTCTCGATTGTCCGGATTCTTCTCGACGACTTTTTCGAACGCCTCGATCGCCGCCTTGTAGTTGCCGATCTCCATGTTCGCCCGTCCGCGGGACATGTACCAAGACTCTGTAAAGTCGGCGGCCCAGACGGATGCGCTCCAGAAGACCGCGCACAGCAGGCCTGCGGCGGAAAGCCTCTTGCTCAATCGGGGCATCGTGATGGCCTCATGAATGTGACTGTTCAATGGTGCTCGAAAACGCCAATTCCCACTCGGGCTCTCGAGGAAGCCGCGCATCGGCCTGCAAACCGACCCGGCGGAAAAGAAGGAGGACGCGGCGTTCGTACACGGGCCGGAGTGGCGCGTCGTCGTACACCGGGTCAAGGAAGTGCCACAGTCCCTCTTGCGGAGTCTGACCGTTCAGACAAATGACGCCGGCGCCGCGCGCGGACCAGTCGCGGACCAGCACTAGCCTCCGGTGCGATCCGACCTGGACATGTACGAGCCGCCAGGTTCTGCGGCGCGCGATACGACGGCGAGTCCGTCTGGCCGGTCGAAACCCGCGCGCGATCCCGCAAAAGAAAAGCCAGGCCATCAACATGTTGCTCCGCACGCGGTCTTCGTGTGCGTCCCGCCAGGTATTGGCGTCGGCAAAGAGATTCAAGATCAATGCCCGGCGCGTCTCCCGATTCACGTCCAGCATGGTGAGGCCGCATCGGTATTGACGGCCGATCCGTTCGTGATAAACGACCCGGCAGCGGCACGTGATGGGGCGCCGGTCATGCAGCGTGAGCTCGACAGAGGGCGGGATCGGGTCAGCGGATGGGGTGATGAAGGAGATGCCGGTCAAGCTGAGATCCGTGGTCTGCCCATGCAGGGTGAAGGTGTTGTCCTGCAGGGTGAAGGGCACAGATTTTCGCACCCGCTCTTCCGCGCGCCGTTGCGGCTTCTCCCAGGCGATGAGGAGTCCGGCCAGCAAGAGGAGTAGATTCAGCGAGGCCCAACTCAGGTTGAAGAAGTAGGCGTCTTTTTCGATGCCGAAGTAAAAGAACTCCGTCAGACCCTTGCCGATGGCGACGATCGTGATGACGGTGGCGAGGACGAGACCTTTCGCGGAATCCCAGGCGAACTTCCTTCGGTCTGACGTAAGCCCCTTCGGCGTGACCTTGAAGCCCAGCCGTTTGGGGAGCAGCAGATCGAACATGGATCGGAACAGGGGGAAGCTGATCGGCATTTCATAGAGAGAAGCCCAAAGCAGACGGGGCCAGCCGGGCAGGAGCGCGTAGGAGAGCAACGGCAGGACGACAAGAAACGGGAGCAGGTATGCGACCAGGATCGAGACCTCCGAGAAAATCGGATGGAGATGGAAGAACAGGTAGTAGAGCGGGGTGATCCAGAAGATAACTCGCGCGGCGGGAAAGAAAAAGTAATAGAGCGAGGCGAAATAACCCAAACGCTGCCGCAGTGTCAGCCCCCGACAGAACAGTGGGTTGTCCCTGAAGAAGATATGCAAGCAGCCGAGCATCCAGCGCCGCCGCTGCACGATGTAGGACGACAGGTTTTCCGCCGTCAGCCCGACGGCGAGATCCTTGTCCACGAACACCGACCGCCATCCCTTGGCGTGCAGGTGCTGGCTGGTGTGAATGTCCTCGGTAATGCTCATGAGGTTAAACCCGCCGATCTCAGCGATCGCGCTGCGCCGAAAGACCGCGCCGCTGCCGACGAAAAACGCGCCGTTCCACGGCGCGCGCCCGCCCTGAATGGCGTGGTTGAACAGATCCTGCTCGTTCGGAATCCGCGGCCCGGCGGCGAGCGCGCGCTGATAGATGTCCTGGTTGTAGAAGTGGTGGGGCGTCTGGACGAACGCCACCTTCGGGTCGGCGAAGAAGGGGACGGTTTCCTTAAGAAAGCTCGTGACCGGAATGTGGTCGGTATCGAACACGACCACCAGTTCGCCCAACGTGTGGGTCAACGCATGGTTCAGGTTTCCGGCCTTGGCATGCCGGCGAGGCCCCTTGATATACACGGCGCCGTAGTCGGCGGCCAGCTTGGCCACTTCCGGCCGATGCCCGTCGTCCAGCACGTAGAGACGCTTGTTCGCATACTCGATCGCACCGGCGCCGATGAGGGTCTTTTCGAGAATCTCGCACGACTCCGTGTAGATCGGGATGAAGATGTCTACGGACGGGGCGAAACCGGGCGGCGCCTGAGGGGGCGCGTGGCGCGGCTGTTTCCTTCCCAGTCCCACTTGCACCAGGAGCAGCACCACCGTCGAAAAGGCGTACAGCTCCGCCGCCCAGAGCGAGAGGCTGATGAAC
Source organism: Nitrospira calida (assembly GCF_976986435.1). Lineage (NCBI taxonomy): Bacteria > Pseudomonadati > Nitrospirota > Nitrospiria > Nitrospirales > Nitrospiraceae > Nitrospira > Nitrospira calida. Next base: position 1,165,344 of record NZ_OZ335950.1, read on the forward strand.
GGTCCGGCGGTCTCTACGAAGTTCAGCGTGTGGGTGAAACGCCAAACGAGATAGCGGCCGCACAGCATAAAGCCGCAGGCGAGAAACGCGAGCTGCAACAGCGGGTGGTACCGCGCCACGATATAGAGGCCGATCGTCACGAAAAACAGTTCCCAGGGGAAATGGGCGGCGAAGCCTTTGAAGTCGAACGGGCGGAGAAAGCCGAGGAACTCGTCGTAGGTCCGTATGAGATGCAGCTCGAATGCGCGCCCGAACCAGAGCCAGTTGTGGAGATAGTAAGGCGTGTCTTTCCCGGCGAGCGCTTTGCTGTGCAGCGGTCCGAGTTTCGTTTCGCTCAGGATACGGGCGAGATCGTGGCTTTCCTGGAGAGCGAGCGCGTGGACAGTCGCGTAGAGCGGCAGCCCTTCGAGCGTGGAGCGGGGCTCACCGGTCACGGTGTACTGGTCGAAGAATTTCTTGCGCGCTTGCCATTCTTTCCAAAAGAAGGCCAGCATCTGGCGTCGGAGATCCGCTTCCGCACGGTGGCCGAACCAATCGGCATCCACCGCCATCCGCCAGAACAACGGCACTGCATCATAGCCGAACTGGGCCGACGCGCCGGACTGCGGATGCTTCAGCAGCAGCTCACCGGTGCGCTTGTTGAGGTAGATGATTTCCGGCGGCAGCGGCAGCTTCTTCTCGAAGTAGAGCCACCGCAGGATCGCATAGGAACTCTCGATGAGCTGTCTCCACGGATGGCGCCGATCGACGTTCGCGAAGACTTCGTACGCATAGGGCGCCAGATAGGCCGTGTGGATCGTCGGATAGTCTTCCTGCGGCGCCCAGTTGCCGGCGGTTACGTAAGCCCGCCGGCCGATCGTCAGGACCTCCGTCTTCCAGATCGAATCCAGAATCGCGAGGGCGTCTTGCTCGTAGGTCGGCTCGTCGAATCGCCGCGATGCCAGGATCAGCGCCAGCGCGATGTCTGCGTCGGCGTCCGTAGCGGAATTGAGGGAGAGGACCTTGCCTTTCCATTTCCAGGCAAACAGCTTGTCGGGCCGGACCTGCAGATTCTGCTTCGTCCATGTCCACACGCTGGAAAAGGTCGGCCGGTCGTTCGACCACACGGCGCGCAGCATCGCATAGCTTTGGCCTTCCGAGGTCGTGATCCCGTTCTCGTCCAGGCTGATGACGCGGCCGTTCACGATGTATGTCTTCTTGTAGAAGCTCCAGAGGGCGGAGAGTTCATCCAACTGCCGGATGTACAGATCGCTGGAGGAGTGCGGAGTCTCGGCCAGGCCAGCAGCCGGTGCCGCGAGCGTCAGGAGCAACGCAAGGCTGCTTTGAACGACGGACGTGTATATGAGTCTCCAATACTGAGTCATGGACATAGCCTGTGCGACAACCCGACGCTGCCGTGATTAGCGTGGGTGAAGCGGCGGGAATGGAGCTGGCAAGACGGTATGTGATCGGCCGGCCGCTGACATGCGGCGGATTAAAGCATATTCAGCGTGGAGTCGGCAATCATGGAAAAAAGGGGTCGGGAGTCTTTTCTTGCGAGCCCTTGCGGCCGCCTGCAGGGCCGCAACGTGGATCCCAGCCCACCGCGCTTCATGAATTAAACCGAGCGAATGAATTCGCCACCCTAGAAAGAGCGCTGGGCTGCGGTGCGGCCCGTGTTTACCTTGGATTGGAACCAGGCGTGGCAGAAACGGACAGCTCACCGAGTCGATTCAGACAGCCGGCTCCTGAAATGCGGTGTGGATTCGGTGGACCTAAGATGACCGGCGCATTCAACGAGTTGGGAAGCCGGGGCCCTACCGGTGGTCAACGGGGAGTCGGGCGGCCTACGCGGGTGCTGACAGATGCGGATCTTTAGCGGAAGAAGATACCGGGACTCGGAACAAGGAACAATGGACTCCCCGGCCCGAGCCTCCATGCGGTTACGCCGCGACTCGTTGGCCGTTGCGCCGGTCTTGATTTTGGTACGACTCCCCGGCCTGTTGCGCGAGGACGAGTCCGAAAACCCCCAACAACCAGAAAAACATCACAACTGCAATCGCTCCCATCGCGCTCATGGTTTCCTCCCTCCTTCAGTCCGTCTTCCGCCGTTTGCGTTTTCCACACGAACAATCGTTCTGTGTGATCGTTGTGTCCGTGACCGGTCCGACGCTTTCGCAGGTTCCCTTACCTTCAATCCTAACCTGTGAACGTGAAAAAGGCATGAAGGGATGATGAAAACACTTTCACGCGGCAACGGCTGGCAACCATAAGGTAAATGTGGATCCCAAGCCGACTGTGCTGTCGACAGTCACCGAGCCGTTATGGGCTTGGGCGATTTCCTTGACGATCGCCAAGCCCAATCCGACACCGTCCGGGTTGTGACCTTTGGTTTCCGTTCCCCGGTAGAAACGTTCGAAGATCATAGGTAGTGCGTCGACTGGGATGCCTACGCCGGTGTCGCGGACCGCGATGGCGACCCTATCTCCTACTCGGCTGGTTCGCACGGTGACGGATCCGCCGGGCGGCGTATAGCGGAACGCGTTGTCTAGTAAATTGATCAGCACTTGCTTGAGTCGCTCTGCATCTCCCTGAATTTTTGGTATAGGTTCCAGTTCTAGTGTTAACGTGAGGCCACGATCTTGCGCCAAGGGCCTGAGGTCTTCCACAAGCTCACTGAGGATTGGCTCCAGCGATAGTGGGGCAAGGTGAACCGGTGGAGTCTCGCCGCCGAACCGGGTGAGCATCAGCAGTGACTTGGCCAAGGTAATCAGTCTGGCCACGTGCCGTAAGCTCGTGGTGAGCACTTCACGGTACTCTTCGTACGTGCGAGGCTTTTGCGCAGCCCACTCCAGATTGCCCTGAATGACGGTAAGCGGGGTCTGAATCTCGTGGGCTGCGTCGTCCACGAAACGGCGTTGACTTTCATACGCTTTTCTGAGCCGCTCGAGCATGCCGTTGAATGCCTGGGCCAGTTGTGTGAACTCCTTGTAGGGAACGTGCAAGCTCACCGTACTCCGTAGCGACGAGGCCGAGATTTCCTCCGCAGCGCGGTTCAGGGCCTCGACCGGGAGGAGGACCTGCCGCGCGATCCAACTCCCGCCGAGCCAAGCCACCCCGATGACAAAGACCGAGCCGATCGACAGGAGCCCCATTAGGTTGCGATGCGTCTTCTCGAAATGGCTGAGCGATGCCTCGGCTTGGAGAGCGAACCGAACTTCGTCTTCGCGGTGAAGCGGGATGACGATCCGCCGGACCAGCATGCCCGCGGGCGTCCGCACCGTTTCAAAAGCGAACTCGCCGTTCCGGACACGGTCCAAAACCACACCGCTGGCAGGGTGGTTCTGAAGGACATCCATTCCCTTCCAGATGACCTCTCCATTGAGGGACAGCACTTGGACGGAGTGCAGAACTTCCCGGAGTTCCGTCACGCGAGGCGACAAGGTTCCTTGGTAGCGGGCAATTTCACCTTCGGAGGCCATGAGGAACTCCGGGTGTCGTTCGAACAGTTCGGCCAGCGTCTGAGCCAGCCCGTGAAGCCGGGCGTCCATGTATTGCCCGGACAGGGTTTCGAACCCCCAATACACGAAGGCGTTGAACGTGGCCAAGAGGACGGCCACGAGTGCCACTGCGGAGTACCGGATTCGACTTCGAAAGGACTTCATTCGTCCCCCTGAGTATTCATTTTTCATCGTCTTTGAGCATGTATCCGACGCCACGCACTGTGGTGATCAACGAGCGAGCATAGCCCTTGTCGATTTTGGCTCGAAGGGCACGGATGTACACATCGACGATGTTGGTCATGGGATCATAGGCAAGCCCCCAAACGTGATTGATGATGGCTGCACGCGACAAGGCGCGATTCCGATTTCTCAGCAGATATTCCAATAGGGCATACTCTCGGTTGGTCAGAGAAATCTCCTTGCCTGCCCGCCAGACGCGCCGGGCGGCTGGATCGACTTCCAGATCGTCAACCTTCAGGCGAGTGCCGCTCACCGATGTGCCACGGCGTAAGAGAACCCGTACGCGCGCCAGCAACTCGGCGAACGCGAACGGTTTGGTCATGTAATCATCCGCGCCAGCGTCTAAGCCACGGACCTTGTCCTCGACGGTATCCTTCACCGTCAACAAGAGAATCGGTGTGTGATCTCCCTGAGTGCGCAGTCTCCGGCACAAGCTCAGGCCATCCAGCTTGGGCAGCAGCAGGTCGAAGATCAGCAGGTCGAAGCCGCCCGTCTCAGCTAGCTCGAGCGCGGCTTCGCCGTCTCCGACCGCTTCCACCGCGTACTGTTCTTCCCGCAGCCCCTTGCAGATAAAACGGGCCAGATCCTCGTCATCTTCGGCTAACAGAATGCGCATCACGACTCTCCGTGAGGTCCGATCCGCCGCCGATGCCGGTCGACCGGTTAGCATGGGCGATCCCATCGGCTTTCCTCAATGATTCTAACAACTCAGGGTGGTGCCTTGAGAAGGGCGAAAATTCTTGAGAAGGCACTGCCATACCCTGCCGTTCCATGGCCTGAGCGCTGCTATCGATTGAGGTCGCCGAAAAGGACACCACCTCTTCTGATGACAGTCAGATGAACCATGCGAGAATCCAAAAGATTACGGCCAACTTGAAGATCCCGACCATGAGCAGGTACTGGTACACGGTGTTTTGCGGGTGCTTCATGGGCCACCTCCTCCGTTTTCAATCCTCTTTCCACGGTCCGACCTTTTCGGTCCGAAGTTGCTCCCCAAGTGAGAAGCCTGTAAGCCTGTCAACCCTTGATGACGTTCGAGAGAAGCGCGACCGAGACCATGATGCCGAAGAACGCACCGATCAATGCCAATCCGATCAGATCGTCAGTCTTCATGGCTGCCTCCTATGCACTGTGCTTTCCCTTATCGACATTCCCGCCCGTTTCTGCCACACCTCGTGATGGTGTTCGTCAAGACGATACAACCGAAGATGAAAAGCGTCTGATGTGCAGGTGAAAAGTTTTTCATGTTGTGCGAGCATTTTTGGGGATCCGATGCGACAGGAAGGGAGGCCGGAAGAAACCTCGGAAGGGCGTGAACACGGGGCTCCGGGGAGTTCAGGGATGAACCGGGACAAGCGGGGAGCGGACTGCTAGGGGCGACCGAGGGCTGGGCAATGCGCGCCCATTGCTCGGCAAGATCGCTTTTTGTTTTTTAAGGAGGTTTCTTTCTGGAATTTCTGGCAGGATGTCAGCGCCACACAGAGAGTCAAAACGCCACAATGCCCAACCGGCTCTGTGATGCCGTGCTGGGGATCACCGCCCTGTGGTCGATTCCGCAAGTGCAGTTCGATGCCGACGCCTAACATGTGATTCTGGTCATTGATTTGGCTCCAGGCAGCCGATTTGCCCCACCCTGCAGCCTCCGGCCTCCCTCTTGTGCATGACACATGGCCCAAGCGGGACCGAAACAAAAAACACAAATAAGAGAACAAAAATAAAAGGGTTCGACCCACTAATAAGGGTCGGTGATCGAGAGAAACCTGGACAGTCCGCACTCGCTGGCGCTGGATCGCGAGGACCCGAACCTGGGGTGGTATTCAGCTTGCCGGCGCGTTGCGAGGACGATTTATCTGGGTTCGGCTCCGACCCAGCATGCGGCTCACCGCGGCATTGGCAACCGGTAGGTGCGGCTGGGGTGCGTGTAGCCGGGCGAGAACGGCGGTCTTCGGGGATGCCCCGCGGTGGCTGTCCGACCGGGCAACGTATCTCTACATGGATGGCAACCGGTACTGGTATTCGACCCAGCAGACGGTGACGTGATTGGCCGATGGCTGGGCCGCACAATTGCGGGAGGAGATTGCGCGGAAGAAGAAAAGGAGAAGAAGAAAAGGAGAAGAAGAAAAGAAGAAGAAGAAAAGAAGAAGAAGAAAAGAAGAAGAAGAAAAGAAGAAGAAGAAAAGAAGAAGAAGAAAAGAAGAAGAAGAAAAGAAGAAGAAGAAAAGAAGAAGAAAAGGGGACATTCTACTTTTATAAACGTGTCAGGAACCCACGTTGAGAAGAAAGCTCGCCTCCAAGCCCAACCGTCGCACTGTCAGCTGTCCCCACGCTTCGATCGCGAACCGGGCGCTGCGGTTGATGACGTGGGAGCACAGGCCTCCCGAGCCGCGGGCCGTGCGGGAATGCTGGCATGCCAGCAGGACCTAGACGTCCGGTCAACAGAAAAGTAGAACGTCCCCTTTTCTTCCCATCACAGACGGGTTCACCACGAGGCCGAATATCTGCGCGGAGTCAGAACTCATCGCCATGACTCATGACCTTGCATCAAAGGGGGAGTCAATATAAACACCCTGCTAGGACTCTGTGTCGAACTTTTCTTGTTCTCGAATGGTTCAACAAACGTGGAGGCTGTCTAGTTAGGGCGGGTCATCCAAGCCTTTATCTTACGACGGTAGCTATGGAAGTAGTCCCGGAGCTTCTGAATGTTACTGGCTCCTACCCACGACTCGAACTCCTCCGTGAAGTTGTACTGAGGTACAGGAATGATTTCGACGTAGTTCCTTCGCTTCAATAAGTCACGGTCGAGTGTAACGGCAACCTCACAAATTGCTTTCTGTGCTTCAGTCAGGTGATCGACCAGCAACTTCCACTCGCTGAGGTTTGGCCTGCGGCGCGGGTCTGCGGTGTGGAAGATGTAGTTATTCGCCATGCGGCAAACATAGTCACAGCGTCTCAGCTTGCCGGAAAGCTCTTCAACCTGAAAGTTGCTCTTTGACTGGAGTCTTACAAGTAACTTGAGTTCTTCAAGCAGTCGTCTCAGGGAAATGACATCCTTGCGGGGATCACACAGTCTGCGAATAGCCGCCGCCTGAGTGGTGACATATCCGACCTCCATGAGCCATCCGATAGGACCGCTGAACTCCCTAGTGAGTTCCCGAGCATAGCTGAATAGTTTGAAAAAGCTGTCATGGAACATCATGGTCTGAATCTGCGGCCAAATGTGCCGGTCAAGCCACTCCGACCAGTGCTGAGGAAAACCGGAATGCATTGGCATGCCAATGGGCCTGTCAAGGTCGTGTTCGGACGGGATTGCCTCCGCTCTCGGCTGAGGACGTAACCGCCTTGCGCCTGCTGGTACCACCGGTGCCCTTCGCCTCATCGGGAACGCCTGAATCCCTGCAGCGTCCAAAGGCCGGGAAGAACACCCTCCAGAGGACGATGACGAGCAAAGCGGTGCGGGCGATGTAGAACGCCTCGGACAGGCGACGCGTCGGCTATTGAAGCGTTACGCGCACGATCTGCATCTCAACCATGGCCATGCGAGTCTCATCGCTCACGTCCTCGAGGCACACCTTCAGGTCCTCCACCGTTGGGGGTGGTTCCTTCAGCTCAAGATGGTAATAGATGGCTTTCGTTTCATCATCCCAGAATTCCCGCGCGAGTTTCTCTTCTTCAGAGTACTCCGGCAGCCCGGCCCTTCGCCTATTCTCGCGGAGTTGTCGATCCTCCTCCTGGAACCGGCGCACTGCTGGGATGCGCAAAAGTAGGTAATCTAGAGTTCTCTTCTTCGCCTCTGCGATCTGTTCTTGGGTCGGCTGCGCTGTTGGCGAAGGGACCTTGGCGGCCCAGGACCTTACCGCATAGCCGTGTCACGTGACGGTGATCGCTCGCATCGGTTCCTGGGGCACGGTATGCGTAGTCACCAACTCCGCCGCAATCTGATCGAACAGAAAATCTTCAGGTTCTCCTAAGGGATAGCCCAGTAATTTAAACCTGTGGACCCTTTGCTCCCTCTTCGAATGGAAGTGAGGAAAGATCAGGCCGCCAAATTCCTGGAATATTTTTTGTGCTTCCTTGAACTCTTTGCTTATTCTGCTGACGACCCTGTCAAGCTTCTCTTGGCTGAATGGTCCCACATCCCCCTGATCGGTGAGGAACTTGTTTCTCGACGTCCCGTAGATCCGTGTTTCCGCCTCAACAAGTTTGTCTTGGCTCCATTCCCCCCAGTACGGGTACAACCAGGCAGTACCGTCCACTCGGTCAACCAGCTGTCTGAGGTGCGGCAGCACCACGGTGTAGCGTTTTCCATCCCTGAACGTCACCTCGGCCCGCTGGTATTCCGTCAGGGTCCGGGCGTCGCGCACGATCCCGAGCACCAGGACCGCGACCGAGCAGACGATACCCATTCGCTGTAAGCCCTTTTCCCAGTTCACCGCTGCCTCCGTACCTTAGCCGTGGACCGCATGGGTGCCTTACCTAAAGCTGCCTCCAGCGGCTATCCCGGCGGTCATGCGGCCGGTCCAACATCACGCGCCTTTTCAAATTAGGCGACGCGTTCATGGGTGGCTGCGATTCTTGCGGACTCCCCGCAGCTCGTTCAGCACACGCTCCGCTTCACGCATCGCCCAGCCCTTCGGGTCTTTGCATATCTCGGGGTCAGCTAGATACCGCTTGAACCACAGCTCGGTGCCCGTTGCAGTGGATGCCGCGGGGCATCTCCTAGATGCACCGCCAGCCAGTTTCACTCTGCCACTCGTAGACCGTGTGGCCGAGCATGTTGTACACGAATACGCGAGTGAAGGGTGAGCGCCGCAGCTCAGTGTCCAGATCCGGATCACGGTTTAGATCTCCGGGGGTGATGGTGACGCCCGGCAATTGAAAGGTCGGCACGCATGGGGAAAAGGGGTCGGGAGTCCTTTCCAAATACAATGCTTATCCGTGAGGCTTGACAAACAATAAAGACTCCCGACCCCTTTTCTTTGGCTCCCTTGCGGCGGGATGGAGTCTTCGAGCGTATTAGTCGCAAGCTTTTGAACGGCGAAGAACAAAAATAAGGGGTCAGCCCCCCCGGCTATAACGTTCTCCCGCCGCACTCCAGCGCCGGCCGAGGGGAGCCGGGCCATCCGCTCACCGTGCCGGTTATGGGTGACGCGGGCCGAACATGATGATGCACATACCCACTATCGCCACGCCTGAGCCGATAAGATCCCATGCTGTGGGCCGTACCGAATCCATCAACCAGAGCCACAAGATGGCTGCGGCAACGTACACGCCGCCATAGGCAGCATAGACCCGGCCTGCAGCGGTGGGATGAAGCGACAACAGCCACGCGAACAGACAGAGGCTCAGCGCGCCCGGCACCAGGAGCCAAGCGGACCCATCTTTCCTCAGCCAGAGGTACGGAAGATAACAGCCGACAATCTCCGCGATTGCGGTCAGGATAAACAAACCGAAGGTCTTTACCAACTCACTCATGCCTCACCCTGGGGTATCTGGTTTTTTCATACGCTCCCGGATCGGTCCGGCGGCAATATAGGCTCTCGTTGATTCCCTCGCAATCGCGGGGGCTGCGCAGCGGAGCTTGCGGGAAATCAGGTCCAATTCTCCACTCGCAGGCCTGGCACGCGCTTGAACTCCTTGATGTTGTTGGTCACCAGCCGGGCCCCCAGACTCAACGCATGGGCGGCGATCAGCATGTCCATTGAGCCGATCGGCTGACCTCTTTCCTCCAAAAGGGCTCTGATCTTTCCGTAGGTGATGGTTGCAGAACGATCGAACGCCGCGATCTCCAGGGGCAGGACAAATTGCTTCAGCGCTTCGCGGTTTCTGGACGGATTGCTGCTCTTGCTCGCGCCGTACTCCAATTCGGCCAACGTGATGACCGAGATGCCGACGTCTCCGACCGGGTGCGATGCGAAGCGATCGAGCACGGCCTCCGGCTGTCTCTTGATAAGATAGATGCAGATGTTTGTGTCGAGCATGAACTTCATGAGAAGGCTCGGCGCCTTTTCTGAAGGCGGGGTTGTTCTCGACCCTTTGCCATGAAGTCGTCGGTAAACTTCTTCAGGCTTGCGGCGAGCGTCGCCCACGTTTTCCGCTTCGGTCGAAGGATGAGCGTGTCACCCTTTTTCTGGATTTCTACTTCGTCTTCCTTCAATTGAAACTCCTTCGGAATTCGGACCGCCTGGCTGTTCCCGCTCATAAAGATCTTTGCCGTCTTCATGAATCTCCTCCGCTCTGTATATACGATAGGATATACAAGCAGACTGATCGGGTCAACGTGCAGTCGGTGGAAATGCCGAGCAGACGGCAAAATCGTCGAGAGCCGCTCTCGGCATGCTTTTAGCTGACGGCTCACCGCCGGCGGAGGCTGGGGTCAGGGCGCAAGAGGTCCGGCTCTGTCTGCTTGAGATCGTCCAGAAACCAATTCTCTTTCAGATGAGTGCCGCTGGGCGTCGGATGGCCCAGCCTGGCGGCGAGGCGATCGCCGACCCGCTCGCAGAGCGCCCGATAGGTGGTGAACTTGCCGCCGTAGATGGTGAACAGATTGGGCGCGGGTTCATCCACCACGGCTTCGCGGGACAATGCGGAGACATCGCGATCCACCGTGCGGAGATACCAAGGCGAGGCAAAAGGCTTCTCGCGCCAGGCGTCCGGCGCCGAACGGGTTTGGAGCTTCACTCTATGGTGGGGAAGCGGAATCGTTCTGATGCCGCAGAAGAACTCCCGTGTGTGGCGCGCCGGCTCGATGAGGGCGAGATTCCGTTCGGCCACACGGAGAAGATACTCGCGATCATCCGGCGGGCACTCCCACTTCTCCGGTGTTCCTTCGAGTACGGATTCGGTGGTGCCGAGTAACCAGTTCCCTTGCCAGGGGATGAAAAAGAGCACGCGTCCATCGTCGTGCTGCAAGAGCGCGGCTGCGCAGTCTTCCGGTGAAGCGCTCACGGCCTCCGGTGCGAACAACAGATGGGAGCCCACGTTGAGGAGGCAGGGCACCTGCGGGCTGTGCCCCCAGGCTAGCAGGTTGGCATTCGCCCAGGCTCCCGTCGCGTTGACGATCACCCGGCTCGTCACCATGTGCCGGCCATCAGGGGTGGCGAGGCGGACGCGAAATCCTTCACTCTCCGGCGCGACCTCTTCCACGCGCGTGTGCTCGGCGAACGTGGCTCCTAAGCGGGTGGCGGCGCGAGCGGCGACGCGCACGATCACGTCATCAAGCATCTGGGCATCGTAGTAGAGGAAGCCTGACCGCACGTCCTGAGCGAGCCTCTCGCGGCGGAGGTACGGCGCCATCTGCGCGATCTCGGCATTGGTGAGATGGCGTGCCTTCGGAAGCCCGCTCTGCCGAGCAAGCCAGTCATAGAGAGCGAGCCCGATGCGGACGAGCCAGGTGGGTCTCCCGCCTGTGAAGTTCGGCAACACGAAGCGAAGGGGCGAGACCAGTTCGGGCAGGTTGCGGAGCAGGAGCGCGCGTTCCCGGAGGGCTTCGCGCACGAGGCCCCATTGCGCCGGATGCTCCAGATACCTCAGCCCACCGTGCGCCAATTTGGTCGTGCGGCTGGACGTGCCCGACGCCAACTCGGCCTGTTCGACCAGGTGAACGCCCTCGATCTTCCGGGTGGCAAGGTCATGCAGCAGCCCGACGCCGTGAATGCCTCCGCCGACGATCAGCACATTGAGGTCCATAAAGGTAGCTTATCAGGTCATAAAGGCCGGCGGAGGATTGACGCGTCGGCTGGGCGTGTGAGGCGTGAGCTCGGGCGGAACGCTCAGGAGCCGGCGGGCGGGGACAAGCGAAGGCGCTCCTCCCCCGTATCGATAACAAACCGCTTGCCGCGCAAGAAGCCGACGAGCGTGAGACCGAATTCCCAGGCGAGTTGGACGGCGAGGCTGGAGGGGGCCGAGATGCACGCGACGATGGGGAGCCGGCCGCACGAGACCACAAGGAACCCGGCTCACTCGGCGGTGTTGCGACGATCGCTTCGGCGAGGTGCCAGGTTCACTCATGGCGTTGAGAGAGCTTCCCAGATGGTTGCCCTCAGTGGGACACTCCTTTTGAAGTCGTGAAGCCAGCGGACGCGATGCCGGCACGTCTCGACGACCGTTGCGTCACGCCGGCGCCCTCAGTACTATACGGCGGTTTGCGCCGAACCGGCCGCACCGCTCCGCCGGCTGGTTCGGCTATCGAACGTGGACAACAGGGAGGCTGAAATGAAAACACTGGCGCTAGTGGCAGGCCTCATGCTCGGATTCATGCAAACCGCCTCGGCGGATGAACTGCTGCGGGAGGCGGTGTTGCCGGTCGCGCAGGCGGACAAGGCTGCGCATGCCGCGTTGGAGAAGTGCACGAAGGACGGGTACAAGGTGAGCGTGGCGGTGGTGGACCGGGCCGGGGTACTGCGCGCGCTCCTGCGCGGAGACGGCGCCGGACCGCATACCGTCAGCAGCAGCTCGAAGAAAGCCTTTACGGCGGCGAGCCTGCGGCGGCCGACCAGCGAGTTGGCGGACTTGGCGGCCAAGACGCCGGTACTGCAAGGTTTGCACAGGATGGATGAGAACATTCTGATCCTGGGCGGCGGCTTGCCGATCGAAATCGGCGGCGAGGTAGTTGGCGGGATCGGAGTCGGCGGGGCGCCTGGCGCCCACCTGGACGACGCCTGCGCGCAGGCCGGATTGGACGCGATCGGCGCAGCGCCGAAGGTGCAAGAAAAAAAGTGAATCGCCGGGCTGCGCGGCCCGATGGTCACCTAGAACAAACGTCGTCGTCACCGATCCAGAGACGCTGGAGATTGGGAATCAACATCTCCGGCTCGTCCAGCAAGGCGTCGAGAAGCGCGAGATCGGGTTTCCCGATCGCGGCCTCGGTGATGCGGTCCGCTTCGGCGAACGCATTCATCAGGACGAGGCGCTTCTCCAGCCGGCCGGGCGCATGCCCGACGTTGACGGCGGCCCACACGGCCAGTTCCTCTAATGCGGTTCGTACTTCGTCGTCCATGTCGCGGGCGCCTGTTACATAATCAGTTCAGCGAGGCCATACACCGGCCACGTGCGACCGGCGTAGACCAGCTCGCCCTGCACGATCCCCATTGAAAATCCGCCGATGACCCAGTTGGCGATCGTTTTCCGATCGGACAGGTGCAACGTCATCGAGGCGGGGCCGCGGCTCCCGTACCAGGTGATGCCCCAAGCGGTCGGCCACCGATAGAAGACGAGCGCCCAATCGCGGGACAACACCTCGATGCGCAAGTCGTTCAGGGGATCGGTCTGTTCATCGAAGACCGCGAACCCGACCAGCCGACCGGCCAATGCCGCGAGACGCTCGCTCCGCTGGCTGTGCAGGTAGAGGTCCCCGTCCTTGCCGGCCAGCACATACAGGCCTTGAAACTCGTTCCACAGGCGGAAGTAGGTTCTCGTCAGCCGATTGAAGTCCGGCATGACGAGCCCTTCGTAAATCACGCGCCCTGGAATGGTCCGTCCCTGCCAGGTCAACACCGCCGGCGCCGATCCCATCCGGATCACGGATTGCTCGTGCGTGCGGCGGGTCCGCTGCGGAATCGGATCGATCTTGAGGCTCAACCGGTTTGTCTCGCTGGTCACGACGAGCCCGGTGTCCGGGGTCCCCTGAAACTGAAAGAACGGCGAGTCGGGGATGCGGCTGAGTTCCTTTCCGACATGCTCGAACCGCCCGTTGCCGGCGACGTTCGCCCATCCCTGCTGCTCGTCGTGCAACACGACAACGTGTTCCGCCTGATAGGCGTCGCCGTCGCGTCCCCGATTGTTGTCCAGTGCAAACGCTACGCGGCCGTGTTGATCTGCGCCGACGAAGGAAAAATAGTCGGACACATACACGAGAACGGAAGCTGGAGTGTCGGCAACCGGAACGGAGGACGCCGGGAAAGGCCCTGCCTCCATAGCCTGACCGGCCAGAGGAAGCAGCAAGATCCACCCGATAGCCCAGCGTCTGATCGGCGTTCTCAGCATACGATCACTCCCACGGCCGATCATCCCGACCGACCAGCGCGCTCTTCCGCTTCCCCCTACTTTTTCACCCCCAAGGCCGGAAGCACGACCTTGAGAAACAGCTGCGCGATTTCCCGATGGCCCGCATCGTTTGGATGGAAGCCGTCCAGATCGAAGACCAAGTCGTCGCGAACCGGTTGGGCGAACAGGTTCACGACCGGCGCGCCGGCGGCGCGGGCCTCCTCTTCGATCGCGCGGTTGAACGCGCTGACACGCTCCAGGTTCACGGCGGGATCGGGGTTGCTACGAAAGCGCGGGAGTTGGGTAAGGTCCGGGAGGTTGGCGACGATGATGACCTTGGAGACGCGCTCCCGCAGATGTTGCAGGATGAACCGCAGGTCCTCCTGAAATTTCGCGACTCCGTCGCCGTGAATGAGATCGTTCGCTCCGGTCCAGACGGTGACGAGATCGGCTTTCGTGCCGACTTGCACCGCGAGTCGCACCTGCTCTTTGATGAGGTTAATCCGGGCTCCCGGAACGCCAAGATTGAGCAGCGCGACACCGGGAAGGTGCCTGTCCAACTCGTCCTTGATCAAGTAGACATACCCCTCCGTCAACGGCAAGGCGCCGACCCCCGTCGCATCGCTCGCGCCCAAGGCGAGATAGACGAACTCGATCTGTTGCTCTCGTGGGATCTTCACGCACGCGAACAAGCCGATCCAGCAGACCAGGACAACCAGGACGAGAAAAAACCGCGTGCAGTTCATGGCGCCACCCCCGCATTACGTCAACATTGTCCACACTCCGGTCACCGCCGCAAGGGGATACTCACACCATTCCGGCTACGGCGATCATTCTTTCTCCCCCCGAGTTCCCAGTGCAAGCTCGATCCGTGCCAGGAGATCTTGCAGAAACGGTGTAAGCTTGTTCTAATTTGTGCCGCTTGTGACCGGTTTTGATCCGATGCGCGCAGGTCGATCGAACTGACAAGAGGCTCGATCTGTCGGGGAGATCCCATGAACCTCATACGGTGGAATCCCGAGACGGACGGACCGCTCTCCGAGTCGGCGCTCCGGCGGAAGCTTGAACGGCTCGGCTACACGGTAACCCGGTATGTCTATCCGCCGGGGACCTCCTTTCCGGATCACACCCACCACGTCGATAAGATGGATGCGGTGGTGTCCGGGCGGTTTCGCCTGATCGTCGAAGGAGAGGAAACGATCCTAGAAGCGGGCGACATTCTCGAGGTGCCGCGCGGGGTGGTCCACTCCGCGGAAGTCGTCGGCCATGAGCCGGTGGTCAGCCTCGATGCGGTCAGAACCTCGGCATCCTGTCCATGAAACGGCCTCCAGGACTCGAGGCGTTGTTCGCCAACGCCGCGCGATGTGGATGCCAACGCGCAATGGCCGCCCCCGTCTGTGGTGATGGAACGAGTGATCGTCGGCTTTCATCAGGATGAGCACGGTGACTGGGTCGCGGATCTGGTCTGCGGCCACGGGCAACATGTACGCCATCAGCCGCCGTTCATGAATCGGCCGTGGGTCCTCACGGAAGAAGGCCGCCAGCGGCGGCTTGGACAGACGCTGGTTTGCAAGACTTGCAATGAAGAGAGAACGAACGAGGTGACGGTCATTCGATGAGCGTCACCTCGTGGCCGGCGTCGGTCGTCAGGCCGAGGCCGGATTCCCGCCAGGGATGCAGGCGCGGCCCGCTGTAGGCGTACCCGCCTTTGATCGGGTCGTCGGCGAGCAGGAGCGGGGTATCGAGGTCGAGCACGTCGAACCCGCCTAAGCCCAACACTATGCCAAACGAACTGCCCATCGCGATTCGCGTCTCCACCATCCCGCCGATCATCAGTCGTAAACCGGCCCCACGGGCAAAAGCGGCGATGTCCAGTGCCTGGATGACGCCGGTCTTCATGATTTTAATGTTGATGTAGTCCGCCGCCTGCTTTTCCAGGACGGTCCGCGCATCGTCCAGGGAACGGACCGATTCATCGGCGGCCACCGGGATGCCCGTCAGATGACGCAGCGCCAGCAGGCCGTCTAGGTCGTCCCGCGCGACCGGCTGTTCCAACAGGACTAGACGTCCACCGAATCGCTTGACGCCGTTGACGAACGCGATGCACTCTTCGCGGTTGAAGCCTTGATTGGCGTCTCCGATGAACGCGATGTCGGGAAGCTCCCGATGCACGGCCTCCAGCCGGCGCACGTCGCCATCCACGTCCTTCCCGACTTTCATCTTGAACAGCCGGAACCCTTTGGCATGCCAGCCGCGCGCCAGTGCGACGGTGCGATCGAGATCGGCGATCGGAATGGTGATGTCTGTCTCGCGTGCACGCACATCGGCGCCGCCCCACAGAGCCCAGAGGGGGATTCCGGCGGCGCGGCAAAAGGCATCGAGCGCCGCCATCTCCAGCCCGCAGCGCGCGGCCGAGTGCAAGGGTGCCAGATCCTGCAACAGGTCGGCCAAGCGTCTGTACTGCGCCGCGGACTGCCCCAGGAGCGCCTTCCCGAGTCGGGTTGCGACCGAGAGACAGGTTGCCTGATCCTCCCCACCGACCTCCGGAAACGGCGCCATCTCACCGTATCCCTGCGCGCCGCTCTGCAAAGTGATCCGCACGAACACGTTCTGCGCGACGACGCGGCTGCCGGTCGCGATGACGAACGGATCGGTGATCGGGATGTCGACCGGCCAGAGCTCGACTTTGGTGATGGCGTCGGAATGTGTGCGAATGGTCGTCACGCTATGAGGAATACCGGGGTCAGGTGACGCTAATCCTGATGGAGTGCCGCCGCACGATGACCGTCATCCGTATCGGTCGTTCCGCCACGGCAGGGCGGAGTTCGAATAGCCGCGCACTTCCCAAAAGCCCTTCTGGTCCCGGTCGGAGAACGTGATCTCTTTCACCCATTTGGCGCCTTTCCAGGCATAGCGCTTGGGCACGATCATGCGGACCGGCCCGCCGTGTTCCTTCGAGAGCGGTTGGCCGTTCCATTGATAGGCCAGCAAGACATCATCATCGTCGCAGGCGTCAAGCGGCAGGTTGGTCGTGTAGTCGTCGTAGGCGCTGAAGAGGACGAACTGGGCCAGAGACAGCGGCTTCACGACCTCGATGAGCCGCTTGAAGCTGACCCCTTGCCACTCGTTGTCGAACCGGCTCCAACTCGTCACACAGTGAAAATCCGAGACCGACGTGAAGGTCGCCTCAGCGAGGAACTCTTCCCACGTCCAGACGATCGGATTGGCGACGAAGCCGTTGACCGTGAGCCTCCATTCGGACAACGGGATGTCCGGCCTGTAACCCAGGTCGAGCACGGGCCAAGTCTCGACGAGGTGTTGGCCCGGCGGCAGCCGATCGTTGCCTTCCTCAAAGACTTCGCGTTCCTCGCCACCGCGGCGCGCCCGCGCCCAGTTCTCTTTGGCTTTGATCAGCCGTTCGTTCGCATCCATCGGAAAGGCGTCCCGGGCAAGAGTAGAGCAAACCCCGGTGGCCTGACAAGGCTTTCTTGCCGGACTTCGGCGGTGTGGGGAAGATCGATCGGTGTGGAGCTCGGTATGCCCGGCTCAATCCATCTCGCCGTGCTATCCAAGCCCTCGGTCAACAGCATCCCGAACGATCGTGGGCACCTGGTGCAGGTTTCGTGACAAGGTGTAGTAGACTGCGCCCATAGACGTTCCTAGGAGGAGGGGAAGCAATGGGGTTCAAGCACATGCCTGAGAAGCGTGTTGTGGCCGGGGTGCTGTTGCTGGTGAATCTGTTGGTCGTCTTGTGGGTGGTTTATACCACATCTGCCCAGGAGCCCAAGCGGTTCCAGTACAAGGTCGTCGATTCAACCGCGGATACGCAGACGTTGCAGGCGATCTTGAATGACTACGGCAATGCCGGCTGGGAGCTCGTGGCCGTGGCGATGGGCGACATACAGGTGCCGCGTCTGATCTTCAAGAAATGAGCGGTCCGTTTTTGATGCGGACGGCGGCGTCGAGGAGACCGGCCACTTTCACGTGCAGGCGGTTTGTGAGCGTGTGAGGCAGGCACTCGATAGCCTCCTTCCCCCATAGCGGATAGGCAGTGTGTCGTAACCGGTGAGGCTATCGGGCTCGGTTGTCCGACCTGGAGGAATGGGGCATGGTGAAGAAACAGCTGCTCCAGGCACGCGTTCCAAGCCGATGAAGGACCGGGCCGTCCGAGTTGAGGCGTCCACTCCGTTCATCCGTTGAGCTCTCGTCGTGGTATTCCCGTTCCATGTCTTCTTGGCCGTCCCTGCTAGATTGCTCGGCCAGTCATGACCAAACAGCGAGAGCTGAGTTCTGCGGCTGGGTGGGCAACCAGCACCATGTCCTTCCAGCCAGCCATTGAAGAGAGAAAATGTAGGCCGGCTGACAGCATTGACAGCCGGAAGGGGAGGCACCATGATACGCGACCAAGCAGCCATGACCACGACGGTGCAGACATCATCGGCGAGCGGGTCCAACACCGGCAGACTCGTCATCGCGGCGCTCTTCGGATTGGTCATTGGCGCGTTCTTTTATTTTGATCTCGACCGTTACCTAACGCTGGATGCGCTCAAGGAGAACCGCGACCGGCTGCTGGCCTTCACCGACGCCAACTTTGCCACCGCCGTCGGCATTTTCATCGCGACGTATTGCGTTGTCACCGGCTTGTCCCTGCCCGGCGCGGCCATCCTGACGCTGGCCGGCGGGTTTCTCTTTGGGAGCGCGTTGGGGACAGTGTTGGTGAACATCGGCGCCACCACTGGCGCCACCTTGGCGTTCCTGGCGTCGCGGTATCTCCTGCGGGACTGGGTCGAGCAAAGATTCGGAAGCCGCCTGGGACCGATTCAGGAAGGGTTCTCGAAGAACGCATTCAGTTACTTGATGACGCTGCGGCTGATCCCGCTGTTTCCGTTCTTCCTGGTCAACATGGTCTCCGGGCTGACACGGGTCAGCCTCGGGACCTATGTCGCGGCCACGGCCATCGGGATCATTCCCGGCAGCTTTGTGTACGCCTACGCCGGCCGCCAACTGGCCACGATCAATTCGCTTTCGGAAATCGCCTCCCCTAACGTGCTCCTGGCTTTCACTCTGCTTGGACTGCTGGCCTTGGCGCCGATCATTTATCGGAAATTTGCCGCGGGAAAGGCATGAGCAGGACACTGCGAACAGACGGCGTCCTCAACCGGAGAGACACATGCGGTGGCGACTCACTGACAATGAGGGGCTCAGCCGATGAACACGCGTGAGGATGTCTTAGTGCTCCCCGACGATGAGCATAATCAGCGGCTGGTGGAGAACGTACATCCGAGCCGATGGGTCAACCCCGAACCCTCCGGTCGGTACAACCTGGTGGTGATCGGCGCGGGAACCGCGGGCCTGGTGACCGCGGCTATTGCGGCAGGGATCGGTGCGAAGGTGGCGTTGATCGAGAAGCACCTCATGGGGGGCGACTGCCTGAACGTTGGGTGCGTGCCTTCGAAAGGCGTGATCCGAGCTTCGCGCGCCTGGGCGGAGCTTCGGCGGGCGGAGGAATTCGGCCTCCATATCCCGCCCGGGGTCAAATACGATTTCGGCGCGGCGATGGCGCGCATGAGACGATTGCGGGCTCGGATCAGCCATACGGATTCGGCGCACCGGTATAGGGGCTTGGGTGTGGATGTATATATCGGGAGCGGCCGGTTTACAGGACCGGACACGATTCAGGTGGAAGGGCCGGCCGGGAACCGGACGCTGCGCTTCGCCAAGGCGGCTCTCTGTACTGGGGCCCGGGCGGCGGCGCCGCCCACTCCCGGATTGGAAGAGGCGGGGTATCTGACCAACGAAACCGTCTTTTGGCTGACCGAACTGCCCCAACGGCTGGCTGTGATCGGCGCCGGCCCAATCGGATGCGAACTGGCGCAGAGCTTTGCCCGCTTTGGCAGCCGGGTCTACCTCATCGAAGCCCTGCACGGCATCCTGCCGAACGAAGATCGCGACGCGGCGGACATCGTCCATGCCTCCATGCTTCGCGATGGCGTCACGTTGCTGTGTTGCGGGAAGGACTTGACCGTCGGGAAAATGGATAGCGGCAAACGCTTGACGGTCGATTCGCATGGCCGGCGCTACGACATCACAGTCGATGAGATCCTGATCGGCGTCGGCCGCGCTCCGAATGTGGAAGGGCTCGGCCTGGAGACGGTCGGCGTCGACTACGATAAGACCGGCGTGAAGGTGAACAACCGGCTCCAGACCACCAATCCGCGGATCTATGCCGCCGGAGACGTGTGCTCGCGCTACAAATTCACGCATGCTGCCGACGCGATGGCGCAGATCGTGATCCAGAATGCGCTGTTCCCGCACCCGTTCGGGCTGGCCTATGCGAGCGCCGACTCGCTGATTATTCCCTGGTGCACGTACACGGAGCCGGAGATCGCGCACGTGGGCCTGTATGAAGCGGAAGCGAAGGCAAAGGGACTGGAGGTCGAAACCTACACGTATCGGCTGGACGAGGTGGATCGCGCCATCCTCGACGGCGAGGAAGAAGGCTTTGCCCGTGTCCATATTCAAAGAGGCACAGACAAGATCCTGGGGGCCACGATTGTCGCAGCCCACGCCGGCGATCTGATCAGCGAATTCACCGCGCTGATGAAGGCGGGAGGCAGCGCGAAGACACTGGCCGGGACGATTCATCCGTACCCCACGCAGGCCGAGGTGAACAAGAAGGTTGTGAACCTGTGGCGGAAGGCGCATTTTACGGAGGGGCAGAAGCGGATGTTGAGGAAGTGGTTTGAATGGACGAGAAAGGGATGATGGTGAGACGAGGCAACCCTCTGTACTCGCAGAACGCGTACACAAGATCATTTCGCATGTTCAAACAATGGGCGGTGCTTGTTCGATACGCGCAGTGGAGGATTGCCTCGTCCCCCATCTCCGGCAGGATGGCTGCCCTTAAGCGATTCGTCGAGCCTATATGCTTCGTGTTCCTTGCGGTCCTGACAGCGCTCGCGCCGATTTCTTCAATCGGTGATTCTGGGGCAGTGCTGGAGGTGGGGAAGTTTTCGGCGGCGAAGGAGGGGCAGGCGTTCCCGGACGGGTGGAAACCGCTGACGTTCAAAAAGATCGAACGGCACACGAAGTACGAGTTGGTCCGGGACGGGGATCGGGTGGTCGTGAAGGCGACGAGCGAGGCGGGTTCGGCGGGATTGACCAGAGAGATCAGGATCGATCCCAAGGAATACTCGATCATTTCCTGGCGCTGGAAGGTGACCAACGTCTACCAAAAGGGCGATGTGACCAAGAAAGAAGGCGATGATTATCCAGCCCGGCTCTATATCACCTTTGAATATGATTCTTCACGGGTCGGCTTCCTCGAGAAGGCGCAATATGAAGCCGTCAGGCTGCTCTACGGGCAATATCCGCCGCTCGGCGCGTTGAGCTACATCTGGGAAAGCAAGGCGCCCAAAGGAACCATCGTGCCCAATCCCTACACCGACAAGGTCAAGATGATCGTCGTGGAAAGCGGCACGGAGCGGCTGAATCAATGGATCGACGAGGAACGCAACCTGTACGAGGACTACAAGAAGGCCTTCGGCGAGGAACCGCCGATGATCTCCGGTGTCGCCATCATGACCGATTCGGACAACACGCTTGAGTCGGCCACGGCATACTACGGCGATATCGTGTTCAGGAAAGCTGCGCTGTGAGGACGAAGACTCTTTCGACCCACGGTCTTCGGCTGCGTCGACGCAGAGCGACGCGTGTTGGATGGCATCAGCGCGTGATGACCGGAAGCAACGGAGAAGGTGTGGGCAATCAGTTGGCTGCGAGAAAGAAGATGGGCTGACCGGTTGCCGGTCAGCCCATGGAGGAAATGCCGCAAGACTCGGGCGGGTTCGCGGCGCCTGCGTTATTGAATCGAATTCGCAAAGCCGCCGCGGGTGATTTCTGCACGGACTGTGTCTCCCACCTTCTTGTTCCCGCGAAGCCTCTTGGTTTCCTTGCCGACGTACAAGCGGACTTCGTTGCCGTTGTAGTCTTCCACCACGTAAATGTCCCCGTCGATCTTGTTGAGCTTGCCCTCGACCATTTGAAAGGCCGGCCCAGGCTTGGTGTCCATCTTCATCGGAGCCGGCTTGGAGGCGACCTGCGGGGGCGGGGCGGACTTCGAAGATTTCGAACCGGCAGCGTCGGCCAGGTGGGCGGTCAAGCATCCCGAGATGACGGCGAGGCAGAGGATGCCGATCGTCTTCTTCTTTTTCTTCTTCATGATATGAACCCTCCTTCATCCCTGGTTGAGAGGCCGACGTCATGGCTCCGGCCCCGTCTGTTTCCTTCGTAGAAACAGAGCAGGGGCTCAGCAAACGTTGTGCCGTGCGTCTTGCGGTGAGAATCGCGTGATTTCTTGGAAAGTTAGGCAAAGCGTTGCGGCAGGGACTGATTGGGCTGATGGGGAACGGGCGGAAAAATCGTCCGTGAATGTGCAATTCTGTTCTGAAAGCCGCCTGTTTACGGGCAATATCCGGTAGATGCGCGTATTCGCCGCCAGTTGTCTCAGCCAGCCGACTTTCGAGAACAGAGGGTTTTTTCATCACCCGCCCTGCTCAGGCGTGCTCTTCCAAGACATCCGCTGAGCATTGCTGCCTTTCGGCGGTTCAAACCCAAAATCTCCGTTTACGAACTCCGTCACGCTTCGTCTAACTACACGACGGTCTTCATCGGCCGTGGGTTCACGCTGCAATAGAAAGCATCTCTTCCCGAGGCCCTTCCTCCGGGACACCCGTTGCACTTCGTTGCAACGGGCCGATGAAACGGGTGAGGGGGAGGGATGGGGAGGGGAAAGCTGCTCGCGGTTCGCTATTGGCTGCTGGCTATTTGCAACTTGCAAGGCAGCAGGACATTTCGAAAGGAGAATCCGTGATGGAGCGACCATCTCGCGTCTTGCGGCGGGTGTCGCTCGGCGTGGCGTGCGCGTTTTTCCTGTCCGGGTGTTCGACGACGCTGGTGCGGGACGACGTGAAGCGGACGACGGTCGCAGAGGCGCATTGCTCTGGAGGCGAATGGGTGGACGACTCGTCGATCGCCGTCCTACCTGTGCCGGTGGCGGCTTTTTTCGTGCCGCATGTGGATCTCAACGAGATCAAGGGCGCGGAATATCTCAATCGTTGCGGTGAGCCGGGTCGCGTCATCAACCGCAATGTCACTGTGACCAGAACTGCCTGCATCCCGGCCGGGCTGACCCGCATCATCACGTTGGGGGTCTGGCAGTGGTGTCCGGCCTATGTGTCCTGGGCGGCGGACGTCAAGGCGGCGGGCAGTGCATCAGGTGACAGGCCTCCGGCGATGAGGGAAGGAGGAAGCCTATGAAGACGTTAGGGGCAGCACCGGCTGTTTGGCTGGCTGCGCTTGTGCTATTGGTTTGCGGAATGTTGCCTGACCGCGGTCTCGGGCAATCACTGGATGAAGCGACGATCCGTGGCGCGCTGCCCCGAACGCCGAGCGGCGCGGTGGACTTGGCACAAGTGCGAGAGGTCGTGGCCGGTCGATTCGCCCAGGGCGCCAGAGCAGTCCAGTTCCGCGACTTCACGCTCGACGTGGAAGAGAGCCGGAGTTTGCTTCTGAGTGTCGAGCGCAACCAGAACCTGCTGGCTCACGTCGGTGCCGCGTTGCCGGCTGACGGGGTGGAGCGGACCGTGACGTTTCGCGGCGTGGTCGACGGCCAGCAGGTAGAAGCTCGGGTGCAGCGCCAGGAAGACGGGACGTTGCGCGCGCGGATCGAGGGTGTCCATGTCGGAACACTGAGCGACGCCGACCGTGAGCAACTGGTCCAGCGCTTGAGTCAGCAAACGGGATTCGAGCGGGTCCGCCTCGAAGGGTTTGACGGCGGCGGCAACCGTGTCCGGACGGAATTCCGCGTGGACAGCGGTCTCGTAAGAAACGAAGTGAAGAGTGAAGGCCGTGGCCGGCCGGATGGCGGGTCGGTGCGGACAGATGGGCGGCAAGCGGAGAGGCGGGACGATCGCCGGTTGGATCGCCAGATGGACCGGCGCGACGAACGAATCGTTGAGCGGCACGAAGACCGGCGAATCGATCGTCAAGGCGATGGACGGGTTGAGCGCATCGAGCGAAACCAGCGGGTCGAACGGGTTGAGCGGGTCGAACGGATCGAGCGATCGGATAGGTCGGGGCGGACCGAGCGCCCCGAACGTCCGGACCGGTCCGGTCGCTAAAAGCCATTGGCTCAGGACCGCTCGCGTTGTACTCTGTGTGGGAGCTCCACAGTTCGGTGCATTGCTCGCACAGGTGTGTGAATGACAGAGGAGGTGCGGAATGACAATGACGATGACGCGGTTGTCGCTTTTGCTCGGGTTGGTCCTGGCGGCCGTCTGCGCCGCCGGGCAGGTTTTCGCTCAGTCCGATGCCGACGAAGTGCGGATGCAGGCCATGCAACGGGAAGCAGAGGAAGATGCGGCCAAGCGGGGGCAACAGGCGCAGGCTGAGCTGCTGGCCAGGCAGTTCCAACTGCCTGTCGGCGAGATCGAGAAGTTACGGAGCGCGGGGCAGGGATGGGGAGAGATTACCATCCGGCTGGCGTTGGCGGACAAATTGGTGAAAACCGATCCGGCGAACTTCCCGACGCTCAACGATGCGCTGGAGCGGATTGCGACCCTGCGGAACGACGGCGGGGGGTGGGGCAAGATCGCCAAAGAGCTGGGCTTCAAGCTCGGGCCGGTCGTCAGCGAGGTGAGGCATTCGTTGAATGACTTGAGACGGGATCTGCGGGCCGGTCAGGCGGGAGTTGACATGAAGCGCGAGGCACGGGCGGAGCGGGTCGAGCGGCTGCAGCGCCCGGAGCGGCCGGAACGCCCCCAGCGACCCGAGCGTCCGGAACGGCCGGAAAAGCCGGAACGGGGCAATCGATAACCCAAAGGAGGAAGTATGGGAACGAGAACCCTCTTTGTCACCCTCTGTCTGATCATGGCGCTCTTGATCTCGAGCAGGGTAAGCTTGGCCCAGGCTCCGGAAGCGCCGACCATTCCACCGGGTGATACCGAGCGAAGCAATCGGAGCGGGCTGCGAGGGCTGGACCGCGCGGACCAGGCGGCAGGCGAGGCGGGTCAACACGGCCGCGACATTGCGCGCGAGAATGTGCTCAGAGGAGGAGACAGGCCGGAGCGGTTCAATCGCCCGGAGCGCGGGCCACGACCGGAGCGGCCGCAGCTTCCCGATCGGGCGGATCGGCCGGAACGGCCTGGTCGCTAGTCAGGGGGAATGTCGATCCGGGTGAGAGTCAATTCGTAAGGAGAGGCAGCGAGACGGTCGAGGCGGCGGCGGGTGAGGTCCCGGCGCCGCCTCGTTGTGTCCTGCGACGGGAGTCGAAGTGTGCACGAGGAAAAGAACGATGTCGGGCAGAGGAGTCAGATGCATGGCCGCCATGGCGGGAGTGCTCGTCATGCTGGCCGATGCGGTCACGGGCGTCGCCGCCGAACAGAAGAACGACCAGCGGGCGCCGAATTGGCAGGTCAGTTTCTCGCCGACTTATTCGAGCGGCAAATACGGCACGGATACGACGACCGACATCGCCTATCTCCCGCTGTCGATTCGGCGGCTCTTTGACGACGGCGATCTTACCCTGACGGTTCCCTACATTTGCATCAGCAGCACCGGCGCGGTGACATTGCTCAGCGGGGTGCCCAACCGGGTGAGCCGCAGCGGAAGCAGCGGGTCAGGGAGCAGTGGAAGCGGATCCAGCGGAGGCTCTGGTTCCGGCAGCGGATCTGGCAATAGCGGCAGGGGACGGGGAGGTGATGACAAAAGTCCCGGCAATGTGGCGCCCACCGCTTCCACGGACTGTGGGATCGGCGATCTGATTCTCCGCGGCCGCTATTACCTGGTGGATGAGCGGGATTGGATTCCCACGATCGCGGTGACGGGACGGATCAAGTTTCCCACCGCGGACGAACATCGAGGCCTGGGCACCGGCGAGTTCGATGAAAGCTTCGGCGTCGAAATGAGCAAGACACTGGTCGGCAACTGGCTGGGGTTCCTGGATTTCGGGTACACCTTTATCGGCGATCCCCCGGGGGTGGACCTGCGCAACCAGTGGTACTACGATTTCGGCGTCGGATACAACGCCACCAAGACTCTCTTACTCAGCGCATACTACGAGGAATATCGGGCGTTGATTCCGACCCTCTCCAACCCGCGTGACCTCCTCTTCGCCTTGAACTACAAGGCCACGTCCGCGCTTCGGTTCAACGCCTCGCTGCTCGTCGGGCTCTCCGACGGGGCGCCGGCCTATGGGCTCACCGGCGGAATCGCTTGGCGGTTTTAAGCCGTGCGATTCTCCGCGAGGTTGTGCGGAACGGCTTCCTGTTTCCGGTTCGGGAGAATCCTGTACAATCCGTTTACCGCAGCGGCTGAGCGCCGTCTAATCTCATTGGAGAAGACTCGGGCTTGCGGCGGCGCCCGCGGGCGGCCGGATGTGGATGGACCGATGGGAGCAGGTAGAACGGCCCCCGATGAACACGACCTGCTGGCCCGCAGCCTTCGCCGGGACCCGGACGCGTTCGGGCAACTGGTGGAGCGGTACGCCTCCTCCATCGTCAGCCTGGCCTATCGGATGGTGGGAGAACGAGCTGACGCCGAGGATGTGGCGCAAGAAACGTTTCTCGCCGCCTTCAAGGCGTTGCCCACGTTCCGAGCGGATGCGAGATTTTCGACGTGGCTGTATCGGATCGCGATGAACAAGTGCAAAGACTGGCTTCGCACGCACCGAGCGGGACAGGGGGCTGCCGAGTCGGAGGCCGAAGCAGCTTGGGCGGAACTGGCGGTGGATCAGGCCACTCCGGAACGGACACTGACGCAAAGGCAGATCGCCGATCATCTGGAGCGCGCTATTCAGAAGCTGCCGCCTCTCTATCGAGAGGCGTTCGTGCTCAAGCATGTCGAAGGGCTCGACTACGAAGAGATGGAACAGATCATCGGCGTGAATCGCGATACCCTGAAGATGCGGGTCTATAAGGCTCGAACTCAACTCTGCCGGATGCTGGGCGCGCTGCAAGAAACCAGATGATGTGCGGGAGAAACAGGAATGGATGAAGCCGAATTGTTGCTCCAACGGTTCGTGGACAACGACCTGACGCCGGACGAGCGCATCCGTTTGTTGACCGCGCTTGATCAAGATGCGACCTTGCGGCGGCGCCTGCTGGAAATCGAGCGGCTCGTCTCGGAGGCCGGACGGCTGCCGCGATTGGCGCCGTCGAGCCGATTTGTCGCACAGGTTCGAGCCTGCTTACGCGAGACCAACGCGACCAGATGGAGCCGAATCAAGAACTGGTTCCTCACGCCGCGCGTGCTGCACTGGAGTCCTGCCGGGGCGCTGGCTATCGCGGTTATCGCACTGGCGGTGATGAGCGGAGTTTCCCGTATCGCGATCGATCGTTCCGCGCCGCCCGCAGCGCCCCCGGCCGCAACCGAACCGACCGTGCTGGTGCGGTTGGTGTTGCTGAAGCCCCAGGCTCGTTCGGTCGCGGTGGCGGGCGACTTCAACGGGTGGAATCCGGAGCGGACGCCGCTTTCCCGCGTCGATGGCGGCGTCTGGGCTGCGACGATCCCACTCAAGCCGGGTCGCTATCATTATATGTACGTGGTGGACGGCACACAGTGGGTCACGGACCCCTTCGCGCACGAGGAAAGTCTGGACGGATTCGGATCAAGCAACGCGGTGCTGGACGTCGAGCTGCCGTTGTAAGCCGGCGCCCCCGATGCTTGCGCCGCTCTCAGCGGCTGCGCTACCCTCTCGCCGAGCATGCGTTCGGGGACAGGGATGGCGCATCAGTTTCGAGCACTCGGCCTAGCGTTTGCACTAGGGCTGGTTCTGACGGCCTGCGCCGCGCCGGTGTCGCAACAGCAGCGGGTGGGGGGCGAGGGCGTCCGGTTCACGGTCGTGGCGCCATCGGCGCGTTCGGTCGCGGTGGCGGGCGACTTCAACGGGTGGTCGCCAACAACCCATCCGCTGAAGCCTGCCGGGTGCGACGGAGTGTGGAGTGGGGTCGTAGCGATTCCGGAGGGCGAGTATCGATTCATGTACGTCATCGACGGCAAGCGGTGGCTCACGCCGCCGGAGGCGGAGGACTTCGTGCGGGATGGATTCGGGAACCTCAATGGCGTGCTGGTGGTGCCGTAAGCCAATGGCAATGGAAGGAAATCGGCCCATCGTGTCGTCCTCGATGCGAGCGCGGCTCGCCCG
This sequence comes from Nitrospira calida, assembly GCF_976986435.1. Taxonomy (NCBI): domain Bacteria; kingdom Pseudomonadati; phylum Nitrospirota; class Nitrospiria; order Nitrospirales; family Nitrospiraceae; genus Nitrospira; species Nitrospira calida. Next base: position 1,193,250 of record NZ_OZ335950.1, read on the forward strand.
TCTGGTTGCGGTAGCCGGACTATGGCTGGGTGGCGCTGGGGTGGCTTTCGGGCAGGCGGTCTTGCCGCAAGACCTGGACGATATCACCCGTCTGAGCGCAGCGCAGGGCCGTTCTGCCGAAGAGATCAAGCCGCTGATCGAGCTGGCGAACAAAGCCGGCGAGCGTGGCCTCCCATCCGGACCACTCGTGAACAAGATCAAAGAAGGCTTGGCGAAGGGCATCGAGCCTGTGCGGATCGAACCGGTGCTCCGCGAGATGGCCGGCCGGTTGGAGACGGCACAGGAGACCTTGAAAGAGCTGAGCGGGCGAGGGTTGGTCGATGCGGGAAGCGGCGGACGCCAACGGGCAGTCGAAGTGCTGGCCGAGGCGTTGGCGCGCGGCGTGGCGCCCGACGAGGTGCGCGAGATCGGACGACTGGCGCAGGAAAGCAAACCGCGCCTGACGCCGGAAGCGCTCGCGTCCGGCGCAAAAAGCCTGGCGGTCATGAAAGAGGGCGGGGTTCCTTCGCGTGATGGGTTGTCCCTCGTCACTGAAGCGCTGCGGCAAGGGTTTCGCCCCTCGGAACTGGCTGACCTGAGCCGCGAGCTCAAACGGCGCGGGCGCGAGGGGAGAATTCCGCTCCAAGCCGTGCAAGACGCGGTCAAACGCGGCGACCGACCGGATCGAATCTTCCGTGAGGACCGGCGGGGATCGGGCGCAGGCAGCGACCGACTGGACCGCAGCGGGCGCGGAGAACGACTCCGAGAAGACCGCGGTTCTCGCACCGACGGCCGGCCGGAACGGCTGGAACATCTCGAACGACCCGAGCGGCCCGACCGCCCCGACCGCTCCGGCAGCGGGCGCTAGAGTTCCTGAAGGCGAAGTTTAACGAAATTGATAACACTGCCAAATTTGCGTCTCACAGGCACGCGGGTCCCGCAAGATTTGGCGGCCCCAGAAAGTCAACACTGTCCAGCCGATAGCTTGCAGCGAATTTCGCTTCCGAGCATCGCTTTCCAGGGCCTCTCGGTTCCCATGATAGGCAAAGCCGTCGCAATAGATGGCGATCCGGCGATCGGGGTAGGCAAAATCGGGAACGGTGAGTCGCTTCCCATCGCGGTTGAGGACCTCGAATTGAGGCACAGGCTCGGGAAGTCGCCCGCCGTCACGGATCGCCTGAAGCAAGGCCTGCTCGATGGCGGTATTCGATGTTGGTTGCGTCTGTCGCTCGGCAGTGAGGCGATGCAGCCAATCAGCCGATGACGCTCTGGCGTCTCCTGATCGGCCGGAATGCGGCTCGGCGATCGGCTGAACGACGCTCAACTGAAAGAGCACGCTGCGGACCAGCTCTTTGTTCAGCAGGGCATGGTCGAACTGGTTGCGGGCCGTTTTCAGGCAGCGATAACACGCCCGCTCACAATCATGGTTGAATAGGCGGTCATAAGCGGCGTGGGCCCACGCAGGAAGATGTTGCGCGAGCTGTTCCAGATAGCCGGCGCCGCCGGGAGCGGTTTCATAGAACACCAAGGTCCAGCCCCCTGCCCCATCCGGATGCTGGAAATAGGCGATTTCGTCTTGCTCGATCTCAAGCCGCTCTTGCGCCCCGACCACCAGCGCCTTGCCGAGTGTGCGGCAGAACGCCTCGGCGTCATCGTGGCTCGTCGGAGCGAGCCCCGGCGCAAGCGGGACGATCAACACGTCGGCGGAGAATTCATAGCCGAGGATGAACGGTCTCGGCTCCCCGCTGCAGAAACCACGATGATTCTCATCCCAGCGCGCCAGTCTGTTCTCGGTCAACCCGGGGGACCGGTGGCGGCCGCAGAGCGGACATAATTCGAATGGCTCGCCGTGATCGCGCTCCCGCCTCTGCCTGCCCCAGTTCGTGACCAAGAGGTTGGCATGGTGGCGGAATTCGAGCGTCACGAATTCATAGGGATACATCTGCGCCTGTCCATCGGCGGCATCCATTAAATGTTCCTGCCGCTTGAAGGTGAGGCGCTGCCGGCTGTCCTCGGCCGAGGTAATCTGTGTGTGTTCCTCCGCCTCGAATGAATCGATCAGCGCAACCTCGGCCTGACGAGCAATCCGGTTCCCACAGCGCGGACAGTGGTTCACGACCTCTTTGGCCGCAAAGCCACACTGCTCGCAGAAACAGAACCGCTCCACACGACCAGTCTGATCGGCGCCGCGCTCGCTGGGGCCGGAACGCCGACCGCCGTCGAAAAAGGCTCGGATGCTCTTCAATTTGTGCCCGTTGGCATAGACCATGTTGCCCGGCGCGAATTCGAACAGCGCGATCCAGGCGGGTCTTCGCAGCGTCGGCGTGTCGCCCACGCCCGGATCAAGCGAGAACGTATCGGTCGGGAATTGGTAGGAAGGCAGCACGCCTTCTTCCGCGAAATACGAGAGCACGAAGGCCTTTTCACGATCGGTCGTTAACTCCCGATAGGCACGCTCGCGGGCTCGTCGCTTCTGTTCCGACTCACGGGTCGAGACGATGCGGGCATATTCGTGGAATTCGCGGTGTAGCCGTTTCACCTGCTCATGCCATCTCACCACCGTTTGTTCGAACTCGTCCGGGAAGTCATTCACAACCTCAGTGACGCGTTCCTTGTTGCCGAACACATCGATCGCCTTGGCGACAATGTCAGCGCGCTGCGCACGGAGCCTGTCGAGGAGGTGGGCATATCGATCGCGCTTGAGTACCGCCGGGTTCTGGATGTCTGCCAGCAGGTCGCCCATGAGCCAGGAAAAGTCCTCGTTGAGTTCCTCCAGTGCAAAGGAGCGCACATGCCGGGCGAGAATCTTGTCGTTTGCCATCCGGACCACCGGCGGCTTGAACTCGCCGCGGACCAGCCAGGCCGGGTCCTCGAAGCAATGCCGGTCGTGCGGCCCGGTGCCACAGAAGGTGGTCACGAACCCGATACGAAGCCGCCGGCCTGCACGGCCTGCGCGTTGCACGTAGTTGGCCGGCGTATGCGGTGCATTGCGTAGCAGGACACTGTAAAGGGAGCCAACGTCCACGCCGAGTTCCAAGGTTGGGCTGCACACCAGCACCTCCAGCTTGCCATCCTTGAACTCCTGCTCGCGCCTGGCCCGGGTGTCCTGGTCAATCTGGGCGGTATGCTCCAGCGCGCGCAGGCGTCGCGGACGGTCGGCGGTGTAGAGTTGCACATAATAGTTCTCTCGGTCCGCCGTGCTTGGGAGAAGGTCCTTGCCCTCTCCGGAGCATGCAGTTGAAGCTAAACAGACATCGGCCAGATAGGGACGCCAGATCGAGCATTTCCGGCACCGCCACCCGCGCTCGGCAGGCACGAGTCGCACGACACGTTTGGCGAGCTGCAAAGGTCGCTGCCCATGAAGATGCCGTCTTACGGCTTCGGGCACGACCGGCGGGGACTCCAGTATGTCGTATTCGCGCAGGAACTCAACCACTCGCCTGATCCACTCGTCGCCGATCGTGGCGCCGAGTCCTGCCTTGTCGCACACGAGCTTGGCAACGCCTCCTGCCGCGCCACGTTCTGTATCTTTGACCAGCGGTTCGAGTTTGATGCCGGAGACCGATCGGCTACGCAGCGCCTCGGGCCGGTCCAGCATGAAGAACACGGCTCCGCGTTCGTGCTCGGCGACCGACAGGCTGTAGGGATCGGCCGTCAGCCAGCTCCAGGGTGTTTTCTTCGGATCGAGAAACGATTGATAGAAATCGAAGGACACCGCGCGTTTCCGGCGCACGAAATCGAGCATCGCACGCACGAGTATCGCTCCCTTGGCAGGATCGAGGCCGGCGCGTCGGCAACAGTCGGCGAAACGCGAGTCCGCAATGAGCCTGTCCAGAAATTCATACTGCACCTCGACCAGCGCCAGATTCTCCAGTGTGATGCGCTGATGGGACGCGCGGCAGAATTCTCCGGCGATCTCATATTCCAGCGTGCGGCGCCAATTGGCTTCTTCGTCGCGGGTCAGGGTCCGCTTCACCAAGCCGATGGCCTGGAACATTTCGCGCACGCGGTTTGGCAAATCTTGGAGGGCGATGCCGGCGGGCCCGGCTTCCCGTACCGCCGCCTCGATCGCATGCCGTAACGCAAACTGGCGGTGCCGGTCGCTCATGTACCCGGCCTGGTGCGCTGCATCCTGCCGGTTGTCGGCAAAGATCAGAAGTTTCCGCTCGTCGTTCGGAACCTTGTCGAGATGATGGGTGCCCAGCACCGACACGCTGGAAGCCACGCCGGTGCGTAACAGGGTCAGCACATCGCCGCGGGAATAGCGGCTGTTGCACACCGGACAGGTCGAACCCCGTCCGCGCAGGACATATTGTGTGCTCAGATTCTCCTTGGGCACACCAGCGGGCTCGGTCGGAAAGACGGTCCCGTGCACATGGTCCACAAAGAATTGGTTGAGCCTCTTCTCGGCCGCGGTCTGTTGGCGGTGGCGCGGGCGGGGCGCCTCATCTTCCGGCTCGTCACCCTTCGCATCATCCTCCGAATCAGTCCGTTCGCCGACGAGGAAGGGGGTAATGAAGGCCGTCTCCTCGTCACTCAAGAACTCGTCATTGGCGATCGTCTGTTCTGGGTGATCGGGGTCGAACCGGACCTTCACGAAGTCCTGCCCGCAGGTCCGGCACAGCACGGCCGGCCGGACCGCGCTGCCACAAGAGCGACAGCGATCAGACCCCTCGGTGGCCAACGTGCGACAGGCCGGATTCATGCAGAGCCCGACATCGTACACACCATGAAAGAAGGTATGAAGCTTGGGGCGGAGGAGTGGCGGGTGATCATCGTCCCCGTAACTGCCAAGCAGGAGATAGGCTTCGATCAGGCGCATCAGCGCCTCCCGCGAAAGCTGGCCGAGCTGAGGCCATGCCTCACGGAGGGCATCGGCCAGTTCATCGACCGTTCGTGGGACTGCGGCTGCCGACAGGAGGGTCGAGACCACACGGTTGCCGGCCAAGAGTGCCTGGAGTTGCTCGTGGGTCGAACCAGAGGCCGGTGCCTGGCGTCCGCAGAGCCGTTCCGCAAGCCTGAGCAACTCCGTTTCGTCGGCCTGAGACAGCCCTCGCACCTCCTCGTCAGATAATTCGACAGCCGGTGGCTCGTATGGCTGTCCAAATACTGGGATGTCGCGATAGCGTTCGCCGATGATGTCGCGACGCTCGAAGGGCTCATCGAAGAGGTCGGTGGCAAACCGGGCCAGCGCCGCATCGCCCCCCGCATCCTGCGAAACCGTGGCCGAGGTGCCGATCGCGCGCAGGTCCCCTCGTTTGAGGCCACAGCGCGCCTTGAGCCGGCGCAACAGACAGGCAATTTCCGTTGCCAGTGCCCCTCGGTAGCTGTGAATCTCATCGAGCACCACATAGCGCAGTGACGGCGTGAACAGCGACCGGTCAGCCTTGCGAACGAGTAGAAATTCGAGCTGCTTATAGTTCGTCAGCAGGATGTCCGGGGGATTGCGCCTGATCTCCTCGCGCCGCGTGAGTTCATGCCCAGCAAGCGGTTCGCCGAGCGCCGAGGTCACAGTCTCGCTGTCACCGGTATAGAGGGCAAAGGTGATGCCCGTGTGTGAATCGCGAAGCAAGTTGCGCAGGCGCAGCAATTGATCGTTCGCCAGCGCGTTCATGGGATAGAGCAGGATCGCCTTCGTGCCTCGAAGGCCCTTGTCCTTGAGACGGAGCACACCGGATAGCACGGACAGCAGAAAGGCCTCTGTCTTTCCACTCCCGGTACTGGTCTTGACGACGACGTTTCGTCCCGCCTCGACCGCGCGGAAGGCATCTTCCTGATGGGCGTACAACGGCGACGGACCGAACGGCCAGTGGAAGCGGGCCAAGTCGGGATGGCCGCAACCGGCATCGAGCAGGTCTTTCAACCAACGGCCTTCCGCGAAGTCACGAGCGAGGGTGACATACGGTCCTTTGACCAAGACCTCGGCGCGGTTCACATGCTCTTCGAACTGACTGCGCAGGTGCGGATCGGCGAGCCGGTACGAGCTTTTGATGAAGCTCCGGTACTGGTCGATCAGATGCCGGACACTCTCGATGACGGAGAAGCGGGTCATGCCAAGCCTCGGTCGAGCAGGGCGGCCGTTCGCCATTTGGAAAGTTGCTTTGAACGGAACTGTCTGTTGAGATTCTTGGCAGAGGAGCGGGCGGCACAGGCCTCCAAGAGCTGTTCGAGGGAGACCAGTCGGTCTTCCCACCCCAGCCGCACGGCGATGCGTACGGCAGCGGCATCGGCACTGCAGGCGAGCCACGTATCGGCTCTGCCGAGGGCGTGAGCCCATAAATGACGTTCGCCAGGATCGAGCAACGCGGAATCCGGATCAGCCAGGGTAAGGCGGGCCAAGGCTTCATCGCTCACAAGATGCACGACCAGGCGGTTTTGCAGATCCTTCTCCTGAACGCTGATATAGCCTGGTCGGTAGGCATATCCGGTTTGTGTCTCTTCCCGGCACTTCTCCACCGTTTCCAGGCGAAAAAAGCCGGTGAGCGTTGCCCAGCAGTGGATCCGTATCGCCTCGATGATGATGTTGGTATCCACGAGAACGACCTGGTTACGCTCCACGGCTGAGTCCCCCTACAGGTCGAAGGGGACAGGATAGCCGTAAGCCTGGAAGAGATCAGCGAGATCGTGAAGAGTCATGTCGAGCAACGAAGCCGAACGCCGAACCGAAATGGCCCCTCTCAGAACAGCGTCGTGCAGACACTGGATAAACTCAACGGAGAAGAGCTTGGGAACGGGCTGCTCGCTCCTCGGGCGCCCATTGGCAACGAGTCTGATGTCGTGAATGTCGTGGAGGTCGGCTTTCGCGAGCCAGCCGAGCTGGACCAATCGCCACTTCAACGCCACAGCCGTCACGAGCAATTCGGTCGCTGTGGCATTGAGCCAGTTGTGAATGTCGTCCTGCCCTCGCGCCTGCCAGCGTGGCGCAAGCGTGCGTTCCGGCATCAGCAGCGCGGAGGCGAAGTTATCGGCCAGTTGCTCGACGCGCCGGCCCTTGCCACCGCGCGGGATCTCCCCTTCATAGTGCTCCGGCGGCATTTGTTCCCAGGTGAGCAAGTGAAAGACCTCATGGGCGAGATCGTAATGCCGGCGGCCTTCCGGTTCGCGGCGATTAATGAGAATGGTGGAGATCTCCGGCAACAGGCATGCGGCGCCGGAGACGGCGTCCGGGGCCTCCACGTACAGGACAAGGGTACCGATCCGTTCCCGCAGACGGGTTTCAAGATGGAGAGCCGGGATCTCGCCCAAGTCCCACTCTCGCCCAAGCGCCTCAGCCGCGGTGCGTGCCTCCTCATAGGTGCTCTGTTCTGTCAGCGGCAGACGCGGCTTTAAGGCACTGGCGGTTTCTCGCTTGCAGAAGTACCGGTAGGTCGCAATCCATCGCCCGGCCTTGTCCTCGAACGCCTGTAAGAACGACGGATCAGAGTCCTTCCGTACTCGCCAGTTGAAACGTCCTTCACCGACGAGTCGCAGGGGGTCGGTGAAGTAGTCCACATCCACCCCCAACACCTGCATCGCGCGGACCAGTTCCTCAGCGCTGAGCTTGCGCTGTCCGGCCTCGATCGCCGCCACCGTCTGGCGGTCCTTGAAGCCGAGCTTCTGGGAAAGCTGGGCCTGCGTGAGGCCAAGCTTTTCACGGGCGTATTTCAGTCGTTTCGCAATGAGTTCAGTCATCGGTACCCACGGGCATTCTTCAAACACTTCTTAGTCTAGCGTTGCATAGAATAGAATGCAAGACTATATTGCACTAGTAATAATTTATAAATCATAATGTGATTTGAAATAGATAAAACATGGAGATTGTTTGATTATGTCGAACAATCGCCATATGATTTCTACGCTCTGTCGGGGTGCTACAGGAATCTAGAGGTTAAGAGTGTCGCGAGGCAATCCAATTCACTCCGGCTCCGGAGTCGAACTCGTTAGAAGATTGGCCGTCGAGGGCGACCGGATCTTCACCTTCGCAAGGGCGCGCGAGCTGGCTCCGGGTGTCCGCCTGTCAAACGGTTACCTGCGCCAGGCCTTGCACCATCTAACCAAGATGGGCTGGATCGTCCGCCTGCGCAAGGGGCTCTATGCCATCTCCTCCTCGGTCCCCGGCGTCTCACCGGCTCATGAGTTCGAGATTGCCATGGCCCTGGCCGAGCCGGCTGCGATCTCGCACTGGTCCGCCCTGCACCACCATGGCCTAACGGAGCAAGTGCCGAGGAAGGTGTTCGTCCTTACGACCACCGCAGCTTCGGTCCCCCGTGTTCGTGGCAGCATGGCGGCGAAGGGTTCCCAGGGCTATCCTATCGGCGGCACCACCTATCAGTTCATCCAAGTCAAGCCTGAGCGGTTCTTCGGAACAGAACGCGTGTGGATCGGCGAAGCTCGCGTGACGATCACCGATCCCGAACGGACGCTGCTCGATGGACTGTCCATGCCGCACTACTGCGGCGACGTTGCCGAAGTGCTGCACGCGTTCCAAGTGCGTGGCGTGGATCTGAACCTCGAACGGATCATCGAGTATGCGCTCAAGCTGGATGCGGCGACAGCCAAGCGCCTGGGCTGGGTGCTCGAGCGCCAAGGCGTCGAGCCGGCCAAGCTCGAGCGTCTGGCTCTCCTGCCGATCAAGGGGTACCGCGTGCTCGATCCGACCGGTCCGCGCAAGGGACCCTGCAATCGGCGCTGGATGATCCAAGAGAATCTTTCCGGAACGGTCCAGGCATGAAGCCCCTCCGCACACGCCTGGAAGACGCCCGCCACCGTCTCGGCCTGCCGTGGGAGGTGCTCGAACGCGACTATCTCTTGTCCTGGGTGCTGGCCGGACTCGCCCAGGTGGACTCGCTCCGGGACACCCTCGTCTTTAAGGGCGGGACGGCGCTCAGAAAGTGCTACTTCGGCGACTATCGCTTCTCGGAGGATCTGGATTTCTCCGGGTTGGATGGCGTACCGACCGGAGAGGCCCTGGAGCGCGCGGTCCGGGACGCGTGCGGCGCGACCTATCGTGATGAAGGCTGTCGCGTGATTACCATCGGTTCCCTGTCCAGGGAAGCAGGAGCGGCACACGCTCACACGCAACAGCAGGATACTACACCTCTTGTGCGAACCCATTTCTTTGGTTGTCCATGCAGACAAACCGCTTGCTTTGACTTGCTTTGGGGGACGGCGCGACACAAGGTACAGATCCGCTGCCCCGGGGTAGCCAAGTAGGATGGCCCAGGACGTCCACGGAAGCGCCCGTCGCTGCGCACCCAAGTAAGAGTCTTTGCCATCGACCCAGCAGTGTTTTGAATGTGTGCGTAGGCGTCCTTGTTCGCTTCTGACCCGTGGTGAGGAGCCGTTATGATCGATCCAGTCAGCACAGGCAACTGTACACCCTTGAGATCGGAATCGGCGGTGAACAGCACACCAGGGAGAGAACCAGCCGGACAAGCCCAGAATACGAGGCTCTCACGGTTCGAGGTGGTCAGCGCAAGAAACGCAAGAACTTGGTTGATCGGAACCGGCTGTACATAGGCCACTTCTCTTGCGTTCAAAGGACGAAGCCATCTCGAGCCACTTAATGAACATGCCTCGCCATATTCGAACCACCTCACCGCGATGCCCCGGTGAAAGGCGGCCAGCGCGATCTTTCGAATGCGGTCTGCCGCGTCCAGAGCGCCAGCCAGCAAAACCGCCGCCTTCTCATCCAAATCAAGCCAACAATGCCGGCAGATGATCCCTCTCGGGTCTTTCCAGCACAGGAGCAAGAGCCCCCCAAGAGACGACGGCTCCTCTATCACGCGCTCTATTTCATCAACCACATCCTGCGGCCAGCCATTTCCTGGTACGTCACTGGCAGGTTCGGTACGTCTTGAGTTCCGCCCCTCCTCGGAACCTGGTTGCTCCTGTGTAAGGGAATCTCCATATACCTCGATCAGCGGCCGATGTTCGGGTGAATCACCTTCACTGTGGCGCAGCTCTCCAACAAAACTACCAGCTTCTCGGACTTGGGTAATCAGAGCGTCAATCACTTCGGGCGAGGGATTCAACGCATACCGCAATACGCTAATCCATCGTCCGGGCAACCATAACTCCCGGCAACCCAAGCCACTTTGCAAAAAACCCAGGATTCCGTTTGCGTGGTCCGCATCGTTGTGTGTGCAAATGAGGATATCAACCTCGTCACGGCTTGTGGTCCGCTGAAACAGGTCTGCGAAACCGTCAATGGACCTTCCGCCATCTACCAGCACCGTCCCTTCAGGTGTTTCCAGAAAGAACGCATCCCCTTGTCCCACCGGTATCGCGATGAATTGAGCACTCATTCCCGCCTGAGACATGTTACGAACCTTTGCCCAGAAACCCAATCTTCCGCAGTCCTACGAGTGTGCTTGCAATCAAGTCCACGCTGAACTCCTCGCGTTGGAGTTTGTGCTGCCACTCTGAAACATCCGCGAGGTATCCCCACACATGTTCGGGGGTGACTGCCTGGCCGAGTCGCTCAAGCTCTCGCGCAGCCATGTCCACCGTGGTCCAACGACTCAGCGTTCCATCCTGGTAGGTCCTGAACTGCTCGATCACAGCCGACGCCTGAGCGAAGTTCAGATATCGCCGGGCGTACCGCAACGCCACATTGATCTTCGGTCCCGGCTCGAAGTGGCTTTCATCCACAGCCGTGAGCCACCGCTGCTGACGGACAGCAATGTCCTCAGGCCCTTTGTATCGCAGGCTGGGATCATAGGGGCCAGCCGCCTGTTTGAGATAGTTATGGAACAGCCCGAGTTGCACGGCCCGCTCGATGAGATAAATGATCTTGCCGGCTCGGAAGCGGCTGACTGGACGGCCCTGACCGTAAAGCTGCTGGACGACCCAGGCGAGAATGGCTGCCTGCTGGAATTGAGACGGCGCCTTTCGCGGGCCGGGTTTGGAAACCGTGGTTGATCGGCTTTGTTCGACCGACTTCGCCATTGCCAGTTGAACATGAGGAACTGAAACGGCGTGGAGGGTTGAGGATGTCTCCGCGCGCGATGACTCTTGCTTCCACTCGTCGACCCGCTCCTTCAGGTAGGCGTAAAACCCCGGGCGTTTGCGGGCGAAGATGGGGAAGGTGGCGAGGATGCGGGCCAAGTCGTCGGCGGTGAGGCCGTGAGCGTGGACACTGGCCGGGTGGATGGCAGCCACAGGAGGAGAGACATCACATCTCGTGTCTTCTGCGGGGAGGGAAAAAGTTTTTCTAAAGCTCAGGAAACGGCGAGCCGGGTCTTCAGCGTTTGCTTGCATGAAGGACGGTCAGCCCGACCACCTCGTCGCCTTCGTAGCGGATGATCACATCCTCGTCGGTTAACTCGCTGTCGGTGGCGTGGCTCGGCTTTTTGAAGTTGATGTACAGCGTGTCGGCCTCGTCGTCATAGGAGACCCACATATAGCCTTGGGGAGCCTTTTTCACCATCGGCACAAGCTTTAAATATTCCTGGACTTCAGCTAGGGCCATAGCTGTTTCCTCCTGTTCAACGAGGCAGCCCTTCGGGTGACAAACGCCGTAATGATGAAGCCATCGGTCTCCAATTCACGATACACCACAACCAGAAATTTGCCAACCGCAAGCTCTCGGACAGCCAGGAGTTCCCCTTCACCGCCTTGAAGGATACGACCAGGCTCGGCGACAGCTTCAAGCACCTCCAGCCGCATCCCTGCGAGCTCGGCATGCTCTTCAGTGATGTGCACCCACCGCTCATCGGTCAGCCGGATCGCCTTGTTGTTCTTCGAGGTGACAGTGGACGTCATGCTTCCGCGCCCTCTTGCTTTCGCCCTGCCCGGTCCTTGATGGGGTCGCTCATGTCAGCCCCGGTCTTTGCTAAAGGGATAAGATCAGGTCTGCACCAACTGCAGGGCCTTCACGATGTTGGACTTGCCCGCGTTGTTTTCGCCGACGAGCACCACCGGCTGGTCTTGTGGAAACGCGATGTGACCGGGCTGCCGATCGAACGATACCCTTCGATTGTTAACCGAGTGATGCGGGCCATCGCTTCCTGTCCTTGTGTGGAAAGCCTCCTCTACGAGTTCTGAGCAGTCTCCGGCCCCTTCCCATAGGGGGTCACGTCTTCCGCCGCCTGGGGGAATGAAATCTCGGCGCCTTGGCTGGCATAGCGCCGACGGCCGCTGGGACCCGACTCCTCTTTCCACTCCTTTACGCGTGCGAGCAGATAGGCATAGAACGCCGGGCGTTTGCGGGCGAAGACGGGGAAGGTCGAGAGGATGTGTTCAAGATCCTCGGCGGTGAGGCCATAGGCCTGGGCCACGGCCCGGTTGGCCTTCCAGACGGCGGCGAAATACCGGTCATCCCGCTCAGGCGGCTCAGTCCCGCCCGCCGAGACAGTCTCGATGACGGGGATCGCCTGGCAGTCGGCCACCGGCGGGACAGCAACGCGAGATAGGAAAGCTGCGCTCAAGTGCGTACCCGCTGTGCGTAGACGGGTGAGAAAGTCGAAAGCGAAGCTGTTCAGAACTGAGGTCGCCATGCCTGTTTCTCCCGCTCCAATTTCCAAAGTCGTAAGCGTATGACCCGCGCACGACCGCTCCGGCAGCACTGCCGCGATGCAGGTGCGCAAGTCGGTGTTGCGAGCGATGTCGCGGAAGACGAGCTTGGGCTCGGCGCTCGGCGGGTTACCTTTCTTCTCGGCGGCTTCGAGGCTCACCCACCGTTCAATCGGCTTGATATCCACCAGGAACTGTTCGATGTGCTTGCCTTCATACAGCGGCCAGAAGCCTTTGGCCGCCATGGCGGCCCGCACCTCGGCGAAGGGGATGGACCGATCCGTCGGCCAGTCGAGGCCGCAGACCTCGCGCGGCGAGTAGAGCCTGCCGTCGCGCTTGGTCCACAGGTCGCGGTCGTTGGTCATGTTGAATTCTTGATAGAATCGCACGTTCCACGCGCCGGGTCCCTTGTCGCCGAGCAGGGGGCGTGGCGTCTGGCCGGGCAAGAGTCCGTACATCGTGAGGACGAGGTCTCGGTCGCGCTCGGCACGGTATTCGAGAAAGGCTAGGGTGCCGGGGGAAAGTCGCTCGAGTTCCGAGCGGCGGATCAGCACCTCCACACCGGCCGGCGGACCGGACTCCAGCTCGTCCAGCTCGTGCCGCATGAAGGTGGCGCGGAACTCGGCGTCACCGGTTGGCGCCTGTTTCTTCGCCACCAGGCAGACGAATTTGTAGCTCGAATGGATGTTGAAAATCTTCTTCCGGTTCTCAAAGCCGTAGAACCGTTCAACCTGCATCTCATCAAGCAGGAGATGCCGCAAGCCGGTACAGCCTTCGTTGTTATAGAGGGCGCTCGGCACCAGATAGCCCAGCCGCCCGCCGGGCTTGAGGACTTGATAGGCGCGTTCAAGGAAAAACTTGAAGAGGTCTTGGTGACCTCCTGTAGTACGTCCATTAATGTCCCATTCCGCACAACGGTAGTCACCGCCTGCCTTGAGACATTGGGCAAGTGTTTTTAGTCGCTCCGCGTAGCGGTCGAATTCGGCTGCGAGATACGGCTGCACGCGGTGAAGTTCCCGGATACGGGCATCGAGTTCACCGCCGGTGTAGGCCCGGATCAGCACATCGGCCCGGCCATAGAATTCTTTCCGATCCGGCAGCACCTTTTCCCACGGCGGATTGCCCAGCACACAGTCGAAGCCACCCCCTCCCTGGCCCTCCCCCGCGGCGAACACTTCGGGGAACTCCAGCTCCCAATGGAAGAACCGTTCACGCTCGCGGACGCGCTGGAAGTCGTCCCACCAGTCACAGGCTTTCGCGTCGGCCTCCAGGTCGGCGGACGACATGAGGGTGGGAAACGAGGCCCAAATGGCCGGCACGAAGGCCGCCGCCGAGCGGAGATCGAGCAACAGCCGCGCCGCCTTCGTGGCCTCCTCGGCCCGCCGCAGCCGGTCTTCTTTGTAGGCGAACTCCTCCGGCGTGTCGGCTCGGACCTCGGGCGGCAGCGGCGCGTCGATCAGTTTGCGCTCTTCGAGCGCGTCGGCGAGCCGCCTCTTGAGTTCGGCTTCAAAAAGGCCGAGCGTGCGACGGTCGGATGGCTTGCCGAGCTTTGGATGCGGAGGCTGGTCGAAATTGACCAGGGAACTGCCGAGCAGCGAGTTGCCGCAACGGATGTGGTGGGCGAAGAACGAAAGGGGCCGGTCCCCGGCGAGTGATTCGATCCAGAGGGCCACCTGCGCCAGTTGCACCGCGGCGGGGTTGAGGTCCACCCCGTAGAGACAGTGTTCGACGATGCGTCGCTTGCACCAGGCCGGGCCTTCGTCCTCCCACCGGCGGCGCACCTCTGTAGAAAGTGTGCGGTCCGGATAGAAGGCCGGTGGGGGATCGCCCTGACCCTCGCGCCGGTAGGCCTCGAAGAGCCGCGCGCCGAGGAATCGCGCGGCCCCGACCAAGAAGTGGGCTGAGCCGCAGGCGAGATCCATCACGCGGAGCCGTTCGATCTCCGCCGCCGATTTGCCGGCTACCAGCGGCGTCAGTGCTTCGCGGACAAGATCGTCCACGATCGGGGTCGGCGTGTAGTAGGACCCGCTCGCCTTCCGCGCCGAGCCGGGCTTAAAGAAGAAGTCCCCGGCTTCGAGCCGGCGCAGGAGCCTGAGCGTCGCTCCGCGCGTGATGCCGGTGTCGGTCTCTTCTTCCGTGTCCTCGGCTTCTTCCTCGCCGGTCTCTTCTTCGATGTCCGCCTCGTCCTCGGTCTCGTTCTCATCGTCTGCTGCCGCCGCGTCGGGGGTTTCCGGATGGAGCCGTGCGGCCTCCGTGCCTTCGACGATGGCCACGTCGCCCTTCACGATCAGCGATTTGGTGTCCACCAGCCGAATGAGGTCGGCCGGTGCGAGCACGAACTCCCGCCCTTGCGTCCGGCACTCGATCATCGTGCCGCCGGCTTCGGCCGGCTCGTATTCCAACAGTCCTTGGTACACATTGCCGAGCTGTTCGATGTCGAGCTCGCGGAAGGACACCCGTTCGCGGCCCACGCCCCGGCGTGGCTTGGTGGTGGCCAGGGCCAACAGCACATGGGCGGTCGAGCGGTCATCGAGCCGGAGCCGGCGCAGCAGGCGGCCCTCAGGCGTCTCGTCGCTGAACAGATAGCCCCCGCGCGGCGGGATGTTCTCCAGCTCCGGCAGGTGCGGGGCGATGCCTTCGTTGAAGATGCGAAAGAGGGCGAGCAGGTGGGCCCACAGGCCTGAGCGGTTGGCAGGCCACGTGTCCACCGGCGCGCGCAGGAGCTTGGTGACGAGGGTGTCGAGCGAATAGTGGTGTTGGTAGAACCGATGTTGGATCAGCCGTTCATCGCGCGCCTCGGCGTAGAGGATGAAGAGGAGCCGGTAGAGCGCAAGAAATCCGGCGTCCCGCAGGGCTTGGAGCGAGGGCTGGACGGTGACGGTGTCCGGCCGCGATCGGACGTCGGCGAGAAGGCCACCGACAATCCGCTCGGCCGCGTCGAAGACCGCCTGTTTGAGGTCGCCCGAGACCTTGGCACTGTGACGGCGGCTGTCGGCTTCGAGCCGGTCGATCGGCCGTGCGCCGTCGTCGCCGCGCACGAACTGCTGCGCCGCCAGGAGCCGATGCAGCATGTGCAGCGAGTCGAGATCGTCCTGCTCAACGAGTGTGTCTAAACGCACATCGAGGGCCGCCCCGCGTGCGCCCGATCCGGGGCGCCGAATGAGCCGCAAGACCTCCGGCGTGAGCAGGAAGCCATAGTCCAGCTTCCAGTGATCCAGGGCCGATTCGAGGTTGCGCCGCGCCGCGGGGGTG
The DNA here is from genome assembly GCF_976986435.1 of Nitrospira calida. Classification (NCBI taxonomy): domain Bacteria; kingdom Pseudomonadati; phylum Nitrospirota; class Nitrospiria; order Nitrospirales; family Nitrospiraceae; genus Nitrospira; species Nitrospira calida. The sequence continues at coordinate 1,208,976 of NZ_OZ335950.1, forward strand.
TCGAGCGCGTCGGCTTCCGGGAGCAGATGAACGGCTGCGACGGGGCCGGCATCCGGTTCGTGTGTGGTTGCAAGCGGGCGCAGCCGTGGCTCGTCGGCGTGCTCGCGCAGGGCGAAGCCCAGCAGGTCTTCGAGCAACGGTCTGGCAAACCGTTCCCGAAAACGCGTGAGGTCGGGCGGGTCCGCGCCGTTGATCCCTTCCGTGAGTCGACGCAGACGATCGAGCAGTTTTCGAGCCTGGGCTGCCGTGAGTCGGGCACCGTCCCGGCTGCGGGCGGCGGCCAAGGTGCCGAGCCAGTAGTCGGAAAAGAAGCCGCGCCGATTGTGGATGGACTTAAGCGCCATGGCTATACCGGCGGAAACACCAACAGCACGCCGAGCGCCTGGGGTTCGGCCGGCTCGGGGACTGTTGCAAAGTCATCGATTTCTTTGAGCCGCTGCCGATAATGGGTCTCGACCGCTGCGCGGCGGGCTTGCCAATTGGTCGCGGTCTCGCGGAATAACTCCGTCTGTTGACGCGCCCCGGCTCGCTCGGCCTGCTCCTGTTCGTCGATCTCGGCGAGCCGGTCAGTTTTGTACCGCTCGGCTTCCTCCCGCAGCGCCTCTGCGAGTGTTACCCGTCTGGCTTGCTCCTGATCCAGAAGGTGGCGGAGATGGGTCCGGGCCTCCTCGGTCGCTTGGGCTTGAAGCGCGGCGAAGGTCGGGGCGAAGACCCGTTCGCAGTCGCTCCAGGGCACCTCGCCGGCCGGCGAGTCGTCGTGGTTGTCCAGCAGGGTCCGGGCAACAGCCTGATCGAGCACGTGGCCTGAGGCCGTGATAGGAATGCCGAAGACCGATCCTTTGGGGTGACGCTGCCGTTCATGAAAGGTGAACAGGACCAGAGGCTCTGTCGCAATCGGATGACGCCGGACTGCGATCCGCACGGCAAATCGGTTGCGTGCTGGTTCGAGAGTCAGCTCCTGCCAGGCATGGTAGGCGATGGCTTGCGCCAGCGGATGCAGTCGATGGATGAACTCGACCTGATCGGCTGGATACCTCACGGCGACGGAGCGACGGAAGGTGACGCAGTCGTAGCGGGGTGCCACTCCCGGTCCTTGCCAGTGCCGCGGCACATCAAGTTTCCACGTGTCGGGAATCGAGCCGGGACGGAGATGGGGGCGAAGCGCCTCGCACATCACTCGTTCGAAAAATCGGTCGTCTTCGATCAGAGGATCAGCCGAGACGGCGTCTGCATGTGGCAGACCGGATGCGTCGGGCGCCTTTCCCAGCAAGAGCGGCGCGATCTGGGCCCGGAATTCTTCCTGCCTCGTCTCGAAGAGGCGCATCAAGCGCTCGCCCTTCTGGTCGCCGTCTTGCGCGGATTCGATGCTCCCCAGCACGTCTTCGAGACGGCTGCCTTCCAGAATCCCCAGGATGTCTGGCGTGGAGACGTGATCGTCGTGCATGGTGGCAATGCGTTGGATGAGCCGATCCAGCACCCGGTCTTCCGGCGAGTCGGGGTAGAAGAGATACCGAATGATCGGCGATCTGGTCTGGCCATGGCGGTCAATCCGACCGTTTCGTTGCTCCAGTCGGTTGGGATTCCACGGCAGTTCGACATGGTAGAGCCGGCGACAGTGTTCGTGGAGGTTCAACCCTTCGCTGGCTGCATCGGTCGCTAGCAGGACGCGGCAAGTCGCCTCGTGAAACCGGGCAATCCGCTGCCGGCGCTGCCTGGCGCTCAGATCGCCGACCAGGACCGCGTAGGCGTTCTTCAAGTGTGGGTGCGTGTCGAAAGCCTTCTGAATGGCGTGCAGGGTGTCCCGGTACTCGGTGAAGACGATGGCCTTTTCGCCGGGAACCGAGAGCACGTCGCGCTCCAGGTCGGCAATGAGCGCCGTGATCTTGGGGTCCGGGCGGTCGGCCACACGGTCGAGCAGCTTCTGAATAGTCTTGAGTTGCCGCTTCTCTGCGTTGCGCCGGCGCGCATCCCGCGAGAGCGCTGTCCGCAGGACCCGTAGGGCTGTGCGCTCGGCCTGGCTCTCGGTCAGCGGCAGGTCACTCTGTAATTCGCGCAGCTCCGACCGTTTGGGCGGCTCTTCCGGTTGCCGGGCCGCGAGCGCCTTAAGCCGGTTTTCGATCGTCTGTGTGAGGGCGGCGCGGCTGGACAACATCCGTTTCTTCACGATCTGCATCGCGAAGGACACGAGATCGGCTTCGTCCGATCCCTCGGCGGACTTGATCGTTTTTGCGCAGTACTCCGTGACGAGGCGGAAGATCTCTCGTTCCTCGTCTGTCAGATTGCTCACCTCGATGCGGCCCACCGGCTGCCGCACGGGAAAGGCGGGTATGACCCTGCCGTCCGGACCGGTTTTGACGATTTGCGGCTTGAGCCGGCGGATCATGGTGCGCCCGACCCGCCGCTGCACGTCCTCGATGTGACCGTGGAGGGTGGCCTCGGCCGGCTCGACGAGTTCCAAGAGCGAGCGGAAACTGTGCCGATAGCCGTTGTGGGGCGTGGCCGTGAGCAAGATCAACGTGCGCGCGGCGGCACGGAGTTTGGGGCCCAGCCGCGTCCGCGCCGTCGCATAGGGATTCGCCGGGGTGCCGGACTCGGCCAGATAATGGGCCTCGTCCACCACAATCACGTCCCACGGATGGGCCAACGCTGCGGCGTGGACATCGCGACGCTTCAGATATTCGGTGGAGGTGATGACGCGATTGAAATAGGCCCAGGGCTGCAAGCCCTCCGACACCGCCGTCTGCGCGCGATCCAGCGCCGCCGAATTCTCGATGGGCTGGAACTCGAGCCCGAACTTCTCCCACATTTCATCCACCCACTGGGGAATCAACCCAGGCGGGACCACGAGGAGGATGCGTTTGCCGACGCCGCGCGCGATCAGTTCCAGCAGGCAGATGCCGGCCTCGATCGTCTTGCCCAAGCCGACATCGTCGGCGATCAGCAACCCCTGCCGTGGACCCGCGAGCAGCCGGGCGAGCGGCGCGAACTGGTAGGGTTCCGGCGAGATCCGGCCCGCCACGAAGGCTGCGTACTGCCCTTCCGGCGGCGTCTGGAGCCGCAGCGCGTCATGCAGCAGGCGCCAGTGGCTGAACGGCGTGAGCGAGCGGCGATCGAGCGCCGGCTCCGGTTCGACGAGCGGCTCGAATTCGTCCGGCGGGCAGAGTGCCTCGAGGGTCTCGCCGGTCACGGGGTCTTCCAGGCGGAGGGCGATACGGCCCCCGAGCGTCGCATTGTGTCGAACCAGCCACCGGGACCCGCGGAGCAGGACGGATTTCATGAAGACTCGATCATCGTTGTCCGATTGGGAGAGGCGACCAGGTTTCTTCCATCAACTCAATCTTAACCTTTTTTATGGATGTCGGAGAGAAACCATAGTGTAGACAAGCCGGGTATCCGAGTCCATATTGTGTCGACGAGGTCGGCCTTCTGCTTAGCCGATGCCACGGCGGAGTATCTCGGATGCTCGCGGGTGGACCGCTGTTCCTTGATTGGTGCTGCTGCGCTATTTGTCGGAAGAGTCTACGAAGGGAGATTCCCTTGCTCGAATTTGCTTGCCTGCGGAGGTTCAAGGTGCTACACAGTCTGCCCACTCGCTGCCAAATCGATCGTGCGGCTGCGCGGTTGACGGGGCGGTCGTCTGAGCGGTTCACCACTTAACCAGGAGATTCTATGAATAGGGCCCCCTTTCAATTGGTTGACAGGCGAGGCACGAAGGCCCGACTGTCTGCGGTGAGCGATCACCACCAATGAAAGGGGCAGCGTATGGTGTACGTCGGATTGGATGTCAGTGGCAAGAGCCTGGTGGTCTATGCGGTCAATGAACGGAAACAGCGCGTGTTCGCGGGGGAGCAGCCGGCCTCCCGGGCGGGACTGCGCGCGCTGCTGCGACAGGTGGGCCTCGGGGCCAAACTGGTCGCCTTCAAGGCGGGCAATCAGATGAAGTGGATCGCGGAGACCTTGCAGACGCTGCCGGAGGTCCAGGTGCATGTGGGGCATCCGAACGAGGTGAAGTGGATCACCGAGAGTCGGGGCAAGACGGATCGGGTGGATGCGAAGAAGCTGGCGGAGCTGGCCCGAGCGGGGATGTTGCCGCGAGCCGTGCATGTGGTAGAGGGGCCTGTCCGGGAGCTGCGCGAGTTGGTGAGTGCGCGGCAGCAACTGCAGAGCAAGCGCATCGCGCTGATCAACACGATCCGGGGCGATGTGTACCAAGAAGGGTATCGGCTCCCAGAGAAGTTCTTTGCTGGCACGACCTGGCAGGCGAAGCTGGCGCGGCTGCCGGTGAGTGCGCCGCTGAAGCTGATCATGCAGACGTTCATGGCGAGCATCGAGGCGTTGAGTGCGGCGGAGCGGCAGCTCACGGCTCGGCTCGAGGCGATCGAGGATCCGCGCTGTCCCCTGCTGGAGAGCATCCCGGCCATTGGGCCACTGTCGGCCCGGGTGTTGGTGAGCGCATTGGACGAGGCCCAGCGGTTTGAGGATAGCAAGGCCGTGGCGAACTATGGGGCGCTGGCCCCGACCATCTATCAGAGTGGGGCAGTCCGGCCATGAGGACGGATCAATCGGGATGGCCGGGGCGAGGTGCGACGCGTGCTCCTGCAGTGCGCGCATACGGTGGCGCGGATGAAGAGCCACGGGGCCAAGCCCTTGCAACGATTCTTCGCCCGCATCGCCCGCCGACGAGGGAAGAAGATCGCGGTCGTGGCCTTAGCGCGGAAGCTGCTGACCACGGCCTACGGCGTGCTGAAGTCCGGCGAGCGCGATGATCCGCGCAGGCTCGAGCCCGCGACCGCGTAGCATGCGAGAGACCGTCGGATCAGGTTGGCGCACCCTGATGGACAAGCAAGGACAGTGAGCCCGCATGTGCCTTGAGGCACGCACCTCGTTCTGGAGATTGGGCGGCTGTCTTTGAACCGGAAGGTTGGGCGACCCGAGCCCGCATGGGAGGTTAACGGTCCATCATATTATTAGTCAGGGCCTTGTGTTCCCTGTTGACAGAGGCCCTATTCATGGGAGGCGGGCATGAAGAGGCTGATCGTGGGCGTGTCGGCGGGGTTGGTGCTGGTCGGGTCGGTGGCCTTTGCGCAGAACGAGACGCCGGGGATCGACCGGCGGCAGGCCAATCAGGAGCAGCGGATCGATCAAGGCGTCGCCAGCGGGCAACTGACCGAGCGGGAAGCAGCCAGGCTGGAACGGCAGCAGAGTCGCATCAAACGGATGGAGGACCGGGCCAAGTCCGACGGGGTCGTGACCAAAAAGGAGCGAGCCAGGATCAACGCCGCGCAGGACCGCGCCTCCCGCGACATCTTTCGCGAGAAGCACGATCGTCAAGGCGCCCGGCATCGCTAAATTCAGAATTCAGAATAATCCCCGCTCCCATCGGCGCCTGTGATGTTGGCGCAGAGGCGCCGAAAGGCTTCACATGCTTCCCGCGTCGCTTCCTGTCTCCTGCCGATACTGTTAGAATCCCCACGTGGATGTCATTACCACCCATCTTAACGCCGACTTCGACGGCCTGGCCTCCATGGTCGCCGCGCGTAAGCTCTATCCCGGTGCGGCACTGGTTCTGCCCGGCGGCGCGCAGGAAACGGTCCGCAGTTTCCTCGCGGTGCATGACCTCGGCGTAACCCGCCTGAAAGATCTCGATCTCGCTCAGGTCACGAGACTGATCCTGGTCGATACGCAGGACCCGGAGCGGATCGGTCCGTTGAAGGATCTCTGTGCGAAGTCGGAGATCGAAGTGCATTGCTACGACCATCACGAAGCCCGAGCCGACGAGGCATCGGACATGGGCAAGGCGTTCCAGGCCCGGGTCGGGCTGCGGGTCGTAGAGCCGGTCGGCGCGACGACGACCCTCCTGATCGAGCAACTCCAAGCCCGCCATCTTCCGCTCACCCCGTTCGAGGCGACCGTGCTGGCGTTGGGCTTGTATGAAGAGACCGGCTCGCTGATGTTCATCTCCACGACACCGCGCGATCTGGACGCGGCGGCCTCTGTCTTGCGGGCCGGCGCGGACCTGAACGTGGTGTCGGACACGCTGCGGCGCCCGTTGGACCCGGACGAGGTCGCGCTGCTCAACGATCTGTTGCGGTCGAGCGAAACGTATTATCTGGAAGGCCGCAAGGTCCTCGTCGCGTCCAGCGCCTACGACCGGTACCGGGGCGATCTGGCCGGACTGGTGCACAAGCTGGCGGAGTTGGAGGGATTGGACGCGGTGGTGGCGGCGTTCGCGATGGAGGACAAGGTGCAGGTGATCGGACGCAGCCGCCGTCCGGAGATCGACGTGAGTTGGATCGCCCGGGAATTCGGCGGCGGCGGGCACGCGGTCGCGGCCGCGGCGAGCGTCAAAGGGAAGACCTTGGTCGAGGTGAGGGAGCGGATCGTCCAGTTGCTCACCGAACGGTATCGCCCCACCCTGTTGGCAAAAGACGTGATGACCAAGCCGGTCCAGTCGATCGGCATGGACGCCACGATCGCCGAAACCGAGACGCGCCTGACCAAGTACGGCGTCAATGTGCTGCCCGTGCTGGACGGGAAGGAACGCTATCGGGGGCTGATCAGCCGCGAGATCGTGCAGAAAGCGCTGTTCCACGGATTGGCGGATGCGCCGGTCGAACAGTTCATGCAACCCGACGCCTATACCGCCGCGCCGGACACGCCGTTCCACGAGATTCAGACCCGCATGATCGAGCAGAACCAACGGTTCGTGCCGATCCTCTCCGGTGGCAAGGTGGTCGGGGTGATCACCAGAACCGATCTGCTGCGCGCGCTGCATGAGGACATCCTCGCCGGCGCCCGACCCAAAGCCAAGGATGCGGAGACGGCCGGTCCCGGGGCGACGCTCCGGCGAAACGTCGCCGGGATGTTGGAAGCCAAGCTGCCCTCCCGCCTGGTGGCGTTACTCAAGCAAGCGGGAGAACTCGCCGATCGGTTGGATGTGTCGGCCTACGTGGTAGGCGGGTTCGTCCGGGACCTGTTACTCGGCATCGAAAACCTGGACGTGGACCTGGTCATCGAAGGCGACGGCATTGCGTTCGCTCGCGCGCTGGCGCGGGAGAATAGCGGAAGGGTCAAGGCCCATGAGCGATTCGGCACCGCCGTGGTGATCTGGCCGGACGGATTCAAAGTCGACGTCGCAACGGCCCGCACGGAATATTACGAGTACCCGACGGCCTTGCCCACGGTAGAGCGGAGCTCGATCAAAAAGGACCTCTATCGGCGGGACTTCACGATCAACACGCTGGCGATCCGGCTCAATTCCCGTTCGTTCGGCCAGTTAATCGACTTCTACGGCGGCCAACGGGACCTCAAAGAGAAGACGATCCGGGTCCTGCATGGCTTGAGTTTCGTCGAGGATCCGACGCGCGTCTTCCGCGCGATCCGCTTCGAGGTGCGGTTCGGGTTTCATATCGGCAAGGAGACGCTGGCGCTCATCAAGGGCGCGGTGAAGATGGACCTCTTTCACCGGCTCTCCGGCCATCGGCTGCTCGACGAACTCAAGCTCTTGTTTTCCGAGCGGGAGCCGCGCCGCGCGGTGAGCCGGATGGCCGAATTGGATCTGCTGCGCTTCATTCACCCCAAGCTTTCCTGGTCACCGCGGCTGGATGAATTGCTCGCCGGCGTGGAGGAAGCGCTCGATTGGTACCGCCTGCTCTACCTGGATCGACCGATGCACTCCTGGCTGGTGTGTATGATGGCGCTTCTGGACGTGCTGCCGGGTCGCGCGGTCTCGGATCTGCTCAAACGTTTCCCGTTCACGGAGCAGGAAGCCGAGAAACTCAAGGCGGCGCGGTTCGCCTTGCGCGGGTTGCTGAGACGGTTGGCGAAGCAGCCGCCTCCGCGCCCGGCCGAGACCATGCGCTTGCTGACGGGGCTCGCCGACGAAACGCTGATTTTCATCATGGCCAAGGACAAGTCGGAATCGGTGAAGCGTCAGGTCTCCGCCTATCTCACGACGTACCGACACGTGAAACCGTCGCTCACCGGCCGCGATCTCCAGGCGATGGGCCTGAAACCCGGCCCGCTCTACCGGAAAATTCTCGATGCGCTGCTGGACGCCCGCCTGAACGGCGAAGTCAACACGGAGGCGGAAGAGCGGGAACTGGCGAAACGGCTGGCCGGTTGCTCGTGAAGCGTGAACCGAAACGTTTGCGGTGGAGAGTGTTCTTTTGAAGCGCGAATGACGATAGGCTACAACGAGGCCAGCCGCCGATCCTGTTCCATCTTGCCAAACAGGTCGTTCAACGCAGCGTGCATGGCCCGGTTTACCGGCCGTTTGTCGTCGTCTTTGCCGCCTCGCGCCACTTCGCCGACCGCTTTGCCGAACCCGCTATAGCTCTTCAGGAGACGGCCGTTCCGCGGATCTTTGAAAAAGGCGTCGACTCGGGCGGCGTAGATGTAGTTGAAGTCGAAGGCTTGGCTGGGATCGATGTAAATGGTACCCCATAGCTCCAGGTCGAGGTCCGCCGTGCCCTCCTTGACAACCCGGCGGAACGTCTGTCGGGCAGCCACGTACTGGAGGATTGCCGTTTCCCACTGCTCCCGAGGCGAAACCAACGAATCGACCGGACTGAGGACATGGTTCTGCAACCCGGGATCGGCGATCATTGTCGCGCCTGGCTCGACGATGAATGCGCCCAGGGGTCCGAGTTTGAGTTTGACCGAATAGGGGAGTTGGTGGGGAGTCGCCACGACGGGAGCGGGATCGAACGGAATCGTCGCGCAGCCGCCGAGCGGGCCGATCAGCAACGGCGCCAGAAGAAGGGGGAGGGTCACGTTGAAACGCGGGATTCGAGCCGCCATGTTCATCCTCCTCGCCGGTGTCGAGGTTGTTCTTGTCATTACCTTACACACCTGCGGAGGCCGGCTTCAAGATAGGCGTCGGTGCGGGCGGTGCGGGCGGTGAATCATTCATTCTTTTTCTTTATGGTCTGGCTTGTCCTTCTCGTTAGGCCGGGACGAAGACGCTGACACTTCGCCGGGGTGAAGCAGCGTGATGGCCGCCTGGCTCTCGTGGTCCGGCTGAATCAGAGCGTACAACGGATAGAGTTGGGGAATCTCCTGCGGTGGAATCGCCAGCAACGCCGGAAAACCGATCAACGGCGAGACCACCTGGATCGTCTCGAAGCGGAGACGAAGGGCCATCAGGACATCGCGGACGCGACCTTCGATCAGGGGTTCGGGAACCTGTTGCGAGGCGGTAATGGCCACCTGCCACAGCGTCCGGGTAAGCGCGACAGGATAGGAGAACCCGAGCCGCCGCGCAATCGGCGTCACATCGATCAAAGCGCCGGATTTCAACGCTTCTTCTCTGGTCAACTGAGTGGCGGGAGGCGGCTCATGATACGGCGTGGCTGCGCCTGGCGACGGCTGGGAAAGAGGCGCAGACGGAGATTCGTGCGGCTTCGGACGCACCGCATGGCGCCGACCCTCTGCAGCGGCGCGCTCGATCCGCTCGATTTCGTCCAACTCGGCTGGCCGCGGCAGCACCTTGAGCAGGCCCTCATAGACGGCGCGGGCTGAGGCGGACCAGCGAGGGTTGAATGGTCGGCCGCTGAACGCCGCCTCGGCCGCCGCTCGTTCGTCGGGCGTCAGCAGCCGTTCTGTCGGGCGCTCCTGCATGTCGGCCAGATAGCGCAGGAGCCGAGGAAGTCAAGGTCCCTTGCCTCAGGTCCGGTCCCCAACCGGAGGGAGTAGCCGATTCAGATCGGCACGCCGGATACGGGCGATCGCCTGCGCATCGGCGGCCTCTACCGGAGAGAACCCGATCGTATCACCGGGGATGAGCTGCGCGGCCAAGGGCAGGTCGGCCGAGATGACGACAGCGATCTGCGGATAGCCGCCGGTCGTCTGGCAGTCGACCATCAGGAGGATGGGCTGCTGATTCGGCAGCACCTGGATCGCCCCGGGCGCCGTCGCGTCGGACACCATCTCTGGCAGACCAGAGTGGGGAAGCGCTGGGCCAGCCAGTCGGTAGCCCATGCGGTCCGACTCGGGCGAGACGGTGTAACGCCGGCTGCTCAGCGTTTCGAGGGCTCGGGTGGTGAACGCGTCCTGCTGAGGGCCGAAGAGGACGCGGACAGTGGGAGCGGTGCTGTAGGGCGGACGCATGGAGTCGGGAATCGAGCGGCCGGCGAGATCGCGCCAACCGGCCGACGGCTCTCCCCAGGTCAACACGTCGCCCTTCGCCAGTGCGCGTCCTTCCACTCCGCCGGTCCGGCTGCGGAGATGGGTGGAGCGGCTACCGAGCACCAACGGGATGTCGAGACCGCCGGCTATGGCGAGATAGGCCCTCGCGCCGGTCCGGCGCTGGCCGAAGGTCAGGACATTCCCGGCCCGCACGGCGACGGCGGTCCAAAGAGGCAAAACCGCACCGTCCATTACTGGCGACAGGTCCGCTCCGGTGACGGCGATCAGCGCGTCGGTTTCGAAACGCAGCTCGGGGCCCAGGATCGTAATTTCCAGGCCGGCGGCGTGATCGGGATTGCCGACGAGCCGGTTGGCGACCCGGAGTGCAAGGTGATCCATCGCACCGGCAACGGGCATACCGTAGCGTCTGAAACCGTAGCGACCCAGGTCCTGCACCGTCGTCAGGAGACCGGGTCGAATGACGCGCAAGGCGGCCCGTTCAGGCATGGACATCGGTCAGGCGGGCTATGCAGATGCCGGCGTCGGTGAGCGCGTTTCGGACCGCGCGGGCCAGCCGGTCCGCGCCGGGCGTATCTCCATGCAGGCAAAGGGTGTCGGCGCGCAGGCGAACTGGAGGACCGTCCAGACTCGGCACGGTGCCGTCCCGCGCGAGGCTCACCGCGCGGGCGACGACCGTCGCTTCGTCGTGGATGAGCGCTCCGGGTCGATCCCGCGGCACGAGCGAGCCGTCCGCCCAGTAGGCGCGATCGATGAAGGCCTCTTCCGCTGTGGCGAGGCCGGCCGCTTGGCCGGCGGCGATCAACTGCGAGCCGGCGAGTCCCACCAGGATTAGGCGCCGGTCGGCCGCCGCGACCGCCCGAGCGACGGCATCGGCCAACCGGCGATCGCGGGCCGCCATCGTATAGAGCGCGCCATGCGGCTTCACATGCACCAGACGCGCGCCTGCCAACGCGCAGATGCCCGCCAGCGCGCCGATCTGGTAGGCGATCAAATTTTCCACGTCGGCCTCGGTGAGGGTGCGCTCGCGGCGCCCCTGTCCGTCCCGATCGCGCAGGCCGGGATGGGCGCCGATCGCGACCTCATGGGCCAGCGCCAGGTGCACGGTTCGCCGCATGAGGTCCGGATCGCCGGCGTGAACGCCGCAGGCGATATTCACCGAGGTGACGTGCGCCAACACACGGGCCTCAACGTCCCATCGAGCCGGCTCGGCCGCTTCACCCAGATCGCAGTTCAGATCGATCGTTCTTGTCAACGGTTCAATTCCTCCTTCAGCCGCTCGAACTCTCGTTGATCGATGGGGACGAACCGGACCCGATCGCCCGGTTCCAACAGGAAGGGATTGGTCCGCGCCGGGTTGTACAGTGTCAGCGGCGTCCGCCCGATCACCCGCCAGCCGCCCGGGCTGTCCTGCGGATAGATGCCAGTCTGCCGGCCTGCGATGCCGACCGATCCGGCCGGGACGCGGATACGAGGTTCGGGCAGACGCGGCGCAGCGATCGCCTCAGGGACCGGACCGAGGTAAGGAAAGCCGGGACTGAACCCCAACATGTACACGCGGTACTCGATGGAAGCATGCAGGGCGATCACTTGTTCGACCGAAAGGCCGGCTCGCTCCGCCAACGCGGGCAGGTCTGGTCCCGCCTCGCCGCCGTAGAAGACCGGGATCGTGACGGTGCGCCGCCCGCCGGCCGGCTCTGTCGGGAGGTCGCTAGTGAGAACTCTCAGCGCCTTCCGGAGCGATGCGAGGTCCGTTTCCACCGGATCAATATAGACCGCAGTCGACCGGTAAGTCGGCACGACTTCGACGACGCCGGGAAGACGCGCGCGCTCGACGGCCCGGGCGAAACTCACCACCCGGTCGTTGACAGTGGGGTCAATGGAGTCGCCGAACTCGACGAGAAGTCCAACGTCTCCCAGCGGCAGAATGCGCGGATCGTGCGGCATCGCGCTCACTCCGGCAATGGTTTCCCCCTGGTTTCCGGCGCCAATGGCAGCACCAGCAGACCCACCAGATAGATCAGCGCCACGGTGCTCGCGGCTTTGCCGAAGGTCCCCATGGCGGTCACCAGAAAACCGGTGAGGAACGGCGCGACCGAAGCCAACACGCGACCGGCGTTGAAACAAAACCCCGCGCCCGTCGCCCGCAGGCGGGTCGGGTAGAGTTCGGGAAGATAAATAGGAAAGCCGGTGAAGATGCCATTGTTGAAGAATCCGAGGACTGGCAGTAGGGCCAAGACGTGGGGGTACGCGTGTGGCGTGAGGAACGCCACCGGTAACATCAACAGGCTGCCGGCGCACATCAGCGCAAAGACCGGGCGGCGTCCGAACCGCTCGGCCAGCGGGCCGAAGCTCAGATATCCTCCCAAGGCTCCGACATTCAGCGCCATGATGGCGTAACTGACGTATTTGGCGAGCGCCGCGTGATCCAGCCCCTGCATATCGGGCAAGGTTCGGATCAGGGTGGGAGTCCAATTGGTGGCGCCCCAGAGGCCGAACACCGCGACAAACGCCAGGACGGATCCGACCAGCGTGGATCTCCGCAGGTGGGGATGAAAGAGTTCCGGCAACTTGATCGTCGAGACCGTCCCCGAGCGTCGCTCCAGCGTGCGTGCTTGTACCCACCGGTCCGGCTCCTTGACCCAAAGAAAGATCGCGATGCTGACGAATGCCGGGAGAACGCCGACCACGAAGAGCGCCCGCCAACCGTACTCACCCAGCCACAGATTGAACGCGGCAGCCAGGAAGAAGCCCACCGCCCAGGCGGATTGAAGGATGCCGGCCGCCTTGGCGCGTTTGTCCTCCGGCCATGATTCCGCGACGATCGCCGCGCCCGCCGCCCACTCGCCGCCAATGCCGAGTGCGGTCAGGAACCGGTAGAGCGCCAGGTGCCACCACTCCTGCGACAGCGCCGCCGCGCCGGTGAAGAGCGCATAGATGAGGATCGTCGCGATGAGCGTTTTCGTCCGGCCGACGAAGTCGGCGACGATCCCGAACAACACGCCGCCGATCGCCCAGCCGATCAGGAAAATTGAAAAGATGATGCCGCCGTACCAGCCAATCTGTTCCGCATCGACCGTGCCAGCCGGCGATCGGAGCAATTCTTCGAGCGCCGGATGGAGGACGATGGCGTAGATCGTGGCGTCCATCGAGTCGAACACCCATCCGAGCCAGGCCACGAACAGCACAAGCCATTGGTAGCGGCTCACTCCTTCTCGCCACGCTGTCGCGGTCATTCCATCTTCCTTGCGCATGCCGGCGAGCGGCGAATAGCGAACAGTGGACAGCCGCAAATCCGCGCGCTCCTACGTTCTTGTCCGCATGGCTTTCGACTGCCGGCTACCGGCTATAAGCCGAGTCGACGCCGGGAGTCAAGGCGAGAATCGGCGCCAAGGGGCTCGATTGCCGCTGCGAGCGGGTGTTATAGTCTCCGCGCTGTCATGCCGCGCATCGATTACTACAGAGTCCTAGGCGTCCCGCGCGAGGCCTCCGACGAGGACATCAAAAAAGCGTACCGCCGACTCGTCTTCCAGCATCATCCGGACCGGAATCCCGGAAAGGCCGACGCCGAAGCGAAGATCCGAGAGATCAACGAGGCCTATGAAGTCATCGGCGATCCGGAGAGCCGCCGGACCTACGATCGGCTCCGTTGGGGTGCGGAGCCGCGTGAGGAGGCCGTCGATCCGTCGGTCCTCCGCGAAGAGATGGAAAACAAACTGTTCGAGGAGGGGCGCAAGGAACTGTTCGCCGTCCTCATCAAGGATATCCGACGGATCAAGACCGAACTGGCGCTCATCCGCGAACGCACGGTGGCGGCACAGGGGTACGACACGTTCCGCGAGGATCTCGTGGCAGATCGGGCGGCGGAAATCATGGAGGAGTTTCTGAGTCCGGAAATGGAGACCCGCAAGAAGCGATTGGTGGATGTCGCGGTGCAGATGATGGCGACGCAGGGCGTGATCCAGAAAGGCGACGAAGGACAGGTCAGGGAGCTGCAGGGACGCTTTGAAGACATGATCCGCCGAGGTAGGGTGAGCGGCTTCACCGCCGCGCTGGAATTGTTCTACCAGCGGCGATGACGCTGCAATGTGGGTTGAGGAATGTCCAGGATTGTGCGCGTGCCGTTCCTCATTCGTCATCTCTCATTTTCGCAGTTGTCGTTTACTTGGAGAGCGGCCCCGAAACAAACTGCCCCGCTTGCATAACCCCCGCGATCTTCTCCTTGTCGCGGAGTAGGGCGATGCGTTTCAAAGGATCGCCAGCGACGACGACCAGGTCGGCCAACTTGCCGGCCTCGATCGTTCCGACCGCGTCGTCGATTCCCAGAAGTCGAGCCGCCCAGGCGGTTGCAGCCTGCAGCGCTTCCATTGGACTCATGCCGAGCGCAACCATTCGTTCCAGTTCCTGCGCATTGTCGCCGTGGTCATTGAACGGTGTTCCGGCATCGGTGCCCAGGGCGATGGGAATCCCGCCGCGATGGGCCCGCTTGAACGCGGCCTCATGGCGCGCGCGCATCGTCTTTGCTTTGGTAACCGCGTGTTCCGGCACGCCGCAGGCCGAGCCGTGCTCCGCGGTCGTGGCCAGCGCCGACAGTGTGGGCACCATGAACACGTCGCGTTCTTTCATCAGCGAGGCGGCTTCCTCGTCCATCAGCGTCGCGTGCTCGATCGAATGAACGCCGGCCCGAACGGCGTTCTTGATCCCGCTCGCCCCGTGCGCGTGCGCCGCGACGCGCCGCCCGGCTCTTGCGGCTTCTGCAACGGCCGCGCTCAGCTCTTCCGGAGTGAACTGCGCTGACTCGGGCGACGTGCCCGGCGTGAGCACCCCGCCTGACGCGATGACCTTGATGACGTCGGCCCCGGCAGCCAATTGCTCGCGCACCGCCGCCATGACGGCGATCGGTCCATCGGCTTCGCGGCCGATGAACCGCGCATGGCCGCCGGTCATACAGATGGCGAGTCCGGCGGCCAGGATACGAGGTCCCGGCGTCAAGCCCGACTCGATGGCGCGTTTCAATGAGAACACGGAGTGATCGCGAAACCCGAGATCGCGGACGGTCGTGAAGCCGGCCTCCAACGTCCGGCGGGCAAACTGCGCGGCCTTGAGCACGGTCAAAGCCGACGCGTCCCGGGCGATCGTCGCCACGACATCCGGTTCGCCGCCGAGGCACAGGTGCACGTGACAGTCGATTAAGCCGGGCATGACGGTCCACCCCCGCCCGTCGATCACCCGCGCCCCGCGGGGGGTGCTGATGTCTCGGTTGTCGCCGACCGCTGCGATGCGGTCGCCGCGCACGACGAGGGTCGCTCGCTCGCGGGACCGGCCGAGCCCGTCGATCAGCCGCACATTTCGCAGGACCAGCACCACGGCGCTCACTCACCGATCGGGATCGTGATCACGATCCCGCCCATGACGTCGTTCAGCTTGTAGTCGCGACGTGGGCTGTTGGGGTGGGTGTTGTGACAGGTGACGCAGGTTTGGGAGACCGCCCGGTCCGCGTACACTCCTTGGAAGTAGCGGGCGTTGCTGATCCTGACGAATCCCATGAACGGCTTGTCCGGCTCTTTCATCACGGCTTCCAGGCCCCGGCGTTCGAAGTCGCTGGTGGGGCCGTTCCAGACGTAAATAGGGGTCAAGCTGGCCAGCCGATAACTGAGCTTGTGCCCTTTTTCGGACACCAAGCGACCAGACTCCATCAAGAATTGGGCGGGCAAGGGAAGACCCTTCTCATCCTTCCAATGTTCCACCGCTTCCACAACGCCCTGCTCCTGCAGCTTCTCCACGACGTTCTTCGTGTAATTCGTCCGGTTGGCTTCGATAACGGCGTGAAGGTACTCGATGACCTTCTCCGGCGGGACCATGTCGGGTTTTCTGGCTTCCGCGACGACCAGGGCGATCGTCCAATAGGTCACGACGGCGACGAACGCGAACGCGGCGCCGGCGAGAATCCATGCAGCGGGCCGACTCATGCTTCGATCCTCCTTGGTGATGAGGGAGAAGATGCGCTGTACACGCGAGAGGCCGCCTGCACCGCCACTCCCGGTTGCGAAAGCCGGCCGGAGCGCGCGACGATCTCCTCCAACGCGTTGAGCAGCGTCTCTACATGACAGCGCGTGGACGATTCACCCATCAGGCCGATGCGCCAGACCGCGCCCTTGAGCGGGCCGAGGCCGCCGCCAATCTCGATGCCGTATTCGCGCAGGAGCGCCGCCCGCGCCGCGGCATCGTCGAGGTGCGGCGGGAGCGTGACGCAGTTCAAGGTGGGCAGGCGCCGGCCTTCCGCCGCCAGCGGGGTCAGCGAGAGTTCGGCGAGGCCGGCCAAAAGCGCCGCGCTGTTCACCCGGTGCCGTTCGAATCGCGCCGACAGCCCTTCTTCTTCAACCAGGCGTAACGCTTCCCGCAAGGCGTAGAGCATCGAGATTGGCGCCGTGTGGTGATACGCTCTTGTGTTTTCGGCCCAGTACTCCGCCACCAATGCCAAGTCCAGGTACCAACTCCGGCACGGCGTCCGCCGCCGGCGGATCGCGTTGAGCGCCCGTTCACTCGCCGTCAGCGGGGCTAAGCCGGGCGGACAACTCAGACACTTCTGCGTGCCGCTGTAACACAGGTCGATGTTCCAGGCGTCGACCTCAAGGGGAACGCCGCCCAGTGACGTCACGGCATCGACGATGAACAACGCATCGTACTCGCGGCAGAGCCGCCCGATCTCTTCGAGCGGTTGCCAAACGCCGGTGGACGTTTCGGCGTGGACGAGCGCGACGGCTTTCACCGGTTCCGATCGGGCGAGTGCGGCGCGGACATCCTCGGGCTCGATGATGCGTCCCCACGGCGTCTCGATCCGAAGCGCCTTGCCGCCGGCTCGTTCCACCATCGTCGCCATGCGCGCGCCGAAGACGCCGTTGACTCCGACGACGACCGTCTCTCCCGGCTCGACCAGGTTGACGAACGCGGCCTCCATGCCGGCCGAACCCGTGCCGGAAACGGCGATCGTGAAGGGATTCGCGGTGCGGAACACGTGCCGGAGGAGACGCTGGACATCGTTCATGAGCGCCAGGAACGCCGGATCCAAATGGCCCAGCAGCGGCGCCGACATGGCGCGCAGCACGCGCGGATGGACCATACTCGGGCCAGGTCCCAGAAGCAACCGCGGCGGCGGCACAAACTCGCCGATGGGTTCAGAAGTCATGACCTGGACGTTCCCGAAAGGCCAAGCGGACGATCTCTCCAGCAGACGGTCCCCGCTCTCTTCCTCGAGATTTACGCAAGGAAGATGCAGTATAGCCAACTCCTGATCGATCCGCCAAGAGCGGGCTGTGCGCCGACAGTAAAACGAGGAGGCCGGCGATGGCGTTCGCCACCGCGGACGCGCCTTGCGTTTTCTGGCTCTCAGAGCGCATGGTATACTGCCCCGCATGCGAGACAACTGTGCGTTCTGATTCTTCCCTTACCGACACGTTCACTTCCGTCACAGGCGACTCGCCCACGGCCCCTCTTCCCTACGACCCTCGTTTCTCGCGCGTGGTGACGGTCCTTTCGGCGATCGTGCTGTGCGCGTCGATCGGCCTGTTCGCGTGGTTCATGCTCTCGCTGCCCCGCTTGGACCGGGTAGCTTCGCCTGAGCGCGCGCTTCATCTGATGGTGAGTCGGATGATGGACGTCGAGGAAGCCCTGCGTCGGGCTCCGGAGTGGGAGCGCGTTTTTTACGAAATCGCCGTCGGTAGCGACGCCAATGAGCGCGACCAGGCAATCGCCTGGTATGAAGAGCTTTCGTCTTACTCTGAGGACCCGGCAGTCCATCTGAACTTGGCTGTCCTGGAGGCGGAATCAGGCCGGCTCTCCGAGGTGATGAACAAGGCTGGTAGTTGGATGGACGCGGAGGCGCCTTTCCCCCTGTTCGCTCGGCTGTTACGGGGGGCGTATCAGGGCGAGCGGATCAGCATCGAGGAGGAACAAGGACTGCAAGCGGAATTGGCGGAACTGCTTCCCGCCGGATGGTTCTACGATCGGTTGGCAATCAGGCTGGCGAGGCAGGCCGGCGATCATGCCCTGCTCGCGTCGGTGGAGGCGGCCTCGACGGAGCGGGCGGAGGCGCTGTTGTGGCGCTCGCGTGCGCTGGCGGCCACGGAGTTGGCCGTCATGCTGGTTGGCGGCACGGTGTTGGTGTCGGCTTGGCTTCGTCGGTGTCGGACAGATGTGCTGCGGGTGGGGCCGGCTTCGTTGCCGCCGCGGTGGCCGGGCGGGGTGGGTGCGGCGGTCTTGTTGCGCGGCGGCGCGATCGGCGCGGTGCTGACGGTCGCCTTTCTGTTCGCCGCGATCGATTACTCTTCGCTTCGGGTGTTGGCCATCCCGCTGACGAATCTTCCGTTGCTGCTGCTGGCCCGCCGGCACTTGCTGAAACCGGCCGGACTTGGGTTCGCCGAAGGTTTCGGCTTGAAACCTGCCCGACGGGACCTGCCTCGGTTCGCAACAGTCGTTCCGGCCATTATGGCAGCGGGGTTGCTAGGTGAATGGGTGTTGGGCAAGGTGATCGAATCGCTCAGCCTCTCCAGTCACTGGACAGAGTGGTTCGACGCCGACTTGGTCTGGGCCCCTCCGTCGGTCATGAGCATCAGCTTGCTAGAATATGTGATCTTCGCGCCCGTTTTCGAGGAGCTCGCCTTTCGCGGCCTGCTCTTCGCGATCTTGCGGCGGCGGTACGGATGGGAACGGTCGGCCCTTATCAGCGCGGGCATTTTCGCCGTCGCGCACGGCTACGGTCTGGTCGGATTTCTGAGCGTATTTTGGAGCGGCGTGGTGTGGGCCTGGGCCTATGAAAGGACCGGCAGTCTGCTGCCCGGGATGATCGCCCATGCGGCCAACAACCTTTTCGTCTGTCTGAGCGTCATCGCGTTGCTGCGCTTCTAGGTTCTGCTCCTCTTCTCCGACCTCGGGCCTGTTTTCAGCCCGGCAGCTAGAAGTCATTGTACTGGCAGCCGTTTTTGTCCGATCACCCGCCACCTCTTTACAGTTCGTGAACCGTGATTATCTTGCAGTTGCCATGACCTAGTATGGGAGGAGGTGCTCTATGGATTTCCTTTCAACCTTGGACAAGGCCATGTCGATCTTCAATACCAATTGGATGGAAGGTTTGATGTGGCTCTTGCTTATTATGGCGTTTGGGGCTTTTGTCCGCAGCACGTGGGAGCGGTTCTTCGGCAAGGCGGGGGAGGCTGAAGCGGGTGGTCATGTTAAGAAGGCTGCCTAAGAACAAGAATCTTGCCGGAAGGCTGTTGGCGTTTCCTTTCGCTTTCGTCGGCGCGGGGGTGTGGCTGCTGATCGCGGTGGCGGTGGTGGCCGCTCCCTCCGCTCCGTATTTCATCACGATCGACGGAGGGGCGCCGTACTTCCTCCCAAAAGCGGCGACAGTGTCTGCGCACGCGCCGGTCAAATGGTATAACACGACCGGCACCTATCACACGATCACCCACGAGAGTTGCGAGGCAGGCGGGCCTTGTCTTTTCGATTCCGGCGTTGTTCCGCCGGACGGCAGCTATGAGCTCCCCGGGTTGCCGCCCGGGCATTATGGATACTACTGCAAGCTGCATCCGATCATGCGCGGGGTCCTGACGGTCAGCGAATCGGGCCCTCCGTCTTCAGCGTCCTGATCTGACATTCAACGTTGGTGCAAACCGGGCTGGACGGCTCAGGTGGAGCGCCGTGCGCTTCGCATGGTAACATCTGGGCGCATGCCGCTCTCCCGCTTCCATCCCGTTATTGCCGACTGGTTCCGGACGCGATTCGGCGAGCCGACGGACGTGCAGGTGCGTAGTTGGCCGGCGATCGCCTCCGGGTCAAACGTCCTGATCGCCGCGCCAACCGGATCGGGCAAAACGCTCGCCGCCTTTCTCTCCTGCATTGATGCGCTCTTCAAGCAAGCCCTCGCCTGTGAGTTGGACGACCGCACCCAGGTGCTGTATGTCTCGCCGCTCAAAGCGCTGAGCAATGACGTCCAAAAAAATCTGCAGCAGCCTTTGACGGAGATCGGGCAGGCCGCCCTGGCGGCGGGTTTGCTCATGCCGGGGATCCGTGTGCTGGTCCGGACCGGCGATACGCCGGCTTTGGACCGCCAGCGGATGCTCCGCCGTCCGCCCCACATTTTGATCACGACACCGGAGTCGCTGTATCTGTTGCTGACCGCCGAAAAGAGTCGGCTCATGCTGCGCGACGTGCGGACGGTGATCGTCGATGAAATTCACGCCCTCGCGCCGAACAAGCGCGGTGCCCATCTGGCCCTGTCGCTTGAGCGGCTCGAGGCCCTGACCGCTTCGCCGCCTGTCCGCATCGGGCTATCCGCGACTCAGCGCCCGATCGAGACCGTGGCGAGGTTTCTGGTGGGGGCGAGAGCCGCGTCCCTCGTGAAGCGTGAAGTGTCTCTCGGACCAGAGGGTACGAACGACGAGCGACGAACGACGAGCGACGTGATCGTCGTCGACGTCGGGCACCGGCGCGACATGGATGTGGCGGTCGAGGTCCCCAAGGATGAGTTGGGCGCCGTGGCCACCAACGCGATCTGGCGCGATGTCTACGATCGGGTGGCCGAACTAGTGCAGCAGCACCGGTCTACCCTGGTCTTCGTGAACACACGACGGCTGGCCGAGCGGGTGGCTCACCACTTGGAAGAGCGCTTGCAGCATCTGGGCGCGCAGGTGGTGGCGGCGCATCACGGCAGTTTGTCTCGACAGATCCGGCTGTCCGCCGAGGAACGGCTGAAAACAGGGCGGACTCGCGTGGTGGTGGCGACCGCGTCGCTCGAACTGGGGATCGACGTGGGCACCGTCGATCTGGTCTGTCAGATCGGCTCGCCCCGCGCCATCGCGACGGCCTTGCAGCGGATCGGTCGGTCCGGACACTGGATCAACGCCGTCCCGAAAGGCCGGCTGTTCGCCACGACCCGGGATGAGCTGATCGAATGCGCCTCCCTGGTGCGGGCGATCCGGAGCGGCGCGCTGGATCGCCTCGACGTGCCGACCGCGCCGCTGGATATTCTGGCGCAGCAGATTGTGGCGGCCGCCGCGACCCAGGAATGGCGCGAGGATGAGCTGTTCGCCCTGTGCCGGCGAGCGTATCCGTACCGCGAGCTGGACCGCCGGGACTTTGACGCGGTGCTGAGGATGTTGTCCGATGGAATCCCGACTGATCGTGGCCGCGGCCGTGCCTATCTGTATCACGACCGGATCAACCGGCGCATCAAAGCGCGGCGAGGCGCGCGCTTGGCGGCGATCACGTCGGGAGGCGCCATCCCGGACACGGCCAATTACACGGTGATCGCCGAGCCGGACGGAACGGTGGTCGGTTCGGTCGATGAGGACTTCGCGGTGGAAAGCCTCGCCGGGGACATCATTCTGCTGGGGAATGTTTCCTGGCGCATTCGCAGCGTGGAGATGGGCAAGATGCGGGTGGAGGATGCGCACGGCGCCCCGCCGACTATTCCGTTCTGGCGAGGCGAAGCTCCGTCGCGCACCGTGGAGCTGTCGGCCGAAGTCGCGGTGCTGCGGCAAGCGATCGCGGAGCTGCTGGATGCGTCGGCGATCGGCGATTCGGATTCGGCGCTGCGCTGTCAGCTCTCGGCTGTCCGCTGGCTGCGGGAAGAGTGCGGTCTCGACCGCCGTGGCGCGGAACAGGCGGTCGCCTATATCCTCGCCGGCCGGCAAATTCTCGGCGCGGTGCCGACTCAGAAGACCGTTATCGCCGAGCGGTTTTTCGACGAGGGCGGCGGGATGCAATTGGTCATTCATGCGCCGTTCGGCGGGCGGCTGAACCGCGCCTGGGGCTTGGCGCTGCGCAAGCGGTTCTGCGTGACCTTCGATTTTGAGCTCCAGGCCGCCGCGACGGACGAGGGCATTGTGATCTCGCTGGGCGAACAGCACAGTTTTCCGCTGGAGAGCGTCTTCGGCTTTGTGCGATCGGAATCCGTGCGCGAGGTGCTCACACAGGCGATGCTCGCGGCGCCCATGTTCGCCAGCCGGTGGCGCTGGAACACCACCCGCGCGCTGGCGCTGCCCCGGTTCGCCGGCGGCAAACGCGTGCCGCCGCAGATCCAGCGGATGCGCGCGGAAGATTTGTTGGCCGCCGTGTTTCCGGCCGCGCTGGCCTGCCAGGACAATATGCGGGACCCGCATGCCCCGAGGGACCTGCCCGATCATCCCTTGGTCAAGGAAACCATCCGGGACTGTCTTACCGAGGCGATGGACACCGACGGGCTCATCGCGGTCCTGCAGCGGATCGAGCGGGGCGAGATTCGCTGCGTCGCGGTGGACACGCCGGTGCCGTCGCCCTTCTGTCACGAGATCCTGAACGCCAATCCCTACGCCTACCTGGATGATGCGCCGTTAGAAGAGCGGCGTGCCCGCGCGGTCGAAATGCGCCGGACCTTGCCGCCGGAACTGGCGGGGAATGTGGGCGCGTTAGATCCTGCGGCCATTGCCGAGGTGGTCGAGGAAGCCTGGCCCGTCGTCCGCGACGCCGACGAGCTGCACGATGCGCTGCTGACGCTGATCTGGGTGCCTGAACCGATTGCGCCCGCATGGGCGCATGATCTGCCGGCGCTTGTTGAAACAGGTCGCGCCGTTTCCTTTTTCCCTCGCTCCTCACCCCTCGCCTCTCATGAGGTAAGGGGGTGGGTGGCAACCGAGCATCGTGCAGCGGTCGAACGGGCGTTCGGCGGCGATGACGCGGCGCTGGACGCCATCGTATTGGGGTGGATGGAAAGCATCGGCCCGACGACGGCGCCGGAATTGGCGACACGGCTGCATGTCTCCTCCGATTGGATTCAGGGTTCGCTTCTTCGGCTGGAAGCCACCGGTCAAATCCTCCGCGGCCAGTTCCGGCCAATTTCACATTCCCCATTCCCCATTTCACATTCCGGCGCCGCCGCGCCGGTCGAGTGGTGCCATCGCCGCCTTCTGGCCCGCATCCATCGGCTCACGGTCGGGCGGCTCAGGAAAGAGATCGAACCGGTGACCGCCGCCGAATTCATGCGATTCCTGTTGCAATGGCAGCATGTGGCGCCGGGCTCTCGCCAACATGGGGAACCGGGCTTGTTGAAGGTCATCGAGCAACTGGCCGGGTTCGAAGCGGCCGCGTCGGCCTGGGAATCGCAGATTCTGCGGGTCCGGATGGCCAAGTATGAAGCGGAACTGTTGGACCGACTCTGTCTCAGCGGAGCCGTGAGTTGGGGGCGACTCTCGCCGCATCCTCGTTTGGCCGATGGAGGGGAAACGGAGCCCAGCCGACGCGGGCAGCGCATCGTTCCCACCAGTGTGGCCCCGATCAGCCTGTTCCCGCGCGACGAAGCGGCCTGGCTTCTGGCGGCGTTCGGCGAGGAACGCCGCCGGCCGGACGACACCTCGGGCCTCAGCGCGGTGGCACAGGATCTCTACACGCACCTGCGGAAGCGCGGCGCAAGTTTCTTCGCCGATCTGGTCCGGGGTACCGGGCATTTGCCTTCGGAGGTCGAAGACGGCCTGTGGGAGTTGGTCGCGGCTGGACTGGCGACGGGGGATGGATTCGACAACCTGCGGGCCCTCCTGGACCCGCGTCGCCGGCGGGCGGAAGGGCGCGAGCGGACTCGTCGTCCGCGCCACGCGGCGGGACGGTGGTCGTTGCTGCGGACAGGGGCTGGCTCCAGCGAAGCTGGTGCCTGTCCCGTTCCCGTGGACAGTCCCAGCACCCGTTGTCTAGGAAAGAGCGACGGGTGCCAAGAAGTGGGACAGTCCCCGGCCGAACGGGTCGCCCGCCAGTTGCTCCATCGTTATGGCATCGTCTTTCGTGACCTGCTTGGGCGGGAATCGCTTAGCCTCCCGTGGCGGGATTTGGTGGTCCAGTATCGGCGGCTCGAATTGCGGGGCGAAGTGCGCGGCGGGCGGTTTGTCAGCGGGTTTACCGGCGAACAATTCGCCTTGCCGGAAGCGGTGGAGTCGCTGCGCGCGTTACGGAAGAGCGGCGACAGCGGCGCGGCCGGTCAGGAGATCAAGCTATCCGCCGCCGATCCGTTGAACCTGGTCGGCATCATCCTGCCGGGGCCGCGCGTGCCGGCCCAGCCGTCCAACTTCGTCGTGTTCCGAGACGGCATGGTTGTCACGGCTGGTGCGGCTCCGGCAGTGGTCTCTATCAACGCGGCCCGGTCATTGAGCCGCTGACCGCGCCGCCCATCCTTGTTTCAAAGCCGCCAACATTGCCGTAGGATTTGTCTGATCTGTGCCTGCGAGGATCGGGTAGCGTTCCTGAACGAAGGCCAGGAACTCCGTCTGCCGGTCGGGAGGCACGTTCATCAAGCTGCCGAGCGACGAGAGGTATTCTCCGCCGCCTCGCGCCATATCCTGTTTCAGGTTCTCAGCGTTCATCCAGGCAAACGCGTCGACTTTCAGGTCCTCCCGCACCAGCCCGTCCTCCGTGAACCAGGTCTTGCCGGACGTGGAGGATAGGAAATTTGTAATTCCGTCCGATGTCGTATCCAGAGTCGCCTTCAGGGTGCAGGCCGGCAGGGAAATGGTCAGGGTTCCAAGCGCAATCGGGAGCAGCAGAGCGCGGGTGAGTGTACGCATCGTGGTTCCTCCTCCCTTCAGAGTTGTTTGGAGCGCTACGCGTCCCGCCCAGAGTAAGGCGTATGGGAGGGCGAATCAAGTCCGCCGGAACTCCCGGACCAGGTACGCCGCGATGTACTGCGGCACGCCTCCCGTAAGGACCTTGACCCGCGGCGGTCCACGGTGCCCTGCTCCCCGGGATTCAGGCTTCGGCCTTCTCCGGTGACTTTAGAAAAAGACCCGCTGAGCGAGGATCTTCTTCATCTTCTTTTGGACGCACTTGTCCTTGGGAACTTCTCCATGCGACAACAACTGAGGAATCGCGTTGACCGGGTCCCGATACTTCCGCTTGCACGTGCCGGTCTTTTCCGTGTTCTGCTTTTTCTGATTGCTTTCCCCCGCGCGGCTCTCGATCTTGCCGGAGAGCAGCCGATCGAACGGAATGAAATGATCCCCGGCGAAGGGCGGGTTTTGCTGCCAGCGATTGAAAAAATATTCGACATTGTCGGGAACCGGCTTGGTGACATTCTTCCGCAATCCTCCTTTCCCCACGCCATCCAGGATGCCGACAAAGGCGATCTTCCTGTCGTTGATTCGTTTGGCCACCTGCAGCACGGCGTCCCCGCCGTAGCTATGACCGATCAGGACGATCGGGATGGACGGGTTCTTGGCGTCGATCCTCTTGATGACGTCCTGCATTTGTTTGACGAAGGTCTCGTCGGTGGGCGGAGAAGGCGTGACCTTCCAGGCGAAGTCGTCCGGGTCCGCCGCCGGCACGCCGGGGTTCCCTTTCCGGTCGATCTCGTTCCAGTTCGAGATGTGGACATAGGCCCCTTGCTCGCGCAGGAACTTTTGGAATTTCTCGCCGGGGATGCAGCAGCCGGTGAACCCGTTGACCAGAAACACAAACGCGGTGTACTTGCCGGCATGGTCAATGGCTGTATCCAGCGCCTGATCGGCAGAAGCTGGAAGTGCGGGTAACAGCAGAAGACAGGCTAAGATATACACTGTCATTTGATTTTTTAAAGGACGATCCATGGAGGGCCTCTTAAGTTCAGCGTCGGGTTTTCCGTCATTGTCAAGCTGTCAAAGCTGTGTCTTCTTCGCTTCCGCCGTGGGAGCTCTTCCTGGCGAGCAAAAGGTGTCGCTTCAGAGCGCCTTGCAGGGCGTCTCTCCGACTTCCAGTCCGCTCACTTAACTTTTCTCCGAGGCCTTGTCTCCTTTGGTAGCGGGGGCCTTGCCTTTGTCTTCCTTATCGGCGTCCTCAGCTTCTTCCTCTTCGTCTTCATCCCCGTCGTCATCTTTCTTGGAGGCGTCAAAACCTTTGTCTCCGGTCTTCCCTGCCGCCTTTGATGTTTTTGCTTCAGATGTGGACTCCCTCTGTGCAAGACGCGTCGAGCCGTCTGGGAGCGCATCCGTAGCAAGCAACGTGGCGATCGGACTCATCGGAGTCAATTGAAACAGCGCCTGCCCAGTTGGCTGCTCTATTGACGAGAGGCTCCAGATGTTTTCGGGTTGGTGAAAGTCCTGCGCGTAGCCGAAGGTCGGCATGCAGGCGAGCACGATGAAGTTGTAAAGAGCGAGACCGGCACCAAGCACGCACGCTTTCGGGTTCATGAAGGCCTCCTGATTATCTTTCATTTGGCTCCCTTCTTGGCTCGCTTCTTGCCGGCCAACCCTTTGCTGTCTTCTTCTATGTCTTTTTCCTCTTCCGCTTCCTCCTCTTCGACCCCCTCAGTTTTGGAGGAGCCTGTTCGTTGGCCAGAAAGACCACCACCGGGTGCCCCTAGCCTGACATCATCAAAGGTGCCCAGATTGTACAGCGTAATACCAACCGTCTTGGCGCCCTTTGGCGCTGGGAAAGTGAGTCGGAGGGTCTTGGTTTCGCCGCTCTTGATCTGGCCGTGACTAAATCCACTCGCCGATGCACATCCGAATCTGTTACCACTCTCGTAATCCGTGACCCAGCTATAGCTGCTCCCGCAATAACCCAGTTCTTTGACAGCGATTTCATTCCGATCCTTCGTGCCTCGGAAAGTGAGCGAAACCGCCACCGTCAGGACTGAACCGCGCACGGTGGCCTCTATCAGATCCGCCCGAAGCACAGGGTCGAAGTCGCTGGTAATGCTCTTTCCTCTTAAGCCCACGCCCGTCCCAGCTTTCGATGAGCCTTTACCCGTGGTTTCTTCTTCATCGGCTTCCTCGTCCTCCTCTTCTTCCTCCGCTTCTTGGGAGGCATCGAGCTGTTTGGCCGCGGGGGCGCTCTTGGACTTCTTGGCGTCCAGTTTGGATGATTTTTCGGCGAGGAAGAGTCGGCCTTCCTGCGCGATGTCGCCGACATCCTGATTCACCTGACTCGGCGCTCGCGTCGAGCCTGCCGACTGAGCGGCCGGTTGAGGCTGGATCTGTTGGGTAGCTGCCGTGGCAAGCGCCGCCGGCCGCGCACCCGACTCCGCGTCTTGCCGCGCCACCGCGACGGTTTCCCCCATGCAGCAGGTGAGAAGCAAACAGCCCAGAGGAACGAGACCCGTGAGCCGGCGTGTCATTCCGTTCTCTGGGGCCTTGCTGAAAACCTCGAGACCGATGTTCATGTGAAACCTCCTTCGTCTTCAACCTCTGGTGCCGGTCGGCCGTCTGCTGTCCGAATGCGCGCCGGCATGCCCCCGCAGCCTATCCCGCAGACTCTCTGACGAGGCGGGCGGTGAGGGTGTACTTGATCTTTCCGGACTCAATTCCAAAGCACCATTGTTTTTTCTTGAACGTCTTGAGCTTGAAGCTGCCTTGGTTCGCATGGGCGAGCAACTTCTCGCGCTTTTTCTTTTTGTTGTACCCTTTGACCCATTTGACGCGATCCTTGCAGACGGTTTCAGCCGCCCCCTTCCAGACTTCGGTCAAGGCATCGGCGATGACGCCCTTGACCTCATCCTGTTTCAACGCCGTGCCGGCCAGAGCAAGACCCGGTTCCGCCGTAGCGGCTCCGACCGTCTGGAGCGTTGTGCCGGTCGCGGCTGCGTATTTCCTGAGCGCATCGCGCACGTTACTGAACCCTTTCGGAAGGGCCACGTAAATGTTGGCCGTGAGCTCGAGATCCGAGCGTAACGGGCCTTTGTAGAGGACAATCGGCTTTCTTGTTTCGGCGTCTTCAAGCGGAATCACCGAGCCCTCCCGGCACACCACTGCGAGAGTTGTGACCGGCTGTACCTCGGGATTTCCCTGCTCGGCAAGCCGCAAGACAATCGTGACCGCATCCTTCTCCCCGCCCTTATCGGTCATTGATTCCTTACAGCGTAGATCGTGGAGCTGCAGGGTATACGTGTCATTCGACGATGATTGAGTCCCTTCAGCGCTCCCCTCCTTCCTGGACTTTTTCTTGGACTGTCCAGGAAGAAGTTGTCGGATTTGTTGATCGCCTTCCTCCTTGGACGGGTCATCCGCCAATTCCGCGGCGAAAGCCCCCCCGCTTGTTCCAAGAAGGAGCGCCGCGCTTCCCACACATAATGCCCTGCGTAGGACGGTAAACGTTTGGTATGCGTTCATAAGAGTGACCTCCTTCGTGAGATGACCGGAGCAACACGCGAACCGCGACGGAAAACTGTTCACGTCGAAGACAACCCGGACCTGTGCGTGCTGGCGACCATCAGGACCCCTGAAGATCAGCCAGTGCCCTCCGTATACGGTCGGCGTCTTTAGCCCCGGGACTGAGAGAGAGATACTTTTCCAACGCCATCGCGGCCGTCTTTCGGTCTCCAAGCTTGAAGTACGCCAGTCCCATCTCTCTGTAGGCGTCGGCGAATGCCTCATTGGCTTTGATCGCGGCGACGAAATGCCCGATGGCCCGGTTGGACGCCTCGGGACCGCTTTCCGTTTCCAGTGCGATCTTTCCAAGGTAGTAGTGCAGCACGGGGTCGTTGTCCTTAGCCGCCAGCGCTTTTTCAAACATCGCGGCGGCTGTCTTAAACCGCTTGCGTTCGTAGTCCAGCTTGCCGACATTCACCACCAGCTCGCGCGTCCGCCGGTTGAACTCGTCGGTATTCACCAGAAGCTTCCGGCTTGCCAACTCCTGGCTGTATTTCGATTGGACCAAGCCGGTGAGCTTGGCAATCCGCGACTTGTTAGTCGGGTGGTCGCCGTAGAAGAAGTTTTCGAGGGCGCCCTGGTCGCCGTATTCTTTCAGGAGTTGCTCCAACGTCTTCGGCGCCTCCCGCGGGTCGTAGCCGGCCTTGACCATGTACTCAAGCCCCACCACGTCGGCTTCGGTTTCGCTGGCGCGGCCGTGGCCGCTGATGGCGGCCTTCATCGAGTACTCGTAGGTTTTTTGCAACAACGCAGGCGGGAGCGTGACCTTGCCGCTGGTCTCGGCTGCCTGCGCGGCCAGTTGGCCCAGCACCTGAATGCCGTAGCTACCCTCGATGCCCTTGGTGACATGGCTTTCCGTCACGTGCGCGATCTCGTGCGCCAGGACCATCGCCAATTGGGCTTCGTTTTCCATGCGGGCGAGCAAGCCGGCGTTGACGTAGAGGAGCCCGCCGCCGAACGTGAAGGCGTTGATGCTCGCATCGTTGACGACGCGAATGCTGTATACAAACGGACGGGGACGGGCTTGCGCGACGAGTCGCTGGACGACGTCGTTCAGATAGGTGTCGAGCAGCGGATCGTCCCACAACTGGTGGCTGCTCTCATACTTCTTCGCGTTCTCCTGCGCCATCCGCTCTTCATCGGCCTCGGTGAATGTCGGCCGATTCATGACGGCGCTGCCGACCGATATCCCGGTCTGAAGGTATCGATCCGTGCCGGCCGGCAGTTGTTTCATCAAGTCTTCGCAACCGGCCAAGGCGAGAAGCGAGCATGCGACGATCACGGGTACGACGGGATGACACATGCGGCGAGGCATAATGGCCTCCTCTTCCACACACTGGACACGGGTTCTTACCGGCCTTTCCCCCGCCGGTCTCCAGAGGCGCGCTGCCCGCTGAGCTTCGACCACAATGCCTCCCACAGCTCGGCGCTGCTGTGAAACGCCCGGCGTCGGCCCTCGCCGTCCTCGACCGTTCCCACCAGTTGTCTTGCCCGGCTTTTCGTGGCGGGACCGTCCTTGCGGCCGCGGCGGTAGATGCGCACGATGTACGACTCCATCCGAACCCCGGATCGCAACGGTCGATGGACGGCGGCGTGATGAAAAACGCGCACATCCTATCGGAGAAGCCCTTACCGATGACTTACCGATCCCGCTGGACGGAAAGACATGAGGACGACGTGAGTTGTGCGGCGGCAGGGAGGGAACGGGCGGAATTCCACCCTGCGCTCGGAGGGTGTGGCGGTCGATTCAGGCGGAAGGAGAGGGAACGTCGGGCGTGGCGCCGGTCCGGTGGTCGCCGCGGGCGACACTCGGCTGTTGCAACGTCTGGCGGAGCCGTTCGATCTCCGGGTTCGGCGCGAGGCCAAGCCCGGCCCTGAGCGCCTGGCGACAACGATGGTAAACCGAGAGCGCTTCGGCGTGACGATCCTGGGCATGATAACTGCGCATCAGCTCCAGATACAGGTCCTCGGCGAGATCGTCGGCGGCCAGACCTTGTTCGAGCAGGGTCACGGACTGGTCGTAAAGGCCCATCCGTATCAAGCGCCGGGCATGCGCGATCGCGAAGCGAAGGAATCGGGTCTGCAACCGCGCACGCGGCGAGAGGGCCCACGGGGCGTCCACTCCGTCAAGGAACCGGCCATGGTACAGGCTCAGCACCTTGCCGGCCGACGCAACGGTGTCCGCCTCATCGCTGTCGCGTTCAGCCACATTGAGCAGGCGTTCGAACGCCCAGGCGTCAACCCAGACGTCGCGCGGCTCGAGGGTGAGGCGGTTGTGAGTGAGCCTGAGAGCGGTGTCCGACCCGAGCAGATGGCGCAACCGATGCAGCGCGACGGTGAACGCCCGATAGGCGGCGTCGGCGTCGGCGTCCGGCCAGAGCGCGTCGGTCAATTTCTCGAGCGGGACCCCGCGCCCGCCCAGGGCGATCAGCGCCATGAGCAGCTCAAGCGGGCGGCGCTGGATCTTGCCTTTGAATCGAAGGGGCGTGCCGCCTTTCACCACGGCGAAACGTCCCAAGGTATAGACCTTAATCGGCCAGGGCCAGTCGTCAACCGGTCTGTCGGCCGGCGGCGCGAGGGCATGCCGCCGGACCACTTCCTGGACATAGGCGGGCTCGATACCCGCATCGAGCGCGTGCGCATACAGTCGGGCGATACGATCGCGCGTCCACCATGGAAGAACGGCGAGGCCGATGGCTTTGCCGAGGCGCAAGGCTTGCCGGAGCAAGGCCAATCCTTCCTGCTCTCGCCGCAACGAGAATTCAATCTCCGCTTCCGTGAGGTCGCACATGCATTCGAGGGATCGGCCGCCGATGGCGCAGGCTATCCGACGTGCGCCGTTCAGTGCTTCCCGCGCGTGGGTCGTCTGGCCTGCCTCCAACGCAATGCGCGCGGAACCGATCAGACAGATCGCTTCGCCGAACCGCATGCCGCTGGCTCTGACCCTCGCCAGGGCCGACTGCGCGCATTCTTCGGCGTGCGTCAGTTGGCCTTTGTGCAGAGCGATCGTTGAGGCCAGGTGATGATAGTATGAGCCGTCGAGCAGGCTGTGGGGCCGGAGGGCGAAGGATGTCTGGTGAAGCCGGCGCTCGGCCGCCTCGACGTCGCCCTGGATGAGGAGCAGAAAAATTTCCGCGCCCAAACGTTGAATCTCGACCATACGGATGCCGGTGGCGTCGGCCAACCGGCGGCCTTCGTCGACTTCGCGCAAACCCTGTTCGATGTCTCCGGTGTGCCAGTACACGATCGCCAGCGAGGCGTGCCGCCACAGGCGGGTCATCGAGGTGACCTCCTGCCTCGCCCATTCGGGGTGTGTCTCGGCGATGAGGCGCTTCGCTTTGGCCAGGTCTCCCCGCCATGTGCAGTAATAGAGCAGATGATTGGCCAGCATCAGGCGGGTGTTGATCTCGGCGTCCGACCTCAGCAGCGCTTCGGCTTTTTCGACCCATGAAGGAAGATCCGGGTGATCGGGCCAGCGGTTGATGAGTATCGTAAAGATCGCAAAGGTGACGCGCGCCTCGATTTCGGGTGACGGATAGTCCGGATACCGGCGGCGGAGGTCGTCGAACAGCTCCCGGCACCGGTCGAACTGGACGAAATCCCGCCATTCGAAGAAGACGCTCTCGACGAGACCCAGCCAGGCGAGATATGAACCGGTCGGGTCGTTCACCTTCTCGAACAGCGCGAACGCCGCATTGAAGTACGTCCGTGCCTCGACCGGATCGAACGGCAACCGGCAAGCTCCCAGCCAATAGCGGAGCCATGGTGTCTTCTCAAGCATCTCGCCAGGGACGGCCCGAATCCAATGCGCCAGCGCCGGGCCGCGGCCCTGGGCGGCCATCACCGGCGCCTGTGACAGGATCAGTCGGATCAGCCCGTCCCACTCGCCGGTTTCGATCAATAATGCGGCGGCGTCTTCGACGAACCCGTCGGCTTCGAGCAGCGCTGCCGCCTGGCGCTGCAGGCGGTTCAGCTCCGGTTGAGAATAAGCGGCGCGGGCGCGGGACTGCAGGAAGGCCCGAAACAGCGGATGGTATTCATAGGTCGGGATCGGGCCGGCAAGCTTGAAGGTGAAGTAATTGCGACGCACCAGTCCGTTCAACAAGGCCTCGGCCTGTTCGATCCCGGTCAATTGTCGGGCCGTCTCAGCCGTGATCTTGGAGAGGAGAGACGTCCGAAGCAGCAGCGCGCGCGTCGAGGCGTCCGTGCGCTTGACCAATTCCTCCGCAAAATAGTCGAACAGCATCGAGTGACCGGAGGAGAGGTCGGGCGTCCGCCGTCTGCCGCGCGGCGACCCTTCTTCGACCAGCAACACCAAGCCGGCGACCCAGCCCCGTGTCTCTTCATGCAGGGCGCGAAGTTGTTCCGTGGTCAGCCGGGACCGCAGCCGGCCGATCGCGAGACTCTCGCGTTGGGTCAGACGCAGATCCTCCCAGCCCACGAGGGCAAGCGAACCGGATGCAAGCAGGTGAGCGAAGGAGGCCGGA
This sequence comes from Nitrospira calida, assembly GCF_976986435.1. NCBI lineage: Bacteria > Pseudomonadati > Nitrospirota > Nitrospiria > Nitrospirales > Nitrospiraceae > Nitrospira > Nitrospira calida. Next base: position 1,241,746 of record NZ_OZ335950.1, read on the forward strand.
GGATCGGCGCGGCTGACGACGATCACGGTAACGCCGGGCGGGGTCTCGGCCAGCCCGATCGACAGAAGGTCATGCAGCGGCGAGTCCTCCGGCAGGCGCTCGAAATTATCGAACACGGCGACGCCCGGCCGTTTGATCCGGGCGAAGAACAGACGGAAGAAGTTGCGGGTAAAGGCCTGGAGGCCCGGCAGATATTCTGGCGTCAGCAGGGGCAGCGGCCGTGCCCGGCGGGAAGCGCCCTGCCTGCCGGCGAGCCCCAAATAGTAAAAGAACGAGGCGGGGTCTCCGTCGCCGGCGTCGACGCTGTACCAGATGTGAGGCAGTCTCCGTGCGCCGAGGTAGCTCGCCGCCAGCGTCGTCTTCCCGGACCCGGCCGGAGCGGTGAGCCAGACGACCGGTCTCCTGCGGGCCGCATCAAGGAGGCGGAACAGCCGCTTCCGCTCGTGCACGATGGGCAGGGTCGGGCGCGCGAGCTTGGCCAGCGTAAGGTTGCGTGCGGGCATCGGCCTCTGGACCGCGGTGGCGGCGATGGTCTCACACTTCGCTCTTAAGGGCAAGTCCTTGACTCCCCGAAAATTGCTCCCGTAGGATGCGCGCCCTATGCGCGATCCCGACGCAAGGTGTCTCCTAAGTCTGGTAGGCTGGATCTGGGTCCCGCTGGTGTGGGGCGTAGGCGCGTCTCCGGCCTGTGCCGACGGCTTTCGCAATCCTTTTCAAGGCTCGGCGGCCATCGGGCAGGGCAATGCGTTTGCGGCTCAGGCCGACGATCCGACCGCGGTCTTCTACAATCCTGCCGCCATGACGAGGTTGCAGGGGATCCAGCACACCGTCGGCGTCCAATTCGTCAGCCCCCACACCCGGTTCACGAGTCCGAGCGGGGCGCAGACGACCAACGATCTCGGCGGGCCGGTCGGCTGGCCTCCGCCCGGCCAACTGTATCTCACGGCCAACCTGGAACGCTCCGGCCTGCCGGTCCTGCGGGATCTCAGTCTGGGATTGGGCCTGCTGTCGCTCTACGGGTTCGGCAACAAGTACCCGGAACGCGCGCCGTTCTCTTCCGCCAGCTACCAAGGCAGCCTCCCGCTGCTCGACATCAAGCCCACCGTGGCCTACAAGGTTTCGGATCGCCTCTCGCTCGGGCTCGGCGCAGACATCTTCACGTTCGCGAGTTTTATCGGCGAGGGGCAAACGGAAAGCCTGTCCATTTCATCCGGCGTGGGCGGCATCCCGGCGGGCAGCCGTGTGGAGTTGAACGGCAAGGGCACCACCGCCGGCCTGAACGCCAGCGTGCTCTACACGCTCATCGGCACGGCGGACCGGCCGCGGGCGAATCTCGCCGGCGTGTGGCGCAGCCAAGCGGTTTTGCCGGTGCGCGGACAACTGCTCGTCGACGGAGCGCCGGTCGCCGACGCCTCCGCGAAGTTCCTGTTGCCCGAGGTCTGGACGCTGGGACTGGCGCTCTGGCCTCTTCGGGACGCCGAGCGCGCGTGGAAGGTCGAGGTGGACGTGGACTACACCCGGTGGCGATCGGTGAGAAATGTGGATGTCGCCCTTTCCACCGGCGCCGTCATCACCAACCCGCAACACTGGAACAACAGCGTGTCGATCGCCGTGGGGACGGAATACACGTGGCTCCGTCTGCCGGACCATGAAGCCTGGCAACTGGCGCTCCGAGCAGGCTACAACCGTTCGCACACGCCCATCCCCGACGCGAATTACAATCCGGTCATCCCCGACGCCGACGTGCATGTGTGGTCGATCGGGCTCGGCCTTTTCTGTCGGGAAGGAGGGCGGCTTCTCGGAGTGGTGGACTGTGGCGGCGCCGACGGCGGCTGGTTGACCCGAAAGGCGATCGGACTCGACCTGGCCTATCAACTTCTGCTCTTTGAGCCCCGCACCGTGACCGGCCACCCCCATTCCGGCGTCAATGGGACTTATCGGACGACAACGAATGCCGGAAGCCTGACCCTGCGGATCAATTTCTGATCATCTCTGGCATAAGAAAAGGGGTCGGGAGTCTTTAAAGCAAGTGCGACTACGCTCAGTGTTACGGGCCCCTTACAGTGTTCTTGCCTAAGCGACCTCGTGAATGATCAGCATGGCGTAGATGAGCAAGAGCCACCGGGGCACATGAAAAGACTCCCGACCCTTTTCTTCTCCTCGGCATAGAGCCTCCGGCGTCTTTGGACGGATAGGAAGCGAATCATGCAGCGGTCCGGCCATGGGAACCTGCCTCTTGGTCGAACGGCTAGACCGAGGTCTTCGAACCGAGCCGTTCCATTGCGATACGCTTGAGCGCGCGCAGGTCCAGTTTGCCGGTGCCCAACACGGGCAGCGCGTCCACTTTGATGAAGTGATCCCGACGCGGGATGAACAAGTTGGAGAGGCCGGTCGCCGCGACCTTGTCCAGAATTTCTGGAATCATCCTTTCGTCCAGCGTGTGCAGCACCGCCAACTGCTCGCCCTTGCGTTCGTCCGGGATGCTCGTGACGGCGAAGACTTGGCCGTCGACACCAGCCGCCTCGTGCAAGGCTTCCTCCACCCGTCCGTGAGGCACCATTTCGCCGCCGATCTTCGAGAAACGGGAGAGCCGGTCGGTGATGGTGATGAAGCCGTCTTCGTCCACTTGGGCGATGTCGCCTGTGACGTACCATCCGTCCCGCATGGCTTTGGCTGTGAGGTCATCACGGCCGAGATATCCGCTCATGACATTGGCTCCCTTGACCAGGAGCATACCGGGGGTATTGGGAGGCAACGGCTGGAACGTATCGGGATCCACGATGCGGACGCAGACTCCGGGGAGCGGCTGTCCGACGGTGCCTCGGCGCGACCCTGGTTGGAAAAAGCCCGAGGCTCGAAAATCGGGCACGTTCGTCGAAATGACCGGCGCGCATTCGGTGACCCCGTAGCCCTCCACCGGCATGATGCCGAACCGGTCGTAGAACGCCCGGGCGAATTTCTCGGGCAGCTTCTCCGCCCCGGTGATAATGACGCGCAGTGTGCTCAACTGCTCCGGCGTGCACCGACGGTAATACAGTTGGAGGAAAGTGGGCGTGGTAACGAGCAAGGTGACGCGGTAGCGGGCGATCAGGTCGCCGATCGCGGCGGCGTCGAGCGGGGAAGGGTGAAACACGATGCCCACGCCGCGGGTGACGACGAACCAAAAGATCAGATAGCCGAACGAGTGAAAAAACGGGAGGATACCCAAGGCCACGTCGTTTCGATCCACGTGCAGAACCTGGGCTGCCCCGTCCACGTTGGAGTCGATGCTGAAGTGGGAGAGCATGACGCCTTTCGGCTCACCGGTGCTGCCGCTGCTGAAGATGATCGTCGCGAGATCGTCCATGCTGACTGTTTGCGACTGGCCGCAGGCGAGCTCGATGATGCGAGCGGGTGCGAGGATTGCGAGCAACAACGCCGCAAGCCGCCGACCTCGTCCGATTGTCTTGACGAGATCTTCCAGCCAGATGAGGGTCACGCCCTCCGGCACGTCCAGTTTGGCTTTCTCCACGAAACGACGGCTGGTGACGACGGTGCGCAGGCCGGCCTGCCGGCAGGCGGACTCCAATCCGGCTCGGCCGACCGTATAGTTGAGATTCACGCTGGCTTTCCCACAGAGCGTGGCGGCCGCGTTCGCGAGCGCGCCCCCGACCGACGGTGGGAGCAGTAGCCCGACGTGCGGTTGGTTGTCCCAATGCGGGCGCAACGCCCGCGCGAGGGCGATGGCGCCGATCAACGCCTGAAGGCACGTGACGCGGGGCCGCGTGGCGTCGGCCATGGCGAAGCGGAACGGGTGCCGGCGCATTGCGCGAATGAAGCGCCGGTGCAACGGCTGGCAATCCGGCTTGCGCAGCCTCCAGGCGGTTTCGCCCAGCTCTTGGACGGCCTGCCGCACCTGATACGCCGGAGTGTCAGGCGACAGAGGCTGGCCGAAGGAAACGGTAACCGGATAGGGTATCCGTTCCGGCCATTTGGTCAGGAAACGGCCGCCAACGTAACTGAAGATGCTGCCCCAAAGGCGGTCGAGATGGACCGGGATGATCGGGATCATGCGGCCTTTCACGACCCGTTCGAATCCCCGGCGGAACGGCAACATCACGCCGGTGCGTGTGATCTGGCCCTCGGGGAACAGGCAGACGAGGTCGCCCTCGTCCAGCGACCGGCCCGCTTCGCGGAACGCATGGAGGATCATGCGCGGCCCGCCGGAGGAGGAAATCGGAATCACCCGCATGGCCCGCATGAAGGGCTTGAGCAGCGGATGGTTGACATAGGCGGCGTCGATCACAAAGCGGATCGGCCGGTCCAGGCTGGCCATGAGGAGGAATCCGTCCACGAACGAGATATGGTTGGGAACGAGCAACGCCCCGCCTTCCTGAGGAACGTGCTCCCGTCCGACGACGCGCAGCCGGTACAGGCTGTGGGTGAGCAACACCAGGATGAGCCGAAGGAAGGCGTCCGGCAAGAGCCGCAGGGCCCAGGCCGTTCCTGCGACGGTCGCCAGCGACGCGACGAGGAGGATGCTGCCGGGTGAAAATCCGGTTCGAGACAAGGCTTCCGCGGCCAGCGAGCCGATGAGAATGCCGCCGAAGATGAAGCTGTTGCTGAGCGCGATCACGGCTCCGCGCCGATCCCCTGGCGACCGCCACTGGATCAGCGCGTTGATCGGCACGATGAGCAATCCGCTCGACACGCCGAGCAGCGCCATGAGGACGAGCGTCCGCAGCAGGCTCGGCGTGATCGATCCGAGCAGGCCCAGGAACAGGGCCAAGCCGCCAGCACCCAGCGGAATCAGACCGTACTCCACCTTTGCGGCCGACAACCGTCCCGCGAGGAAGGCGCCGCCTCCGACGCCGACGGCAAACACCGCCAACGGCGCGCCTGAGAAGCTGTCGGAGAGGCCGAGCGCGGCCTTGGCGTAGACCAGCATGTCCTGGCCGGCCAGGCTGGCAACTGTCCAGAAGAAGACGGCGCCTGCGACGGCGAGTTTCAGCATGCAATCCGCCCGGAGAGCGGACCAGGCTCCTTGGATCGTCGCGGCGAGCCCGCCTTCTGATCGCGCCGGAGGAACGCGAGGAACCGTCCAGGAGGCGACAAAGCCCACTCCGGCGCACACCGCAAGGAGCAGTCCGGCTTTCCAGGGCGAAGGATCAACGAGATCCAGCAACACGCCGCCCGCCGCCGTGCCCAGGATGATAGCTAGGAACGTGCAGAGTTCCAGGGCGCCGTTGCCAGCCGACAGGCGTTCGTGCGGCAGCACCTCCGGCAGAATCCCATACTTGGCCGGGCTGAAGAGCGCGCTGTGGACGCCCATGAGCCCCAGAATGAAGAGAGGCCAGACGATTGTGGAAGGATTGATCAACAGCACGACTGCGCCTGCCGCCATGAGCAACACTTCGGCGGCCTTCATGGCGATAATGACGGTGCGTTTGCTGAGACGGTCGGCCACCACGCCGGCGATCAGGGAGACGAGCATCAACGGGAGGGTGATCGCGACAAAGGCTACTGTGGTGTGCGTCTGGGCGGCGGCCTCAAACGCCGGTCCCGACGAGCCGATCTTCGCTGCGACGGCCTTGATCCCCAGCAGCGCCACGATCAGCTTCCACGCGTTGTCGTTAAACGCGCCGCAGAATTGGGCGATCAACAGGCCGCGAAGGGGATGGCGGTGCGCAGCGGGCCTGTCCGTACAATGCATGCCATTACTATGGAGGAACTTTGCGGAAAGATCAAAGGAGAGGCATCGCCCCGCGCACGCAGCAACCAGCTTGCCTCATGACGGCAACCGCGTGTCCTCTACCGGCAACCCTTCGAGCGCCATGATGCGGAGCGCGTTGGTGGTAGGGCAGGGGCCGGGGCGGAGCTGGTAGTCGAACTTGAGGGTGCCGGCCGCGACGGTTTCCTGAAAGTGCGCATTGGTCAGACGGGGGATCTGCTGTTCCAACTCGGTCAACTCCAAATCGTGGGTGGTCACCAATCCGAAGCCGTTGCCGCGGGCCAACGCATTGATATAGGCGCGACTGCCGATCAATCGTTCCCGGTTGTTGGTGCCTTTAAAGATTTCATCGATCAGAAAGAGCACCGGCGGCGCCGACCGGGTGTGCGTCTCGTCGAGGATGGTTTTGAGGCGCTTCACCTCCGCGTAAAAGAAAGAAAGGCCCGCTTCCAACGAATCATCCACCCGAATGCAACAGGCCAGCCGCACCCAACTCCATTCGAACCAGTCGGCGCAGACCGGAGCGCCGGCCTGTGCTAAACACACATTGACCCCGACGGTCCGCAAGAAGGTGCTCTTGCCGGACATGTTGGAACCGGTGATCAGGACGATCCGCCCGGCTCCGCGCAAATCCAGATCATTTGCGATACGCCGGTCCGGTCGGAGCAAGGGGTGGCCGAGTCCGCGGGCGACCAACGTCGCCGGATAGCCGTTGTGCTCCGCCGCCTCGGGCGAAAAAGCCGGAACGGGCCATGAATGCTCCGGGTGCAGATACGCGAAGGTGGCGAGGGCTGAGGCGGCCTCCAGTTCCGCCAGCGTCTCGAGCCAAAGAGGCAGGCGAGACTGGATGAGACGTTGCAAGCGTCGGAGTTTCTGCGCGTAAAACAAATCCCAGGGGCCGATGGCGTTGATGACCAGATGAATCACCGGATTGGCGCGCACGCTGAGTCTGTGCATGATCGCGGCGGCGCGGCGGATCGCGTCGGAGGGCTTCAAATCCCCGCCCAAGAGCGGTTCGCACAAACGACCCAGCGCGGGCGCGGCGCGATAGGATCGGTGTTCGAGAGAGGCGAAGACTCTGCCCAGTTTCTCCAATTGGAGATGGATGCCGACGGCTTTCTCGAAGATTTCCTTGCCGCGCCCCGCGAACAGCATGTGCACTAGCGCATAAGTGCCGAACGATAGCATCCAATAATTCGGCAGCCAGTGCAAAACGGATCCCAACGCCAGCAGCAGGGTGGTCGCCGCCAGCCCGGTCTGAATACCCAGCAGAGTGCTGAGAGCGGGAAAATGGACGGGGGCGCACAGGCCGGCGTGCAGTCGTCGGCCGTTGATTTCCTTGTCGTCCCCGACCAGTTTCGCTTCGAGAACCACCCGGTCCCGGAACAATGACAGCGAGGCGAGTTCTCCGACGAGCCGCTGCCGGGTGACTAACCCGGCGGGATCGAACGGCTGGGACAGCAACCAAGCCGAGAGTCGCTCGCGGCCGTTCGACGACACCGTCGTGTCAAGCAAATGCAAAAGCGAGTGCGGACCGATGAGATCCAAGTCGAGGGCATAGGGATGTTGGTCGATCGGCGGTGTCGGCCGGGCCGGAATCTTATCCCAATCAAGGGTCACGCGGGCCAGATGGGTCCGTTTGATCTCTCGCCACAGCCGCAGGCGATGCAAGCGCTCTTCGAGCCTGTTATGATACCGCGCCACTGCGGCGAACACGGCGATGAATACCGCCAGCGCCGTGTTGCCAATATGGTACCAGCCGAGTTTGTAAGAAATGATCGTGCAGAGTGCCCCGGCCACGAAGATTGCGAGCCGCCACCGGGTCACGAAGTTGCTGGCGACCGTACCCCGTTGGTGCAGGCGGTCGAGCCTACCTACCAGCCGTTGCAGCAGGCGCTCGCGATTGGGGTTGGTTGGATCCCGATTCGTCGCTAATGGCATGCCGGCGACGATACTGGTTGCAGGGCATCAGGTCAACAGCGAAGCCGAGCCGATCGCGAGCGATCGAAACCGCAGCCGAGGGTATGGGCGACCAGATGAGAGGTACTGGGCGATAGTGGGTAGGTGAACCCGATGACGAACGAATGGGTTGAAGTGCGGATCCGGTCGTCGGTCGATGCGGGGGAATTGGTCTCGTTGTTGAACGATCCGGCCGTTCAAGGCGCGTGGCAGGAGCCCGACGTGATCCATTTGTATTGGCCGGTCGCACGCTGGAATCCTGATATCTTGCAGAACCTGCGGGCGGTATTGAAGGATCTCGGCGAGCGGGAAGTGGAAGAGCGAATGACGATCGATCGGCTGCCGGATCGGGATTGGAACCGGCTCTGGGCGCAGTCCGTCGAGGCGATCCGCGTTGGTCGGCGCGTCGTGATCCGGCCGAGCTGGCGGCGCACGGAGCTTCAGTCCGACGACATCGAACTGATCATCGATCCGAAACAGGCCTTCGGCACCGGGCATCACGCCACCACCCGGATGTTGATCGAAAGGTTGGAGGAGGTCATTCGTGGCGGCGAGTCCGTGTTGGATGTGGGGACAGGAAGCGGCGTCCTGGCGATGGTTGCCCTCCGGCTCGGCGCCAGCCGGGCCCTGGGGATCGATACCGACCCGATTGCCGTGGACTGCGCGCGCGAGTACGCGGTCGTGAACGGCTTCGGTTCGGAGTTGGAGCTGAAGACCACCGCGCTGGAGGAGTTGGATCCGCGGCGACATCCGGGGTATGACTGGGTTCTCGCAAATCTCGATCGAGGCACGCTGGTCGACTCGGCCCCGGCGTTCGGTCCGTACCTGCGCCGTGGCGCCAGGGTGTTGCTTTCCGGGGTCTTGGTCGATCAGCAGGCGGAGGTCGTCGACGCCTTCACCGCTGTGGGCGGGTATGTCGCGTGCGTGCGCGAGCGGGACGGTTGGCTGGCGCTGGAAATGCTAGCTCCGGATGCGTGCGCGGGGAATGACTGAATGGACCGTCCGGTGCAGCCGGTTGTTCCGCACCTTCATCAAATCAACGTCTCCGACGGCGGGGTGCCGAAACATCCGGTGTCCGAGGCGCGCATCAGTGTCCGCGGGGTGAGCGGCGACCGTCAGCGCAGTCCGAAAATTCATGGAGGGCCGGAGCGGGCGGTTTGTCTGTACTCGCTGGAAGTCATCGAAGCGCTGCGGGCGGAGGGGCATTCGATCGCACCCGGCTCGGCCGGCGAAAATCTCACATTGGCCGGGTTGGACTGGGCTCAACTGAAACCGGGCGACCGGTTGAGGGTCGGTGAGCAGGTAAGGCTGGAGATCACTGGCTATACGGTGCCCTGTGAACAGAACGCCCGCTGGTTTCTGAACGGGGACTACAAACGGATCTCGCACAAGCGCCATCCGGGCTGGAGCCGGTTATATGCGAAGGTGCTGGCTGAAGGAACGGTGCGGACCGGGGACCCTGTTTCCATCGAATGAGCTGTCAGCCATCAGCGTTCAGCCGGAGGTCAGCGAGTCCGATTCCGAGCTGGTGGTTGAAAGCCGATAGCTGATAACCGATGGCTGGGAGAGCATGGATCGGATTCTCGAACCCGAAATCATGGACGATCCCGAGCAGGCGGCAGCCTATGCACGGGCGAATTTCGAGAAGGAGAATCAAACCTTCGTCGCGCTGTTCCGGGAATATTTCTCTGATCTGACAGAAGGCCATATACTGGACTTGGGGTGCGGGCCGGCCGATATTCCCATTCGCCTGGCCCGCGCCTTGCCGCGGTGCCGCGTGACCGGTGTGGACGCGTCGCCTCCCATGATCTGTCTGGCCCGCGAAGCCGTGCAGGCGGCCGGTTTGGCGGATCGCATTACGCTGCGGTGTGAACGCATTCAACAGGTGACGTTGCCGGAGCCGGCCGAGGCTGCTGTCTCCAACAGCTTGCTGCACCATCTCCCGAATCCCCTGCAGTTCTGGTACAAGCTCAAGCAAGTGGTCAAACCCGGCGGCTGCGTGCTGGTGATGGATCTGTTCCGGCCCGAGTCGCCGGAGGCGGCCCAGGCCATCGTCGATCGGTACGCCGCGGGTGAGTCGGCGATCCTGCGGCGGGACTTTTATAACTCGCTGCGGGCGGCGTTCACTGAGGATGAGGTCGCCGCACAATTAGCCGAATTGAATCTGACCCGTCTGCTGGTCGATGTGATCGATGACCGGCACTGGGTGGTGAGAGGGAGGATCTGAAAACAATTTTATAAGTTCTGGATTTTGAATGATGAATGCACGGTTGGGGATCAGGAAGATTCTCCCGGTTGCTTTGTGCCTTGCGCTGCTGGTCGTGATGTGCTGGTGGGGTTTGGGCGAGGCTCAGCTCGACCGGCTCCGCAAGCTGAAAAAAGACGCCGCTGCGCCGGCCGTTGAAGAGACGCCTATGGCATTGATCCCGGAGGGACCGTTCTGGATGGGGCGCGATGGGACCGAGGCTTTGGAGGACGAGCGTCCTCGCCATCGTGTCTGGCTGGATACCTATTCGATGGATCTGTTCGAAGTCAGCACCGCCCAGTACGCGCGGTTTTTGGCTGCAACCAAGCGCCAGCCGCCCTGGCAGTGGGAGACCGTGGACCTGTCCGTCCACGGTGACCGGCCGGTGATCGGCGTGGATTGGGAAGATGCCGAAGCGTATTGCCGCTGGGCCGGCAAGCGGCTGCCGACGGAAGCGGAATGGGAAAAAGCGGCGCGGGGGACGGACGAGCGCCTCTATCCCTGGGGGAACCAGACGCCGACGGCGTCCTTGGCCAATTTCGCGCTGGGCGCGCGGTTCAGCTACAGCCAGGTCCTTATGCCGGTGGGCCACTACAAGCAGGGTGTAAGCCCGTACGGGCTCTATGACATGGCGGGCAACGTCTGGGAATGGGTGCAGGACTGGTACGGAGCGAACTATTACGAAGTCAGCCCCGAACGCAACCCGCAGGGGCCCGAGCAGGGACAATTCAAAGTCCTGCGCGGCGGTTCGTGGTCCGATTTGCCCAAGTATCTTCTGACCTACGGTCGGTTCAAACTGCCTCCGACCACGCAGAACAGCTTTACCGGCTTTCGTTGCGTGAAATCCGGTTCACCTTCCTAATTTCTTGTCCTGTCTGGCCTTTCGGGGGCTACCCCGGGGGCTTAACATCGCTACCCTCCCTCCCATTTCTTCCTTAAAGGGCTGAAAGGGATGGATGGGTGTCAGAAGAGCCCGCTTGTGGGAGGCCATTGTATCAATCAATTTCCGGCTGAGCGGCTTCGAAGGGCCGGTTAGGCTCGGCGGGTCCGGCAGCGGTAAAATCGGCGGCTGCAGGATGAGGCGATGCGGCTGATGTGGCGTGGTTCTCCTAGGCGCTGCCGGCCGCAATTCCTGCGTCTGGACGATCGGCGGCCGGTGAATCAAACTGCGGGTTCCGCCCCCGTCTCCTACCGGCAGCAGCAGGGTGGAAACGGCCGGCTGTGGCGGCAAGGCGGCGGGCCTGATCAATGACAAGGGCCGCTCGCCGGCCCAACCGCTGTGCGAGTAGGCAAGAGTCATCGCAATCAATATCAGGCGACAACTTCTCCGTGTCTTCCTGCCCAGCACCCGACTTCCCTTCGAGAACGGCATTGAAAAATCCGCATCACACTGAGCAACACGCATGCCCGACTTAAGCCGGAAAAAGATCGTTATCGTCATGCCGTTGTTTTCTTCGGAATTCAAGCGGCTGATTTGTTTAGCCGCGCCTGCCGTCGACCATCCGCCGGGCAAAGTGCCGTGTCTGACTGGAGGAATATCCCTGCGGTTGGGGACCGGCTGGTACGGAGTTGGGTGAAGCAGAGAATTTGTGAGCGCGAGCAAGTGGATGAAGATCAGGTACGAAGAAGGACGGCCGCGATGACCAGCACGGTCAGCGCAGTCAGTACCGAAAGGTAGACGGTGACGCTGCGATCACCCAACCAGGCCGTCTGCCAGCCTTCCGGATAGAGGGATTTGTCCGGCAGGTAGAGGCCTTCTTCGTAGAGGCCGAGCGCCCGCTCGATCTCGATGAGCGCTTGTTTGGCCATCCGGTGACGGTCGCACTGCTGGAGGATCAAATAGCCGAAGACGCCCGAGAACAGCGTCACGCCGGTCACGGCGAACAACATCCCGGTCCCGTCTCGGCGAGGCCCGTCCGGGACGGCCAACATGGTCACGAGCAGCAGCACGAGGAAGGCGCTGGCAAAGGCGGTCAGACGCATCATCTGTTCTCTCCGGCGAAACACTTCCTCCTTGTACCACGGGTACAGGATTTTCAGCACCTCCAGTTGTCCTTCCCCTAGAGCCGGCATATCAGGCGTCCTTTGCTGCGAAAATGCGAGTAGCCGGCAGCAAACAGCCAATAGCTTTGGATTCTTCGCTGCTGGCTATCGGCTCGTTTCCTGCTGCGCGTGTGGCCGAAGGCTGATGAGGCTACTCTTCAACTCGCGACAGGTAACGGATCAGCCATTCCGAAATCAACTGCGTCATAGTACGGAAGTCTTCCGCCTTGGTGAACTGGTGATCGGCGCCGGGCACAATCTCCAAACACTTTTCGATCCGCAGCGCCGCGTACAGACGGCGGCTTTGATGCGGCGGCACATGTTCGTCCTGGTCCCCCTGGACGATCAGAGTCGGTGCCGTAATGGAGGCAGCCGGATCATAGACGATGTGCCGCAAGCAGTCTTCGTAAAAAGCGTAACGCAGTGGGATTCGACCGGACCCGCCCAGGATGTTGGGGATGGTGTCGGTCGTTTTCCACTTCGCCATCTCGTCGTCGCCGAATTCCAGCCGTAATTCCTCCGCGAAATCCACGACCGGACACTTCAGCGCCAGGCAAGCCAAACGCGACCCGGCTGTCCCTGGCCAGCGCGATGCAGCGAGGATGGATACCAACCCTCCGAAACTGGAGCCGACCAGTCCGATGCGGCGGAACCCTCGATTGGCCACGCACTCGAGGGCGGCAAGCGCCTGGCCGACAGCCGCCGCAACCGTGATGTCTTCGAACGGGCCGGCGCTTTCGCCCATGCCGCAAAAATCGAACCGGAACGTCGCGATGCCCTTGTCCGTCAGGAGGCGGGTGAGTGTCGTGTTGGTTGTGCTGTTCTTGTGAGAGAGAAACCCGTGGCACAGCACGACGATGCGGTCGGTCGGTTGCTCGGGTATCGCAAGGATCGCGGCAACCTTGCGGCGGTAAGGGTCGGAAAAGAAAAGAGCCTGTTCCACGAAGGTATTGTACCAGACCTGGAATAGGCTTGTCCGGCCGGCGTGCGAGGGGACCGCTCTGGAATTAGACCGTTCCGGAGTGGACGCGGAAATCGACAGTATTGCGCCGCCACTTCCAGAACTGCTTCTGTTCATGCAGGTCCGCGCCTGGCTGCAGTTTTTCCTTGCTTTGGTGATGCGAGCGACTTCCCGGAAAAAAGGCTTGAAGTCCGTGACGGTGTCCGTGGGAGGAAGCCAGGTGCGGAGATCCGCTTCGATGCCGGTCACATCCTTGCCTTCGAAGTCGTGGATCGGGTGAAAGGCTTTCGGCTCGTTGAGATTCTTGCCCCCGACGCCGGCGACGAACAACGCCTGCGGCCTATCCAACTCGCCCAACTCGTTGAGGTGGCCGTAAATGTAATGGGCGAGGAACAACAAGGCGCTGTCGTAGTGGCCCGACTGTCCGAATGAACCGTTGGCGTCTACGCCGATGAACAGTGTGGACTTGGGCTTCCGTGGTTTATCGAATTGGGCGGCGCAGCCGAACAAGGTCGCGCCATGACGACGGCGACCACGAATGCGGTCCTGACGATTCGGTGCAGGCTTCTCATGGCGTCATTTTTTCAGTGATCACCGGACGGTGGGCAAAAGTTCTCTTGTTGCGATGACTTCCTGCAGGCTCTTGAACGGAATATTGAACACCGGGCGCGCAGTGACCAGGATCATGGCGAAGTTCAAGCGAAGGACGTTCGGGAAAGTCCGCTCCGTTACACTGCCGGGCGCGCGCCCAGCAGGTGGCCGATCTTCACCGCGAACAGGAAAAAACTCAGCAACAGCAAACTAAAGCTGGCCCATGCGGCGGCTTGAACGGCGAGCGAACCGAGCGGGAGGCTCCAGGTGAGAGAGGCCACCACGGCCAAGCCCAGCGTTCCCAGACTCAGAGCGCCGATCTGGATCGCGCGCCAACGATCGACGATCTGTGTGAGCCGTTCCAGGTAGGGACCGCGCTTTTTGTTGCTCGCCACCCGTGTCACTGCCAAACTCACCGGCAACAGGTGCGACAGCGCGCCGAAGATGGTTTGGAGGACGAACCCGACGAGCGCCATATGGGTATAGGCGACCAGATGCAAGGTGCCGAAAGGAGCCGCCGGCGGGTCCCACAGGTAGTTCACCGTCACAAGGACGCCCATGATGACGGCGAGAAGGAGAAAAAACGTGGCGACGAGCAGATGATCCGAAGCGGCGCCGCCTGGTTTGCCGGCTGCAAGCCAGGTCCGCAGCATGTTGTAGGCATAGAGCGAGGCTCCGACGACCAACACGCCGCCCCCGGCGATCTCCGTCCAGAGCGAGGAGAGGAAAAACCCCGTGACCAGTGTGGCGATGCCCGCGGGCAACAGCAGGAAGACCGCGCGGGCGAGAACAGCGCTGTAGAGCGAAGCCTGCAGCACCGTCGGCAGCAGATTGTGCATGGTGCCCACAATAGTCAGCACGACGAAGCCCAACAAGTTAAGGTGAATATGGGCCAATCGAGCGTGGGCGACGGAAGTCGGAGCGAAAAGTTGAAACGCCATCCCTTCTCCCACCGCCAGTCCGGCGAATAACGCCAGCAGCGCCAACCCGTAGAAGAGGAGATTCAGAGAAGGCGAGTTCAGGCTGCGACGCGCTTGTCTGAGCGCGTCGCTCGCCAATGAGACAAAGGCTGCGAAGACCAACAGCCCGGCGACGCCGACGATCAGGTAGTGTTGCAGCGCGAAACCGGCCAGCATCCCGACGGCCCCGCCGTTGACGGCGAGGTACAGAAACGGATGCGAACCGGGGCGTTCACGCCCCGTCATGAGGAGCGGTGGGATGAACGCCAGCATTGCGCCCAAAATCATCTGGGCGACGCCGCCGACCAAGGCGCCGTGGACGTGCAGCAGGCGGAGCCAGGAGGGGAGCGGCGTTCCACGGACGATTCCGATAAAAATCGCCAGACCCAAGAGCGAAGACAGCACCAGCCAGCCGAAACCGGTCAGCAGAAAAACCAACGGGCGGATCTGCGGTCGTGCCATTGTCGAGCGTCATCCCTCCAGAAAGTAGAAAGGATTGGTCGGTCCCCTGCCGTGACCAATCGCCAGCGCGTGCCGGATCGCTTCCGTCAGATAGGCTTTTGCGGTCTGAACCGCGTCCGGCACGGACTTGCCTCGCGCCAGTTGCGCGGCAATTGCCGAGGCGAAGGTGCAACCGGTGCCGTGGGTGTGGGGGGTGTCGATGTATTCTCCTTTGAAAACATTGAAGAATCGCCCGTCATACAGGAGGTCCGTCGCCCGTTCGGCAAGCAGGTGGCCGCCTTTGATGAGCACGTGCTTGCAGCCGAACTGGTGGATCACTTTTGCCGCGCGCCTGGCGTCGGCCAGCGTGCTGATTTCGATGCCGGAAAGCTGTTGCGCTTCGTGGACGTTGGGGGTAACGACCAGCGCTAGCGGGAGCAGCTCATTCTTCAGCGCATCGATCGCATCGGACTTGAGCAGCAGGTGACCGGTCTTGGACACCATGACCGGATCGACGACCAGGTTCGTCACGTTCTGCGGTTTCAGCATCTTGACCACGACCTTGATGATCTCGGCCGACGACAGCATCCCGGTCTTCACGGCGGCGATGTCGAAGTCGTCGAACACGGCGTCCAGTTGAGCCGCGATGATCGAAGCGGGCAGCTCGAACACGTCGGTGACTTCCTCGGTGTTCTGCGCGGTGATCGCCGTGATCACCGACAGGGCAAACACGCCGTTCGCCGACATGGCCTTGATGTCGGCTTGAATCCCCGCTCCGCCGCCGGAGTCCGACCCGGCGATCGTCAACACTTGTTTGATCATTACCATGCTCCGCGCGGGCTCATTATACTCGGCCTGGGAAAACTGTCTAGCGGCAGTCGACTTCGCGGAGAGGCAATCAGGAAAGGAAGATAGCGTTCACGGTCACCGGCAGGTCTCTTGTTTCCACTCTCGCAACACATTTTGCGCGTCGAAGGTCAGCACATGCGCGCGGCAGGAGTCGGCGCTTGCAGGACTCGCGTCACCGGTCGACGCTCTGCTGCGTTCATAGTAGGTCCAGACCGCGCCGCCGTTTGCGAGTGATCGCTGGTCATGTGGGACTCCATGCCGTTCCAGCACTCTCTCCTGCGTCACATCATTGATCTTGTCCCGAAAGTATGGGCTTCCGAGATGACTACAAGACACCGCGGCACTGTAGACGAGCAAAACGACAAGCAGCCGAAACGAATGTTCAAGCACGGTCACCTTCCTGTTTGCTGGGGACGTCGAGTCCGGACGATCGTGCGAGCAATATCTCAAAGTCAAAGACGGAGCAATATAAGTTACGGCAAGACCGGATGCAAGGAACGCGTCGGCCCGCTGGATCGGCTACGTGTGCCGGCAACCACTCTATCAGAAAGCCGGTGCTCTGGAAACGCAAGGTGGGTGTTCTGTTGCAGATGTCCGGAGCTATACTTCGTGGGATGACTTTCCCAGGCGAGTCCTCGGCACCGATGCCCTATCTCCTGGCCATTCTCCTTGCAGCTTTGCTCCAAGGCTGCGCCATGGATGATCGCGCAATGGGGCCTCGGCCGGACACAAGATCGGGTGGGATACGCGACGGCGCCGTCCTCATGAATCGGATGCGTGGACAACCCTGTTGCGAAAAGGGCCCGGCGACCGTCAGACAGCAAGCGCTGGCGCAGGTGGCCGTTGGATTCCTTGGAAGATCGCGGATCGAAGTGAACGGCCGGCTTTTCCCGTTCGACTGCTCCGGTCTGGCCCGCGCTGTGTATGCCGCGCAAGGGATCGATCTATACGACGGTCTGGGGGAGTTGGACGCCGGGAACGGCGTCGGGCGCATTTATGGGCATGTCCTGCGGCTCGGGCGGATCCACTACGGCCCGACCGTCCATCCCGGCGACCTGGTCTTCTTCCATAACACCTGGGATTTCAACCGGGATGGTTCCTTCAACGATCCGCTCACCCATGTAGGCGTGGTGGAGACGGTCGAGCCGGACGGCACCGTGCTTTTCGTCAGCCAGGTCTCAGCGGGGATTGAGCGATACCGGATGAACCTGAGGAGCCCGGACAGGCACCGCGCCAGCGACGGGCGCGTGCTCAACGACTATCTGCGCCGGAAAGGATTCGGCGACTCAGATGGGATCCCCTACCTCACCGGCCAACTCTTCGCCGCCTTCGGCACCGTGATCACACAGTAGCTTTCCCGTGTCTCGCCACGTCGATTGTTCTCTGCGATTGGTGCACTTCTGAGCGTCTCCGAAGCGAGACGCCGGGCTAGCAGTTAGCCTTCTGGAGTGAACTCTCTAAGGAATGAAAACACTCCCGACTCCTTTTCATTGCCTCCCCTTTTCATTGCCTCGGCGCCAGGACCCGCCGAGGTTACACCGGCCACTGCTCCTCGTTCCACGCCATCTCCCAAAACATCCATTCATACCGCGAGCTGATCACGAACGCCTCCTCCATGCGCTGCCTTTCGTCCCGTCCCGCGCGCTTCGCCCATTCATCCACTTTCTTCCGCATCCATTTCTGAACCTTGGCGAACTCCGGAGAAGCGTAGAGGAGAAGCCAGTCGCGATACGGATGCCCGGCGCGCGGCGGGCCGTCTTGTAGAAGATGCCGTCCAACCACGCAGTAGATCCAGGCGCAAGGGAGCGCGACCACGGTGATCTCGGCGGCGGTACCTGATTGGGCCACCGCCAGCAGGTGCCGCGTGTAGGCATAGTTGGTCGGAGCCATCGGGACCGCCGTCATCTGTTGCGGCGTCATTCGCCAACGTTTGCCGTAACTCTCGTGCAGGCTCCGTTCGACGGTAAGGGTTTCCTCGGCCAACTTGGCGAAGCGGAGGGCGGATTCGGAATCCGGCGCTTTCTGCGCACCCGCGGCGAACACACGGGACAGATCTCCCAGAAACCGCGCGTCTTGGAGGATGTAATATTTGAACTTCCGCTCCGGCAACGTGCCCTTGCCCAGCGCGACGACGAAGGGATGCGTGAACTGCGCGTCCCAGATTGGTTTGGCCAGTCGACGAAGGTGGTCGGAAAACGACATGGAAGACTCCTCGAAAGCTTACAGCAAGCCTGCTTATGGCTTATAGCCGGCAGCTTATGATCTCGGTGCGAATTGATTCGTGAACAACCGGTTCAGCGGCAGCTTTTTCTCGATGACCCGTCGGCTCAGCAGCCAATCGTGGACCGCCTGCCACCGAGCGGATTCCTGCCGCAGGGTTTTGGGGAAATAGGGCAGGGTGGCGTGAAACGTCTTGGCGGACAGCGTCGGGTCGGCCATCGAGTTCGCTTTTAAGTAGAGTCCGAGTGCTTCGTCCGGGTAGTCATGGGTGAAGGCCAGCCCGCGCGCGTAGGCCTGGCAGAAGCCGCGGACGATTTGGGGATGGCGTTGGGCCATCCGGTCGGATGTCAACACGACAAGCTGATACAGATCCGGCACGCCGTATTGCGCGGGACTGACGAACTCGATGTCGGCGCCCCGCAATTGCGCCTCCACCTGCTCGTAGTTGATAAAGGCTCCGAACACCGCGTCGGCTTTGCCGGTGAGCAACGCATCGGTCAACGCGAATCCGACATCGACGGGCAGGATCTCGTCGTAGGCAAGCCCGGCCGCCTCGAGCATGGTGCCAAGGATCGGCAGATCAATCTCCAGCCCCGGCCAGCCCACGCGCCGGTGCCGCAGGTTCTCCAGGCGTTTGATCGGGCCGTCCTTGAGGTACATCAAACAGACGACGGTGTGGTCGAGCACCGGCGCGATCGAGATCAGCGGTTGGCCCTGGCCTCGCGCTTTGATCGCGTTGGTCTGTTCGCCGACGCCGAAATCGGCCTTGCCTCGCGCGACGAGGTCCAGCGATTCTTCCGGAACGGTCGGTACGAGGATGGCGAGGTCGAGACCCTCGTCGCGAAAGAAGCCGTGCTCCTTGGCCACGACGAGCGGCAGATGATCAGGGTTCAAAAACCATTCGAGAACCAGGGTGATCAGCACCGGACGCCGCGGGCGGTTACCGAAGGGTCGAGCCAAGCGGAACTCCTCCCGGTCAGGAGCGGTCAAGCCGAGCCGGTCGGCTTGACCGGGGCCCACGGTCGCGGCAGGCGATTGATGCCGTCCAGCGCGGCGACTTTGTAGCATTCCGCGAGCGTGGGGTAATTGAAGACGGTGTCGATGAAGTACTCGATCCGGCCGTGAAAGGCCATGACGGCCTGGCCGATGTGGATCAACTCGGTCGCTCCCTCGCCGATCGCGTGTACGCCCAGCAACTCGTGCGTTTTCGGGTGGAACAGCAGTTTCAGCATGCCGATTTCGTCGCCGATCAACTGGCCCCGCGCAATTTCCCGATATCTCGCGACCCCGACAGCATAGGGCACGCCCGTCTGCGTCAGCTCGTCCTCGTTGCGGCCGACCATGGAAATCTCCGGAATGGAGTAGATTCCATAGGGCAGCAACTCCGTTTGGATCTTAGCGGGCAGGCCGAAGGCGTGGCAGGCTGCCAGGCGCCCCTGTTGCATGGACGTGGAGGCCAGGGAGGGAAACCCGATCACATCGCCGGCGGCATAGATATGCGGGACGGAGGTTTGGAAATGCTCATTCACGCGTAGGCGACCTCGCTCATCCGGTTTGATGCCGACCGCCTCGAGATTCAGCCCGTCGGTGGCGCCCAGACGTCCCACCGAATACATGACCGTGGTCGCGGCGATTTCTTTTCCGCTCCTCAGTCGCACGATCACTTGATCGTCGGCTTTCTCGATCGCCACCACTTCCTCGTTGAAACGGAGCGTGACGCCGATGTTGCGCATCTGGTACTGGAGCGCCTCGATGATTTCCGTGTCCACGAATTCCAGCAGGCGCGGACGCCGTTCGATCAGCACGACGTGCATACCCATGGTGGCGAGAATCGAAGCGTATTCCGTTCCGATCACCCCGCCGCCGACGATCGTCATGGACTTGGGTAGGCGCTTGAGGTTCAGAAGCCCGTCCGTGTCGATGATCGTCTGGCCGTCGAACGGAATATGACCGGGCCTGGCCGGCACTGTGCCAACGGCAATGACGATGTAATCGGCCGTGTGTTCCAGAATCTCATGGGTCTGGGCGATGCGGATCCGATGCGGATCGACGAAGCTGGCGGTGCCGAAGATCATTTCGACACGGTTTCGCGCCATTTGGTTGCGGATGACTTCGATTTCGCGTTTGATGACGTGGTTGGCGCGGAAGATCAGATCTTCCATCGTGATGTCCTGTTTGACCCGATAGCTGGTTCCGTACAGGCTGCGCTGGTGAAAGCCGGACAAGTACAGGACGGCCTCGCGCAACGATTTGCTGGGAATGGTGCCGGTGTTGATGCAGACCCCGCCGACAACTTCTCTGCGCTCGACGATGGCGACTTTTTTGCCGAGCTTGGCCGCCTGGACGGCGGCCTTCTGTCCAGCCGGACCGGTGCCGATCACCAACATGTCGTAGTGCGCCATCGCTTGCCCATAAGGGAGGTCAAGGTTAAGGCTGAGGTTGAGTTAAAGGGTGGAGATGGGTCTTAACCTAGACCTGGACCCTGAACCTTAACCTGGTTGCTGTCTAGCTAGCCGTCACCAGCGATCGGGCGAACCGGAATGCGGCGTCCATATCCGGTAATTGCCCCAGTTCTGGCGTGACCTGGAGATAGCGGATCGTGTTGTGTTTGTCCACCACCATGATCGCGCGCGCCAGGATGTGCAGGTCTTTCAGAAACAGACCGTGGGCTTTGCCGAATTCCGCCCCGCGATAATCGGAAAGGAACGTCACATTGTTGATGTTGGCCTCCTCGGCGAACCGCTTTTGCGCGAACGGCGTATCCACGCTGACGGTAATCAGTTCGACCATTTTGTCAAGTCCGTGGTTTTTCTCGCTGAGGTGGTGCGTCTGTTGCTCGCAGACCTTCGTGTCGAGGGAGGGCACGATGCTGATGATCCTGACCTTGCCCTTCCCCTTGGTGTCAATGATGCTGACCTGCGACAAGTCCGTTTGCGTCAGCTTCACGTCTCGAAGGGGGTCGCCGACTTTGACGCCTGATCCGGACAGGGCGAGGGGGTTGCCCTGGAATAGCACGCTGTTGCCCTCGCCGGCGGCCACAGTTCCAGTCGCTATCGGCAGGTTCTTGTACATGAAGCCGGATTCAACGGATCGACCCATGCCTGCACAGCTTACGGTCGCAATCGACATCAGCAGCGTCCCACCGACGAGAGCGGAAAATCGAAGCCCATTCATCATTTCCTCCATGCGTTGAAAATCGAGGCGACGGCGAGAAGCCGAGCGTCCTCCGCTTATATAGGGGGCAGGTTCTGACCAAGTCAAGGTTGCAGAAACTTAATGAGCACCGGATTCACCGCCTGTGGTTGCTCCCACTGCGGGATGTGGCCGGCGTTCGGGATCACCGCCAAGGTCGAGCCGGGAATGGTCCGGTGCAGCTCATGGCCGACTTGCGGGGGAAACACCCGGTCTTGCGAACCCCAGAGGATGAGCGTCGGATGACGGATCTCGCCCAGGCGTTTGGCGAATCCGTCCTCCCAGAGCGGTAAATTCCGGGCGATGGTCAGCAAGGGACCGATCAAGCTAGCCTGGCGTCGGTTTCGGTGCGAACGGTCGATCACCGCAGGGGTCAGCAGCGAGGAATCGTGCACGATCTCCCGCAGCACCGTTTCTGTAAGGCTTCGGCCGAGCAGCCAATTTCCCAAAGAGGCGAGCCAAATCGGCACCCGCGTCTCGATTGCCTGCCGGATCAATGGGCTCGCCAACTTCTGTTCAATCCGGTCCGGCAGCCCTCCGATCAGGACCAGTCGGTCCACGCGCTCGGGATACGTCAGCGCCATGCCGATCGCCAGCCCGGCCCCCATCGAGTTCCCAATCAGTGACGCGCGCGGCAGATTCAGCGCGTCCATGAAGCCGCGGAAGAACTCGACCAACTGTTCCGGTCGGTATTCGAGATCAGGCTTGTCAGAGTATCCCGAACCGAGCACGTCGAGCGTGATCAAGCGATGCTCCGCCGAAAGAGCACGTTGCTGGTATTCCCACTGCCACAGAGACCCTCCGAATCCATGGATCAGAATGACCGGCGGGCCTTCGCCCGTATCCAGGTAGGCGATGCGATGACCGCTTACCAGGATTGTGTGGATCGGCATCCGTTCGATCGCGTCGAACCAGCGGGGAATTTCGGGAACGGCGGTGCACCCGCCGAGGATGGCGGTCATGAGAACCAGCAGCACGGCGATGGAGGGAGGCGGACCCGTCGGAGGCGCAAGCGACGCCGCGGGACGCACAGGAATCACTCCAGTTGGATCAGGGTCTCATCCGTCTTCACGTGGTCTCCTTCCGCGACATACACGGCGGTGACGGTCCCATCGACGGGCGCGGGCACGCGGCTTTCCATCTTCATGGCCTCGATGATCAGCAGTGGGTCTCCGGCTTTCACCGCATCGCCTGGAGCCACCAAGAGCTTTACCACCCGCCCCGGCATCGGCGGCGCCACGTCGCCCGGCTTCGCCGGTTTCGGCCGTTTGGGCTTCCCACCGGTTTTCGCCTCCGGGAGTTCCGGCACCCCAGCCAGCACCTCCTGAATGGGTTCCAGGTGCACTTCTTCCAGTTTATCGTTGACGCGGATGTAGTACGGCTTGCGTCCGTCGATCTTGCGCCCCGAGCCGGAGACCCGAATGTGATAGGTCTCGCCGTGCACGGTCACATTGAACTCCACCGGCGCCAGGTGCAGTTCGTGCGCAACGGCCGGCCCGCTCGCCGCAGGCGGCTCCAGTGGCTCCGGTGTGAGTTCGCCGCGCTCGCGCGCCTCGAAGAATTCCCGCGCGATGGCCGGAAAGAGCGCGTAAGAAAGCTGATCCTCAATGGATCTGGCCGTGGCGGGCAGTTCGCTCTTGATCGCGTCCAGTTCTGGGTCGAGACGGTCCGCCGGCCGCCCCTTAATCGGCTCTTCATCACCGATCGCCCGGGCCATCACATCCCGGTCCACCGGACCCGGCGCGCGCCCGTATAGGCCCAGAAAATAGTTTTTTGTTTCCGTGGTGATGACTTTGTACCGCTCGCCGGTCAGCACGTTGAGTGTGGCCTGGGTACCGACGATCTGGCTGGTCGGCGTGACAAGCGGCGGATAGCCCATGTCCTTCCTGACGCGCGGCACTTCCTCCAGGACTTCCTTCATCCGGTCGAGCGCGTTCTGTTCGGCCAATTGCGCGGCCAGATTTGAGAGCATCCCACCAGGGATCTGGGACGTGAGGATCTCCGCGTCCACGCCGGTGAAGTCGCTTTCGAACTGGCGGTATTTCTTGCGGACGGTCCGAAAATGCTCGGCGATCGGTTCCAGCGACCGCAATTCCAGACCGGTGTCGTACGGTGTACCGCGCAAGGCGGCAACCAGACTCTCCGTCGGCGGATGGGATGTGCCCCCGGCCAGCGGCGAAATCGCAGTGTCCAGCATGTCGAGCCCGGCGAGGATCGCCATCAGCGACGACATCGACGCCATCCCGGACGTGTAATGCGTGTGCAGATGGATGGGCACCCGGACGGCGGCTTTCAGCTTGCGGATGAGCGCATACGCGTCGAACGGCGCCAGCAGGCCGGCCATGTCTTTGATGCAGAGCGTGTCGGTTCCCAGGTCTTCCAACTGACGGGCGAGATCGACGAAACGATCCAAGCTATGGACCGGACTGACGGTGTAGCAGATCGTGCCCTCGACGTGCTTGCCGCAGATCTTCACTTCTCGGATGGCCCGCTCGAGATTGCGAACGTCGTTCAACGCGTCGAAGATCCGGAAGACGTCGATTCCGTTAGCCGCCGAACGCTCGATGAATTTTTCCAGCACGTCGTCGGCGTAATGGCGGTACCCGACGAGATTCTGGCCGCGCAGCAACATCTGCAGCTTGGTGTTGGGCATCGCTGTGCGGAGGGCGCGGAGTCGTTCCCAGGGATCTTCCTTCAGAAATCGCAGGCAGGTATCGAAGGTGGCACCGCCCCAGACTTCCAGCGACCAAAAACCGACGGCGTCGAGTTTCTGAGCGATCGGCAGCATGTCCTCCGTCCGCATCCGCGTCGCGAGCAGAGACTGATGGCCGTCGCGCAGGGCGACGTCCGTGATCAGGAGCTTCTTGCCCGGCGCCGGCTTGAGGTCAAGGGCCGGCGCCTCGCGAGGCGCCAGCTCGACGGGTCGGGAGCGGTGGGCGCCTTTGGCGGCTTTCTTCGGTACCGCTGTCTTGGTTCGGCGCTGAACCATGCTGCACTACAGCCCTTCATACGCCGCGATCGCCGCGGAAATGGCCAGGACCAGGTCCTCGGGTTCGGTCCGTTCGTCGTAATTGAACAACTCCGGGTGTGTGTCCAGATAGGACGTGTCGAAACGGCCGGCCCGAAAATCCGGCTCTTCCATGATCGCTTTCATAAAGGGGATCGTGGTCTTGACCCCGCGGAGCACGTACTCCTCCAGCGAACGATGCATTCGGCTGACTGCCTCTTCCCACGTGCGGCCCCGGACCGTCAGCTTCGCCAGGAGAGCGTCGTAATAGGGAGGAATCGTGTAGTCCTTGTACACGGCGCCGTCGATCCGGACGCCGATCCCGCCCGGAGAGAGGTACGCCGTGACGGTGCCGGTGCAGGGCCGGAAATTGTTGCGGGGGTCCTCGGCGTTGATGCGGCATTGGATGGCGTGGCCCTGCAAGGTGACGTCTTCCTGCCGGATGTCGAGCGGCTTGCCCGCGGCGATCGAAATCTGGTTCCGCACGATGTCGATTGCGGTGATCTGCTCGGTGACCGTATGTTCGACCTGGATGCGCGGGTTCATCTCGATGAAGTAGTAGCGACCTTCCTGATCCAGCAGAAACTCCACCGTGCCGGCGTTGTCATAGTCGACCGCGCGGGCGATGGCGATCGCGGCTTCGCCCATCTCCGCCCGGAGTCTCGGCGTCAGGATCAGCGAAGGCGCGATCTCGATCAGCTTCTGGTGGCGGCGCTGGATCGAGCAGTCCCGCTCCCCCAGATGGATGATATTGCCGTGCTGGTCGGCCAGGATCTGAAATTCGATGTGGTGCGGTCGGTCGATGTATTTCTCGATGAACAGGCTCCCGTCGCCGAACGCAGCCTCGGCTTCTCGGCCGGCGGCTTCCATGCTTTCTCGAAGTTCGGCGTCCGACTGGACGACGCGCAGCCCGCGCCCCCCTCCACCGGCGCTGGCTTTGATCATGACCGGGTAGCCCACCGTCCGGGCAAAGGCCAGTGCATCCTCCACGCTGGTCACGCCGCCGTCGGTTCCGGGCACGATCGGCACCCCGACTTCCTTGGCCAATTCCCGTGCCTTGACCTTGTTGCCCATCAAATGAATGGCTTGGGGGCTCGGGCCGATGAAAGTGATGCCGTAAGCCCGGCAGAGATGGGCGAACTGGGCGTTTTCCGAGAGAAATCCATAGCCGGGATGGATGGCGTCGGCTCCGATGCGTTTGGCCAGGCTGACGATCTGCTCCATATCCAGGAAGCCCTTCACCGGGCCGGGACCGACCAGATAAGCCTCGTCGGCCTTCTTGACATAGATGCCGGCGGTGTCCGCTTCGGAATAGATGGCGGCTGTTGCGATATTCAGTTCGCGGCACGCACGGATGATCCGCATAGCGATTTCGCCCCGGTTGGCGACCAGGATTTTCTTGAACATGCTCTCGCTCGCTGATGCGGCGACACCCTCGGCGGCGCGGCCGCCGAGGAGTCGAAAGATCGCGTAACCTAGCACAGCATCAAGAGTCTTGTCGAGACGTGGAGGGAAGAACCGGAAAGGGATTCATGCAGCAGGGTCGTGCGATGGCGCAGCCGGGAAGGCGATCCGCCTTCCCGGTCGTGCCGCTCGTTCTGCACCGGTAAGCAGAACGGTCTACTTCGATTTGATCAGAAATGCCTTGGAACGGGCGTTTCCGCCGCCAGTCACCACATCGATAAACGACATGCCGGCCTTCGCATCCGGAACGACCGCTTCGATGGTGGTCTCGTTAACGAACTTATATTCGATCTGTGCGGATCCGGCGGCGCTGAAGGCCACGCCATGGAAACATTCTTTTGTGCCGAAGTTCTCGCCCTTAATGACGACCTTCTCGCCGGGCTTCGCTTCGTCCGGTTCGACCTTCAGGATCTTCGGGCGCTTGGTTCGGTCGCAGACGGGATCCTTTTCCACCTTTTGGGCGTCAAAGCCCTTGATAGACTCCATATCGAACAGAGAGAACCCGGACCCCTCGACATTAGCGCCCTCGCCCCGGGCGACGCCGACGGGCACGGCGACGAATCCCGTGATGAGCAGCAGTACGAGAACCGGAGAGACTCGCTTCCACATACGAACCTCCTTGCTAGGATTGTTTTTTCGCGAGCGGCGTGTAGGCTTCGGACACGATTTTCTGACCCGCGTCGGACAGGGCGAACTCCCGGAACGCATCGACCACTGGGTTGGGTTCCTTCTTCGAGAGGAGCAGCACAGGCCGGCGAAGAGGATAGCGCCCGTCTTTCACCGTCGGCATTTCTGGTTCAACTTTGTCGACGGGAAGCAACCGCACCGCGACGCCCGTTGTGACGGCCGCCAAAGCCTGTCCCAACGACACATAGGCCACGGCCGACAAGGGCGGGAGAGTGCCGACGACCGTCTTGATGACCTTGTCGTCGCGCCCGATCACTTTAGCCGAATTGTGGATCTTGCCCTCAATGCCCAATTGCGCTTCGAAGGCATCCCGGATGTTCTGGTTGCGGGGCCGGTCGATCACCAGAATTTTGGTTTCCGGTCCGCCCAGGTCAGACCACATCCTGACCTTGCCTGAAAAGATATCGGCAACCTGCTGTTTTGTCACTTCTTTGGTGAAATTGGAAAGATTGACGATGATGGCGATACCGTCCCAGGCAATTTGGGTAGCCGCGAGTTCCGGATCCTCGGTTCCGGTCACGGCGAGATGCGCGCGGCCCGATTTCACCAGTTCAACGGGTTTGGAATTCTCATCCCAAAGAATATCAACGTAGGCGCGCGGATGGACTTTTTCGAAGGCTCTGGCAAGGGCTTCGATGGTTTGCAGTTCCGGGCCGTTGCCGGCGATGACAAGGGAACCCGAGATCTCGTCGCCGCTGGCCGAAAGCGGTACACCGACCAGGGTAAGCCCGCAAAGGACCGCGAGCAGGCTTCTCGCGTGCATGATCCCTCCTTTCTCAGCGTGTCTCATGGTTGACCGAAGAGAACGTTGGCTGCACCGGGCGGTCATAAAAGAGAAGGGGCGAAGGCGGCCGTCACAACCGTGGTCAGGCATTCTCCGAACCGCGGTCGGTTGTCGGAGACGGGTCCTGCTGCCCGATATACGTTCCCATGGGCGGAGGATCGGTTCGCTTGCCGAACATCGGCGGCAGCTTCGAAAACTTGTGCATTCGTTCATTGAGCATGCTGTACGCCTTCATCTCCGAATACGTCGGCTTATGGTCGCCGACGACTTTCGAGGCGAAAGAGGAGAGCAGACGGGTCGCCTTCTGGGCTTTGCAGTGCGGGCAAACGGTGTCTTCCGGTCTCGCGTGTACGGATTGGACGATCTCGAACCGTTCGCCGCAGCCTTCGCAGCGGTATTCATACATCGGCATGGGGATACTCCCGGTGAACGCGGGCGATCATTCGGAGCGCCGGACAGAATCGCTTGCCGCGAAGTCGTACATCAGCCTCCGGGACTTGACCGGCCGCTCAAGTTTGCACTATTGTAACACAGTTCAAGGGGCTGCAAGGAGAGAAGGGAGGGAGGCGTGCATGCCGGTGTTGATTCGTAAGTACAAGATGTCGAGTGGGCTGATGCAGGAAGAGCGCATCGACGACCCAGACCGCATCGAGCGCTATATGCGTATCTTCGACAAAGAAGATTTGAAAAAACTGGAATCCGGAGCCAAGGTGTTTATCGAAAAGGATGAGTGGCAACTTCTGCCGTAACTCCTCCCTTTTGTGCACGTCTTCCCGTTCCCTCGAAGCCTAAGTCGACGAACGTTGGCCTTTCGCGTGGTGACCGTGGAAATCGCGTTGTTCCGCCGGTCAAGCCCGTGCAGGGCGACGTGGGTGGGCGGCTTGAATGAGGGAGTTCGGTACCATGATCTACTGGGTTCATATCGCGCGCGGTATCGATC
This sequence comes from Nitrospira calida, assembly GCF_976986435.1. Classification (NCBI taxonomy): domain Bacteria; kingdom Pseudomonadati; phylum Nitrospirota; class Nitrospiria; order Nitrospirales; family Nitrospiraceae; genus Nitrospira; species Nitrospira calida. The sequence goes on from NZ_OZ335950.1 coordinate 1,269,798, forward strand.
GGGCTACGTTGCATCGTGAACGCTGTTCGGAAGTGCCGTCGAATGTGACCAGCAGCGATTTCTGGGAAGGTGGATGGTTCGACTATCCCGATAAGCAGCGGGCGCTCCAGGCGATGGAGCAGGCGGGAACGACTGAACAGCGGAAGTGCCCGCTGTGCAAGCCGTAGGCTTGTAGTGTTGGGTTCTGAATTCTGAGTGGTCAAACTCGGAATTGAACACGCAGAACTCTAAAGCTTAGAACTCAGCACTCGCTTTCACGTCGTATGCCCAGACTCGCCCTCCTGCTGAGCACCATGATCTGGGGGGCGACTTTTCCGGCGACCAAGGCCGTTCTCGATCAAGTTCCACCCCTCTCCTTTCTGTTCCTCCGCTTCCTACTGGGGACGCTGGCGGTTGTCGGTCTGTTTGCGTTGCTCGGCAGACGGCTCCGGTTCGACCGGGACATGCTGCACATCAGCGTGATCGCCGCCGTATGGTTGTTTCTGGGCTATCTCCTTCAAACCATCGGCCTGCGCTACACGACGGCTTCTAATTCCGCCTTCATCACCGCGCTCTATGTGGTCTTTGTTCCGCTCTTTCTGCGCCGGCGCGGGTGGCGCGTGTGGCTTTCGGCCGCCTGGGCGACGATCGGCCTTTGGTTTCTCGTCCGACCGACCCTCACTGCCAATCAGGGCGACGTTCTGACAGTAGGCTGCGCCGCCGCCTTTGCGGCGCACATCGCTTGCGTGGAGCGGTTTACGCGGGTCGGCGATTCGGCCTCGTTCTTCATGTGGCAATTGCTGTTTGTCACAGTGGCGATGTTGCCCGCGATGCTATGGGAGGCGCCGACGCTTTCTGTTCTGACGCCGAGCAGGGTGTTGCTGGTGGGGTTGCTGGTGACAGGCCTGCTTGCGACGGGCGCCTTTGCGGTGCAAATCTGGGCGCAACGGTTTCTGCCGGCTCAACAGGTGGCGCTGTTGTTCGCTCTGGAACCTGTCTATGCCTCATGGTTGGCCTGGCATTTCTTGGACGAGCACCTGGATGCTGCAGGCTGGCTTGGGAGCGGGATGATCCTGGGAGCGGTCCTGCTCGGCAGCATGGATCCAAAGGTAGCCAAGGTGAATGAACCTCCGGGGGTGTCAGCCATTCGCGAGGGGTGAGGCAGGGTAAGGTGAGATAAGCGGATTGCGATGGCGCAGAAATTCGGCAACGGTCGCTGGGTCCGAGAGGGGTATCTGGATAACCGGGTGGCAGGGTGTGTGGTCGGACGGATCACGTTTGCCGCGGTGGGAGCGGTTCCATTCTATTTGGTTGGGAACTTCAAAGGCGAGATTTATGGCAAGGCCATCCGTTTCCGGAACGGTCGATTCGCGGATGAGGAGTTGGCCGCGCAGGTGTTGGCGGACTTTGAAGTGCCCCAGGTCGGCGAAGTGAGTCTGATTTCGTTCGATCCCCATCCGCTGCTCACACCCCATCCCTACATCGAATGGTTTTCGCTCCGGAAAAACCATTACCGCATCGAACTGGCTCCGGAAGATGCGTGGGTGCTGAGCGATCGGGAAGCCGTCGAGCTCGACGCCGACAGCCGCTCCATCCGTGAGCACTTGCGCGATCAGGTTCGTTCGACCAGCGATCGCGACGACTCCGAATGGATATAGCCGCGTTTGACACCCTTTCGCGTTGCCCTCTAGAATGCCGATCCCATGAACGATCGTTTCCTCAAGGCCTGCCGTCGGCAGCCGGTCGATTGTACGCCTGTCTGGTTCATGCGCCAGGCTGGCCGCTACATGTCCGAATATCAAAAGGTGCGGGCTAAATACTCAATCCTCGACGTGTGCAAGACGCCGGAGCTGGCCGCCGAGGTGACGCTGCAGCCGATCGAGCGGTTCCCGCTGGACGCCGCCATCATTTTCGCCGACATCCTGCTACCGCTGGAGGCCATGGGCATTCAGTTGGAATTTGCGGAGGGAGAGGGGCCGGTCATTCGCAATCCGGTCAGAGACCGGGCGGACGTGGAACGGCTGCGGATGGTGGACGGGGACGAATTGGAGTACGTCGCCGAGGCGATCCGCCACGCACGCCGCGCGCTGAACGGCCGGGTGCCGTTGATCGGGTTCGCTGGCGCTCCGTTTACGTTGGCCAGCTATGCCGTCGAAGGTGGGGGGTCGAGAAATTACGTGTTGACCAAGCAGTTGATGTATCGAGAGCCGGAGGCGTGGCACCGGTTGATGGACAAGCTGGCGCGCGTGGTGACCGGTTACCTTCGACGCCAGATCCGCGCCGGCGCGCAGGCCGTGCAACTGTTTGACAGTTGGGTCGGCTGTCTGTCGCCCGGCGATTACGCCGAGTACGTCCTCCCGCATGTGCAACTGATCTTCGACGGGCTCAAGCGCGAAGGCGTGCCGATGATCCACTTCGGCACCGGCACCGCGTCGCTCCTGCGTCTGATGCGGGAAGCGGGCAGCGACGTCATCGGCGTCGATTGGCGCGTCCATCTGGATGAGGCCTGGGCGATGGTCGGATATGACGTGGCGGTACAGGGCAATCTGGACCCCGTCGCGTTGTTCGCGCCGCTGCACGAGATTGAGCGGCGGGTGGAGGACATTTTACGGCGTGCCGATGGACGGCCGGGACATATCTTCAATCTTGGCCATGGGATTCTGCCTAACACGCCGATAGAATCGGTGGAAGCGACGATCGAGATGGTGCACAAGCTCAGCCAGCGATGAATTTGAAGCGAAGGGCGAATAGCTCATAGCGAACAGCGAGTAGCGAACGGAAAAAGAGGTTGATTGCCGAGCCTCTGGTGCTGTTCGTTACTCGTGCAGGAGAGAAGTATGTCTGGACCGCAGAGGCCCATCGCCGTGCTGCTCATGGCCATGGGGGGACCGGACAACGTGGAGAACGTGGAGCCCTATCTCCGCGATGTGCGCGGCGGTCGGCCCGCACCGCTGGATCTGGTGGAAGAGATCAAGGAGCGCTACCGGCTTACCGGCGGAAAGTCGCCGGTCCTGGAGATCACGCGCGAGGTCGCGCGCAAGTTGGAGCAGAAGCTGAACGGCCCCGGCGGCGAGCGGTACCGCGTCGCCGTCGGTCTGCGGCACTGGCGTCCCTCCATCAGGGAGGCATACGAGGAGTTGATGGGTGAGAGACCGGAGCAGGTGATCGGGTTGTGCATGGCGCCGCAGTACTCTTCGATGAGCATCGGAGCCTATATCGGCAAGGTCGAAGAGGCGCGGCGGGCACTCCGCAGCGTGTGTCCGGTCAGTTATGTCGAAAGCTGGCATCGACATCCCAGGCTCATCCAAGCCATCGCCGACAATATTCAGCTTGGCCTCCAGCAATTTCCTTCCGACGTGCGCGCTCAAGTGCCGATCCTGTTCACGGCACACAGCCTGCCGGAGCGGATTGTGGAGATGAAGGATCCCTACCCCCACGAAGTGAGGGGCACGATGGAGGCGGTCTGCGAACGGGTCCGGCCGGTGACCGCGCGCTTGGCGTTCCAGAGTCGGGGGCGATCAGATGAAAAATGGCTGGGGCCGGACGTCGGAATCATGCTGGATGAGTTGCATCGCGAGGGCCACAAGCATGTCCTCGTCGCTCCGATCGGGTTCGTCTCGGATCATCTTGAAGTGCTCTACGACATCGATATCGAACTCAAACGATCCGCGCAGGCCAAAGGCGTGCACTTGGAACGCATTCCGATGCTGAACGCATCCGCGGCGTTGATCGAGACCCTCGCCTCTGTGGTCCGGGCGCACGAAGCTGCGCCGGTCCGTTGATGCGGCCTCCGTGACCGGAACGCCCCGAACAGTCGTTGTAGTTGGCGGAGGGATCGCAGGACTTGCGACGGCCTTCGCCCTTCAGGAACAGACGAGGGCGTCTGGCCTGTCGCTCGTCTGCACCGTCGCCGATGCGGACCGGATTTTGGGCGGCAAAATCCGGACGAGTCGTGCGAACGACCTCGTGATCGAGGCGGGCCCCGATTCCTTCCTCTCCCACAAGCCATGGGGCGTCCGGGTATGCGAAAAACTCGGATTGGCCGATCAGCTCATCAACATGAACGAGACCGGCGCGAAGGCTTGCGTGTATTCGCGGGGACGTCTGCGCGAGCTGCCCGAGGGCTTGGTCGTGATCGCCCCCGGCCAGATCGGATCGTTCGTCAGAAGCGGGTTGCTGAGCTGGAAGGGGCTTGCGCGGATGGCGCTGGATGTGGTGCTGCCGCCCCGCCGCGCCGCGGGTGACGAATCTCTGGCGGATTTCTTCCGCCGCCGTTTTGGGCGTGAAGCGTTCGAGCGGGTGTTTGAACCGCTCACGGCCGGCATTTATGCGGGCGATGCGGAGCAGATGAGCGTCCGCGCCACGTTCCCGCGGTTTCCCGAACTGGAACAACAATACGGGAGTCTCATTCGCGGGATGCTGGCCGCCCGCAAGACCGTTCAGATGGGATCGCCGGAGCCGAAGCATCGCCGCACGATGTTTGTCGCGCTGCGGAACGGATTGGGCGATCTGGTCACGGCGCTGTCGAACCGCTTGCAGAAGGATGGGGTGAGCCTCCGGGTCGGCGCCCGGGCGGTTGCGCTGCGGGTCCGCTCCCGGGAAGTCGGCAAGTGGGTGTATGACGTGCTGTTCGACGACGGAACCGTGCTGACGGCCGACGTCGTGGTCTTGGCCACGCCCGCCTATGCGTCGGCCGAATTGGTCAGGCCGCTCAGTCCGTCGGCGGCGGGACTATTGGAGAGGATCCCCTACGCCTCCACAGCGACGGTCTCCTTGGCCTACGACGCCGGCCAGTCCAAAGGTTGCGCGAAAGGGTTCGGGTTCGTCGTGCCGCGCGTCGAAGGACGCAACCTGATCGCCGCGACGTGGACGTCCCTGAAGTGGGCTCATCGCGCGCCGCCGGACACGCTGCTCGTCAGGTGCTATCTCGGCGGCGTCGGACGAGAAGCGATCATGCAGGCGGACGACGAAACGATCGTGCGGACGGCGTGCGAGGAACTGTTGGCCGTCACTGGCCTTGCGGCACCGCCGCGTTATGTCGAGGTGCATCGCTGGAACCGCGCCATGCCCCAGTATACGTTGGGGCATCTTGATCGATTGAAGGACATCGAGATGGCGCTGAGTCGATTTCCCGGCTTGTTCCTGACCGGAGCCGCTTATCGGGGGGTCGGCATTCCGGATTGCATCAAAGATGGGTTCACCGTCGCGGAGACGGCCGTCCGTTACTTGACCGGAGGCGAATCCGGATTATTGGTATAGCGCGGTCTCTCCATGGATAACACGCTGACCATCCTGAATGTGAGCGGTCCCTACCGGGAACCTCGCGAACCGGTCTTTTCTTATGACTATGCGATCCAGCGCCCGACCTGGGCCACCCCGTTCGGCGTCCGGGTGAAGATCTCGATCACCGATGAACTGGACTATGTGAAGGGCAAATTGCTGGGGCAGGTCACGGGCAGTCCCGGACAACAACTGCTGCTCAATCAGGTGCTCACCCGCCGCATCGCCGATCAGAAATTGCGGATCGCCGATCAGGAAGGCATGTTGTCGGAGCGCCAGGACGTATTGATCGGCCCCTTCACCGGTCCGCTGAGCCATCTGTTTCCGCGGCTGGAGACCTGGCTGAACGATGAGCAGGGGGCGCTCAGAGCGGAAATCCGGCAGCGGGTCCGTCTGTAACAACGAAATTCGCGCTTCGGAAGAGGCGACTCCCGCATCGAGGATCAACCCACAGAATCTGTGGACAACCATGTGGACAACCAAGTTTCCGCGCGATGATCCGCAGCAACGGCGAGCCCGCGAGCATCCTGCTCAACTTTTAGGCATTGGGCTAATTGACGCTCGGCCTACAAGATCTTGTGGCTCAAATCTTTCAGCTAGGGAATTCACTAGGTTAGCGAGAAACGACAAAACATGCTGGGGATAGAATGCGCGTTAGAGGCTGGATTTTCCGCTGGGAGCGGGCCTGCGCTCAGGGATCAGAAGATGCGGCGGTAGTGCTTGGAATGGACTCCCGACTCATCGGCAAAGCCGAGCGAGGCGATGTCGGGCTGCCCGGTGTCGTGCAGATTGATGCGATAGTGGCCGCGGACCTGCTCCATCGCGTCTTCGAACGGGATCGCCCGCGGGTACAGCTCGCCGGGGGCATGGGCGCCTCGGGCGAGCACGCGCACCGCGTCGGGCTGAGCGTATTTCGGGTCGGAAAAGATGTAAATGTCCGCCACGGCGTGATCGCCGAGTTGGTGGCCGGGCGTTGTCGGCGGCAACAGGTTCGACAGGGTGTTGGAGAGCCGTGCATCGCGGAACCGCTTCAACAAGCCGACGATCTGGCTGGTGGTTGCCTGCGCGGGAACCACGATGCTGATAGCGTTCACGTCCGGAATCGTGGCGTGAACTTTGAAGATGACCGGCGCAGCGTCGGCGTCGTCGGGAATCGCGGTGGGCACCGGTTCGGGGTTCGCGGCCTGTTTGTGCTTGGAACTCGGGACAATGAGGGCGATGAACATCCACAATCCGAAGATCACGCCGAAGACGACGATGAGTGGGTGCACGCCGGCACGTTTTCCTTCCTGGTAGGAGTTCTCCTCGCGCTCCATAGGTCACTGTGCATTCTGATGCGGCGTCACGATTCGGCATCCGGTCGGACGGCCGCCTTCGCTTCGTGATGTTTGGCTTCTTCCCACAGCGCGTCCATTTCGGCGAGTGACAGGTCACCGAGCGGCCGGCCCCGGCGTATCGCCTCCGCCTCGATGTGCCGAAATCTCTCCGAAAACCGGTTCGTGGCTCGCCGCAGCGCGTCTTCCGGATTGACGTTAAGCAGGCGGGCCAGGTTCACCAGCGCGAACAGGATGTCCCCGAACTCCATCGCCACGGCCTCAGACGGTGCTGACCCGGCACCCTCGGGCGAGGACGAAGCGTCGCCGGAGGGCGGAGAAGCCAGCTCGGCCCGCAGTTCACGGATTTCTTCTTCGATCTTATCGAGCACCTGCTCGATCCCCCGCGCGGTGTGCGGCCAATCGAAGCCGAGACGCGATGTTCTAGCCTGGACCTGGTACGCCCGCAGCAGAGCTGGCAAGGTGATGGGTACGCCGTCGAGGACGGAGCGCGCCTCTCCGGATTGTTCGCGCTCGGCCCGCTTGATGTCTTCCCAGCGGCTCAACACCTGATCGACGTCGACCGCTGATTCGCCCTGATGGTTTTGGGCAAAGACATGCGGATGGCGGCGGACGAGCTTGTCGGCCAGCGTCCGCATGACCTCCTCGATCGTGAAGGCGCCGGCTTCCGCCGCGATTTGGGCGTGAAACAGAACCTGCAGCAACAGGTCACCCAACTCCTCTTTGAGCTTGACCGTGTCCTGCCGATCGATGGTTTCCAGGACCTCGTACGCTTCTTCCAGGAGATAGGGCTTCAACGACTCATGCGTTTGCTTGCGGTCCCAGGGACAGCCGTCCGGCGCCCGGAGCGCGGCCATCAATTCCACGAGCTTGCTGAAACTGTACGACATGCGAGGGATCCTGATCCGCCAGCGGAAGCGCGGCAATGCGGACCCCATTATACCGACTTCCGCTGCCGCTTCAATGCCCGTCCGCGGCTTGCGCCCCCAATTCAACGTGTGATAGCTTACGTCTCGCTTTCTCTGCCTGGATGACGGTGGCGACGATGAGCGGAGCGGAGGAGAGAGGCTTTGTCATCCGAGATCGCCGGGGAAGGGGGAGTTCGGAAGAATCCTCGCCCGCCAGTCAGGCCGATACCGCGTCGGAAGTCCGTTCAACGGGCGCTTCCGCGCCGGCTGCGGGACAATCGCCCGGGTCGAATGTTCCCGTCACGTTTTCGTCCTTCGTCATCTCCCTCGGTACGTCCGCCTTTATGCTGATGGGCGAACAGGTGGATCCTCAGCAGCAAAAGATTCCGGTCAACCTTCCGCAAGCCAAAGAGATCATCGATCTCCTATCCGTTCTGGAAGTCAAAACAAAGGGCAACCTGACTGCGGAGGAGCAGGGGGTGCTGAGCGAGATGCTCTACGCTCTGCGCATGAAGTACGTCGAGTTGGCGACGGGCAAACACGCGATCCACACGCCGTAAACGCCGCGGTACCCCGGTTGCCGGCTCCTTCCGCCGGGGTTTTGCCCTTTGTCATCGTCGTGCCCGACGCGGTTCCTGTGTTGTCGCGGTTTGGCGAAGAGCTTTTGAGACGCCCCTGTGGATTCGCTATAGTGACGTGGCCGTGTGCAGGGGCCGTTCCGAGGGTCAGATGTCGGAACCGTTTGAAGTCGGCAAGTTCGAAACGCCGGTCGCGGCGCTGAAGCGTTCTGGCGATCAGCCGGGCGATACCGCGCCGTCGGTGAGCGGTGCAAAGGCGGCCATTCGTCCAATCGGCCAGGCGCCAGCAACTTCTACCGAGTCGGATCGCCGCATAAGGCACTTGCGGCCGGTATGGATTGTCTTGATTCTTCTCATTCCCTGCCTGGTCCTTACGGTCTACTACTCCCAGTACGTGCCGGGGCCCGCCGACTCCGGTTCGTTCCTCCCCAGCACCGGGTACGCCTTCGTGCTGTTGTTGATCAATCTTGATCTGATCGGTCTGGTTGTGCTGGTTCTGTTGCTCTCGCGCAACCTGATCAAAGCCTATTTCGAACGCCGGCACCGGCTGGCAGGATCGGGCTTCCGCGCCAAACTGGTCGCGGCGTTCATCGGCTTTTCGCTGATCCCGACCGTGCTCTTGGCGTTCGTGGCGAGCGGGTTGGTGAACAAGGCGGTGGACGTGTGGTTCAGCGATCAGATCGAGCGCGTGATGAAGGATTCCTACGAAGTGGCCAGAATGCATCACGCGGGCCACATCGCCTTGGCGGTGAACAGCGCGCGGGCCATCAGCCACGAAATTTACCGGGAAGATCTGCTGACGCATGAGCAGCGTGATCTGCTGGTGGCGACGATGGCGCGCAAGCGGGTGGAATACAACGTCGCTGGCGTCGAGGTCTTCTCCGCCAAGATGGAGACCCTCACCAAGGCGCTCAGCCCGGATGTGCCCGCGATGGTGCTGGATCTGCCGATCGGCCAACTGGTCCTGCAGGTGTTGAACGAAAAACAGGAGCTCACGTCTGTGCAGGAAGCGCAGAACGGGCGGCTGATTCGCGCGGGGGTGCCCATCGCCTCGAACGCCCGACGCGGCGAGATCGACGGCGTGGTCGTGGTGGACGCCTACGTGCCGGAATCGCTGTTGGCCAAGATGGAAGGCATCGGCCGACAGTACGCCGAGTACAAACAGCTCAAGGCGATGAAAAATCCCATCAAAGCGGGCGCGTACCTCTTCGTCGCCGTCATCACGGTCCTGATTCTGTTCGGCGCGACCTGGTTCGGCTTCTACGTCGCGCGCGGCATCACGGTGCCGATCCAGCGGCTGGCCGAAGCGACCGAGGCCATCGCGCAGGGGGACTTGAACGTGAACATCCAGGTCAAGGCCGCCGATGAAATCGGAACACTGGTGGAGTCGTTCAACCGGATGACCGAGGATCTGCGGTTCAGCAAATCGAAACTCGAAGAGGCCAACGTTTCGCTCCGCCAGTCCAACCTTGAGCTCGATCGCCGGCGTGCCTACATCGAGACCGTGGTGGATACGATCGCGGCCGGCCTGCTGTCGATCGACCGCCACGGGACCATCACGACCTTCAATCCGTCGGCCGAGCGCATTCTCGGCCTGTGGGGAGATCGGTTCCGCGGCCGGCCGGCTAATGAAGCCTTCAAGGAATTCGGGCTGGACCTGTTCCAAACGGTGTACGACCGGATGCTGGCCGATCAACGGGACAACCTGGCAATCGAAGGACAGGTGGAGGTGCAGGGCAAATTTCTCACCATCGGACTGAGCTGCTCGCGGATGCGGGACGAGGCCAACAAGGACCTGGGCTTCGTGTTGGTGTTCGAGGACCTGACCGAATTGATCAAGGCCCAAAAGGCGGCCGCCTGGCAGGAAGTCGCGCAACGGGTTGCCCACGAAATCAAGAATCCACTGACGCCGATCCAACTGTCGGCCCAGCGGCTGCGGAAAAAATTCTTCGACAAGGCGCCGGACTTCGATCGAATCTTCGACGAGTCCACCCAAGTGATCGTCAATGAGGTCGCCAGTCTCAAGCAGATGGTGGACGAATTTTCCAAGTTCGCCCGGATGCCGGCGCCGCGCCTGGCGCCGGGTTCGCTCCATGACGTGATCAGAGAAGTGGTCACCCTCTATCAGGGAGCCCATCGCGACGTGGAATTCGTGCTGAGCCTGGACGACGATCTTCCGACGCTCAATTTCGATTACGAGCAGATCAAGCGGGTGTTTGTGAACCTGTTCGATAACGCCGTGCAGGCCATGAATCAGAAGGGCCGGCTCTGGGTCTCGACGCGCTACGATATCAAGCGACGCCGGGCGATTGTGAGCGTGGCCGACGAGGGCGTGGGAATCGCGCCCGAGGATCAGGACAAATTGTTTGTGCCGTACTTTTCGCGTAAAAAAACCGGAACGGGGTTGGGCCTGGCCATCGTGCGCCGCATCATCACGGATCACGAAGGGCAGATTCAGGCGAGCCACAACCAACCTAAAGGGGCGGTGTTTACGTTCGAATTGCCGGTGTAGAAACCGTGACATGCGGCGTAGAATGGACGGGCGATAGGCTAATCGGCCGAGAAGGGCCCGCCGTTCTCGGCCGCGACGTGTCGCGGGTCACGCGTGACGCGTAATGAGGGGGGGAATGTCGGCGACGATTCTAATCGTGGATGATGAAATCTCCATCCTGAATTCGCTGAGCAGCATCCTGGAAGACGAAGGCTACGAGGTGGTCGTGGCGAAGAGCGGCCCCGAGGCGCTCAAGATCTTCGCCACGGATCCGCCGGATCTTGTGCTGCTGGATATTTGGATGCCCGAGATGGACGGCCTGGAAACCCTGCGCCGGATCCGCGAGTTGGCGCCCCAGGCGATGGTCATGATGATGTCCGGACACGGGTCTATCGAGACCGCGGTCAAGGCGATCAAGCTGGGCGCCTACGATTACATCGAGAAGCCGCTGTCGCTGGAGAACGTGACGCTCCGTGTCAGGCATGCGTTGGATCAGTACCGGCTTGAACAAGAAAACCTCAACCTCCGAATCAAAGTCGAGAAGCGGTTTGAGCTGGTCGGCGCGTCGCCGGCCATGCAGCGGCTCCGCCAATTGATCGCGACCGCGGGGCCGACCAACAGCCGTGTCTTGATTTCCGGCGAAAACGGGACGGGGAAGGAGTTGGTGGCCCGCGCCATCCATCAACAGAGTCCGCGCGCGGACCGGCCCTTCGTCGCCGTGAATTGTGCGGCGATTCCTGAAACGTTGATCGAAAGCGAGCTGTTCGGCCATGAAAAGGGGGCGTTCAGCGGGGCCATTTCGATGAAACGCGGGCAGTTCGAACAGGCCGACGGTGGCACCTTGTTCCTCGACGAGATCGGCGACATGAGTCTCAGCACGCAGGCGAAAGTGTTGCGCGTCCTGCAAGAACAGCAGTTCACCCGTGTGGGCGGGACGCGGGTGCTGAAGGTCGATGTGCGGGTCTTGGCCGCGTCCAACAAGGATCTGCCCAAAGAAATCGAAAAGGGAACGTTCCGGGAGGACCTGTTCTACCGGCTGAACGTTGTCCCCATTGAGGTGCCGCCGCTCCGCGAGCGCCGGGAAGATATTCCGTTGCTGGTACGGCATTTCATGCACCTGAATGCGGAGGAACAGGGGCTCAAAGCGAAGCAGGTCTCGCCCGAGGCGATGGACCTGCTCATGCAATACGAATGGCCCGGCAATATCCGGGAGCTCCGCAATTTGATCGAGCGCCTGCTGATCATGGTGCCCGGCCACGTGATCGAGGCGTCACACGTCGCGATGTCCCTACACCCCCGCCCCGCCGCCGCGGCTTTAGCCGCCGCTCCCGCCGCATCGTTGCTTACCAAACAGTATGACTCACTCCGCGACGCGCGGAATGCGTTCGAGAAAGAGTACATCACTCGGAAACTGCGCGAGCACAATTGGAACATCTCGCGAACCGCCGACGACCTCAAAATCGAACGCAGTCACCTGCATCGAAAAATTAAGCTACTCGAAGTAGAGATGCGGCCGGAGGGATAGGGGGGCTCGCGGGTTCCGTCGCTGTTGGACGGCCCCCTGCCTCACCGACTCGACGGCGTGCGCAAACGTGACGCGGGCTACCCGTCTGCCGCGGTGTTTGTTACAGCGCGCGTGCTCACCACTAGCGAGTCAGCGATGAAACCATGAGCGGCGAATCGGTGACTGTCACCATTGAAAAATTGGTGCAAGGCGGAAAGGGACTGGCGTGGCACGATGGACAGGTATTGTTCGTACGCGGGGCGATTCCAACGGAGATCGTGGCGGTCACCGAAGGGGCATTGAGGAGGGGCTATCGGGAGGCGGTGATCAACGAGATTCTCCGGGCGTCGCCGGATCGAGTCGTGCCGCCGTGCCCGGTCTATGACACGTGCGGGGGGTGCCAGCTGCAGCATATCCAGTATGAAGCACAACTCAAGCTCAAGCGCGACATGTTGGCTGAGACCTTGGCTCGGGTAGGCAAGGTGAAGGTCGAGGACATCGCGCCGGTCGTGCCTTCGCCGAACACGTACGGGTACCGCAGTTTGGTTCGCTTCACCGTGTTTCGTCAGCAAAACGGGTTTGCGCTCGGCTTCTACCAGGAAGGCTCGCATAAGCCGGTTGAGGCGTCTTGTTGCCTGCTGGTGCCGGATCCGGTCCGTCGCCTTGTCGCTCAGGTGAGTGAGGGGTTGGCCGCTCAGCGGAGTTTGGCGGTGCGGCTGGAAGCGCTGGAGGTGAAATATTCGGTCGCATTCGGTTCGATTCTGCTGGTTTGGCATACCGGCTCGGCAACACGGGAACAGGCTCGCGAACTCTGGGATCTGTGGGGCGACGGCCTGAACGTGGTTGGCCAGGTCGTCGTCAGCCGGAATGGAGCGCGATGGGTGACCGGTCAGGATTGGATTGCCGATCGACTCGACGGTCTGACGTTCCGGATCGGCGATCGGTCGTTTATGCAGGCCAACTGGGCGCTGAACGAGGCGCTTGCGCGGACGGTTGCCGAGTGGGCGGCCCCATCGCCGGGGCTGCGCGTGCTCGAATTGTTCGCCGGAATCGGCACGCTCGGGTTGTCGATCGCGAGGCGTGGAGCCCTGGTGACGCTGGTGGAAGGGAACCACCGGGCGATGGCCGATGCGCGACGTGCGGCGAGAATCAACCACGTCGGCCGGTGCCGGTTCCGGGCTGAGTCGGCTGAAGCGTTTTTGAAGACGGTGCATTTCGCTGAGTATGACGTGGCGCTGGTCGATCCGCCACGCGCCGGATTAAGCGAAACCTGCGTGCAAGGACTGGTGCGTCTCGGCGCCGCCCGGCTACTGTATCTCTCCTGTGATCCGCCCACCCTGGCCCGCGACCTGGCCCGCCTCTGCGCCGGCGGCTATCGGATCGTCCGGGTCCAGCCCTTCGACATGTTTCCCCAGACCGCCCACTTGGAAACGTTGGTGGAGTTGGCGCATGGGGCGCATCCTAGCGCAACCGTCGTTGTTACCGGGGAAACGGCGGAATGAACGGGGCGGTTGCGAACGGCGAGTGAAAGTCGGAGGACGACGGTTCTCGTGCGTTGACCGTCTCGGCGTCCCTCCGCTAAGATGCCCTTCCTTATGACGACCTACCGCCAAGCCGGAGTGGATATCGAAGCCGGCAACGAGTTCGTACGCCGGATCACGCCGCTTGTGCGTTCCACCTTTCGGCCGGAAGTGCTGACCGATCTGGGCGGGTTCGGGGGGCTGTTCCGCTTTCAGGCCGAGAGATATACCGACCCGGTGTTGGTTTCGGGGACCGACGGTGTCGGGACCAAGCTCAAGATCGCGTTTTTGATGGACCGCCACGATACAGTTGGCATCGATCTGGTCGCCATGTGCGTGAACGACGTCGCGGTCAGCGGCGCCGAGCCACTTTTTTTTCTCGATTATCTGGCGACCGGAAAACTCAGCGTGGCGAAGGCCGAAGCGATCGTGCGCGGCATTGCGGAGGGTTGCCGGCAGGCAGGCTGTGCGTTGATCGGGGGGGAGACCGCCGAAATGCCGTCCTTCTACGCCGAAGGGGAGTACGATCTGGCCGGCTTTGCGGTCGGGGTGGTCGATCGATCGAAATTGATCGACGGAAGAGACATCGTTCCCGGCGACGTGCTGGTCGGGTTGGCGTCCACGGGGCTGCACAGCAATGGGTATGCACTGGTGCGGCGTGTCTTGCTGGAAGAATGCGGGTTGAAGGTGGACAGCCGTTTACCCGAATTGACGCAACCGCTCGGCGAGGCGCTGCTGACGCCGACGCGCATCTATGCGAGGCAGCTCCTGACGCTCGCGCGCGAGTTTCCCATCAAGGGCATGGCGCACATCACCGGGGGCGGGATCACCGAGAACCTGCCGCGGGTGTTGCCCAAAGGATGCCGGGCAAGAATCCAGCGCGGGGCTTGGCCGGTGCCGGCGATTTTTGGAGCGATTCAGGAGCGCGGGCGCATCGATCGGGACGAGATGTATCGCGTGTTCAACATGGGGATCGGGGTGATGCTGATCCTGCCGCAAGCGGCCGCCGAAGGAGTGATCGCCCGTGCTGCGCAACTGGGAGATCCCGCGTACCAGATCGGTGAAATCCTGGCCGCCGAGTCGGATGTGCCACGGGTTGAATATGTCGGGTAAGCGCGCGACGCCGCTCCGCCTCGGGGTCTTGGCCTCCGGACGGGGATCGAATCTTCAAGCGATCATCGACGCAATCGAAGCCGGGTCGCTGGCGGCTCAGATCGTGGTGGTGGTCAGCAACAAGCAGAACGCCCAGGCGCTCGAACGGGCGAGAAAGCACGGGGTGCCCGCTGTATTTCTCGATCCCAAACCCTGTGCCGGCCGACCGGACAGCCGGGAGACCTACGACCGTGCCATCCTGGAGGTGCTGCAAAAATACGATGTGGAATTGGTTCTCCTCGCTGGGTATATGAAAATCGTCACTCCCGTCCTGATCAATGCATACCAGAACCGCATGATGAACATCCATCCGTCGCTGCTGCCGGCCTTTCCTGGCTTGGACGCGCAAAAGCAAGCCTTGGAGTGGGGAGTCAAGCTCGCCGGCTGCACGGTCCATTTCGTCACGGAGGGGGTGGATGAGGGACCCATCATCATCCAGGCCGCAGTGCCGGTGCTGGATGAGGATACGCCTGAAACCCTGGCCTTGCGGATTTTGGAGCAGGAACACCGGATCTACCCCCGAGCAGTCCAGCTCTATGCCGAAGGCCGTCTGCAAGTGGAAGGACGTTGTGTCCGTGTGGCCGATGCCGCATCGGACGCGGCGAGGGCGATACGGAATCCCGCGTAGCATGGCGACTCTGGATGAGATTCGCGAGGAACAGATTCGGATGCTGCGGCTCCGCCTGCGCGTGGATCTCACGTGTTACCGATTGCGTGTTGCGCGACTGAGCCGGGAGGAGGCAGCGGCGTTGATCGAGCGCACGAAACAGGAGATTCTCGATCTCTTTCCGGAGAAAGAGCAGGTGTTCGAATTGGTGCTGCGGCCCCGATTCGAACGCATCCTGCAGGAACGAGCTTGGGCGGAGTGGGGCGTCGCCGACTCGCTCAATTAGCGCGAAGTTTCGGTAGAGTCGCCGGCAGCGGTTGTGTATAATCTCGGCGATTTCAAGCGGCGGGCGCCGTTCTTCCTCCCCGTCTCCTCCGCAGCCAAGCAGCCCGGGCAATTCCGTCCTGGCAGCACCTGCGGTCAAGAAGCCGGCGCTCGCTTTCTTTGTTAGCTAACAGCTCACAGCGAGCAGCTAACAGCACAAAGTTCGGCTATTCGCTGACAGCAAGGTGGGGGGCTAGCTCAGTTGGGAGAGCACGACGTTCGCAACGTCGGGGTCGCGGGTTCGACTCCCGTGCCCTCCACCAAACCAACCTTTGGTTGGGCCAGCGGTTCGTTTGCGGTTTATTGATTGAATGTGACGCCGCCGGATCAAACCTTTCAGGATCTGTTCCTTCTCAAGGCTCACGTCCTGCATTCCCGAGATGAATCCACGACAGGGAGTTTCGAAGAGAGGCCATCAAACCGGGCTTACCTCGTGCCGGTTGCTCCCCTGCGGTTTATCATAACTGTCACGACCGGATAGGATCGTCAACCTCGCTGTGTCAGATCCACCTCGCTTTGCGCGATCCGGCAGCTTTTCATTGCTTAATCGAGTTCGTTGGTGCCGGATAATCCCCCCGTCACATTTATATACTTGTGATTCGACCGGAATTTGAAACCGCGGACCGGAGGCTGCGAAGGGGCGGGCCACTTTACTGAATCTTCAATACACCACTTCGACGCGGTCGAGAAACGCCAGCAGGGCGTCAGCGTGCCGGCTAATCTCTCCCGCATCACGGTGCGCCGACGCGCGTTCCAGCGCCGTTCCGATCTCGCTGATGGTGTGGAAGCCGTAGCCTCCGCCGTCTCCTCGCATCCGGTGGCCTAAAAGCCGGATCTCTTCAAAATCTTCCCGTTGGAGGGCGGCTTGAATGGCGGCGAGGTCTTTGCGCCGGTTTTCCAGAAACCGCGGGATCAGGGGTTTCAGGTCAGGATCCAGCCGGACCACGATTTTCTCGTGAGGAGGCGTGTTGGGTCGGCTCATGTTGCGTTGCGTCCTTTGTACGTCGCCAGCATGTTGAGCAGCGTCGCTTTTTTGATCGGTTTGGTCATGTGCGCGGTGCAGCCCGCCTCGAAGATTTTCACCGCTTCCTCTTTGAGCGCCAACGCCGTGAGCGCGACGATCGGCGTCCCGGGAAGGCGCTGATCCCGTTCCCACCGGCGGATCGCGCGGGTGGCGGCATAGCCGTCCAGCACGGGCATCTGCATGTCCATCAACACCAGGTCGTAGCGACCCGCCTTGAATAGATCGACTCCGATTTGCCCGTTCTCCGCCACATCCAGCGTGTGCGGGGTGGACTTCAAGTAGGATTGAATCAGAAGCTGGTTGTCAGGCGAATCTTCGACGAGCAGGATGCGCAGCGAGTCGGCGGGGCTTGCAGGTGCGGCGGGAGGCGGGTCGGGAGGCGCGGGCGACAGACCTTTAGTTCGGCCGAGCGCGATGCTGATGATTTGCAGCAGGTCCGACCGCCGGATCGGTTTCACCAAATAGCCGCCGAGTTCCAGTTCGTACGTGCGTGCGATATCGTCGGCCCACCGATCGGAGGTCAACATGATGGTCGTCAAGCCTTGGAGCGGTGGCATGTTTTTGACTCGTTCGACGACCTCGAATCCGTTCATGTCGGGCATCCGGCAGTCCAGCAACAGGAGCTGGTACGGCCTGCCGGCGTCCGCGGCCCGCTGGAGTTCGGTCAAGGCCTGCTGCCCGTTCCCAGCTTCCGTCACGACGGCGCCCCACGCCGTCAGGGTTTCGCGCAGGATCAGCAGATTGGTTGGATGGTCGTCGACCACCAGTGTTCGGAGACCGGCCAGATCGTGGGTGAGGGGCGGTTTGGGTCTCGGCGGCTGCGGTGGAATGGAGAGCCGGACCACGCAATGGAACGTGCTGCCTTGGCCCTCGGTGCTCTCGGCCCAGATTTTCCCGCCCATCCGTTCGGCCAAATGCCTGGAGATGAAAAGGCCCAATCCGGTCCCCCCGTACTTGCGCGCGGTGGATGCATGGGCTTGGGTAAAACTTTCAAAGATGGCCTCGAGTTTGTCCTTCGGGATGCCGATGCCGGTGTCGGTGACGGAGAAACGAATGGTGCCGGGTTGGTTGCTGTCCGGGTCATTGAGAACGCGGACGACGACGGAGCCGCGATCCGTAAACTTGATGGCGTTGCCGATCAGGTTGACGAGGATCTGATGCAGACGATTCGGATCGCCGAGCAGGTGAGTGGGTACGTCGGAGGCGACGTGGCAGGCGAGTTCCAACCCTTTCTCGTTGGCGCGCATCGCTAGAATCTCGAGGACTTTATCGATCAGCTCGACAAGGTCGAACTCGATCATCTCCAGTTCAAGATGTCCGGCCTCGATCTTCGAGAGATCGAGGATGTCATTGATGAGCGACAGGAGATTGCCGCCGGCCCGCCTGAAAATGCGGACGAATTTTCGTTGATCCGGGCTCAACTCCGTTTCCCACAGCAAATCGGCCATGCCGATGATGGCATTCATCGGGGTCCTGATCTCATGGCTCATGCTGGCCAAAAACTCGCTCTTGGCCCGATTCGCCACCTCGGCGGTTTCCTTGGCGATTCGCAACGCCTGTTCCGCTTCCCGCCGCTCGCTCGCCTCCATGGCAAGGGCGACGATGGTCGCCAGGGAACTGGCGAACTGTTCTTCTTCCGCGGTCCACTGGCGGGGGCCGCCGACATGTTCATGGCAGAGCACTCCGACGACCTGCCCCTTTCGGCGGATCGGCGCGTCCAGCATGGCGCCGATGCCGAGCGGTTGCAGGTAGGATTGGGCGAATTCCTGGGTCCGGGGGTCCCGGTGCGCGTCGTGGGCGGCGAGGGCTCGGTCTTCGTGGTCCAACGCCGAAAAATATGCCGGATACTCGCGGGCGGACAGGGTTGCGCCGGAGGAATGGCGATCGCAGGACAGCTCGTAGAGATCGCACAGCCGGATGATCGAGCGGTCCTCGTTGTACAGCCAGATGCCGGACCGCTCGACTTCCAATGCCCGGCATCCGGTCTTGGTCACGGCCTGAAAGGCCTGCGCGAGGTCCCCGCCGCTGACGGCCTCGCTCTTGGCCAACTCGAGGAGCGCGTGTTGGTATCGCTGCAAGCTGCCCGCCCGTCGTTGCTCGATCAGTTCGGATCGTTTGCGCTCTGAGATGTCGCGGGCTATTTCGACGTAGCAGACCGGCGAACCGGCGGGGTTCCGGATGGCGAACAGCGATACCTCAAAGGTTTTCTCGGTTCCGTCTTTCGTGCACCCGTTGACTTCGCCGCGGTAACCTCCCGCCGTCTCCAATCGCCGCAGGATGGCGGCAAAGGTGTCCGACCCCAGGATGACCTCGGGGGTCTTGCCGACCAATTCGCGGTCGGCGTAGCCGGTCAATGCGGCATGCGCAGCGTTCTGGTACGTAAAGCGCCCTTGCAGGTTGAGAATCGCGATCGCATCTTCCGCGTGCGTGATGATTTCCCGGTAGAGATGCAGATTCTCCTCGCTCCGCATCCGTTCGATTTCTGCCGCGGCTCGGGAAGCCAAGACCTTCAGGATCGGGGTGATGCGGCGTCCGCCGTTGAGGGGCTTGTCGTCCATGATGCAGAGGTGCCCGATCGTATGGCCGGACCGGTCAAGCATTGCGATTCCCAGATAGCTGACCGCTCCGAGATCGGCCAGGAACTTGTCGTTGGGAAACAACTCTTGCACCGAATGTCGATAATAGGCCTTGCCGTGTTTGACCACGTTCTTGCAGGGGGTTCCGGTCGTATCGTATTCGTCGGGCGAACCCGGCTTGTTTCCCATCCAGGAAGCCAGGATACGCATGCATGACGAGTCGCCGCCCACCAGTTCCGTCACAAACACGTATTTCACGCCGAGCGCGCGCGCGAGATGCCGGACGAGCGCGGCCAAAAACTCGCTCCCTGTCACGGAAGCGGTTCCTTCCACCACCGCTCGTTGCACGCGCGCCCTCCATTCTTTCTCGGAGGCGCTCGGTTCGTTCTTCTTTCGCGATCGCTTGTGACGTTCCCGGTCCGGCGTCGCACCGGACCGATTCGGCTCCGGCGGGCGTGCCCGGACGAGCGAGGCGAATTTGGCCGATATCCTGCGCAAGGCTTCTTCGGCTCGCTTGCGGGCGGCCCGTTCGAGTCGCAACGCTTCTCTGAGACGATCGGAGCGCGTCGCGCGTGTCACTGTTCGTTTAGAGCGGGCGGAGATGACTTTTCTGGCCATCGTTCCGATTTCGGGGTTCTCGTTCCTATCAGCCGAGCGGTGTCTTCCCATGGCCCGTTCCGGCTTAAGCGTGTTTCCCCGGGACCTCGCTCAGGGGGCAACCGCACCGCGCAGGACGCCGCCCGCCTCATGTCTTCAAAGCCGCGCCAGCCGTCGGGAAGAGGCGAGGGGGTATCGTCGCAGCGGGAGGTGAGAAGCGGCAGAAAGTCGTGATCGGCACAAACCTGATGGCTCCGGTTTCTGTCAGGTCAGTCTTTGTGCGAGTCCTCGACCAGCGAGAAAAGGCTTGCCTGTTTGGTGCGGTTCCGGCCTTCCTGCTTGGCCTGATACAACGCTTGGTCGGCTGCTCTGATCAGGTCGGTCGGCGATGCCGCACGAGTGGGGATCGCGCTCGCGACGCCCAGACTGATGGTGACCTGCTCTCCGGTCGAATGAGAAATCCCCGCCGTTTCCACCTTCCGCCGCAGCGTTTCAGCCACCTGGGCCGCTCCGTCCGCATTGGTACCCGGGAGCACAACGACGAATTCGTCTCCGCCGTAGCGGGCGACCAGGTCACCTGGCCGGTTGACCGCGCTGGAGATGACGCTAGCAATCTGCTTCAAGCATTCATCTCCGGCCTGGTGGCCATTGCTGTCGTTGTAATATTTGAATCGATCGATATCGAGCATGATCAGAGAGAGCGGGGTCGCGTCGCGGACAGCGCGCCGCCATTCCTGATCCAAAAAATCGTCGAACTGGCGCCGGTTGGTGATGCCGGTGAGGCCGTCCAGGCAGGAAAGGCGCAGCAGCATCTGGTTGGCCTCCTGGAGTTGGCGCATCACTTCGAGCAATTCCTGTTCCCTGGCGCGGCGGCGGTCGATCTCATGGACCAGCCGCAGGACGGACCGCACGCGCGTGAGGAGTTCGACCTTGTTGATCGGCTTGCCGATGTAATCCATTGCGCCGGCTGCGAACGCCAACTGGAGGTCGACCGGATCGGTCTTGACCGTCACCATGATGATGGGAATGTCGCGCAGCCGTTCGACGGCCTTGATTTGGCGGCATGCCTCGATGCCGTTCATCTGCGGCATCATGATATCCATCAGAATTAGATCGACGCGGGCGAGGGTCTGCCTCCCGCCGTCCAAGCCGAGGTGGCGGAAGGCTGCGGCGGCCGAATCGGCTACGATGATGTCTTCATAACCGGCTGCGCTCAGGATCGACTGCAGGAGAAGACGGTCGTCCTGGGAATCGTCAACGATTAAAATGCCCATCGAGGCACCCTGTTTCGCGAGGTCGTCTTACGTAGGCACGTCCACCGAGCCGGATGGTAGCAGTTAGTGCTCATAAACACCAGGATAAAGCTTCTTGATGCAGGGTGCGCAGAGCCCGTGACTAAACTCCGCCTCCGAATGTTCCCGCAGGTATTCTTCCAATTGCTGCCATGCCCCGAGGTCGTTTCGGATTTTCTTGCACGACGCGCAGATCGGGATCAGGCCGCGCAGAGTTTTCACCTCCCGGAGCGCCCGTTGCAACTCTTCATTGCTGGCGCGGAGTTCCTGTTCCTTGGCCTTCCGGCAGTCCATCTCGCGCTTCAGGGCGAGCGCCGATGAGACCCTGGCCTGCAGCTCGACGCGGTTAACCGGTTTGTTGATGTAATCAGTCGCGCCCGCATCGAAGGCCTCTTTGAGGTTCGACGGATCGTTCTTGGCGGTCACCATGATAATCGGGATATCCCGCAGGTGCGGTCGGGATTTGATCAGACGGCAGGCGGCCACGCCGTCGATCTCCGGCATGAGATAGTCCATCAGAATCAAATCGATGGCCGGAGATTGCGGTTCGGACAGCTCGGACAATCTCGCCAGCGCCACCGCGGCCGATTCGGCCGTCACCACGTCGAGATAGCCGGCCTGGTGGAGGAGGGTCTGAAGCAACAGACGTTGGTCCTGGGAATCATCCACGATCAGAATGCTCATGCGTACACGGCTCTCTGAACGTGACCGGGAAATCCGAAGACGCCGGTGGAGCGGCGCTGGGCACGGTGAACGGCGCACGGGGCGTTCGGGTCTCCGAATCGCCCGAACTCGATCGAGTTTCAGAAAGTATAGCAGGGCTAGCGAAGTCTCGACCGGACCAGGTCGCTGATCAATTTTCCATCGACGGCTTGGCCGGCCAAGCGAGCCATGAGGGTTTTCATGACGATCCCCATGTCTTTCAGCGAGGTCGCGCCTGTTTCTTGAACGACGGCATCGATGATTTGGGTGACCTCCTCCGCGGTCAATGCGCGTGGCAGATAACTTTGGATGATCGCGATTTTCTTGAGTTCCTTGTCGGCCAAGTCTTCCCGCCCGGCCTTGCCGTAGTGTTCGACGGCTTCTTTGCGTTGCTTGATCAATGAGGCCATGATGCGGGTCATCTCCGCGTCATCCAGATGTTTCTTGAGTTCCAGTTCCTTGTTCATGACTGCTGCCTTGATCATGCGGATGACATCCATACGGAGCTGATCCTTGGCCTTCATGGTGTGTTTCAGGTCTTCGCCGAGACGATCGTGAAGCGACACGGGGCTCCTGTTGACTTGTTGATTGTCGATCCGCCGAAATCGCCGGTGTGGTCGACAAGAGCAGAATAGCCCGGTGTTCCGATTCCGTCAATCGGTCTGCCGCTTCGGTCATTGGTTCTACGCTCGAGACGCCGGGTGCCGGCTTCGCGCGTAGCTCCGGAGCGCGTCGTACCAGGCACAATGGCTTTCCGTTCGGAAGGGGAGTAAGATGTATATATATCGTCCTCCCTTGCGGTCGTGGCGGGCTGGGAAGGTTGATCCACGAAAGGGCGCACGCCGTGGTTCGGTCACCCGCATTGGCAGGCTTGTTTCCGGGAATGATCCTGTCTGCGCTCATCGGATGCCACTTGCCTACGCCGCCGGCTGCTCCGGTTTCCGCCACCGACAGGCTCTTGCCTCCTTCGTTTACTGTCCCGCTCGATGTGCAGCGACTGGCTGTCTTGTATCCGAAGACGTCCAATCGTGAGTTGATGGATGCCTACATACGCCTGGAGGGCGCGGCGTTTCAGCTCAAAGCGCAACGTCCGTCTCTCAGGATCATCGAACGGTTCCACCTCGCCACGGTGCTGGACGAGCAACGGTTCCAATTAGGAGGAGCGGTGTCCGAAGAGTCAGCCATCCGGCTTGGCCGGTTGCTGGGCGTGGACAGTGTGTTGATTTATCGCATCGAGGGCCCCACGCTGAGAGAGCGGCTTTGGGCCAGACATCATGAGGATCTGCCCCCCTACACGGTGACCAGTAAGATCATCCGGGTTGAGAGCGCCGAAGTCGTGTTCCACAACGTCGTGACGGCGCGGGTGGAGCAGTCGGATGGTTGGAGTGTAGCGTCGGCCGATTCACAGGATTTCCAGCGGTTGGGTCGAGCCGCGTTGGAGCGGGGTATAGCCGAAACGGTGGCGAATCTTCGGCTGGCGTTTCAGTAGGCGGCTCGGTCGGCTCATTCCAGCATGCACAATAAACGAAGGAGGATCGCTTATGAAAGGAGGCGCGCAAGGGTGGGTGCGGAAGATCGGGGCGACGGGGCTATCGCTCGGCGTGTGTCTGTGGTGGGCGGCCTGCGCGGGCGAGCAACCGAAAGGGTCCATGCACCCGACGCCTCAGCAGGTTCGCGGCAACGCCGATCGGGCCTTTGAAAAGCTGAAGCAGGAAGAACAGATACGAGTTGGAAACGGTGAGGCGATGCCGCGATAGGCGTCATGTTCGGCAGAGCCGGCCGCCGTCAGGCGTGGGAACGTTTCCTGCTGAAGAGCTGAACGAGCCACGTGGTCCGTGCCAGTTCCCGAATCAGGCGAGTGGGAGAAACGGGTTCGACAGCTCGCGGTTCGCGGAAGGTGCCCAGCAAGCCTGCGGACACCACCAGCCGGAGCAAGCCGGAAATGAGAAAGACGATGGGAAGGTTGGAGACCGGATGAGCCTCCAAAGGCAAGTAAGCGACGGGGACGGCTAAGGGCGTCACAACCGTCAGCCAGCTTCCGATCAGGGCCCCGACGATCCATCCTGCCGCGTTGATCGCATTGGTCACCGCGACGCCTTTGGCTTTGTTTTCGGAGGGAACCGCGTCGAAGACATAGTTCTGCAGTCCAAGGGTCATGCCCGCCCAGATCACGCCGCCCAGGAAATTCACGGTCAACAGAAACGCCAGATTCGTACTGAGCAAATATAGCATCGGCAGAAACGGCACCGACCAGCCAGTCACCTCGATCACCCACTTGTTGCCGAATCGGTCGCTGATGCGGCCCCAGTGTGTGAGCGCAATGAATTGCCCGAACGTGCCGGCCGCCAGCCAAGCGGCGTATTGCAGGTAATTGAAGTGGAGGTCGCGAAGCAAATAGATGACGAAAAACGGACCGGCGATGAGGACGCACACGTGCATAAGTCCGGAAAACAGCAGGAAGCGTCTGAAGTCACGGCTCGACGATTGTCCGAGAAAATCGAATAAGCACCCGCTGGATTCCTGGGATGTCGGCTCAACCGGATCGTCGATTTTGGTCAGACAGTAGGTGGACAGGCTGCGCGCCACCGCGGCCACCAGAAAAATCAGCGCAAACCCGATCCATGGAGCCTCTGAAGATCGTCCGGCGTCGAGGAGGAGCCCGGCTGCGAACAACGCGCAGAAGCTGGCGATCGCCATGAAACGCGCGCGCTGAGCGAAATAGACGCCCCGGCCGTTCGGGACTACGAAATCGGTGATCAGACTGTTCCATGCGGGAATGGCAAAATGGCCCATTGCTACATGGATGGTCGCTAGGGCGATCAGCAGCCAGGGAGCTGCCCGGGGAAAGAGGAGCGGAAGGGAGAAGATCGGCAGCCACAGAGCAGCCTGTCCCGCCGCTCCCAGCAGGATCAACGGCTTTCGAGGAACGCGGCTCAGCGCTTTCACGGAAAGCAGCTGAGCCAAGGTTCCGATAAGCTGGGGGAGCGATGACAGAATGCCGATCTGGAGAGGCGTGGCGTGCAAAAAGAGCGCGAAGGCCGAAAGGTAGTTCTCTCCTGACCCTTGAGCGACGGCTTGAAAGGCGCCTTCATGGATGCCGTACCTTCGGTTGCGCTCGTGCGAGGAGGCCGGTTTATCCATGACGGTGCCGGAAAGCCCTTCGGCAGGTTGTCCAGATGTCGATGAGGTCACGAAGTCAAATGAATCCGTCTCGGTGCAAGCGACGAAGTACGGAACGCGGTCTCCGCGCCATTATAGCAGACCGCTCCTCAGAGCCGACCAACCATTGAAATGCCTGAGGCTATGCAGTAGGCTGATAAGGTGAACGGAACATCTCACCATTGTTTGCCCGGTTTGATCCGGGAAAGGAGGTGCGGCATGAGCGTTAGCGATCATGGCCCGACTCCGCCTGCCGTCACGATGACGATGCTCATCCTGGCCCTGGTTTCGTTCGTGGGAATCGGTTTCCCTTCGATAAGTCACGCCAGAGAGTTGATGACGCCCAAGGAGCAGTCTGAAACGGAAGTGGACCCGACGTCTTCTCCCTTGTTCGACACCCAGAAGAAAGGCGTTCCACAGTCTATTTTTGTGTGGATCAAGTTCGCCAAAGGGTTTGAAGAGGAATGGGATAGTTTTGGTCGGAAGGGGTGGTACACGCAGGACCCGCGGCTGAAGCCCATCGGGGCCGGTACGACCGTATTTACACCGGACACCCCGGCCATTTATATCGTGTTTGAAGTGGCGCCTCTCGAAGACCCTGCGCAGTTCAGCGCCCAGTGGTTCCTGGAGGAGGAAGGCGGAAAACTTTCCGAGACCCCGATCGGCAAGGATGCCTTGGAGGTGCCGGGTCACTCGCGGTATGGATATCTGGAATTGAAACGGCCCGACGGTGCCTGGCCCAAAGGCAACTACCTGGTAAAAATTTACGTCACCCCGCTCGGCCAACAGCCCTTCCACGCGGCCAATCAAGTCGGCACCATGCGGTTTACGATCTCGGATCAGCCCGCACAAGCCGCTCCCGCCGCCCAGAAGTAGGACGGCCCGCCGCGGACATTGCTTTCTCCGGAGATCACTGAATTCCGAGGGTGGCGATGCCGATTTATGAGTATCTCGCCGAGCGATGCGACCGACAACCCAGTTGTTCGTTGAAAAAAGAGTACCTCCAACCGGTGACGGCCGCTCCGCTCACAGCCTGCCGGGATTGCGGTGCGCCGATTCGCCGGGTCTTCTCCTCCTTTGCCGCTCGGTCAGGCCCGGTCGGCGTCTCCAGACCTGACCCAACTCCGCTCAACATCACGGGTATTCCGGCGCCGACGCAAATGCCCGGCGGCGGGGAGGAAGGACCGTGTGGTGGGGGGAAGGGCCACGAACATTGAGGGTGCCGGTGGCGACACTCACGGGAGACCGCCTGTGAAGGGTGAAAACAAGGGAATGAGGAGAGATGAAAGAGACGGATCCGGAGAAGCTTGCGCTCTTGTACGAGCGCTTCAAGGATGTGTGTTTAGTTGAGAAAGAGATCTGGACCGAGGTGTTTCTGCCGCGGGAGGTCAAACACGGACCTGTGCGCACGAATGTCCAGGATCGTTATGAGGTGGTGATCGATGATAAAGATGTCGAAGCCGCGCTCGAAGCGAATATCCCTTTGGGAGGGCCAGCTCTCGCCGCGGCGATCCAGGAATATCGCTCCCACATCAGTTTTATCAAGAAAGGTTAGCGCGCTTGCACGGCCAGCGCCGTCTCGATTCCCCTGACGATGTCGTCCGAGAGCGGTTTCGTCCGAGGATGGTAGCGCGCGATCACCCGGCCTGATCGATCTACCAGGTATTTCTGAAAATTCCACTCCACCTCGCCGGGAAACGGACTTTGCTCTGTGAGATACCGGTAGAGCGGGTGTTTGTCCTGGCCCTTAACGCTGATCTTGTTGAACAGGGGAAATGTGAGACTGTACGTGGTGGAGCAAAAGCTCTTGAACTCCTCATTATTGGTCCCCGGTTCCTACTGGCCGAAGTTGTTGGTCGGGAACGCCAGAATCTCCAACCCTTGGTCCCGGTATTTTTCGTATATCTTCTGCAGGTCGGCATACTACGGTGTGTTCCCGCAGAAGCTGGCGGTGTTGACCAGCAGGAGTACCGTGCCGCGAAACTGGCTCAGCGATACTGGCTTGCTGTCGATGTCGTCGAGCGTGGAATCATAGACGCTTGAAAATTGTGCGTCCATCGCCCCCGTCCTTTCTTCAGCGGCCTGAGCCGATCCCGGAGGAAACACGTATCCGGACCCGCATCCGCCGACCATCCCGAATCCCAAGACCAACCACGAAAGCCCGCGTTTCAGCAATGATATAAAGAACGCACCTTTGCTAGAGCCTCTGGAGCGCGGCGATCCGTTCCTCAATCGGCGGGTGCGTGGCAAACAGTCCCAGAAAACCGGAGGTTTTGCCGGAAATTTTCATGGTGGCCAAGGGATCTTGAACAGAATATTCGAATTGAGTCCGAGACATCCATCGATCGATTGCCCGGAGGGCCGAGATCATCGCCTCTTTGCCGTAAACCTTGGCCGAAAAGGCGTCAGCCGCAAACTCGCGACGACGAGAGAACCAACTGATCGGGATCATGGCGAGGATCGACAACACGAATTGCAGGAAGAAATAGACTCCCAGAGCCAGGGCTTCGTTGCGTTCGGCCAAGTGCCGATAGACCCAGCGGCTGATCAGATAGACGAAGGTGTTCATCAATCCGGCTAACACCGTCGTCGTGAACATGTCGCCGTTGAACACATGGCCCATTTCGTGCGCCAAAACAGCCCGGACTTCCTGCTCGTTCAGATTGTTCAACAAGCCGGTTGAGACCGCCACCATGGAGTTGTTCTTGCTCGGACCGGTTGCGAAGGCATTGGGGTCCGGCGAGTCGTAGACCCAAACTTCCGGCATTTGAATCCGAAGGCGTTGGGCGATCTCCTGCACGGCGCCGTACACGACTTGCTCCGCATGAGATCGGGGTTGCGTGATCTGGTAACAATCCAGCATGGAGCGGGCCAATTGTTTCGAGAAAGCCAAGCTGATGAAGGCGCCACCGAATCCGAAGACCATCGCCCAGACCAGATCCTGCTGATCGACGACGCCTCGCACATCGATGCCGAAAGCCGGCAGGATAAAGTTCACCAACAGATTGAACGAAAACGACAGTGTGACGAAGATCAAGACGTTCGCGATCAGGAGCAGCGTGATTCCCTTAAGCCACTTCATGCATCTCCTCCTTGGTCATGTCCTTGCTTGTTTGACCGTGCGGGTTCGCAGGTTCGGGTGCGAAACCGCTGATGGTTTCCTTAAAAATATACAACGACCCGACGGGAATAGCATCCTCCGGCTCCTCAGAGGATCGTATCGGATTGTATGATAAGGCTCCTTGCGCAGCGGTCAAGGCACGGCGCACCGGTGCCGGGTGTCTTGTAAGTTGTTGAGGTCGCGAGACTTGTTGACCCGCGACACTCCTTCTGCTACAACGCCTCCCGTGGAATGCGCTCGGCGAACCACGCGGACTCTTCTTCTTATGATGAGGGTGCTGATTGTGGCCGTTGGTCTAGTCTGCGGCCACGGCGCGCTCGCCGATCAAGAGAAGCCAAGCGAGCCGGTCGTCGCCGCGCTCGGCGCCGACGGGATCCAGCGCGCATCCCTCACGCTCGACAGCTATTCGTATGAGCCGAGCCATCTTATTGTCGAAGCCGGAAAACCGGTCGAGCTGAACCTCACCAGCGTTACGCTGCTCACACCCCATAACTTTGTGCTGAAAGACGCAGCGGCCGGACTGGCGGTGGAGCAAGATGTGAGCGCCGGCAAGACCGTCACGGTCCGCTTCACCCCGATGAAACCGGGAACCTACGCTTTTTATTGCGACAAAAAGCTGCTGTTTTTTGCCAGCCATCGCGAAAAGGGGATGGAAGGCAAGCTCGAAGTTCGCTAGAGGTCAGCCACGCACCCACATCTTTCCCGACAGCCGTTGTTGCGCGACATTCTCAAAGGTGTCTCCCGTTCGTTTTACCTGACCCTTGCCGTCCTCCCTTCCGCGGTGCGAAATCAGGTGGGCCTGGCCTATCTCTTCGCCCGCGCGGCTGATACGATCGCGGACACGGATTTGATCGACCGGGGGCAGCGTCTGTTGTTCCTCAAACAGTTCAGGGCTCAGTTTGCCGAAGACCATGTCGACTGGGAAGAAATTCGGGCGATTCAAGCGGTCTTGATTCCGCATCACACCGATTTGGCCGAGCGCATCCTCCTCAAGAGGCTCGAAGACTGCTTTCGGTTGTATCTAGAATTCGCGTCCGAGGACCGCGCCCGTATCCGGGGCTTGATGGGAACCCTGCCCAACGGCATGGAAATGGATCTGACGCGCTTTCCCGGCGATGCTGCGCGCAACCTGACCGCGTTGCAGACGATGGATGAGTTGGACCACTACACCTATTGCGTCGCCGGCTGCGTCGGGGAATTCTGGACCCGCATGATGTGTGCGCATCTGTCATCGCTGGCCGAGTGGGATGAGGCCAGGATGTCGGCTCTCGGCGTACGGTTCGGCAAAGGGCTTCAGATCACGAACATCCTCAAGGACCTCGCTCGCGACCTCCAGCGTGGACGTTGCTATGTGCCGGCTGCGCTTTTAAAGGAAGCGGGGTTGGTTCCGTCCGATCTCCTTCGAACGGAGACGCTGCCTGCGTTCAGGCCTGTCTTGCGCAAGCTGGTCGCGATTGCGCGCGGGCATCTCGACCAGGGATGGGTTTACACGATGGCGATTCCCCGGCACGAGGTGCGTTTGCGCCTCGCCTGCATGTGGCCGATCCTCCTCGCCGGCGAAACGCTACGATTGGTTGTCGCGTCCGAAGACCTGTTGAATCCCGCTGTCACCGTCAAAGCCTCCCGCGGCACGGTTTACCGTGTCATGGCCTTGACTACTCTGACAGCAGGCTGCGGCTACATCGGCACGGCCTATTGGGGGTGGCTGCGGAAACAGATGGTGTGAAACAGGGCTTCATGCGGTCAAGCCGAAGCGCTTGGGCAGAGCCGGATCATCCAGCCCGTCTTCTACTTCTTTTGCGGCTCCAGCAGCTTGTCCCCTTTCCGGAACACCGCGTAAATCGCCTGGGACGGGCAGGCGTCGAGGCAGAGACGGCAACTTTCCAGACAGCGGGACGCATCGAACTTGAAGGGTGGAGTGGAGAGCCAGGCGCCGGTCGGACAGACGGGGATGCAGATCGCGTTATGTGTGCAACGGTCGGGGTGCCGGACGAGGTGATCTCTGACAACCATCATAGGTTTCACTCCCTCAAACAAAGCCTGGGAAAAGATTTCCAGCATGTTCTTCATGACCGGCTTTTCTCACTTCCACCGATCTACGAGTTGCCGGAGGCGTTCCTTCAGCTCTGGGATCTGTTCGAGATTATTTTCAATCGCGCCGATAATTTTTTCCAGCCGAGCCGATCGAAGCGCCTCTTTATCCCGGCGAACCAGCCGGTCGTATTCGGCGTACGCTTCAGGATGCTGGGGCTCCAGATAACTTCTGGCGCAGCGGAGAGCCTCGCCCAATTCCCAAGGTTCCGGAGCGAGTGGCGGGGTTACAATGAACGACCCGTCCTGAAAGATCAGGACCGCCGCGCCAGGTTTACCGGTCAACGGTATCACGGTGTCGATCGTTTTGCCGGCCGCGTGTTCCCATGACAGGGTCAGCCCAGGGAAGCGTTTCATGAAGGCGACTTTCTCCTGATTGGCTTTCCATTTTTCCTCGATGGGCATGATCATTCCGCTCTGGTCTAAGCTGAGATTGAGGTCAAGGTGGTGCGAGGAGAGAATAGGGAACTGACGGAACCGGCTTCTGCCTTAGCCTGAAGCTTGACCTTAACTTTTTTGGGGGTGCGGTTCATGATCGGGCATGAGCAGTCGCTCCACGATTTCGCCCTTCACAATGTGTCGTTCCATGATTTCCGTGACATCGGCTTCGGAGCCGACCCAGTACCACACGCCTTCGGGATAAATCACGACGCTGGGACCGTATTCGCAATGGTCGAGGCAACCAGCTTTGTTGGCCCGGACGACGCCTTTCAACCCCAGCCGCTCCACTTCCTTTTTAAAGAACGCCTGCAGCCGTTCCGAACCGTGGTTAGCGCAACAGCCGCGCGGGTCCTCCTTCGGCCGTTGGTTTACACAGACGAAAATGTGATGTTTGAAGGTGGACAATGGAGAGTCCTCGATTACGTCGTCAAGGCCGAGGGCTGATTCTGAAGACGGTGAAGGAGGCTGGTGACTTCCCCGACGTTGATCAACGGAGAGCCGCTTTCCCGTCCGTCGAGAAGCGCTGCGATTTCCCGCAACCGCGTTTGTGCCCGCTGCAGCTCTTCTGCGCGCGCCAATTCGGAGGGTTGTCCCGAGCCGAGCTTTTCGAACTCTGAACGAATGTCGCGGAAATCCCGCTGCAAATTTTTGTGCAAGGAACAGACTTCGCAATACCACCGCGGGCTTTGATCGGCAGACGGCGACAGGCGATCGTAAGGCCGCCCGAAGAAGTCCTTGCCGAGCGAGAGCTTCATCAACGGCTTGTTGGTGGCACCGCAGGCATGACAGGCACCGGACGACAAATCCAGACCCTCCTGTTTCAACGACCGGATCGCGACCGCGCCAGTCGGGCCCCATCTTACACCAGGCTTCCGCGGGGTGTCTACCTCGTGCGCGACGGTTCAAGGCGGGTCGGAGTATAATGTCGAAGAACACCGGTCCGTGGCGGCGGAGGGGCAGATGATCATCGGCGTTCCCAAAGAGATCAAGGACCACGAATATCGCGTCAGTGTCACTCCCGACGGCGTGCGGGCGTTGCTCAAGGCCGGACATGGGGTATGGGTGGAAGCTTCGGCCGGAGAGGGGAGCGGGTTTCCGGATGAAGCATATCAGCGAGCCGGCGCTCAGATCGCGGCCTCGAAAGAGGAAGTCTTTCAGAAGGCCGACCTGATCGTCAAAGTGAAAGAGCCGCAGTTGTCCGAGTGCCGGTTCTTCCGCCCCGGGCAAGTGTTGTTCACCTACCTACATTTGGCATCTTCGCCGGAACTGACGAGGGCCCTGCTGGATGCGCGCGTCACCGCTATTGCTTATGAAACGACTGAGGACAGGCATGGAACCCTGCCGATGCTGAAGCCCATGAGCGAGATTGCCGGGCGCATGGCGGTGCAGATCGGCGCCCGCTACCTTGAACGCTTGCCTGGCGGGCGCGGGGTGTTGTTGGCGGGTGTACCGGGCGTTGCCCCGGCAAAGGTCGTGATCTTGGGAGCCGGTACGGTAGGCAGTGCCGCGACTCGGATCGCGGTCGGGATGGGTGCACAGGTGATCGTTATCAATTTAGACGTGGAACGCTTGCGCTATCTGGACGATCTCTACCAGGGACGTGTTGTGACGTTGGCCGCCAACCAGGCCGATATTGACCGTGCGGTGGAAACCGCTGATTTAGTCATTGGCGCTGTCCTGGTGCCGGGCGCCCGCGCTCCCAAACTGGTGTCGCGCGCGGTGGTCTCCAGAATGGCACCGGGATCGGTTGTCGTGGATGTAGCAGTCGATCAAGGTGGCTGCTTCGAGACGACGCGACCGACGACCCATTCTGATCCGGTCTATGTCGCGGACGGTGTGCTGCACTATTGTGTGCCTAACATGCCGGGCGTCGTGCCTCGGACGGCGACTTTGGCCTTGACCAACGCGACGCTACCCTTTATAGTCCGCCTGGCTTCGGAGGGGGTTGAACGCGCGATTCGCTCTGACCCTGGCCTGGCGAAGGGCGTCAATCTCATGGATGGCAAGGTGACCTGCAAAGGCGTCGCCGATGCCCATGGCGTGAAGTTTGAGCCCCTGACTTGAGTGTGCCGACAGACTTTGGATGATGGGATCGGGGCGTAGCGCAGCCCGGTAGCGCACCGCGTTCGGGACGCGGGAGTCGGAGGTTCAAATCCTCTCGCCCCGACCAGACCGCGCTCGCAAGGTCGAGTGCCGTCCAACAGTTCTTGCACGAGAGCAGACGTCCTGAGTCTCTGCGATCGATCGTGGCGATCGGGATAACCGCTTCCAACCCGTTCTGCTTTCTTCCGCGAATGCATCCGCCGGCGATCGGCAACGTCGATGCGTCCTCGGTGTGATGTTGTCGCTTTCACGCCGATTCCCCCGCATGTTCTTAAGAAAAGCGTGACGCGTGAGCGGAGGTATGAGAATATCCTTTCTTGAACGGTCTTTTCCCGGTAGATCTGGCGGCGCACGTGTTCAGTCATGACCGAACCGCGCGGCAAGTCACTCGTCAGAGCCAGAATTCTCGTGAGTGGGCGTGTGCAGGGAGTCGCCTACCGGGCGTTCGCTCACCAAGAGGCCGTTCGACGGAACCTCACAGGAGGCGTCAGAAATTTGGACGATGGGCGCGTCGAGGTCGAGGTCGAGGGCGAACAAGAGTCGATCGCGGCGCTCCTCGAGATGCTCAAGGAGGGCCCTCCACTGGCGCGCGTCGATGATCTTCAAGTGACATGGAGCGCAGCGACGGGCCGGTATCAGGATTTTCGGATTTGGCACTGAAGACGCGGCGGCAGCGGGTGAAAGGAAACGATGATCGTGAGCGATGACGACGACCAGAACGAATCGGTCGACGCCCAGGACGAGGACATTGCAGAGGACGGGGAACTACAGGAAGCGCCTCTGCTCAACGGCCGAGGTGTCAAAGTCCGTGGGCGGAAAGAAGGGAAATCCGAAGGACTCGATACGCTTAAGTCCTATCTGCGGGAAATCCGGCATAATTCCCTTCTGACCTTCCGGCAGGAACAGGAATTGGGCAAACGCGTCATGGCGGGTGACATGCGCGCCCGCGAACAGATGATCGAAGCCAACTTGCGCCTGGTGATCAGTATCGGCAAGCGCTACATGAACCGGGGGTTCCCGTTCGCCGACATCGTGGAAGAGGGCAACCTCGGGCTGATCAAGGCGGTCGAGAAGTTCAACTACAAACGGGGGTTTCGCTTCAGCACCTATGCGTCCTGGTGGATCCGGCAGTATATTGAACGGGCGATCATCAATCAGGGGAAGTTGGTCAGGCTCCCCGTTCATGTGGTCGAGCGGCTCAACCGCTACTTGACCAAGGTCGAACAGCTTGGCCAGGAGCTGGGGCGCGAGCCAAAGACACACGAAATCGCCAGGCGGATGAAAATTTCGGAAGCGGAGGTGCTCGATCTCAAGCAACTGATCCGTACGACCTGTTCGCTCGACAGCCCGATCAACGACCGAGGCGACACGTTTCTCCGCGACGTTATCGAGGACCCACTGAGCGCTTCCCCCGAGGAGACGGCCGAGGGTGTGATACGACGTGAAGAGTTGATGGCGTGGGTCAAGGAGTTGCCAGAGAAGGAGCGAACTGTGGTAATCTCTCGCTTCGGTTTGGACGGTGGGGAAGCTCAGACCCTTGAGGAAATCGGCAAGGATCTCGGTCTCACCAGGGAGCGGGTCCGGCAAATCGAAACCGCGGCTCTGGTGAAGCTCCGGACTTCGATCGAGAAGCGGATGATGAGGCAGGACGATCTGTTGTAGAGGGACTGGGCGATCGATGGACTACAAAGCGCTCATTCGTGAAGTGCCGAACTTTCCCAAGCCGGGCATTCTGTTTTACGACATCACCACGCTGCTTAAGGACGCCCGCGCGTTCAGGAACATCGTGGAGGAACTGACGGCGCGCTATAGCGGTAGGCGCATCGCGAAAGTGGTCGGTATCGAGTCCCGAGGGTTTATCCTGGGCGGGACCCTCGCCAATCAACTCGGCGCGGGGTTCGTGCCGGTCAGGAAGCCGGGGAAGTTGCCTGCCGACAGCTTCGAAGTCAAATACAATCTGGAGTACGGCGCGAGTTCGCTGGCAATCCACCGCGACGCGATTGCCATCGGAGAACGGGTGCTGATCGTCGACGACCTGTTGGCCACCGGTGGAACGGCGGCCGCCACCGTCCATCTCGTCCGCCAACTGGGAGGCGAGATTGCCGGCCTGGATTTCCTGGTGGAACTGAAGAGTTTGAACGGGCGCGACAAGCTCAGCGGTTACGACGTCCATTCGACCATCGTTTATCCTTGATTTCCGATTCTTCCGGGTGCGAGCGAATCTGCTTGCTCGGTGCGTTTGCCTGAAGAGAAACGCCCCGCGCTCGCTCCAAACCCCACTTCCTTATGCCTCGGTTGGTCCGGCTTTTCCGCCTGAGCAAGGTCTTGCACAATCATCGACGCCGTGCTATGAATGCCGAGCTTTTTCGGCCGACCGGCCGATTCCGGCGAAGGTGAAACGACATGGCAGATAAAGTGCAGGCCAAGAAAAAAGCTCAGTCCAAAAGTAAGACGCCCGGCAAGTCCGCGGCGAAACCCCGCACCTCGACCGACAGTGTCGAGATCAAAGAACCTGAATCGCAACCGTCTTTTGGGTCGGACAAGGAACCTACCCGCAGGAAAGAGGAGCAGGAGCGACGACGGGAAGTGCTGTACCGTATGCTGATGAATAAACGGCAGGAAATCATGAAAGAGATCGAGGGCAACCTCGGTCAGTCCTTGACGGAGGATCAACAACGGCGGCTTGAGTCGGCGCGCGACGTCGGCGACCAGGCACTTATGGATTTGGAGCGCGAGTTAGGCATTTCGTTGATGGAGATGCGGAACCGCAGGCGTCAGCTCATCGACGAAGCGTTGACCCGGCTAGCCGAGGGCACCTATGGCGTGTGTGCCGAATGCGGTGTGGAGATCAGCGAAAAGCGACTGGCCGCGGTACCCTTCGCGAAACTCTGCGTCGAATGCCAGTCCAAACAGGAATTGCTGGAGAAGATCGAAAAGGAGGAGGAGCGGGAATAGTCCGTGCTTCGATCGGCTTCCTTGGCTGAGAAGTTTCCACCTCGCGTCAGCTCGGTTCGCACTGTCCCCTCCTGAGCGTTTTTCCCCACGAACGCCCCCGACGCCGACACCGGCTGACTCTCGTCCGAGCATGGGGTACAATGCCGTCTGCGGCCGGAGCCGCGGCAAGGGCCAAGAGGGGTCGATTCGTGATGAAAGCAGTGGTGCTCGCGAGCGGCGGCTTGGATTCCGCCGTCACGGCGGCCGTCGCGAAGAAGGACGGCTGCGCGCTCTATTTTTTAACGGTTTCCTACGGACAGCGCCATCAAATCGAGGTCGAGCGGGCGTGCGAGGTTGCAAGGGCCTTGGGCGCCGCCGATCACGTCGTGCTCGAGTTGGACCTGCGACGCTTCGGCGGCTCCGCGCTCACGGGCGCCGATGCGGTGCCCAAGGATCGGAAGCAGGCCGACCGGGCCAAGGGCATCCCGGCGACTTATGTGCCAGCCCGCAATACCATTTTTCTGTCCCTCGCCCTGGCCTATGCGGAAGTGCTGGATGCGCCGTATATTTACTTTGGCGCCAACGTGCTGGACTACTCAGGTTATCCCGATTGCCGGCCGGACTTCATCCGCGCGTTCGAAGCTGTGGCGAGACTCGGCACCAAAGCCGGAGTGGAAGGACGAATGATCACGATCCGGGCCCCGTTGCTTTATCTGTCCAAAGCCGAAATCATCCGAACCGGCGTGTCGTTGAAGGTGCCGTTCCACCTCACCCACAGTTGCTATGATCCGGTGCCGCCCGGTCTGGCTTGCGGGCGCTGCGACAGTTGCCAGATCCGTCGGGAAGGATTCCGGCAGGCCGGAGTTGCCGATCCCGTGCAGTATGCGATAGGTTAGTCGAGCCCGATGTCCGTGTCTCCGGAAGAATTCTTCATGTATTTGACGATCGCGCTGATCGTGCTGGTTCCGGTGTCCGCGCGTCTCTATCGGCGCGCGACGATGAAGCGGACGACCGAGATGTTGCGGCGGCAATTCGGCCGCGCTGAAGCGCCGGAGCGAAAACCCGAATGAGCGAACGGGCGAGGCGAGAAGTCGCGGCGAGCAGTTCCGGAGCTTGGAAGGCGTCAGCTCGGGCGGGATTGGCCGTGTGGCTGTTGGTGGCCGGTCTTCCTTCCGCGTGCACCGACGGATCAGGCACCCAGGACGCGGCGGCCATCCCTCCAGAATTGCGGGTCGGGGAGGCCAAGTTCAAGGCCAACTGCGCGCGCTGCCATGGCGAGCGGGGTGCAGGCACCGATCACGGTCCACCGCTGGTCCACAGGATTTACGAGCCCGATCACCATCCGGATATCACTTTTCAACGAGCGGCCGCGAACGGCGTCCGCGCCCATCACTGGAACTTCGGCAATATGCCCAAGATCGATGGGGTCACGCCCGAAGACGTCGATCAGATCACCCGCTATATCCGCTGGCTCCAGCGCCAGGCGGGCATCAACTAAAGATTCGGTATTGTCCCTGCCTCGTTGGATCCATGCGCATCGGGTTCTCGCGTGCCCGCATCCGGCGATTTGACATTTTCGCCGAGCGATTCGTAAGGTACATCCATCCATCCATCCATCCATAAACACAGGTCATCGTGGCTCCGGACGATCGTGAGTCCGTATTCGCGGCTAGTCCGTGTTGAGCCACCTGTTCCAAAAGGAGGCAGCTATGGCACGGCAAGGGAATTGGTTCACGAAGTGGCTTGGCGCGGCCGGTCTCTGCCTGATGACGTCGGGTTGCGCGCTGGTGGCGATCGATGCGGGACATGAAGGCGTCCTGGTCGAGAAGCCGTTTTTTTTCGGGCACGGCGGCGTGGATCCCGTTCCAGCGACCACCGGCCGTGTCGCGGTGGCGTTGACCACCCAGGTGATCGACGTGGACGTGCGGCCGATCCAGTACGCCGAGCATTTCGACATCATCTCGGCGGAAAACGCCCCGGTCTCGTTTGACGCGTTCATGATCGCCAGCGTGATCGAAGGTCGCTCGCCGGAGTTGATCAGCCGGTTCGGCCCAAACTGGTACCAGAATAACGTCAAGGAAGCCTTCCGTACCTTCGTGCGTGAGGAGGTGCAGAAGTATCCGTTGTTTCAGTTGACCACCGATCCGACCACGAGGACGAAGCTCCAAGATGCGATCGGGCGGGAAGTACAAACCAAGATCATCGACAAGCAGAATCTGCCGATTCGTCTTGTGCGTATCGTGGTCGGGAGCATTATGCCGCCCAAGGGGGTGCTGGAACAAACGGCTCAGACCATCATCCAGGAGCAACGTCGAATTACGATGGTGGAGTTTCAGAAGGCGGAAGAGGCGCGGGAGAAGGCCGAACGGCAACGCGGCATCGCCGACCGGGCCTATCGGGAGTCGCTGGGGCTGACGGCCCCGGAGTTCGTAGATCTGCGGCGGATCGAGGTGCAGAAAGAGATCGTCCAGCACGCCCCGACCGCGCTGACGGTCATCATGGGGCTCGAACGGGTGGGCATCAACATCCCGCCGCTCGGCGTGGAGAAATGAGGCGGTTTGGCAAGCGCGAGGTCGGCGACCTCGAAGCGTCCCGCTTCGGGGCGCCGATCGTTACTTGACCACCCAGACGCGATAGGACTTCGCGTTGAGCGGCTTGGCAATCTTGCGCACACCGATCTCGCCCGGATTCATGACATCGTCGCCGGACTCGGTTTTCCTTGCCGGGTAGCGCTCGCTCCTGATCAACGTTCCCTGCTCGTCATAGAAGTCGACCATCAGGTCGGCGTGTTCCCGCAAGCCGCCGTCGTAGGCGGTGTTGAGCCAGTCCAGCCGCTTCAACGCCTTGAAGACCACGGAGATCGTGCCGTCCGTATCCTCGCGGACGCTAAGCACGCGCAAGGCGCGATTCTGCTCGACGGCCGTCGGCGCGTTTTCCACGCCGCCGAGCGGAGCTTGAATCACTTTCCGGATTTCTCCCGACTGCACGACACCCCGCACCTTGCAGTACACCGTCCGGCCTTTTTCCGCCTGCTCGATCACCTGCACGTCCTTGACGTAGTTTGAGGCGATCGTCTGGACGATGTCTTTCAACAAGGCCGAATCGACGATCGCCGCCGTTTCTTCCCGGAATGAAGGCCAGGTGCTGATCGCGAGTCTGAGCGCTTCCCGGCAGGCGGTCGCTTTCGCCTCGGTCGGCGTTTCAGGATCGTGATAAGTATAGCGATAATCGCCTACGATCTCGATACGATCGGATTGAGCCCATGCCTGTTGCGTGAACGGCAAGAGCATGCCGCCCGTCAGGAGCAAGGGCAACCAACGAACACCGGATGTCTGTTTCGGACACCTCATGGCCGCCTTCCTCCTTTCTCGTATGGGAGTGATGTCATGCTACCACGTGATTTCACAGGTCGGCAATCGAGGGTCCCCTGTCTTCCCTGAGGGCGTCAGCCAACGCTTGAACGGTCAAGGGGGCGTTCCCTTCCACCCGGTTGTTAGCCAGGATGTACGGGGTGACGCCGTCCGTCAGGGCTTGACGAATGAGCGCCAGGGTGTCCTGGCGCATCCGGGGTTGGGCTTTGACGATGCGGGTATACGGCTCGTACCGCTCGACCGCCTTGGCATAGGCCAGGCCGAGCGGGGTCAGAAGGCGGAGGACCGTGAACCCGGCCGTCAACGTACGGCCGAGTCGCCGATGCTGTTCGAGCAGGGGCGGCATGGCGGTCCAGTGGTTGTACACATGGGCGACCCCGTACGCTTTCAGGAGGTCGCGGTAACGAGGGCCGAGATGCGCCGGGTTGCGAACTTCCACCGCGTACTGTGGACCGACCGGCAGCTTCGCGAAGAACCGGTCGAGCGCCGCAAGAAACTCATCGGAGTCCAGACCGGATCGCTGGAACTCGAAGATCAACGGGCCGGCGCGGGCGCCGAGCCCTTCGTGCCAAGGGCGAAGTACGAACTCGTCGCACAGCGCAGGATCCAAAAATCGGGGATTCGGCTTGCCGGCGCGCAGGCCGTACCGAGGTAGGTTGGCGAAGGTGGGCACGGTGATATCTTCCCACACCTTCGAGCAAAAATGAAAGTCCGCCGGGACCTGGGCGGCGTAATGGATAAGGAGGTGAATGTCAGGCGGGCGATAAAATGTGTGATCCAGGCCGACAGTCTTGAACAACGGCGCGCCATCGTATTCATAAGCCGCGTATTCGGCCAGACAATCCTTGGCGAAGCGGGTTCTGGGATAAGATCGCGTGTACACCAGGCCTTGCCAGCCTTCATAGGCCCAGGAACTGGTGCCAAACCGAACTCGATCGCGAGCGTCGCTCACGGAATTCCGAGCCGCCGCCTCTCGGATCGGCGGGAGGCCGGCGATGGCCGCCGGCCCACGCGCAGGAGAAGGCCGATCATGCGCCGGATTTTACAATGAGGCGTGGTCTTGGAAACAGCCCACCTTGACTTGAACCGGGTCTTCACTCAGACTCACTGCGATGTCTGATGCCACAGATCGGGAGTTGCTCGATCGTCTGGCGGAACGCGCTGGGATCGCCCCGGAGTACTACGACATCAATGGGGCACGGCACGTGACGTCGGAACACACCAAGCGCGCCATTCTGTCGGCGATGGGGTTCCGTGTCGAATCGGTCCACGATCTGGAGGAGGAACTACGCAGGTGGGACGAGGCATCCTGGCGACAATCCTGCGATTCGGTCGTGGTCGTGCAAGAAGGTGACGAGTCGGCGTGCTGGTCGTGTCGCCTAGCGGTCGAAGAGCGGCAGCAAGTGCATCTTCGGATTGTGTGGCGCATCTGCGATGAAACCGGTCGCGTGCGCTGTGAGGATGAATCAGGACCCGGGTTGGTGCCGCGCGAGGTTCGTTTCCTAAACGGCCGACGGTATATCCGGGTCGAGGTGCCGCTGCCGCGCGATCTGGCGATGGGCTATTACGACGTGACCGCGAGGGCCCAAGGAATCGAGCCCAGCTTGGAGCGATCGTTTCTCCTCATCCTTGCCCCCCGACACTGCTATGTGCCTCCTTTCTTTGAAGAGGCGCGGCGCATGTGGGGTGTGGCGCTGCAACTCTATGCACTCCGTTCTTCGAGAAACTGGGGGATCGGGGACTTCGGCGATCTCACGAACATCGTCGAGTGGGCAGCCCACGACCTGAGAGCCGGGGTGATCGGCCTCAATCCGCTTCACGCGCTGAAAAACACCCGGCCGTTCCATATCAGCCCCTATTCTCCGAACAGCCGGCTGTATTTGAACGACATCTACCTCGATATCGAGCGCATCCCGGAATTCGCCGCGTCGGTGGAGGCTAGAAACCTGGTGCGCAGCGCCCGGTTTCGGACGACGCTGGAAGACCTCAGAAAGCGCGATCTGGTGGACTACGACGCCGTCGCCGGTGCCAAGCGCTCGGTGCTCGAACACCTCTTTGCGCAGTTTCTCCACGATCATTTCTCCGAAGCTGGCGAGCGGCTGGAGCCGACGACGGAACGGGGCCGGGCCTTCACGCGATATGTGCGGGAGCAAGGCGAAGCGCTAGAGCGGTTCGCCGTCTACCAGGTGCTCGATGAGGAGATGCGCCGCCTCGATCCCCCGGTGTGGATCTGGCAGGAATGGCCGGAGGGCTATCGGCATCCGGCTTCCGCCCAGGTCAGCGAATTCGCCCGGCGATATCGCACGCGGGTCTGGTTTCATCAGTATGTCCAGTGGGAGACCGAACGGCAGTTGCAGGAGGTGGTGGAACAGGCCGGATGTCTGGGCATGCCGATCGGCCTGTATCACGATCTGGCCTTGGGAAGCGATCGGTCCGGCGCGGACGGATGGGCGTTTCAAGACGTGCTGGCGTTGGCGGCCGATTGTGGCGCGCCCCCCGATCCGTTCGCGCCGGAGGGTCAGAACTGGGGCCTTGCGCCAGTGAACCCGGTGGCTTTGCGAGCGACCGGGTACCGCATGTTCATCGAGTTGCTCCGCAAGAATCTTCGGCACGGAGGCGCCATTCGTCTCGACCACGTGATGGCACTCTTCCGCCTGTTCTGGATTCCGCGTGGCTTGCCCGCTTCTGCCGGCGCCTACGTGCATTACCCGGCGGAGGAATTATTGGCGATCGTGGCGCTCGAAAGCGTCCGGGCCAAGACGGTGATGATCGGGGAGGATTTGGGCACGGTGCCTGATTGGGTCCGTGAACGGCTGGGGCGGGCGAAGGTGCTGTCCTACCGCGTCTTCTATTTCGAGCGGACCGGGGGTGGGGAATGGAAACGGCCGGCCGACTACCCGGCACAGTCCCTGGCGGTGGTGTCGACCCACGATCTTCC
Source organism: Nitrospira calida (assembly GCF_976986435.1). NCBI lineage: Bacteria > Pseudomonadati > Nitrospirota > Nitrospiria > Nitrospirales > Nitrospiraceae > Nitrospira > Nitrospira calida. Next base: position 1,311,824 of record NZ_OZ335950.1, read on the forward strand.
GACACTGGCTGGGTTCTGGGCCGGAGAGGATCTGGCCGTGCGGGCTTCACTAGGCTTCTATGTCGATGAGCGCGCGAAGCAGGAGGCGTGGGAAGAGCGGCAGCGGGAGAAGGCTGCTATCTTGAGGGCCTTGCAGGCGGAAGGTCTTCTGCCGGACGGGATCACGACCGATCCGGTCTCTGTCCCAGACATGACGCCCGCGCTGTGCCGGGCGATTCATGTGTATCTCGGGCGGACGCCTTCGTGGCTGGTGTTGGCTTCTCTGGAAGATGTGATCGGAGAGAAAGCGCAGGCCAATCTCCCTGGCACTGTCGAGGCCTATCCGAATTGGTCGCGCAAGCTAGCTCTCGATCTGGACGAATTGCGTCGGGACGGGCGAATCCACGACTTGGGAGCGGCGCTGAGGGAGGCCCGTGAGGGATCGGTGCCGGGGCGGGCGAGCACAAGATAAAATCAAAGCGGGGAATCGTGGCCGGTGGCAAGCAGAAGAATCGTCTGGTGCTGAGCGTCGCGGCGGCGCTGTTTCTCGGCATCGTGGTGATGGAGACGTTCATCCCCGCCAACGTCGTCGGGGCGTATGGATTTGTGCTTCCGATCTTGCTGGTGGCGACGGTCAGAAACCGGAAACTGATGTATCTGACGCTCGCGCTTTGCATCATCGCGACGTACATTGGCCTGTTGCGGCCTACCAAGCCGGGCCGGTTTGTCTCGGCGGTCATCAACCGGACGGTCGTGGCGTGCGTCTTGGGGATCGTCGCCTATGTCAGCATGACTGGAGAGGAACGCAAGGCCAGGGAAGAAGCGGCGCGGGCCGCGTTGGCCCTTCAGACGGAGAATCTGCTTCGAGCCAACGCGCAGTTGGTCGAGATCAAGGATAAGCTAAACCGATCGGAACGCTTGGCGGCGCTCGGCCAGCTTGTCGCCTCTGTCGCGCACGAGGTCGGAACCCCGCTGCATTCCATTGCCTGGCATGTACAGGCCCTGGCCGAAGAGCCGGGCGTCACGCCGGGGATGAAAAAACGGATCGAGATCATTGACGAGCAGATCAACCGCGTCGTCCAAATTATTCAGGATTTGCTGTCGTCGACGCGGCAACGGAAACCCGAACCGACCTGGTTGCCGGTCGAATGTTTGGTCCGACCGGTTGCCGCGCTGATGGAACCGGCGTTTCACGCAAAAGGTGTGGCTTTGAGGGTGGAACTGGGGCCCGATCCGCCGCAAGTCTGGGCCGATGCGGATAAACTGCAGCAAGTGCTGGTCAACCTGCTCACTAACGCGTTGACGGCGACTCCGTCAGGAGGCGAGGTTCATGTGTCGGTGGGCATCCGGCCGGCCTCAACTGACGAGGCGGACGCGGGCTTGCGGGCCAGCCGGCCGCTGGTGGAGAAGATGGTCACCGTCACGGTGAGCGACACCGGGTGCGGAATGCCCAAGGAGCATCTTCAACGGGCGTTCGAGCCGTTTTTCACCACCAAAGCCCTAGGCAGAGGAACGGGCTTGGGACTGTTTCTCAGCCGCGAGACGGTGACCGCTCACGGGGGCTGTCTCACGATTGACAGTGAAGAAGGGAAAGGGACGACGGTAGTGATCGCGTTGCCGGGACTTGGGAAGCGCCCGGTAGAGGCCCTCTCATAACCTTATGCAAACGTCGGCGAAAATTCTGGTGATCGACGACGACGCGGTGGCGCGCGAGTTGCTGGCCGAAGCGCTCAGGAAGGAGGGCTACGAGGTCGAGGCCTTCGCCGACGGCGCGGAGGCGATCGAGCGGGGACGAAAGGTGCCTGTCGATCTCGTGCTGACCGATATCCGCATGGGCGCGATGGACGGCTTGACCGTGCTGCGGGAGTTCAAGAAATTCAGCCCCGATACGCCGATTGTGCTATTGACCGCGTTCGGCTCGCTTGAAGGCGCGATCGAGGCGATGAAGCAGGGCGCGTACGATTATTTGGCCAAACCGTTCAAGAAGGAAGAAATCAAGCTGGTGGTCCGACGCAGTCTCGAACACGGTCGGCTCGTCCGCGAGAACGCCCGCTATCGCGCCGAACTGCGGGACCGGGAAGAATGGTCACAGATGGTCGGCAGCAGTCCGGCGATGCTGGAAGTGTACAAGCTGGTCGCGCGGGTGTCCGAAGGGCGCAGTACGGTCCTGCTGGAAGGTGAAAGCGGGACGGGCAAGGAGCTGATCGCCAAAGCGATCCATACGAACAGCCCGCGCCGCGACAAACCTTTCGTGCCGGTCAACTGTGCGGCGCTTCCGGAAGCGTTGCTGGAGTCTGAAATGTTTGGATATGAAAAGGGTGCACACTCAACCGCCACATCTGCCAAGCCCGGTCTGTTCGAGATCGCGAACGGGGGAACGCTGTTTCTGGACGAGATCGGCGATCTGGGCGCAGCCCTGCAGGTTAAACTCCTGCGGGTGATGCAGGATCAGGAAGTCCGCCGGGTCGGCGGCACCAGTTCGGTCAAAGTCGATGTCCGCATCATCGCCGCGACCAACCGCGATTTGGCGGGCCTGGTCAGGGAGGGCAAGTTCCGGGACGATCTCTATTACCGCCTGAACGTCGTTCGCATCGTACTGCCTTCGCTGGCCGAGCGGCGCGAAGACATTCCACTGTTGGCCCATCACTTCCTACGCAAGTACACGGGCGGCGCCGCGCATCCGGTCAAGGGATTTCTACCGGAGACTATGGCGCTGTTGCAGCGCTATCGCTGGCCGGGAAACGTGCGGGAACTGGAAAATGCCATCGAACGGGCCGTGTCGCTCAGCCACGGTCCGTTCGTCGTGCCGGACGATCTGCCGGAAGCCATCCGTCATGCCGATTCTATTCAGGAAGAAAAGCCAGCTTCCAAGGACGCGCCTTTAGAGGAGGAACTGTTGACCCTCGACGAGGTTGAGAAACGGCACTTGATTCGGGTGCTGAAAGAGACGAAGGGCAACAAAGTCCGCGCGGCGAAGATTCTGGGAATTGACCGGCGGACGCTCTATCGGATGGCGGAGCGGTTCGGAATCGACTTGGGCGAAGAGTCGGACCACCGCTAGCGGAGTTCGGTTATAACAGGCGAAGGGCGTTCTTGATCAATCGGAGTTGGTTCGCTGCGCTTTGCGGCAGCGGCACGGGGGATGCTTTCCATGCCGTGAAGATACCATCCTTTCCTTCATAAGAAACGTGAATCGTGAGGCGCGTGCTCTCTTCCGACAGTGTGGTGACGGTGGCCACCACCCAACTTCTTCCCACGCCGAAGCGCCAGTTCAACATCCAGTTCCAGGGATACGGCATAGTCGGTAGGTAGTGCCGGTAGCCGGTCGTCACCCTGCCCGCTTCTTCTTCCTCCACATCATAGCCGTCCGCCGTCAACACATCGATCAGAGCTTGCTTCACCTGGTCGACAGAAACCGGCAGGACAGCCTCGATGGCGTCGGCTTCGGGCAGCGGCTGTGTTCCGGCACACGCGCACAGCAAACCCGCGGCGATCACGAGGAGCGGGGTGGATCTCTGGCGGCGCATGGGTCGTTCGAAGCCCGCGCGTTACTTTCCGAGCCGATACACCAGGTGAGTGTCCGTTTGCGCCACGCCTTCAATGGCGTGGATTTTGGTGAGGACGAGTTGTGTCAGCGCATCCTGATCCGGGACTTCCACGATCGCAAAAATGTCGGGCTTTCCCCAGCAGGGATCGATTGTCTTGATCTCTTTGATCTCCGACAAAGCCCGGACCACGTCGCTGGTTTGCCCGGGCAGCACGTTGATCAGCACATAGGCGCGGTCGGGCATCGTCTCCACTCCATTGGTTGCCGCTCTGACGCGGGAAAACACGACGTGTGGCAAGGAACGGCAAGAAACGTAGCGGATACGCCGTGAGGAAGTCAATATCGTCGATGAAGCGCCGGCGCGCGGAAGGGCACCGGTCGGCAACGTTCCGCCGGGCGGCGCAGGTCTACTTGGGAGCGACCAGCAACTCGACGGTATAGCGGTCGCTGACGCTGGTGAGGTCCATTTCGAGCCCGCGTGGATTGCCGATCCGTCCCTCCGGGTCGTAAACAAAGCAAAAGAGCGTTTTGCAGGCTTCGCGAGCCGCGTAGCGTTCGGCGTCCGTCTGCAACTGATCAGCGATTTCTCGTGCGCCGACGCCCGGCCGTGTTTTTTTGACGACGATGGCGATGCTTTCCTGTTGCAAGAAAAACGTCGTCCGGCTGGCGCAGTCCGTATAGGGAGGCATCCATTCCTCCGAGCTGACCTCGTCGAATTCCAGGCGCAGCAAGGCATAGAACAAGTCCTGCACATCGTATTCGTCTTCCACGTCCAGGGTTGCGCGGTATTCGCGACGGAGCCGAAGCTGCCTGACGACCATGTGAAAACGCGTGCAGATCTTCCTGACGAGGTCCAGCGGATCCGGCCCGACGGCGGAATCCGAGGGTGTCGGTTTCGTTGCGTCCGTTCTCGGGGTGTCCGGCCTGCCGGCTATTCGCCCGGCGCTCGGAATGGGCTGATCGGCTTGTCGCGCGAGATGTTCCGCCGTTGGTGTTGGCTTGGCGGTTGGGCTGGGACGAGCCCTGTGGCTGACCATGGGAGCTGGCTCCGATCCGTCCCGCGACGCGGTCGCGGAAAATGCATTCGCTGTAAGGGCAGCTTCCGCTGTGTCAGCCGATGGAATCATGGAATGGGGAGGAGTCGGTGCCCCCTCGGCCGCTCGTGGTGGTGTTTCGAAAACCGGCGAAGCGGCCAACATCGCATGCGTCCGCACGGAGTGGGGCTTGGAAACTGCCGATCGGGCAAGCGACGCGGAACCGGGGAGAGGTGGCGATGGAGAAGAGACCGGAGCAGCCGCCTGGTTGGGTTGCGGCGACGGATGTGAGGGAATCTCGGTCCGCTGAATTGGAGGGTGAGCGGACTGGGCCGGGCTGCCTGCGGGGGAAACCGTCGTCGATGTTGGAAAGGGTGGTAGCGGCATAGTCGAACTCGGCGCGGATGCGACGGAAGCGGGTTGAACCAGCGGCAAGTTCGAGGGAGCCGCCGCCACGGCCGGTTGCGGAGGGGCTGGCTGAGCGGATGAAGCGGTCGAAGTCGACATCACGGACGCGGGAGTGGCGACATTCGTCGCCAGCGGAATCGACATCGTGACCGGCGGTGCGACAGGCGGCGCCAGCGACGTGACGGCGATCTGCGCCGGTGGAACCAATGTCGGATGGGGAACGTGTGGCAATGTCCCGGCTTGCGGCGCGTTGGCCGTCGGCTCTCCAGCGCCCAATCCCAACAAGTCGAGTTTCTTGCTTTCCAATCTGGCAATCAGCCCGTTCAACATGGAAAGCGTCTCAGTGATCTCCGTCGGCGTGTTCGTGCGGAGTTTGTAGTGTTGGTACGCCTGAAATTCAGGGGATTTGTCGCCGAAGATGCGGCGGATGCTTTCGCGAATTTGCAGCTCCGCCCGCGCGCGAAACGCCTCGCGATAGGGAAACCCTTCGCTCTTCAGGTCTTCGACCTTGGCGACCTGCTTGCGGAGCATCTCAATACCCTGATTGATCTCCTCAATCGCCAGAGCGGTTTTCGACCGGGTGCTGGACTTCGCTCGTGCCATCTCCGCGCTCTCGTAGCGCTGAGTCTAACGTAGGGTCGAGAGGCGGGCAAGGAAACAAAGGATTCCGGACGGGTAGGGAACGTGCTCGGCTAGATCAGGGCGGGAGCGCGGAGCCAAAACAGCCATGAGGACTGCCGAGAAGTTTGTCCATCGGCCTTCGATTGTGAAGTCGGGGGAGAGCAAGGATCCAGAACGCCGGACAGGAGGAACCAGGTGGGTATCCGCCCCCATCCGATTCGATAAACCGATGAAGAGCGGACGGCTCAAGCACACGCGGTTTGGTGCCCCCGACACGATTTGAACGTGCGACCCGCGGTTTAGGAAACCGCTGCTCTATCCTACTGAGCTACGGGGGCGTGGCTGCTACGATACTGGAAGGGCGGGACGAAGTCTAGCGAGAGACATGGTGAAGCCGAGGGCGGCGGGCAGGCAGCCCCGCCCGCCCGCCCTGGTCTGAGAGATGCCCGTCACCGAGTCAGATTGATCGCCTGGCGGTTTGCTTCGTCGCGCTTGCAACTCTCCTCGGCGACCATCCGCTGGCCGGGGCTCGCATCCTTGGGGATGCGGTCCAGGCAGGCTTGGAGGGTGTCGCCCGCCGTGCCGGCTGCCGCCCGCGCCGAGGTGGCGGTTGCGATCCCGCCACGATTGATGGCTTCCGCCTTGCAGCTCTCCTCGGCGACCATCCGCTGTCCCGGGCTGGCATCCTTGGGAATTCGACTCAGGCAGGCCTGCAACAGATCACCCGTGGCGGCCGAAGCGCCGGCTGGGCCGACGGTCCCTCCGGCTGCGCCGGGCCCTGGCATGCCGCCGTCTGTCGCGCAGGATGCCAAGAATAAGGTGGACGAGACCAGGACGATCATGTTCATGGCTCGCATTGTATACATATCGACGGCCCTCCTTTGGGAAATGGATGCGTGACTATAAGTGGAAGCGCATGGTCAAAGCAAGAATCAACGCACTATTCCGTCGGCGCGTTCAGACTTCGCCACGAGATCTTTTCTTGATGGAACTTGCGTCAGGATGTCGGCACGAACCTGGTAGATTCCGGGCAGCCGTTGCCCAATGGCGTAGACAAGCCCGCCGACTTGCTTGCCCAATGCGAGCTTTCCGCCGATCTTGCCGTCTTTGCCCGTTGCGATGAACTCAGCGGTTGGTGCCACCAGCCCGTACGAGGCGAGTTGGCCGGCCTGCTTGAGCACCCGCTCTTCCGCAGGTAGATTCACCACGCGGCTGACGAAGAGATCAGCCGTTTCCTGATTCAGTTTGGCGGCCGGCTCATCTTCCAACACCCATTCGCTGTTTTGGTGGATGAGGACATAGTGCTCGTCCCGTGTTTTGACCGACAACATCGCGATCTCCGGGAACTCCATGCCCAGAAGGCGTTTGTCCTGCAGGGCGAAGAGGTCCTTGGTGAGATCGCGGATCGCGGCCGGGTTAATCCGATAAATCGGCGCATCCGGCTTTGTCTCAGCGAAGGCTTCTCCGCTGGCCGGGTCCGGCTGGTAGAACTTGACAACCTGATCCGTGTCGCCGGCATGGACCGTCACTTTGACGTTCGGACTTCCCAGCTTCTTGGCGATCGCGTCCCGCTCGGGGCCGGGATCGATGATGCCGAGCGCCTTCAGGTCCTCCAGTCGGAACAGGAGCGTCCGCACTTCCGTTTGATCCGCCTCTGCTTCGATCGGGTAGCGAATCTTCCATTTCTTTTTCGGCTTCTCGTCCATCTGATACAGCACAATTTCGGTTGTGGGGTAGGTCAGCCGGATGCGGTCGATTTCCTTCTGATCGAACCGGAAAATTTCCTTGCGGCGGAAGCTCATGAGGTTTTTGTTGAGGAAGTCTTTCGGCGCCAGGTCGGTCAACAGCACTTTCTGATCGGACCCGCGCAGCACATACAGCGTGGAGGACAAGGGTCCGACGTCGCCGATGGAATAGGTTTCCCGCCTGTCGCCGGCTGTGACCGTAATGATCGTCGCTGGCCGGTCCAGGCCGAACGGCGCGAGAGCCGTCGCTGTCTCCTCCACCACTCGCTGGACTGTGCCGGTGGCGAGCGCGCGGATCAGCGCCTGGACCTCGCGTTCGTCCGCCTCCGCCCTGAGCGGCGCGGCGATGGTCCATCCGCGGCCTCCCGTCGATTCCATCACGATTTCAGTGGAATCGGCGCGGAGCGTGAGGCTGCTGATCTCGCGCTCGTCGAATGGGAGGAGTTTCCTACTCCGGGCTTCGGTTTCCTGTTCCATCCGCTGAGTCGGCATCTCGATGAAATAGACGTAGGCTCCCAGCCCGATCAGCGCGACCGCCATGAACAGCGTGACGTGGTAACTTTTCATGGAGGATCAGAGGCGCCGCCGTTTTCTCCAGACCGTCATGCCCCACAGGAAGGTGAGGAAGGGAAGGCTCAGCACCTGGACATACAACAGAATGCGTTCCTGGACCGGATTGGGAATGAAGGGGCGCAACGCCGGCTCCTTGGGCGTGATCGAAATCAGCTCGCGTTCCTCGGCCAGCCATCCGGCGGCGTGCAAAAAGAAGTCGGTGTTGCCCGGGAAATTCAGAAACGCGTTGCTGGCGAACGACGAGTTGCCGACCACCACGATGGCGGGCCGCGGTTTGCCTTCTTCGGGCGGCTTCTTCGGCGTGAGCGCGGCCGCCAAATGCACAGGGCCCTGGACGTCTTCTTTCTCGTTGAAGCTCACGACACGCCCTTTCATGTCCGTCTCCGCCCAACTGCGGGGAGACGTGCGGGCCAAGGGCACGAAGTCCCAATCCTTCGCCGCGTCTTCGCGGAACGTGACATGCCGTGACAAGGGCAGCAGGACGGCCGAGGTCAGATCGTGCGTGATTTCGTGATCGGTGAACACGCTGACCAGCAGAGCGGTCAAATCTCCTAAGGCAAGACGATTTTGGAGATCCACCACAACGCCCTTGCCTAACTCCACCCCCCATTTGGCCAGCAGATCGTCCAGGTCGGTCTGTGTATCCGGATCGATGAGAAACATCACGCGGCCGCCTCGCTCGACGTATCGTTCGATACGTTCCTTTTCCTCTTTTGTCACCGGTCGGCGAGGACCGGCGATGATCAGGACGGCGGCGTTTTCCGGCACGGCGCTTTCCTGGAGCAACGAGACGGTGCCGACATCGTAACCTTGCTTGATCAAAGCCTCTTTCGCCAGCGCATAGCCGTTGCGCTCGCGGTCTTCCAGGCTGCGTTCTCCGTGTCCTTCCAGAAAGAGCAGCCGTTTCTTGGTGTCCTTGGAAACGCGGATCAGGGCGCTCGTCAGTTCGAGCTCGGAGGGGGAGTTGATCCGGACGGACTGTGAGCCGCTCTCCAACACGGCTGTGTCCGCCCGCGTGATGCCGTACTCGCGTGCGATGTTCGGACGCCGTTCGGGGTCGATGAACTGCACCGTCAACTTGTTGCTGGCCTGACGGTAACTGTCGAGCAGGTCGCGATACGTATTAAATGCTTGGCTCCGTTCCTGGGCGAAGACGGTGATCTTGACCTCGCGATTCAAACCGCGCAGGACTTGATAGGTCTGGGGCGCGAGCGTGAAGTGTTGGGTCTCGGAAAAATCCCAGCGCTGCGCGTGGCGGCTCGCGAGGAAGTTGACGATACCCAGAATGCCAAGGAACAGCACGACCATCAGCACGCTGTTGGCGCCCAGCCGGGTCGAGCGACGGGAGGAAAACGCCTTGAGCGCCTCGAAGTGGATGACGAAAAAGACGATCAGACAGACGAGCGCCAAGCCCTCGCACAGTGTGACCAGCCACAGCTTGTCAGGCGCCAGGCTGTAGGCCACCAGCCCGGCGACGGCCAGTCCGGCTCCCACGATGCCGATCGGAACGGTCGACCGGGTTACTTCCATCGGGCCGACTCCACGACGCGGTGTGCAAGGAAGAGCATCAGCACGATCCCGCTCAGATAATACACGAGGTCTTTCGTGTCCACGAGACCCCGGACCAAATGATCGTAATGCTCAATGAAGGAGAGATACGAGATGACGTTGCCGGCCGGGGTGTCGCCGAGGATCGATCCCAACGCGCCCAGCAGCCAAATGAGGATCAGCAGCCCGAAACTCAGAAATGCGGCCACGATCTGGTTCTCGGTCAGGGCGGAGGCGAGGACGCCGGTGGCGAGGAACAGCGCGCCCATGAGGGCGAGGCCCAAGTAGCCGGTCAGCACGGGGTTCCAATCGAAGTCGCTGAAGACCGAGAGCGTGAGAGGCACTAATCCGGTCAGTCCGAGGAGACCCAGAAAAATCAGATAGACGCTCAGGAACTTGCCCACCACGATATCGTTGATGCCGATCGGCGCGGTCATCAAAAGTTCGAAGGTCCGCAGCTTGCGTTCTTCGGCGAACAACCGCATGGTCAGGATGGGCAAGGTCAGCAGCAAGACGATGGCGGTGCTGTAGAAGGTAGGGCGAAAGACCAACTCATTGAGATTGATTTGGGCCGTGGCTCCTTGGATCTGCATGAAGCGAATGGCCTGGTTGCCCGCATTCACCACGGCCAGATAGGACAACACTCCGAAAATCAGCAGGAAGACGGCGCCGACGACATACACCACCGGGGACACGAAATACGAACGCAGCTCCTTCGCAATGATGGCTTTGACGGGGGTCATGGTCGCGGCAATTCGCTCCGGATTTGCCCTGGCGGTTCTGGCCCGAGCGGCGGTTCGGGCTGTGTGTTCTGATCCGATTCGCGGTCAGGCTCGATTCCCTCTTCACGCTGGGTCAACCGCAGGAAGACGTCCTCCAGGGTCATTGAAATGGATTTTAATTCGAGCAGCCCCCAGTTGTGACCGACCACGAACCGGGCGATGTCGTCCCTGAGGTCGCGGCCCAGTTCGCATTCAATCAAGTATGTCCCTGATTCTCCGGCGGCGAAGACGTTCAGCACGCCAGGAATCGTGCGTAGCCGATCGGGGCCGTCCGCAGGAGGTGACTTCACGGTGATGCTGATTTTCTCCGAGCGCCGGAGCCTGGCGGACAAGCGGTCCGGCGTGTCCACGGCCACGATCCGCCCGTTATTGATGATCACCACCCGTTGGCAGACGGCCGTCGCCTCTGGGAGGATGTGCGTGCTCAAAATCACCGAGTGGGAGCCGGCGAGGCTTTTGATCAGTTCACGGATTTCGATGATTTGTTTCGGGTCGAGCCCGACCGTCGGTTCGTCCAGGATGAGGACGGGTGGATCATGCAGCAGGGCCTGGGCCAAGCCCACCCGCTGCCGATACCCGCGGGACAGGTTCGCAATGAGCCGGTGGCGGACCTCGCCCAGCGAAAGCCGTTCGATCACGCGGGCCATCCCGTTCGTCAGCCTGTGTCCGTTCAAGCCGCGCAGGCGGCCTGCGAACGTCAGGTACTCCGTGACCGTCAGTTCTTGGTAGAGCGGAGGGGTTTCAGGGAGATAGCCGATTCGACGTTTCACCTCCATCGGCTGCTCCAAACAGTCGTACCCAGCCACTCGGGCCGTGCCTTCTGTCGCGGGCATGAAACAGGTCAGAATCCGCATGGTCGTGGTCTTGCCGGCGCCGTTCGGCCCCAAAAAAGCCAGGACCTCGCCCTTCTCGACGGTGAAGGTCACTTCTTCGATAGCCGTAAGTCGGCCGTATCGTTTCGTAACGTTCTGAACTTCGATCATGAAGTTGGTCGCGAGATGAACAGCAGGGCTGGTGGCTTCAGAGCCCGCCTCCATGGATCGAACCGGCGGGTCTGGTGCGGATATTATCGAGTCTGTTCAGGTCAGTCAAGGGCGCGGCACTGCGCGTTGTTCACCGAGGTGACGTGACGAGGAACCGCTTTACAGATAAATTCCAACCTGCTACATTTGCGCCGGCCGTAAAGGCGGTTGGAGATTCTCACGGAAAAAAGGGAGAATGCCGGATGAGCGGAAATCCTGTGAGGTTGCTGCTTGTGCTCGTCGCAGCCCTTGTCTTCGCGCCTGTTGCCGTTTCGTCCGCGACGACGGCGTCCGGTTCGCCGGTTCGTCGGGTGCAAGGTCAAGTCGTGGCGGTGAATGTCAAAGATACGCCGCCGGTTATCGTCGTGAAGACGATGACCGCGAAGAAGCAGGAACTGATCGTCGGGGCGACGGTCGAGGAGAACGCATCGATTACTCGCGGGAAAACGCCGGTCACGCTCGCCGACATCAAGGAGGGGGAAACGGTCGATCTGACCTATGTGAAAAATCCGGACGGCCTGGTGGCCCAATCGATCCGTGTCCGATGAAGATGAAAGGTGGAGGTTCGATGTCGCGCAAAGTTGTTCAGTCTGCCGTTGTGATTAGCTGTGCGGGATTAGTGTTGAGCATATCGGTTGGCTGCGCCGGAAAGAAGCTTTCGACATCGGCGTCCGATCAGACGATGATAGCCGGTGAAAAACCGCAGGTTGAAGCTCAGGTGGCTTCGCCGCCCAGCGCCGAAGCGTCCGCACCGACGATCACGCCTCAGACCGAGGCGGCGACCGCACGGGCGGAAACTATGCCCGAAGCTCCGGTTCCTCAGCCGGAGCCTCCCCGAGCCGAAGTCTCGGCAGAAGCCCCGAAAATGGAGGAGGCCAAGACCGAGATACCTCCTTCGTCCGTCTCCTCGGAGCCTCCGCCGGTTGAGGAGAAGCCCAGTGCCCTGCCGCTTCCTTCCGCCGCAGAGTCAGCCCCATCGGTTGTGGCACCCCCTTCCGCCCCCGCCGTTGCGGAGGCGACCCAACCGGCTGGGGCGCCCCCTTCCATCCCCGCCACATCCGAAGAAACGGCGGCTCTGTCCGATGTCTTCTTTGACTTTGATCGGTTTGCTATTCGCCAGGACGCTCAGGCGACGCTGGAGGCGAATGCGCGTTGGCTCAAAACGGCGAACGGACGCAAGGTCCTCATCGAAGGGCATTGCGACGAACGAGGAACGGTCGAATACAATCTGGTTCTCGGCGAGAAGCGCGCGCAGTCCGTCAAACAGTACCTCGAAGAACTCGGTGTGCCGGCCTCGCAGATCCAGATCACCAGCTTTGGCAAGGAAAAGCCGTTCTGTACTGAGCATAGCGATGCCTGCTGGCAGCAGAATCGCCGCGCCCATTTTGTGCTGCAGTAGCCGAAATGTTCGATATCGTTCTGTCAGTTCCTTCGTGGTTCCGGAGGGGATTCTGGGAAAAGAGGAGGGGGATGGTGAGGCCACATCATCGTATCTTCATGAGCTGTGGAATCGTAATGCTCGTGCTGTCCGGCTGTGCTGGAAAAGGGGAGGTCATCGCAATCAGTATTCCAGCGAAACGCGTGGCTGCCGAGGCAACGGCCAGGAATCCCGGCGGCCCCCATGTGGCTGTGACGGTGTTCGAAGACGGGCGATCGAACAAGACCAGATTGGGAGTCCGCACCCATCTTTTTGGCGGCGAGAGCCATTTCAATCTCACCAATGGAGCAGACCCACGTGAGGCGACGGCGCAAGCCCTGGTGGACTATTTGGTGAAGAAGGGCTGGAACGTCTCGTTTATGAAGCCAGGGGCGACAAATGGCGCCGATGTGACCATTTCGGGAAAAATCTTGGAACTTTCGCTCGACGCCAAGAGCGGATTCGGTTCGACGGAGATTGTGGCGAAGAACAAACTCGTGCTTCAGGCGAAGAATCAAGCGGACGGCAGCCTGGTGCGTGAAACGCTGAACGGCCTGGGGACGGACAGCGTCTTTTGGTTCGATCCAAAGGATGGACAGGATTTGATTAACGAGGTGTTGGAACGGAATTTCGACAAGTTCCTGGCGGATACCACCATTGAGGGAAAGTCCCTGCGTCTCAAATAACTTATAAGCACGTGCTGTGTTGCCCCGCCCAGGCAATGGGTTCTGCCGTCTCGACGATTTGGTGACTGCTCCGATTCGCCCTGTTTACTGGGCATTGACTTAGAACCCAGCTGTCCTCTATAACGCGCCTGCCTATTGCCCTGTCCGCCTTCCCGAATTTCTTGCGCCCATCCCCGGCTTGTTCGGGTCGCCCGAGCAGTGACTTTCTATATACGAAGGTATGGGAAAGACCTACGCCATCGGTATTGTGGCCCGGGTCGGGATCACTTAGGGTAACGCCACGCGCGCTATCAGCGATAAGGACGAAAATTCGGGAAATTGGCGAGAGGTCGACAGGGAAGTCAGGGCGCGTATGGACCAACTATCCGGTAAGACGGATGTCGTATTTCGAACAAAGCTCCTGGCGATCGGAGGGCTGAGCCTCCTGATCGGAGCCTGCACCTGTTTGCCTAAGGGCGCAACCGACTTGGACTTGGGGATTAAAGAGAGGGGCATTGCGTCCTGGTATGGGGGCCAGTTCCATGGTAAGACCGCCGCAAGCGGCGAGATCTATGACATGACAGCGCTGACGGCCGCGCATCGCACGTTGCCTCTAGGGACCATGGTCCGGGTGATCAATGTTTTGAATGGAAAGCAGGTGCGCGTCAGGATCAATGATCGAGGCCCGTACGTTGGCGGACGTATTCTTGATTTGTCGTATGCGGCGGCGCAGGAACTCGGAATGGTCGATGGTGGGATCGCCGCAATCCAGTTGGAGGTGATCGGGGATCATCGTCCTGAGTTTCTGGCCACTCCCGGCCGGTTCACCCCGGCGACCGGACTTCTGCCGTTGTCCGGTCAAAGACCGGCTCGGTCGGGGTCGCGCCAGATCCCCTGTGCGCTGGATGCAACCGGCGCCGCTCGTCAAGTCATTCGATTCCTTCCTGCCGATCTGCTCTCTCCGTCGCGGCGGATCAGGCGGGTTTTGGACATCTTCTCGGCCGACCATACGGTGTCTTCGGCCATGCCCGCTCTCGCGCTCGTCTAGTGCGTCGCCCGCCGCGACGGTCGGCTCTCCCGCGCATATCCCCGTGTTGACAGTGCTCCATCCGCTCCACTAGACTGAGCGACGAATCGCGAGAAGTCGGCCGACGCGGGACGAATCGCGCGACGGCGGAGGAGCTGAAAAATGGGCAGAGAGAGCCGTGCGGAAACGGATGAAGAAAGACTTAAAAAGAAAATTGCGGAGCGACTCGCCGGTCATGCGAATCCTGAAGGAGACCGGACGCTTCGCGTGCTCCGCAAACGATTGAAGCGTCTCCAACGGAAACGCCGATCGCTGGCAATGCGGAAGCGTTACGCTGTCGGCAAGCAGGGTGAGACGAAAACGGAAGCTGCCGCGTGACCTGACCGACGATTGCGTCGCGGTCTGGGCGCAGGGGATGGGGAATTTTTTATGGAAGAAGGAGAGAAGATGCAGAAGCCGGAAGAGCCGGCTGCGGCGGCGGAGCCGCAACTCGACGACGAATTGACTGACCGTGTCTCCGAGCAGCTTACGGCTGAGGCTGGAGAGACAGCGGGCGAAGCTCCGGCCGCCGAAGCCGCCGGCGAGGAGGTGCTCGAAGAAGAAAAAGTCAAGGACGAGATCGATATTCAGATCGATCTCTTGAAAGACCCCGATTGGGCGGTGCGCCGTGAAGCCGTCGTGACGCTGGGCGAGATGGGCGACGAACGCTGCGTCGAGCCGGTCGTCCGGGCGCTCAGAGACGGTGACTGGCAAGTGCGCGAGGCGGCCATCGAGGCCTGCGGACAGATCGGATCTCCCTGCGTTGAGTCGTTGATCAAGCTGCTGCGCGACTGGGATACCCGCAAGTTTGCCATCCGGGCGCTCGGCAAAATCAGGGACGAACGGGTGCTCGAGCCGCTGATCGGCCAACTGCGCAACGACGAATTCAACGACGCAGCGACCGACGCGCTGGTGGAACTCGGCAAGCCTGCAGTTCCCAGGCTGATCGCGGCGCTCAAGGATAAAGACGAAAATGTTCGCAAGCAGTCCGTGATCGCGTTGGGGCGGATCAAAGATCCCGACGCCATCGATCCGTTGATCGAGATGTTGCAGGACAAGGATTGGTTCACTCGCTTGACCGCAGCCGCGGCGCTGGAATCGATCGGCCACGAACGCGGGCGGGAAGCGATCAAGCCGCTGCTGAAAGACCCCGATCTGGTCGTGCGGATGCGGGTTGAACGGATCCTCGCGAAGTGGAAAAAAGAAAAGCCGGTGACCGCTCCCTCGGGCACGGCCTGACCTCCCTGGTCTCTGGTCTATTTGCTCAACAATCCGTCCAGTTCCCGTTGAAGGTCGTCCAACCGAGAGAGCGGGACTTTCTTTCCGAGCGAGATGTCCAGGCGGAGTTCCCGAATTTTGGTCGCCAGCGTCTTTATGGCGGTGCCGTCGGACGCCTGGGCTCCCCGCGCGGCATGTTCCAAGGAATCGACGGCTTCCGCCAATTCCCTGGCGGCATCGCCGAAATTCCGCTCGAACATGTCTGCTTTGGCCTGCACCACCCTGGCCTTCGCGTCGACAAGACCCTGCCGTTTTCGCAAATCCTTTTCGATGCCGAGGGTGGTGTCCATCACGTTACGAGAGAGGTCTTTCACCGCTTTTTGAAGATCCGCGATGGTTTGCTGAAGGATTCCGACCGGTTGGCGGCCGACGACATAGCCGAGTCCGAACGCCAGGCTGATCAAGGTGAGCACGCCTAAGAATTTCAGCATGGAGATCCTCGCGGTCGGTGACGCGCCTTCTTGGAAGCCTTTCCCCTGGATAACACTTCGATGATGCCCCCGGCCGCCGCGATGCGGACCGCCGGATCCGTATCCTCCAATCCCTTTTTCAGCAGCGGGATCACGTCCGGAAGGCCGATTTTCCCCAGGGCCTTGGCCGCCATCAGACGCGGAAGAGGCTGTTGATCGCGCAGCAGCGCTTCCAAGACCGGCAGCGCCTTCGGGCTCGTGGCCGCCGCGAGCGCTTGGGCGGCTGCGCCTCTGACCGAGGGGTCGGAATGTTTGGCAAGGTCCGCCGCGACAAGAACGGCCGTCGCGTCTCCTAGCCGGAGGAGCCCTTCCACGGCGCCGGCCCGAACATGGCCGACAGGATCGCGAGTGAGAGGGATGATGAATCCCCGCGCGTCCGCCAGTCCCAGGCGTCCCAGGCTGGCTGCGGCGATGCCGCGAACACGAGCGCTTTCGTCCTCGAGCGCGTGGACGAGCGGTGCCATGCCGCGTGGATCACCGAACTCCCCCAGAGCCCCGGCGGCGAACGCGCGGACCGAGGGGTCCGGATCGTACACCGCCTGGCTCAGAACGGCAAGACTTGACGGTCGTTTCAACCGCCCCAGCACGCCGATCGCCGCCATACGCGCTTCCGGATCGGGCAGTGTGGCGGCGTTCATGATGTCGATGAGCGCGTCGCTCTTCCCGAATCTCACCAATCCAGCCAAGGCGAAGATCGACTCCGGTCCTTCGTCACGTCGGGCGAGTTGAGTCAATTCTTCGGTGACGTCCGTCGCGCGGGCCTCGGCCAAGGCGTTAATGGCTGCGATGCGGACGGCCGGGGTCTCGTCACGCAAAACCCGTTTGAGCGCTCCGGACTTGGCGGCCAACCCCGCCTTCCCGATCGCCCCGGCGGCTCTGGCGCGGACGAAAACCGACGAGTCCAACAACCCGTCTTCGAGCACCGGCGCTGTCTCGGGCTCTCCAATTTCCGCCAGGGCGGTATAAGCTGCGATCCGTACATGTTCCTGCGGATCGCGCACGCGACTGGTAATGAAACTCAGCGCAAGCTGCCGTAATAGACCGGGGTCGTCGGACCGCGAAGCGGGGACGAGGCGCGGATAGAGCTTGAGCGCCTCTTCCGGCCGGCCGAGGCGCAGGTAACTCAAGAAGCCGAGCCGGATCAGCTCGCGGGACGGCTTGCTCTCCATTCGAGCGGACTCCAGCAGGCGCGTCACCCTGTCGTAGTCCGAGTTCTTGAACGCCGCCGAAGCTTCCCGCTCCGGAGAGACCGGCGTCCGTTTGGGGGCCGACACGAGATCGGCCTGGCCGCCGAACGCCGACGCGGGAATTAACGCCCGGACGAGGAGAAGGAGACACAAGGTGCCGATTATGGACCGGTCGGCCGTCATCAGGAACGGCCGGCGGCGCCCTCGACCAGCATCGACCGGGGGACGAAAACTGTCCGGCGATGTGCGGGTCGGCAAAGAAGAAGATCGAATTCCACGGTGCTCACCGGCCCTTACCATGAAGACGGCATGCCGGTTGCGGCGGCCGCGTACATGAGATCCACGTATTCTTTCAGCATTCGTTTCGTGCAAAACTTTGGCGCGATGGTGCGAATGCTTTCCTTGACGATCTGGATCCATCCTCTAGGAATCCCGTCGAGGTCTCGTTGGTAGAAGAGCGGAATGACCTCATGTTCAAGGATTTGATAAAGCTGTTCGGCGTCGTAAGCATCCTGAGCCTGTGGGTCGTTCAGCTCAGGAGCCGGCGGGATCCCCCAGCCGTTCGCGCCGTTGTATCCCTCCTGCCACCAGCCGTCCAGGACGCTCAGGTGCAGGACCCCGTTCAGAGCGGCTTTCTGTCCGCTGGTTCCACTGGCTTCCATGGGGGCGCGGGGGGTGTTCAGCCACACGTCCACGCCCTGCACGAGATATTTCGCCATGTGCATGTCGTAGTCTTCGAGGAACGCGACGTGCCCGCCGAGCTTATGATCGTTGCAGAAGCTCACGACTTCGTGAATGAAATAACGGCCCGGTTCGTCGGCCGGGTGGGCTTTACCTGCGAACACGATCTGCACGGGGCGCCAGCGATTCTGCAAGAGATGTCGCAGTCGTTCGAGGTCGCGAAAGATCAAGGTCGCCCGCTTGTAAGTGGCGAACCGTCTGGCGAACCCGATGGTCAAGGCTTCAGGATCGAGTAAAGTCCCCCTGGCCAGCACCTGCAAAGGTTGAAGATGCCCTTGCACCCATCCGGTCCTGGCCCGTTCCCGGATGAAGCTCATCAGCTTGCGCTTCATGGTCTGGCGGACCGCCCACAGCTCGCTATCGGGGATGTCCAGCACCCGTTGCCAGAGGGCCGGATCATCGCACCGTGTCGCCCAGTCGGGCCCTAGATATTTGCCGTACACCTGATTGAGTTCCGGCGAGATCCAGGTAGGAGCGTGGATGCCGTTGGTCACGCTGCGAATCGGCACGAGATCCTCGGCCAGGCCCGGCCACAGATGTTTCCACATGCCGCGCGACACCCGGCCGTGTTCCCGACTGACCGCGTTGACATGCGCCGACATCCGCATCGCCAGGGCGGTCATATTAAAACCCTGTCCCATGGTCTGAGGTGTCTCGCCGAGACGCAGAAATTCATCACGCGTCAATCCAAGTTGCTCCCAATAGCCGTGAAAGTATCGTTCCATTAAATGGTGGGGGAAGACATCGTGCCCGGCCGGGACCGGCGTGTGCGTGGTGAAAACTGTGCTCTGGCGGACGCTCTCGCTGGCCTCTGCGTGAGACAGGCCGGATTGCACCAGTTCGCGGATCCGCTCCAGGGTCAGAAACGCCGAATGTCCTTCGTTGGCGTGCCATACGGTGGGCGCAAGCCCGAGCGCGCGCATGACCCGCACGCCGCCGATGCCCAGAAGAATTTCCTGACTGAGGCGAATTTCTTGATCTCCCCCGTAGAGCCTCGCGGACAGTGCTCGGTCTTCCGGGCTGTTTTCCGACACGTCCGTGTCGAGCAGATACAAGACAGTCCGACCGACGCGCACGCACCAAACCAACGCCGCCACGGTCCGATCGGCCATTTCGACTCTGATCTGACAGGGAGTTCCAGCCGGCGTCATGGCCTGGTGAATGGGCGACTCGCTCCGGTTGAACGGCATATACACAGCCTCTTGCCACCCTTCCACCGTGACGCGCTGTTTGAAGTATCCTTGAGGGTACATGAAGCCGACGCCGACCAACGGAACGCCGAGATCGCTGGCTTCCTTGCAGTGGTCGCCGGCAAGGATTCCCAGGCCGCCGCTGTAGATGGGAATGGAATTGTGCAAACCGAACTCGGCCGAGAAGTAGGCGATCAGGGAGCGTTCCATCCCCTGATAATGTGAAGCGAACCAGGTTTTGGTGTCACCCAGATATTCGTCAAAGGCTTTCATGACCGCCGAGTATAGACGGACGAAGGTCGGATCGTCGGCCAGCGCGGCGAGTCGCTCGGGTTTAACGTCGGACAGCAGCTTGACGGGATTGTGGTGGGTCAGGTGCCAGAGCGTTGGATCGATGACTTCGAAAAGATGCCGGGCTTCAGGCTTCCAGCTCCACCAGAGATTCTGGGCAAGTTCCTGGAGTCGTGCGAAATCCTTTGGCAGTCGGGCTGGCCACACCGTAGGGTCGCTATTGTCCACTCCTCCTCCCTCATGATCATGCGGTCAACTCGTCGACGCGAATGGGGGGCGTTGCGTCGAGGGCCGGGCGTCAAGCATGTCCGGATACGTGCCAGGAGGCCCACTCCTGTGAAAACGCCACGGCAGCGTAGCGTTCGCCTACAATTTTCGTCACGCGGTTCATGAGCTTGGTCAGCTCCTGCAACTCCTCGGGATTCAGATCGCGTTTGAAGCGGGGATGAAGACCCCACCGGGTCTCGACCTCTTCGCCGCTGACGCTGGCCATGACGCTGACCAACTTGATCTCGTTTCCTGTCGGGCGACCGGCCGACTTTTCCCTCGACACGTCCGTGGCGGACGCCGCCCGTCCCGCCGATGGCGGTGTGGATTCCTGCGGTTTCTCTCCCGTGAAAATTGCCGACATCGCCGGCAGCACGGCGCCGGCGCAGAGGGTCGCGGCTGAGGCGACTTGGAGATTGCCGGCCGCCCCGATCATGTCCGCGACACGCTCGCCGAATTCCTTGAGCATGTCGTCTTTGACTTTGCTGCTCTCGTTAACCATGAACTTGTAGTGTTCGTAGCGGCGCCGGCTTTCGCCCACAGCGCCGGCGATCGTCATCACGATCTCCATCTGGTCGCTGTTGGCTCCGAATGCCGGCTCCAGCGCCGTTTTGAGTTGGGAAATGACTTCGTCGACCAGGCTGTCCATGAACTCCGCGTGATCGGACACTGGAATGTGAAGCGCGGCGAAGCGATCGGCCAAGTTGAAGAAGATCTTGAGAAACTCCAGATACACGTCCCATTCGGTCCGCCGGGTGAGCTTCAGCGCCTTGTCGGGCGCGTTGCGCTTGACCATACTGACCGATTCGCCTGCGACGGCCAGCATCAGACCCGCGACAGCCCGGAGGCGCTCACTATATTCGTTCTTGACGGTGGCCACGGTCCGCTCCATGATGCGGGCCGCATTATACACACAGTCGCTTTCGGCGTCCAAGTGCGCGACTCGGAATGCTCCGACTCACCTTGCGGGGTTCCGTTTGCAAGCCTCCATCCGGTATGTTATACAGCGCAGCCGTCTTTTCCATAATTTTTCATTCCGGACCCCGCGCCGCCATGCATCGAGACGTCAAACCGTACGTCCTCAAGCGCTCGCCGGACCCCGTGCTTCCGCGGCGGTTGTCGCTCGACTACGAACGGGCCTTGAACCGACAGCAGTTGGCCGCCGTGACGGCCGGCGACGGCCCAGCCCTCGTCATTGCCGGGGCGGGCAGCGGCAAGACCCGCACGCTCGTCTACCGTGTCGCGTACTTGATCGATTCGGGCGTGGATCCGAGCGGTATCCTGTTGCTGACGTTCACGCGCAAGGCGGCGCAGGAGATGATCGATCGGGCCGGCGCGCTGATCGGCGCGCGGAGCGAACGGGTGTGCGGGGGGACGTTCCATTCGGTGGCCAATCTGTTGCTCCGGCGCTACGGTCGCCCGATCGGGCTCGATCCGGGTTTCACTATTTTGGACCGGGGGGATGCGGAAGATCTCATCGCGCTCGTCCGCACCCAACTCGGGTTGAACGAGAAGGATAAACGCTTTCCCCGGAAGGGCACGATCGCGGACATATACAGCAAATGCGCGAACACGCTGCGCAGTCTCGAGGACATCGTGCTCGAAGAATTTCCTCACCTTGCGGATCACCTCGACGATCTCGGCAAGCTCTTGCGCACATACGAATCGGCCAAGCGCCAGCGACAACTGCTGGACTACGACGATCTGCTCGTCAAACTGCGCGAATTGCTGAACGAGCACGAGTCAGCGCGCACGGCCATCTCGCAGAGCTATTGCCATATTCTGGTCGACGAGTATCAGGATACCAATCGCCTGCAGGCGGACCTGATCAGAAAACTTGCGGCGACCCACGACAACGTGATGGTGGTCGGAGATGACTCGCAATCCATCTACGCGTTCAGGGGAGCGACGTTCCGGAACATCATGGAGTTTCCCGCGCTGTTTCCTGGAACGATCATTTATAAGCTGGAGGAAAACTATCGGAGCACTCAGCCGATTTTGAATCTTGCGAACGAAATCATTCGAGGCGCGGCGGAGAAATACCCGAAGCATCTGTTCACGAGAAAGCTCGATGGGCCGCTGCCGGCGTTGGTCGAGGCGGCGGGAGAAAACGCCCAGTCGCGATTTGTGGCGCAGAAAATCCTGGAGCTTCGCGAGGAAGGCGTGCCGCTGCATGAGATGGCCGTGTTGTTCCGTTCCAGCTTCCATTCGTTCGATCTGGAACTGGAGCTTTCCCGGCGCGCCGTTCCGTTCGTGAAGCGGGGAGGCGTCAAGTTTGTCGAAGCCGCGCACGTCAAGGATCTGCTGGCCCATCTGCGCGTTGCGGTGAATCCTTTGGATGCGGTGAGCTGGCATCGGGTGCTGCTGCTGGTCGATGGGGTCGGTCCCAAGAAGGCGCAGGATGTGATCGGAGCGTTGCTCAAAGGGGTGCAGCCGTTCGAGCTGCTGCGTCAAATCGGCGGCCGGTCCGGCAAAGGATTGAAGGATCTAGCCGGTCTGCTGGAAACCCTCTCGCAGGCTGACGGTCTGAATCCGGCCGATCAGGTCAACCTTGCCTACGAGTATTATTTGCCGATCCTTAAAGAGCAGTACGACGACTATCCGAAACGAATGCGGGATATCGAGCATTTGTCCACTATGGCGGAGCGCTATCGTCAGCTCGGCGAATTCCTCTCCGACCTTGCGTTGGAGCCGCCGGACGGGAGTGTTGTCAATATCGAACCAGCCGACCGCGATGAGGAGCGATTGGTTCTCTCGACCATCCATTCGGCGAAAGGGCTTGAGTGGCAGTGCGTATTCATCATTTGGGTCGTGGACGGCAAGTTTCCATCCGCTTACTCCTTTGTGACGGAAGACGGTCTCGAAGAAGAACGACGACTGTTCTACGTCGCGGTGACGCGGGCCAAGCGATTTCTGTACCTGATCTATCCGGTCAACGTATATGACAAGGCCAGTGGAATGCTCCTTTCAAAACCGACCCGATTCCTCGACCACATCCCGTCGTCACACTTGGAAACGTTGGCCTTGGTAGAGGAACGAGAGAGCTTCGGGTAAGACGTTCATGGGCCCACGGACTTCGAAACGAACCGTTTTTTGCGTCCTGTCTAGCACTGGGTTGTTATCCGGCCAGGTTGTCCGTCGCGCAATTCCGCGTTGTGTGAATCATTCCCATGATGTCACGGCCGTGCCTTCGTGAGCGACTCCTGACGTTTCTGTTGGGACTGGGGCTCGCGCACTTCGTGTTGCTCGGATACGGACCGGCTTTCTCCGCCTCGCCCAGCCTGTCCCGCGATTCCGATCGGATCTGGGAGGCGCTCCTCTCGCAAGCCGATGCGCTCAAACTGCCGACCCGGTTTCTCCATCAGCTCCCTCCCGATTTTATTCATTTTGAGTTCGAGGATCTGCGCTCCTTCGCGGCCGAATATCATCCTGGTGAACATCGTCTGGTCCTGAACCGGACCCTATCGTTCAACGCGGCGGGGGGAACACTCAGGCCTCTCGGCCGGATGGCGCATCGGGAGTTACAGACGCTTTACCATGAGTTGTTTCATGCCTACATGGATTATTGGGGCGTGGGCGATCAGGATGGGGCGGGCGCGGTCGCTTCGAACCCGTTGCTCGACTTTGCACAGGGGCAACGGCAATGTCGGTATCAGGAAGTGTTGATTACGCCGGTGGTCCAGCGGAGGAGCGCGACGGAAACGCGGTTTCTGACCGAACGGGAATCCTGGGAGGCGTTGAATGAAACCTGGGCGGTGTTTGTAGGGTGGGCCATCTGGACTCATCTGGAGGTGCAGAAGAAGGCGGCGCGGAATCGGCACATCGATGTGACAAACGAATGGGTGCAACGCCTGCGGAAGGCCGATCGCGATGCGGACTTGCGCGGGTATTATGAGCCGGAGGATCCGACCGAAAGGACCCTGACTCACAAACGGTTTCTGGCTCCTCAATTCCGGATCTCGCCAGAGGAAGTCGCATTCCTGATGGACGAGGTTCTGGGCAAAGAACGCGAGCTGATTCGGAAACTGGTCGCCGTTATGGAGGACAACCGTCGGACCCAGCCACTGGGTGGAAAGTGCGGTTCACAGGGGCCGAAATGATCTTCCGGCAGCTTGATCTTCTGAAAAATAGAGCGAGGGGGGCCGTGACAAACTTAGGTCTTGACAAGGTGTTATTCCGCCAATAGAATCTGACGTTTCCTGAGCAAGGTCATCTTCCTATTTCCGCAGCCATCCCTCCGTTTCCGGAGTGGGCCAGGCGCTGTGGGAGGCGGAGCTTACTTTCTGTCGTGTGCCGGTCAAGGGATGGTAAAGCGGTTTTGACAGTCCTGCTGGGAATAGGCTCTCTTACAAACCGTCACCAAAGCACATGGGCAGGTACCCAAGTGGACAAAGGGGGCAGACTGTAAATCTGTTGCCATTGGCTTCCAAGGTTCGAATCCTTGCCTGCCCACCATCCAAGGCTAACCGGGTTGAGCGCCGTGGGATGGTTTTTGGCGCAAGAGCGCAACACACTAGCGGCCATGATCGAGATGGCGGTTCTCCGAGCGCTTGGGAATTCATAGGCGCTCGGTTAAGCAAGCGCGGCCGGGCGGGCGTAGCTCAGTGGTAGAGTTCCAGCCTTCCAAGCTGGCTGTCGCGGGTTCAAATCCCGTCGCCCGCTCCAATGGAATTAATTTGTGAAAAATCTCCTCATGGAGAACCCTGCGAGGGGGACTGGCTCTCTCGGCGGGAGTTGGCAAGGTGGGCTTGCGGGGCTGAACCGGCAACGGAACGAGGTTCACATCCTGCAGCCGTTCCGTTGCCGACGAGAACGAGAAAGGGTGAAGCCGTTGTTCGTGAAGCGCATGAAAGAGAGAGAATCAGGAGAAAGCCCGGGATGTGCTTCGCGAGGGCAAGCGACGCGAGGCGAGGCTGAGAGAGAGGCCCACGTAGCTCAGTTGGCAGAGCACGTCCTTGGTAAGGACGAGGTCACGCGTTCGATCCGCGTCGTGGGCTCCACGCCGTGCTGGACCAGATACTGGTTCCTGGCGGCCGGATAGGCGTCTCAAGATTCAGGACTTTTGTCCAGACCGATGGGCTCTGGCCAGGAGCGTTCACAAGGTGTGCGATGCGGGAAACGCCGTACAGAAGTCATGGAAGCGACATAACCAAGGGAGTGGGCGATGGCGAAGGCGAAATTTGAGCGGCGGAAGCCGCACGTCAATGTGGGGACGATCGGGCATGTGGACCACGGCAAGACCACGCTGACGTCGGCGTTGACCAAGGTGTGCGCGGATCGGGGCATGGCCAAGTTCGTGAGCTACGACGAGGTGGCCAAGGCCAGCGAATCGCAGGGCCGGCGCGACCCGACGAAGATTCTGACGATCGCCATCTCGCACGTGGAGTACGAGACCGAGAAGCGGCACTATGCGCACGTGGACTGTCCAGGGCACGCCGACTATGTGAAGAACATGATCACGGGGGCGGCGCAGATGGACGGGGCGATTTTGGTGGTGAGCGCGGCGGACGGGCCGATGCCGCAGACGCGGGAGCATATTTTGTTGGCGCGCCAGGTGGGGGTGCCCTACATCGTGGTGTTTTTGAACAAGGCGGACAAGGTAGACGACAAGGAGCTGTTGGACCTGGTGGAGCTGGAGGTGCGGGAGCTGTTGACGAAGTACGAGTTTCCGGGGGACAAGATTCCGATCATTGCGGGGTCGGCGTTGAAGGCGCTGGAGGGGGATCCGGGGCCGCTGGGGGTGCCGGCGATTCTGAAGCTGCTGGAGGCTATTGACACCTACATTCCGACGCCGCAGCGGCCGATCGACAAGCCGTTTTTGATGCCGATCGAGGATGTGTTCACGATCAGCGGGCGGGGCACGGTGGTGACGGGTCGGGTGGAGCGGGGATCGTCAAGGTGGGTGACGAGGTGGAGATTGTGGGATTGCGGCCGACCCAGAGCACGGTGGTGACCGGGGTGGAGATGTTCCGCAAGGTGCTGGACGAGGGGCAGGCGGGCGACAACATTGGGGTGTTGCTGCGGGGCACCAAGAAGGAGGAGGTAGAGCGGGGGATGGTGCTGGCCAAGCCGAAGAGCATCACGCCGCATACGAAGTTCAAGGCCGAGGTGTATGTCTTGACGAAGGAAGAGGGGGGGCGACACACGCCGTTTTTCAACGGGTATCGGCCGCAGTTCTACTTCCGGACGACGGACGTGACAGGGGTGGTGCAGTTGAATCCGGGGGTGGAGATGGTAATGCCGGGGGACAATGTGAGCATCACGGCGGAGTTGATTTCGCCGATTGCGATGGATCAGGGGCTGCGATTTGCGATCCGGGAGGGCGGCAAGACCGTGGGCTCCGGGATCGTCACCGAAATCCTGGCGTAATAAAAATATGGGGAGCGTAAGGGGTAAGGAGTGGAAGGGTGAGGAGATGAAATCGGGCATGACATCATCAGCTTCACGTTTCACGCTTCACGCCTTACGAGTAGAAGATGCGTGAAATCATCGATATGGCTTGTTCGGTCTGCAAGCAGCGGAATTATTCGACTACGAAGAACAAAAAGAACGACCCGGACCGGCTCGAACGGAAAAAGTTTTGCCGCTTCTGTCGTAAGCACACTCCTCACAAGGAAGTGAAGTGATGAGCTGTGAACGCTGAGCTTTTTGTAATGCCGAGACCTCAGAACTCATCACGCAACACTCAGAACTCTTGCAGAGGAGGGGCATGGTGTTCAACGGCTAGCACGTCGGTCTCCAAAACCGAAGGTCCGGGTTCGATTCCTGGTGCCCCTGCCATGGTGGAATGATTGCAGGCTTCTCTGTGTGCTCCGAGGGGGGGCAGGCGAACGTCGGCGCAGTGCCCTTTCCATGAAAGGGAATTCAAGGAGGATCATATGTTCAAGAAGCTGTGGGCGTCGGTCGTTGAATTTTTGACCGATGTTCGCGCCGAGGTCAGGAAAGTTTCATTCCCCACCAGGAGCGAGACGGTGGGATCGACCACCGTCGTGATCGTGTTTTGCATCATTATGTCGTTCTATCTCTCCGTCGTGGACACGTTCCTTGTTTGGCTTATCAGCAAGATCCTATAGGGCGCGCGCAGCGCAAGGCGGACTCGAGTTCCGTCGCCTACGTGAGACGGTTGCTGTTTCCGAGGGATCGTGATGAATAAAAGTTGGTATGTGATTCATACCTACGCGGGATTTGAGGGGCGCGTGAAAACCAGTCTGATCGAACGGGCCAATCAGATGGGGTTGGCGGACAAGATCGGCCAGGTGTTGGTGCCGACGGAGGACGTCATCGAGATTAGAGACGGAAAGCGCCGCACCGCGAGGCGGAAATTTTTCCCTGGGTACGTGCTGGTGGAATTGGAAACGCCTCTCAGCGACGACACCCTGCAGATGATCAAGGAAACGCCCAAAGTCACCGGCTTTGTTGGAGGGGGCGCTCATCCGACGCCGCTGACAAAAGAAGAGGTCGAGTCTCTCCTGAAGCAGGTGGATGCGGGAACAGCCGGTCCCAGGGAGCAGATCCGGTTCATCAAGGGAGACAACGTGCGCATTATCGACGGGCCTTTCCTCGGATTCCAGGGGCTGGTGGACGAAGTGGATACCGATCATAACCGGGTCAAAGTCCTGGTCAGCATCTTTGGGCGTTCGACCCCCGTCGAACTCGGTTTCATGCAAGTGGAAAGAATTTGAGAAGAACGGAGTAATCATGGCGAAAGAGGTCGCGGCTCAGATCAAGCTCCAGATTCCGGCCGGTAAAGCCAATCCCGCTCCGCCGGTCGGTCCGTCGTTGGGGCAGCACGGCGTCAATATTATGGAGTTCTGCAAGCAGTTCAACGCCAGGACTCAAAAAGAAGGCGACAGCATCATTCCGGTTGTGATCACCGTTTACAAAGATCGGACGTTCACGTTTGTGACCAAGACGCCGCCCGCCTCTGATTTGTTGAAGAAGGCGGCGGGAATCATCAAAGGATCTGGGGTGCCCCACAAGGAGAAGGTCGGGAAGATCACTAGGGCGCAGTTGCGGGAGATCGCCCAAAAGAAAATGGCTGACTTGAACGCGGCCGACCTGGAGGGAGCTGTCAAGATCATCGAGGGGACGGCCCGCAGCATGGGCATCGTGATTCAGGGTTAAGCGGCCGTCGATGGCTCAGGACAAGGGAGTTGCCGGCTATGGGGAAAAAGATGGAGGAGGCGCGGAAAAATGTGGAGTCACGGCTGTATGGATTGAGAGAAGCCGTGGAAACCGTCAAGCAAGTCGCCTACGCGAAGTTTGATGAATCGGTGGACCTGGCGGTCCGATTGGGGGTCGATCCGAAGCGGTCGGATCAGATGGTCCGGGGGACGACGGTGCTCCCGCACGGCACGGGCAAGAAATTGCGCGTGTTAGTCTTCGCCAAGGGCGAGAAGGAGCAGGAAGCCCGTCAAGCGGGCGCGGACTATGTGGGCGCTGAAGACCTGATAGAAAAGATCAAGGGGGGATGGATGGACTTCGACTGCGCGATCGCGACGCCCGATCTCATGGCCTCGGTCGGCAAGCTCGGCAAGGTGCTCGGTCCGCGCGGATTGATGCCGAATCCGAAAACCGGAACCGTCACGTTTGATGTGGCAAAAGCCGTTCAGGAAATCAGGAAGGGACGGGTCGAATACAAGGTGGAAAAGGCCGGGATTGTGCACGTGCCGATCGGCAGGATCTCGTTCAGCCCGGATCATCTCTATGAGAACGCACAGGCCGTTTTGGAGTCGGTCATGAAAGCCAAGCCGGCTTCCTGCAAGGGCAAGTATCTGAAGAGCGCCACGATTTCCAGCACCATGGGCCCCGGGGTCAAGCTGGATACGGCGGCGATCGCGAAGCAGTGGAGCTGAAGGGGGTTGTCGGCGGTCAACGGTCATTGGGCAATAGCAATAGGTATAGGAAGAGCGGTCGAGTCGTAGCTTCCTTTCCTTTGCCAAGGCCCACGCTGGGTGAGGGAGCGGCATGAAAAAGGAAGACAAAGCGACGGCGGTTGCGGAGCTGAACGAAAAATTCGCCCGCGCCCGTCTCGCGATTCTGACGGAATGCACCGGGTTGCCGGTGAATCACTTGACGGAGCTCCGTAAGCAACTGCGGAGCGTCAAAGCCGAGTACAAGGTGGTGAAGAACACCCTGGCTATCCGCGCCGCCGAGGGGACGATGCTGGCGGAGGTCAAGCCTCATTTCAAGGGACCGTTGGGCGTGGTCATCGGATATGACGACCCGGTCCTGCCCGCCAAGGTGTTGCGGGAATTCATTCAGGCCGAAAAGCGGGACGAAAAGATCAAAATAACGGTCGGGGTCTTGGAAGGCAAGCTGCTGCAGGCGGCGCAACTGGCGGCTGTAGCGAAGTTGCCAAAGAAAGAGATCTTGATCGCCATGATGCTCGCGGCCATGCAAGGGCCAGTGCGCGGTTTCGTGTACGCGTTGAGCGGGATCTTGCGAGGATTCGTCGGAGTGATCAGCGCCATTCAAGACAAAAAGAAAGGAGAAGACAACATGCCAACCGCGGAAGGAAAGTTGACGCAGGAGGAATTGATTAAGGCAATTGAAAGCATGAGCGTATTGGAGTTGTCGGAACTGGTCAAGGGGCTAGAAGCCCGATTCGGCGTGACGGCGGCGGCACCGGTGGCGGCCGCGCCGGCGGCGGGCGTGGCCGCGGCGGCGCCGGTCGAGGAGAAGACCTCGTTCGACGTCATTTTGGCCGGCGCGGCGGCGGATAAGAAAATCCAGGTCATCAAGGTCGTGCGCGAGCTGACCAATCTGGGACTGAAGGAGGCCAAGGATCTCGTCGAAGGTGCGCCGAAACCGGTCAAGACCGGGGTGACCAAAGAAGAGGCCGAGACGATGAAAAAGAAACTTGAAGAGAGCGGTGCGAAGGTCGAGGTGAAATAGCAAGCCCAACAGTCGATCGCCGGGTGAGGGGGCATCGCGGTGTCGCGAATGACCGGTGACCGGCCGGCGAATGACGTTCCTCTTCAGTTTGACGGTCTAACCTGGAGGATGGCGGGAATGGCGGAATCGATGGTCAGCGAGTTCGTCGAGCGGAAGGATTTTTCTCGAATCCGTGCCAGTATCGGGATTCCCGATTTGATCGAGATTCAGAAACGTTCGTACGAGCAGTTTCTCCAGATGGAGGTGGAGCCGGAACATCGCGCGGACCAGGGGCTGCAAGCGGCTTTAGCCAGCGTCTTCCCGATCGCGGACTACAACAATACGGCGGTGCTCGAATTCTCCAGTTATTCGCTTGGGACGCCGAAGTACGACGTGCGGGAATGCCTCGAACAGGGCATGACCTATGCTGTCCCGTTGAAGCTGCGGGTGCGATTGGTCGTCTTCGACAAGGAGGACAAAGGCCTGAAGCGGAAAGTGCTCGACGTCCGCGAGCAGGAGGTATACGTGGGCGAGCTGCCGCTGATGACGGAGCGCGGCACGTTCATCATCAATGGCACCGAGCGCGTGGTGGTGAGCCAGCTTCATCGCTCGCCGGGGGCGTCATTCACCCACGACAAGGGTCGGACGCACGCGAGCGGCAAAGTGCTGTATTCCGCGCGGATCATTCCGTATCGGGGGTCGTGGCTCGATTTCGAGTTCGATGCCAGGGATATTCTGTACGTGCGCATCGACCGACGCCGGAAAATGCCGGCGACGATCCTTCTAAAGGCCTTCGGGTATTCCGGCGACGACCTGCTGAAGATGTACTACCCGGTGGAGGAAATCCGGGTTGTGAAGGGCAAGCTCCTGCGCAAACTGGATCCCGAGATCCATCATGGACTCAAGTGTTCCATGGAGGTGACGGAGAAGGGAGGGAAGGAACCACTGGTCCGCGAAGGGGCTAAGTTGACCAAGGCTCTTATCGCGCGGCTCAAGGCCGCGGGGGTCAAGGAAATTCCCGTCGCGCCGGGAGAGCTTGTCGGACGCGCTGTGTTGACCGAGTTGGTCGACCCGACCTCGAAGGAAAAGATTCTCGACAAGAATCAACGACTCACCGCCGAGATTATTGACAAGATTCTCCGGAGCGACGTCGAAGGTTTCAAGGTGATCTACCTTGACACGGCGACGGCTACGCCGGTCATCCTCGACACCTTGGAGATGGAGCGGACGGCCTCGAAAGAAGAGGCGATGGTCGAGATCTACCGGCGGTTGCGCCCCGGCGAGACGCCGTCGGTTGAGACGGCGAAGGCGCTTTTCGAGAATCTTTTCCAGAATCCCAAGCGGTATGATCTGTCGCCGGTCGGCCGGCTCAAGCTAAACAAAAAGCTCGGGTTGGACCTGCCGCTGGAACAGCGCACGCTTACCGCGCAGGATATCGTCGAGGTGGTCCGGTATCTGGTGAATCTCAAGATGGGCAAAGGCGAGATCGATGACATCGACCATCTCGGCAACCGACGTGTCCGGTCGGTCGGCGAGTTACTCGAGAACCAGTTTCGGCTGGGGCTGGTTAGGATGGAACGCAGTATCAAGGAGCGGATGAATCTGCTCGATATGGAGACGGTGTTGCCGCATGACCTGATCAACGCCAAGCCGGTCGTGGCGGCGATCAAGGAGTTTTTCAGCAGCAGCCAGTTGTCCCAATTCATGGATCAAACTAATCCTCTGGCGGAAATCACGCACAAGCGACGGTTGTCTGCCCTGGGCCCCGGCGGGCTGACGCGAGAGCGGGCCGGATTCGAGGTTCGCGACGTCCATCCGTCTCATTACAGCCGCATCTGTCCGATCGAAACGCCGGAAGGTCCGAATATCGGACTGATCACCTCGTTAGCCACTTATGCGCGCATCAACGAGTTCGGGTTCATCGAGGCTCCGTATCGGAAAGTGGTGAGGGGACGGGTGACGGATGAGATCGAGTATCTGTCCGCGATCGAAGGCGACAAATACATCATCGCGCAGGCCAACTCGAAGGTGGACGCGTCCGGGCGGCTGGTATCCGAGACGGTCTCGGCGCGCTATGGCGGCGATTTCATCACCGCGACCCCGGACAAGGTCGAATACATGGATGTGTCGCCCAAGCAGGTCGTCAGCGTCGCCACGGCGCTGATTCCGTTCCTGGAGCACGATGACGCCAACCGCGCGCTCATGGGCTCGAACATGCAGCGGCAGGCGGTGCCGTTGATCAAGTCGGAGGCTCCGTTGGTGGGCACCGGGATGGAAGCGGTGGTGGCCAGGGATTCCGGCTACGTCGTGCAGGCGAAACGCGACGGCGTTGTGGAAAGCGTGGATGCCACGCGGATCGTAGTGCGGGCCGATTCGAAGGAGGGTCGCAAGCGGAACGATGCCGGACTGGATGTCTACGATCTGATCAAGTTCCAGCGGTCGAACCAGAATACCTGCATCACGCAAACACCGATCGTGAGATTGGGGCAGCCGGTCAAGAAGGGGCAAGTGTTGGCGGATGGTCCGGCGATCGACCGGGGCGAGCTCG
The DNA here is from genome assembly GCF_976986435.1 of Nitrospira calida. Classification (NCBI taxonomy): domain Bacteria; kingdom Pseudomonadati; phylum Nitrospirota; class Nitrospiria; order Nitrospirales; family Nitrospiraceae; genus Nitrospira; species Nitrospira calida. The sequence continues at coordinate 1,344,079 of NZ_OZ335950.1, forward strand.
CGCTCGGCAAGAACGTGCTGGTTGCCTTCATGCCTTGGGGCGGCTATAACTTCGAAGACGCTATCCTCATCAGCGAAAAGCTGGTGCGCGAAGACACCTTCACCTCGATCCATATCGAGGAATTCGAGATCGAGGCGCGCGATACAAAGTTGGGCAAGGAAGAGATCACGCGCGATATCCCCAACGTCGGCGAGGAAGCGTTGCGGAACCTGGATGAAAGCGGCATCATCCGCATCGGAGCGGAAGTTAAGCCCGGCGACATCCTTGTTGGCAAGGTCACGCCGAAGGGCGAGACCCAGTTGACGCCGGAAGAGAAGTTGCTCCGCGCGATCTTCGGCGAAAAAGCCGGGGACGTGAAGGACACATCCCTCACGGTTCCGCCTGGCGTGGAAGGTATCGTCGTCGATGTGAAGATCTTCTCCCGCAAAGGGTTGGACAAGGACGAGCGCTCGAAGAGCATCGAAAGTGAAGATGTGATGAAGCTGCAGCGCGATCACCAGGAAGAGCTGCGCATCATCGACGAGGAGAAGACCAAGAAGATCCGAAAACTGCTGTTGGGCAAAGTGGTCGGCCGCGATCTAATGGATCCCGAGACCGGCGATGTCATTCTCAAGAAGAAGGGCAAGCTGACGGCGGACATTCTGAAGCGCCTGTCCGACGATGCCGTTCGGCACATTATCTTGAGCGATCCGGACGAGCAGAAAGAGCTGGAAGACATCGAGCGGCGGGCCAAGGAACAGATCGAGATTCTCCAGACGTGGTACGACGAGAAGGTCGGTCGTCTGAAGCGCGGCGACGAACTACCACCCGGCGTGATCAAGCTCGTGAAGGTCTATATCGCGATGAAACGGAAGATTCAGGTCGGCGACAAGATGGCCGGCCGGCACGGCAACAAGGGGGTGGTCTCGCGGGTGTTGCCAGAGGAAGACATGCCCTATCTGCCGGACGGGACGCCGGTGGAGATCGTGTTGAATCCATTGGGCGTGCCGTCCCGCATGAACGTTGGGCAGATTCTGGAGACCCATCTGGGTTGGGCGGCGCACGCACTGGGTATCAAGGTTTCCAGCCCGGTGTTCGACGGGGCCTCGGAAAGAGAGATCAAGGAACTGCTCAAGAAGGCGAAACTCCCGACCGCCGGCCAAACCGTTCTCATGGACGGGCGGACCGGCGAGCCGTTCGGCAGTCCCGTGACGGTCGGATACATGTACGTCATGAAGCTGCACCACCTGGTGGACGACAAGATCCACGCCCGATCGATCGGGCCTTATTCGCTGGTCACGCAGCAGCCGCTGGGCGGCAAGGCGCAATTCGGCGGCCAGCGGCTCGGTGAGATGGAAGTGTGGGCGCTTCAGGCCTATGGCGCGGCGTCCACCCTGCAGGAGTTCCTCACCGTCAAATCGGACGACGTGCCGGGCCGCTCGCGCATGTACGAAGCGATCGTCAAAGGCGAGCCGTTCCTCGAGCCCGGCCTACCGGAATCGTTCAATGTGCTAGTCAAAGAACTGCAGAGCCTAGGCCTCGATGTCGAACTGGTCAAGGCAAAGGACTGAGAAACCATGAACCGTGAAGCGCTGAGCGTGAAGCGAATGGACCGGAGAAAAAGAGAATATCCGGGGGCCCGCGCTCCGCGCGCCTTACGCGTCTTGCGCGTCGTGCCTCATCCATCACGGTGAAGAGGAGGGATAAACCTTGGAAGGCGTGTACACCCTGTTCGAAAAACCGCGCGATTCCGTTTCTTTTGATTCGATGCGGATCCGTATCGCCTCGCCGGAAAAGATTCGGTCCTGGTCCTACGGAGAGGTGAAGAAGCCGGAAACCATCAATTACCGGTCGTTTAAGCCGGAAAAAGACGGGTTGTTCTGCGCCAAAATTTTCGGGCCCATCAAGGACTGGGAGTGCAACTGCGGCAAGTACAAGCGGATGAAGCACCGCGGCATCGTCTGCGACAAGTGCGGCGTCGAGGTGATCCAGTCGAAAGTGCGGCGCGAACGGATGGGGCACATCGAGTTGGCCGCGCCGGTGGCGCATATCTGGTTCCTCAAAGGTGTGCCCAGTCGGATCGGTACGCTCCTGGACATGAGCCTGAAGCATCTCGAGAAGATCCTTTACTTCGAGAGCTATGTGGTCGTCGATCCGGGCACGACCAACTTGAGCGAGAAAGAACTCCTGACCGAGGAGCGGCTGCGCGCGCTTCAGCAAGAGTACGGAACCGGCGCCTTCAAAGCCGGAATCGGCGCCGAGGCGATTCGGGAATTGCTCAAGAAGCTCGACATCAATGCGTTGTGGAACGACCTCCATGTGAAAGCCAAGACCTCAACCTCCGCTGCCCTGAAGAAGAAATACGCCAAGCGGCTCAAGGTGATCGAAGCCTTCCGAAAATCGGGCAACAAACCGGAATGGATGATCATGGATGTGATCCCGGTCCTCCCGCCCGAGCTGCGGCCGCTGGTTCCGCTGGACGGTGGACGGTTCGCCACGTCCGATCTGAATGATCTCTACCGGCGCGTGATCAACCGGAACAATCGGCTGAAGCGGTTGATCGAACTCAAGGCGCCCGGCGTGATCATCCGCAATGAGATGCGGATGCTCCAGGAGGCTGTCGACGCGCTATTCGACAACGGCCGACGCGGGCGCGCAATCCGTGGCCCCAACAAGCGACCGTTGAAGTCGCTGAGCGACATGCTCAAAGGGAAGCAAGGGCGGTTCCGCCAGAACTTGCTCGGGAAGCGCGTTGATTACTCCGGCCGTACGGTGATCGTGGTGGGGCCTGAACTGCGGCTGCATCAGTGCGGGTTGCCCAAGAAGATGGCACTGGAGCTGTTTAAGCCGTTCATCTTCCACAAGCTGGAGGAGCGGGGAGCCGCGACCACCATCAAGAGCGCCAAACGCCTGGTTGAGAAGGAACGGCCTGAAGTGTGGGACGTGCTTGATGAGGTGATTCGCGAACACCCGGTGTTGTTGAACCGGGCGCCGACGCTGCATCGGCTGGGCATTCAGGCCTTCGATCCCGTGCTGGTCGAGGGCAAGGCCATCAGGCTGCATCCGTTGGTGTGTGCGGCCTTCAACGCGGACTTCGACGGCGACCAGATGGCCGTTCACGTGCCGTTGTCGGTGGAGGCGCAGGTCGAGGCACGCGTGCTCATGATGTCGATCAACAACATTCTTTCCCCCGCCAACGGGCGGCCGATCGCCGTACCGTCCCAGGACATGGTGCTTGGCTGCTACTGGCTCACCAAAGAACGGGTCGGCGCCAAGGGTGAAGGCAAAATTTTCGGTTCTCCCGAAGAAGTCCGTATTGCGTACGACGCGGGGGAAGTCGAAGAACATGCTCGGATCAGGGTGCGCATCGCGGGCACGCTCGTGCAGACGACTGTCGGGCGCGTGATCCTGGGAGAGATTCTGCCTCCGTCTATTCCGTTTGAGCACGCCAATCAGTTGATGACCAAGAAGGAAATGACCAAGTTGATTGACGTGGTGTACCGCCAAGCCGGTCATCGCGAGACGGTTGTGTTCTTGGACAAGATCAAAGATCTGGGTTTTCACTATGCCACGAAAGCCGGAGTGTCGATCTGCATCGACAACATGCACATCCCGACCAAGAAAGAAGAGTTGATCAGCAAGGCCCAGCGCGAGGTGAACGAGATTGAAAAACAATACGCGGAGGGGCTCATCACCAACGGCGAGCGGTACAACAAAGTCATCGATATCTGGGCGCACGTCACCGAGCAGGTCGCAGGGGAAATGATGAAGGAGTTGGGCGGTGGCGGCGATCCGGCCAAGCCCGAGTCGTTTAATCCAATATTCATGATGGCGGATTCGGGGGCGCGAGGTAGCTCCCAACAGATCCGACAGCTGGGCGGCATGCGCGGCTTGATGGCGAAGCCATCCGGCGAAATCATCGAAACGCCCATCACCGCCAACTTCCGCGAAGGATTGACGGTGCTGCAGTACTTCATTTCGACCCACGGGGCCAGAAAGGGATTGGCGGACACGGCTTTGAAGACCGCCAATTCCGGATACCTCACTCGCCGGCTTGTGGACATCGCACAGGACGTGATCGTCAGCGAGGAGGATTGCGGGACGAACGACGGAATTACGGTGACGGCGCTGGTGGAGGGCGGAGAAATCATTCAACCCCTCGAAGAACGCATTCTCGGGCGGCTGGCTGCGGAGGATATCCGCGATCCGGTCACCGGCGAGATCATCGTCAAGTTCAACGAGGAAATCGACGAGGAACGGACCAGGAGCATCGTTGAGGCGGGCGTGGACCGCGTAAAAATCCGGTCGGTGCTCACCTGCCAGTCGCGGCGCGGCGTTTGCCGGCGGTGCTACGGCCGGGACTTGGCCCGCGGCCGGTTGGTTGAGAAGGGGGAGCCGGTTGGCGTGATCGCGGCGCAGTCCATCGGTGAGCCGGGTACGCAGTTGACGATGCGAACCTTCCATATCGGCGGGACCGCGAGCAAAGTGGTGGAGCAGACAGTGCTCGAGGCCAAGCACGCCGGCGTGATGAAATTCATGAGCTTCGACGCGAAAAAGAACGCCGACGTGCACAATGCCGGTATCGCCGTCCGGAACAAGGAGGGCGAATGGGTGGTAATGAACCGCAATGCGAAGATCGCGATCGTCGATGAGACAGGCCGCGAGCGCGAGAAGTATCCCGTGGTGTACGGTGCCAAAATCAAGGTTAAGGACGGCGACCGGGTCGAACCTGGGCAGAAGCTCGTCGAGTGGGATCCGTATTCGTTGCTGATTCTGACCGAGGTCGGCGGCCGAGTGGCCTACGGCGACATTATCGAAGGCGTCACCATGAAAGAGGAGTTCGACGAAGTCACCGGGCTCTCCCGCAAGGTGGTCATCGAACACTCCGGTGCCACACTCCGTCCGCGGATCTCCATCAAGGACGACAGCGGCAAGACGGCGAAAACCCCGGGCTCGACGACGGCGGCCCGCTATTTGCTGCCGGTCGGTGCGCACATTCTGGTGGAAAAAGGTGCGGTGGTGCATCCCGGCGATGTGCTGGCCAAGATTCCGCGCGAAACGACCAAGACCAAGGACATTACCGGAGGCCTGCCGCGCGTGGCCGAGCTGTTCGAGGCGAGGAAACCGAAGGAGCAGGCCGTCATCAGCGAAATCGACGGAGAAGTGTCCTACGGCGGTTTTGTGAAGGGCATGCGCAAGGTCATCGTGGATAACAAGATGGGCGATGTGAAGGAGTACTTCATCCCTAAGGGCAAGCACGTGAACGTGCACGAGGGGGATTGGGTCCGCGCCGGAGAGCCGTTGATGGACGGATCGGCCAACCCTCACGACATTCTCGACGTACTGGGACCGAAGGAACTGCAGAAGTATCTCGTCGACGAAGTGCAGGACGTGTACCGGTTGCAAGGCGTGTCGATCAACGACAAGCACATCGAGATCATTGTCCGGCAGATGCTCCGCAAGGTTCGGATCGAGGACCCCGGAGACACCGAGTTCCTGCCGGGCAGCCAAGTCAGCAAATGGGTGTTCGAAGACGAAAACGAACGGATTCTGGCGAAAGGCGGCAAACCGGCGCTCGGCAAGCCGGTGCTGCTCGGAATCACAAAGGCGGCGCTCACGACCGACAGCTTTATCTCGGCTGCGTCCTTCCAAGAAACGACGCGCGTGCTGACCGAAGCAGCGATCAACGGGCGCGAGGACAAGCTGCTCGGTCTCAAGGAGAACGTGATTGTAGGGCGGCTGATCCCGGCGGGAACCGGGTTCGAGGAGTATCGCGACACGTTTGTGATCAGCGCCAAGCCGGAAGCGCACGTTCCGAGCTCGATGGAAGAGCCGGTGGCCATCGGGCAGGAGAGCGGTGGATCGATCCAAACGGATGCGGCCCGTTCGTAAGAACGGTCAATGGAAACCAATCTTGACAGCCGGGAGGTCCCTCATTATAATCCGGCGGCTTCGGTCGGACACGGCAGACGCCGTGAACGCGAATGATCAAGGTGAAACCTCACGATGCCGACGATTAACCAACTTGTCCGCATAGGCAGAGCGCAGGCGAAAGGCAAAACGAAAAGCCCTGCGCTCAAGGGCTGTCCGCAAAAACGAGGCGTGTGCCTTCGGGTGTATACCTCGACACCGAAAAAACCGAACTCGGCGCTTCGGAAGGTGGCCCGCGTTCGCCTGACGAACGGCATGGAAATTACAACCTATATCCCCGGCGTCGGGCACAATCTGCAGGAGCACTCCATTGTGTTGGTCAGAGGCGGTCGCGTCAAAGACTTGCCCGGGGTACGGTATCACATCGTGCGCGGAGCGCTCGATGCAGTCGGCGTCGCGGATCGAAAGCAGGGGCGGTCGAAGTACGGCGCGAAGCGGCCCAAGTAAAAACCGAGGGCTGACAGGGAATAGCTGAGAGATCGGCGGGAAGATCATGCCCAGAAGTCCGTTTCATGGTCATCGAGAGACGCTGCCCGATACACGGTTCCGGGACAAGCTGGTCGGCAAGTTCATCAACATGCTCATGCGGCGCGGGAAAAAGAGCACCGCGGAGCGGATCTGCTATGGCGCATTCGACCTGATCCAAAAAAAAACCGGCGGCGATCCGCTGAAAGTCTTTCGGGCGGCGGTCGACAATGTGAAGCCGGTGGTTGAGGTCAAATCCCGCCGGGTCGGCGGAGCCTCATATCAGGTTCCGGTCGAGATTCGCCCTGTCCGCCGGCTGTCGCTTGCGCTCCGGTGGATTGCGCAGTATGCCAAAGCCCGTGGCGGGCGAAGTATGGCGGAGAAGCTCGCGGCTGAGCTGCTTGACGCCTCGAACAACACCGGCGGAGCGGTCAAGAAGCGGGAGGACGTACATCGGATGGCCGAGGCAAACAAAGCCTTCGCCCATTATCGTTGGTAACGCAAATCTGTGCTGCAGTCGGGCCGTGCTGCGATTTGCAGGCAGGTGCCCCCTGTGTCGCAGCATGTATCTTCCAGGTCGGATTGCAGCACGGTTCTTTTTTTGAGGGATCACGTGGCTAGGCCGGCTCCATTAGAAAAAACGCGAAATATCGGCATCATGGCGCACATCGATGCCGGAAAAACGACGACGACGGAGCGGATCCTGTTCTATACGGGCCTAACGCACCGGATGGGCGAGGTGCACGAAGGTGCGGCCACAATGGACTGGATGGAACAGGAACGCGAACGCGGCATCACCATCACTTCCGCGGCCACCACCTGCTTCTGGCGCGATCATCGCATCAATATCATCGACACGCCCGGCCATGTGGACTTCACGATTGAGGTCGAGCGATCGCTCCGTGTGCTCGACGGAGCCGTGGCGGTGTTCGATTCGGTCCAGGGGGTCGAACCGCAATCCGAGACGGTGTGGCGGCAGGCGGACAAATATCGAGTTCCGCGGATCGCGTTCATGAACAAGATGGATCGGGTCGGGGCCGATTTCTACGCCAGCGTCCAATCCATCATCGATCGTCTCGGCGCCCATCCGGTGCCGATTCAGATTCCGGTCGGGCGCGAGGCCGAATTCCGAGGGTCCGTGGACTTGGTTTCGATGAAGGCTTATTTTTACGACGACGAAACCCTGGGCTCCACCTATACGATCGAGGAAATTCCGTCCGATTTGGTCGATCTCGCTAAAGAATATCGCGAGAAACTGATCGAGGCCGTCGCCGAGTTCGACGAGCAGGTGCTAGAAAAATACCTGAACGGTCATTCACTGACCGAAGAAGAGATTCGCCGGGCGATCAGGGCAGGGACGATTGCGATGAAGATTACTCCCGTGCTGTGTGGCTCGGCGTTCAAGAACAAAGGGGTCCAGCAACTCCTCGACGGCGTGGTCGATTATCTGCCTTCCCCGGTCGATATTCCGCCGGTGGTAGGGATCGATCCTTCGACCCATAAGGAGGTGCAACGGCGAGCGAGCGACTCCGAACCCTTTGCGGCGCTAGCCTTCAAGATTATGACTGATCCCTTTGCCGGCCAATTGACCTATTTCCGCGTCTACTCGGGAACGGTCAAGACCGGTGCGTCCGTCCTGAATGTGACCAAGGGCGTCAAAGAGCGGATCGGCCGCCTTCTGAAGATGCACGCCAATAAGCGCGAGGACATTGAGGCGGCCTATGCGGGCGATATCGTCGCCGCGGTCGGACTCAAGGGCACGACCACTGGAGATACGCTGGCTGACGAAAAGCAGCCGGTGCTGCTCGAGGTGATGAAGTTTCCTGAGCCGGTGATTGCCATGGCGATCGAGCCGAAGACGAAACAAGACCAAGAAAAGCTCGGGTTTTCGCTGCAAAAACTGGCGCAGGAAGATCCATCGTTCCGTGTGCGGACCGACGAGGAAACGGGTCAGACCATCATCGCGGGCATGGGCGAGCTGCATTTGGAAATCATCGTCGATCGTCTGCTGCGCGAGTTCAAGGTTGAGGCCAACGTTGGAAAACCCGAAGTGGCGTACCGCGAGACGATCCGGCGAAGAGCGGAAGCCGAGGCCAAGTATATCAAGCAGACCGGCGGACGCGGTCAGTACGGGCATGTCGTGTTGGCCGTCGAACCTTCCGAGCCCGGTGCCGGCTTCGAGTTCGTCAATAAGATCGTCGGCGGAGCGATTCCCAAGGAGTACATCCCGGCCGTGGAGAAAGGTGTCCGTGAGCGGATGGAAACGGGTGTGCTGGCCGGCTATCCGATGAGAGACATCCGGGTCACGCTGCTGGACGGCTCCTATCACGAAGTCGACTCGAACGAAATGGCCTTCAAAATCGCCGCGTCGATGGCCTTTCAGGATGCGTGCAAGAAGGCGGATCCTGTGTTGCTGGAGCCAATTATGAAGGTTGAGGTCCTAGTTCCTCAAGAGTATATGGGCGACGTCATCGGCAACCTCAACGGACGACGGGGCAAGATTCAGGGCATGAAGGTGCGCGCCGGATCTCAGGCAATCGAGGCGGCCGTCCCGCTCAGCGAAATGTTCGGTTATGCTACGGATCTACGATCGCGCACGCAGGGACGTGCGACGTACAGCATGGAATTTGACCGATACGAACAAGTTCCCAAGCAGATCGCCGAGGCCATCATCGCCAAATATCGAGGCGAGTGATGGGCATGTCTTCGGGCGAGAACGGGTCAGGCGAGAAGAGTTCATAAGGGGGAGGGTCGGGCGATGGCGAAGGCGAAATTTGAGCGGCGGAAGCCGCACGTCAATGTGGGGACGATCGGGCATGTGGACCACGGCAAGACCACGCTGACGTCGGCGTTGACCAAGGTGTGCGCGGATCGGGGCATGGCCAAGTTCGTGAGCTACGACGAGGTGGCCAAGGCCAGCGAATCGCAGGGCCGGCGCGACCCGACGAAGATTCTGACGATCGCCATCTCGCACGTGGAGTACGAGACCGAGAAGCGGCACTATGCGCACGTGGACTGTCCGGGGCACGCCGACTATGTGAAGAACATGATCACGGGGGCGGCGCAGATGGACGGGGCGATTTTGGTGGTGAGCGCGGCGGACGGGCCGATGCCGCAGACGCGGGAGCATATTTTGTTGGCGCGCCAGGTGGGGGTGCCCTACATCGTGGTGTTTTTGAACAAGGCGGACAAGGTAGACGACAAGGAGCTGTTGGACCTGGTGGAGCTGGAGGTGCGGGAGCTGTTGACGAAGTACGAGTTTCCGGGGACAAGATTCCGATCATTGCGGGGTCGGCGTTGAAGGCGCTGGAGGGGGATCCGGGGCCGCTGGGGGTGCCGGCGATTCTGAAGCTGCTGGAGGCTATTGACACCTACATTCCGACGCCGCAGCGGCCGATCGACAAGCCGTTTTTGATGCCGATCGAGGATGTGTTCACGATCAGCGGGCGGGGCACGGTGGTGACGGGTCGGGTGGAGCGGGGATCGTCAAGGTGGGTGACGAGGTGGAGATTGTGGGATTGCGGCCGACCCAGAGCACGGTGGTGACCGGGGTGGAGATGTTCCGCAAGGTGCTGGACGAGGGGCAGGCGGGCGACAACATTGGGGTGTTGCTGCGGGGCACCAAGAAGGAGGAGGTAGAGCGGGGATGGTGCTGGCCAAGCCGAAGAGCATCACGCCGCATACGAAGTTCAAGGCCGAGGTGTATGTCTTGACGAAGGAAGAGGGGGGGCGACACACGCCGTTTTTCAACGGGTATCGGCCGCAGTTCTACTTCCGGACGACGGACGTGACAGGGGTGGTGCAGTTGAATCCGGGGGTGGAGATGGTAATGCCGGGGGACAATGTGAGCATCACGGCGGAGTTGATTTCGCCGATTGCGATGGATCAGGGGCTGCGATTTGCGATCCGGGAGGGCGGCAAGACCGTGGGCTCCGGGATCGTCACCGAAATCCTGGCCTGACGCAGGGACAATTTGCTCCTATAGCCTCGCTGCCTGGAGTGAAGCGACATGGTCAAAGTTGATCAGCGGATCAGGATCAAACTCAGGGGGTTTGATTATCGGGTGCTTGACCAGTCCGTGGCCGAAATCGTTGAAACGGTCAAGCGGAGCGGTGCCAAGGTTGTCGGTCCGATCCCGTTGCCGACCAGAATCGAGCGTTTTACGGTGCTTCGGTCGACGCACGTGGATAAGAAGTCTCGCGAGCAATTCGAAATAAGGACGCACAAGCGGCTGCTGGACATTATGGAGCCCACACCCGAAACGATGGATTCGCTGATGAAGCTGAATCTGGCTGCCGGAGTGGATGTGGAGATCAAGTTGTGAGCGACCGGCATCGGCCATCGACCCAAGAAGTTGATGGCTAAGATCTGATTGTAGGGAGTTGTCTTGCCATGATTAACGGGCTCTTAGGCAAGAAGCTGGGGATGACTCAGATCTATGACGGAAGTGTCCTGACGCCGGTCACCGTGATCGAGGCGGGTCCTTGTCGGGTCGTCGCGGTCAAGACGCGCGAACGCGATGGGTACGAAGCCGTACAGGTGGCGTTCGGTGAAATTAAAGAGCGGAAACTATCCAAAGCCGAGTTGGGTCATCTGAAGAAGCATCAAGCTCCGCCCAGTCGATGGCTGCGTGAATTTAAAAAGCTCGGGGATGTGACGATCGGGCAGACAATCAGGGTCGATCTATTCAAAAAGGGAGAATGGGTCGATGTCGAGGGGATCTCCAAGGGCAAGGGGTACCAGGGGGTCGTGAAGCGTCATCACTATCGAGGGGGGCCAGAGTCACACGGATCGATGTTCCACCGGGCTCCGGGGTCGATCGGTAGCAGCTCGTTCCCTTCGCGGGTGTGGAAAAACAAAACGCTGCCCGGTCATATGGGCTCGGAGCGGGTCACTGTTCAACGGTTGAAAGTCGTCGAGGCGCGCCCCGAGGAAAACCTTCTGTTCGTGCGAGGAGCGGTTCCCGGGGCGGACAACGGCCTGGTCGTCGTGCGGAAGTCCAAAAAGGGGTAGGTCATGCCGACCGTCGACGTCGTGGATCTCAATAAGCGGAAGGTCGGCACTGTCGTGCTGCCGGAAGAAGTGTTCGGGTGCAAGCCGCAATACGCCTTGGTGCATGAAGCGGTGGTCATGCAGTTGGCGTGCGAGCGCCAAGGTACGGCGTCGACGCTGCGACGGGGCGAGGTGAGCGGGTCCGGGAAAAAACCCTGGAAGCAGAAGCACACAGGGCGGGCTCGTGCGGGGTCGATCCGGTCTCCGCTCTGGCGGCATGGCGGGACGGTGTTCGGTCCCAAACCGCGCAGCTATGCGGTGGCGATGCCGAAGAGGAAGTACCGCGCTGCGCTGCAGAGCGCTCTCTCGGCGAGACTCTCGGACGGGGGCGTGACGGTGGTATCCGATTTTGTGCTCGCGGAACCTAAAACGAAACTGCTGGCCAAGGTGTTGGCCGGACTGGGATTGCTGTCCAGCACGCTCATTGTGGCCGGAGAAAGCCATCATGATCTTGCCAGGGCGGCAAGGAATCTACCCGCTGTGAAACTCGTTCGACCTGAAGAGCTGAATGTGTATGATGTTCTGCGCTATGACGCCATTCTGATTCCGGAGCGCGAACTAGCTCGCGTGAAGGAGGCCTGGTCATGAAAACGGCGCTCCACGATGTCCTGGTTCAACCGTTGTTGACGGAAAAGATCACCTCGATGCGCGAGCGAGAAAACACCGTAGGGTTTCTCGTCCGGCGTGATGCCAACCGGATTCAGATCAAACGGGCGGTGGAAGCGCTGCTGAAAGTCAAGGTTGAGCGGGTCAATGTGCTGAATGTCCGCGGAAAAACCAAACGCTTGGGGCGGTTCATTGGGAAACGCCCCGACTGGAAGAAAGCGTTCGTGAAGCTGAAGCAAGGCGAAAAGCTGGAGCTCTACGAAAGCGCGTAATCCGGTTGCGCAGAAAGAAGCAGGCGCATACATGGCACTCAAAGCATATAGGCCGACGACGCCGGGGCGACGAGGGATGACGGCGCTGTCGGACGAGGGGTTGACGAAGAAGCGACCGGAAAAGGCGCTCACGATGTTCCATCACCGCACCGGAGGGCGAAACACCGACGGGCACATGACGGTTCGCTTTCGGGGCGGGGGGCACAAGCGCCTCTACCGCGTAATCGATTTCAAGCGCGACAAGGTGGGAGTCCCCGCCAAAGTTGCGGCGATCGAATATGACCCCAATCGCTCCGCCCGGATCGCGTTGCTCCACTATGCGGACGGAGAAAAGCGGTACATTCTCGCGCCGGTCGGTCTCAGTGTAGGCGATACAGTCCAATCCGGACCGTCGGCGGAAGTCAGGCCCGGCAACGCGCTTCCCTTGGGGAACATGCCGCTGGGGACGACGATCCACAACATCGAACTCAAGCCCGGCAAGGGCGGGCAGTTGATTCGGAGCGCTGGGGGGTTCGCCCAGGTGATGGGTCGTGATGGCGAGTATGTCCAGGTCCGGTTGAAATCGGGGGAAATGAGGCGGATACTCGCGACCTGCATGGCAACGGTCGGGCAGGTGGGCAATCTCGATCACGAAAACGTGTCGGTGGGCAAAGCAGGGCGATCGCGATGGCGAGGGCGCCGGCCGCACGTCCGTGGCGTGGTCATGAATCCCGTCGACCATCCTCACGGAGGCGGAGAAGGAAAATCCGGTCAAGGTAACCCCCATCCGGTGTCCCCGTGGGGATTGCCGACGAAGGGTTACAAGACGCGTCGGAACAAGGCGACAGACAAATTCATCATCGTCAGGCGAAAGTAATTTAGTAATTTGTTGTTAGGAGCACGCGATGCCCAGATCGGTGAGCAAAGGGGCCTTCGTGGACGCCCACCTGCTCAAGAAGGTGGAGCAGATGAACCAGACCAGGGAGCGCAAGATTATCAAGACATGGTCGCGACGTTCTACAGTGATCCCGGAGATGATCGGCCACACGTTCGCCGTGCACAACGGCAAGAAATTCATTCCGGTGTTCGTGACGGAGAACATGGTCGGCCATAAGTTGGGAGAATTCGCTCCGACCCGGTTCTTTAAAGGACACGGAGCGGCGAAAACTGAGAAAGCTGTTCCGCTGAAATGAGACGGTGTGCGCTTATCGTGAACCGTTACGCGTGCGAAGTGTGAGAGCTAGTTCCTTGCGGTTAGCGAAAGACGTGTAGCGAGGCGGGGGATGGCAGAGGCGAGGGCAATTCTGAGATTTGTGCGGGTTCCACCCCGCAAAGCACGGGTGGTCGTCGATTTGATTCGCGGACAGCAAGTTCCGAAAGCGCTCGCCCTCCTAAAGCACACTCCGCGCGCCGCCGCGAGAGTAGTGGAAAAGGTTCTGCGTTCGGCTGTCGCGAATGCGGAGCAGAAGGAACTGGGGGACCGCGAGGCGATGTGGGTCTCCAGGGCCTATGTCGACGGGGGGCCTATCTATAAACGGTTCAGGGCCCGGTCCATGGGGCGGGCCAACGCGGTACATAAACGGACGAGCCACATCACTATCGTGGTGGCTGCATCGGCGGGTGGCCGGACGAAATAGCAGGCAGGCTGACCAGAGGTCGTTTACTCGACACGGGAGGGGCACGCGGACCATATGGGGCAGAAAACACACCCGGTAGGATATCGGCTGGGGTACAACTACACGTGGAGTTCCCGTTGGTATGCGGGAAAAGAGTTCGCCAAGCTTCTTCACCAGGACATCAAGATCCGCCAGATGGTCAAGGAAAAGCTCTACCACGCCGGCGTGTCGAAAGTGGAGATTGAGCGCTCGGGGGATCAAACGCGAGTCATCATTCACACGGCCAGACCGGGAATCATTATCGGTCGAAAGGGGGCAGAGATCGATAAGCTCAAAGCTGCCTTGGAAAAACAATACGGAGGACAGGTTTACATCACGGTCAAGGAAATCAAGAAGCCCGAACTGGACGCGCAACTTGTCAGCGAAAACATCGCGATGCAATTGGAAAAGCGAGTGGCGTTCCGCCGGGCGATGAAGCGAAGCGTGCAGTCCGCCCTTCGACTCGGGGCTCAGGGGATCAAGATTATGGTCGCCGGTCGGTTGGGCGGGGCGGAAATCGCGCGGACAGAGTGGTATCGAGAAGGGCGGGTTCCTCTTCACACGCTGAGGGCGGAAATCGATTATGGGTTTGCGGAGGCCCGTACCACGATGGGGCAGATCGGCGTGAAGACCTGGATTTATAAGGGTGAATTGCTTCCCTCTCAACAGAAGGGAGGCGGTGGGATCGAGCGGCGCCTTGCGTGATTCGTGCGAATCGCCCGCCCGAACTCAGGTCGACGGAAAATCAGTCAGGGCTGAGGGGACTGTGTGCTAGCACCGAAGAAGGTTAAATTCAGAAAAATGCAGAAAGGCCGGATGCGGGGGAAGGCTTACCGCGGAGGGCAGATCACCCTCGGAGAATTTGGCCTCAAGGCGCTCGAGCCAGGATGGATCACGAGTCGGCAAATCGAGGCCGCCCGCATCGCCATTACGCGACATGTGAAGCGCGGTGGCCAGGTATGGACCAGAATCTTTCCCGACAAACCGATCACGAAAAAACCGGCGGAAACCCGCATGGGGAAGGGCAAGGGCAATCCTGAGTTCTGGGTGGCTGTGGTCAAGCCCGGCCGCATCCTGTACGAGATGGACGGTGTGACGCTGGAAGTGGCGCAGGAGGCCTTGCGATTAGCCGCGCACAAGCTGCCTATCGCGACCAAGTTCGTGACGCGCGGGCAGTTCTAGCGTAAAAGAGCCGCGATGATGGACGTGAAGGAGCTCAGGCAGTTGACGGTTCCCGAGTTAGTGGAGAAGGAAAAACAGCTCAAACAGGAGCTGTTCAATCTCAGATTGCAGCTCGGTACGGGGCGCATCGAGAATCCCATGCAGATTCGGAAGACCAAACGGGATATCGCTCGTGTCAAAACCGTGCTGCGCGAATTGTCCGCCAAAGAGTCCGATGCGTCGACTCAGGCCAGAGGAGCTAGAGGATAGGAGATCATGGGAGAGCGCACCAAGAAACGCCGCGAATGGTTTGGAAACGTTATCAGCAACAAAATGCAGAAAACCGTTGTCGTGGCAGTCGAACGGTCCGTGGTGCATCCTGTCTATAAGAAAGTGATTCGTCGTGTGACGAAGCTCAAGGCCCACGACGAAAACAACATATGTAAGATCGGCGATCGGGTCAAACTGATCGAGACTAGACCCATCAGCCGACATAAACATTTCCGGGTTGTGCAGATCATGGAAAAGGGGCAGCCGGAGACGTAAAGCAGGGTCGAGGCGGTGGTTTGTCGACCGGGTCAATTGACCCGGTCGTGAAACGATCGTCGAATTGCGAAATCGCGAAATCATCATGGTTCAGAATTACACCTACATGGATGTAGCGGACAACTCGGGTGCCAAGCAGGTGATGTGTTTTCACGTGCTCGGCGGGTCGAAGCGGCGATACGGTTCGCTCGGCGATGTGGTCGTGGTCACGGTAAAAGAGGCCATTCCCCAGGCCAGCGTGAAGAAAGGCGACGTGAGCCGCGCCGTCATTGTGCGAACCACCAAGGAAGTCCGCCGAGAAGACGGATCCTATATCAAGTTTGATCGCAACGCCTGCGTGTTGATCAACGCCCAGGGTGAACCAATCGGTACGCGCATTTTTGGCCCGGTCGCGCGTGAGCTGCGGTGGAAGAAATTTATGAAGATCATTTCGCTCGCGCCAGAAGTGCTCTGAGCGCGAGCGAGAGGAACGGCCGTGTACGCGATGAAAAAATCCAGAATCCGCAAAGGAGATCTCGTAATGGTTATCGCGGGGCGTGAGCGTGGCAAGACCGGAAAAGTCCTGTCCGTCGATCCGGTCGCCGGCAAGGTCGTCGTCGAAAAGCTGAACATCATCAAGCGGCACACCAAACCCAATCCGAAGGTTCGACAGGGCGGGATCATCGAGAAAGAAGCCCCGATGGCCATCTCCAACGTCATGTATCTGTGTCCTGTGACGCATAAACCGACGAGACTGGGTGTGAGGGTCCTGGAAGACGGTCGCCGTGCCAGGTTCAGCAAGAAGTCGAAGGAACTGATCGAGTAAATTATCGAGGGATATGCAGGATGGCAAAGGTCGAAAAAGGTCGCGGTGGAAAGACGACGGAACGCAGGGCTCCGGGAAAGAAGGAAGCCGTTCCAGTCGAAACGCCATCCGGTGAGTCGGAGAGCGAGTCGAAATTTGAGCCACGGCTCAGGGAGATGTATCGGAATCAGGTGGTGCCCGCCTTGATGAAGGAATTCGGCTACAAGAATCCGATGCAGGTGCCCCGGTTGGAGCGGATTGTGTTGAACGTCGGGATGGGAGAGGCGATTCAAAATGTCAAGTTACTGGAGAGTGCCGCCAATGAGTTGGCGGTGATCTCGGGACAAAAGCCCGTCATCACGCGGGCCAAAAAGTCGATCGCGGGGTTCAAGCTCCGCCAGGGGATGCCCATCGGCGCAAAGGTGACCTTGCGGAGCCGGCGCATGTATGAGTTTTTCGACCGACTTGTGAGCTTGGCGCTGCCCCGCATCAGGGATTTCCGGGGCGTGTCTCCGAAATCGTTCGACGGGCGCGGCAATTATACGCTGGGGCTGAAGGAACAGTTGATTTTCCCCGAGATCAAATACGATGACGTGATGTCCATCCATGGCATGGACATCACGATCGTAACAACAGCCCGAACCAATGATGAAGGCAAGGCCCTGCTGCGTCACCTGGGGATGCCGTTCAGAGCATGAAACGCCGCGCGTGACTTGTGAGCGATAAGATGGGAGTCAAAGATGGCTCGAAAAGCGTTGAGATTGAAAGCGGCGGCGAAGCCCAAATTCTCCGCCAGAGCGTACAACCGTTGTCCGCTTTGCGGACGGGTAAGAGGTTTTTTGCGTCGCTTTCAAATGTGCAGGATTTGTTTCCGCTTCAGAAGCCTGCGTGGAGAAATCCCCGGCGTACGGAAAGCGAGTTGGTAGGCGACCTGACGCCGAATCGAGAGTGTTGAAATTGAATTGGTCGGACGAGGAATTTATAAGCCAGAACTCGTCGTTCGACATTCGTGTTATCGGAGCGTGACGGTATGGTGACCGATCCCATCGCTGATCTTTTGGTCAGGATCCAAAACGCCGCGCGGCGGCGACATGAAACGGTGTCTGTTCCTGCGTCACGGTTAAAGCGGGAAATCTTGAAGATCCTTCAGGCGGAAGGGTTTATTCACGGCTTCGAGGAGGAGACAGTGGATGGTCATCGGTCCCTGCGCGTGCAGTTGCGGTACATCGGGGAAGACCAGCCCATGATCACCGGCACGAAGCGGATCAGCAAGCCGGGTCGGCGAGTCTATGTTGGGAAACAGGGCATCCCCAAGGTCCGCAACGGTATCGGGGTATCCATCCTTTCGACTTCCAAGGGTTTGATGACCGACCAGCAGTCCAGGCGGGCCGGTCTCGGGGGAGAGGTCTTGTGCTCCGTATGGTAACTCCCTGGGCGGAAACGGTGCAGATCTGAGTTATGTCACGGATAGGACGAAAGCCGATTGCGATTCCCCCGGGTGTCGAGGTGCAGGTCCATGACGGGCTGGTGTCGGTGAAAGGGCCGCTCGGGAAATTGGAGTGGTCCGTGGCTTCGGGCATCGGCGTGTCGGTCACTGACGGCCAGGTGGTCGTCAGCCGTTCAAGCGATGACCGGAAGATCAGGGCGCTCCATGGCTTGGTTCGGGCCGAACTGAACAACATGATTGCTGGTGTCACCAAGGGCTACGAGCGGTCGTTGGAGATCACCGGGGTGGGCTACAAGGCCCAGGTCCAGGGGCAGTCGCTGTTGCTTAGCGTCGGCTATGTCGACCCTGTGACATTTTCTATTCCTCCCGGAATCGAGGTGAAGGTCGACAAGCAGACGGTGATCACGGTTCGAGGAACGGATAAACGCAAGGTCGGGCAGGTTGCGGCAAACATCCGTGCCATCAAGCCTCCCGATGTGTATAAGCAAAAGGGCATTCGTTACGCTGGTGAAGTGCTCCGCAAGAAAGAAGGCAAGACCGGGAAGTAAAGACGGCAATGAGTGTTCTGGAGAAGAAACGGCAATTAGAGCGCCGGAAGCGGCGGGTGCGCAAACGGGTGTTCGGCACCCCCGAGCGACCCCGGCTGAACGTGTTTCGGAGCAAGTCGCACATTTACGCTCAGATCATCGACGATCTCAGAGGTCATACGATCGTCTCTGCGTCGAGTCTCGATCCCGCATTGAGAGCGTCGTTGAAGTCAGGAGGGACGATCGCGGCGGCCAAGGCCGTGGGTAAGCTGCTTGCCGAGCGGGCCAAGGCGGCGAAGGTCCACGCAGTCGTCTTTGACCGGGGAGGTCGGCTCTATCACGGCCGGATCAAAGCCTTGGCGGAAGCGTCCAGAGAGGGTGGGTTACAGTTTTAACCTTCGTGAGGGAGGAAAGGGCGTTCGTGCGGGTCAATCCTGAAGATCTGAGCCTCAAAGATAAGGTAGTGTTCATCAACCGCGTGGCCAAGGTGGTCAAGGGCGGCAAGCGTTTCAACTTTTGCGCACTCGTGGTCGTCGGGGACGGTCAGGGCTGGGTCGGCGTCGGAAAAGGCAAAGCCGCCGAAGTACCTGTCGCGATATCGAAGGCTGTCGAGCAGGCCAAAAAACATCTCGTGCAGGTACCGCTGAAGGACGGGACCATTCCACACGAAGTCCACGGCTTATTTGGCGGAGAGCATGTATTGCTCAAGCCCGCCGCCGAGGGCACCGGCATCATTGCGGGAGGGGCCGTTCGGGCGGTGGTGGAACTCGTCGGTGCTCGCAATGTGATTGCAAAGACACTCGGCCGCGGGAACCCGTTCAACACTGTTCGCGCAACCCTCAACGGCCTACAGCAACTGCGGGATCCGGAACAGGTGTTGCGCCTTCGCCGATCTTCGTCTTCCGACATTGAGCAGCGGTTGAGTGTGGCATGAGCGCCTCCAAACAAGCCAACGCCTCAGGCCGAGGATTGACGATCACGTTGAAGCGGAGTCCGATCGGTACGCCCTGGCGCCACCGCTTAGTGCTGCAGGGGTTGGGGCTTCGTCGAGTGCGTCAGTCCGTTCAACATCCCGACACCCCACAGGTGCGGGGGATGATTCAGAAGGTCGGATATTTATTGGAAGTACGTCCGCAATGAAGCTGCACGAGCTGACTCCGCCTCGCGGAGCGAAAAAACGTCGAAAGCGGGTCGGTCGGGGACCGGGGTCGGGTCACGGTAAGACCGCGACGAAGGGCCACAAGGGGTTGTTGGCGCGATCCGGAGGGGGCAAACGTCCCGGATTTGAAGGTGGGCAAATGCCATTGGTCCGCCGATTGCCCAAGTATGGGTTCACCAATCCGTTCCGACAGGAATACGCCATCGTGAATTTAAAAGCGCTGGCGGGTCTCGGCGCGGTCGATCCTATCACTCCGGAAGTGCTGACCGACGCCGGACTGATCAAACGCAAACATCTGCCGGTCAAGATCCTCGGGCTCGGCGATGTCGGGCGCCCCATGGTCGTGCGGGCTCATAAGTTCAGCAAATCCGCAGAGGCAAAGATTCAAGCGGCTGGGGGGAGAGCCGAGGTCATCCGCGGTGTTTGAGCGACTCCTGACCAGTTTTCAGAATATCTTCAAGATTCCCGAACTGCGCATCCGGATCCTTTTCACGCTCGGGATGCTCATCGTGTACCGGGTGGGTGCGCATATCCCCACGCCTGGTATCAACAACGATGAACTGGCGAAGTTTCTGGTCGAAAAAGGCGGTTCGCTGCTGGGATTCTTGGACATTTTTTCGGGAGGGGCGCTGTCCCGGCTGACGATCTTTGCGCTGGGCATTATGCCCTACATCAGCGCATCGATCATTCTCCAGCTTCTGACAGTGGTGATTCCTCAACTGTCCAAACTGGCCAAGGAGGGCGAACGGGGACGAAAAAAGATCATACAATACACCAGATTCGGCACGGTTGGGATCGCAATGATCCAGGGATTTGGAATTGCGATCGGCCTCGAGGGGATGAATCAAGGCGCATTTGTGTTGAATCCCGGCTGGGGGTTCCGGTTGATGACGGTGATCACGCTTACGGCCGGAACCGGATTTCTAATGTGGCTGGGCGAACAAATCACCGAACGGGGGATCGGGAACGGCATCTCGTTAATCATTTTCGCGGGTATTGTGGCTCGCCTTCCCAGTGCGGTGGCGCAGACGTTCGATCTGTACAAGGTGGGCCAGTTGAGCCTCATGTTGTTGGTCGCTCTGGCGGTCATTATGCTGGCCGTCGTCGCGGCTATCGTGTTTTTGGAAAGCGGGCGCCGGAAGATTCCAGTGCAGTACGCCAAGCGGGTGATCGGGCGCCGGGTCTATGGGGGACAAAGCACCCATATCCCGCTCAAAATTAACACGGCCGGGGTCATTCCACCAATCTTTGCGTCGTCGATCATCGCCTTTCCTGCGACGATCGCCGGGTTTTTCGAAACGCCGTGGATCAAATCGTTGGGGACGCAGCTGGCTCCGGGTTCGCTGCTCTACACGGTCCTGTATGTCGGCTTGATCATTTTCTTTTGTTTTTTCTACACCGCCGTCGTGCTGAACCCAGTCGACATGGCTGACAATATGAAGAAGTACGGAGGGTTCATTCCCGGTATTCGGCCTGGGCAGCGGACTTCCGACTATATCTACAAGGTGCTGACCCGTATTACGTTCGCGGGCTCGATCTATTTGGCGACGGTGTGCGTGATTCCCGAGTTCCTTATCTATAAGTTGAACGTGCCGTTCTATTTCGGCGGAACTTCCTTGCTCATTGTGATCGGGGTAGGACTGGATACCGCGCAACAGATCGAGTCCCACATGCTCATGCGTAACTATGAGGGGTTTTTGGCCAAGGGGCGTCTCAGAGGGCGAAGCGGGTGAACGCACGCCATGCGGCTGGTCTTTCTTGGCGCTCCGGGGGTGGGCAAGGGCACGCAAGCTGATCGGGTGGCGGCCAGGTTTCACCGGCCGAAGGTCTCCACTGGCGACCTGCTTCGGGAGGCGGTCAAGAACAAAACGCCATTGGGATTGGCCGCAAAGAGCGCTATGGACGCCGGTGAGCTGGTTCCCGATACCGTCGTGATCGGGATGGTGCGCGAGAGGCTGGCTGAACCGGATTGCGCGAATGGATTCATTCTGGACGGCTTCCCCAGGACGGTGCCCCAAGCGGAAGAGTTGGCCAAGATCCTGAAAGCTGCTGGAACCCGTCTCGACCGTGTGATTAATTTTCAGGTGCCGCACGAAGAAATTCTCAAGCGGCTAAGCGGTCGACGGAGCTGTCCGAGGTGTCAGGCCGTGTTCCATGTGGATTTTGCCCCTCCGCGGAAGCCCGGACTGTGCGACCGATGCGGCGAGCAGTTGATTCAGAGGAACGATGACCGAAAGGAAACGATCGAAGCCCGCCTGAGGGTGTACGAGGAGCAAACAGCGCCCTTGATCGCGTATTATGATCAGAGGCGACTTTTGTCGAATCTGGATGGATCGGGTTCAGTGGAGTCGGTTCATGAACGGTTGACGGCACTGCTTGCAGGGTTTGGGTTGACATGATTATCTTGAAGACGCCTGAAGAGATCGAGATTATGGCGCAGGCGTCGAAGTTGGTTGCGGAAACCCTGGAAGCCTTAAAAAAGGAAATCCGTCCCGGGGTCACGACCGAACAGCTTGACCGGTTTGCAGAAGAGTTCATCATCGCGCGGGGCGGACGGCCGGCTTTCAAGGGTTACCGGAACTATCCGAAGACACTCTGCACATCCGTGAACGAACAGGTCGTGCACGGCATTCCGTCCAAACGCCCGTTAAAAGAAGGGGACATCGTCGGGCTCGACTTGGGGGTCATCGTTGACGGATTCTATGGAGATGCTGCGATGACGGTAGCCGTTGGAGCAGTTTCTCCTGAAGCGGCGAGGCTCATGAAGGTGACCGAAGAAGCATTGTATCTCGGCATCGAACAAGCGGTCGTCGGCAATCGGCTGTCTGATATCTCGCATGCGATTCAGCGTCACGTGGAGGCTGCGGGATACTCCGTTGTGACCGATTTCGTGGGGCACGGGATCGGGCGCCAACTCCACGAGGAACCGCAGGTGCCGAATTACGGCAAACCGGGGCAGGGCCCTCGGCTTCAATACGGAATGGTTCTGGCCATTGAACCGATGGTGAATATGGGCGGAAGTGCAGTCCGGATCCTGGACGATCAGTGGACAGCGGTAACCAAAGACGGCAGCCTGTCCGCGCACTTTGAGCACACGATCGCGATTCAGCCCAGCGGCCCGGCTCGAATCCTGACAAAGTTGTAGCGGAAAAAAAGGAGAGATCTGTCTTCGTGCCGAAAGAAGGAGTTATTGAAGTCCAGGGAACGGTGGTGGAAACATTGCCGAACGCTATGTTCCGGGTCCAACTCGATAACGGCCACAAGATCTTGGCTCATATTTCCGGTAAGATGCGCATGCATTTCATTCGCATTCTGCCGGGCGACAGGGTGACCGTCGAATTGTCGCCCTATGACTTGACGAGGGGAAGAATCACGTACCGCTTCAAATGAGGGGACGACACGGCGGTCGCAGGCGCAGAGACTTCGGGGTCTTGAACGGGGAGCGGGGTCCATACCATGAAAGTGAAGTCGTCCGTCAAGCCAATCTGTTCGAAATGCAAAGTAGTCCGTCGCCGGGGGGTGGTGCGGGTGTTGTGCGAGAATCCGCGCCACAAACAGCGGCAGGGGTAGAAGCCGTGAACCGTTAAACGTGAGACGGGTCGCTGCCTGTTTCGCGATTAACGTGTCACGTTTAGCGGGTTGGAGGGCGCATGGCTCGGATAGCGGGAGTTGATTTGCCGCGGGAGAAGAGAATCGATGTGGGGCTGACCTATATCTATGGAATCGGTCGGTCCTCGGCCCAGCAAATCTTGAAAAAGGCGGGGGTGGACGGCTCGATTCGGGTCAAAAACCTCAGTGAGGACCAAATCATCAAGTTGCGGGAAATCATCGAGCGGGATTATCGAGTCGAGGGGGACCTGAGGAAGGAAGTGTCAATGAATATCAAACGGCTGATCGACACGGGGACCTACCGGGGCTTGCGGCATCGTAAGGGTTTGCCGGTACGGGGACAACGGACAAGAACCAATGCGCGGACCAGAAAGGGGCGCCGGGCGTCAATCGGGAAGGCGCGTAAACCGGCGGGAGTACCGGGCAGCTAAGAATATAAGCTGATCGCGAAAAGGACATCCCATGAGTGTGAAGAAGGGCAGGAAAAAAGAACGAAAAATCGTCCAGAGCGGGGTGGCGCATGTGCAGGCCTCCTTCAACAACACCATAGTGACCATCACCGACATGAGCGGAAATACGGTGGTCTGGGCGAGCGCCGGCAATCAGGGATTCAAGGGTTCGCGGAAGAGTACGCCCTTCGCCGCGCAGCGGGCTGGAGAGGCCGCCGCCAGGAAAGCGATGGAGTACGGTATGCGCCAGGTCGACGTCTATGTGAATGGGCCGGGCGCTGGACGGGAATCGGCGATCCGGTCGCTCCAAGCCGCCGGTTTGAGGATCAATCTGATCCGCGACGTGACGCCCATCCCCCATAACGGCTGTCGCCCGCCGAAGCGTCGACGAGTGTAAAGAGCGAGGTTAACCGTTAAACGTTGGCGGTGATCGTAAAGAAACGGATCTTTCGATCGAGCGTGTAACGAATTCCGATTCACGAGGAAGAACAATGGCGAAGTACCGTGGTCCGGTTTGTCGGCTGTGTCGCCGTGAAGGGGAAAAGCTCTTTCTAAAGGGCTCCCGTTGTATGACGGAGAAATGCGCGATCGAGCGGCGGAGTTATCCGCCGGGTCAGCATGGCCAGGGACGTCCGCGGATTTCGGATTACAGCCTTCAGTTGAGAGAAAAACAGAAATTGAGACGGATTTATGGCTTGCAGGAACGACAATTCCGGGGGATGTTCGAAAGAGCCGAGCGACAAGCGGGGGTCACCGGCGAGTCTTTGCTGCGTTTGCTCGAATGCCGGCTCGACAACGTGGTGTATCGTCTGGGGTTCGGCTCCTCGAGGAAAGAAGCACGTCAACTAGTGAATCACGGCCATGTGCTTCTGAACGGCCGGAGAACGAATATCCCGGGGGCGATTGTGAAAGTCGGGGACGTCGTCGAGATCCGGCCCAAAAGCCGGAGCCTGGTATCGGTGTTGGCCGCCCTGGAAGCTGTGGACGGGCGGGGGATCCCCGAGTGGTTGGAACTGGATCGGGTTGCCTTCAAAGGGACAGTTCGAGCGCTGCCGACAAAGGAGCAGATCGGACTTCCCGTCAATGAGCAGATGGTCGTGGAGTTGTATTCCAGATAGGACCTCGATTCTGCTGGAATCAACGACCGGCTTCCGGACGACTGGCTTTCTGGTCCAATGGATGAAGTGAAGGGGGAATCATGATCAAGGCGATGAAGGACTTTCAGATCCCGATGCGGGTCGAGGTCGACAAAGAAACTCTCTCCCCGACGTACGGCAGATTCACGGCGGAGGCTTTCGAGAGAGGATTTGGGACGACTATCGGCAACTCGCTCCGACGGGTACTGCTGTCGTCCTTGACCGGCGCCGCCGTGACCACTGTCCGGATCGAGGGGGTCCTGCACGAATTTTCGACGATTCCGGGTGTGACGGAGGATGTCACGTCGATCATTCTCAATGTGAAGAGTCTCCGGCTGGCTCTCCACTCCGACAAGCCGAAAACGATTCGCCTCAAAAAGAAGGGACCCGGTGAGGCGAAAGGTTCGGACATCGTTCACGACGGCGACATCACCATTCTCACGCCGGATCTGCACATCGCCACGCTGGACAAAGATGCCACGCTCGACATGGAGATGGTTGTCAAGCACGGGCGTGGCTATGTGCCAGCGGAGCGGAATAAAGAGGAGGGGTTGCCTATCGGCGTCATTGCGGTGGACTCCATCTTCTCACCCATCAAGCGGGTGAACTTCCACGTGGAAAACGCCAGGGTCGGTCGTGTGACTGATTATGACAAGTTGACGTTGGAAATTTGGACGGACGGCACGATTACGCCGCAGGATGCGCTCTCTACGGCCGCGAGCATTCTGCGCGATCATCTGGATATCTTCATCAATCCGGAGGAGCGGGCGGAAGCCAAGCCGGAAGCGGCTAAGGACGAGCGAACGCACGAAATCAACAAGAACCTGTTCCGGAGCGTCAACGAGTTGGAGCTGTCGGTCCGGGCCGCCAACTGTCTCAAGAACGCGAACATCAAAACCATCGCCGATCTCGTCCAGAAAACCGAGGTCGAGATGCTCAAGACCAAGAACTTTGGCAAGAAATCGCTCAACGAGATCAAGGAAGTTCTAGCGGGCATGGGCTTGAGTCTGGGCATGAAGTTGGATGGGTTGCCGTCCGGCGATGGGAATCCCAAATCCGATTCATAAACGAGGGGAGCTGCCGTGCGTCACAGGAAAAAAGGGAGGCAACTCGGCCGCAAGACCAAGCATCGATGGGCGCTGTTTCGGAGTCTGGTGACGTCGCTGCTCGATCAAGAGCGCATTGAAACGACGGAGGCCAAGGCCAAAGAGGTGCGCGGGTTCGCCGAGCGGATGATCACGCTGGGAAAAGAAGGGACGTTACCCGCCAGGCGGCGTGCGCTCGGGTTTCTCCGAAACAAAGCCGTGGTCTCGAAATTATTCGACGATGTCGCGTTGCGGTTTCGCGATCGTCCGGGCGGATATACGCGCATCATCAAGACGCGTCGTCGCGTCGGCGACGCGGCCGAGATGGTTGCGATCGAGTTAGTCTCCAGAGCGGGTGTTTCCGACCAGGCCAAGCCGCCCGCATCCGGGAAGGCCGGAGATCAAAAGAAGGGAGGGGCATCCAAACAATCGACGCCGGAAATGTCTGACAGCTCTTCTGCTTAAGCAAGGTTTGGGTGGTGGTGTTGAAGCTGTCCCCCACGTCTTGTCTCCCCCGCGTTACTCTTCTTCGTGAATCTTAAGCATGGTCTGGGCGAGCTTACGGCGTTGCGTTTACTTGCACCGCCCGCCATGCTATTATCGTGCCAGCACAAGTTTTCATGGATGTACTGTGAAGAAAGCGGAGTGACGGGAAGTGTGGCAGCGTTGGTTCCGCGGATTTTTACTCGCCATGAGCGCCATGTTTGCCTCGTTTCTTGTCTACCTGTTGTTGACCCGCGCTGAATCGATTTCCTCCTCCAAGCTTACCCCGGCGACCGACTTTGAACAGGCCGACGCAAGCATCCAGGGATTTACCTTCGTGCAAACGAAGGACGGCGCCGTACAGTGGGAGGTACGTGCCCAGAAAGCTCGCTTGTTCGAGGGGGAAAACCGAGCCGTTCTGGATCGAGTCCGTATCACTCTTTACGGAGATAAGGGACGTGAATTTACTTTACAAGGGGATGAAGGGATGCTCGACACCATGAAAAAAAATTTCATCCTCTCCAATCAAACCGATCCGATCGTCGTGCACACCGAAAGCGGGTATACAATTTATACGAACCATCTGACATGGAACGAAGAACGGGGTGAAATCAGCACGGCCGAGCCCGTAGCGATCGTAGGTCATGGGTTGCACGTGAACGGTCGTGGGCTGATCGGGAAGGTGCAGTCCGAAGAATTTCAGGTTCTCGAAGACGTCCATGTGGATATTCATCACGCTGATTAGCGCGTTTGGACTGGGGCTAGCGGAACACGTTCATTCGTCGGAGTCTCGTGAGGCGAAAGCGGCCTTTTCTTCGAACACCAGCACGACGATCACCGCGCAAAAAATGACTGTCCGCAACCAGGACAGCAAGGCCGTTTTTGAAGGTGCAGTGGTACTGATCAAGGGGTCGCTGGTGGTTCATTCCGATCGTATGGTGGTGTCATTTCGACCGGCTGACACGGAGGGGAAAGAGAAATCCAATGGCGATCGGAGCGGAGGGCGGGGGACTGCGGAAGGCTCCGGTCGGAAGCGCGAGGCTATTCCTGCCATGTCGAACCGAGCGGTCAGCATGATCGAAGCGATCGGGCGGGTCAGGATCGAAAAAGACGATGGACGGGCGACCTGCCAAAAGGCGGTCTACTATCAAGACGAAGAGAAGATTGTGCTGACCGGTGACCCGGTGGCTTGGCAAAAAGGAACGCGGGTCAGTGGGAAGCGGATTACGATGTTTCTCGCCGAAGATCGAAGCGTTGTCGAAGGCGGTTCTCGCGTGACGATCGAGGGAGAAGCAGGAGGGCGCTAATGCTGGATGCCTGCGCGTTGACCGGTTCAAAGGCCGAGCCTGTAACGAGTTCCTGTGAATTGGGCGAGCTCCTGTCGGCGACCGGTCTGGTGAAGAGCTTTAAGGGAAGAACCGTCGTGAAAGGCGTCTCGCTGGAGGTACGGGCCGGCGAAGTGGTCGGTTTACTCGGACCGAATGGAGCCGGTAAGACCACCATTTTCGACATGATGGTTGGGCTTTGTCAGCCGGACTCCGGCGATATTTACTTGAACGGCGAGATGGTCACGGATCTGCCGATGTATAAGCGGGCGCGGAAGGGAATCGGATATCTCCCCCAGGAGTCGTCGGTCTTCCGCCGCCTCACGGTCGAAGAAAACATTTTGGCGATTCTCGAAATGCTGGACCTTGGGGCGACGGAGCGCGAACAGCGAGTCGAGGCGTTGTTGGGGGAACTGGAATTGACCCATCTTCGAACAAGCAAAGCCTACTCTCTTTCGGGAGGAGAGCGGCGCCGGTTGGAAATTACCAGAGCCTTGGCGACGCAACCTCTCTTTCTGCTGCTCGACGAACCGTTCGCGGGCATCGATCCGATCGCCGTGGCGGATATCCAGCAGATCATCGCTCGCCTCAAGCAGAAACACATCGGGATCTTGATCACCGACCACAATGTGCAGGAAACGCTGTCCGTTACGGATCGGGCCTACATCATCAATGAGGGACGGATCCTGGAAGCCGGCTCTCCGGAAGTCATCGTGAACAGTGCGACGGCGCGGGCGGTCTACTTGGGCGAGCGGTTCCGGCTCTGATGGGTATGGGTGATGGTGCAAAGGTAGCAATATGAAACTGCGACTTGATCTTCGGCTCAGCCAGAAGCTCATCATGACTCCTCAGTTGCAGCAGGCGATCAAGCTGCTGCAGCTTTCACGGTTGGAACTTCAGCAGAGTTTGGCCCAGCACCTGATGGAGAATCCTCTGTTGGAAGAGGTGCCCGCCGAGGCCGAAGAAAACGGCTCGGCCGGATCCGATGAAGCCGACCTGGACGGAACCGAGTACTCGCGGTCATCCGGCCGAGGCGGAGCCGACGATGAGGGATCCACGGGTGGGGACGAGAGTCCGGAAGATCTCACGGCAGCGGGTTGGGAAGACTACTTCGACAGCGATCGCCGCGCCGGCGATACGGAATATCCTTCCTCTGTTCAGGATGAGTTTCCTTCCTATGACCAGACGGTCGCCAGGGCAACCTCGCTGGAAGATCATTTGCTGTGGCAGCTTTCATTGTCCGGTCTTTCAGATCGCCACAAGGCAATCGGACGTTTGATCGTCGGGAATATCGACGACGACGGCTATCTGCGGATTCCGCTGACCGAAGTCGTCGAAGGCACCGAGTTCTCTGTCGAGGAAGCGGAATCGGTGCTGAAAGTGATCCAAACATTCGATCCCAGCGGTGTCGGCGCCCGCGATTTATCGGAGTGTCTTCTGCTTCAGTTGGGCTATCTGGGACGCGGTCCGATCGGATCGATCGGAGCGAGGCCCGGCGCATTAAGAGGGTCGGTGGTCGAGGCGATTATTCTGCACCATCTGAAGGACTTGGAGAAAAAGCAATACGGACGCATCGCCAAAGCGCTCAATGTCTCGCTGGAAGAAGTGTGCCAGGCAACGAAGATCATCGAGGGACTGGAGCCGAAGCCCGGCCGTCCATTCGCGAACACCCACAATTATGCGATTGTGCCAGATGTCTTTGTGGTCAAAAACGAAGGTGAGTGGGTAGTCTTGCTTAACGACGACGGTCTCCCCCGCCTGAGAATCAGCCCTTATTACAAGCAACTGATGGCCGGTGGACACTCCCCGGAGACCAAGGCCTATCTGGACGAGAAATTGCGAGCTGCACAGTGGGTCATCCGCAGCATCGAGCAGCGGAACAAGACAATCGTGAAGGTTGTCTCCAGCATCGTCAAGTTTCAGCAACAGTTTTTCGAGCACGGGGTCCAATATTTGAAGCCGCTTGTGTTAAAACAAGTGGCCGAGGACATCGGCATGCACGAATCGACGATCAGTCGCGTGACGGCCAACAAATACATGTACTGCCCGCAGGGCATGTTGGAGCTGAAGTTCTTTTTCAACGCCGGGCTCCAGCGCGCCGACCAGCCGACTGATATGTTGTCTTCCGTCACCGTCCGTGAGATGATTCGGAAAATGGTGGCGGAGGAAGATGCCACCCGCCCATTGAAGGATGAGGAGATTGCGGCCCGATTGCGGAAGCAGAACATCGTCATTGCGCGCCGGACCGTAGCGAAATACCGAGCAGAAGAGAATATTCCGTCAGCCAACCAGCGCAAGCGCTTCTTCTAAGGCCCGTTCTTCGCCATCATCGATCAGATCGGTAGAGCAAGATGAAAGCCTGTCGTGTGCCACGCGCGGCGTCGCACCGGACGCCCGTGCCTGTGGACGAGCAAAAGGATGGAGCAAGGCGCCTACATGCGATTTGGGACAACGCAGGAGATATGAGGGACAACGATGCAAGTGCTGCTGACCGGGCGACATGTTGAAATCACCGCCGCGCTCAGGCGGTACGTGGAGACCAAGCTGAAGCGGTTGGAGCGGTTCGGCGTCAAGTTGAGCAATATTCAGGTCGTCGTCGGGGTCGAAAAGTTCCGGCACACCGCGGAAGCGACCTGCATGCTCAACGGAAGGGCGATTCAAGCCAAAGTATCGACTGAGGAGATGTACGCATCCATTGATCAATTGGTCGACAAGGTCGAAAGTCAGATTCGGAAGCGAAAAGACCGGTTGATCAATCATAAAGGCGGTTCGCAGAGAAAAGCATTGAGACCCAAGGAACGCGCGCCTGCGACGCAAGCGGTCGAAGTCAAGATGGTGCGTTCAGCCGCACCCGTTCTTCGCTTGAACGATGCGGTGGCAAAGTTGGGCGAGAATCCATCGGCTATCCTTGTTTTCGTCAACGAGGCGTCGAATACATTGCAGGTGCTCAGGCGGCTCGCCAGCGGCGAGGTCGAATTGATCGATCCGGAGCCGCAAGCGCCCATGGAATTACATGTCCGCGCTTAACCTTGTAATTATCAGCGGTCTTTCGGGGTCGGGCAAAACCCACGCGCTCAAGTTTTTCGAAGACGAGGGGTATTTCTGTGTGGACAACCTCCCGGTGGCGCTTTTGCCCACCTTCGTCGAGCTTTGCAATCAGCAAGGTGGTGAGATCAAGAACGTGGCGCTCGGAATCGATATTCGGGAACGGGTGTTTTTTTCGGATTTTGTAAGCATCCTTGATCGGGTCAAGGCTTTGGGCCATTCCGTCGAATTGGTGTTTTTGGAAGCCAAGGAAGAGGTGCTCGTCCGTCGATTTTCTGAGTCCAGGCGCCCCCACCCGTTGTTGCCGCATTTGCCGGTTCTGGAAGGCGTGCGCTTCGAAAGGGAACGGATGACGGAACTGCGCGGTCAAGCCGACCGCATTATTGATACGTCCGATCTGACGGTGCATGAGCTGAAAGATCTTCTCGCGCGCCAATTCAAGCGAGAAGAAGGACCACATCGCCTCACGATCTCTTTGGTGACGTTCGGGTTCAAGTTCGGTGTTCCTTACGACATCGATTTATTGTTTGACGTCCGTTTCCTGCGAAATCCCTTTTTTGTCTCGGAGCTCAAGCCGCTCACGGGTGAAGATCCGCGCGTCAGGACCTATGTTCTCAGCGATCCCGACGCGATCGCATTCCTCGGGCTGGTTGAAGGCATGCTCAAGTTCCTTATTCCCCTCTTCGAACGCGAGCGTCGGAGCTACCTGACCATCGCGCTGGGTTGCACGGGAGGACGCCATCGTTCCGTTGCACTCGCTCTGCGTCTGCGGGATAGTCTCGCCAACATGGGGCATGAGGTCACGCTTGTGCATCGCGATCTTCACAAGGCCTAGCCCGCATTATCCTTCTACCGAGGGCTTCGTCCGCAACCGCCGACGCGCTGCGAATTAGGTATCCCTCCCTTAGATCTCCGCATGGGCACCCATGGCTTTTCCCATCGGAATCAGTCCGACGATCCAGGCGCCTCAGCAGTGCGATCACGAACCTTTGCGAACAACGCAGGCCGGCCAGGCGCTCCTCTGACGAGTCGCTAGAACATACCATGCCGCTTTCACCGCGTGCGCGCAGTGAGGGTTTGCTTGACAGGTGTAGCATATTGACTATACTTGCAACGTAACTCCAATCGTCTGCATTTCTTAAGTAAGGCTGCGGCGGATTTGTGAAGAAGTCGAAAACCGTTCCAGAGAATAAGAAGAAGTGGTACAAGACGAATCAGATTTGTGACCTCTTCGACGTTTCCCGAGCAACCCTGTTCCGATGGGAGCGAGAAGGGTTGATATCGGGCCCACCTCGCGACTGGCGTAACTGGAGGCTCTACACGCCGGAGAACGTCAAGGAGATCAAAAAATTCATTCGGGCGCGGAAAGCGGTTCTCTGAGAGAGGTAGACGCATGCTCGGTTCGTTCAAAAGTCTGCTCGATGCCGATGTCTTTGCGATGTTTTCCCCGAAGCGTCAGTTGGTCGGGTTGGACATCGGTTCGAGCGGGATTAAGCTGGTGCAGCTCAAGGAGAACAGGGGACGGTATGTGCTGCAGAAGTTCGGCGTACAGGCCCTCGAACCCGAGGTGATCGTGGACGGCACGGTGATGGACGAGGCGCGGGTCGTCTCGGCCATCAAGGAACTCATGGAAGAAAACAACGTCAAATTGAAGAACGTCGCAATTTCCATTTCCGGACACGCGGTGATCATCAAGAAAATCACCTTGCCGCCGATGCCGGAGGAAGAACTTGAAGAACAGGTCAAGCTCGCTGCGGAACAGTACATCCCCTTCGACATCAACGAAGTCAATCTGGATTTTCATGTGCTGAATCCCTCGAAAGTCGGCAACGACGCCGAACCACAGATGTCCATCATCCTGGTCGCGGCCAAAAAAGACAAGGTCAACGAGCTGACCGAGTTGGTCAAAGGGGCCGGTTTGGTTCCCGTCGTTATGGATGTTGATGCATTTGCGGTCGAGAATATGCACGCGATCAATTATCCGGTGGCCCAAGAAGACACAACCGCGCTGGTCAATCTCGGCGCCAGCGTCATGAACGTGAACATCGTTAAAGGCGGGACATCCCTGTTCACCCGCGATATTCCGCTGGGAGGCAATCGTTATACCGAAGCCATCCAGCGGGAAATGGGCATGTCGTATGAAGAAGCGGAAGAGGCGAAGAAAGGCCGACACGTTGAGGGAAGCGACCGACAAACCGTCGCTCGCGTCATCGACAGCGTCAATGCTGAGGTAGCGTCCGAAATCGCGAGGACGGTCGATTACTTCAAGACCACGTCTCCTGAAGGGGACATTGATCGGGTCTTACTGTGCGGAGGAGGCGCAAAAGTTGCCGGGCTGAGCCAACAGTTGTGCGACCGGATGCGCGTTGAGGTCGAACTCGCCAACCCGTTCAACGAAATCGACACCTCGGTCAGCGGCATCGATCCGGAAACGTTAGAGGAATTGGCGCCCCTCGCCGCAGTCGGCGTGGGGTTGGCGCTGCGGACGGTGGGTGATCGATGATCAGAATCAATCTCCTCCAAGGGCCGAGGGCACGGAAGCCCAAGCAGCAATGGGATGTCAGGGCTGAGGCGTTGCTGGGGGTCGGAGCGCTTGTGATCACACTAACCGGATGCTGGTGGTATTCCTCATCGTTGGACGAGGAGATCGAAAGGCATCAGACCGGAAAACAGGAAAAGGAAAAGCAGTTGGCGCTCCTCAAAGAGCAGCTCAAACAGGTCGAGGATTTTGAAGCCAAGAAGAAGCTGCTCGAGGACAAGAATCGTATCATCGAGCAATTGGAAAAATCGCGTTCGGGGCCTGTCCGCGTGTTGGATTATGTCAGCCAGAGTCTGGAACCCCTCAAACTGTGGCTTGTCCGGTTGAGCGTGCAGGGCAACAACGTGGAACTGGAAGGGCGAGCCCTTTCCAACGACGACATCGTGGAATTCGTCAACAACCTGCGACGCACGGACTATTTCACCAACATCAGGTTATTGGAAAGTCGCTCGGCGCAAGAGAGCAAGATCAACGTGTATCAATTTAAACTCGGATTCGCATTGAAAGGCTGACATGGCCCTGTCTGGTCTCAACCTGGAATCTCTGCGCGGCGTTCCTCCGACTCAGAAGATCGCGTTGCTGGGGCTGTTCCTTGCCGGCATTGTCGTGGGGTTCTATTACTATATTGTCGAGCCCAAGAGCATGGTCATTGCGGGACTGCAGACCGAGATCGCCAAGTTGGATACCGACATTCAAACCTTGACCATCAAAGTCAAACACCTTGACGAGCTGATCGCTGCCAACAAACAGTTGGAGATCGATTTGGCCAAGAAAAAGGAGCGGCTTCCGCCCGAGGAAGAGGCGGTCATGCTGCTCAAGCAACTGTCCGATCTCGGAGTCAAATTGGGTCTGGATATCAAGTTGTGGAAGCCTGGTGCGCAAACGGAGGATCCGTCCAAACTCTTCGTCAGGATGCCGGTCAGCGTCGAGGTGGCTGGTGGGTACCACACGGCGGCTCTGTTCTTCGATCGGATCAACAAATTGCCTCGAATCATCAACGTCTCCGATCTCAAAATGGGTTCTCCGCGCATCGAACAGGGACGGGTAGTGACCCAGACGGTGTTCGACCTTGTCGCCTTTGCCGCGCCGCAGGAAAAAAAAGGAACGCCGGCCGCCAAGAAGTAAAGCCGAACGCATGACACATGATCGATGGATTACGGAAAAGACGACTGGAAGAAAAGAATTCCGTCGGAGATAGGTGTCCCCGGACGTTCGCTGTTGTCCTCGGCTGGGGGCTCGTCGTTTGTGTCGGTCCGTTCGGGTTCGATCATGCCTTATCGCAGGACGCAGCCGCAGCCCAGCACATGAGGCAGATCAACCAGATGAGGTCCGACTCGCTGAAAGTGACTCCGATGACGGATGTGCCAAGACAGGCGCCGGGCAGCGTTGCAGCGCCGCCAATCGAGCCGGTTGGATCGTCCACAGAGCCTATGCTGACGTCTGAGTCAGGAGGATTTTCGTATGACCCGTCGGGGCGGCGTGATCCCTTTGCCCCCATTGTGCAGCAGGGGCAGGGTATCGGTCCGGCTGATGAGAATTTGCCGCCGCTTCAGCGAGTCGGCCTGACTGAATTGACCCTCATTGGAATTGTCTGGGGTGCATACGGATACACCGCAATGGTGCAGACGCCTGACGGGAAGGGCTATGCGGTCCGACGCGGGACGCGCATCGGTCCGAATAACGGCGTGGTCAGCGCGATTACGGAGCGAGGCATCATTGTCCAGGAACGATTCACAGACATTTACGGAAAAAAGCAGGAGCGGGAGTACGTCAAGCTTCTGCATGCGAAAGAGGGCCAAGAATGAGCCGCATACGTCGCCACTCACGAATTGTTCTGAGCTGGGTTGCCTTTTGGGCGATCGGGGGCCCCGCGCTTGCATTCGGCGGCGCGGACACCGTCCCGGATGCGGCCGGTGCGCGTGGCGGCTTCTCGATCGTCGATGCGAACGTTGGGGGACCAGAAGTCGCCGAGGCGATGGACGATGCGGGGTCGGCGGGGTACGGTGTGGGAATGCCGGTCCGGGTACGCGCGCAAGCCGGTGTCGTCGACAGGATCGACGTGAAACGAAGCGCGGAGGAAGTTACCGTGTTGGTGTCGGGTGACGGTCGGTTCCGGTATCGTGAACAATTGATCGACGGCACTCGACTCATTCTGGATCTGGCCGACGTGGCATCGGCCGTCCCGTTCCCGGTCCTGACCATCGATCACCCGCTCTTGAAGCGGATCAGGATTGGCAACCATCCGGATAAGATTCGGCTGGTGTTTGATCTGTCTGGGCCGGTCCGTCATGACGTGCATCTCGAGGACGGGCGAATCGTCGTCAGGTTGATGAACCGGCCGGAACCGGCGGAACCGGCGGTTTCGACTCCGCGGTTCATGATGGATGGGAAGTCGAGCGCTCAGGTGGTTGGAACGTCGAGCGGAACGTTCAAACCGGCTCTGTGGGTCGAGCGCGCCCCTCGCCGTGCGGTTGCACCGCGTCTTGCGCAAATGGCGACCGAGCCGAATGACAAAGAGGGCAAAGAAAGCAGGGAATCTGACATGGTGACCGGTCAGACCCGGTTTGTCGGCCGGAGAATCTCGCTCGATTTCCAACAGGCCGACATCACGAATGTGTTGCGTCTCATCGCCGAAGTCAGCGGGTTCAACATCGTAGTGGGAGAAGGGGTCAAAGCGAAGGTCACGATGAAGCTGGTCAGCGTGCCCTGGGATCAAGCGTTGGACATGTTGCTGCGAATGAACGGGTTGGGCATGATCAAACAGGGTAACATCGTCTGGGTTGACACTTTGGCCAATATCGCCAAGCAGCAAGACGATGAAGCGCGGGTCAAGGAATCCAAGACCAAAGCAGAACCGTTGGTCACGCGGGTATTCTACATTCGCAATGTTAACGCCCAGGAGTTGATGACTTCGTTGCGACAGTATTTGAGTCCCCGGGGCACAATGAACTTCAACGTAGCCAGCAATGCGCTGGTGGTGAAGGATACCGAATCGCAGATGGTGGCCTTCAAGCAACTGGTGGAAGGATTAGACTTGGAGTTACCGCAGGTACAGATCGAAGCGCGGATCGTTCAGGCTGATACCACCTATACCCGTTCCCTTGGCGTGCAGTGGGGAATCCAGAACGTGAACCAAATGGGTCCTTCCTTCGGAGTGGCCAATTTCCGCAGCGGGAATACAGGAGCCTTCGGTGCCCAAGCTTCGGATTTTCTGGTCAACCTGCCTGCGGCCGTGACCGGCCTTGCCGCCACGCCCGCGGCAGGTTTTACGTTCGGCAAGGCCGACGGAGCCTTACTCGATCTCCGACTCTCGGCGGGAGAACTCCTTGGATTGACCAAGGTGATCGCAGCGCCCAAGATCACGACACTGGACAAGCGCGACGCGAAGATCGCGCAGGGCGAATCGATTCCCTTCCAGACCACCTCACTGCAGGGGACCCAGACGACGTTTGTTGACGCCAACCTCGAACTGAACGTGACGCCGCAGATTACATCCCGCGACCCCAAAGAAATCG
This sequence comes from Nitrospira calida, assembly GCF_976986435.1. Classification (NCBI taxonomy): domain Bacteria; kingdom Pseudomonadati; phylum Nitrospirota; class Nitrospiria; order Nitrospirales; family Nitrospiraceae; genus Nitrospira; species Nitrospira calida. The sequence continues at coordinate 1,380,828 of NZ_OZ335950.1, forward strand.
GAAAACAGATTCTGCTGAAGGTCCGGGCGACTCGCAATGCGGTCGGCGCCAGGAGCAATCCCGCTGGTCCCAGCATTGATCGGCGCGAGGCCACCACCCAAGTCATGGTGCGGGACGGAGAGACCATGGTCATCGGCGGTGTGTTCGTCGATACTCAGACCAACACGGTCACGGGGGTCCCGTATCTGTCCAGGATTCCAGTTCTCGGCTGGCTTTTCAAGAGTAAGACCGAAAGCGTGGCGAAACAGGAACTGCTCATCTTCTTAACACCAACCATCGTCAAGAGTTCTTGACACCCGCCGTCGCAACACGTTACAAGTCCCCCCGGTAACTCATCATGCTGCGCTATTTGAACGGGGGCGAATCCCACGGTAAGTATCTCGTTGCCGTCCTGGAGGGCGTTCCCGCCGGGCTTCCGCTCACACCTGACATGATCAACCAGGACCTGGCCCGCCGCCAGAAGGGTTATGGCCGGGGGGGGCGCATGCGCGTGGAGGAAGACCAGGTCGAGTTCGCCTGCGGGGTGCGGAAAGGGCTGACCATCGGTAACCCGATCGGCCTGCTCATCGCGAACAAGGACTGGGAGAATTGGAAGGACGTCATGGCCGTCGAGCCGGGGCCGATCCCTCCGGAGAAAGTGGTCACCAGACCGCGGCCTGGCCACGCCGATTTGGTCGGAGCCATCAAGTACGGTCATCGGGACATCCGGAACGTCCTCGAAAAAGCCAGCGCCAGGGAAACGGCGATTCGCGTGGCGGTCGGCGGAGTGGCCAAGGCGTTGCTCGGCCATTTCGGGATGCGGGTGGTCAGCTACACGGTGGAGATCGGCGGCATCGCCGCCAAACGATGCGACGATCCGATCGAAGCCTATGAACGGGCCGAAGCGTCGGAGGTCCGTTCGCCAGATCCGGAGGCCGGCGCGAAAATGGTGGAGCAGATCAGAACGGCCAAACATCGGGGCGACACGCTCGGGGGGGTCTTCGAGGTTGTGGTCACGAATCCCCCGATCGGCCTGGGTTCCTACGCACAATGGGACCGGCGGCTCAGCGCGCGCCTGGCTATGGCGGCGATGAGCATCCAGGCCATGAAAGGGGTGGAGATCGGCATGGGGTTTGAGGCGGCCCGCCGTTTCGGATCGGAGGTCCACGACGAGATTTATTACGATCATACAGGCCGGGAGTTCGTCCGCAAGACCAACAACGCGGGTGGGTTGGAAGGCGGGATCACCAACGGCCAGCCCATCGTCCTTCGGGTGGCCATGAAGCCGATCTCGACTCTGTACAGTCCTAAAAAGAGCGTGGATATTGAAACCAAAGAGCCCTTCGATGCCGCGGTGGAACGTTCGGATATCTGCACCGTGCCGGCCGCCGGCGTGGTGGGGGAGGCGGTGGTCGCCTTCGAGATGGCCAATGCGCTGATCGAGAAGTTCGGCGGCGACAGTCTGGAAGAGATGAAGCGTAACTTCGACGCGTATCAGGCTTACGTAAAAGCCTTTTAGTTTCCCTCTGGGGTGTGCTACCATCCTCCGCGTTTTGACCGCCTTTTTTTCCGCTGCGACAGCGCTGTCGACCGTCGGATTTGCCAGTGGCAAGCGGCGGTACGTCCTGGCGCAGGCGATCGGACGGGCCGTGAACACTCCTGGAGCGACCACCGTGGAGGTGCTCGGGAAGTACGAAGTGCGGGTCTCGCTCGCCGAGCGAAGCTACGACATCCTCATTGCGCGTGGATCGCTGCAAGAGATCGGGTCCGTCCTCGGCCGGCTCGGGCTCTCGAACACAGTCGGGATCGTTACAGACCGCCATGTGGCGGAACGGTATCTGACGCGAATTGTGCGCTCGGTCAAGGCGGCCGGCTTCCGGGCGGTGCCGATCATCCTGCCGGCGGGCGAACGGAGCAAGACGCTGCGATCGGTGTCCAAGATTCTGGATGAACTGATCGCTGCCAAGTTCGAACGGCGGTCGGCCCTAATAGCCCTGGGGGGTGGCGTCATTGGGGATCTCACCGGTTTCGCTGCCGCGATCTATCTCCGAGGCATCCCTTTCGTCCAGGTCCCCACGACCCTGGTTGCGCAGGTCGATTCCAGCGTCGGGGGAAAAACCGGCGTCGACCATCCCCTTGGAAAAAATCTGATCGGTGCGTTCCACCAGCCGCTGGCGGTGCTCATCGATCCGGACACGTTGACAACACTTCCCAAGCGGGAATGGGTGGCCGGGCTGGCCGAAGTTATCAAGTACGGCATGATCGCGGACGAAGCCTTTTTTGCCTATCTGGAAAAACACACGGAGGCGCTCTTGCGAAGGGAGTCGGGACCGGTGGCACAGGTCATCAAGCGGTCGTGTGAAATCAAAGCGAAGGTGGTGGCGGAGGACGAACGGGAATCCGATCGCCGGCGGATTCTGAATTACGGACATACCATCGGCCATGCCTTGGAGGCCCTCGGAGGATACCGGTCGCTCCTTCACGGGGAAGCGGTTGCTATCGGGATGGTGCAGGAAGCCGACCTGGCCAGGCATCTCGGGATTTGCAGCCAGGAAGTCGTGGATCGCCTGCGCGGACTGGTGCGCGCCGCGGGTCTGCCTGATGCCATGCCCAAGGTGTCGTTCAACGCGCTCTGGCAGGCCTTGCAGCATGATAAGAAAGTGGCGCACGGAGAGGTCTATGGCGTATGGCCGGAGCAGGTAGGCCGGGTCAGGATCGCGCCCTTGGCGCGCGACGCCTGCCGGCGGTGGTTCGTCGGCCGGGGGGCGAGAAGCGGAAGGTAAATGGAGTTCAAGCGCCGACAATCACTGGCTCAGTTGGAGCAGGCTTTGCGCGAGAAAACGCGCGAGGTGGACGTGCTGCACCGCATTTCCGAGTCCATCACTAATACGTTGGATCTGGAAGCGGTGCTCAAGCACATCGTCGAAGTGGTGGTCGAAGTGACCAAGGCCGACGCCTGTCTTTTGTACCTGCTTTCCGACAGCCGCGATGAATTGATCCTGCGGGCGTCGAAGAATCCCCATCCCAAACTGATCGGCCGAATCACGATTGGGCTTGGCGAAGGCATCACGGGGTGGGTGGCGCGCGAACGGACTCGGGTGGTGATCCCCAGCAACGCGAGCGACGATCCGCGGTTCAAGTTCTTCCACAATCTGCCGGAGGACCGCTATCAGGCTTTCGTCTCGGTGCCGATTATGGCTAAGAAAGAAGTCGTGGGCGTCATCAATGTGCAGCACAAGCGGCCGAGACGCTATCGACCGGACGAGTTGGCGCTGCTCTCCACCATCGCCAACCAGGTCGGCGGGGCCATCGAAAACGCCAGGCTCTACGAACAGATGAAGCGCAAGGCGCTGCAACTGGAAACGCTGTCGCAGGTGTCCGAAACCGTCGCCTCGAATCGTTTGATCGAGGATGTCCTCCAACTCATCGTCACGATGACAGCGCAGATGATGAACTCGAAAATCTGTTCCATCATGCTGCTGGACGAGCCGACCGGGGAGTTGCGGATCGTGGCGACACAGAGCCTAAGCGAGGCGTACCGCCGGAAGCCCAACCTCAAGATCGGGCAGAGCATCAGCGGACGGGCGGTCCAGGAACGCCGGCCCATTATCGTACCGGATGTCACCAAAGAACAGGACTACATGTATCCGGACATGGCCAGAAAAGAGGGCCTCTGTTCGCTGCTTTCGGTGCCCATGATGATCCGAGACAAAGCTGTCGGCGTGATCAACAGCTATACCTCTGTGCCGCACAGCTTCACGGCCGAGGAAGTGAAGCTCATGCAGGCGATCGCCAATCAGGCCGCCATCGCTATCGAACACACGACGCTGCTTGAAAAGTCGTTCGAGATGCAGGAAGCCCTGGCGGTCCGGAAGCTGCTCGAGCGGGCCAAGGGCTATCTCATGCGGTCCAAGAAGCTTTCGGAAGAGGAAGCCTTCCGGCTGATTCAACGCCAGAGCATGGACCTGCGCAAGTCCATGCGGGAAATCGCGGAGGCGATCCTGTTGGCGGGAGAAATCGAGGAAAGAGCCGAGCGGCAGAAAATGTAGAGGAAAGACGTCCGTTACGGGATTTGGCTTGGAGTCTTGGGACTTGACCTGCTCTTGCGCGTTGCGCCGCCCGTCTCGGCATCGCGGTCGGCGAGTTGTTGTCGAATCTCCCGCAACTGCTTCTTCAACTCCTCCAGTTCCATGTCCTTCTTGATGATCAGGTCCTTGATCGCGCGCAGCTCGTCGTCGTGCGGGTCGGAGGTCGCGGCGGAGGGCGGTTGAGCCTCGACCGGTCGGGTGGCGGGAGCAGGGGGACGAGCGGATGCGGCTGGCTTGCCAGTTAAGACTGCGGCGGGAGCTGGTTCTCCTTCCGCCTGCGGCAGCTTGGTCAGCAGGGCGTAATCGATGACCAAGGTGGTGTCTTCCGCATGCGCCGTGCGATAAGAGTCATCGCGCCGCGCGGCTTCGGGAAGGAACAAGACCGTCCGCTGACTCAGCCCTGAGGGATCGGCCAACCGACGATTGGCCATGTTGATGGTGTCCACGCGCTCGGCTCGTTGGCGGTATTGGGTGAGGGTCAGGTGGAGGGACAAGCCGTGGGCGAACAGCGTCCCCGCGGTCACTTCGCGCGGCGCAAGGGTCAGCGGTGGTTCCGATGAGCCCAGGCCTGCCCCGGTCTGTATGGAATACGAAGGGGCCCCGCGCGCCACGATACGAAATCCGATCTGTTGGTCAGGAGCCGCCCGGGTGAACGCCGTGACAAGCAGCGGCGTGAGAAACGCAATCTCCTCTTCCGAGAAAACCCGGGTTGTCCTCGGTTGATCGCTCAAGAGAGATGACAGAGCGATCCGTTCGTCGCGCACCATCACGCCTCGCAGGACCCGGGCGATCGTCTCCGGTGCCAGGATGATGGGATGGGCGGCCTGGATCGACCGATCGGGAAGGCGTTCCAGATACACTGCGCCTTGAGCAGTTTCCTCGATCATCACATCCATTTCTGGCGATGTCGCGCAACTGCTCGTCAACAACCCTGCAAAGAGCCACAGGGCGACCGGTTTCATCGCCGCCAGGCCGGATGCAGAAACACAGCGTCGCATAGCGGCGCTAGTCTAGCACATCACAAGACCCCCTTGACAGAATAAACGGGGGAAGATTATAAGCAACCCACCGTCAAATCCGTCGGTGCGGGGACAAGGGGGTCTTCGCACCGCCGCGGAATTCAGAACGAGGGGAGGACAACGGCGTCCTTTTGGTCCGGAGTCGGACCGGAAGGGCGCTTTTTTTTGGGGCTCGACCGCCCGCCGGTCCGGGTGTGTGATCGACGATCATCGCTTGAGATGACCGGGAGGGAGGGATATGAGCACGTCCATCAGGAGAGCCGGCTGCGGCCTGTGGATGACGGCCGTCGTAGCTATGATGCTCTTCGCTCCGCCGGCGTGGGCGCAGCAGGCGGCGGGAGAAGCAGAGGGCGCGAGGCGCCTGGCTCAACAGCAGGAAGACAAACCCGTGCATATGTGCCCGGGGTGCTTGGCGCCGATCTTCACGCAGGAAGGCAGGGGCAGCATTACACCGTACGGGCGCATCGAGCTCGATGGGATTTACAGCAACAGAAACACGAATCCTTTGGATCCGGCCCAGTTCAACGGGTACGCGACCGCTGCCGGCAGCAACAGCCACAATACCAGCACGTTGAATCCCCGCTACAGTGTGTTCGGCATCCGGGCCGACCGGACCGATGGAGTGCATACCCTGACAGGGGTGGTTGAGGCGGATTTCTATGGCGAAAAGGACAATGCTGGAAACCTGCCGCCGCGTCTAAGGCTCGCCTACGCACGCTACACGTATAAAGAGTTGAGCTTGACCGTCGGTCAGGACTGGACCCCGGTGATGGCGTTGCATCCGGACCTGATCGACTTTTCGATCATGGGGTACGGCGGCAACCTCTGGCAGCGTATTCCGCAGATCACCTTTCGGTACCAATTCACCGAGAACCTGGAAGGCGTGATCACCGTGATGCGGTTCGAGCGCGGGCTCTATGCGATTGCCGGCCAGCGCCAGGTTCGGCCGCAGGCTACGCCGAAGGTTGCGCAGGGAGATAACCCTGTTCCTGGGGGAGCATCGAACGATGCGTTCAGCGACCCGATTCAGCATCCCTATTACGGAACCCGGTTCGCCTACAGCAAAGACGGAATGTTGCTGGCGGTCAGCGCGGCCTATCGATATTATCGGTCTGCACCGTATGCAGGATCTCCAACCGGTTTCGGCGGGAACTTCACCTCCGGCCGCGACATCAACTCCTACCTCGTCGGCGGCGAAGTGGTGATCCCGCTCACCAAGGTCCTGAAATTTTCTGGTGAATTGGCCTATGGACAGGCCTTGGGGCAGGAGTTCTTCCGCTTCGGTCAGGATCTGAACCTGACCACCGGCAAACCCATCCGGACCTTGATGGGATGGGGCCAGTTGAGTTGGGCCGCCTCGCGCAAATACACGTTCCTGGCCGGGGCCGGCATGGACAACCCGCTCGACCAGGACGTCCGGGGAAGCACCGTCAACGTGGACACGCAGTACAAAAGCAACTACCGCACCTATCTCACGGCCATTCACCCCATCTGGTCCGATTTCTATATCGGGTTGGAATGGCAACACCTGTGGACGACCTGGGCCGTTGGGACGGGGAGCCAGCATTATCAAGGCGATACCTACAATATTGCCTTCTGGTACAACTTCTGACGCAGCGAGCCGTCAGCGGTCAGCCCTCGGCAAAAAGCTGATCGCTGAGAACTGAAAACTGATAGCTGATATCAAAAGGAGCGTGAACATGAACGAGACGAAACCCCATGAATCAGCCAAGGCACCGCAGGAAGCGAGCACCGATCAGCACCCCTCCCGCCGCGAGTTCCTGACGCAGAGCACCAAGGCCGCTGCCGGGGTGGGCATTGCCGCGTTGCTGGGCAATCTGGGCCACTGGGCCCTGTCCTACGCCGCGGACAAGGAGCCGATCAAGATCGGTGTGCTGCACTCCTTGAGCGGCACGATGGCGATCAGCGAAGTCTCTCTCCGTGACGTGGTCCTGATGGCGGTGGAGGAAATCAACGCCAAAGGCGGCGTGATGGGCCGCAAGATCCAGCCCGTCGTGGTGGACCCCGCGTCCAACTGGGATCTCTTCGCCGAAAAGGCCAAGCAGTTGCTGTTGCAGGACAAGGTGGCGGTCGTGTTCGGGTGCTGGACCTCGGTCAGCCGCAAGTCCGTGCTGCCGGTGTTCGAGAAGAACAACGGCCTGCTCTTTTATCCGGTGCAGTACGAAGGCGAGGAATGTTCGCGCAACGTGTTCTACACCGGCGCGGCGGTGAATCAGCAGGCGGTGCCGGCGGTGGAATACTTGATGAGCAAGGAAGGCGGCGCGTTCAAGAAGTTCTATCTCTTGGGGACGGACTATGTGTATCCTCGCACGACCAACAAGATCCTGCGGGCGATGCTGCTGGCCAAGAAAGTGCCCCCGGCCAACATCATGGAAGAATACACGCCGTTCCATCACCAGGACTATCAGACCATCGTCGGCAAGATCAAAAAGTTCGCGGCCGGCGGCGGCGCCTGCGTGATCAGCACGATCAACGGCGACAGCAACGTGCCCTTCTACAAGGAATTCGCCAATCAGGGATTGCGCGCGGAAGACGCGCCGATCATGGCCTTCAGCGTGGCCGAGGACGAGCTGCGCGGCATGGATACGACGGCGCTGGTCGGACACCTGGCGGCCTGGAACTACTTCCAGAGCATCGACACGCCGGAGAACAAGAAATTCGTGGACGACTTCAAGGCCTACTGCAAGAAGAACAATTTGCCGGACGGAGACAAACGCGTCACCGATGATCCGATCGAAGCGGCCTATTTCGGGGTCTATGTGTGGAAACAGGCGGTGGAAAAAGCTGGCTCGATTGAGGTCGACAAAGTCCGTAAGGCAGTATACGGCATGGAGTTCATGGCGCCGGGTGGCAAGAAGAAGATGGATGAAACCAATCACCACACCTACAAGCCGGTTTTGATCGGAGAGATCCTGAAAGATGGGCAGTTCAAAGTGGTCTGGCAGAGCAAAGGGTTGGTCAAGCCGGAGCCCTGGAGCGAGTACACCAATCCGGACAAGGGATGCGATTGGGTGAAGCACCAGGGGACGTATCAAAAGAAAGCCTGATCGAAGCATAAGCGGGTTAATGCCGCCCGCGTGTTTCGGATTTGTGCAGGTTAGGATGTGAGAATGCGGGTCCCGCACCGACGACCGGGAACCTGTTGCTCTTTTCCGTTGCAACGGGCGCAGGCTTGCACCCCATCCAGTGTAGGGACCCTGCTCCGCACGGACAGGCACCTAGGGCGGTGCCACCCGTATTTTTATCCAGCGGAGGTTCGCCGAGGGCTTATTCAGACGGTGAAAATGTCGTGATCCTCTCGAAGTTTAGAAGGCGACCGTTTTTGATGGGTGCCGGACCGCTTGCCCTCCTGCTTGCGCTGTGGGGAAGTGGAGCGGTGATGGCGGCCGAGGGGGCCGAGGCGCCTACTCCTCCGCCCGCGGTCGAGCGAGCGCTGGCAGACTTGTCGAGCGAGGATGAGACGGTGCGGGAAGCAGCGGTCCGCACGCTCATCGAGGAGGGAGACGAGAGCCTGCTGCCCCGTCTGGACGAGATTCGGGCGGACGCGGATCGCGGCCTTCGGCAGGCGATCAAGCCGGTCATGGATCTGCTCAAGAACCGCGCCAAATTGACAAGTCCGGAGCCCGATGAGCGTCGCTCGGCGGCGACGGACTTGGGGATGCTTGGCCGGCTGGAGGCGATCCCGTGGCTGGAGCAGGCCGCTTCCCGCGAGCCGAATCGTTGGGTGCGGTACACCATGGAGGAGGCGGCGTATCTGTTGAAGCTGGCTGCCGACGACCCGGCCGCCAAAATGGCGGCGGCCGTTAAGTTGAGTGAGCTGCGGAGTCAGAACGCCGTGCCTGCCTTGAAAGAACTGGCGCAGGCTGCCGCTGATCCCAACGCGACCGGCGAGCAGAAGACCCTCGCGATGGCTGCAACCCAGGCTATCGAGCGCATCGAGGTTTGGGCGGCCTGGGCCGGCGCCTTCGAGACCCTCTTCAGGGGGATCAGTCTCAGTTCGATCTTGTTGATCATGTCCATAGGCCTGGCCATTGTCTTCGGATTGATGGGTGTGATCAACATGGCCCACGGCGAATTGATGATGGTGGGGGCCTATGCCACGTTCGTCACGCAGGAATGTTTTAAAGCCTATCTTCCGCCCGACCTCTTCGATTATTATTTTTTGCTTTCCATGCCTCTTTCCTTTCTGGTTGCCGCGCTGTTCGGGCTGGTTCTGGAGGTGACCGTCATCCGCTTCCTGTACGGGCGGCCTTTGGAAACCATGTTGGCGACCTGGGGGCTCAGCCTCATCATGATCCAAGCCGCTCGCGTGTACTTCGGGGACCTCACCGCGGTGGTTGCCCCCAGTTGGCTGAGTGGCGGCTGGCAGATCATGGTGGGGGTTTATCTGCCGTACAACCGGCTCTTCATCATTGCGTTGTCCATCGCATGCGTCGCCGGCATCTATCTCCTGCTGTTCCGATCCGGGCTGGGCTTGCGGGTCCGGGCCGTGATGCAGAACCGCAACATGAGCGCCTGTCTGGGCATCCCTACCAGGAAGGTCGACGCCTACACCTTCGCCTTCGGGTCGGGGCTGGCGGGGGTGGCCGGGTGCGCGCTCACGCTGATCGGCAACGTCGAACCGGGCTTAGGCCAGAACTATATCGTGGACTCCTTCATGGTGGTCGTCACCGGCGGGGTGGGGAAGTTGATGGGCACGATCGTCGCGGCGCTCGGTATCGGGGGGCTCAACAAATTGTTGGAGCCCAGTTTGGGGGCCGTCTATGGTAAAGTCCTCATCCTGGCACTCGTGATTCTGTTCCTGCAGTGGCGGCCTTCGGGGCTGTTCGCGATTAGAGGACGATACGTTGAGTGACAATCGCGCGGGCGGCATGGTCGGGGAGCGGCATGAGCGAAGAGCGACCGAGAGACGAGAAACGTGACCGGGAAGGGCTTGCGTTTTGGTTGGTCGGCTTCTTCCTCCTCGTCCTTCTCCCCCTGCTGAACGTCCTGCCGGCGGAAGATTCCTGGCTCCGTGTCTCGGACTTCACCCTCAACCGCTTCGGCAAATTCCTCGCCTTTGCCATTCTGGCGCTGGGTCTCGATCTGATCTGGGGCTATACCGGCCTTTTGAGTTTGGGACACGGCGTGTTCTTCGGCCTCGGAGCCTATGCCATCGGGATGCATCTCATGCTGGCGATCGGCACCGAGAGCGTGTACGGCAGCGAGTTGCCGGACTTCATGGTGTGGAACCAGGTGAAGGAACTGCCGCTGTTTTGGAAGCCGTTCTATAGTTTTCCGTTCGCCTTCGCCGCCGCGCTTCTTGTCCCGACGCTCTTTGCCTTGGTGTTCGGGTTCCTGGCGTTCCGGAGCCGGATCAAGGGGGTCTATTTTGCCATCATCACCCAGGCCTTGGCGCTCTCGGCGTGGCTGGTCTTTAATCGCAACGAGACCAACCTGGGCGGCACCAACGGGTTAACCGATTTCAAGAAGCTCCTCGGCTTCCAGCTGAGCGAACCGGGCACGCAGCGCGCCCTCTATGTCATCACGGTGCTGTGCTTAGGGGCGGCCTATCTCCTGTGTCGCTGGATCGTCCGATCCCGAACCGGCAAGGTCTTGGTGGCCATCCGCGACAGCGAACAACGGGTGCTCTTCTCCGGGTATTCGCCGGCCAACTACAAGCTGTTTGTCTTTGTCGTCTCCGCGGCTTTGGCCGGACTCGCCGGCATGCTGTACGTGCCGCAGGTGGGGATCATTACGCCGGCCCAGATCGGCGTCTTGCCATCCTTGGAGATGGTTATTTGGGTCGCGGTCGGCGGACGCGGCACGCTGATCGGGGCGATCGTCGGGGCGGTGGGCGTGAATTGGGCGCGGAGTATCCTGACCAACCATTTCCCGAACCTTTGGCCGTTCTTTTTGGGCGGCCTCTTCGTCGCGGTGGTGCTGGTGTTCCCGGACGGCCTGGTCGGGTTGGGCCGAAAGTTGCGGGTGGGCTGGCGCGGGTTGCACAAACCGATGATTGTGCCGGAACCGGCGAGCAAGGGGTGAGCTAAATTCTGAATTATGAGTTCTGAATTATGAATTGATGGAGGCCGCGCCGTTCATCATTCAGACAGAATTCAACATTCATAATTTCACCAAAGGTGGTTTGTGGCCGAGCGCGGGTCCATCATCTATCTCGAGGGCGTGACCGTCGAATACGACGGCTTCAAAGCCCTCGACAACCTGAATTTCATCGTGGACTATTACGAGCTGCGCGTGGTCATCGGTCCGAACGGGGCGGGCAAGACCACACTGCTCGATGTCATCTCCGGCAAGGTCAAGCCGGTCGCCGGCCGGGTGATTTTCGGTAAGGACACCGATCTCATCGGTCTTCGTGAACACGAGATCGCACAGTTGGGCATCGGCCGGAAGTTCCAAGCCCCGTCGATTTATTCCAACCTGACGGTCTGGGAAAACCTCGATCTGTCCCTGCGCCGTCCCAGCAAAGGAGTCTTCGCGACGCTGCTGGGGAAATCGACGCCGGCGGAGCGGGAGCGAATTGGCGAGACATTGGAGACGATCGGGCTCAAGGACAAGGCCTATCTCCGCGCCGGCGCGCTCTCGCACGGCGAAAAGCAGTGGCTGGAGATCGGGATGGTCATCCTGCAGGATCCGGCGCTTCTGCTGGTGGACGAACCGGTGGCCGGCATGACGGATCGTGAGACCGAGCAGACCGGGGTGCTGCTGAAGTCGTTGGCGGACAAGCATGCGATCGTCGTGATCGAGCACGACATGGAGTTCGTGCGGCAGATCGCGCACATCGTGACCGTGCTGCACGAGGGGACGGTGATCTGCGAGGGGCCGGTGGAGAAGGTGCAAGCGGACCCGCGCGTGGTCGAAATTTATCTCGGGCATCATAAGATTGCACATGTTTGAGGAACTGAAGCGAGATGGTGTGAAGCGTCCCTCGACAGGCGACCGGGGGATATGTGCGACGGACAGACGGGACGACGATGTTGCAGCTTGAGAGCGTGAATGTGTATTACGGCGAAAGCCATGTCCTGCGCGACGTCTCGTTCGCGGTCGAGCCGGGGCAGGTCCTCTGTCTGATGGGGCGGAATGGGGTCGGCAAAACGACGACGCTCAAAGCGATCATGGGCGTGCTCCCGGTCCGGTCTGGGCGGGTGTGGTTCAACGGGGCCGATATCACGGAAGACTCGCCGGACCGGCGGGTTCGTCGCGGCCTGGCTTATGTGCCGCAGGGGCGGGAGATTTTTCCGCACCTGACCGTCCGGGAAAATCTGCGACTCGGTTTCTGGGCCGGATCGCCCGCCGACGATCGGATCTCCGAGGCCGCGGCGTTCGACGAAGTGTTCTCGCTCTTTCCCAAGTTGACCATGCTGCTGGAACGGCCCGGCGGGGTGCTGAGCGGCGGCGAGCAGCAACAGCTCGCGATCGCGCGAGCGCTGCTGTCCCAGCCCAAGATGTTGTTACTGGACGAACCGACCGAGGGAATCCAGCCTTCGATCGTGGATCTCATTGAGGAGGTAATCATCGGTTTCAAAGCCCAAAGACGGTTCGCCATTCTGCTTGTGGAGCAGGGTTTGCAGTTCGCGGCGAGGTTGGCGGATAGTTATGTGATCATGGCCAAAGGGGCGGTGGTGGCGTCGGGCAAGACGACGGAATTAAGCCAGGAGCAGGTGCGGCAGCATTTGGTGGTGTGAGAGATGGTGGGAGATGGGACGGCCGGGGCAGGGTCAGTTGCTCGCAGAGCGCCAACTTCGGAAAGTGCTCGCTCGATGTACCTAGTTGACCCTACCCCGGCCATCCCATTGAAGTCCCGCGTGCCTGACTGGAAAGGAGAGAAGGAAGAAACAAGAAACAAGAAAAAGATAGGGTGGTGGCGCCTTTTTGTGGGTGCCCATAGCCCATCGCCTCGCGTCCGTTTCCGGAGTTGAAGTATGCATTTGACGCCGAGAGAGCAGGAAAAATTGCTGATCTATGTCGCCGCGCAGGTGGCGAAGGATCGGAAGGCCCGGGGATTGAAATTGAATCATCCCGAAGCGGTGGCTTATATCACGGCGGCAATTCTGGAGGGCATCCGCGACGGCCGGTCGGTGGCTGATCTCATGAGTTACGGCGCCACGCTGCTGACCCGCAAGGATGTCATGCCCGGCGTGCCGGAGATGATTCCGGAGATTCAAGTGGAAGGCACGTTTCCCGACGGCACCAAGCTGGTCACGGTCCATCAGCCGATCCGCTGATCGCATTCATCGCCGCCATCGTTGGGATCCTGTCAGGGAGAGATGACATGCCGACGAAGACCACGAAGACGACGAAGACGCCGTCCAAGGCTCTCAAGAATACGAGGGCCACGGGGAACGCTCTGGCCACCGCGATCAAAGCCGAGCTGTCCAAGCCCATCATTCCGGGCGAAGTTCTCTTGGGGGCCGAAGAGATCGAGGCCTTCAAGGGGCGCGAGACCAAGGAACTCACCGTGGCGAACACTGGCGACCGACCGATTCAGGTCGGGTCGCATTGTCATTTTTTCGAGGTCAATCGGGCGCTGATATTCGACCGCGAGCAGGCGTACGGGTTTCGCCTTTGCATTCCGGCCGGCACAGCCGTGCGCTTCGAGCCGGGTGAAGAAAAGCGGGTCACGCTCGTGGCTTTGGCCGGGAACCGGATCGCCCGCGGCATTAACGGGTTGACCGAAGGACCGCTGGGCGATCCGAGCACCAAAGCGGGAGCGCTGGCTCGCGCGGCGGAACGCGGCTTTCTTCGGAAGGGAGGCGGGCGGTGAAGATTTCCAGACGGCAATACAACGACCTCTTTGGCCCGACCGTCGGCGACCGGATCCGGCTGGCCGACACCGATTTGGTGATCGAAGTGGAAAAGGATTTCACCTCCTACGGCGACGAGGCGGTGTTCGGCGGGGGGAAAGTGATCCGCGACGGCATGGGGCAGTCGTCGCGGGCGACCAGTGCCGGGGGCGCGTTGGACACGGTGATCACCAACGCGCTGATTCTGGATTACTGGGGAATCGTCAAGGCGGACATCGGAATCAAGGACGGCCGGATCGTCGGCATCGGCAAGGCGGGCAATCCCGACCTGATGCCGAACGTCACGCCTGGTATGACGATCGGGCCGGGAACGGAAGTCATCTCCGCCGAGCATTGCCTCGTCACAGCCGGCGGCGTGGAGACCCATGTCCACTTCATTTGCCCGCAACAATATTGGGAGGCCCTGTCAGCCGGCATCACGACCATGATTGGCGGCGGCACCGGCCCGGCCACTGGCACGAACGCCACCACCTGCACGCCGGGCCCCTGGAACATTCACCGCATGCTGGAAGCGTCGGACGGCATCCCGATCAATTTAGGATTCCTTGGCAAGGGGAACGCTTCGATGCCTGAGGGACTGAACGAGCAGATCGAGGCTGGCGCGATCGGGCTCAAGCTGCATGAAGATTGGGGGACGACTCCTGTCGCGATCGACACCTGTCTGAGTGTGGCCGAGCGGTATGATGTACAGGTTGCGATCCACACGGACACGTTGAACGAGGCCGGCTTCGTGGAAGATACGATCAAAGCCTTTGCCGGTCGGACGATCCATACCTTCCATACGGAAGGGGCGGGCGGCGGCCACGCCCCGGACATCATCAAGGTGTGCGGGCAGCCGAACGTCTTGCCGTCCTCCACCAATCCCACCATGCCGTTCACCGTCAACACGATGGACGAGCATCTGGACATGCTGATGGTCTGCCATCACCTCAACAAGAATGTGCCCGAAGACGTGGCGTTCGCGGAATCCCGCATCCGGCGAGAAACTATCGCGGCGGAGGATGTGCTGCACGACCTGGGGGCGATCAGCATGATGTCGTCCGATTCGCAGGCGATGGGGCGGGTCGGCGAAGTCATCATCCGGACCTGGCAGACGGCTCATAAGATGAAAATCCAGCGCGGTCATCTATCCCCAGGTGGTGGCGAGGACTCGGCGCGGCATGATAACTTTCGGGCGAAGCGTTACGTGGCCAAATACACGATCAATCCGGCCATCACCCACGGCATCGCTCATGAGGTGGGATCGGTCGAAGTCGGCAAGCTCGCGGATCTGGTGATCTGGAAGCCGGCCTTCTTCGGAGTCAAACCCGAACTGGTTCTGAAGAGCGGGTTCATTGCTACAGCGGCGATGGGCGATCCAAATGCCTCGATCCCGACGCCGGAGCCGGTCCTCAGTCGGCCTATGTTTGGGTCCTACGGTCGGGCGCTCTTTCGCACGAGCCTCACCTTCGTCTCACAGGCCGCGCTGGATCGGGACGTGCCCAAGAAACTGGGGTTGCAGAAACGGATCGTGCCGGTCAAGCAGTGTCGCGGTCTCACCAAGCGCGACCTCAAGCTGAACGACGCCCTGCCCAAGATCGAAGTCGATCCGGAAACCTACGTTGTGACCGCCGATGGCGTCCAATTGACCTGCGAACCGGCGGTGGTGTTGCCGATGGCGCAACGGTATTTCCTCTTTTAGAGCGGTCAGTCGTCAGCGGTCAGCTTGTTGCTGATATGTTGCAGATAGCTGATGGCGGATAGCCGACGACTGGATATGGATACCCTCTCGCTCATTCGCGGGCTCCGCTTTATCGACAGTTTCTTTCCGTCCGGGGGATATGCGTTTTCGTCGGGGTTGGAAGCGGCGGTGCGGGGCGGAGCGGTGCAAAGTGCGGACGATCTGTCCCGGTACGTCGAGGATCTGTTTCGTGGAGGCATAAGCCGGCGTGAAGCGGTCGCTGTAGCGGTGGCTCACCAGGCGGTCGTGACCGGCAGGTTGGAGGCTGCGCTGAAGGTTGATCGTGAACTGGATGCGATGAAGATCGGCCGAGAGTCACGGATGGCGAGCCGGCAAATGGGACGACAGGTGATCCGAGTGGCGGCCGAGCAGTTCAGAGCGTACCGGCTTCTTGAGGAATTCCGGACGGCAGTTGAAGAGGATCGCGCCCCCGGACACTTTCCTGTGAGCATCGGTTTGGCGCTGGCCACCTGCGGATGGACGAGAACCGACACGGTTGCCGCCTATCTCTACCAGACGGCCGTGGGGTTTGTCTCAGCCGCGATGAAGCTCTTGCCGGTGGGACAACGGGAAGGCCAGCGGTTGCTCGAGCAGTGGGCTCCGCTGGTCGCGCACTTGAGCAGGCAGACGCCAGGCTGGTCCGCGCTCGCGTCCTGGTCGCCGGTGCAGGATATTTACGCCATGCGGCATAGCCAACTGGAGTCGCGGCTGTTTAGGTCCTAGCTGAGAGCGTCTCTATATGGGCGGCCAACATCGCCATGACCACGGTCCTCACGGCGGCGGCAGACCCACGCGAGCCCGCGCCAAGCACATCCCGGTCATCGGCATCGGCGGGCCGGTGGGCTCGGGCAAGACGGCACTGGTGGAAGCCATCTGCAAGCAGTTGCGCGGTCGCTACAGCCTCGCCGTGGTGACGAACGACATTTTCACGAAAGAAGACGCGGAATTTCTGACCAGGCGTGGTGTGTTGCCGCAGGACCGTATTCTCGGCGTAGAGACAGGCGGCTGCCCGCATACCGCCATCCGCGAGGACGCCTCGCACAATCAGGAAGCCATCGATGACCTGGTGCGGCGCCACCCTGATGTAGAACTGCTGTTCGTCGAGAGCGGCGGCGACAACCTCGCAGCCACCTTCAGCCCAGAACTGGTGGATTACGTTATCTACGTGATCGATGTGGCGGAAGGCGACAAGATTCCCCGCAAAGGGGGCCCGGGCATTACGCGGTCGGATCTTTTGGTGATCAACAAGATTGACTTGGCTCCGTATGTCGGGGCCGATCTGGGAGTGATGGAGCGGGATAGCCGCCGCATGCGCGGCGATCTGCCGTTCGTCTTTACGAACCTCCGGAGCGGCGAGGGATTGGCTCGAGTGGTCGAGTGGGTGGAACACGTGGTCGCAAGCAAGAGGAAAGTTGGGGTGTAGATTGCGGACGGTTATATGGTCGCAGTTCGCCGCTCGAAGTTGAAGAACGAGTCTCCGTTTGTCGCGAACCTTGAGTCTCGAACCTCGACCTATTCCGGAGTCTCGTCCGTCGGCCGGAAGGGAACGTTGGCACTGGAGTATGTTCGGCAGGGACCGCAAACGGTGCTTTCCCGGTCATCCTGCCGCACCCCCTGGCATCTCTTGCCACCCATCTATCTCGACGACACGGGGTGCGCCTATACGCTGTTGCTCAATCCTTCCGGCGGCTTGGTTGGTGGCGACCATCTGACGCTCAACCTCTCGCTGGGAGGGCGCGCGCATGTGCTCATGTCCACGCCCTCCGCGAACAAGGTCTACCGCTCGTTGGGGGCACAGGCCGCGCAGGTTGTCGAGATAACGGTTGGCCCGGAGGCCATCCTCGAGTGGATTCCGGAGCCGACTATTCCGTTCGCCGGGTCGCGGTTTTGCCAAGCCATTCACGTCACGCTTGCGCCGAGCGCAGCGGTCGTGCTGTGGGACGCGATTGTCTCGGGACGGATTGCGGCTGGGGAACGATGGGCGTTCGCATGCCTCAAGAACGAGATTCGAATCGCGACGGCATCGGGCGCTTCCATTTTAGAGCGATACACTCTTTGCCCTGGCGACAGCTCCGGCGAAGTGGGTCTGGTTGAACCGTGGAACTATGTCGCCTCGCTGTATGTGGTCAGTGAAGCTGTGGATGACGAAGTCTGGAAGCGATTGGAAGAACGTTTGGCGTCCCTCCTCGATGAGCGACCCGAGCGAATCCTCGGCGGCGTCTCCCGGCCGGCCGTCACTGGCCTGGCGGTGAAATTGGTCGCCCGGTCCGCGCCGGATCTTGCCTTCGTGCTCGATGGGCTCTGGCAGGCCACGAGAAGGGAACTGTGGAACTTGCCGCCTGTGGTGTGGCGAAAATATTGAAATGGATTTCCCTGTAAGGGATTTGACAGTTCTGCGGTTCAGGTGCTATCCTAGCCCCGCTTTGGGGGAGACAACGGCGTCTCCCTTCAACGAAGACAACGTATTGGTCGGTGGACAATGACGTCCTCGGTCCCCGAGCGGGATTGAGGGCGTTTTTTTTTGGGGGAGCCTCCAGGTCCGAGTTGGTGGCTTAAAGATTTGAAGAGGGAACGGCCTCCTTGGCTCCTTTCTAGCTGAGGACTGAAAACGGATATCACCATGCGTTCGTTTCGTATCGCCATGGTCCAGATGAATCCTACGGTGGGTGATCTGGACGGCAACGTCAAACGGATCGTCGGGTGGCTCCGCGAGGCCAGAAAGGCCAAAGCGGATCTGGCGGCTTTCCCTGAATTGGCGGTGACGGGCTATCCGCCCGAAGATCTCTTATTGAAACCTCGCTTCGTCGAGGACAATCGTCTGGCGCTGCAAGAAGTGGTTCGGGAATGCCGGGATATCGCCGCGGTCATAGGATATGTGGGGCAAGGCGGGGTGTCTGGGCACAAGAGCCTCTCGCCGATGGTCGTCCCTGCCAGCCGGCACGAACTTTACAACGCCGCCGCTGTCATCGTGGATCGGCGTGTGGTCGCAACCTACAGCAAGTGGTTCTTGCCGAACTACGGCGTGTTCGACGAGAGCCGATATTTTCATCCGGGTCGGCGCCTTCCCATCGTGACGCTGAACGGCACTGTCTTGGGGGTAAACATTTGTGAAGATATCTGGCTACCGGAAGGACCGACCAGGATTCAGGCGTGGGCCGGCGCGGAGGTGATCGTCAACATCAACGCCTCCCCCTTTCACGTGGGCAAGAGCCGGTATCGAGAACAGATGCTGGCCACCCGGGCGCGCGAAAACGGCGTGATCCTGACGTACACCAACACCGTCGGCGGGCAGGACGAGCTGGTGTTTGACGGGAACAGTCTGATTCTGGATCAGACGGGTGACGTGATCGCGCGGGGCAAGGCGTTCGAGGAGGACCTCCTGGTTGCCGATCTCAACATTGAGGCAGTGGCCCGGTTCCGGATGGCGCATGGCCGAAGGAAGGCGCTGGCCGGGAAATTCGCTTCGGTGATCGACCGAGTCGATCTTGTGATGCCGACCGCCAGCCGGAAGCGGATGCCCGTCGTTCCGCCGTTGGCGACGCCGCTTGATTCGATCGAAGAGGTCTATCGGGCTTTGACGCTGGGCGTGCGCGATTATGTGCGCAAGAACGGGTTCAAGCGCGTAGTAATCGGGCTCAGCGGGGGTGTGGATTCGGCGTTGACGGCGGTGATCGCGGTAGACGCGCTGGGGCCGGCCAACGTGCTGGGCGTCTTCATGCCGTCGCCGTACACCTCCAGAGAAAG
Organism: Nitrospira calida; assembly: GCF_976986435.1. Classification (NCBI taxonomy): domain Bacteria; kingdom Pseudomonadati; phylum Nitrospirota; class Nitrospiria; order Nitrospirales; family Nitrospiraceae; genus Nitrospira; species Nitrospira calida. The sequence goes on from NZ_OZ335950.1 coordinate 1,400,203, forward strand.
CCGCGAGGATGTCGCCGATCTGGTCCGGCGGCTGGGCATCGCGCTGTGGACGATTCCCATCACCGGGCCGTTCCGATCCTACCTGAGAGCACTGGCGCCGATCTTCGGAGACCGGCCTGCCGACACGACGGAGGAAAATTTGCAGGCCAGGATCCGGGGCAACATCCTGATGGCGTTCTCCAATAAGTTCGGACATCTCGTCCTGACCACCGGCAACAAGAGCGAAATGAGCGTCGGGTACGCCACGCTGTACGGGGACATGGCCGGCGGCTTTGCGGTGATCAAAGACGTGCCCAAGACGATGGTGTACGAACTGGCGCGGCTGCGCAATCGCTGGGGCGAGCGTGCGGTGATTCCCAAACGGATCCTCGATCGCCCGCCGACGGCCGAGCTGAAACCCGGTCAGAAGGATGAAGACACGCTGCCTCCCTATGCGACGCTGGATCCGATCTTGAAAGCCTATGTGGAGGAAGATCGGTCGCTCGAAGAGATCGTCGCCATGGGGTTCGACCGCGAGACCGTCGCGCAGGTCATCGGGATGGTGGATCGCAGCGAATACAAGCGGCGTCAGGCGCCGATCGGGATCAAGATCACGCATCGGGCGTTCGGCAAGGATCGGCGAATGCCGATCACGAACGGATACCGGAGCATGTGACCTCCGCCGGTCGACGATGACGCGGTCGCCGGTGGATACCAAGGGGGAGGCCGTGGTGGAAACACGAAAACGGTGCGGGGTGCTGATCGCGGGGGCCGTCATCGGTTTCCTGGGGGGAGCCGCCGACGTATGGGCGCAAGGCGCTGCGCCCGCTGCGAGAGGAATCGACAGCGGAGACACGGCCTGGATGTTGACCGCGTGCGCTCTGGTGCTGGCGATGATCGCGCCGGGCATCGCCTTCTTCTACGGCGGGCTGGTCCGCAGCAAGAACGTGATCGGCACGATGGTGCAAAGCTTCGCCATCCTGTGCGCGGTCAGCCTCGTCTGGGTGATTTGCGGCTACAGCCTCGCCTTTGGGCCGGACCGTGGCGGCGTGATCGGGGGACTCGATTGGGCTGGTCTGAGCGGTGTCGGGGCGACGCCCAATCCGGCTTACGGTCCGGCAATTCCACACACGGCCTTCATGCTGTTCCAATTGCTGTTCGCCTCGTTTACCCCGGCGTTGATCACCGGCGCTTTCGCCGAGCGGATGAAATTCAGCGCCATGTTGGCGTTCACCGTGCTGTGGTCGCTGTTCGTGTACGCGCCCCTAGCCCATTGGATCTGGGGTGGAGGGTGGCTGAGCAAACTGGGTGCCGTCGATTTCGCTGGGGGGACCGTCGTCCACATCGGCTCCGGGTTGAGCGCGCTGGCCTGTGCGCTGGTCGTAGGGCGGCGGCGTGGGTGGCGAACGGATTATATGGCGCCCCACAACCTTCCGTATGTACTCCTCGGCGCGGGCCTGCTCTGGATCGGCTGGTTTGGGTTCAACGGCGGGAGCGCGAGGGGCGCCAATGCGGTGGCGGTCAATGCACTGGTAGTCACGCATCTGACGGCGGCGGCCGCCGCTCTCTCCTGGATGATCGTCGAATGGCAACATCGCGGCAAACCCACCGTTCTCGGGGTGGCCAGCGGCGCCGTCGCCGGTCTGGCCACATCCACAGCCGGCGCCGGGTTCGTCGGTCCGAACGCCGCGATCCTGATCGGTCTGGTCGCGGGAGGCTGCTCCTATCTGGCGATTGTGTGGAAGGGACGGATCGGCTATGATGACACCCTCGACGTCGTCGGGACGCACGGCATCGGAGGCGTGCTGGGGACGTTGGCGGTGGGGGTGTTCGCGTCCAAGGCGATCAATCCCGTCGGGACAGACGGCCTGTTCTTCGGCAATTCCTCCCAGTTGGCCGTTCAAACCGTGGCGGTGGTGTCGGCCGCGGTGTTCAGTTTCGTCGGCTCCTATGTCATCCTGAAGTTGGTCGAGAACGCGATGGGGCTGCGCGTCTCGCACGAAGAAGAAGCCACTGGGCTGGACCTGACACAACACAACGAACGGGCGTATTCGTGATGAGGAGCGAATAGCAAGCAGCGAATGGCGCATAGGGTAGCGCGGCGAGCAAACCCGGCGACGTGCCGGCGGCGATTCGCTGCTCGCTGAGGGAGATGTTATGAAGCTGGTCGAAGCGATCATCAAGCCGTTCAAACTGGATGAAGTGAAGGATGCGCTCCTCGAGATCGGCATTCAGGGGATGACGGTGACCGAGGTCAAGGGATTCGGTCGGCAGAAGGGTCACAAAGAGACGTACCGCGGCACGGAGTACACGATCGAGTTCGTGCCCAAGGTGAAGATCGAGGTTGCGGTGACTGACAACCAGGTTCCTCGCGTGATCGAGACGATCGCCCGGACGGCCAAAACCGGCAGCATCGGCGACGGCAAGATCTTCGTGCGGGACCTGAGCGCAGCGGTCCGCATCAGGACTGGCGAAACGGGGGAAAGCGCATTGTGAAATCCGTTCCGGGACACGATTCCTCCCTCAACGTTCTGGGAGACGGCGAGGTCGAAAGCGTCGGGACGATGTTAGCCGAGCACCGCCGCGCCATCCACCAGCGCTTGGAAGACGGCGCCTCCGGCGCCGAAGTGGTCTCGGCGATCACCGATCTGGTGGACGGCCTCATCGCCGGACGGTACCGGAACGCGGTGCGCAAGGGCGGGGAGGACTTCGTCCTGGCCAGCTCCCAACACTGCTGTCTGGTCGCACTGGGCGGGTACGGCCGCCGGGAGCTGGCGCCCCATTCGGACATTGATCTCATGTTTCTGTTCCGGCCGGAAGCGGACCGTGTGGTGCCGGAATTGGTCCGCCGCGTGCTGCACCCACTCTGGGATGTCGGTTTTCAAGTGGGTCACAGCGTACGGACGATCCAGGATTGCGTCGAACTGGCCGCAACGGATTTGACGATTCGGACCTCCCTGATGGAAGCGCGGTTCCTGGCTGGCAGTCCCGAGTTGTTTCAGGAATTCCACGGGAAGTATTTCCGCAAGGTGGTGTCGAAAGGCACGGACGCCTATCTGGAGCGCAAGCTCGCCGAACGACGGCGCGAGTACGAGAAGTTCGGCGAAACGGTGTATTTACTGGAGCCCAACGTCAAAAAAAGCAAAGGCGGGTTGCGGGACCTGCACATGCTGCAATGGGCGGGGATGGCCCGCTTTCATGCGCCGACGGTCCGCGAACTGTCCGACCGCGGCCTGATCTCCCGGGAGGATTACGCGGCGTTGTGCGACGCGCGTGAATTTCTTTGGCGTGTGCGGGCCTTCATGCATTTTCGAGCTGGAATGGCGCAGGAGATCCTGACGTTCGATGAACAGGTCTGGTTGGCCGAAAAGTTCGGATTCCGTGACAAGCCGAACCTGCTGGCCGTCGAGCAGTTCATGCAACAGTATTACCGCCACACGATGGGGTTGCACGAGCGGTGCATGCGGTTTGTGGACCGCTGTCGCAGCGTGCCGTTCCGGCAGCGGCTGGTCCGGATCCTGCCGGCGCCCCGCGTGGAGGAGGATTTCGTTGTGATCGGCGACGCGCTCGGCGTCCGCGCCGAGCGGCGGACCCGTGTGTTGAACAGCCCCGCGAGGCTGTTGCGACTTTTCGACCTGGCGCGGGAAAGGCGGCTGGCACTCGACCCGTCTTTGCTGGAGGACATCCATCGCCACGCCGGGCACCTGCCAGGCGAAGCGTTTCGCACACCCGACGTCAGCCGGAGCTTTGCGCGTATTCTGTCCGGTCCCGGAGCGGCGCAGACGTTACAGGCCATGCACCGAGCGTCCCTGCTGGAGAAATTGATCCCCGCCTTCGCGACGGTGCGCGGCCTGATGCAGTTCAATCAGTATCACAAGTACACGGTGGACGAGCACAGTCTGTTGGCTGTGGCGAAGGCCGAAGCGTTAGAGCAGGATCAGGGAATGCTGGGCGATGTCTACCGGCAGATCAAACGCAAGGACATCCTGCACCTGGCCGTGCTGCTTCACGATTTGGGCAAGGGCCGCGAGGAAGATCACTGCGAAGTCGGGAGAAGGATCGCGGAGGATGCGGCGGCGCTGCTCGGGTTCGACGAGCAGGAGACGCGCACGCTGGTCTTCCTGGTGCACCGGCATTTGCTCATGGCCCACACGGCGTTTCGGCGCGATCCCTACGACGAGAAGGTGCTGCTGCCGTTCGCCCGTGAAGTAGGGACGCCCGAAGTGCTGCGGAAAATGCTGATTCTCACGGCGGCCGATATTGCCGCGGTGGGTCCTGGCATGTTGACGAAGTGGAAGGAATCGCTGTTGATCGAACTCTATCTGCAGACGATGCCAGAAGTCTCGGGCGAACGGGGGACGGCGGACGAGCCAGAGCGGTGGAAACGAGTGGTGAGTGAGGTGGCGCAACAGGCCTCGCTCGTGGGGCTGAACGCTGCGGCTTCCGACTGGATCGAAGTGCAACTGCGACAATTTCCCCTGCGGTATGTCTACGGCACGCCGCCGAATCGCATTGCGGCCCATCTGGCGGCGATCAGCCGGCTCAAGGAAGGGCAGGTGTTGGTGGAGGCGGAGTTCAATCCGTCGCTGGGCACCTGTGAGTATGCGGTGGTGACGTTCAACGATCTGATTCCTGGGGTGTTTTCCAAGATCGCCGGCGTCATGGCGGCCAGCGGGCTGCAGATTCTTGACGCGCAGATTCTCACCCGCCACGACGGCGTTGTCGTCGACACGTTCCAGGCGGCCGATCCGGACTACAACGGCGCGCCGCCGCCGGAGCGACTGCAAGCGATCAGCCGCACCATCGTCGCGGCGTTGAAGGGCGAGGTGCGGATCGACGAGTTGATGCGGCGCAGCGCCAGGATCTCGTCGAGCCGACTGTTTCCGTCCAACCGGCAGCCGACCGAAGTACGGCTCGACAACGAGACGTCCGACCGGTTCACGATCATCGATGTGTTTGCGGATGACCGTCAGGGCCTGCTGTACGTCATCACCAACGCGATCTTCCGGCTCAACCTGTCGGTGCACGCGGCCCGTATTTCCACGCGGCTCGATCAGGTCGCCGACGTGTTTTACGTGACGGACCTGCAAGGCCGGAAGATCGAGGACCACGCCCGCTTGGAGGCCATCCGCGCTGCGGTGGAGGCGGAGATCGAAGCGTTCCTCAGCAAGAAGGTCGCATGAGTACCGGCCGCGGCTGCGCCGACGAGTTCGGCGGAGCCTTCTCAACGAAGGAGGAAAGGGCATGAATGTGCGAGAGGTTTTGGAATTTGCGAAGAAACATAAAGTGCTGGTGGTGGATCTCAAGTTCTGCGACCTGTTGGGGACGTGGCAGCACTTCTCGATTCCGGTCGAGGAACTGAACGAAGGCCTCTTCAAGGATGGATCGGGATTCGATGGGTCGTCGATCCGCGGCTGGAAGGCGATCCAGAACAGCGACATGTTGGCGATCCCAGACCCGGCCACGGCCTGTCTGGACCCGTTTGCCGCTGTGCCGACCTTGAGCTTGGTCTGCAATGTGGTCGATCCGATCACGCGCGAGAATTATGACCGCGATCCGCGGTTCATCGCGCAGAAGGCGGAGAAATATTTGCAGAGCACGAAGATCGGCGACACCTCTTACTGGGGGCCAGAAGCCGAGTTCTTCATCTTCGATCACGCCCGCTACGATCAGAACAGCCACAGCGGGTACTATTTCATCGATTCCGATGAGGGGATCTGGAACGCAGGTAAGGAAGGCGTCAATCTCGGCTCGAAGCCCAGGCATAAGGAAGGTTACTTTCCCGTGGCGCCGACCGACACGCAACAGGACATCCGCAGCGAAATGATCTTGGAGATGCAAAAGGTCGGCATGTTGGTGGAAAAACATCATCATGAAGTCGCCACGGCGGGCCAGGCGGAGATCGACATCCGTTTCGACACGCTGGTCAACATGGCCGATAAGATGATGATGTATAAATACATCGTGAAGAACGTCGCGCGACGCCACAACAAAACGGTAACCTTCATGCCGAAGCCCATCTTTGGCGACAACGGGTCCGGCATGCATACGCACCAAAGCATCTGGAAGGACGGCAAGCCGCTGTTCGCGGGTAAGGAGTACGCCGGCATCTCCCAGACGTGCCTGTATTACATCGGCGGCATTCTAAAGCACGCGAAGGCGCTCGCCGCGTTCACCAATCCAACGACGAATTCCTACAAGCGGCTTACGCCGGGCTTTGAAGCGCCGGTGCTGCTGGCCTATTCGAGCCGCAACCGGTCGGCGGGCATCCGCATCCCAATGTATTCGCCCAGTCCCAAGGCCAAGCGGATCGAAGTGCGGTTCCCTGATCCGGCCTGCAATCCCTATCTCGCGTTCGCCGCCATGTTGATGGCGGGACTGGATGGGATTGAGAACAAGATCAACCCGGGCGAACCGGCGGACAAGGACCTGTACGATTTGGAACCCAAGGAGGCGGCGAAGATTCCGACCATGCCGGGCAGTCTGGACGAGGCGCTCAACAATCTGGAGCGCGATCACCAGTTTCTGCTTAAGGGCGGCGTGTTCAGCGAGGATTTCATCGAGACCTGGATCAATTATAAGCGGAGCAAAGAAGTCGACCAACTCCGCCTGCGACCCCATCCGTACGAATATTTCATGTATTACGACGTGTAGGCGATACACTAACGGTATCTGGCGAACAGCCTAAACGGATAGCAGAACGCGACACAAAGGAGCGTGTCGCTGAAAGACTGACGGCTGTTTGCTATTCGCGCAACGTGAAGCCCGACAACGTCGTCGGGCGGGACGCCGGTCGCGTGTTAGAGACCGGCGCAATGGCAAAGGCGCCAACCGCCATCGCGGGAGATGTGTCTCGTCTGTCGCGATGGGATGTGTGGCGCCTTTTTGTTTGTCGGCCAAACTTGGCCGACGGGATCGCACCGGTGGACACGTGGTGAGTGTGACCGATCTGACCGAGGAAGAACGGTTGCGGGAAGAGGTGGCCGCGCTCGAGGCGATTGAAGCGGTGCTGGCCGGGGCAGGCGCGCTTCAGCAGAAACTGACGCAGGCGCTCGATTTGACGCGGGACCGTCTCCGACGCCTTCGTGCAAAGATGTTTCCGGGAGGCGAATCCGGTGAATCGCTGTCGACCCAGGAATCAGGCTTTGCCAGTCTCGTCGGAGAGAGTCCGGCCATGCTGGAGGTCTACCAGGCGATCAGGCGGGTGAGCCACAGCCAGGCGACCGTACTGCTGCGCGGCGAGAGCGGAACCGGCAAAGAGCTGGTGGCGAAGGCTATCCACGTGGAAGGGCCGCGAGCGGGCGGTCCGTTCATCCGGCTCCACTGCGCGGCGTTGACCGAGACGCTGTTGGAAAGCGAGTTGTTCGGCCATGAGCGGGGTGCTTTCACGGGCGCGGTCGAGACGCGCAAAGGACGCTTCGAGCAGGCGGACGGCGGGACTCTGTTTTTGGACGAGATTGGCGACATCCCGCCGACGACGCAGGTGAAGCTGCTGCGGGTGTTGCAGGAGCGCTGTTTCGAACGGGTCGGCGGCAATCGGTCGATCTCGGTGGATGTGCGGCTCATCGCCGCGACGCACCGGGATCTGGAGGCCATGGTGCGGAGCGGCGCGTTCCGGGAGGACCTGTATTATCGACTGAACGTCGTGCCGATCACACTGCCTCCCTTGCGTGAGCGCGCCGAGGACGTGCCGTTGCTGATCAATCACTTTCTGGCCCGCTTCAATCGCGAGAACCGGCGGCAGGTGTCCCTAGGGGACGATCTTCTGGCCTTGATGTCCAGCTATCACTGGCCGGGCAACGTCCGGGAACTCCAGAACTGCGTGGAACGGCTGGTCGTGATGGCGGAGCGGGACCGGATGACCATCGACACCGTACCGCCATCGCTGCGTGGCTATTTCGCTGACATGCGACACGTGGCGCGGGAGGAGTGCAGCGGCGGGACTCTGGCGGGCAAAGAGCGGCTCCCGCTAGGAGAGAGTTTGCAGGAGATCGAGCGCCAAAGGCTTCTCGAGGCGTTGGAGCGGACCGGGTGGGTCCAGGCAAGGGCTGCGCGGGCGTTGGGACTTACGCCGCGGCAGGTCGCGTACAAAATGAAAAAGTACGGGATCCGTGGGCCATGAAACCGGTGGCGGAATGACGAAGATCGGATGATCGGGAAAAAACGGACCGGTAAGGGAAGGAGGAGGCGATGAGGCCGACATTGTCGCCCGAGCAATATTTCGAGCGGACCGTTGAAGAGTCAGTGGTCGAAGCCGTGTTGCGCGCGGCTGAGCCGTCCAGGCGGCAGTTTCTGGCCGGCATGGGGAGCGCCGCGCTGACCGCGCTGATTGCGGAGGTTTTTCCACTGGCCGAACTGAAAGCCTTCGCGGCCGATCCGGCTGGCAAGCCGGAAAAAAAGGATGTGAGCATCGGCTTCATCCCCATCACCTGCGGCACGCCCATCATCATGGCCGAGCCGCTGGGCTTTTATAAAAAGCACGGGCTGAACGCCTCGGTGAAGCGCGCGGCGGGATGGGCCATGATCCGCGATTGGGCCGTCAACAAGGAGGTTGATGCAGCGCACATGTTGACGCCCATGCCGCTGGCCATCACCCTGGGGGCCGGCTCGATGGCCACACCGATCTACATGCCAGCGGTGGAAAACATCAACGGACAGGCGATCACGCTGCACATCAAGCACAAGAACGTGAAGACCGCGGCGGACATGAAAGGGTTCCGGTTTTGCGTCCCGTTCGACTACTCCATGCACAATTACCTGCTCCGTTATTTCCTGGCGGAAGGCGGGATCCATCCGGACAAGGATGTGCAGATCCGCGTGGTACCGCCGCCGGAAATGGTCGCTAACCTGAAGGCCGGCAACGTGGACGGGTATCTCGGGCCGGATCCCTTCAACCAGCGCGCGGTCTACGAAAACGTCGGATTCATTTACAAGCTGTCCAAAGAGATCTGGGATCGGCACCCGTGCTGTGCCTTCACGGTGACAAAGGAGTTCGCTTCCGCCTTCCCCAACACGTTTCTTGCCCTCTGGCGGGCCATCGTTGACGCGACCCATTACGCCTCCAACCCGATGCACCGTAAGGAAATCGCGGCGGCGATCGCTCCGGCGAATTATCTCAATCAGCCCGTCACCGTGCTGGAACAGGTGCTGACCGGCACCTACGCCGATGGGTTGGGCAAGATTCAGAACATTCCGGACCGCATCGACTTCGATCCCTACCCGTGGCATTCGATGGCAATCTGGATTTTGACGCAGATGAAACGGTGGGGCCATCTCAAAGGCGAAATCAACTACAAGGCGGTCGCCGAACAAGTGTACCTGGCCTCGGGGTGCGACAAGATCGCGAAGGAATTGGGTTATCCGACGCACCAATCGACCATGATGAAACACACGATTATGGGCCGCGTCTTCGATCCCGATCAGCCGGAGGCGTATGTGAAGAGCTTCAAAATTCACAGCATGGTCTGAGGGTGGCGGGCGAGACTGCTTCAACGAAGGGGAGAATACGCTGGGAAACAAGAAAGTCGGAGAGGGATGAAGCTGTGGTGGGCAAGGGGAATCCGTGGGTGATTTCAGGGTTTTTGCTCGTGGTGTTTCTGCTGGCGTGGCATTTGTTCACGCTGCGGCCGTCGTTTGATCCACGAGGGTTGACCGAGGAGCAGCTCCAATTGATGGAATTCAACGGGGACATTATCAGGTTGGAGGACGGAACCTACGTCTGGAATCCGGACAAAGAGAAGGTGAAAGGCATACCCGGCCCCCTGGCGGTTCTGGAAAAGGCGCGCACCGAGTTGGCCGAAGCCTTTGTGAAGAAAGGGACCAACGATCACGGCATCGGGTATCTCGTGATCTATACGGTTTCTCGGTTCGCCGGCGGATTTCTCGCCGCGTCAGTCGTGGCGATCGTTCTCGGCGTCGTGTTGGGGCTTAACCGTGTGCTGTTCCGGGCGATCAATCCGTATATCCAGATTCTCAAGCCGATCTCGCCTCTGGCCTGGATGCCGTTGCTGCTCTACACAGTCAAGGACCCGAAATGGACCGCGGTTCTCGTGGTCTTCATGGCTTCCCTGTGGCCGACTCTGGCGACCACCGCCTTCGGCGTGAATTCGCTCAAAAAAGAGTACCTCCATGTGGCCGCGATTCTGCAACTTTCTTGGTTCAAGCGGCTGTTCAAGGTCATCTTGCCTGGCGCGGCGCCGACGATCGTGAACGGGCTTCGCATCTCGTTCGGGAGCGCATTGGTGGCTGTGGTGCCGGCCGAGATGCTGTTGGGCGAGTTGGGGGTCGGCTATTTGAGCTGGATCGAATGGAACAACTTGGATATCGCCGGCGTCATCTTCGCCATTTTGGTTGTCGGCGTCGTCGGTGTCATCCTGGACTCTGGTTTCAACAAACTGGCGGGATCGGTGACGTATCAGGAGTAGAGCCAAGCGGCTGGCGATCAGCGGCCGGCTCTCAGGAGAACGACCCATGGCTTTTCTGGAAGTCGACCACGTGAGCAAATACTTTCCCAGTCCGTCGGGGATCGGTCAGGTGTGTATCTTCAAGGACGTCACGATTCGGGTCGAGAAAGGCGAGTTCGTGACGGTCATCGGCCATTCCGGGTGCGGCAAAAGCACCCTGCTGAACATCATCGCCGGTCTGGAGCCGATGACCGAGGGCGGTGTGATTCTGAATGGAAAAGAAATCTCCGGGCCCGGACTGGACCGGATGGTGGTGTTTCAGAGCTTCGCGTTGATGCCGTGGATGACGGTGTTCGACAACATCGCGCTGGCCGTGCGGTCCGCCTATCCGGAATGGGACCGGGGACGGGTGGCTGCCCATGTGCGCAAATATGTCGCGCTGGTCGGGCTCACGGGGGCCGAGAACAAGAAGCCCGCGGCGCTGTCCGGCGGCATGAAACAGCGTGTGGGATTGGCCCGGGCGTTTTCCATCGAACCGAAGGTGCTGTTGCTGGACGAGCCCTTTGCGCAGATCGATGCGTTGACCAGGGGGGTGATCCAGGAAGAGTTGATCCAAATGTGGAATGCCACCCGGAACACGGTGTTTATGGTGACGCACGACGTGGACGAAGCTATCCTGCTGTCGGACAGAATCATGCTGATGACCAACGGCCCGGCGTCGCGGATCGCCGAGATCGTCGATGTAACCATTCCCCGTCCTCGCGCACGATCCACCATTATCGAGCATCCGCATTATTACAAGATCAGAAATCACATCATCCATTTCCTGGTCCGCCACGCCGCGCGCGGACCGGACGGCAGGGAGGAAGGTTCTTTGGACCGGGCGGCCGGCGCGGAACCGCTGGTGGTGAACTTCGAAAAGGATTCGCTTGTGTTGCGCTGAGTCGAGGTCGGCGGACGGCCATTCACGGAAGGAGGGGGCACATGGAAGCGAAGAAACCACGGGACATCATCAAGGCCAAACGGCTGGCAAAGAAGGTGACGATCGCCGAAGTGGCGAAGACCATCGGCAAAAGCCCGATGTTCGTCGCGGCTGCATTGAACGGTAATCACCGGTTAACTCCGGACGAAGCCCAAAAAGTCGGCAAGTTGTTGGAGTTGGACAAGGAGACGACGGAAGCGCTGAGCCGGTTTCCGGTGCGGACGGATTTTCCTAACACGACCGATCCGTTCAAGTACCGGCTGCTGGAGATCGTCGGGGTCTACGGCGACGCTCTGCGCGAGATGGCCAACGAGCTGTTTGGTGACGGGATCATGAGCGCCATCGATTTTACGATCGACATGGAGAAAGTGACCGGCAGCCAGGGGGAGGCCCGCTGCAAGATCACGCTGAACGGCAAGTGGCTGGAGTATAAGACGTTCTGATCGGACGCATCCGAGGGGAAACGCCCCGCCGGCCTCGCCCGGCGGGCGGTCTCGAAGCCCGAGAGGAGCAGGACAGCATCATGCGGAAGACCATGAGAATGACGGCGGCATGTCTGTGGGCGGTGTCATTGACCGCCGGAGAAACGGCCTGGGCGCAGGATGGACTGGCTGCGGCAGGCGCGACCGCGATCAGCGCCGCGGACACGGCCTGGGTGTTGCTCTCGTCGGCTTTGGTGCTGGCGATGATCATGCCGGGCCTGGCGCTGTTCTACGGCGGCCTGGTCCGGAGCAAGAACGTGCTCGGGACCATCATGCAGAGCTTTGCCATCCTGTGTCTGGTCACGGTGTTATGGGTGTTGATCGGATATAGTTTGGCCTTCGGTCCCGATACGTGGGGCCTCATCGGCGGGCTCGATTGGGTCGCGTTGAATGGGGTGGGGCTGGCGCCGAATGCGACTTACGGTCCTACGGTTCCCCATCTGGCCTTCATGGTGTTTCAACTCATGTTCGCGGCGATCACGCCGGCTTTGATTACGGGCGCTTTCGCCGAACGAATGAAATTCAGCGCGCTGATGCTGTTCGCCGCGCTCTGGTCCTTGTTCGTGTACGCGCCGATCGCGCATTGGCTGTGGGGCGGAGGGTGGCTGGGGAAGCTGGGGGCGCTGGATTTCGCCGGAGGCGCTGTCGTGCATATCAGTTCCGGCGTTAGCGCCCTGGTCTGCGCGCTGGTGTTGGGTGCGCGTCATGGTTACGGAACCGATTACCTGGCACCGCACAATCTCCCGATGACGCTTTTGGGAACCGGCTTGCTCTGGTTCGGATGGTTCGGCTTCAATGCGGGTAGCGCCCTGGGGGCGAATCAGACCGCGGTGACGGCGTTTGTGGCCACGCACACGGCGGCTGCTGCCGGAGCGCTGGCCTGGGTGTTGATCGAGTGGAGCCATCGGGGCACGCCAACGGTCTTGGGAATCGCCAGCGGTGCGGTCGCCGGCCTCGCAACCATCACGCCGGGAGCGGGGTATGTGGGGGTGTTCTCCGCGCTGGCGATCGGATTGGCGGCCGGCGCCCTGAGTTATCTCGCGATCATCTGGAAAGGGAAATTCGGCTACGACGATTCGCTGGATGTCGTCGGCATCCACGGCGTCGGCGGCATCTTCGGTATCTTGGCCACGGGCCTGTTCGCTTCCAAAACGGTCAACCCCGGCGGGGCTGATGGGCTCTTCTTCGGAAATCCCGGTTTCTTCGGCGTGCAAGCGGTGGCTGCGCTCACAGTCGCGGCGTTCTCCTGTGTCGGGACGTTCGCAATTCTGAAGGTGGTGCAGCGCACGGTTGGGCTCCGGGTGTCGCCTGAAGAAGAGTCGATCGGTTTGGATATCAGCCAGCATAACGAGCGGGCATACTCGTAAGACGGCCACGTGCCCCGTCCATCGCCCTCGGGTTTCCGGTTGCCTTCAAACCTGTCCTCTCCACGTGTCACCGACGCTGATGCTGTCGGGGAGAAGGCGGCGGTTCTCCGCCGTGGCCGAAGGCTGTTCGAAACCGTGCCGGTCGTCGAAGACCATGACAGGGTGCGCGTTCAGGTTTATTCCTTCCTGGAATCCAACGGCGGCGCCGTTGGAGCGCATCCACGCGGTTCTTCCCACACTTCCCCTCGTCCCGTGGGCGATCCAAGGCATTTCGTCGTGACACGCCGACTGCCTTTCCCTCCTTCGGAGCTTGTCGCTCATTCACTGTTCCTTTGCCGAACAGTTTATGCCGCTTTCTACGGCTCGGGTTCGTAACCAACGGGATTGTCTCGGTAATCTGAGCGTCCTCGCAGCGGGAGGAAGAGTGTTGGGCAACATATCCCCTCCTTGGAGGTAGATTCTTCGAGGAATACCGTCTCCTCGGAATTTCTTTTATGCTTTCTGATGACGGGTGGAAACGGTGACCGTTCGACCGACCAGGAGAGTGTAACGATGTTCAGTGTTGTGGAATTTGCGGCGTTGGTCGTGTTGGCTGGGGCCTGTGTTGACGAGGTCGCAATGCCGATCGGCTTCGCACAAGCCGCCATGCAACGGCATCCACCTGTCCGAGCGCATGACCAGCCGGATAGGAGCGCGTGGAGCTGACCGGAGATCGAAGGAAGAGCCATGACCCTCTCCTCCGGACCAGAGAAAGAGAACGGCGACACGGGCGATTTCCCAAGGAGGCGACTGTACCGTCGCATTCCCGTCCGATGCTTCGTGTATTACTTGGCTGACAATTTCATGGGCACCGGAACGGTATTGGATCTCTCTCTCAACGGCTATCGCATCGAGGGCAACCATCCGATCGGCTTCGAGATGAACCTCGCCCTGCGCGTGTTTCTTCCGAATGATCCGCGACCTCTGGACGTGGAACGGGCAGCCGTGCGGTGGATGAACGGTCTTGAATTCGGACTGCAAATCGTCAGGATCGCTCCAGAAGCTGAGGCGCGCCTCAACGAATTCGTGGCGTCCTACCTCGTCCGTATTGCGTCCTTACCTACTTGCTGAGTGACCGCCGTCCCGAGATATCTATTTTCTTGAAAGTCCGCTCGGCCCGCAGCATCTGAGCTTTTCGCAGTTAGGTGGGGTAAGCCTCCCTAAACTGAGTATTGCTCCGCTCGATTTCGTTGAAGAATTGGCTTATAGTTCGATTCCGGTCAACAAAGGATTTTGGATCATCTTTTCGATCAGCAAAAGGAAGGATGCGGTGGCGGTTCTGAACAGAGGAGAAGTCGCGGCGATTGTCGTTGTAGCCTCGGTTGTGGTTGGTGTCTGGATTTCGGTCACGGCTGATGAGGGTGTATTTGGAACGCCCAAGGGGACGGAAGGCACCCGAATCTTCAAGGCCGTCGAGCATCCGTTTTACACGGGGGAGTTTCACATCAAGGGTGAACGGGCAACGTTGATCGGCAGCATGCAAGACGCTCCACCCTGGGATCATCTCGACTATGCGGGGAAACATTTGAATTCTGTGGAGGGCACCATTCAAATCGATGTGAACGAACTCGCTAACACCGGTCGGGTTGTGGCCGAATTCGTCGAGAAGGCGGACCGCTATCGAATCATATTTGACCGGTTTACTGCGTCGCTTCCGTATCAGGATGGAGGCATCGCAAGCCGCGTTTACGAGCATGGCGATTCCGGCAACGGGGACCCCCTGTACCCCAAGACATGGCTGTATCTCGCGGGATGGGGGACTGCCACCGTGTGGAAAAATGAGCGGGTTCTCTATCAGGACTACCAGGCTCACTTTATGGTGATGGAGCGGTCGAGAGACCGTAAGACCAACGAGGTGCGGTATCCGATCAAACGGACCTTGCCCGGTGGAGAGACCGACCCTGCCGGAATGGAAATCGACCTGTGGGTGCGCTCGAAAGAACAAAACACCAAGAACTTCCCTCCCTATGAAACTTTCGTCCATCTCTACTGGGAAGCGGTAACATGGCGCTAGCGCGGCCGCCGGTCCATGTTGCCTGATCCTGATGATGGAAGATGGTGGCGTGCTTTTTCCGGTCATTCGCTGCTGAGCAGGCGAGTGCCTTTCCAAGGATTTCTCGGTCGGCACGCTGTTCCATGGTCGCCTAGCCAGAGAGTGGAGAATTCTCCGATCAGACCGCGTCAAAAGCCCGCTGTAGGTATTGAGGGGCAGTTGCAGAGGACGGGGACGGAGCCTGCTTATAAGCCGCTCGTATTCATAAAGGGATCGTCGGGGTTGATGTTGATGTGCAGGTGTATGTTTTCCGGTCGAGGGGAAAGCCGACATGGCGTGCTGCCGACGACCGGAACTATTACCTCGCGCGCCAATCCCTTGGAGCAGAATGTTCGGATCTATCGTGTGGTGGAGGGGTGCGGCACATGCTCCAGAACAGGACCAGACGATCGAGATGAGACGCTGGCACGTGCTGCGGGTCATTACGCGGCTGCCGAATCGAAGTGCTCCATGACGAGCGCAGGGTATTCGACCTTTGCAATCATGAGTTTCAGCGCGGACGCATTGGGCTTTGGACGAAATCCGATGCGATCACCTATTTTGATGACTTCAAGTCTGGCTTCTGCAACGAGTCGCTTTACGCAGTGAGCAGGCAGCGGGGCCGCGTGTCAGCCCTCGGCTGAAAACGGCCTCGTCCGCAGGATTCATCAACGCTACTGTCTCTCCTTTCGTACATCTAGACCCATTAGCATTTGAAGCGCAAGGGGCTGCCTGGCACCTGGAGAATCTGATCGGTTCTGCCTCCCTTTTTGTCTGTTTTCCGACAAAATTGTCGGGCCGGTTGTCCTTGTTCAAGGCAATGGTCGGTATTCGCAGGGAATTTTCGAGTGATGCGTCCTGGCACTGGAGTTGCTGACATCTCGGCAAAGGAGGTCACCATGAGCGCATTGGCCTATGAGTTTGTGCAAGCGTTGTCCATCGAAGAGCGACTCCTCGATGCCTTGCGCACACAAGGCCCGCAGATGCTGGAGGAGATCGTCCATTTCTTGACCGACGCCAGTTGGGTCCAAGTGTTTCTGGCGGTCGACCGGCTGAGTCGAGCCGAGGCGATTTCGCTTCAGCCGGTCCGGCGTTGCGAATATCGCGTCGCGCTTATTCGGCCAACTGCCTGATGGCTCACTCCGATCCGATTCTTTGGCTGCTCGTCGCCGGGACGTTCACCTTTCTGACCATTCCGGGCGTGGCACTGTTTTACGGCGGGATGGTACGGAAAAAGAATGCCCTCAACACCATGGCGCTTCCCCTGCTGGCGCTCGGGCTGGCGTCGATCGGCTGGCTGAGTGCCGGTCTCGGGTTGGAAGCGAGCCGTATCGTCGGGGTGGTGACCGATGCGGAGCGGAATAGCGGACCGTTGCTGTCGATCTTTTCCGCCGAGGCCGGGGCGCTGGCGTTGGCACTGGTGGCTGGTGCGGTGGTGGAACGGGTCCGGTTGCCGTTTTTTTTGCTGTTCTCGGTCTTCTGGATAGCGCTGGTTTATGGTCCGCTCGCGTACTGGCTCTGGGGCGGCGGATGGCTCGCGAACCTGGGCAGCCTGGACTTCGCTGGAGGGGCGGTCATCCACATTAGCGCTGGGGTGGCGGCATTAGTAGCCGCCGTCCTGATCGGTCCGCGGAAAGGATTCGGGCGAGCGGACATGATGCCGCACGATCTTCCTCTCTCGATCTGCGGCGCGGGCTTTCTCTGGGTGGGATGGTGGGGCTTTGCAGCCAAGCCGGGCGTGGCGACAGTGACTGCGGTCACCAGCGCGTTCGTGGCGATTCACCTGGCGGCGGCCTCCGCTGCGTTGGCTTGGACTGCTGCGGAGTGGCTGCAACGGGACAAGCCCACCGTGTTGGGTACGGTCAGCGGGGCCGTGGCCGGGCTGGTAGCGATCGCGCCAGCGGCCGGCTATGTCGGCCCGCTCTCGGCGCTGGTGATTGGGATCGGAGCCGGAGGCTTCTGTTATATGGCCGTGAACTTTGTGAAGCCGATCCTGGGGTATGACGATTCGCTGGATGTCTTCGGCATGCACGGCGTTGGCGGGACATGGGGCATGGTCTCCACCGGGTTGTTTGCTTCCACGGCGGTCAATCCCGACGGAAGCGACGGTCTGTTTTACGGTTATCCCTATCAATTCTTTGCCCAGGTGGTCGCCGCCGCTGTAACCTGGGTCTACGCCGGCGCGATGACGGTGCTTTTGATCAAGGTTCTTCAGCGGCTGATGTCGCCGCGCGCTGACCAAGAGGCCGAAGTGCTGGGGCTCGATCTCTCGCAGCATGGGGAGAAAGCGTATTCCTGATGCGTGACACATGCCATGTGATGCGCGGTTCCACGCGCACCGGCAACGCTTCACGCGCCACGGGTTCTGTATGGCAGTGATCCACGATGACATCGGGCGACGGCGGTTTTTAAGTCAGGCCGTCATGGCGTTCGGGACGCTGTTCGGGATCGGAGCGCTGGCTCTGCGGTTTGTGCAGTTCCTGGTGCCGAGTCAAAAGTCGAAACGGTACGAGGCGGTTCTGATCGGAACCGAAGCCCGCCTGCCGATGGGCGAAGCGGTCCCTGTGACGCTCGGCACCCATAAGATCATGGTACTCAAGACCGAGGAAGGCGTCACGGCCTTTTCCCGGCGCTGCACCGATCTCGGTTGTTTGGTCTCCTGGAACAAGGAGCGCGGGCAGTTCGTCTGTCCATGCCACCAGGGCGTATTCGATAGGACCGGCCGGAACATCGCCGGCCCGCCACCGCGCCCGCTGGACCGGTATCAGGTGGTGGAACGCAACGGACAGTTGTACGTGAACATTCTTCAAAGCAGTTAGCCGTCGGCTCTCGGCGTAACGCTGAGGACTGAAGGCCGAACGTTGAGGGTGGGCAAGGTGAAGGCGTTAGTATCTCCGATGGAGATCAAGGCGGCCGCGCAAAACGGCAGAACCAAAACCTGGATCGACTATATCCAGAAAGATTTGCCGCAGCACCTTGACTGGTGGCCGTATACCCTGGGAGCGATTCCGCTCACCCTGTTCGGGCTTCTCGTCGCGACCGGCCTGATGCTGACGTTCTACTATGTACCCTCGCCGGAGCAGGCTTACGAAAGCGTCGAGCAGATCACGCACGAGATCTATCTCGGTTGGTTCGTCCGCGGTCTGCACAAGTTCTCGGTGGACCTGATGATCCTGTTCTTGCTCTTTCATGTGATTCGCGTCTTTCTGACGCGCGCCTACCGGACACCCGGCGAACTGAAATGGGTCACGGGCGCGCTGGTGTTGTTCGTGACCTTCGCGATGGGATTTACGGGGTACTCGCTGGTGTACGACAACGTCTCGTATTGGGGGATGACGGTCGTGACCAACATGCTGGGGACGCTGCCGATCGTCGGGACGCCGCTGCTCTATCTCCTGCGCGGCGGGGAAGAGGTGTCCGGCAACACGCTCTTGCGGCTTTACGACCTGCACACGAAACTCTTGCCCGTTTTGCTGGCCGGTCTCGTGTTGGGTCACGTGCTGGTGGTCCGACTTGTCGGTTTCGCCGAGGTAGAGGGAAGCCGGGGCTCCCACCCGTTCTACCCGGAACATACGTTGAAGATGGGCGCGATCGCCGCCGGATTGCTGGTCTTGATCGTCGATCTGGTCATGATCTTTCCTCCCACTCTCGGCCAGCCGGCCAATCCCCAGGAGGTCGCTTCGGACGTTTCTCCCCCGTGGTATTTCTCGGCGCCGTACATGTGGATCACGTTGCTGCCCGGTCCGGTCGCGCTCTGGAGCATGGTGGGCGGCGCCGCGGTGTTCGTTGGGTATCCGCTTCTCGATCGGGAATTGTCGAAACGAGGGTGGCCGATGGCGATCGTGAACGCAGTAGTCGGGGCCCTGGTCGTGGTCGCATTCGCCGCACTGATGATTCTGGATACAAGGATGTGAATGGGCGTCTGAGGCGAGGCGCTAGGCGAAAGGCGATCGGTTCGTTTGCACGAGCGTTACCTCTTGAAGGAGGATCCTGTGGACGAGACGGATAGCGAGCTGAGTCGATATCACGAACCCGCGCCGAACGGCAAACTCAATTTCACCCGCTATCTGATCGGCGGGCTGTGCTTAGTGTTGTTTCTCGCGCTGACCGGCGTCGGCTACGTTCAGGTGGAAGAGCGGCGGGGCGGCGGCCTGCGGCCGTTCATCTCGGCTGAGAACAAAAAATGCATCGACTGCCATCTAGCCAAGGACGTGTCGGTCGGCGGCATCAACGACTGGAAAGTCAGTGCGCACGCACCCAAGGGCATCGGCTGTGTGGAATGTCACCGGGCGGAACAAGGCGAGCCCGACGCCTTCGACCATTACGGCACCGTCGTGTCCACGCTCGTTACGCCCAAAGACTGTATGCGTTGCCATGACAAGGAGGCGCAGGAATTCGCGCGATCCCATCATGCCAAGGGCGCACAGTTCATCGGATCGCTGGACAATTTTCTGGGGAACGTCGTGGAAGGCCCGGAGGTGGGGACGACAGGCTGCGCCGGCTGTCACGGGAGCGTCGTCAAAGTCATGGAGAACGGCAAGCTCCATCCTTCCACCTGGCCCAATTCGGGGATCGGACGGGTGAATCCCGATGGGTCGAAAGGCACCTGTTCGGCCTGCCATGCTCGGCACAGTTTCTCGATCGCCCAGGCGAGACAGCCGGAAAGCTGCGGCCGTTGTCACATGGGGCCGGATCATCCGCAGATCGAGGCCTACTACGAAAGCAAACACGGGGTGCTCTTTACGGCGAACAAAGAGAAGATGAAGCTGAGCCTTCCCAAGGAGAAGTGGATTCCCGGACGGGACTATCTCTATCCAACTTGCGCGACGTGCCACATGAGCGCGACGCTCACGCAGGACACCACGCACGACGTGGGCGACCGCATCAGTTGGACCTTGCGACCGGTGGTCTCCACGCGACTCGAGCAACACGAGGAACGGCGCAAAGCCATGAGGCAGGTCTGTTCCTCGTGCCATAGCCCAGAGATCGTCGATCGCTTCTTTACCCAGATGGACAGCGGCATCACGCTGTACAACGAGAAGTTCGGCAAACCGGCCAAGGCGGCGATGGACCGGTTAAAGGAGTTGAACAAGATCACGCCGACTCCGTTCGACGAGGAGATCGAATGGGTGTTCTATGAGCTGTGGCATCACGAAGGCCGTCGCGCTCGGCACGGGCTTTCCAAGGTTGCGCCGGATTATGTCCATTGGCAAGGCTTCTACGAAGTGGCCAAGCATTTCTACACCAAGTTCCTTCCGATGGTGCGGGAACTTTCTCCAGATGTCGCCAAGGACCTGCTGGCCCAGGAAACCCACCGATGGGTCGAGAAGGGCATGACGAAGGAAGAAATCGCTCAGATGCTCGAGTTTTACGACAAGGAAATGCAGGGAAAACGCGGTGGCACGTAGAAAACAGCGGATTGTCGTCGAACCGCAGGGTGTTCCCTCTTCCCTCTTGAGCGGCTGACGGGATTGGAGTATGCTGGGGCTCCCATCAACAGGGCGAGGCAGCGGATATGCAGAAGTCTATGAAAGCCCGATTGGCTCGCGGCCTGTTTCTCGACCGTGACCTTGAACGGTTTCGCCAGCAGCTTGCGAAATTCCAGCCGTTTCTTTCCCGGAAAAAGTTGTTGGCCTCCCTTGACGAGTTTGATGCCACCACCGAGCAACTGATCAGCCTGGTCTTCGGCGAGGCATCCGATCAACTGGAAGCTTACCAGTACGCCAAGCTGGGTGAGGCGGCAAGCTTGGTCAATTTGCCCGAAGAGGCGCAGGAGGGAGGGGCGGAGGATATCTTTCGCGAAAGCCTTCAACAACGCAAGCGCGTCATCGAGAGCTGCATCTCGGAACTGGAGGAGCGAAAGGCGTCAGTGGCGTCCAGGAACGGGCGGACGAACGTATTGACCAGCGTGAAGGTGGCGGACTACATGTCGCACGACGTCCGCAGCGTCCATCGAGACGCGACGATCAAAGAGGCCGGGCGGCTGCTCCAAAAGTGGAGAGTCGGGTCCCTTTTGGTCGATGACGGCCTGCGCTACATCGGCATCATCACGGACACCGACCTCAGCCGGAAAGCAGTAGCGCGCGGCCTCGACCCCAATACCACCACTGTCAAACAGTGCATGAGCAAATCGATCGTCACGATCGAAGACACTGAGCCGATGACCGAAGCGATCCGCCTCATGAAGGAGAACGGCGTTCGACACTTACCGGTGACGGAGGACGGCACGATCATCGGCGTACTCTCGGTTTCCGATCTGCTGCGGGCCTATGACGAGTTGTCCGGGCTGGTGTTGGAAGGCGGGGCCGACGAGGACGGAGCGGTCCGCTCTTAGAGCGCGCCGAAGCGCCGCTCGAAAAACGCTCGGGTCTCGGCCATGTGGCGGGCGAGGTCGGAATGTAAATGGCTGGCTCCAGTCTGCCAGTCCTCGGTTGCATACCCAACCCGCCGGGCCAAGAAGACGAAGTCGTCTGACTCCGGTTCGGGCAATACCAAATCTTTCGCATTCCCCCGCACCATCCTCAGGCCATCGATCAGAGTCCTGAAGAACAGGTAGGCCTGGCGCAGGCGCAGACCGTCGTCGCGCGCGACCAATCCGGTTTCGACCAAGGCCGCCAGCGCCTCCATCGTGTTCGTGGTTCTCAACGCTGGATGCCGATGGCCGTACATCAGTTGCAGATACTGGACGGCGTACTCCACGTCGATCAACCCGCCCGGGCTGTACTTGACGTTGATACGTCCCGGCTCGACCAGCTCCTTCACCTGCTGCCGTCGCAGGTCGAGTGCGATCATCAGATCCCACGGCGCGCCGCTGTATACGTACGCGTCTCGGTGTGCTTCGACCCGCTTGCCCAAGTGTTCATCTCCGGCCACGTGGCGCAACTTGATCAGCGCCTGCCGTTCGAACGGGGCGGCCAACCCCGAAGGACTGTAATAGGTCCGTATTTCGTCGAGCGCGTTGGCCAGTGATCCTTTACTCCCGTGCGGCCGCAGGCGCACATCCAAATGGAAAATCCCCTCCTGCTTGGCCTCGATCCAGCGCAAGAGTTCCTGGACCAACCGTTCGAAGTACTCGCTGTTGTCCAGCGGTTGGCGGCCGTCGGTCCGTCCTGAGCCCTCGTACACAAAGAGCACTTCGATATCGGACGCATAGCCCAGCTCGCGGCCGCCGAATTTTCCCATCCCCAGCACGGTCATGGGACAACGGCGGCCATCAGCGAGCCTCGGCCGGCCGTGGAGACGTTCCAGTTTCGCTTGGCAGTCGACCACGCTTCGACTCACAACGGTTTCGGCCAACTGGGTGAGGGCCAGCGAAAAGTCGGCGAGACTTGTGGCGGGATCGAGGAGATGCTTCATATCGATCCGGAACAACTCTTCGTCCTTGAACTGATTCAGCGTGTGTTGCCGCTGCTCGTCGGTCTTGCAAGTCGCCAGCCGGCGGCTCAGGATCTTGTTCAATTCCTGTTTCGATTTGATGAGGGGCTCGACCTGATAGGCTTCCAGCATCGGCAGGAGATTGGTGTGTTGCCGGCGCAGAAAGTCCTCCCACAGGAAATCACTGGCGCCCAACAGGCGGGCAAGCAGCGGGAAAAACCTTTTGTCCTTGACGAAGGCAAGGCCCTTTCGACGTTTGGGGCCCTTGTCCTCTTTAAGGATCAAGTCCAGGAACTGATCGAAAGCCTCGATCGCTTTGGCAGGGTCCGGCGCCCAGGTGAGCGCGTGGGTGAACTGCTTGATCAACACCGCGGTGATCCGGAGATTCTGCTGTTCGTCCGGATCGACGATCTTCTGTCCGTAGCGATCTCGGACGTAGAAACGGTCATGAAGCTTCGGGCCGACGTTCTCGAACTGGGCCTTGGTGATGTAGACGTTCCGCATGGCCAGCGCGTTAGCGAACGCGTAGAGGAAGGCGGGTGTGTCGTCCGATCGGATGTCCATGATCGTGTCGGTCGCGGATTGGCTGTTGTCGAAGGTGATGTGCACAGGCTGCAGCAGACCAGAGAAAGTGCTCCGCTGTTTACCGAGCCGCTCCACCAATTGCCGGTTCACGTGGTGGCGCGCCTCTTCGAACTGCTGGGCATCCAGCAGGTGGATCATGCGGTTCAGTTCACCGGTGAAGCGGCGTTGCTCCGCCGGAGAAAACACGACTCCGGCCATCGGGCGCACACGGAAGAAATCGACAATCTTTTTCCGTGCGAGGCCCGGCCTGGCTTTGGGGCGGCGCGGGGGCCACGCCGATCGGGCGCGTGACGAAGGGGACGGCGCTACGTCTGTGAAGGTGTAGATACGCCCTTCCTGGATGTCGAGCCCAAAGGCGGACAGCAGTCCGCAGATCGTGGCGAATTCCGAAAAGTAGTCGTAGGCTACGACCACGACCTCAAACGACGGGCCATCCTTCGGTTGAATATGGATTTGGCAGGGATGGTCCGGATCCAGGCGCGCTGCAAGCCGGATGTGTTGCGCGATGTCGTCGGGCGAGAAGCGGGCGAAGTAGTCGGCATCCATGCGCGACACAAAATCGCGCAGGATGTCTTCCGCAACATCAGGGCACAGTGGCCTAAGCGCATCGAGACGTTCTTCGGTGGTCATCATGAAAAGTGTTTGGCTATCAGCTCTCAGTCATCAACCGCAATTCGTCCTTTCTCACCTCGTAAGCGAAGGGCGAGAAAAGGCATTCACGAACCGCTGACGGCTAACGCTGATAACCGACGTCCGATGGCTGAGAGCTGATGCCGACAGCCCGCTCGCGCTCAGTATACCCGAACGGCGGCTCGTTGTGCCTCCTCGTTCGCACCGGTATAATGCCGGCCGCAAGGTACGGACGATTTCGGGGTCCCGCATGCTGCACACGAAATCGCTAATGACTCGACCCACCGCGCGATCATCCGATCCGAGCGCGCTTCTGTTGGCGCCCAAACTCGATGCCGGCCAAGTTGCCACCCTTCTCAAGCCCTACGGGCTGGCCGATATCGCGCAGGCCGACGCCAACATCCAAGCGATGGCCGGAGAGCCTCGGACGCGGCATCTCTTGGCAAAGATGTTGGGCGATCTCCTCGAGTCCGTTGCGCAGACCGCCGATCCGGACCAAGCGCTGAATCGTTGGGAACGATTTCTCCAGACCGGCATCAACCGGGCGGCGCTGTTCGAATATTTGCATGGCTCGCCCCGTATGCTGCACCTGCTCTGTACGATTTTCGGCAACAGCGAGTCGCTGGCCCAGACGCTGATCCGAGATCCGCTCCTTGTCTATTGGCTGGTGGAAGAACAAGTCCTGACGAGACGCCCGACGCGCGCGTCTTTGGACCGAGCGCTGAGCCGGGCGTTGGCCAACCTGACAACATTCGAGCTCAAACTGGAAGCGCTTCGGCGGTTTCGGCGTCGGGAAATGTTGCGGATCGGCGTACGCGATTTGCTGGGGCTGGACGACGTGCCGGATACCGCCGCCGCGCTTTCCGATCTCGCAGCGGTGTTGATCCAGGCCGCATACGAAATCGTCGAGGCGGACCTTCGACGGCAGTGCGGAGTTCCGATGCACCGCGACGCCAAAGGACGGCTGGTTGAAACCGGATTTGCCGTGATCGGCATGGGCAAGCTCGGCGGGGGAGAACTCAACTACAGCTCCGACGTCGATCTGATTTTCGTGTATGCGTCGGATGCCGGCGGTACCCGAGAAGGTCGCCGGGAGATTTCCAACGAAGAGTATTTTGAACAGCTTGCGCGTCGGCTGACGCAGGCGCTCGCCGCTCCGACACGGGAAGGCCGTGTCTTTCGCGTGGATCTGAGACTTCGCGCGGAAGGATCGGTCGGGCGGTTGGCCAGGTCCTTGGAAGAGTATGCCAAGTACTACAGGACGCGGGGCGAAGTGTGGGAACGCCTTGCGCTGCTGAAGGCTTGGCCGATCGCGGGCTCCCGCGAGGTCGGTCGGGCCTTTCTGCGGCTGACGCGACCGTTCATCTTGAATGGTCCGCAACCGTCATCACGAGCTGCGGACGTCCAAACTATCCTGAAAGAAGTGCGGGCGGTGAAGGAACTGATCAACGGGAAAATGGCCGACCGCGGTCACGAACGGAGGAATGTCAAACTGGGCATCGGGGGGATTCGGGAGATCGAGTTTCTCGTGCAAACGATCCAGGTGATATGCGGAAAGGTTCTGCCGCGCGTGCTGGACCGTAGCACCCTAGGAGCGCTGGCTCGATTCCGAGAACTGGGATTGTTGTCGGCGGCGGAGCAGTCGGCGCTGGCGGAGGCCTATGTCTTTCTGCGCGACGTGGAGCACAAACTGCAGATGGTGCATGACCTCCAAACCCATGCGCTGCCCGACAGACCGGACGAATTGACGCAGTGCGCGATTCGGCTCGGCTACGCGGGCAGGGACCGGAAGACTGCCGCCGATCGCTTCACCGCAGACTATCGGCGCCATACGGAGCGGGTCAACTCTATCTTCCGTCGCTTCTTCTATGCCACGGGGCGTTCCCGTCTGTTGCAGGCGATCCTCCAAGCCAGGAAGCAGGCATGAAACGCGACGGGCCGAGCGGGAACTGCTCGGCCCGCCATCCAACGGTGATCGCGCTCAGCGAGAGCGCGTCAGCCAATCGTTCTCAGCTCAGTACATGTCGTGCATGTGACCGTGACCGGCGCCGGCCGGCTCTTTCTTCTCCTCCGGGATCTCCGTAACCATCACCTCGGTGGTCAGCATCAGAGCTGCCACGCTGGCCGCGTTCTGCAACGCGCAACGCGCGACCTTCGTCGGATCGATGATCCCCGCCTTGAGCATGTCGGTGTACTCTTCGGTTTGTGCATTGAAGCCGTATGCGGGGTTCGAGTTCTGTCTGACTTTTTCTACGACCACCGACCCTTCCACGCCGGCGTTTGCAGCGATCTGGCGGATGGGTTCTTCCAGCGCGCGCCGGACGATGTTGACGCCCACTTTCTGCTCGGGCGGCACATCCTTCAGCAAGGGATCCAGTGCCGGAATGCAGCGCAGATAGGCGACGCCGCCGCCGGGCACGATGCCTTCCTCGACGGCTGCCTTGGTCGCATGCAGTGCGTCTTCCACGCGGGCCTTTTTCTCCTTCATTTCGGTTTCGGTAGCCGCGCCGACGTTGATGACCGCCACGCCGCCTACAATCTTCGCCAGCCGCTCCTGCAGTTTCTCCCGATCGTAATCGGACGTCGTTTCTTCGATCTGAGACTTGATCTGCTTCACGCGGCCCTCGATCTTCTTCGGATCTCCGTACCCTTCCACGATCGTGGTGTTGTCCTTGTCGATCGTCACCCGCTTGGCCCGACCGAGATCCGTTAGCTTCACGTTTTCGAGTTTAATGCCGAGGTCTTCGGAGATCACCTGGCCTCCGGTCAGGATCGCAATATCCTCCAGCATGGCCTTGCGCCGGTCGCCAAAACCGGGGGCCTTCACCGCCGCCACGTTCAGCGTGCCGCGCAACTTATTCACGACCAAGGTGGCCAGAGCTTCGCCTTCCACTTCTTCGGCGATGATCAGCAGCGGCTTGCCCATCTTGGCGACCTGCTCCAGAATCGGCAACAGGTCCTTCATGCTGCTGATTTTCTTTTCGTTAATAAGGATGAGCGGCTCTTCGAGAACGGCTTCCATCCGCTCGGCGTTGGTGACGAAGTAGGGGGAGATATATCCGCGGTCGAACTGCATGCCTTCGACAACGTCCAGCGAAGTGGACATGGACTTGGCTTCCTCGACGGTGATGACGCCGTCCTTCCCTACCTTTTCCATGGCCTCGGCGATCAGGTCGCCGATCGTCTTGTCGTTGTTGGCTGAAATTGTGCCGACCTGCGAAATCTCGGTCTTGGTCTGGCAGGGTTTGCTGAGCTTCTTGAGTTCCTGCACCACCACTTCCACCGCTCGGTCGATGCCCCGCTTGATTTCCATCGGGTTGGCGCCTGCGGTAATGTTTTTGACGCCCTCACGGTAGATCGCCTGGGCAAGCACGGTGGCGGTCGTGGTGCCATCGCCGGCCGTGTCGCTGGTCTTGCTGGCAACCTCGCGAACAAGCTGGGCGCCCATATTTTCATATGGGTTCTTCAGCTCGATCTCTTTCGCGACGGTCACGCCGTCCTTGGTGATCGTAGGCGCGCCGAACTTCTTGTCCAGAATCGCGTTACGACCCTTGGGGCCGAGCGTCGCCTTCACGGCGTCGGCGAGCTGATTGACCCCTTTCAGGATCGCGGCCCGCGCCGCCTCACTGTACAGTAGTTGCTTTGCCATCGTGGATCCTCCCTCTGCGTCGTTATCATTGTGAATTGGCGGTCCATATAGGTAAATGTCACGTATGGACCATGGACCGGGCGCGACGGGACCACGCCCCCACCTCAGGTGTTGGTAAATACGCCCAGAATGTCCTCTTCTTTAATGATCAGGCATTCTTCGTCGTCGATCCGCAGCTTGCTTCCAGAATATTTGTCGAACAGGACCTGGTCGCCGACCTTCACGTTCTCAACCTTTTTCCCGACCGCCTGCACGATGCCGCGCTGGGGTTTCTCCTTGGCGGAGTCCGGCACATAAATACCGCCCGCTGTCCGTTCCATCTCCTCCGTATAGGTGATGAAGACGCGGTCCCCGAGCGGCTGGAAATTCTTCGCTACGGTCGAGGCTTTCTTTTCCTTGGTCTCCGTGGCCATACGAACATCCTCCTCCTGTTGGTTGTGGTTCCTACCGGGTCGCGACTGTTGCTTTGAAGCCAGTTGTGTGAGAAGCGGATTCCGCTCTTCGAAGAAGAGCGGACTGCTAGCAAAATTCGGTAAGAGAGATAGCGCCAGTCAAGGGCAAGTCAAGGGGCGGGGCAAGAATTTCTTCGCGAAAATGGGAGTGCATCACTCGGTGAATCTAAGTCGTTGAAATTTCAAAGAAATAGCGGCCATGAATACAAATTTTAATACACATAAAATGCATAAGACGTTAGGCCCGCAACCGATCGAAGTCTTTGACTTCTTTTTTGATATAGTCTCGGAGCCGCTTGATGATGCGGGCCTCCAGTTGCCGGGTTCGCTCTTTCGTGATCCCGTATTTGGCGCCGAGATCCTCCAGGGTTAGGGGAGTTTCTGATAGGACGCGGTTTCGCAGGATATCCTCTTCCCGTTCGTCCAGGGTCTTGATGAATTCAGCCAGTTTCCGCCGAAAAAGCGCCCGGAGCTCCGTATCGGCGATCCGTTCGTCCGCCGGCTGATCCTGAGAGGGCAGAATGTCCAGCAGTGTGCCGTCTTTGTCCTCGCCCAGCGGCTGATCCAGGGACAATTCCCAACTGCCCAGCCGTTGATCCATTTCAATGACGTCCCGTTCCCGGACGTTCAGGCGGTCAGCTAAGAGCTTGGCGTCCGGCACGAAGCCTTCTCGTTCCAGTTTGGCCTTTTCCTTCTTGAGATTGTAGAAGAGCTTGCGTTGGTCCTGGGTGGTGCCGACCTTCACAAGACGGAAGTTGTTGAGCAGGTAGCGAAGAATATAAGCACGGGCCCACCAAGCGGCATAGGCGTAGAAACGGACGTTTTTGCTCGGGTCGAATTTCTTGATTGCTTGCAGCAAGCCGACGTTGCCTTCCTGGATCAAATCCATATGATCTGCGCCGGTGTGGAGGTATTCGGCGGCGATAGCCACGGAGACCCGCAAATTGGAAAGGATCAGCTTGACGGCGGCCTCGCGGCTACCCATCACGCGGTATTCGTGAAAGAGTCGGAGTTCTTCTTCCTTGGTCAGATAGGGGTAGCGCCGGACTTCGGCCAGATACTGTTGCAGCGCCGTGACGGGGACCAGAGACGTGGTGTCGTCGCCGTGGTCGCGCTCCTGAGAGGAAGAGGCTTCGGCCCGCTCCGGGAAGACGCTTTCTTCTGCGAAGTCGCCGTCCGTCGGTTCCAGGTCCTCGGTTTCCCAGGTATTCTGCTGAATCTGCGGTTCGGATTCGCTCATCGAGTTCTAGATGCTCTCGTGGGCGCACGCGTGAAAAGTCATTATAAACGGAACGGAGTCGAAGCACAAAGTTCGACCGCGGGAGGCCGTCATGGCTATGAGTTCGCGCGCGGGTCATTGGATTTGCTAAGATGGCTTCTTAAGATGGCTTCTGAAGATACCGGAGATAGAAAAGGATATGCCGCCGTTCAAGCTCGAAGCGCCGTTTAAGCCGTGCGGGGATCAGGGTCAGGCGATTGAAAAACTGGCCGCCGGGGTGAAGGCCGGCAAGAAGCACCAGGTTTTGCTCGGCGTCACCGGCTCTGGCAAGACCTTCACGATGGCCAACCTGATCGAGCGGGTGCAGAAACCGACGCTTGTACTCGTCCATAACAAGACCCTGGCCGGACAGCTCTACCAAGAATTCAAACAATTTTTCCCGCACAACGCGGTAGAATATTTCATCAGTTACTACGACTACTATCAGCCGGAAGCCTACATTCCTCAGACCGACACCTACATCGCTAAGGACGCTTCCATCAACGACGCCATCGATCAGATGCGGCATGCGGCGACCACGGCGCTGTTACAGCGGAACGACGTGGTCATTGTGTCGTCCGTGTCGTGTATCTACGGCCTCGGCTCGCCGGAAGTTTATCACGGCATGCTGCTTTATCTCGAAGAAGGCATGGAGATCCGTCGCGAACGGATCCTATCCAAGCTGGTGGAAATTCAATACACTCGCAATGATGCAGACTTCCATCGAGGGACCTTCCGCGCGCGGGGCGATGTGATCGAGGTCTTCCCCGCTTCATCGGACGCCGCGTCGGTGCGCATCGAGTTGTTCGGCGATGTGGTGGACGCGATTCATGAGATCGATCCGCTCACCGGCAAGTCATTGGGCAGGTTGCCGAAAGTGCCGATCTATCCCAATACCCACTATTTGATCGCGCCGAACCGGTACGAACAGGCGCTGAAGGGAATTGAACAAGAGCTGGAAGAGCGGATCGCGTTCTTCAAGCGAGAGCGCAAACTGCTCGAAGCCCAGCGGATCGAGCAACGGACGCGCTTCGATTTGGAGATGATCCGGGCGATGGGCTATTGCCACGGGATCGAGAACTATTCGCGGCATCTGAGCGGCCGCGCGCCGGGTGAGCCGCCGCCGACGCTCCTGGACTATTTCCCCAAGGATTTTCTCCTCATCGTCGACGAATCGCATGCCACTATTCCGCAGGTGGGAGGCATGTACGAAGGCGACTACTCGCGCAAAAAGACGCTGGTGGACTACGGGTTTCGGTTGCCGTCGGCTATTGACAATCGGCCGCTGAAATTCGAGGAATTTGAACGGTGTCTCAATCAAGTCGTCTATGTGTCGGCGACACCCGGTCCGTACGAATTGGAGCAGGCCGGGCAGGAGGTGGTCGAGCAGATCATCCGACCGACCGGCCTGATGGATCCGGTCATCGAAGTGCGCCCTGCGAAAGGCCAGGTGGACGATTTGTTAGGTGAAGTGCGCACGGAGGTCGCCAAAGGCAACCGTGTGCTGGTCACGACGCTGACGAAGCGGATGGCCGAGGATCTGACTGAGTACTATCACGATCTCGGCGTCAAGGTGCGCTATCTGCATTCCGACATCAAAACGTTGGAGCGGGCGGAACTCGTGCGCGATCTGCGGCGCGGGGTGTTCGATGTGCTGGTGGGGATCAACCTCCTGCGTGAAGGGTTGGACATCCCAGAGGTCAGTCTGGTCGCGATCCTCGACGCGGATAAGGAGGGCTATCTGCGGTCGCACCGGTCGTTGATTCAGACCGCCGGGCGTGCGGCCCGGCATGTCGAGGGTCGCGTGATTCTGTACGGCGATACGGTCACGGAGTCCATGCGACTGGCGATCGAGGAGACCGCGCGGCGGCGGAGGATCCAAGCTGAGTACAACCGGGCGCACGGCATTACGCCGGAAAGCGTGAAGAAAAGTATTCCGACGGTGGAGTATGCGATGGCGCAGATGGACTACCTTTCACTCGATCTGGCCGCCGAATCCCAAGCCGTCTATCAGCAAGAGGAACGCGATGTCGAGCAGCTCATCCGACGCTTGGAAGCGGAGATGAAAGCGGCTGCCAAAGAATTGAAATTCGAGCGAGCGGCGGAACTGCGGAACCGGATTCGCGCGCTGAGAATGAAAGAACTCGAAGTCAAACTGTAGGGCTCAGATCTGCTTGTAGAGGTAAATGCCCAGGAAGATGCCCAGAAAGGTCAGCAGGTTCATTCTGATCGTGAAGCCCATCGTGATTTTAACCAGCACCAAATCCACCGTCACAGGCGGGTTAATGCCGGGAGTGAGCGCGGTCGAGAAAATATTTTGAATGGTTCCGTGCGGGGCCATGACGCGCAGCACCTCTCCGAGAATGCCGCCAAGCAATCCTCCGACGAGGATAAAGACCATCAGCACCCATGGTGACTTTCTCATTCCTCCCTCCTGACTTTGGGCTGCGTAGTCGCACGGAGCCGGTGGCTGGCACCATAACGAAACCCCTCAGGGAAGTCAACCAAATGGACCGCAGCTGACCGTGTATGCAGAGCGGGTTCCCTGCGAAGCGGGCGACGGCATGACCGCTGATCGTGCGCACGGACGATCCTGTATCTCGGTCGACGCCGGATCAGGTTGAATGAGCGGAAAGAAAGGGCCTGCCGACACCGGGAATGGCTTGACTTCTTTCCAGAGCGTTGTTTAGACTGCCCGATGCTCTTTTTTTAGATTTTCCGAGGTCATCGAAGCTCTGCCCCCCGTATCGCCCGAGTCGGTCGGTTAGAGGTGTTGGGTGTTGATTTGGTTATGTTGGACGCACTGAGTGAGAAACTCGACAAGATTCTCCGCAAGCTCCGTGGCCGTGGTGTCCTGACCGAACAGAACATCGCGGAGGCGCTGAAGGAGGTCCGGCTGGCGCTGCTTGAAGCGGATGTCAATTTTAAGATCGTCAAGGACTTTATCAATCGGGTCCGCGAGAAGGCGGTCGGGCGTGAAGTGTTGGAGAGTCTGACGCCTGGTCACCAGGTGGTGAAGATTGTCTGGGATGAACTGCGCGAGATGATGGGCCGTGAGAAGGCGGGTCTGAGCCTCGCTTCGAGTCCGCCGACGGTCGTGATGATGGTCGGGTTACAGGGATCGGGAAAGACCACGACCTGCGGCAAGTTGGCTCGACTGTTCACGCAGCAAGGCAAGCGGGTCCTGTTGGTTGCGGCCGATCCACGACGGCCTGCAGCTGGCGATCAATTGGCCAGCCTGGGCCGTGACCTTGGCGTCGAAGTCCATCGGTTCGACCGAGCGGACGCGGCTCCGGCGGACGTGGTGCGAATCTGCCGGGAAGGAGTCGAGCGTGGAAGAGACCAAGGCTACGACCTGGTCATTTTAGACACGGGCGGGCGGTTGCACATCGACGACGAATTGATGGCCGAACTGGCCGCGATCAAGCATGCGGTGAAGCCACACGAGGTATTGTTGGTGGCCGACGCGATGACCGGCCAGGATGCGGTGAACATGGCGAGCCGCTTCGATCGGCAGGTCGGGCTGACCGGTGTCATCCTGACGAAGGTCGAAGGAGACGCAAGGGGCGGCGCGGTACTGTCCATCCGCGCGGTGACCGGCAAACCGATCAAATTTCTCGGCGTGGGGGAGAAGCTGGATGCGCTGGAAGCGTTCCATCCAGACCGAATGGCTTCGCGCATTCTCGGTATGGGCGATGTCCTCTCGCTCGTCGAGAAGGCGCAGGAAGTCTACGCGCGTGAACAGGCGAAGACGGACGAGAAAAAGCCGGCCGGCGGTGGTTTTACGCTGGAGGATTTCCGCGAGCAACTCGGACAGGTGAAGCGAATCGGTTCGCTCGAGCAGATTCTCGGGATGTTGCCGGGCGGTCAACGGTTGAAAGCTTTGGCGCAGAACGGCTTGCCCGAACGCGAACTGAAGCGCGTGGTCGCGATGATTGATTCTATGACGCCTCGGGAGCGCCGCGACCATACCATTATCAACGGGAGCCGGAAAAAACGTATTGCCAGAGGCAGCGGGACCAGCGTGCAAGAGGTCAACCGCTTGCTGAAGCAGTTCCTGGCCGCGCGAAAAATGATGAAGGCGATAACCAGCGGTACTGGAAGCCGGCGGCACCTGGCGCAGTTGATGCGGTCGATGTGACCCTTTTCAGGAGTTCACAGCTTCTCGTTGTGAGCTGCTTCTTCGACGAAGGAGGATCCACGTGGCGGTTCATTTGCGATTGGCGAGAGCCGGACGACATAAGCGGCCGTTCTATCGAGTCGTGGCGGCGGATTCCCGGATGCCCAGAGACGGGCGTTTCCTGGAAATCTTAGGTACCTTCGATCCGTTGAAAAATCCGGCGTTGCCGGAGCTGAAGCCAGACCGGGTGCTCAAGTGGCTCAAGCAGGGTGCCCAGCCGACTGTCACGGTCCGGACTCTCCTCCGTCGCTCCGGAATCTGGCAGCAGTTTGAAAGCGAACGAGCTGCCGCCAAAAAGGCGTCTTAAGAGCGCGGTCAGCTGTCAACGATCGGTGGTCAGGCTATCAAATACCGAAGGGTTTGCCTCTGGGTTAGGTATATGAGCAATTCGTCGGATCTCGTCACTATCGGCAAGATTGAGAAACCGTTCGGTCTTTGCGGCGAAGTCCGCGTGCGGTCGTTGAGCGACATCCCCGGCCGGTTCGAAACGCTTCGCCGGGCAATCTTGCAGTCCCCGTCCGGACGAGTACTTACCACTGGTGTCAGACGTGTGCGAGCCGGAGGCGGCTCATATATTATCGGGTTCGAGGCGCTGACGACGCCGGAAGAGGCGGCGGCGTTTCGCGGAAGCCTGATTCAGGTCCCGAGGAGCGAGAGCCCAAGTTTGCCTGAGGGATGGTATTACGAACGCGACCTGATCGGCATGCAAGTAAAGACTGAACTGGGCGAATTTCTGGGAACGCTGGAGGAAGTGTGGGATTTGCCCGCGAACCATGTCTTTGTCGTCAGGGGGGAGGGCGGAGAGGTGCTGATTCCGGCGACGAAGGAGATTGTCGTGTCGGTGGATGTCGCCGGCCGAAGAATGACGATTCGTCCGGTCGAGGGACTGGTGGAGGATCAGAATGCGGTGTGACATTCTCACCTTGTTCCCTGAGATGGTCGCGCCCGTCCTCGACCACAGTATCCTCAAACGGGCCCAAGAGAAGGGTCTTTTGGAAGTCTGCATCCATAATATCCGTGACTATACGTTCGATCGGCACAAGGTCGCCGACGACGTGCCGTATGGAGGCGGCGCTGGCATGGTGATGAAGGCCGAGCCGATCTTTCGTGCCGTCGATGCACTCCGGGACCGATACGGCCGAGCCGTCGACGAAGGTCTCTCTCTTCGTCTGCTCATGCCTACGCCTCAGGGTCGACCGTTCACGCAGGACTACGCTCGAGATCTCGCCGGCGAGCGGCGCCGGCTCGTCTTCATCTGCGGCCATTATGAAGGCATCGACGAGCGGGTCCGTTTGGGATTGGACCCCGAAGAAGTGTCCATCGGAGATTACGTGCTGACCGGCGGGGAATTGCCGGCATTGGTCATCATCGATGCAGCGGCTAGGCTGGTGCCCGGGGTGTTAGGCGACCCGGAGTCCGCGATGCACGAGTCCTTCTCCGATGCATTGTTGGAGTATCCTCAGTACACGAGGCCGCCGGAGGTCCGCGGACTGACAGTGCCCGAGGTGTTGCTGTCCGGACATCACGAGGCGATCAGGGTTTGGCGGCGGCGCGAAGCGTTGCGGAGCACCTATATGAAACGTCCCGATTTGCTGCGGGACCGAGTCTTCAACGAAGAAGATCAACGATTGCTCGATGAAATCGTCCGCGAATGCGTCAAGACGGCGCCGGTGCGGTGCGGGGAGGAGGGATAGCGCCATGAATCGGTTGGAACGGATCCAACGATCGCTGATTAAGAAGACGGTGCCCAACTTTGAGATCGGGGATACCGTTCGCGTTCATGCGAAGGTCGTCGAGGGTGAAAAAGAACGCATCCAGGTCTTCGAGGGCGTGGTGATTGGCCGGAAAGGGTCGCTGAACAGCGAAACCTTCACAGTCCGGAAAATTTCATACGGAGTCGGAGTGGAACGGATTTTCCCGATTCATTCACCGGCCGTCACGCGTATCGATGTGGTCCGTCAGGGCAGGGTGCGGCGGGCGAAGCTGTATTACCTGCGGCACAAGAAGGGCAAGACGGCGAAAGTCGAAGAGCGGGAGTTTTCCGGGGAGTCCAAAGTTTCCGGAAGCGGAGCCCGTTCCGCCGCCTCCGTGGAAACCGCCGCCGAACCTGAACCGGCTGCGGCCGCCAAGGGCTGAAGCGTTCGGCCCGGCGGTTATCTTCGCGGCGCCGTTGCGGTTCCAGTGTTGCCGGTCTGGAGTATCCCTCAGTGGGCCCCACCGACGAATTCGAGGCGGAGGCTCGGCGATGCGGATATCGCTGCGTCGCGGGTCTGGATGAGGCCGGACGAGGACCGCTTGCCGGTCCAGTAGTGGCTGCCGCCGTCATCCTTCCCTTTCGGTGTCGGATTCCCGGTCTCAATGACTCCAAACAGATCGCTGCGTCCGAGCGGGAACGGCTGTGCGAGGAAATCCTCCTCCGCGCGGTCGGGGTCGGCGTCGGCACGGCTAGCGGTCAAGAAATCGACGCCCTGAACATTCTGGAGGCGACCCGGTTGGCTATGGCGCGCGCGGTCGCCACACTCGATCCGTCTCCGGATTTTCTCCTCATCGACGCTGTGGCGCTTCCGCTCGTGAGGCTGCCGCAGCGTCCGATCATCAAGGGCGACGGTTTATCCCTCTCCATCGCGGCGGCGTCGATCGTCGCCAAAGTGACCAGGGATCGTCTGATGGCCGACTTTCATCGGGCCTACCCGCAGTATAATTTTCTGGCCCACAAGGGCTATGGCACGTCAGAACATTTGCGGTTGCTTGCGGAGTATGGGCCGTGCGAGATCCATCGTCGGACGTTTCGTCCGGTTCAGGACTGTCTGGAAGGAAAGACCCCCGTTCTCCGCAGATGAGGATGTAAGGACGCATCGGGCGCGGGAGGCCGGCGGCTCTCGCGGATCGTGATGAACGACCGGCGTCGCAGCTTCGGCCAGTGGGCCGAATCGGAAGCCGAGCAATACTTGCGGCAAAAAGGATATCGTATCCTTGCCCGAAACGTCCGGTCGTCCGGCGGCGAAATCGATCTCGTGGCGCAGGACGGCCCTGTGTTGGTGTTCATCGAGGTCAAGGCTCGTCGAACTTCAGTCTTCGGAGGGGCGGCCTATGCGGTGCATGAGCGGAAGCAGACGCGCCTCGTGCGGCTGGCGGCGCAATATCTTGCTCAACACCGGTTGCGACAACCGGCCTGCCGGTTCGATGTCGTGCTCCTGCGGGACGGAGAACATGAAGACGGCCGGATTCAACACATCGAGAACGCGTTCGAGGTCCCTGGTGAGGATCTGCGATGGTGAGCCATTGGTTGCGGTCATCAGCTTTCAGCGCGGGACGGCCTTCGTGACGTCTTGCACTTAAAGCTGAACGTTGATGACTGAACGCTGACCATGATCCAGCTTTTCCACGTTTCCAAATACTATGACCGGCGGCCGGCACTTTCCAATGTCAGTCTTGCAATCGAGAAAGGCGAATTTGTGGTGCTGATGGGCGCCAGTGGGGCGGGGAAGTCGACCTTGTTGAAGCTGCTCATCGCGGCAGAGCGACCGGATGAAGGGCAGATTTTGGTGCAAGGCCGGAACGTGGCCAAGTTGAGACCTTCGGAGATTCCGTATTTGCGAAGGAGAATCGGGATTGTCTTTCAGGACTTCCGGTTGTTGCCCAAAAGAACGGTGTTTGAGAACGTGGCGCTGCCACTAATGGTGCAGGGCGCCGCGGGGGGCGAGATTCGGCGCAAGGTCGCGGAGGCGCTGAAAGCCGTCGGAGTGGATCACAAGAGGGAGCAGTTCCCCAGCAGCCTGTCGGCCGGAGAGCAGCAGCGCGCTTGTATCGCGCGCGCGATCGTCAACGGTCCGATCATTTTGTTGGCCGATGAGCCCACCGGCAACCTGGACCCGGAGTTGACAAGCGAGATCATCGAGCTGTTCAAGGTCATTAATGCACGAGGAACGACGGTCATGGTGGCGACCCACGATCCGCAGGTTATGGCGCAAGTCAACCGGCGGATCGTGACGCTGATGGAAGGCAAGCTGGTCGCGGACCAGCGGCTGGGATCATGAGGCGGGCGCTCTATTTCCTGAGAGAGGCCTTCGCCAATGTGCGGGTCAATCGAACGACCACCGTGGTTGCGGTGGCGACGACGGCCTTCACACTGGCCTGCGTCGGAGTGTTTCTACTGCTCTATGTCAACCTGCGCATCATCGCAGGCTTGCTCCAGGAAGACATCAGAGTAATGATCTATCTTGACGACGGTCTCACGGCGGAGACATTGGCCGAGATCGAACAACGGCTCAAAGTGGACCGGGCGGTGGCCTCGTTCACCTATGTATCGAAGGAGCAGGCCTTGACCGAGTTTCAGGCTCAGTTTCCGTCCGAATCCCATCTGCTGGAAGGGTTGGGGCAGAACCCGCTGCCGGCCTCCTATGAAATCACGCTGGCTCCGCAATTCCGCTCCTCGGACTCGGTGAGGCGGTGGGCGGAGCGCGTCCAGACGCTTCCCGGCGTCGCCCAGGTCGAATATAGCCGAGACTTGATTGAGACGCTCGCACATATCGTTCGCCATATCGAGCTGGCGGCCATCGCGGCGGGCGTCATTCTTTCCACCGCGTCCGTGACGATCATCGCCAACACGATTCGGTTGACGCTGTACACGCGCCGAGACGAGATCGAAATCCTCCGGCTGATCGGGGCTACGAGGGCGTTCATCCGCATTCCCTATCTTATGGAGGGGACCTTCCTAGGCGGCCTCGGCAGTGCGTTGTCCTTGGCGATCTTGAAAATGGGGTTCGAGTTCGTCCGTCACCAAATTGAATCGACGGGTCGCTTTTTGCGGATGGAATCCTGGTTGAGTTTCTTTCCCGTTCAGATCTGTCTGCTGCTCGTGCTGGCGGGCGCGCTGCTGGGATTCGTCGGCAGCTTCGTCTCGCTGTCGCGGTTCGGGGAGGCGCGCTCGTGAGGCTGCGCCCCGCAGTTCCCATCGCCGCCGCGTTTGCATGGACGGTGGTCGCCGCTCCGTCGTTGCCGGCGGACAAGGAGCGACACGATCCCATCACGCAAAAGATCGAACAAGAACGCAAGACCTTGGAGCAGCTTAAAGGCAAGATCGAGGAAAAGCGGAAACGGGCGGACGAAGCCGAGAAGCAGCGGGAGTCGATCCTGCAGAGCATCCAGACCCTTGATGAACGCCTGCTGCGCTATCGGCAGGAACGGCAGGAGATCGACCGCAAGCTCAAAAAAAAGGATCGGGAACTGGAAGAGCTCAACGCGCAGTTGACCAGCCTGCGGGCCAGGATCGATGCGCGGCGAGACGCCATTCTCGCCCGGCTCCGTGTACAATATACCGAAGGGCGGTTCGGGTATCTCAAGGCGTTGCTCGGCTCCGATTCCTACGGCGATTTTCAGCGCCGCTTTCAGTACCTGTCAGCCGTGTCCCGCCGGGAGTACGAGATGATGGAGACGTATCGCGCGGATGTCGCCCGCATCGAACAGGCGGAGCGTCAGCGCGCCGAGGCCCGGGCGGGGCTGGCCGCGTACAAAGCGAGCACGGAGCGCAAGCTGAAGGAGATTTGGGAACTGCAGAAGGAAAAGCGCGTGCTGCTGGCGAAGATCACGCAGCAGAAGGAGTCATACGATCGGGCGGTCGAGGAGCTGGAACGGTCGGCGGCCCGGGTAGACGGCCTTCTGCGGGAATTGGAGCAACGTCGTAAAGCGGCGGCGGCTCGTCCACCTGCCGCGGCGCCAGCCCCCCGGGGATTCAAGGGTGCCCTGCCCTGGCCCGCTGATGGTCAGGTCGTTTCGTTCTTCGGGCGGCAGAAGCACCCGACCTTCGAGACGTACATTCAACGGAAGGGGATTGAAATCCGAACCCTCGAGGGGAGTACGATTCGAGCAGTCATGGGCGGCACGGTCGCCTATGCTGACTGGTTGAAAGGGTACGGGCTTGTTATTATCCTAGACCATGCCAACGGATTTTTCTCGCTCTACGCCCACGCCTCCAAGATCCTGGTCGCGGTCGGCGAACGGGTTGAGGCGGGGCAGACGATCGGGGAGACTGGAGATACCGGAATGACGGGAGAGAATACGCTTTATTTTGAATTGCGCGAAGGAGCGGAACCTGTCGATCCGCTCCTGTGGTTGGCGAAACGACCGTAGCTTTCAAGGGAAAGGAACACATGACTATGGAACAGCAACTGCGGCGTCGATCTTGGTATCTGGGGCCAATGGTCGTGGTCGCACTCTTCATGGGTGTGCTGATCGGAAAAGGTTGGGAACGGACCGGCCACGCGACGGAGACCTACGAAGAGTTAAAGACCTTCTCCGAGGTGTTGACCCAGATTCAGAAACACTATGTTGAAGAAACGAAAGTCAAGGACTTGGTGCAGGGCGCTATCCGCGGCATGCTCGCCACGCTGGACCCACACTCGGCCTACATGACGCCCGAAATGTACAAGGAAATGCAGGTCGAGACTAAAGGCGAGTTCGGCGGAGTCGGTATCCAGATCGGGGTAAAAGACAATCGCTTGGCGGTGATCGCGCCAATCGAAGGGACTCCCGCTTATCGGGCCGGCATTAAGGCGGGCGATTTCATCACCAAGGTCAACGACGAGCCGACCAAGGATCTGACGCTGATGGATGCCGTGCAGAAGATGCGCGGGCCCAAGGGGACCAAAGTCAGCTTGACGATCCAACGCGACGGTGTTCAGGACCCGCTAGTGTTCACGTTGGTCCGGGATATCATTAAAATTGAAAGCGTCAAATCCAAGGTTATTGACAACAACATCGGCTATATCCGCCTGACGCAATTTCAGGAGTCGACGGCGAAAGACCTGAGCCGTGTCCTCAAACAGTTCCGGGAGCAGAAGATCCAGTCCACCATTCTCGATCTGCGGAACAACCCCGGGGGATTGTTGACCGCGGCTGTGGATGTCTCCGAACAGTTCGTGGGCAATGGCAAGTTGATCGTCTATATTAAGGGTCGTGATGGCCGCAAGGATGAGTATTTTTCCCGGACCAAGGAACCGCTCGACGACTCTCCGATGATCGTGCTCGTGAATGAGGGCTCAGCTAGCGCCTCGGAGATCGTGGCCGGCGCGCTCCAGGACTGGGGACGGGCGGTCGTCGTGGGAACCACCACGTTCGGCAAGGGGTCGGTTCAGACCATTCTGCCGCTGGGGGACGGATCGGGGTTGCGGCTCACCACCGCGAAGTACTATACGCCGAAGGGCCGGTCCATCCAGTCGACCGGAATTACGCCCGATATCATCGTGAAGCCGCAGCCGACGACGGTGGCCAAGGCCACCGAGAAGGAGGAGGCGAATCCAAAAGCGAAACCTTCGACGGGGAAGGAATCGTCGTCCCAGTCCAAGACGCCCGACGATCCAACGCGCAAGAATGGTGCGGGCGGGTCGAACACCGGTCAAGACCCCAGTGCGGAGGCTTCCTTGGAGGATGATGTGCAGCTCCAAAAGGCTGTCGAACTGCTCAAGACTTGGAAGATCTTCAAAGAGCTGCGGCCTTCAACCTGAGACAGGCACAATGTCCAGGCTGCGGCCGGATCAGTTCCGTCGGCGCGCCCGAATAGCGTTCAGCAATGCTTCTTCCGGCACGGTCAGCCCGGGAAGGGTGCGCAACAGATGGGATCGGACCAAGGCTTCGAGATCAGCCAACGTTCGAATTCCGAGACGGAAATAGAGATAGCTGACCGTCGACTCCGACAGTCCAGGCAACGTGGCCCAATCGGCGACTTCGTCCGGCAGAGGGGTTTTCAAGTCCTCATATGACCGGAGTGTGCCGGTGGCGAGGTACTCCTGGATCTTGGCTCTTAGGTCTCGTCCGATCCCCGGAATCTCTTCCAACTCTCCCCGCTGCGCGATGTCCGCGATGTCTTCTTG
The DNA here is from genome assembly GCF_976986435.1 of Nitrospira calida. Classification (NCBI taxonomy): domain Bacteria; kingdom Pseudomonadati; phylum Nitrospirota; class Nitrospiria; order Nitrospirales; family Nitrospiraceae; genus Nitrospira; species Nitrospira calida. The sequence continues at coordinate 1,441,483 of NZ_OZ335950.1, forward strand.
GAGAGCAGCGATCAATTCAGCCGCGCGCCGGTAAGCCCGGACTCGATACGGGTTCGCCCGTTGCGTGGCCAGCAGGTCGGCGATCGAGTGGAACAGCGAGGCAAGGCGGCGATTGTGCTCCGACATGGTGAGACTCTCTTCGCGCGTCTATGTCTGAGGTCCGACTCGAAGGCCGTAGCCGTCTCTATCCTAGATGATCGATGTTCGCGCTTCCAGCGGATCCCCCCGTTTGTTGACAAGCGGTTTGCGCGTCACCTAGGATTACGCGACGACCCATGACGGACGGAGACATCGAAATCCGGGTGAACGGCGAGTTGCGCAGGGCGAAAGCCGGACACACGGTGGCCGACTTGCTGCGCGAACTCGCCATTAGGCCGGATCGGGTGGCGGTCGAAGTGAACCTCGAGATTGTGGACAGGCAGGAGTTCGGGCACCGCGGGTTGCAACACGGCGATCGTGTGGAAATCATCAGCTTCATCGGAGGCGGGTAAGAGAGCCGGGTCGCTAAAACATCGCTTGGGAGCGCGTACAATGACGGACGATCGCCTCATAATTGCCGGCCGAGAATTCAAGTCACGACTCTGGGTCGGAACCGGGAAATACAAAGACTTCGTCGAAACGCAGAAGGCCATCGAGGCGTCCGGAGCCGACGTGGTGACGGTCGCGGTGCGACGGGTCAATATCACCGACCGATCGAAGGAAAACCTGCTGGACTATCTGGACCCGAAAAAATACACGATCCTTCCGAACACGGCCGGCTGTTATACGGTCGAGGAGGCGGTGCGCTACGCCCGTTTGGCCAGAGCCGCCGGAGTGTCCGACCTGGTGAAGTTGGAGGTGATCGGAGACGAACGGACGCTGTTTCCTGACACGGCTGGTTTGATCGAAGCGGCCAAGATTCTCATCCGAGAAGGATTCATTGTATTGCCCTATACCAACGATGATCCGGTCGTAGCCAAAAAGCTGGTGGACATCGGGTGTCCCGCTGTCATGCCGCTCGCCGCGCCGATCGGGTCCGGGCTTGGCATCAGGAATCCCTACAATCTCAAGATCATCCTGGAGACGGTGAAAGTTCCCGTGATCGTCGACGCCGGGGTCGGGACGGCGTCGGACGCCGCCTTGGCGATGGAATACGGCGCCGATGCGGTGTTGATGAACACGGCGATCGCCGGGGCCAAAGATCCCATCGCGATGGCTGAAGCGATGAAATACGCCGTTCACGCTGGGCGTCTGGCCTATAAAGCTGGCCGGATCCCCAGGAAGCTGTACGCCACGGCCAGCAGCCCGATCGAGGGCATGCTCTGAAGAAGTGTTGAGTCCCGAACCCCGCGCTCAACACTTAGGTTTCATGCCTTCCGTTGATTTCCGCCTTTACTTGGTCACCGACCGTTTGCGCACCGGCGGCCGTCCTCTGGTTCCTCTGCTGCATCAGGCCATTGACGCTGGAGTATCCGCGGTTCAATTGCGGGAACGGGATCTCGATACACGCGCGCTTCTCGGGCTCGCGCAAGAAATCCAAATGCTTGCTCGAGAGCGGAGGGCGAAATTGCTCATCAACGACCGCATCGATCTGGTGTGTGCGGTGGGAGCCGCGGGCGTGCATCTACGGGCTAGCAGCCTGCCGGTGGCCGCCGCGCGCCGGATACTGGGACCGGACCGGCTGATCGGTGTCTCGACGCATTCCGCCGACGAAGTGGCGCGGGCCGAGGCCGATGGAGCCGACTTCGCCGTGCTCGGTCCGATCTATGACACGCCGTCGAAGCGCGAGTACGGCCCACCGATCGGGATCGGAACGCTCGAGGAGGCCTGCCGCCGCTGTCGGATTCCGATCTTTGCGATCGGCGGCATCACGCCGCCTCGCGCGTCCGAGGTCCGGCGAGCCGGCGCGTTCGGCGTCGCCGTGATTTCGGCCGTCCTCGCCGCCGAAGATGTGAGTGATGCCGTCCGTCGACTCATGAGCGCTGTGACTTCTTCGGCGTGAAGGCGGATGGTGAATGCGACCGCGGCCATGACGCGAAGCGGGTAAGGCTCTGCTGTGAGGAAAAGGGACGGGTCGCGGTGCGCGCCACGCGCGGAATGGTTGGCACCGTTGCGAGGTGCAGTTGACCGTGTGGGAAGCGGATGATAGAATCGCGACAGATTCGCGCATTGTGAAGCGCGTCGCGATCTGGTAAGGGTTTCGAGCGATCGAAACAGTGCTGCAATGGCCGAGTCCAAGGGGAACCGACTGCGGTCCCTCCGCGATTCCGTGAAGAAAATCACGAAGCGTTTGTCCGACGGAGATTCGGAGGTCATGCATAAGAACGACGAACACCTTCGCGAAGTCGAAAAGCTCCGCGTCCAGATCCAATCGATGGAGGAGGAACTGCGTCGCCTCTATCAGTCCCGTTATCAACTCGAACAGGCCACCAGACAGAACGAAAAACTGGCCGCCACGCTGCAGGAAGCGAAGGCGCAGATCGAAGCGTTGCGAGCCGAAGTGGACAAGCTGACCGCACCGCCCTCCACCTACGCGATCTTTTCGAGCTTGAACAAAGATGGCACGGCGAACGTGTATGTGTCAGGACGGAAAATGAAAGTCAGCGTCCATCCGTCGATCAAGAGCAAGGAGTTGCGCAAAGGACAGGAAGTGATCCTAAACGAGGCGCTGAACGTCATCGAAGCGCGTGGGTTCGATGGGCAAGGCGAAGTGGTGCGGTTGAAAGACGTCATCGAAGGCAACCGTGCACTCGTCACGCTGCATTTCGACGAGGAGAAGGTCGCGGAACTGGGCGATCCGCTCCTGAGCGAACGGCTGAGCGTCGGTGACCATCTGCTCTACGATCCGCGTTCCGGATACGTCATCGAGAAGCTTCCCAAGTCCGAGGCGGAGGAGTTGGTGCTGGAGGAAGTGCCGGACGTGGATTACAGCCACATCGGCGGGCTCCAGAAGGAGATCGAACAAGTTCGGGACGCGGTGGAGCTGCCGTTCCTGCATCCCCAGTTGTTCGCCGAATACAAGCTCAGCGCACCAAAGGGCGTGCTGCTCTACGGGCCTCCGGGTTGCGGGAAGACGCTCATCGCGAAAGCGGTCGCGAACTCCATCGCCAAGAAACTCGGCCACCTCACCGGCAGGCAAGTCCGCAGCTACTTCTTGCATGTGAAGGGGCCGGAGTTGCTGAACAAGTACGTCGGCGAGTCGGAACGCCAAGTCCGCGAAGTGTTCAAAAAAGCCAAGGAGCGGGCCTCAGAGGGCTACCCAGTCATCGTCTTCTTCGACGAAATGGACGCGCTCTTTCGAACCCGAGGTACCGGCATCTCGTCGGATGTCGAATCGACGATCGTTCCGCAGTTTCTCTCGGAAATCGACGGCGTGGAGCGGCTGCGCAACGTCATCGTGATCGGTGCCAGCAATCGGCAAGACCTCATCGACCCGGCGGTCCTGCGCGCCGGCCGGTTGGATGTGAAAGTGAAAATCTCGCGTCCCGACGCCGCGGCCGCCCGCGACATTTTTTCGAAGTACATCACGCCCGATCTGCCGTTCGATCAAGAGGAGTTGCGGCGTCACGGCGGCGATTCCCGTGCGTTTGTGGAGTGGCTGATCGGCATGACGGTGGACGCCATGTATGCGACGTCCGAAGAGAACAAGTTCATCGAAGTCACCTACGCCAACGGGGAGAAGGAAATCCTCTACTTCAAGGACTTCGCGAGCGGTGCGCTGATCGAGGGGATCGTCTCCCGGGCCAAGAAATATGCGGTGAAGCGGGAGATTGCTCAGGAGGGACGGGGAATCCGCTCGGAGGATCTCATCCGGGCGATCCGTGAAGAGTTCAAAGAGCACGAGGATCTTCCTAATACAACCAATCCGGACGACTGGGCCAAGATCGCCGGCAAGAAAGGCGAAAAGATCGTCCATGTCCGGACTATCAGCGGAGGTCCCGCGGAGTCCCGGCAAATTGAAACCATCAGCACGGGACACTACCTCTGATGAGTCACGCTTGACTCCATGCAGGGATCAGGAAAGACGATTTTGCCGCGCGTTCTGGGTACTGAAACAGAGTTTGGAATCGCCGCCAGGGATGCGGACGCGCTCGACCCCGTTTCCAATTCTCTCCATCTGATTAGCCATTATCCCTCGCTTCCAGCGCCTCAGGCGATTTGGGATTACGAGAACGAGAATCCGCTGCTTGACGTTCGGGGATTTGAGGTCGAGGGCGAGCGCGAACGGCCCAGTCCGGACTACAACCGTCAGTTGAACAAGGTGCTCGCCAACGGCGGCCGCCTCTACGTGGACGGCGCGCATCCCGAATATTCCACTCCCGAGTGCGTCAACCCCAGGGAACTGATCGCATTCGAACGGGTCGGCGAACGCATCATGGAGCAATGTCTGCGGACAATGGCGCAGACGCGTGGCAAGGAGACGTTCGTCCTCTATAAAAACAACTCGGACGGCAAAGGCAACAGCTACGGGTACCATGAGAACTACCTGCTGTCGCGGTCGGTGCCGTTCGATCGGATCGTCCGGGTGCTGACCCCGTTTCTTGTCACTCGGCAAATCTTCGCGGGGTCGGGTAAGGTCGGCGCCGAGAATCAGACTGCGCCGACGGAATATCAGATCTCTCAGCGGGCTGATTTCTTCGAATGCCTGGTCGATCTCAACACGATGGTCAAACGCCCGATCATTAATACCCGGGACGAACCGCACGCTGATCCGGCCAAGTATCGACGTCTGCATGTCATCGTCGGCGATGCCAACATGGCCGAACTGCCGACCTATCTGAAGATCGGGACCACCGCGATCGTGCTGGATCTGCTCGAAGGCGGAGCCGAGCTGCCGATGATGGAACTCGAAGATCCGGTTCTGGCCATCAAGCAAGTCTCGCGCGATCTGGACATGAAAGAATCTTTGAAGCTGGCGGATGGACGGGTGACGTCGGCGATCGGCATCCAACGGACCTACCTGAAAGCGGCGATGGACTTTTTCGCCTGTCATGAGTTGTCCCAGGTGACCAAAGACATCCTCGTCCGCTGGGAAGAAGTCCTGGATAAGCTGGAGCGTGATCCCATGCTGCTGGTCCGTGAACTGGATTGGGTGGCCAAGCGGCAGATGATCCGATCCTACATGGAACGGAAGGGGTGTGGTTGGGATGATCCCCGTGTGCGTCTCATGGATCTCCAATATCACGACATCCGCCGGGAGAAGGGTCTGTACTATGCCCTCGAGCGCAGCAATATGGTTGATCGGCTAGTGCCGGAGAGCGAGATCGTCAAAGCGGAGTCAACCCCGCCGACAGGGACAAGAGCCTATTTCCGCGGGCGCTGTGTGAGCAAATATGCCAGGGCCGTCTACGGGGCGAGTTGGACGTCGGTCCTCTTCGACGTCGGCAACACGACTATCAAAAAGGTCCCGCTGCTGGATCCGTTGCGTGGCACGGAGTCTCTGACGCACGACTTGCTGGAAAGCTGCGGCTCGGCGGAGTCTCTCCTGATCAAGTTGACCGCGTGATGATCCGGACGAAACTGTCGCCCAGATTCCGTCCGACGGAGCCTGACATGAGAGAACGTCGTTCGCCGCGATGAACCTGCCATTTTTCCCGGAACACGATAACTCCAGTTTCTTTGATCTGCTGATGAAACAGCGGCCGGAGTTCACTTTCGCTGTCCGCGGGCTTGGTCGCTCAACAGTGCCCGCCCCCGAGCCGTCGAGCGGGGCTTCCGCGTTGCCTGTCCCGCAGGGCACGACGGTGTTGGCGCTTAAGTACCGGGAGGGCGTCGTGATGGCTGGTGATCGGCGGGCCACTGAAGGATTTCAAATCGCGGATCGGCGCATTGAGAAAGTCTTCCGGATCGACGAGTACAGTGCGATGGCCATCGCGGGCGCCGCCGGTCCGTGCATCGAAATGGCCAAGCTGTTTCAGACCGAGCTCGAACATTACGAAAAGTTGGAGGGCGTCCCCCTTTCGTGCGAAGGCAAAGCCAACAAACTGGGGCAGATGGTCAAGGCCAACCTGCCGATGGTGTTTCAGGGGCTCGTCGTAATGCCGCTCTACGCCGGCTACGATGTCGCCAGGGGGGAGGGGCGGATCTTCAAATACGACATTACCGGCGGACGATATGAGGAGTCCGACTACCATGCCGTCGGCTCGGGCGGCAAGGACGCGCGCAACACGATGAGGGAGCACTTTCGCAGGAACCTCTCGGAGGACGAGGCCATCAAGCTGGCGCTCCTGGCCCTGTACAACGCGGCGGATGAAGATGTGGGAACCGGTGGACCGGACCTCATCCGTGGGATTTTCCCGACGGTCAAAACCGTCAGCGCCGCCGGCATCTCCGATGTGCCGGACCAACGGATTCGGAGCCTATACGACGACCTGATCGCGAATCGCGGAAAGGGAGTGTAGCCGTGCCGCTGCCGTACTACGTCTCGCCCGAGCAAATGATGCAGGACAAGGCGGAGTATGCCAAGAAAGGGATCGCCAAGGGCCGGTCGATCATCGCGATGGAATATGTCGACGGGGTGCTGTTGGCGGCCGACAATCCGAGCGCATCCCTGCACAAGGTGTCCGAAGTCTACGATAGCATCGCCTTCGCGGGCGCCGGCAAATACAGTGAGTTCGAAAATCTCCGCAAGGCTGGCATTCGCCACGCGGACCTCAAGGGCTACATGTACAGCCGGGAGGACGTCACGGCCCGCTCCCTGGCCAACGGCTATTCGCAGAGCTTGGGCACGATTTTCAGCCAGGAGTTGAAGCCGTTGGAAGTGGAAATCCTCGTCGTGCAGGTCGGTGCGGCCGGCGGTCCGAACGAAATCTATCGCATTTCGTTCGACGGCAGCATTTTCGACGAGCGCAACTACGCCGTCATCGGAGGTCGGGCGGAGGCGCTGCAAAATTTCTTGAAAGATCGGTTTCCCGCCCAGGTGCCGGCGCTCAAGGCGGCCCTAAAGTTGTGCGTCGCGGCGCTGGAACACGGAGCCAATCAGAAATTCGCGCCCGAAGGGCTGGAAGTCGCCGTGCTGGATCGTACCCGTCAAGGTCGCAAATTCCGCCGCATCCCGTCGTCCGAAATCCGCCAACTGCTCTCCGACTGACGAGCCTGGCCGCCTGGGCTGATGAACGCCTTCTAGTTGAAGAAGGCCGATCGCCGGTGTATTCTGTGTGCGAGCTTAGCGACGGGGCGGCGGCCATGAGACAACGCATTTTCGGCCTCGAAAATGAATACGGGCTGATCTTTTCGCCAAACGGGCGCATCTATCTTCCGATGGAAAAGGTCCTCGGCTACATCTTCGAGGGCCTCATTCCGAACAGTTGGCCCTCCAACGCCTTTCTGGTGAACGGCGCCCGTTTCTACCAGGACACCGGCTGCCATCCGGAGTACTCCACGCCCGAATGCGACAACATCCTGGATTTGGTGGTGCACGACAAGGCAGGGGAGCGGCTGTTGGAAGCCTGTCTTCCGGCGGCGGAGGAACGGCTGAGAGAAGAGGGTCTGTCCGGGGAGATCTACATCTTTAAGAACAACACCGACTCGCTCGGCAACACCTACGGCTGCCATGAAAACTACCTCATGCGGCGAGATGTCGATTTCTGGAAAGTTACCGAACAGTTAATCCCGTTTTTCGTCACGCGTCAGATCTACTCGGGCGCCGGCAAGGTGCTCAAGGTGTCCGGCAAGCCCCAATTCTTCATCTCCCAGCGCGCGCAGCACATCCATGAGAAGACCTCGTCCTCGACGACATCGTCGCGCAGCATCATCAACACGCGCGATGAGCCGCACGCAGACGCCGAAAAGTATCGCCGGTTGCACATCATCGTCGGGGACTCCAACATGTCCGAATATACGACCTACCTGAAGGTGGGCACCGCGGCGTTGGTGCTATCGATGGTGGAGGACGGCTACGCGGTGAGCGGCATGGAACTGGAAGATCCGGTCAAGGCGATCCGGGAAATCTCGCGCGATCCGACGCTCAAGAGGAAGATCAAACTGGACGACGGGCGGCAGATGACCGCCGTGGAAATTCAACGAGTCTATTGGGAGCGCGCGCACGATTATCTGAAGGAGCAGTCGCACGACGCGACCATGGACGACGTGCTGGCCCGCTGGGGCTATGTGCTGGATCGGCTGGAAGAAGATCCGATGCAGTTGACCCGCGAGGTGGATTGGGTGAGCAAAAAGCTGCTCATTCAATCCTATGTGGAGAAGCGGGGATGCGGCTGGGACGATCCTCGCGTGTTTCTGATGGACCTGCAGTATCACGACGTGAAGCGCACGCGCGGGTTGTACTATCTGATGGAATCGCGCGGCATGATCGAGCGGGTAGTGGACGAGGAATCTGTCCAGCGGGCCATGTCCGTGCCCCCGCAGACGACCAGGGCCAAGGTGCGCGGGGATTTCATCCGCTTCGCCAGAGCCAAGAACCGGTCCTACACAGTGGACTGGACCTATCTGAAGCTGAACGGCTACTGGGAAGAAACGATCCTCTGCATGGACCCCTTCAGCGCGGTGAACCGCCGTGTGGAAGAACTGGTCTCGCAAGTCGCCGGATTGCGGTTCTACCGATGACGACCGCGGCGCCGTTGGGACACGCGAAAGGGAAAGGGATGTCGCGGGCCGATCGCATAGCTGTGACCGCGATCATTTTGCTGGCCAGCGTGTTTCCAGTGGAGCTGCTGCCGAACACTCCCCCGCCGCAAAAGGGATCGGACGGCCAGTACAGCGGGAAACAAGGGCAGGTCATCGTGGTGAAAGTGCCTGCCGGGGAAGGGATCACCGAGGTGGAGGGAAAGTTCCTCGGGCGCCACATCCCGTTCTTCCCGGAACCGCAAGCCGACGAGCCGCCCGGTTATGTGGCGCTGCTCGGTATCGATATGCAGGACGAACCGGGTACGCATGAGCTGACGGTGGAGGTTCGATCCGGCGAGCAGGCGCGGCGCTTGAGCTACAACGTCCTGATCATCAAGGAAACGTTTCCGGTCGAGTATCTGAAGTTGCCCAAAGACAAGGTGGATCTGGATGAAAAGGCCTTGGCCCGTTGGAAGGCCGAGCAGGAACAGGTGCGGGCCGCTTTGACCGAGGAGTCCCGTCTCCGTCTGTGGAGAACTTCGTTCATCGAGCCGGTGCGGGGATCGAAGACCGGAGTATTTGGCAGCGTGCGGGTGCTCAACGGACAACCGCGCAGTCCGCACAACGGCGAGGATATCAGTGCGCCGCTCGGCACGGAGGTTGTGGCGAGCAACGACGGAGTCGTGCGACTCACGGTCGATCATTTCTTTTCGGGCAAGGGCATCTTTCTCGATCATGGACTGGGACTGTATTCCATGTATTTCCATCTCTCGGAGGTACTCGTGCGCGACGGCGATCTGGTGAGGGCCGGCCAAGTCATTGGGAAAGTCGGTGCCACCGGCCGTGCCACCGGGCCGCATCTCCATTGGGGCGTCAAGCTCAACGGCGCGCGGGTCAATCCCTACGCTCTCCTCGATCTCCCGTTCCCCCGCCACGGCGCTCCCGGAGCGACGCCCGCCGCAACAGTCGTTCCAGCAAGAGAATAAGAAATCAGAAAGGGCTAGAATAGCGCCAAGCGGGTCGAAAAGGGGTCGGGAGTCTTTTTTCAGCAAGAACCTGGTTTTAACCAAAAAAGACTCCCGACCCCTTTCTGCCCTCGAATCCTAATGCGGATGCGAGCATTGAGGCCACTGGGAGAATCCCGCTAGCGTGGAGGTAGATGCCTCACCTGTGAGGTAGAAGCGGAATGGCCGATAGTATGCCAGAACATCAATTGCAGCCGTGGGTTTTGGGGTGCCGCTGGAGTTTCTCCTTCAACAACCCGTACGCCATCTGCAGGAAACGAAGTGCCTTCGTCAGGCTCGATTCAGTCGGGTATGGAGTTCCAAGATATCGGCGGTAAATCGGGCAGAAGTTTTTCCACGTCGGCGTCGGTATCGGAAGACGGGACAGCCGTGGGTTGGGGCATCTGCTCAGAAGGCGGAAAGAGAGATTGGATAAGCCCTTGCGTTGCGCGCAGTGAGGCGCCCCGTTCGCCAAGCCATTCGTGGGCAGTTCACACCGGTGTATCGTCACGGTTTTGGGGTTAGGGTTAACTGCTGGTGCAGCCTACCGGTGCAGCAGTGTGGGGGCCTACATAGCCTGGCGGCAGGCAACTCTACTGGAGCATCCAACTCGTGTTCAATAGTTCATCTTGCTTGGCTGGTCGGGTCAGACTACCAATCCTGCGATCAATCCGGTATCAGCCCGCGGTCTATTCAGTGTGCGGCTCCTGGTCAAAGTCGGTCCGTGTAGGTAGAAGGACACGGTATCAGGAAGCGTCCCTTTTACAGGTTAGCTATTAGTCTCTTCCTTGGGCGGGCTGTGGGGGCTTTATCGCGACTTGCATGAAGGCTCGGCGTGGATTCCCGCTTATCGGGCGGGTGGCGCCAAACTCGGGAACCTGGCCGCGCGGAGCGCGGGTCCTGCGGGTACCCGCCTGGCTGGTGCGAGCGGGCGCGAGCTTTCACCCGTTGCACGAAGCCAAGAACGGGTACACGGCTAGTTTGGCGACAGGACTCGCCTTCTTGTTTCCTAAGCTGGAGATCCCCGCCACACTCTCCGATTAGGCTCGCCTTTGCGGGGTCACACGTTCGTCTCGATGCTCGACGGCGCCTTGTTCAGCACCGTGCCCGCGGCATGGGAGAGAGCCGCGTCGTACTCGTGGGTGAGGGTGTAGATGCGGAACTGCACTAGGCGGGTGGGCAGGAGATCGAGAAATTCTTCCAGCGGTTCGGTGGACACCGAGCGGGTCCCGGGATCGTACACATACAGCGGAAGGCCGCGTGTGTCTTTCGGGTCTGGTCTCGGGTCCAGCGGCGCCATATCGACCCGGAACGGGATTTTCTGGAGCCCAACCGGCAGTTCTTTCTGGATCAGCCGTTCGAAATGCTCGCGGCTGGGGAAATCCATGCCGCGCTCTTGCCCTTTCTCCTTGAGGACCGTGCTGTAGGCCATTTTCCATTTCACGTCGCGTCCAAGGATTCGCCCCCACTCTTCTCCAAGCCGCCGGCGTGTCGCCTGCCGGGATTTCTTCCACTCCCGCACCTCTTCCAGCAAAGACCAATCGGTCAGGGTCAGATAGTCCTCCATCCGCTTGCGCGGATCGCCGGGAAAGACTAACCGCATCGTCTCACCGAAGATGTCTCGCAAGTGAATATCGATCGCCCTGGTGGTCCGGTGGTAGTACACATTGGAGTAGAGGTACATTCGCGTGTTCAGGAACATCTGGAGCGCCGGCAGGCCGGTCTTGTGGATGGTGAAGCCTTTCTCCGTGATGATCGTGTAATGGATGAGCCGGGTCAGGTCAACCGGCCCGACCGCCACCCCACACATGTACGAGTCGCGGAGGACGTAGTCCAGATTGTCGGCGGTGTAGCTCCCGGAGATGACTGGCTGCAGACAAGTCAGCCACCGCGGCATCCGCGAGAAGTCTTTGCCTTTGTCCTTCAGAATCAGGTGGGCGATCTGATCGGGGTTCAGTTCCTCACCTTTGGCGAACGGGCCGGACGGACTCCGCCGAATCTTGCGGATGAGCGGTCCGAGGAAGTCCCGGATGATGATCTGGCCTAGTTTCTCGTGAGTCAGGTGGAAGGCTTTCAGGAAGTTGTCGTCAAAAAAGTGGCAGAACGGGCCGTGACCGATGTCGTGGACCAGAGCCGTGATACGGAGCAGTTCCTCGATATAGTTGGCCGACGGCGTGTCCTTAGCGACCTCGCGCAGGAACGGGTACAGGTGTTTAGCGAACCGGCCGGCGACATGCATGGTGCCCAGCGAGTGGACGAACCGGCTGTGCTCGGCCGATGGGTAGACCCACCGCGCGCTTTGCAGCTGATAGATGTACCGCAGTCGCTGGACCCAAGGAGAATCGATCAGGTCCTTCTCGGTTCGCTCGGCCGGATCCGGGGTCGAGTAGGGAACGGTGAAGGAGATGTACTCGTGAATCGGATCGGCGATCAGCGCGGATCCGTCATAGGGAAACTTGGCGGGATAGCGACCGGCGGATTTCATGGTGAGGATTCCGGCTCATCTTAGCCGACCTGGGGATTGCGGGACAACGGCTCTTCTCGCCGGTGTGCCCGTGTCCGGCGATGTTTCAAGATGACATAGTAGGCGATCGGGTAGCCGATCATGGCTCCCAATACGCTCAAGACGGTCCCTCCCAGAAAGAACGGGACGGCGTACGGCATGACCTGGCGGTAGATCGACATGAAGCTGAGATCGCTCCAATCGAATGACGGGCTGTCCGGCAGGCCGAGCAGGGCCGCGCCGGTCCAGTAGGTGGCGCCCAAAATCGGCACGAGCGTCCACGGGTTGTTGATGCCGGCGCCGAGAAAGAGCGCCAGAAAGTTCAGCCGGAACGCCCAGGTGCAGAACAGCACCATTGCCGTATGGAGCCCGTAGGTCGGCGAGAAGGCGATGAAGACCCCCAAAGCGAAGGCCAGAGCCGTACGCTGGGGCGGTTCGTGCAAGTGAAGAACCTGATCGAGGACCGATCGGATCCGCGAGAGCTGCGCGGTAATCATGAAAGAGGCTCAGCACCGAAAATGTTCATAGCTCGTGATGATCAGCGGTTGCCAGGAACCATCGGCTCGCTGGACCCTGATCCCAGAACGGCGGGTAGTGATCGCGCCGATGCAGGACACCCGAAACCGCGCGCGTTGCGCCAGACGTTCCACCTTGCGGCGGTTGGCCGGCGGCACGGTGAAGAGTAACTCATAATCCTCCCCGCCGCTCAACGCCACGTCCACCGGGTCCAGGCCACGGGCGTCGGCATACAACCGGCATGCGCGCGATACAGGAATGGCGCGGAGATCGAGTGCCGCGCCGACGCGGCTTTCCTCACACAAGTGAACGAGGTCGCCGGACAAACCGTCTGAGAGATCGATTGCCGCCGAGGCCAAGCGTTGTTCGGCGAGCAATCGGCCTTCCCGCACGCGCGCCGAAGGACGGAGGTGGCGGCGGATCAGAAACCGCCGAACCCGGTCGGCCTTTGTGCCGAGCAGCGGAGCCGGAAAGCGGTCGCCAGCCTGCAACAGAGTCAGGCCGGCCTGCGAATCGCCGATCGTCCCCGTGACGTAAATCAGGTCGCCCGCCCGCGCCCCGGCTCGCGTGAGAAGACGGCCAGGGCGCCCGACACCAGTCAAGGTTATGCAGACGAACAACCCGTCCCGCGAAGCGGAGGTGTCGCCGCCGACAAGCTGGACGCCGTTTCGGCGACAGGGCTGCATGAGCCCTCGGTACAGCCGGTCGATCTCGGCGTCCGTCCGCTTGGGCGGAATGGCGAGCGAGACCAATAGATACTGCGGGATGCCGCCCATCGCCGCGATATCGCTCAGATTAGCGACGGCCGCCCGGTATCCGACGTCTTCGAGGGCGGTTGTCGTCAGATCGAAGTGGACACCTTCGGCGAGGAGATCCGTGGTCAGGAGGAGCCGGTATCCGGGCGGCACCCGGATGACGGCCGCGTCTTCGCCGATCCCGCGCAGGACGGACGGCCCGGTCTGGCCGAAGCGTCGGCGCAGAGAGCGGATCAGCGCGAATTCACCGGCGAGCGGACCATGTGGGCGCGACGGGCCGGAGGGCATATCAAGGTGTCGCAGGGGCGGGGACGCTCGAAGCGGGCCGGACAGCACGCGCCGCCCGGGGGGGTGTCTTCACGCGGTCGGCTTTCTCCCGTCCGGCCCGCCGCTGGACGGGCTTGGCGTTCATGATCCCCTTGCCGGCCTGGTCCCGGCGCAGCGCCGCCTTGATCACATCGTCCATCGTCTCCGCGAAGATGAACTGAATGCCCTTCAGCAAGTGCTTGGGAATCTCTTCCAAGTCCTTCTTGTTGCGCTTGGGCAGGATAACCGTGGAGAGCTTGGCCCGCTTGGCGGCCAGAATTTTCTCCTTCAGCCCGCCGATCGGCAGCACACGCCCGCGCAACGTGATCTCTCCAGTCATGGCGACGTCGCGGCGGGCAGGGATGTTCGACAGCGCGGAGGCGATCGCCGTGGCCATGGTGATGCCAGCTGACGGCCCGTCTTTGGGGATGGCGCCGGCCGGCACGTGGATGTGAAGATCGTTCTTGGAAAAGACATCCGGATTGATGCCCAACAATTTCTCGCGGGAGCGGACGTAGCTCAGCGCGGCCTGGGCTGATTCCTTCATGACGTCGCCGAGATGGCCGGTCAGCGTGAGGTTACCCTTTCCTTTCATTACCGTCGCCTCGATGTACAACACGTCGCCGCCGGATTCGGTCCAAGCCAGTCCCGTTGCTACCCCGACTTCATCTTTGTCCAATTCAGACTCCGGCAGGAACTTCGGGACGCCGAGGTACTTGTGCAGGTTGGCCGGCGTGATCGTGTAGCACTGGCCCTTGCCCTCGGCGACCTTCTTCGCCACCTTTCGCATGACGTTGGCGATCTCCCGCTCCAAATTCCGGACGCCGGCCTCCCGGGTGTAATGGGAAATGATCTGGCGGATGGCCGGCTCGGCGATCCGGATGTGCTTGTCCGTAATGCCGTGCTCGGCCAGTTGCCGGGGGATCAGGTACTTCTGCGTGATGCCCAGCTTCTCCTCTTCAGTGTAGCCGGGAATCTCGATGATCTCCATCCGGTCCCGCAACGCCGGCAAGATGGGATCGATCAAGTTCGCGGTCGTGATGAACATCACCTCGCTCAAGTCGAACGGGACGCCCAGGTAGTGGTCTGTGAAAGCGTGGTTCTGTTCCGGGTCCAGCACTTCGAGCAGGGCGGCGGAAGGATCCCCGCGGAAATCCATGCCGACTTTGTCGACCTCGTCCATCATGAAGACCGGATTATTGGTGCCTGCCTGTTTGATGCCTTGGATGATCCGGCCGGGCAGCGCGCCGACATACGTTCGCCGATGCCCGCGGATTTCCGCCTCGTCCCGTACACCACCCAGGCTCACCCGCACGAACTCGCGACCCAGGGCCCGCGCGATGGACTTCCCGAGCGACGTCTTGCCGACGCCGGGGGGACCGACAAAGCAGAGGATGGGGCCCTTCATCTTGTCTTTCAGTTTGCGAACGGCGAGGTATTCGAGGATGCGCTCCTTGACTTTCTCAAGGTCGTAATGATCCTCGTTGAGGACCTTGGCCGCCGCTTTGATGTCGAGGTTGTCCTTGGACTTTTTGCTCCACGGCAACTCGACCATCCATTCGAGATAGGTCCGCACCGTCGCCGATTCCGCCGTGTCCGGGTGCATCTTTTCAAGCCGCTTCAACTGCTTCTCGCACTCCTTCAGCACTTTCTCCGGCATCTTGGCGTCTTTGATGCGCTTGCGGAACTCCGCGATCTCCTCGGCCCGCTCATCCAGTTCGCCCAGTTCTTTCTGGATCGCCTTGAGCTGCTCGCGCAGGAAGTACTCGCGCTGGGTCTTGTCCATTTCGCCCTTGGCCTGGGCTTGGATCTTCTGCTGCATGGCCAGGACCTCGATTTCCTGGGCCAGGATGTCGCTCACCTGCCGCAGCCGTTGGATGGGGTCTGTGATCTCCAGGACGCGTTGGGTGATGTCCACCTTGAGGCCGAGGTTGGAGACAACCATGTCCGCCAAGCGGCCCGGGTCTTCGAGGTTCTCGATGACGACCATAACGTCCGGGATGAGCACTTTGCCCAGGCTTACGATCCGTTCGATCTGCTCTTTGACCGTGCGCATGACCGCTTCGATTTCGAGGGTCGGCGCCGGCGGCTTGGCTTCGGCGATTTTGGAGATGCGGACCGAATAGTAGGGCTCGGTTTGGATGTACTCTTCGACCCTGCCTTTGGCGAGGCCCTGGACCAGAATCTTGATGCGCTCGTCAGGCAGTTTCAGCATGCGCATGATGATGCCGACCGTGCCGACGCCGTGGATGTCGTCCGGTTTCGGATTCTCCACGTCGAGGGCTTTTTGCGTGGCGAGGAAGATCATGCGGTTGCCGGCCAACGCGGCCTCGATGGCCTTGATGGACATCTCGCGGCCGACGAACAGCGGCAGCACCATGTACGGAAAGACGACGATGTCCCGGACCGGCAGTAACGGCAACTGGTCAGGAATGTCGATGTGCTGAGGATTCTGGAGATCCTGCTCGGTTGGTTCGTTCATAAAACGCTGTCCTTATCGTCAAGTCCGCGCCCGGCCCGATGCATCATACCATGCGCGCCTGGCCGGACGCGCGGGGGTTCGCCGCGGTTCCGGAGCCGACGCCGGACCGCCCGGCGAAACGTCCGGAGATGTCCTGCCTTACGCACGCGGCCCGCCGGTGTTGAGTCGCAGCCGTTTGAGGTAGTCGGAAAACGGAGGTCCGAGCGACGGGTTCTTGAGCGCGAACTCGACGGTCGCAATGAGAAATCCCAGTTTGTCTCCGGCGTCGTGGCGTTGCCCCTGCACTTCGTAAGCGAACATGGGCGATTGTTTGGCCAATTGGCGCAGCGCGTCGGTGAGTTGGATCTCGCCGTTCTTTCCCGGCTGTGTCTTGCGCAGGATGGGGAAGATCGCAGGTGGCAACACATAGCGTCCGATCACCGCGTAATGAGACGGCGCGTCGGCCGGCGCGGGCTTTTCCACGAGGTCCTCGACCCGGTGCAGTCCGGGCGCCAGGCGACGCGGTGCGATGATGCCGTAGCGGCTGACCTCGCTCCGAGGCACTGCCTGCACGCCCAAAACGGCGCCTTTCCGCTTCTTGAAGACGTGGATGAGTTGAGCCAGCGCTGGCGTCGGGGCGTCGATGATCTCGTCGCCAAGGATGACGGCGAAGGGCTCGTCGCCGATGAGGTGTTGCGCGCACAGTACGGCGTGGCCCAGGCCCAGCGCCTCAGACTGGCGGACATAACAGAAGTTCGCCAAGTTGGAAATACGGCGGATCTGGCTGAGCACCTGCGCCTTGCCGCTCCCCTTCAGATTTTCTTCGAGTTCGAACGACCGGTCGAAGTGGTCTTCGATGGCGCGCTTGCCGCGTCCGGTGATCACGATGATGTCTTGAATGCCGGAGGCGACCGCTTCCTCGACGACATACTGAATGAGCGGTTTATCGACGAGCGGTAGCATTTCTTTGGGGGAGGCTTTAGTGGCCGGAAGGAACCGCGTGCCGAGGCCGGCGGCTGGGATGACGGCTTTGCGAATCTCTGAATGGGACATGCGGCCGATAGTATGTGATGGGGTACGGGAAGTCAAGGCGAGCGCGCAAGGCCGCCCCTGCAGGAAATTTCTTTACATTGTGCGCATCGATCAATATAATTCACAAGTTTTTCAACGCCTTTGAGGTCTGACGTCGATGCCGGGACGCTTGAAGCGCAGGAGTTTGCTCGCCGCCCGCGTCTACGCGTCCGGCGCTCAGCTCCGCGGAGCCGCTCGGCGGGCGGCGGGCGTTGCGTGGATGCCGGAGCACCTGGATCATCGGGAAGGGCTCCGGTGATCGAAAGGAGACGACCTCAGCGGAGCGCGGTTGCTCTGGTGTCGGCGGTCTTCTGTCTCCTGTTTTTTACGGCCAGCGGAGTGGCCCAGGAGGTGACGCCGCTGATCAAGTCCATCGAGGTGCGGGGCAACAAGCGGATTGAAACGGCGGCGATCACCAGTCGGCTTACGCTGAAAGTCGATGATCCCTATACTCCGGAAGCAATCCGCAATCAGGTCAGAATTCTGTATGAGACTGGGTTTTTCGAAGATGTTCAGGTGGAGACGGAGGCGGTGCCGGGCGGGTTCTTGGTGGTCTTCGTGGTCAGGGAGAAACCCTTCATCACGGAAATCGTGTTCGACGGGAACGAGAATCTGAGCGAAGACAAGCTGCGCGAAAAGATCACCATCAAGAGTCAGTCGTTTTTGGATCAGCAACAGGCCAAGGAAAGCGCGGAGAAGATCAGGCAGGCCTACCAAGAGGATGGCTACTATAAAGCCGAAGTGATTCCCGTCATTCAGACGCTGGACGAAGACCGCAAGCGCCTGACGTTTTTTATCAAAGAGGGGGAAAAGGCCCGCATCAAGACGGTCATCTTCGACGGCATGAGGGCCGTGTCGAAGGACGAGCTCTTCAAGGTCATGGCCACCCGTGAATGGGTTCCGTGGTACGGTCTGTTCACGCAATTCAAGCTCCCCTCGTTCTTGTCGGATGCCGGCATTCTCAAGCGCGAGGAACTCGCGAACGATATCGAGCGCATCCGCGAGGTCTATTTGAACAAGGGCTATCTTAA
This sequence comes from Nitrospira calida, assembly GCF_976986435.1. NCBI lineage: Bacteria > Pseudomonadati > Nitrospirota > Nitrospiria > Nitrospirales > Nitrospiraceae > Nitrospira > Nitrospira calida. The sequence goes on from NZ_OZ335950.1 coordinate 1,459,671, forward strand.
CGTCCAGATCGGCATGCCGACCGTCGAGTTGTCAGAGGACAAGAAGTGGTTCACGGTCACCTATGCGATCGTCGAGGGCGAGCCGTTCACGGTCAAGGAAATCGGGTTCCGCGGCAACACCGTCTTCGAGGATCCGGAGTTGCGCGTGGGACTGAAAATCACGCCCGGCGAAATTTTTCAACGGGCGAAGATTCGAGACGAAATCGCGCGGATCACGGATCTATACGGAGCGAAGGGCTACGCGTTCGCCGAAGTCACCCCGTCAGTGACGCCCGACAACCAGGAGAAGACCGCGACGATTCTCTTCCACATCAAGGAAGGGGAGATGATGCGGATCCGGCGGATCAATATCACCGGCAACGACAAGACCCGCGACAACGTCATCCGGCGGGAGTTGCGCCTCGACGAACAGGACGTGATTGACACCGTCTCGATCAAGCGGAGCTTTCAGCGGTTGAACAATTTGAACTACTTCGAGACTGTCGAAATCCTGCCGCGACAGGTCGAGCCAGACAAAGTCGATCTGGACGTCAAGGTGAAAGAGAAGTCGACCGGTATGTTCAGCATCGGCGGCGGCTTCAGCACCTTGGACCGGTTCGTGCTGATTGCCGACATTACCGAAGGAAACCTCGGCGGCCGGGGATATACCGGCCGGGTCCGCGGCCAGTTGGGACAACTTCGCTCCATTGGCCTGATCAGTTTCCGGAATCCCTACATCCAGGATTCGCTGACCTCGCTGCAATTGGATATCTACGCGACCCAAACGCTGTACGGCACGTTCTTCGAGGAGAAGCGCGGCGTTTCGGCGACGTTCGGCCGATGGTTTTCCGAATACATCTCGGGCTATTTCACCCCCGTCGCCGAAATGATTCGCTACGCTGATCCAAATACCTTTGTCAATACACTGAACCCGTTCGGGGGAACCGCCAGCGCCGGGTCCATCTTCGGCTTTACGACGAATATCCCGCAATTCATCCGGGACCAGTTTGGGACTCAGAGCACCACGGGGTTTCGTTTCGGGCTAGCCCGCGACACGCGCGATTATTATTTGGATCCGCGGACCGGTTGGCGGCACAGCGTCGATGTGTCAATCGGCACCCCCTATCTGGGAGGGACCAACAATTTTTACAAGTTCGCCTTGGACACCCTGAAATATACCCCGCTGCCGTTCGACACGCGGATTTCGCTGCGGGCGCGATTCGGCATCGTCGAGGGGCTGGGGGGGAAACCCATTCCCTTGACTGAACGGTTCTTCGTCGGCGGCATCAACACCATGAGAGGATTTTATTTCGGTCGCGCCGGGCCGGTGACGTCGGACGGATTTCTCCTGGGCGCAGCGAAGGAACTCATTTTCAATACGGACTTCATTTTCCCGATCTCGTCGGAGGCCAAGCTGAACGGTGTGTTTTTTTTCGATTACGGCAAGGGCTTTGGCGACGACGAACGGCTTTCGTTCAATCTGCGGCCGGCGGCGGGGTTTGAAGCCCGATGGATTTCGCCGTTCGGTCCGCTGCGGGCCGCGTACGGGATCAACTTGGATCCGAAACCGTTTGAACGGAAAGGCGTGTTTGAGTTCACCATCGGGTCGCTGTTCTGACGCGTGTCCATGTTGGGGAGTTTCATGCCCAGGGAAAGAGTTCGGCGGAAAGGCCACGATTCCGGCCAGCGGTCGGTGCCGGCGCGTTGTCGCCGGGCTGTGAGACTCGCGGTTCCGACGGTCGCGCTCGCGGCGCTTGTCGGCTGCGCGTCGGCGGGGACGCAACCGGAAGGCCGCATAGGGGTCATCGATCCGCAGCGGATCCTGAACGAGACTTCCGCGGGCAAAAAAGCCAAGGAGTCTCTCGAGACCTTCGCGAAAAACCGGCAGGCGCTCATCGAGCTCGACGAAAAGGAACTCCGACGGATGGAAGAGGATTTCGTCAAACAGGCCAGCGTGCTGAGCGCGGCGGCGAAGCGGGAACGTGAAGAGCAGTTCCGGCGCCGCATGGCCGAATATCAGCAAAAAGCCGCCGAGCTGAACAGGGAAGTGCAGGAGAAGCAGAAGGACGTGCTAGACGGGTTCCGCGAGAAAATCGAGACGGTGACGGCCAAGGTCGCCAAGCAGTTGGGCTTGCAGGTGGTGATTGAAAAGGGACGAGGCGGGCCGACGGTGTACAGCGATGCGTCCGTCGACATCTCGGATCGCGTCATCCGGGAGTTCAATAAGGAATTTCCGTAGCAAGTGTGAAAGTAGTGGGTAGCCGGAGGTGAACAGCCGACAGCCCAAGACTCTGCGCTACTCGCTAGTAACTGTTCGCTGCTCGCGAGTCTTAAGCTTCAGAATGAAACGAGGACACATGGGCGTGAGCAAGCGGGAACGGAATCGATTGAGGAGTGCAGGATGAAGTCGGGAACTCTTCTGCCGATGATCGTCGGCGTGGTCTTGCTGGAAAGCTGGATGGGAGGCTCGGCGGCGGCGGAATCGTTCAAGGTGGCGGTGATCGACCAGCAAGTGGTCATGGAAAGGTCGAAAACGGGGAAACAGGCGCTGGAAAAACTGCGGAGCTTCTCCGCCGCCCGCCAGAAGATCGTCGACTCCGACGATCAAGAATTGAAGTCGATCGAACGAGTCCTGCAAGATCCGAACAATACACTCAGCGACGCCGCCAGACGGGAAAAGCAGGAACAGTTCCGAGCCAAGCTCGAAGCGTATCAGCGTCGCGTGCAGGAGTTCAATCGCGAGGTGCAGGAGAAACAGCGCGAGATGGTCGAGGAATATTCGAAGAAAATCCAGAAGGCCGCGATGGCCGTCGCGGAGCGGGAGGGCTACGCCGCTGTGCTGGACAAGGGCAACGAGGCCAGCATCAAAATCGTCATCTATCATCAGCCGGGGCTCGACTTGACGGACAAGGTGATCAAGGAATTCGACCGGCAGAACCAGTAGCAACACCGGTTTGTGTGGTTCATGTGGTTCGTTCGATTTATGCGGTTGGCCGGATCGAGATACTTCCGCACCAACACCAACACCAACACGATAGGCCAATACACTTTCTTGAACCGAGCTCAGGAGGCGTGCCGATGGCAGCGATGGAGAACGTGGACATCCAGACCTTGCTTCCGCACCGGTATCCGTTTCTGCTGGTTGACCGGATTCGCGAGTTGGAATTGGACCGACGGGTCGTCGGAATCAAAAACGTCACGATCAACGAGCAGTTCTTCCAGGGGCACTTCCCGAGCCGTCCGGTCATGCCCGGCGTGCTCATTCTCGAAGCGATGGCCCAAGTGGGCGGCGTGCTGGCCTTCAAATCCTTGGCGCAGACCGGGCGGCCGGTGGTGTATTTGACCGGGGTGGACCACGCCAAGTTCCGCAAACCGGTTATTCCTGGCGATCAATTGCGGTTCGAGGTCGAAGTGCTCAAGAAGCGGCCGCCGTTCTGGAAGATGCAGGCCAAGGCTTATGTGGAAGCGGACCTGGTCTGCGAGGCGGAGTTGACTGCGATGGTGACGGAGGAAAAAACCGAACACAGCGAGCAGCCAGCGGCGAGCAGCAAATAGGCTCGAAGATGTTCGCTGCCGGCTTTTCGCTGGTTGCTGATTGGAGGGAGTCGAGTGAACATTCATCCGACCGCAGTTGTCCACCCCAAAGCCGAACTGGCCGAGGATGTCGTGGTGGGCCCGTTTTGCGTCGTCGGCGAGCACGTTAAGATCGGGCGTGGCACGCGGCTGATGTCGCATGTGTGCGTGGAAGGGTGGACGGAGATCGGCGAGCGGTGCGAGCTGTATCCATTCGCTTCGATCGGCGGTCCCCCGCAGCATCTGCAGTACAAGGGCGAGCCGACCCGGGTCGTCATTGGGAACGACAATATCCTGCGCGAATACGTGACGGTCAATCGCGCGACGGCCCAGGGCGGCGGCCTAACGTCGATCGGCCATCACAATTTTCTGATGGCTTACGTGCATGTCGCCCATGATTGCCATCTCGGCAACCATTTGATCCTGGCGAACGCCGCCAGCTTGGCCGGCCACATCACGATCGGGGATCACGCCATCATCGGCGGTCTGTCCGGCATCCATCAATACGTGCGGATCGGCGCCTACGCCATGGTCGGCGGCTGTTCGGCGCTGGGCCAGGACCTCCCGCCGTTCATGCGGGCGGCCGGTGGCTACCGGGCGCGGATGTACGGTATCAATTACATCGGGCTCAAACGTCACGCGTTTTCCAGCGAACGCATCGCGACCCTCAAGCGTGCGTACGACCTCCTGTTCCGCACCGGCCATCGAATGGCCGAAGCCATCAAGCTGGCCCGCGAGCAGTTCAAGGACAGCAAGGACGTGATGGAAGTCGTCGCCTTCATGGAGGGCACCAAACGCGGCATCTGCCGTTCGGTGGATGTCGAGCACGAGCACGAGGACGAATAGCGGAACGGGTGCGTCGGTGAACGGAGCGTCATGGGCAACGGGGAACGCATCGGATTGATCGCCGGCAACGGCCGGTTCCCGATCATCTTCGCGGAGAACGCGAAGAAACAGGGCTACACCGTGTCGGCCGTGGCGCACGAGGGCGAAACGGATCCGGAGTTGGCCAATCACGTAGACCGGATCCATTGGATCAAGATCGGCCAGTTCAACAAGCTCATCAATGCGCTGAAGGGAGACGGCGTGCGGCAGGCGGTCATGCTGGGCGGCATCAGCAAGACGCACGTCTTCACCGCGGTGAGGCCGGATTTCCGTGCGCTGGCGTTGGCGACTCGGTTGGCGCGGTGGAAGGACGACGAGATTCTGCGAGGCATCGCGGCCGAGTTGGAAAGCGAAGGGATTACGATCCGGGAATCGACCTTCGGCCTGGAGGGTATTCTGGTCGAAGAAGGTTCCCTGACCGACCGGAAGCCCAGCCGGAAGGAATGGGAAGACGTGCGCTACGGTTGGGAGGTAGCGCGGGAGATCGGCCGCCTCGACATCGGCCAATGCGTCGTTGTGAAGGACCGGGTGGTGGTGGCGGTTGAAGCGGTCGAGGGGACCGACGGCGCCATCCGTCGCGGAGGCGAACTGGCCAAGGAGGGCGCGGTGGTGGTCAAGCGCTCGAAGCCACAGCAGGATCTCCGCTTCGACCTGCCGGCGGTCGGCCCCAGGACGATCGAGGTCATGGAATCGGTGAAAGCAGCAGTGCTCGCGCTGGAAGCGGGCAAGAGCGTGTTGCTGGACCGGGAGGAGATGCTGCGCAAGGCTGAGCAAGCAGGCATCGCGATCGTGGGTGTTGTAGCAGAGGATGTGAAGCGTGAAGCGTGAAGCGCGGGCTCCTCTCACGAGAGAGGAGGTACGAGATACGAGCGACGGGTGACATGAAGCGAATTCGCACCGGGGTCATCGGAGTCGGCCACCTGGGCCAGCACCATGCCCGCCTTTACGCCGGTCTGGCGGGCTCGACACTTGTCGGTGTGATGGACACCAATCCGGAACGAGCCCGTTCGATCGCGGAGCGCTACGGCGCGCGAGTGTTCTTCGATCAGGAACAATTGCTTAAGGAAGTGGACGCGGTCAGCGTGGCCGTGCCGACGACGGCGCATTACGCCGTCGCGAAGGCCTGCCTGGAAGCCGGCCGGCATGTGCTCGTTGAGAAACCGATCGCCGTCACGCCCGGCGAGGCCCGCGACCTCGTGGAACTGGCGCGGAAGCGCGGCTGCCTCCTGCAAGTCGGCCATATCGAGCGGTTCAATCCGGTCATGCAGGCGGTACGGCCCCGGATCGGCCGGCCGGGGTTCATCGAATGCCACCGCTTGAGTCCGTTCGGCGAACGGGGCACGGATGTCGACGTCGTCCTGGACCTGATGATCCATGATCTTGACCTGGTCCTCTCGTTTCAGCTCGGTCCGGTGGAAGAGATCCGGGCCGCCGGCGTGCCGGTGCTCTCGCCCAACATCGATATCGCCAACGCCAGGATCGTGTTCGCCGGCGGGTGCGTGGCGAATTTGACGTCCAGTCGGGTGTCGCTGAACCGGATGCGGCGTCTGCGGGTCTTTCAGCGTGACAGTTATGTCTCGATCGATTTTTCCACGCGCCAGGGGATGATCTGCCGGCGTCGCGTGAAGCCGGGCGAGCGGCCGACGCTCGATATCGAACATGTCCAGGGGACCGACGAGGAGCCGCTCAAGCTGCAACTCGAGGCCTTTCTGCAGGCCGTGTCGACCGGCGGTCGTCCCGCTGTGTCCGGCGAGGACGGAGCGGCGGCGTTGGAGCTGGCCCACCGGATCCTGGAGGCCATCGGAGAATTCGTGCGACGGCACACAACGAGCGAAGAGCGGGTAGCGAATGGCAGGATCTCGGGAGAAATCGACGGTTAGCTGCACGCTGTTGGCTACCAGCTGAAGGTCATGCCACGCATTCTCATCATTACCGGCGAGGCCTCCGGCGACCTGCACGGGGCCAATCTGGCTCGGGCGCTGAAAGCGTTGGATCCCGGCCTGTCGATTGTGGGTATCGGCGGGGCGTCCATGCGGGCGGCCGGGGTGGAGCTGGTGCCTGGCGTCCCGCCTCTCGACATCATCGGCCTGATCGGTCCCTCGGCCGTTGCGGTTCTGCTCCGGCGGATCCTGGCCGTTCGACGCATGCTCCGCACAGAACTCTTTGATCTCGTCGTATTGATCGACAACCCGGGCCTGAATCTGCATTTTGCGCGCGTGGCGAAGGCGGCGAAGCGGCGGGTGTTGTACTACATCGCGCCGCAGATCTGGGCTTGGCGGCCGCGGCGGATCAACTGGATCCGGCGGCGGGTGGACCATGTCGTGGTCATTCTGCCGTTCGAAGAGCCGCTGTATCGGCGGGCCGGCATCCGCTGTACCTTCGTCGGGCACCCGCTGCTGGATGCCGTCACACCGGCCCTCGATCAGGCCGAGCTGCGCAAACGGTTCGGCGTCGATCGGGCGGAAACGGTGATCGGGCTGCTGCCGGGAAGCCGTGAAGGAGAAGTCCGGTCGCTGCTGCCGGTGATGCTGGAGACCGCCCGGCGTCTGGCGTCCGAACGGCCGGGAGTCGAGTTTCTACTGGCTCAGGCGTCCTCGATCCAGGATAATCTGATTCAAGAGCTCTTAGCCGATGCGCCGGTGACCGTGCGGGTGCAGCGTGACCTAGCCAACGAGGTGATGGCGGCGTCGGATCTGTTGTTCGTCGCCTCCGGAACGGCAACCCTCCAGGCGGCGGTGGTCGGCGCGCCGATGATCCTCCTGTATCGGGTTCCCTGGCTGACGTATTGGATTGCGCGGGCCGTGATCCGCGTCGATTGCATCGGGTTGGTGAATCTCGTTGCAGGACGAAAGATCGTGACCGAGCTGATCCAGCAGGAGGCGACGCCCGAGCGGCTGCACCGGGAAGCGGTCCGCCTGCTGACCGACAGGATCGCGTACCACGAGATGAAGGCTGCGCTCCGCGTGGTCAGGCAGTCGCTGGGCGAACCGGGCGCGTCGCGCCGGGCGGCCGAAGTGGTGCTGGCGGAGTGTCGTGCATGAAGCAATTTTTCCGGCTGATCGGTTACTTGAAACCCTATAGGGTCCGGCTCGCGGCGGCGTTCATCTGCGCCGCGCTGGTGGCCGCACTGTCCGGCGCGTACGCCTGGCTGGTGCGGCCAGTCCTGGATGGCATTTTCATCAACAAGGACGAAACGTTGCTGATCGTTCTGCCGCTCGCCATTCTGGCCGTGGCTGTGTTGAAAGGCGTCTTCAGTTACGGGCAGAACTATCTCATGAACTATGTGGGCAATCGGGTCATCACGGACATCCGCCAAGCGCTGTTCGGACAACTGCTCCGCCTGCCCGTCGGGTTTCACGACGCCAACACCTCGGGACGGCTTGTGTCGCGCGTCATCAACGACGTCAACCTGATGGCCAATGCGGTGGCGGGTGTGCTGAAGGATCTCTTCCAGCAGGGCCTGACCTTTCTCGCGATGCTGGGGGTGATTTTTTATCAGAATTGGCAACTCGCCGTCCTCTCGATCGTCGTTATCCCCTTGTCGGCCTACACGATGATCCGCATGGGGCGGCGGCTGCGCCATCTGGCGACCAGAGGGCAGGAGCGGATCGGCGATATGGCCTCGTTGCTGCAGGAATCTTTGGCGGGAATCCGCATGGTGAAGGCGTTCGGGCGGGAGGAAGCCGAAACGCTGCGCTTCAAAGCCAGCAACAAAGCCTTTCTGCAGACGACGATGAAGGCGATCCAGGTGTCGTCCCTCGGGTCCTCGCACATGGAAGTCATCGGCGTCGTCGGCGTGGCTGGCATCGTGTGGTACGGGGGCTATCTGGTGATTCACGACGCCATGACGCCCGGGGCGTTCTTCTCGTTTCTCGCGGCAATGTTCATGGCCTATACCCCAATCCGCAGGCTGTCGGGAGCGAACAATACCATCCAACAGGCGCTCGCTGCAGCCGACCGCGTGTTCGACGTACTGGATCTGGAAACCGAACAGGATCGGGACCGCGGACGGATCGAGCTGGTTCCCCTCACGCGCGCGTTGGAATTTCAGGGCGTGACGTTCCGTTACGAGCGGCACGGCATGGACGCGCTGTCTGGCATCAACCTCACCGTCCGGGCCGGCGAAACGGTCGCCTTCGTCGGCGGCAGCGGCAGCGGCAAAACCACGCTTGTGAGTCTGGTTCCTCGCTTTTACGAGCCGACCGAGGGCCGGATTCTGATCGATGGGACGGACATCCGGGAGTGCACGCTCAGGTCGCTGCGCGCCCACATTGGCATCGTCTCGCAGGACGTGGTGCTGTTCGACGACACGGTCGCCCAGAACATCGCCTACGGCCGGCCGGGAGCTCCAAGGGAGGAGATCGTGCGAGCCGCTAAGCTGGCCTATGCGCATGACTTCATCGAGCGGCTGCCTTCCGGGTATGACACGCTGATCGGCGAACGCGGCGTCAAGCTGTCGGGAGGCGAGCGCCAGCGGTTGGCGATCGCGCGGGCGATCTTGCGCGATCCCGCGATTCTGATTCTGGACGAAGCCACGTCGGCGCTCGATACGGAGTCGGAACGCGTGGTCCAGATGGCGCTCTCCAACCTGATGAGGCATCGCACGACCTTGGTGATCGCGCACCGGCTCTCGACGATTCAAAATGCGGATCGGATCGTAGTGTTGGATCGGGGCCGGATCGTCGAGATCGGCTCGCACGAGACGCTGCTCCGCCAAAACGGATTCTACAAACGACTCCATGCGATGCAATTCCAGGACACGTGACAGGCGACACGTGACGAGTGGCGGGGTTGAAGAGTCTCCCCAGAGAGATGCCCCGTCGCGCATCACGCGTCACGCGTAGCGGTATGTTGACATGGCTCAAACTCACGTGCCTGCCCCCGATTGGCGCTTGGCTGATCCGAACGCTGGGCGTTCTGATCAGCATCCGGTACGAGAGAGCCGAGATCGTCGAGAACCTGCATCGGGAAGGGCACCGCGTCGTTTTCGCGTTCTGGCACAACCGCCAACTGCTGATGCCCTTGGCCTATCGAGGCGGCGGCGCGTATGCGCTCATCAGCCAACATCGCGACGGCGAGCTGATCGCGAGAATCGCGGAACGGCTCGGCATCCGGGCGGTGAGGGGCTCCAGCACAAGAGGCGGCGCGGCGGCCTTGCGCGAATTGATCCGAGCGGGGCGCTCGGGCGCTGATCTCGCCGTCACGCCGGACGGGCCGAAGGGGCCGAGGTACGTCGCCAAGCTCGGCGTGGTGCAACTGGCCAAAGCCACGGGGCTGCCGATCGTGCCGGTGACCTTTAGCTGCTCAAAAAAAAAGTCTTCGCGAGCTGGGATCGGTTCGAAGTGCCGCTTCCGTTCGGACGAGGGCTCTTTCGATGGGGGGAGCCCATCTGGGTGGCGGCCGATGCAACCGACGCCGACCTGGAAGTGAAACGCGCCGAACTGGAGGCCGCGCTGAACCGACTCACCGCGGACGCGGATGAAGCGGTCATGAAAGAATAGCCAACGGCCAACGGTGAGCAGCGAATAGCACGGAGCCATTGGCTGCAAGCTGCTCGTTGCTGCTCGCTATTGGCCTCACGTTCATGTGGTACCTCCTCTACAACGTCCTCCTGAGTCTGGCCTCTCCGGTGATCCTGCTGATGCTGCTCGGCAAGAAGCGATGCCGGCGAGGATTGTTGGAGAGGCTGGGTTTATCCGGTTTGTCTCGTTTATCTGGTTGGGGACAAAACACACCAAACAAACCAGATGAACCACACAAACCGGTCATTTGGCTCCACGCTGTGTCGTTGGGCGAGGTGACGGCGGCCGTGCCGCTCGTGCGCGCGTTGGCCCGCCGCTATCCGGCGCATCGGTTTGTGGTGTCCACCGTCACTGAGACGGGACGCGAAGCGGTGGAGCACCGCCTGGCGGGGACCGCCGAGCATTGCTACGCCCCGCTCGATTTCCCCTGGGCGGTGTCCGCCTTTGTGAATCGCCTCGATCCGCGTCTGTATCTGTTCGTCGAAACCGAACTGTGGCCGAATCTTCTGCGGACGCTCCGGCGGCGCGGCGTGCCGACGGTGCTCGTCAACGGCCGAGTGTCCTCCCGCTCGTTCGCGCGCCAACGAATGGGCTTCGTCCGGCCGCTGTATCGTCAGGTGCTCGAATCCGTCACCCTCTGTCTCATGCAGTCTGACCGGGATGCCGAACGGATTGTCGCCCTGGGAGCCGATCCGGCCCGGGTGCGCCGCACCGGCAACATCAAATTCGACCAGCCCTTGCCGGAGGTGGCAACGACCGGTCCTCTCTCCCGCGAGGTCTTGCGCTTGGCGCAGGAAGAAGACCTGTTCGTGGCTGGGAGCACCCATCCCGGCGAGGAAGAACAGCTTATCGCCTGCTATCAGACGTTGGTTCGCCGTTTCCCTTCGCTTGTGCTTCTGTTGGCGCCGCGCCACATCGAGCGGGCATCGCAGGTGGAGGCGATGATTCGCGCCAAGGGCTTGGCGGTCGTAAAGAGAAGCCGGCTCAGCGCCGATCCGACGAGCGCATCCGCTACCACCATGACCGGACCGCGTGTGATCCTATTGGATACGCGCGGAGAACTGGCAAGTCTCTATCGGTGGGCCACCCTAACGTTTGTCGGCGGCACGTTGGTTCCAGTGGGCGGACACAATCTCCTGGAGCCGGCCGTTTGGGGGAGGCCGGTGTGGTTCGGTCCCTATACCGATCACTGCCAGGAAGTAGCGGACCTGCTGGTGCAGGCGGGTGGAGGAAGACAGGTGCGCGACGGGGAACAACTCGCCGCCGAGCTGGCCGCTCGGCTCGATGACCGAACGGGTCTGGCGCGTATGGGGGAAGCGGCGCAGCGCGCGGTGCTCGTCAATCGCGGGGCCCTGGATCGCAGCCTCGAGCTGATCGCAAGCGTGCTCGACGAAGAAAAAGAACATTCGAAGGTCGAGGTGCCAAGTTCGGCAGAGAAGCAAGTTGGGGTGTCGCTGTGAAGGCCGAGGGGCTTGGGATGAAGGTGCGCCGAAGGTTCGACGCCTGGGGAGGCGGTCCCGCGCTGCTCGTTTCGGCCACCTCGAATCTCGAACCGCGACCCGCGGACGTTCTGTTACAGGCCTTAGCCCTACTGTACGGTGCCGCCTCCGCAATCCGGGCGTCCCTCTACCGACACGGCTGGCTTCCCACGCGCAAACTCCCTTGTCGGGTCATCAGCGTGGGCAACCTGACGGTCGGCGGGACCGGCAAGACGCCCGTCGTGATCTTTCTTGCCGAATGGTTGCTGGCGCAGGGGAAATGCGTGGCCGTGCTCAGCCGCGGCTATCGGCGAACAAGCCGGTCGTCGCAAGTCCTGGTGTCGGACGGCCGCAATCTGTTGGCCGGACCCGCGGAAGCAGGAGACGAACCCTACTTGATTGCGCAACGGTGCCCGAGGGCGATCGTGGCGGTAGGGGCGGATCGCTATGCACTGGGGCGATGGGTATTGGCGCAGCACCCCATCGACTGTGTGGTGTTGGATGACGGATTTCAGCATCTGTCTTTGCACCGGGACGTCAATCTTCTGTTGGTTGATGCCACGGATGCCCGAGGGCTTGAGGCCGTGGTTCCGGCCGGACGGTTGCGCGAACCGCTCGCAGCGGCGGCACGAGCCACGGCGCTGCTGCTGACGCGAGCCGATGGGAACGTCGACCCTGAACCGGTCCTGCAGCGCATCAGGCAGGCCGGCGGGCCGGTGGAAGACCCCGTCCGGGTTTCGTTTAAGCCGGAAAGGCTGGTCAATGTCGCGAACGGCAAGATGGAGGACCCGGCACGCTTCACCGACAGGTCGGCCGTCGCATTCAGCGGCATCGCCAACCCCGCTTCTTTTCACGCCTTGCTGGAAGAGTTGGGTCTCAAGGTGGCCGAAACGATCGTCTTTCCGGACCATCATGTCTATAGCCGGGCCGATCTGGAAGACCTCCGCCAGCGCGTGCAGCGGTCCGACGTCGAGATCCTGATCACGACCGAGAAAGATGCGGGAAAGATCGCCCCTCTGCTCCGACCGGACGATCATTGCTGGGCGGTGCGGCTGCGTACCGAGATCGTTGACGGGTGGGAACGGCTGGAGCGGCTTCTGTTAGGGGGGAACGGGGTCACGTGAGGCAGCACTCCGCACCCAGCACTCAGCACCCGTGGGCCCGGCGCATCCTTGTGCGAGGGCCCAACTGGATCGGCGACGCGGTCATGTGCGAGCCGGCGCTTCGGGCGGTCCGGACGCTGTTTCCTGAGACAACAATCGCTCTGCTGGTCAAACCGCCGATCGCGGAACTGTTAAAAGGACATCCGGCCGTCGATCACACCCTGGTCTACGATGACCGGGGCCGTCATACCGGCTTGTCGGGCAAATGGACGCTGGCCAGTATCTTGCGCCGTCACCGGTTCGACCTGGCGATTCTGTTTCAGAACGCCTTTGAGGCCGCGCTGCTCAGCTTTTTGGCCGGTATTCCCCGCCGCTACGGCTACGCGACGGACGGCCGGGGATTTTTGCTCTCCGACCCGATCACGCCTCCGGCCCGAGTCAAACTGAAGCACCAAGTTGAATACTATTGGGATCTGCTTCGACCGTTAGGGTGTCAGGGGCAGCCGGACGCGCCCCGCTTGTTTCCGGCGGCAGAAGAAGAATCGGCGATGGCGGAACGATTGGCGGCAGCCGGCGTGGCGTCGTCGGACTTTCTGATCGGCGTGAACCCCGGCTCAACGTACGGAGGCGCCAAGCGATGGTTGCCGGAGCGCTTCGCCGAGACGGTGAACCGGCTGATCGAGGAACAGGGACCGAGAATCGGAAAACCGATTAAAGCCGTGATCGTCGGTGCCAGAGGAGAAGAAGCCTTGGGACAGGCGATCGCCGGTTTGATCCACGCGACTACGGTCGTCCTATCGGGTCGGACGACGATCAGAGAGTTGATGGCGGTGACGAAACGCTGCGGGCTTTTCCTGACCAACGACACCGGGCCAATGCACATCGCCGCAGCGTTCAACGTGCCGGTAGTGGCGGTCTTCGGTCCCACCGACTGGCGAACGACCGCGCCGTTCGGAACCGGGCACAGCCTCGTTCGGCAGCCGGTGGACTGCGCCCCCTGTCTGCTCCGCGAATGTCCCATCGATCACCGCTGTATGGCGGGCGTGACGGTCGAGCTAGTCTACCAGGCGGCAGCGCAACGGTTGAAACGGGTATCTGGTTTGTTTGGTGCGTGGGGAAACGACACCAACCAGATCAACCAAACCAACCAGATAGACCAAACACACGTGCTTTCTGGTTTTACCATTTTTTTAGACCGCGATGGGACGCTGAATAAGGACACCGGGTACGTCAGGTCACCGGAAGAAGTCGAGTTGCTGCCGGGCGTCGGATCGGCCTTGGCGCGTCTCAAGCGAGCCGGCGCCCGCCTGGTGGTGGTGACCAACCAATCGGGGGTGGCGAGGGGAATCTTCACCATGGCGGATGTGGAGAGGGTGCATGCCAAGCTGCAGGCCTTGCTCCAGGCCGAGGGTGTCGTGGTGGATGCCATCTATTTTTGTCCCCACCATCCGGATGACGGGTGCGCCTGCCGCAAGCCGAACACCGCGATGGTCGACCGGGCCGTGCGCGAACTGGGGCTGGACCTCTCGCGCGCCTATGTCGTTGGAGACCAGAAACGGGATATCGAGTTGGCGCAGCGGGTCCGCGCACGGAGCCTCCTCGTCATGAGCGGCCCGGCCGGCCGCGAGGCCTTGGAGGAATTGAAGCGGGAAGGATTGCCGCCCGATCACATCGCGCCGTCGTTGGCCGAAGCGGCGGAATGGATTTTCGAAGATGCCAAAGCCCGTCATGCAGTGGCCGTGAATCGTTGACGGCGGGACGCGATCGGTTGCCGGGGTCTTTCATCTTCGCACATCACGTGGGCGTCCCTGGCACGCTGCGGAGCGATGGGCTCCGTTCACGAGGAAGTCATGCAGGATTACCGTCGCATTCTGATGATCAAGCCGAGTTCGCTGGGAGATATCGTCCATGCGCTGCCGACGCTGGCTGCCTTGCGCCGGCACTGGCCGCAGGCCCACATCACTTGGCTGGTGAAGCGACAATGGGCGGGCATCGTGGAACGGGCGGAGGGGGTCGATCGGGTGTGGCCCGTGAACGGGGGGCTGACCGGTTGGCTCTCGCAGGTGCCGGCCCTGCGCGCCGCCGCGTTCGATCTGGTGGTGGATCTTCAAGGGCTTTTTCGCAGCGCGGCGATGGCCTGGCTGACGGGGTGTTCGACCAGAATCGGCTTCGCCAACGGCCGCGAGGGCAGTCCGCTCTTTTACTCGATTCGCGTGCCGGTCCCCACGCCCGAGATGCATGCGGTGGACCGGTCTCTCCTGACGGCGGCGGCACTAGGCGCGCCGGTCTGGCCGGTTCCGCCGGCTCGGTTTCGCATTCCAGTTGAAGACCGCGAAGCGGTGGGGCAGCTTCTGCAGCGCCACGGCCTTGCGTCCGGGAACGACTGGATCGCGATGAACGTCTCGGCCCGATGGCCGACCAAGCGTTGGCCGCTGGAACGCTTCGCCGCCGTGGCCGATGAACTCCAGCGCGAGGGGGCCGGACGCATCGTGTTGATCGGCGGGCCGGGCGAGCGGATCGATGCGGACGCGCTGAAGGCCCTGATGCGGACCAGTCCGATCGATCTCACCGGGCAGACCGATCCTGGCCTCTTGCCGGCGCTGCTCGAGGCGGCGGCGCTCCTGATCACGAACGACTCCGGCCCCCTGCACGTGGCGGCGGCCGTTGGCACGCCGGTCGTCGCGATGTTTGGCCCGACCAGTCCCATCCGGACGGGACCGTACGGGACCGGACACGCCGTGTTGACCCATGCGGTTCCCTGCCGTCCGTGTTTCAGTCGGATTTGCCGCAATCAGGTTCCTCTGGAGTGTCTCATCGGCATTGCTCCTCATCAGGTGCTGGCCGCTGTGCGCGAACGCGTACCGGTCAGGCGGGCGCACGCAACACCGTGAAGATCTTCATTGCCGAATCCAGCGCAGCCGTGGGTGGACAGGAATGGGCGGTGCTGCTTCACGCGGAGGGCTTGCGGAAGCGCGGGCACGATCTGCGGCTCATCCTGGAACCGGGCAGTCCGATCGCCGAGATGGCCGGCCGCAAGGGATTGCCGGTTGAGCTGGTGACCATGAAGCGGTCACGCTACCCGTCGGCGATCCTTGCGTTCCGGCGGCTGATCCTCCGGGAGCGTCCGGCGATCCTGCAGGTGAACAGTTCGTGCGATAGTTGGATTGGCGCCTTGGCGGCCAGGCTGGTCCCTTGCAGGCCGAAGATCATCCGGATCCGGCACATCTCGACACCGCTGAACAACACCTTCGCGACTCGTCTGCTGTACCGGCGCCTGCTCGACATGGTGATCGTGACGGGCGGGGAGCGGACGCGGCGGGCGTTGATCGAACGGGACGGGCTCGCTGCCGACCGGGTGGCGGCCTTTCCGATCGGGCTGGATGTGGAGTATTTCAGACCGGCGCCGCCGGATCATGATCTGCGACGCGAGTTGGGCCTGCCCGGCGACCGGAAACTCGTCGGGCTTATCTCCTACCTGCGCACGTACAAAGGTCATGGCTATTTCATCGACGCGGCGGCCCGTGTTCTGGCGCGCCATCCCGATACGACGTTTCTGATCGTGGGCGAGGGCCCGGAGGAGCAGGCGATCCGGGCGCGCATCGAGTCTGGGGGGTTGACCGACGCGGTAAAGATGTTGGGATTCCGGCACGATCTCTTGAACGTCTTCCGGTCCCTCGATCTGTTCGTGATCCCGTCGGTCGAAGGGGATACGATTCCCCAAGTCCTGATGCAGGCCCTCGCGATGGGACTGCCGGTAGTATCCACGACCGTCGGCTCGATCCCTGACGTGGTGATGGACGGCGAGACGGGGTACGTGGTCCCTCCGCGCGATGCCGCCGCCTTGGCGGAGCGCATCGAGGTGTTACTGGAGGACGCGTCGTTGCGCAAGCGGATGGGGGAACAAGGCCGGGCGCTGGTTGAACGCGTGTATTCAATCGACCGCATGCTGGATGAACTGGAACGGGTCTATCGGAACGTGCTCACGTCCCGACAATCCCCGGATCGTTGAGGATTGGCGCATGGTGAAGATATCGGCGGTCATCATCGCCTATAACGACGAGCCGAACATGCGCGCCTGTTTGGAAAGCGTGCGGTGGGCGGATGAACTCGTCGTCGTCGATTCCTACAGCACCGACGCGACAGAAAAGATCAGCCGGGAATTCACCGACCAGGTTTATCAGCATGAGTTCTCGGGATTCGGGCGGCTGCGCAACGAGGCGATCGCGCACGCCTCGCATGAATGGGTCTTCAGCCTTGACACCGACGAACGTGCGACGCCGGAGCTTCGCGACGAAATTCGGGCCTTGATCGCCCGGGGACCCGAAGCCGACGCCTATTTCGTGCCGCGCAAGAATTATTTCCTCGGCCGCTGGATCCGGCATGGCGGCTGGTATCCCGATTACCGCCAACCGCAGCTTTTCCGCCGGGACCGGTTGCGGTATCGGGAGGAGGCCGTCCACGAAAGCTTCGACCTCGACGGCCGCATCGGGTATCTCAAGGAGCATGTGCTCCAATACCCGTTCCGGGACATCGATCATTATCTGCTCAAGCAAGACCGCTATTCTGACTTGATGGCCCGCCGCATGGCCGAGCAGAGGCGGCGATTCCGCCCCCATCAGTTGGTCACGCATCCGGTGTTCACGTTCCTGAAAATGTATGTCGGCCGAGCGGGCGTCCTGGACGGGGTGCCGGGGCTCATCCTGGCCGGACTGTACGCCTACTACACGTTCATCAAGTACGCGAAGCTGTGGGAGTTAAGCAAGAAAGCAGGTGGCGAATAGCCGGCACAAAGAGCTATGAGCTACCCAGCCATTTGCGACTAGCCGAGGCAACGAATGAAGGTCAGCGGCTTCACCATATCTGTCGCAACGCGGTCGCGTTTCGATCCCCGATCATCGAACCCTCCTGATCGGGATAAGGGGGGAGATCGGGATCTCTCAATGACAGGATCGAGATGAGCAAGAACGGGTATCGAATCCTGCATACCGAGTCTTCCACTGCGCGGGGCGGGCAGGAGTTCCGGGTGTTGCAGGAAGCGCTGGGCATGATCGCGAGGGGACATCGCGTCGTGCTGGCCGCGCCTTGGAACAGTTGGCTTTCGGCTGAAGGACTCAAACAGGGACTTCCGGTGGTGACGATCGGAAGAACATGGATCCAGTGGCCGTTCACGATGGCGGTGTTGCAACGAGCGATGCGCCGAGAGCGGATCCAGATCGTGCAGTGCCATGGCTCCGCGGACAGTTGGGCGGCGGCGCTTGTCGCACGCTCGATCCCGCAGCGCCCGCTGGTCGTCCAGGTGCGGCACAAATCGACCGCCGTGCGAAATTCGGTCCTCCATCGGTGGGCATACCGCAGAGGCTATGCCGCGATCGTGACGACGGGGGAAGCCGTCCGCCGTCGTCTGTTGGAGCAATTCCAACTCGACCCGAGCAAGATTGTCTCGATCCCCACGGGTGTGGACCTCGAGCGCTTCGCCGTGCGCTCGAGCAACGATGTGCTGCGCCACTCGTTCGGGTGGAACCGCGACCATTGTCTTGTCGGAACGGTGGCGTTTCTGCGGAGCTACAAAGGCCTGGAGGTCTTGATCGAGGCCGCCGCGAAACTTAGACAACGCTATCCCCGCATCCGATTCGTGATTGCGGGGGAAGGCGAAGAACAGCCGAAGATTTCGAGTCGGATCCGTGAGCTGGGGCTCCAGGATCGTGTGGTCTTGACCGGTTATTGGGAGGACGTTCCAGGCCTGCTGGCCATGCTGGACATCTACGTCCAACCCTCGCTCAAGGATGAGGGCGTCCCGCAGGGGGTCGTGCAAGCGTTGGCAATGGAACGGGCCGTCGTGGCCACAGCGGTGGGAGGCACCGGCGAAGTGATCCTACCGGGACGGACCGGGCTGCTGATTGAACCCGGCTCGGCCGAGGCGCTCGCCCAGGCGGTGAGCGCGCTGGTCGAAAATGTTGACTTGCGGAGCAGGCTGGCCCGGGAAGGGCGGCAACATGTTCTCCGTTCCTACTCGGCTCAGGAAATGCTGAGAAAGACCGAGCAGCTCTACGAGCACCTGATGGGGACTGCCTGAGCGCGTAAAGACAAAGTGTCGGTCTGGTCTGTTCGGTTGTGGGAGCCATACGAGCGACCGGATAGATGAGACAGACTGAAGAGACCAAACAGACTGAAGAGACGATGAAGGTCAGCGGCTTCACCATCTGTCGCAACGCGGTCGCGTTCGACTATCCAATCGTCGAAGTGCTCCGGTCCGCCCTGCCGATCGTCGATGAATTCATTGTGAATGTCGGTCAGTCAGACGACGGAACCCTGGATCTGATCCGCTCCATCGGCTCGGAGAAGATCCGCATCGTGGAGTCGGTCTGGGACGACAATCTGAAAAAGGACGGGCTGTTGTTTTCCATCGAGACCAACAAGGCCCTGGCCCGCTGTACCGGCGACTGGGCGCTCTACCTGCAGGCCGACGAAGTGCTGCACGAGCGGGATTACGAGACGATCCGGCGCACGCTACGGGATCACCTGGACGATCCGCGCGTTCTGGGGTTCACCTTTCGCTATCTCCATTTCTACGGAGACTACCGCTCGGTCAATCCGTGGTTTTACCACCGCGCGGTGCGTATCATCCGCAACGACGGCCAGGTCGAATCCTGCGGCGATGCCGTGGGGTTCTGGCTCAAAACAGATCGCGGCTATCTGCAGAGCATCCACCGGGACCGGGTGCGCCCGTCCGGGGCGACGATCTACCACTACGGCTGGGTTAAACCGGCCACGGTGCTGCTGGAGAAGTTTCGCTATCAGGTGGCCCGTCACCACGGCGAACAACCCGGCCCCGAACAGGCCCGCATGCTGGCTCGGACGGCCTATGAGTTCGAGGACTACGACATCATGAAAACCTTCACCGGCAGCCATCCGGCGGTGATGGCAGAACGGGTGCGAACGTATCCGGTGCTCAAGCCGGGACGGAATCGCTGGCTGAATCCGGCGTTCTATCGGGCTGTGCTGAAGCGAGGGTTCAGAGGGTAGAAGACGTGAAATGTGAAGCCTGAAGCGTTCATCGTAGGACATGGAGTCTCCAACAGGTCATTTTACGAACGACGATGTCCATTGCGGCGGTCATCATCACCAAAGACGAAGAACGGAACATCGCGGTCTGTCTGGAGTCGCTGCGCTGGGTAGACGAGATCATCGTCGTGGACGCCTGCAGCGTGGATCGCACCGTAGAGATCGCCAGGACCTACACGGATCGGGTCTTCGTCAGACCGTGGCCGGGCTACGGCCCGCAGAAAAATTTCGGGATCGATCAGGCCGGCGCCGACTGGATTCTCATCGTAGACGCCGACGAACGGGTAACCGAAGCATTGCGGGATGAAATTCTGCGCACGCTGCGGCAGGGACCCCCTTCTGATGTGGTCGGCTACGAAATCCCGCGACGAAACTTTTTCTACGGCAAGTGGATTCGGGGCAGCGGCTACTATCCAGACTATCAATTGAGACTGTTCAAACGGTCGGCCGGCCGGTACGACGACGTGTTGCTACATGAGCATCTTTGTCTCGATGGCCGTGTGGCGAGGCTGACGAATCCGCTAGACCATGACAGCATGCCGACGATCGGGCGTCATGTCCGCAAGATGATGCGCTACACCACGCTGGGCGCGCAGGAGAAGCTCAAAAGTTCTTCGCGTGTAACCGGTTGGGAGGTCGGCGCCCACCACCTGGGTACGATCCTCAAAACCTATCTCTTACGACGCGGCTATCGCGACGGAATTCACGGCCTTATCGTCGCGCTCTTCGCGGGTCTGCACACGTTCGTGAAATACGCGAAGGCATGGGAAGCGTCGCAGGAACGGGGTGAAGGGATAACGGGGTAACCGAGGTAAAGAAGAGACAAGGGGGCACGGGGTAAGGAATGAAGACGGAGTGAGGGATGGAGGGATAACGGACCATCCGGTTGGCGTCGCCGTTCCGGCTTGGCTTCGTTCGCTACCCCGCTACCTCCTTACACCGTTCTTGGTGAAAGATGAGGATCGGAATCGACGCGAATCCCATCGTCCGGAACCGCGGCGGCATCGGCTGGCATACGTACCATGTGCTTCGCGCGCTCGTCGAGTTGAAGGATCCGGATCTTGATCTGATCGCCTACGTCAGCCCGGGATCGGCCGACGCGAGCGTGATGCACGAGCCATGGGCGCGCAGCCGGGGGCTCACGTGGCGGGAAACCGGGGGCTGGGCCCTGCGGTGGCGCGGGACGAGGGATAAGCTGGATGTGTTTCATGGCCCTAACTTCAAATTGCCGACGGTCGGCCGGTTCGGCGGCATCGTCACGATTCATGACCTGTGGCTTGCGCGGCATCCTCAATTTTCCCGCAAGCTGTTCGGGCAATGGGGTGCGACCAGGCGCGTCAGGCGGACCGCGCATGAGGCGGCCCGCATCATCACCGTCTCCGACCACTCGGCTCGCGACATCGTGGCGATCTGCGGCGTGCCGCGGGAGAAGGTTACAGTCATTCACAATGCGGTGTCTGAGGAGTTCTATCCGTCGCATGATCTGCTGGCGCTGGCGGCCTGGGGGCGGCGGTTTGGGTGGACGCCGCGGCCGTTCATTCTGTTCGTGGGCGGCGCCGACCCAAGAAAAAATCATCGCGCCGTGCTCGAAGCCTATGTTGGCCGACGGGAGCAACTGAAGTCCCATACGATCATCATGGTCGGGTCACCCACGCACCGCTTCGGCAATCTCTGCGACAGCGTGGCGGCCGCCGGCCTTGAGGAGCATGTGGTCTGTACCGGACCCTTGTCTCTCGCGGATCTACGGATGCTGTATTCCCATGCCGAGGTATTCGTCTTCCCCTCGATCTACGAAGGCTTCGGGATGCCGGTGTTGGAAGCCATGGCCTGCGGCGCGCCGGTGATCACCTCGAACACGACGGCCCTGCCGGAGGTCGCCGGCGATGCTGCCGTACTCGTCGATCCGGACAAGCCGGACGAGCTGGCGGACGCGATGGCGCGGGTGATTCATGATTCATCCTTGCGCGCCTCCTTACGGGAAAAGGGGTTCCAACGCGCGAAGCGGTTCACCTGGGAGCGGACAGCGCGGCAGACGCTGGCGGTCTATAAAGAGGTGTGTGGCGGATAAGCGTTCGAGGTTCGACGGCGGAGGGTTCCGGACCGTTCAATTTTCAACGTCAAACGCGTCTGTGTGAGTCTGTGATGAATAACATCTTAGTGATCAAGCTCCGCTATATCGGCGACGTTCTGCTGGCGACACCGGTGCTGCGCGCGCTACGGGAGGCCTTTTCTCACGCCACGCTCACGATGGCCGTGAACGCCGGGACGGAGGATATCGTGAAGGGGAACCCAGACCTCGACAAGGTGTTGGTGGTGCCGAAGGGAACGCTCGGCGAGCAGGTTCGCTTCGCATCCGAGCTGCGGCGCCGCCGGTTCGACTGCGTCATCGATCTTACGGACGGGGATCGGGCGGCGATCCTGAGCCGGCTTTCCGGCGCGCCTATCCGGGTCGGGTTCAATCAGGAACATCGCTGGCGGGGACTGCTCTACACCGCCGTGGCGAAGCCTCGGGCCGAGGATGTTCACCGCGTCGAGCGGGACCTGTCGGCCTTGCGATGTCTAGGCCTTGAGCCGAAAGCCGGACCGTTGGTGTTGAACGTGCCGCCTCACGACGAGGAAGCGGCTGAGCGCATCCTGAGGGAGGCCGGGGTTGTGCCGTCGTCGTCGACGCGACTCGTCATGTTCCATCCGGGTGCCCGCTATTGGTTCAAGGCCTGGCCCGCTGAACGCTTTGCCGACTTGGCGGATCGCTTGACCAAGGCATGGGACTGCCGCGTGCTGATCGGCGGGGACGACCGCGACCGTGAGACGGCGGAACGGATTCGAACGCACGCGCGTTCGGCACCGATCGTCCTGGCCGGCCGCGCAAGGCTGTTGCAGTTCGCCGCCATCCTGAAACGCTGCGCCCTGTATGTGGGGAACGACAACGGCGCCATGCACATGGCGGCGGCGCTCGGGGTGCCGGTGGTGGGGTTGTTCGGCCCGTCCAATCCCCGGGAGTGGGGGCCGCGCGGGCCGAGCGAGATCATCTACAAGGGATTGGACTGTCGCATTTGTTTTCATCCCACCTGCCGGCGCGGCGAAGGCAATTGCATGCGGCTCATTGCCGTGGACGAAGTGTTCGCAGCGGCCATGAGGCTCTGGGGATTGAGGGGAGGGGCCAGGGGGCGGCGGGGTAAGGAGCGAGAGGGGACAACGGGACAAGGGAGTCACACCGATGGTACGAACCTTCTCCTGTGACCTTCTCAATGCGGTGCAGCGCGCTCGTTGGATAAGGCGAGAAGCGCAGCGGGAGGCGCTGCTGAAACAAATGTGGGAACTCTTGCCTCGGCTGGCCGCGCGCATCCAGTTCGAAGAGGCCTATGTGTTTGGGTCGGTACTCAACAGCAAGCGGTTCCAAGACGATTCGGATGTCGATGTGGCGTTCGTGGGGCTTCAAGATGAAGACTTCTTCCCGACTATGGCATGGCTTTCGCGGGAGCTCGGCCGGGAGGTGGATGTGATCCAACTCGAGGGTCACCGTTTGGCGGACAAGATCAGGAAGGAAGGACTCCGATGGACAAGGCGAAGCTAGCGCTCCTTCGGGCGGAGCTGACCGCCCAGATGCGTCAGATTGAGGCGATTTACAACAAGATCGAGGAGCGGCGGCGGAGTGGAGGCCAGGCTGAATTGGAAAGCCTCGGCTATCAACTGCACAACTTGTATTGCGCCTTTGAAGATTTGTTTGAAGTCATCGCCGGTACGTTCGAGAACCAGATTGATGAGAAGAGACGCTATCATATCGAACTCTTGCGACGGCTCACCGTCGCGATCGAAGGGGTTCGACCGGCTTTGCTTTCGCCGGAAAGCTACCGTCTTCTCGACAACCTACGAGCCTTCCGTTATTTTTTTCGGCATGCGTATTCCTTTGAGCTTGACGAGAGAAAGGTCAGGCTCGTTCTCGACGATGCGCTGAAATTGAAAGACCTCTATCGAGGGGACCTCGATCGGTTTCTGCTGGCTTTGGAAGAGTCGGCGATCTCGCCGGGGTTGGATACGCAGGAGAGCGAAACGAGAGCCAGGGGCAAGCCGGAGCCAAAAGACACGGAGAGGATCTGATGCCGCTTGTCAGCGTGGTCATTCCGGTCTTCAACGGGGCGCCGTTCGTGGCCAAGGCGGTGGCGAGCGTACGGGCGCAGACGGTGAAGGACGTGGAAATTCTGGTCGTGGACGATGGATCCACGGATGGCACGCAGGAGGTGCTGCGGCGGCTCGAACGAACCGATGGCATTGCGTGGTTTCAACGGGATCACGGCGGGCCGGCCCGATCCCGCAATGACGGCATTCAGGCGGCGAAGGGCGAATTCATTGCGCTCTTGGACTGCGACGACATCTGGTTGCCGGACAAGCTGGAAGCGCAACTGGTCGTTCTTCGGGCGAGACCGCGGGTGGGCGTGGTCCATACGGATTACGAGGTCGTCTATGAAGACGGCACCGTGGAAGAGCGGGTGCGGGCCCGTCACAGCCGGGAGCCTTTGGTCCGGGCCTTCGCCGGAGGGCATACGGCCCTGCCCTCCACGTTGCTGATCCGCAAAAGCGTCCTGGACAAGGTCGGGGCGTTGGACCCCGAGCTGTACGGATCGGAAGACTCGGATCTCACGATCCGCCTCTATCGCGCGACCGAATTCGAGTGCGTCGACCGCGTGCTGGTGCGCAAGCTTCAGCGGGGCCACGGCTACCGCGAGAGGGCGTTCGACGTGAGTACCCATAGGCAAAAGGTGCTGAACAGCCGCGAACGATTTCTGCTCCGGCTTGAGCAGATACGGCCGCTGACCCGGGAGCAGCGCACGGCATTGGACCGGGAATGGGCGAACTATTACTTGCTATGCGGCGGATTCGCTGAACAGTTGGGGAACCTTTCCGAAGCGCGTCGCTGCTACACGAACGCCGTTCGAAAGGCTCCGTTCCGATTCAGAGCGTATTCTCGCCTGTTGCGCACCTTCGTGTGATGGATGTGATCCTCGACATCGGCTGCGGGGCGCACAAACAACCCGGCACGATCGGCGTCGATCGACGACGGCTTCCGGGCGTGGATGTCGTCTGCGACTTTGAACATGGTCTGCCGTTTCGGGACAGCAGCGTGGCCGGCGCCTATTCCATCCACTCGATCGAACACATGCGCGATCTGATCACCTTTATGGAGGAGCTGTATCGAATCTGCGCGCCGGGCGCCAGGGTTTACATCAAAACGCCGTACTATGCGTCGCGCAAGGCGTTCGTCGATCCCACCCATGTCCGTTTCATGACCGAAGAGAGTTTCGAGTATTTCAAGTCTCCCAACTACTACGGGTTGAAAACCAACTTTCGAACGATCTCCATCGAGTACCACATGCGGAAGCCGTTCAAGTTTCTGCCGGAATACTTTCAAAAACGCTGCCGCCGCTATCTGTGGAATGTGTGCGAGGAAATGACGGTGGTGCTGGAAGCGGTGAAAGCGTGACGGATCCATTTCCAAAGGCGGCACCAAAACGCTCTCCTTGTTAGTGAAAAGGGGATGTGGAAGTAAAGCTGCCAGCTGGTCGCTATAATTCTGAGCTGGTTCTCGCTAGAGGAACTCTGTGAAAGTCAACGTGGTCATTCCGGTGTATAACGCCCATGACGTGATCCGGGAGACCATCGAAACGGTGCTGGCCCAGACCTGGAAGGACTATGACATCATCATCGTCGATGACGGGTCCACAGACGGATCGGGAGCGATTGTGAGGGAATTCGGAGACCGTATTCGGCACGTGCGCCAGGAGAACAGCGGAGTGGCCCGCGCGCGGAATCGAGGGATCGCCGAATCGGCAGGCGAGTACATTGCGCTTCTCGATCACGATGATCTCTGGCATCCGACGAAGCTGGAAAAACAAGTTGCGGTGCTCGATGGGCACCACCAGGTCGGCATGGTGATCACCGATGTGGCGCATATGGACCGCCATGGCAAGCCGATGGGCGTCATCGGTGCCAGGTAAACACTTCCGAAACGTTTGCCCGTCTCTTTGTGCGGGGCTACGTGCCGACGCCGTCGGCGGCGATGATCCGGCGGTCGGTCCTGGAGGCAGTGGGAGGATTCGACGAACGGTTCAACTCGGCTGGCCTGGACGACCACGAGCTGTGGACCAGAATCGCCGCCCGCTACGAGATCGCGAGCATTCCGGAACCGCTAACCTATCACCGCAACCGGGAAATCAAACCGGCGCAGATCGCGCTCAGCCATCGGCCGCTGCTGATCGAAACGTTGCTCGAACGGGTGGGGAACAATCCGGTCAAGCGTCGCTATTTGTTGCGGGAACAGGCGTCCTATCTGGCCGATCGGGGCAAGCAGTTGGTTGGTATGGGAGAGAGAACGCAAGGCCGGTCCTGCCTCGTTCAGGGGCTGGCGCTCAGTATCAAGGAAGCCCGTAGTTGGAACACCGCCTGGCGGTGTCTGTCGAGGCTGGTGCGATCGTACGTATGAGACGCAGGCTGGGGCTCACCCTGCTCGCGGCCGCCTCCACGGGCTCCCTCTACGCCGAAGGCGTCCTGAAAAACGGCTGGATCGAGGTCCTCGTGTTGCTCCCCGTCGGGCTGTTCCTGCTCCTTCCGGCCAGGGCCGCGCGGCTCGAGAATCTGTTGGTGGCGCTCACAGCCGTGTGCCTGGTGGTGTCCGGACTTGATCTGTGCTTCGCCCGGTGATGGAGCGCCGGCTCAGCTACACCCCGATGAACGTCTCCGCCCACAAGCTGCCGCGCCTGCCGATCCTCGGGCGATGGGATGCACGTCTCGATTTGGAGGACGAGTTGTACGGGGATCTGGCCACCATCGCCGGCGATCCGACTTTGCGGGAGCCGCGCCGCATCCGGTTTGTCACGGACCAGGCCGGCTTCCGCAACGAACGCATCCCGCCGCAAATAGATCTGCTTGTGCTGGGGGATTCCTTCGGGGCCGGCTGGGGCACCACGCAGGACAACATCTTCGCGCGCCTGCTGGAAACCAGGTACGGCCGGCTCGTGTACAACCTGTTCTACCCGGGCGGCCCGTACAACCAGTATCTCGATTTCGTGCTCGAAAGCCCGCGGCTGGGCTTGTCGCCGCAGGTGAAAATGGTCTGGACCTTCTATACGGGCAATGATTTGGACGACGCGGGAGGGGAAGTGTGGGATCTGTCGGTGCTGCCGTGGCGAAACCAAGTGGGCGAGTGGATCGTTCGGTATTGCACGTTTCGGAACCGGTCGCCGCTGAACCAATTGATGGAAGGGTGGCGGGCGCGGTGGGGCGGGCGAACGGAGGGTGTGGTCGTGCGCCGGTTGCCGGACGGGCGAGCGGTGCTGTTTCTGTCATCGCATGAGGCTTGGGGGCTGCGGTCGCGTTCAGACGTGGAACGCCATCCGAATTTTCCAAAGCTGGAACGGACATTCGTTGCGATGCGGGCGCTCGCCGGCGAGCGTGGCGTGCCGGTCACGGTGCTGATCCTCCCGACGAAAGGCGAAATCTACCGCTGGCTGCTGGCGCAGCGTCCTTCGGCGGAGTGGGAGGCGGAGCCTTCAGGATTCGCCCAGGCCGTACTGGCCGCCTGTGAGCTAGCGCAGCTTTGCTGTCTGGATGCGAAGCCGTCCCTTGTGGAGGAAGCGCGGCGCGTGTTCGATGCGACCGGCGACCTGTTCTGGTGGCGGGATGACACGCATTCGAACGACTACGGGCATCGGGCGATCGCCGAACTGATTGCACGGGACGTCCTGGGCTTGGCGGGCTGCATCAAAGGGGAATAACGATGGAAACGGTCGCGTGCGGCTTGTGCGGGTCGCGTCATGCCAGGGAAGTCGTTCGCCAGCGCGATGTGACCCATGGGATCGCCGACGACGAGTTCGCGGTCGTGCGCTGCGAGGAGTGCGGCCTCCTGTACACGAATCCTCGGCCGAGCCCGGAGGAAATCGGCAAGTTCTACCCCCAGACGTACTTTGAACCGCCGCCGCCGCCGCGCAAGGTCAACCGCGTCAAGCGCTGGGTGATGGAAGCCTACTACGGATATCCGCCGGCGACTCCGTCACACGTGCCGCCACGGATCCAGAAATGGCTTGTGTGGCCGGATCGGATGCTGCGGGTGCTGCGCGGCAAGGAGATGCTGCCGTGGGTCGGCCGGGGCCGCCTGCTCGACGTCGGCTGCGGGCCAGGAACGAATCTGGCAATGTTCCAGCAACAGGGGTGGGATGTGCACGGCGTCGACACGAGCGAAGTGGCAATCGCCTACGCGCAGGACCGCTTGGGCGATCGGGTGCGCCTGGGTCATCTCGACCAGGCCGGGTATCCCGATAGGGCGTTCGATGTCGTCCTCTTCAATCATTCATTGGAGCATATGTTCGATCCCATCGCGGTGCTGAACGAGGCGTGGCGAATCCTCGACACCGGCGGACTGGTTGTCATCACGTTGCCTAACGCGGGAAGTCTGGAAGCTCGCCTGTTCGGACGGTGGTGGTTTCCTTGGGAGCTGCCGCGACACCTCTACCACTTCGAGAAAGCGACGTTGAGCCGAATGCTCGAACAAGTCGGCTTCCACGTCGAACGCGTGCGCACCGGCGTAGGCTCGCTCTTTTTCATGGCCAGCTTGGAACGGGTGTGGGGGCATCGAGTTGGCCGAACGCTTCCATTTCGGCGGTTGATCGAAAAGCTAATCGCAAAGCCCTTCTGTCTTATCACCGGCCATCTCGGCTCTGGGACCGAGATCACGGTGCATGCGGTAAAAAGAGAGGGATACCGGAATACAGGGTCATGAGGTAGAGGGAAAGCCACGGACCCCGTTACCCTTGAAAGAACGAGCGCAGCAGCCTGAGGAAGACTGTATGGTTGGTCGGGTCGTGCCGAACGGCCTGCCACAGCGCGCGGCGAGCTTCCTTGGTTTGGCCGGCTTGCAGAAGGGCTTTTCCCAGGTCGCTATAGTATTGCGCCCAGTCTCGGGCGAGCGCGCGGGCTTCGGGTGTGCCGGGCCGACACGCCGGGCCGTGCTTTTCGAGGAAATACCGCCGGCCGAGCAAGGCTCGTTCCGACGGAATGTCCCGCGACGCATTGCGTCCGTACAGGCGATGCCGGTACAGCGGCTTGGGCAGGTGTACGATGCGAAAGCGCTGATATAGCCGGATCGCCAGATCGATGTCCTCCCACACGGGAAGGGACTCGTCATAGCCGTCGACCGCGTCGAAACAGCTTTTGCGGAACAACGAACCTGATGTCGCCATATCATGGCCGCCCCGCAGCATCTGGGTGATGCTGTTCGCGTGTTTCATTGCGGCGTCGTATTCCAAGATCTCGTTCCGTTCGTTGACCTGATAGCCGTCGCAATGCACGAGGGCCGTCTCGGGATGGGCGTTCAGCACGGCTGAGGTTTCCTCGAGAAACGTCGGCTCCCAGAGATCATCCTGGTCGAGAAACGCCAGGAACTCCCCCTTGGCCAGCCGCGCGCCGTCGTTGCGGGCTACGGCCTGGCCTCCGTTCGTCGGCCGCTTGTAATACCGGGCGCTCGGAAACCGGAGCACCAGCCGGGCCGTGTCGTCGGTGGAGGCGTCATCGACGACGATGAGCTCGAAGTCTTTGACCGTCTGGGCCAGCACGCTTCGGATCGCCTGTTCCAGATAGCGGGACACGCCGTTGTATGCGGGGATGACGACGCTGATACGAGGCATCAATTCTCCTCATAAAGAGCGAATGATGCGGTGCGCGACGAGCGCGATACGGGAAGCGCAATGCGACTCCGGCAGGTCCAGCCTGTCGCGCGAGCCCAGCACATGGCGCATCTATCAAACCGAAGGAAACGCTGTCAATCCCGGCGCCGGCGCAATTTTCTCCTTGACGGACATGTCCGCTTGTGTTCAAATCCTGAACACTTTCCTTCACCCGTCCGTCACGGTATGGACATCCAAGGCCAACGCGACCTTGTTTTGCTGACCGAGGTCGAGCGAGACGCGGAAGTGACGCAGCGGTCGCTGGCGACAAAGCTGGGCGTCGCCCTCGGCCTGACCAATCTCTATCTCAAGCGCCTGGCCCGCAAAGGGTATATCAAACTCACCACCATCCCCAAACATCGTATCCG
Source organism: Nitrospira calida (assembly GCF_976986435.1). Lineage (NCBI taxonomy): Bacteria > Pseudomonadati > Nitrospirota > Nitrospiria > Nitrospirales > Nitrospiraceae > Nitrospira > Nitrospira calida. The sequence goes on from NZ_OZ335950.1 coordinate 1,489,354, forward strand.
CTATCTGCTGACGCCTCGCGGGATCGCCGAAAAATCTCGCCTCACGTGCCAATACATGCAGTATTCCCTGTCATATTACCGGGAGATGCGGAATCAGTTGAGAGCGACGCTGGCCGGATTGTCACAGACCGGGGTGAAACGGGTAGCGATTTGTGGAACCGGTGAATTGGCCGAACTGGCCTACCTTTCCCTGCGGGAGATGAATCTGACACTGGTGGGTTTCGTCGATGGACGGGACACGCGCACGTTCTTATCATATCCGGTCTGGCCGATCGAGTTCCTGAATGAATGGGAATTTGATGCACTCTTGATCGCCGATCTGGAGAACGCCAAAAAAATCCAGGCCAAGCTTGCGCGACAAGGGATCGCCAAAGAGAAGATTCTGAGCCTCGGTCCTGGCCGCGGGTAGCGACCGCATCGTGCGACACGAAACAAACTAGACAAACCAAATAGACCGAGCAAACGAGACAGACCAGATCGACCCGTGACTCCATCGACCGCCATCGATCCTGTCCTCAATGATTTCTTGGAAAGGATCGCTTCCGTCCGCCCGCAGATCAAGTGGATCGTGCTGTTCGGATCGCGTGCCAGGGGAACTCATCGGCCCGATTCGGATTACGACCTCCTCTTGGTCGTGTCGAAGAAGGATGAGGCCCTGCTCGATGTTCTCTACGACGCAGTCATGGACGTCCTCTTGGAACACGGGCGATTGGTGTCGTTGAAAGTGTTTCCCGAACAGGAATTTGCCAGATTGCGAGCGTTGCGGACCCCGTTTATGGAGCAGGTGAATCGGGAGGGCATCCTCGTTGGATAAAGCGCAACAGGAGCTCATCCGCGGCTATCTCGCCAAGGCTCGCGAGAAGGCGCGGGTGCGCGCCGGGCGGTCCGGGAAGCGGACGAGTTTGTCTGGACGATCGAGCGCTATGTGAGCGGATTATTGCGCTGAGCCCCTGACGGTCTTCTCGAGTCGGAAACGGAGGCTGATAACTTGCAGGGCTCCCCCAGGTGGGAGCGCCCTGTAAGTGAGAGGGCGAAGCTGTGTCTGAATCGATTCATTTGTTCATTTGGTTGCGGGTTTGTTTCCTTTCTTTGGTTCGTAACTTTTTAACCAGAGAAACCAGACGAACCAATGAACTAGAGAGGCTGGCGTGAAGATCGCGTGCTTCGAAGATCTTGATTGCTGGAAAGGTGGCTTGACAGCTCACTATTAAGGAAGTATTTCCGCGCGAAACCAACTAAACAAACTCGATCAATGAGTTGAACGAGATAGACCAAAGAGACCAAACAAACCAGATGAACCAACCCAACCAAACAAACGTTCTTCATTGGTACGCTCTCCGCACCCGATCCCGGCACGAGAAGCTGGTGTGCGACCGGCTGGCCAGCCAGGGGTTGGAGCCGCTGCTGCCGACGGTCAAGCGGGTGAGTCAGTGGAAAGATCGAAAAAAGGAGATCGAGGTGCCCCTGTTCTCCGGGTATTGTTTCGTCCGGTTCTCGCTTCAGCACAAGCTGCCGGTGCTCCAGGTCGCGGGTGTGGTTGATGTCGTGGGCAGCGGAAACAGACCGGAACCGATCCCCGAAGAAGAGATCGAGTCCCTGAAAACGCTGATGACCAGCGTGCTCCCGTACGACGCGCATCCTTATCTTCGGGAAGGCATGGCGGTGGAGGTGATCCGCGGGCCTCTGCAAGGGGTCAAGGGCATCCTGTTACGTAAAGACCGGTGCCATCGGCTCGTGATCGGCGTCCGTCTCATCCAGCAAGCCGCCGCGGTCGAGATCAACGTGAACGATGTGGCGCCGGTGTGAGACCGTGCCGGAAGGGAAGTCTATCAACGCAATGACTCCGCGCCTGACACGATTTCTTGAAGAAGTCCAGCAGGATGAAGCCGTCCTCGCGGTGATTTTGTTCGGCAGTCGGGCGAGGGGCGATGCGACGCCGGCTTCGGATACCGATCTCTGTTTGGTTCTCCCGTTCGGAAAAGACGCCGCAGAAGATCAGGTGACGGTCCGAATGCGTTACCTGAAAGACGCGGACCTTGATCTCCGCATCTTTCAGCAACTGCCGCTCTATGTTCGACGGCGAGTGCTCAAGGAAGGCGTCGTGCTGGTTTGCCGAGACTTCGATGCGCTGTACGCGATGGCCTATCGGACCGCTCAGGCGTTTGAAGATTTCAAGCGCATTTACCGGCAATACTTGGAACAGGTGGCTCATGTTGGACCGTGAGCGGATTCTTGCCAAGCTCGATGAGTTGGAAGGATATCTCGGAGAGCTTCGCCAAATCGTTCCGGCAAGCTTTGCGGAATATATGGATAAGCTGGAAAAAAGGCGGGCCTGTGAGCGACTGCTCCAATTGGCGATCCAATGCATGATGGACGTTTGCGCGCTGTTTGTCGCCGGACTGCGACTGGGCCTGCCGGCGGAAGAAAACGACATCTTTGAAAAATTAGAGCGTGCAAGAATCATTGCTCCGCCTCTCACGGGTGTGCTCAAGACCATGAAAGGCTTCAGGAATATTCTGGTTCATGAATACGGAGGGCTTGATAACGCCATTGTGTACAAGATGGCGAGTACCAGGCTCGAAGACTTGGAAGCCTTCAAAGCCAGGATGGTTCAGGCTCTTCAGGAAAAAGACAGGTAGAGTCGGATGCACGCGCAGCGCCCGATCCGGTCGCTCGTATCCGGAAGGGAAAAACCTTGCACTGCGACTGCGCACGCTTGCTCGCGGGCACAAAGACCGGCTGGTCCGGCAACTTAGGGCTCTCTGGCAGGACAGATCCAAGATTCTGTTCGATCTGCTTCACGGATCGTTTCTTGCTGAAGGGCCGTTCCGTCATGCGGACCTGGGCCTGTCCGTGAATCCCGTGGCGGTTCCCAGGGAGGCATTTCGTGGATACGCCCGTTGCCTTTCAGCCTCATGCTCTTAATAGGGGAAGCGTGCTGGTCAGGGAGGCGGATCTCCTGGAGGCCTTTCGCGCGAGAATGCGGGATACTACTGCGACCTTGCCGGCCATTTGCGAAACACCTGCCGCCAACCGCAAGAGATCAGCCTTGCGCCCCTAATTACCCAGAGGGCCATGATGCTTCGCAAGAGCCGCATGGCTGTTGGGAGGGCTGGGCAACCGCCCGTTCGCTATGATCGGGGGAACAGTTGACGCATCGCGGCTGTGAGGTTTCACCCGGAGTCGCTTACGATGAAACTGAGCGACACCCCATTCGATTTGGATCCTGCTCACGCTCGGGGTGGGGCCGGACAGGGATAGCGGCGGAAAGCGGTGTATTCCAGACCCGAAGATGCACGGGACCGTAACGCACGCTGACAGTCGCGCTAGTGGCAGGTGCAAACTAAAGTACAGGAACGGATCAAGGCCATCCCTGACCGTGTCGCCGGTTTGCCGGGTCTCGCTGCGCTGTGGTTGTTTGGATCCTTTGCCCAAGGCGAAGCGATTCCGATCAGCGACGTGGATGGGCGTATTTGTTGGACCGGGCCGTCATAGGCGAGGATCGCGATTGCGTGGAAATCTCCCTGTACACGGCCCTGGCCGAGACCCTGCATGGCGACGCATTTGCGTTCGTGGATCTGGAACGAGCCCCGTCATATTTGGCCTGGCAGATATGCCGGCACAGCCGCCTCCTGTGGTATGGGAATGCTGCAAGGGTCGTCCAGGTTGTGGAAGCCATTTACGGTCAAGCGCCCGATATCCGTTGGCTTCGGCACGTTGGCGATCGTGACTTCTTACAAGGGGTTGGAATGCCGGAACCGAAAATCGACAAGGACAGGGTCATCGAGTGCTTGCGGTTGATCAGCGAGAACGCGAAACGGCTGCGGGAGAAGACGCTCATGCCGAAGGAACACTATCTTGCCTCGCCGGACCTCCAAGCAATTGAGGAGCGCCGCCCGGCTCGATGGTCCGGTAACGGGAACATCGCCGCCTGCCAGGAGCGTGTGGCCCTTCCGGCCTGGGGTCCCCGTGAGGTTGAAAGAAGCGTTCGACCGGCTGGTCCAACGGCTTGTGCCTGCCGCGCACAAGACCTACGGGGACCGCCTGGTCTCGGTGGTCCTCTATGGCTCGGTGGCCAGAGGCACCATGCGGCACGACTCCGATATCGACCTGTTGATTGTGGCACGGATCTTCCAGCAGGCCGTATGAAGCGCGTCAGGGAATTCGAGACGGTGGAGCAAGCAGTGGCCGAAGACATTAGACAGGCGGCGAACTCCGGCATTCAGACTGTCCTGTCGCCGATATTGAAGACGCCCGAGGAAGTCACGGCCGGCAGCCCGCTGTTCTTGGACATGGTCGATGATGCCCGGGTTCTGTACGATCAGGCAGGTTTCTTCACCTAACAGTTGGCTCGCGTGCGACAGCGACTTGCCGAGCTCGGCGCCAAACGTGTCTGGAAAGGCAATGCCTGGTATTGAGATCTCAAGCCGGATTACCGGCTGGGCGAGGTGTTTGGAAATACAACACCAACTATCATGAAATCCCGATTGATGAGAAGGAGATGGTGGACTATCCAGATAGCCGCGGTCACCATCAGGGCGAGCCCATCGTGGACTCGATCGGCATCCCCCTTGATCTCGTGTCCACGCTCACCCGCGACAACGGTGTGACGGTCATCCAGGTAAGCGAGGGTTCGGAAGAACGGTTCTCCGGGTTGCGAACTACAAGGGCTGTCTGCGGCTCTACCATAAACATCAGTAACCATTCCGGCGTCATCTGCCTAAACCGGTGCAGTACCCGGTCACAGCCACATGCCGCAGGGGCTGCAGAGAGAAGCCAAACTGACAGCCTGTTTCCTCAAAACGCAAAATGGTCGAGTACGAAAACCTGAGACGGGAAATCGAGCCGCTCAGAAGCCAAGCCGGCAGATTATCCCGGCATGAATATGGAAGTGAAAACCCATGACCCAATCTAGAAAAAAAGCCCTCATCACCGGCATCACCGGTCAGGACGGCGCTTACCTCGCTGAATTCCTGCTCGGTAAAGGCTATGAGGTGCACGGCATCAAGCGCCGCACCTCGCTCTTCAATACTGATCGCATCGACCATCTCTATCATGACCGTCACGAAGCGGGCCTGCCGTTTTATCTGCACCATGGCGATATGACGGATTCATCAAGTCTTATCCGCATCATTCAGCAGATCCAACCCGACGAAATCTATAACCTCGCTGCGCAAAGCCACGTCGCCGTCAGCTTCGAAGAGCCCGAATACACCGCCAACGCCGACGCTCTTGGTGTGCTGCGCCTGCTCGAAGCTATCCGCATCCTTGGCCTGGAAAAGAAGACCCGCTTCTACCAGGCTTCCACCTCGGAACTCTACGGCCTGGTGCAGGAAGTCCCGCAAAAGGAAACTACCCCCTTCTATCCCCGCAGCCCCTACGCCGTCGCCAAGCTTTACGGCTACTGGATCACCGTCAACTACCGCGAAGCCTACGGTCTCTACGCCTGCAACGGGATCCTTTTCAACCATGAAAGCCCGATCCGCGGCGAAACCTTCGTCACCCGCAAGATCACCCGCGGTCTGGCCAGAATCAAATTGGGATTGCAAGCCTGCCTCTACCTCGGTAACCTGGACGCCCGCCGCGACTGGGGGCATGCGCGTGATTACATCGAAGCGATGTGGCTGATGCTGCAGCAGTCCGAGCCCGAAGACTTCGTCATCGCCACCGGCGAGCAATATTCAGTACGTGACTTTGTCAATGCTGCTGCCGAAGAGATCGGTATGCGCATCCGCTGGGAAGGGAAAGGGATCGATGAAAAAGGCTACCTTGTTTACCCTTCAGCCGCAAGCTGGAGAGAGGGCGGGGGAAAGGACCATCCTATCGTCGCGGTCGACCCGCGCTATTTCCGTCCCACCGAAGTCGAAACTCTGCTGGGCGACGCCAACAAGGCACGGGAAAAGCTCGGCTGGAGGCCCAAGACCAGCTTCGCCGAACTCGTCGCTGAAATGGTGCGCGAAGATCTGAAAGCTGCCGAACGCGACGAACTCATTGAGAAACACGGCTACAAGACCATGGACTACCACGAATGACCTGATGGACAAGGATGCGAAAATCTACATCGCCGGTCACCGTGGGCTTGTCGGTTCCGCCCTCATGCGCAATCTTCAGGCCAAGGGCTACACCAACCTGCTGACGCGCACCCATGCCGAACTCGATCTCACCCGCCAGGCCGAGGTTGAAGAATTCTTCGCCCACGAAAAGCCTGAGTATGTCTTTCTCGCCGCCGCCAAAGTTGGGGGTATCCATGCCAACAATACCTACCCTGCCGAATTCTTCCGCGATAATCTCGCCATCCAGACCAACGTCATTCACGAAGCCTGGTGCACGGGTGTGAAGCGACTGCTGTTCCTCGGCTCCAGTTGCATCTACCCCAGACTTGCTCTGCAGCCGATGAAAGAGGAATACCTCCTCACCGGCCCGCTCGAACCCACCAACCGCCCCTACGCAATAGCCAAGATCGCCGGCATCGAGATGTGCTGGAGCTACAACCGGCAATACGGCACCCAATATCTCGCCGTGATGCCCACCAATCTCTACGGTCCCGGCGACAACTACCACCGGGAAAACAGCCACGTCATCCCAGCGCTGATCCGCAGATTCCATGAAGCCAAACAAACCAATGCCCCAACCGTGATCGTCTGGGGCACCGGTACCCCCCGGCGGGAGTTCCTCTACTCAGATGACATGGCCGATGCCTGTGTCTTCCTCATGAACCTGCCGGACGAAACCTTCGATATCCTGCTGGGCAGCGACGAAGCGAAGACGGGAGTCTTTCTGCCGCCGGTCGTGAATATCGGAATCGGGGAAGATGTGACGATCAAAGAGCTGGCGGAAGTCGTGAAGGATGTGGTCGGCTATCGCGGAAAGATCGTGTTCGACACTTCCAAGCCGGATGGGGCGCCCAGGAAACTGCTCGATGTCTCTCGCCTGTACGCCATAGGCTGGCAGGCGAGGACAAGCTTGAGCGCGGGACTGGCCGCTGCCTACGCCGACTTCTGTCAAACGATGAGGTGTCGTCCTGACAGCGCCGACTTTTAAGATGACAAGCTTGCTTGTTCTTCTGGATCTGCCATTGGGCGTATACATTGCCGCCGGGGAGATTCAACGGCTGCGCGCGCAGCGGCCACTCGACCCTTGTCCTTGTTCAAGTGTGCCTATTTCCCTTTCGTCGTTTTCTTGCCGCTGAACATGCTCATTCTTGGAGAAGACGCGGTCAGGCAGAAGCCTGCTTATCAGACGCGGTCGCATGGGAATGCTTGGACGGCGCTAGTGTTGGCGTTGTCTTATGCGGTCTTCGTTTTGGGTTATTACAGACGATAACCTGTGTAGGACATTTATCGGTCTGGATTAACACAAGCTACCCTTACCGCATTATGGCTGATCGGCTTTATGTCGTGCTCGGCAGCATTGCGCTGGGCTATCACGTCGGTCTGATTGGTGGAGTGGCCGAGACGCTTGGGAAAATCAGCCTTGTTTCAGTTCCTTATTTTTTTCTGGCAACGGCCTTCATGCTGATATGGGCGTTGTATATTGAATGCTTCCAACGCAGGGGTCCCGGGCAAAGACAGCGCGGAAGGTACAGGCTCTTCCTTGTCCCCCAGGGGTTGCTTCTTGATCTGGGCGGTTGCTGGCCAACGTTGCCTTTGGGGTGGGTTGGGGTTGCGTATGGCACTCTGCGTCGTGGTTTGAGATGTATTTGTATTTGATCGTAACCTCATCAGCTGTCCAGCCCGCAGCCGTTCAGCTTGTAAAGAATTTCTTGCGAGATGCCTATCTGAGAACAATCCGGGATATGGATGACAGTTTCATGCACTTCGTGGCCGCCCGGGCACGCCTTTTTGGCAGTTCGGGTTTTGGCTGACATCTAGGCAATGCGGCTACAGTTCGTGCCTTCACAGGACATTTTCAACAATTCTCCTGATAGACCAGTCAACCATGAAGCTACACCTCGGCTGTGGCAAGCGCTACATTCCAGGCTTTGTCCATATCGATGCGGTCGACTATCCGCACATCGAGCATGTCACGACGATCGACAACCTGTCGTTCATCCCGGACAACTCGGTCGATTTGATCTACAACTGCCATGTCCTGGAGCACTTCAAGCGACGCGATGTCGGCCGGGTACTGAGGGAATGGCATCGCGTACTCAAGCCGGGAGGCACGTTGCGCACTTCGGTGCCGGATTTCGCCAGTCTCTGCGAGGTCTATCGGAAGTTCGGCCGCCTGGATTTGGTGATTGGCCCGCTATTTGGCCGCCAGGACTACCTTTACAACATCCACTACAACGTATTCGATTTTCCCACGCTGACGCGGCAACTCGAAGAGGCCGGCTTCGTCAATGTTCGGCACTACGACTGGCGCGTTACCGAACACGCAGACGTCGATGACTTTTCGCAGGCCTACATTCCGCACATGGACAAGGAACATGGCACGCTCATCAGTCTAAATGTCGAATGCGATAAACCCGCCTGAATCACGGAAAATACTGCCATTGCTCATCGCCCGCGCCATTTTGTATTGGAATGCCTATGTAGCGCGCTCGCCGTTGCGCAGGTTGGGGCATGCCGCGCTCGTGGCGGCCGCTACCTCGCTGCTGTCGAAAGTCCTGGGTTTCGCCAAGGAAGTGGTGGTAGCCGCCACGTTCGGGCTATCGGGTGCACTCGACATTTATCTTGTTGCCTTTGTGCTGATCGGCATGCCGTTGAGCATTCTGCTCAACGCGGTGCAGACCGCGCTGATCGTCCATCTTTCCAGCGGCCTCGACAGGGACACGGCAGCCAGCCGCTTTTCAGCAACCTGCCTGCTTACGCTGATCATTTTGGCCGGATTGCTGCCAATTTGGCTCTGGGTACTGCCTCATGTGTTGCCCTGGCTTACTTCGGGTTTTTCCTCAGACAACCGGCAAGCCCTGCAAGCCGCGCTTTATTGGTTGATTCCCTACTATTTCCTGAATGGTTTCAATCTCCTTGGCTACGGCACCCTGCAAGCCAACGGGCGTTTTCTGGCCAATGGCCTGCTGCCTGTTGTGACTCCTGTGGCGATTATGCTGGCAGTTCTTGTCCTGGGTTCGTGGGCCGGGTGGCAGTTGCTGGCCGTAGCGTTGGGCGTCGGTACCGCCATGGAAAGTTTGCTGTTGATGGCTGCATTATCCCGGCTGGGAGTTTTTTCCTCTCAAATCCGGCCAAGCCTCAGGGGCTTGGCCCCGATCACCATGGCCAGCCTCGCGCTGTTGCCGGGAACGTTTGTGCAGGCGATCGGCCCGCTGGTTGAACAGGCCATCGCCGCAGCCATGGGTGAAGGCTCCAACGCGGCGCTGGTGTATGGCAACAAACTGCCCGCCGCCCTGCTGGGCATACTGCTCACCCCCCTCGGCATCACCACCTTGCCCTATTTTTCCGCTCAGATTGGACAGGGCAACTATGCCTATAGCCTGCATAGTCTGAATAAAATCGCTGGCTGGCTACTGGCTGGCGGTACGCTGTTGGCCTTGCCGTTGGGCATTTTTTCGTCGGAGATCGTCGCACTGTTCTATCAGCGTGGCGCATTTGACGCCGCCGCAACCAAGCGTGTGGCGCCGATACAATTTGCCTATTTCATGCAAATCCCCTTTGCTCTGGTAAGCATGCTCGGTTTCAAAACCTTAGCAGCGCTCAATCTCAACGGATTGCTCTGCCTTTACATGGCGCTGGGCGTGCTATTGCAGGCATTGTTGGCGTACGTGCTTACCATGCGCTATGGACTGCCCAGTATTGCCTGGGCAGCTGTCATCGTTTCGGCTTTGCTTGCAATCGCTTCTTACTTCACCGCATGCCGGTCACTACGCCGCCTATCCCGATGAAAAAAGTCTGCCTGTTCAATTTTCCGCCGATGGATGACTTCCACGGCTATCGCATCGAGACTTTCGATCCGTTGTCGTACTTCCCTTCTGGCTCGCGCTGGTCATGGTCTGATCTAGTCATCTGGGGATTAAATGGCTATGACAAGCGCCGTGCCCTAACTGCCGGTGCAGCTGGCGTGGACCGGCTCTATCGCGAGCGCGATCCAAACTACATGCGCATGGCGGGCGATTTCATCGATCGCTTCCGCGACTTCGACTTGATCGTGATGAGCACCTACAACTTCATCCATCCCGAGTTGCTAGTACGCGAACTCAAGAAACCCGTCAAGGTTCTCGGTTTCATTGACGATCCGCTGTCGACCTATCTGCGTGGCATTCCATATCTCTGGGCTTTTGACGGCGCCTTTTTTATTTCGCCCAGTTACATCGACAACTTGCCGTTTGACAAAGCGATCGAGCGATGGAGTAACAAGCCGGCAACCTGGTGGCCATTGGTCCCGTTTCCCTATCAGCGGCCCGATTGCGCGGATGAATCTTTCTTTCGTCATCGCGACATCGACGTCGTCTACGTGGGCAATCCGAGTGCCTCGAAAGTCGACCGGCTCATTCGCCTCAAGCGCCATTTCGGTTCGCGCCTGCAGGTCCATGGACGTTGGCCATTCAAGGGATATTTCGGTATCGTTCGAGGGCTGCTGGGCAAGCCGGTTTATCCGTATCGCGTTACCAGCCTGACCCCAGAGCAACGCACGATGCTTTATTGGCGGGCAAAGATTGGGTTGAACATGCACGTCTCGGATCAGCCTTATGAGTGCGGAAATATGCGCACCTATGAGATTCCGGCGCACGGCATGATGATGATTTGTGACAAAGGTGATGCTGATGGCCACTCCCGAATATTCGAGCCGGATCGTGAGGCTGTGTATTACGATACACTTGACGACGCCATCGAGCTGATTGAACATTATCTCGCCAATGATGACGAACGCGTACGCATTGCCAAGGCCGGCTTCGAACGCTATTGGCGAGATTACGAATGGGAAGCCAATTTGCTGACCTTCCTGCGTTGGTGCGAAACCATTAGACCGCCTGTGCGGTTTGATAGGGAGTGAGGGTATGGAACCGGCGGCATCCGATCAAGAAAAGGTCTGGGATTACTACCAGAACGGGGGAGTTGATTCGTTCGCGCAAAATCAAGGGCGCCGAGGTCCTGTTAACAAGTGTGGAAATGGAATCAGGCAGCGACTTCCTGCGGGATGACGCGATTCGTCCGGACTCCATCCCCATACTGTGTGCCGGCATAGACGCGCCGGCAACAACTCCGGCGCGTTCAATCGCCGGAAGGTGCGCTCGGTGACCTGGAGCACTTTCCAGATGCGCGCGGTGGCCGACTCCACGCGCTGGTCCCGCTTGCCCGCCGACGTCCGCAGTCGCACGGCAGCGAAGGGCGACTCGACCACGTTGGTGGTTCGCAGATGTCGCCAGTGGTCCTTCGGGAACTGATAAAACGTGATCAGCCGTTCCCAATCGTGGTGTAACCGTTCGACCGCCTTCGGAGCTAGTGTGCGGTACCGGCGGCCGAACTGGTCCCGGAGGCGTTCGCACTCCACGTGCGTCTCGGCATACGGCATGGCTTTCAGCATGGTCTTCGCCTCAGCCTGGTACTGCTTCGGGAAGGCATCCAGGACGTTGACGATCCGATGGTTCCAGCACCGTTGCTCGGCGGCCGTCGGCTGCGGCTCGGCGAGCGCCGCCCAGATGCCGAGATGGCCATCGGCGATGGTGCAGCGCCAGGGTTTGAGCCCCCGCGTCCGCAGATCCCGCAACACCGTTCCCCAGGACTCCTTCGAGTCCCGCTGGCCGCTCTCCACCGCGAGGACCACCTTGCACCCATCCGTCAGCGCCCCGATCAGGACCAGCAGCGCCGCCTTGCCCGCCTCCAGACCGGCTTTCACGTACAGCCCGTCCGCCCAGACATACACGACCTCGAGGTCGTCGAGCCGCCGCTGTTTCCAGGCCACGTATTCCTGCCGCCACTGGGCTTTCAGCCGCTGCAGCGAGGCGGGCGACAACGGCGCCCCCTCGCCCAACAGCCCCCGCAGCGCCAGCTCGAAATCCCTGCGCGCCAATCCGTGCAGATACAACTGTGGGAGCAGCTCCCCCACCTGCTTCGTGCGCCGCTTGCACAGCGGGAGGACCCGACTGACGAACCGCTCGGCCAGGCCACGCACCCGTGGCCACCGTGATCGTCCCGCAGGTCAGGGCCAGCTTCCGGGGCTGACCGTACCCATTGCTGCGCGGTACCCTTCCGGTGCGTCCACTGCGGCCCGCCGCGCCGATTTCGCCCGGCCCAGCCGCCTCGTGACCTCTTCCACTAACAGTCGCTGGACGAATTGCTGGATGTGGCCGTGCACAAAGTCCTCTAGATGGTCCCATAGATATCTTGACGCCACTCCAATCTCTGGGTTCTGCTCGTTCACGGCGGTACCTCCTTTCTTAGCCAAACCTCGGCCCGGTGGGGTTAGTTACCCGAAAGGTGGCCACCGTCCTTTTCCTATTTCCACACCTTCTGTTTATACCTCAGGGCACCTTGAGTTTCTGGCAAGGCGCTTACAGCGCAGGCATATGCGCCTTGAATATTGGTGTGGGAAATGGTGCTCTAGAAAGAATGGTGGTGAAAAACAGGGGGGCGATGTCTGGTCTCTTGATCCAAGTAAACGCGTAATAGAGCGGTTACAAAATGAACTCCGATCGAGCGAAAAGGCGCAAATTGGTTTTTGCCAGGCGATGCTCTTCCCTGAGATGGGTATTTCGACGTTGTTGTAATGTCAGAGGTGCTCGAGCACCTGGACGAAGAGGTGTTCCAGGCAGCCTTGACGGAGGTCAGAAGAGTCCTCCGTCCAGGCAGCCGATTTATCGGGACGGTCCCTGCGCGCGAGAAACTTGAGGACTCCCTCGTGATATGTTCCCACTGCGGATCCCGATTTCATAGGTGGGGCTACAAACGGAGCTTTACTGCTGAAACCTTCACAGCCGCCTTGAGGCAGTACTTTCTGGTGGATTCGGCCTACGAGCATTTCTTCATAGAGTGGAAATCGGTTGGCTGGTGGCGCAAGTTGCAAGGGGCAATTAAGAAATTTCTGTCCTGGCTAAGTATTGGAACATACGGCCTTTACAGGAACATTTATTTTTGCGCGCGAAAGCCAAGTTGATTGAGCGAATGCATTATAACGCCCCTACTTGATGTGTAGAAAAGAGTTCAAGCGTATCAGCAGATTCTTCCAGCCAGGGACTTGTGTTCTGGAAATCGGTGGCGGCAACAACTATCAAGCCAGTCTAATCCCATCGACTAGGGGGCCAGTGACAGCGTCGATGTAGTCGACGCCTTCGCCGGGATTCCGAAGCCTACTTTCTCATGCGTATTTTATGATGGCCAAGACCTTCCCTACCCAGACGGTCATTCCGATGTCGTGTTCTCGTTCAATGTTTTTGAACACCTTCCAGAGTTGAAAACAACGCTCTCTGCAGTATAGCGGGTGTGAAACCTGATAGCCGGACAATACATATTCTTCCGATGCCCGCTTAGCGAACTTGGACGAGTTCTTCGCATTACATACCTATTCCCCCGCCCCACGATTTCTTTGGACACTGAGTCGGGGCATCCTGCTCCCTCAATGAAGGAGGTGTCCATGGCGAAGTCGAAGGCGGAGCGAGGCCGCTTTTCCTCGCGCAAGAAGGTCGAGGCCGTGCTCCGGGTGCTGCGCGGCGAGGATCTCGATCTTGTGTCCCGTGAGCTCGGGCTCACGGCAGCCAAGCTCTCCGAATGGCGGGACCAGTTTCGTGCGAGTGGCCAGGCCGGGCTGAAGAGTCGGGCGGCTGATGGGCGGGACGAGGAACTGGCCCGGTTGAAGGCCTTGGTCGGAGATCTCACGATGCGGCTCGAACTCTCCCGCGAGGCGGTGAGGCGTCTGCGAGGTGGCACCCCTTTGGTCGCCGGGAGGCCGACGCGATGAGCCGCGCCACGTCGTCTTCCGTCAACCGTCCGTATGGCGTGGTCCGGGTCTGCCAGGAGTGGGGTCTGAGCCGGGCGACGTTTTATCACCAGCAGGGCCGTGCCGAACGCCCGCGGGGTGAGCCGGCCAAACGGGGACCGAAGACCGTCTACACGGATGAGATGCTCACGGCCCACATCCGCCAGGTGCTCGCGGCGTCGCCGTTTCTGGGTGAAGGGCATCGCAAAGTCTGGGCGCGACTCCGCGTGCAGGGCATTCGCACCTCCAAGCGCCGGGTGCTCCGCCTGATGCGGCAGGCGGGCCTCTTGGCCCCGAGTCGAGCCCAGCGGGTCTGGGGGCTGCAGGCCCACGACGGGACGATCACCACCGACCGGCCCCATCAGATATGGGGCACCGACGCCACCAGCATGGTGACGCTGGAGGACGGCCCCGCGACCGTCTTTGTCGCGGTGGATCATTGCACCTGGGAAGGGGGCGGCATCCATGCGGCGACGCAGGCCACCCGCTTCGAAGCCATCGAGCCGGTCCGCCAAGGGGGCCGGCGCCAGTTCGGGGCGGTGGCGGCCGGGATCGCGGCGGGATTGCAGGTCCGGCATGATCATGGCAGCCAGTATCTGAGCGACGACTTTCAGGCGTAACTGCGGTTCCTTGGGATCACGTCCAGTCCAGCCTTCGTCCGGGCTCCGGAGGGTAACGGGATCGCGGAGCGGTTCATCCGTACGCTCAAGGAACAACTGCTGTGGGTGCGGACGTTCCGCACGGTCGAGGAGCTCCGCTTGGCGCTCCAGGCTTGGCTGGCCACCTACAATGAGCAGTGGTTGGTGGAGCGCCATGGCTTTCGCTCGCCGGCGCAGGTACGCCGCGATTTCCTGGTGACTCAGGAGGCGGCATGACCACGCCGAGAGTCCATGCAATCAGGACAACCGATGGGCCATTGCCAAAACTCGACACACACAGTTGCCCCAAGAACGGCAATCGTGGAGCGACGCGACCCACGGGTCGGGTCGAATACCGCTACAACAGTGTCCAAGAAATCGGGAGCGGTACACATTACATACCTATTGTCAGGCGACTCGTCAGCATTGTTGGCGGTCGACATCCCTCAGCTGGAATCGCACCGGTAGGGTCTGACAATCAGGTTCGCTCTCGTGACGTATGGAGCGCTTCAAGTGTGTATTGTGGGAGCAGATCGCACGGGATAGCCCTCGGCCATATCGGAGCTCTGGTATTTTAGTCGACGGCGCTGGCTCAAACTATTCCAGGAAAGCGACTTCGATTTAGTCGAGGGTTGGCCGAGCGCGTTTTTTGTATCGGCTCGGGCGGGTTTCCGTCGATATCCCATAGAAAGGCGCTGGGAGTTAGTCTGTCTTCTTAGTTCGGCTACGTTTGTGTTTGTTTTGCAAAAGGCACCATGAGTCGCCATGTCCTGCTCGCCCGCAAGCTCGACCAAGGTGGTGCGGAAAGGCAGATTGTGACTCTGGTCAAGGCTCTGAGAGAAAGAGGGCGAGAAGTTCACGTGGTGCTCTTCTATGCCGGGGGAGCCTTTGACGGAGAGCTTGCCGCTGCAGGGGTACCTGTCCAGTTCGTTGGCAAGCGCGGTCGTTGGGATGTCTTCGGGTTCTTGATCCGTCTTGCGCTAATCCTGCGTCGGTTGCGACCGACAACGATCTATTCTTTTCTCGACCTGCCGAACCTCCTGACGGCATTGCTTCGCCCGGTGGTGTGGCGTTCCCGGCTAGTCTGGAGCATACGTGCTGCCGGAATGGAAATGCAGTATTACGACTGGCTTTCGAGGCTAATCTCTCGGCTGGAGGCTCTATTGAGCCAGGCTGCCGACGTGATTGTGGCGAATTCGCATGCCGGAAAAGCTTGGGCGATTAGCCGGGGCTTTCCGCAACACAGAATAGTGGTCATCGAAAACGGGATTGATACGGAGCGTTTCAGGTTCGATGCCGCCGGGCGCGAGCGTGTCCGCGACGAATGGAAAGTCAGCGCTTGTGAGACGGCGATTGGCATCGTGGCGCGGCTCGATGCTATGAAAGATCATCGCAATTTTCTCCAAGCGTGTGCGTTGCTTGAACAGCGACGGAATAATCTCCGGTTTATCTGTGTCGGTAGTGGGGATCCGGCCTACCAAACCGAATTGAATGCGCTTGCTCAAACGTTGGGCATTGCCGATCGGGTGATCTGGGCAGGTTCTCGCGCGGACATGCCGGCGGTGCTAAGCGCACTCGATATCGCTGTTTCTTCTTCTTCTTTTGGCGAAGGGTTTTCCAATGCCATCGCCGAAGCCATGGCCTGCGAACGGCCTTGCGTGGTGACCGATGTCGGGGATTCCGCGCGCATCGTCGGTGATAGGGGCGAAGTCGCGCTGCCCCGCGATGCGAATGCTTTGGCGGGAGCGATTGCAAGGATGCTGGATCGGATCGAGGAAAACGTCGATATTGGGCGCCAGGCCAGGAGTCGTATCGTTAAGGAGTTTTCCGTGGAGCGCATGGTGTCGCGTACCGAGCAGGTCTTGTTGGAGAGCCTCTGATGCGGGTGCTCTACATCATTACCGGTCTCGCGACTGGCGGTGCGGAAATCATGCTCCTCCGGCTGCTGGAGCGACTGGATCGTGGGCGCTATAAGCCGATGGTGATCTCTCTGACGACAGTCGGCGACATCGGACCGCGTATCGCGGCACTTGACATTCCGGTACAAGCGCTGGGGATGACCTCAGGGCTGTCCGGTTTGTCTGGCTTCCGCCGCCTGCTTCGGGAGGTCAAGCGGTTCGAGCCTGACATCGTGCACACCTGGCTCTATCACGCTGACCTGTTCGGCGGGCTGGCGGCAAGACTGGCCGGAATCGACGCCGTTTGCTGGAGCATTCGTAGCAGTAACCTGGACTCCGACAAGACGCATTGGACTACGCGCGCTGTCCGCCAGGTCGGCGCACTGCTGTCGCATATAATTCCGCGGCGTATCTTCCTGAACTCCGAGACCGCCAGCCGTATACACGTCTCGCTGGGATACGCGGTGGAGAAGATGAGTGTTGTGCCGAACGGCTTCGATATGACCCGCTTCCGGCCCAATAATGCTGCCCGCAGCAGGATGCGCGCAAGCCTGGGATGTGGCGATGACACATTGCTGGTAGGCATGATCAGCCGCTTTGATCCTCTGAAGAATCATTACGGTTTTGTTTCGGCAATGGCAGTGGTGCATCGGCAGATGCCGCAGGTGCATTTTCTCTTGGCGGGGAAGGGCGTCGATCGTGACAACGAGGAATTGATGCGGTGGATAGAAAAGGCGGGCTTATTGGAGAATACGCACTTGCTCGGGTCACGCGACGATGTGCCGGAACTCATGGCGGCGCTCGACGTACTGGCATGTCCTTCCCATGCGGAGGCGTTCCCGAATGTCGTTGGCGAGGCTATGGCAGTTGGTGTGCCCTGCGTGGCGACTGACGTCGGCGACTGCGCCTCTATCATAGGTGATACAGGAACCGTCGTGCCGGCCGGCGACATGGCCAGTTTTGCGGCGGGAGTGATAGGGATGCTCAAGCTTTCGCGCGAGCAAAGGGTGGCATTGGGTGAAAAGGCCCGAGCGCGCGTGGCATGTCATTTCGAGATCGGCCGCATCGTGCGTCGGTATGAAGAATTGTATGAGTTCTTGAGGGTGAATGGGCGGTGAATACCGATTGGCGAGACGCGAATCTCGATGTGCAGACTGTTCGCGGGTTCAGTGACGAGTGGTCTCGGTTTCCCCAGGACCGGCTGGATGCGGATGTGTGCGAACAGATATTTTCCGATTACTTTTCTCTGTTCGATTGGGCGGCATTGCCACCCGATGCAGTGGGGGCCGATATCGGCTGCGGTAGCGGGCGGTGGGCGAAACTCGTCGCTCCGCGAGTTGGACACCTTGTGCTGATCGACGCGAGCCCAGCGGCGCTTGCCGTCGCGAAATCGAATCTTCGTGACGTGCCGAATGTCAGTTTTCTCAACGCCTCAGTTGGCGCACTGCCTATTGATGATGCTTCTTTGGATTTTACCTACTCGCTTGGGGTGCTGCACCATGTTCCCGATACTGCGGCAGCGATTGCCGCAGTGGCGGCTAAGCTGAGGAAAGGCGCTCCATTTCTCGTCTACCTGTACTACGCGTTCGATAACCGCGGCGTAGCCTATCGTGCGCTGTGGTGGATCAGCGATGGAATTCGGCGATTAGTGTCTCGGTTGCCTCATTCACTGCGCTATATGGCCAGCCAGATAATTGCTGCGTGTGTCTATTGGCCTTTGGCCCGGATGGCGTTGATGATGGAGTGTCTAGGCACTCTTCCGAGCGGCTGGCCGCTGGCCTACTATCGGGACAAGCCGTTCTATGTGCTCAGAACAGACGCTCTAGATCGGTTCGGGACGCGCCTGGAACAGCGTTTCACCCGTGACGAGATATGCAAGATGCTTGCAGATGCTGGCTTTGGCGACATTCGCTTTTCGGATCGAGCGCCCTATTGGTGTGCGATCGGCATCAAAGGTTGACCATGTGCGGCATACTCGGCTGGCTAGGCTCCGATGAACCACGGAAGTACTGAAGTATTGCTCCGGGTAAGCGATACGCTTGTTCACCGTAGGCAGGACAATGCGGGCGATTGGGTGGATGTAGAAGCAGGAATCGCGCCTTTCCATCCTCGACCTTTCCACAGCCAGCCATCAGCCGAGGGCGTCAGCTTCGGGCCGGTATATCATCGCCTTCCACGAGGAGTTTTACAACTATGTGCAGCTGCAGAGAGCGCTGGAGCTGCAAGCGTAGGTGCCCACCTGGCTCGACCATTCGCGTACCGAAACGCTGCTTGCCACGGTTGATGCGCGTGGCATCGAGGCGGTGCTAAAGCGCTGTGTGGGCATGTTCGCCTTCGCGCTCCGGGATCGATAGCGCGGCATACTGACGCTTGCGCGCGACCGCATGGGCGAGAAGCCCCCGTACTACGGCCGGCAAGGCGATGTGTTCTTGTTCGGGTGGGAACTGAAGGCACTCAAGGCGCATCCGGCGTTCCACGGCGAAGTGGATCGCAATGCGCTGGCGCTCTACCTGCGCCAAGACCACGTGCTGGCGCCGTATTCCATCTACAACGGAATCTTCAGGCTGCCGTCCGGGGCTTTCCTTTCGCTGGCGGTAACGGATCCAGTTGGTAGTTTGCCGCTGCCGAGGTTCTATTGGCGTGTGTGTGAGGCTGCAGCGAGGCCGCTGCGCGAGGACCTGGATGATGCGATAGCGCTGGAGAAATTGGAAGCCAGCCTGAGCCGGTCGATTAGCGGCCAGATGGTGGCCGACGTGCTCTGGGCACTTTTCTTTCCGCGATGATCGATTCCTCGACCGTGGTTGCTTTGTAGCAAGCGCAGTCGAGCCAGCTGGTGAAGGCCTTCACCATCGGTTTCCACGAAAAGGGTTACAACGAGGCCGAGTGCGCCCATGCTGTGGCGGCGCATTTGGGCACCGAACATACCGAGCTCTATGTGACGTCGGATGAGGCAGTGGCGGTGATTCCGCGCCCGCTGGAACTGTATCACGAACTCTTCGCCGATTCTTCGCAGATTCTCACTTTTCTCGTTGCCCAACTCGCGGATTACCATAGGGGGTCAGGTCTTGCATTGAAACATTTTCAAGGTTTTTGTTATGGCACGGCCATTACGCATCGAACTGGCTGGCGGTCTCTACCACCCCGCCGTTTGCGGTAATGGCGAGGAAGTCCCCCGCCCCACGATTTCTTTGGACACTGAGTCGGGGCATCCTGCTCCCTCAATGAAGGAGGTGTCCATGGCGAAGTCGAAGGCGGAGCGAGGCCGCTTTTCCTCGCGCAAGAAGGTCGAGGCCGTGCTCCGGGTGCTGCGCGGCGAGGATCTCGATCTTGTGTCCCGTGAGCTCGGGCTCACGGCAGCCAAGCTCTCCGAATGGCGGGACCAGTTTCGTGCGAGTGGCCAGGCCGGGCTGAAGAGTCGGGCGGCTGATGGGCGGGACGAGGAACTGGCCCGGTTGAAGGCCTTGGTCGGAGATCTCACGATGCGGCTCGAACTCTCCCGCGAGGCGGTGAGGCGTCTGCGAGGTGGCACCCCTTTGGTCGCCGGGAGGCCGACGCGATGAGCCGCGCCACGTCGTCTTCCGTCAACCGTCCGTATGGCGTGGTCCGGGTCTGCCAGGAGTGGGGTCTGAGCCGGGCGACGTTTTATCACCAGCAGGGCCGTGCCGAACGCCCGCGGGGTGAGCCGGCCAAACGGGGACCGAAGACCGTCTACACGGATGAGATGCTCACGGCCCACATCCGCCAGGTGCTCGCGGCGTCGCCGTTTCTGGGTGAAGGGCATCGCAAAGTCTGGGCGCGACTCCGCGTGCAGGGCATTCGCACCTCCAAGCGCCGGGTGCTCCGCCTGATGCGGCAGGCGGGCCTCTTGGCCCCGAGTCGAGCCCAGCGGGTCTGGGGGCTGCAGGCCCACGACGGGACGATCACCACCGACCGGCCCCATCAGATATGGGGCACCGACGCCACCAGCATGGTGACGCTGGAGGACGGCCCCGCGACCGTCTTTGTCGCGGTGGATCATTGCACCTGGGAAGGGGGCGGCATCCATGCGGCGACGCAGGCCACCCGCTTCGAAGCCATCGAGCCGGTCCGCCAAGGGGGCCGGCGCCAGTTCGGGGCGGTGGCGGCCGGGATCGCGGCGGGATTGCAGGTCCGGCATGATCATGGCAGCCAGTATCTGAGCGACGACTTTCAGGCGTAACTGCGGTTCCTTGGGATCACGTCCAGTCCAGCCTTCGTCCGGGCTCCGGAGGGTAACGGGATCGCGGAGCGGTTCATCCGTACGCTCAAGGAACAACTGCTGTGGGTGCGGACGTTCCGCACGGTCGAGGAGCTCCGCTTGGCGCTCCAGGCTTGGCTGGCCACCTACAATGAGCAGTGGTTGGTGGAGCGCCATGGCTTTCGCTCGCCGGCGCAGGTACGCCGCGATTTCCTGGTGACTCAGGAGGCGGCATGACCACGCCGAGAGTCCATGCAATCAGGACAACCGATGGGCCATTGCCAAAACTCGACACACACAGTTGCCCCAAGAACGGCAATCGTGGAGCGACGCGACCCACGGGTCGGGTCGAATACCGCTACAACAGTGTCCAAGAAATCGGGAGCGGTACATCGGCCATTCGCCCGCTGATTAAGACGCTGGAAGAGGATGCAACGTCGCCATAAGCCCAGCATGTCGCACAATAGACAGGTATCAGGCACATAGGCGAAGCCTGCCGGAAAGACTTCTCGTGCCTCGTCGGATTGCCTTAAACCTCGTTGCGCTGTGTATTGGGATCTTCGTTGCCCTGGCCACTGCCGAGGTGCTGACTAGGATCCTTCATCCGCTCTCCACGGTCGAATATTTCATGGATCCTGAGGTCGGCCCAATCCTGGCGCCTCATCAACACAGCCGCTGGGTGAACGAGGACTATGATGTTGCCATTCTTACCAACAGCGCTGGATTTCATGATGTGGAGCATGCGATTACCAAGTCTCCCTGGGTCTATCGGATCCTGGTTCTTGGGGATTCGTATATCGAGGGCCTGCAAGTTCCCATTGATCAGAATTTCACGCGGCAACTCGAGCGAATGGTGAGAGGCTGGCTGACAGAAAAACAGGTGGAAGTGATTAACCTGGGCGTCTCCGGCTCGGGACCAGCGCAGTACTACCGTATTCTGGAGAAAAAGGGACTTCTCTACAGGCCGGACCTTGTTCTTATGGCGGTGCTTCCTGACAATGACTTTCGCGATAGCTATCGGAGTCTGAGCGGGGCAGTGTTCAAACCATACTACGCTCTACGGACGGATGAAAGTTTGGAATATATCGCACCACAGGTTTCGGGGCTCGGCGCCGGCCTGAGGCCATTCCTGCGGCGGAGCGCTTTTCTCCATTTGGTTCGTCAGGCTACCGTGTCCATGCCTGTAGAGGGTTGGTTGGCTGGCATGGGACTCCTTGCGCCGGCCGGTGCGATACAACAGGGATCCGCCCGAATCTCGATCCCAGAGGATTGGTACGTCTATGTCGCAGATCCACCTGAGCCATGGCCCGAGGCGTATCAGATGACACTCAGAATGATCAGAGAATCGAAAGAATTAGCAGAGCGGCACGGTGCGAAGTTCCTGGTGATGCTTATCGCGTCAACAGCCATGGTTGAACAACGATGGGAAGAGATGTTACGGAAATATCCAGCCGCCCAGTCCATCACCTGGGACTTCGCAAAACCCTTTCAGGAGATTGACAAGCTAGGGAAGGAATCTGGGTTTGTGGTGATCAACCTGCTTCAGCCGTTCAGGCAAGATTTTCTGGAGACCGGGCAGTCGCATTCATGGCCGCACGACGGCCACTGGAATGAGAGAGGGCATCGGCTCGCTGCAGAAGTCGTGAACGCCCATCTCCATCAACATCGTGTTCTGTACCGGTTGAACTGATGTAGCAGCCACAAGTGGGGAGGGGCATCGTCTAGGTGCACCGTGCGTTTTCCGTTATGCTGGGGGCACTCGGCGTTTTGGTGCTTTACCTCTTGGCCGCGAGATCCCGCACGCGAACGCCGCCGGGGATCTGGAGAGGGCAAGACGCTGGCGGATTTAATCCAGCGGGAAGTCCCTCCTTGTAAAAGGAGGGGAATCTGTACTGAGAGATCAAAATAGATTCGGTTTGTTCCTCTCGTCGCAGTCTACCTGTCATGTACCATGGCCGTTGACCATAGTCAGTTTTCAGGTTGGATGTGAAGCTTGCCCCTAACCCAGTTGTGATCCGCCATGTGCGGTATCGTCGGATTGCTCCAGCCCTACCTGCTCAGCCGTGAGGCTGAGCCCGTGCTCCGTGCGATGATGGACCGGCTTCACCATCGGGGAACGGACGACAGTCCTATCGTGCTAAGAAAAAGAAGCGACCGGATGCCCGGTTACTCAGGCCAGGGACGGTTTGGCCCGATTCAGTTCGGCAGAGTGGAGACCTGCCCGCATCGTATCAGGCGTTCGTCCGCAGTGACGAGGGTGAGCTCATAGACCATGGCTGTCGCTGCAAGAAAGCGATCAACAAAATCCTGATTGGGGAGGTTAACGGAATGGCTCTGGAAGGAAACCTCAGGGGTCAGCGGCGCTTCTTTGAACGGAATTGTAACGGAATTGTCCTGAATACCTGGCGGAGCCACGTCGTTGAATCTGGCGTAAGGTGGACGCGTCCTTTCTCGGCAAGCATTATCACTTCCCAGTTGCTAAGCGGCGCAATCCACAGCTCGTTGGCGGGTTGTCCAGTTCTGTGGCCACACGCTTGTTGAGTCGGTCCGGCTCCAGAGGAAAATGTAAGTGTCCAGGAGGAGCCTCATGATTGAAAAATTTCCCACTCCTGGGCTTCGATCGCGAGAGATTGGTTGACACGTGGGCTTGATTCTGGCAAGTGTGGCCAAGCAGGTCGTGCTTTAAGCTGAGAGATTGTAATGGTTTCTGCTTGCTCAGGTCGATAAAGCTCGCTGCTCTATTTACCGTGATCGTTGACCCTAGTCAATTCACCGATTAGGTCAACTCGTGTCTGCCAATGTGTGGGGTTGCCGGCGTTTTCGGATACCAAGCACCTGACCTCGCCCGGATGGTTGAGGCGATGGCGGCGTCTATTCGCTACCGCGGGCCAGACGACCGCGGCGTATGGTGCGAGCCAGCTGTAGGGCTCGGTCTCGGCCATGCTCGTCTGTCGATTCTAGATCTCTCACCTGAGGGCCATCAGCCGATGGTCTCCGCCAGCGGCCGCTACGTCATCTCGTACAACGGCGAGGTCTACAACTTTCTCGAGCTTCGTCGCGAATTGGAGAATCATGGCGCCAAGTTCCGCGGCCATTCAGACACCGAAGTCATGCTGGCGGCGATCGAACAATGGGGGGTGGAATCCGCCGTTACCCGCTTTGTTGGGATGTTCGCGTTCGCGCTGTGGGATCGCACCGACCAGGTGCTCTCTCTGGTGCGTGACCGGCTGGGGATCAAACCGCTCTATTTCGGCTGGGCCGGCCGATGCTTCGTGTTCGCCTCGGAAGTCAAGGCGCTCCGATGTCACCCAGCCTTTCGTGCCGACATCGACCGGGACGCGTTGGTGCTTTATCTCCGGCACGGGTATATTCCCGCTCCGCGCTCGATCTATCACAATCTGTACAAGTTGCCGCCCGGCTGCATTCTGACCGTCACGCCCGAACGGGCGACGCGAGCCGAGGGGTTCTCTCCTGATCCCGAATCGCCGGACGGCTGGAAACCGGTGCGATACTGGTCGGCCAGGATAGTCGCCGAACAGGGGTGCGCGTCGCCGTTTCGAGGAGCCGAGTCGGAGGCCGAGCAGGAATTGGACGCGCTGTTGCGTCAAGCCGTGCGCCTCCGCATGATCGCGGATGTACCGCTCGGCGCGTTTCTCTCCGGCGGGATCGACAGTTCCACCGTCGTTGCGCTCATGCAGGCGCAAAGCACGAGACCTGTGAAGACCTTTTCGATCGGCTTTTATGAAGACGAATACAACGAGGCGCAACATGCCAAGCGGGTCGCGCAGCACCTGGGGACGGACCACACGGAACTGTATGTGACCCCGCGACAGGCGATGGCGGTGATTCCGCGCCTGCCCGCGATCTATGATGAGCCGTTCGCCGATTCGTCGCAGATTCCCACGTTTCTGGTATCTGAATTGGCTCGCCGCCATGTGACAGTGAGCCTGTCCGGAGACGGGGGCGACGAACTGTTCGCCGGCTACAACCGGTATTTTGTCGGGCGCAGCCTGTGGCGAAAAATCGGCTGGATGCCGGTTGCTCTTCGACACGCGCTCGCTCGCGGATTGACGCTCCTGTCGCCCGCCAGGCTCAACACCGCGCTACGGCACCTGGGTTCCCTGGCGCCGAGTTTCCAGAATCCCGGAGACAAGTTGCACAAGCTGGCGGCAGTTCTGGCGATGGAGAGTCCGGAACGGATGTATCTCAGCTTGGTCTCCCTGTGGCAGGATCCGTCATCCGTGGTGATCGGCGCGGCGGAGCCGCTCACTGCAATTACGGATCGCTCCCGGTGGGCCGATCTGGAGGACTTTACGTTGCGGATGATGTATCTGGATTTGGTCACCTATCTGCCGGACGACCTTCTAGTGAAGGTGGACCGAGCGAGCATGGCGGTCAGTCTCGAAGCACGCGTGCCGCTGCTGGACCATCGGGTGGTGGAATTCGTATGGGGGCTTCCGCTGTCGTTGAAGATCCGACGCGAAGGGGAGGGGAAGTGGATTCTTCGGCAGATCCTCGACCGCTATGTCCCCAGAGCCTTGATCGAGCGGCCCAAGATGGGATTCGGCGTGCCGATCGACCATTGGCTGCGCGGGCCGCTGCGGGACTGGGCGGAGTCGCTATTGGATGAAGGCTGTTTGCGGCAAGACGGATTTTTCAATCTGCAACCGATCCGAGAAAAGTGGGCCGAGCATCTGTGCGGAAAACGGAACTGGCAGTATCCGCTGTGGACGATCTTGATGTTCCAGGCGTGGCTCAGGTCGGAATGAACGCACGGCCGCGCCTCCTGTTTCTCATCACTGAAGACTGGTATTTCTGGTCGCATCGCCTGGATTTGGCCAGGGCGGCGCGGGACGCCGGGTTCGATGTGGGGATCGCCACTCGAGTAGCCGACCACGGCGCACTCATCAGACAAGAGGGATTCCGGCTCTATCCCCTTCGCCTCGCGCGCCGGAGCCGCCATCCACTGGCGGACCTCGCGGCGATCTGGGAACTCATCCGCTTGTACAGGAAGGAGCGGCCGCAGCTTGTGCACCAGGTCGCGATGAAACCCATTCTCTACGGATCGCTGGCGGCGTGGCTCGCCGGGGTGCCTGTCGTCGTCAACGCCTTCGCCGGACTCGGCTATGCTTTTACGGATCGGGGAGACACCCGAGCCATGCTCCGTTTGGCGCTGTTGAAGGCGTTGAAGATCGCCATCAGATTAAGCCGGTCCGTGGCCGTCTTTCAAAATGGCGAAGATCGCGATTACCTGGTCGCTCAGGGAGTCGTCCAACCACAACAGGCGCGGATCATCGCCGGCTCGGGCATAGATACCGAGCGATTTGTTCCCGGCGCGCCGGAGCCCGGTGCGCCGATCGTTTTGCTGGCCTCCCGCATGCTGTGGGACAAGGGGGTGGCGGATTTTGTTCAGGCCGCAAGGTTGGTGAGACACAAGGGCGTCCGGGCGCGTTTCGTGTTGGTGGGCCGATGTGATCCGCATAATCCGGCGGCGATCCCTCCGAGTCGCCTATGGGAGTGGGCAGATGCGGGCGACATCGAATGGTGGGGCCACCGCGAGGACATGCCAGCCGTGCTGGCTGCCGCCACGCTGGTTGTGTTGCCGTCGTTCCGTGAAGGGCTACCCAAGGTGCTGCTTGAAGCGGCAGCGTGCGGCAAGCCGGTGATTGCGACGGATGTGCCGGGGTGCCGTGCGGCCGTCCGCCATCGGTCGAACGGACTCCTCGTCCCGCCGCGAGACCCCGACGCGTTGGCGGATGCCATTGTGTTGCTGCTCGCCGATGCGGATCGCTGCGCGGCAATGGGCCGAACCGGCCGCGACATGGTGGTGCGCGAGTATTCTGTGTCGAAGATCGCCGGAGCCATGCTCGCGCTGTATCGCGAACTGCTCGATCTTCGGGGAGATGGAAGGCAGGCGCCGGCGTGGGTATGATGCGGGTTCTGGTCACCGGCGCCGGGGGTTTTCTGGGCAAAGCCCTTGTTAACGCGCTGTTGCGCGAAGGCTACACCGTTCGTGCCTTGTATCACCGTGCCGGGTTGTCGCAGGGCGACAGCCGGTGCGAGGTGGTCACCGGCGATGTGCGCGACCGGGCGGCCATGAAGGCCGCGGTGACGGCATGCCAGGCGGTCGTTCATTTGGCCGGCAAGGTCCATGCGTTGGACGAACTGTCCGCCGACGAGCAGGAGTATCATTCGATCAATGTCGAAGGAACACGGCATCTGCTGGAAGGTGCCGCTGCGGCGGGCATCCGGCGGTTCATCTTCGCCAGCACTGTGAAGGTCTTCGGAGAAACCAGCGACGGCTGTGTTGATGAATCATGGCCTCCGGCGCCGGTCACCGCCTATGCTAGGTCGAAATGGGCTGCCGAACAACTCGTAGATGATCTTGCTCGGTCCGGCAGGTTCCGCGGCGTCTCGCTACGGCTGCCAATGGTGTACGGCCCAACGGACAAGGGGAACCTGTTCCGGATGATCGCGGCGATCGATCGAGGCCGGTTTCCGCCGCTGCCCCCGATCGCCGGCGTGCGCAGTATGCTCCATGTGAACAATTTCACGCAGGCCGTGCTCCGGACTCTTCAAGCTGAAAGCCCGTTCAAGCCCTGCTACGTTGTGACCGATGCGGAACCGTACAGTGTGACCACCATCTATGAACTCCTTTGCGCCGGCTTGGGGAAGCCGATTCCCGCGTGGCGCGTGCCACTGTGGCTGCTGAAGGTGGCGGGAGGCGCCGGGGATGTGGTGCGCGCGTTGACGAAGCGACCGGGACCGTTGACGGGTGCCGCTGTTCAGAAGCTCATCGAGCCGGCCTGGTATTGCTCGGACGCCATCGCCCGCGATTTGGGGTATCGGCCGGACTTTTCCTTCGCAGACACGGTACCGGAATTGGTCGCTTTCTATCGCCACGCCAAGCAATGAGCGCGCTCGTGATAGCCAGCGTCGTGTTTGTCCTGTCGTGGCGGCTCACGCGCCGTCTCTCCGATCCGCAGTCTCGTCTCTACCTGCTGGACCATCCCAATGAGCGGTCCCTGCACCAGGTGCCGACGCCGCGAACGGGAGGAGTGGCGGTCCTCATCAGCGCCGCGTGTGGCTTCAGCCTGGCCACGCTGGCCGGCCAATGGGATCAGGAGACCGCGGCTCTTCTATGGCATTCGACCGGTGTCTGGATCATTGGTGCCACGGCACTGCTCGCGGCGGTGTCGTTTTGCGATGACCGAGGGGGCTTGCCGATCGGCCTGCGATTCGGCGTGCAGGTCGTCGCGGCGCTGGCGTTGGTTGTCGGGGCGGATGTGGTGCTCCGCTCCGTGTGGGTGCCCTTTTTCGGCTATCTTGATTTGGGTTGGGCGGCCTGGCCGGTCACGCTCATGTTTCTCGTCTGGATGACCAATCTGTACAACTTCATGGACGGCATGGACGGCTTTGCGGGGGGGATGACGCTGGTCGGGTTCGGTTTTCTGGCGTATTTTGCGTGGCGGGACGCCCATGCGTTGGTCTTCGTCCTCTCTCTTATGGTGGCGACGGCGGCGGCGGGATTTCTGCTGAGCAATTTTCCTCCCGCGCGGATCTTCATGGGGGATGTGGGGAGTGTCCCCATCGGGTTTCTCGCCGGCGCGCTGACGCTGCTTGGGCAGCGGGAGGGGCTCTTTGATGTGTGGGTTCCCATTATGGTCTTTTCCCCCTTCATTCTGGACGCGACGGCGACGGTGCTTCGCCGCGCTCTCTGCGGAGAACGGGTGTGGGAAGCCCATCGCGTCCACTATTACCAGCGGCTAGTGCTGAGCGGCTGGGGACACCGGCGGACGGTGCTGGCCGAGTATGCGCTGATGGCATGTTGCGGAATCGCCGCCTGGCTGTATCATCACGGGGACAGCACAGGTCGGACGATCATTATCCTAAGCTGGTTGGCGGTGTTCGGCGCGTTGGGCGCGGGTGTCGGCCTGGTGGAGCAACGGCGGGTCCAGCAGGAGGCGGAGGTATGAGCGGTGGCGAGGCAGTCGGTGAGAAGCCGGCCAGGTGGACCGTGCGGTGGCCCGATCTGGACGACCTCATCCGCGTCGCGTTGTACGCGTTCATCTGCTCCTTGCCTTTCACTGCGCTCCTGGTTGTCGAGCGGAACGGGTTCATTGTCCTCCTGATCCTGCTGGCCTGGTGGTGCGCAGGCCGCCGCCGGGTGTTCCTGGTTCGGACGCCGTTCGATCGGCCGATCGCCGCCTTCGTCCTCTGGGTCGGGTTGACGATCCCGTTCGCGACGTTTCCCGTCTACAGCCTCAAAGAATATGGCAAGCTGCTCCAGCAGGTCCTCGTGTTTTACGCCGTGCTGCATTTCTTTCGGGAAGGGGAACACCGGCGCTATCTTCTGGCCTGGTTACTCGCCGCTCTGGCTCCGGTCAGCGCATACGGCATCGCCGAATTCAACCCGACGGACCCGCAGGCCATGCGATCGTTTTTGCCTGCGGAGGTCTGGCTGACCACCTATTTGGTGATGTTCTTGCCTGTCGGCCTGGCCCTGGCGTTCGAGGCGCGGAGTCGATGGCTGCGGCTGTCCGGCGGCTCGGTGGCGGCCCTTTCCGCGTGTTGTCTCCTGCTGACCCACTCGCGCGCTGGGTTGGTGGCGTTGCTGTGCGAATTGTGGGCCTTCGGGTGGCTGCTGCGACGTCGCTCCGCGTGGCTCATGGCAGGGAGCGCGACGGCGGCGGTCGTCCTCGCGCTGGCGATTGTTCTCGCCGCGGACTGGGCTGGGATTCGGTCACTTGAGCGGATCCGGTCCTCCATCCCGATTCGCAGCACGCCTTCGTCCGTCATTCACCGGTTCGACATTTGGGTTTTCAGCCTGCAGGAAATCGCCGAACACCCGCTGGTCGGCATCGGGTACGGCAAGGACAACTTTAAGTTGGTGTACGCCGATCAACCCGAGACTGTCGAGCCTGGCCATGCCCCCGTGAGAATGCACGGCACCCACAACATCCTGCTGTACCTGGCCTTGCACGTCGGCTTGCCGGGCCTCCTCTTGTTCCTGTGGTTGATCGGTTCGATCTTTCGTCATCTGACCGCCGGGTTCCGATCGGCAGAGGCGTCCGTGGACCGGTCGGTGCTGCTGGGGGCGAGTGTGGCGACGGCGGGGTTGATGGTCAGATTGCTGTTTGACCAAATGTTCGTCGGAACCCTGGCGATCCTCTATTGGGTGTTGCTGGCCGCGGCTGTGCTGCATCTTCCACCGCGACCATCTGCAACGTAATCGGAGAAAGGATTGAGTTTCTTCGCGCTATCTGCTATGGGCATCATGCCGTTCCCTCTTCGCCGACTGGTAGCAGACAACGTATGAAGACGTTCGCTATCGCGCTGTTCAGGAAATTATCGGACACCTTCGGCGAGACCATTCTCCGTCATCGCCGTGTGCTGGTAGTGACGACCCAGTTGGCCTTGATCGCGCTAGCCAATCTGACCGCCTTCCTGCTGCGGTTCGACGGCGCGCTCCCCGCGCCATACAGGCGTTTGGCGCTGTACGGGCTTCCCTTCGTCCTGTCCGTATTCGGCGCCGGCCTATGGGTGTTCGGTATCCAACGCGGCCTCTGGCGATACGTGGGCCTGCACGATCTGGGGCGGATCCTGTGGGCCTCTGTGGCGGGCTCGGCCGCGCTGTACGTCATTCTTCATGGATTGCTGCGTTGGGCGGCGTATCCGCGCTCAATCATCATCCTCACCGGTCTGCTCTGCGGGTTGTATCTAGCCGGCATTCGTCTCGGCGTGCGCTGGTTCCGCGAATGGCTCCAGATTTTCGGGCCGACGGCCCGGCGCGTGTTGATCGTCGGCGCCGGCAACGCCGGAGAACGGCTCGTCCGCGACATGCTTACGGACCGTCGAGCTACTTACAAACCTGTGGCGCTGGTGGACGATGATCCGGTGAAACGGAAGGCCAGGATCCACAGCATTCCGGTCATCGGAACGATCGCCGACATCAAGGCGGCGGCGGAACGTTGCGAGGCACAGGAGATCATCGTGGCGATCCCTTCGGCTTCGACCGCGGTCAAGCAAAAGATTCTCGCGGCGTCGGAGGGCTGCACGGTGCCGATCAAGATTCTGCCGAGCGTCAAGCAATTGCTGGACGACCCTGTCTTACTGCGACAGATCAAGCCTATGAGCCTCGAAGATTTGCTGCAACGCGAGCCGATCGAGACCGATCGACAGGAGTTGCATCCGCTTCTGAAGGGCAAGAATGTCCTGGTGACGGGGGCCGGGGGGTCGATCGGTTCCGAGCTCTGCCGACAGATCGCGCGCTATCGGCCGGCCTCGTTGATTCTCTTCGAGCGGTATGAAAACAACCTCTATGCGATCGATCTGGAGCTGCGGCGGAGCTTTCCGGAGCTTTCGCTTCTACCCGTGCTGGGAGATGTAACGCTGCCGGATCGGGTGGTCGAAGTCTTTCGGGAAACTTCTCCCGATCTGGTCTTCCACGCAGCGGCGCATAAGCACGTTCCGCTCATGGAACGCAATCCGGGCGAAGCGGTTCGCAACAATATCTTCGGCACACGCACGGTCGCTGAATCGGCGCTCCTCTCCGGCGTGCAGCGGTTTGTGTTGATTTCCACGGATAAGGCGGTCAATCCCGTGAGCGTCATGGGGGCCACGAAGCGGGTCGCCGAATTGCTGATTCAACAATTGAACGGTTGGGGCGCCACCAAATTTACGGTCGTCCGCTTCGGCAACGTGTTGGGCAGCAACGGCAGCGTGGTCCCGCTGTTTGCGGAACAGATTCGGAAAGGCGGACCGGTCACGGTGACTCATCCGGACATCAAACGGTACTTCATGACGATTCCCGAAGCCGTGCAGTTGGTGCTGCAGGCGAGCGTGTTGGGAGTGGGCGGGGACGTCTTCGTCCTGGATATGGGTGAACAGATTCGGGTGGCGGATTTGGCTCGCAACATGATCGTCCTGGCGGGGCTGGTTCCGGACAAAGATGTTCGGATCGTGTACACGGGGCTCAGACCGGGCGAAAAACTGTTCGAAGAGTTGTTCGACCGAACGGAATGCGTCGAGCCGACGTGCCACCCGAAAATCAAACGGGCGGTCTGGCGCGGGAGCCTGCCGCTCGAGTGGGACCGCGCGCTCAAGGAGCTTGAAACCTCGCTCCACTGTCAGGATCCGAACCGGATGCTCGACGTGCTCAAAGCACTGGTTTCGAGCTATGCTCCACCCGCCGCCGGCGAATCGACCGTCTCGGCTTTCACCTCGTGAAGCTCGTCATTGCCGCCTGGCATCTGAAGGATTTCAACGTTGGACTCGGGCGCTATTGCCGGGAACTGATTGAAGCGATTGGGCGGGTGGATCGGGACAATCAGTACGACGTGTTGATGCCGACGGATGTCTGCCGGTTTGCGGACCGGCCCAATTTTCGCTACCGGGTGATTCGCTTTCCCCTATTCCGGAGGCGCTTTTGGGAGCAAGCGGCTCCCTTGCTCGTCGGACGTTATGACCTCCTCCATTTTCCTTACGACTCCCGTGTGGCGTGGAAGCGAGGCAAATTCATCGCGACTGTTCATGACGTGAAGCCGCTCCTCTTCGGCGAACTCCGTCCGCGTAGGAACTTCGGCAGCGTGGTCCAGCGGATCTTAGTCGGGGATCGATGGGCCGGCCTCGACCATGTGGTGACCGACTCGGAGGCATCGCGACAAGACCTTCTGCGACTGGCGGGACTTCCGGCGTCTCGGGTCACCGTGGTTCGGCCGGGCGTGGATCTGACGCGCTTTCGCCCAGATCCTCTCCCCTCGGGGAAGAGGGGAGGGGTAAGGGGGCGTCCCTATGTCCTCTGCGTGGCTGGTACAGATCCGACCAAAAACGTCTCGACGTTGGTGGAGGCGTTCGCTAAACTGGCGCTCCCGATCCGGGAAGCACATGATCTGGTCCTCGTGGGGGATGTCAGAAAGCGAAGCGAGGTACGCGACCAGGTTGCCGGAGCCGGTCTCGAGAAGCAAACGATCTTCACCGGCGTCGTGAGCGATGAGCGCTTGATCGAGTGGTATCAACACGCCGCCGTCTTCGTCTTTCCTTCGTTGTACGAGGGTTTCGGCTTGCCGGTGCTGGAAGCGATGGCGTGCGGTTGTCCGGTGATCAGTTCCAATGCCGCGTCGCTGCCTGAGGTCGCGGGCGACGCGGCCATCCTGGTCGATCCGACGGATACCCAAGGCTTTACCGACGCGATGGCGCGGGTGCTTACCGATGCGGACCTGCGCCGCGATCTCCGCGAGAGGGGATTAACTCGGGCGGTGCGGTTCACCTGGGACCGGACGGCCCGGGCCATGGTGGCGGTGTACGAGCAAGTCGTTGAACGTCGAACCTGAACCTGTATGAGAGTTCTGATCACCGGCGGGGCCGGCTTTCTGGGCAGCCACTTGTGCGACGCCCTGATCGCGCAGGGGCACGAGGTGGTCTGCATGGACAATTTCATTACGGGCCGACCGGAGAACATCGCGCATCTCCTGGGCCACGCGCGGTTCAGCTTTGTGAAGTACAACGTGTGCGACTATCTGCACATCGACGGCCCGCTCGATGC
Organism: Nitrospira calida; assembly: GCF_976986435.1. Taxonomy (NCBI): domain Bacteria; kingdom Pseudomonadati; phylum Nitrospirota; class Nitrospiria; order Nitrospirales; family Nitrospiraceae; genus Nitrospira; species Nitrospira calida. Next base: position 1,522,519 of record NZ_OZ335950.1, read on the forward strand.
GGTGTTGCACTTCGCCTCGCCAGCCAGTCCGCAAGATTATCTGGAGCTGCCGATCGCCACGCTGAAGGTCGGCGCCTTGGGCACGCACAAGACGCTCGGGCTGGCGAAGGCGAAAGGGGCGCGGTTTCTTTTGGCGAGCACGTCGGAAGTGTACGGCGATCCGCTGGTCAATCCGCAGCCGGAATCCTATTGGGGGAACGTGAACCCGATCAGCCCGCGAGGAGTTTACGACGAGGCCAAACGGTTTGCGGAAGCTCTCACCATGGCCTACCATCGCTATCACGGTCTGGACACCCGGATCGTCCGGATCTTCAACACCTACGGCCCTCGGATGCGGGAGCATGACGGGCGTGTCGTGTCCAATTTCGTCGTTCAGGCGTTGCAAGGCAAGCCGCTCACGGTGTTCGGCGACGGGACGCAGACGCGCAGTTTTTGCTACGTGGACGATTTGATCCGTGGTATTGTGGCGTTGCTTCTGGCCGAATCGGACAGAAGCGTCGATGAACGGACGGATCGAGCGCGTTTCCTCACCGCGCCGTCTTCGACGGAGCCTGCCAGCATTCATGACCCGGTCAATCTCGGCAATCCCCGCGAACTTACGGTGATGGAGATCGCCGAGCTGGTGTTGAAGCTGACCGGCTCCTCAAGCGCAATCCAGTACCACCCTCTGCCGGTGGACGATCCAAAGGTGCGCCGCCCGGATATCCGACGAGCGCAGGCGCTGCTGGGCTGGGAGCCGCACGTCAAGTTGGAAGAGGGACTGCTCAAAACCATTGAGTACTTCCGGCGCGTGTTGGAGGGAAGGGGACAGGCTGGTTCGTGGCAAGGGATCAAGGAGTTCCGATGAAAGGCGTCGTGCTTGCAGGAGGGCTCGGCACGCGGCTACTGCCGCTGACGCGGGTGACGAACAAACACCTGTTGCCGGTGTACGACCGGCCGATGATCTATTATCCGATCCAGACCCTGGTCAACGCCGGGATTCGGGAAATCATGCTCGTCACCGGCGGCAACAATGCGGGTGACTTTCTGCGGCTGTTGGGAAACGGCAAAGAGTTCGGCCTCAGGCATCTCGATTACACGTATCAAGAAGGCGAAGGCGGGATCGCCGATGCGCTTCGGCTGGCCGAATACTTTGCCGACGGTGAATCGGTCTGTGTGGTGTTGGGTGACAACATCATCGAGCGCAATATTCTCCGCGCGGCGCAGGCCTTTCGGGAGCAAAAAACCGGCGCAAAGATTTTGCTGAAAGAAGTCAAGGATCCGCAGCGCTTTGGCGTGCCAGTGCTGGACGGCCGGCGGGTGGTCAGGATCGAGGAAAAGCCTCAGCAGCCGCGCTCGCCCTATGCCGTTACGGGCATCTATTTCTACGACGCGCGGGTCTTCGACATTATCAAGACCCTCAAGCCCTCGAGCCGAGGCGAGCTGGAAATCACGGACGTGAACAACGCTTATATCGAAGCGGGCGAGCTGACGTGGGATCTTCTCGACGGTTGGTGGACGGACGCCGGGACGATCGAATCCCTCTTACTGGCCAATCAACTGGTGGCCCAAACGGGGGCGAATAAGCTGGAAGGTTGACGGATGAGAATCCTCGTGACCGGCGGCGCCGGATTCATCGGTTCTCACCTTGTGCGGAGACTGTTGGCGGATCCGCGCCACCAGGTGGTCAATCTCGACGCCTTGCGCTACTCAGGCAATTTGGAGAATCTCGCCGACGTGGCCGGACATCCGCGTTACACCTTCGTTCACGGGGATATCTGCGACGCCGCGACCGTCGAGCAGGTGCTCAAAGAGCAGGGGATCGAAGCCGTGGTCAATGCTGCGGCGGAAACCCACGTGGATCGATCAATTCTCGATCCTCACAGCTTTGCCAAGACGGATGTCGTGGGCACCGCGGTTTTGCTGGAGGCCTCCCGCAAGGCGAAGGTCGAGCGTTATCTGCAGGTCAGCACGGACGAGGTGTACGGGAGCGTGGAAACGGGCATGTCGACCGAAGAGGATCCGCTGATTCCCCGCAGTCCCTATGCGGCCAGCAAGGCGGGCGGCGATCTGCTGGTGCGCAGTTACTGGACGACGTATCGGTTCCCCGTGCTGATCACGCGGGGGAGTAATACCTACGGCCCCCATCAGTATCCGGAGAAATTTATTCCGCTCTGCGTGACCAACGCGATCGACGATCAGCCCCTTCCGATTTACGGGGACGGTCGCTACCGCCGCGATTGGCTATCGGTCCACGATCATTGCTCGGCTATCGAGCACGTGCTGCTCAACGGCCGGCCGGGAACCGTGTACAACGTGGGTGGCGGAAATGAACGGGAAAACATCGCCGTGGCGGAGATGATTTTGGAACAACTCGGCAAGCCGACGTCGCTCATCCGTTTCGTTGAAGACCGGCCAGGGCATGACCGCCGGTACGCGGTCGATTGCAGCCGCCTCCGCGCGCTCGGCTGGGCTCCGACCGTGCCGTTCGAGGAGGGCTTGCGGGCGACGGTGGACTGGTACCGAACCCACGAGGGATGGTGGCGGAAGATCAAATCCGGCGAGTTCCGCGCCTATTACGAGCGGATGTACGGGAAACGGCTCCGAGAGGGTGTAACGGGGTAACGGGATAAAGGCAGGGAGGAGGGCCCCACTACCCCCATAACCCGCTCTCTACACCTCGCCCCATGCGTATTTTCATCACCGGCGCCGATGGACAGCTTGGCAGCGAATTGCGCCGCATGTTGCGCGGCGAGACGCTTCTGTTGGGAACCTGGCCACAGTTCGATTTGGAGAAACCCGACGTCGAACGGTCCATCGTCGAAACCGGGCCGGACGTGGTCATCCATGCGGCGGCGTATACGAACGTGGATCAGGCCGAACGCGAGCCGGACCGGGTCATGCGTATCAATGCGGACGGCACGCGGCGGGTGGCGCAGGCCGCGGCCGCGGTCGGGGCGAAGCTCATCTATCTCTCGACCGACTATGTCTTCGATGGGGAAAAACGAGTTCCATACGTAGAAACGGACGAACCGCGTCCGATCAATGTCTATGGTCGATCGAAGCTGGAAGGCGAACGGGAAGCGATGGCGCACTGTCCGAATACGTTGGTGGTCAGGACGTCCTGGCTCTACGGATCGACTGGGAAGAACTTTGTGCGCACCATTCTGCGACTCGCGGCCGAGCAGCCCGTGCTCAAGGTTGTGGCGGATCAGCGGGGATGCCCGACGCATGCCGGGGACTTGGCTGACGCGCTGTGCCGGCTTTTGCCTCAGGATTTGCGCGGCGTTCTGCACGTGGCCGGGGCAGGAGACTGCACTTGGTATGAATTCGCCTGCGCGATCGTCTCCTCGACAAGCCTCTCTGCGCGGGTGGAGCCCATTTCGACGGACGAAGCCGGTCGACCCGCCCGGCGTCCCGCGTATTCGGTGTTGTCGTGCCGGCGACTACACGACGCCGGAATCCGCATGCCGCACTGGAGGGAGTCGCTGACTCGGTTCGTACGTGAGGAAGGGATCGGGTGCAGCGCGGTAAAGGGATAAGGAGGTGGAGAGATAAGGAGTGAACATGAAGCGCGCGTTGATTACCGGCATCACTGGACAGGACGGGTCGTACCTGGCCGAATTTCTGCTTGAGAAGGGCTACGAGGTGCACGGGATTGTCCGCCGAGTGGCGATCGAAGACCCGGAACACCGGTTGTGGCGCATTCTTCCAATCAAAGAACGCCTCCATCTGCACGCCGCTTCCCTGGAAAGCTTTCCGAGCATTTATCGCGTGCTCCAGGCTGTCCGACCGGACGAGTGTTACCATTTGGCCGCGCAGAGCTTCGTCGCCTATTCGTTCGAGGACGAGTTTTCGACGTTGAATGCCAACATCAACGGCACGCACCATATGTTGGCCGCGGTGCGCGACTGCGCGCCGCAGTGCCGCTTCTATTTCGCGGCTTCCAGCGAAATGTTCGGGAAGGTGGAACAGACGCCCCAGACCGAATCGACGCCGTTTCATCCGCGGTCGGCCTACGGCATTTCCAAGGTGGCTGGGTTCGACCTGACGAGAAACTACCGCGAGGCCTACGGGCTCTTCGCGTGCTCCGGCATCCTCTACAACCATGAGTCGCCTCGGCGGGGGTATGAGTTTGTCACCCGGAAGATCACGTCGCATGCTGCCAGAATCAAGCTGGGGCTGGCCAAAGAATTGCGGCTCGGCAACCTGGAGGCCAAGCGTGATTGGGGGCATGCGCGGGAATACGTGAAGGCGATGTGGATGATGCTGCAGCAGGACCGACCCGACGACTACGTGATTGCGACCGGGGAACAGCATACCGTCCGGGAGTTCGCGGAGATCGCCTTTGCGCATCTCGGCCTGGACTATCGCGATTATGTCACGGTCGATCCCCAGTTTCTGCGTCCGGCCGATGTGGAAACGCTGTTGGGCGACGCCTCCAAGGCCAGGCGAGCTCTGGGATGGTCGTACCAGCTCTCTTTCAAGGACCTGGTGGAAGAGATGGTCGAGGCTGATCTGCAGTGGTTGAGCGGAGCGCCGCGAACCCGGGTGTGAGCCGGAAGCGAGGGAAAAGGCGATTATGGTTCAGTCCAAGGCGACGGGTCGGCGGCGGGCGACGCAGGCGCGGCTGTTTCAAGCGCTGAAGCGGATCCGTCTATTCGCCACCGACGTGGACGGCGTGCTCACTGACGCCGGGATGTACTATTCCGAATCAGGGGACGAGTGGAAAAAATTCAACACGCGGGACGGGATGGGTATCAAGTTGCTGCAAAAGGCGGGACTACTCACCGCGCTGGTCACGCAGGAACACACCAAGCTGGTGGCGCGACGCGCGGAGAAGTTGGCGATCCCGGAAGTGCACCAAGGGGCCTTCGACAAGCTGACCGTCCTCAAGGAAATGGCCGAGCGGCACGGATTCACGCTGCGAGAGGTGGCTTACATGGGTGATGACGTGAACGATTTGGCGGCGCTCGAGGCCGTCGGCTTTTCCGCCGCGCCGGCCGATGCACTTCCGCCAGTGCGGCGGGCGGTGGATTATGTCTGCCACAAAAGAGGCGGCGAAGGCGCGGTGCGCGAGGTGGCAGACCTCATTTTGGCGGCCAAAGGTTCGACGTTCGGGGTTCGGCGCTCGAAGATGGGGAGATGACGTGAGCACCCTCAACCCTCGCGCTTCGCACTTTGAACATCTCTACCCCGTCATCCTTGCCGGCGGGAGCGGCACGCGGTTCTGGCCGTTGAGCCGGCATCTTTATCCCAAACAACTCCTCCGCATCATCGGCGAGGAAACGCTGATCCAGCAGACGATGCGACGGGTCCTGGGCTTCACGTCCGCCGGCCGGGTGTTGATTTCCACCAATCCGGCTCAAGCGGAGTCCATTCGCATTCAACTGCGGGAATGGAAGGAGGCGATCCGGGACAACTTCATCATCGAGCCGGAAGGCCGCAACACGGCGCCGGCGATCGCGCTCGCGGCGCAGGAACTGCTTCGGCGCGATCCCGACGCGGTCATGCTGGTGCTGCCGGCTGATCATGTGATCAAGGGCGAACGGCAGTTCCAGCGTGCCGTGGCCCTCGGAATAGATCTGGCCATGAAGGATTATCTGGTCACCTTCGGTATCAAGCCCATCAGGCCGGAGACTGGGTACGGGTATATTCAGCCGAAGCAGGCAGTCCGTCTAGCGAAGGCGGGAAAACTAGTCGGCCATCCGGTGGCGCGGTTTGTCGAAAAGCCGAACGCGGTCAAGGCTGCCCAGTATCTGAAGGCGGGGAACTACTATTGGAACAGCGGCATGTTCGTTTGGCGGGCGCGGACCATTCTCGATGAGTTGGCCAGACACCAACCAGCCCTCGCCCGCTCGATGAACAGGGTGGAGGCATTGATCACCAGCGGCGCGTCCAGGAGTGAGGTCGATGACGCGTACCGCAAGGTGGCGTCGGTCTCGATCGATCACGGTGTCATGGAGCGTTCTTCACGCGCGGCGGTCATTCCAGTCGACTTCGCCTGGTCGGATGTCGGGAACTGGAGCAGCCTGGAGGAAGTGGCGCCGCTGGACAAGACCGGAAACGTAGTCAGCGGCCGGGTGGTGGATCTGGAAAGTCGCAACTCGATTCTCTACGCCGATCGGCGCCTGGTAGCGACGATCGGCCTCTCCAACATGGTTGTGGTGGATACGCCGGACGCGACGCTGGTCTGTCCCAAATCCCGGTCGCAGGATGTCAAGAAAGTGGTGGAACTGCTCAAGCGGCAGGGGGCGCCGGAGCATCTGGAACACCTGACGGTGTACCGGCCATGGGGGTCCTACACCGTGTTGGATGAGGGGCCGGGATACAAGGTCAAGCGGGTGACGGTGAACCCCGGGGGGCGTCTGTCCCTTCAACTGCACCATCGGCGCAGCGAGCACTGGGTGGTCATCAGCGGCACCGCGCGGGTGACGCGCGGGGAGGACGTCTTCGATCTCACGGTCGGCCAGAGTACCGCTATTCCGGTTGAAACCAAGCATCGATTGGAGAATCCCGGCCGGGAGACGCTGCACATCATCGAGGTTCAGAATGGCCCCTACCTGGGCGAGGACGACATCGTGCGATTTCAGGACGACTATGGGAGAACCGAATAGCGAGTAGCCATAGCTTTTAGCTGCTTGCTGTAACCTGTTCGCCTGGTGCGGAGAAACGATGGCGCTCTTTCGCGAATACGACATCCGCGGCATCGTCGGGAAGGACCTGACCGAGGAGGTGGCTGAACGGATCGGGCGCGCCTATGCGACCATGGCCGGGGCAAAGGGCGTGAAAACCGTCAGCGTCGGCCGCGACGGGCGGCTCAGTTCGCCAAGTCTCCGCGATGGCTTGGTGCGCGGGCTCACAGCCGGGGGCGTCCATGTAGTGGATCTGGGTGTCTGTCCGACGCCCTTATTGTATTTCTCACTGTTCCGGTTGCCGGTCGACGGCGGCATCATGATCACGGGCAGCCACAACGCCGCCGACTATAACGGGTTCAAGGTCTGTCTCGGCAGGGAGACCTTGCACGGCGAGGAGATTCAGGAGCTGCGTCGGATCATGGAGGCAGGAGCCTTTGTCTCCGGAAGCGGAACGGTCTCGACCCATCCGATTATTCCCGACTACCTCGCCTATTTAAAACAGAGCTTCGCTGGGGTGCGCGCGGATCACCTGCATGTCGTCATTGACTGCGGCAACGGGGCGGCCGCTCTGGTCGCCGAACAGGCACTGGCACAGCTTGGATGCCGCGTGACCGGGCTCTACTGCGAGCTGGATGGCCGGTTTCCGCACCACCATCCCGACCCCACCGTGATCGAGAACCTTCGCGATTTGACAGCGACCGTAAAATCACAAGGGGCGGATGTCGGCATCGGATATGACGGCGACGGCGATCGCATCGGCGCGGTCGACGAACAGGGGAACATCCTGTGGGGCGACCGGCTCATGGTGATCTACGCGCGCGACATTCTAGCGGCCAAGCCGGGGTGCACGATCATCTCCGAGGTCAAGGCTTCCCAATGTCTCTACGACGACATCGCCGCGCGCGGGGGACGGCCGATCATGTGGAAGACCGGCCATTCCTTGATTAAGGCCAAGATGAAGGCCGAGGGAGCGGCGCTGGCCGGCGAAATGTCCGGCCATATGTTCTTTGCGGATCGGTACTTCGGGTACGATGACGCCATCTACGCGTCCTGCCGCCTGGTCGAGATTCTGGCCAGGACGAAGCAGCCCCTCTCGAGCCTGGTGGCGGATCTGCCGCGGACAGCCGTGACACCGGAAATCCGCGTGGAGTGTCCGGACACGATCAAGTTCGACCTGGTGAACCGGGTCCAGGCGCGGCTTACGGCCTATGTGAAAACTGGCCAGCCGCTGGAGCCTTCCGGGCTGCGGCTCCGGGACCTGGTGACCATCGACGGCGTGCGCGCGATCTTCGAGGACGGCTGGGGGCTGATTCGGGCATCGAACACGCAGCCGGCTTTGGTGCTGCGCTTCGAAGCTGCCTCTCCCGAGCGGCTCCAGGCGATCCGAGCGACGGTCGAACGCGAACTGGATGCGGCGCAACGCCTGTGACTCCCTGACGTGAAGGTGAAGCGACCTGCCTGTTCCGATCGTTTCGTCCTTTCCGTTCTTGTCTTCTCCCTGATCCTCTCCTTCTCGGTCCCCGCCCGCGCGGTGGCTTCCGGGGTGTCCAGGCCGTCGACATCCGGCGCCTCCGCGGCTCTCCCTCCGTTCGCGAACGGAGAGCGGTTTGTCTATCACATTTCCTGGTTCAGCATCCTGGCCGGCACGGCCGTGCTGGAGGCGGATCGATCCACGACCTCCGACGGTCAGCCGGGATTCAGGTTCGTGGCCGCCGCGCGGTCCGGTCCCCTAGTGACCAGGTTTTATCCGGTGGATAATCGTGTCGAATCCCAGGTCGATGCCGCCACGCTGTTACCTCGGCGCATGACCTTTCGACGGCGGGAAGGCCGCCGGAAAAACGATTTCGAGTATGCCTTTCACCACGCGGCGGGGACGGTCACTGCCGTCAAAGACGGCCGAACCGATGTGCTGGCGATCCCGAACGACGTGCAGGACGCTATCTCCTGTTTGTATTACATGCGGAGCATGCTGCCTATGACGCCGGGGGCTACCCTGGTGATGAACGTGCACCATGACAAGAAGAACTACAAGTTGGAGGTGCGTGTCGAAGCGTTGGAGCAGGTCGAGGGTTCCTGGGGCGCGGTTGAGACCGCTCGCGTGATCGCGATCATGCCTTTTCAGGGGATTTTCCTGAATCAAGGAAATATCCGAGTCTGGTTCACCGCCGATGAGCGGCGGATCCCAGTGATGATGAAGGCGAACGTGATCATTGGCTCCGTCGTTGCCAAGCTGGTGGAAGGCTTCAGTCTCTCGACGGCGTCCGTCCCTTGAGCGGATCGTTCATTGCCCGCCTTGCCCAAAACCGATATAATGGCCGTCGATTCCACCTTCGGCTTCCGACCGGCGGCGACATCGACTACCGACCTTAAAAAGGATCGACCGTGGCGCAGTTTCCCATCACCCTGAATCGCTTCATCATCGAGAAACAGGCGGCTCATCCGGCCGCGACTGGCGAATTTTCCGTCCTTCTCTCGCAGATCGGGCTGGTGGGCAAGATGATCGCCCAGGATCTGCGCCGGGCTGGATTGATCAACATCCTGGGCTCCACCGGGGCGACCAATGTCCAGGGGGAAGTCGTCAAGAAATTGGACGAGATCGCCAACGACACGTTCGTCAAGGTCTTCAAATACAGCAGGATCGTGTGCGCGCTGGCTTCCGAAGAGTTAGAGAAGCCGTTGCTGGTGCCCGAGAATTGGCCGCACGGCAAATACATCCTGTTGTTTGATCCGCTGGACGGTTCGTCCAACACGGACGTCAACATGCCGCTCGGCGCCATCTTTTCCGTGCTCCGCTCCGAGAAAAAGGACGGTTTGCCATCCGATACCGAACTGCTTTGCAAGGGCGTCGACCAGGTGGCGGCCGGCTATGTGCTCTACGGGTCGAGCACGATGTTGGTCTTTACGGTCGGCCAAGGCGTGCACGGGTTTACCCTCGATCCGGGTATCGGGGAGTATCTTCTCTCGCATGAGCAGATCCGAATTCCGCCACGGGGGAAAGTTTATGCGGTGAACGAAGGCAACTACCACAAGTGGCCGGCTGGGACCCAGCGCTATATCGATCACCTCAAGGTTCCGGACAAAGCGAGCGGTCGACCGTATAGTTCCCGTTATTCCGGGTGTCTCGTGGCGGATGTCCATCGGATGCTGCTCAGCGGCGGAATCTATCTCTATCCCGGCGAAGTGGACAAGCCCGAAGGCAAACTTCGGTTGCTGTACGAAGCCAATCCTCTCGCGTTTGTGGTGGAGCAGGCGGGCGGGAGTGCGAGCACGGGCACTACGCGGGTTTTGGACATCGAGCCCAAGAGCCTGCACCAGCGGGTGCCGTTGATCATCGGCAGCCGCGAGGATGTGGCGGAAGCGGAAGAGTTCATTCAAGGAAAACGGGAAGGGTGACACGCCGATCACTGTCCCGCCTCGGGTGGCCGAGCGTTTCACGAAAAATCCTGCGCTGATTTATGGGCTGCGCATCATGGGTCACGAATCGCGTTTTCAGGAGGGTGTGATGAACGAGCGCATTCAGGAAATCCTGAGTTGGTATGCGAGCGACAATCCGGGAACGAAGGCGAATCTGTTCAGGATCTTGAATAGCGGCCGACTGGCCGGAACCGGCCGGTTGGTGATCCTGCCCGTGGATCAGGGATTCGAACACGGGCCGGCGCGGAGCTTCGCGCCCAATCCCCCGGGCTACAATCCGCTCTATCATTTCGAATTGGCGATCGAAGCCGGATGCAATGCCTACGCGGCGCCGTTGGGGTTCCTGGAGGCGGGGGCGGCGCAGTTCGCCGGACGGATTCCTCTGATCTTGAAACTGAACAATCACGACGTGCTGTATGAAGATAAGGATCCGTTGCCGTCTGTGACGGGGAGCGTGCGCGACGCCTTACGGCTCGGGTGCTCGGCCGTGGGATTCACCATCTATCCCGGCTCGGCTCACTGCACCACGATGTATCAGCAATTGCGGGAGATCGCGGAGGAGGCCAAACGGTGCGGGCTGGCCGTTGTGGTTTGGTCCTACCCGCGCGGGTCGGGGTTGAGCAAAGAGGGCGAGACCGCGGTGGACGTGGTCGCCTACGCGGCGCAGATCGCGGCGCAGTTGGGGGCTCACATCATCAAGGTCAAGCTACCGACGGCGCACCTTGAACAGGCCGCGGCCAAGAAGGTCTATGAGGCCGAGCAGGTGCCCATTAAGACGCTGCCGGAACGGGTTCGGCATGTCGTCCAGTCCGCCTTCGACGGCCGCCGCATCGTCATCTTCTCCGGCGGCGCGAAGAGCGATGAAAAAACCGTGTTCGAAGAGGTGCGGGCCATCCGGGACGGCGGGGGATTCGGTTCGATCATCGGCCGCAATTCCTTCCAGCGGCCCAGGGCCGAAGCGGTCAAATTCCTGCACACGATCATGGGGATTTATGCGGGAGAGATTTCGTGAGGGCCCCGTGAATCCGCTGGAAGCGCCCGAGCGCGGAGACCGGAATCGCTCCCCGCGGTGGATGAGTGGCCTGTTGGCGGCCGGCGGAGTGCTGGTCGGCGTGGTTTTGGCCTCCGATATGAGATGGCAGCCGACGGGGTATGCGGTGCCCGATCGCCGGCCGCCGAAGCCGGTTCCGGCGCCGCCGACCGCTGTTGCGGGCGGCGAACAAGGGTTCGTGCAGATCGCCAAAGCGGTGAAACCGACCGTCGTCAATATTTTCGCGACGAAGAGCGGTCGCGGGAGCGAGGGACCTCATGGCGCGCCCCCCGACGAACCGTTTTTCCATCGCTTCTTCGGCGACAAATGGTTCCGTCGCTTCGAGGCGCCGCCGGCCCATCAGGAGCGGAGCCTGGGGTCGGGGGTGATTGTCCAAGCCGACGGGCTCATCATCACGAACAACCACGTGGTGAGCCGGGCGGAGGAAATTAAAGTCTTTCTGTCCGACAAGCGCGAATTCAAAGCCAAGCTGATCGGCACCGACTCCAAGACGGACCTGGCGGTGTTGAGGATCGACGCCGACGGGTTGCAGACCATCCGGTGGGCCGATTCCGACCGGCTGGAGGTTGGGGAACTCGTGCTGGCGGTCGGCAATCCGTTTGGGCTGAATCAGACCGTGACGATGGGAATCGTCAGCGCGGTGGGCCGAGCCAGCGTGGGGATCACCGAATACGAGGACTTCATCCAAACCGACGCGGCGATCAATCCGGGAAATTCCGGCGGGCCGTTGGTCAATGTGCGGGGCGAGGTGGTCGGGATCAACACTGCCATCTTCAGCCGGAGCGGCGGCAACATGGGGATCGGCTTTGCGGTGCCGAGCAACCTGGCGCACTCGGTCATGGAGCAGTTGGTTCATGGGGGACGAGTTGTGCGGGGGTGGCTGGGCGTGTCGATTCAAGAGTTTACGCCGGAGCTGGCGGCGCGATTCGGACTGGACCGAACCGCAGGGGTGTTGGTCAGCGATGTGGTGGAAGACAGCCCGGCCAAGAAAGCGGGCTTTGAACGCGGTGATGTGATCGTCGAATATGACGGCAAAGCGGTGGAAACCCCCGCGCAACTGCGAAACGCCGTCGCACAGACTCCCATCGGCAAACGGGTGAGGATGAAACTGGTTCGGAACAACGCCCCGAAGTCGGTTGAGGTGACCATCGCCGAACAGCCGCGGTCCGTGGCGGAGAACCACGATGACCGGGCGCAACCGGTTGCCCCGGTCGGCTTCTCGTCGGAGTCGGAGAGGGATGTGTACGAACCGACGGAGGAGGCGGCAACCCGGTACGGGCTCAAGGCCGGGCCGCACGAGGTGGTCGTCGTGGACATGTGGACCGCCGGCACGGCCGCGCCGGCTTGACCCTGCAGCCGCGACCCGCGACCGGGGGGTGGATGTACACATCGTATTTCGTGAGGAGGTGAAGCGTATGGTGGCGCGAGCCATATTCGTTCTTCTCAGCGCGCTGGCGGGCATGGCCCTTTTCCTGCGCGCAGAAGAGGTCAACGGCCAGTTGTTGCTGATGGGGTTGGGAATCGGGGCGGCGACCGGCGGCTTGATCATCGCCAGCGAGTACGCGCTTCGAAAATTATCGTTCGGCATCATCTTAGGCGGAACGGCCGGACTGGCGGTGGGATTGCTTCTGGCGGGGTTGGTGGAATGGGTCGGCAGCGTGATTTTCGACGTTGAAACGTTCCTCTTTCACATCGGCGGACTGGTCTTTTTGCTGGGCTTCCCGTATCTCGGCCTCGTCCTGGGGGGACGATTCGGCCGGGAGCAATTCCCCGGCGGGGCGAAGCCAGCGGAGTTCGGCGGGGCGGCGGCGAATCCGAAGATTCTCGACACCAGCGTGATCATCGACGGGCGCGTCGCCGACCTGTGCGAGACCGGATTTCTGGAGGGCACGTTTCTGGTGCCGCACTTCATTTTGAACGAGTTGCAGCATATTGCCGATTCGTCGGATTCGCTGAAACGGGCGCGCGGTCGGCGCGGGCTCGATATTCTCAACAAGATTCAAAAAATGGTCGACATCGACGTGCGGATCATCGAGGATGACTTCCCGCATGTCAAGGAGGTCGATGCCAAGCTCGTCGTCTTGGCGAAAAAGGTCGGCGCGAAGATCATCACCAACGACCTGAACTTGAACAAGGTGGCCGAGTTGCAGGGCGTCCGCGTGCTCAACATCAACGAGTTGTGCAATGCGCTGCGTCCGGTCGTGCTCCCTGGCGAGACCATCCGCGTGTTCGTGCTTAAGGAAGGCAAGGAAGCCGGACAAGGGGTCGCCTACCTGGACGACGGAACCATGATCGTCGTGGACAACGCGAAACGTTGTATCGGCCGGAATGTGGACGTCGTGGTCACCAGCGTCCTGCAGACGACGGCGGGGCGCATGATCTTCACGCGCCTCAAGGAAGAGAGCGAGCGGGAGGAGTTTCAAGTCGCGCGTGGTTAGACGTACCGTCGCCCTTGTGCCTGCCGCGGGACGGGGTCTGCGGATGGGCGGGACCGTCCCGAAGCAATTTCTGACGCTGGGAGGCCAGCCGCTGCTCGTGCACAGCCTCCGCGTGCTTGAGGCGTCGCCCGCGATCCACGGGATCATTCTCGCGGTTCCCGAGACCGAACGCGAATACTGTCTGGATCGGATCGTCGTTGCGCACGGGTTCAAGAAGGTCAGCAAGATCGTGGCCGGTGGCGAGCATCGACAGGACTCGGTGCGCCATGCGCTCGCGGAAGTCGACGGGGAAACGGAGATCGTCCTGGTGCATGACGCGGTCCGGCCGTTCCTCACCGAGCGGATGGTGTGGGAGGTGATCGAACTGGCGGCGAAGCACGGCGCGGCGATCGTTGCGATTCCGATGCGCGACACGGTCAAACAGGTGGGAGCCGACGGAGCCGTCGAACGGACGGTGGATCGGCGTCACCTCTGGCTGGCCCAAACGCCGCAGGCGTTTCGGAGGGATTGGCTGGAAGAGGCGCACCGCAAGGCTCAACTGGAAGGCGTTTGGGCGACGGACGACGCGCACCTGGTTGAATTGCTCGGCCGACGCGTCATGGTGGCGGAAGGCAGCGGAGAGAACATCAAAATCACCAGACCGGAAGACATGATCATCGGCGAAGCGATACTGGCTGCGCGGGCGAGGCGCTAGTCATTCGTCATTAATCAATCAATGGAGAAAGAACACATTGCCGGGCGGTTGGGTTTCCGATCGACGGATGACTATTGACCGTTGTTGCTGCTGAAGGGAAAAATGCGGATCGGCATCGGATACGACATTCACCCGTTGGCGGCGGGTCGAAAACTCATCCTGGGCGGTGTTGAAATCCCGCACCCCAAGGGGCTGCAGGGGCATTCTGACGCCGATGCGCTCGTTCACGCGGTCTGTGATGCGCTGCTGGGGGCCATGGGAGAGGGAGATTTGGGCCGTCATTACCCGAGCTCCGATTCTCGTTACAAAGACATCTCTAGCCTGCGACTCTTGGAAGACGTGGTCGGCAAGCTGGAGAGAAAAGGGTATCGGCTGGTGAATTTGGACACGGTTATCATTGCGCAGGCTCCCCGGTTGAGCCCGTATCTGACGGCGATGCAGAAACGAATGGCGGAGGTGCTTCGAGTCGATCCGGACCTGGTCAATGTCAAGGTCAAAAGCGGGGAGGGGCTGGATGCCGTCGGCCGGGAGAAGGCCATTGCGACCCAAGCCGTGTGCCTGATTGTGGAACACTGAATAAATGAGTAAACAAGCCGTCGGACTCTTAGCGTGCGCTGAGAGTGGATGGTGAAGAGTGTTGCTGGTGTTCAAGACCATCCGACAAGATCTCCAAGCCGTCTTTGACCGCGATCCGGCCGCCACCAGTACACTGGAGGTGGTCCTGACCTACGCAGGCTTTCATGCTGTTCTTGCCTATCGGTTCGCGCACTGGCTGCACGGCAAAGGGGTGCCGTTTGTCCCACGAGCCATTTCTCAGTTCGCGCGCTGGCTGACGGGGATCGAGATCCATCCCGCCGCCAAAATCGGGACCGGGTTCTTCATCGATCACGGCATGGGCGTGGTCATCGGCGAAACCGCCGAAATCGGCGACTACGTGACGCTCTTTCAAGGGGTCACGCTGGGAGGTACGGGAAAGGAGCGCGGAAAGCGCCACCCGACGCTGGGCAACCATGTAGTCGTGGGAGCCGGCGCGAAAATTCTCGGCGGGATCAAAATCGGAGACAACGTCAAGATCGGCGCCAACTCGGTGGTGCTGAAATCCGTCCCCCCCAACTCCACGGTCATCGGAGTGCCCGCCCGCATCATCAAGACGGAAGGCGAACGGGTGCCCGACGCCACCATGGATCACACCAACATTCCTGACCCCATTGCGGATCGTTTCGCGGCCCTGGAGCAAGAACTGATCGAGTTGCGGAAGAAGCTCGAGAACCCGCCGAGTCCGAGTTAGATGGTTCTGCCCCCCTCTTGACATCCCACACTCGCTTCACCTCGTTCCGCTCCCTGCCGCGGGTTCTCTCCGGCGGCGCGGCGGCCTTATGGGTGGGGAGCCTGCCGAACCTGATCTTCTTCGCGAATGCGCCGGGCGCAGGCTTCTGCCCGCGCGGCCTCTTCATGGCGACCGCTGCTGCGCAGCAACGCGGCGTAGTGTTCGAGCGTCGTGGCCACGGCAGGATGAGCCGGTCCTAACACCCTCTCGCGAATCGAGAGCGCCCGCCGGAGAAGCTGTTCGGCCTTCGCCGTCTCTCCCGACGCGACGTAAAGCGCGCCCAAGTAATTTTAGGGTGGCGGCGACAGCCGGATGGTCGGAGCCCAACGCCGCTTCCCGGATCGCGAGCGCTTGTTGCAAGATCGTCTCGGCCTAGTCCATCTGACCCAGCGATGATAAAGCGCGCCCAAATGGTCCAGATAGACGGCGACCGCCAGGTTTTCAGGACCCAGGGCTTTCTCAGACAGTACGACCGCGTGTTACGCCAGAGGAAGCGCTTCAGCGTGCTTTCCGGCCCGCTGGAGGTCCACCATCCGTTTGCTGAGTTTGAGAATGTCGTCCGGCTGTTGGGCGAGGGCGGGGACAGCGAGGATGAGAAGAAGCGCCCACACACAAACCTGCGGGGAGGCGGGACCGCCAACCAGGAATAACTTCACCCGATTTATCCTTGTATCGATACGTCCTGTACGCCGGCAGGGTGAATCCGCCAACCACGCGTGTTGACAGGATACGTGAACCCGGGACGAGAAGCGAGCGAAGACTCAGAAAACGCGCCGATTCAAGCTTCCGTCCAGCGATGCAGAAACATCACGCAAGGATCCAATTCGTGGGCCACGGGACGGGCCGTTTCATACTGAACCGCCAGCTCTTTTAGCGCCTGGCTGACGTCAGACGCGTTGACGCCAATGTCTTGGCTGAGCCGTTCGGCACAGGCCGCCATTACGGCCTTAAACAGTTCGGCTTTCAGCAAACCGGTCACTGCATTCTGCCGATTTACGTCCTGCCTGTCGATGTCGGCGTTTCCGCTGACCATGTGTCCTCCTGAAAGGATTTTATTGTGATGCCGTTTTGATAATCATCCTCCGGGCAAATTCAACTTGGCGTGAGGCTTCCAGCCGAGAGGCCGGCGTGCTTCCGGCTTGACCAGGCGAAAACTCGGCTTATTCAATGGTACGGGTCGTGGCCGTTCAAAGCCCACGATTCATGTGCGGCAAGACCGGGAGGTGGTGACAGGATGAAGTGTCCCAAGTGCGCCGGGTTGATGGTGGAGGAACGGTACCTCGACGCGCAGGTGAGTTTCTATGAATGGAAATGCATCAACTGCGGACTGAGACGGAACATTGACAGGTCGCCAGCGCACAACGATCGGCCGTTCGCGCGCGATGTTCAGCCTTGGTCGCAAGAGGATACATGCGCGTCCGCGCATCCACCGAATGCCGCAGGCCTCCTGCGACCCGGAGCGCGGGCAAGCCGAACATCCGAGCCTGTGCCGGCGACGCCGTTAGCGGCATGACAGACGGCTCCCCGGGCTTACACGGTCGATGTCTTTCCGGTCAGGAATCGAGCGCTGACCGTCCAGTCGGTCTCTGCAGACGGGAGGCGCGCCCTCCCGCTCGTAATCCACCCTGACGAGGTAAAGCCCGTAGGGAGGAGCTGTTTTGCCCGCCGCCGAGCGATCCCGCCTCTCCAAAATCTCCTTCAGCGTCTCCGGTGCGCGTTTCTTCAACCCCACCTCCACTAGCGTTCCCACGATCGCCCGCACCATCTGTTTGAGAAAACGGTCCGCATAGGCTTGGATGCGGAGAAGGTCCGCTTCGCGGCTGAGGTCCAGCCGCGTGAGGTCGCACCAGGGATTTTCGTTGTCGCTCAGGGCGCCCTCGAACGACGAAAAGTCATGCTTGCCGATCAGCAAGTCGGCCGCGGTTTTCATCGCTGGCATGTCGAGCGGCTTGTGCACATGCCAGGCCCGTTGGTGCTGCAAGGCCGATCGCTCGGGCCGGTTGAGGATGCGGTATTCGTAAAGTTTCCCGCGGGCAGAGTAGCGCGCGTGGAACCCGTCGTCCACCTCTTCGACGCTCCGCACGCTGATGTCGTCGGGAAGGAGCCCGTTCAACGCCCTAGTCCATTCTTCGGGAGGCATGATGCGGTCGGTCCGGAAGCTGGCGACTTGGCCGAGCGCGTGGACGCCGGCGTCGGTACGGCTGGCCCCAACGACCGAGACCGTGGTCTGGGCGATCTGGGTGAGTGCCGCTTCCACGGCTTCCTGGATCGTCGGCCGGTTGGGCTGACGTTGCCAGCCCGCATAGCGGGTGCCGTCATATTCCAAGGTGACTTTCAAGGTGGGCATGGCAAGAGGCAGTCGGGACACCGACGAGAGGCGGCTTGTTACTTCACAGAGAGCCGGTTCGGACTGACGAACGTTTTGACGCCATCGAACAGGGCTTCGGCGACACGCGTCAAAAACGACGCGCTCTTCAAGAGCTGCTCTTCGGCCGGATTGGAAATGTATGCGATCTCGGCCAAGATACTGGGCATGGTGGTGAAGCGCAGGACATAGAACGGGGCTGTTTTGACCCCGTGATCGACTGTGTCGTAATGGCCATTCAGACGCGCGACCATCGCCTGCTTGGTTGTCCAGGCCAACTCCAACGAGTCCTCGATCTTCTTCGTCGTGAGGAGGTCGGCGACGAGGTATTCCCAGCCGACACCCGTGCTGTTCAGCGGCGTGCCGTTTTCCCGCGCCGCCACTTCAAGCGCGCGTTGATCCTTGGCCTCGCCGAAGTGATAGATCTCAATGCCCTTGATCCCCTTCTGCGGGTGCGAATTGACGTGGATCGAGACGAACAGATCGGCGTTGTTGCTGTTGGCGAACTTGGCCCGGTCCTCCAGCTCGATGAACACGTCGCGATCCCGCGTCATCAGCACCCGAGTACTGGGTTCCTTGCGGAGGAGATCGCGGAGGAGCAGCCCGACCTTCAGAGTAATATCCTTCTCTTCGGTCCCGCGCGCGCCGCGCGCGCCCGGGTCCTTGCCGCCGTGGCCTGGGTCAATGACAATCGTTTTGACTGTGTGATGGGGACCCGGCTGCGCCCGCGGCTGAGGGTCATGGCCGTTGGCGGCCGGCTGGTCTCCGGCTTTGAACGCATTCTCGGGGCCGAGATGGGGCACGATGTCGACCACCAGCCGGTCGGGGTTCGAGAGCGGCAGGATTTTATAGCCGCTGATGCGTTTCGTCTTCAGCGAGACGGCGACGGTCCTGGGAGTTCGCTGGGTGATCGTGATGGCTTCGTGGAGCGTTCCGACTGAGAGCTTTCCTTTGGCGGCTTTTCCTAGTTTGGCGTTCTTCAGCTCGATGATAACCCGGCCTGGATTGTTCAGCCGGTTTTCGGTGAACTGCACGCTGCGCTCGAGATCCAGCACGAGCCTGGTCCAGTCCGGATACGTGGCGATCCGCAAATCCCGGATCACCGCCGGCGTCAGCGCTGAGGGACCGGACTTCTTTCCGGACTTAGCGATTGGATGAGCGACCAGAGTGTCGGCGTGAAGTTGCGGAGGCGCGGAAACGCGGAGCGGCGCCGCGGACGGAGTCGGAGAAAGCGGCGCGCCGGCCGCGAAGAACAGGGCGAGGAGCACACACGCAACGGACCGACGCCGCTTGGTCACGAAGGGTTCCTCCGACAGTTCGCGCGTTGGAGCAGTCGAAAAACTTTTCTCAGATGCGCCTGATGTTGTCAAGCGGAATCTGGTGAAATCCAAAGCCTTTCGCGCGGCATTCCCCGGGTTGACAGGCTTTCCCGAGTCGGCTAGGGTGCCGATCGCGTATGGCAACGCATCTGATCATCGACGGATACAACGTGCTCGGCGTCCGGTTGACCGGTCCGTTTTCCGGCTGGTCTTCAGGGGAGTTCGCGCGCGAACAGTTGCTGCGCGACCTGGCCGGCTATCGGCAACGCAAAGGGCATGCGATCACCGTGGTCTTTGACGGGTGGCGGGAGGGCCCGGGTGCGGAACGCCACGAACATCGCTCGGGCGTCGAAGTGATCTATTCGCGGCGCGGCGAGCGGGCCGATCAAGTCATCCAGCGTCTTGCGCGGGAATACGGCCGGGACTGCGCCGTGGTGTCGTCGGATCGCGAGGTGTCGGACTTCGCACGGGCGCATGGGGCGTTCGTCATCAGCGCCGCCGAGTTTGCTGCCAGGCTGTCCGCACCGGTCGTATCCCCCGCCGCCACGGCGTTCAAAGGACGAGTGGTCGAGGAAGAGGACTCGCCCAGGCGCAACCCGGACAAGAAGGGCAACCCGCGGAAGCTTCCCAAAGCGCTTCGCCGGCGAAACCGGCAGCTCAGGAAATTCTGAACAACCGGCGGGCGTTCTCCGCCGTGATCCGGCCGATGTCCTCCGCGGTCTCAGAAGGGGTTCTCACCTCCGCCAGCGTTTTCGCGACCAAGGCGACATAGGCCGGCTCGTTGCGTTTGCCGCGGTAAGGGACCGGCGTGAGATAGGGGCAATCGGTTTCGATCAGCAAGCGATCCGGCGGCACGGTCTTCGCGATGTCGCGTAACATGGTCGCATTCTGAAACGTGATGATTCCCGAAAAGGACAGATAGAAGCCGAGATCCAGCGCGTCCTTCGCCAGCCACGCGTCTCCCGAGAAGCAGTGAAACACCCCGCCGACCTCCGAGGCGCGCTCCTCTCTCAGAATGGCGATCGTATCCGCCTGCGCCTCTCGTGTATGGATCACCAGGGGAAGTTTCAACTCGCGAGCCAGCCCGATCTGTTCGCGGAACCGATGGCGCTGCTCTTTGGGCGCCGAATGGTTGTAGTGGTAATCCAAACCGATTTCCCCGTAGGCCACGATCTTGGGATGCTGGGCGAGCCGCCTCAGTTCGTCATACCATCCGTCCCCAATGTGCTTGACCTCGTGCGGATGAACGCCGATCGCGGCGTACACGAACGGGTACCGCTCCGCCAACACGACCGCCGCGCGGCTAGTGGCCAGGTCGCATCCGATCGTGACGAGGGCGTTGACGCCGGCCTCCCGCGCCCGGGTGAGCACCGCCTCGCGGTCGGTGTCGTATCGGGCGTCGTCCAGATGCGTGTGGGTGTCGATCAGCACGGCGGCAGATCTTAGCACGGGCTCCGCTGCCGTGGCGAGATGCGTCAAGCCGGATAAAAAAACGGCGTTGACAACGCCGGCACTGCGTGGTAAATGCAAATCGCTTGCAACTATTCTCTGGCGCGATCTGCTATGCGCGATCCGATGCTTGAGTGTCTGAAAGCGGGCGGCAAGAAGCTCACCAAGCCCAGGATGGCGATCCTGAAGATTCTTCGGGAGAGCCCCTTGCCGATCACCGCGGCGGAGGTGCACGAACGCCTGAAGAAGGCGCATTGCGCGGCGGATCTCGTCACCGTGTATCGGAATCTGGCCATGCTCCAGGAACTCGGATTGATCGAGCCGGTGGGGTTCCATGAAGGGCAGACGCGGTACGAGGTGCGGCATGGCCGGCGGCACCATCATCACATCCAATGCCGGGGGTGCGGCCGCATCGCTGATCTGATGCTCTGCCCGCTGAACAAGCTGACCGAACTGGTCGAGCGGCGGACCAGATTCACCGTCGACAGCCACGCTCTGGAATTTTTCGGATGGTGTCCGGAATGCCACTGAGACGTGTCGGGTCTGATCCTGGCGCTGGTTGTTCACCACGCTCTTGGCTTGAACACGGGCCTTGGCTGGAAGATCGTCCGCTGATGAAGACCTTTCTGGAACGGCTTGCCGTCCGTCGCACCGCGTGTTCGATAACGGCTTTGACCGTGAGCCTGGTGCTTCTGGTCTTAGCGCCGTTCGCCGTCGCATTGGACGTTCACCACGAGCTGGCCGCCGCCGATGCGGACGGACATGAACACTCCGAGACGGACCTCTGCCAGTGGGTGCAGCACCAAACGGCCGGGTCGCTTGACGTCAGTCCTCCAAAGCTCCCTGTCGTTGAAACCGGCGGGCTACGAGAATTTCCGGCCGAAACTGTTTTTCTGTCCATTGATCTCTTTCCTGACGGTCCCTCGCGCGCGCCTCCGCTCCGCTAGCAGTCCCTTTCGGTGAGTCGAATCGGGCGCAACCGCGCGATGCGCGGTTTTGCGTCCTCGTCCTCATTCAATTTTTGCCGGTGGAGGGAAAGCGATGAGCCTTGTCTCTTGGTTCGCCCGCGCGATGTCATTCGTGTTATTGGGTTTGTACACCGTGTCCGGATGGGGGATGAGCTCGGCCTCTGCAGCGGAAGAGGGTGGGCGGAAGATCGTCCGGGGATTCGTCCAAAATCAAGACTTGCGGCGCATTCCCCAGGCCGTCGTGCAAGTCAAGGATCAGGAAGGAAATCCGGTCGCGACTGCCGTCACCGATGACGCAGGGGAGTTTGCGGTGACGGTGCCGCAGGAAGGCACCTATTCAGTCAGCGCTGTGCAGGAGACGTATCGGAGCGAGTATGTGATCGTGAAAATTGGAACGGAACCGCCGCCGCCGATTCGGTTGACCCTGGCTCTCACGCAGGAAATCGCGCTGGAAGTGGTGTCGCCGCTGCCCCCTATTCAGTACAAGGCGTCGAGCGAGACCTACTCGGTGAGCCGGAAAGACATCGAAGCGTTGCCGCGGGGAAACAACAGCGAGTTGCACGATGTGTTGCTGACCATTCCGAGTGCGACCTACGGCGCGCTAAAACAGTTGCACATTCGGCAGGACCACGCCAACCTGCAGTTCCGCATCGACGGGGTGCCGATTCCGGACACGGTGTCGTCTACCTTCACGGACGTGATCACGCCTCGCGCCTGGGAACGGGCCGATATCATCCTGGGCGGGATGGAGGCTCAGTACGGGTGGAGAACTGCGGCGGTCATCGATATCACCAGCAAGAGCGGGACCAGACCCGGCTTCGGTTCGTTTCAGATGTTCGGCGGATCGAACGAAACGCTTAACCCCTCGTTCGAATACGGCGGCACGGTGGGCGAGAAGTTCCGCTACTACGTGTTGAACAGCTATACCTCCACCAATCGCGGGATCGAGCCGCCCACGCTGGGACATTCGGTCTTTCACGGGCAGAGTGAGCGCAACCAGACGTACCTCCGCGGCGACTATCAACATGACAATCACAACAATTTCACCTGGCTCTTTCTGAATTCGGTGGCCAAGTATCAGATCCCCACCACGCCCGGACTGGCGGTTAACCCGGACGTCCTGACGCTGCTGCAAGCGCAAAACCCGGCGTTCAATCCGGTCGCCTCGCAGGCCATCGATGAAAATCAGAAAGAACACAACCAGTACGCGCACATGGTCTGGCGGCACGATCTCAACGCCAGCAATTTCTTCAGCCTGGCCGGATATTTTCGCCAGACCCGCGCTATTTTTAGAACGGATCCATTCAATGTGCTGGCGCATGTCGCGGATCCGGATGAGCCGTTCTCGGCGGCCGATCAAGATCGGATGGCCTATTCAGGCGGTGTGCGGCTGGACTACACCTACGTGCACAGCAAAGAACATCTCATCAAAACGGGATTTCAGATCGACCGCACCCAAGCGATCAACAAGACCCGCCTGTTCGCTTTTCAACGGGATCCGGGGACCGGCGAGCCGGTCGGCGACGTGCTTGGGCTCGATGCCGACAACCGGCTGATCGGCTGGCGCCAGGAGTTCTGGCTGCAGGATCAGTGGACGCCGAACGAGCACTGGACGTTCAACCTGGGCGTCCGCGGCGATGCGATCCAATACCAAATGAGCGAGGGACAGATCAGCCCGCGCGTCGGCGTGACGTACAAGTACGACAATGCCAACGTCTTTCATGCCTTCTACGGCAGGTTGTTCACCCCGCCGAATTTGGAGGCGATCTCGTTCGCCAAGCTCAACGCCGTCGGCACGACGGCGGAACCCGAGAATCTGACCAACAACACGGTCAGGGCTGAGCGGTCCCACTATTTCGAAGTGGGGAGCTATCACGCGCTCACGTCGTGGGCCACGCTGGAACTGACGGGCTATTACAAGCTCAACCGGTACCAATCGGATGCCGGCCAGTTCGGCACCACGCCGCTCCTGAATTTCTTTGCGTTCGAACGGGGGTGGCAGCGGGGGATCGATGGCGCCTTGAAGCTGCAGGTGACAGACAACCTGACCGCGCGCGGGAACGTGGCCTGGGGGCAATGCAAGGGCTACGGCCTCCAGTCCGGCCACTTTTTGCTGGAGCAGAAAGAAATCGACGATATCAACTCGCCGGGCGGCGTGTTTTGCGATCACATGCAATTGCTGACAAGTTCGGCCGTGGTGAGTTATAAGATTCTGGAGCGGACGACGATCAGCGGCCAGATGCTCTACGGATCGGGGCTTCGGACTGCAGAGAATGAGGGGGCGAAGACCAATTCGACTCACAGCCCTTCCTACACGGTATACAATCTGTCCATCAATCATGTCATTCCGTTGCCCTGGGATCGGCAGAAGTTCCTCATCGGATTCGATGTGATCAATCTGCTGGACCAGAAATATTTCATCAACCAGGGCGAGGGGAGCATCGGTCTCGGCGTTGCGCACGCCGGCATGCCGCGCTCGTTTTTCTTCAGAGGGCAGTGGTTCTTTTAACAACCATGAGGCACGAAGCGTGAACCGTGAAGCGTCAAAACCTCGAGTCGGAACAACCAAGCGCCGTTTCGTGCTTGCCGGGTCTTTTGCCGCGGTAGCTGGACTCGTTATGCCGATCGTTCTTCTGGCGGGAAAGAGTCTGGCGGTCGAAGGGGACCGCGCGACGCATCGATCCGATCACGATGAAGACCTCGTGGTACTGCCGGAAGTCCATGTGCACGGACTTCCGCTCAACAAGGATCAACAACTGGGTCCGGTGCCCAAATCCACCCCCTGGCCTGCCATTCCACCGTCGCTGGAAGGGAAAGAGCTGGACGACTGGATGAAGGCCCGCATGCTGGTCTCCAAGGACGCCAAGGTGACGGTCGTCGTGTTGGAACCGGCTAAACATCGGGAGTTGACGATCGCCGGGATCGCCGCCCTCAACCAATGGACGTTTGAGCCGCAGATGAAAGGGGACGAGCCGGTTGACGGAGAGCTGACGGTTCGCATCCATTTTCGCACGCGATAGATGAAGAGCTGAGAGCGGATAACGGGCAGCTCTGACCAGCCGGACAAGCCTAATAGACCATCTTCTTCTGCCGAACAATGAACTGGGACGAACAACTTTCCCTCGCCATCAATGGCCTGGCCGGCCGGTCGCCCAGTGTCGACTGGGTAATGATGGAGTTGGCCAAGCCGGGACTGCTTTGGGTGCCGGGAGTCCTGTTGGGGGTGTACTGGCTTTGGCTGAGCTGGCGGGAAGCGCTCGTAGCCGCTCCCGTGTTGGCGGGGGCCATCGGATTGGTGGATGCCATCGGCGCGCAGCTTAAACATCTCACTCAGCGGCTGCGTCCCTGCGAAGCCCTTCCGGATGTCCGCGAACTGGTCGGCTGCGGCGGGACGTTCGGATTTCCCTCCAACCATGCCGTTAACACGGCGGCCGCCGCGGCTTTTCTGCAGGTCCTCTATCCGCGATCCGGCTGGATCAGTTGGCCGGTGGTGTTCGCGGTCGGGCTCGCGCGCGTGTACGTCGGCGCCCACTATGCGACGGACGTGGCGGGAGGCTGGCTGATCGGCGGGTCGTGCGGAGCCTGCGCCGCGTGGGTCCTGCTGCGGTGGCCGCGATTTCCTCGTCCGGCGGCTAAGCCTGCCCCCTCCCCGTGTCACCAGCCCCGCGGATGATCGGCTCGCTCGCTCACTGTTCGACGCAGGCTAAAAGTTCATTCCAGCAGCGTTCCCGGTCGTAATCCCGGCCGATCAGAACGACGACATGGTCCGGTTCGCCGAGCAACATGACAGGTGAAATGGTGTAGACGCGCGGCGGAAAGAACTGGAACTCCTGCAGCTCGGACTCGCCTGCAAAACGGAAGAATCCCTTGGCCCGTTCGATTCCGTTCGGCAGCGCGCCTATCCACTGAAGGAAACGCGGGCGATTCAACGGGCCGGACAGGCGGATCGTCATCACCATTGGATGATCGCGAACGTGGGAGGTCGGCGCGGTCGACACGCTTTGTGCGCGTCCGAAGGCGACGGGGACACTCGGCGCGGCATGAGCGGGTGGATCGGCCTCAAGCAGCGCGTGCAGGTCTATGCGGGCATGCGTGGCCTCCCAAATCCTGGCGTGTGGATTTTCCTTGACCGCGGCGCCTTTGAACTTTTCCCATAGGCCGGGCACGTAGAGATCGCGTTTGTTCAGAATTACGTCGTCAGCATACCGGACGGCATGACGGGCGGTGACGTCCAACATGGCGCCGTCCGATATCGCGGCCGGATGCAGCAAGGCGATCGCTCGCTCTAGCCGGATGAGCCGCGATACAGAGACGTCCGTGATGGAATCGATCACCTCAGCCGGGTCTGCTATCCCCGAACATTCCAGCACGATCAGGTCAGACCGATAGTCCATGACCAATCGGGCGATGCCCCAAGCCAAGTCCTCCCTGGTATCGCAGCACACGCAGCCGCCGGCGAGATTCAGCACCTGTTGCGCCAGCGTCGCAGCGCGGGGGCCGTCGATGCTGACCGCGCCGGCTTCATTCATCAGCACGCCAACCCGCCGCCCGTGGTTACGCCAGTGTTCGAGAAGCCGCATAAGCAGGGTCGTCTTGCCGGCTCCCAATGAGCCGCAGAGCAGATAAAACGGAGCCGAGTGTTGTGTCGCCATAGGTGATGCCGTGAAGCCAGCCGGACGCGCCGAATCAGAGCCGGCATTCTACTCGGAGTGTCAGATCGGAGAAAAGATCAACGGCGGAGGTCGAGAGTTTCAACGGAGCGGTGCCGAGCGGCGAGCTGATTTAAATCGCAATGGACCGTGTCCGAGTGGCAGCACTGGGTCTCCATTTGGACAGTGACATGACGGATACCAAAGTCCGAGGCCACGCGCGCGCGGATCGCTCGCAACAGGCCGTTGGTCAGC
This sequence comes from Nitrospira calida, assembly GCF_976986435.1. Classification (NCBI taxonomy): domain Bacteria; kingdom Pseudomonadati; phylum Nitrospirota; class Nitrospiria; order Nitrospirales; family Nitrospiraceae; genus Nitrospira; species Nitrospira calida. The sequence continues at coordinate 1,549,065 of NZ_OZ335950.1, forward strand.
ACGGTGTCGTCGCCGTCGACTTGGACGTGGCACGTCAACATGACCAGCCGCGGTTCCACCGCCCAGATGTGCAGGTCATGCACGTTCTTGACTCCCGGGATCGACTCGATGGTCGCGGCGATCTGGGACGGACTGATACCTGGCGGGGTGGATTCCAGCAGCACTTCCAGGGATTCCCGGAAGAGCGGCCAAGCGCCTTTCACAATGGCGCCGACGACGGCCAGGCTGACGAGCGGATCGAGAATCGACCAGCCCGTGAGCAGGATCATCCCGCCGCTGATCACCACGCCGAGCGAGACCCAGGCATCTGCCAGCATATGCCAGAACGCGCTGCGGATGTTCAAGTCATCGCGTGCCCCATGTTGGAGGAGCAAGGCAATGGCCAGGTTGGCGGCGAAACTCAGCGCGGCGATCAGCATGACCCATCCTCCGGCCACCGGCACGGGGGCGAGAATCCGTTTCACGCCGACTAGCGTAATCCCCAGAGCGGTGAGCAGCAGGATGAAGGCGTTCAAAAACGCCGCGACGATGCCGGCGCGGTGGTAACCGAACGTGCGCGTCTCGCTGGCCGGCCGCGACGTGAGCATGTGCGCGTAGAGCGCCAGGAAGAGCGAACCCTGGTCGATGAGGTTGTGCCCGGCGTCGCTCATCAAACCGACGCTGTCCAGCAGGAGACCACCGACGAACTCCGCCAGGATGATACAGGCATTGACCGCGAGCGCCATGCGCAGGCGGGATCGCAGTTGGCGATACGAAGGATGAGCCTCGGTCATGGGGCTAGTTTCGCACGGCCTCTTGGCGCGCGCAAGTTGCGCGTGAATGTAGCGGATCGATTCGGCTTGACGCGGAGGCGGCGAGAGACCGATAAGTACGCCATGTCTTCGCTGCCGGAGAAGCCGACCGCCCGGGTGGTGCTGTCGCGTGATCGGGAGCAATGGGTCGACCCGGGGTATCTCTGGGTGTATGCGGGACATGTGCAGGAGGTGAAAGGCGAGCCCGCCGCCGGTGATCTTGTCGATCTGTACACTCACGCGGGTCGGTTCTACGGCCGCGGCTTCTTCAATCCGCATTCCAAAATTCGGGTCCGCATCCTTACCTCGGAGGAAGAGCCCATCGACGAAGGATTCTGGGCGACCCGCCTGGACGGGGCCGTCCGATTGCGCGAGCGGGTCGTATCCGGCACCAACGCCTATCGGATTGTTCACGGTGAGTCGGATCTGCTTCCCGGTTTAATCGTGGATCGCTACGGCGAGTGTCTTGTGATGCAGACATTGGCGTTCGGCATGGATCGGCGCCAGGACCTCCTTGCCGAACTGTTGAGCAGCCGGACCGGCGCGCAAGCCGTGTACCTTCGCAACGACGCGAAGAGCCGGGCGTTGGAGGGCTTGCCGCTCGAGCGGCGGCTTCTGCGCGGGCAAGGCCCGACCAGGGTCGAGATTTACGAAGGGAATGCCCGCTTCGTCGTGGATGTGGAGCGAGGACAGAAGACCGGCTGGTTTTGCGACCAACGCGAGAATCGGCTGGCCGTCGCCTCGTTGGCACAAGATCTGGATGTCTTGGACGTGTTCTGCCACACGGGCGCTTTCGGCATCCAGGCGGCGCTCCATGGCGCCCGCTCGGTGCTGGGGCTGGATGCGAGCCGCGACGCGCTAGCCCTGGCCTGTGAACATGCCGCACTGAACAAAGTCGAGCAGGTCTGCGCGTATCGGGAAGCCGATGCGTTCGAGGAATTGCCGAAGCTGGAACGGGCCGGACGCCAATATGACTTGGTTATTGTGGATCCGCCGGCTTTCGCCCGCAGCAAACAGGCGGTGGCCCCTGCGCTGGCTGGCTACAAGGAACTCAACCGGCAGGCGTTGCGCTTAATACGCGCCTGTGGCTTCCTTGTGTCTTGCTCTTGTTCCCATTACGTCGGCGAACAGGACTTCTGGAGGACCGTGCTCGCCGCCGCGCGTGATGCGAAACGGAGGGTGCGCCTGATCGAAAGCCGGTCGCAGAGTCGGGATCATCCCGTGCTCGCCGCGATGCCCGAGACCCGCTACCTGAAGTGTCTGATCCTGCAGGTTCTGTGAAACGTCCATCGAGGGCGCTGTGTCGATGCTGCCGTTACAGGAAAAACAAGGCGCCGGGCCGGTCGTGCCAGCTTCGACGGTCCTGCCCGAGATTACGATCAAAGCGCTCGTCCTCTCGGTTGTCCTGGCGGCCATTCTGGCCGGAGCCAACGCCTACCTGGGACTGTTCGCCGGGATGACGGTTTCTGCGTCGATCCCCGCTGCCGTCGTGTCGATGGCGGTCCTGCGCTGTTTCCGCCGCTCCAACATTTTGGAGAACAACATCGTTCAGACGGCGGCCTCGTCCGGAGAAGCCCTGGCGGCCGGCGTGATCTTCACTATTCCCGCGCTCCTCTTAATCGGCTATTGGCGGGTCTTCGACTACTGGCAGACGGTCGCCGTGTCCTTCGTCGGCGGCTTGCTCGGTGTCGTCTTCACAATTCCGCTGCGGCGGGCGCTTATAGTCGGGGCGCGGCTGACCTTTCCGGAGGGAATAGCTACCGCCGAGGTTTTGAAGGTGGGGACCGGCTGGGATCGGACGGCGACGTCGGGCTTTCGAACCTTGGCCGCAGCGGCGGCGGTCGGCGGGGCCGTGAAATTCGCCGAAAGCGGCGTACGGCTCTGGACGGAGGCGGCAGAAGGAGCGTGGCGAGTCGGACGGACGGTGCTCTACGCCGGGATCAACTTGTCGCCAGCCTTGCTGGCGGTCGGGTTCATCATCGGCCTCCGGACCGCAGCGGTCGTCTTTCTGGGCGGCGCGATCGGATGGCTGATTCTGCTTCCCCTGTACGGCACAGTGGCGGAAATGCCGCAGAGTGCGGACGGTCTAGCCACGGCCCGGACGCTCTGGAGCACCCGCATTCGCTACATCGGCATCGGAGCGATGCTGGTCGGCGGTGTGTGGACCTTGATTCAGATCCGGACCCCGATTCTCCAGAGCGTGAGCCGGCTGGCCGAATCCTACGGACGGTTGTCGAAGGCCGTCGCCGACATCGGCAAGACGCACAGCCCAGCGGCTGTTCGCCAACCGCGAACTGAGCGGGACGCCTCGCTTCCCTGGATCGTCCTCGCGTTGGTAGGCGCTGTCGTACCGATGTGGTTCATCTATCGCGCGGTGGTCAAGGACCTCATTGTGGCGTCGGGCATGACGCTGGTGATGGTCGCGGCGGCGTTTCTCTTTTCGTCGGTCGCAGCCTATATGGCCGGGTTAGTGGGTAGTTCCAGCAATCCTGTGTCGGGTGTGACGATCGCCACCATCATGCTCGCCTCGCTCTTGCTCGTGGCCATCATGGGCCGGGGTCACCCGGCTGGCCCCGCCGCGACCTTGTTGATCGGGGCTGTGGTCTGTTGCGCGGCCGCGATGGGTGGGGACAACCTGCAGGATCTGAAAACCGGGCATTTGGTCGGCTCGACGCCGTGGAAACAGCAGATCATGCAGATCGTCGGGGTTGCGACGGCTGCCGTGGTGATCGCGCCTGTTCTTTCGTTGTTACAGAGGAAATACGGGATCGGTGATCCGACGGTGGAACATCCGCACCCTTTGAGCGCGCCGCAGGCCATGTTGATGGCAAGCCTGGCGCGAGGCGTCTTCGGAGAAGGTTTGCCGTGGACGCTTGTGGGCGGCGGTATGATCATCGGCTCGCTCGTGATTTGGTTCGATCGGCGGCTGGCAGCGCGTGGTGCCGCGTTCCGCTTGCCTGTGCTGGCGGTGGCGCTAGGGATCTACCTGCCACTCAAGTTATCCGCAGCCATCGTGGTGGGTGGGGTGATCGGAGAGTTGGCGCGGAGACGGGAAGCCGCAGCGGGCGACCCTGCCTCTCCACAAGGCGTCCTCTTTGCCGCCGGCTTGGTGACCGGCGAAGCGCTCATGGGCATTTTCTTGGCGTTCCCGATCGCGGTGAGCGGACTGTGGCCGGACGTGAGCGCCGATCCTTTTCAGCTCTTTGCTCTTCCCCCGATGGGTGCGTGGCCGGGCGTGCTGGCGCTGACGGGCGTGGCGATCTTGCTCTATGGAGCGGGAACGACGGCTGGGTCAAGACGATAAACGGCTCAGTCGGAGGGCGGTTCGAAGTGCCCGGGCGGACGGGACTGCCAGGGGACGGCGGCCTGCCTGGATTGTTTCACCAAACTGCGGAGGCTGACCTCGGCGGCACGCAGCAGCTTAGGGTTGCCATTCTGGATCAACGCCGTCAGGAGTGCGTAGAGTGATCGGTCGCAGCGCGATCCGAACACAATTCTCTCCGTAACCGGATCAACGCCGTCGAGTTGCAACGGCCTCTCTCCTTCACCTTCTTCCTCCGACCGCTCGAAAAGCAACTCAAAATCCTTCGGATTGCCGAACAGCCAGGGAACGGGAACCTTGAGCGCGGTGGCCAGCGCTTCCAGTGTCGAGACCAAAGGGTCCAGTTCGCCCGCTTCGATCGCCTCGACGGTCGCAACCGGAAGATCAGCGTTCCGGGCCAAGACGTCAGCCGCTTGGCCTCGGTAAAGCCGCCAGGCCTGCAGATGGGAGCCAATCGACATGCTGCGATCATACTGTGAATGCCCGGCCTCAGGCAACCGCCGCGGTGGACATGATTTTTCATGTCCAAAGGATCATGGCGCTGGAATTACAATGGCTTGCGAAAACTGGCGAGGAGGGGGCGATATAGGGTAAAATACGCCGTTATTTTGGTTCACTGTGGCAGGCTATAGGAGGCACACTCGATGCTTGGCACTGACATCCGCGGCATTCTCGCCGAAGAAGAAGAAGTGCAGCGCCGGCAGCAGGCGTTGAAGTCGCTTATGTCCATGCGTAGCAAGCAATTGCGCGAGTCTTTGGATCAGCGAATCAGGCGGGCTCGGAGCAGCGGCGACTGGATCAACCTGTCGCGCGCCGAGTGCGCCGACCTGCACAAACAGGAAAAAGCGCACCTCCGCGCGCAGCTCGAGCAATTGCGGATAGAGCGGGACCGTACCCGAGGCAAGCTCAACGAATTGAGGCGGGCCAAAGCCAGGGCGCAGCGGTTGCGGACGGCCGAAGTCTCCTCCGGTCGAAAACGAAAGTAACTTCGGTCCGGCATTGGATTTCCTCCCCACGCTCTGTTTCTTGCGCAAGCTTAAGCGCGAAACGAGAAAGGTCGTAGTCTGTTCAGAACGCGCGGCCGCACCCGCGGTGAGCCGGACCGGCGTGACATGCGCGACTTTCCTTCCTTACCCGCCGCTACAGCCTCTCTGATCCGCGACCTGCTCCATCACAAGGAGGCGCGCGAGGCCGAACAGGCCTTCGTCCTGGAAGGTGCCAAGTCGGTGTTCGAAGTGCTTCGTTCACGCGCCTCGGCGGTCAAAGTGCTGGTTGTCACGCCGGCGTTTCTGCACAAGCAACGGCCGAGGCTTGAACGGGCGCTAGAACGACGTGAGGTAGGCCGGTATGTCTGCCGCGAGACGACGTTCGAGAAACTCTCCGATGTGGAACAGGCCCAGGGGATTCTGGCCGTGGTCCGCAAACCGAAGTGGGATGAAGAGACGGTGCTGGCCCAACCGCTCATGCTGGGTCTCTTCGGGGAGCAACTGCAAGACCCGGCCAATGTCGGCGCGATCATTCGCACGGCGGCGGCGATGGGCCTGAGCGCCGTCTGGCTGACTGTCGATTCGGCCGATCCGTTTAATCCCAAGGTCGTTCGCGCCACGGCCGGGACCTTGCTGCGATTGCCGATTTTCCGTCGAAACGATCCCTCCTGGTTTCGCGACCGCGGCTGCGCCGTGCTAGCCGCCGAGCCGCACGATCGGCGGGCGAAGGCGATTCGGGAGATCCGCGAGTTGCCTGCACGCGCGGTGCTGGCGGTGGGAAACGAAAGCCGAGGGCTCTCCGAGGCGACGCTGAACCTTGCCGCGATCCGTTTTTACATCCCCCTTGAGCGTGGCGTCGAATCCCTCAATGTGGCGGCGGCCGTCGCCATCGCGGCGTTCTATTTCACCGGACTTCCACCTTACCGGCGCTGAGATCAGCGGTCCGCGCGGTCGTATGCTGACACCGTCCGTGTTCTCGGCGAAAGCAAAAAGCTTTATCTATTCCGCAGACTGAAGATCCTCTCTTCGAACTTCAAGTCGATCGGCAAGGCCGTACGAACCGTATCGATTTCGGTAAGGAATGCGGAGTGGTCCTCCCCGGCGCAACTGAAGTCACATCCCGTGGTAGCTCCAATAAGGAGAGGCGGCGCTAACCGGCTGAACGTTTCTGCCGGACTGCCTAATAGCCGGCAGTCCTCGCCCTGCTCCCATCTCGGTCACGTGCTCGCATCGGCGGTTTCTTCGTGGTGAGTAAATCCGAACCGCATCAGCGGGGGGTGTCGGAAAGGCCTGGAACCGGGCAGGTGCTCGCGAGAAACGTCTGGCAGGGGAGCCGCTAGGGTATCACACGGATAATACCGCCTGGATCGTTGTCGCCTCGGTGCAGAGGACAGTAAAACCGATAACACTCGCCGGCCGTCGTGCAAGCCGGATCGGGCTCCCGCTCCCCTTGTGCAACCCCAACTCTGATTTGCAGGCTCTCTCCTGGCGCAACCGTGACTCGTAACGGCCTGGCAAGGGGCCCATCTTGGTCATCGATGGCCAACTCCAGCAAGCCGGGAGACTCGAAGGCGTGTGTGCGCTTGGTGGGGTTCACGAGGACAAACACTAATTCATCTTGTGGATCACGGTTCCTGCGAATCGTCACCTCGCCAGGAGACCAAGTCGCTTGTTGATTCGCCAACTCTTGAGCCGTGAACTGGAATGTCTCCGGCCTGCCGGTCTGGGAATTAAGCACAGTCCAGACGATCAGGAACAGGGGCAAAAGTTGGATTGTGCGGCCGGTCGACCTGTTCATGTCTCACCAGATCGGTGAAGTTCGGTCGATGTCGTGTCAGGACGAAACCATGAGCGTCCGCTCGGGCGACTAATTACTATTTTATAACCGGAAGCCCCCGGTGTGGATGTGACCTCCCACACCAGGGCTCCCTGGCCTGAGATGTTCTTATAGGGAATGAGGCCGATCTGCTGCACGCGACGTCCAAGACCGATCATCCGCCGCCGATTTCGCCACGACTTTCGACGATATAGAGTTCCCCCTTGGCTTCGGGGTGCAGATCACACCAGAACAGATACCATTGCGTCTCGGGCTGACCGGTCATAGGATGTTCTTTTGAGGACGCTGTGAAATGGAGCGTCATCGTCTTCCCGGGCTCCAAGTGGAAGGACTTGAAGTCTTTTCCTCTGAGCTCGGTGCCCTGTCCCTCCATCCGGACCGGGACTTCCTTGAACAATCGAGACGTGAAGCCATGAGTCACGTGGTCTTTGTTGCGGACCACGATTGTGGTCGGCACACCGGTGGTGGTGTAAATGGCCGGGGTGTTGCCTTTTTCAGGATTGAAGCCTTTTTCTGTTTCCCGGATCTCCACCTCAACTTTGATCGGTGGCGCTTCGATCGACGCTTGCTCGACTGCAGAAACCGACTTGAATGGAAGCCCCATAACCATGATCGCCGCCGTGACGGGAATGCCCCACGCAACGAATCGGTGCACACGAAGTCTCATGACCCACCTCCTTGGTTGGAATGCATGGTTCTGTTATCCGTGGTGATGTCGCGTGCGTTGATGAAGCATCTTGTGTGCCAACAGGCGCGGCTTCCAGGGTCTTGAATTGTATGCGCAGGTTTTGTCAGAGACTGGTTGACCAAGAGCAGACCGTGTGTGGCGTTCAGCCACAAGCTCGCATGTGCTTCTGTATCAGAATTCCCCAGTAAGGTCATAAGCCATTATCGCGATTCGCTCATCTCCTTGTCAGAGTGGCCTCCCACAGAACAACATGGGGATGAGCATCCCATTCTTCTGGCATTCCATCTGCACAGCTCCTCTGACACCCGAGATTGTTCAAGGGTCATGACAGGAGGACCGTGGCAAGAGAATCGAGGGCGGTCGAGTCGATTATGAAAGCGTTAGTGGCCAGATCAGAACAGGTTGCTTGTTCGAGGAACTCATCGAAGCCTGTCCGGATCTCACCAGGAATCAGGGGGGGCGCGGAGGTAGCCGATCTGAACGGAGAACACGTTGGTAGCAATACGACGATCTTCACGCGCACCGGCAACTACATGGGAATCGGGTTTGCTATTCCGAGCAATATGGTCCGGAGCGTGATGGTCAGTCTAATCAAGCACGGCAAGGTTGTCCGTGGTTGGCTTGGGGTGTCTATCAAGGAATTGATCGAGGATCTGGCCAAAGAATTTGGTGTACCGTAGGCCAACGGTGTGTTGATCAGCGATGTGATGGAAGGAAGTCCTGCGGCGAACGCGAAACCGGGCGCGGCGACATTATCACAGCATACAACCGTGTTGAGGTGAGAGATCCTATTCGCCTGCGCAGCATGGTGGCTGATACCGCTCTGGTACGGTGGTCACCGTCTCCATCCTCAGAGACAAGGAAACGCAAGAAATGCAGATCACCATCGGAGAATTGCAAAGACCGTCGCCCAGGCGCGCGGGCTGGGCGAGAACGAGCGCAGTGAGCATGCGCTGGCCGGGGTCGGTGTCGAGCCCCATGCACCGGAAGATCTCAAACGCCTCAAGATTGGGGGTGGCGTGGTGGTCACTGAAATGGAACCCGGCAGTTCGGTGGATCTGTCCGGACTCCAGCAAGGGGACATCATCCGGGATCTCAACCGCAAACGGGTGCGCACGGTCGAGGACTTCGAGCGGTTCGTCGATAAACTGAAGCCCCGCGCTTTGGTGCTTCTCCTGGTCCAGCAAGACAAGGCCACGATCTTTCGTCCGGTAAAACCGAAGTGACAAGCAGATAGCCAAGCATGGACAGCTCATCGTCGTTGGCGAAGAGCTCGAGTCAATCGTCCAAATGGGTCGGCTGAAGATAGGCGTGACGATTGCGACAATCGGAGTGCTTGCGCTGGGTGGATGCGCGCAGTACTACTACACAGGCGACCATCCAGTGCCGTTTCACGCCAAGGCCACTATCCGCGGGCCGGGGATCTTCGGGGAGGCTACGTTGACCGAAGAACGAGAAGGTCGTGTACGGCTCCTGCTTACGCTGGCCGGGACATCCGCCAGCAAGCTGACTCCCGGGCGCCATGCCATCCACATTCATGAGACGGGCCAATGCGAACCCTTGTCGGCCGCGAAGGGGCACTTCGATGGGAACGTGGATCCGGCCGTGAATCCCAACGCCAATGTGAGTCCGGGGCTGGAGAATCATCCGTACCATCTCGGCGATTTGCCGAATCTCCTGGTGATCGAGCTGCCGAACGGGGAACGGAGGGGATCGCTGCTCACCGTAACCAGCCGCATCACCTTGTCGCTGGGTCTGAACTCGGTCTTTGATCATGATGGGAGCGCCCTCGTCATCCACGAATTTGAGGACCGGTATCTGCCTGATCCGCCACACAAGGATGCACCGGGAGGACCGCGAATTGCCTGCGGCGTGATCGAGAGAAAATAACCGGAAGGAATTCCCTGCTGCTGTGGCATTTGGCGACAAGGGCGCACCCATGTCCTGGCCTGAAACGCCCCACCGATCAAGGTTCGCCCTACTCCGGACCATCGATCGTTCAGCCTAACACCTGGGCATACGGCCTTTTGTTCTAATGCCGGACCGTTGCTTGCTGGCATTGTCCTTGCGCTCTCGTGGACTGCGTTGTCAGCCTCCGCGAATTGCACACGGAAGCGCAGGACCAAGGCGTCGGGCAACGATGATTCGCCGGCGTCTGTCGGTCCAAGGATCATTGCCATGGGTGCTTCGGAATTATGGAGTGAACGGGCGCCGTGTCGCGATGGGGAGACGGAACTGTCCCGATTTTCACGGAGGTCATTGAGCACACGGTAGACTATCAGGTTCGGCAAGGCGATACGGTGCTGGCGATTGCCGGTCGGTATGGAGCAGACTGGAGGGTGGTTGCACAGGTCAACGGCTTGCGGAATCCGGACCGCCTCTATCCCGGCCGGCGGCTCTTGATCGAGACGAGGCGTATCGTTCCGGCGGTCAGGGAGAGCGGCGTCGTGATCAACCTGCCGGAAGCGATGCTCTACTGTTTCGAGCGCGGACGCTTGATCTTTCATGCCGGTGTCGGACTCGGCAAGCCGGGCCGATGGCAGACGCCGACTGGAGCTTTCAGGATCGTTTCAAAAGAACGTCATCCCGTCTGGGAAGTGCCGCGGTCGATTCAGCAGGAAATGGAAGCCGAAGGGCGCAGCGTCTTGACGCGAGTGCCGCCCGGCCCGGAGAATCCCTTGGGGGAGTTCTGGTTGGGACTCTCGATTCCCGGTTATGGCATCCATGGCACGATCGCTCCGTCCAGCATCGGCCAGTATCAAAGCCACGGCTGCATCCGTCTGCATCCCGACGACATTCGGGCGCTCGTCTCCCTGGTTGCGGTGGGTATGCCGGGAGAATTGATGTATGAGCCGGTGAAGATCGCGGTCTATGCCGGGCGGGTATACATAGAGGTTCACCCGGATGTGTACGGGATGAAACGGCCGCGTCTCTCCGAAGTAGAGGCGGTCTTGTGGAACTTGGACGTGCCTGTGGACTGGCATCGAGTTACTGTGGCGCTGATGAAGCCTACCCGAATGGCCGAGGTGGTCTCACTGGAAACGAGGCTGGGTCGGCGGGTCAGCAGGAAGGGATACCACGCATGAGTACCAGACGGGGGCAACGCTATACCACATCATACAAGGAGCGAGAGAAGGCGAAGCAGGATCCATATGCGATACTCAGGGCGCCGCGGGGCCCTCTGATCTGCCCCGAGTGTCACGCGGTCTTTGCGAAGAAACGCTGGATGTTCGATGAGGCGGAGTTTGCCAGGCTCAGCGCCTCAGCCGGGACCCGAACGATGCTCTGCCCGGCCTGCCGGAAAATCCGCGATGCCTATCCCGAGGGCATCGTCACACTCCGGTGGCCTGATCTGGACAAGCACGAGGCCGAGGTCCGCGGGCTGATTTCGAATGAAGAAGCCCGTGCATTGGCGGTGAATCCCTTGGCGCGCGTGATGAAAATCGTTACCTTCAACAAGCGCGAGATGGAGGTTCAGACCACGAGCGACCAGTTGGCCCAACGGATTGGACGTGAGCTGGTCCGGGCGTTCGGCGGGAAGGCGTCCTATCGCTGGGCGCATAAGGACATGATGCTGCGGGTCGAGTGGGTTGGACCGGAATCTGCAGCCCGATCCCGGTCGCAGGCGGCGAAGCGGAAGGTGTGAAGATCGACCGGGTGACGACAAGTCGATAGGCAGAAGGACGGTGTTGAGTATGGGGTTGGGGCGAAGACGGTCGCCAATGCTAGTGTTGTCGACGATGGTGATTATGCTGTGGGTCGTGAACCGTGGCTGGTCGGCGCCGGCCGTCTATTGGTGTCCGGATCATCCCGTCGACCAACGCTACAGCGAGACGCTGGAATCGGGCTGTGTGCCGCTGGTCAAGGAGACTGAACGGACATCGCGTTCACCACATCGTCCCTTTCCGCCCGAGGCCTTCCTTCACCACGTCTCGGAGTTTCTGGAGCGTTACCGGTGGTTCCTCGACTGTTGCGCCACCGAAGTGACGTCGATCGAAGAAGCCGAGGACCTAGCCGAACAGGCCAACGACTTACTCAAGGCCATTCCGCCTGATCTCTTCATGTCTCTGATGAGAACGCGGGGCCTCACGTTTACGAGTATTGTGACGCAGGTCGTGCGGGCCAGAGACGATCTCGACCGGATCGCGCAGCGGTTGAAAGAAATCCATGCAGCCGAGGCGCGACTGCTCTCGCTTGATTTCCTCACGGCCTGGAACGAACGACGGCACCAACGGGCCGAACTGGAGGCGTTCATCCAAGCGATCAAGCCTGCACGCCGGCCGGCAGGTCCACTGACAGGTATGGAGATCGGGGTGACACCCCCGCACGGTCCGGAGATCGGCGTGGTGCCATCGACGGGGGCAGAGACTGGCTCCGTCCCGCCGACAGGGCCGGAGATCGGCGTGATTCCCCCAACGGGCAAGGCAATCGGGCAGACGCCGCCGACAGGCGTTGAAATTGGCACCACCGGCAGAGTCGGCCCGGACATCGGCAATGGCGAGCGCGAGCGGTGAGGGAGATAACCGGACGGTCCACCCTCTTGAGGAGGCACTCCTGAAGGGGTATCACCACTACCGTCCGAAGCGATGCGTGAGACTTGCGGGCCTATGTTGTAGCATTTGGCGACAGAGCTTGCGTGTACTCCGGCCCGAAATACCCCATCGACCGGTGCCCTTTTTCAGGGAGGACTGGCCATCAGCCGGAAATTCTCCCATCTTCCCATCGAATGTGGTCGGCTCTGACAAGGCATTTTCCTGGCATCGGGTTTGCGCTTCTCAACGAATACCTATAAGGAAGTGCAAAACGGTTGCGTCTAGGGCTGTCAGCCGCGGTCTCTGAGCGATCTGCTCTCTGTTTTCGCAACCCTTGGCTCGAATGCGAGGCCGGTGAAGGCAAGTGCCATGATACGGAATGTGGGAACCGTGGAACGCTGGATCAGAATTGTCAGCGGACTCGTTCTAATGGTTCTCGGCATCACCCTATCCATTCCGTTTTGGGCCGAAGAAATAGCGGAGACCGTCGGATTGCTGGCCGTGGTCTCTGGTGCGGTGGGGTATTGTCCTGTGAAGCATGTGCTCGCGCGAATGAGCATGAAACAAGAGCCGGACGTATCGGGACCCCGTGCCGATGCGCCGGAGCGCCGTTGAGAGGAGGACTCCGTCAGGGCTCTCCAACTCACGGATAACCAAGTCACAGGCGGAGAGGACGCGATGTTCAAAACTTTTGTTCTCACTATCGGCGTGCTCGCCGTAGTTCTGTCCAGTTCATGGCTTGCGGCGCAGGTGAGGCCTGGACATCCTGATCGAGGAGAGGCGATCTACAGGGAGCATTGCCTCCGGTGTCACGGCAGGATGGGCAATGGCGATGGGCCGGACGCGCACGACCTGATCGTCCGCCCGGCCGATTTTCATGCGCCGCGATCTCGTGCCCGCAGCGACTTCGAGCTACTCATCGCCATCTCCAACGGCGTACTCTTCAGTCCGATGCATGCCTGGCGCGGCCGGCTGACGGACGAGGAGATGATGGACGTCATCGAATACATCCGGGCCTTGGCGCCCGCCATGCCGCATTTGTGATAACAGGGGCGAGAGAGAAGCGGTGCCCATAAATCGTGCCGAAGCCAAAGTCCGCCGGATGTCGGAGAGGTGGGAAGAATCGCTCGTGCGCAAGCCTGTGTTCGTTACGATGAGCGTACACGATCACTGCACACAGCGTGAGGCCTTGCGACCTGCCCACGGCTGGATCACCAAGGAGCCAGATACGTGGTGGCGCGATCTGATGTTACCCATCATCGTGGGCTTGTCAATGCTGTTGTTGGCCTGCAACCCTCCTCGTCACCCGCCTCATATACCCCGGCTCCTTCATGGGGAGAACGGAGAGCAAATATCCTGCACCAGTTCATAAGACCGAGACGCGTGTGCACAACTCGGCGAAGCTTCCCGACTCAATCCTCGAAGCGGTTTCCACTGTCCGCGCCGTTGTGGCCAACGCCAAGCCTCCGATGCTTTTCGTCTGTTCTGGGGCATTAAGCTACAACGGACCCTGCGGTTACTGACCTGAAACACCACACCGCTAATTAGACCGTTCATACTCTGCTTCTCGGGGCGCAGCCCAGCGTTGTTCTAAGTGACCCATTCGCAGGGCTGTTTGTTCCCGTGGTCTGCCGCGGACACGGCTGGCATTGTTCATGCTGAAACGCCTTGTGTTGAGAGAAGAGAGGGAACGCATCGCCAAAACAGAACGGCCGCGCCCCTCATTTTTTAACCACAACCGTCGCTCTGCTGCACCGAGGAAGAGAAAGGCATAGGGAGGAGACAATGAACGCAAAATACGCACAGGCCACACAAACGACAACCCGGCAGTTCGAGCACTGTGGCCACTTGATGATGCTTGTCCGATTACCTGCATTGACCGTGGGAGATCGAACGCAGAGCCAGAGAGGATGGTGCTGTGTCGTGTGCGGGACAACCGTTGACCTGCACTCGATGAGCATCCGTGACAGTCGACCGACGAAAGCCGGGCCGCGCCGGTTCGAACTTATACCAGGCGGCCTTCAGCCTCCAAGACAGCGGAATGACAGGCCTGGCAGCATAGTGCCCGCCGTCGTTCGTTCCGGCCTGTCCCGTTATTAGCCAGCAATGGAGCGATTGGCTCCGCCGCTGTGCGGAGGGCTGAACTCGTAAGGCGCCTCTGTACGCTCACGAAGAGCCATGCACGGAGGCGGCGGTGCGGGAAGGATCTATCATGAGAATGCTCGCCCTCATCATGATGAGCTGTGCTTCGCTTGCTTGCACTTCCCTATGGTTCATCACCACAGCCCTGTGTAGACCTCGCCTGGTTGTTCATCGCTCCAGCGCCCGGAGGGACTTTCGACGGTTGTCGGGGCGTCGCGGCGGTGGCGCGGCTCATGGGGCAGTCTGCCGGTGGGGTCTGGGGCCGAGGGATTGTCCTGGTCTCTGCGAGCATTGCCAGATGAACGAGGCGAATGATCTGTCCACCCTGTGCGTGTACTGCTCTTGGACTCTGCCGGGGTTGCGGCTAAGGCAATATGTCAGAGAGGAGGAACTTGCCGTTCGTAGAACGGGAGTTTGAACCAGGGCGTCCGGTTGAGGAGCATAGCCTCAAGGGAAGACCGTGCACATGCAAGCACCGTTATTCCAGGAGCGGCGAAATCGAAGACAGGAGGGCGTTCTCGATGGCGGGTCCGATGACGATGACATGGATACCGACGGTCTCTTTGGGCTTCTGGAACGTGAACAGGACGGAGTCCAACGGGCCCGTCCGCGGAAGGAAGCGGATCGCCGTCTGAGGAGAGAAGATGTCGTTCTTCTACCGACTTGACGGATCGGTATTTGCGAATCCTAGGCGACCGGCCGCTGCTGACGCGAGAGCAAGAAGTCGCGCTGGCAGAGCGGATCGATTATGGCACGAGGGCCGTTCGGGCCGCGCTCCAGGATGCCGTCCTGATTGCGAGGCGCCTGGGGTGGAGTGGACAGATCCGAAAAGCGGCCGAGCAGTTACATGAGATAGGCGAGGCTAATGGCCTGCCCGCTCCGGTTATAGACAAGGCCGAGCCTGCCCCGTCATCTTGCTTGCAAAAGCTCGAGAGCCGTCTTGCATTGCTGACGTCAGGCTCCTTGAACAATGCGGTGAACAGGTGCGCCGATCACGCGTGATCTTGGAAGAGGCAAGGGAAGAACTTATTCGCGCCAATCTTCGACTGGTGGTTGAATTGCCAAGCGGTACGCCGGAGGCGGGTTGGCCTTGTTGGATCTGATCCAGGAAGGCAATATCGTCTCATGAAGGCGACCGAGCGCTTTCAGCATCAGAAAGGTTTCACGTTCAGCACGTGTGCAACGTAGTGGATCCGCCAGGCCATAACCCGCGCTGTGGCGGATCAATCCCGCACGATTCGGATTCCCGTGCATGTGACGGAAGCTATGCGTCGGCTGACGCGGGCGTCGGACCGGTTAGCCCAACGGTTCAGACGAGAAGCCCGGGCGGAGGAGATTGCACGGGAACTCAATGCGGGGCGCCGCAAGGTGCATGAGATTATGCGGGTGTTCCAGCAGCCGATCTCGCTGGAGGCCTCGAGAGGGGAGGGTAAGACCCGGCTTGGCGAGTTCATCGCTGACGCGGAAGCGAGCATGCCGGATTCACTCCTCAGTCAACGGCTCAGCCATCGGGAGCAGACGATTCTCCGGATGTACTTTGGAATCGGGCAAAGCCGTTCTTAGACCCTCGATCAGCTTGGCCAGCGATTCTCTGTTTCGCGGGAGCGGATCCGGCAGATTGAAGAACAGGCGCTGAAGAGATTGAAAGCTCGCGGGATGAAAGAGATACGCGCCAGCCTCGGCTATACCTAGGGAGATTCGGTTTGACGCGGCGGTCTTTGGGGGACAACTTTGTTGGCGAAGGACTTGCGGAATTGCTCTCCGAGATCAAGCGGCTCTATCCCCCTCTTCCAGTCGTCGTGAAGATTGAGGTGGCCGGTTGGCCGGAAAATGCGTGGCAGGAGCCCGAGTCTCAAGGCCTTGTCCGCTCGTTACGAGGTCAAACTGCGGTGCTTGGTGAGGGTCGAAGAGGCCGTTCGGGACGTGAAGAGCAGAAGGCCGGCTGATAAATGCCTCGGATCGATCATGGGAGGGCGGAAACACCAGCCTTTATCAGGAAGGAGTCCAGACACATGTCGAGAGAGTTTGTCGTCTTGGCGGGAACGGCCAACCCTGAATTGGCGGCGGCGGTCGCGGCGGATCTGGGCCTGCTTCCAGGCGCCTGTGCGATCGAACGCTTTCCCGATGGGGAAATTTCTGTCCAACTCCAGGAATCAGTGCGGCGAAAAGAAGTCTTTCTCATACAGCCGCTCTCGCCCCCCGTCAATGATCATCTCGTGGAACTGCTGGCCCTGGCGGATGCCTGTCGACGGGCGGCGGCTGCGCGCATCACGGCGGTGGTGCCCTATTTGGGCTACGCGCGTTCGGACAAGCGGCATAGGCGTCGCGAGCCGATCACGGGTCGGATGGTCGCGGATGTGCTGGAAACGGTCGGGATTGATCATCTGGTGACGGTGGATCTTCACGCGCCGCAGATCGAAGGATTCTTTCGGATTCCTGTTGACACGCTGACGGCTGTTCCGCGGCTGGCGACCTTCTTGCGCGAGGAGCTGCCGCAGGGGGTCGTGGTCGTGGCGCCGGATGTTGGGGCGCTGCGCATGGCGACTGACTACGCCCATCGCCTGAACGGCACGGTGGCCGTGCTGCACAAGCGCCGGGACAGCGCGACGGGAACCCACGTGACGCATCTCGTCGGTGATGTTGGCGGCAAGACCTGCCTCATTGTCGACGATATGATCTCGACCGGCGGCACGATTGCGTCCGCCATTGAGGCGCTGCTCAAAGCCGGCGCGCGCCAGGAACTCACGATTGCGGCCACTCATGGACTACTGCTGGCGGGCGCGCGTCAGAAACTTGCGCAGGACGCGGTGAAAACCATCGCGATCACGGACACGGTCTTCCAACCGATCAGAGATTGGCCGCAGTTGCAAAGTATTTCAATTGCGCCGGTCATTGCCGGCGCGCTGAAACGGTTTCTCGAACATCGGTCGCTGAGCGATCTGTACCGGGGAGACTAATGGCCGAATGTTCCAACCCCGAGACAATAAACCCCAACTGGGAGCACTTCTCTCACCAGGCCGATATGGGCGTTCGAGGGATCGGTTCGACGAAGGAGGCCGCATTTGAAGGTGCGGCCTTGGCCATGACGGCGGTGATCACCGATCCAGCTCGGGTGGCCCCGAAGCAGCCGGTCGCGGTGCACTGTGAGGCTCCGGATGACGAATTGCTGCTCGTCGACTGGCTGAATGCGCTGGTCTACGAAATGGCCACTAGGAAGATGCTGTTCAGTCGGTTTGAGGTCCGGCTCAACGGCCGATCATTGCATGCCACGGCGTGGGGAGAACCGGTCGAGGTCGCCAGGCATCAGCCGGCTGCGGAGGTCAAAGGGGCGACTTACACGGGTCTTCTGGTCAAACAGGACCAAAAGGGCGACTGGATTGCGCAGTGCGTGGTGGACGTCTAGCCTGCGTGACTCATAGGGGCGTTATGAATCTCAGTTTGCTGAAACAGCATGGACACTTCGAATGGCAGATTCCTCCCACCGGCAAAATGCGGGTACCGGGGGTGATCTATGCCACGGAGCAGTTGATTCGGGACATGGACGACAAGGTCTACGAGCAGGTCGTCAATGTGGCGACCCTGCCGGGTATTGTCAGCGCCTCCTACGCGATGCCCGACGCACACTGGGGCTATGGGTTTCCCATCGGCGGGGTTGCCGCGTTCGATCCCGATACCGGGGGCGTCGTCTCCGCCGGCGGCGTGGGGTTCGACATCTCCTGCGGGGTCCGGCTGCTTCGAACCAGACTTGTGACCGAGGACCTTCAGCCGGTGAAGGAACAATTGGCGGAAGTCCTGTTCCAGCGGATTCCGGCTGGTGTGGGCAGCACGGGTAAAGTGCACCTGGACCGAAGCGCCATGGATGCCATGCTGACTGGGGGCGCTCGGTGGGCCGTGGAACAGGGCTATGGGTCGTCAACCGACTTGGAGTGCATAGAGGAACACGGGTGCATGGCGGGAGCCAAGCCGGTATATGTGTCGGACCACGCCAAGAAGCGTCAACAGGATGAGATGGGCACGCTCGGCTCAGGCAACCATTACCTCGAAGTGCAGCACGTGGTGAAAATCTACGCGCCCGACGCCGCGTCGGTCTTCGGCCTTCAGGAAGGGGACATCGTAGTCAGCATTCATTGCGGCTCGCGGGGACTGGGACATCAGATCGGGACGGAGTTCCTGAAAAGGATGGCGATCAGCGCGGCCCGCTACAACATCGCGCTGCCGGATCGCGAACTGGCCTGCGCGCCGATCAATTCGGAGGTCGGGCAGGAATACCTTGGAGCGATGCGCGCGGCCATCAATTGCGCCCTCGCAAATCGCCAGATTCTCACCCACCTGGTCCGGCAGGCGTTCGCCGACGTGCTGCCGCAAGTCGCCCTCACGTTGTTGTACGACGTATCGCACAACACGTGCAAAGAGGAAGAACATGTTATCGACGGAACACCAAGGCGTCTCTTCGTCCATCGCAAGGGCGCAACGCGGGCCTTCGGGCCCGGGCATCCGGATATTCCACCCTCTCTGCGGGCGGTCGGCCAGCCGGTCCTGATCGGGGGGACGATGGGAACTGCCTCCTACGTGCTAGTAGGCACGCGCGAGAGCATGGCGCTGGCCTTCGGGTCCGCGTGTCATGGGGCTGGTCGTAGCATGAGCCGGCATCATGCCGTACGAAAATGGCACGGCCGGGACGTGATTCGCGAACTGGGCGAGCGGGGCATTCTGATCCGCAGCCCGTCTTTCCGCGGCGTGGCCGAGGAGGCGCCGGGTGCCTACAAAGATGTCAGCGAAGTGGTGGACGCGGCGGATCGCGCGAAACTGGCCCGCAAGGTGGCGAGGCTGGAACCGCTCATCTGCATCAAGGGGTAGCGGAGTCTCCGGCACTACCGCTCAAGTGGGACGTGTTTCTGTTGATGGCGAGAGAAAAGGCAGTGTTCTCGTTGAGAAAGCCAGAACGGCTGTCCGGTTGGGGGTACCGATGAAACGCGGAACCGCCCAATGGCGATTCTACTTCGTCGTGACGCTAGCCTGGCTTGCGCGTTGGATCGTGTTGCTGATGGTCGGCTGCGCCGCGACTCCCTACCCGCAGCGGTGGCAATTCTTGCTCTTGCCCCAGAGCGACGAACAGGACTTTGGGAACCAGGCCTGTTGACAGGTTTTTCAGGACCCCCCTAGATATGGTTCTCGCACGACCCTCACGAAATTGAACCGGTGTGGCGGGTCGGGAATCGGATTATCGCCGCGGCGGAACAGTCCCATTATGCGGACCTGGCCCAACAGTTCCGGTGGGAAATCTCCGTCATCAGGGACGAGATGCGTGTTCTCACATGCTGGCCGCCACAGGCATTTTCGCGGGATCGATCGATATACTGTAATAAGGAGTAGGGATTTCGCGTTTTGGGGCGAAGTGACGTACGCTCTCGAGCGCGATATGCAGCGCTGGCCGGATCGTCTTCATGAGTGGTTTGCGGCGATCTCCGACCGCTCCTTCAGCCTTCGGACCAGTTCGGCATAGGAGGAGGAACGGATGATGCCGGTGAACTGGCTCCGGTAATTTTTCACGAGGGAGATGCCGTCCACGATGACGTCGTAGGCATACCACCTGCCGGCCTTGGCGATCAGCCGATAGTCCATCGGAATTTCCACTTTGCTCGATACCAACTTAGTTCGCACCTCAGCATAGGCACCTTCAGTCCGCTCCGACAGATAGGCGACCTGTTCGCCGGAATATCCCTCGATTTTCGAGGCGTATCGATCTGAGAGAAAGGCCTTGAACAGCTTGACGAATTCTGCTTGCTCCGCGCCGTTCAATTGGTGCCAATAGGCGCCGAGAGTCCGTTTCGACATTTCCTCGTAATCGAACCGGCTCCCGATGACTTCTTCGAGGAGTCTCCGCCGCGGTTTCCGTAGGCTAGGCGCGTTCAACGTTGGATCCTCGAGAATCCGGATGACTTCGTTGATGGTACCTCGGACCACTTCGGTGGGCGATTCGGGGAAGGAGGCCGTGGCCAGTCCTACCATAAGAAGCAGTCCGCCCACGACTGTCATCGCCACCTTCTCTCGCAACAAAGACGCGCGTGCGACCACTTCGCATATGTCGCCATCCGGTACCACCGTCGTCATGCGCGGTCAGTTGAAAAGGTTTTCCAGCCTAGTCAATCTTGACGGGAATGCTCCTGGTCTTGGCCTCCTCCGTCTTTGGCAGACGGATCTCCAAGACCCCGTTTTTGAGCGAGGCCTTAGCCTCCTTCGCTTTCACTTCGCAGGGCAACTCGACGGTTCGCGAGAAGGTCCCATAGGACCGTTCGCAACAATAGTAATCCTCTTCTTCCACGTCTTCTTCCTGTTTTTTCTCTCCCTTGATCGTCAGGGCGGAGCCTGAGATCTCCACGTGAAGATCCTCTTTCGAAAGGCCCGGGACTTCCGCCTTGAGAACCACCTCGTCTTTGTTCTCATAGACGTCAACCGCTGGCGCTGGCCCGCGCGTGATGTCCGCGTCGAACGGCCACCACCGTTCCGATCGCCAGAGGCTTGGAAAAGGCCGTCGCCAGAAGTCTTCGAACAGGCGATCAAACCAACGGTCGATGTCGCTCCTCCGAGGCAGGATTTCCGTGGGCCTGTGCACGGTCACCGCTGTAGTTTCCTTCTCTTTGGTCGTGACTTGTGCCATAGTGCCTCATCCTTGCGCTGACTGTTCTTGGTGTTGTACCCGGTAATCGGTTCGTCAGAATTCTGCCTCTCCATGTCCGCCACCATCCCTCACCTCGCCTCGCGACCCTCCACGTCGTCGCCTGGCGCGAGGACGGCCGACGCCTGATTGGAAAGGCGAAGAGTATAGACACTTGGTCCTTTCGGCATCGGTCGCACCTCACCGCTTCGACTGAGATGATCCACCGTGAGGAATACCTGATTCCAGGTGAGGTCCGGACATTGGAGGACCACTTCCTCGAGCAGGCAGTCCTGAGAGCGAAGAATGATTTCCATGATCCAATGAGCCACACCGTTCTGGTTCGGCATGAATGCCTCATTTGAAGAAGATGCTCGACGACAGCGAGAGCGTGCATGAGCAATGCCACGTTGATGTGCAACGAACTAAGACGGACGATTTACTAGAACATTAGACGGTTGTCTGGGTTCAGCAAAGATGCCGGATGGCTCAACGGTGGCGAACAATGGGGCAATTCGGGGCAGCTTATAAGGGTGCAACTGTTGCCAAAATCCGCAAAGCCAGATGCTTCATTGCTACAGAGACGCGAAAGGCTCTTCTTGAGGGTTCGCAAGTCTCGCTCACAGCTTGGGCTGCGAAGCGCCTTCTTTCGGCGGCGTTTGCCTCTGCAAGTTCTCGATGATTTGTTCAAGTTGTTTGATGCGATCGCGAGCCAAGTTGACCTCAACTTGGAGCTGGAAGATCATGCCTTGTTCGAGCGACCCCACGACCCCCCGGAGGCGGTCGGTTTCTTTTGCCACGGCTTCATGGGCCACTTTGAACTCTCGAAAATCGCCGCGGATTGTACTGATCGCGGTACGGTGAGATTCCGATTCGGTTTGGAGGCCTTGCACGGTGGTTTGGATCCCATCGAGGCGCCCTTTCATTGCGTCCACTACCATGCCGAGGGACCTCAAGAGAGCGACATCTGCCTTGGTCGTTTCAAGTCCCTGGCGGACCTGTGCGATGTCGGTTCGCAGCACGGAAAGCTGGTTGCTGACGTCGGTCCGGATCTCCTGGAGATCCCTTGGTGTGACGCAGCCAAAGAGCAAGAGGCACGTGAAACTGAGAATGGATAGCCATAACCCGGCCACAGAACGATGGGCGTTAGACATGGCGCCACCTCCAATTCTTCCATACGAGTCAGCGAAGCCATCGCGATGCCCCGGGATACCCTGACGCAAGAAGGACGCCAGTTGCTCAGAGTCGGTTTGCTTAAAGAAGGGTTCCACTGGCAAACCAGTGAGCGCTGTTGTAAAGCCATCCAGTAGCCAACCTGGAGTCTGAAAATCTTCCTCCTTGGGGAAATCTGCCACAAGCTACGCGCTGTGTCTGTGGGGAAGGTGATAGGGATGTCCCAAGGACCTCGAGTCCCTCACCACGTGGGGGCATTGCTCTTGCTTCACCTTACTATTCCTGAGAACCTTGTTGAGGCATAGGAAAGGAGGACCACCGATGACATTGAGTGAGGCATTGCGCCTGCTCGAGTTATTCCATGAGCGAGACTATGCCCAGGTCCGGCCACACCTCTACTTCAAGTCGCTGAAGTCCGATCTCTGGGTTTGCCCCAAGGGGATGAGAATCCTGCCTTCCTCCGAAGCGATCGCAATCCTGGATGTGGAAACCGAGCAGTGGGAATCGATCCCTTTCAAGGATGTGAGTTTTGGGCTTTGGTAGGTCGGCCCATCAATGGCGGCTACGGCCGTGCTCATCTCGTTTGTAAGGTAGCGTCCCGTTGAAAGCGACAGGGGAGGCGGCGGAGCAAATCCGGTGGATGGAGCGGGCAACCCGAGGCAGGTCCTGCTGTTAGCGGGTTCGAACGATGTGACGAAGGTGTCCTCTTTGAGAAAGGTTGGCCTGCGTGGATGAGAAGGTGCCGGTGCCGAAACCCCGATATGCGAGCGCCATCTCAGTTGAGCAGGCGTTGCTCAAGCGGCGATCCGTCAGACAATTTTCAGACGCGCCGCTGACGCTTGATGACCTTGGCCAACTGCTCTGGGCAGTGCAGGGTGTCACCGACCAAAGCGGGTTGCGGACCGCGCCATCCGCGGGCGCGCTGTACCCGCTGGAAGTGTATGTCCTTGCAGGGAATGTCCAGGGACTCTCCATTGGGCTTTATCGCTACCGCCCGCATGAACATGCTCTCCTTCGGCTTGCCAAAGGTGACCTGCGTCTGGCGCTCGGCCGTGCGGCCCTCGATCAGACTGCGATCACGCAGGCGCCTGCCATCCTGGTGATGTGCGCAGTCTATGCGCGGGTCACCGGGAAGTATGGCCAGCGAGGTGTCAGGTACGTCCATATGGAGGCGGGCCATGCTGCCCAGAATGTCTATCTCCAAGCGGGGGCTCTGCCTGTGGGCACGGTCGCGATCGGGGCCTTCGACGATGCGCGGGTGGCGGAGACCTTGACGCTCGGCCCACAAGAACAGCCCCTCTATCTCCTGCCGATTGGGAGAAGTTAGAAAAAGCCTCCAGTTCGACCGTATGGGCCTGGATCCGCGATTGACTGTTCGTGTGGAATGCGTCTCGGACCATCGAGGGGAGGCTATGCCGCGCGCATTTTTTGTCGGCGACCGCCGGATCGAGGTGCTAGAGGTGCTTGATTGGTGGTCGGGCCGCGACCACCGGTATTTCAAGGTCCAGGGCGATGACGGAGGCCTGTATATCTTGCGGTACGACGCGCTGAGCGACGAGTGAGAAATGACGTTATTCGAACAGCGATGAAACAGGAACTACCAGAGTCACTGCGACCTCTGGGGGAGCTTCGGTTAGCGCGGACATGAAGGAAGGTTGTCATATGGAAGTGATGGAGGCCATCTATCATCGGCGCTCCGTGCGCGCCTACACTGATCAGAAAGTGGATAGGGCGACCATCGAGACTCTGATCAAGGCCGCCGTTCAAGCCCCCAGTTCGATGAACGAGCAGCCGTGGGCGTTCGGCGTGATTCAGAACACGAAGCTTCTCACGCAATATTCCGAGCGCATCAAGGCCTACGTGCTGAGGCGCCTCAAGCCTGGCTCGCCTCTGGAAAAGTATCGCGAGCTCCTCTCTGACACCAATTACCACGTTTTCCATCAGGCGGGGACCCTCGTCATCATCTGTGCAAGAGCGGATGCGCACAATGGTGCGGAAGATTGTTGCCTCGCCGCGCAAAATCTGATGCTGGCCGCACACGCCATGGGTCTGGGCACATGTCCGATCGGATTGGCGCGACCCCGGTTGAATCAAGCCAGGGTCAAACGAGACATGGGCATTGCGGATCAGTATGCGCCGGTCTTTCCGCTGGTTGTTGGATATCCAAAGGGAGAGACGGCGCCGGTTGAGCGAAAGGCACCAGAGATATTGTTTTGGAGAGAGTCGCTGTGACGGCGTATCTGCTCCGGTCGTGTTGGGGACAAGCAGAAGTATATGAAACGGTTGCGCCTCGCGATAATAGGGTTCGGACGAGTGGGCAAGGCCTGTGCGGAAGTTATCCACGAGAGCCACGATCTGGCCCTCGCCGGAGTTGTTCGACGCCCTGAGAGCATGGGCTGCCCGCTGCCGGAGAGATTTCGAAATATCCCAGTCGTCTCGCAGATCGCGCAGATCCCGGACTTGCACGGGGCGCTTATCTGCGTGCCGACCATGGAGGCTGTGGCGGCCGACCAGGCGTGTCTCCAGCAGGGTGTGCCTGTGGTTGACTGTGCGACGCTTCACGGAGGATCCCTGCACGCTCACAAGGAGGTGGTTCACCGCGTGGCGCTCCATCATGGAGTGCCGGCCGTGGTGGGAGCTGGCTGGGATCCCGGCGCCCTGTCCCTCTTTCGGGCCCTCTTTGCGTTGATGGCCCCGGGCGGTTCCACGGAAACCCGGCACCGCACCGGAATCAGTCTCCACCATACGACGATGGTTCAGAAGGTAGCCGGGGTGAAGGATGCGCTTTGCGCCGAACGGCGTACGGGGGAAGGGAAGCTGCAACGCTATGTTTACGTGGAGCTGGAAAAAGGCGCGAACGAAGATCGGGTGGCGCAAGCGATTCGCGCCGATCCGTTGTTCCTCGGCGAGGAGACGTTCGTCTTTCCCGTGGAAAGCGTGGCGGCGCTTGAACAGGAGGGGCGAGGTGTGGTGCTGGAGCGACGAGGTGCGCCGAGGCAGCTTGGCCATCAGCAGTTTTTGCTGGAAGCCCGCTTCGATGAGTCCGTGTTGACCGCGCAGATCATGGTGGCCGCGGCCCGCGCCCTGCCACGTCTCAAACCCGGTGCATACTCTCTGCTGGATGTGCCGGTTAGCGCGATGTGGGGCAGCGGTTCCGAGAAGGCTGAGCGGGAGTGGCTATGAAGCAGCCCTCGAAAGATAAATAAGGGGTCAGCCCCCTTTTGTTCCTTGATGCCCCATTCGATCCTGTGAGCGCGGCCATAAGCTCCTTCAAGCTTCTGGTGCTTGTCCTGACTGGCAAATGGTCTTTTCCGCATGCGGTCCGAGCGGTTATTCCAGCCTTCAGCCGCGTTTAGGTCTCGTTAGGATTTAGATGAGTGCAAGCCTTCGACAGGGAATCAATGGGTTCATCCAGGCGCAACGCGCCGACCTGCGCTTTGCCCAGCAGATCGCCGAATACCGCTACCTCCCGCCCGTCGCGGCGAAATACGCAGAGATCGCCTTGGATGGGCGACTCAAAGAAGTCCTCGCGAAGGAAGGCATCGCGCAATTGTGGAGCCATCAGGTCGACGCGATCAAGGCAATCCGCAACGGCGACCATGTGGTCGTCATGACCCCGACGGCGAGCGGGAAGAGCCTGATCTACAACATCCCGGTGATCGAATCCTTTCTCGAGGATGAAGCGGCGAAAGCGCTCTACATCTTCCCTCTCAAGGGATTGGAGCAGGACCAGGTCAAGAATCTCAATCGCCTGCTGTCAACCCTTGGGCTCGAACCGGAAAAAGGACCACGAGAACGGACTCCGCTGCAGGCTGCGGAGGTCTACGACGGCGACACGACGGCCTTTCGCAGGAAGAAAATCAGGGACCGGTCCACCCGAGCGATCTTCACTAACCCCGACATGCTTCATCTCGCCATCAATCCCTTCCACGCGCTCTGGGCGGAGTTCTTGAAGCAATTGAAATACGTGGTGGTCGATGAGATCCATGCCTATCGCGGGGTCTTCGGCACCAATGCGGCCCATGTCTTTCGCCGGCTCAGGAGAATCTGCCGATATTACGGCTCGAATCCGCAATTCATCGCCTGCTCGGCGACTATCGCCAATCCCAAAGAGCTGGCAGAAAGGCTGATCGGGGCACCCTTCCGAGCGATCACGGAAAGCGGGGCTCCCCAGGGGGGCAAACATTTCTTTTTCCTCAACCCCCCGGGGAGTCCGTACACCGAAGCGGCGCGGCTCCTCCGACATTGCCTCGAAGCAGGATTGCGCGCCATCGTTTTCACGAAAGCGCGGAAAATCACGGAACTCATCTACAGTTGGGCTGTCGCCAGGGCGGATGACCTTGCCGCGAAAATCAGGCCCTATCGGGCGGGCTTTCTTCCGCGCGAGCGGAGAGAGATCGAACAGAAACTCTTCCGCGGGGAGCTGCGCGGTGTCATCTCCACCAGTGCGCTGGAACTCGGCGTGGACATCGGCGGTCTCGATGTCTGTATCCTGGTTGGTTATCCCGGCTCCATTGCCAGCACCTGGCAGCGTATAGGACGGGTTGGACGGCATGCGCAAGAGTCGCTGATCTTTCTCATAGCCCTTCGGGACGCGCTGGATCAATATTTCATGCGTCATCCCGACGCCTTTTTCGGCAAGAGCCATGAGGCGGTGGTCATCGATCCGAACAATCCGACGGTACTTAAGAAACATCTTCCCTGCGCAGCGGCGGAGATCTCCCTGCGTGCGGATGACCAAATCTACGAGGTTCAAGCTCTACAGCCTTTGATCGACGATCTGGTTGCTGCCGGGGATCTCCATCCAGGGAAAAGAGGCGACATCTGGTTCACGGCCCGGAGGCGTCCTCAGCGCACGGTCGGGATTAGGAGCATCGGAGATCCTTTCAGCATTGTGCTGGAGGGGACGGGAGAAACAATCGGGGATCTTGACACCTCTCGGGTCTTCCGCGAAGCCTTTCCCGGAGCCATCTATCTGCATCAAGGCCAGCAGTACCGGGTGATCAAGCTTGACCTGGAGAGGAGAAGAGCGTACTGCAAGCCTGCGGCCGTCCAATACTACACGCAGGCCCTCACCGAGGAAGAAACGCAGATTCTCGCCGAGCAGGATAGCAGGAGAATTCGGGACTGGCTCATTCATTGGGGCTGCCTCCGGATGACTCGTCGGGTGGTGGGCTACGACAAACGCGGGCTGTTCGATGGGACAAGACTCTCACGGCATGCCCTCGAACTGCCAGCGAGTGTGTTTGAGACCGAAGGCCTGTGGATCGGCATTGATCCGGAGACGAGGGCGGCCATCGCCTCGCGCGGGTATGATCTGGGTGGGAGCTTGCACGCGGTCGAGCACGCGGCCATCTCGTGCCTTCCGCTTTTTGTTCTTTGCGACAAGGGAGATATTGGAGGCTACAGTTATCCCCTCTATCCTCCCCTGGCGAGTCCGGCCATCTTCATCTACGACGGCTACGAAGGAGGTCTCGGGTTTACCCGAAGGGCTTTGGAAGTTCTGGAGGATTGGCTACGGGCGACGGCACGGCTGATCGGACGCTGTCCCTGCGAGGAGGGCTGTCCCGCCTGCGTCCAGGATCCGCAATGCGGTTCCGGCAACAAACCCCTAGACAAGGATGGCGCGATTTTCTTGCTTGATCGCTGGCTCGGTGAGCAAATTTCATCGGGACCGATCACAAGAGAAAGGAGGGGGAGCTAACGGCTGAGAACCGATAACGTTCTCGTAGAGACCAAGTGCCCCGTGTACTCTGAAAGAGAGGAAAGTCGAGATGTTTCACGGTCCTGTGCTGATCATCGACGATGAGCCTGTTGTGCTCAAGACATTGGCTGCGGTCCTTCGGCTGAAGCGGCGCCTCGAAGTGGAGGAATTGGCCTCGGCGGTCGCGGCGTTGGAACGGATCCGCGCGACCGACTATGCCGTTCTCATCTGTGACGCGAATCAGACTCGGCTGCCGGGGCCGTCGTTCGTCAGGGCTGTGCGCAGGTTTCGTCCTGAAACGCCGGTCCTGCTCATGATGGATTGTGGGGATGCGGGCACCACACATCACGTGATTGAGGCCGGGGCCTATGATGTCCTGCTCAAACCGGTCGAGGAAAAGATGTTTCTGTTGGCGGTCGATCGAGCGCTCGAAGCTTCTCGGTTGAGGCGCCAGGTCCGAAATCAGGACAGTGAGCTGTTGGCAATACTGGAAGAGGCGATGAGGGATCTGGAAGTTCTCTATCACGCCTACGGTCTGCGAGGTCACCTTGAGGCGATTATCGCGAGAGCGAAGGCGGCAGCGCGCTTCCAAAGCATCGTTCAACGGAACGGTCTCGTGGCCGCTCGTGCTGAAAAAACAGGGCAGCAAGGGATCGCGCCGCAAGACCGCACCACGGGTTCCCCTCCCGAACCGTAACGGCTTGCGGCAATCGGAGCGTGACCCGATGTGATGCCGTCGTCGGCTCGAAGGGCTCTCCTTTCCTTCAAGATTTATCCGGGTCGACAAGGCGGTGTTCACGGATCAGCGGCACGAAGCGCACAAGGGTCAGGTGCTTCGTTCATAGCTGCTTGCGGTGCGGCGATAGCGCACCAATTCTTGGAGAAAGCCGTTTAGCGGCATGATCAGGCAACCGCCCACGGCGAGTTGATCGAAAAGCGGTGGGAGAACGTGATCCGCCGCCGCGGTGACGATGATCGCCTCAAAGGGGGCCTCTTCTGGCCAGCCATGATGGCCGTCGCCAACCCGGACCTGCACATTCTTATAGCCGAGTTCCGTCAGCGTCTGAGCCGCCTGCTTTGCCAGCGGTTTGAGGATTTCGATCGTGAAGACCTTCGCCGCCAGCTCGGCCAGCACAGCGGTTTGATATCCAGAACCGGTTCGGATCTCCAGCACCTTCTCGGTCCCACGCAATTCGAGCGCCTCTGTCATCCGGGCCACCAGGGAAGGCTGGGAGATCGTCTGGCCATAACCGATCGGGAGGGGCCCGTCCGCATAGGCCAACTCGGATAAGGGTCGGGAACAAAGCGATGACACGGAACGCGGCACATCGCGGCAATCACGTTCGGGTCCGTAATGCCGCTGGGGATGATCTGATCGTCAATCATCTTGTCGCGTTCCGCTTGGCGCGAGGGATCCACCGCTGACGGCTTGGAATCCGAGACCTGTCCGCTGCTGAGAACAACGAACAGCAAAAGGGGGAGGGAGGAGATGACGCCGGAACGTCCGGCCAATCGGAGAGCCACGGAGGCCTCAATCTGAGCCACTGGTCGAACCGGTTACACGCCAAGCTGGAGCCTCGCCGCCTCGGACATCATGTCTGAGCACCAGGGTGATCCCAGATGAGGTCGACGGTCACATTGGTGACACTGGGCACTGCCCTGACCTTGATCGAGATCACGCGGTATGTCTCCACTCCCCATCCTGGGCAGCAGGGGATTCCAGTTCGGTGAACCGCGCGATCGTCGCTTGAGTGCGTGATCAGAATCATCGTCCGATCCAGCCGTCGCAAGGCGTTCACGCCGCGAGCAACAATCTTCAGCGCATCGATGCTAAGCCGGGGTCGGTTTCGTCCAGGATCGCCAGCTTCGGCTCCAGTATCGTCATCTGTAGGATCTCATGACGCTTCTTTTGGCCCACGGAGAGTCCTGCCTTGACGGGTCGCTCCAGGAAGGCTGGGTCTATCTCCAGCAGCCGCACCTTCTCCTTGGCGAGAACGAGAAAGTCGATCGCGTCCAGTTCTTCGAGACCTCGGTGCTTCCTCGCAGCCGGACCTTGAGGAAATTCTGCGTTTCCACCGCAAATTCCATCGGCGGTTCCAGAAACACCTCGTGGCAGAAACTGTTCACGATCAACGACACCGCGTCTTCGGCCGAGAGTCCGCGTCGCCGGCAATAGAAGATCTGGTCTTCGCCGACCTTCGTGGTCGAGGCGTCATGTTCTACTTGAAAAGAGGCGTTCTGCTCGTCAATGGAAGGGAACGTATGAGCGCCGCACCGGTTGCCCAGCAACAAGGAATGGCATTGGGTAGAGTTCCGGCACCCGGAAGCTTTCTTGAGGATTTTGACCAGGCCGCGATACGTGTTCTGGGCATGCCCGGCGGAGATGCCTTTCGAGACAATCGTGCTCTTCGTATTCTTGCCAATGTGGATCATTTGGTTTCCGTATTGCCCTGCTGGCAGTGCGTGGTGAGCGCGACTGAATAGAACCCGCCGATCGAGTCGTCGCTTCGGAGAACGACGCTGGGATATTTCCATGTGATGGCCGAGCCGACTTCGACTTGGGTCCAGGAAATTTTGGAAGTAATGCCCAAGCAGATCCCCCTTTGGTCACGAATTGTAAATGCCGCCCCGGCCTTCCCTGTCCCCCGGACGCTAGTTCGGGACCGTTGCATACTTGATCTACGCGCGATCATGCGTGATCAACTCCACGACCTCGGTGCGCTGTTGCTGTTCCGCCCGCATTGGCGCGGTGCGCCCCTTCTTCTTGGCCGAGATCAGCCGTATGGCGTCTTCGTTCAACCCCGGCGTGACGGTCTCGACCTCGATGTCCGCGACGAAGCCGTACTTGTATTCCTGTTCGGTGAGGTCCCGCATTCTCTCCGCAGAAGCCATCGCTTTTCTCCAGAGCACGCATCAAGCAGAGAAACAGCAAACGCGCCGCCATGATCGAGCAAGCAGAGGTGGAGCGAGGGCGGCGAGAATGGTTGATCCTGTGGACTTCTTGGGGCTTTGCCGCCCCTTCGCGTGAACCAATCGTTCCGCTGTAGCATTTCACTACAGGACGAGAAGAGGAATTGTAGCAAGATACCTCGCAGGAGCTCTCACCGCAGGGTTCTTCTTCCATCCAACATACCGGTTTTCGAAGAAAACTCTTGACCGATCAGACAAGCCACTTGGCATCTCCTTTGCTCAATAAGGAGTAAGGTACAAGGTACAAGTCCCTCATTGTCTTGGACGAAATCCCCATGCAGCTCTCTCCTCCCGACAACAGTTTTCAAGCAGCGTTGTATTACGAAAGCCTTCCCGATGGCCGTGTGCGCTGTACCCTTTGTCCGCATGAGTGCAAGATCGCTCCCGGCCATCGAGGCGCCTGCGGCGTCCGGCTCAATCGCCGGGGAAAATTGTTCACCTTGGTGGGAGCTCGGATTGTCTCCGCCGAGCTTGATCCGATCGAAAAGAAACCGCTCTTTCATTTTCTTCCAGGAAGCCGGGCCTATTCGATTTCCACGGTCGGCTGTAATTTTCGTTGTCGCTTTTGTCAGAACTGGGAGATCTCGCAATGGTCGAAAACAGGCGGCGGCATTGACCGTGAAGAGGAGGAAAGTCATGGCCCCGAGCCAGATGAGCTCGAGCGGCAAAGGGTCGTGGGACATCCTCCCGGCGTGTTTTGTCCGCGCCAGGATGCTCCAGCAAATGATTGGGTGCCCGGTCGGCCTGTCACCCCCTCTGATCTGGTCAAGGAGGCCCAGCGATGCGGTGCCGCAAGCCTCGCCTATACCTATACAGAACCGACGATATTCTATGAACTGGCCTTGGCAACGGCGCGCGCCGCATCGGCGGCGGGGTTGGGGAATGTGTTCGTCACCAATGGGTTCATCGCACTAGAGCCCTTGCGCGAGGTCGCAGCCTATCTGAACGCCGCAAACATTGACCTGAAGTCCTTCCGCGACAGCTTTTACAGGAAGATTTGCGGAGGTCGGCTGCAGCCGGTTCTCGCGGCCATCCAGGAATACAAGAAGCTGGGAGTCTGGATCGAGTTGACGACTCTCTTGATTCCTGGCCTCAATGATGGCGCGGGCGAGTTGCGCGAGATGGCGGCCTTCATCCGAACGGCGCTCGGAGAGGACGTCCCCTGGCATCTCAGCCGCTTTTATCCGGCCTCTAAAATGGATGACCGGTCGCTGACTCCGGTGAGTACCCTGCGGCGGGCGAGGGATATTGGCCGGGAGGCGGGCCTTCGCTATGTCTATCTGGGAAATGTGCCGGAAGAGGAGGGGGCTGCGGATACCGCGTGTCCTTGGTGCGGGGCAGTGGTGATCCGGCGGCAGAGATTTGCGGTGGTTGAAAATGCGCTTCAAGCCGGGCGCTGTCCGCGTTGCACTCAAGTGCTGGCGGGACGGTGGGCGAGCGCGAGTTGACACGAGATGTCCAGAACATCCGCAACCGGTGAGCGCCTCGTATGGGAGGCCTATCCGTCCTGGGCCCAGTTCGTATGGTTGTACTTCTTCAGTGCGATGGCGGCGATTCGCGGGGCGTTCTTTCTTCGCTTTGGCGTGAGCGGATGGGAAATGTGGATGGCCGGAGCCGTCGTCCTGCTTGGCTGCGCTGCTGCAGCACGGAGGTGGGCTCGTTACTCCATCAGTTCCCGGCGTATCGTCGTGACCAACGGCTATACAAAAAAAGAGATCGAAGCCCTCGCGCTGGACGAAATCGGGGAGATCACGGTCAAGCAAGGGCCGATCGCGCGGTTCTTCGGAATCGGTACCCTGGTCATCCGAGCCGTCGGCAGGGACCGCGTCATGGCGTTGCGGGGGATCAGTGATCCCGAGGTCATCAAGAGCCGCCTCGACGCACTCAAGCCGAAGATGAACGCTGCGGCCACCGAGCGCGTCGCATTGCCCTGAACTCTGTTGCGCTGGGGAATCTCGCTCTGATGGCCTCGAAAACACGGCAGAGGCCGTTTCCGCCTCACGAGGTTGTCGCCGTGCTCATGGAGCGAGTGCCTGGACGGTTTTCGGACAAACTCGGCCTCGCGCTGGAATCCCATCGGCCGAAAGCCCTCTTTCTCTGGTTCCTTGCTTCCATTCTTTACGGCGCAAGGATCTCCGGGCGTATCGCCGCTCGCACGTACGCGGAGTTTGTCCGCCGGGGTCTCCTCACGCCCCAACAGATTCTCAAGACAGGGTGGGAGGGATTGGTCGAGGCCCTCGATGCTGGCGGGTACGCCCGGTACGATTTCAAAACCGCCACCAAGCTGCTTGAGGTCGTGCGAACCCTGGTTGATCAATACCATGGCGATCTCAACGAGCTGCATCGCGCAGCGCAGGACGCCCGTGATCTGGAAAACCGACTCAAAGCGCTGGGCAAGGGGGTGGGCGAGGTGACCGTACAAGTATTCTTGCGCGAATTGCGGGGGATCTGGTCTAAGGCGGACTCGCCGCTCTCTTCCCTCGCGATGCTGGCCGCTTTGGACCTTGGGTTGTTGGATAAGGAGGTCGGTGAGGCTGGGCGGTCAGAAGTTGAGAGAATGAAGGCCCTGTGGCAGCGGGCCGGCGTCCGTGGGAAAACGTTCAGCGACTTTGAGTCGGCGCTGGTTCGGCTCGGCCGGGATTACTGTCGGCGGCACCGGTGGCAGAGTTGTCCCATGCGCGAATTCTGTGGAGGGAGACGAGCGAGCGCTCTGCCGGCAAAGGGATAATCACCAAGGGATCGGGTTTGGCGTCGTGATTGAGCAGTATGTCGGTCGTGTGACGATCGACGGCAAGACCTACGACTCAGACCTCTTGATCTATCCGGATCGGATAGACGACCGCTGGTGGAGACAGGAAGGCCACCACCTGCGACTGGAAGACATCAAGCAGGTGGTGAAGGCGCACCCAGACACGCTGGTCGTGGGAACCGGTTATTTCGGCAGAATGAAGATTGATCCGGAGGTTTCCGACGCCTTGAAGCGCGAAGGGATTGCGCTGGTCGCATGCCGGACCAAGGATGCATGCGCTGAATTTAATCGATTAATCTCGTCTCACAAGGCGAATGTGGTGGCCGCGCTTCACCTGACGTGTTGACGATGAGCAGGCGCGAGGGGCTCCCGTGGCATTCTCTGGTGCATGGGGACCTGATGCGAGGGGGGCTAGCCGGTCGCGTCGCGCGATGGCTCAGGCCGCTAAATCGGTTCGCATCCGGGATCGATGAAGCTCACAAGCGGGCAGAAACACGCGAGCTACTGCTCGCTCTTGGAGACCGGGGAACTCGCCGATCGGGTGGCCCAAGCCCGCGAGCGATTGAGACGTTGCCATGTCTGCCCCCGGCACTGCGCCATCGATCGGCTCGAAGGGGACCTCGGCTTCTGCCTGGTAGGCGCCAAGCCCTTCGTGTCCAGCTACGGCCCTCATCATGGAGAAGAGGCTCCGCTTCGCGGCTGGAACGGATCGGGCACGATCTTTTTCGCGAGCTGTAACCTTCGGTGCGTCTATTGCCAAAATTACGAGATCAGTCAGTGGCGGCAGGGGCGGGAAGTCTCGGCTCAAGAGCTGGCCGGGATGATGTTGAGCCTTGAGCAGCAGGGCTGCTACAACATCAATCTCGTCACCCCTTCGCATCAAGTCCCGCAAATCTTGGAAGGGCTGCTCCTGGCTGCGCGGAAAGGTCTTCGGATTCCCTTGGTGTACAACACCAGTTCGTACGATGAACTGGAAACCCTTCGCTTGCTGGACGGGATCGTCGATATCTACTTGCCGGATTTCAAGTATGCCGATGCGGAGATTGCGCTAAAGTATTCCAAGGTCCCGGGGTATCCGGAAATCGCCAAGACCGCGATCAAGGAGATGCACCGACAGACTGGCGACCTCGTGATCGACGAGCGGGGGCTCGCTGTTCGCGGCGTGCTCGTTCGTCACCTCGTGCTGCCGGGCGGGCTTGCCGGGACCGTGGAGGTCATGCGCTTTCTCGCGGATGAACTTTCCAAGGACACCTACGTCAACATCATGGATCAGTATCGGCCCTGCTGGAAGGCGTTCAAGTATCCGCCGCTGGACCGGCGGATCACACGGGAAGAATTTGAAGAAGCGGTTGAGGCGGCCAAGGCCTGCGGGCTGCATCGTTTGCATCAGGAGCGTCCGGGAACGGCCATCGCCTGGATCGCGGAGGTATGAGATTGGAAGGCTGGATCATCCCCCCACCCACGGAGCCCAAGAAAAGCCGCAGGGAGTTCGAGAAGGAACGGAAGGGAAAAGTCCAATGACTGATTGCGGAAGGAATTCTTCGCTTGGAACTCCGGAATTTGACGTTTCTTGAAAACATTTGCGCAGGATCATCAGACAGTCCTCTGCGAAGTGCTCTACATTCCGTTGCGCGGCTGGTACGGGATGAACACGGTTACACGCTGCGTGAAATTGCTCACACGAACGGAGCAGTGAGGCTATGCTCGATCCCCTGATCTTGCCGTCGGATCGACCACCCCTTGCTGACCAGGAGGTGGAAATCGTCGAGCGCAAGGGACTGGGACATCCCGATACGATCTGCGATGCCGTGATGGAACGGATTGCAGTCGAATTGGCGCAGGCCTATCTCAAGACCTGTGGCCATGTGCTTCATTTCAATGCCGACAAGGGCATGTTGATCGCAGGCCAGGTGGAGTGTCGTCCAGGCGGGGGGCGTGTCATCACACCCATGAGGCTCGTCATCGGCGACCGGGCCACTTTTCAATGGCGGCGCAGGCGGGTGCCAGTAGAGGATATTGCGGAACAGACCGCGTATAAATGGTTCAAGCAGCACCTGCCTCACATGGATCCGCTGAAGCATCTCACCTGCCAGGTCGAGCTTAAACCGGCTCCGGCCGAACTGCAGTCCGTTACAGAGCGTCGCGGTGGACCAGTTGCCAACGATACCTCGGCGGCAGTGGGTTACGCTCCGCTGACTCCCACCGAGCGTTTGGTGTTCCAGGTGGAACAGTTCCTGAACAGCCCGTCTTTTAAGCAAGAGTTCCCGGACACCGGAGAAGACGTGAAGGTGTTCGCGCTGAGAAAGGGGCGGGATGTGAGCTTAACCGTTGCGATGCCGTTTCTTGCTCCCGCCATTCGAACAGAATCGCAGTATTTTTCGCGCAAGAAGTACGTGCTTCAGGCCATCACTCAGTTCGTATTGAAAAACGCCAGCTCGGGCTTCCGCACCCGCATAGACCTCAACGTGTTGGATCGTCGGGGAGCAGGACCTGCGGGCATGTATCTTTCTCTGCTCGGCACATCGGCCGAAGCTGGCGACTCCGGCGAAGTCGGGCGAGGCAATCGGGTCTGCGGTGTGATTTCGCTGCGGCGACCGGCTAGTGCGGAAGCGGCCGCTGGGAAAAACCCGCTGGCTCATGTGGGGAAGATCTACAATGTGTTGGCGCAAGTTTTGGCGGAGGACATTTATCACAAGGCGAAGGGATTGCGAGAAGTGACGGTCTGGCTGACAAGCCAGATTGGGCGGCCGATCTCGGCTCCGCAATCCGTCGTGGTCGAAGTTGCCGCGCCTCAAGACGTGTTGAAAGCCGTAGAGCCGCTGATTTGCCAACGAGTGCAGTTGGCGTTCAAAAGAATCACAACCTTTTGCTACGCGCTGGCACGAGGAGTGTATGCGGTCTGCTAGCCTACAATCGTTCTGGAGCGCTCAGCGCTGATCGCTGTTTGCTGCCGGCTGCTGCTATGGCTCAAGACGGGAGGAATGCAATGGGGTTCTCAATCAACGTGCAGAAGGTCCAAGAGATTCTCCTGGCCGACCAGCAATGGCATCCGGCCATGCCCGGCTCCTTTGAGATCGTGAACTATGAGTTTGAGGTTGGGAACCGCCGCGTGCTCGGCGGCGGAGGCGCGACGGGCATTTCGGAGATTGGGGTGACGTGGAGAGATCCGGTGAGCGGGGACCATTATGCCTGCCCCTTGTCTTCAGTGTTGGCGGTCAAATTTTCACCATGAGACAGGGGTGACTGCCTGCGCGAGAACGGCAATCGCTGTGTTCGTGCGGCACTCTTTCCCATTCCGTCTAACCCGCCTTCGCATTCTTCATGATGGTTCATCGCAGTCAGCCCGTCGCCTGGGTCCGTTGCTGGTGGCAGAGCAATGGGCGTCCTGAGCAACGGGTGCCAGGGCGTCCCTACTCCGAAGGATCATCAGAGGCTGGAGACAGAATACTTGTGGGGGCTCGTTGCCTGGCGGGATGGGTTAAGGTCAAGACAGGTGAACGACGAACTCAACTGAGCTGAGGACTCTCTTGCGACGATGGAGCACGTGTAGGGACGTATGATCGCCCTTCCTGAAAGCTGGCTTCATGCCATTGATGCGGTCGTGCAGGATCCTGGCATTGTCGTGGTCCTCGGGGCGTCGAACAGTGGCAAGACTACGTGGGTCAAGGCAGCGGCTGAAGAGTGCGCTCAGAGAGGTCGCATCCCGCTCGCCATCGTCGACGCCGATATCGGACAATCCACCATCGGGCCTCCCGCCACTGTTGCGCTTGCCGTGCTAAAAGAGAAGCCGGAGCCCGCTAGGGACTTGGCGTTGCTTCCGACGGACGCGTTATTCTTCATTGGTGCCGTGTCGCCGCGCGGCCATCTGCTCCAGCATCTCGTCGCGACTAAAGTTCTGGTAGACCGTGCCGTGCGGCATGGCTCCGCCGTCGTGCTGGTTGATACGACAGGCCTGATCGAGCAAGGAGCTGGCTTTCAGCTGAAGCTGCGGAAAATCGACCTGCTGACCCCTCGGCACCTGATCGCCCTGCAACGAAACGAAGAACTTGAACCCCTGTTAACGGTCCTCGGACATCGGCCAGGGCTGACCATTCACCGCCTCGAGATTTCCCCGTCTTCCCGAGTGCGCACGGCGGCTGAACGGGCGCGCTACCGGGCCGTTCGGTTCGCAGCGTATTTTGCCAACGCCAAGGTACTGCCACTGGAGGCGAACAGGCTTGTCATTCTCTCCTCACCCATCGGCCACCCGCTATCGAGGAAAGACAGGCCGTCTTCACTTCTGCCACCGGGCATGCTGCGGGGAGAAGGGTTTACCCGGATTCTCGTCGGACTCAATAATGCGGCCAATGAGACGCTGGGAATCGGTGTTCTCCACAGCGTGAGCGAAGACATGAAGGAAATCCGTGTTCTGACGCCGCTGGAGGAGACGAGCGCAGTACAGATCTTGCAAGTGGGAAGTATCCGTTTCAATCGATTGGAAGAAGCATAAGCGCGTTCTTCCTAGCTCCTTGATTGTCCCTCTCTGCCCCAGGGCATCCGACGCGATTGTGGAAAACTCCCCCAGCAGGCGACAAGCGGTCAACGCGCCGCTCGGCGGTTGGGCGTCTAACCCGGTGATACTTCATGCGCTGCTCTGACCTCCCGCCGATCCTTCCCGGCATCCGTATTGCTCCCCCTCGACTCGGTAAAGAAGCTAGTCCGGGGAAGCTTCGGGTGGAAGTCTGCCGGTGGTCCCGAGGATGCCAATAGGTTTTTCGGTGGGGCTCGATCAAGCCGGTTGGAATGCTGCGGCGCATGAGTGTGCCGATGCATTTGCGGCGCCAGTTGCTGCGTCTTTCTTGCTCGCCATGGCATCGTTTGTTAGTTGCGCTGGGGTTACGGTCATTCCGCCGGAGTTAAAGGATCAGGTGGACCGCACGGTAACGTTTGACCGGCTCAGAGAGACGCCGTTGTCATATAAGGAGCGACTGATCGTGCTGGGCGGCGTGGTCCTGTCGGCCAAGCGTTTGAAAGAAGGGACCCGTATCGAAGTGCTTCAGCTACCACTCGATAAGGGTCTTGAGCCGGGCGGACACCTAACCGATTCACGTGGACGATTCATTGCTTTGCACAAGGAGTTCATCGATCCCGCCGCACTTCCTCCGTTGACGCGCATCACGGTGGTGGGTGAAGTCGTCGGCGCCATTACGCTGCCACTTGATGAGGTCGACTATGTCTATCCCGTGCTCGTCAGCAAAGCGATGACGATCTGGCTGACGAAGCCGCCGGCCTTTTGGTTCCGTCCTTATCCGTACTTCGGAGCTTACTGGGGACCACATTGGGGACCGTACTGGGGACCTTACTGGGCTCTCTACCCGGTGCCGTGACGGCGAAAGAGACAAATGAATGAAAATGGAAAGGGTATATCCCTTTCGGGATCGACATGATGCCGGCCGCCGGCTCGCACAACGGCTTAATCCATACAAGGAGGCGAAAGACGCCCTTGTCCTCGCGTTGCCTCGCGGCGGCGTCGTGGTGGGGTACGAGATCAGTCTGGCTCTGCGCCTGCCACTTGATGTGCTGGTGGTCCGCAAGCTGGGCGCGCCGTGGAATCCCGAACTGGCGATGGGAGCGCTGGCGGAAACTGGCAATCGTCATCTGAACCGCGATGTGATCCAGAGCTATAACGTATCGCGGGAAGAGTTGGAAGCGGAGGTACAGCGCCAGCAGCAGGAGATCGACCGGCGGATCGACAAGTATCGACAAGGTCGGCCGCTCCCACCGTTAAACGGACGGACCGTGATCCTGGTGGATGACGGAATTGCGACAGGCGCCACGTTCTATGCGGCGCTGGCGGCGCTGCTGCCGATGGAGCCGGCGAGACGTGTTGCGGCGGTGCCCGTTGCGCCCTCGCGGGTGTTGGGGGACCTCAAGCAGATGGTGGACGAGGTGTTGATCCTCCAGACGCCCGAATGGTTTTTGGGGATCAGCCAATTCTATGAGGCATTTCCTCAGGTAGAGGACGAAGAGGTGATCGCCTGTCTGGAAAAGGCGCGCGCCTCCTTGTCCAGCGCGCTGCAGTGACTCATCCGGCATCACGAGGAGGAATCAGAGCATGTCATCAATTACATCAGGTGTTGGAATAATCCGCTGGTTTGAAGAGATCGGCATCGAAGACATCCCCTTGGTCGGGGGTAAGAACGCGTCGCTCGGAGAGATGTATCGGGAGTTGGCTCCGAAGGGAATTCGGGTGCCCAATGGATTTGCCGTCACCGTTGAAGCCTTTCGAGAGTTTTTGCGTGCTGCACAGCTCGATGTCCAACTACGGGACATCTTCCGGGACTTAGACACCCATGACCTGGAGAACCTGCGGCGCCGAGGCGGGCAAGCGCGACAGGCTATTCTCGAGGCGAGCTTCCCTTCTGAACTCAAATCCGCCATTACGAAGGCTTACGATCAGCTGTGCGCAACCAGTCACGATCAAGTGGATGTCGCGGTCCGTAGCAGCGCGACGGCCGAGGATCTTCCCGACGCCAGCTTTGCGGGTCAACAGGAAACGTACCTGAACGTCCAAGG
Source organism: Nitrospira calida (assembly GCF_976986435.1). NCBI lineage: Bacteria > Pseudomonadati > Nitrospirota > Nitrospiria > Nitrospirales > Nitrospiraceae > Nitrospira > Nitrospira calida. The sequence goes on from NZ_OZ335950.1 coordinate 1,589,169, forward strand.
GCATCACGCTCTTCTGGACGCCTGCAAGCGATGTTATGCGTCGCTCTTCACCGACCGGGCTATTTCCTATCGCGCGGATAAGGGGTTCGATCACTTCAAGATCGGTCTCTCCATCGGAGTCCAGCGCATGGTGCGTTCCGATTTGGCCTCCTCCGGGGTCATGTTCTCGATTGACACTGAAACCGGGTTCCGCGACGCTGTGCTGATCAATGCGTCCTATGGGCTGGGGGAGAACATCGTCCAGGGGGTTGTCATTCCCGATGAGTACTATGTCTTCAAGCCGACGCTAAAGTTGGGGTATCGCCCTATTCTGCAGAAAATCCTCGGCAGCAAGGAATTCAAACTGGTCTACGACATCGGCGGAGGCAAGATGGTGAAGAATGTCCCGGTGCCTCCCGATGACAGAGCCCGTTTTGCCATCAGCGACGACGACATTCTCACATTAGCCCGGTGGGCTTGTGTCATCGAAGACCACTACGGCGCCAAGCGAGGCCGTCCGCAACCTATGGACATGGAGTGGGCCAAGGACGGGCGCACCGGCGAGCTCTTCATTCTCCAGGCGCGCCCTGAAACCGTTCAATCGCGGAAAGATCATGACACGATAGAGGTCTACCGCCTGAAGCAACGCGGTCGAGTGCTGGTGACGGGACGGAGTGTCGGGGAAAAGATCGCGTCCGGCCAGGTCCGCATGATCAAGAGCGCGCAATATCTGCAGCAGTTGAAAGACGGGGAGGTCCTGGTAACCGACAAAACCGATCCGGATTGGGAGCCGATCATGAAGAAGGCCGCCGCTATTGTGACTAACCGAGGCGGGCGCACCTGTCATGCCGCGATTGTCAGTCGAGAATTGGGTCTGCCAGCCGTGGTAGGGACCGAGAAGGGCACCGAGGTGCTCCGGGACGGACAAATCGTCACCGTATCGGTCGCCGAAGGGGATGTCGGAGTTGTCTACGAAGGTCAACTGGCCTACGAGGTGGATCGGATTTCCCTAAAGGGTCTTGAACGGCCGAGGACGAAGGTCATGATGAACGTTGGAAATCCAGAGGAAGCCTTCAGCCTGTCTTTTATCCCGAACGACGGCGTAGGCCTTGCAAGACAGGAGTTCATCATCAGCACCTCCATCAAAATTCATCCGCTGGCATTGCTCAATTATCAACGACTGGATGATGCGGCGTTGAAGGCGGAGATCGATCGGATAGCCGTCGGTTATTCCGATAAGCCGAAATTTTTTGTCGACAAGCTCGCCGAAGGCGTGGCGATGATCGCGGCCGCCTTCTATCCTAAAGACGTCATCGTGCGGCTCAGTGATTTTAAATCGAACGAGTACGCGGACTTGATCGGGGGAAGGCGATATGAGCCCGCGGAGGAGAACCCCATGCTCGGGTTCCGCGGCGCGTCCCGTTACTACAGCCCGCGCTATAAAGCGGGCTTTGCGCTGGAGTGCCAGGCGATGAAAAAGGTGCGGGAAGAGATGGGATTGACCAACGTGAAACTCATGATTCCGTTCTGCCGGACGGTGGAGGAGGGGCGTCTCGTCCTTGAGGAAATGGAGCAACATGGGCTCAAGCGCGGGGAGCAAGGCCTCGAGATCTACGTCATGTGCGAACTCCCCAGCAACGTCGTGCTCGCCGGCGCGTTCGCCGAGGTGTTCGACGGCTTTTCGATCGGCTCCAACGATCTGACTCAGCTTGTGCTGGGCGTGGATCGTGATTCGGAAATCGTGGCGCATCTGTTTGATGAACGGAACCCGGCCGTGAAAGCGATGATTGCATCGGTGATCAGAGTGGCGAAGGCGAAGGGGAAAAAGATCGGGATCTGTGGGCAAGCGCCCAGCGACTATCCCGACTTCGCGGAGTTTTTGGTGGAACAAGGCATAGACAGCATTTCGCTGAATCCTGACGCGGTGATCAAAATCACGGCCGCGATCCTGGAATTAGAGCGGCGGTGCGGAGCTGAGCGAGATCGGATCGGAAGTCGGGTCATGGAGAAGTCCGTCACCGCAAGGTAAGGTATCTTCCAGAAAGCGGATTTCACTCAAGCGTGCGCCGTGCGGGAGGCGGTTTGGCTGAGCCGTCAGAGAGAGGACGTGACTCTGTGCTAAGGCGGACCAGCGCATGAAGGTTCTTTGCGCAATAGATGGATCCAGACATTCAGAATGGACGCTTGAACTGTTACCCCGTCTCTGTTGCGCCTCGGAGTCTTCACTTCTCTTGGTTCACGCCGTTGATGTCCGATGGTTTCGATTATCCAAAGGTCGCGGCAAGCAAGCCCTAAGTGCGTCAAGACGGGCCCTCGAATTAGCGGAGTGGGGAGGCCGGAAGTTGCTGGACACCACCGCTCGTAAGGTCATGGCGGATTGGGGAAGGGTGGAAGGCAAACTCCTGCGCGGCCGTCCAGCCGAAGTGATCGCGCGACTTGCCGCCCGTCGGCAGATCGATCTGATCGGTGTAGGATCGCGTGGGGTGACGGAGTTTCATCCCATGTTGCTCGGGACCGTATCGCGCGAGCTGCTAATGAAGGCACCCTGTCCTGTCCTGTCCTGGTGATCAAGAAACCGGTCCGTGCATTGACCCGAATTATCGTCGGTACGGACGGCTCAAATGAATCCAAGGACAGCGTAGAGTTCCTTCGACAGTTACCGCTGTTGAAACCCATGCACGTGACGGTCCTAGCGGCTGTGCCGCCGCTTCCGTTTCTGGGCGAAAAACCAACGCGCACCGCGTCTTCCATAACGGAAAAGCTCCGCGCCGCGTTAGAAGCGGATGGGCGAAAGCTGGTCAGCCGCGTTGCCAGAGACCTTCGACGAGCCGGACTGGATGCGAACGGCGTCGTGACACGCGGCCTTCCGGCGTTGGAGATTATGAAGTTGGCGGAAACCGATCGGGCGGACTTGATTGTGGTCGGGGCCCACGGCCGCCGAAGCGCAAGGGAGTATCTTATGGGGAGCGTGTCGGATTCGGTGGTGAAGTACGCGCCCTGCTCTGTGCTTGTCTATCGCCGACCGCACGAGTTCTGGAGGGGGGGGTAGCTTATCGTGACTTGTGGATGGCGGGTCCGGCCTGGCTCTGGCGATAGATCCCGGCGTTTTTCGTCCAGGGAATCAGCGAGGTTGTTCCTCCAGGAAGGGACTCCATACTGCCGATCACTAAAGCTCCCCCCGGCACCAGCTTCTGTTCGATCTTGGCAAGGGTCTCCTGCTGTTGGGTGTCATCGAAGTAGGTAAACACCACGTATCGGCACAGGATCAGGTCGAACCATCCATCTGGCGCTGCTATTCGAATGTCCTGGAGCTCGAAGGAAACAAGTTCCCGGTACTCTGGCTTTACGATAAATCCTTCCGGCGTAGGGACGAACGCGCGCGCACGCCAATCATCCGGCAATTCCTTCAAGCTACTGGCGGCGTAGCAAGCTTGCTTGGCCCGTTCGATGGCGTGAGGATCCACGTCGGTGGCCAGGATTTGAAGCCCAAGGGCTGGAAACCGAGGTTCAAGAGCCGTCTTCCAAAGAATGGCGAGCGTATACGGCTCCTCTCCAGAGGCGCAACCGATACTCCAGCAGCGCAGTTCATGCCTGCCATCAGCCAGGGCGTCCTGTGCGAGTTGCGGCAGGACCTCTCGCTCCAGAGTCTGGAAGACTCTCTTGTCGCGGTAAAAGCGCGAGAGCGGAATCCAGCACAGCGAATCCAGAACGGACCACTCCGGCGGATGATCGTCCAAATAAGCGCGATAGGCAGCCGCACGGGGCAGATTGAGCTCCTTCAGGCGGCGATCGATCCGCTTGCAGACTTGTCTTCGAACCTTTCGGTATCCCGGCCAGCGGAGGTGGAGCCTAGGCAGAGCCCATTGGAGGAACTCCACGCAGTCGGAATCGTTCATGGAGTCATGCCATCAAGGATTGCCGGCTAAGCACGGAAAACCAGTTGGTCATGTTGCTGGCGCGTGCCTTAGATAAAGCAAGGACACGATCTTTGCAAGGACTAAGACCGGGATAATGCGTGGACGATGACGCGAAGAGTCACGGGTGAAGGGGAACGGTGTGAGGAACCGTTCCCCTCTTTTCTTTGTTGCTCTGAGCAGGCGGGAACGATGATGGGGTAGGCGTGGCTGAAAAAGAGGTCGTGAGTGCTGAGTGTAGAAAATAGGCTGGCAGGGAATTATGCTAGGACTGTTCGGGACTGAATTCTTTAGCAACGCTTTGTCCGTTATCGCCAGAAAGGGGTTGCTGGTCACGAGCAGCGAGGGAACGGGAGCGACTGCGGATAGCCAATAGCAGAGAGCCGGAAATGACAGAGAGGGCGGCCAGTGGTTCGGAGAGACTTGCTGTCGGCTATCGGTTGCGAGTTGATGGAGCTACCTGCCATCCGTTGATTTCACCACGAGCGGCTATGACGCATGTCGGCAAGCGAGTGATGGGATGAAAGCCATTCTCGTTGACAAGCCAGGTGGGCCTGAGGTCCTCACGTTCGCGGAGGTTCCCGATCCAGAGCCGGGGCCGGGACAGATTCTGATCCGTGTCCGGGCGGCTGGGATCAATCGTGCCGATCTGCTGCAACGACGCGGGCGCTATCCGTCGCCGCCTGGCGAGTCCGAGATCCTCGGGTTGGAGGTGGCCGGGGAGGTCGAAGCCCTCGGACCTGGTGTCGCGGGGGTGGCACCGCGCGACCGCGTGTTCGCGCTTGTGGCGGGCGGTGGGTATGCTGACAAGGCGGTCGTGGATCATCGGCTGGCGCTGCCGATTCCAGCTCGCTGGAGCTTCGTGCAGGCGGCAGCGGTGCCGGAGGCGTTCTTCACGGCCCAGGAGGTACTGTTCGCGGCGGGTCGGCTTCAGGCCGGTGAGGCCGTGCTGATCCATGCGGCGGCGAGCGGTGTCGGGACGGCTGCGGTGCAGATGGCCAGACAGGTCAGGACGAGGGTGCTCGTTACAGCCGGCACGGAACGGAAGATCAAGGCTGTGCTCGAGCTGGGCGCGGAGGCGGGATGTCTTTATAAGGAAAAAGACTTTGCGAGTTGGGTTGAGGAAGTCACCCGCAAACGGGGGGTGGACCTGATCGCTGATCCGGTAGGCGCGGCCTATTGGGAGCGCAACTTCCGCTGCCTCCGGGAAGGCGGACGGCTAGTCGTTTATGGGCTGCTCGGTGGTGGGACGGTCTCCGCCGATCTCTGGACGCTGATGAGCCGCCGTGTGACGGTTACCGGCTTGGTCATGCGGAGTCGCGCGCCGGAAGAGAAAGCTGAGATTGTCCGGCGGTTCCGGATGCGTTGGCTGCCGTTGCTGGAGGCGGGTGTGATCCGGCCCGTCATTGATTCCGTCTTCCCCTGGGAGGCCGTCGCGGACGCCCATCGCCGGATGGAAGCGAATGAGAATGTGGGCAAGATCGTCCTAGAAGTCCCGTAGCCCATGCCTATCCATAACGCGGACATCGCCTCAGTCTTCGATGAGATCGCGGATCGGCTGGAGATCCAGGGCGCGAACGTGTTTCGCGTCCGAGCCTACCGCAACGCCGCCCGGACGCTCCGCGACCTGAGCCGGGAAGTGAGCGAAATGGTGGCGGCGAACGAGGATCTGACGGGCCTGCCAGGCATCGGCAAGGATTTGGCCGGTAAGATCCGGGAGGTGGTCGAGCACGGGCCTGAGGCCGTTCTGGAGGAGTACCAGAAAGGCATCCCGAAGGGCGTGATCGAGTTGATGCATGTGCCGGGACTCGGTCCCAAGCGGGCAATGGCGTTGCATCGCGAGCTCGGCATCGACTCGCTGGAGGCATTGCGGGAAGCGGCCCGCGACGGGCGTATCCGGAGTCTACCCGGATTCGGCGAGAAAACCGAGCAACACCTTCTCAAGGCGTTGGAGGAGAAAGTCGGCGCGGAAACGCGATTCAAGCTGGCCATCGCCGTGCAGTACGCCGAGCCGCTGGTCGCGTATTTGAAACAAGTCCCCGGGGTCAAACAGGTCATTCCCGCCGGCTCCTACCGCCGTGGACGGGAGACGATCGGCGATCTGGACATCCTGGTGACTGCTGTTTCGGGCAGTCCGGTGATGGACCGGTTCGTGGCTTACGATGAAGTCGCCGAGGTGATCGCGCATGGGACGACGAAATCCAGCGTGCGACTGAAGTGCAAGCTGCAAGTGGATGTCCGGGTTGTGGCCGAGGAAAGCTATGGGGCCGCACTCCAGTACTTCACCGGGAGCAAGGCGCACAATGTCGCGCTGCGCCAATTGGGCGTGCAGCGGGGGCTTAAGATCAACGAGTACGGTGTCTTCAAGGGCGAGCGGCGTATCGCCGGCGAGACCGAAGAGTCGGTGTACGCCGCCGTGGGATTGCCGTGGATCCCGCCTGAGCTGCGCGAGAATCGCGGCGAGATCGAGGCCGCGCAGGCGAAGCGCCTCCCGAAGCTGGTGACCGTGGACGATGTGCGGGGCGATTTACATGTCCACACGAAAGCTACTGATGGCCGTAATACCTTGAGGGAGATGGCGCTCGCGGCCAAGAAGCGGGGGCTCGAGTACATCGCGATCACCGATCACTCCAAGCATCTCGGCGTCGCCAAGGGTCTCGATGTCCCGCGGCTGCTGGCACACATGGAGCAGATTGACAAGCTGAACGAAGAGCTGGCCGGGATCACGTTGCTCAAGGGGATTGAGGTGGACATCCTCCAAGACGGCGACCTGGACCTGCCGGACGACGTCCTCGGCAAGCTCGACCTCGTCGTCGGCGCAGTCCACGATCATTTCGAACTCTCGCGTGAGCAGCAAACCGCACGGATCCTCCGGGCCATGGATCGTCCGTACTTCACGCTCCTCGCGCACCCGAGCGGCCGGCTTATCGATGAGCGTGCGCCTTACGAGGTGGACATGGAGCGCGTGATCCGGCACGCCAAGGAGCGCGGCTGTTTTCTGGAGGTGAACTGCCACCCCGAGCGGCTGGATCTCATCGACACGCACTGTCAGATGGCGAAAGAGGTGGGCGTGCTGCTGAGCATCAACACGGACGCCCACAGCGTGCTCGACTTCGACAATCTCCGCTTTGGTGTCGGCCAGGCCCGCCGCGGCTGGCTGGAGAAGAAGGACGTGCTGAACACGCGGTCGCTACACGAGCTGAAACCGCTGCTCAAACGAACGATGGCGTGAAGCACGAGGTGAACTATGACACGGCTTACACCCCAAACAGTCGCGACGGAGACGCCGAAGGAACGAAGGCTCCGTGTTCGGAAGATCGTGCGCATTTTGGACCGCACCTATCCCGACAGCAAACTGGCGCTGAACTTCACGACGCCGCTGGAGTTGCTGATCGCATTGATCCTTGCGGCGCAATGCACCGATGAGCGGGTCAATCAGGTGACGGCCACGCTGTTTCCCAAATACCGGCGCGCCGAGGAGTGGGCCCGGATTCCGCGCGCGACGCTTGAGGCGGAGATCCGAAGCACCGGGTTCTATCGGAACAAAGCCAAAGCCATCCAGGAGTGTTGCGCCGCGCTCGTGGAGCGGTTCCAGGGCGCGGTGCCGGATCGGTTGGAGGATCTGGTCAGCCTGCCGGGGGTCGGAAGAAAAACCGCGAATATTGTGCTGGGCAACGCGTTCGGTCGGCCGGCGATCGGCGTGGACACGCACGTCGGGCGGCTGGCGCAGCGGCTCGGCTTGACCAAAGAGACCAATCCCGACAAGATCGAAGGTGATCTGAATCCCATCGTGCCCGACCCGCTCAAGGTTCGGTTTTGCCACTTGCTCCAAGCTCACGGGCGGGCCGTGTGCCTGGCCCGCAAGCCGGACTGCGCCGCCTGTCCTCTCAACCGGCTCTGTCCGTTTCCTGTCCAATCCTCGAAGATCCGGTCGGCCAGGCGGAAGTAGGCGCCTTCCGCACCGGCGATGGGTTGCGATGCCTGGAGGCGATGTGGATGCCGACTCGGCTACGGCGCGGAAAAAGGCGCGCGAATCATCCCGCGGCTCACAACTTTAGTAGCTCGCAAGCGCATGCGGTATGCCATAGCCGGCCCCGGGACGATCCCCAGCCCGGCGCTGTCGGATCGCCGCCTGTGTGAATCTCGCGCGAGTATTCGACCGGTCTATCCTTGCCCGACTTCCTTCTTTCCCTTCAGGGCGTGAAGAACCTCCGCGGCGAGTGTCCCCGCGAGCTGGTCTCTGTTCCCCTCGGTCACCATCACCAGACGGCAGTCATTCCGTTGCTTGATCCGTTCGATAAATTCATTTCCTTTGAGGGCGATGGTCGCGATCACGATCTTCGACGAATCAAGGAGCGCGAGCACTTCTTCTTTGAAGCGTGTTGAGAAGCATTCCATTTTCCCGATCTCGTCGATGATGATCACCGGCGATGACACATGGCGCAAGTCCAGTTGCTCCAAGAGCCGCTCGAACCCGGCGACATCCACCCCATAGCGTGACACTCGACAAGGACCACGGAGGTCGATGTGGGAAAGGACCTGCTGCCGGCCATCGAGGGTGATGAGCCGGAATCCTTTCCGGACTCCCTGTGCGCGAATCTCCTCCGTGTAGAAACCGGCTGGCTGAACGTCCCGCAACTGGCGCACAATGGTTCGAATCAGCGTGGTCTTTCCCACGCCTGGCCGACCGGTGATCAGGAGATGCTTCATGTGGCCTCTTGCCTTCTCGCGCCCGAAAAGTGTTTGGTGCAGGTCCCGGCGGGTCCGAGCCAGTTTCTTTGGCTTAGTAGGAGAAGGTTCTCTACAGGGGGCTGCCAGTGATCATGCCGGCGGAGAAAGACGGAAAGAACCGTGATGAAGTCGCTGCTCTCTCTTATGGAAAGCTAGTCACAGAAGAACCGAAATGGTGCTGGAGGTTCTCGTTTCGCATCGCCTGCTCCAAGCGCGGGACTTCTGGAGACTGTGAAGAGTTGTGGTGCCGAGGGACAGAATCGAACTGTCGACACCAGCCTTTTCAGGGCTGTGCTCTGCCAACTGAGCTACCTCGGCACGTGAGCGCTATTCTGCTTAGAGGGGCTTTCTGTTTACAAGATCAGATGTCAAAAATCAACCGGCAGATCAGAACAACGGCCGTTTTTGCACGACTTGGCAAAAGGTATTTATTTGATCAGTGAAAATAAATTGCTTGGCCGCCGGTCGAATTAGGCACGGTGTGGCGGAGAGGGCGGGATTTGAACCCGCGACAGAGCTTTTGGCCCTGTGACGGTTTAGCAAACCGTTGCCTTCGGCCACTCGGCCACCTCTCCGCATCGTCGTGTCGGGACGCTTGGTTGTGGTCCTTCGGTGACAGCCTGTTGCATCGGATTCGTTCTGTCCGAACTCGGGACGGACGGCAATGACTGGCGATCTTAACCCAGGAAAACAGCGACGCACAAGGGCGTTATCGTGCGGAAGGAATCGAGGCGCAGAATGACGGATCAGTCTGCCGCTTCGATGGTCGAACAGTGCGGGTTCAAGAGAGACTCCGCGAGGGCATCCGGCTGAGAAGCGATCAGGTCCGCTCTGTTCCCCATTGGAAGCCGGAAAGAATTCTATGAAGCTGAAAAAGTCGGTTGGTTCTGAACCGTACTTTCTCGGGAACTACTGCCGTGGGCTGTCGAATGAGCCGGCTTCGGTCTTGTTCCGGGACAGTGGACAGCTTCAAGGTCGAGGGATTCACAGATTCAGAAGAGGATGTGAAGAGCCGGCTGGGGCGTGCGGAGTGGCGGAGCTCCACGTCGGCTGGGCGCACCACCCCGCTGAGCGTCATCATCTGCAGGGCTATCAACTTTTGGCGGGCCAGTTGTTTTCTTGATCTGCGTCCTCCCGTCCAGAGCATACGTCCTTTCCCTCGTGTTTCTTGCTTATCTGTCAGGAGCCATTGGTGCGGGGATGCCCTGACTCACATCCAAAGAATGCGTCCGAGATCCTCGTCTAGCTCTTTAGGCCTGTGGCAGCGGCTGCAGCGTGCGAAAAGACCCCCGGACTCCGGCGCAAGGTTGCATCGCAACACCAGTTGATATTTCTGCCCGCCGCAGAACGGGCAGGCCTTGCCGCGCAGTTCTCTGCGGATCGCGCCGATTTTGCCGATTTGTTTCTGCATCTCCCGTTCTCCCCGTCATGAAGGAGTTGACCGTTTCACAGCGATCTTGCACAAGCGGCTGAGCCGGTGATCTTCTGCGCGATGCGAAACTTGTGTGGACCACCATAGGCCGATGGTGAACGCGTTGAAAATACCGTTGATGTAGGCCTGCCTGTACGAACGAAGGACCGTCCCCTACCAAGCGGGAGGGGCGATCAGGCATTCAGAGATAAAGGCGGTTAGCGGAGCATGAGCCGTGGCAGTGGGCGGATGACGACAGGTCACAGGCAAGGAGGAAAAGACGCAGAGGCTGGGTGATCAGGGCGAACCGCTTTAACACGACAAAAAACTGGTCTTCTTTCGACTTTTAATTGAACCTGGGATGTTGGTGCCTGGTCGCTCAGTTTTTCTGGAGAGGACACTCTGGGCGCATTGTCACAAAGCGGCCTTCCTGGCAGTGCGACTGTGTATCGCAGTGCAATGGCTAACAGTAAGCGGATGATAAGTGCCGGGTGAAGGCACGTCTCTCCAGGAGGAAGTAGAGACGTCTTGCTGCCTTGGGTGGGCACAGCCAAAGCAGGCACCTTCACCCTTCGTCAGTAAATCAGATGGGTCTCTCTCGGTACAAGATAGTAGTTGCCCTAGGAGGCAGCAGGCAAGAAGGCGGTGTTCATTCAAGAAGATCTGATAATATGATTCAGAAAATAAATCTGATGGTTGGATTCAATAGTTCAAGTTTTGCTTTCATGCGCCTCCTCTTCGCATCTTGGCGGAGGGGGTGGGATTCGAACCCACGGTCCAGTTGCCCGGACTCCGGTTTTCAAGACCGGCACGTTCGGCCACTCCGTCACCCCTCCCTACTCAGCTTGACCTAACCGCGAGCCATCCAGATTAATCGTGGCGACCGGACACGCTCCTTACAGAATCTGGACTCTTTGCTCGTCCTGCTTGCTTGGCCCAGAGCACCACGCGATGTAGCGCGACCCGATCAGGCCCGCCGGTTTTTCACATTTCAGGTTGCCGGTTTTCTTCCGCTGTGATCCGCTCCACTCCCCCCATATAAGAACGCAAGGCCTCGGGGATCAGTACCGAGCCATCCGGTTGCTGATAGTTTTCCAGAATCGCCACCACTGTCCGACCTACAGCCAACCCCGAACCGTTCAAGGTGTGTACAAAGTCCGTCCTGGCGTCCTTCTTGGCCTTCTGGCTGCGGAATCGGATGTTGGCCCGTCGAGCTTGGAACGCTTCGAAGTTGCTGCAGGAGGAAATTTCCCGGAAGAGTCCCTGCGAGGGCAGCCAGACTTCGAGATCGTACGTCTTGGCGGCGGAGAAGCCTAAATCTCCGGTGCAAAGGGCCACCACCCGGTAATGCAGTCCTAACCCTTGCAGCACTGCCTCGGCGTTCCGGGTTAAGCGTTCCAGTTCCTCGTACGAGGCCTCCGGCTTCGTGAAGACCACCAATTCCACTTTATTGAATTGGTGCTGTCGAATCAGGCCGCGCGTGTCCTTCCCATATGAGCCGGCTTCGCGGCGAAAACACGGTGTATACGCCGTGTAACGAAGCGGCAGGGCCTCTTCGTCCAACACTTCTTCCCGGTGAAGGTTGGTGATGGGTACCTCGGCGGTCGGGATCAAAAAGAGATCGTCGTCGCGCAGGCGAAACAAGTCATCTTCGAATTTCGGCAATTGCCCTGTCCCCATCATGGTGGCCCGATTGACCAGCAGCGGCGGCAATACCTCGCGGTATCCGTGTCGGGTCGTGTGCAAATCCAGCATGTAGGCAATGAGCGCCCGTTCAAGTTTCGCTCCCAGTCCCAAGAGCACGGCGAAGCGCGCGCCGGCGATTTTGGCGGCCCGGTTGAAATCCAGGATCCCGAGCGCCTCGCCGATCTCCCAATGCGCCTTCGGCGTGCCCGGGATGGCAGGCGGAGAGCCCCAGCGACGGACCTCGACGTTTTGCGCGGAGTCCGTTCCCACCGGCACGGACTCGTGGGGCATGTTTGGAATGCGGAGGGCGAGATCCGCCAATCGCGTTTCAACGGCTTGCAACCAATCTTCCATCTCCTTGATGCGGTCGCCGAGGGTTTTCATAGCCGCCGTCGCGTCGTCTGCCGGTTGTTTCTCGCGCTTCAAACGGGCCACTTCATCGGACCCTTTCCTGAGCTGGTGCCGGAGTTGTTCGACTTGGCTCAACAGGGAGCGGCGCTCCTCGATCAGCTTGCGCAGGTCGTCCCATGCGACATCGGCCCCGCGCAGCCCCAGTTGCGCGCGCACGCGGTCCAGGTGTTCTCTCAAGTAGCGGAGGTCGTACATGGTTTTTCCATCCCAGTGGTCGGGCGGTGCTGGAATCTAGCATCGGGTCCGGGGTTAGTCAATTCAGAGAGCAGCGAGGATGCAAGGCTGACTCTGCAGAATAAACATCACGACTGGCCGGGAGGCGAGGGGGCAGGACAAGGGGAGCGGTGCCGGGTGCTGCTCCGTCCTTCGTCCGCGGGCCTCCGGCCGTGCGTCCATTTTCAAGAAGACAAGGCGGTCCCTGGTCCACGTTGACAAGACGGTGAGAAGGGAGTGAGCATAGGCGTCATGCGTCTGGTCTCCAATCCGCCGAATCCATTCGAGTCCGAGCATCGCGAGTTCCTGGAGCCTCCGCCGCAAGTGCGGTTGCAGGTGTTCGAGGACGCCGCGCGGGAGATCCTGAGTCGTAACGACAGTCCGGACTTGCCCTTTCGCTGGAGCCTGAATCCCTATCGCGGCTGTTTTCACGCCTGCGCCTACTGCTACGCGCGGCCTACGCATGAATACTGGGGTTTCGGCGCCGGCACCGATTTCGAGTCGAAAATCATCGTCAAGCAGAACGCACCGGCGTTGTTGCGGCGGGCCTTCGACAAACCGTCGTGGAAAGGCGAGCTGATTGTCTTTTCAGGCAACACCGACTGCTACCAACCGCTGGAGGCAACCTACAGGCTCACGCGGGCCTGCCTGGAGGTCTGCGCTGAGTACCGCAATCCGGTCGGCATCATCACGAAAGGCGCCCTGGTGTTGCGCGACCTCGACGTGCTCGGCAGGCTGAGCCGTGAAGCCTGGGTCCGTGTTTACCTCAGCATTCCCTTTGCCGACGATTCGGTCGCCCGAAGAGTCGAGCCGCAGGCGCCTTCCAGCAGCCGGCGATTCGAGACGCTCCGGGCGTTGAGCGAGGCGGGCATTCCTGCCGGGATTTCCATTTCGCCGATTATCCCGGGACTCAACGACGATGACATTCCGGAGTTGCTGACCCGAGCCAAACAAGCCGGCGCCCGAGAAGCTATGTCGGTGATGCTCCGTTTGTCCGGCAATGTGGAACCGGTCTTTCTGGAACGCATGGCGGCGGTGTTTCCCGACCGGATTGGAACCATCATCCACAGAATCCGCGAGGTGCGGGCAGGCAAGTTGAGCGAGAGCGACTTTTTCTCGCGGCACGAGGGAAGCGGCCCCTATTGGCGGATGATTGAACAATTGTTTGAAATCAGCCGGCGGAAAACCGGATTTCCCGGTGATTCTGACGAGCCGGTTCCGCCCACCTTTAGGCGTCCTGGAGCCGAGCAGACGGCGTTGTTTTAAGGAGGCACGATGAAGCACAATCCCGGCTTTCTGAAACTGGTCGAAGCGGCCAAGCGGTGCATCAAAGTGTGCACGGTCGCGGAGGTAAAAGCCAAGTTCGATCGCGGGGAGACGTTTCACTTTCTCGATGTGCGGGAAGACCATGAATTCGCCAAAGACCACGCCAGGGGGCCAGACACCTGGGCCACGGCGTCATCGAACGCGACGTTGAGACGGTGATTCCCGACAAACAGGCTGAGATCATCTTGTACTGCGGTGGAGGGTTCCGATCCGCTCTGGCTGCCGACAATCTCCGCCGTATGGGATATGCCAATGTCGTGTCGATGGACGGTGGAATCCGAGCCTGGCGCAACGCCGGCTATCCGATGGAGCAGGGGAGCGGCGTCTGAGGCGTCTGAGGTATGAACACCACGCGCCGCGAGCTGTTCAATCGGCTCGGGCTTGGGCTGAGCGTCTGGCCCGCGCTCGCCCTGGCGCCGCGTTCCGTGCTGGGGAGTCTTTTGTTCGAGCCGGCCGGCGACCCGGTTCCGCCCAAATCGCTTCCGGCCAATCCCTTCACGCGCAACGGCAACGCTGTGGTGGCGATGGTGCACGGCAAGGACCCGGCCGCCATGCTGCAGGCTGGCCTGGAGCTGATTGGCGGGCTCGACGCGCTGGCCCTAGAAGGCAAGCGGGTGCTCATCAAACCGAATGTTGTCAACGACCGGCCTCCGCCGACAACGACTAATCCGCAGGTCGTCGCAGCGGTTGTCCGGGCGGTCAAGCGGAGCGGCGCCGCCGAGGTCATTGTGGCGGACAGCTCCGGACTCATCCGGTTCCCTACGCCGCGCAATCTCGACGCCACCGGCATCCGGGTGGCTGCGGAACAAGCCGGTGCGCGAGTGCTCTCGCTGGATGAGGGGCCCTGGGTCAGGCTTGAACCGGCCGGCGCTCGGTCGTTGCCACGCTACTATCTGTCGAAATCCGTCTATGACGCCGACGTGTTCATCAATGTCCCCGTCGTCAAGACTCATCGATTCGCCGAGTATTCCTGTTGTCTGAAAAATTTGGTGGGGATCACCCATCCCCGGTATCGGCCTTCCCTGGCGTTCTTGTCTGGCGATTGGCATGAACGGATCGTCGAACTCAATCTGGGCGTGCATCCGCATCTCAATATCGCCGATGGCACGACGATCATGATCGCAGGAGGACCGACCAGCGGCACGGCCGCGCCGGCCGATCTGTTGTTGCTGAGTGGGGATCGTCTGGCATTGGATGCGGTCGCGATCGCGCTGATCCGCGCGTTCGGGGCATGGCCGAAGTTGCAGGGGAAACGGATCTGGGACCAACGGCAACTCAGGCGAGGGACTGAACTCGGGCTGGGAGTCAGCGGGCCGGATCGGGTGGAACTGCTCGTCCGATCGACCTCGGACGACCATGCGGAGTTTGATCGCCTGGCGGAGGCCGTCAGGCGCGACGTGTTCGGATAAGCGCGCGGAAGGTCACTTGTTCTGGCGGTCGAATTCTTTGATGACCTGATCGGTGAGATCGATGGTGTCCTTGTTGTAAATGACGATTTTGACGGTCTGCTCGCTGCCCTTATCGACGACGATGGAGTAGCCGCCTTTCTCTGCTACTGTCTGGGTCGCCGCGCTGATCTTCTTCATGTACTCGTCGATCAACTCTTTCTGCTTGACCTGCAGCTCTTGATTGAACTGTTGCGCGCGTTTCTGGTAATCCTGCACCTTGTTGCGGAACTTTTCCTGCTTTTCTTTCTTCGCCGCTTCGCTCAGGGTGGCTTCCTGGTCCTTGAGCTGTTTCTCGATGTTGCGCAGTTCCTCCTCGTCGCTGGCGAGCAACTTTTGGCGGGTGGAGACGTATTCCCGTAACCCGTCCAACGCACGCTTACCGGCTTTGGATTTTTCCAGCACAGCCTGTGGATCCACCACCCCCATCTTGAAATCCGCCGCCGACGCGAACGAGGAAGTCGTCGCCCAGAGTGCGAGGGTCAAGACGACCGTTTCGGCCGACTGCATCAGACGATTCCGCCGAATGTTCATGTGCGTTGCTCCTTGTGACAGGAATCCATGGTAAGCTCACGCGTAAAACTGTGGCAGAATAGCTGCGGCCGCCGGGCCTGTCAAGCGGCGGAGGGAACTGAGAAGAAGGAGCCGACCGGTTGGCATGCCCGGTCAAAAAGCTCCGCGTGAAGCGCGGCCGCCCTTGGCACATCTGCGCCGGGACTGTGAACTGGATTGTATGTCGTCCGACGACCAGATGCCCCATCAGCGTTTCGTGAAGGCGCTTCAGCGCGAGCCCATACCCTGCGGCCGGACCGGGTGTGAGGGGCCGGTCGAGGTGGCGGATATGTCCCGCCTTCATGATCGTGTGAAGACGTTCGAGGCCCGTTGCCGCCGTTGCGGTTGGCAGGAGCGGATCACCGGACAGGAACAGCTTCTGCCTCCGTGGGACGAGGCGGCGTTGCTGTTGATGGCGGATGAGCACCTCTTGCATCAGCAGCCGGTTTGTCCTTTCGATGATACGCCCGTGGTGTTCACCTCTATGCCCAACCCGAGGCGGAAGGCCCGCTACCGGGTGTCCTGCTTCTACTGCGGCAGGGAAGCGGAGATGGATTGGCCGCCGCCAGAGGCCAAGCGGTGAACCGTACCCGGCGGTTGCAGGGAATGCGAGGGGACAGCGGCCGGCAACGCGGCGGTGGAACCGGGAACGTGGGCTACACGAAATATCGGCTGGTGTCGAACTTGTGTTCGGCGTTGTCCACCAGGCGCACGATGCTGTGCGCGTAGTCACCCGCCTCGTTCTTTTCGGTCAGATCGTATTCGGGACCGTCTTCAACCGGCTCGCCGGCGGGGTCGGCGATCACTTTCACGTAGGGCCGTTCTTCGTATTCCTTGCTCTGCGCGGGCCGCAACACGACGGCCAGTTCGTCGGTGTCGAGCATGACGAGACTCCCGATCGGCACGATTCCGACGCAGTTGACGAACAGTTTCAGGAGCGTCGGATCAAACGACGTGCCGCTTTTCGCAAACATGAGCTTGAGAACTTTGGCCGGGGTCAGCGGCTCCCGCCGGTAGACGCGGGACGACGTCATCGCGTCATAACAGTCGGCGATCATCAGGATGCGGCCGGTGAGGGACAGTTTCCAGGGCACGGTGAGCTTCGGATAGCCGGAAAAGTCGTAGTTCATGTGATGCTCGAACGCCGCCGCTGCCATGCGGCCGGGAAGGTTGGTGATTCCGCGCAGCTTGGTGAGGCTAAGCACACCTTCGATGGGATGGTTCCGCATCGCGACCCATTCTTCTTCCGTGAACTCGCTTGGCTTGTTCAGTACCTCCATGGGAATCGTGGATTTGCCCATGTCGTGAAACAACGCCGCCAGGCCCAGATCGGCTAGTTCCACTTTCGGGTAACCCGCGCGATTGCCCAATGCGATGGAGAGGATCGCGACATTGACCGAATGGTTGTGGGTGTATTGGTCATGGCACCGCAGCGTGGTCAGACCCAGCAACGTGGATTCGTCCTGCATCATGAGATCAACGATGTTTTGAATCGCGCGCTTGGCCTGTTTAAAACTGATCGTGCCGCCCTCCTTGGCATTCTGTACCAGGTTCCCCACCGCTCCGGCCGCTCTCACGTAGCCGTTTTTTGCAGCGGTCTTGGCTCGGCGATGGCCCTCCGCGGCGTCCTTCTCTCCGGCAGTTGAAGAAGCCCCGCCCTTGAGCCTGAGGGCGCGCGGAGCTTCCAGTTCGATGCCTTGAACGTTCAACGCCTTCAGCTCTTTCCGAAGCTCTTCGAGCGACGTGGTTTCAGGATCGAGACTCACGAACAGGTGTGCGAACTCGCGAAGGTCTTTGGAATCCACACTGTTCGAGAACGAAATGGCCCCGATCTTCCACGCATTGAAGCTGTCGATGATGCTGGTGAAGACGGCCAATTGTTGGGAATTGACTTTGAGGTGGCTTTCTCCGAGGAACAAAAAATCGTTCTGCAAGCGGAGGACAACCGGTCGATCGTGGGCCAGGGTCTTGATCAGCGTCAGCAACGCGTCCACCGGCTTGTCCAACGCCGAATTGGTGCGCCCGTGGATGCGCGAAGTCTTGATGAGGACGTTCAACTGAATGACCAGTTGCGTTCCCAACATGATTAGCTGCTGATCGACGATGTCGCCTGCTTCCGATCCCTTGGCGATCTTGCTCGTCAAGGACTTTTCATGCGTAAGGATCGGCTGGAGGTGTTCATCGATCTGAGGGGCTTGCGAAGAGGGAGTGTTGTGATCGCTCACGGGAGCCGTCCTTCGTTTCTGGCCTTCTGATGTTTGGTCGCCAAGGTCAGGGCCGTCGCACAAGCCTGCCGGACGGCCGAGCTGCCTTTCCTCTGTCCGATCTCCAGGGCGGCGAGGGCGGCGGGCGTTCCCAGTTTCCCTAGCGCCTCCGCCGCCATGATCGCGGACTCTTCCTTGTTCTTACGATTGGTCCAGGACCATTCCGTAAAGAGACTCTGCCAGTACGGCACGGCTTCGTCCCCGGCGGTTTGTCGCACCGCGTGGTAAATGGCCCGCTTCTCCGCCGGCGGTCGGTCGTGGAACTCTTCCGCGGAGAGAATTGCCGACCAGGCCGCGAACGGCGCGGTGTACTGCCCGTTCATGAGCAACTTCAGCGCTGCCAGCCGCACCGGTTCGTCCGCGTCGTTCAGGAACGAGACCAGTTTGGCGCCGTTTCCGCTCGGGCGGAGAATGCCGATGGTCCGCACGACCTCCTTGCGGATTTGTGCGTCGGGATACCGGACCAGCCGTTCGACCGCGTCCGCCAGTTTGGGATTGTTCCATCGCGCGATGATGGACAGCAGATTGCGCACGTAGGGCGCTCGCTTGTCGGACAGGCTGCGCGCGAGGATCTCCGGCGTGTCCTTCGCCACGGCGAACAACGCCTCGCAGACGATGGCCTGATGGCTGGGCGATTCCAGATTCGCCAGCAGCATGCACAAGGCGGGAACCGCCCTAGCGTTCAGGCGCAGCAGGAGGGGCAGGAGGCCGTCGGTGGCCGCCTGCTGAGTCTTGTTGAGGTGGAGCTCGATCAACTTGAGGCGTTCCGGCTTATTGGGCGAGTCCAACAACGCCGCCAATTGTTGGCGGTGGTCGTCCGACAATCCGGCGCGCGCGCTCCCAGTCTGTTGAAGCAAATCCAGCACGCGATTGAGAGCGGTCCAGCGGCCCTGCTTCGTCAGGGTCTCCAGGACAGTGTCGAACACGCCGAAGAGTTTGGTCAGCAGCATCGGAGAGTGCTCCGAGGCCAAGATCACCAGGAGCATGTCCAGCACATAGGTGACGCTGTCGCGCGCGGATTCGGCCTCGACCTCCTTGGCGAGGGCGACCAATTCCGCTTCAGAGACTTCGTAACCGACCAGGCCCGATTGAAACCGCGAGGCTCCGGCTGATGCGCTCGCTCCCTCTTGAGCCCGGGCGGCTTTCTCCTTGTCGATCATGTCGCGGAGGGAGGAGACCGGGGCGTTCATGGCTCCTTCGTTCTGCAGGGCGAGGACGTCGCCAGCGCCGGAGACCTTGATGATCTCTTCCGCGGTGACGAACGTGATGGTGGAAAGATTCTTCGTCCACAAGCGGGTCACGATATCATCGTCGTCGTGTTGCGACGGGTCAGTGTCGCCCCACAGGGCCTCCAGGAAAAAGGTCAAATCCTCCTGTGTCAAGCCGTCATGGAAAGTCAGTTCACGGATGCCGTCCGCATAGAGCTTGAACGCCAGATTTTCCCCAGAGGAGTCGGTTTGATAGACCACTTCCCCCCTGAACTGCAGTTCCGAGCGCTGGACGAGAAAGCCGAGCGAGGCATAGGTGCCCAGATGAGTCGTGAGGTCCTGGTAAAACTGCTGGAAGAACTTCTGCGCAACGGGGTTGCCGAAGCCGTACGTGCGAGTCGATTTCGATGTCTTATCGAGCAGTTTCAGCAGTTGCTTGACGGAAGTCACCTCCGGATCGGCGGTTTCTTTGGCCGCCGCTGCGGTCACGATATGCGGTGTGGCCTTCAGGTCGGTCATACGGGATACTCGTACCTCTAAGCATCCGGTTCGTCAAGAAAATCCCCGCTCCGAAATATGCGGCTCTGGTGTGCCGATTGGCGTTGCTGGGCCGATCGCTTCGAGGATAGAATCGAGGCGCCTCCCCAAGTGATCAGCATTGACAGTGGCTGTGCGGTGTCGCTGAGTGATACGCGCGGCTAGACAGGAGAAGATCGAGGCCGGCATGTCAGGTTCCGATTCCGCTCCGCTCGTCATCTGTTTCGGTGACAGCCTCACGGCCGGGTTTCAAGCTCCGACTCTGGACAATCCGACCGGCCTCGAGACGCCGTACGGCGCCTTTTTGCAGAAGCGTCTCGGAACGGCCGCGCGCGTAGCGGTCAGCGGTGTCTGCGGGGAGTTGACTGGGGAAATGGTTATGCGGTTCCGCCGCGACGTACTGGATCACCGACCGGCGGTCGTGGTGATTCTGGGGGGCACCAACGACCTCGGGTGGAACGCGCCGCCGGCCGCGATCATGCGGAATTTGGTAAAAATGTACGAATCGGCCCTCGCGGCCGATGTGCAGCCGGTTTTGGTCACTGTACCGTCGCTTCGCCTCGTCGGCGGGTTCGGCGGCGCGGAGGAAGAGCGGTGGTTGGACGAACACATCGCCCGGCGCCTGACGCTAAATCACTTGATCCACGACTATGCCGCATCCAAGCGTCTGCCCCTCGTGGACTTGTTCACCGCCACGAGCGAGCCCGAGACAGGGCTGCTGGCCGAGCGATATTCCAATGACGGACTTCATCTGACGACGGACGGGTACCGGCTTCTGGCGACGCTGCTGTACGACAGGGTGTTGGCGGCACGGTTCGGCGGGTCGTGATCCATAATGGGCGGTGATGAGCCCCCGCGCGGCGATCCGGGGCGGAACGATCATGAGCTCGATCGAATGGTCGAACAGGTTGGGCGGGATACTGGTACTGGTGGGGGGCCAGCGGCTCGGTTGCGGCGGTTGCCGGGTGCTGTGGCGGGAACTGGAGAAGCTGCAGCCCGAGGCGAAGGGGTGAGATCCTTCGACGCTCGGCTTTCGCTTCTCGCTCACAGCATCCGCCACATTCGCCCATCGTTCTGAATCAGGCGATCGGCTTCGACAGGGCCCCAGCTTCCCGCCGGATATTCCGGCAGCCATTTGGTGCCATGGGTCTGCCATCCTTCGAGGATCGGCGTAATCCAAGCCCATGAGGCTTCGACCGCGTCACGCCGCATGAAGAGGGAGGCGTCCCCGGCCATAACATCCAGGAGGAGCCGCTCGTAGGCTTCGGGCGACGGCGAGCCGAACGCGTCGCCGTACTTGAAGTTGAGTTCGACCGGGTGGGTTTGCGCCTTCGTGCCCGGTACCTTGGAAATCATCCGCAGGGACATGCCCTCCTCGGGCTGAATACGGAGCGCAAGCACATTCGGCGGCTGAGGGGAGGCCGGGTTCGCATTGAACAGGATCTGGGGGATGTCCTTGAACTGCACGGCCACTTCGCTGGCCCGCTTGGCCATGGCCTTGCCGGTTCGCAAGTAGAACGGCACCCCGGCCCAGCGCCAATTGTCGAGAAACAGCTTCAACGCGACATAGGTCTCGGTTGTCGAATCGGGACGGATGCCCGGCTCGCGCCGATAGCCCGGCACTTCCACGCCGTCCACGATCCCGGGACTGTATTGGGCGCGCACCGTAAATTGGTTGACGTCTTTGCCCGTGATCGGTCTGAGGCAACGGAGCACATCGATCCGCGCGTTGCGGACCACGTCGGCGTCGAGCGAGTACGGCGGCTCCATCGCGACCAAACACAGCAACTGCAGAAGATGGTTCTGTACCATATCGCGCAGCGCTCCGGTCTCTTCGTAATAGGTCGCGCGGGTCCCCACGCCTTCCGCCTCACTGACGGTGATCTGGACATGGTCGATGTATTTGTGATTCCAGAGCGGCTCCAGGATGCTGTTCGCGAACCGGAGTACCATGATGTTCTGGACGGTTTCTTTGCCCAAATAGTGGTCGATGCGAAAGATTTGGGATTCGTCGAAGACCCGTCCGATGACGGCGTTGATCTCCTGGGCCGATTTCAGATCGCGCCCGATCGGTTTTTCCACGATGACGCGACTGAACGGATGCACGTGGTCGGGCGGGGAGACCAGCCCGGCTTGTTGGAGGCCTTCGCAGGCAGCCGCGAATGAAGTGGGAGGCACGGCCAGGTAAAAGATGCGGTTTCCGGGAAGGTGCTGTTCCGTTTCAATCCGTTCAATGCGATTCTTGATGGCTTCGTACGAAGCGGAGTCATCGATCGAGCCGGCCAGGTAAAATAGGTGCTTCTCGAAGTCAGCCCATTTCCGATCTACCAGCGGCTGCCGGGAGTATTTGGCGATTCCCTCACGGGCGCTCTCCCGAAACTCTCCGTCGTTCAGATTGCGGCGACCGAGTCCGAGGACGGCGAAATTCGAAGGCAACATCCCGTCCAACGAGAGATTGTAGAGGGCCGGGATCAATTTGCGCTTGGCCAGGTCGCCGGACCCGCCGAAGATGACCAGGATGCAGGGGTCCGCCTGGTGATCTTTGATCGCGTGCGGCATGTCGCGACTCCTTCGGACCGGCTCGGTCATTGTCGAACTGCATGGCCGCCGAATGCGCGGCGCAACGCGGCCAACATCTTCTCCGTGAACGACTCCTCCTGCCGCGAGCGGAACCGCGTGAATAGCGCGGCGCTCAATGCCGGGACCGGTACCGCCTTCTCGAGCGCGTCCTCGACCATCCAGCGGCCTTCGCCAGAATCCTGTACGTAGCCTCTGAGTTGTTGCAGGCGGGGATCCTCCTTCAACACGCCGGCGGCCAGTTCCAACAACCAGGAGCGGATCACGCTGCCGTGCATCCACAGTTCGGCGATCTGCCCCAGGTCAAGTTTGTATTCGCTCTTCGACAGCAGTTCGAACCCTTCGGCATAGCCTTGCATCATGCTGTACTCGATGCCGTTGTGGACCATTTTGACGTAGTGGCCGGCGCCGTGTCCACCGACGCGGGCCCAACCGCGTTCCGGGGCGAGGGTCTGAAAGACGGGCGCGAGCCGCTGTACCGGCGCTTCCTCGCCGCCGATCATCAAACAGTAGCCCAGCTGGAGTCCCCAGACGCCGCCGCTCGTCCCGGCATCGATGTAGTGAATGCCGCGCGGTTTCAGTTCTGCGGCGCGCCGGACATCGTCGTGGAAATTGGTGTTTCCTCCGTCGACGACGATGTCGCCGGCTTGCAACTGCGCTGCCACAGCCCTGACCGTTTCCTCGGTCGGTGCGCCGGACGGGACCATGATCCAAACCGCGCGCGGGGGCGACAGCTTCGCGACCAGATCGGCGAGCGAAGCGGCGCCAATGCACCCCTGGCTCTCCGCCTGGGCGATCAATTCGGTCGCTCGGTCGTACACCACCACGCGATGCCCGTCGCGCTGCAGCCGTATGACCATGTTCATACCCATCTTGCCCAAGCCTACGAAACCGAGTTCCATAGTCCGTCCTTTCTCTCCTCCGTGCTCGATCCGAGGAACAGCCGGCGGGAGGTCACGGATGGAGTGCTGTGAGGCCGATGTACGCCGACAGGCAAGCGGTTCGCTGCGTCTCGGCAGCGATCGGGCGAATTGTAACACAACGACGGGAACGATCGTGCAGACAGCATCCGGCGTGCGAGTTTCCGTCCTGTTAGTCGATCCTGGCGGGGTGCGGGATGTCTTTGAAGAGCAGATCGGCGAGCTGCCGGCCCAGCGTTAGGCGTTCTGTCAGCGTGGGAGCAACCAGAAACCGGCTTGCCAGATCGCCGATCGCCGGGTCGCGGGAGGTCAAAAAGCGGACGACGTCGACCGGAGCGGTCAACCAGAAACCCCGCAGCCGGAAAAACGCACTGACGAAGTCCTCGAAGAAAATCATCAGGAGATATTGGGCGGCGGCCGGCTTATCAACCATATCTTCCGCCTTGCCCAGCCAATGCAGGCAATCGGCCTTCAAGCGGATCTGTTCGTTGATGCCGGCGGGCGGCGGTCCCTGACGGAACCGCTGCTGCGCTTTCTCGATCAGCTTGGAGCCGATGCCTTCGTGTTCGAACAGAAGGCGGCCTTTGCGCAGCAGCGGCGGCAGGCGGGGCGAGTACGAGATTTCTTCCTCGACGGTCTGGTAACCGCGATAGCGGATATCGATCACTCGATCGGCGACCCGAACCAGTTCATGGCGATCGGTCTCGCCCTTCACCAGCGCGATCAAATCGACATCGCTGTGCGGGGTGATCGCCCGCCGGGAACCCGAGCCGACTAAGATGACAGCGACCAGATCGCCGCCGCGTTTTGCGCGAACGTGGCGGAGGGCGACCGAGACGACCTGTTCGAAACCAAGCGGTTCGGGGGATTCGGGTTGCTCCGGTGGTTCCGGGACGTCCACCAACTCGGCATTGAGTTCCTCCCGTGTCGGCAAAGGCGTGGGTGCGTCGGGGGGAGCGGGAACGGTGTCAGCGTCCATGGGTCGTGGCGGTTTCTCGTGATCGGCAAGAAGGTCAGATTCCTCGGACCTCTTTGATCCGGGCTGGCAGGCTGTCCAGCCACTGATCAAAAGGTTGGTCGGCGTCCACCACGATTTCCAGCTTGCCGTTGGGCAAGGTCCTGACCGCGCCCGGGCTGGCGGGGGACAGCGGAATCTCGACCCACTCGCGGTGCAAGCCCAAACGGTCGGTCAGCTCGAGGATCCGGCTGATCTGGTGAAACGACACGACATCCAACGGCATCACTCGCCGCTCTCCGGCCAACGGTCCGATCACGTCGGCATTCTAAAGAGCGTCAAACCAGCCTGTCAACGATGCGGGGTCAGGACCCGAGGACGCGGGCGAAAATCTCGCCGGCGCGGTCGATGTCCTGGGGGCTTACGTCCAAATGGGTGACCGCGCGGAACGTGGTCCCACCGACGGCGTTGATCAAGACGCCTTCGCGTTTCAACGCCGCCACGATTTCGGCTGGCGGCAGGCGATGGCTGATCACGTCGAACATCACGATGTTGGTCTCGACGTGCTCCGGGTTCAGGGTCACGGCGGGAATCTTCTGCAGGAGGCGGGCCAGACGCTTCGCGTTGTCGTGGTCGTCCTTCAGGCGGGCGATGTTGTGTTCTAAGGCATAGATGCCGGCGGCGGCCAGGATACCGGCCTGCCGCATGGCGCCGCCGTACATGCGGCGGAAGCGGCGCAATTTGTCCAACAGCGCCGCCTCGTTGGTGATGATCAGCGAGCCGGCCGGAGCGCCGAGCCCCTTGGAAAGGCAAACGGAAACGGTATCGAAGGGTCGTGCATAATCGGCGGCCGAGACCCCCGTGGCGACCACGGCGTTGAACAATCGCGCGCCGTCCAAGTGCATCGGAATTCCATGCCGCGCCGCGATCGCGTGAATCCGCTCAATCGTGCCGAGCGGATAGATCGACCCGCCGCCGCTGTTGTGGGTGTTTTCGACGCAGATCAACGCGGTAGGAATGGTGTGGGGATCTCTCGGTCGGATGGCAGCCTCGACCTGCTCTGGTGTCATGATGCCGCGGTCGCCGACCACCCAGTGCAGTTGCACCCCGGACAAGGCGCCGGCTGCCCCTTGTTCGTACCGCACGATGTGCGACTTGCTCTCGACGATCACTTCCTGACCCGGTTGCGTCAGAACGCGGATGGAGAGCTGATTGGCCATCGTGCCGGAAGGCACGAACAACGCCCCGGCTTTCCCCAGCAGCGACGCGGCCATCTCTTGTAGTCGATTCACCGTGGGATCTTCGCCATACACGTCATCCCCGACCGGCGCACGGGCCATGGCCTCGCGCATCGCCGGGGACGGTTGCGTGACGGTGTCGCTTCGCAGATCGATCATACAAACTGTGATGCGGGCCACCCATGGCTATCTTCGGATGGCACCCGCTGCTTTGGGGTATGCGGCAGGTCCCCGATTTCGGTGAGGCGCGATGAATGACTCGTCGGAATCATAAAGCGATTCGCTGCCCGTTGTCGGCTATTGGCTGGTTGCTCATAGCGTCCGCGCGTCTTCGAACCGGTAGCTCTGCTTGTTCAGGACCGGATAGATGGAGAACATCGGCGTGTTGAACGGTACAAAGGCCGATTCCCTCCCCTCGGGAAGCTGCACGTGCATGTTCACGAAATTGAAGCTGAGTCCGTCCTGCCAGGGCTTGCGGTTCGACGGCGCGTAGGCGTGGATCTTCTCGGTGGCGTAGCTTCGGGTAAGCAGGCCGGCGCCTCCTTGCAGGCCGTACTCGTGCAGGTCCGGGGCGCCTTGAATCAGGAGCGACATCGCCTCCGCGTCGAACCAGACTTTGAAGTTGCAGACCAATTGAATGAACGGCCCAAGGGCATGGGACCCGTCGAGAAAGGCGCGCGGGAGGCCGATCTCCATGGGCACATCGCTCGGCAAAGGTCGCTCAACGACGCCCAGTTCTCGTTCTTTGACTTCCGACACGGAGACGAACAGGAGGTGGGGATCGTCCATTGTGATATCCAGCACCTGGTCGTCGTAGTAACTGCACAGCTTGCCCAATTCATAGCGTAAGGGGAACGAATAGCCCATCTTGGCGTACCAGATGCGCAGTCCCGCCTCCAGCGGATCCTCCGGCCTCCGGCTGATTTTCAGATCGAAAGGCAGCATCAAATGGACGGCGGTGGTCCGGGCCGCCATGAACGGGGCGCAGGCCCCAGCGAATTCCTTCTGCACGGTTGGATTATCTGGTTCGAACTTGCGGGTCTGGCCGGCGAAGTGCTGCGCGGCCTTGGCCTCCTTGGTCAGCTTGTACTTGTTCTGATAGTACGCCGCCGCCCGCTGCTGGGCGGTTCTCAGAAAATAGTCGGGGAGGTCGGTTTCGACGATGATGCGATGCCGATCGGCGACCGAGGCCGGAGCGCGTTGAGGCCGCATGGCCTCGTTGTAGATCTCCATCTCCGCCGTCGTTTTTTGAATATCGTGCGCAATGTGTTGGGCCAGGCTGGGATCATAAAACTGCGTGCGGCGCAAGATCTGTTGGGCTTTCTGCAAGCATTCCAACTTATGCGTGTACCGTTTCGGTTCAGCGGCAAAGGCGTCGGCCGTGGCCATGTAAAGATTGAACTGCTCTTCCGGTGTGAGACCGAGTTGGTCCAGGTTCTGTTCCTTGATGAAGGTAAACGCCAGAGGGCCGAACGCTTCTTCCTTTCTGATGCATAGCGTCAGCAGGTAATTGTAGTGGGCGCGGGCTTCCTGCGGCGTCATGAACGGCCTCGTTCGTGCGAAGCATTCTACGGGAGTGGAACAGAAGGGAACAAGTCCCGGGAGGAAGGGTCGGACTGCTCCCCTCCCATCGATGACCGCATCGAGCCGCACCAGAACGGTGCTTGACGTGCGCGCCGATTGCGGGTGAAAAAGGGGCAAGGGTTGGGCTTCCGGAAGGCTCGGTGTCAGACTGCGTCCTTCGCGCAGCGGAATCCTGTTCCGCTGGGGCGGCTGTCAATGGTGCCCCAGTCACGGTCGCTGGTGCGAAGGCTTTTGGCCGGTTTCAGCCAGGACCCGCCCCGCATGGCTTTGACGGCACCTCTGGAAGGGCCCGGTGGATCGGACAGGGGGGCGTGCCGATAATAGTTGGGATCGTACCAGTCCGCCACCCACTCCGCCGCGTTGCCCGCCATGTCCAGCAGCCCATAAGGGCTGCTGCCCTCAGGAAAGCTGCCGACGGGCAGCGTCAGCACTTCGCCCTTCACGCCTTGCTCCTGTGAGATCTTCGCGCCCTCACCTCTGATCCAAAAGGCGTCCCACTCGGCGCCGCTAGCGAATTCGATGGTCCGTCCGGCCCAGTAGCTGGCGCTGTTGGCTTTCGCGAAATCCCACTCGTTGCCCCAGGGATAGCGGCGGCCGTCGGTCCCGCGCGCGGCTTTTTCCCACTCGGCCTCCGTGGGGAGGCGTTTGCCGATCCAGCGACAGTAGGCGACGGCGTCTTCCCAACTGACGTTGACTACCGGATGTCGTTCGATTCCTGGGAGCGGTCTGTTGTGCTCCCACAATGTGACCGACGGTTTATTGTTGGCTGGTGCGCGGTGCCCGGTGGCTTGGACGAAACGGAAGTAGGCTTCGTTGGTCACTTCGAAGCGATCGATCCAAAATGCGCTCAGGTAGACGCGCCGGAGGGGATGTTCGTCGTCGAATCCTTCGCTTCCGGCCGGACTGCCCATGATGAACTCCCCGGCCGGGATCAAGACCATGTCGTCCGAAAAAGTTGGGCTGCTTATCGACGGCTGATAGCCGATGGCGAAGAACAGGCAGGTGGGAAGAACGGCAACGGTGAACCGCTTGAACCCCATCAGACCTTTTTCAACCCGCAGGCGCGCGCGACGTCGTCACGGTAGTGCAGCCAAAGCCGGAGCGATTTCTTCAGACAGGCGAGCACGGCGTCCTGTCGTTTCCGTTCCGTGGCATGGGCCAGGACCATCGCATACGCATCCTGGCGATGGCCGGCTTCGACCATCTGATGAGCCCGGATGAGGTTCATCCGGTCGGGAGACAGGCCGTAGTATTTCACCAGCGGATGCTGCCGGACGATGTTCTCGATCTCGGCCGCGCTTTTGGGCTTGGACGGTTCCAAAATTTCCTGCCGGTCCTTGACGCTGCCTTCGACGAAGATCGCGAGGGCGGCGGCGCCGACGACCCAGTCGCGGTGCCTCGAGACCTGATCCAGCCAGCGCCGGAAGGTGCGCGCGGCCGGCAGCAGCCTGACGCGCTGAAAGTCCCGGGCTTCGTACCCCAGTCCGTGCATCATGTCGTGAAACAGCTCCGGATGGGAACGACCGAGCGAGAGCCCGCCGGTGTCCTCCTCGTAAATGTTCTCGGCCAATCTTCTTCTCACGTCGAAAGGCGGGTTCCGGCCGTGGATGCGGGCGAGGAACACCGGGAAGTCCCGCACGTACACGGCATATTCTTGCTGAAAATGGATCTTGAGCTGCTCTTTGGTGAGGGCGCCTCCGCTGAAGTGGGGCCAGGCCCAGTGATGTTTGCGGTCCATGACCGCAAGCAACTGCTCGCGGAATTGAGTCATCGTGAGCGCGTTCTTCACGGTCTCCTCATGTAGGCGTCATGCGCAGGGCGATACACGTGATGCGCGATGCGCCACTCGCCATGTCAGGTGGTTGATGACAGAACCCGGTGTCTCACCAACTTGTCTTCCTTTCGTTCGGCCGTTAGAATCCGCCGCTGCATGGAGGCCGTGGTATGGAACCGATTACGCTTCAGAAAACCGACGACATCCTGAACCTGCTGGCCGAGGTCTCGCTCCGCGGCAAGGGGTTCACCAGCGAGTGCCTGCTGGACTATGTGCTGGACGAAGGGTTCACCGAACCGATCTACCTCCATGCAAGCGGCGAAGACCCCGATGCCTTCTACAAAGGTCAGCCCAACGCCTGGGCTATCTATCAGGTGCGCGAGTGGAAACGCGTGCTGACGATCTCCGGGGGGCCGGGCAACGTGCGGCGCGTCCAGATCACGGAAACGCCGTAATGCCTGTCCGCTGCGGGCTTCTTTCGCACCCTGCGTCCGCTTTCCGCCCCCCAGTGTATGGGCCGACCGGGGAAAATGCAACGACTGGTCCGACTTCGGGTTGCAGCCGCGATCACCGGCTTTTAGAATATCAGCGAGCATGTCGCGAATACAGACGACGCGCGGCGTGTCCAGGCGCGCGGTCATGGCGGCGATCGGTGGACTCGCGATCCTTGGAGGTGCGGCGCTGTTCGGAGCCTGGCCGATGATCAACGTTGTTGAGACCGGTCGGACGCCCGAATACCCGGACCTCCAGCCGCGCCGGTATCGGGCCGACGGATCGCGCGTGTTCGACGCCGCGCTGCACGCCGTGAACCGGTTGCCGCGATGGACGCTGATCTCCTACGAACCGGAGTCGGGTGAGATCAGGGCGGAAGCGAGGACGCGGATGTTCGGATTCGTGGACGACATCCGGATCCGCGTGGCCGGGCAGGACGGGGCGACCGTGGTGTCGGTGCGCTCCGCGTCGCGCATCGGGCGTGGCGACTTCGGACAGAACGCGCGGAACATTCGGACGTTCTTCGACGAACTTGATCGCCAGATGGAGTGGGAGTCTGGGCATGAGTCAACGTTGTCGACTCACGGACGTTTGAGTATGGGACTGGTCAAATTGGCGGAGCCGACCGACGTCGGAGAGTTGGCTTTCATCAAAAGTCTGCTGGACGGCAACGGGATCGCCTACGTGGTGCACAACGAACATGTGAGCAGCCTGTATCCCGGTGTCCCATTCCTGACCTGCTCGGTTATGGTGGAGGAAGCGGAGGTCCGGCGGGCGGAGACGTTGTTGAGCAAGTTGACGCTGCGGGAGCTCGAAGAAGGCCCTCGCCCGGCCTGAACCGAAACCGTGTCAAAACGGCCGTTGCGGGAACTGCGGCGGTCCGGTCGTCGGCTTGGTCGGAATCCGCTGGTCGGAGCCTTTGTACCAACCGCCGACCAGCTTCCCTTCTTCAAAGTAGAGATAGCGGTGTTTCACCACGGCTGCGCTTTCCCAGTCCTCAAAGATCCATTCCTCCCGCCGGATACCGTCTTTCGTGAAGCTGACGTTGATCGTGTTGGGCGAGCCCCAGGCCTGCAAAACCTGCTCGCGGGTCATTCCCACCATCACCCGATGACTCTGGATATGCTTCTCGAACGTCGGGTCCAGCAACGGCGGCACGACCTGGGAGGCAATCAGCGCGGCCAAGAACAGGGTGAGGAACGTGTAAATCGTGGCGCGGACCGGTTTGCGGCAGAGAAACGGTTTAGCCTCTGCTTGCTCCGGAGAAGCTGAACCGACCCGTTCCGCAGCCGGCGATGCCGAGGTGTCCGGGTTGAGGGCCTGTTGTGAGGAAGGAATTCGCATATGCGAGAAGCATGCTAACAACCGTCGTTCGGGCGAGTCAAGGAGCCGGCGCCATGTTCGTCGAAGTGGAAAGCAATCCGAATTGCGAGACGAGCGTGTTTGTCCGCTTCAAAGAAGTCGGACCGGCCAGGCGAATCATTCAGGTCAAGGCCTATGAACGGAGCTCTCAGGGGGAATGGTGTTGGATCACCGGGTGGTCTGATGATCCGGAGCAGCCCTGCTGTCCCGCTTACGCTCAGCCTGTCGAGGACTCCGGGGCCGGGCTGACCTACCTGATCTTCGGCGGCATCTATGGGATCAGACTGAAACCTGTCTCCCTGCATGAAGCGTGGAGCCTGGAGAGCTGCAACCAGTGGGGCGAACCATATCTGTTCTTGGCCGACGTGCGCGATATTCGGTTCGAGGAAGGGTGATCTTCAGTCCGCGTACTTCGGAACGGGGATCTTCTTGACGGGCTTCGGCGGCGGAGCCTGCTGCGCGAATTCCTTCGAGAACGGATTCAAGATCGGCTCGTGCGTCAGGCGCTGGCGCTGTCTGACCAGTTGCAGGCTCTGCGCGCTGATCTCCATGCGGTCCACAAGCGCCTGCGTTGTCAGCGGATCCGGCAAGCCCTGCAACGAGAACATTTGAAACGCGAGGGTCCAATCCATGCTCTCCTTGGCTTGCTCGCGGACGATGAATCGCGCTTGCGGGGAAGGCTCGCCTTTGAACAGCAGGAGCCAGATATTGGAGCGAAAAGCCGGCGTGTTGGGATCTTCGGACGGTTTGAATTCGGGAACCAACTCGGGCACCTTCGCGATAGGAACCGGCGGCGAAAACTCGATGTCCACCAGACGCACGTACAGGGTCGGGAAGTCGCTCTGGTCCCTGGGGTCCTGGATATAGCTGAATGAGTAGCGGACATTCACGCCGTCGCGCTTGTAGGTGTAGACATCTTCGCCGTTCTGCGGCGACACCAGTCCTTTAAAATATTTATCCCAGTCCGCCAACGAATAATAGTTGAAGACGCGCAGAGCCGCTTTGCGGTCTCGCACGGCCTGGGGAGGACCGAGTTTGTCGCGCAACTCGGTTTGCGTCAGTCCGAGGAAGCCGTCTTCGAAATAGGGCGCGGCGGTTGCGGGAATCGGCGCAGAGAGGGCGAAAAGAAAGAACAGAAGGGTCAGGGAAGTGAAGCGCTGTGCCATACGCAGGAACAACGTGCGTCTCCGGCAACTGCACGTTATCGTACTGAGCGGATCGGGCGATGTCAAGGCAAGTTCAGGACGGCACCCGGCTTGCGTCGGCCGCGCCATTCGGAGGCCAACCTCCCCCCAGCGCCCGATACAGTTGGATGATCGAGACCAGATGAAGCCGGTGTGACGAGGTCAACGCCAGCTCCGCTTCGAACAGATTGCGCTGCGCAATCAGGACGTCGAGATAGTTCGCCACGCCGCCCTTGTAGCGGAGATTGGCCAGGTTCAGGGCTGACCTGAGCGCAGCCACTTGCTGGGCCTGTGCTTCCCGCTGTTCGCGAGCCGTCTTCACGGCCACCAACGCGTCTTCCACCTCGCGAAAGGCGACGAGGATCCGCTGCTCATACTGCGCGAGAACCTGGCGGGCCTGTGCTTCGACGGCTTCCTGTTGGAACCCGAGAGCCTGTGCGTTGATCAACGGCGCGGTCAGACCGCCACCGGCCTCGAAGAACTGACCGCCGGCGCGCCCGCCGCCCTTGACCAAGTTCGTCAGGACGGGGTTGGCGATGCCGAAGATCGACGTCAGGCTGATCTTTGGAAAGCGATCCGCTTTGGCGGCGCCGATTCGCGCCGTCACGGCGTGCAATTCCTGTTCGGCCTGTACGATATCAGGGCGGCGCTGCAACAGTTCGGACGGGAGCCCTGGCGGCACATCCGGCGGCATCACCTGTTCTGTCAGGGACAAGCCGCGCTTGATTGGCTGCGGGTTCTGGCCCAGCAGCACGCTCAGCTCGTTCTCCTTTTGGACCACCTGCCGTTCCAGTTCCGCTGCCCGCGCGGCCGCATTGGCCCGCTCCGCTTCGAATTGATCCGCGTCCAGCTTGGAGATAACCCCTTGCCGCAAACGAGCCTGCGCGATGCGCACCGACTCTTCCCAGGACTTGAGCGTTCGCCTCGCGATGTCGAGCTGCATATCGAACTGGAGTAGGTCGAAATAGGCTTGAGCGACGCTGCTGACCAGATCCAGGATGACGGCGCGCCGGTTTTCTTCGCGCGCCAGCAGATCGGAAAGGCCGGCCTCGGTCGCCCGGCGGATGCGTCCCCAGATGTCCACTTCCCAACTGAGATTGGCCTGCAGGTAGTAGGCAAAAGGGTTGGGGAACCCGGGGAACGTAAAGGTGGTCTGGCGGCCAAAGACCGGGGCGTTGGCGGAGCCGTTGATCTGCGGCGCAAAGTCCGTCCGCGCGATCATCAGCCGCGCCTGATATTCGTCGATCGTGGCCAGGACGCGCTTGAGATCCTTGTTCTCGTTGATCGCCGTGCGGATGAGCCGCTGGAGTTGCTGGTCCTGCAGCAAGTCCCACCAGGGCAGATTGGCGAGCGACTCCGGTCCCGGCTCGGTGGCCATACGGAATGTTTTGGGCGTCGGGATTGGCGGCCGCTTGTAGTCGGGCCCCATCGCGCACCCGGCGAAAAGCGCGAGCGAGAACAGTGACAAGGAGACACACCACAGCGATTGATGCCGCATCGTCAGACTTCCTCCCGTGCTGCGACCGGCTCGGGTTCCTCGAACGGCTCGACGGTCCCGGTCGGACGAGTCGGCTCGGCCGGCCGGCCGGGAATCATCTTTCTGACCGCCACGTAGAACAAGGGAACAAAGAAGGGCGCGAGGAACGTTGCCGCTAGCATTCCGCCGAGAACGCCCGTGCCGATGGACTGTCGGCTCGCTGCACCGGCACCCGTCGCGAAGACCAGGGGAGTCACACCCCCGATGAACGCCATGGAGGTCATCACGATGGGGCGGAACCGGAGCCGGGCCGCTTCCAGGGCGGCGCGCATCAACGGCTGCCCGAGCCGATACCGGTGATTGGCGAACTCGACGATCAGGATCGCGTTCTTGGCGGCCAGACCGATCAAGGTCACCAGGCCGATCTGGACATAGATGTCGTTGGTCATGCCGCGGACCCAGACCGCGCCGAGTGCTCCGAACACCCCGAACGGCACCACGAGGATCACCGCCAGCGGCACAGCCCAACTCTCGAACTGGGCCGCGAGCACCAGGAACACCATGAGCAGGCCGAAGCCGAACGCCAAGACCGATTTGTGGCCGACCCTGACCTCCTGGTACGAGATGCCGCTCCAGTCGAGCGCATAACCCTGAGGAACGAGAACTTCTTGGGCGACACGCTCGAGCGCCGCCAGGGCTTGTCCGGAACTGTAACCCGAGGCGGCGGCACCCAGCACGAGCGCCGTGTTGTACCCGTTGAAGTGGGTGACGGGATCCGGTCCGCTGCGGAACGTCGTCGTGACCACGGTGTCGAGCGGAACCATGCGAACCCCCTCGGACCCCGCCGCGCGCACATAAATTTTGCTGATGTCCTCGGGTCTAGAACGGTATTGCGGGTCGGCGTCGGTCAACACGCGGTACACGCGACCGAACTTGATGAAGTCGTTCACGTAATAGTTTCCCCAGAAGGCCTGGAGCGTATCGAAGACCTCCGAGATCGGCACTCCGAGGGCCTTGGCCCGTTCTCGATTGATCTCGGCATACAGCCTCGGCGACGTGACGCGAAAGCTCGTCCCAATCGCGCCAATGGCAGGATCCTGCCGGGCCTTGGCGATGAACTGTTGCGCGACCGCTTCGAACTTCCGGAAGTCGCCGCCGCTGGGGTCCTGGATCTGTGCTGAAAACCCGCCGGTTGCGCCGAGGCCGCGGATCGATGGAGCGTTGAACGCCAGGATCAGCGCCTCGGGAATCTGTGCGAACTGGCCGAAGGCTCGTCCGATCAGCGTCTGGACGTGTCCTTCGGGTCCCGGGCGCGTATCCCAGTGGTTCAGCGGGGTGAAGATCGTCGCCGCGTTCCCGCCTCGCGTGCCGAACACGAAGTTCTGCCCGATCAGGGCGTCGGTGCTGTGGATGGCCGGAATCGAAAGATAGAACCGCTCGAGCTTGCCGACCACCTCGCGCGTGCGCTGTTTGGATGCGCCGTCCGGAAGCTGGACGATCGTGATGAAGTAGCCTTGATCCTCGTCGGGCAGGAATCCCTGTGGCAGCGTCCGGATCAAGCCGAGAGAAGCGACGATCAGCACCCCGAACACGGCGAAAGCCAACCCCACCCGGCCGAGCACCTGGCCCACGCCTCCCATGTACCGATCCCGGGCCCAATCAAAGACGCGATTGAACGCGGCGAAGAAGCGGTTGGGAGAGTCCTGTTGTCCCGGCTTAAACAACACGGCCGCCAGCGCGGGACTGAGCGTCAGCGCCACCAGGCCGGAAATGATCACGGATACGGCGATCGTGATGGCGAATTGCTTGTACAACTCCCCGGTGATGCCGCCTAGAAAGCCGACCGGCACGAAGACGGCGCAGAGAACCAACACAATCGCGATGACCGGCGCCGTCACTTCGGCCATCGCCCGCTTCGCCGCTTCCTTGGAGGAGCAGCACTCCTCGCGCATGTGCCGCGCCACGTTTTCCACGACCACGATCGCGTCGTCCACGACGATACCGATTGCGAGCACCAGGCCGAACAGCGTGACCGTGTTGATCGAAAAGCCGAGCGCCGCCATGCCGGCGAAAGCGCCGATCAGGGAAACCGGGACCGCGACGGCCGGGATGATGGTGGCCCGCCACGACTGCAGGAACAGATACACGACGAGGATGACTAGCACCAAGGCCTCGAACAGCGTCTTGACGACTTCCTTGATCGAGACGTCAACGAATTTCGTCGTGTCGTAGGGAATGTCGTAGTGCACCCCGGCCGGGAACATCTTGCTCAGTTCGGCCATTTTGGCGCGAATCCGCTGCGCTGTCTCGAGCGCGTTTGCGCCGGGCGCCAGGAAGGTGATCAGGAACGTGGTCGGCCGGCCCTTAAACCGGCCTTCCAGATCATAGGATTGTGGACCCAGTTGCACCCGCGCGATATCCTTCAAGCGCACCGTCGAACCGTCCGGCAGGGCGCGAACGATCAGTTGTTCGAACTCCGAAACCTCGCTCAGCCGTCCGCGGGTGATCACCGGAATCGTCAGCTCGGTCCCGGGAGCCGCCGGTTCGCGACCCACCATGCCGGCGGGGAAGTCCCGGTTTTGCTCTCGGATCGTATTAATCACGTCGCTGGGCGTGAGGCTGAGCTGGGCCATGCGGACCGGATCCATGATAATCCGCATGCTGTAGTCCTGCCCGCCGAAGACAAAGGCGTCGCCGACCCCCTTCAGCCGCTTCACGTCGTCCAGGACGCGGAGAATCGCAAAGTTCGACAGGAAGAACTGATCGTAGCGGGGATCCTGCGATTCGATCGTGATGACCAGGAGCAGATCCGGCGATGTTTTCTTGATCGAGATCCCTCGGCGGATCACCTCCTGCGGAATCTGCGGCTCGGCCAGGTTCACCCGGTTCTGGGTTTGGACCTGCGCGATGTCCACGTCCGTTCCGATCTCGAACGAGAGCTTGATCGTGACATGCCCGTCGTTCGTGCTCGTGGAATCGTAGTAGAGCAGGTTGTCGATGCCCGGAAGCTGCAGTTCGATCGGGCGGGCCACGGCCTCCGCCGCGACCTCCGCGCTCGCGCCCGGATAGTCGGCGTCGATCTGAACGACCGGCGGAGCGATGTTCGGGAACTGCGCGATGGGGAGGTTGAACATCGCGACCAATCCCACCACCACGATGATCATGGAGACGACGGCCGAAAAGATCGGCCGGTCGATGAAGAAGTTCACGCTCACGTCGACCGCTCCTTGCCGCCTTCAGGCTTTCCCGGCACGTCACCGGGAGCGGACGGAGCCGCCCCGTTTTCACGTACCGGGATCGGCCGGACCTGCTCGCCCGGCGCGATCCGTTGAATCCCGTCCACGATGATCCGCTCGCCGGGCTTAAGGCCCTCCTCGATCAGCCATTGGTCGCCCTGCCAACTGGCGGCTTTGACTTCGCGGGGCTGAGCGATGTTGCCCTCGCCGACGACGAACACCACCGAGCCGGTCGGCCCCTGCTGGACCGCGCGTTGGGGCACCAAGACTGCGTCAGTCTTCACAGCACCCAGAAAACGGACTGTGACGAATTGCCCGGGCAGCAACATCCGGTCGGGATTGGGGAAGACGACGCGGACCGGGCGGGATCCTGTTTCGGTCTTCAGGGCCGGGTCCAACAGATCCAGCGCGCCCTCGTGCGGATAGACGGAACCGTCCAGGAAGATGAGCGTGGCACGCAATTGGCGAAGTCCCGGATCTTTGATCCGTTTCGCCTCGATGTCGCGGCGCCGCTTCAGCAAAAAACTCTCCGGCGCGTTGACGATCACGTACATGGGATCCACCTGATGGATGATCGTGAGCAAGTCGGTCTGGGCGGAGATCAAGCGCCCTTCGTAGACCTTGGTCCGCTCGATCAGCCCGTCGATCGGCGCCACGATGAGCGTATTGTCAAGATCGAACTTCGCCTTCACCAAATCGCCTCGAGCCGCTTCCAACGCCGCCTTGGCCGCCAATTCTTCGGCCACCGCGTCATCGACGTCTTTCTGGCTCACAGCCTGCTCCGCCAGCAACGGTTTGACCCGGGCAAGGTTCTGCTTGGCCTGCACCAACCGCGCTTCGGCCTGCGCCACTTTTGCTTTGGCGCTGAGCACCGCCGCCTGGAACGGCACGGGATCGATCTGATACAGGCGATCGCCTTTCTTGACGTCGCGCCCTTCTTGGAAGAAGCGCGCTTTCAGGATGCCGGTCACTTGCGAGCGGATTTCGACAGGTCGCGAAGACTCGGCTTGGCCGATGAATTCTGGTTCGTCCGGTACGGTCTGCGTCGAGACCGTGACGACCTGAACCTCCGGAATCGGGCGAGGCGACGTCGACGCCGCGTCTTCCTTACACCCGTGGAGGCCCGCGACGGCCATTCCCGCCAGAACGGCGGCGGCCAGGTTGAGCGATCCGGTGTGGGAAGTCATAGCGCGATCTCCTCTGTCTCCGGACCCATCGGTGAACGAGTCCAACGGTTCGTCCGCAAGCCCGGTGATTCTACCGATTTCATTGCCGGCCCAACAAGGTCGAGCGCCAACAGGATCACCAAGAGGAAGGGAAAAACGACGGTCATGGACACGATCGACCACGACATGGATCACTCCTGCACTTGCGTGTTCCGCTCGGACCCTTCAGACGGGCGCCAGCGATGTCCCGCCTGCGTGATCTCTTCCACAATGCACCGGGTCAGACAGCCTGCCGCCCGCAACGTGGCGCCGTGCCGCCAGAGCTCAAGAAGGAGCGACTTACCTTCCTCATCGATGAAGGTGACGTCATTGAGATCGACCGAGACCTGGCCCTCGCGCGAGGCGCCGATCTGACACCAACACCGTCTCAGTTCTTCGACCCACGGACCCGCCAACCGGCCGGCCAGTTCCAGGGTCGTCCCTGCGGCATCGTGATGGACGGACACTTTCAGCATCGTGTGCTCTCTCGTTCCGAGATTCTTCGCCGGATGGGGACCGGCTCCAACCTCGGTCGGCGGACTCGTTTAACAACCGACAAGAGAGGCAACAAAACAATGGGCAACAAGTACGATATGAACACCGTTATCCACGACATGGTCTCCGTGCCTTTCCAATTGACCGTTCGACGCTGATTTGGGGTAACCGTTCGCCGTATCACTCGGCTGCGGAGGAGTTGCGATTACACCGAGCGGTCGAGGACGGCCCACGAATCGACGTTCACACTGCGATCCAGTTTCGCGCCCACCGCGCGGGCGACGATGATGATCCGCTGATTGACCTTCTCTTGAAACGGGCCCTCCGCCGGCGTGTTATCGCGCAGCTCCTGTCTGGTCAGTGAGACGATCACCCGACCCATGACCCATTGGGAAGTCCGCGGCAACGTCTTGCTTGAATCAGTCCGATGCACGTCTGGAGATATCCGGTTCGCCGAGCCCGCGGCGCCGGTGAACAGCCCGGGGTGCCGCTGCCTGAGCAGCGCATCTTCGACGATGGCCTGGCCCACGATCGGCTGGACCCAGCGCAAGGCGATTTGAAAATCCGAGGAATCGCTCGCTCCGCGGACGGCCAGGCTCGCTCCGACGCTCGGCGGTTCCCACAGGGACTCTCCCGCGATCACAATAACTGCCGAAGTGAAGACGACCCAAACAGCCGAAGCAATAAACCTGAGCCTCCGGTCCATGGTGTCCTCCATCGTCTTCTGTGCTTTCGCTATGTACCCTGAGCAATCATTGTTCCAAAGCCTCTCGCTTGTCGGATCACCATTGCAACCTATTGAAAAGAAGAAGGGAATTCACATGTTCATGGGAAGAATGTGGTGATGAAGGCAGAGAAGTGACGACAGTAGCTTCGCCGGCATCTCGGCGGATGCCGAAATATCGGCAGGGGCGACCATGCAGAGCTGCCCCCTTGATTTCAGGCTTCCACGAAGTAAATGATTATTTTTGCCAGTTATTCCGGAGCCGGTCCGCAGGATGAAACGAGTTCTCTTTACAGGGATGTTTCTCCTGAGCATGAGCGTGCCTGCATTGGCCGAGGAATCCCTGCTGTTCGAAACGTGGTTCCATTCCTATTTTCACCCCGACCGGCTGGATGAGTTTGTCCAGCAGCACAAAGCACATTACACGGACGACTATTTCCGATGTTCACAGGAAGCGCAGCGTCTCATCCAAGAGGAGTCCAGAATACGCGATCGGCGGTGTGATTTTTCGCCTGACTCCGGCGTGCGCAGTCGCTGTAGAATGGAAAACCCGTTCCGAGGGCTGGACGCTCATCTGGCAGAGCTGGATCAGGCCATTCGGCAACAGAAGGCCTGGCTGGATCTGGAGTCCGGGCGAAATGCCGCCTCCACCGTCCGTGCAGCCGAAGATTTTGAACAATCCTGTAAACCGCCGGCCTGCGACATCGCAAAAAGAAAAAAGAACGAGTTACTGCGCGACCTCAAACCCTTTCTTCAATGCCCGCCGGTCGCCGACCGTCCCATTGACGTAGACCCGACCTTCAAGACATTCCGGCTCCCTGAAGACTCGGGCGGGTGAGCTCTAAGCCGCTCATCCAACTGCCACAGCGGGGAACTTCAAGGTAGGTTCTGGACAGCAAGAGTGCAGGGATTTCCATACTTCTGCTCCAGTTGGCCAATATTTGAAGGGTGAGCGAGGTTTACTGAAAGGGTTCAACCACTCCACTCTCATTGTTCACTTCGAGTTGGCATGTCCTTGATTTTAAAGATCTTGCTACGCACATGGCATGGCGCTTGGCCTGTCCCAAAAGCATCAGGGACTCCCTGACAGAGCGCGATCGATTTGCATGCTATTTGCTCCGCTACCAAGCGTCATCGATACGTCCTCTCACGACGCGGCTTAGGCAGGACGGGGAACAACCATGAATACATTCATGAATACATTCCGGAACCGGTCCAGTTCACTGAGAACGGTGATGACAGCACTGCTCGTCCTTCTTGCAGCCGGGTGCGGCAGCGGCGGGAGCGGAGGCGGGGGCGGCACTGGCACTTTGGCTGTTTCGCTGACCGACAGCCCCGCATGTGGGTTTGATGCAGTGAATGTGACTGTCAGCAAGGTGCGGGTACACCAGAGCGATTCTGCATCGGATGGGAACCCTGGGTGGAGCGATATCACTCTCGACCCGCCGCGGAAAATCAACCTGCTTGACTTGAACGACCCGACGCAGCCCAATCTCGCGCTGGATCGCCTTGGCGAGACACCGTTGACAGCAGGCCATTACACACAATTGCGCCTGGTCTTGGTTCCGAATCGTCCCGGTCAGCCCCCGGCCAATTCAGTTGTCCTGTCGACCCAACCCGCCACCGAAATTCCCCTCGAAACGCCCAGTGGAATCCAAAGCGGAATTAAGTTGATCCATGAGTTCGACGTGGCGTCCGGACAACGCGTCGATCTGCTGCTGGACTTCGATGCCTGCAAATCCGTCGTCGCCCGCAGTAACGGCACCTACGCGCTCAAGCCCGTCATCAAGGTGATGGCCCTCGTGCTCAACGGGATCCAAGGCTTTCTCGCGACCTCTCTGTTCCCCAGTCAGGTCAATGCCAACGATGTCATGGTGTCGGCCCAGGCGGGTGGTGAAATCGTTCGCGCGACGGTGCCGAACGCCCGAACCGGCGAATTCTTTCTCGCCCGCCTCGCGCCGGGAAACTACGACGTCGTGATCACCGCAGACAGCCATGCGACCGCGGTCATCGCCTCAGTCCCGGTTGCGAGCAGCACCAGCATCACGACAATCAGCACCAACGTCGTACCGTTCACGTTGGACCCTTCCAACTCGCAGAGCATCACCGGCACGGTGACGTTGGACCCGGCGGACGATGATGGCGCCGTCCTGGTGGCCGCGAAGCAAACGCTGAACCCCGGTCCGACCGTGACGGTGAAAGCGCAGGTCGCCACTCTCATGGCCGGTAACCCAGTCGGCGACTACTCGTACGCGCTGACGCTGCCCATTGGTGCGCCATCGCTGGGTCAATACAGCACCTCTTTGCCCATTCCGCTCACTGCTGCCGCGCAATCAGCGGTTGCGGGAGTGTATACCGTTCAAAGCTCTGCGCAGACCCCCACGACCGTTTACGCAACTCAGACATCATCGCCCGTGAATATTACCGCGGGCAGTCAAACGGTGGACTTCACCTTGTCGCCGTAACCCGCAATCCGTCGATCCCCGGCTTCTCGGCGCAGATCGCCGATCGGAATGCCCGCCTCAACCGGATTGAAGGATCGTGACCCGTTTTTAACGCACGGACGGCTCACGAGAGGCTGGCTTAACCCACATTATTCATGACGGTTCGTCGCGCTGCACCCGTTGCAGCGGAAGAGCAATGGGTGCCCCCAAGCGCAGCCGCGAAGGAGGGAAGCATACTTGCAACAGTATGTTGACCGACTAAGTGGCGAGCACGCCTGTCGGAACAGCGTATCGGGGCGCCCATTGCGCATCGCTGTTGCAATGGGCCCGGGCAGCAGAAGCGTTCGTGAATAATGCGGACTAGCAGGGACAGGAGGCTGACGACGGCACCGGATCGTTGAAACGCTCAGCTTATCGCTCCACATCCTTGGTCAGACAAGCACCACCGCCTGCGGACGATCGAAAATGATTCCGAAGACCTCTAGCTTCTTTGCCGATAGCAAATCTCAAGACGATTGCCGCCCGGGTCCTCGAAGAAGACGGCATAGCAGAGAGGGTCTTCGTGCACCCGTCCTTCGACATTCCGTGCGCCGGGCCGGACGGCGATTGCCGCCAACCAGTCGATCTCGCGGATGCTGTCGGCCCAAAACGCGATCCGGCACTCGTTGGCGACGTGCTCCGGCGACTCCGTCACCCCGAAGAACTCGGGAAAAGCGGGAAAAGGGGTCGGGAGTCTTTGTTGATTCGCTCACGTGACTCAAAAACGGCTGTCTTCAGCCGTTCGCGAATGAGCGCCTGATATGGTCTCCCTTGCTTGACGATTGTCTTCCACGGCTGATTCAAAGGATGCGGCGAGTAGCTGGCGGCCGATGGTAACGGGTGATCTGCCTAGGCCAGGGCTGAGACCAACATCCGGCCGACCGCCCCTCCGAATCGACAATGCGCGCGGCAGCCGCTTTGACAACCGGTTCCAGCGCCGGGGAGACGGTGGTCTGTCTCTCCCTTGAGCAGACCGGCGGATGTCAGTGCGAGCGCACCGTGGCACAGGTGCGGGACCGGCTTCTCCTGCTCAAAAAGGTGTTGGATGACCCGGATACAGACCAGATTGTTGGGGAGATGATCGAGCGCCCGTCCACTGGGGATCACAAGGGCCATATAGTCCCCGGGGTCGGCGTCGGCAAACGCCGAGTTGTCATCCCAACTGGGCCTCGGCTGCTCGATGAACCTGTCGTTGCCCGGCGCGGTGCGATACAACGCCTGTTCGGTTACAGTGTTTTCATATCAATGACGAAGCGATACCGCACATCACCTTTGATGGTCCGCTCGTAGGCTTCGTTGACTTGCTGGATGGGAATCACCTCGACATCTGACCCGATGTTCTGTTGGGCGCAGTAGTTGAGCATCTCTTGCGTCTCGCGTATGCCGCCGATGACCGACCCCGCCAACGTTCTTCGCTTGAGGATGAGGGAGAATGCCTGGATCGCCATCGGCTTGGGCGGAGCACCGACTAGCGCCAGCACCCCGTCCCTGCGCAGGAGATTTAGGTAGGCATTGACATCATGGGGTGCGGAGACTGTGTCCAGAATGAAATCAAACCGATTGGCCAGGGCATCGAGATTCTTGGGGTCGAGCGAAACGACGAAGTCCTGCGCGCCTAGGCGGCGTGCATCCTGTTCCTTTATCTTGGACGTGCTGAGGACCACGACCTCCGCGCCCATCGAGGCGGCCAGCTTCACCGCCATGTGGCCCAATCCGCCTAACCCGACCACGGCGATCCGCTGTCCGGACCCGACCTTAAAGTGTTTGAGCGGCGAGTAGGTAGTGATGCCGGCGCAGAGGAGAGGGGCGACGTTCGGCAGCGGCAGGTTCGTGGGGATCTTGAGCGTGTAGTTCTCATCCACCACGATCTGCGTCGAGTAGCCGCCGTATGTCGGAGTTTTCCCGTCTTTCTCGGTGCCGTTGTAGGTCCAGGTAATGTGGCCTTCGCAGTACTGCTCCAAGCCGGCTTGGCAGCTTTCGCACGTGCGACAGGAATCCACAAAACAGCCGACGCCGGCAAGGTCGCCGACTGTGAATCGTTTCACTTCGGGTCCGACCCGTGTCACCCTCCCGACGATTTCATGGCCGGGAACCATAGGGAAGATCGCGCCACCCCACTCATCCCGCGCCTGATGGATGTCGGAATGGCAGATGCCGCAGTAGAGAATCTCGATCAGCACATCGCGCGGGCCCGGGTCGCGCCGTTCAAAGTCGAAGGGTTCGAGCGGAGCAGTGGGGCCTTTGGCTGCATAGCCGCGTGTAGGGAGCATGGGCAAGCCTCCTTTGTTCAAGCTCTCGGCTTTCCTTCACTGACATAATGACGAATGTTTCTCCACGGAGTTCGAGCAAGGTCTGCTCGATCTCTTCTTGCGAGTTCATGACGAACGGACCGTACCGCGCAATGGGCTTGCGCAGGGGGTTTTCCGTATTCCGGCACCAGGCGGGTGGGGCGTTCACCGGTGAGGACTCTTACGTCGTCTCCGTCGCCCGGCACACAAGCCTGGGCGCGACTCCCCGGTGCTGCCTTCCCGTGCCTCGCCGGTTAATTGTGCCTTGCCCTCGATCGGATAGGCAAATGCCGTGTCTCCCCGTCCGATCGGCTGGCGGCATTTCCTCGTACCTGCTGCCGCGTCCGGCCGTCAACCACTGCACAAGGACCCTAGCCCGTATTATTCATGAATGCTTCGGTCGATGAGGACACACATTGCGCAAGGACGCGAAGAGCCGAGGAGCGGCACGGTGCCGAAATGTCGGCGCTACTGCGGACGGGCAATCCCGAGCTTCTGCATTTTCGATTGGAGGGTGGTCCGTTTCATGCCGAGCTTGGCGGCGGCGCCGGAAGGACCGCCGATCACCCAGTTGGCTTCGCGAAGCGCGCGCAGAATGTGCTCGCGTTCGGCGGCTTCGAGGGTGACGAGGGATTGGGTTTCCTCCTGTCGATCCGTTTCCGCCGGCGGGCGTTTCAATTCCGCGACGGGCACATACAGTTCCGGGCCTTCCGACAGAATCAC
The DNA here is from genome assembly GCF_976986435.1 of Nitrospira calida. Lineage (NCBI taxonomy): Bacteria > Pseudomonadati > Nitrospirota > Nitrospiria > Nitrospirales > Nitrospiraceae > Nitrospira > Nitrospira calida. The sequence continues at coordinate 1,633,563 of NZ_OZ335950.1, forward strand.
CGCGCGTTCGATCAGATTCTCCAGTTCGCGGACGTTGCCCGGCCAGTGGTACCGGGTGAGCGCTTCCATGGTCTCAGTGGGAACGGTCTCGATCCGCTTGTTCATTCGCCGCGCGAACTTCTGCGTGAAGTATCGCACGAGGAGGGGAATGTCTTCGCGCCGCTCGCGCAGCGCCGGCACCGTGAGCGGAAACACGTTGAGCCGGTAGTACAAGTCGCTCCGAAACTGCTTCTCCGTCACCATTTGGCCGAGGTTGCGGTTGGTCGCGGCGACCAGGCGGACGTTGACCTTGATGGTCTTGTTGCTTCCAAGCCGTTCGAATTCCTGCTCCTGGAGGACGCGCAACAGTTTGGACTGAAGTTCCAGGGGAATGTCGCCCACCTCGTCCAAAAACAGCGTCCCGCCGTCGGCTAGCTCGAATCGACCGATCTTCTGGGTGATGGCGCCGGTAAAGGCGCCCTTTTCATGGCCGAACAGCTCGCTTTCCAACAGGCCGGACGGGATGGCCGCGCAGTTCATTTTCACGAAGGTTCGGTTGCGCCGTCCGCTCAGACTGTGAATGGCACGGGCCAGCAACTCCTTGCCGGTTCCGGTTTCGCCGAAAATCAACACCGTGGAGTCCGTCGGCGCCACGATCTCGACCTGCTTCAGCACCTTCTTCAGGACGGCGCTGTCTCCGACGATCTCCTCGAAATTGTGCTCGGTCCGGATCTCGTCTTCGAGGTAGAGCTTTTCTTTCGCCAACTTGTCCTTGAGCTTCTGCACCTCCTCGTGCGTGAGCGCATTGTCGACCGCGATGGCAATCTGACTGGCGGCCTGGCCGAGCAGTTCGACATCCTCCGGCGTGAACGGCTCGTCCCGGAGCCGCGCCACGTTCAGCGTGCCGAGCTTCCGCTCGCCTGACAGCAATGGAAGACAACAGGCGGTCTTGAGCCCCTCGGCGGCGGCGCGCTGGCCAAAATCCGATTGGCATCGGCCTATTTCACCCGGCACGACCACAAACGGCTGGCCGGCGCGGAACGCCTCGCCAGCCGGCGTGTCAAGGGTGGTGTGCAAGCCCTCGGTGATGAATCCCTTCCCGGCTGGGAAATCCAGCGCGTATACGACGAACCCGTTCCGTTCGGGCTCGTAGAGGGCGAGACTGGTGTAGTCGTGGGGGATAGTCTTGCGGAGGCATGTCGCGATGGCTCCGAACAGGTCCTTCAGGTCCAGACGGGACACGACAGCGTTGTTGATCTCGAGCAGCAGTCTGAGACGGTCCCGTTCGCGGGTGAGTTGCTGCTGCGCGGTCTGCGCGCGTTCATAGTTCAGCACGTTGTCCACGGCGACGGCCACTTGCTTGGCGACTTGCTGGAGGAAGTCGATCTCCTCTTCGCCGAACGCGCAGGGGGTCAGACTGCCGAATCCCATTGCGCCGAGTCGCCGCAGGGCCGTGGTGAGCGGGACCATGACGAACGACGCGACGCCCATTTGACGCAGGGGGGCGGTGGCCTTCGGAAAGCGCTTTTCTTCCTGCGTACACGGGACGACCAACGGGCGCTGGTGGGTCCACACCCAGCCGCCGGCGGATTCCTCGACCGGCAGTTCCATGCCGAGCGCGATGCGCTTGGCTTCTTCGGTCGCCTCCAACACATGCACGCGCATCACATGGCGATCAGGATCGTGGAGGATGAGCCCGATGAATTCGAACGGTACGACCGAGGGCAGGCGTTTCGCCAGGTCGTGGAACAAGGCGCTGAGGTCCCGGTGCGCGGCGATGGCTTCAGACACTCCCAGGAGGGCGCAGTACCGCGATGTCGGCGTCTCGGCGCAGGATTGGTCGGGATTCTGGTCTCTCATGGCGTCGCCGGCTTCATGGACTACGTAGCTAATAGTGGGCAGCCAACAGTGTTCGACAAGGGTGATGCTTATCGATGTGCCGCAAGCAAGGTATGGGCATCATAGGGCGATCCTGTAGCCGGGTGCAAGTTGCCGCTTCAGGCGGGCGACTTGCCCGTCCGGAGCCCTTCCCAGTATCATGGCCGCACGTTAGCGCACGCAGCAGCCGGAGAAGGCGTCGGGAGGCCGGTCAGAGGGCGGTCAGTCATGGAACTGGAGCGGATTCTTCGGGAGCGAATCGTCATCCTCGACGGCGCGATGGGGACGATGATTCAAGCTCACAAGTTGGACGAGGCGGCGTTCCGCGGGGAGCGGTTTGCCCGGCACCCGTCCGACCTCAAGGGGTGCAATGACCTCCTGTGCATCACCCAGCCCGAGCTGGTCGAGGCGATCCATGTCCAGTACCTGGAAGCCGGCGCGGACATCATCGAGACGAATACGTTCAACTCGACCTCGATCTCGATGGCCGACTACGGGTTGGAGCCTTTTGTGTACGACCTCAACTTGGCCGGCGCCCAAGTGGCCCGCAAGGCGGTTGAGGCCGTGCTGGTCAAGGATCCGTCTCGTCCCCGCTTCGTCGCCGGCGCCATCGGACCGACCAATCGTACCGCCTCCATGTCTCCGGACGTGAACAATCCGGCGTTCCGCTCGGTCTCGTTCGACCAGTTGGTGGAGGCTTATACGGAACAGGTCTGCGGCCTGTTGGACGGCGGCGTGGACGTGCTGCTGGTCGAAACTGTGTTCGACACGCTCAATTGCAAAGCGGCGTTGTTTGCCATCGACAGGTACTTCGAACGGATCGGCCGCCGCGTGCCGGTGATGGTGTCGGTCACCATCACGGACCGGAGCGGCAGAACCCTCTCCGGCCAGACGGTGGAGGCGTTCTGGAACAGCGTGTCCCATATGCCGTTGCTGAGTGTCGGGATCAACTGCGCGCTCGGCGCCAAACAGATGCGGCCTTATATCGAAGAACTGGCGGCCATCGCACCGGTGTTCATCAGTTGCTATCCGAACGCGGGATTGCCGAACGCCTTCGGCGGGTTCGACGAAACGCCGGAACGCATGTCGTCGGACCTGAAGGAATTCGCCTCCGAGGGGTGGCTAAACATCGTAGGGGGGTGCTGCGGCACGACGCCCGCGCACATCCAGGCGATCGCTGAGGCGGTGAAGCCGTTTGCGCCCCGGGTTCGGCCGAGCGTCGAGCCGTACACGCGCCTGAGTGGTCTAGAGCCGCTGACCATTCGTCCAGAGACCAATTTCGTCAATATTGGCGAGCGGACGAACGTCACCGGGTCGCCGGCCTTCGCCAGGCTCATCCTAGCCGGTGACTACGAATCCGCCCTCTCGGTGGCCCGACAACAGGTCGAGGGCGGCGCACAGATGCTCGACGTAAACATGGACGAGGGGCTGCTGGATTCCAAGGCCGCGATGGAAAAGTTTCTCCATCTGATCGCCTCCGAGCCGGACATCGCCCGGGTACCGATTATGATCGACAGCTCCAATTGGGAGGTGATCGAGGCCGGGCTGAAGTGCATCCAGGGCAAGGGCGTGGTGAACTCCATCAGCCTGAAAGAAGGCGAGGCCAAGTTCATCGAACAGGCCCGTCTCATCCGCCGATACGGCGCCGCGACGATCGTCATGGCCTTCGACGAGCGGGGGCAGGCCGACACCTTCGAGCGCAAGATCGAGATCTGCGCCCGCGCCTATAAGATTCTTACCGAACAGGTCGGCTTTCCGCCGCAGGACATCATCTTCGACCCGAATATTCTGACCGTCGCCACCGGGATCGAAGAACACAACAACTACGCGGTCGATTTCATCGAGGCCACCCGGTGGATCAAGAAGAATCTGCCGCTCGCCAAAGTGAGCGGCGGGATCAGCAACATCTCGTTCTCGTTCCGGGGGAACCAGGTCGTCCGCGCGGCCATGCACGCGGCGTTTCTCTACCATGCGATCCGCGCTGGTCTGGATATGGGGATCGTGAACGCCGGCCAGTTGGCCGTCTATGAGGAAATTCCGAAAGACCTGCTGGAACTGGTCGAAGATGTGCTGCTCAATCGACGGCCGGACGCGACCGAACGGCTGGTGGCCTTCGCTGAGACCGTCAAGCAGAAGGGCAAAGCCGCCGTGCGGGACGACGAGTGGCGGCGAGGCACGGTGGAAGAGCGGCTGTCGCACGCACTGGTCAAGGGCATTGCGGACTACATCGAGACGGATGTCGAGGAAGCCAGGCAGACATACGCCAAACCGCTCGACGTGATCGAAGGCCCGTTGATGGCGGGCATGAACGTCGTGGGCGATCTGTTCGGGTCCGGCAAGATGTTTCTGCCGCAGGTGGTGAAGAGCGCGCGCGTGATGAAAAAGGCGGTGGCCTATCTGTTGCCGTTCATGGAAGCAGAGAAGCGGAAGTCCGGCGGCCGGCAGGCGGCCGGCAAGGTCTTGCTCGCGACCGTGAAGGGGGATGTGCACGACATCGGGAAGAACATAGTCGGCGTCGTGTTGGGGTGCAACAATTACGAGGTGGTCGACCTCGGGGTCATGGTGCCGTGCGAGAAGATTTTGCAAGCCGCCCGCGAGCATAAAGTGGATGTGATCGGCTTGAGCGGGCTGATCACGCCCTCGCTGGATGAGATGGTTCACGTGGCGCGTGAAATGACGCGCGAGGGGTTTCAAGTCCCGTTGCTGATCGGCGGGGCCACCACGAGCAAAGCCCATACGGCGGTGAAGATCGCGCCAGCCTATGCCCAACCGGTGGTGCACGTTCTGGATGCCTCTCGGGCAGTGGGGGTGGTCGGAAGCTTGTTGAGCGCCGAGCAACGATCGGCGTTTGTGGAGAAGACCAGGCTGGAGCAGGAGCAGATTCGGCAGGCCCATCGCGACCGCGGTCCCAGAGCGCTCAAGTCCTTGGCCGCCGCGCGGGCGAATCGCCTGCCGACCGATTGGGCGACCATCGATATTCCGACCCCCGGCTTCATCGGCGTCAAGGTAGTGGATCACCTGCCGCTCGAGCGGTTGGTGCCGTTCATCGATTGGTCGCCGTTCTTTCATACGTGGGAGTTGAAGGGGCGATATCCCCAGATTCTGGACGATCCCGTCATCGGCTCCAAGGCGAGAGAGTTGTACGCCGATGCGAGGAAACTGCTCGACGAAATCGTGGCCAAAGAACTCCTGACCGCGCGAGGCGTCTACGGCTTTTTCCCGGCCAACAGTGTGGAGGACGACATCGAGCTGTACGCCGACGAGTCCCGGGGGACGGTCTTGACCACCTTTCACACGCTTCGGCAACAGATGGAAAAACCCGAAGGCCAGTCCAACCTGGCGTTGGCCGACTTCATCGCGCCCAAAGACTCGGGGCGGCTCGATTATCTCGGCGCATTCGCCGTGACGGCGGGGGTCGGGATCGAAGCGCTGTGCGAACGTTTCGAGCGAGACCATGATGACTACAATTCGATCATGGCCAAGGCGCTGGCCGATCGGCTGGCCGAGGCCTTCGCGGAATGGCTGCACAAGCGAGCTCGCGAGGAGTGGGGCTATGGCAAGGCCGAACAATTGACCAACGAGGACCTCATTCGCGAACGGTACCGCGGCATCCGTCCGGCGCCCGGCTATCCGGCCTGCCCCGATCACACGGAGAAACGGCTGCTGTTCGACCTACTTCAAGTCGAGAGCCGCGTCGGTATCCGCCTTACCGAAACCTTCGCCATGTATCCGGTGGCGTCCGTCAGCGGCCTCTACTTCGCGCATCCGCAGGCGAAATACTTCGCGGTTGGCAAGATCGGGCGGGATCAGGTGCTGGACTATCAGGCCCGCAAACAGATGCCGCTCGCCGAACTCGAACGGTGGCTTGCCCCCAACCTGAACTACGACCCGGCTTAGTTGCGGCGGAGTAGGCAGCCGACAGCGAGCAGCCAAGAGCGATCAGCGCTCAGCCCTCAGAGGAATTGTCCGAAGAAACAATCGGTAGCGCGGAGCCTTGGGAGGCGGGCGCTACGCTGTCACGTTCTGCATCGCGAGCGGCGACAGGCGGGGATCGGCGACCGCGGTGGCCAGCGCCGTTTTAATCCAGCGATACCGTTCTTCCGCCCAGCGGTTGAAGCGCTCCTCGTCCGGAAACATCAGATCCCAGGCCCTGACCGCATCGAGCAGCAGCAACTGATGGGGAAGATTGTGTCCAGGAAAATAGACGACGAGCACGGCGGAGTTCCCGGTCAGGCTGATGTCCAGGAAAGCATGGAGCATCGCGGAGGAGGGGAGGGGCACGTCGCGGGAAGCGGCCTCGACGAGGGGGTTGTACAGCCGGCTCAGGAATTGGGAGATCGCTTCGTAGGGAGTGGGGGTTTCCAACAGGCGCCGGTTCGGCGCTTTTCCAATGAGAGATTCCGTCAAATACTCGACGGCTTCCCACGCCGGCATCGCGCCGGATGCCACCACGGCTTCGCAGACATAGCCAAGCCAGTTTCGGGTCACGCCGGATGACGGCTCGACGCCCGTTCGTTCCACGCTCTACTCCTTGCCTGTCCGACGACCAGTCCGTTCGGCGGCCGAACGTCAAGTTCGGCGGGACCATCATGGTTGATCGACAAAGCCGGCGGGATCATACCGATCTCCGCGCCGAGGGTCAATGACAGATGGGAATATGTTTCTTGTTTACTGAGGAAGAATAGGCCGGTTGGCGAGATCGGCGTACCGCTCGTGAATCTTCTTCACGTCTTCCATTGAAGCCAGGAATACGTCCAGGAGATCGGGATCGTAATGTTCTCCACGGTGTTTCAACATCAGATCGACTGCATGATCCAACTCGAAGGCGGGCTTGTAGACTCGTTCGGTCGTCAGGGCGTCGAAGGCGTCGGCGATGGCAGCGATTCGGCCTTCGATCGGAATCGCTTCGCCTTTGAGTCCGCGCGGGTAACCGCTTCCGTCCCACCGCTCGTGATGCGTCCAGGCAATGACAGCGGCGACTTTCAGCAACTCCGCGTCCGACCCGCCCAGGATCCGGTAGCCGATCTCCGCGTGTTGGGCGATGACGTTGAATTCCTCAGGAGTGAACTTGCCGGGTTTGAGGAGGACATGGTCCGGCGTCCCGATCTTTCCGATATCGTGCATGGGGCTGGCCGTGCGGATGAGGTCGCAGCGTTCGGCTGAGAGGCCGATCTTGCGCGCAAGCAGCTCGCAATAATGGCTCATCCGTTGGATGTGCTTGGCGGTTGAACTGTCTCGGAACTCGGCGGCGATGGCCAGGCGCTGGATTGTCTCCTCCCGGGACAACCGGAGCTCTTTTTCGCTCCGCTCCAACCATTCGAGGGCTTGTTGCAGGGCCATGGTGCGCGTTCGGACAATGTCTTCGAGGTTCTGGCGGTGAGCGCGGTTTTCGATTTCCAGCCGCCGGCGCCGGAAGGCATTGGCGACGTTGATGAGGACTTCGTTCGCTTCAAAGGGCTTGATGATATAGCCGAAGGCTCCCATGTCCAGCGCGGCGTTCGCCAGGACCGGGCTGTCGAGGCCGGTCACCATGATCGCCGCAGTGCAAGGGTATTCGGTCAATACATGCTGCACGAGATCCATGCCGGATTCCCCCGGCATGTTGACGTCGCAGAGGATCAGGGCGAACGTGCGCTCTTCCAACCGCCGCCGCGCTTCACGGGCGTCGGCGGCCAGGGCGACCGGGTAGCCGTGGGTTTGGAGCAAATATCCCAACAGGCGACGGATGGGCTCCTCGTCGTCGACGATCAAAATGTGCTTTTCGTCGATCAGTGACTGATAGCCGTTGAAAGGGATCGGCGTTGGCATGCGGTTTCCGTTCGGTCGGCTGTGCGATCCGGTTCAGGGGTTACGGTCTGTTCCGTTATCGTTTTCGTGGACGAAATCTTGAGCGTGACAATCAGTCGAATGAGTCGAAGACGGCTGCACCTTTTGTGCCAGTATAGAGTGGAACAATTGGTTTTCAAGAAACTTTTGTGAGTTGTCAGCAGGCCGGTGCTAACGTCTTTTAAACCCAAGCCGGCAGGTTCATTCTTGCTTCTTGCCGTCGAACGCACTACTCTGGTGTATGCCGTACGTCTTTCCGCACGAAGACCTCTTTGTGTACACAATTAGCCTGCTGATCATCGGTCTCGTGTACATCCGGGTACGGCTGATCCGCCGCCGTCGAGCACAAATGGACCGGCGCCGCTCGCCGAGCTAGCGGATCTCAGTGGGCGCCGCCGGTTTCATTGCTCTTTCTCCGATCCTCTTCTATAATCCGCTTCCTTGAAACAGGAAAGGTGCCGGGTATGAGCGGTGGCATGGGGTTGATCCGCATCGATGGACGGAGGAAAGACCAGGTCCGGCCCGTCACCATTACTAGAAACTTCAATAAATACGCCGAAGGCTCGGTGCTGATTCAGATGGGGGAAACCAAGGTGATTTGCACCGCCTCGGTCGAAGAAAAAGTCCCTCCTTTTCTCAAAGACAAGGGCAAGGGCTGGGTGACCGCCGAGTATGCCATGTTGCCTCGCGCGACTCATGAACGTTCTCCCCGGGAGGCAGTAAAGGGCAGGCAAGGGGGACGCACACTGGAAATTCAGCGGTTGGTCGGGCGGGCGCTCCGGGCTGTCACCGATATGACGCAAATGGGGGAACGGACGATCTGGATTGACTGTGATGTCATCCAAGCCGACGGAGGAACCCGCACCGCCTCCATTACCGGATCGTTCATCGCCCTGGCGGATGCGTTCGCGGTGCTCAAGAAACAGGGCTTGATCAAGAGATGTCCGCTGCTCGATTATTTGGCAGCGGTCAGTGTGGGAAAAGTCGGCGGGGAAATCATGGTTGATTTGGCCTATGAGGAGGATTCGCTGGCCGACGTCGATATGAACCTCGTGATGACCGGACGAGGGCGGTTTGTGGAAATCCAGGGAACGGCCGAGCGAACGCCGTTCGACAGAAAGGATATGGACGAATTCTTGACGCTCGGCTGGAAGGCCATCCAAGGCTTGGTCGAGATGCAGAAGGAGTTGGTGGGGAGCCTGGAGTGAAGACTACGGGGAGCCGGGGGACTCGGCTGCGCGCGAACACGCGCTCGGGTCGGCGCCACCCGCCGAGAATTCGAGTTGAGAGTGTGTGCGGTTAAAAGAAAAGAATTGGTGCTGGCGACGCGGAATAAGGATAAGGGGAGGGAGCTTGCGGCGCTGTTGGCCGATGCGGGGATCGTGATCAGAACAATGGCCGAATTTCCCGATGCTCCAGAAGTGATCGAGGACGGAGAAACATGCGAAGCCAACGCCGTGAAAAAGGCCGTTACCATCGCCCGCCACACGGGGTTGCCCGCCGTGGCCGACGACACGGGGTTGGAGGTGGAGGCGTTGGGCGGCCGGCCGGGGGTCTATGCGGCGCGCTACGCCGGGAGGGATGCGACCTACGAGGACAACTGGCGCAAGTTGCTGCGGGAATTGGAGGGTATTCCTTGGGAGAAACGAGGAGCCCGTTTTATCACCGTGGCCGCTTTGGCCGAGCCAAATGGGTCGGTCCGCATCACGACCGGCTCGCTGGAAGGGTTCATCGCAGAGAAGCCGGCCGGCACCAAGGGATTCGGCTACGATCCTGTGTTTTATGTGCCTGAACTGAGGAAAACCTTGGCAGAACTCTCCCCCGAGGAGAAAAACCGCATCAGTCATCGCGCCCGCGCGTTTGCTAAGGTCAGAGAAATTCTGATGAGGAATATGAAATGAGGAATGTAAAAAGGGTGGATTGGATTACAACAGCAAGCGTTTTTGCACCGTCATTCCTCATACCACATTTCTCATTCTGAATTGGGCAAAGGCATCGGGGCGTAGCGCAGCCCGGTAGCGCGCCTGCTTTGGGAGCAGGATGTCGGAGGTTCAAATCCTCTCGCCCCGACCACACGCTGCGAGCAGCGAGTGGTGAATTCTGAATTCCGAGTTCTGAATGTTGAGTGAAAAGAGCAGGCCCGTTCCATCTTGCGCCTTTCACGGTCATCATCAGTCGAGTCCCTATATTCAATTCAGCATCATTCAGAATGCATAGTTTTCTCATACAGCCCGCGCCCGTAGCTCAGTCGGATAGAGCAACAGCCTTCTAAGCTGTGGGTCGCAGGTTCGATTCCTGCCGGGCGCGCCAGTCCCCCCTCGGCTTTTGCGGCTGATCCACGGCTCTGCGCGATGACCGCGTTCTTCGGCTCACGGCGGGCGGCATTCGTGGTTTGATCCATGACGCCGTTGATTTGACCGACGCTGCGGCGTAAGGTAGCGGGCATTCCTCTTATGTACAGGGAGGCGCCAAATGGGACCCACCAAAGTGATGATCAAGGGCGACGCTCTCTACGACGCGAAATCCGGCAAGTTGATTCAAGGCGGACTGGCCAGCCGGCAGGCGATGGAAGAATACGCGGCCCAACACTACATCGTCTTGCCGGAGGTGGACAAGTCAGGCAAGCTGTGGGAGTGGGAAGGCCGGCCTGTTTACTGTCTGCATGGAGTCCGCTATGAGTCGTTGGACGATCAGCCGCTCCACTTGGCTCGATGTCCGGACTGCGGAGGCATGGGCGTGCGGATCGACGAGATCACCGTGGAGTCCGATTGCATCCGCTGCGTCACTTGCGGTCACGAGTTTGACGCCCGATTGGAAATGATGGAGACCTAAGCGCTTTCGCCAGCGCCGGCACCGATCTTATTTCCCTCCCTCGTCCGACTCGAAGATCACCGCCCAGACGGCCGCCGGAGGAGATGCTAGACCGGCCCTCGCGGTTGGCGGCCGCCTCCGCCCGGCGTGCCCAAAAGCGCCGACGCCTCCGTCGTCTTGGGGAGGCCGGCTGTCGGAGGCAGCGGTAGTGCGGTTTGTTTACGGTCGCTCGCTTTGCTTGATGTAGGCGGCGCCGTCCCCTTGCTTGTGCAAGGGCACAAGCCGAGCCCAATTTCAGGCCCTTGAACTAGCCCGTCGAGGCCAGTATGGTAAAAAGCGTTCCCACCTCAAGGGCGTGATCGGTTCATCATTTGTGATCCATAGAGAAAGGAGGGAGGGTTATGGGACTGCGATTGGGAGATGAAGCGCCAAATTTCACGGCGGAGACGACCGAGGGCACGATCAATTTTCATGAATGGTTAGGCAATAGCTGGGGAATTCTCTTCTCTCATCCCAAAGACTTCACGCCGGTCTGCACCACCGAACTGGGCTACATGGCGCGGATCAAGTCCGAGTTCGAGAAGCGGAACGTCAAAGTGATCGCAATCAGCGTGGACCCGCTGGACGCGCACAAGGGATGGACCAAGGACATCAATGAAACCCAGAACTGCACGGTCAATTTCCCGTTGATCGCCGACCCGGAGAAGAAGGTGGCGATGCTCTACGACATGATCCATCCCAACGCGCTGGACAACATGACGGTGCGGTCGGTGTTCGTCATCGGGCCGGACAAAAAGATCAAATTAATGATCACCTATCCGGCGTCCTGCGGGCGGAATTTCGACGAATTGCTGCGGGTGGTGGACTCGCTCCAGTTGACGGCGAACTATAAAGTGGCGACGCCGGTCAACTGGAAGGATGGGGAGGACTGCATCATCACGCCGGCGGTGAGCGACGAGGAGGCCAAGACCCTCTTCCCGAAGGGCTTTCGCACTGTGAAACCCTATCTGCGCTACACGCCGCAGCCGAACAAGTGAACGACGGGGAGAAGAAAGGGGGGAAAAAGATAGTCGAGGGGGCCGCCTTGGGACGGCCCCCTTGGTCAGACGAGCAAGAGGCCGATCGCTCTGGCCTTCCGCCAGGCGGCTGATTGCAGCATGGCATCAAAGGCGCTAGGCCCGCCGAAGGGAAAGCGGGCCCGCACGTCGCGGAGGAGAGGATAACCCTCGCCGCATTTCGTGCGCATGGGAGTCGCGGTCCTGATCAGCGTCAACAACCACTCGGCGTTGACGGCTGGCAGGCTGACTTCAGCGTCTTCGACGCGATTGGGCAGAATCAGCCGGCGGCGACCACGGGTATGTCGCTCGATCACCGGGTCGCCACCGATCCAGACAAACCGCCGCTCGGCGGACGGGTCATCTTCTTCCTGTGATCCTTCCGCGAGAGCCAGTTCTACCCAATTTGGGGGCACCTTGGGCCGGGCGACCGGCCGGTCGAACCACCGACGCACGTCGGTGCTCAGTCCCCGTCCTTCCATGTAATTGAACAACGCGCGGTACAGCCCCTCGCCCAGCCAGGCGGGCGCCCGGCCGGCGTGATCTTCGTGCGTCAGATTGTTCTCCGCGAAGCCTCCGAAGACGGGACCGGTAATCCGAACGCCGTGTGTTTCTGGGGCCAACCCGATGGGGCTGTGGGCCGTCGCGGTGAACTTGTGCCAGAAGGCGGACTGCAGCAGCCCGGCGGCAAATAGTTGGCGGATTCGTTCAAGACTCTCGATCGTCTCCGCAACGGTCTCGCCGGGGTAGCCGTACATCAGGTAGGCATGGACAAGGATGCCGGCTTGTCGAAATGCGGCGGCGACCCGGGCGGCCTGCGCGACGGTAATCCCCTTCTTCATCGCCTCCAATAAGCGATCCGAGGCGGCTTCCAGGCCGGCGCTGACGGCGACGCAGCCTGAGGCCGCCAGCAACCGGCACAGATCGGGCGTAAAGGCTTCTTCGAACCGGATGTTGCCCCACCAGGAAATCGTGACGCCTCGTTCCAGAAGGGTCAACGCTAGCGCCTTGAGGCCGGCTGGAGGAGCCGCCTCGTCCACAAAATGAAACCCGCGTCGGCCAGTTTCCGCGACCAACGCCTCGATCTGGTCGGCAAGGATCTCGCTCGGCGCGGCTTCATAACGGCCGATGTAGTCCAACCCCACGTCGCAGAACGTGCATTGCTTCCAGTAACAGCCGTGTGCCACCGTGAGTTTGTTCCAGTGTCCGTCGGACCAGAGCCGATGCATGGGATTGAGTGTGTCGAGGATCGAGAGATACCGGCTCAGCGGCAACCCGTCATAGGTCGGCGTGCCTGTCTCCGTCATACCAAAGTCCGGGTCTCGATTTCCGTTTCGAAAGACGACTCGGCCGTTCGCTCGCAGGAACGTCCGGCAGAGGTCGGCGTCTCCGCGCTTGCCGGCCAAGTGTTCGAGCAGGCACAGCAATGGACGCTCCCCGTCGTCTAGCGTGACATAGTCCAGATAATCGAATACACGGGGGTCGCGAAGCCGCCGCAACTCGGTATTGGCATAGCCGCCACCGAGCACCACTGTGATGGAGGGCCAGCGTTGTTTGAGCGCCTCGGCGATGCGGAACGCTCCGTAGAGATTGCCGGGGAAGGGAACCGTTATCCCGACGACCGTCGGGTTCTTCTCTTCGATGTGACGCCACAGAGCGGTGAGCATGAAGTCATCAGTCAGGCTGGGCGGGGCGGCAAGGGCGCGGAGAACCGAGTCGAACGACGACGCGGACGCGCCGACCTGTTCCGCATAGCGACTCAGAGCGAATTGGGGCGCGACGGTGGCGCGGACCAGATCGGCCAAGTCCTCCAGATACAGCGAGGCCAAGCGCCGAGCTTGGTCGGAGGTTGGCACGGTCCGCAGCGACGCAATCTGGCCGAGGCCGGACGAGAATCGAGGGCCTTGGGGAAGGAAACGGCCTTGGCAGATGCGAGGCGCGAGCGAAGGGTCGTGGCCTTGGAGAAAGCTCACGATTGGGTCGATGGAATCCAGGTACGCCTGCTCCAGGGCGAGCATCTGTTTGGCTTCGCCGGGCAAATTGGCGCGCTGGGTGCGAATCCGGTCAAACACTTGCTCCAAACCGGCCCGCGAAAACAGACTCAACACCATGTCGAGGCCAATGTCGGCCTGGGCTACCGCATACCCCTGGGACCGGAGAAAGCCGGTCAGATAGGCAGTCGAAGGGTACGGGGTGTTGAGTTGGGTCAGGGGTGGAATGAGCAGAAGGAGAGACGGGGTGGTCATGGACTCGAAATATCACATCGGTCAGCCGGATCGCCAGGTCTGTTGCACTTCGGATCCGGATCGCGCCAGTTCCACATACGCCTATCCTCCGACTGCGTGGAGGAACCGGCGACAAGCGTTCACCAGGCCGTCTGCATCCCACTGGATGCGGCTCCCGAGAATAAACAGCACGTCGTTGCCGTAGAGCTCGCACATGTCTTTGATCCGGTCGAATCCCATCCGCCCTGCGGCGGTCGGGAAAATCGGTTTGAGAGGGCCCCACGGAACGGCGGTCGCAGCGGCGATGCGGCCGCAATCCTCCCGAGCAATGGGAAATTCTAGCCCGAAGGTCGGATAGATGCTGACGTCGGCACCGGCGAGGCGGGGCAATTGGCCGAACAGCACCCAAGGCGCGATGCCACTCTCGGGATCCACGTAATAGGTGCCCAACAGCGCAGGGTGACTGAGGATCGGGAGTCCAATGCCGTCGTCCTGAGCGATCAGGCGGAGCCCGTCATAGCCGGTCAGCCCCGGGCAGATCAGCAGCCCGCCGGCTCCGGCTTTTTCGGCAATCAGACAACGCTCGTGCATCGTCTCCCATGGTCCGCTTACGTGGGGGACATAGAGGCACTTTCGTCCGGTTTCTCGATTGGCGCGGGCGACTGCCTCCGCGCACCGCTGCACGCGTTCACGAAAGGGACAGAACGGCTGGTCGCCCAGACTTTGGTCGTCCTTGACGAGGTCGAGTCCGCCGAGCGCAAACCGATACGCCAGATCGGCAAGAGCGGTGGGTGACAGGCCTAACGGTTTGAGGACGCCGCAGACGAGGGGCCGGTCGGGAACATCAACCAGCACGCGCAAGCCAATCCGGCCGAAGCGGGGGCCGGACCATTGTCGGAGGACGTGTTCCGGCAAGGCGATCTCCGCCACCCGAACGCCTCGCTTCAAGCTGCTGATTCCAAAGACCACATTCAGGAGTTGCGAACAGTCGTGGGTCAGCAGCTCAATAGGAAAGCTGATCACGGCTTCGTGCCGGTCGGTGCCGAGAGAACGGAAGGCTTCGATCCGTCCGAGAATCTCGTCACGAATCGTGCCGGCCGGCAGGATTTCTTCCGGCGCTTCCACCGTCTGATCAATGCAGATCAGCTTCGCTTTGGCGCGCGCTTCCGACTCAGCACCTCGCACGTGGTAGGTGACCTGAAAGCGCGTTCCGGAAAAAATCGTCGGTAGGTGGGCGGTCATCGTATTGGCTCTCGGCGGTCGGCTGCCAGGGTGGCGACGGATAACGCAAGCCTATCCTGGAAACAGGGCGGATGTCAGCTTTTGGCGGTTTGAAAAGTGTCCGAATGGTCCGGCTGGTCGGCGGACGGTGCGCCGTGCTATAGAAGGGCCGGTTCATGAACCGGAGGTGGATATGCAGATGAAAGGCATATGGCTCATCGGGTTCTTCATGGCGGCATGGCCGTGTCTGGTGTCGGCGCAGATCGACGAAGGCAAGCTGGTCGACCTCACCCATCCCTTCGACGAACACACCGTGGCCTGGCCGACGAATAAGCCGTTCTCATGGGAGAAGACGTCGTGGGGTATCACGCCGGGCGGCTACTGGTACGCCTCCGCCGATTTCGCCACTTCGGAGCACGGTGGGACGCACCTCGATGCGCCGATTCATTTCGGCCAAGGCCGTCTGTCTGTGGACCAGATTCCGCTGCGGAAGTTGGTCGGTCCTGCCGTGGTGATCGACGTCACGAAGGCGGTCGAACAGGACAGGGACTACCGGTTGACAGTGGCGGACATCACGGCCTGGGAGCGGCGTCACGGACGCATCCCCGACGGCGCGATCGTGCTGATGAGGACCGGATGGGCCAGGTATTGGCCGGACCGGAAACAGTATTTGGGAACCGACACACCGCATGATCCCACGACGCTTCATTTTCCCGGTTTTTCGAAGGAGGCGGCGGAATTTCTTCTCAAGGAGCGAAAGATCGATGGTGTCGGCATTGATACGGCCAGCATTGACTATGGGCAGTCACGCGATTTCATCGTGCACCAGATTCTCAACGCCGCCGACGTGTACGGACTCGAAAACATCGCCAATCTCGACATGTTGCCGCCCACTGGGGCCACGCTGATCGCGCTGCCGATTAAAATCAAGGGCGGCACCGGCGGGCCGGCGCGGGTGATCGCCATCCTGCCGTAACGGGAACTAGGGTCCACGTGCATGGGTCGCCCGGACGCGCAGTCGGGTGGCCAGGTCAATGAACGGAGCGGTCATGGCTACAACAGCCACCAGGAAGAGCGGCCAATTGAACCACACGGGCCGCACGGACTGTATGGCTCCCATCCCCTCGGCTGACACACTGAGCGCGTCGGCCATAAAGACATAGAGTGCCAGAACTATACCGAAGAGGCTCAGACTCCAAGTCCAGCGCCGGGGTCTGGGTGCCGGTTCAACTTGTTCGGTCCGGCAAAGCAGAGTCCCGCCTGCGATCATGACCAACGCGATGGTCGTCGGCGCTAGCACCGGCCCCCACCACGGCAGAGGGATCAGGAACAAGATGTCCCAATCGAGCGGCGAGCGGGGCCAGCCGCTGATCAGGTGCAGACAACCATAGTACAGAATGTCCCAGATTCCAAAGATGATCAGGAAGGAGCCGAAACGGCTGCGCATCGTTCGGCCGGCCAGCCACGCGACGGCGGCAAGCATGACCAGCGTGGCGGCTTCCCTGACAAGCTCGACCCCGATCAGGTCGGCGCGCACAGGGGTCGGGTGCGGTTGGTACGGATCCACGCGACCGACGAGGGTTCGCACATAGAACACCGTCGCCGATTCGGCCCACGCCATGGCGGCTGCGTAGAAAGTCAGCATGATCCAGCGCGGCCGGGTATTCATGGCAGGCGCAGGTTCGACAGAGACACAAAAATTCTATCCCACCGTTCACCGAAAATGCAGAGTCGGATTCATGACCCGTGCATGCCTCTGATGGGTCGCTAAATCGTTATTTTAATAGGGGATTCCGCGGCGGACGTTCAGCTAGCATCCTCCGGCAGCCGGCGGGGCTTACCGGTGGCGTCTTGTGAGGACTTGAACTCGAAATGCAGGGAGGGGTGATCGGGGTCGGTGGAGAATCGGAACGTCGTCTCGCCCGTAATATGCTTGCTGGATTGGGATTTGCCTTTGGGATACAACTTGAACGTGAAATGGCCGCGCCGCTCCCGCGCCTGATCGTCGGACGTGATCGAGCCTTCCCCATCCAGGTGGTCGTGCAAGGCGTCCAAGGCTCGTCCCGCCAGTTCGTAGACCAGGGTATCGACGAGGTCAGCATCGAAGTGCCACGAATTCGGACGGTCACCGGCCCACGCGGGCAGGGTGGCGAACCAGAAGGCGGTGAGAAGTGTCAGTTTGGTTGGCATGGTGGCAGTCTAGTCCTCCTCGCCGGCGTGGTCAAGGGAGTGGCGGCTCAGGGACCGGTGACGAAGGCTATGCCGGCATAAACTTCAACGCAGCCGAGTTGATGCAGTAGCGCAACCCCGTCGGCGGCGGGCCGTCCTTGAACACGTGGCCCTGGTGGCCGTCGCACCGGGCGCAGTGCACTTCGGTCCGCGGCACGAACAGTTTGAAATCGGTTTTCGTTCCAATGACGTGCGGCGCGATCGGCTGCCAAAAGCTGGGCCAGCCGGTGCCGCTGTCGAACTTGTGTTCTGACGAGAACAACGGCAGGTCGCACCCCGCACAGAGATACACGCCCGGCTCCTTGTGGTCGTGGTAGGCGCCGGTGAACGCCCGTTCTGTCGCCTCGCGCCGCAGCACCTGGTACTGCTCGGGTGTGAGCTGTTTTCTCCATTCGTCGTCTGATTTGAACACCTTAACGATCTGCGCAGGGATCGACACCGCTTTCACGGGTTGTTTTTGATCCATCGCTGTGTCCTCCTTTTCGGTCGGTCAGCCGAACGCTGCGGGAGGTGTCTTGCCGGCGGAACCTGTCTCTCGCGGGCGTCCGACATGGTGGGAGCCTTCCACCGGTTCCGACACGCTGGTAGCTTACCGACTCACTCGTTCTTTTGCCAGACCGAGCAGATCGGATTTTTATCAAGCGAAGCGCTGCTTGACTTCCTCGCAAGGAGCTGGCACCAGTAGCCCGCATCACCGTCTGGTCGCTGACTGGAGGAGGCGATGATAACCCGCTGCGAGTGGGCCAAGACCGACCTGATGATTCGGTACCATGACGAAGAATGGGGCGTGCCGGTGCATGATGATCGACAGCTGTTCGAGTTTCTGATTCTGGAGGGCGCTCAGGCGGGCTTGAGCTGGGAAACGATCTTGAAAAAGCGGGCCGCCTACCGCGCCGCCTTCGAAGGATTTGATGTTAAAGCTGTTGCCAGGTATAATGGTCAGACGATCCGGCGGCTGTTGGCCGATCCGGGTATCATCCGCAACCGGCTCAAAATTGCGGCGGCGATCGACAACGCCAAAGCCTTCCTGCAAGTGCAACGGGAATTCGGCAGTTTCGACGCCTACATCTGGCGATTCGTCGGCGGGAAACCCAAGGTCAACCGTCGGCGATCGTTGAGGGACATTCCCGCCCGTACGCCCGACTCGGATGCGATGAGCGCAGACCTCAAACGCCGAGGATTCCGGTTCGTCGGCTCGACCATCTGCTACGCCTTCATGCAGGCGGTCGGGATGGTCAACGACCATACGGTCCGCTGCTTCCGGTACAAGCAGCTACGCTCGCGGGCGTAAGAGGACGCCGACCGGAATAGCCGGAAGTGGCTGAGCCCGGCCACGACAGCGCAGGGCTGTGCTCTGTCTTCCGTCAGGCCGGGAGGCCGACCGCCGGTTCGACACCGTCGGTCGGTTCGTGAGCCAAGGTGTCGGGTGGTGACGCGAACGCGGCCTGCAGGACTTCTTCGATTTTCTCCACCAGAATGAACTCGAGATCCTGCCGCACCTCCTCCGGCACCTCCTTGAGGTCCTTCTCGTTGGCCTTGGGCAGGATGATCCGCTTGATGCCGGCCCGGTGCGCAGCCAGAACCTTTTCTTTGATTCCGCCGACTGGCAGCACCAACCCGCTCAGGCTGATTTCCCCGGTCATGGCCGTATCGCTGCGGACTGGCGTGCCGACATAGGCCGATGCCAAAGCCGTCGCTATCGTGATACCGGCCGAGGGGCCGTCCTTGGGAATTGCGCCGGAGGGCACGTGGATGTGAACACCGTTGCGCTTGAAGCGGGAAATGTCCAATCCCATCGCTTCCGCATGGGCCCACAGGTAGCTGCGCGCCGCGCGCGCGGATTCCTGCATCACGTCGCCCAACTGTCCGGTCAGGGTCAACTCATGGCTGCCAGGGAGCAAACTGGTCTCGACGTACAACACGTCCCCGCCTGTCGGTGTCCAGGCTAAACCTGTCGCCACACCGGGCGGCAATTGCTTGCGCGCCTCTTCCGGCATAAAGCGCTCCGATCCGAGCCAGTCGTTGAGGTGCTCTTTCGTGATCGTGACCGGCTCGCGCGGCTGATCCTCCGGTTGATCGGCGAATTTCAACGCCACTTTCCTCGTCAATCGGCCGAGCATCTGCTCCAGTTGCCGCACGCCCGCCTCCCGTGTGTACCGGCTGATGATGTGCTCGATCACGTCGTTGGGCAGCGACACGTGTTCCGGCTGCAGGCCGGCCTCCTTCAGGCGTCGGGGCCAGAGATAGCGGACCGCGATTTCTAGCTTTTCCCGCTCGCTGTAGCCTGGTAGGCGGATGACTTCCATCCGATCCAGCAGGGGTTGGCTGATCGGGTCGAGCGTGTTCGCCGTCGTGATGAAAAAGACTTTCGACAGATCGAACGGCAGATCCAAATAGTGATCCCGGAACGTGTGGTTCTGCGCCGGGTCGAGAATTTCCAACAGGGCGGCGGCCGGATCGCCCCGGAAGTCGCGGCCCATCTTGTCCACTTCGTCCAGCATCAGCACCGGATTGTTCACGCCGGCCCGGCGGATGGCCTGAATGATCCGGCCTGGCAACGCGCCGACGTAGGTGCGCCGGTGGCCGCGCAGTTCGGCTTCGTCATGGACGCCGCCGAGGCTGAACCGTTCGAAGGTGCGACCCATCGCCCGCGCGATGGACTGCCCCAGGCTGGTCTTGCCCACGCCCGGCGGACCGACCAGACAGAGGATCGGCGCTTTGGCGCCGGGGTTAAGCTTCAACACCGCCAAGTGCTCGACGATGCGTTCCTTGACTTCTTTAATCCCGTAGTGATCTTCATCCAAAACCTGGCGCACGCGGGCGAGGTCGAGGCTGTCCTGCGACGCCTTTTTCCACGGCAATTCGAGGACCAGCTCCAGATAGCTGCGGATCACCTGATGGTCCGGGGAAGCCGGCGGAATCTTCGCCAGCCGGGCGACCTCTCGCTCGGCTTCTTTCCGCACGTGGTCGGGAAGATCGGCCTCCTGGATCTGTTTTTTAAGATGCGCGACCTCGCTTTCCTCGCTGTCTGATTCGCCCAATTCCTGTTGAATCGCCTTCAACTGCTCGCGCAGGATGTACTCGCGTTGTGTCTTGCCGATCTTCGCCTGGGCCTCACTGGCGATTTTTTCGCGAAGTTGAAAGATCTGAATTTCCCGCGACAGAGTGGTGTAAAGTCCGCGCAGCAAATCCGCCCTGGTCTGGGCTTCCAGCAATTGCTGCTCGCCTTCCACGGTGAGGTTTAAGAACGACGCGATGCGATAGGCGAGCGCCACCGGGTCGTCCTCGTTCCGGAGAGCTATGACGGCTTCCTGAATCCCGGGCGATTGAATGAGCTTGGGCAGATCCGTCACCAAATCCTGAATGGCCCGGTGCAGCGCCTCCACTTCCGTGCTGGAATCTTCAGGCACCGGCAGGTGCCGCACGCGGGCGAGCAGGAAGGGATCGGTGTGTTCAAGCTTCAACAGCACGACGCGGTCGAGTCCCTGGACCAGCACGTGCAAGACGCCTTCCGGCGAGCGGCCGACTTGTTTGATGACCGCTTTCGTCCCGATGGTGTAGAGATCGTCGAGACCGGGCTCTTCCGTCCGCGGATCGCGTTGCGCCACGATCAGCAGGGTTTTCTCTTCCGTCTTCATGGCCGCTTCCACCGCGGCGACGGATCGCGCGCGGCCGACGGTCAGGGGCATCATGACGCCCGGAAATAGGACGGTGCGCTTGATGGGCAGGACGGGCAATTGCATGAGAACCGGTTCGTCGTTCATTCCTCGCCTCCTCGGGTGAGAGTCACGCGCTGAAACACGTCGATGTCGCGCACCACGATGGCCGCTTGCCGCGCTCAGCGGGAACAACCACGAGATAGCCACCGGTTCGCATGAGTCAAGTTAATGGCGATGTCGGTCTGTTCGCCGGTGAGACGGGCGAGTCGAGGGGTGCGCGATATTCCTGTCGGGCTGCTCGTTCAGCGGTCGATGAAAAGGCCGCCCGCCCGATCCAGAACGATGCGTCCGTTGCCCCGCCGTTCCCGGTCTCCCGACGGCGTGGGAATCAAGGTGTACTCGTCGTGTCCGGCCAGATCGAAAAAGCCGCTCATGCTGTGATCAGAGGCCATACCCATGCCGTCGGGAACGGCATACCGATCGCGTCCACCCTCCTCGACGAAGAGACTCCATGAACGGTGATCGGCGCGGCCGAGACCGGTGGATCGTTGTAACTCGTATCCATCGTTGCCGTGGCCCGCGTCGATGAACAGCGTCACGCTGCGGTCCCAGGCCACGCCGCCGTTGTAAAACGGCCCAGTGGAGCCGTAGCGGTCATCCCCGTACCGGTCCAGGAACAGCGCGACACCGTCGTGCGCCCCGGCGGCGTGACCGTAGCGCGCGGCGGCGTGTTCATCGTCGCCGTTCAGGTCCATTTTGAGGCCGACGCCGAAGAAATAGCCAACGCCTTGTGAAAAGTTCGAGCTGCGGTACCGGTCGTCCCCCTCCGAGTCGATCAACAGCCCCCAGCCGCCGGCGAGGCTCAAGGCTTGTTCCTCGGTGTTCTTGGAGAACACCCGCTTGCCGGAACCCGACCCGAGCCCGAAACAGTCGTACTGGAAAGCCGGATCGTCGGGCTTAGCGTTCGGGGCGTCGGTCGCGTTGTACCCGCTGGGATATTTGTCGCCGCATTGGTAGAAGTCGTTGCCCCCCGTGTCGAGGACCGCGCCGACGCCGGAGGGCCCGCCGAAGCCGATTGCATAGCCGTAACTGGTATGCCGATCGTTGCCCGCTTCGTCCAGGAGCAGACCCAGCCCGCCGATCGCCGCGCCCTGGGTGAAGCGACTGCCCATGTACACGTCGTTGCCAGCCCTGTCGTAAAGGATGCCGAGACCGGCGAACCCGGTTCCGCCCGACCCGTCCGTCAGTTGGTACACGTCGTTCCCGGCAAGATCGATCAGCAGGCCGACGCCCAGGCGCCCCGTGGCGAGCCCAAGCGGCGCGGCGGTGTAGGTGTCATGGCCGGCCAGGTCGATCACGACGCTGTTGCCCTGGTCGGCGTCACTGGCCGCGGCGATCGCTCCGCGGTAGGTGTCGTTGCCACCGAGGTCGAGGATGAGGCCAATGCGTCCGTCCATATCGTAAGTGTTGGGCCCAGGTCCGCCGATCACAATCATGCCGTAAGACGTGTTGGTTGCCAGCAGCACATCTCCCGTCATTCCCGCCGGCGGCGTCGAGAGCGGTTGGCTGTCGTGAAATGCGAGCCGCACCTGTTCAAGCCAACGGAGGTTGGCCAGTCGGGTCAGGGCCTGAGCGGCCGCGATCAGCGACGCATAGTCCACCTGTTCTTCGAGAAGGCGGACATAGCGGTGATCTTCTCGGGCTTGCGACACGAGGTCAGCGGTGAGCGGCGCCACGTGCGGCGTAAATCGTTCGACCACGCGGCCGGCGTGCGCAAAGAGGAACTGCCGGTCTTCCTGACCGAGATTCCGCAGGGCCTTTTCCCGCAAGGCTGACGCCTGTCCCAAGACGTCAGCCAGGAATGTCACGGAATCATCACGGTTCACTCTATCGGGAAAGGCCAAGGGGTTGAAGAAGGCTGTTGTCCGGTCCATCCCCGCTTCCATGACATCGATCAACGCCGGCAGACTTTCGACGCCCGACTCCGCCAGTTCCGCGATCAGCAGTCCCTGGCGCTCCAGGTTGGCCAACCCGAACCAGGGATCCTTCAAGCTCGTCAGCGCCAGGCGCCGCTTGAAGGCGGCTGGAACCGCCTCGTTGTCGGCCAGCCCTTTGAGCGCCGCGGCTTCTTGCGCCGACAGGTATCGGTCGATGTCGGGCTGGATCTGAACTCGGATGTGACTTACGATCGATTGGTGCATCCGGCTGGCGGGAAGAAAAGGGCTCGGCGGCCAGATGTGCTGAAAAAGGCCGCAGCCTGTGAGCGTCAGGACCAGGATAAGAAAACAGACGCGCGGGATCGTGGGAATCATTGTTCTTCTTTGAGTTGTCAGCCGTCAGCTATCGGCTTGCCCCGGTTGACGCGAGGCCAGGTCATGCGTAGCATCACACATCGTCCTGTTGAATGTCGAAGGAGATTTCTTATGCGTACACTACCACAACTCTTGACGGGCCTTCTCTGCATCGGGATGTTGCTGGATCCGGGCGCCGTGTCGGCGCAGGAAGCGAAACCGATCGACGAATTGACGAAGCTGGCGGAGGATGTCTTTCTTTTCCGGCACAAGGCGCACCAGGGGTTGGTGGTGGTGACGGCAGACGGCGTGATCGCGACAGATCCGATCAGCGTCGAAGCCGCGACGTGGCTCAAGGCGGAATTGAAGAAGCTCACGGCGAAACCCGTGCGCTACGTTATCTACAGCCATGACCATGCCGACCACATTGCAGGCGGGACGGTGTTCGCGGATACGGCCGTTTTCGTCAGCCATTGGCGGGCGAGGCAGGACCTCCTGGAGAAAAAGCCGGTGGAGACGCCGTTGCCGGAACTGACTTTCACCGACCGGCTCTTCATCGATTTAGGCGGAAAGCATGTGGAGGCGATCCATGTCGGGCGGAACCATTCCGACAACAGCGTGGTGGTGCTGCTACCTCGGGAACGGGTGCTCTTCGCCGTGGATTTCATTCCGGTAGAAGCCGTGGCTTATCGCCGGATGCGCGATTCCTATCCGGAAGAGTGGATCGAATCGCTCAAGCGGGTCGAGCAGTTGGATTTCGACGTCCTTGCACCGGGGCACGGTCCGGTCGGTCGCAAGGAGCATGTGCGGATGTTTCGGGAATACCTTGAGGACCTGATGCGGGAAGTGCGGCAAGCGGTCTTGAACGGGATGAGTCTGGAGGAAGCCAAGCAGACGATCCGCCTGCCGAAGTACGAGCAATGGAACGGCTATCCTGACTGGTTCCTCGAAAACATCGAGGCCATGTATCAGTACCTTTCCGTGCATTGAACGTCGGGTCTTTTCAGGGCCGGCGTGCCGACGCGTTCACGTCATCCGTTTTTGCCAGTGCCCGCCTTTGCCGAACTCGCTGCAGGGCGCAACGGATCGTTTCCCCCCAAAGTCCATCATCGCTTTTGTGTTGTTCTAATCACCGACTGCATCCAGTGCTTTTCCGCACAGTGGAGCCCGGCAAAATCGTCATATAGAACGGTCGCCCCGCCGGATTCGACGACTGCTCCATGACTGGTGCGCGGGGCGCGCGCCAGGTCTTGTTTAAATTCAGCCGTAATCACAGCAGCTTGTATCGATTCATCGCGCGCGACGAAGGATGGCATATTGGTTGCCTAACTGCCCAGTGTCAACAGGTCCGTTCGAACACATCAACCTGCGGGCCAGCGGTCGCATTGACAGAGCCAACCGCGAGCCCGAGGCAAGTAAGGAGGGTAGAAAAACATGGAGGTCGGGAAGAAGATCATGCGCAGGTTCACAACAATGTTCGCCACGATGCTCGCGCTCACCGGCGTCTTCGCGTGGGCCAGTTATGCCGGAGCCGCCGCCCCATTGGCGCTGGAGGCTGCCTGGTGGGGACCGGAGAGTCACGTCAAATCTCCGAACTGGCCGGAACAACTCCTCGGCGAGGTCGTCACCTATCAGACTCTTGCGGAGAAAGGGGTCATCGCGGGTGATTTCAAACCGTATCTGGACAAGCTCATCGAAGCGCGGGAAGCCTATAGGACGGGGAAGCATGAGAAGACCTACGAGAGCATCAACCAATTCATGGCGATGCTGGAAGCGAGGGTCGGTGGCATCGACGACCGGACGGCTGATGCCATCTGGAACTATTGCTACCAAGTGACGCCGGACCGTTACCATGCTCGTGATCGGCATGCGCGCGCCATCGGCCAAGACGAATTGAAGAAACAGGAAGAATTCCTCCGCAATATGGAGGAACGGGCGGCGCACTCCTTTTAAGCGAGTTCCGTCAGCGTATAACCGTATAACACTGGGAGCCGGGGAACGCATGTTCCCCCGCTCCCTTTTGTCTTCTTTGGATGGGATCATCCACCGATAACACGAGCGCTCATGTCCTCTCTCCTGTTCCTCCCTGTCCCAGCATCTTTGGACGTTTGGTGGAGCAAGGCTGAGCGATCGTGCGGACTTGGGCGAATTTTTAGTAGGATGGAGCGCCTGTTGCCGGTCATTTCCACGCACCGCGACGGCAGAAACTGGGAGGATTCCATTGCTAACTGCAACGATGCCGGACAAGACCGAACTGAGCTATGAGGTTCTCCTTGAAGTGACGAACGTGCTGAACTCCCAGCGCGACACGGAGAGCCTGTGGCGGGCGATCGCCAGACAGATCCGCCAGGTGGTCCCTTGGGAGCGCGCGGGTCTGACGCTCTACGATCCCAAGCTGGATGGGTTCCGCTTTTGCGCGGTCGTGACGGATCTGCCACGACCGGTTCTCCAGCCGGATTCCGTCATCCCGCGGAAAGGGAGCGCGGTCGGATGGGTCTACGAACATCGGCGGGTCCACATCCGCCCGAACCTCCATCGCGAGCGGATCTTCCTCGAAGACGAGGACTATCTCAAGGAAGGTCTGGGCCGGATGATCAACCTGCCGCTGCTCGTTCGTGGCACCTGTTTGGGCACCTTGAACATCGGGAGCGTCCAAACGGGGGAACCTGATCCTCAGGATGTTCGATTTCTGCAGCACGTCGCGACGCAGGTCGCGTTCGCGATCGAACAGGTGCGGGCGTACGAGCAAATCAAGCGATTGAGCGAGCAGCTTGCTCAGCAGAACGAGTATCTGGTCGATGAGGTCAAGCGGAGTCAGGGGCTGGGCCCGATCATCGGAGAGAGTCCGGCTTTCGCGCAGGTTTTGAATCTCGTGCGGGCGGTCGCCCCGACCGACACCACCGTGCTCCTGACCGGCGAGACCGGCACCGGCAAAGACGTCGTGGCCCGGGCGATTCATGATCTGAGTCCAAGGCGAGACAAGCCCTTCATTCGGGTCAACTGCGCGGCCTTGCCAGCGGGGTTGATCGAAAGCGAGCTGTTCGGGCATGAACGCGGCGCTTTCACTGGAGCGGATCAACGCCGCCCCGGCCGGTTTGAGTTGGCGGACGGCGGCACTCTGTTTCTCGACGAGATCGGTGAGATGCCGCTAGAGGCGCAGGCAAAGCTCCTGCGCGTTTTGCAGGACCAGCTTGTCGACCGTGTGGGCGGAACACGATCGATTCCGGTCAACGTGCGCATCATTGCCGCTACGAACGCCAATCTGATGGATGCGATCGTCAAAGGAACCTTTCGGGCCGATCTCTTCTACCGCCTGAACGTATTCCCTATTCCCATTCCGCCGCTGCGCGAACGGCCCGAGGACATTCCGCTGTTGGCCCGCCATTTTCTCGCCGAATGCAGCCAGCGCTTCCGCCGGCCTGATCTGACGATCGAGCCGCGCTCGATGGAACGGCTGGTCCGGTATCACTGGACCGGGAATGTGCGGGAGTTGAAGAACGTGATTGAACGCGCGGTGATTCTGTGCCGTTCGTCTACGGTGGAGATCGACGAACGCCTGTTGCCCTCCGTCGGCCAGCTGTCTCAGACCACTTCCCCTTCAACCATGGAAGAGGTTGAGCGCCACCACATCCTGAAAGTTCTGGAGCGGACGAACGGGCGGATCTACGGACCGCAGGGTGCGGCCGAGGTGCTCGGGATGAATCCGAGCACCTTGCGAGGGCGCATGCGCAAGCTCGGGATCACACGTCCGCGCCGCGCGAAGGCGGGGAAACAAAACGGACAACCGGTTTGACCCGTCGCATCGGTCCCGTCACCAGCCGGAATTCGTACAGCCGGCATTCGGAGGTCTCCATTAAAAAATAAAGAGCGGGATTCGGCGTGATGGCGCCAGGCTGATCAGTTTTGACAGGTGCGCCTCGCCGGAACAGGGCCGGGTGGTCCAACCTCTATCTAGGTTACAGACTGCAGCCTTGCCGCTGGCACTCTTCTGCGGATACCGCTTCCAGCCCTATGGGCAGGGTGCAAAGAAACGATAAAGTGTGCTATCCATGTCGAGCACAGGCAAAAGCGCTTCGTGCGAAACGGCAACCCATGATGAAGTTCTGCAGCCAATGCGGTGCGCCGGTTATCCGGAAAGTGCCGCCCGGCGACAACTTGCCTCGGTTCGTCTGCGAAGCCTGCCAGGCCATTCATTATCAGAACCCCAAGATTGTGGCCGGCTGTATTCCGGAATGGAACGGCTCGATTCTACTCTGCCGCCGGGCGATCGAGCCGCGTTCAGGCCTGTGGACCTTCCCGGCCGGATTCATGGAAATCGGCGAGAGCGCGGAGCAGGCCGCGCTGCGGGAAACCCTCGAGGAGGCCCATGCGGACGTGGAGATCGCGTCGCTTTACGCGGTCTTCAGCCTACCTCATATCAGCCAGGTCTATATGGTGTTCCGCGGTCTCATGCGGAGCCCGGACTTCAAGGCCGGGGCCGAGAGCCTGGAGGTTCAACTGTTCGCGCCTGAAACCATTCCCTGGGGTCTGCTGGCCTTTCCGGTCATCCAGGAGACCCTGGCTCGCTATGTGCGGGATTTGGAGCAGGGGTGTTTTATGCTCCACGTGGGCAGCGTCATGCCGCCGATGCGATAGGCCTATCCCCAATCGGACGGTTGAGGTGGGGCAAAGCCAGGGGCAACTCCTCCGTCTGGCCCAGATGGAGAAACTTGAAACCCTGCGGTTCCCGGTAATCCAGCCCAACCCCTCCATGCGCCGGGCGTTCTGGCCCTCCACTGCGGCTGTCCGGTTCATCCGGCTTCGCCCGGTTGCAGGTCCAGGTCCGGATCGCCGGACAATTCCCACGGGCGATCATCCACAAGGCCTGTGATCGACTCCTTCAACTTGTCGAGCGTCACTCAGAATCTTTCATGAGGCACCGTGCCGGACTATAATTCGGAACGTTATTTCGCCAATCGGCGGAGCGGGTGAAGCGGACGGAGGAGACGCAGGCAGAAGCACCATGGCGGCAAAGGAGTTCCCATGAAACGGTTGGCCAGCAAAATCGCCATTGTCACCGGGAGCAGCAGCGGGATCGGGAAAGCTATTGCGCTGCGTTTCGCCGAGGAAGGGGCCAAGGTCGTGGTGGCCGCGCGGCGAAAGAACCTCTGCGAACGGACGGTGGCGCAGATCCAGGAGCGCGGCGGCAAGGCGGTGGCGATTCCGACCGATGTGACAGATGAGACGCAGGTCGAGCGGCTCATCGGCGAAACTGTCGCGCGGTACGGGCGGCTGGACATTCTGGTCAACAACGCCGGCATCGGGGGCGGCGGCCGAATTGCGGAGACCGCCACCGAGGACTTCGATCGCGTCATCAACACGAATTTGCGCGGCACGTTCTTCTGTTGCCGGGCCGGGTTCCGCCAGATGATGCATCAGGGGGGCGGAACTATCATCAACATGTCCAGCGTGGCCGGCGTGCAGGCCTGGGCCGGTACCGGGACCTACAGCGCGTCGAAGCACGGGGTCATGGCGCTGACCAGGTCGCTGGCGGACGAAGGGCGCGCGTACAACATCAAGGTCAGCGCGATCTGCCCCGGTGGAGTGGCGGACGACCTGGTCGATGCGTCGCCGAAAGAGATCGAACGCAGCGAGAAGATCAGCCCCTACGACATCGCCGAGACGGCGATCTATCTCGCCACGCTGGGGCGGTATGCGGTCGTGCATCAGATCGTGGTGGATCGCCTGGGGGCGGAGTGGTAAGCCCTGGAAAGCTGCTAAAACGGGAAATAGATCTCGAATCCGCTGTACGTCCCGCTACGAAACGTGGCCGTATATTGGTAACCGCCCCTCACGAGGAAAAAGAATCGGCCGACCTGCAGTTCGGCGAGCGGACCGGTGAGTTCGGCGTGGAAGTCTTTGTTGCCCATACCTGTGGCATCCCAACCCAGGTAAGCTGCGTAACCGCCGTTTTCTGGTCTGCAGGTCAGAACTTTCCCGCGGATCCGTCCCCAGTAGAATCTATCAAGAGCAGTGTAAGAGAAGATGGCGTGAACGTTGCCTTGATCATGCCAATAAAACGTTTCGCCTTGGACAAAGGCGCCAATATCCTCGCGCGTGTCTCGTCCGCCTCTTCCATTGTCTTCCTGTTTCCATCTGAACTGAGGTCCTGCCAGCCCGACCAAGCTCCACGCTCCGGACGTGTACTTTAGGCCGAGCGCCGGTGTCGTAAATTGGGCGGAGGCATCACGAACTTGCCCCTCCACCGTGAAACTGTATCCAAGGCCGGCGGCGAACACCTGAACAAATGGCAGGAATGCCGACTCCTGAGCTGAAAGAGGAGTTCGAATACCCAGGTACGCGAAATATTCCTTTTTGTTGTCAATCTGAAAGCCTGTGAAGACGTCGCCCGCGCCAGCCTCGAAAGGCAGCCAACTCAGGAGCACAAACGCCAGAGCGACCAATGGAGTTCGCGCCAATGTTCTTCTCCATGTTCGATGGCTTCCACGCGAAAGCGCACAATGGTCTCTTTCCCTTGTCTGGTTGCCGAAATGGCGGCGACCTTTAACACGATGTTCTCAATCAGCACTGTGCCGCAGTTGTGACTGAGCGTCAGGGGGATCGGCAGACGGATGGAAAGCCCTGTGTACGAGACGTCC
The DNA here is from genome assembly GCF_976986435.1 of Nitrospira calida. Lineage (NCBI taxonomy): Bacteria > Pseudomonadati > Nitrospirota > Nitrospiria > Nitrospirales > Nitrospiraceae > Nitrospira > Nitrospira calida. The sequence goes on from NZ_OZ335950.1 coordinate 1,663,375, forward strand.
TGGGTGGTTCCGAACATCTCCTGTCCCTGCCAGAGAAGGCGGCAGTCTTTCTGAAGAGCGACTCGCGGGGCCCGCCGCCGCCTCGGCTGTGTTTGCGGTGAAATTTGCCGAAACGCGGTAAGTAAGGAATACAGGCTATGTAATACGCCCGGAGACCAGGCTTCCGCGGTCGCCCAACTGTTGGGAAGCGAAAAGGCTCCGATGATCAGCGCGCGAACGGTCTCGTCATCCACATCCAGATACTGGATGCCGACCTCTACACAACGATCCGATTTGCGATCCTGTCTGGTGATTCGCCCGTGCAAGGTGATGTCTTTGCCGCTCGGAGGAAAGAGGGTGACCAAGACAACGTCGGGGGCCGGCGGCACAGGCGCACTGAGTTCCACCGCTACCCCCTGTTCGGTCAGATCGAAGGTCGTGCCGTTGACCACAGTTGATTCCGTTTGGAGTTCAACGGGGAATCGCTGCCTTAAACGGAGGGCGTTCCTCCGCTGAGGTCGATCGCGAGCGGCGAGGATGGCGATGCTAATGAGGAACAGATTGGCACAGGCCCAGTACAGGCTTACCTCCAGGCCTGGAGTTACCGTGGATGTCAGCCACTCTCGGAATCCCTTGGCCGTGCTCACGATGAGCAGTCCCAACACGAGGAGGTGCGGCATCACGAGGGCGGTTCGCCAAAGACGGTGCTGGTCGATCTTTTGACCCTTCGGTGTGACTGCAAATAGCCTCTGCTTGAAAGGCGCCAGGAACGTTTTGATGGCGACCCAACTCAGTGCGAAGTACATCGCGACCTCATAGATCTCGGACCAGAACGCGTTTCTGGTGCCCCCGCTGATGGGCTTGAGCGCAATAACCGACGCGGCGTAATAGGCACCGAATAGATGGGCAAAGGTGAGCGCTTCGGCGTGCACGGGAGCAACGTCCAACAGCAGGGTCAACAGGGGAGCGACCAAGCAAATGATACGCGGGAACCCATGAAGGAAATAATAGATCGACCCAAGGTAGTGAATCCGCTGGGGAATGGTCAACCCAGGCTTGATCAGAGGATTGTCCTTAAAAAAGAGCTGAAAGCTTCCGATCGCCCATCGAGTCCGTTGACGGATGTACCCTTCGAAGGTTTCCGGCATCAGCCCGGCGGACAAAGGCTTATTCAGGTAGCAAGATTTGTATCCTTTGGCGTGCAACAGCAGACTGGTATGGATATCTTCCGTAATAGTGTCGGTTTGGAAGCCATGGATTTCTTCCAGATGACGGCGCCGAAACAGGCCGCCACTACCCGCGAAGAAGGCGCTATTGTGCCGATCACGGCCGGCCTGAAGCGTCCGGAAGAACAACTCTTGCTCATTCTTGATGAGGCGCTCCACCGAGAGGTTCCTCTGAAAGATATCGGGATTGTAAAAGTGTTGCGCGGTCTGGACGAAGGCTACCTGCTCATCTTCAAAGAATCCTACCGTTTCGCGGAGGAAAGTCTTCACCGGCACGTGATCGACATCGAATACAGCCACCAGCTCGCCAGATGACAAGCCAAGCGCATGATTCAGGTTCCCCGCTTTGGCATGCCGCGGGCGGTCATAGCGCCGAAGGTATGTGCAGCCGAGTGACTCCGCCAGCATTTTGACTTCGTCCCGATGTCCGTCGTCGAGCACATAGACCACAAATTTATCCCGGGGATAATCCTGTTCTACACAGCCCACCAAGGTCCGCTTCAGGATATAGAGAGGCTCGTTGACCACTGTCACCAGGATGTCTACGGTCGGGAATCGTCTCACGGGAGGGGACCTGCGATCTGTCGGTGCCCATGCTTGATAGGAAAAAAAGAGGAACTGCAGCAACCCATAGACTTCTGCGAGGTACACGACCCAACTGGCCACGGTGCTCGCGATATCGGTGGTGCTCAGGGTGTAAAGTCCTCGCCAAACCATGTAGCGAACATACAACAGTAAGCTTAACAGCAGGATCGCCTGTCGACCGTTGCCTGACCGGCTCAAGGGAAGAATAATCGAGAGCGCGATCACCGTGACAGCAGACGAGAGCGGCGAGCTATAGAGAGTGTCGAAGAGGGGGGTCACGCGTGAAGGCGCCGTGCCATCCATAGAAAGGGCTGATGAGTTCTTTTGCTCAAGGAACGAACCGGCGAGGGCTCGCGGCAGGCTTGTGGGCACGGTGTTCTTTGCACAGTGATTACCGCCGTCGTTCCCGTTTGTCCAATGGTCCACCGACCATTGACGCAGTGCTGCTCCAACGGCCTGGGCTGCGATTATACAGACAGCCCAGCGAGCTGAACATCTCTGGTAAGGAGGGAAGCAGCTCGGAATTTCCCCGCTTTTGTATAGATTCAAGCTCAGGAAGATGTGGTGCCAGGCAGCAATTGTTGACTTATGACTTGCCAGGCAGTGGCGAAGTGGCCATTCTTGATTCGCCCTATCCCTTTGCGCTCCACGCTCACTCCCGCGTCTCTCGTTTCCAATAAATCAGCCGTGCGCCGGGCCTGAACGTCAGGTAGTACCAGATCCATTCGGACATCACCCGGAACCGGTTGCGGACGCCGATGAGAAAAAAGATATGGACGACACACCAGAGAAGCCAGGCCGGTAGGCCAGATAGTTTAAGCGGCCCCAGTTGTGCGACGGCCTTGGCCCGCCCGATGGTCGTCATCATGCCGCGATCGACATAGTGGAACGGTTCGCGCCGGTCCGGAGGAATGCCCTTTGCGATCACCCGCGCGACGTAGCGTCCTTGCTGCATAGCCACCGGCGCGAGACCAGGGAGCGGCTTGCCGTCTGTCCCGAGGCAGCAGGCGGCGTCTCCGATGACGAAGATCCAGGGATCATCCGGGATGGTGAGGTCGGCGCGGACAATGGCCCGACCAGCGGCGTCGACCGGAATTTTGAGGGACTGGATGAGCGGCGAGGCGGTGTTGCCGGTGGCCCAGATGACGTTGACGGTTTCGATGAATTCGCGACCCGTGGAGACTCCCCGCGGCGTCACGTCCACGACTTTGGTGTTCAACATGACCGTGACACCCATGGTCTGCAGCGCCCATTGGGCTTGAGCGCTCAACTTGGGCGGATACATCGAGAGGATTCGTTCGGTTGCCTCCAGCAACAGAATCTTCAGATTGGCTGAGCGGAGGGAGGGATAATCCGGCGTCATGGCCTTGCGGCCGATCTCCGCCAAGGCTCCGGCCAGTTCCACTCCGGTCGGGCCCCCTCCGACGATCACGAAGGTCAGATACCGTTGCGCTTCGGGCGAGCCTTTCAACTGCTCCGCCTTCTCGAATGAGAGCAGCAGCCGCTCGCGCAGGGTCAAGGCATCGGTCAATGTCTTCAATCCCGGCGCATGGGCCTCCCACTCGTTGTGCCCGAAATAGGAATGGCGCGAACCCGGCGCGACGACGAGCGCATCAAAGGAAATTGCTTCGCCTTCCGCCAGTACGACCTGGCGTCCGACCCTCTCGATGGCTTGGACCTCATCCATCACGACTTGCACGTTCGGGCGCGAGCGGAAGATGGTGCGAAGCGGCCAGGCGATATCGCTAGGGGAAAGCGCGGCGGTGGCGACCTGATAAAGCAGCGGCTGAAAGAGGTGGTGGTTGGTCCGGTCGATCAGGACGACTTCCAGTCCCGATCTGCGAAGCGATTGCGCGGCCGTCAGCCCACCGAAGCCGCCGCCGATGATGACGACCCGGGTCCACGCTTTCGCTTCCTCAGATACTGATCGAGATCGGCTCATTCGTGCGGAAGTGTAGGAGCGGCCGTGAGGCAGGTCAAGAACGCCGTTTGCATTTCGGTCAGCGGACTCCTAGAATGCCGCCAATTCGCCATGCCGCCTCGCTCTCGATCCAACAAGCAATCGTCGTCGCGATCCGGCCGTCGGCCCGATTCAGCGAACGTATCCATCCCGCCGGGGTACAAGCGGCGATTCCAGATGCGTCTGTTGAAATGGTACAAGCAACACGGGCGCGATCTGCCGTGGCGGAAGACTTCCGACCCTTACAAGATTCTGGTATCCGAAGTGATGCTGCAACAAACACAGGTCGATCGGGTCATTCCCAAGTACCATGAGTTCCTGGAGCGCTTCCCCACGTTGACCCATCTGGCGGAGGCGCCGGTCGAGGAGGTCCGCAAGACCTGGTATCCGTTGGGTTACAACATTCGGCCGCACCGGTTGCACAGCATCGCCCGTGAAACCATCGCGCGGTACGGCGGCGCGCTGCCGAGGGAACCGGAGGCACTGTTGTCGTTTAAAGGCATCGGCCGGTACACGGCCGGCGCCATTCGGGCGTTCGCCTTCAACGAGGATGCGCCGATTTTGGACACCAACGTGATGCGGGTCTTGCATCGGGTCTTCGTCGGGGAGGGCGACCCGAAGACGCAAAAGAACAAACTGTGGGCGTTATCGGAGGCGTTGATTCCCAAGGGGAAGGGGTACGATTTTAACCAGGCCTTGATGGATTTCGGCGCGATGGTCTGCACTGCGAGGAATCCCTATTGCCTGCTGTGTCCGATGAAGGACTTTTGCCGGACCTATCCATCCGATCCGAACGGCGGTTGAAACACCATTTCGATCGGCGGCGCGGATCGTCGCGATTTATGAGTGAGGAAAAGGCTGTTCCGGTCATTCAGGTGGCGGCCGGGCTGATTTGCCACGAAGGCCGCTATCTGATCGCGCGCCGGAAGTTCGGTTCGCATCTCGGGGGGTTGTGGGAGTTCCCGGGTGGCAAGCGGGAGGCCGGCGAGACGCTAGAAGACTGTTTGCGGCGCGAATTACGCGAAGAGCTGTCGATCACAGTAACCGCTCCGATTCTGTTTCAGGTGATCCGACATGAGTATGCGGACCAAACGGTGGAGTTGCATTTCTTTCGCTGCGCGATCGTGGAGGGACAGGCGAAACCGGTGGACTGCGCGGAGGTCAGATGGATCGCTCCCGAGGAATTCGGACAGTTCGCCTTTCCGCCGGCGGATCGGCCGGTGCTCGAGGCGCTGCAACGTCGGCAGAAAGACAGTTCAGCGGAATGAGTATTCGATTTCCGGTGGAGGCGAAGCTCAAGGACGGTTCGCCGGTTCAGTTGGTGCTGGCTGATGAGCGGGATGTGGAGCCGCTGCGACGGCTGTACCGCGTGATCGTCGAAGAAGGCACTTCGTATCCGCATGAGCGGCTTCCGGATCCGGACGAGTTCCTAGAGTACTGGTTTCGCGGCAAGAGCACCGTGGCGGCCTATGCGCCGGATCGGTCGCGCGCCTCGGAGATGGCGGGAGCGTTTTATCTCAAACCGAACTGGCCGGGACGGGCGAGGCATGTGGCCAATGCCGGCTTCATCGTCGCGCCTGCATGGCGCAACAAAGGCCTGGGCTGGCTGTTGGGCGCGACGATGCTGGAATACGCCAAGCAGCTTGGGTACCGAAGCGTGATCTTCAATCTCGTGTTCGCGGACAACCGGATCGCGCGACGTCTCTGGGAAAAGCTCGGCTTCCAAGAATTGGCCGTCATCCCCGGCGCCGTGCGGAAAAACGATGGCACGTATCAGGATGCGATCGTAATGTTTCGATCCCTCATGAGCGAAGAGCGGGAAGTGAGCAGCGAATAGCCTGCAGTGAACGATGGAAAGCGAAACGCTTGGGCGGTTACTACCGCGCCGGGCTACTAGCTCTTGGCTATTAGCTTTCTGTATGAAAGTCGTCCTCGACATTGAAACCGTTCAGGCGCCGCGCGAGGAATGGGCCAGGCTGGTCGGCGTCACGCCGGTCCGTCCGGATGACCTGCTGGCCGAGGGCGGGTATGACCTCTTCACGCTGGGCGAGGCGCAGGATCGGAAGCGGATCGAGGATGAGCTCTATGAAAAGTCGGCGTTCGACGGGACCTTCAGCCGGATCGTCTGCATCGGGCTGATCGAGTTTTCCGACGCGATGGAACCCCGCGGCGCAATGGCCTGGTATGGGCCGAACGAACGGGAGTTGTTACGGCAGTTCTGGGCCAGACTGGGGCAGGAGCGGCCGAACCTATTCATCACGCATAACGGGCTGGGCTTCGATCTGCCGTTCATCAAGAAACGGTCGGTGATTCACCAGGTCAGGCCCAGCATCGAGATCAACCTGGCCAAGTTCCGAACTGAGCCAGTGTACGATACCATGGCGGTTTGGAGCAACTGGGATTCGCGCGGTTGGATCAAGCTGGATGTGCTTGCCCGTGCCCTGAACGTCGAAACGAAGTCCGGCAGCGGCCTCCAAGTAGCGGAAATGTGGGCGAAAGGGCAAGGAAAAGAAATCGCGCTCTACTGTCTGCAGGACACCTATGTGACCTACGCTTGTTACTGCCGGATGAATTTCCGGCCGCCCCTCTCCAAAGAAGTGGTGCTGCTTCAGCCGGAGCTGATCGAAGTGGAATAAGCGACTGGCTCGGCTGGTTATTTTTTCGTCACCGTGGCGCTCTTCTTGTGCGGCAGCTTGGCTGCTACGCCTCCGGCTTTCAAGGCCTTGATCTCCGCTTCCCGTTCGATCAGTTGACGGCGAAGCGAATCGATTTCTTTTTTCATCGCCTTGATCTGCCCGTCCTTCGCATCGATCGTTTCCTTGGCCCGGCGCAGCTCTTCCAGTTTGAGCGTTAGAAATTCGACGTTCTTGGGGTCCTGGTGCGGTACGGTTGCCGAGGGCGCCGGTTGAGGCTCCGGCATGCTGACGGGGACAGCCGCGGCGACAGGCATCGGTTCCGGTTGGGCCGGCGCAGTCTTGGCCGGAACGGCTGGAAGGAAAGCGGTTTTGGCCAGGAGCCGATGGTCGATCGCCAGGCTGGTCAAATCGGCTTGCCCGATCGCCGCGGCGGACTCGAGGCGGGCCGCTCCTTCCGGAAGAAACCGGATCGCACCGATCCGGGCCTGTACATCCGGTGACTTCCACTGTTTCCCCAGGTAATGCGTCAAGGTGAGATAGAGAGAGCCCTTCTGCACGTAGAGAATACCGGACGTCGGTTCCGTTCCCGAAGGCGTCGGCTGGTTCACGTGAAAGACGACGAGATGTTCGGGTTTCGCGTGCAGGAGGCCTTGCGCCAGAAGGGGAGCCAGGAATGCGATATCTTCGTCGCTGAACACGCGGGCTGGCTTCATCATACCAGCCGACTCACGCTGGGATGTGGAGGGGATCACTTCGATCGCCACGCCGCGAAGCGCGGCTGCGATGGCGGCCGGGTCGATGACGGTGGGATGGCCCGCTTCGAACGACCAGTCCGAAGCTTCATCCAGATAGACAGCTCCTTGGGAACTTTGATGAATCTTCGAGCCGTGGCCGCCCAGCGAGGCGCAGCCGAGCGGAACGATGCCGATCAGGCCGAGGATGAGACCGATCGCCAGCCAGGAGGAAAGCGGTGCAGAGAGGTCGTGGGCGTTCATGGGCTGTCTCCTTTGAAAACGTCGAAAATTGAAAATTGTCGAGAAACGGTGGCGGGAAGATGGGGTGCCGGATCCGGTTACCAGATTCCCAGCCCCATCAAGACCATTCCGATCGCCAGCCAACTAAAAACGCCGACCGAGATCATGGTTTCCAGGCTCATGCCGCTTTCCTTTTGAGTGATGGGCTCATCGTTTCGTCGCTCCATGATGGCCACTTCCCTGCTGGTTCGAATTGGCGCCGAAGTGATTCGGCTGTGTGTGACGAGTGATTGCGCATTTTTATAGCAAAGGTTATGCCCTCTCAATCCGCACTTCAGTCGATATTTTCGGGGCTTCAATTTAAGGGTCATGAGGTTTTGCAGGGAGGACAATTGTTCACAAGATGTCACCTCAACGATTACTTGGGATGCGATCAGTAACACATTGAAAAGACAGTTTGTTTTTTGTGCTGGCCTATGCCTTTCGCTAAAACAGTGAAAAGGCCGGGAGGCTCCTTTTTTTCAGGAGTCGCGTCCCAACTTTTATATCGAGCGAGAGGACGGGATTCAGAGGGCGACTGTGCAGATTAGAAAAACGCTGTGCAATCTTGTCTGTTTTTTCCGTCGAGGAAACGACGGACCGATGACGGCCCGATCACATTGGCCGGCATTTCCGAATTCCAAAGGAAAGACGGGAGGAGGGTGAAGACAGATTCAGACGGATCTACTTCTTCAGAATCCGCCCCGTATGACCGGCTGGCCGAACAACGTGGTGGCGGAGGCATCCTGAATGAGGATCGGCACCAGGTCTCCCGGCTTGGTCTCGAGGCCGTCTTTCTCCCAGACAACGGTGATATTCCCGTCGGTCCGTCCCATCCATTGACTGGGCGACCGTTTGGCGTCGCCTTCGACCAGGACCTCCACCGTCCGGCCGAGCAATTCTCGGTTTTTCCGAAGCGACATCCTTTTCTGGAGGTCGACCAGCCGCGCGACCCGGTCGGCCTTGACCGCGTCCGGCACGTCGTCGCGGTATTTGCGGGCGGCGATCGTATTCTTGCGTTCGGAATACTTGAAGATGAAGGCGGAATGATACCCAACCGCTTCGACGGTGCGGTAGGTGTCCAGAAACTCGTCTTCCGTTTCCGAGCAGAATCCGCAGATGATGTCCGTCGTCAAGGCGATCTCCGGATTGCGACGCCTGATCTCCTCGACCAGTGCCAGGTATTCCCGTCGCGTGTAGGTGCGGTTCATCAAGTCCAGGATGCGGTCGTTGCCAGATTGCAGGGGTAAATGGATGTGCTTGCAGATCTTCGGATGTCCAGCCACCGCATCCAGCAAAGCTGGCGGAAAATCCTTCGGATGGGGCGACGTGAAGCGAACCCGCTCTATTCCGGGGAGGTTGGCCACGGCGGTGATCAGCCGCGCGAAGTCCCAGTCTCCGAACCGGTAGGAATTGACGTTTTGCCCGAGCAGCGTGATCTGTTTGAACCCCTGCGCGATCAACTGTTCGGCCTCTCGAATCACGCCCTGTGGATCGCGCGACCGTTCGCGCCCTCTGGTGTACGGCACCACGCAGAACGTGCAGAAGTTGTCGCATCCCCGCATGATCGCGATCCACGCGTTCACGCCTTCAGCGCGTTCCGGCAGGATGTCTTCGTAGGTTTCGTATTCCGACAGGTCGACCGCGATTACTTTCTGCAGGAATCCCTGCTCTTGCGATTCGATTGCCCGGTTGAGCAGGTTGGGGAGTTGTCGATAGGCGTCCGGCCCGACCAGCACGTCCACGATTGGCTCGGTTTCGGTCAGTTCTTTCTTCAGATTTTGCGCCATGCAACCCAGCACGCCGACGATGAGCGGACGCTGCTTCTTGATAGCTTTTAGCTCGGCGAGGTGCCCATAGACCCGGTTGTGGGCGTTCTCCCGGACGGCACAGGTGTTCATCAAGACGATGTCAGCCCGTTCCTTATCCTCGGTGAAGGCGAAGCCTTCTTTCCGTAGGATCGCTCGGATCAGTTCGCTGTCGTATTCGTTCATTTGACAGCCGAACGTTTCGATGTGCACGGTTTTGGCGGACGCCGGGTTCGTCATGAAGCGACCACGTGGAGCTCCCGGAGCCGTGGCTGCGAAAGAGCTCCCGTCGAGGGTTCGAGGTGTCCGACCGCGAGGCTGTCCATTACGCCGGTGATGACCACGTTTCTGAGGCGGTTGGTGAGGTCGGCATCCGAGAAGACCCCGACTTTCGTAAAGTTCCTCGTCAGGCCGGTCCACAGTCCGTCGTCCTGTTTGGTTTCAAACAGCACCTCGACCGGCCGGCCGATCTGCCGCTGGTAAAAAGCCAAGCGTTTAGCTCGGGAAAGTTCTGAGAGGATCCGGGTCCGCGCCTTGATCGCCGCCGGGCTTACCTGATTGACGAGGCGAGCCGCGGCTGTTCCGGGACGCTTAGAAAAGCTAAAGACATGGAAGTAGGAGAAGGGCAGCTCTTCCGCGACCCGCAGGGTGTTCGCGAATTCCTTCTCGCCTTCGCCGGGGAACCCGACCAGAAGGTCCGTGCCCAGCCCCACATCGGGAACCAGCTTGACCGCTTTTTCGATCAAGCGCACATAGTCGAGGACCGTGTAGCGTCGGTTCATAGCTTTTAGGATGCTGTCGTCGCCGCTCTGAAGCGGAACGTGGAGATAGCGGCAAAGCTTGGAAGATGAAGCCATATAGTCGAGCAACTCGTCCGGGATCGTCGTCGGCTCGATCGACGAAATACGGATCCGCTCGAGACCAGCGATACCTTCCAACCGGCGGATCAGGTCGATCAATCCGCGCCCGCCCTGCTCGTACCGTCCGATGTTCACCCCGGTGAGCACCACTTCACGGTGGCCTTTAGCGACCAGCTCTTTGGCTTCGCGAAGGGCGTCGTCGGCTTGGCGGCTCCGCTCCCGTCCCCGTGCAAACGGAATGAGACAGAAGCTGCACATGAAATTGCAGCCGTCCTGGATTTTCAGAGGCGCCCGAACAGTGCCGCACTCGCCGGCGCCGGGCAACAGGAAGTCCTCGCGCCCGATGGTTTTCGTGTGGAACACCTGGGGAGCCGGTCGTTTTTTCAATGCAGCCGGCGCCGGCAGGTAGTCCGGCAGAAGCATCTTGAATTGGGTCCCGACGATCAGGTCGATCCCCGGCAGGTTGCGCAAAATCGACATGCCGGTTTGCGCGTAGCAACCGGTCACGGCCACGAAGGCGTGGGGCGAATGGCGCAGGGTTCTCCGCACGGCATAGCGACAATCTTTTTCCGCATTTTCCGTGATGGAGCAGGTATTGAGCACGAGCAGATCGGTTGGCCGGCCGAACTCAACCAATTCGTAGCCGTCGCGGCGTAACCGGTCGGCCAACAGAGCGGTCTCCGCCTGGTTGAGCCGGCAGCCGAGCGTGTGCAGGGTGGCGCGCGGTCGAGACGTGCTCATGGCGGCGTCATTATAGGGAAGCCGCGGTATAGCGGCAAGCCATAAAGCTTCGCCCGGGAGCTCAAGGGTTCCGTGTTGAACATGCGGGAGGCTCGTGGTAGGATTTCCACAATTTTTAGTCGCGCTCCTGTAACAACGCGGGAGGATGACCTATGGCCACCTTGCGGCTCGCCTTCATCGCTCTGCTTCTCCTCGCAGTGCTTCTGCCGGCTCAGGCCGGATGGACCCGTGAGGCCCTGCCGGCTGAACCGGATTTCAATACGCGAATCGATGAGCTGTATGATCACGAGGCCCGTCTGTTCCTCGTCCTGTACTCGTTACAAGGCAACGGCGTCGTCGATTACGTCACCGGACGTCTGGTGGAAGAATACGCACGCAGCAACTATGGCAATCCGGTTTACTACACCGAGAGCTATCCTCTGTTTTATTGGTGGAACCACACGATGTGGAACGACCCTCAGCGCGATGGCGTGAACGGAAACGAACTCGTGTACCAAGAAAACGTCGATTTCGACATCACGCGCTACAAACCCTGTCTCTTCAACGGCCAGCCCTGCTGAACTGAGCGGGAGCATACCCTTTCCGCCGGCTTGGCTGGAAGCGTCGGCTTCTTCTTCGTCGAGTCGATCCGGTTCCTCAGGGTGCTCGAAGTGTTCCCCGTTTTGGCGAATCTGCTCTCGCCGGGCGACGGATCGTGCTATGCTGCCTCTGAGTCACTCTTTTTCAGATCCCTGCGGCTGAACAATGTCTCAACGTCAGTGGGTATCGTTCGCCAACCGTCGTGTCGCCTTCATGCTGCCGCTGGGATTCGCTTCCGGCTTACCCTTGGCGCTCACCTCTGGAACGCTCCAGGCCTGGCTGACCATCGCGGGAGTCGATTTGCGGACCGTCGGCATTTTCACCCTCGTCGGGCTGCCGTACACGGTGAAATTTCTTTGGGCGCCGCTGATGGATCGTTTCGTCCCGCCGTGGCTGGGCCGCCGGCGCGGCTGGATGGTCGCCACGCAACTTGCCGTTGCGGCCGGGCTGACCGCCATGGCGGCGACCGGGCCGGGCGATCGTCCCTGGATGCTCGGCATTCTGGCCCTCGCCGTAGCCTTTCTGTCGGCCTCTCTCGATATCGTCTTTGATGCCTATAGGACCGACGTGCTCCAGCCGCAGGAGCGGGGCCTGGGCGCGGCGGTCTGGGTGAATGGATACCGGCTGGCGCTGGTCGTCGCCGGCGCGGTCGCGCTGGTCCTTGCGGATTCGATCGGCTGGCAACGCACCTATTGGTTGATGGCCGGGCTGATGGCGGCCGGGGTGGTGACGATCCTGCTCAGCCCGGAGCCGGCGGATCCGGGAAAGCCGCCGCAAAGCCTTATGGAAGCGGTTTGGGGTCCGATCACCGAATTCTTCTCCCGTCCGGAGGCGGTCGGCTTCCTGCTGTTGATCGTTTTATATAAAGCGGGCGATGCGTTCGCGGCGACCCTCTCGACGGCGTTCCTGATCGGAGGGATCGGGTTCACGGCCACCGATGTCGGCCTGATGAGGGGCGTGGGGATCGCCGCGACATTGCTCGGCGCGCTGGTCGGGGGTGTGGCCATGGCGCGCATGGGCCTCTTCCGCGCCTTGCTGGCCTTCGGCGTGCTGCAGGCCGTGTCGAACCTTTCGTTCATGGCGCTGGCTTGGGCAGGGAAGAACTATCCCGTGATGGTCGCGGCGGTCGTGTTCGAAAATTTTTCCGGCGGAATGGGAACCTCCGCCTTCGTGGCCTTCGTGATGTCTCTCTGTGACCACCGGTATACTGCCACCCAGTTCGCCTTGCTCTCTTCCCTGGAAGCGCTTGGTCGCGTGTTGCTCGGTCGGCCGGCGGCGGAGTTGGTGGAAACCGTGGGCTGGGGGCAGTTTTTTTTCGTCACGTTTCTGGTCGCGCTGCCGGGGCTCGTGCTGTTGTGGAGATTGCGAGGCTCACTGGACAATCACCGGCCGCCGGAATCCAAGCGGGCTACGGGGCTTGCGCCGGCCTCTCCCGCAGTTGAATGAACCTCATGCTTTCAATCGACGTTGCAGGAAAAGCACGTAGAGCATGAGCACCGGAAGCGGCGCGAACAGAAACGGAACGAACCACAGCCAGACGTTTTGTCCCCGTACCCGAGCCTGGTCGATCATCCATACGAAGACCCAGATCACGAGTCCCGCGTAGTTCATTGTGATCCAGCGTGTCGTGTGGATTTTAAGCCCGCTCGCGGCGTCGGGTGTGCCGTGGAATAAAAAAACCCCCAGGAGAATGAGAAACGCGCCCAACAGGCCGGCGACGAGACGTTTGCTCCAGACATACATATGATGTCCTCCTCATCTCTGTTGAGTTGACTCGCGGTCCACTAACGGTTCGCGCGGCGGCATGACGGCGAGCTAGGCTAATCACCGTATGGTCAATTGTCAACGGATGCAAGGGCGGTCTTCCGCGAACGGCATGGTTGCCCCAATTCCTTCAGCCGATGAGCCCGAAACCGGATGAATAATCTCGCGCTGGCCCTTCTGACCCTCGTCTTGGCCGTCTGCGTCACGTTGGCGGCAACGAATCCCACCACCGACGACTACCTCCTGTTCATTGAGGCGAAACTTTCCCAGGCTCTCGAGCACATGGATCGGGCCGTGCCGAGCGGAGAACAGAATCTCATCCGCTCTATCTTTAGGAGACAGGGGAAACGACTGGTCGAGGGCGTTGTCCGTCCGCACACCGTCAGACGAAATTGGGGACTGCTGAGCCTGTTCGAGACGCGGATGTGGGACGTTCGGATCGTGGTGCTGGGTATTGGAGGTTGGTTTGTCCCGATCAAGGGCGTTGAAGAAGCCACGCTGAAATTCGGCCGTACCGTGTTCTGAATCCCGATTTTCTCGTGTGCATCTCCAACGATCGGTCGGGATCCTCCTCTGTTTTGATCTCCCCGTTTGTGGATAACCTCCCCAACAAACCGTGTTTTCCCCTGCACTGGTCGGTCGATTCCGTTATCCCCAGGTTCTTCTGTCCAATCCACAATATACTGTGTTGACAAAATAAAAGACTCGCTATATATAGCAGCCCCTGTCGAGCATTCTGCTGCCGCGCATCATTCTGGCTGGCTTTCGCGATTGAACAGCAGGTCTATCGGGTGGCATTCCTAGAAGCAAAAGTTCCGGGTCAGGGATTCTAGTTCATTCCAGGGAGGGACACTGTGAGAATCGAACGGAAATTCACGCGGAGCGGACAGAGCCCGTACGAGGGAATGAAGTTCGTGAAGCGTTCGTCGGAGATCCGCAATCCCGACGGGTCCATCGTTTTCAAGTTGGACAACATTCAGGTTCCGGAGCATTGGTCTCAATTGGCCGTCGACATTCTGGCACAGAAGTATTTCCGGAAAGCTGGTGTGCCTCAGGTCGGACCGGACGGGAAGGTGCTGGCCGGGCCGGATGGGAAAGCGGTCCTCGGCGGCGAGCGCGATGCGCGCCAGGTCTTCGAGCGGCTGGCGGGATGCTGGACGTACTGGGGAAAGAACTACGGCTACTTCAAGTCGGCCGAAGACGCCGCCGCTTTTCACGATGAACTCTGCTACATGCTCGCGCGCCAGATGGCGGCACCCAATTCACCTCAGTGGTTCAACACGGGGCTGCATTACGCTTACGGCCTGACCGGCCCGGCTCAAGGCCACTACTACGTCGATCCCAAGACCCGTGAAGTGGTCAAGGCTACGAATGCGTTTGAACACCCGCAACCCCATGCGTGCCAACCCTACCATGCTTTGGTCTCGACGCCTCAAGGGCCCGTGCCGATCGGGGACATTGTGACGAAGGGCTTGATCGGACTGGAAGTGTTCGACGGCCGCCGCTCCGTCGGGGGCAAGGCCTCGGGGACGACAAAGGTGGTCGCCGTCAAGGCAAACGGCGAGAAGCCTGTCTTCAAGATCGTGCTCAAGAACGGTGTCTGCATCGAGGCGACAGGCGATCATCTCGTCTATGCGCTCGAGGTGCGGCGTTCAGTCGGCGTCTGGCGCCGGGTGGACAATCTGGCTCCAGGTATGCGGCTCATGCTGGCGACCGGGACGGCGGTGACCAAGCAGTCGGAGCCGCGGGCGGTGGATGAGGCCGCCTTGGTCGGATGGCTGCAGGGAGACGGCTTCGTCGGCCAGTGCGAGCGGGGGGCCAATCGCAGCCTGACGCTCGAATTCATGACGATCGACAAGAGCGAATTCCATTTCGTCTTGGAGCGGGTGCAGCGAGTCTTTGAAAGCGTGCACTTTCACGTGCGGTCCGTGGACACGAACACCTCGGGGCTCGACGTCCGCCGCATTCGGCTGGACGGCGAAACGCTCCGACCATTCGTCGAGAAATACGAACTGCTGCGGGAAAGCGAAGAGTGGTCCGTGCCGGGGGCAATCTGGTCTGCGGGCGTGCAAGCGCAATCCGCCTATCTCTCGGCTTTGTTCCAGGTGAATGGGACGGTCCGTCTCCGATCTCGCGCCTCCCGGGCCGCCGATGTCGTTCTGACCACGACCTCTCTTCCGCTAGCCCTCGGTGTCCAGGCCCTGTTGCTGAATCTGGGCGTCTATGCGCGGGTGCAGCGAGGCGTCGAGAACCGGGAAAATCGGAGGACGCCCTATTTTGTCTCGATCGGCTATGCGGAAGCGCGGACTCGCTTCAGGGAACTGATCGGGTTCATCTCGGAAGACAAGCGTGAAAAGCTCGAGGCGGCCTGCTCCGATCGGTTTCCGGGCAAGGCGTTGCCGGCATTACGGGAGGAAGTGATTGTCCGGATCGAGGCGATGGGGATGCAGCCGGTCTTCGACATTCAGACCGAGAGCGGGCAGTACCTCTCCAACAACGTCGTGGTGCACAACTGTTTTATCCAGTCCATCGAGGATGATCTGGTCAACGAGAACGGCATCATGGACCTGTGGGTCCGCGAGGCGCGGCTGTTTAAATATGGAAGCGGAACGGGAACGAATTTCTCCAAGCTGCGCGGCGACGGAGAACCGCTGTCCGGTGGCGGCCGGTCGTCGGGGCTGATGTCGTTTCTGAAGATCGGGGACCGGGCCGCCGGCGCAATCAAATCGGGCGGGACGACCAGGCGGGCGGCCAAGATGGTCTGTCTGGATTTGGACCATCCGGATGTCGAGGAGTTCATCGACTGGAAGGTGATCGAAGAGCAGAAAGTGGCCGCCATGGTCGCCGGCTCAAAAATATGCGCGCAACGATTGAATGCGGTGTTGAAGGCCTGTCATATGGTCAGCGCCGACGGTCAGATGAAAGTGGAGATCGATCCCAAGAAGAATCCTGCGCTCCAGGAGGCTATCCAGGCGGCGCGGCGCGACCACGTGCCGGAAGCCTACATTCAGCGCATGTTCGCCTATGCTCGTCAGGGCTTCACGCATTTCGTCTTTCACGAGTACGACACGAATTGGGACGGCAAGGCCTATCAGACTGTGTCGGGGCAGAACTCCAACAACAGCGTTCGTATCCCGAACGAGTTCTTTGAAGCGCTGGAAAAAGATGGGGACTGGCCGCTTAAGCGGAGAACGGACGGCAAGGTCTGCAAGGTCGTCAAGGCCAGGGAGCTGTGGGACAAGATCGCCTGGGCCGCCTGGACCTGTGCCGATCCCGGCACGCAGTACGACACGACGATCAACGAGTGGCACACCTGCCCTGAAGACGGACGCATCAACGCGTCGAATCCATGCTCGGAGTATCTCTTCCTCGACGACACGGCGTGCAACTTGGCGTCGATCAATCTGGCCGAATTCTTCACGCCGGACGGCCGGTTCGATCTGGACAGCTTTCGCCACGCCGTGCGCCTCTGGACCATCGTGCTGGAAGTCAGCGTATTAATGGCTTCATTTCCCAGTCGCGCGATCGCGGAGAAGAGCTATACGTTCCGGACGTTGGGGTTGGGGTATGCCAACCTGGGCACGATCCTGATGCGGCAAGGCATTCCGTACGATTCGCCGCAGGCTCTGGCGATCTGCGGTGCCATTACGGCTATCATGACCGGCGAGGCCTACGGTACTTCGGCCGAGATGGCGGCCGAACTGGGGCCTTTCCCCGGTTACGCGAAGAATCGCGACCACATGCTGCGCGTGATCCGAAACCACCGCCGCGCGGCCTACAATGCGCCGCCAGAAGAATACGAAGGGCTGACGATCAAGCCGATGGGCATCCAGCCGGAGCATTGCCCGCCGGACTTGTTGCTGGCGGCCAGGCGGGCATGGGATCGGGCCCTGGAGCTGGGGACGGCCTATGGCTTCCGCAACGCCCAGGTGACGTGTATCGCGCCGACCGGCACGATCGGGTTGGTCATGGATTGCGATACCACCGGCATCGAGCCGGATTTCGCGCTGGTCAAGTTCAAGAAACTGGCGGGAGGCGGCTACTTCAAGATCATCAACCAGAGCTTGCCGCCGGCGCTGAGGACCCTCGGCTATACCGAGGCGCAGATCCAGGACATCGTCCATTACTGCATCGGGCGGCAGACGCTCAAGGGCGCGCCGTTCATCAATCACGAGACGTTGAAGGAGAAGGGATTCGACGACGCGGCGCTGGAACGGCTGGAACACTCGCTCAAACAGGCCTTCGAGATTCAGTTCGCCTTCAACAAGTTCGTGCTGGGCGAGGAGTTCTGTCGCGAGAAGCTGGGCTTCACGGAGGAGCAACTGAACGAGCCCACCTTCAACATGCTCAAGGCGCTGGGTTTCACGCAGGAAGAAGTCGCTGCGGCCAACGACTATTGCTGCGGCACCATGACCGTGGAAGGCGCGCCACATCTCAAGGCGGAGCACTTGCCGGTGTTCGATTGCGCCAACCGCTGCGGCCGGATCGGGCAACGCTATATTCCAATCGAGGCCCACATTCGCATGATGGCGGCCGCGCAACCCTTCATCAGCGGCGGGATCAGCAAGACGATCAACATGCCGGCGGATGCCACGGTGGAGGACGTGAAGGCCGCGTACCTGCTGGCGTGGAGGAGCATGGTGAAGGCCGTCGCGCTCTACCGCGACGGGTCCAAGCTGAGCCAGCCGCTGAACGCATCCTCGGACAGCGGGAAAGCCGTCGAGCCGAGCGCCGACGTACTGAGCGCCGCCGAGAAAATCACCGAGCGGGTGCTGGTGCGCTACCGGTACCTGGCGAAGCGGCGGCCGTTGCCAGCGAGGCGGAACGGCTATACGCAAAAGGCGATTGTCGGAGGCCACAAGATCTATCTGCGGACCGGAGAATATGAAGACGGGACGCTGGGCGAGATCTTCCTCGACATGCACAAGGAGGGGGCGGCCTTCCGGAGCCTGATGAACTGTTTCGCGATCGCGATCTCGCTGGGGCTGCAACACGGCGTGCCGCTGGAAGAGTTCGTCGAAGCCTTCGTGTTCACCCGGTTTGAGCCGAACGGACCGGTCAAGCTCAACGACCGGATCAAGATGGCCACGTCGATCATCGACTACATCTTCCGCGAACTGGCCGTGACCTATCTGGATCGCTACGACCTGGCACAGGTGCAGCCGGAGGACTTGCGGATGGATTCGGTGAAGAAGGACGACCAGGACCCGGAGTGCACCGACGAGGAGGCGGACATCCAAGCGCTTCAATCGGCCTCCATCATCGCGGACAAGTTTCCCTCCCGGCATGATCCAGGAAGTGGTGCCAGGGGGAACGGTCAAGGGAACGGGCATGCTGTGGCGCGCCAGGTGGAGATCACGCGCGAATCGCTCACTGTCACGGCGATTCGCAACACGGCGCGGCTGAAAGGCTATGAGGGCGATCCCTGCCCCGAGTGCAAGCAGTTCACCATGGTGCGGAATGGCACCTGCCTCAAGTGCGTGAACTGCGGCGCCACGAGCGGCTGCTCATGAAGCGGTGGAAAAGGAGGACGCTATGAGCACGATTCTCCGCGTGCCCGCGATCGGGAGCGTTCACGATCAGATCGTCAGCTCCTTGGCGCAACGCTGGGCAAAGGCTTTTCAGGGTCGCGTCACCATCAATACGTGTCTGGAACAGAATCGGTGGGCCTGGGTGGATCAGAAGGCGGACATCATGGGCTGGATGGTGAGCCCGCGGGGCAATAGCATCCAATGGATCGCCGAAGTCGAAACGGAAGAGTCGCTGTCCGAATCGACCGCGACGAGCAGGTGGAAGCGAGGCGCGGAATTAAGGGTGCCGTTCTATCTGTTCGTCCCTCGCGGCCAGAAGAACATCGCTCAAAAAGCGGCGTCGGCCGCCGAGGTCGCCTTCAACGGCATTTACGAGTACGCTTTTGTGAACGGGGTGTTGCAGTTGCTGTAAGAAGTCCTTGAGGCAACCTTCATGAATGCTCTTCTAGAAGCGACGAACCATGGGCGGCACGGGGTATCCGGCTGCATCGGCGGAGTGCCGTACAGCATTGCCTGTGTTGATTGCCTTGAATGGATGGAACGCGGTCCCGAAAACTCCGTTCATGCGATCGTGACCGATCCTCCTTATGGGTTGAAAGAATACACTCCGGAGCAGACCCAAAAGCTACGAAGGAGGAAGGGAGGCGTCTGGCGTATCCCTCCTTCGTTCGACGGCTGCGAGCGGAATCCGCTCCCTCGCTTCACCGTCCTGACCGATGCAGATCGAGAACGCCTGAGAGCGTTTTTTCGGCGTTCGCCCAAAAAGCGTTTCGGATTCTGGTTCCCGGCGGACATGTCTTTATCGCCACCAACCCGCTGCTTTCGCATTTGGTGTATCTGCCGCTCATCGAAGCGGGTTTCGAGAAACGTGGCGAGATCATCCGGCTTGTTCAGACATTGCGCGGCGGGGATAGACCGAAAAATGCGCATGAAGAGTTCTCAGAAGTCACCGTCATGCCGCGATCGTGCTGGGAGCCCTGGGGGCTTTTTCGGAAACCCTGCAGGCCGGGTTCAGGATAATCTCAGGAAATACAAGACGGGCGGGCTCAGGCGTCCTTCCAAAGACCTGCCCTTTGCGGATGTGATTGCGTCTGCTCCGACCAGGCCCGATGAGCGGGCGATTGCGGGCCATCCGTCATTGAAGCCGCAGGCGTTTATGCGGCAAATCGTGCGGGCGGCTCTGCCGCTGGGCGTTGGAGTGGTGCTCGATCCCTTTATGGGCGGCGGCTCGACCATCGCGGCTGCGCTCTCGGTCGGCTACGAAAGCATCGGCCTGGAGATCGATCCGACCTATTACCGAATGGCTGCGCAAGCTATTCCGAAGCTTGCGGTCTTTCCCGTGAATCGAAACGGCCACATGCCCAGCATCCGGATGGAGAGCGACGTGGTCCCACTTCCGTTCATCTAGGGGACTGTTGAGCCGGTGTCTTTCGACGACGACGGATTCGACCGATCGGTCTCACTCCCTCCGAACTTGACCATCGCCCACATTCGCAATGCGATCGACTACATCGAAAAGGAAGCGAAGGAGTTTGTCGATGTGTATTTCGAACAGAGCAACGTCTTCAGCGGCCTGATCGGTATCCTTGGCGTGCGGGCATTGAATGCATTTAGTCCGTACAAGAAACATAAGCATCCGGATATTGCCCAGCAAAGGTTTCCGGATCTTTCACTCAATGGTAAGTTAAATCCACCGCCGGAGCATGCCCTGGAGTCAAAAGGCAGTACACGTCCTTGGGCGATTCAGTCGCACTATAATCATCCAGGATGGTACATCATGTGGCGATATGCAGTGGATCCTACCGGCGGATGAAGCGGGGGCGGGAGGTTTTGATCTGGCGGGTTGATGTCGCATTTCTTCAACGCAATGATTGGAAGTATGAAGGGAGTCGGGCAGGGGAAGGTCAGGGCGGAAGAACACATACCTTCGGAGTGAAAAACCCGGCGAACCGGCTTAAGGGATGCCTCGTCTATTGTGCTCCGAGGATCGTTCTCCAGCACGGCCGACCTACGTTGGCCAATCACACGAGCTAGGTGACGGCTGTCGATGGTTAGCGGGTGCCGGTTGGGGCTGTTTGCGAGTGTTGAGGGGGTGAACCTATGAAAAGGAGATCACCGCGTGCGCCCCGCTGGCGTGGCGTCTGGCAAGTCGTCTTGGAAAGCGAACCGTATGGGCGCGAGGTCTTGCGAAAAGAGATTTCTCCAGCTTCGGCGTTCGCGTCGGTCCAAAGACTGGCTTTGGCAGCAGAGAAGGAATATAGGAAGGATAAAGTCCATCGGGAGGTGTTCTTGGTGTATCGTATCGGTATTGATGAGTGATCAAGCGGACAGAGGCCTGTGTCATTCAACGGCAGCGGGCTTGATGGACTGTAAAAAGGTTGAGCAACTCTGGCAGTCCCGCGGCTTCTCCTGCGACCTGTGGGTTGATCCGCCGGGGCAGGTGTGGGAGGATTATGTTCATTCCGTAGATGAACTCCTGATGGTGGTTGAGGGGGAGTTGGAGCTGGAGATGGAGGGGCGGACGTTCAGGCCCAAGCCTGGGGAGGAAGTCTTGATCCCCGCCAATGTGGTACATTCTGTCCGGAACGTAGGCGGGACCACCGCGCGGTGGTTGTACGGATACAAGAATAAGGGGTAAAAGGGTAGTGGGGTAATGTAGAACAGGGCACTGGCTGTACAGGAGTCAAGTAGCCCGATACCCCGATATCCCTATATCCCGTCTATCGAGGGAAAGCATGCCGACGACGACGCAGTTGGTGATCAGTGAGCGCAGCAAGCCGGGGGTGCTCGCGCAGGTGGCTTCGGTCTTGGGCAGCGCCGGGGTCAACATCAAGGCCTTCTCGGCTCCGGAAGTCACGGGCACCGGGAATCTTCGGTTGTTAGTGGCGGATTTAGAGGGAGCGCGGGCGGCCTTGCGGGCGGCAAAGATCCGCTTTCGGGAAGAAGTGGCGCTAGTCTTGAGTCTGGAGAACAAACCCGGCGCCTTGAAGGAAGTCGCCGATCTGCTGAACAAGGCCAAAATCAACATCAAATGCGGCTATTGCACGCCGTCCCGCGAGGGCAAGCGAGCCATTGTGGTGTTGACTGTTTCGAATACCCAAAAGGCTCTGGACGTTCTGCGCGATAAGTCCCTCGACGAATTCTGAGATGCGAGCAGGCCCCCACACGCCTCTTGCGCGATTTGCCGTTTTTGTTCCCTTCCTGCTGACCGTCTGGACGCTATCGGGCTGCGCCGGCGCTCCATCCCCTCGTACGTACCCTCCCGGTTATCCCATCGGCTATGTCGAGCGCGGGACCGCGTCCTGGTATGGGCCGGGCTTTCATGGGAACCACACGGCCAACGGGGAACGGTTTGACATGCACCAGTTGACGGCGGCGCACCGGACCTTGCCGCTGGGCTCCGTGGCGGTCGTCCGTTCGCTGACGACGGGCCGGCAGGTGACCGTGCGGATCAACGACCGGGGGCCGTTCGCAAGGGGCCGCATGCTCGACCTCTCCTATGCCGGGGCGAGGGCGCTCGGGATGACCGGTTCCGGAACGGACGAGGTCGAGCTACGCGTCATCGGCTATGAGGGCAGACCGGGCGGCATGGGGTTCCTCCGTGTCCAGGTCGGCTCATTCGCCGACCCGGCGAACGCACGGGCGCTGATCGATCGCTTGAAGGGGCGCTATCCGGATAGCCGGATCGTGACGGTCGAGCTGCCGGAAGGCAAACGCTACCGCGTCCAAGTGGGACAGTTTACGAGCGAGACCCAGGCCGAGGCGGCCGCCGAGCGACTGGGAAGCCTGCTGGACGTCACTCCCTTCGTTGTGAGAGACGATACCTAACCCGCGCCTCCTTTGCCCCCTCAGGTTCCGGAGGGGTAGAATCAGCTCCGGGGTAAGCTTGGCAAACCCGTTGATTTCCCTTCAGGAATTGCTACAACGCTTGATGGGCCGCTCGGCCTGTGGTAAAAGTACAGCGCGATGGATGACGGCGGCCCGATAGGGTCTCACCAGGTCACGCTGTTCTTCCGTATTCCAATCACACCGTCCGTCGATCCGGCTTGGGCATCGACGGTGCGTCCTGTCCGGCTTTTTGAGCCGGTCGTTCATCTCTCACTCTAAATTTCGACTTCCATGGACATTCTTATCCTGTTTGCTCTGATTCTGTTGTCGGCCATTATTTCCGCGGCCGAGATCGGATTTTTTTCGGTCAACGAAACCAGGCTCCGTGCCCTGGCCGAGGGTGGGGGAAAGCGGGCGGCGATGGCCCTCTATCTCCGCAGCAACCCCCAACGACTGCTCTCCACGATTATGATTGGGGATAACCTGGTCAATGCCGGCGCCGCCGCGTTCGCCACCATCGTCACCATTCGGCTGTTCGGTTCGGAGGCATTGGCGGTCGCCATCGGCATCCTGACCTTCGTGTTGATGATTTTCGGTGATGTGGTGCCCAAGACCTTGGCCGCCAAGCATGCGGTTCCTCTCGTCCTGGCGATGGCCTATCCCGTCTATTGGATCGAATGGGTGCTGCAGCCGGTGTTGTTCGTCCTGGAGCCGATGATCGACAAGATCACCGGCGGGAAGGGGTTGACGGTGCCGTTTGTGACGGAGGAAGAACTCAAGATCATGCTGGATGTCGGCGGCAAGGCTGGCGCGATCGAATCCGAGGAAGTGAAGATGATCAAGAACGTCTTCCAGTTGAACGACATCACGGCGGAAGACGCGATGACGCCGCGTATTTACGTCTTTGCGCTGGACGGCAATCTGCGGCTGAAGGAGGCTCAGGACCAGCTTTTTCAATCCAAATACTCCCGGATCCCGGTGTACGACGGGACGTTGGACAACATCACCGGCATCCTCTACAAGAACAAGGCCCTGATCGAGCTGGCCCAGGGCCATTCCGACGTCAAGTTGAAAGACATCGCCCAACCGGCGCTTTTCGTCCCGCGCAGCAAGCCGGCCGACGATTTGATGAAACAGTTCCAGCAGGAAAAGCGACATATGGCGATCGTGGTGAACGAATTCGGCGGCGTCATGGGGTTGGTGACGCTGGAAGACCTGCTGGAGGAAGTCGTCGGCGAGATCATGGATGAGACAGACATCACCGAAGAGTTGATCAAGCGAATCGGCAAGAACCAGATTCTCGTGCACGGCCGGACCGAGGTGCGGAAGATCAACGACTTTCTGAAAGTGGATCTGGGCGACGAGGCCAATACGGTCAGCGGCTTGATTCAAGAGCAACTGGGCCGGATTCCCGCCGTCGGGGAAGAATTGCGCGTGGGAAACTGTCGCCTCGTGGTCCACGAGGCGGACCCGAAGTCGATCAAAAGCGTGCAGATCTTCAAAGAAGAGAAGGCCGGCGTAACGGTCGAGTCCTCCGAAGCCGCCAGGATGGATGTGGCGAGCTAACTCGCCGAGCCATCGGTGCGTGGTTCCACCAACGCCGCGAATGCGTCTTCGGTCAGCAGCGCGATCCCCATTTTCTTGGCCTGCTCCAGCTTGGAGCCGGGTTCCTTGCCCACCACCACATAGTCGGTTTTCTTGCTGACACTGGACGTCACGTGGCCTCCCAGTTCCTCCACCAGCCGTCTGGCCTCCTCCCGGCTGTATCGCTCCAGACCGCCGGTGAAGACAATGGTCTTTCCAGCCAGTGTTTTGGCCCGCGCATCGCGCCGGGGAGCGTCAGCGGGGCTCTCGATCTGTAAGCCCAACTGCAATAAGCGTTGGATGACGTGCCGGTTGCGCGCTTCCTTGAAGAAGGACTCTAGGCTGGCGGAGATCTCTGGGCCGATCTCGCGGACCTGCAGGAACTGCTCGCGGTCGGCCTCCATGATGGCCTCCAGCGTACCGAAGTGTCTGGCCAGGATCCGGGCGATGTGTTGGCCGACCTGTCTGATGCCCAACCCGAACAAAAAGCGCTCGAGGCTGACCCGTTTGCTTCGTTCGATCGCCTCCAGTAAGAGCGTGGCCGATCGATCGGCAAATCCGTCCAGCGTCAGGAGTTGGTCCTTGGTCAGGGTGTAGAGATCGGCCAGGTTCTTGACCAACCCTCGATCGACCAATTGCGCGACGGTTTTTTTGCCCAGACCGTCGATGTTCAGAGCGTGCTTCGAGGCGAAGTGCTCTAGCGCCCCTTTCAATTGCGCCAAACAAACGGCCTGGCCGGTGCAGTAGTAATAGGCGCCTTCCCGCGCAACCGCTGAGCCGCACACCGGACAGTGATCGGGCATGCGGAAAGGCTCTGAGCGGTGTTCTCCCGGGACGGGCACACGCTCGGCGATTGCCGGGATCACGTCGCCGGCCCGCTCGACCTTGACGGTGTCGCCTACCCGGATGTCTTTCCGCGCCACTTCGTCCGCGTTGTGAAGTGTCGCCCGGCTGATCGTCACGCCTCCGACTTCGACCGGCTTCAACAACGCGATCGGAGTCAAGGTGCCGGTACGCCCGACGGAGACGACGATGTCCTGGACGACGGTGATTTCTTTTCGCGGCGTGAACTTATAGGCGATGGCCCAGCGCGGGCTGCGGGATTTTTCGCCGAGCTGTTCCTGCCAATCGCGGCGATTGACCTTCACGACGATGCCGTCGATTTCGAACGGCAGGTTGTCGCGGACGGCTTCCGTCTCGCGGTGAAAAGCGACGACATCTTCGATGGTCGGGCAACGGCGGCGCTGAATCGGGATGGGCAGACCCCAGCGGGCCAACGCTTCCAACTCGTCCCAGTGGGTCGGCGGCAGATTGGACGAGGAGGCCATGATTTCGTAGCAGGTGACGACGAGCGGCCGTTCGGCGGTGATGCGGGAATCCAGTTGCCGCAGCGAACCGGACGCGGCGTTGCGGGGATTGGCAAACGCCTCTTCGCCCCGTTCCGTCATGCGCCGGTTAAGCGCCTGAAAGTCGTCGAGCCGCATATAAACTTCGCCTCGCACGACCAGATGAGCGGGCAGGTCCGGTTCCGGCAGAAGTTGCAGCGGCAGCGGCTTGATGGTGCGCAGGTTCACGGTCACGTCCTCGCCGGTCACACCGTCGCCTCTGGTAGCGCCGCGGACGAAGCGGCCGTCGTCATACACCAGCTCCACCGAGAGCCCGTCGTACTTGGGTTCGGCCGTATATTCGATGGTCTCCACGCCGAGTTCGCGCTTCATGCGTTTATCGAAGGCAAGGACTTCCTCCTGATCGGCGACCGAGTCGAGGCTGAGCATCGGTTTCTCATGCGTGACCTTGGCGAGTTCATCGAGCGGCGGCGCGCCGACACGCTGAGTGGGGGAATCGGAGGTAATCAGGTCCGGATAGGCCGTTTCCAGTTCGACCAGTTCCCGGAACAACCGATCGTATTCGGAATCCGAAATCTCCGGCCGGTCTTTCACGTAGTACAGGTAGTCGTGTCGGCGGATCTCTGTCCGCAAGGCCTCGATGCGCTTCCGGGCTGCTTCGCGGGAGAGGTGGTGCGCATGTGTCATGGCTAAACCAACTGGGCGAACCAGTTCTCACTCTCTGATGAACCTCGCCGCATAACTTCTGACTTCGTGTCCGTTCAGCACGTGGAATCGACGTAGGCGATCCACCGTCTGCCCGGAAAATCGGCTCAGAGGAATTGGAACGAATTTCCGTCCGAAATGCCGGGCGATCCGTCGCCATGAGGCGCGTGGCGGGATAGGAGCAACCAACGCGATATGGGGCTCGCGGGAATGCATGGCCGCGGCAGCGATGAGGCGATCCTCCAGTGTCTTGGCGAAATCAAGAGCGGGGTCGGTCCAGATGTCCGGGATTGGTCGGGGAGGGAACAGAAACATCGCGCCGCCGTAGCGGGACTGGGCGATTCCCGGTCCGACCAGGTTGCCTTCGAACGGGGTGGCGTAAAAGCACAGTGTGGATTCCTCAGCGTGTTCCGCGTACCAGGTCGCCCGCCAGCGATAGGTGTCGGGATCGGCCGGTGTGTCGAACAAAAAGATCACCACCTCGACGTTGCCCCTGGCCGGAGGAATCTCCTTGACATAAATCTCCATGCGCGGGCGGCACTTCGAGGAAGTCGAGACGGCGGCGCCGGTACCCCGCAGACCTGCGCACCAATGGCGCAGGCTTTCGCGGAGATCGATCCCATCCTTGATGGATGAGGTGAACTTTTCCACTTTCGCCAGGTCGGCCCCCAGGATGGCCCGTGCCTGTTCCCGCACGTGGCTGGTGAAGCTTTCGATCTTCTCGTCTTCCGGTGGCCAGGAGCACTGACGGAACGGATTCCACAACAGCGCCCATCGTCGGCTCTTCATCCGGGTCGGCTTGGGGCGGAGGGACAGGGAGCGCCACACGAACGGCGGACCTTGGAGCCGGTTCTTGGCTCGGACGACCTGTCCGTCTGGCAACTCCGCTTGCCCGATTCCGGCTGTCACGAGCGGGAACAACTCATCCTCGCTGTCGGTCTGAAACGCATAGCTTTTGGCCGTTTCCAGGAGCTTGATCGCAAACTCGTCGCCGGCAATCTGTTTGGCCGCCAACACGAGGGTGTACAGGTCGGGGGTCAGGCGCCGTTCCAGCAGCGCGAGGTTGCGCACGTACTGCAAATAGACCTGCAGTAGTTGGGGAGTAATCCAATCCGACACCGAATGGCCGTCCGTCTCCTGTTCCGCCTTCCAGCGGGCGCGCGTTTCGATGAGCAATTCCTTGATGCCGTCCACGGCGAGATGGCGGTCCGAGCGAAGTTCCGCTCGCCGCCGTTCGTACAGCTCGGTGATGAAGGGCAATTCCCCCAGCACGAAGTACAGCGTGGAGGGAGCAACCGTGTACAGGGCGGGAGAAGCCGCGATCAACTCGGGGAGCATGTACGGTCTTCGTTCCCGATACGCGTCCCGAAGCCAGGGCCAATCGGCGGCAGGGCAGAGGCAAAGGATCGACTCGTGGTCCAGCTCTAGTTCGTGCAGCCTGAACGCCATCCAGCAGATGTGCTCCCATCGCTGCGTGCCCGGCGTCGGCGGCGGCAACGACGGCAACACGGCGGCCGCAAAAGCAGCCAGCGGGACACGCTTGAGACTGTAGGGATCGGGCGAGACGAACGGCGAGGGTTCAAAGACGCGGACCTCGCGGTCGATATAGGCCCGCGCGATGCCTTCCACCATCGCCACCCGGGCTCCCATGACGACGGCCTGGCAAGGATCGACGGGCACGTAGCTCACGGTCGGTTCTCCGTCGTGGTCCGGTTCCGGAAGGACCACCAGGCCGATGTGGGGCAACCGGTCGATCCCGCGTTCGAACGGTTCTTCGACGGACGGGGGAAGGGGCAGCGCCAGACAGTCGTAGCGCCGGCTGATCAGCCGTTCGCGCACTTCCTGCGCGATGTCTCCGCTCGCGTGCAAGATAGGGAGTACCTCGATCCGAGCGGAAAGCCTGAAGACCGCGTCGTCGTTCATCGTGGCTGTGCCGTCAGCGGCCCGGATGCAAAGGATCGTCGCTTTCGAAGAAGAAATCCCCCAGACCTTTCGGCAACGGCTGGTCGCCAAGCGCCCGTTGGCGCCGGCGTGCCAGGGTTTCTAGGTCCAAGGCCTCGTCGCTCAGCACCTTGATCAGAGCCTCGCGCCACGCCTCGTCTTTTGAGAGCGGATGCGCGGGATCCTGAGCCAGGCGCTTGAGCGCGTACTGCAGGATGTGGATGCCGTCGCGGACCGAATATTCCAGATTGAGCTGATGCGCCTGTTGGAGGAACTCCACAGTCATGGCCAGCATCTCGGCTGGCGCGAACGGAAGATGGTACCGGAGAATGGCCAGTTCGTCGTCCTTTCCAGGAAACCCCATGTTCAACGTCGGCTGGAGCCGGGAGAGGATGTAATCCGGCACTTCGTAGGTGGACGCGTCCTCGTTCATCGTCACGCAGCAACGGAATTCGGGATGGGCCGTGATGAGCACACCCGCGACGATCGACTCCACGCACCGGCGATGGTCCAGCAGGGATGCGAGCGACGCCCAACTTTTCTCGTTCATGCGGTTGCCTTCGTCCAACACGCAGACGCCACCGGTCAACATGGCGGTGACCAGCGGCGACGCGTGGTAGGCGATGGACCCGGACTCCGCCAAGACAGGCGTGATCAGCAGGTCTTCCGGTCTGGTGTCGGCCGTGCACTGAAAGATGTAGAGGTCTTGTTTCCGCTCGCGGGCGCCGGACATGGCCAGCGTCGTCTTGCCAATGCCGGGTGGGCCCGTGATACGCGGCGAAAGCGGCAGGTCCTTCTCGTCGACGACCAGCCAGCAAGCGAGCAGTTGGCGCAGGATTTCCCGGTCGCCGATCCATTCCTGCGAACCGGCGATCGGTTGCGCCAGATGGAGCGTCACGCCGTCGATGACCACGGTCCGGCCGGCGCTGATTTCCGGTTTCTTTCGCATTGGGGTTCGAATCCCGCGCGTGGAGTCTGGCTGGATCTGCCGTTGGCGAAGCAACCGTAACATAGCCTCAGGCGATGGGTCAAACGGGCCGGATCGGCCCTTTCTGCTTTGACTTTCGCCGCATGGCTCTCTATTCTTAGGCTTCCGGTCGCTGGCAACGACGACTCGACACGCCCTTTCCGGGCGTCATGAGTCAGTGCGCATCGGCGTCGTCCGGCGTGCCTCGCCGGAACGGCTCGAGCCGGATCAATTGGATGGGAGGGCGATGAGAATGATCAAGACAGTACGCTTGGCGGTGGCGCTGGTCGGGCTTCCCGTGCTGGCCGGCTGCGTCATGGCCGAAAAGTACGAGGCAGAGAAGGCCAGGAGCTTGAACTTTCAGCGGTTGCTGGCGCAGGAAGAAAAGCGGACGGCGGAACTGGATAGCGAGGTCAAGCGGACCAAGCGCGAAGCGGCCGAGTTGGAGGCCAAGAATCGGGAACTGGCCGCACAGGTGCAGGCGTTGCGGGAGCAACTGGCGAGACTCCAGGAAGAGGCGGACGCGATGAAGGAAGCCGCGCTCCTCGAGCGCAAAGCCAACGAAGAAATGCGACGGATGGCGAAGCTGTCCAGCAAGCCGAAAAAGGTGGACGTGCCGGGGATGGAGGCGGAAATGGCTGAATCGGTCGTCAAACCGGACGCCTCGCAACTCTCGAAGACGACCCCGATCTATCACCAGGTGAAACCGGGGGAAACGCTCTTCCGCCTCAGCCGCAAATACGGGGTCTCGGTCGACAAGGTCAAGGAATGGAATAAGCTGCCGGACGACATCATCGAAGTCGGCCAACGGCTGATCGTCGGCTATGAGTGAGCCCATCGCTTACCGCGGTCGTGCCCTGCCGACCGTCGGCGTCCGTCGCCCCGGGCGTCACCGGTGCGTCGGAACGAGAAGCGAGTCGTGGACTGGTCCATGAACAAGCCTGCTTATTCCCTTGATCTTGATGAATTCCGGGCCCTCGCCGGCCAGGGGAATCTGATTCCGCTGTATCGGGAGATTCTGGCGGACTACGAGACGCCAGTCTCGGCCTTCGCCAAGATCGACCACGGCCCGTCCGCCTACTTGTTGGAAAGCGTCGAGGGCGGCGAGAACTGGGCGCGGTATTCGTTCCTGGGCAGCGGCTCTCCTGTGGTGATCCGCGAAGATCGAGGTGATCTGCTGATCTTCCGCGGGACCAGCCTGCGCCGGGTGGCGAGCAGGGGGCGCCCCCTCGATCGGCTGCGGGAGTTGATGGAGCAGTACCGGCCCGTCACCGTGCCCGGGCTCCCGCGATTCGTCGGCGGCGCGGTCGGCTATCTAGGCTACGATGTAGTGCGCACATTCGAGGAGCTTCCGGCCGGGCGCAAAGACGGTTTGGGCCTGCCGAACTTCGCTTTCCTCCTCACGGACACGCTGCTGATTTTCGACAACGTGTCGCAGAAGATCAAAGTCGTGGCCAACGCCCATGTGAAGTCGACGCGCGAAGCCGACGTCCGGCTCGCCTATGCGGACGCGACCGCCAGGATCGAGAAAATGATCGCCCGCTTGAAACGGCCGCTGCGCCGAACGCGGCAGAAGCGCCGACGCAAGCCGATCTCCTTCACTCCGAATATGAGCCGCGCGGACTTCGAAAAGATGGTGATGCGGACTCAGGAGTACATCAAGGCCGGCGACATCGTGCAGGCGGTCCTCTCGCAACGTTGGGAGACGCGCATCCAAACGACCCCCTTTCAGCTCTATCGCGCGCTGCGGGTGATCAATCCCTCGCCCTACATGTATTACCTGCGCGTGGCCGGTGTGGAGTTGGTCGGGTCTTCGCCGGAAACGCTGGTGCGGTGCGAGGATGGGGTGATCTCTGTGCGGCCGATCGCGGGCACGCGCCGGCGCGGACAGACGCCGGAGCAGGACCGGCAATTGGAACAGGAACTGTTGGCGGACGAAAAGGAACGGGCGGAGCACGTCATGCTGGTCGATCTAGGACGAAACGACGTCGGCCGGGTGGCGCGTCAGGGATCGGTGCAGGTGGAAGCACTGATGCAGATCGAGCGCTACTCCCACGTCATGCACCTCGTCTCGCAGGTCACGGGCCGGTTGGCTCCTGCGATGACGGTCTACGACGTCCTGCGGGCCTGCTTCCCGGCGGGGACCGTCTCTGGCGCGCCGAAGATCCGCGCAATGGAGATCATCGAAGAATTGGAGCCCACCAGGCGGGGGCCCTACGCCGGCGCGGTCGGCTACTTCAGCTTCTCCGGCAACATGGATATGTGCATCAACATCCGCACCGTCGTGATCAAAGGCAAGCAAGCTTACATTCAGGCCGGCGCGGGCATCGTTGCGGATTCCAATCCCGAGCGGGAATACGAAGAGACCTGCAACAAAGCCCGCGCCATGATGAACGCCATCGAACTGGCGGAGCAGGGGCTGGAATAGAGGAGCGTGACTGGTGACAGGTGACGCGTGACAAGTAGGGGAGCGGTGAAGCCAGCAGGGGTTCTAGCACCCGTCACGTGTGACGCGTCACGTATCACGGTATCCTGATGCTCTTGATGATCGACAATTACGACTCGTTCACTTACAACCTGGTTCAGTATTTCGGGGAGCTGGGCGAGGATGTGCGGGTCTATCGCAACAATAAGATCACGATCGAGGAGATTGAAACGCTCAGACCCAGTCGCATCGTGATCTCGCCGGGACCTTGCACGCCGAAGGAAGCCGGAATCTCGGTGGAGACCATCCGGCATTTTGCGGGGCGTCTGCCTATTCTCGGCGTCTGCCTGGGCCACCAGTCGCTGGCCGTGGCGTTCGGCGGCGAAGTCATCAGAGCCCAGCGGCTCATGCACGGCAAGACCTCGATGATTCGCCACGACGGCAGGACCATCTTCCGCGAATTGCCGAATCCCTTCGAAGCCACCCGGTACCATTCACTGGTCGTCAACCGAGCGAATCTGCCGGCCTGCTTGGAGATTTCCGCCGAGAGCGAGGAAGGGGAAATCATGGGGCTGCGGCATCGGACTCTGCCGATCGAGGGGGTGCAATTCCATCCGGAATCGATCCTGACCGTCGCCGGCAAGGATTTACTCCGGAATTTCTTAAAACTCTAAACTCTAGCGGACGGCTAATAGCCGATAGCGACCAGCGGAAAAACAAAACCATGCGATCAGTATCCAGCTATTCGCGACTCGCTGTTTGCTGTTAGCTGACAGCCATGATCAAAGACGCCATCGCCAAATTGACGGAACGGGTGGATCTCTCGGAGAAAGAAGCCGAAGAGGTCATGCTCGAGATCATGAACGGCGAGGCCACGCCTGCGCAGATTGCGGCCTACCTAATGGGCTTGCGGATGAAAGGCGAGACGGTCGATGAAATCGCCGGCTCGGTGCGGGCGATGCGGGCCAAAGCGATTCGCATTCGGGTCGGAGACCCGCTGGTGGTCGATACCTGTGGCACGGGCGGCGACCGTTCCCATACGTTTAACATCTCGACGACCGCAGCCTTCGTCGTGGCCGGCGCCGGATTGACGGTGGCCAAACACGGCAATCGGTCGGTGTCATCCAAGTCGGGGAGCGCCGACGTGCTCGCCGCCCTGGGCGTGAAGATCGATCTGCCGACCGAACGGGTGGCCGACTGCATCAACGAAGTGGGCATCGGCTTTCTCTTCGCCCCGCTCTATCACGGCGCGATGAAACACTGCGCCGGGCCGCGGCAGGAGATGGGTGTGCGGACCATCTTGAACATCCTCGGGCCTCTGACCAACCCGGCCGGCGCCACCGTTCAGGTCATCGGTGTCTATGACGCGGGACTGACGGAGTTACTGGCCAAGGTGCTGGTGCATCTAGGGACGCAACATTGTTTTCTGGTCCACGGAATGGACGGGCTGGACGAGGTGACACTGACGGATCGCACAAGGATCTCGGAGGGCAAAGCTGGGGTGGTGTCCAGCTACTATATCGATCCCGCCGAGTTCGGGCTGCAGCGCGCCGCGCTGAAACAGTTGGTCGGCGGCACGGCTCAAGAGAACGCGCAGGTCGTGCGCGACATTCTCCAGGGGCGGAAGGGGCCCAAGCGCGACGTGGTGTGCCTCAACGCTGCGCCGGCGTTGGTGGCCGGACGAAAGGCCAAAACGCTTCAGGAGGGCTATCAGTTGGCGTGCAAGGTGATCGACAGCGGAGCGGCGGCGGAAAAGCTGGAACGGCTCATCGAGTTTACGAATACGTTATAAGAAGATGAGCGGGTCCCGCCATCAACCAGCCCCGTCCGATTCGGTCGCCTCACCGACTCGGCGACGCGCACAGAGGTGGCGCTCCTTATTCGTCGCACTGTGCGCTCTCGCACCTGGCCATACCCACCGGCGGGCACCGTTGCTTTGTGATGCGATGGGCTAAGGGCTCTGAGCTCAATGCACCTGTTCAGCCGATAACGTGCAAAAAGCTTGGGAAAGGTGGAAGTCAGAGTGGAAGTCAGAAATGATCCTTGATCGCATCTTAGAGCATAAGCGGGCCGAGCTCCGGCATAAGCAGAGCCGGGGATACTTGGCCGATCTGAAGGCGAAGATCCGCGATGCGCGGCCGCCGGTGGAGTTTGCAGCAGCGCTGGACGCCGCGAGACGTCCAGAAAGCCCGGCGCTGATCGCCGAGGTGAAAAGGGCCTCGCCCAGCCTGGGTCTGCTCCGGGAGGCATTCAAGGACAGGTTCGAGCCGGTCGAAATCGCCGTGCAGTACAAGGAGCACGGGGCGACAGCCGTGTCCGTTCTCACCGACCAAGACTACTTCCAGGGCAGTCTGGACCACTTGCGCGCGGTGAAGGAGCGGGTCGGGTTGCCGACCTTGAACAAGGAATTCATGGTCGGCGAGATTCAGTTCTACGAAGCGCGGGCTTGCGGCGCAGACGCCGTGTTGCTGATCGTCGCCGCGCTGGAGCGCCGGCAGTTGGTCGACTTCTTCGCCTTGGCGCGCGAACTGTCGCTGGAGGTGTTGGTCGAGACTCATCACGAGCGGGAGCTGGATTCAGTGCTGGAATGGCTACCCGATGTGCGGATGATCGGTATCAACAATCGGGATCTCAAGACATTTTCGACGGACCTCGGCGTGACGCTGCGGCTGGCCAAGCGGGTGCCTTCGGACAAATTGATCGTGAGCGAGAGCGGCATTCACAAGCGGGACGATGTGCTGCGACTGCTGGAAGTCGGCGTGCACGCGATGCTGATCGGGGAGTCGCTCATCAGGGCGGACGACATCGGCGCCAAGATTCGGGAACTCACCGGAGTTCCACGGAACGGAGGCCGATAAAGTGTGGCATGGCACCGGAACGGTTGAAGGAGGGCTTTTCATGCTGCGGCGCGTCGCGTTCGCGATAAATCTGCTGCTCGCATTTGCCGGTTGCGCGGCCGACACGCTGAACGAGGCGTCCAGGAAATGGGATGCCTGGATCGG
This sequence comes from Nitrospira calida, assembly GCF_976986435.1. Classification (NCBI taxonomy): domain Bacteria; kingdom Pseudomonadati; phylum Nitrospirota; class Nitrospiria; order Nitrospirales; family Nitrospiraceae; genus Nitrospira; species Nitrospira calida. Next base: position 1,697,855 of record NZ_OZ335950.1, read on the forward strand.
ATCGTCCAAGGATGAGCGGGTGCGAGACCTGGGCATTCCCACGCGGTGCCACGCATTTAAAGACGGCGGAGAAGTGTGCGAATGGCCGGTCAGATGGGCCCCCGACGCCACCGACACCTTAACCCTCACCTTCGATTCAAAGGGAATGGTCTGCCAGTGGACTCTGCGCAGTGTGTACGGAGACCGTCGCAGCCAGGGATCCTGTTGACAGCCGGACACCGGCACGGATGGGATGCAAAGTCAAAATCTGCGGGATTACCAACGCGGCGGATGCGCAGGTGGCAGTCGAGGCCGGCGCGGATGCGGTGGGGTTCGTGTTTCACCGGAAGAGCCCGCGCCGGGTGGCGGCGGACGTCGTGAAGGCGATCGTGTCGGAGTTGCCGCCGTTCGTGCTGCCGGTGGGGGTGTTCGTTAATGAGGATGCGAAAATTGTGCGCGATCTGATGGATGAATGCGGTTTGGCTCTGGCACAGCTTCACGGAAATGAACCCGCTTCGTATTGCGAACGATTGGGTCGACCGATCTTAAAGGCGATTCGTCTGCGCGATCGCGGGTCGTTTCTGGCCCTGGCGGAATTTCAAGGGCGGGCGCAGGTGCGTGGCTTCGTGGTGGATGCGTTCTCCGAAGAGGCCTACGGGGGAACGGGACAGACCACCGATTGGACCCTGGCAGCCGAGGCGGCGAAAGCCGCCAAGATCCTGCTTGCCGGCGGACTGACCCCGGAAAACGTCGGCGAGGCGATCGAGAAGGTTCGTCCCTACGGCGTCGATGTGAGCAGCGGCGTGGAGGCCAGCCCGGGAAAGAAGGACCCTGAAAAGGTCCGCGCCTTCATCCGTGCGGTGAGAGGGGTATCCGGTTCGCGCTGCTAACGGAGTCGGTTATTTATGCCTTCCCTTCCCGACAAACGAGGTCGCTTCGGCCAGTACGGGGGCCGGTATGTTCCCGAGACCCTCATGCCGGCTCTGCTGGAACTGGAGGCAGCCTATCTCAAGGCGAAAAAAGATCGGCGGTTTCAGGCTGAGTTCGAGCATTATCTGAAACACTATGTCGGCCGTCCCACCCCGTTGTATTTCGCGGAGCGGCTGACAAAGAAACTCGGCGGCGCGAAGATCTATCTCAAGCGCGAAGACCTCTGCCACACCGGCGCGCACAAGATCAACAATTCGATCGGGCAGGCCTTGCTCGCGAAGCGGATGAACAAACCGCGTGTCATCGCCGAGACGGGGGCCGGCCAACACGGGGTGGCGGTGGCGACGGTGGCCGCGATGTTCGGGCTTCGATGCGAAATCTACATGGGCACGGAGGACATGCAACGCCAGGCCTTGAACGTGTTTCGCATGCGACTGTTGGGCGCCACGGTGACCGGTGTAGATGCCGGAAGCCGTACGCTGAAGGATGCCATCAGCGAGGCTATGCGGGATTGGACCACCAATGTGCGCACAACCCATTACATATTGGGCTCAGTCTTGGGCGCGCATCCCTATCCTATGATGATCCGCGATTTTCAGGCCGTGATCGGGCGGGAGACGCGAAGACAAATCCTGGCAGACGCGGGACGCTTGCCGGATTACTTGGTGGCCTGCGTGGGCGGCGGCAGCAATGCCATCGGACTGTTCCACGCGTTCGTTGGCGACGCCAAGGTCAAGATGGTGGGTGTTGAAGCCGGCGGGTTAGGCATCGAGAGCGGAAAGCATGCGGCCCGCTTTTCCGGCGGCCGGCCGGGTGTGCTGCACGGCACCATGACCTATCTGCTGCAGGATGCCGATGGGCAGGTCAATCTGACCCATTCCGTGTCGGCAGGATTGGATTATGCCGCAGTCGGACCGGAGCACGCCTTCTACCACGATGCCGGTCGCGTCCGGTACACCTACGCGACGGATGAAGAAGCGCTGGTGGCGTTCGACCTGCTGGCACGTGAGGAAGGCATCATGCCGGCGCTGGAAAGCGCCCACGCCATCGCGGAGGCGGTCAAGCTGGCGCCGACGCTCAGAAAGAATCAGATTGTGGTCGTCAACCTCTCCGGCCGCGGAGACAAGGACGTCCAGCAGGTGGCGCGGATCAAAGGGGTGGCGTTATAGGACCATACGGGTCCTGTTGCCCAAGTCTTGTCAGCGCAAGGGGAGCAGGATCTGCCGGTGGGGGGGAACACTCAAGCCATGAATCGGCTCGACGCGACATTCCGCCAGCTCAGGGCCAAGGGGGAGAAGGCGCTGATCGCCTACGTCATGGCCGGCGATCCGTCTTTGGCCGAGACCGAGCGGCTTGTCCTGGAATTGGAACGGAACGGCGCGGACATCATCGAACTAGGCGTGCCTTTCTCCGATCCGATCGCGGACGGGCCGGTGATCCAACAGGCTGCTGAGCGGGCCTTGCGCAGCGGCACGTCGCTGCGAAAGATCCTGGACGCGGTGAAGGATTGGCGCCGTCGGACGCAAGTCCCGCTGGTGGTGATGGCCTACTACAACACCATTCATGCGTTCGGCGAGGCCGACTTTTGCCTGAGAGCGGTAGAGGCGGGAGTAGACGGGTTGATCGTACCGGATATGCCGGTGGAAGAAGCTGGGCCATTGGAAGAGCCGGCCAGACGGGCCGGACTGGCGCTCATCTTCCTGTTGGCGCCGACCAGCACCGAGGCCCGTCGCGCCGCAGTTGCCGCACGATCGCGAGGGTTCGTGTATTACGTTTCGCTGACCGGCATCACTGGCGCCCAATTAAACAATATCCACGAGGTCGAGCGGAACGTCGCCAGGATTCGGCGCCTGACCGATGTACCGATCGCGGTGGGCTTCGGCGTGGCGACGGCTGAGGATGCCGCCCGCGTCGCGCAAGTGGCCGATGGCGTGATCGTCGGCAGCGCTATCGTCCGGCGGATCGCGGACCGTCAACAGGATCCGCAGTTAGCGGCGCAGGTCGGCGCCTTTGTCCGGTCGTTGAAGGCCGCGATGCATCCCGTCGTGCCGTTGTCGCAGTCCTCCGGCGCCTAGCGATCGTCGGACCGCTCAGTTCCTATCTTTTCCTTTTCTTTTGAGGACGCTCCTGCTAAAGGGAGAGTCATGAAGCCCGGTCGAGGGTCTCCATCGAAGCTGGTTCGCACACCAAAGCGAGCGCCTTCTCCGAAGGCGATGGAACATTCCTCACGGCGGTCTTATCCGGCTGCCGCTTCCGTGGCCGTGACGGCCAACCTGATCGCCACCATCCAGCGCCGCCTGCTGGAAACCATCAGCAGCGCCGAAGAGCGACGTCGCTCTCCGGCCGGCGTCGCCGACATGTTCGTTCGACTCTTCCGCAAGCTCACCAAAGTCGGCGGAATCGCCGTCTATCTTCGAGACGAGCAGACGGGGGAGATGCGAGGCTTGGCCGAGGCTGGGGGAGCGCAGGGTCCGTTGGCTGAGCAGTGGACAAGCGTCCTGGAGCGGATCGAGCGCGGCGCTCGCGTGGCGACCAGCGATCCGGTGTTGGTCTATCCGCTGAAACCCATTGGTCGGCTGGACGGCTTGTTGGTCGTTCAGCGCAGTCGCCCCTTTCCATTCCAGGATCGCACGATTGTCAACCTGCTGGACGCGGTCACGCCCTGGCTCGCCGTGGCGTTGGACCATGCCAGGCTGGCGCAGAAGTACGCGCAGAAGATCGTTCGCATTCAGTGCCTGGAAGAAGTGAGCGATGTGCTGAATTCGACGCTGGATGGAGACGAAAAGCTACGCCGGGCGTTGGAGATATCCCTGCGGTTGGTCGATGCCGAGGCCGGAGTGTTGTTTCTGCTGCAAGCAGACGGCCGGACATTGACGGCGTGCGTTGCGGCGGGCGACAAGGCGTCGGCGATCAAGGACGTGCGGTCACGTGTCGCCGAATCGGTGATGCGGACCGGGAAATCGGTGCTGATCGTCGATGCTGGGCGAGAGAGGGGGCTCAACGAGTTGACTGGATGGGAATCGCTGCTGCCGGTCCGGACGCTGGCCTCCGTGCTGGTGCGTATTGGAACGACCAGTCTCGGAGTTCTGGAAGTCGTGAACAAGCGTGGCGGAAGGCCGTTCAGCAATTGGGACTTGCTCGAGCTCGCCAGCCTCTCCAACCAACTGGCCTTGGCGTTAGATCACGCCCGCCTCAGCCGCCGTCCATAGTGGGCGGCTTACCGCCGGTCCGGCGGCATGAACCGGATCATCTCCTGGCCGAGCTCCATCGCCACCTCTTTCATATTGGGGCGAAAAAAAATGTAGCTCTTGACCACCTGGTGGCGGGCTTTCCAGACGATGGCGCCGTTCGTGGCGTCGATCAGGCGGAGCCCCAATCCAACTTTGGCGATATTGTCGCCGTCCTGGCGGGTGTATTCCCAGGCATTGACTTTGACCACAAGCAGGGCGTCCGCTTTCAACGCTTGGCCGATCTTGATCGCCGCCTGCTTGTCCGACTGGCCGGTGGTCTCCATCTTGGTGAAATACACCACCAGCGCGTCGAAGGCGTCCTTGGTAGCTTGGAAAATGTCCGTGACATCCTCGGGCGGAACCACCCGCTCGAACTTGTTGCTCCTCATCAGCGCGGCAGCGAGCACTTCTTCGACGTCCTCCCGCGCGGCGTCGTATGGGCCCGCCAGTTGCAGAATTGCGATCGACTTTGGATGAAATCCTTTGGCGGCCGGGCCTTCCCACACTTCCTGCAGTCCGCCGCAGCCGACAAGCGTCGACACGGCCAGTCCAAGACCCCAACTAAACCAACCCAGACTGCGACCTTCCCTGCGCACAGGTGTCGTTCCGAGTGATTCCATTAAAACGTGAGCGCCAGTGATCCCGCGGCCAATGCGCCGCGCTCGCGAAAATCATACCCGCCGCCGATATCCACCCGCAAGGCGAAGATCTTGAGGCCGAAGCCGGCGGTAGGCGTGATCGGGGAGGCCGCGTCCTCCACGTTTTTCAAAGCGCCCACGCGGAGCGAAAGAGATTCCGAGAACAGCGTCTGCTCGGCGCCCAGGCTGAGCACGCGGCTTTTGACTCCCGGCAGAAGCGTGGTATTGGAGAGAATATCGCCGTCGAGGCTGATCGTCAAAGACGGATAGGGATTCACCGCCACGCCGCCGCGGACCTGCCGGGCCAGTTTGAATTCCTGCCCGTTCGGCGCGTCGAAACCTGGTTCGTTGACGTCCTTGGCGACCACGCCCAATCGCAGCCAGGAGGCGGGACGATAGACGGCACCTATGTCGATGGCGTAGGCGGTCGAAATCTTCGCCCTGCCGAAGTCCTTGAGGACGTCGAGATCGGTCTCGGCTCCACGGATGTTGGTGGCGCCAGCATAGGCCGCGCCTTGAATGAGTTTGCCGGTCACGCCGATGGCAAAGGTTTTATCGGCAAACGCATAGGCATAGGAAAAAGCCGCTTGGCGGGCTTCGAGGCCGCGGAGGGCGAACTGGCCGCTCGCCGTCAATTGCGTCCCGGTCGTGGTGACGGTGAGCGGGGACGAGACGAACGCGCCGCCCGTGGCCACATCCGACACGTTGAATCCAAAGGCATGGTTTCCCAAGTTGCCCTTGAGGTACACCCCCCCGGCTCCGATTCCCGAAACGGTCGAACCCGGTCGGTTGATCCGGTCCGCGAGAGCTTGCAATCTGGCCTGATTGGCCGGGGATGTGTCGTTGAGGTTGATGTCGTTGATGTCCTTGACTGTATCGATGACGCCAAGCCGATCGATGCCTTGGGCGCTCCCTTGGACTCGCATATCGAACGTCTTGCTCATCGCCAAGCCGGCCGGGTTCCAGTAGGTCGCCAACGCGTCGGTAGTTACGGCGACACCGGCCCCGCCCATCCCCATGGCCCTCGGCCCGACGATGGCGAACTCCACGGCCGACGCGTGCAACGGAATCGTCGCAACCAAAAGACCGATGAATCCGAGCGTAAGACAGGTTCGTTTCATGGCCACTCCACCCTCTTTCGCTTAAAGAATCATCCCGTCTTCCATATGAATGATGCGGTCCGCCTGCGCCGACAGTTTTTCATTGTGGGTGACGATCACGAACGTGATCCCGCGGGCCCGGTTCAGTTCGCGCATGAGGGCGAACAACGCCTCGCCGGTATGCGTATCCAAGTTGCCCGTCGGCTCGTCCGCCAGCACCAGGTCCGGGCGCTGCATCAGCGCCCGGGCCACCGCCACGCGCTGTTGTTCGCCACCGGAGAGCTCTCCAGGTTTATGGTGCAGCCGATCACCTAGGCCGACATCCTTCAACAGCGCCGTCGCATCGGCGATGACTTCGGCTTTGGGCCGCTTCTGGATGAGCGCGGGCAGGTACGCGTTCTCCAAAGCGGTGAATTCCGGCAGCAGGTGGTGAAATTGAAACACAAACCCGATGCGGCGATTCCGGAACTCCGCCTGCTGCTGTTCCGAGAGCCGGAACACGTCTTCGCCTTCGAACAGGACCGTGCCTCGGGTCGGCCGTTCCAACGTGCCTATGATGTGCAGCAAGGTGCTCTTGCCCGCCCCGGACGCGCCGACGATCGCCACCATCTCGCCGCGGCGCAGGTCGAGGTTGATGCCCTTCAGCACCTTCAGCTCGCGTCCGGCCATGGGGAAGGATTTATGGAGATCGACGACTTGGAGCAGCACGTCACCGCGGCGCCTCATTCGCCCTTCGTGATTCGACAAGACAGTCACCGACCGGCTCTCCGCGATTGGCGGGTGCGCCTGAGAGTTATAGTTATTCATACCTCAGCGCCGCCGCCGGGTCGAGCTTACCGGCTTGCCACGACGGATACAGCGTGGCGGCGAAACTGATCAGAATGGCCGAGCTTGCCACGAGGAACACGTCCAACGCCTGGACATGGACCGGGATGCGGGAGATGTAATAGACCGTCGGATCGAACGTCCAGTACGTTTGAATCAACCACAGGAATGCATAGCCCAGCGGAATGCCGATGACGGTGCCGGTCAGGCCGATGATCAAACCGTTGAGCATGAAGATGCGCATGATCGCCTTGCGGGTGGCGCCCATCGCCTTCAGGATCGCGATCTCCCGCTGTTTTTCGGTCACGATCATGGTGAGGGTGCTCACGATGTTGAACGAAGCCACGATGGTGATGAGCACCAGTAGCAGGAACATCATGGTCTTTTCGAGTTTCAACGCCGAGAACAGGTTGCGATTGAGTTGCATCCAGTCGCGGGCCCAGTAGGGGAAGCCGAGGGCCTGCTCGATGGCGCGGGCGATCTCGCCGGCCCTGAAGATATCGGCGACCTTGACTTCGATCCCAGTGACCGTCGCTCCCATGTTGAAGAATTGCTGGGCCTCGCCCAACGCGATGTACGCCAAGGAGGAGTCGTACTCGTACATGCCCGATTCGAAAACCCCGACGACCGCGAACGTGCGGATTTTCGGGATCATGCCCACGGCGCTGATGGGGCCGACCGGCGACACGACATTGACCGTGTCGCCGACGAAGGCCCCCAAGCGAAGCGAGAGTTCTTTGCCGAGAATGATGCCGGGTCTGGTAACCACTTCGGGTTCACCTGTCCCGCTGCCTTCCACCGGCTGCGTCACCTGGACCGGGGTGTTCAAATCGAGCAGGGTGCCGGCTCGGAGATTCTTGGCCAGATCGGTGACGCGGGCTTCCCGTTGGGGATCGATTCCTCGCAGGATAATGCCTTGCACGGCGGTCTGCGAGGTCAAGAGCACCTGCCGCAGCACGAACGGCGTCGCGGCGACCACTCGGGGCACCGCTTCGACGCGCTTCACCTGCGCGTCGTAGTCGGCGATCCCGTCTTTGGTGCGGTCCTGGACAATGATGTGGGCGGTGGTGCCGAGGATTTTCGCCTGCAGGTCCTCTTTGAAGCCCGTCATGATGCCAAGCGTGCCGATGAGTGCTGCCACCCCCAACGTGATGCCGGCGACCGAGACGAAGGTGTTCAGCGAGATGGTCCGGTGGCGGCGCTTGGCGCGCAAGTACCGCAGGCCGATGAAGACCTCGTAGGGAACCGACACGGCTATTTCTCCGGCTTCAGTTGGGGAAAGAGCACCACGTCGCGGATGGATGCCTGATTGGTGAACAGCATGACGAGCCGGTCGATCCCGATTCCTTCGCCCGCGGTGGGGGGCATGCCGTATTCGAGCGCGCGCAAAAAGTCTTCATCCACCAGGTGCGCTTCTTCGTCGCCAGCCACCCGCTGGGACGCCTGCGCCTCGAACCGTCGGCGCTGGTCGAGCGGATCGTTCAACTCGGAAAAGGCGTTGGCGATTTCTCGGCCGGCGATGTACAGCTCGAACCGATCGGTCAGGGTCGGATCGGAGTCCTTGCGGCGGGCGAGGGGCGACAGCTCGATCGGGTAATCCGTGATGAACGTGGGTTGTTGCAGATGGGGTTCCACGGTTTCCTCGAACATTTCGTTCAGGACTGCCGCCAGCGGCGCGTTGGGATCGACCTCGACGCCGAGCTGCTTTGCGGCGGCCAGCGCGGAGGATCGATCGCGCAGGACGGACTCATCCAGCTTGTTCACTTCAAGGATCGCCTGGTGGTACGACCAACGCCGCCAGGGGGGCGTCAAGTCGATCTGCCGGCCTTGGTAGTCGATCACGGTCCGGCCCAATACCTCCCGTCCCAGGCGAACGAACAACTCCTCGGTCAACCCCATCAAGTCGGTGTAGTCGGCGAAGGCCACGTAGAATTCCAGCATCGTAAATTCGGGATTGTGGATCGTCGAGATGCCCTCGTTCCGGAAATTGCGGTTGATCTCGAACACGCGCGGGAAGCCGCCGACAATGAGCCGCTTCAGATAGAGTTCCGGCGCGATCCGCAAATAGAGATCCATCCCCAGCGCGTTGTGATGGGTGACGAACGGTTTGGCCGTTGCGCCGCCGGGAATCGGATGCATCATCGGGGTCTCGACTTCCAGAAATCCCCGCTCGATCAGAAACGAACGGATGGCGGCGATGATGCGGCTGCGGGTGATGAAAATCTCGTGAACGGAGGGGTTGGCGATCAGGTCCACGTACCGCTGGCGGTAGCGGGTTTCCACGTCGGTGAGGCCGTGCCATTTTTCCGGTAGGGGACGCAACGCCTTGCTGAGAAAGGTCAGGGAACGGACTTCGACGGTGAACTCGTTGGTCTTGGTGCGAAACAGTCGGCCGGTGACGCCGATCCAGTCGCCAAGGTCCAGCTCCTCGCAGATCCGGTAAGTCTGTTCGCCCAGGAGATCCTTCTTGAGATAAACCTGCAGGCGGTCCGCGCCGTCCTGGAGCACGGCGAAGGCGGCTTTGCCGAACCGCCGCAATGCCACAATGCGGCCGGCCAGCGTGCACTCGATGCGCTCCTGCTCCAGCGTCTCCTTGGACTTCCGTCCGTGCAGACGGATCAGGTCGCCGGCTCGGTCTTTGACCTCGAACCGCGTGCCGTACGGTTGGACCCCGAGTTGCCGGAGCGTCTCGAGTTTCTTGATCCGCTGAAGGCGCTGGTCGTTGTCTTCCATAAGCTTAGCCGGTAGCGACGAGCGAACGAGTTGTGCGCACAGTCATGGCGGTTCGCTATCTGCTGCCCGCTGCCAGTTGTTGTCTCAGATACGCCTCGATGAATTCGTCCAGGTCGCCGTCCATCACGGCTTCGACGTTGCCGACCTCGAGATTCGTCCGATGGTCTTTCACCAATTGGTAGGGTTGAAACACGTAGGAGCGGATCTGGTTTCCCCAGGCGATTTCCTTTTTCTCTCCCACAATCGCCTGGAACTCCGCCTGCTTTTTTTGCTGTTCCAGTTCGTAGAGACGGGCTTTCAGGATTTTCATTGCGCCCATCCGATTCTGCAGTTGCGACCGCTCGTTCTGGCATTGCACCACGATCCCAGTGGGGAGATGGGTGATGCGGATGGCCGTCTCCACTTTGTTGACGTTCTGCCCGCCGGCGCCGCCGGAGCGGAACGTGTCGATCCGCAGATCCTTCTCGTCGATCACGATCTCCACGTCTTCTTCGATCTCCGGGTACACGAATACGGAAGCGAACGACGTGTGCCGCCGTTTGTTGGCGTCGAACGGCGAGATCCGCACCAGGCGATGCACGCCGGCTTCGGCCTTTAGGTAACCGTAAGCGTACGGCCCGGCGATCGAAAGCGTGGCGCTTTTGATGCCTGCTTCGTCGCCCGCTTGTAGGTCCAGCGTCTCGACCTTGAACCCTTTGCGTTCCGCCCAGCGGACGTACATTCGCAGCAACATCTGGGCCCAGTCTTGAGATTCTGTGCCGCCGGCGCCAGGATGAATCGCGAGGATGGCGTTACTGCCGTCCCGTTCTCCGGACAACAGCAGTTCGATGCGCAAGGCGTTGACGTCGGCTTCGAGCCGGCTCAGTTCGGTAGAGAGTTCCTGTTCCAGCTCGGCGTCGCCCATTTCTTCGGTCAATTCCACCATCGCGCAAAGATCACCATGCCGGCGCTCGATCTCGCGCCAGCGGTTGAGTTCCCGCTCGATGGCGGCTTTTTTCCTGCTGAGTCGCGTGGCAGCCTGGGAATCTTTCCAGAAGTCCGGATGCGCTGATTGCTCGTTCAGGCTGTTCAATTCCTCAGTCAATCGAGGGAGGTCAAAGATGCCTCCGGAGTTCGCTGATCCGCTCACCGATCGTTCGAACCCGCGCATGGATTTCGTCAAGCATGGACAGCTCCTTGAAGCGAGAGGCACTCACGCATCGGGCTCTGGGGAAAAGCTTGAGCGCGCCGCCGGAGCCCAGAGCCTATTGCCGATGGTCGTGACCATTGCGCCGGAAGCGCGCGGCCGTCAAGAAAAGTCCGGTGATTATAACACACCCGTACCCGAAGGCATCACCGTATCGCGTGTAAAACGTCGGGCGACGTTGAACGGGGATCGAACCCATCAGCACCGCTTCCGTGAAGATCGGCGTCGCGCTGAGGATGCGTCCGGACGGATCGATGAAACCGGAGACCCCTGTATTGGCGGCCCGGGCGAAAGCCACGCGGTTCTCCACCGAGCGGAAAACGACCATCCCGAAATGCTGATAGGGAGCGGCTGAGCGGCCGAACCAGGCGTCGTTCGTGATGGTCGCCATGAACTCCGCGCCGTTGAGGGCGAATTGGCGAACCAGATCCGGGAAAATCACTTCGTAGCAGATGACGACCCCGAATTTGACTTCCGGTTTTTGATCGTCGGCGTGCGGCGAGGAGGCCGCGAGCGGCCGTACAGTCAGAATGGTGGGGGTGGTGCCGGCCTCGAAGTCGCCGATGCCCTCCACGAGTTTGTCCAGAAAAAAGAGCACCGACGAGTGCAGCGGGATGTATTCGCCGAACGGGACCAGGTGTTGTTTGTCGTAGCGGCCCTGGATCTCACCGGCGGGCGAGAGCAGATACGCACTGTTCAACAGGTACGGGCGGCGATCGGGGGTGTATCGGAGCGCCGGGCTGCCGAAAAGAATGGGTGCGCGCGCTGCTTGTGCCATGGCGGTCACTTCGGATCGGTACTGCGGTTCCAGCTCGAACAGAAAGGGGGTCGCCGCTTCCGGCCAGATGATCAAATCGGATCGAGCGGCCACCTGCGCCGTCAAGCGACGGTAGCGCTCCAGTGTCTCCTCACGGTATGCGACGTCCCATTTGTGCGCCTGATCGATATTAGCTTGCACCAGTCCGATGGACAGCGTTCGGACATCGAGAGAACGCGCGTCCACCTGTAGGGCGCTGTGCCCGTATATCCCTGCAATCGCCATGGCGAGCAAGGCGGCGGCCGGGGCCTGCCAAGCCAATCCGACCTGGTCCCGGCGGAGGCGGGCGAAAACCCAGCTTATCAGTTCGGTCAGCGCGAGGTTCACGAGCACGATCAGGAACGACACGCCGTACACGCCGGTGTGGTCCGCGATCTGGATAATCGAGAGCCATTGATATTGGGAATATCCGAGCAGGGCCCAGGGCAGGCCAGACAGGACATAGGTGCGTAGCAGTTCGAGCGACACCCACAGGCTGGGAGCCGTCAGAAAGAGCACCGAAGGAGCCATCCGCTTGAGCCATGTGTATCCGGCGGCATACAGGGCAACGTAGAGCCCGAGATAGGTGGTCAATACCACCATGACGGCATAACTGGCCGCCAGGGGCATCTTGCCGTAGAGGTGCATGGCCGTCACGACCCATGACATCGTGCCGGTGAACCCGATCAGCCCGGCGAGCCAGCCAATTCGGAAAGCCTGGCGCGGCGACGCCGGCTCGATGGCAAAATGAAGCGGAACCAGGAGGACCCAGGCAAGGAAGCCAAGATCGAAGTCGGGAAAGCAGAGGGGATACAACACCCCACTCGCGCAGGCCAGCAGGATCTGACGCGCGAGGGCTTTGTCCATCGGAAGTACCTTAACCAAATAGACAACGGGTTGCAACTTGGGTATGGTAGCCGTGCGGGATCATTGAACGCTGAACACGGAAAGTCGGTGAGGTGACGGGGATGAAGTGCCGGGTGCTTGGTTTGTGTGCAGTCTTGCTGATCGGAGATGTGGCCGTCGGCCGTACTGAGGAGCCTCCGATCTGGCGGCAAGCCGGGATGAAACTCCTGCGCGGCGCGATCAATTTCAGCACCGGCTGGATGGAGCTGCCAAAGCAAATCTATCGGATTGGTCAAGCGGAAGGCTGGGTGACCGGTGCGGTGCAAGGACCGATCGACGGACTGGGGATGTTCGTCGCCCGTACGGTTGCCGGCGCCTATGAGGTGTTGACGTTTCCGGTTCCTGTTCCGCCCCGCTACCAGCCTCTGTTCGAGCCGCGTTTTGTGTGGCAGGATGACCCGCCGCCCTCGGCCCAGCCGGCCCGTTCAACCGAGTCCGACGTTACCGCTGCTTCCTCCTGAACAAGTCCGTGCTTAATGACTGGATGCGATCCAGAAACAGCGTGCCGTTCAGGTGGTCCACCTCGTGCTGAAAGGCGAGGGCCTCAAGGTCTGACGTGATGAGCGTCCTCGTGCGGCCCTCCGGCGTCAAGCCCTCCACAACAGTCTTCCCGTAACGCAACACGTTGCCGGTGTAGTCCGGAACGCTCAAACAGCCCTCTCGGATGAGACGCCGGTCGTCCTGATCCACGATCCGCGGATTCAGCAACACCACCAGCCCGTGGCTGGTCTCGCCGTTCTTGCGCGTCACATCGACCACGATGACTTGGAGCAAGCGGCCGATCTGCGGGGCGGCGAGCGCGACGCCGGGGGACGCCTCCAGGGTATCGAGCATGTCCTGGATGAGGCCCGGCAATGTCGGATCGTCCAAGGAGACCGGCTTCGCCCTCTCTTTGAGGATCGGATCGGGGTAGAGCCGGATCGGACGGACGGCCACGGCGACCTAAAGCCGAACCTGCTCGATGGGGCGGAAGGTGAGATCCACGCCCAGCATCGGCTTCAGTTGTTCGAGGGCCTGCTCGAGTTCGGTTGGCTGGACCTGTGCCGGGAGCTGGATTTCCAAAATCATGACATACACCGGCCGGTCCTCCGAGCCGATGACCCGGGTGTTCATGTCGGTGATGTTGCCGTTGTGATCGGCCACCGCCCGCGCCACGTGCGCGACGATACCGGGGTGATCGGCGCCGTAGACCGACAGCATGAACAGCGGCGCGTCGGAGACCGGCGTCCGCTGCGCCGCCTGAGCTGGAAGCTCCCGGCAGAGCACCGTCAAGCCCATTTCGGAAATGTGGGGGGTAAGACGTTCGGAAAGGTGATCTGCCGAAAGCCCTTCCGGCAGGCGCACCATCACTATCATGGAGAATTCGCCGCGCAGCCTGGTCATGCAGGTATCTTCAATGTTGCAGCCGAGCCGGTAGAGCCCTTCGGCCAAACCCGCAACGATGCCCGGCCGATCCTGACCGAACGCGGTGATCATGGCGAAGGCGGACACATTGGACCTCTCTGGTGCGATGGGATGCGAAGGCGGGGCCACCCTAACAGGGGGCGAGGAATGAGTCAAGGCGAGACGCTCCCGTCGCACCTTGTCCGGTCTGAGAGAACTAGGTATCCTACGACCCTCCTTCCAGGAACGTGGCGATGCCGCGCAACGAGCAGTTCACCCGCCAATGGCTCATCGTACACAAGCTCGAAGCCTCGCGTGCCGGCCTCACCCTGGAAGAGTTGCGGGAGGCGCTGTCCCCCGAGTATCTCAAGCACCCCCGGACGCTCCGGCGCGATCTGGAGGCGCTGGAGGCCGCCGGGGTTCCGCTGATCAGCGAACGCGTGGACGGCCGCGTCCGCTGGCGCCTGATGGACGGCTACCGCAACTTACCTCTGACCTTCTCGCCGACCGAACTGATGGCTCTCCTGATCAGCCGGCATTTGCTGAAACCGCTCGAAGGCACCCATATCCGGTCCGCGCTGGATTCCGCGTTGAACAAGGCCGCAGCCGTGTTGCCGCCGGGCAGCCATCAGTACCTTGGCCGGGTGCAAGACATGTTGTCTGTCGGCATCGGCCCGCACAAACGGTACCGGCAGCACCGCGAGACCATCGACCGCTTGGCCCAGGCCATCGACAAGCACCGGACGGTCCAGATGCGGTACTACTCGGCGTCTAGGGGACGCATGACCCGCCGGGAGGTTGATCCATATCGATTGTGGTATGCGTCGGGCGGGCTGTACCTGGTCGGCCATTGCCATCTGCGGAACGATGTGCGGATGTTTGCCGTCGAGCGTATTCGCTCCGTGACCCTGACGGACCATCCGTATCAAATGCCGTTAGGGTTTGATTTGGATGCCTATGTGCAGGATGCCCTGACCGTCATGCGAGGCAAGCGCATCGACGTGGAACTCTTATTTGACCAGGCGACCGCTGCCTGGGTCCGCGACCGCGTCTGGCATCCGAGCCAGAAACTGACTCCGTTCAAGGGAGGCCGACTCCGCATGGCCTTGCAGGTGGCGGATACGCGGGAACTGGTCGGCTGGGTCCTGAGCTTCGGCAGCGGTGTCACGGTGGTGCGGCCGGACTCCTTGCGCCAAGCGGTCAAGAAAGAAGCCAAGAACATTTTGGAGGGATCGTAAACGTGGTCCTCGGAATTGGTCGATCTGGTCTCTCGGGTTTGTCTCGTCCGTCTGGTTTCTCCGATCTCGCGCACGAAATAAACGAGACGGACTGCGCACCAGATAGACCAGACAACTGTCTTCAGAGGGTGACCTCGGATGTCACTGGGTCCGGCTGGCGGCTCCCCGCCGGTGCCGATAAGTGCCGGTAGGCTTGGAAGAATTCACAGCGTAGAAAATGTCAGCGAACATGACCTCGGATGTCATAGGTGCGTGCTACGCTCGTCGCCAGCTAAACATTCCTCTCCCCATGGGGGAAAGGGCAGGGCGAGAACCCCTTCATCGTCCCCCCTCTCCCCTTGCGGGGAGAGGGGGGAGGGAAAGCGAAAGGAGGCGGCCATGCGAGACGCTGCACTGGTCATGACCATGTTCGTGTTGGCTGCCGCGCCGGTCTGGGCCGAGAGCGGATTCGATCCGAAGTATGAGCGCGACTACAACATCTTCAACCCCGCCGACCGCTATCGGCCGGACAATCCGCTCAATCCCGCCAGCGCGTATCATCCGGACAACCCCTTCAACCCGGCGAACCGCTACGACCCAGGCAATCCGGCGAATCCGGTCAACCAATTCCGCCCGAACAACCCGTTCAATCCGGCGAATCAGTTTCATCCGGACAATCCGTTAAATCCGGCCAATCAGTTCAACCCCGCCGTGCCCTTCGCACCGCTGGATGGGGGAAAGGGACGACGGAGTGCACGCTGAGGGGTGCGAGAACGGCTTGCGGGGGCAATGGAAAGCGGAGTGACGAGGCAAAAGGAGAGGGCCGGTGCTGATGGGCTAGCCCTCGCCTCCGGCTGCCTGGAGCACGTAATGCAGTTCGCCCTGCAAACCCAAATGATCCGCCCAGTTCCAGAGGTAGTCGAGATCGAGTCGAAGGTGCGGATTCTTGACGATGCCGATCACGTCGTCAAAATCTGTCGGCCGGCCGGCTTTAAGTTTGAGGATCATCAGGTCTTCCGGGCTCACGACGGAGAGCGAGAGCCCATGAAGCTGGACCGTCCGTGTCCGTCTCAATGCCTCGCGTTCATGTCGGTCTGAGGCATAGACAAGATCAAGCGGGTAGTCGGGATGACGCTGCGAGACAAAACGAGTCACTCTGGTTTCGGCCATCGGATTGGCCGCCTGCCACTGCCGATTGACTGTGATACCGGACGATGACAGGCGAGCGATGAGCCGTTCTTTGGCACCCTGATCGACGAGGATGAGCAGATCAAGATCGTGCGTGGCTCGAGGCCGCCCCCAAGCTCCGAGAGCCGCGGCTCCGATGAGACAATGGGGAACGGACAGTGTGGAGAGATCAGCCAGGACATCGGCCAAAAGAGACTGAAGGCCGGGTGAAAGGGGTGACGCTGGTTCTTCATGGAGATCGTCTGTCGTCACGCCGTTACCAACGGCAGGAGGTGAATCATGGCTTCTCGGACTCGGCCTCTGGTGTGTGGGAATAGAGCGCGGCCGCAAAGGCTTTGGCTAAAGCAAGATGCTCATCCGACAGTCGGCAGACGGCCAGAATGCCCTCTTCCGGCGTGGACGGATAATCCATCGGACTGATCTGCGCCGCGGTCACATGAAGCTTGCGCAGCCAGATGGGCGGGTTCGCGGGATCGAAGGCCATGGTCAGCATTCTACAGGAACCGGATCGGAAGGCAAAGCCGGCCGATGCGCCCGCGCCGTGACCTTGACGGAACAACCCTCTCCGCCCCGTGGGAGAGGGCAAGGGTGAGGGGAAGGGGGCAATGCGAGCCTCTTGGTGCATGTGCCGACAGGCCTGGGCAAAACCGCGATGGTGGTGCGGGGAGGGCTGTGGCGGCGGGGGTCCCACAGGATAGGCGCCAGATGAGGCGTGATCGCTCCCTCTTGGTCCAAGAGAAAGTCGAACGGCGGATTTTTCTGATTCGTGGGCACAAGGTCATACTCAGCACGGGTCTGGCTGAGCTGTAAGGAGTTGAGGCTCACGCGCTAGTGCAGGCGGTCAAGCGGAATCGGGAGCGATTCCCAGGCGATTTCATGTTCGAGTTGGAGTGGTCTCCGGCGCGCCGCGATGGACACATTCGATCGCTTTTTGAAGCCATTCGGAAACTGGTAAGTCAACCGGCCGCGCCGGGGCGCCGGATCGGATTGAGATAAAATCCTCCGGCACAGGCAAACTGAAACGGCATCGCGGATGAGCCGCTCGTTTCAATCCATCGAACGCCCCCGCCATACCCTTCGCGCCGCTGGATGGAGGAATGAGCGGGCGGAGCAGGCGATAGTGATGGATCAGGGCAGAACGGTCAAACCAAGGCTGCGGAAATCTGCATCAAAGGTGAGGCACGGAACATGATCGAGCAGTGTGGTGACGACAACGAACGAAATCGAATCGCAGAAGGAGAGCCGACGATCGCGGGCGTACGATCGAAAAGATGTGTTCGGCCTCCTCCCGCACACGATCGCCGCAGGCGACGATGCGAAGGCCGGGCTTCACATCAGTGAGAAACGCGAGCGCGGCCTGAAAGTTGTGCCGGTACCGCAGCCGTGTCACCGTTTCGCTGATGATATCCCAGGTGGTGCAAAACGTCGTGCCGGCGGCGGCCGATTCCGTGACCAGGGCTTGCGCTCTTGCATGGTTGGTGTCCTTGGGATCAAGGCAAGCGTAGAAGAATGAAGTGTCGCAAAATACCAGAGCGGGAAGGGCCATTAGCGGATCGCGCCATGCGGCCCGTAGAGATGGGTTTTCACGTGGGAGGAGATCGAGCGCTTCCGACCGCGCGGCTTCGGCAGTTTCTTCATCAGGCGGAGGAGCGCTTTCGCTGCCGTTCCCGGCTCGGGTTCGGGACGCACGGCGCGAAGCTCCGCGACGACCTCGTTGTGAACTGTGATTGCCACGCGGGCGCCCGCATCTCGTCGGACCCGGCGAACCAGCGCCGGCAGTCGCCTGCGCGCTTCGCTGATCGAAAGTTTCATCAGCTCCTCCGGCTGAACACGTTAAAAAAAGTACAGCGATGTACAACACATGTCAACACGTCGACGATCCCGACATGCATCTGTACCACCTATACGTGGTGAACAAGTGCAACCCCGGCGTGCCGTTCGGGCCGTTGGATAGCGGCCTGAGTGGGAATCAAAGCTCTCTGCCTTGGTAAGGCGGGGTTGGGGCAGGGAGAGGAACCGGGTGCGATGGAAAACATGACAAAGGTGGATAAGGCGTTTACGCAGTGGTTTCAGCAGGCCACCGGTTGCACGCCCTATCCGTTCCAGATCCGCTTTGCCTGCGGGGACTGGCTCCGCCACGCGGTGCCTGTCCCCAGTGACAGAGATCCCTCTCCCCTCTGCAGGAGAGGGCAAGGGTGAGGGGCAAGCATCCGATCCCTCTCCCCTTGCGGGAGAGGGGGTGGGTGAGGGGGCGAGCAATGGAGGCTTCTTGGTGCACATGCCCACGGGCCTCGGCAAGACGGCGATGGCGGTGCTGGGCTGGCTGTGGCGGTATGAGGGGACAGCCTACGGAAAGTCACACAAAGACTGGTCGGTATTCATGAGTGAAGAGCTGGAAGTGCTGAAGTTGGTGGCACGGCGGTTGGCCGCTGCGGGCATCCCCTATATGGTGACAGGTTCGATAGCCGTCAACTTCTATGCCGTTCCCCGGATGACCCGCGACATTGATCTGGTGGTCGAGATCGGCGAGCGTGTGGCGGATCACGTCGTGGCGCTGTTTGAGGACGAGTTCTACATTGACCGCGACATGGCGCGACACGCCGTCGAAACAAGGGGGATGTTCAACATGATCCACACGGCCTCGGTGGTCAAAGTGGATCTCATTGTACGAAAGGACACCGAGTACCGGCGTACAGAGTTCGCCCGCAGAAGGTGGGTCGCAGTGGAAGGCCAAGAGGTGTGCATCGTGGCGCCGGAGGACTTGATTCTTTCCAAACTGGAGTGGGCCAAGGACAGCCGATCCGAGCGGCAGCTTGAGGATGTCCGCAACCTGCTGCTGAGCGTTCCGGACCTCGACAAAGACTATTTGGTGCAATGGGCCGATCGGCTAGGCGTAGGCGCCCTGTATCGTGAGGTCTGTTCATGACCGACACGGCACCGGAGATCGAGCAGCGGTTTCGGGCGATGTTGCTGGCCCGTTCGGGCGAGGAACGGCTCAAGATGGGTTGTTCCATGCACCAGGCTGCGCAACGGCTGGTGCGGGCGTCGGTGCTGGCCCGAAATCCGCAGGCGACGCCTGCCGAGGTGCGGCGGGCGCTCGTGCTGCGGTTCTATGGGCGGGATCTCAATCCCGACCAGCTCCGCGCGGTCTTGGCCGTGGTGGAGGGCGAGGACCGAGGAGGATTCAGGCAAAGGGCGGGCCGAGCAGATTCAAAGGACTCCAGCGCCAGCGGTTTGGATTGATCGTGTTCGGTTCCAAAGAAGGTGATACCGGGCGAACATGGTTGTCGGAGAATAGCTCTCTGGTTTTCCAGAGGAGAAGGTGAGGGGAGCGTGGTGGCGGACAATCAATTCAAGGGATGGTTTCAACAGGTCACTGGGTATGCGCCCTTTCCGTTCCAGGCCCGCTTCGCCTGCGGGGAGGCCTTGCCCCAATTGGTGCCTGTGCCGACGGGCTTGGGCAAGACGGCCATGGCGGTCCTGGCGTGGCTGTGGCGGCGACGAGAACGGGACGACTTCGACAGCCCGCACCTGCGCATGAGGTTGGAAGATGATGCCGGAATATGAGTCACGGCCGGCGGACAGCGACGGGTGCCTGACGACGTTCGAAGGCGCCTGCCGGGAACAACTCCATCGCTGGGCGCAATTGCTGTTGGAAGACATCCTCAAGGCTCTGGAGGAGATGGAAGACCTTTCTCGGCAGTTGTGGGCGGCGCCTGCCAGACGTCCTGGCGAATCTGCGCGTGGTGCAACGGTCAACGACCCGTCACTTGGGGAGAGCCACTGGCGGCACCTGGCCGCAATTGTAAAAGTGCGCGAGAGGGCCGTGCTGGAGTGATTGTGATTGGGCAGGCTTTCATCATTTTGGTGTAACAAAGGAGGACCAGTCCATGAGTGAGGCGCTGTCATTGGAGAAATTGCAACAAGCTGTGCGTGGTTCAGCAGCAGCTTTTCGCTGTAGGAGGCGGATCCAGCCAGCAGGAGGCCAAGGCGACAAAGTTTTTCCTCCGACGTTCGCCGGTGCAGTCTATGCAGTCGAACAGCGGCGTGTTCTTGGGCGTGAGCAGCCTGTCACGTGTGTGTTGCTTGACAGTGTCCAGAGTCAGGCCAATCGGATGGAGCTGGCATTGCAGGAAGCGCTGGATGCGGGGAAAATCGAACTCCCTGTCTTGGTGGTGGACTTTACTGAGTATGGACCCTCCGGCGATGTCGAAGCCGACGAACAAGCAGGAAAGCTCATCGACGCTATTGGTAAGATTACCAGTCTTCAGGTACCGCACCGGATTGCTGATGCCATTTTACGGGATAGTCAAGTCGATGGAATAGCCTTTCGCAAATCAGAAAAGGGAAAAGCTCTCAACACTGTCAGCCTTGCTAATGCGACACCGTTGTTCGAATTGTGTCCGACGGCATTGTTGTTCGGCATGTGGGATTCCACTGGCCCTAAGGGTGGTCTCGGCCCGAAGTTCGAGAGAGCCATAGTCTCTGAGATCGTTGGTATTGACGCTCACGTTGGCGATCTTCTCAGGGGTGTGCGGAAGGATCCATTTGAAGCAAGCAATAAAGTTCCGATCATCAAAAACAGCGCTTTTGATTGGAAGGTTTCAGATGATCCTAAAGAAAAAGGGGTCGTCGCCCCGTCTGCCGTCAATCACAGCAGTGTGCCCTTTCCGAAAGTCCGTGATCGCAAGACAGAAGAGAATCATTACGCTGGCGTGACCATCGAATATGCTGAGCAAGTCACCACCCTCTCGCTAATTTGCCTGCGGCGGCTTCGCTTCCCACTCAATGGCAAAGTAGATCCTGAGGTTGATGCGGCTGCTCGCACAGTCCTCGCCTCGCTGGGGTTGTGCGCCGCGACCCTTGCGTTTGAATCCGGGATGGGGCTGCGTTCCCGTTGCCTGCTCTGGCCTGAGGGTCCCATGGAGTGGGAACTGCTCGACAAACCAGGACACCCTCCTGCCCGATATTGTCTGACGAGCGAGGACGCAGTTAGCATCCTCAAGCAAGCAACTGAAATCGCAAAGCAGAAAGGCTTGCCATGGAGAAAAGACCCGCTTCCATCATTGAAGCCCTCACCTGAGTTGCTGAAACTGGTGCGCCTTAGCCAGATCGAGGCAACAAAGCAAACAGCGGAGGCGTGACATGCTCGCGCTGGGTATTCGCTATTTGAATGGGTTTTCGGCGGCGGCTGAGTTCGATAACCGCGAACGAGCCGAGTGGCCGCCCCACCCTGGTCGTATCTTCATGGCCATGGCCGCGGCTCATTTTCAGACCGGGGCGGATCCGACGGAGCGACAAGCGCTCGAATGGCTGGAGATGGAGCCGCCTCCGGAAATGAAGGTTCCGGAAGAGGTGCAACGAGCGGTGGTCACCCATTATGTTCCTGTGAACGATAAGGCTGGACCCTCATCTGCAATGCTCCAATCTGCTCCACTCACACGCGCCCGTCAGCCCCGCACGTTTGCCCGTGCGTGGTTGGAGGAGGACACCGTCTTTCTCATATGGCCTGGTGTTGAGCCTGGGGAGCCGATACTGACTGCGTTAAAATCCCTATGCGGCAAGGTCACTCGCATTGGGCACTCCTCTTCGCTTGTGCAGATGTGGGTTGCAAGGCCAGAGGAGGTGGGTGAATCAAACTGGGTACCAGATGAAGATCGGGCTGTTATCTGCCTGCGTGTGGCTGTGCCAGGCACGCTCGAAAGGCTCGAATTCCTCTACAACGGGCAAGCCGTCGAAAATTACTGTTCTCTCAAAGTGGCCGCGGAAGACGATTCCGATAAAAAGGCGCAGAAGTTAGCAAAGAAAAGACTGAAAGAGGAATTTCTCAATGGACCACCCCGACAGGATCGCCCTCGCCTCACTATCACCCAAGGGTACGCCAGGCCAAAGCAGCTAGGAGAAGCTGCCGCAGCGCCGGGAACTGTTTTCGATCCATATTTGCTTGTGCTGAAGCTTGAACCAGAAAATTCGCCCTACCGGTATCTCGACCTCCCCTGTGTGTTTGCCTTGATCCAACGGTGGCGAGATGCGCTCTTGAGTCACAGCAACGGTCTGCCTGAAACGGTTCGTCAGATATTAAGTGGACACGATTCAAATGGCGCCGTATTGCAGGCGCCGCATCTTGCATTTCTTCCTTTGGCATTTGTTGGGCACGAGCATGCAGACGGGCACTTGATGGGATTGGGATTGATCTTTCCTGCTAAGCTTTCCCGGGATGATCGCCGTGGAATTCTACAAGCGGCGAGCCAAGTCAGGCACCTTAAACTCGGACGTCTGGGGGTTTGGCGATTGGAAGCAGAAACGCGCGAGGGTGTTCCCTTTACCCTCAGCCCTGCCACATGGACGGCCCATCCAAATGGCCACAAGCGTTGGGCTACAGTTACTCCCATTGTGTATGATCGCCATCCTAAATCTACTGATAAAGCGACCTATGTGGCTGAAGTTGCTGACATGATTCGCCAGGCTTGTACTCGCATTGGATTGCCGGAACCACGAGAGGTCATTGTGACACCGGTCTCCGCACACCTAGGCGTTCCTCCCGCTCATCTGTTCCCCCATCTGCGTCGCAAGGATGACAGCCTGCGGCGTCATACTCACGCCATTCTTGTGTTCGACCGGCCAGTGCGTGGCCCGGTCCTTCTTGGGGCAGGCCGCTACCGCGGTTACGGTTGTTGCCGTCCCATGTTCGAAGCGGTTTCGGAGGTTCAGGAAGATGAGTGATCCGTTTCCGGATTTCGAGACGTTTTTTAAGACCCTATGGGAATATGAACCATTTCCGTGGCAAACCATGCTTGCCGAACGGGTCGCAAAAGATGGCTGGCCTCAGGTGCTGGACCTTCCCACAGCGGCAGGCAAGACGGCCTGTATGGACATTGCCGTGTATGCGCTCGCCTGCCAGCACGATGTGCCGGTTGAGCGGCGCACTGCCCCGCGCCGGATCTGGTTCGTCGTAGATCGCCGGATTGTCGTGGACGAAGCCTATGCCCGAGCGGAGCGCATGGCTAGGAAGTTAAGGCAGGCCGACGAAGGCCCGCTCAAAGAAGTGGCGCATCGTCTCAGGCAGATCAGCGGGACAGACCGTCCGCTGGCCGTTGCGCGGTTGCGGGGTGGGATGCTCAGTGACGACGGTTGGGCACGCTTGCCGTCTCAACCCGCTGTGGTCACATCAACCGTTGATCAGTTGGGGTCTAGGATACTCTTTCGCGGCTATGGCCGGAGCGATCTAACAGCCTCGATCTTTGCCGGGCTCACAGCCCATGACAGTCTCATCCTGCTTGACGAGGCACATTGCTCTGTACCGTTTCTCCAAACGATGCAGAGCATCGAACGGTATCGAGGAGAACAATGGGCAGAGCGGCCCATCCGAACGCCGTTCGCCTTTGTCACTCTTTCGGCAACGCCTCCTTCTCATATACCGGCTGGTGCGATTTTCCCGGGAGGTGAACGCGAAAGGGCTCTTAATCATCCAACCCTCCAAGCCCGCCTGCATGCTGCCAAACCGGCTGAGTTGGTGGAAGCGAGGGCGGCCCGTGGCAATGGGACCGACCCGCTGGTGGAGGAAGCGGTTTCCCGTGCGGACGGCTATCTCCAAGACGGGAGGATTCGCATTGCGGTGATCGTGAACCGTGTCCACACGGCTGAAGAGATTGCACTGAAATTTCGGGACCAAGTAGAAGGCAAGGCTCATGTCGTGCTGCTTACCGGTCGCATCCGTCCGTATGAACGAGACGGTCTGGTGGCCCAATGGGAGAGGTTTTTACGAGCGGCATCTCCGGAGAAGCCCGACAAGCCAATCGTGCTGGTATCAACCCAATGTGTCGAGGTGGGGGCGGATTTCAGCTTCGATGCGCTCATTACCGAATGTGCCAGCCTCGACGCATTACGCCAGCGCTTTGGACGACTCAATCGGATGGGACAGACCGATGAGTCTCCGGCGACGATTCTCATTCGCGACAAGGATGAGGAGAATGATGAAGATCGAATCTACGGCAAAGCGATGGCAGAAACATGGCGACTTCTCAATGACAAGGCCAATACCGTGGGAGGTGGAAAGAAGGGCAAGAGAATTATCGACTTCGGATTTGAGACGCTCAAAACCGCCTTGGGCGATGTGGAGGATCTGTCTTCCTATCTTGCGCCTCAACCCGACGCACCCATACTGCTTCCCGCGCACCTCGATCTCCTGTGCCAGACGAGCCAGACGCCGCATCCAGAGCCGGACATTCAGCTATTTTTGCACGGGAAAGAGCGAGGTACCCCTGAAGTCCAGGTGCTCTGGCGTGCTGACCTTGGTACAAAGGAACCCACTCGCTGGGTGGAAATCGTCTCGCTGTGCCCTCCTGTCAGCGGTGAAATGCTCTCTGTGCCGCTCTATCGCCTACGCCGGTGGTTGGCGCAATCTGAGGAAGTCGGTGATGATGCTGATCTGGAAGGGGAACGTCCGTTAGAAGAAGACATGCCCGATCGCATTCGTCCGTGCCTCCTCTGGCGCGGCCGAACGCACTCGGCGCTCGTCCGCAGCGCCTCCGACATACGCCCAAACGACGTTGTGATCACGCCGGCAGAATACGGCATTGCCGGCCTTGGTCAGTCGGTGGGTTCGGAAGCAATGGGCAAGGATATGCTTGATTTGTGGGAACCAGCACGGCAGAAGGCTGGACATCCGCCTGCACTTCGGCTGAATCACGCGGTCTTGGAGCCCTGGTTGGAAGATTGTCCTCCTTTGCGGGAATTGCTCGACCTTGCTGAAGCGCCCGACTGGGAACGTGATGCTGTGCAGAAGGCCATAGACGCGGTGTTGGAGCATAGGCCTGAAGATGATGGCCTGCCAGGGCTCCCTCATTGGATTGCTGGCTTGCTTAAGGCCGTGCGCAACGGACGCTTCGAGTGCCATCCCGGAGGGGGGATTGTTGCACGAGCGAGGCCAAGTAGCCGGAATATCCAGGAACTCGATCCTTTTGCCGATGAGGACGATCTGACTTCTGCCGTGACGCCCGCCGGGCAACGGGAGGTGTCGTTGGACATCCATAGTGCGTCGGTCAAGTGGGCGGTGGGCAAACTGGCAACCCGCTGCTTGCCACAAGAAGTCATAGAGCCGGAAAGGCTGGCCGCCTATTGGCATGATGTAGGGAAACTGGATGAGCGTTTCCAGTTCGTCTTGCGACAAGGCAACGAGCTTGCTGTTGCCGAAGAACCGTTGGCTAAGTCGGCTGACGTTCCGAGGTCAGCAGCCAGACGCCGTGAAATTCGAGAGGCCAGTAGGCTTCCCGATAATTTTCGGCACGAGATGCTTTCAGCGCAGCTTGCTCAACAGTTTGCGAATATTTCAGATGATACCCGAGACCTGGTTCTGCATCTAATTGCCAGCCACCACGGGTATGCGCGTCCATTCGCACCCGTTAGCATTGACCCGACTCCGCCATCGATATGCGGCCAGTTGGGTGAATATGCCATCAAGCTTTCTGCTGAAGATCGAGCCAAGCTTGTTCCTGCCCATCGTGCGGACTCTGGGGTCGCTGAACGTTTCTGGCGACTCACCCGCCGATATGGGTGGTGGGGGCTGGCCTATTTAGAAGCGATCCTGCGTCTCGGAGATTGGTACGGCAGCGTGTTCATCATGACCGGGAGCCAAAGTGAGGAAACAGCCAAATGAATGCGCATTTGGAGTTGCCAGCACTAGACGGAGCTAACCCACTAGGGTTCCTCGCGGCCCTCGGAACCTTGGCGACACTCCATAAAGTTGGCCAAACACATGCCAGGCTGAGATGGCGACGGACCGTGAGGTGGACGCCGGTGTTGGAGGGGATTTCCGCTGAAGACCCAAAGCAATTGAGCGACGTGCTGGCGCAGGCCTTACGCGGGACGCCGGTGGCCAGTGAGGCGGAAGAAAAAAGGAAAGCAGCGCAAGAAGAGTTCGATAAAGCCAAGACGGCGCTTAAAAACAAAAGAGATGAAATCAAGAAACGCCGTCTGCGCGGAGATGAGCGGAAGAAGGCGATCGAAACAGAGATCGAACCGCTTAAAGAAGCTCTCTCACAGAAACGTCGGGCATGGCTCGATGCCTTGAAAGATGCGGTTCCACGCCCAGAGCTTGCTCTCGGCAAACATCTGGACTGCACAGGAGAAGAGTTTCGTGAGCACTCTCAAAACTTTCTCGAAAGCGCCAATCATACTGATCGTGAGTCACTTGACCTGCTGGCGAGTTTTGCTTCTGATGCTTGCACCAAAAACGAGTCAAACCGCATAGAGGCAACACCGTTCTGTTTCATTACTGGCTCGGGCCACCAGTATTTTTTAGACACTGTACGCGAACTTATTGAGAAAGTTACACGGGAACGGGTACACGCGGCACTATTCGAGCCATGGACCTATCAAGAAGAAACACTTTCCATGAGGTGGGATCCGGTCGAGGATCGTCGTTATGCCCTCATGGACCGTGACCCGACTGCTAGTGATAATAAACCCCGCACGGTGTGGATGGCCAATCTTCTTGCATATCGTGGCCTTGTCTTTTTCTCATCGGCTCCGACAACAAAGGGGCTGGGTACTACATCGTGGAGTCATATCAATGGCGAACTCTCCTCCACGTGGCCTCTTTGGGAAGCTCCCCTTGGTCTAGACACAATCCGCGCTCTTCTGCAGGTTCCTGACCTCTGCTTGGACAGACTAAATAAATCAGTCCTTCAAGCGCTTGGAATCGTGGCCGTGTTTCGTGCACGACGGATTAAGGTTGGCGAGGGAGCCAACTTCAAGCTTAACTTCAGCCAAGCAAAGGCTTTATGAACCGGGACCCGTGCTGTAAGTTTTGGCCACTCTGCCCACTTCGGCTTGGGGCAGTTCATGCCGGTGGGGAAGCGTGAGGCGCGAGAGGGCAGGGGTAAAGCGCGATGCGACCGTCGAGAAAAATGAATGTGAAGTGTGAAATGATGCGGCGGCATTCAGAGCTGGGACCGTTCAGACCGTGAGTGAGGGCTAGAGGAGATCAACAGGAGGCGGTGCAATGGGGACGACGACTGGGGGCGTGGTGACACAGGCAGCCTTGAAGGCGATTGCGGACCGATTGCGCGACCGATATGGCGCGGAACGGGTGCTGGTGTATGGATCAGTCGCGCGCGGTGAGCCGACTGAGCACAGCGATATTGACCTGTTGGTAGTCGCCCCGACCAAGGAACGGTTTTATGAACGCATGGGGTCGATGCTGGCTCTCGTGAGAGACATCAGCCATGGGATGCCTCTTGCGCCGATTGTGCTGACGCCGGAGGAGTTGGCGACCCGTCTGGCGCGTGGGGATCAGTTTGTGGCGGAGATTGTTCGAACGGGGGTGGATCTGTGACGGAGCGACCGGATTCGCCCTACGCGGAGGATTGGTTGAAGGTCGCTCGCCGGGACTGGCATCGGATCCATGTTTTGCTGGCCGATGGGGATGCGGATGGAGCCGGCTTCTTTTTGCAGCAAGCCCTGGAGAGATATCTGAAGGCCTTCCTACTCAGCCAGGGATGGAAATTGAAGAAGGTCCATACGTTGCAAAGCCTCCTCGACGAAGCGGCCGCGTTCATGCCTGATCTATCGGCCTTGCGGCCGGTCTGCGAACGAGTGTCCGGATTCTACATTGGGGGAACGTTATCCCAGCGTCGGGGAAGAGGGATTGCAACTCGAAGACATTCGGCACGACTTGCCGGAGGCTCGGTCGCTGATCACCAAGTTGTTTCCCGGTGAGGGTCTGGAATAAGCCAGCCATGTGGCACTTCGGCCTGGGGCAGTTCATGCCGGCGGGAGAGACGGGGCGGCGTTCGTGAAGCGTGAGGTTGATGCGTGAGACGGCGAGTCGGCAAAGGGGGGATTGTACAGGCAAGGAGGGGCCCATGTGGTGGTTGATCGCGGTGCTCCTGTTCGCCGGTCCGGTTTCCACACAGGCGGAGTATCTCGGCGACCTGAGCGCGAATCCTTTCCATCCGAATTCGCTGGCGAATCCGTATGGCGCCGGATCGCCGTTTCTTTACAAGAGCCCGATGAATCCTTTTGGGCGATACGGCAGTCCGTTCAGTCCTTGGTCGGCGACCAATCCCTTTGCCACGCAGGCGCCGCGGCTCTACGACCGCGAAGGGAACTATCGCGGGCGACTGAGTGTGAATCCGTTTGACCCCGATTCGGTGAGCAATCCGTTCGGCCGGTATGGCAGTCCCTTCTCGCCGGACAGCGTGAACAATCCGTTCGGCGCGGGGAGTCCGTTCCGGTTCGACAGCCCGACGAATCCCTTCGGCTCAGGGTGGAGCATCGTCGGCGAGTGAGAGGCACGAGGGAGAAGGAGCAAGCAACAGGGGGAGCGCCTACGGGAGCAGGTCGGCGACGGCGATCGTCGTCGAGGCGGCGGCGAGGGGAGCAATGGTTTCGGAAGGACCAAGTTTCATGACGGCACGGTACGAGGCGGGTTGGCCGGGCGGTGTCATTGGGTCGCGGTAGACCTCCAGGCAACGCTCCGTGAGGTTGACGATCCAGTATTCCGGGATGCCGGCGCGGGCGTAGATGTGGGCTTTCCGGTCACGGTCCAGAGCAAGCGTCGCGTCGGCGACCTCGACAACGAGCAGGGCTGAGCGAGGGTGCTCCTTGACATAGTCCCTCGGGTTTCCTGGGACGACGGCGAGATCCGGCTCTGGCTCAGAGTCGGGGTCAATGATCAGCGGCAATTGGATACGAATCCAATGGTTGCGGCCGAAGGCGTGTTGAAGCGCGGTGTGCGCGAGGCCGATCGTGGCGGAATGCAGGCTATTCTGGGGCGTCATGATCAGAATCTCTCCGCCGAGCAATTCCACGCGCTCGTCCGGATTGAAAATGCCGGCTTCGGCCATGCGGTCGTATTCCTGGCGGGTCCAGCGCTTGGTTTGGATGGCGGGTGCGGACATCGTCGGCCTCGCATCGGCTTGCCGCAAGTCTAACAAACGGGGTGACCGATCACAAGCGATCGGCCCGGTTCTTTGACAACTGAATAGCGAAAGGAGTGGTGGTATGAGTGAGGAAGTCGGTGACACGCCTCTCTCGGTAATGGAGGAGCCGCTCCTTCCCGTCAGGATGCTGAACGAATTCGCGTATTGTCCTCGTTTGGCCTATCTGGAGTGGGTGCAAGGCGAATTCGCCGACAGCGCCGACACAGTGGAGGGGCGGTTTCACCACCGGCGGGTGGACGAGAGTCCCAAACGGCAGGTGGGGACTGGCTCCGGCGAAGCCGGTGCCTGTCCCCGTACCTCCGCTGAGGTGGAAGACGATACGATGATCCACCAGCGGTCTGTCTGGTTGTCGTCGGAACGACTGGGGATCACGGCCAAGATCGATCTGGTCGAAGGTGTCGGGGACGCGGTGGCCCCCGTGGACTACAAGCGGGGCAAGCGGCCGCATGTGGACAAGGGGGCGTGGGAGCCGGAGCGGGTGCAACTGTGCGCGCAGGGGCTTATCTTGCGCGACAACGGGTTCGAGTGCGACGGCGGTTTTCTCTACTTTGCGGGATCACGAGAGCGGGTGGCGATCGCGTTCGATCCGGAGTTGATTGAACGGACGCTCGCCTTGATCCACCAGATGCGACAGGTGGCCCGGGATGGGATCATCCCGCCGCCGTTGATGGACAGCCCGAAATGTCCGCGCTGCTCGCTCGTGAGCATCTGTCTGCCGGATGAGATCGGTTGGTTGCGCCAGGAGCACAAGCAGGAGCACAAGGATGACGAGCCGGCGGCCTCGACGGTGCGGCGGTTGTTGCCTAGTCGGGACGATGCGCTGCCGTTCTATGTGCAACGGCCGGGCGCGCGTGTGAAGAAGGACGGAGATTGTTTGAAGGTTGTCGATCATGACGAGGTGCTGGCGGAAGCCCGATTGGTGGAAGTGTCTCATCTGGTGCTTTTTGGTCACGTGCAGGTCAGCACGCAAGTGGTCCAGGAATTGTGTCAGCGAGAGATTCCGATTTCGTATCTCTCCAGCGGCGGCTGGTTCTATGGTCTCACGACCGGCCTGATCCACAAGAACGTGGAGTTGCGGCGACGCCAATACGCCGCCGCGATGGATCGGGGGTTCTGTCTCCGGCTCGCATCGCGGTTGGTGCAGGCGAAGATTGCGAATTGCCGAACGATCTTGCGGCGCAATCACATCGCCGCGCCGGAGACGGTGTTGCAGGATCTGAAGCGCGACCTGCAGCATGCGGGCCAGGCGCAGTCGCTGGAGGAGTTGTTGGGTATTGAAGGAACCGCCGGGCGCCGGTACTTCGCGGAATTCAGGGGCATGCTCAAGGCGGATGGGGAGCCGCCGGAATTTGATTTCGATGGGCGGAACCGCCGACCGCCGAAGGACCCTGTGAACGCGCTCTTATCCCTAGCCTATGCGATGCTCACTCGCGAGTGGACGGTGACCCTCCACGCGGTAGGGCTCGACCCGTTTCTCGGGTTCTATCACCAGCCGCGCTACGGGCGACCGGCCTTGGCGCTGGATCTCATGGAGGAGTTTCGTCCGCTCATCGCGGATTCCGCGGTGCTCACGGCGATCAACAACGGTGAGGTGCGATCAACGGACTTTATTCGGCGTATGGGAACTGTCGCGCTCACGCTGGAGGGGCGACGGCGCTTTATCGAAACTTACGAACGGCGGATGAGCCAGGAAATTACGCATCCGGTCTTTGGCTATCAGGTGAGTTATCGTCGCGTTCTGGAGGTACAGGCTCGTCTGTTCGGACGGTATCTGCTCGGTGAAATCCCACACTATCCGGCGTTCACAACCCGGTGAGCCATGCGGCGACTGTATATTGTGGCGTACGATATCTGTGATCCGAAACGATTACGGCGCGTCTATAGAACGATGAAGGGATTCGGCGCGCATTTACAGCTTTCGGTCTTTCAGTGTGACCTCCCGGAGATCGATGTCATCAAGATGAAAGCGGCACTGGCCGAGGTGATCAATCATCAGGAAGACCATGTGCTCATTGTGGACCTGGGGCCGACGGAGGGACGGCCGATTAAGAGTATCGAATCGCTGGGCAAGGGGTTCACGCAAGTGAAGCGACACGCGTAAGTGGTGTGAAGGAATGCGTGCCGTGCGGCGCGAGCGGTGGGGTGCCGGGGGAACACCCGGCAGCACTCGCGACGCTGCAACCACTTGAGTTGCCGGCGTAGAAGTGATGAGAGGAGGTGACACACGTGCGCGGTGTCAGGACACGTTGGCTGGAAAGCGGAAGCGCTCGCACAGTGCGTCAGGACAGACAGAAAAACGGAGACATCCATGAGAGCAGAGATTCCGCGGCAGCAATGCCGCGGCCCCATTGAAGTTCAACGCACCCATGCGCGGAAGTCAATCGACCATGCGAGATTCCGCGGCAGCAATGCCGCGGCCCCATTGAAGTAGCCCGCGAGATCGCTCTCCGTATTCGCGTCCCAGGGAGATTCCGCGGCAGCAATGCCGCGGCCCCATTGAAGGATTACGCCTGGGGCTCGTCACGCATTTGGATCCAGGGAGATTCCGCGGCAGCAATGCCGCGGCCCCATTGAAGGTCCGTGGTCTCGTCCCCCATCGTGGTGTTCCACGTCGAGATTCCGCGGCAGCAATGCCGCGGCCCCATTGAAGGAATTGCAGAACCGGCACTGATGCCTGGTGGCATTCGCGAGATTCCGCGGCAGCAATGCCGCGGCCCCATTGAAGGTGTAACAGGTGTCGCGGCTGCCAGCTCATCATCTTCGAGATTCCGCGGCAGCAATGCCGCGGCCCCATTGAAGGAATGTCCGTGCGGAGCGGTTTCGCCTGCAGAGCCGGAGATTCCGCGGCAGCAATGCCGCGGCCCCATTGAAGCGGCCAGCCGGATGCGTCGCCCGGCTGGGGCGGGCGCGAGATTCCGCGGCAGCAATGCCGCGGCCCCATTGAAGCGATAGTCTTCATCCGGGGGCGGAAGCGCCGACGCACGAGATTCCGCGGCAGCAATGCCGCGGCCGGTATCTCGAGATTCAGGGGCGCCTCCAGACTCCCGGCGAGGAGAGAGATTCCGCGGCAGCAATGCCGCGGCCCCATTGAAGCTGTTCAGTCGGCATGGGAGCGCTGCGACCGCGGTCGAGATTCCGCGGCAGCAATGCCGCGGCCCCATTGAAGCAAAGGACTAATTGCGCCATTTTGGGGCGGAGCTGGCTTGATTCCGCGGCAGCAATGCCGCGGCCCCATTGAAGCTCCTTATGCTGAGTGCGAGGCGGGCTGCTGCGTGAGGATTCCGCGGCAGCAATGCCGCGGCCCCATTGAAGCAGAACACTTATGCACCTCCTGTCTTGAACAGCGGGTGCTGATTCCGCGGCAGCAATGCCGCGGCCCCATTGAAGCTGGCGAGATGACCCGCAAGCCAACCTGGAATTGCTGGATTCCGCGGCAGCAATGCCGCGGCCCCATTGAAGCACTGGTACGAGTCTTACTGGGTATCGTTGGATTTTTGGATTCCGCGGCAGCAATGCCGCGGCCCCATTGAAGCTTTTTGGCGCCCCCCTTCCGCGTGCCACGGCCACCGATTCCGCGGCAGCAATGCCGCGGCCCCATTGAAGCTTTAAGTATACGAACCTTCTCTACGAGTACCGGGACCGATTCCGCGGCAGCAATGCCGCGGCCCCATTGAAGCATACAGAAGATTGCCAATGATCAATACGGGGTCATGGATTCCGCGGCAGCAATGCCGCGGCCCCATTGAAGCGGCTAGGCGGGTACGGCACTGCGCAACAAGCCGTCGGATTCCGCGGCAGCAATGCCGCGGCCCCATTGAAGCGTCCAGCACAAGTGCCGTGAACGTGTCGCTGGTCTCTGATTCCGCGGCAGCAATGCCGCGGCCCCATTGAAGCGCCTTGCCTTCGGCTGCGCGTAAGCCGTGTCGCTTCGATTCCGCGGCAGCAATGCCGCGGCCCCATTGAAGCGACCCAGCCCTATCCCAATCTCCTCATCCTCACGCGTCGATTCCGCGGCAGCAATGCCGCGGCCCCATTGAAGCGCATAGTCATTACATGTGGCGATGACGATGATAGGAGCGCGATTCCGCGGCAGCAATGCCGCGGCCCCATTGAAGCACCACCGAGGTGCTACCAGCCGCAGATGACCCTGAGATTCCGCGGCAGCAATGCCGCGGCCCCATTGAAGCAGCAAATTCACCGACTCCGCCAACAGCATGGCGGCGATTCCGCGGCAGCAATGCCGCGGCCCCATTGAAGCAAATGTTCTGTAAGCACCTCAGAGGGCGCCTTGGGTTCGATTCCGCGGCAGCAATGCCGCGGCCCCATTGAAGCTCGACATCTGGGAACGTCGCCTGTTTCGCCGGCGCGGTGATTCCGCGGCAGCAATGCCGCGGCCCCATTGAAGCCAAGTATTGGTAGTATCGGCCAGTACAGGAGAATGCGATTCCGCGGCAGCAATGCCGCGGCCCCATTGAAGCACGGAGGAGCAGCTCACGCGTTTGCGTGAGGCGGCGGATTCCGCGGCAGCAATGCCGCGGCCCCATTGAAGCACGGAGGAGCAGCTCACGCGTTTGCGTGAGGCGGCGGATTCCGCGGCAGCAATGCCGCGGCCCCATTGAAGCTTTCTTCCTTGCGCCAGCCAGGGACCGGCTGGCGGTGATTCCGCGGCAGCAATGCCGCGGCCCCATTGAAGCAGGAACATTCATGTTGTTAAACACACAGGCTATCGCGATTCCGCGGCAGCAATGCCGCGGCCCCATTGAAGCTTTCTTTGGGTTGTGGTGAACTGCTAGTAGCGAGAGAGATTCCGCGGCAGCAATGCCGCGGCCCCATTGAAGCGCACAGACCACAGATAACTGATTCGACGCATTGACCGATTCCGCGGCAGCAATGCCGCGGCCCCATTGAAGCGTGCTTCCCAGTCGGATGTATGTCTGCCGAGCGACCGGGATTCCGCGGCAGCAATGCCGCGGCCCCATTGAAGCGAGGGTGTTATCCTCTCGAAGGGGACGTACCTTCGGAGATTCCGCGGCAGCAATGCCGCGGCCCCATTGAAGCCTCCGCTCAGACCGACAGCGGGGTGACGCTGACGCTGATTCCGCGGCAGCAATGCCGCGGCCCCATTGAAGCTACTCGGCGTTCAATATGCCCGGATTGATCTGCGGGGATTCCGCGGCAGCAATGCCGCGGCCCCATTGAAGCCTGCTGCGCCAAATGTCGTGCCGGAGCTGCCCGCGCCGATTCCGCGGCAGCAATGCCGCGGCCCCATTGAAGCCCGTCTTTGGGGACTCCCTCGAAGGCTCCTTCGAGGATTCCGCGGCAGCAATGCCGCGGCCCCATTGAAGCGAGGAAGTCTCGCCCGAGGGTCTCGGGGAGCGCCCGGATTCCGCGGCAGCAATGCCGCGGCCCCATTGAAGCCCAGAAGGGAGGCAGCGCCGGCGTCGCATATTGTGGATTCCGCGGCAGCAATGCCGCGGCCCCATTGAAGCTCGAGGCGTCGGTATTTGAGGATTGCTTTCATCGCGATTCCGCGGCAGCAATGCCGCGGCCCCATTGAAGCCGAACAATATGCTGAAAATCCAGCGCGACGATGATGCGATTCCGCGGCAGCAATGCCGCGGCCCCATTGAAGCCGATACCTCAGCCGATCGCGAGGCGCTGATCGCGCAGATTCCGCGGCAGCAATGCCGCGGCCCCATTGAAGCAGTGGGGTAGACCGCGCCTTCCGCATCGCCGACATGGATTCCGCGGCAGCAATGCCGCGGCCCCATTGAAGCCGCCGACACCGTCTTGGAGGCGCATGGTCCAAGGAGGATTCCGCGGCAGCAATGCCGCGGCCCCATTGAAGCCGGGCACTGATCGCCTGGACCATCGCATTCACCCGCGATTCCGCGGCAGCAATGCCGCGGCCCCATTGAAGCGTATATCTTTGTCACATTTAACGCATAATTTTCATACAGATTCCGCGGCAGCAATGCCGCGGCCCCATTGAAGCATGTCCGATATGGACATCGAGGATTGGAAGAAGCTAGATTCCGCGGCAGCAATGCCGCGGCCCCATTGAAGCGAGCCCACCGAGGCCGCCGATTGCCGAGATCGGCACGGATTCCGCGGCAGCAATGCCGCGGCCCCATTGAAGCACCAGCCACGACCGCAGCGTGGCTGAGTCAGAGGTAGATTCCGCGGCAGCAATGCCGCGGCCCCATTGAAGCCTCGAAGCGCGCCGCAAGTACCGGGAAGGAATTGCGGCGATTCCGCGGCAGCAATGCCGCGGCCCCATTGAAGCGAAGTAGAGGACCCGACGTGGGGCGGGAATGTGGTAGATTCCGCGGCAGCAATGCCGCGGCCCCATTGAAGCACAGCGTCGTGAGGGGGTATGTCAACCGCACGTCTCCGATTCCGCGGCAGCAATGCCGCGGCCCCATTGAAGCCTCTGATCCGCCGCGACGTGCGGACCAGCCTGCTTGTGGGATTCCGCGGCAGCAATGCCGCGGCCCCATTGAAGCGAGCCGGCCGTCCACCCCACCGGAGTGGCCAGGGTGGATTCCGCGGCAGCAATGCCGCGGCCCCATTGAAGCGAGGCCACCGTGAACGGGCAGCTACGCTCGCCCGTCGATTCCGCGGCAGCAATGCCGCGGCCCCATTGAAGCTCTGTGATGTAATGATCGCTGTAGAGCGGGATGCCAGATTCCGCGGCAGCAATGCCGCGGCCCCATTGAAGTGAAGCGCCGTGCAACCGCCGGATGACGTGTCGGGTGCGACGCAGAGGCGAGGCATTGACAAGCGTGAACTTTGGTTTACTGTATTATTCCGGTGATTGCCTTCCGGCGTGGCCGAGCTCCCGTGGTGGGCACCGCTTCAGTGAAGGGACCTGTCGTCGTTGGCACACATGCTATGCGTATCGCCCAGATCGCGCCGCTGATCGAAAGCGTGCCTCCGAAACTCTATGGAGGTACTGAACGGGTGGTGGCCTATTTGACCGAGGCCTTGATCGACTTGGGTCACGAGGTCACGCTGTTCGCCAGCGGAGATTCATCCACCCGCGCTCGGTTGATCTCCACTGCGCCGCGCGCCTTGCGGCTCCACCCCGTCGCCATGCCGCAACTGTATACGCTCGCCATGATCGAGCGTGTCCGGCAATTGGCGTACGAATTCGACATCCTGCATTTTCACGAGGTCGATTTCCTCCACTTTCCGGTTTTCCGAGACCAACGGGACCGCACGATCACGACCTTCCATGGCCGACTTGATTTGCCCGATCTGGATCTGCTGGCTCGTACCTTCCCGGATATGCCGGCCGTGTCGATTTCGAACGCTCAGCGCACGCCTTTGCCCGGGTTGGGTTGGATTGGCACGGTCTATCATGGGCTCCCATCGGACTTGCTGGCTTTGAGTACGGAGCCGAAGGGCTACTTAGTTTTTCTCGGGCGGATCTCTCCCGAAAAGGGGCCCGACACCGCGATCCGGATCGCGCGCCGGGCAGGCCTTCCCTTACGCATCGCGGCCAAGGTGGACCGGGCTGATCAGGAGTATTTCAACCACGTGATCCGGCCGTTGTTGCGCGAACCGGGAATTGAGTTTCTCGGCGAAATCGGCGAGGCCGAGAAAGCCGAATTGCTGGGTGGCGCCTTGGCCATGTTGTTCCCGATCGATTGGCCCGAGCCGTTCGGGTTGGTCATGATCGAGGCCATGGCCTGCGGGACGCCGGTCGTCGCCTTTCGTCGCGGATCCGTTCCTGAGGTTCTGGAAGACGGCGTGACCGGGTTGATCGTGGAGAACGAGAAAGAAGCCGTGGCCTGTCTCGAACGCGTTCCGATGCTGGATCGTTGCGCCATTCGCCGGGAGTTTGAGCGACGGTTCACTGCCGACCGGATGGCCCACGATTACCTTCGGCTGTACTGGCGGCAACTCGAACGTCTTGCTTCGTGGTCCGAAGGAGCCGCAACATGAGCGAGCCCGGGCCGTCGGCCCCGACGTTCTATATTCCGGCCGTGGGCTCCGGGCTCGAACGCAGCCGGATTCTGAAGTACGGCGATACCTTCGCCGTCTTCGACGTGCTGGGCGATCTCTCCGGTCTCGCCGGCGGCGTGGAAGGGTTGTATTTTCGGGACACGCGGCATCTGAGTTTCTTGCGCTTGCGCATCCAGGGGCAGCCTCCGCTTTTTCTGAGTTCAAGCGTGCAGCGGAACAACGCGCGCTTGAACGTCGACTTGGCCAATCCGGACCTTTGGACCGACGGCCAGCTCCAGCTTCCGCGGGATTCGGTCCACATTCGCCGCATGAAGTTCGTCTGGGATGACACTCTGTACGACGTCTTCACCGTGCGGAATTTCGCCGGCACGGCGCTGACGTTGACGCTGGGACTCGAATTCGGGGCGGACTTCCGCGACCTTTTCGAGGTGCGCGGGATTCAGCGGGCGCGCCGAGGGAGCTTTGCCGCCGCGACTGAGGAGAACCGCCGGGTTTGGCTCCGCTACCACGGGTTGGATGGGCTGAGACGTTCGACGCGAATCGAGTTTTCGCCGCCGCCGGCTGAGCTGACCGTCGAACGAGCGGAGTTTGTTGTGCGGGTGGCTCCCGGCGAGCGGGTCCGGCTGGCGATGACGGTCCGCTGCGACAGCGACGGAACCGACGAGCGCCCCGTGTTGCCCTTCGCGGTCGGCGTGCGCCGGGCGCACCAGGCGCGGATCGCGGGGAGCCGCCGGCTGCCTGCGGTGGAGACATCCGATGAGCTGTTCAATGAATGGCTGTGTCGGTCCACTGCGGACCTCGTGATGCTGACGACGGACACCCCGGAGGGACCGTATCCCTATGCCGGCATTCCCTGGTTCTCGACCGTGTTCGGGCGCGACGGGCTGCTCACCGCCTATCAGGTCCTGTGGGCCAATCCGGACTACGCGCGCGGGGTCCTCCGTTTTCTCGCCGCCCATCAAGCCGATCGTTTCGATCCGTCGCGCGATGCCGAACCGGGGAAGGTGCTGCACGAAATGCGGCAGAGCGAAATGGCCCGTACGGGCGAAATCCCCTTTGGACGGTACTATGGCAGCGTCGATGCGACTCCCCTGTTCGTGTGGCTGGCGGCGGAATACTACCACCGGACTGGGGACATCGACACCGTCAAAATCCTCTACCCGCACGTGCAACGGGCCGTCGAATGGTTTGACCGGGCCGTCGATGCGCAGGGGTTCTTGACCTACGGCGGCGAGACCGCACGCGGCCTGCGCAATCAAGGATGGAAGGACTCCGAAGACGCCGTGTTCCATGCCGATGGGGAACTGGCTCGGGGGCCCATCGCGCTCGCCGAAGTCCAGGGTTACCTGTACGCGGCACGGCGGGCGGCCGCCGCGCTCGCGCGTCTGTGTGGTGACGGCGCGTTCGCGGAGATGCAGGAACAGCGCGCGGCAGCGCTCCGAGAGCAGTTCGAACGGCATTTTTGGCTTCCGGAGAAGAACTTCTATGCCCTCGCGTTGGACGGGACATTACAGCCGTGTCGGGTGCTCGCTTCGAACCCGGGGCATCTGTTGCTGACGGATGTCTGCGAGCCCGCGAGGGCTCGGGCCGTGGCTGACCGGTTGCTGTCTCCCCGGTTCTTTTCTGGATGGGGCGTGCGCACGGTGGCCGTCGGAGCCGCGCGCTACAACCCGATGTCCTATCACAATGGGTCCGTGTGGCCGCACGATAATGCGCTCATCGCCATGGGCTGTGCGCGGCAAGGGTATCGGGCCGGTTCCCTGGCGATCTTCCAAGCGATGTTTGACGCCGCGGTCCACATGGAATTGCGGCGTCTGCCGGAGTTGTTCTGCGGGTTCAGTCGGCGCCGGGATGCCGGCCCGACCCTCTATCCCGTTGCGTGTTCGCCGCAAGCGTGGGCGGCGGCGGTGCCGTGGGCCT
This sequence comes from Nitrospira calida, assembly GCF_976986435.1. Taxonomy (NCBI): domain Bacteria; kingdom Pseudomonadati; phylum Nitrospirota; class Nitrospiria; order Nitrospirales; family Nitrospiraceae; genus Nitrospira; species Nitrospira calida. The sequence goes on from NZ_OZ335950.1 coordinate 1,736,801, forward strand.
TGCTTGGCGCGGTGCTCGGCCTCGCGATCGACCATGCCCGCTCCACGCTCGTGTTGACCCGTCCCTGCCTGCCGCGTTTCCTCAATTGGGTGAGAATCCGACGCCTCGGCGTGCTCGGGGGAGAATTGACGCTCCAATTACGGCGGACCAAGCGGACGGTCGCCGTCGAAGTGGAAGAGGCTACCGCCGGCTTGCATGTCGAGGTGAGGCCATGACGGTGAAAGGCGCGAGGCGTGACCAGGTAACCATGCCGCGGGTCGCGTTCTATTGCGCGTAGGCGGGGGCGTTACCAGGCTTCCATTTGATGCTGCAGCCGATGCTGGGTTTTTGGTTCTGATCGACCGGTTTGCCCGCGAGCACGGCCTCGATGGCGGCGCGGAGATCGCGGCCGGTGACGGGAAGGCCATTGCTCGGGCGGCTGTCGTCCAGTTGTCCTCGATACACCAGGCGCCGGTCGGCGTCGAACAGGTAGAAGTCCGGCGTGCACGCGGCCTGGTAGGCTTTGGCGACCTCCTGGGTCTCATCGAAGCACAACGGGAATCGGAACCCGAGGCGTTGGGCCATTTCTTTGAGCCGCTCCGGCGCGTCATCGGGATAGTGCGCCGGATCGTTGCTGCTGATCGCGATGATCCCGAGTGCCGAATCCGCGTAGTCCCGTCCGATCTTGGCGATCTCGTGCTGGACGTGCTGCACGTAGGGACAGTGCCGACAGAGGAATATAACCAGGAAGGCCGACTTGTCTTTGAACGAGTCGAGCGAGTAAACCTGACCGCTCACGACATCGCGTAATGCAAACGAAGGAGCGGGTGTTCCGAGCGGGAGCATCACCGACGCCATCGCCATAAAAACCTCATCGTGTGGAAAGAACGACGGTAAACCCTGGGCGGTACTGTATCCGCGCTTTTCCTCGCGACGCAAGCCGTGGTTCACTCTTTTTCTTTCCCTTCGTTGCCGCCGATCCGTGATGGCTCCAACCCGGCGGCTTTGGCCAATTCACGGTGGATGCGGGCCACGCGCTCCACCTGGCCTTTGGCGGGAAAACGTTCGTAGAACCCGTCGACACGGAATTGCCGCATCAGGTCCTTCCACGGCGCCAAACGGTGTTCCCAGCGCATAGGGCGGTCGGCGGCTGCACCCCGGTCCTGTGCAGCCAGATCGGCGCAGACGCGGACCATGGCCTTAAGCGTCACAGGTTTGGTGATCATATAATTAGCCTGTCCCCAGGCCTCGCCCCACACGCGCTCCGCCGCTTTGAAGAAATCGCGGACGATTCCGTAGAAACGGGTCACCTCCTTGACGCCAGTGCCTTCTTTTTCCAGTTTGCGCCAATCTCGGCTGATCCACCGGTGCAGCTCGTTGAACAACTCGGCCTGCAGAATCCATTTCTCCTGTTTGCTGCGGCCCCCCAAGCGATTGATGCGGTAGCGGAGCGGACTGTCCGGCTCGCTGTACAGTCGTTCGACGACGCGCGCGGCGAATTTCTTGTCCGGGGCCGCCCACGAGACGCGCTCGTACAAGTCCACCAGGTGACTCTTGTTGATCCGGGTGGGCGTCGAATTGATGATGACGAACATCTCGGTGGCGAAATCTTCGCTCCGCCCGTCGAAAATGACACAGGGAACGTGAATAGTCCGGGCTTCGTCCGGCCGATCACGGTAGTAAAAATGGAGGGCGGCCAGGCGATGCTGGCCGTCGATGATCAGATAGGGGCCGCTGGGCTCTTCCAGATGACCCGTGTGCTCGAAGGACCCGACTGGCTCGAACCGGAGCCGCTCCGAAGTGAAAAGCAGCACGGTGCCGGGGATGGGTGGCTGGCTGACCGCCGTTTCGTAAAAATTCACGATGGCCCGCACCTTGGCCCGCGAAAGCTGGCGTTGGAAGGCCTTGTCGCTGCGCTCGATCTTGGCGATGAAGTGCGCGATCTCGTCGGCTTCCTCGACCTCCGCCGGCACGATCTGCTCGCCCTCGCCGTAGAACCGGCTCATGAAGCGGACTTTCCGCAACAAATCTTCAGCCGGGTAGGCGACGAAGTAGAAGACGCCATCCTTCTGACGGACTTGCGTGGCCAGCATATCTCCACCTCCTTGTCCCCCGGAGGGGGGACGGCTTTCTTCGCCTGTACCTTGGCCGGTCCGGCTCTCCAGTCCGCACGAGCCTCGTCTCCCAGCAGGATGAGCCGCGCAAGGCCTTGATGCGCGTGTCCGAGACAGGGCGATTCGGATTTGACCCTAACAACCCTGCCCAAGGCTGTCAAGGACGGGAACCGATGGCGGAACCCCTGGCTGTCCGACAAGAATCCGAGCTTGCGGGTCGTTTCGACCTGGTGCTAAGATGCGCCACCCACGTTTCTTTTAACCGTTACTAAACGGCACCTGAACGGGAACAGCACCGATATGCCGAACGTCGTCTTGCTGTATTCGCCGACCTGCGGGGCTTGCCCCGCGGCCAAGAGCTTGTGGAAGGAATTGCGCGTGAAGTACAGCTTCAGTTACCGCGAAGTCGATATCACGACGCCGGACGGCCAGGAACTGGCCAACCGACATGCCGTGCGGGCCGTGCCGGCGACGATCATCGACGGCCGCCTGACGTTCGTCGGCGTCCCCAGCCGTCAAAGCGCCGAAAAGGCGCTGCAGTTGAAGATGCAAGCGCGCGCGACGTAAGACAAGAGGCCTTCCCATGTCGACTGAGGACGACGAATTCGAGTTGCCACCTTTGCCCGTGATCGAGAAGGGGCCTCCGCCGGATTGTCCGCTGTGCGGAGACCCGATGTCCTTCATCGACGGCGACTGGGCCTGCGTGGATTGCAACGGCGAAATTCTTGGGCCGGAGACGGGGTGACCTTGACAGTGTGGAAGATGAAAGAAGAATGATCCGAGCGCAGTGTGATGTTGCGCATCGTCACCGGTCCGTTCCATCCCTACCTGGAAACTGCCCTCGCTGATGAGATTCGACAGCTCAAAGCCGATGATCCCTTCGCCGCTGTCGCTGTCATCGTCCCATCCAGTCCGTTGCTCGACCGTGTCCGCTACTTGCTGACAGTCGAATCCGATCTCTGTCTGCTGAACGTCCATTTCCTCACGTTTCATCACCTGGCGTTGCGGTTGTGGGACGAATACCGGCACGCCTCCCGCGAAGCGGCCGCCTCCGCCTTTCAACTCGTCGATGACCTCTTTTTCGAACAGCTCATCCGCCGCATCGTGGATAGCCGACTGTCCGCGCTGGAACCCTTTCGACGCCTGGGGCACTCCGCTGGCACCTGGGCGGCGCTGTGGGCGACGGTGCGGGATCTCAAGGACGCTGCAGTGGATTCGGCCGAGGCGCTGCGCGGCGTCCGCGAAGGTGTGTTCGAGGAGGACGAGGCGCGGGGGCTGGAGGCCTTGTTTACGCTTCATGCGGCGGTGACGGAAGCGTCCAGAAAGTTGGGCGTCGGGACGGCGGACGATCTGGCGGGTGCCGTCGTTTCGTGTGTGCACGACTCGAAGTTTCTGGGCGGCCTCCGCCATGCGGTGTACTACGGCTTCTACGATTTGACCCAGGTCCAGCTCTCGCTTTTGGAAGCGGTGACGACACGGGTTACGACGACCCTCTTGTTCCCGCTGGAAGACGACCCCGCCTTTGCGTTCGCCCGGCGGTTTTTTGAACGCTATCTCCAGCCGCTGGCCCCGTCTGCAGACGCGGTGACTCCTCTTCCCCGGTCCGCGGGGCCCTTCGCCCGGCCGGCCGACGACCGGCTGGAGCTTCAGGTCATGCACACCGTCGGTCCGGAAGAGGAAGTGGCGGCCGCGTGCCGGGAAATTCTTCAGCTGGTCGAGACGCATGGATACCGCTTCGACGACATCGGGGTGACGGCCAGGACCCTTGACCCCTATCTCTCCTGTCTCCAGTCGGTGTTCGACCGGCATCGGATTCCGTTTACTTCGACGGCCGGACGGCCGCTCATGCACGAGCCGATCGTCAAGGTGTTGCTGCAGCTCGCCGCGCTGCCCGTGCAGGGCTTTTATCGGACGGCGATGATGGATGTGCTCACCTCGCCGCTGTATCGCGTGGAACGGATCGGTAACGGGACCGAAGCGCGGCCGGACCTGTGGAAGCTGGCGGTCGAGACGTTGAACATTACGCGGGGCGAGGAGGAATGGCGACGGTTGGCGGGCGCCGGGGGCGCGTCCCTTGCCATCGGTCGGGACGGAGAGAGTGAAGAAGACGGAGTCGGGCGGCCGGGGATCGAGGCGACGCAACTGGAGCTGCTGTGGCGGGCGGTCTCCGGCCTGATCGCCGATTGCCGCGCGTTGCCGGCACGTGGGTCGCCGGCCCGACTGACCGATGCGTTTTTTGACCTGGCCGCCAGACACTTGCTATTGCCTGGCTCGACGGCGGAGATGGAAGCCGGCGACCCGGAGGCTGCGCGGTGGGTGGCGGTGGGACAGGCGCTCACGGCGGTCGCCGCGACGCTTCGCCAGCTTGACCTGCTGGGCGGCGAATTGTCGTGGGAAGAGTGGGTCCGCCTCTTCGTCCGGGCGATTGAGGAAACGACGATCCCAATCGCCGGCGAAGACCACCGGGGAGTCCGGGTGCTGGACGCCATGGCGGCCCGCGGCCTGCCGTTTCGCGCTTTGTTTATTTTGGGCCTCAATGAAAAGATGTTTCCCCGCTCCATTCGCGAGGACGCGTTCCTTCGCGATGCCCATCGCCGAGCGCTGGCCGAGACCTTGGGTTTCAAGATCGACGAAAAGCTGGCTGGCTATGACGAGGAGCACCTCCTCTTTCGACTGCTCTGCGGCGCGGCGGGCCGCCGGCTGTATCTGATCTACCAACGCACCGACGACGCGGGGCGGGCGCTCGCCCCGTCAGCCTTCATCGGCGCGGCCGGCCGCTGGCTTGGCGTGGAATCTCCCCTGGAGGTGTCCGTGCCGAGGCGGCTTGTGGAGCGCCTGGAGCGGCAACCGGTGATTCGGTCGGTGTTGCCGCCTGTTGAGGTTGCGCTGTGGTTGATCCTGCAGGAACAGGATCCGTCCGCCTGGCTGCGGGCGGTCGGGCGGGACATCACGCTCTTCCTTCGAGGTTGGGAAGCCCTGGAACAGCTCGAAAGCGGGTCGCAGGACTTGGGACCCCACGATGGGCTGACCGGTCCGCTCGCCGCCCATTGGGCGGTTCTCGAGGAGCAGGGTGTGGCGCCGACGGCACTGGAACGGTACGCGCGATGCCCGTTCCAGTATTTCGCCGCGCAGGTGCTGCGGCTGGAGCCGGTTCGCCGACCGGTGCGGCGCGACCTCGATCCACAAGCCCTGGGCACCCTCTGTCATGCGGCCCTGCGCCGATGCTACGAGTGCCTGGTTGGGAACGAATGGCCGGAGAAGCCATTGTCCGCGTCTGCGGTTCGAGAGGTGGCGCGGACGGCGGTAGAGGCCGCCTTCGCGGAGTGTACCGCCGAGCGAGCGGGAGGGTACGCCTTGCTCTGGGACATGGCCCGTGAGACGGTCGCCGAGTTGGTGGCCCTGTGCGTGGAAGCCGACCAGGATGAGTACCGACGCGAGGGATTCAAACCGGCGGCGTTCGAGGTGGAGGGATACGGCTGGTTGACAGGTGCGGCAGTCGGCCGGCGCGATGCTATCCCGGTGAAGGGACGAGTGGACCGCGTGGATCGGCGAGACCATCCTTTCGCCCTGCGTGTCATCGACTATAAGGTCAAGGTCGGAGCCAGCATGAAGTCAGAAGACCGCAACCTGCTCCTGTCCGCGGTGAGGGGCGTTCGCTTGCAGCCGCCGCTGTACACGCTTATCGAGGTTCCCGGCCATCCGCCTCCGAGCCAAGTGGACTTTGTGTTTCTCGCCCCGAAATGGGAACGCCCTCTCGACCGATCGACCTTTCCTGCGTCCGCATGGAACTCGAGCGCCGGGCCGCAGCTTCGGCGGACCCTCGCGACCTTGATCGAAGGCCTCGCGGCGGGACGATTCTTCATTCTTCCTAACGGGTATTGCGACTCCTGTGACTATTTCGGTGCCTGCCGCCGTTTCCACGAACCGACCCGATGGCGGGCCTTCCGCGCTGAGCCGGCGAAGGTACTCCGGGAACTGCGCAGACAAAAGCTCAGCGACGGCGATGATGGGTGATACGGGAAAGCTACCTGCGTGAATCGAATGAAAGGTCGCAAGTGAGCAGCGAACAACCCGACATGGCGGTTCCTGATGCAGCGGTGCGACTCAAGGCCGAGACCACCTTTGATCGCAACGTCGTCGTCGTGGCCGGCGCCGGCACGGGCAAGACCACGCTCTTGGTCAATCGGCTGGTCAACCTGCTGATGAAAGAACCCGAACCGGTCGCCATGACGAGGCTCGTCGCGCTGACTTTCACCAACAAGGCGGCCACGGAGATGAAGGTCCGGTTGCGGGAACGCCTGATCGCCTTGTCCCGTGCGGGGACGGTCGGGCCCTTCGAGCATGCGACCGCTCGACAGGTGGCGGCGCTGCGCGAGCGGTACGGCCTCTCGACGACCGCCGTCGCTGCGCGGGCGGACGCGGCGCTGAGGGACCTGGAAAAGGCCCAGATCGGGACTCTCCATAGCTTCGCCGCGCATCTGTTGCGCCTGCATCCCTTGGAGAGCGGTGTGGATCCGGCATTCCAGGAAGATGACGGCTTGCGGTTCGACGAACACTTTACCGCGCGCTGGGACCTGTGGCTGGATCAAGAACTGGGACAAGAAGGTCCCAACCATGCTGTCTGGCGGCGCGTGCTTGCGCACATGGAGCTCGACCAGGTGCGAGAGCTGGCCCGTTCGCTCTGCAGTGAGTTGGTGGATCTGGATGCGTTGCGGAGTCAGATCCGTGGCGGTCAGCTTGACCCCGCGCTGCGCGACTGGCTGGCGGCCGCTGGAGACCGGGCCGAGCGGCTTTTAGCCGCCCACGACCGTCCCAAGCGCCGGAAAATCGAGTCGATGCTAGCGGCCGCCGCCGCCGTGTTCCGCGCTGTGACGAACTGCGGGTTGGACGGATTGGCCGGCGTGGATGCCGGTGTGCGGCAGGAGCTGAACCGAAATCTGGACACGCATGTCGCCAGCGGGTGGAGTGCGGAGGAGTTCGAAGAAGCTGCCGAGTTGATCGGCCGGGCGCAAGCGCTAGGGCAAGTCGATCAGCCGTTTTTCGGCGATCTGCTCGACTTGCTCGATCCTTTTGTGCGGGAAGTCCGGCGCACCTTTGTGGCAGATGGGTGGATATCGTTCGACGGCTTGCTGGCGAGAGCCCGCGGCCTCCTCCGCGATCACCCGCCGGTTCGGGAACGCATTAAACGGGAGTATCGCGCCGTGCTGGTGGATGAATTTCAGGACACTGATCCGGTCCAGTATGAAATCATCTTGTATGTGGCGGAACGCCCCGGTCGCTGCGCCCGAAGTTGGCGGGAGATCGAATTGGAACCGGGAAAGTTGTTCATCGTCGGCGATCCCAAACAGTCCATCTACGCCTTCCGCCGTGCGGATATCGAGGCCTTCGATCGGGTCGTCCGCAAGATCCGCGAAGATGGCGGAGAGGAATTGTCCTTGCGGACGAACTTCCGCAGTCATGGTTCCGTGCTTGCGGCGGTCAATGAAGTGTTCGATCGACTGTTTGAGCGGCGGGAACATCTTCAGCCGGAAAACGTCCGGCTGGAAGTTCGACCGAACCGCCAGCCGGCCACAACCCAGACCGGAGTAAACCTGCGCCTGGTGAAACCAGCGGATGGCGAGGCCGCCTTCGATGCCGCGGCCGCGACGCGCGCGGAGGCCGAGGCGCTGGCCCGCTGGCTCAAGGAGGAGGTCTTGGGCCGCGAAGCGGTGATGGACGAACGCGGGCAACGGGAGTCACTCAAGCCGGGCCACATCGCCCTGCTGTTCCGAAAGCTCACGCAGGCGGAACACTACCTTGAAGCCTTGCGGCGGCACGGCATTGCCTACATCACGGACGGTGAAAAACATTTCTATCGCCGGCAAGAGGTCATCGATCTCGTGAACCTGCTCCGAATCTTGGAGAATCCGCATGATGCTGTCGCGTTGGTGGGTGTGCTCCGGTCACCCTTGGGCGGTGTCCCGGACAGGGCGCTCTATGAATTACGGGAGCGCCGGGCGCTCGACTATCGCCGGCCTGATCGCCTGGATGGATGGGACAACCCGGCAGCGGTGAGCGTCCGTCTCCTGTACGGGAAGCTGGCGGAGCTCCGCCGGACGGTCGCTCGCCTGCCGTTGCCCGATGCGGTGGAGGCGATCTTCGATCGGCTGCCGATGCTGGAGCTGGCGGCGGCGTCGCTCCATGGGGAACAGGCGGTGGCCAATCTGATGAAGGTCCGGCAGACGGCCGCCTCCCTGGCCGATCGGCCTCATCTGACGTTGAGCGGATTCGTGGAATTGATGGTCGCCCGTCTGGAAGAACAGCCGGATGAAGCGGAAAGCCTGTTGGCGGAAGACTCGTTGGACGCCGTGCGCGTCCTGACGATCCATAAAGCCAAGGGGCTCGAATTTCCAGTGGTGATCCTGCCAGGGGTGCACCAGGGCGCGGGGTCCGGTGGGTCTCCTCCCATGGTGACGCACGATTGGTCCAGCAATACCTACGGTCTCACGATCGGCGACAAGCGGAATCTCGGCGCAGTGCTGACGCAGGCCAAGCTCCGGGCGCGGGAAGAGGCGGAACGGCGGCGCGTCCTCTATGTCGGCATGACTAGGGCCAAGGACTGGCTGGTGTTGTCCGGTGCCATCACGGCCCGGTCCGGACGCGACACGGTGCTAGCGCTGCTGAACGAGATAACCGAGGGTGACATCGGATCCGCGACCACGCCGGCACTGCGCGTCGGAGCGGTGACCATCCCTCATTGCGTCACGGTGCCGCCCGAGCGGAAGGGGGCTCGCCGAGGCTTCTCCCAGCCTGGCGTCGAGCCGGCGATCGATTGTGCGGCGCTGGCATCCGCCTGGCGTCGTCGAGAAGAGCAATGGCGAGCCGTTCGGGCGGCTCCACGCCGGTTGAGCCCGTCGATCATGAAGGCGGATGACCGAGAGCCGTGGTCCTCCGCGGGTTGGACGCGGGCGGATCGCGATCGCGGAGCACTGGTCGGCGTCCTTGCCCATCGCGTGTTGGAGGGGTGGGATTTTACGGCGGATCCCGTTCATCTGGAGGAGCGGATCGACGTGATCTGCCGTGCCGGCGTTCCGCCCGAATGGCAAGACGACGCCGTCGCCATCATCGGTGAGCTCCGCGAGATGTTCAAAATATTTATTGCTTCGGCGCCCTATGCGGCGCTCCGTCGCGCCACCGTGCTGGGGCGGGAAATCCCGTTTGCCATGAAGTGGGAAGGCGAGGGACGAGGGGCGAGGGGGAGGGGGCAGGAAACAACGACGCCTGTGTGATGCACGGGGTCATCGATCTGGTCTATCGGCTTGACGGGCGGCTGTGGGTTGCCGATTATAAAACCGACCGTGTGGGGATCGAGGAAGTGCGGGCGCGAGCGGAATCCTACCGGGATCAAGCCGTTATTTACACTGAAGCGCTCTCGCGCTGGTTGCGCGAAGGACGCCCGCAGTTTCAGTTCATCTTTCTGCGTCACGGGATTGCGGTGACGGTGTGAAGGAAGGGGGGGGACTGTGCGTCGATGGGCGGTGAGTGTCATGACAGCACTTGTTTTGGGCGGCTGCATCGGCTCTCAGGAAGTTCAACAGCGGACCCTCCATGCGCCGTCCGGTACGCCGCCTGCCGCCGCGGCGAAGCTGGAAGAAGGCAACGCACTCTACGCGGCCCGCGACTGGGCTGGGGCGAAGGCGGCCTATGTCTCCGCCATCGAATTGCATCCCACGTTGGCGGAAGCGCATTACAACCTGGGGCTGGTCTTGGAACGGCTGGGGGACGGCAAGGGCGCGAGAAAGCATTACATCGAGGCGGCGAACTTGGCGCCCGGCCATAAGGTGATCTGGGATGCGCCTCCGCTCCGCGGTTACGGCTCGTTTGAAGAGGAGCGGTTGAAAGGCAAGTCGTTTTTGGATGCCGCTCCGCGCTGAGGGAACGGCGGGGGTCTGACAGGATGGCCCGGCGGCGGCGCGTTCTGGCGCTCTCGGAGGAAGAATTCGCTGCCCTCGTGCAACAGGCGCTCGACAGCCTGCCTCCCGACTACGCCAAACTACTCGGCAACGTCGCGGTTGTGGTGGAAGATGAGCCTCCGCGCGAGGTGCTGGAGGATCTGGAGTTGGAATCGGAAGACGATCTCCTCGGCTTGTACCAGGGCGCGCCGTTGGACAGCGAATCGTTTTTCCACGCTGGGGGTCAGTTGCCGGCGCGGATCGCCATTTATCGTGGGCCGATCTTACGGCTGTGTCGCACGAAAGCCGAGGTGGTCCGGGAGGTCCGGGATACGGTGGTCCATGAGATCGGCCACCACTTCGGACTGGATGATGAGGAGATGCCGTATTGAAAAATCGTGACGCGTCACGTGCCACGTTTCGCGGACTTTTGATACCCCACCGCCAGCATGAAGGCGCCGACCAGAATCATGGGGGCCGAGAGGACCTGGCCCATCGAGAACGGGCCGAAGATGAAACCCAGATGCTGGTCCGGTTCGCGGAAGAACTCCACCACCAGCCGGCACAATCCGTAGCCGGTGATGAAGCTCCAGAAGACCGTGCCCGGGGGCGTCGGCCGCCGCCCGATCCACCACAGGACAACGAACAGCAGCAGGCCTTCCAGCCCCGCCTCGTAAAGTTGGGACGGATGCCGGCACTCAGGTCCCCCGCCAGGAAAGACCATGCACCATTCCACGTTCGTCGGCCTGCCATACAACTCGCCGTTGATGAAATTGCCGATCCGGCCCAGGCCCAAGCCAATCGGTGTGGCAGAAGCGGCCAGGTCGGCTACCGTATAGACCGGGATGCCGCGCCGCCTGCTGAACCACCACAGCGCGATGATTGTTCCGATGAGGCCGCCGTGGAAAGACATGCCGCCTTCCCAGACCGCGATGATTTTCGCGGGATGTTCGAGGTAGTACGAGAAATTGTAGAACAGCGTATAGCCGAGGCGCCCGCCTATGAAGACGCCCACCGCTGCATAGACGATCATGTCGTAGATTTGATCTGCAGTCAGCGCCAGTTGCCGAGCGGCCGCTTTCGCCTTGATGAGAAAATACGCGGCCGTCAGTCCGATCAGGTACATGAGCCCGTACCAGCGGAACTGCAAGGGCCCGATTCGGAGAAAAACGGGATCGATGTTCGGATAGGGAATCACGTCAGTTGCCGCAACGGATCATCCTTGCAAAAGCGCGGCGATCATAAAAGAGGAAGGGCGGGGTTTGCAAGGTGACGCGTTGAGGAAGGCAGGTGCGCACGAAAACCTGCGGCGGTATCATACGACCATGCCGGTTATCGGACACCTTGGACTGATGTCCGCGTTGGGTACGGTCGCCGTCGCATTCTCCTCAGGTTGGGCGGCCGGCTTCTCAGACGTTCCTTCGGATGGACGCCTCGCGCAGTCGTTCGCGACCGCAGGGGTCTCTTCGCCTCGGACCCTGGACGGCGAAGAACTGCTCCGGATCGGCGATATCCATGAAGTGCAGAATCATCTCCAAGAAGCCATGCCGTATTATCAACGGGCCTTGGCGGCGTTTCGCGCCACGAAGAATCGGCGGGGAGAGGCGACCAGCTTGATGCGCATCGGGGCGATCCAGGAGCGCCAGGGGAACGTGCGTGCCGCCATGGAATCCGTGGCCGGCGCCGCGGCGATCTTTCAAACGCTTCCGGACAAAGCCGCCTACGCCCGATCGCTGCTGCAACGCGGTCGCCTTTCGGCAGCGCTCGGCGATCGCGTCGCCGCGGAGCGGTCCTATGAACAGGCGCTCGCCCTGTTTCGACAGGTGCGCGATCTTCATGCGTGGACGGAGGGTGCGATCCTGCTCGGCCACCTACGCATCGACGACGGACGGATCGAACACGGGCTTGCGTTGCTGGACGAAGCGCTGTCGGAAGCGCGTCAGCGCCAAGACTGGGGACAGGAGGCGAACGCACTGACGATCATTGCCGGCGCGTATGCGCGTCAGGAACGCCTGGAGGAGGCGAAGCGGTTGTATGAGCAGGCCCTTCGTTTGACGGAGCAACAACGAGACCAACGAGCTGAAGCGGGAATCCGAGTCGTGCTGGCTACACTTGATGCGGGTCTTGGCTTGCATGATGAGGGGATCGTGATGGCCAAGAAGGCCTTGGCGCTTCATCAGGCCCTCCACGACCGGGCGCGGGAAGCCGATACCTTGGCGTTGCTGGGCTCCCTGTATCAGCTTCAGGGCGACCTGGCCAGCGCTATGGAACACCATGAACGCGCCCTGGCGCTGTATCGAGCATTGCGGGATCGGGCGCGGGAAGCCGGGAGCCTGGTGAATCTGGCGGTTGTGTACGAGGCTCAAGGTGCGCGGGAGGACGCCCGTGAAACCCGAGGAAAAGCGATCTTTCTGCTGCAATCTCTCTCGCCGTAACTCCTTGTCCAGAGCGGCTCTGCGCCGATCCATGTGTCGCGTTTTTGAAACCGGTCACGCCACACCTGTGGAGAAAACGCCACGAGCTTGCTTGCGACTGTTTGACGGCTGTACGTCAACCACGCGATTTTGGCGGTCGTTCGCCCAATTCGATTCTGGCACGGTTGGTGCTGTATGATGAAATCGAACGCTCGAGCGGTTCAGGCAGACCTGTCACATCTGTTTGAGTGAGGAAGGAGGGTTTCAACATGTCAACCGAAGGACGTCGGATTGCGAAAGTGGCGGCATTGGTCGCCGGCGGAGCGGTAGTAGGCGCGGGCTTGGGGCTATTGTTCGCCCCGCAGTCCGGAGCGGAGACGCGGCGCACGATCGGGCGTTATGCCAAGCGCGCCCAAATCCAAGCGATGCGTTTCGGGCGCGCCGTGAAGTCCGGTGTGACCGAAGCCGTCGAACGCGGGAAACACCTTATACAGAAGCGTGACCAAAAACCCGTCGTCGAAGCGGCTTAATATCGACGCCCGGTTCATTCTCATTTCCTGTCTCTCCACCGACGGCCTGCCGTCCCTGTCGGCAACAGGCCGTCGGTGGGCCGCTCCTTGACCCCCTCGTTCCCGGGTGTTAGAGTCACGCCCGCTTTAGCTTCGATCTTTTCCCGGACAGGCCGGAGTGGCGGAACAGGCAGACGCCAGGGACTTAAAATCCCTTGGGCTCACAAGGCCCGTACCGGTTCGAGCCCGGTCTCCGGCACCACCGCTCCTTCAAATCTTTAATCTTTACAGGCTGCACCGCACTGCTCCGCTGAGAGCGGAGCGTTGTGCCCGAAAGCGGAGCGCGTGACAGATCCGGTCTTGCTTTGCTGGACTGTGCTGTTCTTCAGCGACTTATCGTGATGCTCACCTGATCACGGGCGGGACCTTTGCGCGGCGCGTCCTTTCGTTTTTGCCGATGGCCCGGCATGCCTCATCCACAGATCGGTTCACTGGCTTTCGGAAGGCCGGGTGTTTGTCCGGGAAGGCGGACATCGTGTTAAAACTCAAACGGGGCCCCTGCATTTCCTCCTTGCAGTGCTATACTTCGCCTAGGCTTGCTAACATAATAGGTGTTCCCATGGATATTCAGACCGGCATCATCATTCCCGAGATCCTGCCGTACCTGGTCGCTCTTCTGGCTCTGTTGGTCGTCTGGCAGTACTACCAGATGCAAATTCTGAAAGGCCGCATCCTGGCAGTTGATATCTTCGATCGGTCCGGAGTCAGGATGTATCTGTTCATCGTCCCGGCTGACAAGAGCACGTGTACGATTTGCCGGGAAGCTCACGGCAAAGCGCTTCTGCCCAGTGTCGTGGCCAAAAAGCAGTTCATCCCGTTGCGGGGTCGATGTACGAATCCCATGGGGTGCGGCGGTCTGTTAGTTGGAATCTACGGCGCATGGCCGGAGGCCCGGCACGTGGTAGAGCGACTGCGAACCGCCAAGACTACCGGCACCGTCCAGTTGACCGGACCAGAGCTCTCCGCGCTGATCAACGGACCCTGGGAACGTAGTATCAGCGCGGCGGCTGATCGGGTGGCGGTTCACATGTTGGAAGCGATGGTGGTGGAAGAATCCAAACCGGATACCGCAATGGTCAATTATCGATACGTCATTGAACAGGCCCAAGAGATGCGGCATCTCCATTTCGTCGTCCCCGCGTACTTCCGCCTTGTCGAGCTGCTGACTCGCCAGGGACGTTTCCGGGATGTCATCGACCTGATCGGGCAGTTCGAGTCGCGGTATAAAGATCGGCATGCCGGGCCCTATCTTCCCACCGAGACCCAACGCGGCCTGATGTCGATCAAGAAATCCCGCCTTGCGGTCCAACTCAAACCGGCTCAGTGAGCCCGTCGTCAGTCGCGGGAAAAGGTTTTCCTTACGCAGGAGCGGCGGCGTCTACAGGGATTTCAAAACACGGCGGAGCCGTGTTTCCTGGTCTGGATGCACCTGCAAGAAGTCCAAGCCGAAGTGTTTTCCGAGCGACCAGCGCACGACGGCCAGATCGATATGCAGCGGGGTATGAAGAGAAGGAGCCTCGATATGCAGTTCGAGAAACGTGCCAATCGGAAGGGTGGTCTCCGCTTTGATTCCGCACCCGCCGTGCGAGATGTTGAGCACCAGACCTCGTCCGACGACTTGATCGCCTGAATAGGCGACCGCCAGACTGACTTCATAACGCTGATGATCGCGAAGATCCAAGCCGGCTTTGTCTTTTCCGCGACGGCGGCGTGTCAGCATGCAGGAACCCTCACCATTTTCCAAGCCATCCCCGGCAGCCGGCGTAGTAGGACACTCCCGCGATTGCCAGAATAACCAGCCCATGGATTGCCTGTTCTGCGACGATGACGGGGTTCGTGATACGAGCGAACAATATCAGCGCGGCGGCCACCACGGTGATGCCGAAGGTCACCCGTTTGGGGCAGAGCGGCAGCTGTCGTTCCTCGTAGGCCCGGGCGATCCACACTCCGACCCAACCCACTGCGCCGATCACCAGGGCGCCGCCCAAATCGGCTAATCCGATCCAGAGGCTGTCCCAGGCCAGTTCGGCGGAGTCACGGCCGGTGACGGATTGTTGCAACCTCTGCCACTCGGCCGTTGCCAGAACCAACCAGATCAACGCCGAACCGATCAGAAAGTGGCGTTTCCGCATTTCCTTGGACCAACCGGCCAGGCGCGGCTTCTCCGCTGTTGGCGCGACCCGACGCCGCTGGATCTGAGGAACCAGATCGTATCCGCACTCGCAAGTCAACACGCCGTCGGCGTTCGTCAGCAGGCAACGGGGACATTCAATAGGCATTGGTCGATTCGGTAAAGGTCGGCGACTCGTGTTACAATCCGGCCGTCCCGCCGCCGGGTCCGGCCGACGCCGCCGGATGGGCGTCCCGGCTCTTTGCTATTCGGTCCTCGTGCGGGTAAATGAACACGGACATTATCGGCCATGCTGGAGATGAAGGCGCGCCGGTTTCTTATTATCGGATGTGTGTTCGCATTCACCGGAGTAGCGGCCGGAGCCTTCGGTGCGCATATGCTGAAACGGACGCTGGACCCAGGGATGTTGGCGGTCTACGACACGGCCGCACGATATCAAATGTACCATGCGTTCGGACTTTTTGTGGTCGCATGGGCGGTCAATCGATCGCCCAACGGGAGATTCGCCGCCGCCGGTTGGTTGTTTGCGGCGGGGATTGTGCTCTTTTCAGGTAGTCTCTACGCAGTCTCGCTGATGGGAATCACGTGGCTCGGCGCGCTGACTCCGCTCGGCGGGGTCGCGTTTCTGGCCGGGTGGGGAGTTTTGGCATGGCAGGCTTGGAAGACGCGCTGACTGCCTGTCGGCGGGCGCGGCGGGTATGACCCTGTCGCCCGCCGGTTTCGCCTCGCGTTTGTGCTTAGCGCGCGCTGCAACCGGCCGTCCGTTTGCCGGAGATCGATCCCCAGCCTCCGGCCGTGTTGACGAACGTACCCTCCAGGCGCTGGTCTTCTTTCGAAAACAACAGACTGTCCTCTTGGAGATGCCCGCCCGATTCCCAGCGCAAATACACGGCGTCACCCAGGACAACGACTTCGGCAGGGCGCGGCCCGTTGCCGGCAGTTGAACCGGGCGGGGGGAAGACGAGCGAGAGCTTCTGTTCGTGATGGTTTTGATGGTTATGGATGGTCCATTGCCAGGTGCCGCACAGACGCGCGAGCCCCCGTTGTTCACGAACGGTCTCTTTCCAGAGACGGAGCCGCAGCCACTGATCAAAGACCGAGCGGCTGGCTTCCGCTTGAGCCAGGCCGGCCAGCGCTCTCAAATGGGTGAGGAGGACGGGGCGGAGTCGACTCTCGACGTAACGGGCCGCCAGCGCCTGTTGCTCGGCCGGTTCGCGATCGCGGATGGCCGGCACGTCCCACAGGCGCTCGCGAATCGCCGCGATCCCATGCTGTTCCGCCAGGGAAAGCCAGGACGAAGGGCCGACCAGCGCGGGAAACCGCTGATCCAGTTGCGCGGCGTAGTCGGAAAAACGCCCGGGAACCAAACCGGTGTGGTCTTCGGTCAACGGGAAGGCCGCCAGCACTTGGGCGACCGCGACTAGTGATCCGAGAGCCTGCCGTCCGGTCGTTTGAACGATCCAGGCTTGTTGCTGGCTCAGTTCCTGCTCCAAGGTTCTCCATCGTGAAGGCTCTATGGCTGCTTGCAAGGCGGACACAGCGGCACGCCAGACGGCAAGTTCGGCGATCAGACGAGTGGATGTCCGGCTAAGCTCCTGGTAGACAGACTCGGCGAAGGGCTTTCTGGCCAAACGCTTGGTCGAAAGCGCGCCGATGACGTCGTTGAGGCCGAGAGCCGATCCGATTGTGGTGACGAATACCGCCTGGGCTTCGGCGTCCGAATTCACTGCGGCGAGCGCGTCCGCGTGGCTGCGCACGACCTGTTCGAAATCCGGCAACTCCGCGAGAGTCCCCCGGCCCGTTGAGATCGGAGACTGAGCGGCGAATGCGAGGGAATGGGCCGCTGCGGCGAATGCGAAGGCGAACAACACATTCTGCCGAGGTCTGCGCATGGTCATCGCGGTTACTCTAGCGTGTTGCTAACAAGAATGGCAATCGAGGAGACGCCTGAACAAGTTGACGAATGTGGAAGTCGGTCAGGGAGCCTGCAAAGCACGGAGGCGCTTACGCGCCTTGAAAGCAGGATTTCAGGAAATCGATACTGGTGTCCCAAGCCTCTCGCGCCGCATCCGCGCGATAGTATTCTTGACGAGCCTCGTTGCAAAAGGCATGGGGCGCATCGGGGTACGTGCGGACCTCGACCCGTTTCCCGTATTCCTTGGCGGCGGACAGGAGTCGATCCACATCCTCCTGCGTGGCCCACTCGTCCCGCCCCGCCTGATGATACAGCAGGGGGCACTGGAGATCCCTCAACAGCTCAGGCGGGCTGACCATCTTGCCGTAAAAGGCGACGGCGGCCCGCAAACGCTTCCGGTGACACCCAAAACGAATCGCCAACGAGCCGCCCATGCCAAATCCCACCACCGCGTAGGTGTTCCGTTTGACGTACGTCTGGGTGTTGAGGAACTCGCAGCATGAGTTGATGTCCTGAACCAAGTCCGCCTCTTTGACGCGCCCCATCAACGCCGCCGCGACTTCGTCGCTGGCGGTTACCATGCCGCCGATCCGGCCATAGAGATTGGGAATGATGACGGCGTAGCCCTCGCATGCCAGGCGAGCTCCTAAGTCCTTAATCTGCGCCGTCAGGCCCCACCGTTCGTGGAGCAAAATGATTCCCGGATAGGGCCCTTGTTCCTGCGGCCAAAATTGCAGCGCTTCGACCTGATAACCTTTCGGAGGGCGCGACCGGCTGTAAGGATCGACGGCCAGATCGCTGGCGGTGGGGATGGGAGCCCCGCTGGGAAAACGAACCGCGCCGGTTCCGATCTGTTGCAACGTAAAGGGTGAGGTTCGCTCCGTCATCGAAAGACTCCGATCTCCGCCGATTCCCGCATGGAATGGTGCCACGTACTATAGCGACGGGGTCAAAACCTTGTCAATTGAAGCATCCGCGGTTGACCGACGAACCGGCCGCCGGTAGAGTGTCAATCTGCGGGCGACGGCTGCGCGGTCTGACTGAGTACAGGCGCGGCGAAGGAGAGCCGATGCCGGACATCGGGGTCGGGCTCATCGGGTTGGGCAGGCATGGGCTTCGGTACGCCTGCCATCTGCTTCGGGACATTGCTCGGGCGAAACTAGTCGCCGTCTGCCGGAAAACCGCCGAGCGCGGGCACGGCCTGGATCCCGGTCACGAAGTGCGATGCTACGGGGATTACCGCCGACTGATCGCGGATCCCCAAGTCGACGCGGTCATCGTCGTCGCGCCGCCAGTGCTCGCGCGGTCCATCTGCCTCGCGGCCGTAGAGGCGAAGAAACCCATCTTGATCGAGAAGCCGCTGGCGACCACCGGAGCTGAAGCGCGAGCCATCGTGCATGCCGCCGCGGCCGCCGGCGTCCCACTCATGACTGCCCAGACCCTCCGATTTGATTCGACCGTCCTGGCTTTCCGGGCTCGATTACCGACGGTGGGCCGGCGGCGCTATCTCACGCTGACGACTCGCATCGAGCCGTCGGTTCAAGGCCGCAGAGATCCCCACGATTATGGGGGCCGCGGCGTGTTGTTGGAGGTCGGCGTTCACTTGCTGGATTTGGTGCGGTTTCTGACCGAAGAGGAAGTGCGGGAGGTTCGTTGCGAGCTGGAGGACTTCGGTGGGCTTGGGGTGGAAACGAGGGCGTTCGTCACCCTCCGCACCGCCGGAGGCCTCTCATGCGTGATCGATGTGTCGCGCGAGAGTCCGGTGCGAACCAGCCGGGCCGAATGGATCGGGGAGGGCGGGCAACTGACGGCCGACTGGTTTCATCATCGGCTCGTCGTCCACTCGGCCGATGGCGCTTGCGCCGCCCATGATCTCGCTCCCCGGCCGACGATCGTGGCGGTCTTGGAGGCTTTTCTCGACGCGCTCCTGCGCGGAACCCCCATGCCGGTCTCCGGTGAGGACGGACAACGAGCCGTGGAGATCGCCGATGCGTGTTATGAATCCGCCGCGAGCGGGACAACCGTGACGTTGCCGTGATAGTACGGAGTGACGGTCCCCGGCAAAAACGGAATCCATGAGGACTCCGTCACGTTTCACGCATCACGTGTCACGCGATCACGTTTCCGCCACAATGTGGGTGTCGGTTTCTTCGACACCTTCGATGGTATGGATCTTGGTGATGACGATGTCCGAGAGGGAGCGTTCGTCCGGCACGTTGACAAAGCTGAAAATGTCCGGCTGGCCGAAACAGGGATGCGCCTGCTCGACGCCGTTGATCTTTTTCAGCGCGTGCAGCACATCCTTGGTTTTCCCGGCCTTCACCTTGATGAGAATGTAGGCTTTGGTCGACATGCTCTCCTCCCGTAGTTAGGCTGAAGTCACGATCCCGGCATTTCCCGCCGTCTGGCTGCATAGGTCTGGTGCAAGTCCCTGCCGTCCGCCGCAAGCCGCTCGCGGGCGGAGCGGAACACCCGTGTGAGCAATTCCCAGTCGGTCTTGCCGACGTTGAATGCCCGGAAGCCCTGCTCGAGGCCGTCACGGTCCCACACGGAATGGACGGCCGCGTAATCGACGACGGCTTCCAGCGATTCAGACGTCCAGCCGTTTATTCTGAACCGTGCGATGGCATCTGAGCTATGCGGGCCGAATTTCGCCTCGATCGCCTCGGTGAACCATCGACGCACCTCGGCATCGACGCTATTGATGAAAGCGGATTGAAATTGGATGAGGGCTTTGGTGAGCCGGTTGGCCTCTGGGCTGGACTCGGAAGGCAGAACGCCGGCGTCGTCGAATATCGCCAAGAGCGCCATGATGGCGCCCACTAGTTGGGGAGTGGCTCGTCGGGCTTGCGCGGCATTGCTCGGCGGGATGAAGACTTCGTTGACATTACTGAACGAGCCGCCCGGCCTGGGTCCTCCGGCCAGCACATAGAGACGACCGTCGACCACCGCCGACCCTAAACCGTGCCGCGCCGTCGGCATGGGCGCCATTGGTTGCCACCGGTCGGAGTCCGGAAAGTAGGCTTCGTTCGTTGCAAAGGTGCCCTCGGGGGCTTCTCCGCCGAGCACATAGATGGCGTCGAACATCGCCGCCGCGGTGATGCCGCTGCGCGGCGTCGGCAACTCCTTGATCCTGGCCCACCGGTTGACGGCGGGATCGTAGACCTCGGCTGCGGCGAGATTCCGGCCATAGTCGCGATTTAGCCGTCCGCCGACAGCGTAGAGACGATTCTTGACCGCAACGGCGGCAAGGTGATCGCGCGGCGTAGGAAGCGGAGCTTTGACGGCCCATTGATTCGTCGACGGGTCATAGACTTCGACCGCCCCCGTGTTGCCGTTACCGTCGTATCCGCCGATCGCGTAGAGTTTTCCATCCAGTTCGGTGGCGGCGAGCGCGCCGCGCGGGGTCGGCATGGGCGGCCCTTCAGACCAAACGCCAGCTCCCGGATCGTAGATGTATAGGTTGGCGATCGGTTTCCAGACGGACAGGAAGGATTGCACGAACCCGCCGACGACATACAGTTTGCCGGCAATGGCGGTCGACGCGGCATGGTGCACCTTGTTGGGCAACGGCGACGCGGTCGTCCAGCGGTTTGAGGCGGGATCGTAGACCTCCACTGCATCGGTGATCGCTAAACTGGTCAGGTTGCCCACACCCGGCTCCGCGAATCCGCCGATGAGATAAATCTTTCCGCCGAGCGCCGACGCCGTGACTTCGGTCCGTTTGGTAGGGGCCGGCGCTGCCGTCCGCCATGCGCCCCGAGCGGCCATGTCATCTTGGCCGCTGCCGGGCAGGACCTCGGAACCCAGCAGCCAGACACAGAGTGCAACGGCGGTACGCAAAATGGAACGTCGATGGCTGTCGGAGCGCGTCCTTCTGGTGGTGAAAGCGACAGGGGCGAGTGAACTGCACCGCTGGAGCCGAATCCTCAGGCGCATGAACCGGATTATACTGAAGGGGCTTCACCCAATCTAGCCCGTTCGGTTGTGCGGAACGCAATGATGCGTCTCGTGCGTGCGTCCGACGCAGGGCATGGTCGGGCTTCTGTTGAAAACCGGCAAAGGCCCGCCTATAATCCCGCAGCGCTTCGGGCGCCTTTGTATTTTTACGGATCGAACATGTTGGCGAAGGTCCTCAGTGCAGCGGTGGTCGGACTGGATGCCCATTTGGTCGAAGTTGAGGTGGACATCGGCGGCGGACTCCCGCAGTTTTCCGTGGTCGGTCTTCCGGACACCACGGTTCGCGAGAGTCGCGATCGGGTGCGCGCAGCGCTCAAAAACAGCGGCTTTTCCTTTCCGGTCAAGAAGATCACCGTTAATCTGGCGCCTGCCGGACTAAAAAAAGAGGGATCGGGCCTGGATCTCGCCATCGCCGTGGGCATTCTCGTTGCGGAAGAAATCCTGCCGCCGGAGTCGGTTCAGAAGAAAGTGTTCGTCGGCGAGCTGTCCTTGGATGGACGTGTGAAGCCGATCGCTGGCGCTCTCTCGATCGGGATGGCTTGTCGAAAAGCGCACGAGTTACTTGTGCCGGCTGGGAATGAAGCGGAAGCGGCGCTGGTGGACGGCGTGACGGCCTTTCCGGTCCATACCCTGCCGGAAGTCGTCGAGTTCCTCCGCGGTGCGCAGCATATTGCTCCGGCGCGCGTAGATCGGGAAG
The DNA here is from genome assembly GCF_976986435.1 of Nitrospira calida. Classification (NCBI taxonomy): domain Bacteria; kingdom Pseudomonadati; phylum Nitrospirota; class Nitrospiria; order Nitrospirales; family Nitrospiraceae; genus Nitrospira; species Nitrospira calida. Next base: position 1,758,511 of record NZ_OZ335950.1, read on the forward strand.
CCTTATGTTGCCAACCGCCGGCGGAAGACGAAGACTTCGGCGATGTCAAGGGGCAGGACCATGCCAAGCGCGCGTTGGAAGTGGCTGCCGCCGGCGGGCATAACATCTTGATGGTCGGTCCGCCCGGATCGGGCAAGACCATGTTGGCCAAGCGACTTCCCACGATCCTGCCAGTCATGCAGCCGGAAGAAGCGCTCGAGACCGCGAGGATCCAAAGCGTGGCGGGTTTGCTGACTGACGGCTTGCTGGTGCTCACGACCCGTCCGTTCCGGGCGCCTCATCACAGCATTTCCGACGCCGGTTTGATCGGCGGCGGGGTGGTGCCAAGACCCGGCGAAGTGTCGCTGGCGCACAACGGGGTGTTGTTCCTCGATGAAATCCTGGAATTCAAACGACACGTGCTCGACGGCCTCAGGCAGCCGTTGGAAGACGGAACCGTCACGTTGACGAGAGCCAGCGGTTCGCTGCGCTACCCCGCTAGGATCATGCTGGTGGCGGCCATGAATCCCTGTCCTTGCGGCTATTACGGTGATCGGACCCGCGACTGTTTGTGCACGCCGCATCAAATCCGCCGATACCGGGCCCGGTTGTCCGGCCCGCTCCAGGATCGGCTGGACATCCATATCGAAGTCCCGCCGGTGCCTATTCGAGCACTCGGCGACGACACCAGATTCCACGATACGTCGGCGACGATCCGCGCCAGGGTGATGGCCGCGCGCGCCCGACAGTCGGATCGCTACAAACATGAAGGGATCTTCACCAACGCCCAATTGAAGCCGCGTCAGCTCAAAAAATATTGCAGGATCGACGCGGCCGGTCGGGATTTGCTGGAGCGGGCTATGACGCGGCTTGGACTCTCAGCCCGCGCGTACGGCCGGATCTTGCGCGTGGCGAGGACGATCGCGGACTTGGCCGGCTCGGATGACATCATGACGATGCACCTCGCCGAAGCGATTCAGTACCGCAGCCTGGACCGGCGGGGCGAGTTTTAAGAAACGGCGCCATGTGGCATTCATTCAGGGTCTTCGGTTGGTGGTTCTTGATCGGCGCTACAATGGCGTTGGCGGTCATCATGTTGCAAGGCGGCATCCGCGAGGTCATGCAGGCCCAAGGATCGTTGTGGGAAGTGAAGTTGGTGGAGTTGCTCACCGCCATTATCGGCGGCGGTTTGCTGGGAGGATGTATCGCCCTGATTTTGGACAGGATCAAAAAACCGTAGCCCACAACCGAGAGGAATGCATGGATATTGAAATCGGATCAAACATGTATCGTAATACCAACGGCACGATCGAAATCGAGGGTGTCCCGCAGATGACCATTTCGTTGTCTCAGCCGGGCGGTCCATTGCTCGTCAGCTTCGCGATGTTCGATGAAAACAGTCGCATGGCCGTGAAGATCGTGGACAGTATCGTGGCGTTCAACGAAAAGCGCGCCTACGACCTGTCAAAGACGCCGACCAGCCTACTGCTCAAGCACCGGGAGACTGGAAAAGTGGTGCTGAAGATGGAGGTCAAAAAGGAAGGCGTCGTGGCCTTCACGCAGGGGGAGTTCCGTACGATCAAAGGCCATACGCTGGTCGTGTCGCCGACGGAATGGAAAATCGACAAGCTTCGGATGAGCGGAGGGGACAACGATATGAAGGGCGGGGCTGTGGTGATCGGATGAAGAACGCGGGAAAAGCGGCACGAAAGCCTGCTTCCCCGAAGATGATGCAACCTTACGCATGGTCGATGGGAATCCGACGTGGTTTCGTTTCCTCCCGCTTAGGCAGTATGATGGTCAAGATCCCGTTCTTGTAGGTAGCGGAAATTTTTTCGGCGTCCACGCTCGTCGGGATGCGAAATGCGCGTGAAAAGACCCCGCTCCGGAACTCACGGGTCACATAGATCCGTTTCAGGTTGCTCTCTTCCTGTTTCCACACGCCCTTGATGGTCAGGACCCCGTCCTTCATCACGAGGTGAATGTCCCGGCGATCCATTCCGGGCAAGGCGGCCTGGATCCAAAATCCCTGCTCGTCCTCATAAGCATTGCAGGCCGGAACCCAAACTGGCTTGTCCGCCGGAGAGAGGAGCACGTCATCCAGGAACCGATCGACATCGAAGAGCACGTAGGCTGTAAACGATGGGCTTAAACCGTCCTGTTACTTAAATAGCTAACGCGGGCGCTGACGAAAGTAAGCCCCTTCATCGCCGACTGAGCCTTGTTCTCTCCTCGAGCCTTCCGCAAAAGGCAAGGAAAGCTCTAGCCTTATGATCGTGGGGCATCGGCCGGGCTCGCCTCGAGGGTGGGGATGATGACAATTTGCCCGTCCTTGAGATCGACGGTGGCCGTATCCCCGTCCCGCAACTCCCCCTTGACCAGTTGCCTAGCCAACGGAGTCTCAAGTTCCTGCTGGATGAGGCGTTTCAGCGGCCGGGCGCCATACACCGGATCGTATCCCCGTGTGGCAAGACTCGCCTGAGCGGCCGGCGTGAGGACGAGCGAGATCCGCCGCTCGGCCAATCGCTCGCGCAACCGGCTCAATTGAATATCCACGATCTTGACCAAGTGCTCCTCCGTCAACGGATGGAACACGACGATCTCGTCCACGCGGTTCAAGAATTCCGGCCGGAAGTGGCGGCGCAACTCGGCCGTCACCAGCGCGCGCATCTGTTCATAAGACCCTCCGGCCTGTTGGGATTCGAGGATATGGTGACTGCCAAGATTCGAGGTCATGATCAGCACCGTGTTTTTGAAATCCACGGTCCGCCCCTGCGAATCGGTCAACCGCCCGTCGTCCAGCACCTGTAAGAGGATGTTGAAGACATCGTAATGCGCTTTTTCGATCTCGTCGAACAGGATCACGGAGAACGGTCGCCGCCGGACAGCCTCCGTCAGTTGACCGCCCTCTTCATAACCGACGTAGCCGGGGGGCGCGCCGATCAGGCGCGCGACCGTGTGTTTCTCCATGTACTCCGACATATCGATGCGGATGAGGTTGGCCTCATCGTCGAACAGGATCGCTGCCAGGGCGCGGGCTAGTTCGGTTTTCCCGACACCAGTCGGACCGAGAAATAGGAACGACCCGATCGGGCGGTTGGGATCCTTGATCCCTGATCGTGCCCGCAAAACTGCGTCGGCTACCGCGCGAACGGCCTCGTCCTGCCCCACGACGCGCCGATGCAGAAGCTCCTCCAGCTTCAGAAGCTTGTCCATCTCGCCTTCCATCAACCGACTGACGGGAATGCCGGTCCACCGGCTGACGACCTCGGCGATATCGTCCTCGTCAACCTCTTCCTTCAGCAGGCGGCTTTCGCCCTGTTTCTTGATCAAGCCTTGCTCTTCCAGCGCCAATTCCCGCTCCAACCGAGGCAGTTCGCCGTACCGCAATTCGGCGACCCGATTCAGATCGTAGGCCCGTTCCGCCCGTTCGATCTGCTGCTTGACCTCTTCGATCTGCTGGCGAATCTTGCGCAACCGTGCCACGGAGGCTTTTTCGGATTCCCATCGCGCCTTCAGCGCCTGCAGATCGCGGTTCAATTCCGCCAGTTCTTTCTCCAACGCGTCGAGGCGGGCTTTGCTGCCGGGGTCCTGCTCTTTGCGGAGGGCTTCCCGTTCGATCTCCAGTTGCATGACTTTGCGGGAGACTTCATCGAGTTCGGCCGGCAGACTGTCGATCTCCGTCCGGAGCCGCGCCGCCGCTTCGTCCACCAGGTCGATGGCTTTGTCGGGGAGAAACCGGTCGGCAATATAGCGGTGCGACAATTTGGCCGCGGCGACCAACGCCGCGTCTTTGATCCGTACCCCATGGTGGACTTCGTACCGTTCCTTGAGTCCGCGGAGAATGGAGATGGTGTCCTCGACAGTCGGTTGATCGACCAGCACCGTTTGGAACCGCCGCTCCAGCGCCGCATCCTTCTCGATGTGCTTGCGGTATTCGTCCAGTGTGGTCGCGCCGATCAAGTGGAGTTCGCCGCGTGCCAGCATAGGCTTCAAGAGGTTCGCCGCGTCCATCGCGCCTTCGGCGGCCCCAGCGCCCACGACGGTGTGGAGTTCGTCGATGAACAGCAGGATCTGGCCCTGAGCCGCCTGGATTTCCTTCAGCACTGCCTTCAGCCGTTCCTCGAATTCGCCGCGGAATTTCGCGCCGGCCACCAAGGCGCCCATGTCCAGAACAATCAGTCGCTTATGCTTGAGCCCTTCGGGCACGTCCCCCTTCACGATCCGCTGCGCCAAGCCTTCCACGATCGCTGTTTTGCCGACCCCCGGCTCGCCAATCAGCACCGGATTGTTCTTGGTACGACGGGAAAGGATCTGGATCACGCGGCGGATCTCGTCGTCCCGGCCGATCACCGGGTCGAGCTTCCCTTGGCTGGCCAGCCGAGTCAGGTCGCGTCCGTATTTCTCGAGGGCTTGGTAGGTGCCTTCCGGGTCCTGACTGGTGACGCGCTGGGTACCTCTGACTTTTTGAAGCGCGGGCAGAAGCCGGTCGCGCGTCAGGCCCAACCGTCGCAGCACGCCGCCTTCCTCGACCATCGCGAGAAGCACGTGCTCCACGCTGAGGTAATCATCTCGGAGCGTCTTTCTTTCCTCTTCGGCGCGCGTCAGGACCTGGCTCAATCGGGCGGTGAGGTGGATCTGGCCCGGTCCCGCTCCCGGTCCCTGGACTTGCGGGATCTTCGAGAGTGCCTGTTCGACGGCGCTTTTCACCGCCGCGAGAGAAACCCCGGCGTGCTCCAGCAGTGCGCCCGCGATGCCGCCTTCTTGCTCCAGCAACGCCAGCAGCACGTGTTCCACATCGACGCCTTGATGGCTTCGCCGCATGGCATGGCCGGAGGCGGCTTGCAACGCGTCCTGCAATTTGATGGTCATGCGATTTAGATCCATCGAAATGCTCCTTGGCGGGCGAACCGCCGATATCTTGTGGTTGTGGTTATAGCCATGCAGTAATCACGCTGCGGGACAAGTCAATACGCAACGCGTCGGACTTCACACGGGGCCGCGCGCCGGACTAGCGCGGCAGCTTGTCCCCGATTTGCGAAAGCTGTTCTTCGAGATGCTGAAGCCGCCGTTCGATCCGGCGCACCTTCCAGGCGGTGAGCGAAAGAAGGATCAGCGAAAGCAAGGCCAGACCAGCCACCAGGGCCAGACCGCTCATTATGTCGTGCGGCATCGGCAGCCCGACTCCTGTTTCGCCCGCATGTCCCGCGAAAGCCGGATCGATCATGGCGTGCTCTCCCGTCGCGATGGTGAAAGACCCTACCCCAAGGGTCGCTGCGGCACACTGTACCCGTTCCTACCGTTTTCGTCGAGGGCCTGGAGGCCGACTTGACCGACGCCGATCTTCCAGACTATTGTCCGCTTATGGTCGAGGACAGATGCACTCGGACGCACGGCGGTTCGCCGTTTGCGGTGGTGACTGGTGCGTCGCGCGGGATCGGCGCGGCCTATGCCCGGGCGCTGGCGTCGCGAGGATACGACTTGCTTCTGGTCGCGCGCGATCGGGAGGCGCTGGAGCGCGTCGTCGGCGAACTTCGCGCCTTTGCCGTGTCGGTACGTTGCGAGCTCATTGATCTCAGCGAACCGGAGGCCGCGCATCGATTGTATGCCGCGGCGCGTCAATGCCGATCCATTCCTGATCTGCTTGTCAACAACGCCGGGTTCGGGCTGTTCGGGGAATTCGCCGGCATGCCGATGGCACGCATCCAACAGATGCTCCGGTTGCATGTTAACACGGTGGTCGAAAGCGTGCGGTTGTTCCTGCCCGACATGGTGGCGCGAAAGGCCGGCTCCATCGTGAACGTCGCCTCCCTCGCTGGATTGTTCGCCGTGCCGTATATGGCCGAATACGCTGCGACCAAGGCGTTTCTGATCAACTTTTCCCAGGCGCTGGACGAAGAAGTCCGCCGGTCCGGCGTGCGCGTGCAGGTCTGCTGCCCCGGATCGACCGACACGGAGTTCCATCGCACCGCAGGCTTCCGGCCTCGAAACCCCTTCGGTTCCCAACGGCCGGAGCAAGTCGTCCGGGCGTCGCTCTCGGCGCTGAAGCAGGGACCCTCGCTGGTCACCGTGGGCGTGAGCGGAACGCTGCTGGCGATGGTGAGTCGTTGCGTGCCACAGCGGCTGGTGATCCGAGGCGCGGGTCGTTGGATGAAGCCGCCTGTCTAACCAGACGATTGCGGGGCGTGCCGATGTCGGAATTGCTTTTCGAAACGCTTGGTCTCTACAAGGATGCCTTGCGGGGGATGCTTGTGTCGTTTGCCAGGGGATGGGTTGCTGTCCCGGCGATGGTGGCCTTTGCCGCGGTGATGCTGTTCGCGACCAAGTTGGCGGCGCCGTTGGGAATGGTGGGAGGATTCGTGTTGGGCGCGGTGAATGCGTTGCTGATTGGGGCGATGCTGCGTCTGATCGAACAGGCGGTCCTGAGCACGCGGCGACTTGGGTTCCAGGATATTTGGGAGAGTGTCGGACAGTATTTTTGGGATGTCATCAGCGTCGGGTTTGTGCTGTGGGTCCCGATCATGTTGCTGGACAAAGGGCTCGCGGCCAACCCCAACGGGGCCTTTCTAGCCACCGCCGTGTTTCTCTTGTTGTTCATTCTGCTAAACCCCACGCCCGAGGTGATTTATCAGGTCAGGCACGGGTCCCCCTTGGAGGTGCTCAAAACGAGCTATGAGTTCATCATTGAAAACTGGATCGAGTGGTTTTTGCCCCTGGCGATCGTACTGGCGCCGCTAGGCTTGTCCTTCTTCTTCAGCCTGTCGAGCGTGTTGGGGAGGGGAGCGGGACTGGATTTGTTTCAGATGCTGGCTCTGCCGTTTAGCCTTTTGACGGCCTGGCTGGCGTATCTTGGTCTCCCCGAAGGCGCCAGCACGTTAGTGGTTTTGACCATGACTCCACCGCTGGCGGTCGGCATCATGTTCTTCCGCGGCCACCTTTTCGCCTCCCTGTACGGTTCGTCGCGGAGGCAACGTCTCTTTCGGCGTCGGTTCGGCTCCGCCTAGGCGATCCAATTTTTTCGTCTTTCATCCGTATCTGCGGGAATTCGCCATCAGAATCCAGTGAGCGACAGGCAACGTTTTTGCTCCTGCCATTCACGGTCAACACGAGGGGGATCTCGCCGCGTTCTCCCGGCTAACTCCTTGTTTCTCAAGGCTATTCGTTCTTATTTCCACCGGTCTTGCGTTTGTGCACCCGTGTAGGGTTCCGCATCCAGAACATGGATGATCGATTGAGTGTGGGCGGAAAAAGTAAAAGTTATTGTTATTCAATAAAAATTCATGTATGGATTCGCCTACATCCCTGAAGGTGCTTGTGCTATCGCGACCGTGAGCCTCAAGAGACGATCAATGGCCGGTCTTTCGATTTTCTGGCGATTGGTTCTCACGTCTATGGTCATCATCGCCGTGATGGTGGGAGTGAGCCTCTATGCCCTGCTTCAGCTGCGGCAGTTGACCGTCTTAAGCACGGAAATGGTGTCTCTGCACTATCCGGCGATTGAAACCGCCAAACGGTTGCTCACCTCGCTCTACAGTCAGATTCAAAGCGAGAAGAAATATTTCGCCGTCCGCGACGCCACGTTTCTTCACAACTTTCACGAAGAGGCCGAAGAGTTTTCGCGGCTGCTCCGAACCCTACTGGCCCAAGAAACGTCCTCGCAAGGGCAGCAACTCTTGAAGGATACGGAACGCCTTCACAAAGAGCGGCTGGCTCTGTTCGCGTCGGAGGCGGAACACGCCGCGAACGCTTCCAAAGACGTCCTGGCGGCGTACGAAAATCGGCGCGATGCCTTGACCGACCGGATAACCTCGACCCTGCAAGGCTATATCGGCTTGCACGAAGCGCGGATCAGCGTCGGCGTCAGTCAATCGCGGGCCAGTTCGGCGCGCGCGGAGACGGTGACCGAGCAACTCGCCCTGGTGGCGTTGCTGTTCGGTCTCGGATTGGCCGGTGTCGCCAGCTACAGCATCTTGCGCCCGCTCCGGCGTCTTCAGAGCCATATCAAGGAAATCGGACAGGGGAATTTCGGCACGCCGTTGCAGATCGTCGCACCGAGCGATCTGCGGGAACTGGTCGATACGGTCAATTGGGTGGGGAAGAAACTTCAGCAGTTGGACGATATGAAATCCGAATTCCTGGCCCATGTGTCCCACGAATTGCGAACACCCATGGCATCGATTCAAGAAGGCACGCAACTGCTCTTGGACGAAATTCCCGGGCCATTGACGCAAGAGCAACGCACGACCCTTCGCATCATGGCGGACAGCAGCCGCCGCCTCATTCATCTGATCTCGACCATTTTGGATTTGTCCAAAATGGAGGCCGGGATGATGGAGTACCGCATCGTCCCGACCGATTTGAAGCGTGTGGCTGAGATTTCCATCAACAAGGTCCGGCTGTTGGCTGATGCGAAGCATGTTCAATTGCTCATGGAAGTCCCCTCCGATCGAGTGTGGGTCAAGGCGGATTTCGCGAGGATCGAGCAGGTGCTCGATAATCTGTTGTCCAACGCGTTGAAGTTCAGCCCGGAAGGCGGCGTCGTCAAGCTGCTGATGGAGCCCGACCCCAACACCGGTGTGCTGCTGGTGACGGTTGCGGACGGCGGGCCGGGGATCGCAGCCGAAGATCTTCCCCATATCTTCGAGCGCTTCTACCAGGGACGGTTGAAAGGCAAGCACGTCTCGGCTGGCAGCGGACTGGGTCTGGCGTTGGCGAAGAAAGTGGTCGAGGCCCACGGCGGGCGCATTTGGATTGAAAGCGAAGTAGGCAAAGGGACGACGGTGCGGTTCACGCTGCGCCTCACCAAACCCGGAGGAGCGACATGAAGAAATGCGCTCAATCTCTGGAGGGGATCGGTGCCGTCTTGCTGGCGATGGGGCTGTGGGGCTGCGCCACCCTTGCCGACTCGCCCTCACCCTCAGCACCGTTCTTCACGGTCGACCAGACCGACGCGAAGATGCTGCAGGCCGTCGCGCGAAAGCAGGAGGCGCTGGCCAACAAGTGCATGGACCATAACGCGTGCGATCACGTGTACTTCACACGGGCGTTGGTGGCGCTGTTTGAAAGCCGAGAGCTCGCGGCGAAGTACTTTCACAAGGTCATCGCGGTGGCTCCCAAAAGCCGTCTAGCGGCGTCCAGCGCGCTCTGGATCCGACTCCTTCAGGAGATCCCGAATCCAGTCGACCGGTCCTGGGTCAAGTCGGTGTTGACCGCCCCGGCTCTGGTGGACCACAACGCGGCACTAGCCCAGACGGCCGAGCGCCTGGTGCGGGATTTGTTGGAGCGGGAGGTGGCGATCCAACAGCTTTTGGCGATGAAGGAGGCGGACACCTCGTCTGTGGAATCGCTCCAACGGGAGTTGAGCGAGCGCGACCGTAAGATGGAGGCGTTAATCACGAAGCGCGAATCCCCGAAACTCGGGGGCGCGGATGCCCTGACCCTGCAAGCGCTTCAGCGCCAGATCAACGATCGGGACAAGAAAATCGAGGAACTGACCAATCAACTCGAGGCGCTCAAACGCATCGACCAGGAGATGCGGGAAAAAACCAGGCCGATCAGACCTCCGACGACCGTCCTGCCGGCGCCGGGGACCGACACTCGTCCATAGGAGAGCGTATGGAACATGAACGGATTCTTGTCATCGACGACGATGAAGGGTTGCTGCATCTCTTGAAAATGCGGCTATCCGCGATGGGCTTCCAAGTGACGCCCTGCACCACCGGCCAGGAAGCCGTCGCCGCCGCGCGCAAAGACGTCTATGATTTGGCCATCACCGACCTGCGTCTGAGAGGCGAGGACGGCCTCGATGTGGCGGAGGAACTGCTTCGCATTCATCCGGGCCTGCCGGTGTTGATTCTGACGGCACACGGCAGCATTCCGAACGCCGTCGAAGCCATGCAGCGCGGCGCATGCGGATATCTCACCAAGCCGTTCGACGACAGGGATCTGCGGGCGACCATCGACAAAGCGCTGTCGCAGCAACGCATGAGCCGGGAGATCCAGCGGCTCAAGTCGCTGGTCAAGGAACTCTACGGCCTTGAGAACGTGGTGGCGCGGAGCGCCTCCATGCAGCGGCTTCTTCAGCAGGCCGCGCAAGTGGCGGATTCGGACGCGACGATTTGTCTCTTCGGCGAGACAGGGACGGGCAAGGAAGTGCTGGCTCGAGTGATCCATGCGAACAGCCGGCGCGCCCGCGGACCGTTCGTCGCTCTCAACTGCGCGGCCATTCCCGAAACCCTGTTCGAAAGCGAGTTGTTCGGGCACGTTCGCGGCGCCTTCACCAACGCGCACGGACCCAAGCGCGGGCTGTTTCAGAGCGCGAACGGCGGCACGCTGTTTCTCGACGAAATCGGCGAGATGCCGCTGTCCATGCAGGTCAAGCTGCTGCGCGCGGTGCAGGAGCGGGAGGTGAAGGAGGTCGGGGCCGACTACTCGACCAAAGTCGATGTGAGGATCATCGCGGCGACGAACAAAGACCTCGCGGAGGCGGTGAAAGCGGGGACGTTCCGGAACGATTTGTATTATCGAATTCAGGTCGTCCCGCTCACAATTCCGCCGCTGCGCGAGCGGCGCGACGACATTCCGCTCTTGGCGCAGCATTTCCTGAAGCAGAGCACGCAACGGATGAACAAAGATATCCGCGGATTCACACCGGCCGCCATGCAGAAACTGATGTTGTATCCCTGGCCGGGAAACGTACGCGAGTTGGAGAACGCGATCGAGAAAGCGGTGGTCATGTCTCAACAGGACATGATCACCCCGGATTTGCTTCCGTCCGTGAGCGTCACGGGGGAGATGCCGTTGAAGCCGCTCACCGAAGCCAAGGAAGAGTTCGAGCGAAATTACCTGAAGAGCGTGCTCCAGTTGACCGGAGGAAACATTTCCCGCGCCGCCCAGTTCGCCGGCCGATATCGCGCCGATTTTTACAAGATGCTCAAAAAATACGGCCTCCACCCGGCCAATACCAAGAGCAAACCCGAAGTGGAACTGGAAGATACGGAAGAGGAGAGCAATCTCACCCAGGCGTAGTCAATTTACCCCGCCCAATCGGCATCGCCATCCGACGGATTGACGTCTTGCCGTTTTCGTAAGCCTTCCTTGCGGTCGGATCAAGCCGAGAAGATTCCTGAAGAGGTCTATCGCCGCCGCGACCAACGCAAAGAGCGCCGGCCAAACGCGAAGAGAGCGCCGCGGCGTTTCTCCGCGCGGGTTCGCAGAGCGATAAAACACTGGTTGCGTGGTGGTCAAGGAGCGCGCTGCCGATCGGGTGCGAAAATGGACTAGCGGCTGGGCGGGACGGCGCATCGACATGGCCTCATAAAGATGAGGTGACTTGCCGGCAAGCCATACGAACCGCGAAGACCCGTTGCGTAAAAACATCGAAAAAGTTGCCACCACATTCGGTCGCCTTTAGAATTGCGGAGCTGTCCCGCGCTGATTCTTGCGATTCCGGCGCGGGATGAGCAAGCGGCATAGGGAGAACTGGTCTCCTGCGATCTTGGCAATCAAGCGACTGGAGGAAAACGTCATATGGATCGAGCCCGTGTCCTTGTGGTCGACGATGAACCCGTTGTTCGGGAGGTGTTGCGTGAAATCCTGACGGCCGAAGGCCATCACGTGATCTGCGTTGAGGACGGTCCAACGGCGATTCAAACCGTCAAGAGCGCGCCCATTGATATTGCGGTCATCGACCTGCAGTTGCCTGCGTTGGATGGATTCGCGGTGCTACAAGAGATCTTGCGGATCAACCCCACGACCGTGGCGATCATGGTAACGGGGTATGGCACCATCGATTCTGCCGTGAAGGCCATGAAAGCCGGAGCCTTCGATTTCCTGACGAAACCGTTTTCGGCGGAGACCGCTGTCGCGGTGATCACAAAAGCGGTCGAGGTTCACCGGTTGCGTCAAGAGAACCGACAATTGCACAAGGCCGTGCGAGAGCACTACCGCCTTGAACACCTGGTCGGCGACAGCGACGCCATGCGCCGTGTCCTGGATTTCGTCGGGAAGGTTGCCGATAGCGACAGCACCGTGCTGATCCAGGGGGAAAGCGGGACGGGCAAGGAACTCATCGCGCGGATGCTGCATTTCACCAGTTCCCGTTGCGACCGCCCGCTGGTTCCGGTGAACTGCGGCGCTATCCCCGAGAATCTGTTGGAATCGGAATTGTTCGGCCATGAAAAGGGGGCCTTTACCGGGGCTTCCCACACGCGGGTGGGCCGGTTCGAGTTGGCGCACGGCGGGACGATTTTTCTGGACGAGGTGGCGGAAATGCCTCTTCCGCTCCAGGTTAAGTTGTTGCGCGTTTTGCAGGAACGAAGTTTCGAGCGTATCGGCGGGACCAAAACCATTACGGTCGACGTCCGCATCATCGCCGCCACCAACCAGGACCTGGAACAGGCCGTGCGGGAGAAGCGATTCCGGCACGACTTGTACTACCGTCTGAACGTGATTCCCATCCACATTCCTCCTCTGCGCGAGCGACGGAGCGACATTCCGCTGCTGGTGGAGCACTTTATCGCCAGGTTCAATCGAACGAAGCACACCACCGTCGAAGGGGTGGATGCAGACGCGATGCGCGCGCTGACCGCTTACGACTGGCCCGGCAACATCCGCGAATTGGAGAACATGATGGAGCGCCTCGTGGTGCTGAAGAGGGCGGGAATGATTTCCGTAGCCGACCTGCCGAACAAGGTCGCGCCGCAGTCCCCCGCGACCGCGAAAAGGGAGAACGTGGTCCACTTCAGCGAACAAGGGATCAATCTGGTCAGAGAACTCGAACAGTATGAGAACCGGCTGATCTCGGAGGCGCTGCGACAGGCCAAAGGGATCACCAGCAGGGCTGCCCAGCTCTTACAGGTGAATCGGACGACACTGGTCGAAAAACTGAAGCGGAAGGGCCTCGATGCAAAAGCGCTGAGCTGTTCCATGCCGAACTAGCCTCTTGTTCCCTTCCCGTTGTAACGAACGAGTCGAGCGTATCGGGCGACCAATGCTGCCTGCGTGACCACCTAGGCAAACGCCTGATCCACACCATCGAACCCCTGGCGCAACGCGGGCGGTGCGCGGCTCGGTCAACTTCGGATCCATGTGCTGGACCCACGGCACCCTGCAGGAAGCGGGTTTTGCGCTCACGGGCGTTCTCTGTGATTCTTCAGTTGGAGGCAAAGCTTCTCTAGAAAGCAGGAGCAACACTGCCAGGCCCGTGACGCTTCATCGCCCATCTGCGTCAATCCTTTGACCTTTCTCCCAGCTTTGTCTCCTCTCCATTGGCGTTCTGATAATCGCCTCACGAACAATCAAGCGGCAACTTCAGCGTTTCGGCTCGCGGCGCGAATAGTGCCAGGGGCACAAAACTTGCTCGGCTCTTCTGCGTGGACAACGAACGCTTCCATCCTGCATCCACGGGCTTACGTATCGGGGTCTTGCCCGCTGCGCTGCTTCTGGCTGTGTTGACCCAGGTTCACGCGAACGAACGGCCGGGCGCCGTTGACCAGGCCGGAGAGCATACCAAAGGCGCGCCGCCCCATGTTGTTGAGGCATTGCTTCCCCTTCCGGACGACGGGCCTCGCCACGCGAACGTTGGGGAGGGACCGGCAACCATTGTGTTTCAGCGAGGAATTCAGGCGTTTCAGCGACAAGACTATGCTGTCGCGGCCGAGCAGTTCAACGCGTTCCTCAAAGAGAACCCGAACAGCCCGATGGTGCCCGCCGTCCTGGCCTTTCTGGCCGACGCGATCGTTTTGGGAGGGCAATCAAGTCACAGCCGGTCCGAAGCCATTGCCATCTACCGCGCGGTAGCCCGAGATGAGGCCGGCTCTGCGAATGCCGCGCGGGCGGAATGGCGGATCGGCGATCTCTATTTCGACCAGGGTTGGTATGACGAGGCGCAAGCGGCCTACGAGCGCGCGTTCACACGCGCGCGGTCCTCCTTCGATATGGACAGAGCACTGCTCGGATTGGGCGTCACCTTCATCGCGCTGGGAAGATGGGCAGAGGCGGAACGGACCTTCCAGACTCTCCGGCGACAAACCACGGACGAAGGCGTGCTTATGCGGGCCACGTTGGCGCTGGCCACGACATTCCATCAGCAGAACCGCCTCCCTGAAGCGCAGCTGTTGTTCGACGAGTGCCACCGACGATGGCCTGCGTTCATCAAACGCGACCCCGAATCCTTGCTCCGGTTTGCGGCCACGTTGTCGGCCACCGGTCAGCACCAGACAGCCCGGAACGTCCTCGCGGAATTTTATAACCTCTATCCGAGGCATCGTGAAGCTCCGTCCGCTCTCGTCAGGATCGGCGACTTGTTCCTTCAATCCGGGCTCCGCCGTCATGCGGAGATGTTCTATGCCTGGGTCTTGACCGCACATCCCGGAACATCCAGCGAACAGGTGGCGAAAATGCGGTTGGTCGAGTTGGGGCAAGCTCTATCCGTCGGCATCGGCGATCAGCCGCTGCGCCTGCTGGTCGAAGCGTCAATGCAGAGGATGCCCGGTCCGTATTTGGATCCGGAGGAACAACGTTGGATCCTGCGCGAGATTATTGCCAGGCCTCGGGACAACGTGCTTGCCAGCGAGGCGCAGTTTCGACTGGGGCAACATTTCGAATTGGCTCATGAGTGGCCTGCGGCGGTTTCCGAGTATCAGAAGGTGGTGGAGCATGCCGGACGGATCGAGCACGATCCCTGGCCAGAGGCCGCAGCGGTGCGGATCTCGGCGATCCTGGGTCCGTGGATCGAGGCGGCCCTCAAAGCCGGAGACGATCTGACCGCCGTGACCTTATTCCACCGACATGGGACGCTGGCCGATCGCGTGTATCGGGGGCACGAGCTGCTGCGCATCGCGCACGCCCACCGGCGGCTCGGCTTCAACGCTGAAGCCGCGCGTCTCTACCATGCCATCATCCAAGAGCCGAGCGCCAAGCCGCTTCAGGAAGAAGCGCTCATGGGACTGGGGAAAAGTTATCTCGCGCAAGAGGATCCATCCGCGGCCCGAAAAGTGTTTGCGAGGTACCGCTTTCAATTTCCTCTCGGTCAATACAGCCAAGAGGCGCTGTTTCTGCTGACACGGGCCATGCTCCGGCAAGGGGATCGTGACAGCGTCATCCACCTGTGCCGCGAATGGTTAAAGCGGCACACGCGTCATCCCGATCGGCCGCATATGCTCGCCCTGTTGGCGACCGCGCTGGCGGATGAAGGAAAGGCGGACGAGGCGATTCCGTTCTACGACGAGGCCTGGCGAGCCGGAGCGCTACGGAGCGCTAGCGCCCTGCTGCGATTCGGGGCCGTGCTGGATCACGACCGACGGTACGACCGTGCCGCTGCGGTGTACCGCCAGGCACTGGCGGCTGAGCCCGGACCCGATCAAGCACAATGGGCATGGTGGCAGCTGGGCCGCATCGCCTTCACGCAGGGGCGCTACAGGGAAGCGGGAGCGCTGCTCGAAAAGGCGGGGGAATCGGGGGATCCGCTGATCCGTCGGGTTTCGACGGCCCTCCGGCGACATCTTCCGCCCGAGCCAGAGCTGAAAGGAGGGTGACGTGACCGCAACAGGGCAAGGTTCCGCCATCGAGGAGCGAGAGCTGCTTCAGGATGCCTTCAAAAGTTTTGACGCGGCGGCCGCAACCTTGCAGGAGTCCTATCGCGCCCTGACGGCCCGCCTGGAGCGCTTGGACTTGGAATTGGCTGAGCGCAACGAGTCGTTGCGCCGGAACCTGCGTGAGAACGAGGAAATGCGTGAGCATCTGTCGGCCATCCTGGAGTCGTTGTCGACGGGGGTCATCGTGGCGGATCGTGCCGGCATCATTACCCGATGCAATCACGCGGCAGAGCGCCTCGCGGGAGCATCGCGCGATGCTATGACCGGTGAGGCGTTGCAGCGCTTTTTGTCCCGAGTCGGGCTGGACGTCGACCACTATCCCGTCGAGGCGCGCAGCGGTGCGGTGCTCACCATCACGCGGACGGGTCTGTTCAATCAGGCCGGTGAGTCCATCGGCAGTCTGGTGTTGTTACACGATATCACCGGGATTCGGCGGCTGGAGGAGCAAGTGCAACGCCGCGATCGGCTTGCCGCCATGGGAGAGATGGTCGGCCGTATTGCGCATGAAATCCGCAATCCGCTCGGCAGCATCGAGCTGTTTGCCTCGATGTTGCGCCGAGGACTCGACGGCGCCCGGGAGTTGCAGGCGTATGCTGACCACATTTCAGCGGCGGTCCAGGCGATGGACCGGCTGCTGACGAACTTGTTGCTCTATGTGCGGCCGCACCCCCCGCGGGCCCAATGGCACAGCGCCGAACGATTGGTGCGCGATGCGCTGGCCCTCGCGGCCCATGCGACCGAGAGACCCGGCATTGTGACCCGCACCTATTTTGATTCCCAAGTTCCGAGACTGTGGTGCGATGCCCTGCAGGTGAAGCAAGCGTTGTTGAACTTAATTCTCAATGCGATCCAGGCCATGCCGGACGGAGGAATGCTCACCGTGGCCGTCCATCGGGATCGGGAACGCCTCGCGAGCGTTTCTGGTGTCCGCATTACGATCTCAGATACGGGCGGTGGGATCGCTCCAGAGCATCGGTCGCGCATTTTCGATCCGTTTTTCACGACGAAGGAAGAAGGAACGGGGCTCGGGTTGGCGATCGTCCACGCGATTGTGGAAGCCCACCGAGGACGAATCGATGTGGAGAGCGCCATCGGTCGCGGCACGACCTTTATCCTGATCTTGCCGACCCGGCCGGCGGATGACGGAAAAATGGGACTCGGCGAAGCGGGCCGGCCGGACGCCGAAGGCCATCCCCAACCTGGGCCGCCGGAACGGGCATGTGAAAGGGGGGATCCTCGACTATGAGCGGCACGAACGGAACGGCTTTAGCGGGTTCGCCCGCTGAGCGGTCGGTGGAAAGCAAAACGGTCGCGATCGTGGACGATGAGCCTGGCATGCGGGCCGCGCTCTCAGAAACCGTGCGCCGTCTCGGTTATCAGGTGGTTGTGGCGAGCAATGGTCGGGAGGCGCTCGATCGCGCGCTGAAAAGCCGGCCGTGGCTGGTGTTGACGGATCTTCGGATGCCGTGCCTCAGCGGGATCGAATTGGTGCAAGAGCTGAAAAAACATTTGCCGCCGACCAAAGTCGTCCTCATGACGGCGTACGGAACGGTGGAAACCGCCGTGGAAGCCATGAAATACGGCGCCAGCGATTACATTATGAAGCCGTTTTCGGCGGACCTCTTGGAACGCATCATCGCCAATCTGAGGGCTGCGGAGGCAGAGGGAGCCGCCGAATTCGCATCGCCGGAGATCCGACCAATCCTGACCGAAGACCCGGGCATGATTCGGCTGTTGAGCACGGTGGAGGGAGTAGCCGCCAGCCAGACCACGATCCTCATTTCCGGCGAAAGCGGAACAGGAAAAGAATTGTTGGCGCGGTTTATCCACAGCCGGAGCCCGCGGGCCCACCGGCCGTTCGTCGCCGTGAATTGTGCGGCACTGCCCGATGGGTTGTTGGAGAGCGAGCTGTTCGGGCATGAGCGGGGCGCTTTCACCGGAGCGCTGGTCCGCAAACTGGGCAAATTTGAGATGGCGCATACCGGCACGCTGTTGTTGGACGAGATCAGCGAGATGCCTCTCGGGCTACAAGCCAAGCTGCTCCGCGTGTTGCAGGAGCGTGAAGTCGATCGTGTCGGTGGAAGGGATCCGATCCCGATCAACATTCGCGTCATCGCGACGACCAATCGGTCGCTATATCGGGAAGTCGAGCAAGGGCGATTCCGCGAGGATCTGTTTTATCGGCTCAACGTGTTCCCGATCACCGTCCCTCCCTTGCGTGAGCGGCCAAGTGACATTCCATTGTTGGCTCATCATTTCGTCAAGGCGGCGGCGAAAAGAAACGGCGTGGAGCCGCCGGCACTCTCTCAATCCGCGTTGGAAGTCCTCAAGCGGCTGCCTTGGAAGGGAAATGTCCGGGAGCTGGAAAACGTGATGGAACGGGCGGTCCTGCTGGCCGTCAACGGCGCCATTGGTCCCGAGCACTTGCCTGGGGAGGCAGAGTGTCCTCCGCGCGAAATCGGAACACGTGCCGGCGCGGCTTTCCTCTCATCGGAGTGGCGAGGCAGTCTGTGGGAGATGGAGCGGGAATTAATTTGCAAAACCCTGGCCCGGGTCAAGGGTAACCGGACCCACGCGGCGAAAGAACTCGGGATCAGCGTCAGAACTTTGAGGAACAAACTGCGCGAATACCGGCAGCTTGAGGGGCTGACCGTCGATGAGTCGAGTTGATTGACGACCGGACGAAGGCCTCTTTGTCCGGGAGGCAAACTTTTCGCTTGCGCCCGGAAAAATCGTCCGGTCGCCGGTCGATGCTGTGGCGCCATCGGCCCACCCCAGGAAGCCGTAGGAAGCGATCGAGGCGGGTTCGTGTTCCGGTATCAGGCTTGCACCGCTTGCCGGCGAGGGGAGGATCGCGATCATGACCATCTTTGACAAAACCATGAGGCTGATCGAGCGAACGCTGGATCTTGGCGCGGCGCGCCAGCGGGTCATCGCGTCCAATATTGCGAATGAAGAAACTCCTGGCTATCGCGCCAAGGAGCTGTATTTCCGCGACGCCTTAGCGGCCGCGGCAGGCGGGCGACCGCCCATTGCGCTGGCGGCCACCCACGGCCGGCACATCGGACTGCGGGGCGAAGGCGTGTCGCTGGTGATGGGAAAAGTGGCGGAGATGCCTGCGGGGGATCTTCCTTTGGACGCCAACTCCGTCAACCTCGACCTGGAGATGGCGAAGCTGTCCGACAATGCCATGCGGTACCACACGGCGGCGGTCATCATGGCGCAACGGTTTCGCCAATTGATGAACGCGATCCGAGAGGCGAAGTGACGCGTCGAGGAGCCGTGCGTCATCGATGCGCCTCGAGACGAAATCTTCAATGCGAACGACGCGTAAGGAGGTGGCGATGGAACTGACTGACAGCATTGCGGTGTCGGTCTCCGCGCTGGATGCGCAGCGGCGGAGGCTCAATGTGATCGCGAGCAATTTGGCCAACGCACATTCGACGAGCACGGTTCACGGCGGCCCGTATCGGCGCCGGGACGTCGTGTTTCAGGCGATTCCACTCCGCGGTCCCTTTTACCGCGCCGTACGTCAGGTGGCCTTGGGATCGGCGACCCAGGCGCTGGCCGGAGTCAAGGTGGCGAGAGTCGTCGAGGACCCGAAGCCGGGCCAAACCATTTATGATCCCCGACACCCTGACGCAGACGCCAAAGGGTTCGTCAGGTTGCCGAACGTCAACATTCTGGAGGAAATGGTGAACATGATCAGCGCGTCTCGAGCTTACGAGGCCAACGTTCAGGCGATCAACGCCACCCGCGCCATGTGGAACCGAGCGCTCGAGATTGGGAAATAACGATGATGGACCATGTACGGATCGGACCACCCGCCGGTCAACCGATTGCCGAGTCGGCTTGGGCGGATGCTCCTTCACAGGCGCAGGGAGGGGGAGGGTTCTTTGCCACGCTCAAGGAAGCGATCGCCAAAGCCAACGACATCCAGATCGAAGCAAACCGTCAGGTGGAGGCGCTCATGACGGGCCAGTCGGATAACGTCCATGGGACAATGGTTGCGCTCCAACAGGCTGACCTTTCGTTTCAATTGATGATGCAGATCCGCAACAAACTGATCGCCGCCTATGAGGAGATCCAGCGGATGCAAATCTGACCGAGTTGCCAAGAAGCGAGATATCGTCCTTCGCGCAACGGTGAGCCACCTGCTCCAGTAGGCCTTCAGCCGAGGTCGTATGTTTCAGAAACTGAGTGACTTTTCCATCCGTCAGCGACTGGTCATCCTTGTGGCCCTCGCTGCTGCCGTGGCCGGTCTGATCGCCGTTGCGCTCTGGACGCAGCAACCTGACATGCAGGTGCTGTTTTCCAATCTGGCGACAGATGACGCCGCCGCGATCGTCGAAAAACTCAAGGATGCGAAGGTCCCCTACGAAACGACGGCGGGCGGCACGACGATTTTGGTCCCCAGCGCCCAGGTTCATGACCTGCGTCTCCAGTTGGCGGGCCAGGGCCTACCGCGCGGAGGCGGCATCGGATTCGAGATCTTTGATCGTTCCACGCTGGGCATGTCGGAATTTGTGCAAAAACTCAACTATCGCCGTGCGTTGCAAGGCGAATTGGCCAGAACCATCGCGCAAATGCCGGAAGTCGAACGGGCCAGAGTGCACCTGGCGCTACCCGAACGACGGCTGTTCGCGACCGAGCAGGATCGGCCCCGTGCGTCGGTCGTCGTCGCGTTGCGAAACGGCCAGGTTCTGGGCAAAGCGCAGGTTCAAGGCATCGTTCATCTCGTCGCGAGCAGCGTGGAGGGTCTTGCGACGAAAGACGTGACCGTCGTAGATGGTCACGGCCATCTGTTGTCCGCCCCGGCGGCCGCGGAGGAGTCCGCGCAGTTGACCGGTTCGCAACTGGAGTACCAACGAACCCTGGAGAAGGAGATTGAAACCCGCATTCAGACGATGCTGGAGCGGATCGTCGGCGTGAACAAGGCCGTCGTCCGCGTGTCGAGTGTCCTGGACTTTCGCAAGATCGAGACGACTGAGGAGCGGTTCGATCCGAACGGGCAAGTCGTGCGGAGTGAACAGCGGGGGCAGGAGCGGACGAGCGGGATCAATGGTGTGTCAGGGGGCGTGCCCGGCGTGCAGTCCAATGTCCCGCCGGGCGCAGAGGCTGAGCCCGCCCAAACCAGTTCCACCAACACCCAAATGAAGAACGAGACCATCAATTACGAAATCAGCCGTACGGTCTCCAGGATCGTGGAGCCGATCGGTACGATCAAAAAGCTCTCGGTCGCGGTTCTGGTGGACGGAACCTACGAAATCGTCAAGCCGGCCGCAGGCGAGACACCGGCTGCTGAGCCGGTGCGCAAATACATTCCGCGTTCGGAAGCGGAGATGAAGCAGATCGAGGACATCGTCAAGAAAGCGATGGGCTATTCGGCGGAGCGACAGGATCAGGTGCAGGTGGTCAATGTGCAGTTCGGGTTCGGCGCCGAGGACGGCACGCCGACCGGCGCGGAAGCGGAGGCTTCACCGGCGAAGGCGTGGGCACCGTACGTGCGGTATGCGGTGGGCGCCGCGCTGTTCGTGCTGATCCTGCTGTTCGTCGTCCGGCCGTTGTTGGGCATGCTGGCGGCGACCATCCGACCGAAAGACCTGGCGGAGACGCCGCCTTTGCCGGCTCCCGTGCGGGACGTGGAGACGGCCCTCGGAGGGGGGACCAGACCGCGGACGACAGTCGTGGAACTGGCGAAAAGCAATCCGGAATCTGCCGCGGTCGTCGTGCGGCAGTGGCTGAAGAGCAACGTCTGATACGTTTATGGCCAGGAAGCTGAGCGGAGAAGAGAAAGCTGTCATTTTGTTGCGCGCCATCGGCGAGGATGCGGCGGCGCAGGTTCTGAAGTGTCTGGAGCCGAAGGAGATCCGAAAAATCGGCGCGCTTATGAAAGAAACAGCTAACATCACCCGCGAAGAGGAAGAAGAGGTAATTGCGGAATTCGAGAAGGCCAGCGCCAGCGGAGAGATCGGCTTCGAAGGCAAGGAATACATCAAGTCGGTGCTGACGAAAGCCCTCGGGCCGGAGAAGGCAGCCAGGATTCTGGAATCGTTGACCTCGGCCAGCTACCCGGGTTTGGAGGCGTTGAAATGGGTCGATGCCAAAACAGTGGCGCAATTGGTCAAGGTCGAGCATCCCCAAACGGTTGCGGTCATCTTGGCGCACATGGATCCGGAGCAGGCCAGCCAAGTGTTGGCTGGATTGCCGGAAACCCTCCGAGCGGACGTGGCGTTGCGGTTGGCGACCATGGAGGAAGTGCGGCCGGAAGTTTTGCAGGACCTGAGCGAAGCCGTGCAGGAATCTCTTTTGGCCGGCACCGGATCGCGGGCTATGAGCATTGGCGGGGCTGAGGTCATCGCCGATATCCTGGCGCGGCTCGACAAGGGGACGGAAAGCGCCATCCTGGCCAAGATCGCCGAGCGGGACCAGATATTGGCCGACAGCATCCGGGCGCTCATGTTCGTCTTCGACGACCTGATCAAATTGGACGACCGCAGTGTGCAGGAGCTACTGAAGGAAGTCGGCAAAGAGGACTTGCCGCTCGCGCTGCGAGGGGCCAGCCCGGAGGTGAAAGAGAAGTTCTTCCGCAACATGTCCGCTCGCGCGGCCCAAATGCTCAAAGACGACATGGAAGCGCGAGGACCCGTCAAGTTGAGCGAGGTGGAAAAAGCCCAACAGAACATCCTGAAGGTGTGCCGCAAGCTCGAAGAAGAAGGACGGATCGTGATCGCCGGTCAGGGAGAGGAATTGGTCTAAGTGGGCGTCCCAGGGGGGATCCAAGACGCGCCGACGGGCTGTGCGGCCCTTGTGGCGTGGCGCCTCGAATCGGAATCGGTTCTGGTGGTGGATGATGACGCCGGCATCCGCCGGTTGCTGGCAGAGGTGCTGGGCGGGAACGGCCTGCGCGTGGCCACCGCCGCAACCGGGGCGGCCGCGATCGCTTGCCTGAGGCGTCGGTCGGTTCCGGTGCTTGTCGTCGATCTCCATCTGTCCGACATGGACGGGCTCGCGCTGATCCCGCAGGTTCTCGAGATCGACCCTCGCACGTTCATCGTCGTGGTGACCGGGTACGGCAGCGTCGAAACGGCCGTCAAGGCCATGAAAGCCGGGGCGTCGGATTTTCTTGCCAAACCCTTTCAACCCGAGCTTGTGCTCTCGACCGTCAAGCGTCTGCTGGAACTCCATCAACTTCGGCAGGAGCGCTCTGTGCTGAAGGGTACGGTCGTGAAGTCTGGTGCGGTCCGGCTGCGAAGCCCGCGCTTGATGGATTTCGGTCAGAGAGATCCGGTTCCGGCACCAGACGGCCTGACGGAGTTCGAACGCGGTGTGGCGGAAGGCGAACGACGGATGCGGGAGCGGGAAGGAGCCGTCCGCGCACGTGAACACATGCTCTTGGCCGAGGTGATCCGTCGACTGGAGCAGACGATCGTCGGCCTGCACGCCACGATCGAAGAGGAAGTGCGCGCATTGGCGTTTGCCATCGCGACGAAGGTTGTTCGGCGGGCGGTGGAGGCGAGCCCGGACCTGGTCTTGGATCAGGTTCAGGCCGCGCTGGCCCGCGTCAAGGATTCTCCATCCGTGCGGGTTCTGGTTCATCCGCAGGATGTGCCCATTCTCGAGGGCGCACGCGAGGCTTTAACCGCCGCATGCGAAGGGGCGGTCAGTCTGGTCGTAGAAGGCGACAGCGGAGTACCGCCGGGTGGATGCGAAGTGCAGACCCCCACCAGGCTCGTGGATGCGACGCTGGAGTCGCAACTGATTCGGTTAGGCGAAGCGCTAAAACGGCGTGGCTAGTGTCGGATATTCACATGAAGGCTATAGAGCAGTTGCACAGCGTCGAGCCGGTCGCCGTGCATGGGCGGGTCGCCCAGGCGGTGGGAATCGTGATTGAAGGATACGGCCCGGTGACATCGGTCGGTGAAATCTGCGAAGTCACCCTCGAAGACGGGCAGGGTACGGTGCCGGCTGAAGTCGTGGGATTCCGCGGTGAACGTGTGTTGTTGATGCCCCTGGGCGAAATGCGCGGGATCGGTCCGGACAGCCGGCTGATCATGAAAGGTCGGTCTGCCTCGGTCAGCGTCGGGCCGCAGGTGTTGGGCAGGATTCTTGATGGTCTCGGGAACCCGCTCGACGGCGGTGCGCCCATCGAGGGTCGAGAGCGGTATCCGCTGCATGCTGCCCCGCCCAACCCGCTGACTCGCGCGCGCATCGCGAAACCGCTCGACCTTGGCATTCGGGCGATCAATGCCCTGTTGACCTGCGGCGTGGGCCAGAAACTGGGCATTTTCGCCGGCTCGGGAGTCGGAAAAAGCGTCTTGCTGGGGATGATCAGCCGCTACACGGTCGCGGATGTCAATGTCATCGCCCTGATCGGCGAACGCGGCCGCGAGGTGAAAGAGTTTCTCGAACGCGATCTGACGCCGTCGACCATGGCGCGATCTGTCGTGGTCGTCGCGACGTCCGATCAGCCGCCGCTGGTGCGGATCCGCGGCGCCCTGATGGCGACCACGATCGCCGAGTATTTCCGGGATTGCGGGAGGCAGGTGCTGCTGGTGATGGACTCGCTCACCCGGTTGGCCTACGGACAGCGTGAAATCGGCTTGGCCATCGGGGAGCCGCCGACGACCAAGGGCTACACGCCGTCGGTCTTCGCGTTGCTCCCAAAGCTGTTGGAACGAGTCGGCACTTGCGCAGGACCGGGCAGCATTACAGGCCTTTACACCGTGCTCGTGGACGGCGACGATCTCTCCGACCCCGTCGCCGACACGGTCCGGTCGATCCTCGACGGCCACATTGTGCTCTCGCGCGATCTCGCCGCTCGGAATCATTTTCCCGCGATCGACATCTTGCAAAGCACAAGCCGTGTTATGCGGGACATCGTGTCGCCTCAACATTTCACGGCGGCCCGGGCCATTGTCGAGTCCGTCGCGACGTATCGGCGATCGGAAGATCTTATCACGCTGGGCGCCTATAAGCCGGGGGCCAGCCGGTCGCTGGACCGCGCCGTCGCAGCCCATGAAGCGATCACCGCGTTCCTTCGGCAGGAGATCGACAAGCCTGCGGACTTCGCGAGTTCGGTCGAGGCGCTCCACCGGCTGGCTGAGGCGGTGTCATGAACGTCGCGACCTTAAAAGCCTACCAGGCGCAGATCGAGGACGCGCTGCGGATCGAGATGGAGCGGTTGGCACAGCGGCTGCGCGAGGTCGAAGCACGACGCGCTCGTCTGGAGTCGGAAGCCGATGCCGTCGCCCGCGCCTATACGCAGCGTACGAAGTCTGGTATTTCCGCGCGCGAAGCGTTGAGGGAGTATGAGGCTCTTGAACGGTTGGCGCGATCGATCCGACAAGCCAAGGACGGGGCAGCCGTTCTGCGTGAGGAATGGGAGCGAAAGCGGCAGGAACTGCTGGAAGCCTCGCGGGAACGTCGCAAATTGGAGTTGTTGGAGGAGCGAATTGAGCGGTGCCGGCGGCGCGCCGCTGAACAGCAAGATCAGCGGTTGGCGGACGAAGTCGCCGGTCGCCGGACTTCCGGGTGAAGAGGGCCTGGTCGAGGCCTATCATGGTACCAAGCAGTAACTACAGGCGGAACGATCGAATCCACATCAGCCGGGCGGCACGGGAGAAAGCCGGCGCCCTGTCCTCGCGAAAGCGCATCCGACCCATGACGGTGATTCTCCTCGTCGCCGGCACGGTGTCGTGTTTGTGGGGGCTTTCTAAATGGGGACAGGGTTCCTCCAGGGCGGCGCAGGAAACCGAAGTGCCTCATGCCCCAGCCGCAGCCGAGCGCACTACGGCTCAAGCGATCGGCCAATCCGTTTCTGTCGCCGCTCCGGCCAGTGTTTTGAATCCTGCGGTCAGCAGTCCAATACAGGGCCCTGCCATTGATGTTCCCCGCGAAATCGTCGAAATGCTCGATTTGCGAAAAAAGGAACTGGATCGCCGCGAAGAATGGCTACGCTCCGAGGAAGAACGGTTGAGGATGCTGAGAGCGGAAATCGAGCAGATTTTGAGCAAGTACGAACAGGCGGTGGAAGCGGAGGAACGGCGCCGAAAAGCGGCGCAGGAGGAGCTCGCCAAGGCCGAGAAAGAGCGAAAAGCTCGGGAAGAACAACAGGCGGGCGAGAGGCGAGAGAAACATCAGAAGGAGCTCGCAAAGATGTATGAAGCGATGGAGCCCGAAGAGGCTGCCGCGCGTCTCGAAAAACTTCCGGACCGTCAAGCCATCGCGGTCTTACGCCTGCTCAAGGGCAAAACCGCTGGAGCCATTCTCGCCCAGGTCAACCCCGTTCGTGCCGCCAAGCTGACTGCACAACTTCTCGTCACTCCCTAATCGGCGGCGTATCCCCGCCGGAGACGGCCAACCCGGGAAATTCTTGCCCTGTTGCCTCGTCACCTTTTGCCGACTTTTCCCTGTCCCTAAAACGACGCGAGAAAAACCGGTCGTTTTTCCAGGCGCTTGAACAGTCCAGACCGGTGGCACGGCGCTTGTACGTCAGATCCTGGAGCCCCGAGCGGGGCGGCTCAACGGTCGGACGAGGTGGAGTGAATGGAAGCGTCGCTTACCCATGCGCCGGCAAAGCCTGCGTCGAACGGGAACGGAACAGGTGGGATCACGCTCGAAGGGACCAGCCTCGCGATGACTCCCGGTTCAGACACCTTTCGCAAGATGTTGGAGGATGTCGACTCGGAAGCCTGTTGCGCCGTGGCGCGTGTTTGTGGCGAGGCGGAGCGGGTAGCCGGGCTTTTCAAGGAGACTGGAGAAGCGGAGATTCTGTGCATCATGAGTGCTGCGGCTGGTATCAGTCCAGCCGACTCCGGTGGTGTATCTGTTCAGCAGAGCACCGCGCGCGCCATCGGGACCCTCACCGGTGATGAGGCACACGACAAGGGGACCGTGGATCTTCCGACCGCGGAAGAAGTGAGGGCAGTGCCTGAGGCTTCCGAGCGGGCTGAAGAGACGAACGGCCAGCCGACGGGCGACCCATCGGGTGAACTCTCTTTTGTGAGGGTGGCCGTCCTGCCGCCGCTCTTCACGGGAGCCGCAGCTCCGGCGGCGCCAACCGACCACATCGTCCCTCGCCAGACGGCGACCGGCGACGCCAGACCCGGCGTCATCGAGAGCGCGCCTGCGAGGCCCATTGCTCCGTGCCTGAATGGGGCAGCAGAGGATCCGCCGCCGCCGCAACTCCGAGCAGAACCCGCCTCGCAGACCTCGCAATCGGTCGCCCAATGGGCCGTGCGGTCACGGGATCGAATGGATCAACCGGGAGCAGACAAGCGTCTCAAACCAGCCGAGCCCTCCGGACCTGCAAGGGGTCAGGTCGACCTTAATCCCCAGGCCGAGTCGGGCCGAGTCATGGACCTCGACGAGCTCGTGGCGTCGGGACCAGAGGGGCGGAACCGTTCGGTGAGCGCGGCAGGTTGCGAGAACGGTCACGTCGCCGAGAACGCGGCGGGCGACAGTGCCAACTGCACGGGTGAAGGCCGGACGAGCGATCAGCCGACGGCGAACGAACAAAAGGGGGAAGAATTCGTCGGCCTGCCAAAGAGTCAGGCGGTCGTACGTCTGCACGAAAGGGATCACAGGTTCTCAATCGAGTCTGTCCCGCCTCACATGCCGACCGTGTCCGGCTCGGCTCCGGGATTTCAACCGCCGGATCATCCGTTCGACCCGGCCCCGATCCGTCCGGATATGTTGCCTCGACCAACGGCTGGTTTCGGGGAGTCCGGCGCAGCAAAGACGGTTCACGCCGTCCAAATGAACCTGGATCCGGACGACCTGGGCTGGGTGCGGGTCCGCGTCGTCCTCGCCGATTCGACGGTCCACACGCACGTCACCACCGAGTCTGCGGACCTCGGCCAGTTTTTGATCGGTCGGCGCGACCAGTTGGAGTCCGCTTTCCATGCCTCGGGTTTGGACATGGGGCAGTTCAAGGTCCATATCGATCAGCAGGGATCGGGGCAGTCGGCCAACGACTGGGCCGCACGGTCATTCGGCGATCAGCCCCAGCATCCGCATGGGCGGCACAAGCCGATGGTGCCGGACCAGAGCCAGCCGTATGCCGCCGAGCCGCACGGATTGAGCGTGTTCGCCTGATCAGATCGAAAAAGGAGCCGACACGATGGCCGCCATTGCGACAACCGGATCCACCACCAGTGCCGCGCCGTCGCCCTCGAACGCATTGGGCGCCCGGGAGCTGGGACAGGATGATTTTCTGAAACTGCTCGTCACGCAGTTAAAGAATCAAGATCCTCTCAAGCCCATGGATAACACCGCCTTCGTCGCGGAACTGGCGCAGTTCAGCCAACTCGAACAAAGCGCCAAGCAGGTCAAGTTGCTCGAGCAAAGCCTTGCGGCTCAAGCGGCCAGTTTGCCATATGCGCTGTTGTCTCTGGTCGGACGCCAAGTCACGGTGAACGGCGGGGTTGTCCAGTTGGAGACGGGGCCGGTGCCGCTGACCTATACGCTGGACCGCGATGCGGCCGCCGTCCAGATCACGATTGCGAATATGCACACTCAACTCGTGAGCACGCTGGAGGGTGGTCCCCAGGGAGCCGGCGCGCAAACCGTCAACTGGGAGGGACGCGACCAGAACGGGAGACCGCTCCCGCCAGGAGTCTATCGGTTCTCCGTCACGGCGATTGATCGCCAGGGCAAGACGGTCGGCGCGACGACGCAATCGCGACTGACGGTGACGGGCGTGCGCATGACAAACGGGCAGCCGATGCTGCTAGTTGGAGATCACGAGCTCGATCCCACTATGGTCCTCGAAATGCGGTGAAGAGGGAGCGTCTTTGCCGCGGACGGCGGTCACAATCCCTCTTCGTACGGTAAGAGTCGGCCGAGGGGCGAAGGACGCGAGGGGATACACCTTGCGCCTGGCCTTCTCTCAGGCCGGTCGACAAAGGAGGTCATGACACATGGGCATTCTCTCGTCTCTCTTCGCCGGAGTCAGCGGGCTCAACGCCAACGGCACGGCCTTGTCGGTCATCGGCAACAATATCGCCAACCTCAGCACGGTAGGGTTTAAATCCAGCCGAGCCACATTTGCGGACCTGATCAGTTCCTCGATTTCTGGCGGGTCGGGCGCGATCCAGACCGGTATCGGCGTGGCGCTCACCTCGGTGCAGGGCAACTTTTCCCAAGGCTCACTGGCGACCTCCAGCAACGTGTTGGACCTCGCCATCGACGGGAATGGGTTTTTCATTCTCAAAGACGCGCAGGGCGGCACGTTCTACAGCCGTGCCGGGCAGTTTCGGTTGGACAAGAACAACAACGTGGTCGATCCCAGCGGCTTCAAGCTCCAGGGATTTTTGGCGAACGCCAACAACGTGATCACCGGGACCATGGGGGACATCTCCCTGCCCTCGACGACCGCCCCGCCGAACGCCACGACCACGGCGTTTATCGCGGCAAATCTCAATTCTCAGTCGACGGTGATCGGCACGGGCTTCAGCATCAATGATCCGACCGGGACCTCGAACTTTTCGACGGCGATGACGGTATACGACTCGCTCGGCAACCCCCATCTATTAACCACGTATTTCACCAAGACAGCCGCGAACACCTGGACCTATAACGTCGTGGCAAGCACCAGCGATATCGTCACGGCCAACTACCATGCCGCCAACATCAACACCTCGTTGGGGATCGTGCGGGTCGGATCGGGCACGCTGACCTTTACCACCGACGGGCGGTTGGATACCGAAAGCGTGGCTACGCGCTATGACGACGGGACGGCTGCCGGATCGGCCGGGACGGTGCCGGGGCAGCTTCAAATCGATTTCGTGGGAGCGACGCAAGATCAATTAATCACCTATAACTTCGGCTCCAGCGTCACCACGGAAAGCGGCACGGGCCTGGACGGGACGACGCAGTTCGGATCCCAGTCGGCGTTGGTGCAGCAGACGCAGGACGGCTACGCGGCAGGTTCCTTACAGGCTTTTTCGGTCGACACCAACGGCGTGATCAACGGCCGGTTTTCCAACGGTCAATTGCGCGCTCTTGCTCAGGTGGCCCTGGCGCGTTTTCCGGACCCGCTTGGCCTGACCCGGACCGGCAAGAACACCTTTGCCCAGTCCGGCAACTCCGGCCAGCCAGTGGTCGGAACGCCGGACAGCGCCGGGCTGGGACGGGTGTTGTCCAACTCGCTGGAACTGTCCAATGTGGATCTCGGTGAGAGCTTCATCGACATGATCGCTGCGCAGCGCGGCTTCCAGGCCAACTCGCGGGTGATCACGACTTCCGACGAAATTCTCCAAGAATTGGTGAATCTCAAACGATAACTGGGTCCTTCTGTCTCGTCACGCGGCGCCCGCTGAAGCACCCGGGCGCCGCGCCCGCTGGAGTCTGCCATAGATCATCGACGCATCTTGGGCCTCATCCGGCAAGAATGTCCACAAAGCCCGTCGCCCTGTCGGGCGCATGGCGCCCCACCGCGTCAGCTTTCTGACGTTGTCAAGAGACCGGTGTGCTTCGTGGCGCCGCTGATAGCACGGGCTTCCATGAGGCGGAGCCAAGCACGCAGTTTTTGGGCCTTTTCCCCCATCTTGTCGACAAGAGTGCGTCGCCGGCGTGGGCATAAGCATTGCACACCTGCTGCGCCGGACAGTTAATGCAGCGGAGGTGCTTCATGGCGGAAGCGGTTGGAGAAAAAACTCTCGCGGCGGTTCCGGCCGGCGTTCCCTTTAAGCTGGTCATTGTGATCAGCCTTGCGGCGCTACTCATCGGGCTCGGTGGCGCGTTCGCGTTCTTAAAGTTGAGCGGAGGCCACACGGCTCAAGACAAACACGCCGGCGGCCAGGCATCCGGAAGCGGCGAGGACGGCAGTACGGCCCACGGCGCGTCGACCGTTCCGTCGGGCGTGCCAGGGGTCATTTACGATCTCGAACCCTTCATCGTGAATCTCGCCGATACTCCGGAGATCCGCTATCTCAAGGTCACGATCAAGCTTGAGCTCGACAGGGCGGACGCCGGGTCCGAAATCGCCACGCGGTTACCCCAGATTCGGGACTCAATTCTCGTGCTGCTTACCAGCAAGGACTCCGCCAGCGTCCGCAGCCCGCAGGGCAAGTTCCAACTGCGCGACGAAATCACTCAGCGCGTGAACCAGTTGCTGCCGCGTCCAGGCGTGCGAGCGGCCTACTTCACGGACTTCGTCGTGCAGTAGGCGGCACGCGGGCCGAACAGAGCATGGCGCCGATGGAAAAGATTTTGTCGCAAGAGGAAGTCGATGCCCTGTTGAAAGGCGTCGTGTCCGGCGAGGTGGACACGATGCCCAAGGAAGAGGCGCCGGGCGGGATCAGGACCTACGACCTTCTCAATCAGGAACGGATCATCCGTGGGCGGATGCCCACGCTCGAGATGATCAACGACCGATTCATCAGGCGGCAGTCCGCGTCGTGGAGCAGTCTGCTTCGTGAACCGTCGGACTTCATCATCGTCGGAACGCAGATCATGAAGTTCGGGGAG
Organism: Nitrospira calida; assembly: GCF_976986435.1. Lineage (NCBI taxonomy): Bacteria > Pseudomonadati > Nitrospirota > Nitrospiria > Nitrospirales > Nitrospiraceae > Nitrospira > Nitrospira calida. Next base: position 1,789,560 of record NZ_OZ335950.1, read on the forward strand.
TTCCTCAAAAAAGTTCCGTTTCCGTCCTCGCTGAACGTCTTTCACATGGACCCGCTGCGAGGCAACGGTCTGTATGTCATCGACGCCTTTTTGGTGTACCTCATCGTGGACTACTTCTTCGGCGGCAAGGGCCAGACTCATGTCAAGCCCGAGGGCCGCGATTTTACGCCGATCCAGATGCGGGTCATCAAAAAAATCGTGCAGCAGGCGTTCGTCGACTTGGAAAAAGCCTGGCAAGCGTTGCTGTCGGTCAAGATCCGCCATATGCGCTCGGAGAGCAATCCGCAATTCGCCATGGTGGTCTCGGTGTCTGAGATCGTCGTCGTCGTCACCCTGCAAGTGCAAATCGGCGAGACGACGCGTGATCTCTACGTGGTGTACCCGTATTCGATGCTCGAACCAATCAAAGAGAAACTTTATTCGGGGCTGGTATCCGACCAGGTGGAACAGGACGGCAGTTGGGCCAGCCGGTTCAGGGACACATTGCAGGACTGCCCATTGACGCTCACGGCTCGGCTCGGAACTGCGACCGTCCGGGTTCGGGATGTTCTGAACTTTGCTCCCGGCGACGTGTTGGTGCTTGATCAGCGGCCCGATGATCCCTTGGAGTGTTTTGTGGAAGGGTTCCCGAAGTTTCTGGCCAGTCCGGGAGTCTTCAAGGGCAACTATGCCTGCCGTATCACCCAAGTGCTCTCGTAAACCGTCCACCCGAGCGAAGGAGACGATCCGATGACACAGGCTGAAACCAACCCTCCGGCGGGCGGAGCGCCCGCCGGAGTCCAGGCGGCCGATCCGCAGCCGGCCTCGTTTCCGACACTGGACAATTCGGGCGCGGCGTCTGCGGTCAAGAATCTGGATTTCATCCTCGATATCCCGATGCAGGTCACGGTGCAAGTGGGGACCGCCCGCATGGCGATCCGCGACCTGCTGCAACTGGGGCAGGGATCGGTCATTGAGCTGGAGAAGTTGGCCGGCGAACCGATGGAGGTGCTCGTCAACAACAAGCTCGTGGCCAAGGGCGAAGTTGTGGTGGTCAACGAAAAATTCGGGATCCGTCTGACCGATGTGGTCAGCGCGGCGGAGCGGATCCAGCAATTGGGGTAACGCAGCGCTGCGTCATGTGGGACGGGCGATGCATAGCGCACAACGCGTCGCGCAGCACCGGGAGGGCGCACGATGCGGCTCACCTCACGGAATGAGCAATGGACTTCACTGATGGTCTCCTGCGTTCGGCGTGGGCATTGGCGATCGTGTTGAGCCTGATGATGGCCGTCGCGGCGGCGGCGCGGCGCCTCTTCCGCGGGCGCGTCCTCTTGCCGGATCAACAACCCGTAGTCCGGATCTTGGGGGATGGCTATCTTGGGGCGCGCAAGAGTATCGCGGTCATCGCCGTGGCCGAAGAAATCTTTGTCGTCGGCTCCACCGCCGACAGTCTTGTGCCGCTGGGTCGCATCACGGATCGCGAACAGGTCCGGCGCCTTCTCTCACAGTCGCCGGCCGTCGGCATCGGAGAACGTGTTGTTCCGGGTCAACCTGACCCGATGTCGCCGATGACATCGCTCGGGGCACAGATACGCGCGTTGTTCCACAAAGCGGATCAGTCACCGACCAAGGGTGCGGGTGAACATGGGACGGGTTAAGGGCGCGGCCGGGCGGTTCACCGCCCGGCGGCGGTTCTCATCGACCATGCTCCTGGGCGCCGTGGCAGCGGGCTGGTTGTGGGGCCAACCGGACCAGGCGCTAGCCGGGGGGCCGTCAATCACGATTGATCTGGGAAGCGACGTCGGCCCGAAGCCGACGGCGGTCGTGATCCAGATCCTGGCCTTGCTGACGATCCTGTCGCTTGCGCCAGCCTTTGTCATCATGGTGACCTCGTTCACGCGCATTGTCATCGTGCTGTCCTTTCTCCGGCAAGCCTTGGGCACGCAGCAGGCGCCGCCCAACCAGGTCCTGATCAGCCTGGCGCTGTTCTTGACGATCTTTATCATGGCTCCGGTGGGGCAGAAGGTCTACGGTGATGCCATCCAACCACTCTTGGCCGAGCAGATCGGGTATGAGGAGGCTTGGGCGCGCGGTGTCGAGCCAATTCGGAAGTTCATGCTCGGACAAGTCCGCGAGAAGGATCTCGAACTGTTCGTTGAACTCGCCAAGTTGGAGAAGCCGCCTTCGCCGGATCAGGTGCCGACTCACGTGGTGATTCCGGCTTTCCTGCTCGGCGAACTGCGGACGGCCTTTCAGATCGGCTTCCTCATCTATATCCCTTTCCTGATCATCGATATGGTCGTGGCCAGCGTCCTCATGTCCATGGGCATGATGCTGCTTCCGCCCGTCATGATTTCTCTGCCGTTTAAGCTGGTGCTGTTTGTGGTGGCAGACGGCTGGTACCTGGTCGTCGGATCGCTGATACGGAGTTTTCAGTAGACGGCAACCGGGGATCGACAAGACTGACCCCCCCTTCGCCCAACGCGCGAAAGGAGACGCGATGACACCGGACTTGGTGACGGAAATCGGGAGACAAGCACTGGAGACCATGATGCTGGTGTCGGCGCCGATGTTGGGCTTGAGCCTTGTGGTCGGGTTGCTGATCAGTCTGTTTCAGGCGATGACCCAGATCAATGAAGCCACGCTCTCGTTCGTTCCGAAGATTCTTGCCATCTTCGTCGCGACGCTGCTGTTCTTTCCGTGGATGTTGAGCACCTTGATCGCGTTCACCACGAATTTGCTGGGGAATATCCCTCAGTACGTTCGTTGAGCGAGGAGAACGATGACGAGCCCGATGCAGTGGGCGGTTCCCGAGATTCACTCCTTTCTCGCCTTGTTGTTCCGCGTGAGCGGGATCATCGCAGCCTTGCCTCTTGTCGGCAGCCGAACGGTGCCCGTTCAGATCAAGATCGCGCTCTCGGTGACGACGAGCATGGTGCTGGCACCCGTTGTCAAACCGCTCAAAATGCCGGCCGATCCGACGCTCTTGGCGGCCGGCGTGGCCGGCGAGTTGGTCGTCGGGTTGGCCATCGGGCTGGCCAGCCGTCTGGTGTTTGCCGCGCTGGAGATCGCGGGAGAACTCATGGGTGTGCAGATGGGATTCGGTGTGGTGCAGTTGCTGGATCCGCTCGCGGCGCATCACGCCCCGCTGCTTGGCAACCTTCAGACGATCATGGCGTCGTTGACGTTTCTGTCGTTCGACGCGCATATCGAGTTCCTGCGCGCGATCGCGCAGAGCTTCGAGTCGATCCCCCCGTTCGGCGCCGGCCTCTCGCCCGGATTGGTCGAAGATTTCCTGCGGCTCTCGCACAACATGTTTTTGGTCGCCCTCAAGGTGGCCGCACCGGTCCTGGCGACCGTGGTGTTGGTCAATATCGCGTTGGCGGTCCTGGGACGGGCCGTGGCGCAAATGAACGTGTTGGCGCTGAGCTTTCCGGCGACGATCGCTGCGGGCTTGCTGATGATGGGACTGGCATTGCCGCACGCCCAGGTCCTGTATCAGCGCGAAGTGATCGGGCTCGGAGAGACAATCCGCGGATTGCTGAAGGTCTTGGGACATGGCTGAGCACGCCGGCAGCCGGACCGAACAGGCAACGCCGAAACGGAAGACCGAGGCCAGGAAAAGGGGACAGGTCCCGGTCAGCCGCGACGTCTCCACTGTGGCGGTGCTGCTGGGGGGGATCGGATTGTTGTACGTCGGGTGGCAACCGGCGTTGGCGAAACTGATTGGACTTACCCGAGAATGGCTCGCCCGGTCGGCTCAACGGGCGGTCGGTGATCCGCTCACTGCGGACGGTCTCCAACAGATCATGATCCGTCTCTCGACGGACACCATGGTGCTGGCCTTGCCGATGGTGCTCGCCATTGCGATGGTCGGCGCCGGCGCGTCCGTGTGGCAGACGGGGTTTCTCTGGCGGGCCGACGTCTTTCAATTCGATCTTGCAAGGCTCAACCCTCTGGCCGGGCTGCGGCGTATGGCCTCGCTGCGGTCGGCCGCCGAGCTGATCAAATCGTTCGTGAAAATTGTCGCCGTGGGCGCCGTGGGATTTTGGGCCATCCGCAGGCATCTCGGCCTCCTGCCGGACCTGATCTCGTACGACGTCTGGGATGTCCTGTCGGTCGTCGGCTGGCTGTCGTTCAAGGCGGCCGGTGCCATTGCCTGCACCATGGTTGTGGTCGCGGCCGCGGACTACGCTTATCAACGGTTCGAGTGGGAACGCAGTCTGCGCATGACCAAAGAAGAAGTGAAGGAAGAACTCCGCGAGGCAGAGGGCGATCCGATGATCCGCGCCCGGGTCAAACGCGTGCAGCGCGAAATGGCGAGGAAGCGGATGCTGGCCGCCGTGCCGACCGCCGACGTGGTTGTCAGAAATCCCACGCATTATGCGGTCGCTCTTCGGTATGACCCGGCCAAGATGGCGGCCCCGGTCGTGGTGGCCAAGGGCGCCGGCTATATCGCCGAGCGGATCATTCAGACGGCGCTGCAATACGGCGTGGCCGTGGTCGAAGACAAAGTCGTCGCGCGCACGCTCTACACGCTCGTCGACGTAGGTCGCGAAATTCCGACGGATCTGTATCGCGCCGTCGCCGAAATCCTGGCCTTCGTGTATCGGGCCCGTGGGAAGGTGCCATCCGTCAGAGGGAACGAATGAACGCCGCAACACAGGGCATCGCCGATCGAGCGGTTGTGAAACATCCGGATCTTGTGATGTCCGTCGCCGTGGTCGGGGTGCTGATGGTCATGCTCCTGCCGCTGCCGCGGTTCGTCCTCGATGTGCTGCTGAGCTTCAATATCACGCTCTCCATCATCATTCTGCTCGTCGGCATGCAAGTACGGAAGCCGCTTGAATTCTCCGTCTTTCCGTCCATCCTCTTGATGGTCACCCTGCTGCGGCTCTCGCTGAACATCGCGTCGACGAGGCTCATCCTGCTACACGGCAACGAGGGGACGGCGGCGGCTGGCGAAGTGATTCAGGCCTTCGGCAATTTTGTGGTCGGCGGCAATTACACGGTGGGCCTAGTGGTCTTCACGATCCTCGTCATCATCAACTTTGTGGTCGTGACCAAAGGCGCCGGGCGCGTGGCGGAGGTCGCGGCGCGATTCACGTTGGATGCCATGCCCGGCAAGCAGATGAGCATCGACGCCGATCTCAACGCCGGTCTGATCAACGAAGCAGAAGCCAGGCGGCGTCGGAAACAGATCGCCGAGGAGGCGGACTTTTACGGCGCCATGGACGGCGCGAGCAAGTTCGTCCGTGGCGACGCGATCGCCGCCGTGGTCATCATTCTCGTGAACATCATCGGTGGCCTCACCATTGGCGTGTTGCAGCAGGGAATGCCGCTGGCGGCGGCCGCGCAAACCTATACCTTGCTGACCGTGGGGGAAGGCCTCGTCGCGCAGGTGCCGGCGCTGATCATGTCCACCGCCGCCGGTATCGTTGTGACACGGGCCGCTGCGGACGCCGACCTGGGGTATGAAATCACCAGGCAGGTCTTGATCTCGCCGAAAGCCATTGGTACGGCCGCCGGCATTTTGCTCGCGCTGGGTCTGGTTCCGGGGTTGCCGCATGTCGCCTTTTTGGGGTTGGGCGGCGGTGTGGCGTGGGTGGCGTATGAACTGGTTCGCCGGGAGCGAGCCGAACAAGAAACGCCGGCCAGGGCCGCGGAGGCGGCCAAAGCCGAAGATCCGATGCCGCGCGTGGTGCCGTTAGATCAGATGGAAATTCAAGTGGGATACGGCCTGGTCGCCCTCGTGGAAGGGCCGCCGGGCGGGACGCTGCTCGACCGCATCAAGGCGCTGCGGCGCCAGATCGCCGAAAGCATGGGCTTCATCATTCCTCCTATCCATATCCGCGACAATCTGCATCTTCGGCCGAACGAGTACGCCGTCATGCTCAAAGGCGTCGAGCTGGCCAAAGCCGAGGTGGTCCCGTCCCATCTCCTGGCGATCGATCCGGGGTCGGCCAAAAAGGGCGCCGTCCAGGGGGTGGCGACGAAGGAGCCCGCGTTCGGCTTGCCGGCCCTGTGGGTGCCGGAACAGGCGCGTGAGCAGGCGCAAGCAGCTGGCTATACGGTCGTGGACGCGAGCGCCGCAATCATGACCCATCTGTCCGAGCTCATTAAGCGTCATGCCCACGAGTTGCTCGGCAGGCAGGAGACTCAAGCGTTGCTCGACGAGTTGGCCAAGGTCCATCCGAAACTGGTGGAAGAAGTTGTGCCGGCCGCGGTGCCGCTGGGCGTGATTGTCCGGATCTTGGGGAACCTCCTCCGGGAAGGCATCCCCATACGCGACTTGCGCACCATTTTGGAAGCCGTCGCGGATCATGCCGGCCTCACGAAAGATCCCGAGGTGCTGACAGAGGCGGCGCGCCAGGCGCTTGCCCGGACGATTACCCGCCAATACCAGGCGCCCGACGGGACGTTGACGGTTATCGCGCTGGACCCTCGCCTCGACCGCATGCTGGCTGAGCACGCGGCCGCTACTTCCGCCGGCCAATTCGGGCTCGATCCGAGCGTGTCGCAACAACTGCTGAACGCATTAAAGCAGGCGGCCGAGCGCACCGCGGCGAAGGGATTGCAACCGGTCATTCTCTGCTCGTCGGCCGTTCGCCGGACTCTGCGGAAGCTCTCGGAACGGACCCTGCATTCGGTGCCGGTCCTGGCCATGTCTGAAATCGACGAAACAGCCAGGCTCCACGCCATTGAAACCGTACGGATTGAACCGGAGGGCGCCTAAGCGATGAAAATCAAGACGTACCAGGCGCTGACGATGCGAGAGGCGCTCAAGTCCATTAAGGAAGAGTTGGGACCCGATGCCGTCATCCTTTCGACTAAAGAAGTTCGCAGAGGCGGACATCTGTTCGGCCTGTTCAGCCGCCCTGTCATCGAAGTGACGGCGGCGACCGACGATGCCGCTAGGGCGACCAGCGGCGGGGGACAGGCTCCGGACCGGAACGGCGTTCGGTCGCCCACGGAATCTGTGCCCGCAGTGCAGAAGTCGGCGTTCCTGAACGCCCTTCATGCCTCCATCCAGTCGGCTGGCGAAGCAGTCGACGCGACCCCGGGCCAGGCACGGCAAAACCACTGTGCTTCGGCAGCCGCCGGAGTCGAGCGGGAATTACGAAAGCAACTGGAACAGATCAAAGCCGAACTGCGCAGTCTCCACGCCATGGTCCGCTCGATGGAATGGAAACCGGTTGGCGATCCGAAGGGCGACTCGTCCGTTCCCGAGGAGAGGCTCTATCAGGACCTCGTCGCCCAGGGCGTGCAACCGCTCACCGCCGAGTCGCTCCTTACCGAGACGAAGTCCCGGTTACTTCCGGCGGATCGGCACTTGCCGGTTGCCTGGCGCCAGGCGTTGCACCGGACGGTGACCGAACACACCAAAGTGAGCGGGCCGCTGTTGGGGCCCGGCGAACAGAAGATTGTGCTGTTCATCGGCGCAACCGGAGTCGGCAAGACGACGACCATCGCCAAGCTCGCCGCTCATTATCGGGTGAAAGAAAAGCGCTCGGTCGCGCTGATCACTCTGGATACCTATCGCATGGCTGCCGTGGAGCAATTGCAGACGTATGCCAAGGTATTGGGCGTTACCCTGGACCTCGCGCTCACCAGGCGCGAGGCGTTGGAAGGGATCCGGCGTCGCCGGAGTTCGGAGTTAATCCTTATCGACACGGCCGGCCGAAGTCCGATGGACGCGGAAGGGCTGAACGAACTGAAGGACCTGGTGACGATCGGCCCTCCCTTGGAGACCCATCTTGTGCTGTCGGCGACCACCAGCGAGCGTGACCTGCTCCAGGCGCTCACCCGTTACGCGCGGCTGCCGATCGACCGTCTGCTCTTTACCAAGTTGGACGAGGCGTCCGGCTTCGGAGGCATCCTCGACACGATGCTTCTCACCGGCCTCGCGCTCTCGTATTTCAGCACGGGCCAGCGGGTGCCGGACGACCTGGAACTCGCTTCACCTGAGCGGCTGGCGAATCTGCTTCTGGGCGGGCCGGTGAAACCGTCGGGTGGACCCCAGGCCAGTCCTCCGAACGAGTCGGCTCGGCGAGCCCATGAAACAGCCGGACCTGGTCGCGGACCACGGCGGGTATGATGAAGGAGGACTCGATGGATAGGACAAAACAACCCCATGCAACGGGCTGCAGTCTTGTGGCTCCGCACCCCGGACATGTCCAGGTTATTGCGGTGACAAGCGGAAAAGGAGGGGTTGGGAAGACGAACGTCGTGGCAAACCTTGCGCTCGCGCTGGCGCAAGTCGGCAAAAAGGTTCTGGTAATGGATGCGGACTTGGGACTGGGGAATATCGACGTGCTGCTGGGGCTTGTGCCGCAGTTTACGCTGGAGCATGTGCTGCGGGGAGAGAAGAGCCTCTCGGACATCGTGTTGGTTGGTCCCGGCGGCATCGGTATCCTGCCCGCCAGTTCGGGCATTCCGCAGCTCACGGCCTTGACGCGGGAGCAACAGGTGATTTTGCAGGACGAACTCGATCGCCTGGCGCAATCGCTGGATGTGCTGCTGATCGACACCGGGGCCGGCATCTCACCCACCGTGACCTTCTTCGCCGCTGCTGCCCAGGAGATCATCGTCGTCCTGTCGCCGGAACCGACCTCGCTCACGGATGCGTACGCCCTGATAAAGGTGTTGTCGATTCAGTATCGAGAACGGCGTTTTCGGGTGCTGGTGAATATGGCCAAAAGTGCCCGCGATGCGACCGAGGTGTTCCTCAAGCTCCAGGCGGCGACCGATCGTTTCCTGAACAGCTCCGTCGACTACCTCGGGTTCATTCCGGCCGACGAGTATGTGCCGATGGCGGTGACTCGGCAGCGGGCCGTGGTGAACCTTTATCCTCACGCGCCGGCCAGTCATGCATTCCGGCGTTTGGGAAATCTCGTCGCCCAATGGAAACCGTCGCCGGTCCCCAAAGGCGGCGTCCAGTTTTTGTGGCAGCGGTTGGTGAGGCGGCCCGTTGAGTGAAAATGACGTACGTGGAGGGAACTGGTGTCGGCATGGCGAGCAACCCCGCGATGCAAAAGACGTTGGACAAGATCGGCGTGGACCAGAAAGACCGTGAGCGAATCATCCGCGAATTCGCGCCCATGATCAAAACCATGGCTCATCGGCTGGCATTCCGGCTTCCGGCGCATATGGATGCCGAAGACCTCGTGTCCGCTGGCATTATCGGTCTCATGGATGCGATGACCAAGTATGATCCCACGAAGGAGGCGCAGTTCAAGACCTACGCCGAATTCCGCATTCGAGGCGCCATGCTCGACGAAATTCGGTCGGCGGACTGGATTCCCCGGTCGGTGCACGAACGCATCAACGTGCTGCAGAAGACGATAAGCGAGCTGACGAAGCGCTTGGGCCGGGCGCCGTCCGACGAGGAAGTGGCAACAGCGTTGGGGGTGTCGGTGGCAGAATTCGACGAATTGTTGGTCCAGGCCCAGGGCGCGGTGCTGATCAGCCTCGATGATCTGGGAATCCAGGAACCGGACGGCCCCAAAATTCTTAAGGTCTTGGCCGACACGCAGCACCCCGATCCCCTGTCCACCGTCGTGAACGAACGAGAGCGACAGCGTCTGGTGGATGCCATTCGCGCGTTGCCGCACAGGGAACAACTGGTGCTGACGCTGTACTATTACGAAGAATTGACGATGAAGGAGATCGGAAGCCTCTTGCACGTGACGGAATCCCGGGTGTGCCAAATTCACGCCAAAGCGATCCTGCATCTGAAAGCGAAACTCCTGGCAGCCGAATAACCCGTTTGGGCCGCGGCGTCACGACCGACCGTGCCGACCTCCTTACGCCTGACGGCTCCCACCTTTTGATCTGTTCCGATCCGTTGATCTTCATTGCTGCCGGTTGGTGTCGAGCCGGGTTCGGGTCCGCACCCTTCCGCAGGGTGGGCTTCAGGCGGCGCCCGAACCGTCCGATAGAATATCCGGTCCGCCAATCGCGCGCACCGACCGCGAGCCCGAGAACCGCATGCTTGCCAAAGCGTATCCAGGCCCGACCGCCATGCTGTTCGTCCTCGATCGGATCTCCTCCACGGCTATCCCCTCGGACGAGGAGGGTATGCTGTTTCTTTTTCTGCCGACGCTTCTGACATGGGTGCTTATTCTGGCGAGCGCGGCCGTCATTGTCCTTCTCGTCGGTCGGATCTGCGGGACCAGCCTTACGGGAAGGGTACGCAGAGGAGACGCGCAGCACCTGGAACCGGCCGTGTACGATCCGGTCACGGGGTTGCCGGGACGACGACTGTTTCTCGCCATCGTCGGACAAGCGCTTGCTCGCGCGACCAGGATGGGACAGACGGTCGCCGTCTTCATCGTCGAACTCGATCATTTCAAAGTCGTCACGGAGACCCGCGGACGGATGAACGCCAACGCGGTGATTCGGGTACAAGCTGCCAGATTGAAAGGCGCCCTGCGTGCACGGGACATGCTGGCGCGACTGACACCGGACCAGTTCGCTGCGGTACTGGAGAACGTCGGGTCGGCGGTGGAGGTGTTGACGATCGCGCAAAAGATGCACGAGACCGTCGGGTTGCCATTGATGCTGGAGGGAGACGAACTCTTTCTCTCATGCCGCATCGGCTGCGCGCTGTATCCGCAGGACGCCGAGGACGGCCCGCGCTTAATTGAGCAGGCTGCGCGAGCCCTCGCAATCGCCAAAGCGGGAGGGCAACCGATCCATCCTGCCACCCTCAGCGTCGAATCGCATCGATCCCCTGAACCGCCCCTGTGGCCAGTCGCGCACTCTCGATAGCCCGGCCGGAAAGTTTTTTCCTGCTTCCGGCACTCCTTGCCTAGTCAGCCCCTTCTCATGATCGGGCATGATCAATGAAACGCGGGGCGCGGAAGCCGCGGATCATCAACGGACGCGCAGCGCGTCTGGCGCGCCGGCGATTCGCATTCGCCGTGGCATGCATGTTGCGATCAGACGATGGCCGATTCCCTCCCGACGGAGTCATGCATGGATCGAGGCATCTATCCGATCTTGTCCGGCGCCCTGGCGGTTGAGCGACGCATGCAACTGTTCGCCAACAACTTGGCCAACGTCAACACGGCTGGCTTCAAGCAGGATACACAGGCCTTTCGTGCGGTGATCGCCCGGCGGATGATCGGGCCAGTGCACCGGGCCACGATCCCCGCGGCCGGAAACCTCCTCGCGACGCGATCGGTGGGAGCAACAGAACGGGTCTTCGTCGCGCCGCATGGGACAAAGACCGCGTTTGAGCCGGGGCGTATCCGTCTCACCGGCAATCCGTTGGATGTGGCGATTCAAGGAGAGGGCTTCTTCGAAATCAAGACGCCGCAGGGCTTCCGTTATACGCGGAACGGGATGTTCTCGTTGGACAACCAACGGCGGTTGGTCACGCATCTGGGGTATCCCGTCATGGGTCTTACGGGCGAGCTGACGATCCCGCCCGGGATGATGCACATCTCCAGCCAAGGCACGATTCAGGTCGATGGGCGAACGGTCGGGACGATCAAGGTGGTGGAGTTCCCCGCTGAAGCTATGCCGACCAAGCAGGGCGAGGGGCTGTTTTTCGGGGAGAAAGCCAAGCCGCTCAAGAACCCGCAGATTCAAGTCGGATATCTCGAAGAGTCGAATGTGAGCGCGATCGGTGAGATGGTCAACATGATCGAGGGCATGAGAACGTATGAGTCGGCGCAGAAAGTGATTCAAACCTTCGATCGAATAGCGGAAGTGGCGATTCAGGACGTGGGAAAAGTGGGATAACGCACGGACGAGAAACCAGGGCGAGCGGCGAGAGGCCTGTCGCCGCTGGCCCGTCACTTTGGGGGGAGAGAGCGATGATCAGAGCCATGTGGACTGCGGCTACCGGAATGACTGCTCAGCAACTCAATGTGGACACGATCGCGCACAATTTGGCCAACGTGAATACCAACTCGTTCAAGCGGAGCCGCGCGGAGTTCGCGGATCTGCTCTACCAGGTCCACCGGTTGCCGGGCACCAACGCCTCCAACGTCGGCGTGTTCCCCGCTGGAGTTCAGGTCGGGGCGGGCGTCCGACCGGTGACGGTGGCGAAAGAATGGCTGCAAGGCAACATGCGCCAGACCAACAACGAGTTGGATCTGGCGATCGACGGTCCGGGGTTTTTTCAGGTTGCCAGGCCGGACGGCACCATCATGTACACGCGCAACGGATCGTTTAAACGGGACAATGTCGGCAATCTCGTGACGGGCGACGGCGATATGTTGAATCCGGTCATCACGATTCCGTCGGGCGCGCTCAAAATCGACATTGCCCAGGACGGCACCGTGTCCGTGTTGCTGCCCGGAGTCACGCAGGCCTCCCAGGTGGGACAAATCCAACTCGTTCGGTTCGACAATCCGTCGGCGTTGATTGCGGTGGGGAACAACCTCTTTCTCGACAGCTTCGCATCCGGGCCGCCGATCCAAGGGACCGGGGGATTCTCGACCGGTTTCGGGGTGATCCAGCAGGGATTCCTGGAAAGTTCCAACGTCAATCTGGCGGAGGAAATGGTGAACATGATCATCGCCCAGCGCAGCTATGAGATCAATTCCAAGACGATCCAAGCCGCCGACGAAATGATGGCGATCGCCAACAACCTCCGACGATAAACCACCGATGGAGCTGATCGTGATGATACGCCGCTTGCGCAACGCCGTGATGATTCTGGGATGTCTCATGTTGGCAGCCGGTTGGGCGGAGGCGGACCCACGGACCCTGGCGCCGGCGGCCCAGGTCCAACCGCGCCAGAGGGACGCCGTTGTGCAGCCTGACCGGATCCGGCAGACGGTCGCCCGCTATTTCGAAAAACGGTTCGCCGGAAAAGCGCACGACGTCCACATCACGCTGCTCGATCCACAAGAACCGGTGGCCGTCCCGCCAGGGGCTCTGGAATTGAACGTCCTGCCCGGCGCTCTGGAGGAGAACGTCGGCCGACGGTTGATGCGCGTGCAGATCCTCGTGAACGGCCGCGAGGTAGGTCTCGTAGAGACGCTGGTTGAAATCGCGGCCTACGCCGATGTGATCGTGGCGCAACGACTGATCAAGCCGGAAGAATTGATCGAACCGGAAGATGTGGCCATCGCGCGAATCAAACTCCACGATCTCAAACACCAATTCGCGGTGGAAATGGGTGACGTCGTAGGGAAAAGCGCTGCCCGGCCGATTCCGGCGCACAGCCCGGTGAAGTTGTCCCAGCTCAAGCCGCCCTACGCGGTGCGCAAGGGCGATCGGGTGATCATTGAGGCCCAAGGCGGGGGACTCTCGATCCGGACCGCGGGCATCACCAAATCCGGAGGGCAGGTGGGACAGTATGTGGCGGTGTCCAATGTGGATTCTGGCAGAGAAATCAAGGCGAAAGTTGTGGCACCGGGAGTCGTCCGTGTCGACTATTGAGCCTGAACCGGCGGTGAACCGAAGTCACAGGCGCATCGGCGTCGTGTGCGCTGTGCTCGGGCTAGTCGGGAACGCCTTGCTCGTTGGATGCCAGTCCACCGAACCGGTTCACTCCAAAGTAGTGGTGGCGCCGTTGCCGCCCCCCAAAACTGTGGGGTCGCTGTGGCAGGAAGAAAACGGTCGCGCCTATCTCTACGAAGACCTGCGCGCGATGCGCGTCGGAGACATTCTGACGATTAAGATCGTGGAGAAGCACAGCGGGTCCAAAAGCGCCGACACCAAGGCCGAGCGGGAGTCGACGCTCACGAACGGACTGTCGGGCTCGGGAGTCGGCTATCTCGGCATTCCGGGATTCCGGTTGGGGGCCGAGGCCATGCGAGGGCTCGGCGTCGACGCCGAAGCCAAGAGTAAGTTCGGAGGCAAAGGCGCGACGAGCCGCGCGGATACGCTGACCGGCACGATCTCGGCGATGGTGACCGAGGTGTTGCCAAACGGCGATCTCCGCATCGAGGGCAGTCGGGAAGTGACGGTCAACAGTGAACGGCAGATGATGAAGATTGCCGGCGTCGTCCGCCGCGTCGATGTGGATACGAAAAACACCGTGCTCTCCACGGCCATTGCCGAAGCCCGGATCGAATATTCGGGTCTGGGCGTGGTCGATGACGTGCAACGGCCGGGCTGGCTGGTGAGAATCTTAGACTGGATCTATCCATTCTGAGGAACGGCACGCGGTGTGAAGCCGGCAGCCAACCATAAGGATTTCACAGTTATGAGCTTTACGCGATCGATTGTTCGCCGTTCGCTCGTTCTCTGCTGGGTGCTGCTTGCTGTCACCTCTGTCCTCTTTGGCGATACGGCCGAGGCCGTACGAATCAAGGACATCGGCACCTTCGAAGGTGTCCGCGAGAATCAGTTGATCGGGTACGGCCTTGTCGTCGGGTTGGACCGGACGGGCGACCAAGTGATCGGCGGTCAGTTCACCATCCAGGCGATGATGTCCATGCTCAACAAAATGGGCATCAACCTGGTGATCGATCCGATCCAATTGCTGACGCGGAACATCGCTTCAGTGATGGTGACGGCCAAGCTGCCGCCCTTTGCCAAGCCCGGCATGACGCTCGATGCCGTCGTGTCGTCGATGGCCAACGCGAAAAGCCTGCAGGGCGGGACCCTGCTGCTCACGCCGCTGAAGGCGCCGAATCAGCAAGTGTACGCCGTGGCTCAAGGACCGGTGTCGATCGGCGGTTTCTTGGGAGGGGTCGGCGGCCCCGGCGGCGCGACGGTGACCAAGAACCACCAGGCCGCAGGAGTGGTGCCCGGCGGCGCGATCGTCGAGAAGGAAGTCGCCGTGGACATTCAGAACTGGGATTCTGTCTCGATTCTCCTCCGGTATGGTGATTTTACAACCGCCATTCGCACGGCCGAAGCGATCAACGCGGTGTTCGGCCCGGGCATGGCGGTGCCAGTCGATGCGGCGAGGGTGAAGGTCGCGCTTCCCGTCGGGTTTCATGGCCGTGTGGCCGAATATCTCGCGCAGATCGAGGGATTGGACGTCGCGGTCGATGCGCCGGCCAAGGTTGTGGTAAACGAACGAACGGGCACTGTCGTGCTGGGCGAACATGTCCGGCTCTCGACGTGCGCCATCTCGCACGGCAATCTCACTATTTCCGTGAAGAGCACCCTCAACGTGTCGCAGCCGCCGGCCCCGGTCATCGGTTCAACAGGCGGCCAGACGACGGTGACGCCGGACGTACAGACCGAGGTCAAGGAACAGGAAGCGCGGCTAATGGTAGTGGACGAAACGGTGACGCTGGGGGATGTCGTGCGGGCGCTCAACGCCGTGGGCGTGACACCGCGTGACCTTGTGGCGATTCTGTCGGCGTTGAAGTCCGCCGGCGCGCTGCAGGCAAATCTGGAGATTATTTGAATGTCGCGCACGAGGCATGAGCCGGGAAGTTGGAATCGGGACCGTCACCGGTGGCGCGCGGCTTGCTTCACTGGGGAGCGAAGAGTCGGTGGGGCAGCGGGGTGCAGCGGGAGGTCGCGGAGCGGGCAAATCCGGTTCAACAAGCTGAACAGGCGCCGCGGGCTTCACGGGCGGAACGAGATGGGATCTGGACAGGAGGTCTATGAATGGACGGCGTACTGCTGCGAGACACAGGTTGGAAGTTGGCCGAACTCAGCGTGGGCTTCGCGGGAGACCAAGCGGGCCACATCCTTACCAGGAACGCTGCGGAGCCCAAGCGCCTGCGGGAGGCGGTGCAGGAATTCGAAGGGTATTTCATCGGGCAGGTGATGAAAGTGATGCGGGATACCGTCCCGACCGGACTGTTGGCGAACAAAGCTGGCCGGTTGTTCTTTAGCTTGTATGACGAGGAGATCGGCCGACTGGCCGCTCAGGCCGGTGGCCTGGGGTTGGCCCATCTGATCGAGTTGCATTACGCTCAGAAGTCCTTGGAATCGCAGGACAAAAAAGTGCTCAAGTCCGAGCCGAATGCTGCCGATACACAGACCGAGCAAGGAGACGCTTTGGCGGAAGTCGTCCTTCTGCCGCACGGTTCGTCTCTTCAGAAGCGAGAGCGAGAGGAGTTGAGCGATGCGTATTTCAGACCAAGGGCGGGCGAACGAGTTGGCGACTGTGCTGCTTGGCATCAAAGAGACGGAACGGGTCTCCGCCCACCGGCAGGCCGAAACGCCTGCCCGGCGGGATCAGGTTGAGATCTCTGAAACGGCCAAGGAGCTGCAACGGATCAAGAAGTTGGTGGATCAACCCGCTCCAGGCAGAGCCGAACGAATTGAAGAAATACGAAAGGCGATCGAGGCTGGTAGCTATGAGGTGAAGGGCAACCAGGTCGCCGACAAGATCATCCGGAACGTGCTCACCGAGGCGGTTCTCTGACCCGCGCCTCCCAGCAAGGGGATCGCCTCCGAGCAGGATGCGCGGCCGGGAGCGTCCAGTTACTCAACCGATCTCGCTTGCGGGAACGAACATGCGGGCTACCCATTCGGCCATCACCCACCTCTTCGACCTCCTCGGTCGCGAAGAGACGCAATGCGATCTCCTGGAGAGGACCATCCTTGAGGAACGGGATGCTATCCGCAGACTGGCGATCGAGCGGTTCGCCACGATCAACGACGCCCGAACGAATGTTCTTCGGACCCTTCAATTTTTGGAAGAAGAGCGCGCTGCCCTCCTCGACCGCCTTGCCGAAGAGTGGGGGATCGACGGGCATGCAATGAGCCTATCGCAGCTCTGCGCGCGCCTCGATCCACCCGACGCACAAGGGCTTGAACGGCGCCATGAGCAGTTGGCCGCGAAAATTCGTCGCCTCCACTGCGAGATCGCGCTTAACGCCATGACGATCGCGGAGTTTCAGCGCGTGTTGCACGGCGGACTCCAGGCCTGGCAAGACGGGCGGGGTGGAGAGAGCCTGTATTCGGCGTCGGGCCGAGCCCGAACGGCTGACGCGGTTGTGGTCAGGCGGAGAGGATGACCCATGGGGATCACGGGCCTGTTCGACATTGCGAAGAGCGCGTTGTACGTGGCACAACAGGGGCTCACGGTCACCGGGCATAATGTCGCCAACGTCAACACGCCGGGCTATTCGAAGCAGGAAGTGATGCTGAGCGAGAACCAACCGGTGAACCTTCGGCCCGGGCAGGTCGGGACGGGAGTCCAGGTGACGCAGATTCGCCGGGCGGTCGATGCGTTTGTCAACCGTGCGCTCACGGATTCCTATGAAAGCACCGGCCGGCTTGCCGTGTTGCGTAACGAGCTGTTCCGGCTTCAAAGTCTCTTCGCGGATTCCAATAATCAAGGACTTTCGGCGTTGCTAGACGATTTTTTTAAGGCACTCTCGGATGTCGCGACCGCGCCGAGCCAGTCGGCCCCACGATCCGTGCTGTTGGCCAAGGCCGGAACGCTCGCCGGCGGTCTGCGCGAATCGGCCTTGTCGCTGAATCAGACACGCCTGGCTCTGAACGCCCAGGCCAAGCAGACGATTGCGGAGATCAATGCCCTGGCCGCACAGATCGCGGATTTGAACGGTCGCATCGTCTCGGCGGAGGTGACCGGCCAAAACGCCAACGATTTGCGGGACCAACGGGACCGAGTCCTCAACGACCTGGCGCAACGGATCGCGGTGACGACGTTTGAAACCTCGACCGGCGCCGTGTCGGTCTTCATCGGCCAAGGGCTCTCGTTGGTCGAGGAGACCACGACCCGCAGCTTGACGGCCGTCGAAAACCTCGACAACGGCGGCCTGGCGGACGTCGGCTACGCTCTTAGCGGGACGAAGACCGCCTTGATCACGTCGCAGCTTTCCGATGGAAAGCTCTACGGGTTGCTGCACGTCCGCGACGCGGTCATTCCGGATCTGCAACGCCGCCTCGATACCCTGGCTGCGGCTTTGATTAACGAAGTCAACCAAGTTCATCGCCTCGGCTACGGCCTCGACGGTTCGACCGGAGTGGACTTTTTCGTTCCGTTTTCCGTGACGACGGCGGGCAAGAGCGCAAACGCCGGGACCGGCGCGATCGGAAACGGCACCGTCGCCGCCAACAGTCTTCTGACGTTCCACGATTACGAAATTCGGTTTTCTTCGCCCACCACCTATTCCCTCGTCGACTCCAGCACGGGCGCATTTGTTCGAGGGAACTACACGGGCACTGTCGTCACGCCGCCGACGCCAGAGACGCCGATCTCGATCGTCACGGGCACGAACGACACGTTGACCGTGGCTGTGGATGGGGTGGCTTCGGGGACCATCACGTTGGCGGGCGCCGGGTCACCCGGCCGGCCTTATACCAGCGGGGCCGATTTAGCCTCGGAGCTGCAGAGCAAAATCAACGCGGATGCAGCCCTGAGCGCGGCGGGCAAGAGCGTCATCGTCACCTATGATCCGACGACCAACCGGTTCGTCATCACGTCCAATTCAGCCGATGCCGCCTCACACGTGGACGTCACCGGCGGCACGGCCCGCGCGGTGTTGGGCCTGCTGAGCGGAACTAGCACGGCCGCGTCAGGGACGTACAGCGGACCGCAAAACTTCGTCGTCGACGGGCTCGCCGTAACCGTCACCGGCGTGCCGGCGGCCGGTGACGCCTTCACGTTCAATTCGCGCACCGATGCGGCCAAACATTTCACGGTTTCGCTGACCAACGGCCGGCAAGTCGCCGCCTCGTCGACGTTGGCGGGCCTTCCGGGAAACAACGCCAACCTCCTGGCGCTCGCAGCCCTGCAGGAGAAGCCCTTGGCCGGATTGGACGGCGTGACATTCAATGAAGCCTACCGGCAGGCGGCTGCGGATCTCGGGGTCGCCGCACAGGCGGCAGACCGAGAATTCCAAGCCCGCTCATTCGTGCAGGAACAACTCCAGACGTTCCGGGCGCAGGTTTCCGGCGTCTCGATCGATGAGGAGCTTGTCGCCATGCTGAAATATCAGCGGGCGTTCGACGCCGCCGCGAAGCTGATCGTCGTGGCGGACGAAATGCTGCAAACCTTGCTGGCACTCAAACGTTAGTGGATTGGGGCGTCATGCGCATCACGGAAACACAGCTCTTTTCTTTACTGACGAACAACCTCCAGCGAGCTCAAGCGCGGCTCCTGACGATCCAGGAACAGATCTCGACGGGCAAGCGGGTCATCCGACCCGCCGATGATCCGGCTGCTTTCAACGCCATCGTCTTCGACAAGACCCAGTTGGCGCAGATCGAGCAGCGCCTCAGGAATATCCAGTTTGCGACGACCAGGCTGGATCTCACGGATAAGGCGTTGAGCAGCGTGACCTCCGTCCTGGCGCGAGCGCAGGAACTCGCCGTGCGGCTGCGGAGCGATACGAACGGCGCGCCGGAACGCGCCGCCGGCGCGCGGGAAGTCCGCCAGCTCCTTCACGAGTTGCAGCAGATCGCCAACACGGAGCTTCGTGGCGAAGCGATCTTCGCTGGAACGGGCGCGCACGGCCGGGCCACCGGCGTGGAGATCGGAGAACCGGTTACCTTCAGCAACGGGGTGAACGACACCGTACAAGTCACGGTGGACGGAGTCACCTCCGGCGTAATCGACTTGACCGACGGCGCGGAATCGTTCACCGGCGTCGAGCTAGCCGCCCGCCTGCAAAGCCGCATCAACGCCGATGCCGCACTCCGCGTGGCAGGCAAAAGCGTTACCGTCACCTTCGAGGGTGGGCGACTGGTGATCGTCTCCAACGGATATGGAGCAACATCAACCGTCCGCGTCGTCGCTGGCAGTGGACTCAGTGCCTTGGGATTCAACGGTGGGAGCACCACGACCGGTGCCGTCCCCTTCGCGCTTACCGCGACGATCCAGCCGGCCAGCTCGAACACTGGCCAAGGCCTGATCGCGCAGGGGCGTGTGACGGACCCGAGCCTCGCGACATTCGAAAACTACATGATTCGATTCAGCTCGGCGACCGCGTTTGACGTCTACAGCGTATCCGCGCCGGTGAGCGTCAGCCCCCGCGAAGCCAATATGGGAGGGGCAGGGGTAACCGATGCTGGTGTCGTCGATCCGACCGCTGTGACGCTGGACGCGTATGAAATTCGGTTCACGTCGACCGATCAGTTCGACATTGTCAACACGACGACGGGGGCGACGGTGTCCATGGCCAACACGTATCGGTCCGGCGAGGCGATCGACTTCGACGGGCTCCGGGTGGTTCTGAGCGACGGCCTTCGGGGCGCTCCCCGGAGCGGAGACCGCTTCGCGGTGACGTTGGAGGCGCGCGCGGTGTTGACGAACTGGACTTACGTGTCGGGCAGCCAGATAAGCTTTGAGGGCATCAATGTCTCCCTCGCCGATGGAGGATCGGGGCCGGCGGCGGGGGATCGGTTCAGCGTTGCGACCGGTGTCCAGTATCAAGGCAATAACGGGATCCAATACATCGAAACCGGAAGCGATCAGACGCTGCAGAGCAACGTACCGGGCAGTCAGGCGTTCTCTGGTCCGACGGTGGATCTTTTTGACGCGATGGCTCGACTCTACGGAGCCCTGAATGGGAACTACCGGGGAGGAATCTCCCAGGCCTTGGCTGAGATCGAGGAGGCAGTCACGCAGATTGCCTCCATCCAAGGGGAAGCCGGAGCGCTGACCAATCGCCTGGAGATGACGGCCTCACGCCTCGACGCAACCAAGGGCTTCGTCACCGAGATGCTGTCACAGAACGAAGATGTGGATGTGGTCAAGGCGATTTCGGATCTCACGTTGCAACAATACGCGCTTGAAGCGGCCAGCCGAACCTTGACGACGATTTTTCATAGCTCGTTGCTGAAGTTTTTGCGGTAAAGGCTCAGCGCGATGTTGGTGCTGACGAGAAGGCGGGGCGAGGGGATCACGGTGGGGCCGGATGTCCGGATCGTCGTGCTCGGCGTCAAAGGCGGTCAGGTCCGGTTGGGAATCCAAGCCCCTCTGCGCGTGGAAGTCCATCGCGAGGAGCTGTATGCCCGAATTCAGGAAGAGAACAGACTTGCGGCGTCGGCGAAGACCATTCCTCCGGAAGCCGTCAAGAGGCTCATTTCCGAATTCGGCCGTCGGGGCCGATGAAGGCTGCTCATGAAGGTGACCTGTACCCGCTTCGGCACGCTCGATGTCCGCGATGAGATGGTCTGGACGTTTCCCTCCGGCATCCTGGGGTTTTCGGAGTGGACCAAATACATTCTCTTGGACCATGATACGGACGCACCGTTCAAATGGCTACAGTGCGTGGAGGAAGGAAGCCTGGCCTTCGTCATCATGGATCCGGCTCTGTTCAAGCCGGACTACCGGGCTGAGATTGTGGAAGAGGCGCTGGCCGAAATCAAAGCCCGGGACGCGGGCGATCTGGCGCTCATGACCATTCTGACGATTCCATCGGAGGATCCGACGGCCATCACCGCCAACCTGCGAGGACCGCTGCTGATGAATTGGCGCACCAGACTTTGCAAGCAACTGGTGCTGGACGAAACCTTTCCCACTCGCTATCCGATTTTGCATGCCGACTGCCGACCATCACCGCGCGCGACAGAAGTCTTGGTCTCCGGTCATTAAAGACCAAGAAAAGGAGTCACCAGAGAGAAGAGGGAGAAAGAGAAGAAAAGGGGTCGGGAGTCATTTTAAGCGTACAATGCATAGGAACGGTGGCGTGTTAAAAAGACTCCCGACCCTTTTCTTCTGTGTTGGTCATCAGTGATGACGATCTCGGCGGAGAGCCTGTTCGGCCCGCTTCACACAGGGGATCACGATTCTCCGACCGTCATGGAGGATCAAGCCTGCCCGTGCCAGCTTCCGTACGCTGCGGCTGACCGTTTCCCTGGCCAATCCCGTCAGTTGCGCCAGGCGAGTTCTGGTCACTTCGGCCGGCAGGGAGACGCCCCGCTGATCGGTGACTCCAAGATTCCGGGCGAGATCGAGGAGACACCGCAAAATGCGCCCACCTGCATCCCGACTTTGCCCCGCAGCGAACTGGTGCTCGATGGAATGCATTTGAGAGCCAAACTGCTTGAGCAGTGTGGCGAGCAGTCCCGGCTCCATCGTGACCGCTTTCAAGAGAGCGGCCGGCCGGACATAGGCGAGGGTCGTCTCCACCAAAGCCTGGGCCGAGCATGAGAAGGTCGGACGCTCCAGAAGCCAGTCCATTACGCCAATAAAGGTGCCCGTCCCGCCCGTGTGCAGCGTGATCTCCTCTCCGCCTTCCGTCAGGAGACTCGAAACGACCATCCCGCGGCAGACCAGGGGAAGAGTTGTTCGGATGTCTCCCTGCCGAACAATAGAGACTCCTGCGCGATAGCGGTGCACAGTGATGTGTCGGTGGAACTCATCCTGTTCTCGCTCCGGCAGGCGCCGCAAAGCCGCCGGAACGATACATGACAACCGCGCGCGGCACTGGGCACAGAATTCTGTCAGCGGCCGGGCGCTCAGCGGAGTGTGAGACGGTGTTTTGGATCGAGGATGTTTTCTCATGAAACAATGGCAGCCGTATGGACCACATTGGTCAGAACCGATGCATGTGAGGTCATCATACCAAAGATGGCGCCGCTCTGCCGTTTTCAGGGCGAGCCGGTAAAAATGAAAGGCGCAACCGCGCTCTTCCTCCGGAAAGCCCGGTTGCGCCTTCGGCTGACCGATCCGATGTTCTGCCCGCCAAGGCGAGTCGATCGTCTGTCGACCCAGTGTGGTGACATCTCTATCGGCTGATGACTGATGAATCTTGAGTGGAGGCAAAACCTGTGATTGTGGTCACAGACTGAGCGGATCCTTCTCGCTATACTCACGGTCCTTGTTCAGCGAAACCTGTCACGGTCGACGTTGAATCCGCCTCTGTTTCTGACCAGGATCCTCCCCGCTCGCCTGACCCGCTGGCTCGCTCTTTGGGTCGTGCTTACGGCCCTGCCATCTTTGCTCGTCGGCGGGTGGTTGTTTGTCGTCGTCTATCGCGATCTCGGCGAAGCCCGGCAGGCCGGCGCCGCAGCCCTAGCACGATTGGCTGTGGAGGCTCTGGATCGGCTTCTTTACGAACGTGTCCAAGACACGCTCGTGTTTTCCAGGCTCCCGGCGGTCCGTGCTTTTGATCTCACGAAGCTTCACGATGTCGCGGATGAGCTAATCAGGGGCTATGCACCGTACTATGAGGTAGCGGTGGCGATTGATCAAACCGGCCGGATTGTGGCGGCCAACCGTGTTGATGCAACGGGTTCGTCGATTCCGGCGGAACAGTTGATCGGCCGGTCCGTGGCGCAGGAGCCGTGGTTCACCCGCGCCCTGCGCGCCACGAGCGGTGTGGTCATCGAGGAGCCTCATGTCGATCCCTTGGTCGAGACGGTGATGCCCGGTCAACGCCCCGTGCTGAGCTTCTCCGCGCCGGTCAAGGCGTCGAACGGACAAGTGGTTGGGGTGTGGTCGACACGGGTGTCCCTTGCTGCCATCAAATCTGCCTTGACTCGACTCTCAGGCGAGGGCGTGTCTCTCGCCTTCCCGTTGCTCGTTCGGTCGTCTGCCGGCTCGGACATCGGCGTTGATGGCCTTGATGTCCCGATCCGTATCGGCCCATGGCCGTCCTCGAAAGCCGCCATGGAGGACCTGCCGCGTTTGGCCCTGGCGGCTTCGACCGGATTTGCGGACTGGCCGGGACTCGGCTGGCGGGTCGAAGTCTATCAACCGGCGAACGGAGTGCAGTGGCGGGACGTTCTGCATGGCTTGATCGTGTGGGTCGGTCTCTTGGCGGTGGGAGGCGGCATCGGGTTGGGCGTCATCGTCCACCATCGTCTGGTCCGGCCGATGCTGGCTCTGAAGGCGTTGGCCGAGGGACGGGCCCGTGCGGCTCGCACGGTGCCAGTCGAGCGAGTTCTGTCACCCGGAGAATTCCCGGTCCACCGGGCACCGGCTAAAGAGCGAATAGCCCCGGGCGAACTCGGAGAGCTGACACGGGCGGTTGGCGTGATGATCCAGGAACACGAGCAGCAGGTCGCCCGGCTTACGGTGCTGAATGGTGTAGCACAGAGCTTTCAGCGCGACGTCATTTCGGTCCCCGCACTGATGACCCGCATCGCGCAGACGGCAAGGGAGCTGACGGGTGCCCGGTATGCCGCACTAGGTCTGTTTGATGAAACCGGTGAAGAGATTGACCAATTGTTCACAGCGGGGATCGACGAAGCCACAAAGGCCGCCATCGGTCGGCTGCCGACCGGCCGTGGCCTTCTGGGCCATTTAGCCAAGGCGGATGGAGTCTTGCGTCTCGCCGATCTCAGGCAGCATCCGGCTTTTACGGGGTTCCCTCGGCATCACCCGCCGATGACCTCATTCATGGGGATCTCCATCCGCGCCCATGGGCAGCTCTTCGGACGGCTCTATGTGACCGACAAGATGGGGAGGGCGGGCGAGCCGGAACCGTTTACGGACACCGACGAGCAGATGATCACCGCTTTGGCCTATCTGGCTGGAGCCGCGATTGAAAGTGCCCACCTTCTGCGGGAAATCAAAGTCGCGGAATCGCGGTACCGCTCCATTCTGAACGCTATCGAGGAAGGCATTTTCGGCGTCGATATCTCCGGGCTCTGTCTGTTCGCTAACCAGGCGGGTGCCGGCAAGCTCGGCTATCTTCCGGACGAGATCGTCGGACAATCGCTTCATCAGCTGGTCCATCCTAAGCGGGCCGATGGACGGCCGTGTGCTGAAATCATCTGTCCCCTGTGGGAAACGCTGCGAACATCTCAGCCTCGGCGCGCCGATCGCGAGGTCTTGTGGCATCGCGATGGGCCGCCTCTTGCCGCGAGTTGGTCGTCCGCGCCGCTGCGCGATGACGAAGGCCGAATGATCGGCATGGTGGTCAGTTTCACGGACCTCACCGAACGAGAACGTCTGGAAGAGCAACTGCGTCAGGCCCAGAAAATGGAGGCGATCGGGCGATTGGCCGGCGGCATCGCACACGATTTTAATAACATCCTCACCGCGATCCTGGGATTCAGCGCCATTCTTTCAGAACAAGTGGATCCGGATCACCGACGATATGTGGATCAAATCCGGCGAGCCGGCGAACGGGCCGCCACGCTGACCCGACAGATTCTGGCTTTCAGTCGCAAGGACCTGATCCTGCCGCGGGTGCTGGATCTTAACGACGTGCTGGCGGAGATGGACGAATTCTTGCGCCGGCTGATCGGAGAGGACATCGCGCTTCTCGTAGTCGCTGATCCAAACGTGTGGCCGGTCAAGGTTGATCCGGGCCAGGTCGAGCAAGTCATTATGAATCTGGCGATCAACGCCAGGGATGCCATGCCCGGCGGTGGACGGCTCACGCTTGAAACCGCCAACGTCACGCTGGACGAAGCCTACTGCCGAACCCATCCCGAAGTCAGTCCGGGCTCCTATGTCATGTTGGCCGTGAGTGACACCGGTCACGGCATGGATGCGGCCACGCTGGCGCGGTGTCTCGATCCGTTCTTTACGACCAAGCCGGTGGGGAAAGGAACGGGACTGGGACTTTCGACCGTGTACGGCATCGTTAAGCAAAGCGGCGGGACGCTGTCCATCTACAGCGAGCCGGGTCACGGCACCACGGTGAAAATCTTTTTGCCGCGGGCTGACGAGGCGCCGACACCGCGGCCGGAGGCGCCGGCCCCGGCATTAGGGAAGCCCTGCACCGAAACGGTGTTGGTCGTCGACGACGACGAGGCGGTGCGAGATTTCGTGCGCACGGCGCTGGCTGAATGCGGGTATACGGTGCTGGTCGCCCAAACCGGCGAAGAAGCCCTCGCATTGAGCGCTCGCTTGAGCGGGCGGATCCATCTTTTGTTGACCGATGTCGTGCTCAGCGGCATCAACGGGCGCCGGCTGGCGGAGCAGCTTCAGGTCGAGCGGCCTGACCTCAAAGTGCTGTATATGTCCGGATATGCCGAGAACGCCATTGTGCATCACGGCATCCTCGATTTCACGGTCGAGTTTCTGAGGAAACCCTTCACTGCAGACGATCTGCGGGCCAAGGTTCGACGGGTCTTAGATTCGTAAGGGAAGCCGGTAGACCGATCAGCGCCGATGCCAGATTCCGGGTCACAGATGGGACGGATCCTGATTGCCGATGACGATGCGACGTTTCGTGAAGTCGCGACCGAGTGGCTGGGCCGGGCGGGATTTCAGGTCGATGCAGTGCCGGATGCCCGTGCGGCTGAGGAGGCTTTGACGCGGCACTCTTACGAGCTCTTGATGGCTGACATCCGGATGCCCGGCAACACGGAACTTGAATTGCTCCGGTCGCTCCGCGACCGGGGGGTGGCGGTTCCCGTGCTGCTGGTCACGGCTCATCCGTCACTCCCGACTGCCATCGAGGCGCTTCGGCTTTCGGTGGTCGATTATCTGGTCAAACCGGTGAACTTTTCGGTCGCGGTTGAACGGATCCGACGCGCAGTGGAGACCGGACGGTTTCTGCGGTCGCTCGAACAGGTGCGTTACGAGGCGGCACAGGTGCTGGAAGTCGTGACGCGGTGCGAAGAGGCGTGTGGTCACCGGCCCGGACCGGTCGAAAAATCGCCTGATGCGGCCACTCGCATCGAGCAGGCGGTCGGCCACCTGCGCCTCGAGGTCCTCAAACTGGCTTTGACGTTCAATCAGGCCCTGAGTTTCTTCCCTCTTTCCCGCCAGATCCGACAGCTTGATCTCTGCAACATCCTTTCCTGTCCTCGACGCATGGCTTACGAAGACGCCCTCGTCCAGACGGTCGGCATTCTCGAACGGACCAAGCATGCCTTCCGCTCCAAGGACCTGGGGATCCTGCGCCAGCAGCTTGAAGCACTCCTGGAACGGGAACGCCGGGCCACTCAAGTCCGGAGTCAACCGACCGATACAGAACCAGAACAGGGACTCAACCTTTCGGCCGATCAAGGGTCGGCCGGCCTTAACGGGTAGGGGCAGCCCTGCCAGTTGAAGGCGCAACCGGAAGGCCTGGGCGGACAGCCGAGGGGGACCGGGAGCGCCTTTTGCGTTTTAGGGAACTGGCCGGAGGACGTCATTGTGGCCAACGGACGCGGTCGGCAACTCGTATGGCGGTTGCCGGTGCTCTCGCTGGGGATCGCGGCGGTGCTTGTGGCAAGCGGGATCCTGCTGGTCCGCTACGCGACGAATCAACTTCTCGCTCAAGGCGGGTCTCTTCTCACCCTGGCGGCCTCCGAAGTTGCCGACAGCATCGATCGGATGCTGGCCGAACGGTACGGCGATCTCACGCTGTTGGCGCAGCATCCAGCGCTTCGCGGTCGGGACCGCACGGCCATCAGCCAGCTCCTGTTCGATCTCCAAGCCGCCTATTCGGGCCACGATTGGCTTGCGGTGACCGACGCGGAGGGAGTCGTCATCGCCGCCTCGGAACCGAACACGGTCGGCAAGCGGCTCGGTGCCGAATCCTGGTTTCAGGCGCTCAAAGCCGGAGGTGCCGTCGATCTTCGCGACGCCCAGCCATCGGCAGAAACGGGAGGCATGTTCGCGGTGAGGATCAGTCGTCCGATCACGGGACGGGAGGGCCGATTTCTCGGCGCCGTCACCAGCCAGGTGGGGTTGTTCGCGCTTGAAGACCAGGCGCGTCGCACGCTCGTTACGCTCTTGTTGCAGTACGGGACCTCCGCCCGCATTGAATATCAGTTCCTCAACCGCGCGGGCGACCTCATCGCCGACTCGTTGCTCCGGGAAGAAGGTCGCAGCAATCTGCTGGCGCTCGGGGTGCAGTCCGTCCAACTCGCGGCTGCCGGGCCGCCGGGCTTTCTCGAGGAGACCCATCGACGCATGAACCGTCCGGTTCTCACGGGATATGCCCGCACGAGAGGCTATGACAATTTTCCGGGATTCGAATGGCGGATTCTGGTGCGGATGGATCGGAGCGACATTCTTGGCCCGCTGTGGGGCTCGCTGCTGCCGTGGGTGGCGGTGGCAGGGATGGTGTTGGTTCCATTGAGCGGGCTGCTGCTGTGGACGAGTCATCGTCTCGGCAAAGAATGCGAACGTGCGGAGGATGCCGAGGCGGCGCTCCTTCGACGCACGCACGCGCTGGAAGGGCTCGTCGAAGCGGCGCGGACCATCTCGGCCGGACATAGCGTTCAGGCGGTGCTTGAGCGACTGCTCGAGACGGCCCGTCGATTGACGGGCGGCGCGTATGCAGCGCTGACGGTGTTCGATTCGGGAGGACACGGCCGGCCGGCGAGCTTTATCGCGTCCGGCATGGATCAGGCGACACAAGAGGCAATCGGGCGTTCACCGACCGGTTGCGGTCTTCTCGGGCGCTTAGGCGGGACGACCGCCGTCGTTCGTCTCGATGATTTGACGCAACATCCCGCCTTCACGGGGTTTCCGCCGCACCACCCGGTCATGCGTTCTCTGCTCAGCGTGGCCATCGTCGTCCGCAACGAACTGTACGGGCGCATCTATGTGGCCGACAAGGTTGGTTCCACCGGAGCGGTCACGGCCTTTACGGATCTCGACGAAACGGTTCTTGTCGCCCTCGCCTCGCACGCAGGCATCGCGATCGAACAAGCGAGACTCCTGACCCAAGCTCAAGAAAGCGCGAAGCTCAAATCTGAATTTTTGGCCACCGTCAGTCATGAGGTCCGAACGCCCTTGAACGGCGTGATCGGCATGGCCGAGCTGCTCCTGGATACCGGCTTGACCGAGGAGCAACGCGAGTATGCCGAGACGATCCGTTCATCCGGAGAGCATCTCTCGAATCTCATCAACGATATTCTCGATTTTTCCAAGATGGAAGCCGGCAAGCTCGCGTTGCATTTAGCGGAATTCGACCTTCGAGCTCTGGTGGACGGTGTCGTGGCGTTGTTCTCCGGGCGGGCTCACGCCAAGGGATTGACGATGGTCTCGCTCATCCGGGCGAACGTGCCTCGCTTGCTGCGGGGCGATCCGGGACGGTTGCGGCAGGTGCTCGCGAATCTGATCAACAACGCTGTCAAGTTTACGGAGCAAGGGGAAGTGGTTGTCGAGGTACACAGCGTGGAGAGTCCGGAGCGAGGAGAGGACAGCCGAGGGGAAGAAGTTCTCCTGCGGTTTGCCGTCCGTGACACCGGGATCGGCCTCTCTGAAACCCAGAGGCGCCGACTCTTTCAACCGTTCACCCAAGGTGATGGATCCCATGCCCGCAAGTACGGCGGAACGGGGTTGGGCCTCGCCATTGCCAAGCAGTTGGTCGAGCTGATGCAGGGGACGATCGGCGTGGAAAGTCTGCCGGGCCAAGGCAGCACCTTTGGGTTTACGGCCCAGTTCGGGGCGGTTTCTTCGGCGCCGTCGTCGACGGTGCCTTCACCGGGCCAGGGGCGGATCCGGCGAATACTCCTGGCCGAGGGCCACACCGCGATGCGCACGGCCCTCGAACACGCGCTCCGGTCCGAGGGCATCACGACGACGTGCGTGGCGGATGTGGGCGAGGTGTGGGGGCTTTTGGAGCGAACCGCTGAAACCGGTTTATCCTACGACGCGGTGATCCTCGATGGTGATCAGATGAGGCTGCGGGACTGGAGCGTCGTGCGGACGATCGCCACGCACCCTCAGACTCACGAAATCCCGGTGATCGTTCTGGCGACCGTGGGGTACCGAGGGGAGGCCAAGACCGCGCAGGATGCCGGGGCTGCGGCCTATTTGACCAAGCCGGTGCGACAAGCGCAGCTCCTCGAGTGTCTGATGATGGTGTGTGAGCGAAAGGGTTCGATCCCTGACGGGCAAGCCGACCAAATTCAGGCTGTTTCGGCGGACACCCATGGACAACGCCGCAACGAAATTTCCCTGATTACCCGACACAGCCTGGCCGAGCAGTCGGCTCGCAGTCGGAAGCGGATCCTCGTTGCGGAGGATAACGAAGTGAATCGGCTGGTGCTCGTCCGACTGCTGGCGAAGTTCGGGTACCACGCTGATGTCGTAGACAACGGCCGCACAGCAGTCGAGGCGTTGATCAGGGATCGGTACGACCTGGTGCTAATGGATTGCCAAATGCCGGAACTGGACGGCTTCGAGGCCACCCGCATGATCCGAAAACATGAAGAGTCAACAGTCGGTGGTCACCCGTCCGAAGCCGAAGACCAACAAACAGGACTAATGACGAAGTCCACAGGACGGCCGTCGACCGCCCGTGTGCCCATCATCGCCCTGACGGCGAACGCCATGGCTGGCGACCGTGAGCGGTGCCTCGCGGCGGGGATGGATGACTATCTGAGCAAACCCGTCACCTGCGACGCCTTACGCGAGATGCTGGAACGGTGGATGTCGGGCGCCAACCCCAATCAACTGGTCGGCATCGGATAAGGTCCGCGCGCAGGAAAAGATTTCCCTTGCCAACGCGGTTGAGCCTGCAGTACTGAGGCAAAGCGGACACACGTGCGGCATGCACCATGTAACGCGTTCGCCCTATCGACCGCCAGTCGCAATTGGAAGCGGACTCAACGGCCACATTGGCCAGGGGAACGGCACGGCGTCAGGGGGCCTCGAGCAGCGCTGACTCGAGAGGAGGCCCTTCTGCTACAGGCCATGGGTCACGTCATCGAGGACGACGCTGTGGAAGGTTCGCAAAGCAATCCCGGCGCGGCAGGTTATCTCAGCCTGCGGAGGCTGGAGGGAGGCAAACGCCGGCTCACATCAGATGGCAGTCTTCGGGATAATCATCAGCTGTCTTGGCTCTTGCCAAACTCCGAAAGAATCCCGACTTCTTTTAGTGCTTTCTTAAAAGCTCCCGACCCCTTTTCGAATTCCCGCTCATCGCGTTGCAACGGGGTGGTGGCTTCGGTAGACTGGAGCCCATCTGCAGAACGATACCATGTTTCAACACGAGCGCGACGTATTGGCCGCGATTGCGGCGAAGTTGGCCGACCTTCCATCGGTGTTGCAGGCCATTGCCTATGGGTCCCGAATCCGGGGCGAAGAACGCGCTGATTCGGACTTCGATATTCTCGTCGTCGTGGCGGGGAAAGACCGTGCGGTGAAAGACGCGCTTCGCGATCTGTTTTACCGGTACGAGCTGGAGAGCGGCCTTTCCTTTTCGGTGGCAATCCTAACGCGCGACGATATTGCCATGAACGAACGGCTCGGCAGCCCCTTTCTCAAAACAGTGAAATCCCAAGGAGTGGCGTTTTATGACGCTCAATCGCGAAGAGAAGCGCGCCCTGTCGCGGTACCGGCTCGACAAAGCTGACCGGTTGCTTGCGGATGCCGGGCTCTTACTGGAACAAGGCCGATGGGAGTCGGCAGTGAACCGAAGTTATTACGCCGCGTTGAGTGCCGCCCGTGCGATTCTCATCCTCTTCGGGGGAGACCCGAGGACGCACGAAGGCGTTAAGACCATGGTGAATCAGAAGCTCGTGCTTGGGGGCTACTTGTCCAAGGAATATGGCCGATGGTTTCGCGAACTCTTATTCGATCGCGAAGAGGTCGATTACGCCGACTATGTGACGATCGACAAGGCGGACGCGGCCGCGGCCGTTGAGCGTGCCGAGCATTTTATTCGGGAGGCGAAGCGCATCGTCGAGCGGCTGGACCAAGAATCAATGTCGGGCTGAGAGAACACGGATCGTGGGTTCAGCGAAGGCCGGTCTATTGCTCGCAGTTGTCGGATGAAAACAGTGGCGTCGCTCGACGCCAGGTCGAGGGAGCGGTTATGGTCTGTGGTCTGAAAAGACTCCCGACCCCTTTCTTATTCAATGATGCTGTCAGCGAAGGAAGCAAGTGAGGACGGTTGCAAGCTTGCTGGCTTGCCGTTCCAATTCCCGACAGGCGCGAACCGTTTCCTCGGTCAGCCCGAGCCGGCTGAGCGCTTCGACCTGCCCGGCGGCGCGGACCAAGTCGCGCGCGCAGAGGTTGGCGGCGGTTCCCTTCAGCGAGTGGGCCGCATGTTCGAGTTGCACAGGATCCCGCCCGGCGAGGGCCTTGTTGGCTTGGTCGAGGGCGGATTGATAGCTTGTTAAATAGAGCCGGATCAACTCCTGTTGAAGCTGGGTGTCCCCGCCGATATTGCTCAGCATGGCGCGGGGATCAAAAACGCTGAGTGGTATGTCCTCGGGAGAGTGCTTCATGGTCGAGTGCGCCAGGCCATTCGGCTCGGAGGCTCCGACGGACGGGATCCAGCGTTCGAGAACCGCTCTGAGGTCCTCGCTCTTCATCGGTTTGGCGAGGTAATCATCCGCACCAGCGGCCAGACAGCGATCGCGATCGCCTGGCATGGCGTTCGCGGTG
The DNA here is from genome assembly GCF_976986435.1 of Nitrospira calida. Taxonomy (NCBI): domain Bacteria; kingdom Pseudomonadati; phylum Nitrospirota; class Nitrospiria; order Nitrospirales; family Nitrospiraceae; genus Nitrospira; species Nitrospira calida. Next base: position 1,821,631 of record NZ_OZ335950.1, read on the forward strand.
ATCGTAATGATAGGGATACGCAGGCCTGTCGATCGTCCGGCTCCAGGCTCCGCTCTCGAGGCTTCACGCGGACCGTTCGAAGCCTCCCACGCGCGGATCCGCTGCGTGGCTTCCAAACCATCCATGTCCGGCATCTGCACATCCATGAGAATCGCGTCGTAAGAATCCTGCTGGATCGCATGGACGGCCTCTCGTCCGTTGCTCACCACGTTAGCGCGATACCCGAGCCGTTCGAGCATCTTGACGGTCAAGACCTGATTAACGGGGTTATCTTCGGCGACGAGCACGCGAGGGGATCGGGGCGATGCCGGGACGGTGTTACCGGTGATCAGGGGAGTGTCCGCCGCCGGCTTGGGCGGCGATTCATCAGATGGCGGATGGACGGGCGAGTGAGCTCCCAGGGTGAGGTGCAGGCACTCGAAGAGTTGGTCGTGTCGCACTGGTTTGGTGAGGTAGGCCGACGCGCCGGCTTCATGGGCTGCCTTGGCCTGTCCGCGCTGGATGAGGGAAGTGAGCACGATCAGCGGGGGCGCGGCGGAGCCGAGCAGGGCCTTGATGCGACGCGTCAACGCGATGCCGTCCTGTCCCGGCATCATGACGTCCAGGATGGCGACGTCAAACGGCCGGTGTTGGGTCACGCTATGTTGAAGGGAGGCGATTGCCTCCTCCGCTCCGGCGGCCAGCACGGCGTCCATTCCCCAGGAAGAAACCAGATGGTGAAGGATCAATCGATTGGTGGCGTTATCATCGACGATCAACACACGACGCCCGCCCAAGCCCGCGCGCGCCGGCTCCGCCGGCCGTGCCGGCTTGGCCAGTCGGATTGTGCACCAGAAGGTGCTGCCACGGCCGGGTTCGCTCGTAACGCCGATGGTCCCGCCCATCAACTCGACGAGTTTTTTGCTGATGGACAGGCCAAGGCCGGTGCCGCCATATCGCCGCGTGGTGGAGGTGTCGGCTTGCGTGAAAGGTCGGAACAGTTTGTCGATGACATCCGGGGCGATGCCGATTCCGGTATCCTTGACCGAAATGAACAACGGAACCTCATCTGGCCGGGCGAGACGGTGATTCTCCTGCACGTGATTGTCCGTTGGTTGAATTTCAAGAACAACCTCGCCCCGGTCCGTAAACTTGACGGCGTTGCCGATCAGGTTGGTTAAGATCTGTCTCAGCCGGCCGGGATCTCCCACCAACGTCTCGGGGATGCTAGCGTGCACCAAGCCGGCGAGCTCGAGGCCTTTCGTCTGTGCCGTTTCGGCAAACTGTGCCAGCACCTGGTCGACCAGCGCCCTGATTCGAAATTCGATGGATTCCAGCTCGAGTTTGTTCGCCTCGATCTTGCTGAGGTCGAGGATGTCGTTGATCAGCCGCAGAAGCGCTTGTCCGCATTGGCGGATGGTTTCGGCAAACGAGCGCTGCTCAGCTTGAAGAGGAGTGTCCAACAACAATTCGGTCATTCCTTGGATGCCGTTAAGCGGCGTCCGGAGTTCGTGGCTCATGGTGGCCAAAAAATCGTTTTTGATTTTGACCGCCTCTTGCGCGCGCACGAGCGCTCGATCGAGTTCCTTGTTGATCTCCCGCAGGTTGCGCTCCGCCGCCTTGACGGCGGTCAGATCGATGGCGTAGCCGCGCACGGTTCCGGTCGAGGGGGCCGGACAAAAACTCCAGACATAGGAGGCGGAGGGCAGCTCCACTTCGCGTTGGTGGAGGGATTGGCCAGAAGCCAAGCACTGTCGCACGACGTCGTTAATGTCAGGTGGAAACACAGCGGGAAAGCCCTGCTCGGTATAGCCGAAGCGATCGATCAAGTCGGTCATGGCCGCGTTGGCGTACAGCAGATTGGCGAACGCATCCAGCTCAACGACGGGCGATGGACTTTCGTCGGCGATGCGGGCAAGCCGATCGCGATCGCGCTGCAATTCAGCCTGTCTCGAACGGTCTTGCAGAGTCAGGACCACCCGGTCCGGGTAATCCGGAAGCGGTGCGCACTGCCACTCCACGCGTCGCTCGCGTCCGTCACGACGGTGCAGAATTGCGTGGCCGCTGATGGAGGGTCGGCAATTCCGGAGGACCTCACCGATGGCCGGACCTCCGCTGCAGTCCGTCTGTGTCTCGCCGCTCCAGCGCAGCACTTCGCCCAATCGCCGGCCGATGGCGTACTCTTCGCTGATTCCAAGGAGCCGAACCGCTTCTGCGTTTAGGGAGACGATCCGTTCCTGTCCATCGATCAGGCAGACTCCGATCGGCAGGGCGTCCAGAAGCACATGGTGGAATCCGGTGTTAAGAAACGACTCACGGGCTGATGTGTGCCGAGCCGTGCGTCTGGAGTTCATGAGACCGCCCGCTTGGGGGGTGAAGGGTCCAAATACACGGCGACGTCGACGTGCTCGCGCGCCGGATCCATCGTCTGCACGATCATCCTCGTCGGGCCGGTGGCGTCCTGAGCCGACAAATCCACATACAAGGGATCGCGGTACGGATGCCCCTGGGCGTCCGCGATGATCGCAATGACTGGATGGAGGCGATGGTGCGGATTGGCGGCCACCACAATGGCCCGCTCTCCTGAATTGAGTTGGACCAGACTGCCGATCGGATAAATGCCCAGGCAAGCAATGGCCGCCTCGACCAGCGTGCGGTCGAACACGCCCTGTTGCCCCCAGCTAAACATTTGTGCGACCGCCCGGTGAGGGAGCAGCGGAGCGGTTCCGCTTCGGGGACAGACGAGGGATTGATAGGCATCGGCGAGGCCAACAAGCTGGCCGAGAGAAGAGAGCCGTACGCCGCTCAACCGAGCGGGGAATCCTGATCCGTCAATCCGCTCATGGTGCTGTTCGACGGCGTGCCAAACCGTGTCGCGCACGCTTGCCTGGGCCTTCAGCAGAGTCGCGCCCAACCTCGGGTGTTGTTCCATCAACCGGCGTTCCCGCTCGGAGCACTGATGCGCCTTGCGAAACACGTTGCGCGGGAGCCGCAAGTAACCGATGTCGTGCAGCAGTGCGGCAAGGCCCGCGTCTTCCAGATCCGATCCGCTCAACCCGTACGTCGCTCCAAACAGCAGGGTGAGCACTCCCGTATCAAGGGCATGGGTTGACAGTTCGCGATCATACTCGCGCATTTGCCTGATAAACAGGTGGGTCAGCATGGCCGTGCGATCGGCCAGCAGACGGTCCAACAGGCTGCCGACGATGCCGGCGAGCGCATCCGCGCCCGCCCTCGGTTTTCGGGAGGCCTCCTCGAAGAAGCGATCCACCGTGGCTCGCGCTTCGTCATAGGTCTGCCGGGCGGCCTGAAGTGCCTTGCTCCGGGCTTGCGGCGTGTTGGCTTCAGCGAACGAACAGGCCGCGGCGGCGCCCTGGTCTGCTTGGTCGATCGGTGGGGGGGCGCTGTGTTCATCCACGTCCGCGCCCTTCGTCACGTCGATCGTAACGTGCTGGATGCCGTAGCGCTTGAGTGTGAGGATCTCTTTCGGCTGTTTGATGTGTCGTTGATGCAACAGAAACGGCGTCTTCAGCCATGGGCGGTCCAGGGCCACGACGAACATGCCGGGTTTCAGTTGGTCGACAGGGATCCGTTTGACTGTACCCATCGGCGGCTTGAGCGACGGGATCGGCCGATGCGGGGCCTGCCGTCGGCGAAGTGCGAGCGCAACAACTCCGCGGTTGGTTATCGGCATTCCTCCATCCAAACTTAAGGGCATGCGGTTGGCCGAAGGGAGCCGCCGGACCGGTCGAACATGCTGTTCTCCGATGTTCCGTTCTGTCAAGTTTTGCTCGGTTGTTGCCGATACAACACCGATGCTGGATGGGCTGAGGAGTCTGCGCTGAATAGTCATGGGTGTGGTGCGCAAACGGATCCCGATCGACCAGCTTGAGTGTGGAATGCGGATTGTCGATCTGGACCGATCGTGGCTCGAAACGCCGTTTTGGCGTCACCGGATGAGGGTGGCCGGGGCGTCGGACATCGAGCGGCTTAAAGCCTGCGGCGTGCGCTTCGTTGAAGTGGAGCTGGAGGAACGAACCGACCGTGCGTCCAAGCCCAGCGAGGTGGATGAACTTGAGGGCACGATGGACAACCTCACCGAGCCGCCTGTGTCGGCGGAGTCGCTGGTCCGACCTGCATCGGGCGACGCGGAAACGCCAGTCGAGGTGACGACCACAGACGCGCGATCCTTCGAGGAAGAGTTGCCCGCGGCGCGGGAGACGTATCAGGCGGCCAAACGGATCATCCGCGACACCATGCACGAGGCGCGTCTCGGGCGAGACATCAACCTGGAGGCGGTCAACCGCGTGGTTTCGGCCCTGGTCGACAGCCTTTTCCGGCATGCCGACGCCTTGACCAGCCTCACACGCCTCAAGCGCTTCGACGAATACACCTTCTACCATTCCGTCAACACGGCGATCCTTGCGTTGGCGCTAGGCCGCCGCCTTCATCTTAATGCAACGGCGTTACATCGGCTCGGTGTGGGGACATTGCTCCATGACATCGGAAAAATGCGCATTCCGCCGGAGATCCTCAACAAGCCTGGAAGACTGAACGCCGATGAGTTCGAGCTCATGAAACAACATGCGCTGCGCGGCGCGGAATTCTTGGCCGAGACGACCGGATTGGACGACACCTCCGTGAAGCCGGCCCTCGAACATCACGAACGAGTGGACGGATCGGGATATCCGTTCGGCCGGAAACGGGCCGAGCTGAGCGCGTTCGGCATAATCGCGGCGGTCGTCGACATGTACGATGCGTTGACGAGCGACCGCTGTTATCACAAGGCGAAACCGCCCCACGAGGTTCTCCGGTTCCTGTACCTGCTGGGTCGACGCGGGCAACTCCACTTCGGGCTCGTGCACCGTTTCATCAAGGTGGTCGGTATCTATCCGGTGGGCTCTTGCGTGGCCTTGAATACCGGTGAAATCGCGGTGGTGAGCCGTCTCAACCACCAGCAGCCGCTGCTGCCGACGGTTTTCATCGTCAAAGACTCCGGAGGACGTCAGGTCGTGAAACCGGAGCCGCTCGATTTGACGACACAGACGACCAAACCGCTGCGCGTCGTTGAAACAGTGCTTAATCCTACACATGTCGGTGTGGATCCCGATCTGGTGCTCGACGGAGGCGAGCAATGAACGATGAGCACGTCAAGGAACCGGGGTTTTTAGCGGTCGGTGTGTCGCTTCAACTGGGGGTGCCCGCCGGCACGGAGATCGTCCAATCCGGGTCGACGCTGCTGGGGTGGAAGGACGGCGCCTGGTTGATCTGCGAATGGCCGTTTCAACTCGGGCAGGCGGTGGAATGCCCACCGGGCTCGCCGTGCACGGTGCGTTACATGTATGCCGGCAAACTGATCGGGTTCCGAAGCGAACTCTGCATGCGTGTGGCGCAACCGCTGCCGCTGTGGTTTCTGGCGTTTCCGACGACCGTGGAACAGGTCATGGTGCGAAAGCACGTCCGCGTGCCGAGCCACGAGCCGCTGGTGCTCCTCAGAACGGAGGGGAATCAACTCGCCGGTTGCGACGTCTTGGGTCCAGTGGCGGGAGGAATCCTCCTCGACCTGAGTGTCAGCGGCTGCTGTGCGGCGCTGACAGCAAATCACGCCGACGTGATCCCGGGGACATCGGTTCGCTTGGAATTCGACCTGCCCGGCATCGGCCATGTCAGCAATCTGGCCGGGGTCGTCAAAAACCTGACCCTGCACCAAGACCGACTCCATGTCGGCATCGAATTTCTGTTCAATCGGGCGGAATACATTGAATACCGAGGCTGGGGCGGATCGGTGAGGCAGGCCATTGAGCAATGCGTGGTGCAGAAGCAGCGCTGAGCGGTCACAGCGTGACGGCGTGGGATGGAAGCGGCAAAAGACGACCTCATTGGAAAAATCTGCCGAGTGCGTGACGGCTGATCGAGATGGAGGGCAACCGGAAAGGGGAATTTGCTAGCGCTGCAGATGGCGTGACCCTTGCATCCTCCGCTGCATGTGGAAGCGGGCGCGCGCAGAGAAAGGCCCAGCGATCGCGTCCGAGCGGCAAGAAGAAGTGTGGGACGGCATGAGATGAGAGACGGAAGCACAGCGACCTGGCAAAAACGCCAGAGCCTCTGCGCTGAGGCAGGAACCGCAGCGACGGACAAAGCAATAATTCCTGGCTCCTGTTCCCTCAACCGTGATCAAGAAAGGGCCACGCCGGGGTAAGGCGGGGAGAGTTCATCGCTGTGTCCCGTCCCTGATGTCAGCGAGGAACGTGTGCTCAATCTAGGATACCCTTTACTGACGGTTGATGATGTCATGGCTTTGAAGGCATTGGTGCGTGAGCAGTACCAGCGTGTTGGTCGGCCGCTACGAGGTGTGGAGATCGGTCCGTGGCTGGGGCGGTCGACCGTGAGCATGCTTGCCGCTGATCTTCCGCTTGGACTGCCATTGCCGTTTGACAACCATCTCTATGAGTTCATAACCGCTTCTACGCCCGATCAGGGTACATTCCAGTGGTCTTGGCGAGTGGAGCGCAAGCACCAGTACTTCGAGCAACTCTGGTGTTTCGACACGTGGCGAGGCATTACGAGCGAGACGTTACAGTACTTCCGCGAAACGGCAACTGGTGTCCCCAAGCGCATGTTTCTGGAAAATATCGAACGTGCCGGTTTCGAAAGGTCGTCTCAGCGGTTGAACGAACGCAGACGGCGTTTGAACAGATTGTTCCTGGCCCGGTGGATTTTATCTTCATCGATGGAGACCACGAGTTTGCCTCGGTCGTGGCGGACCTCTATGCGGTTAGGTCCCTGATAAGTCCGCATACGCTATTGTATGGCCATGATATCCGTAACGTAGAGCGTTGGCCCGGTGTTAGGTCGGCTGTGGATTGGTTTGTTCAAGATTATCACGTTCGGGCCAACATTTGGGTTGCCAATGCTGGAGGACTAGCCCATCTGCAACAGGCGCCGGAATACGGAACCATCTCCGATCTGGTGAATGCGGTGCAGACGCAACAGTCGCTGCGTTACCAGGACCCTGTGTGTTGTGCTCGATTCAACATTGCAACCCGATCCTCTGTGGCGTCATCTGACACAAACCGCGAAACGGGAGTGCCAACGCATTAAAAGATCGCCGGCGAGTGATTCGCCAGATATGGAGGAGACGTCACAGCAAGCTAGATGCCCAAAGAGGAGAGGGATGTCATGGCAGAGCAACGAAATGATGGGTATGTGTTACATCCATCGGGACAATTGAGCCGAGGAGCGGTGCTGGACGTTGGCCTGAAATGCGTCCACTCCTGCAAGTTCTGCTATTGGAGCTATCTCGACGGATCGGACGATCAGTTCCGGGGTATGCGTCGGGCAAAGTTCCGATCGCTAGAGGACTGCAAGGAGATCCTGCGGCGTCTCAAGGCCAACGGGTTCGTGAATTTCGACATCACCGGCGGAGAACCCACCCTGCATCCGGATATCATTGAAATTACGCGTTATGCCCATCAGGACCTCGGGCTGAAGGGCCGAATCATCACTCTCGGTCAGTACCTGATGCGGCGCATGTCGAACTGCAGGCGTGACCGTTTGATCGACGACTTGCTCGATACAGGGCTAGTCAATTTTCTCTTCTCCATGCATGCCGTGGAGACCGGACTTTTCGAAAAGCTCACTGGAGCGTCCTGGGCTAAGCAGAAACAGGCGATGGATTACCTCGATGAGCAGGGCTTCCAGTACACGACCAATACGGTGGTCATGGAATGGAATTACCGGCACCTGCCTGACATTGCGCGGGAAATCATCGAGCACCGGATTTACCTGTGCAATTTCATCATCATGAATGCCTATTACGAATGGAACCGTGATGGCAGGGCCATGGGCATCCAGGCGCAATATTCAGCTATTCATCCGTATCTCAGAGAGGCTGTCGACTATCTCGAATCGCACGATGTCGCGGTGAACATCCGATATGCCCCGCTTTGCACAATGCGAGGGATGGAGAAAAACCTGGTGGGTGTGGTCGGGGTGCGCTACGACCCGTACGAATGGATGAACGCGGGCGGACACCAGGGCGGTGGACCGGAACAATGTGCGGCCAGAATTCCTGTGCTGGAAGGCGGGCTTGAGGCCGATTTCCAATACCGAGATATTCGGCAGACGCTAGACAACGGTCTGCGCATCATCGGTGTGCGGGGACAGAACCTCAAGTTGTTCCCCGAGGTCTGCGCTACCTGCAGCGCACGGCCGGTCTGCGACGGCGTCGACCCCAATTACCTTCAACATCACGGCGCCTCCGAATTCATTCCCTACACGGAGCCGCAGGGGACTCTCCTGCACAAAGACCGTCTGACCTACTCCATGCCCTTTTTCGTTAAAACGGAGCCGTACGCGAACATGCAGGCGATAGTGAAACAGGCCTTTGCCGACTGGCGTAAGAGTCGACAGCCAAGGGCAGTCCTGGCTGATCCTGCGCTCCGGGGAGACAGACCAGGCGTCCAAGCTGATCCGTTCCTCTCCGTGATTGTGCCGACCTACAACCGGAGCGCGGTCCTTCGGAAGACGCTCCAGGCGTATGCCGCTCAGACGTGGCCTGCAGCTCGCTTTGAGGTTATCGTTGTCGATGACGGTTCGGGGGATCAGACCGAAGCGGTAGCGACAAGCCCGATATGGCCGTTTCGTGTGATGTTTATCCGACAGGAACACGGAGGCGCAAACGCCGCCCGAAACCGGGGGATCGCAGCGGCGTCAGGCGACATCGTGCTCTTGACAGGCGATGACATGGTTCCGGCGCCGGACTTCCTCCAAGGGCATGCCGAGTTTCACCGTCGGCATCCTGACTACCAAGATGCGCTGCTCGGCGGCATCGAGTGGTTCCCGGAGATTGAGATCACCCCGCTCATGCGCTATGTCGTCTCGCCGGAGGGAGGACAGCAGTTTTCCCTGCACTTGGCACGGGACGGGCGAGCCGACTTCCGCACATTTTACACGTGCAATGTGTCGGTCAAGCGCCGGTTGCTCGCGACTCAGAATCCGGTTTTCGATCCCGCGTTCCGCTATCCCGCGTATGACGATGTGGAGTTGGGGTATCGATTGCAGAAAGCCGGCATGCGCCTCCACTATCGACCGCAGGTCGTTGCCTACCACAATCACCCTCTCACGATTGACGACTTTGCCCGCAAGATGCGCCAGGCCGGCTGCATGGCCATCGTGTTGGCCCAAAAACATCCCGAGTTAGAGACCTCGTTTTTGAGACTGAACGATCTCCTGAGCCGGCTGGACCGCTATAGCGAGGATCTTGCCGCCTCGCTGCGGTTGACCCTTGCCGAACTGGAAAAGGTCCATGTCGCCACATTGGCGACTCTACGCCTGAACGGCCGGTCCTTTGATGCGATCTATGCCGAGCGGGTGTTGCATCCCGTGTACGGGGCGTTTTTCGCAACCATGTATGCGCTGGGGGTTGCGGACGCTGTTCAGGCGGTTCCGCAGAGACAAGAGGTCCGGTACGAGAGAAGCCTGCCCGCTTGCTCGATCGACTCAGCAACGCCGCCCAGCAACGGCGGCATAGAACCTGCCGAGGACCGTTCTCGATCTCAGCCGTCAGAGGGCAATCCTGAGGTGCCGATGCCGCCGCAGAAAACGATCGTCCCTGGACCGAGCCCGGCTTTCCGAGGACGGAGGTTGCCAAGAAAGGGGCAACCGTTCGGCATCAACCTCATCGGCTATCTCAGCGGAAATCTGGGGCTCGGTGTGTTTGCCCGACATGTGCTGCGCCTGTTGCTCGATCGGAATATTCCCGTCGCGGCGGTGGACCTGGATCCCGGCTGCGGTCGGGCTCAAGCCGATCGGACTTACAGTCATTTGTTCGCCAAGAGTTTGGATGAGTGTCGCTATCCGCTCACGCTGTTCGCGCTGAATGGCGAGTCCCTTGCCAGGGTGCCGCCCCACGTGCTTGAGGCATTGGCGGCCCACAGCCTGTTGACCGCCCTGCCGTTTTGGGAATTGCCTGTCCTGCCTCCCGCGTGGCTCGGCCCGCTGCAGCGCTTGGATGCGCTGGCAGCGCCCAGCGACTTTGTGCGGTCGGCGTTGGAGAACGCAATCGCTGGGATTCCGATTGTCCGCGCTCATGTGCCGATCCGCCTGCCGGAGTCCATTGCTCCGGATCGGCAGAAATTTGGACTGCCCGAGACGGCGTTCGTGCTGCTGGCGTGTTTTGAACCCCACAGCGATCCGGTCCGCAAAAATCCCCAAGGGGCGATCGAGGCGTTTCGGTCGGCCTGGCCGGACGATCCGTCGGTTCGGTTAGTGGTGAAGGTTAACAACGCGGCGGTAGGCGAGCGCGCGCATCCGGTGATGGAACACTTGCGCAAGGAAGCCGGCCGGGATCCGAGACTCATCCTTCTGGATCGGCCGTTACCCTACCGCGAGGTGCTGGAGCTGCTGGCGAGCATCGATGTGTTCGTGTCTCTGCACCGTGCGGAAGGGTTCGGCTTGCCGATGTTCGAAGCGATGGCGCTGGGCAAGCCGGTCGTGGCCACGGCGTGGTCGGGCAACATGTCGTTTATGACCTATGACGCTGCGTGCCTGGTCGGGTATCAATGGCGGCCGGTGCAGGGGTCGTTGCCGGTCTATCGACCGGAGTACCTGGGGCGAGACTGTCACTGGGCGGAACCGTCGATCCCCGAGGCGGTTGCCTGGCTGGACCGGCTGCGTCGCGATCCCGAGCTTTGTGCGGCGATCGGGGAACGCGCAAAGGCGCGGGTGAACGACTACAACGCGGCGGCCCAGCGAGGACAATGGATTGAAGAGTTGGCCGCCATTGTCGCGGCGCGCGAACGAGGAATCGGGGGGAGCACCGCTTGGAAACCCTCGCCTGCAACGGCGTCCGACGCGACGTTCGAGTGCTCCATCATCATTCCCGTGTGCAACAAGGCGGAATTGACCGCTAATTGCCTCACGGCGTTGGCCCGCCACACGCAACACGCGAGCTACGAAGTGATCCTTGTGGACAACGGGTCGACGGACGAAACGCCCTCCTTGCTGGCGAGCCTGGGGGGGGATGTCCAAGTGATCCGCAACGCCGAGAATCTGGGGTTTGTGAAGGCGTGCAATCAGGGGGCCAAGGCGGCGAGGGGCCGCTACCTGGTGTTCCTGAACAACGACACGATGCCACAACCGGGCTGGCTCGATGCGCTGGTCCGCGAGGTTGAGGAACATGCGGATGTTGCCGTAGTGGGGAGCAAGCTCTTGTATCCCAATGACACGGTCCAGCACGCCGGGGTGGCGATCTCGCGTCAGGACGGGATTCCCTATCACCTGTACCAGGGGTTCCCTGCCGATGCGCCGGCGGTGAATCGGCGGCGCGACCTGCAATGTGTCACAGCGGTTTGCATGCTGATTCGCCGCGAGATCTTCCTGACCGTAGGCGGATTTGACGAAGGGTATCGAAACGGGTTCGAGGGCATCGATCTGTGTTTGAAAGTCCGTGAACGCGGCCATCGCGTGGTGTATCAACCGCACAGCGTTGTGATCCACCTCGCAGAACAGACGCCGGGCAGAAACGTCCACGACCATGAAAATATGGACCGGTTCCTTGAACGTTGGGGAACGCGATGGCGGTTGGCGGATGAAGACCTGCTCGCCTTCGAGGACGGATTTTGTTGCGACCATCTCTCGCCGCACCTTGTGCGCTGGCGCTCTCTGGCAAGCGACCTGGAACGCGATGCCTGGCGGTATGTGGCCGATGTTCAGCGCGCGTTACAGCGGCGAGACGACGAGACGGTTCGGCGGTTGATTCGACAACCCGGGCGTTGGCCGGCCGATCCCGCGGTATTGCGCTGGGGAGCAGCGGTGGCCAAGGCACTCGAGGAGACGGAGGCCGCGGGATTGTTCTGGCAGCGGCTGCTCCTCCTTTGTGAAGACGCCGATGCGCGCTTGGGCTTAGCCAGGCAAGCGATCGTCGATGGCCGACTGGAAGAGGCGCAACGTCATCTTGACCACCTTCCGCCCCATGCGGTGAACGGCGGAGAGGTCTATCTGGTACGCGGTGTGCTGGCGATGCAACGTCAGGCGTTCAGCGACGCGGCGGAAGCCTTTGAGGCCGCTCGAGCTCACGGCGCGAACCAGCGCAGAGCCGTCATGGGGCTGGGCATGGCCGCATTGGGAGCGGGCCAGATCGAGCGAAGTTGGGACGCGTTTCTCGCCGTCTTGAAACAGGAGCCGGATGACGCAGAAGCGGTGCACTGGCTGCTCCGGGCTGGCGCGGCGCTCGGCCGCTGGAAAGCCTTGGCAGAGGTGTTGGCTCGATTTGTCGATCGCAATCCCGGTGACCTGACCACACGGTTCGCACTGGCAAGCGTCTTGCTCCGGGACGGGCGGGTCGCAGAAGCTCGGCGAGAGGAACAGGTGCTGCAACTGCTCGATCCGCAATATGAGGGACTCGATGAGTTAACACGGGCGCTCGACGGACACCCGTTGTGCGCTCCCTCGAGCGTGTCCGGATGAGCGCTCCGGTCTCTCGCGCCGTGCTGCTTCAACTCGCCCGTCTCGGGGACCTGGTCCAATCGCTCCCGGTGATCGCGGCGCTGAAAGCCGGCGGCATCGGCTCGCTGGACCTGGTGTGCCCCGCTCCGTTCGCGCCTCTCGCCTCGCTGTTTTCCCAGATCGATCGGGTGCTGCCCTGGGATGGGCTCAAATGGCGGACTTGGGCGGATCTCTGGAAACGGGCGCCGGACGCCGTCGTGGACGAGGTGAACGCCTACATCCGGACTCTGACGGATGAGCCCTATCCGGTGGCGTACAACCTCAATCAACACCCGCGGGCTGTGCTCGCGGCGTATCTTCTGGCCGATCGTGTCATCGGTCCAGGCGAAGGCGGCCCGCTTCGGAAGGATATGCCGCCCTGGGCGGCGTACTTGCGCCGGGTCGCGCAGGACCGGTCAGGCAATCGCGTTCATCTGGCCGATGCGTTTTGTGGGCTCTGCAGGGTCCGGGCGACAGGCAGGGCGCCACACGTGCCGGCGCGCGAGGTTCGCGTTCCAACGGACCTCGAGGCGGTCGGACAAGATGATGGCGTCTGGGTCGCTGTCGTGGTGGGGGCCGGCGATCGTGATCGTTGTGTTCCGCCGGAAGTGTGGACAACTTGGATCACCGCGCTGCTTGACAGCGAGGAACGGGCGAAAGTCGTGTTGGTCGGGGGACGTGCTGAACGCGAGCGGGGCTATGTGATTCAAGATGGTGTGGCGCCGCTGCTGCAAGGTCGAGTCTGGGACGCCGTCGGACGCACCGATGTCCGTGAACTGGCTGGTCTGCTTTCGCGATGCCACTGGGTGATCGGAGCCGATACGGGGCCGTTGCACCTTGGCGCCGCCACGGGCGCGAAGGCCATGGGTTGGTATTTCGCCAGGGCTCGAGTCCATGAAACGGGTCCCTACGGCGAAGGCCATTGGGTGTGGCAAGCCGAGGTACCGCTGATGACGGATGACAGGCCTTGCCCTGCTCGAGCACATGACCGCCGGTCCAGTGCTCGGTGGCCGGTGAAGGAGAGTGTGGAACTGTTGCTCACAGGCTCTTGTCGCTCCCTCGTGGATGGGTGGTCGCTGTGGCGGAGTCGACTGGACCGCCTGGGCGCCTATTTCACCGTGGCCAACGGCCCTTCAATCCCGGACCGCAGTCGCGAAGCGATCTGGGAACGCTTGTGCGGTGCGCCTTGCGTTCAGTGAGCGCCGCGTGAGAGGCGACCAGGCCCCGCGCGATGCGTACGGGGACGCGTGACCGTATGAATCCGTTGGACGTCAACTGTGCCCTCCTTCGTGCACGATGGCCTAGTCTGGCGGCCGAGGTCCGCGAGGCCGGCGGGGGCGTGCTCCAGATTCGACCGGCGAAGAACGGTCTGCCGACTGCGCTCGCGAATGGCAAATGGATTCACAGCCAGTATGATCCCGTGCGCGAGGCTTCGGTTTGGGCCGAGGCGCAAGGAGCGCAGGTGCAAGCCGGAGAACTCGCTGTCGTGCTGGGGATCGGCCTGCTCTATCACGTAGAGGCACTGCGAAAACACATGCCCCGTGATTGGAAAGTGGCGGCGGTGGTGCCAAGCCGGCAAGAACTGCATGATGCCTTTGGTGCGCGACCGCTGGGCGAGTGGGTCACACAGGTGGACTGGCTGTACGGTTCTCCCGATGACATCGCCGCGCGGTTATCGATGGCGCGATCTCCCTTGCGGCTCCTGACCTATGAGCCGGCTGCCGGGCTCCATGACGACTTTCACCGCGCGATCGAACGGTCGTTGCGGCAGCGATTGGCCGCCCAAGCCGGTGGTCGTTTGCACGTCGCTGTAGTTGGCCCGCTCTACGGCGGATCCCTGCCGATTGCTCGCTACGCCATGGCTGCGCTGGAATCGCTGGGCCATCAGGTCATGTGGGTTGATCACAGCGCGCACTATGGGGCGTATCGGGTTATGGACGGCCTGAAAGAGGCGCGGCACCGGGCGCTGGTCCAGGGGAAATTTGTGGAGTCGCTCGGCCTCTACACCGTGAGCCGCCTGGCGGAGGATCCTCCCGACCTGGTGCTGGCCCTTGCACAGGCCCCGCTAGAATTGCCGATTCTCGAGCATTTGAACCGCAAGCGGTTCGTGACCGCAATGTGGTTCGTCGAAAACTATCGCCATCTGACATACTGGCGTCATCTGGCCCGGGGATACCAGCACTGGTTCGTCATTCAGAACGGAGCCTGCCGGGAAGCCTTCCGGCAGGCCGGCGCGCAACACGTCGCTTACCTGCCGCTGGCGGCCGATCCCTCCGTCCATCGACCCCTAGCGTTGACACCTGAGGAAAAAACGGAATTCGGGGCGGATGTGTCGTTCGTCGGGGCTGGCTACGTGAACCGACGGCGGATCCTACCGCTGCTGACTAAACAGAGCTGGACCTTCAAACTTTGGGGAAACGAGTGGGAGGGTGCGGAAGATTTGAAGCCGGTCCTTCAGCGAGGCGGCCAGCGCATCGAAACGGAGACCTGCGTGAAGGTGTTCAACGGCACTCATATCAACCTCAATCTCCATTCGTATACCGGCGAAGGGCTGGATCCGCAGGCGGATTTCGTCAATCCCCGGACGTTCGAGCTGGCGGCCTGTGGCACCTTCCAGTTGACGGATCACCGTGCGCTGCTTCCGGCATTGTTCAGTGAGAATGAAATCGCGACGTTCCGGAATACCGAGGAATTGCTGAGCCAAATCAGCACCTGGCTGCACGAACCGGAAGCGCGGGCCGCGATGGCCCAGGCGGCTAGACGTCGCGTCCTGGTGGAGCATACCTATCGCCATCGCATGGAGACTCTCTTGGCCGCGATCGGCGTCAGCCGACCTGATCGGATCGGCGCCATCCTCCGCGGAGAGCGGCAGGCCGGGTACTTGGCGACGCACTGTTCGACCGATCCGGAGTTGGCGCGGTGGCTCAGGGAATTCCCAAGCGGCCAACGGGTGGAGCTCAAGGAGGTGGCCGCGCGGATTAAAAGCAAAGGGCCGACGGCGGTCCTGACGCGGGACGAGCTGTTGCTTCTCATGTTGGACGAGTACCGGATGGAAACCAGGGATTTGTTCTGACGCCTAACGCCGGCCGTGCTCAAGTGACGGGAATAAACACCGGCACGGTGTTGCCGTAGGCTGCCTCGATGGCCACGCAAGTACTGATCATCAATATCACGCGCATGGGTGATCTGGTTCAGACCGGCCCGTTGATTGACCGGCTGCATCGGGAACAACCCGGAGTGGCGATCGATCTGGTCGTCGATCGGCGTTTCGCCCCCATGGCGGCCTTGCTGCCGGGCCTCCGGCATATTGAAGCGTTCGATTTCGAGGGACTTGTCGAGACCTGCCGGGTTATGGCGAAGGACGTCACGGCGCTGTACCGGCAAGTGGCGGACTGGGCGCAGCCGCTGGTGGAGCGCCGCTATGACCGCGTGATCAACCTCACCTTTAACCGGCGGAGCGGGTTGCTCGCGGCCTGCGTCGGCGCGCCGGACATCCGCGGCGTCGCCGCGGCCCGAGACGGGACGACCGTCGTGCGCAATCCCTGGATGGGCTATTTCACCGATTTGCATCACTACCGACGCTTCAATCGGTTCAATCTGGTCGATCTCTATGCCCTCGGCGGAAGCGGTCACGGACCGTTTGCGCCGCTCTCCTTGCGGGTCGATCCGGCGGCGACGGAGTGGGCGCGGACTCAGATCCGCGACGCCGGGCGATCGCGACAAGGCGCCGCGGGCAGCTTGCTGGTGCCGCAACGAGAGTCCGTTGACCCTCGCCCGTTGATCGGTGAACCGGTTGAACCAAGATACTGGGTCGCCGTGCAGGTCGGGGCCAGTGACGTGACGAAAGCCTGGCGCCCCGCCTACTTCGGTCGCGCGATGGCGATCTTGAGCCGGCACGTACCGGTCGGATTCGTGATGATCGGCGGTCAGGCCGAAACCGATGCGGTGCGCCAAGCGGTGGCCGCATACAAGGCGGCCGAGGGAAGCGGGCCGCTGCGTGATGTGTCGGGTCAGACAACGGTGGAACAGCTCGTCGCGTTGCTGGCGGAATGCCGGCTCCTGCTGACCAACGATACCGGGCCGATGCACGCGGCCGTGGCCGTGGGAACTCCGGTCGTCGATATCTCCGTTGGCCATGTGGACTTCCGGGAAACCGGGCCGTATGGGCCGGGCCATTGGGTGGTTCAGCCGGACATCGCCTGCGCGCCCTGTGGATTCGACCAGGTCTGCCTGCACCACACATGCAAGGAGCACGTCACGTGCGATGACGTCGCCGCCCTTTGCCTTCACGCGCTCGGTGCAGGTCCGTTCCCGGGGCACATGAGGGGAGTGCGGGTCTACGCCTCGGCGGTCGATGACGATGGGTTGGCAGGTTATCACCTGCGCGCCGGACGCGAAGACGCGGCGACCCGGTGGTACGGCGAGTTTTGGCGACGCTACTGGTTCGAGGCATTGACGGAGCAGCCGAGCCGACTTGCCCCCACCGTCGGTCCGGCTCCCGACGCGCCGGAGGTCCGGGCCCTGTTCAAGGAGTTAAAACCCCTGGCGGAAGTGCTGGTCAACCGGGCTGACGCGCTGCCGAGCCTCTGTCGCCGGTACCCCTTGCCGGTCGAGACCATCCGGGACACGCAAGCCGCGTTGCGGAAGGATCTCCAACGTGCGCTGAAACTCACGGTGGCGTCTCCCGCGTTCGGTCCGCCCACCGTGGCGTTGGTGCGCGAGACACACAATGCGGAAGAGCAGGGCATCGTCGCCTTGGCCCTCGCGCAGGCGCGCGCCTATGCCACTTGGCGAGATCGATTGGCCGAGGTGGCGGCGCAGGTGACTGAGGAGCCCGCGCTCGGTGCTGGTAACAAGCGTGCTGAGACGGAGGGCTGTTACGCGAGGTATGAAGCGTAAAACGCCTTCGGCAATGTGAGTCCGATGAGAATGAGAACCCAACGATCCACGATCGAGTCTTGACGACGAGGTTCAACCGAGGAGGTGCCGCGATGCAGGTCATGCTGGACGACGAGCAATGGGAGGTCAACGGCGAGGCGTCGTTGGGGGAGATTCTGGCGCAAGTGAACGATCGGGCTCAGGCGAAGGATCGCGTTGTCACAGGGCTTGCCATCGACGGCCGCCGGATGACCGACCGCGATCTGACCCCTTCGTTGCTTACGCGGGCGGCGAAAGACGTGGCGACGGTTCGGGCCGCATCGTGCACGATCCCCGAGCTTGTCGCGAGCGCGCGGGAATCGCTGAACCAGTTTGCGACGGTGTTGAAGCGCGAAGGGGAGATACTGGTGAGGGACTTGAGAGCGGGGCACGGGGATCTGGCGCTGTTCGATCTCTGGTTGGGCAAACTCGCTGACTATGTCGAACTGGCGGAGACGGTTCGCCAGAAGGGGCACGAACCCGCTGCCGGGGCAACGATGGCGATCCCGTTGACGAACTTGATCGACGCGCGCACCGGCCTCGATACGGTCCGTCTGGCCGATGTGTTGGAGTATGAACTCTTACCGCGCTTGGATGGTCGAGCCTGACCAGCTGCTTTTTAGCGGTGCGAGATTGATTCGTCACCGCCGCGGCGCGCTCAAGTCTCCGACACCATCCGCCGATAAGTTCCTCAGCAAGCCCGGGCGGAATCAAGGGGGGCGCGGAGCACTTCCTCTTGGCCGACCGGGCAGACATGAGGCCTTCGGCACGGAAGCCGAGGGGCTGTGGCATAGGTTGCTGTCAAGAAGGAGGAAGCCTCCATGGCTCTTACCATCAACAACAATATTGCGTCGATCTCCGCGCAACGCAACCTCAGTGTAAGCTCGGAGGCGTTGCAGCGTTCGGTGGAGCGGCTGTCTTCGGGTCTTCGGATTACCCGCGCGGCCGATGATGCGGCGGGACTGGCCGTATCAGAAACCTTGCGCGCCCATATCCGGAGCATCAACCAGGTCATCCGCAACGCGAACGACGGCATCAGCCTGACCCAGATTGCGGACGGGGCCGCCTCGACGATCGGGAATCTTCTGACGCGGATGCGGGAGCTGGCGTCGCAGGCGTCGAACGGAACCCTCGGCTCGACCGAGCGGTCGTATTTGGATCAAGAGTTCCTCGCCCTCCGGTCGGAAATTGATCGGATCGCCAGCGTGACGGAGTTCAACGGGAACTTCCTGCTGAGCGGCACCTCGAACAGCTTCACTTTACAGGTGGGCTTTAAAAGCGGGGCTGGCAATACCCTGTCGATTGCGCTCCGAGATCTGGACCTGCAATCCCTCAGCCTCAGCTCGGTGAATATTTCGACGGCAGACAACGCGCAGAGCGCATTGAGCAACATCGACAGCGCGATCAGCGCGGTGGCAACCGCCCGAGCCGACTACGGCTCCTATCAGAACCGCCTCGAGGCGACGATTGCAAGCCTCCAAGTGGCGAGCGAAAACCTGAGCGCAGCGGAATCCCGAATCCGCGACGCCGACATCGCGTACGAAACGGCTCAGTTCACGCGAAACCAGATCCTGGTGCAGTCTGGCATTGCGGTCTTGGCGCAGGCGAATACGCTGCCGCAGCAGGCGCTCGCCCTACTGCGGGGCTAGGCTAGCCCGTCCGTTCGCCCGTCCTCTCTCCGCACGAGCGGGGAGGGGACGCTGGCGGATGAGCGCGCCGGGAGGGGGCTCCGATGATCAACAACATCGCAGGAACTGGGGAGCTTCGCCGAGTCCTGCGCGACTTCGGCGCCGGCCATTCGGTCGCGGACCGGGCCAAAACGCCGGAAGCGGTTGCCGGCCGTGCGATGATGGAGCGGGACGCGGCCCCGGATGAGCAGGCCCTTCAGCGTGCGGTCGCGCGGGTGCGGGAGGTGTTTCAGGGTGCGGATGCACGCTTGCTGATCGAGATCGACCGGGGGTTAAACCGAGTCGTCATCAAGATCGTGAACGGCCAATCCGGCGAGGTGATCCGGCAGATTCCACCCGAAGAACTCCTCGATCTGGCTAGACGGTTCGACGGCGTGACCGGTCTTTTGCTGCAAGAACACGTGTAATTCCACCGTTACGGGAAAGCGATGGCAGCCGGCATTAGCTTCGGTGGGCTCGGCAACGGGATCGACTTCGGTCAGGTCGTCGATCAACTGGTCAAAATCCAGCGCCTGCCGATCGACAAGTTGGTTCAGACACAGACCGCACTCAAAAGCAAGCTGACCGATTACGGAGTGCTGGGAACGAAACTCCTGTCGCTGCAGGGCGCGGCGGATGCCCTCCGTTTAGCCACCACGTTCGATCGGTCGAGTGCGTCCGTCGGCGACCCGACCGTTCTGATCGCCTCCGCGTCCTCGACGGCGGCGGCCGGCACGTACACGGTGAATGTCACGAAGTTGGCTCAGGCGCATCAGATCACCAATAAGGCGGCCAAGGCCGTCGCCGCCCCCACCACAGACATCGTGAGCGGCGCGTCTGCCACGTTTACATTCCGGGTGGGATCGGGCGCCGATCAGACCGTGACCCTGGGCGCGACCGCCACCTTGGAGGATCTTAAAGCCGCGATTAACGATTTGGGAGCTGGCGTCTCGGCTTCGGTACTGAACACGGGAACGGACGCGGCGCCCGCCTACCGGCTGGTTCTGACGGCGACGAGCACCGGGGCGAGCAACGCCGTGACCATCGTCACGGATACGACGGATTTGGACTTTCTCAACGCCAGCGGCACCGGTGGCACGGATGTGCTGCAAGCGGCGCAAGACGCCGAGGTTGTGCTGGGCGATCCTTCGCAGAACCCCGTGACCCTGACCAGGAGCAGCAACACGATCACGGACGCGATCCCCGGCGTCACGCTCACGCTGATCAAAACAACGGGAACCAACACAGTCACGCTGAGTATCTCCCGGGACACCGCCGCCGTGAAAGCCAACATCAAGGCCCTGCTCGATGCCTACAACGACATCGTTAAATTCATCAACGAGCGAAGCACCTACGACGTCACTGCCCAAACAGGCGGCCTGTTTTTCAAGGAGGGCACTCCCAAGACGGTGCTGAGCCGGCTCCGCCGGGCCCTGTCCGATGAAGTGAGCGGTCTCTCCATCTATACGGCGACGGGACAAATCGGTTTCAAAACAGAACGCGATGGGACGATGAGCCTGGACGACGCGAAATTGGACTCGGCCCTGAGCGAGCAATACAGCGCCGTCAAGGCTCTTTTTATCAACCAGGCGAGCACCACTGGCGTAGCTCAGCGGATCACCGAAGCTGTCGACGCCTTGGATGATGTCGTCGCTGGCGCTTTGACCTTGCGCAAGCAGTCGCTGACCGATCAGATCGACGATCTGGCCAAGGAAATCGCCAGAAAGGAGGAGGCCTTGGCCGCCTACGAAGCGCGTCTCCGCGCCCAGTACGCGGCGCTCGATGCCTTGCTCAGCCAACTACAGGGGCAACTATCATTTCTCCGGTCGCGAACCGGATTGGTACAGGAACGGCAACTATGACCAACTACGGCGTCAGCCAATATCAGCGCACGCAGGTGATGACCGCCTCCGGCGTGCAGGTGATCGTGTTGTTGTATGATGCGGCGGTCCGCAGTTTGGAACTGGCCCGCGAAGGCATCCTGCGCAACGATCATCGGGACAAGGCGCGTTTTCTCGGACGCGCCATCGCCATCGTCGGTGAACTCTCGAATGTCTTAGACATGGAACGTGGAGGGGATATCGCCCAGTCTCTCCGGCGTCTGTATGACTATGTGCTGCACGAATGCACCCGTGCGAACCTGCATCACGAGCCGAAGCGTCTGGACGGGCCGCTCCGGTGTCTGGCGACCCTACGCGAAGCCTGGGCCACGGTGGCGCGCGAAGGGATGTACAAACGAACCGTGGGAGCGTGAGCCATTCTCGTGGCGAGACAAGATGAGCGAGCGGAAGCCTTGACGCACCAAGCGTTCGCAGCAGCCCAATCAGGCCGTTGGGACGAAGTCCTGCGATGCTATCGGGAACGCGAGGTGGCGTTCGGCGAGGGGGAGATCTCCGCTGCGCTCGCTGTTCGCCTGTCGGCGATCGACCGGAAGATCTACGAAAAAGCCTGTGCGGTCGTGGCCGCGCTGAGCGCCTCGCTTGAGGAAACCGTCACGGCCCGGCACCGGCTGAGGCGTCTTCGAGAGCTATACCACTTGAACCGCGGGATCGGCCGCCTGACGAACTGCCGGGGTTGACCTGCTGTGAAACCGGCCCGGTGTGACCGGTGTCTGCCACTGAGCCTCGCCCGGCGGGCCTCTGTGCCGGGTTTCAGCCGCATTGTCAAACCCCTTGCCGATGAACCGGGCTGCGGAGAACGGGATGTCTTCGACGGGCGAGACCATCACACCGGACGAGCGTCGGGAGTGGTTGCGGATCGAGGACCGCCTGCTGCTGTCTTATCGGGTCCAGGGTGATACGGAGGAGACTGAGGCTGCGAGCGCGGCCTCGAACATCGAGCGTTCGCTTGCGACTTTCATCGTGAAACCGACGGCCGATCTCCTGGCTCATGCAGAATTGGTGACGGCCGAGTCCTCGCTTGTGCCTTGGTTGATGAAGATCGATTGGTTATTGAATCTCATCCTGACCACCTTGGCGAACATGAAGCCCGAGGCCGTCGCGTTGCCGGAGTTGACCGAGGTCACCCTCAGTGCAGGCGGTCTCGCCTTCGAAACTAAGCAGCCGATCGAGATCGGCGACATGCTGTCGATCTCGTTGGTGTTGCCCCCCTTTACGCCGGTCCACGCTATGGCCGCGGTTGTCGCCGTGGCCCCGCTGAAAACCGACGCATCGAGCCGGCGTGTATCCGTCGAATTTACCGCCATTGAGCCGGATGACCGGGAACGCCTGATCCGACACATCCTCCACATTCAAGCGGAACGGTTGCGTGCCAGGCGGCTCGGAGGATAGCAGCGCCCGCGTCTTTGCGTTTTGCGCGAGCGTTCGTTGCTCCGCGCGTCCGCCTCTCGAACATGCCACCCTCAAGATTTTTCCGGCAAAGGCCGATAAGCACATTCGCGATGAACGACACCCCAGCGGCAGCAACCGACAGGAACGCCAACGAACACGCCTCGGTGCCGAGCGAGATTTTGACCGTCGAGGATGTGGCGCGGTTTCTTCGCGTTCCCAAATCTACAGTCTACAAGCTCGCCCGGCTGGGGCGGTTACCGGCTGTGAAGATCGGCAAACACTGGCGTTTCCTCCGCGGGGATCTCCACGCATGGATGCATATCCGCGCCGGCCGTGAAACATGAGCCAACCACCTACACAGGCGACGCGACCCCACGAACGCCTTATTCGCGAGGAATCCCTGCGGCGTCGAGAGGTCTTGGAAGCGCTGGCTGAGCAGGGGGACGAGAAAGCCGTGGAGACCCTCGTCGCCGGCCTGCGCGACGCGAGTCCCGGAGTTCAGCAGGCGGCGATGAACGGTCTCGTGCGTATAGGCGGGCGGCGCGTGGCGACACGGCTGATTCAGATGTTGCGCGAGCCCCCTGCCGTACGGAATTCCGCCATCGAAGTGCTGGAAGGCATCGCTGGCGACGTCCTGGAGTCCGTCCTGCCGCACCTCGGGTCTCCCGACCCCAATGTGCGCAAATTCATCGTGGACATTGTGGGCAAACAGGACGACCCGCGAGCCGTGGCTCATGTGATGCCGTTGCTGTCGGATCCAGATGCCAATGTGCGGGCTGCGGCCGCCGAGACCCTCGGCCACCTCCGTGCGGCGGAGGCGGTCCCTCGTCTCATCGGGCTTCTTCAGGATACGGAATGGGTGGCGGTTTCGGCCATCTCGGCCCTGGCGGAGATCGGGGAACCGGCGTCTCTGCTTCCGCTTATCAAGGCGATGGAAAAAGGCGGCGATCCGGTGCAATGCGCGGCGATCGATGCCATGGCCCGGCTGGATCACGAGGGGCGAAGTGTGCCGGTCCTGATGCGGCTGGTCGAATCGTCGAATCCGGAATTGCGCGCGACTCTGATAAAGACACTCGTGACGATCACGGATCGCGTCGACTCCGACGTCTGGGCGACGCGAGATACGACGACCTGGCTGGCGCTGTTAAGCGAAGCCTTGCGCGATTCCGATCCTGGCAGTCGCATGGCCGCGATCACAGCTCTGGGGCGACTGCGCGATGGGCGGGGTACGCAACTGATTCTGAACGCCTGCCGCGGATGGGCCAATCCCAGCGAAGAGGCGATCGGCCGAGCGGTCTCCGCTCTAGCTTCGATCGGCGATGCGCCGCGACTGATCGGAGCCGTGCGGCCGGATGAAACCGATATGACGCTCGGGACCGTTTTGATTCGGGCGCTGGGCACCATGCGTTGCGCCGATGCGGCGCCGGCCCTAGCCGCGGTTCGTCTGGGCAGTCCCCATTGGGAGCTGCGGAAGCTCGCGGTGCAGGCGCTGGCCATGATCGGCACGGATGAGGCGATGCGAGCCGTCCACCAGGCCGTCGGTGATTCGACCGGGTACGTGCGTGCAGAAGCTGTCCGGATTTTGGCGGAGACCGGACGTCTCACCGATCTCCGATCGTTGCTGGATATGCTGACCGTGGAGCGATATGCGGACGTGCGCGAGGACATCATCGCCGCGCTGGCGACGGTCTCGTCGCAGGACATCGGCATGTCGGCGGTCGCTCTGCTCGACCATCCGCGCCCGGAAGTTCGATCGTCGGCCGCGCAACTGATCGGACGCATGGCTCTGCCGGAAGGCTTGCAACCCTTGCTCGTCGCAATGAACGATCCGGAATGGTCGGTGCGCCGGGCTGCTGCCGAAGCGCTCGGTCGCTATGACGACCCGCGCGCCTGCGAAGCGTTGGAAATCGCGATGTCGGATGATCATGAGCAGGTTCGGCTGGCGGCGGTCATGGGCCTCTCGCAGAGCGACCGGCCAGAAGGCCGCACCGCGATCATTGGTCTGGGTCTCCGGGACCCCGATGTTTGGGTCCGATATCGATCCATTGAACGCCTCGGCTCGAGGCGAGCGGCGGAAG
Source organism: Nitrospira calida (assembly GCF_976986435.1). Classification (NCBI taxonomy): domain Bacteria; kingdom Pseudomonadati; phylum Nitrospirota; class Nitrospiria; order Nitrospirales; family Nitrospiraceae; genus Nitrospira; species Nitrospira calida. The sequence goes on from NZ_OZ335950.1 coordinate 1,846,048, forward strand.
CCGTGGCTGCCTTGACGAAGATCGCCGCGGATGCTCGGGAACCGGACTTCCTCCGGCGGGCGGCGGAGGAGGCTCTGGTTCAGATCGGCAGGGGATCGGGAGCCGGCGAGTCGCCGTGTTGACCCGCGTGCGTGACGCCAGCGGACCCCCGCGATAAGAGTCCGCCGGCGCATCCGCCGTATTCCGTCGTAGGAGCGGGTTCATGCAACTGAGCGACGCCACGTTCAGGGAATTGCGGGACTTCATCTATGAGCGCACGGGAATTTTGTTCCAGGACAACAAGAAATACTTGTTGGAAAGTCGCCTGCTACCACGGTTGCGGGCGCGGAACTGCACTTCGTTCGAGGAATATTGCAAGGTGCTCCGGTTCGATGCCTGGCATGGCAAAGAGCTCAACGCGCTTTTTTCCGTCGTCACGACGAACGAAACGTATTTCTACCGCGACATGCCGCAACTGGAGGCGTTTATGAACACCGTTTTACCGGCGGTCATGGATGACAATCAGGCGACTTCACAGCTCCGCATGTGGAGCGCGGGGTGTTCCACCGGCGACGAGCCGTATACGCTGGCCATCATGTTGTTGGAGCACGCTCCGCTCGCCAAGTGGTCGATCGAGATTCTGGCGACGGACATCAGCGAAACCGCCTTGCATGCCGCACGCAAAGGGGTGTATGGACCGTACGCCGTCCGGAACGTGCCCCCCGCGATTCTTCAAAAATATTTCACGGTCGAAGATGGCCAGTACGTTCTGTCATCTAGGGTCAAACACCTCATCAAGTTCGCCAACGTGAACCTGTACGATCGCCCGCGGCTGAAACTCATCCGGGGTCTCGATGTGATCTTTTGCCGCAACTGCCTGATCTACTTCGACGACCGTGCCAGACGACAGGTTCTGGATGACCTGTACGACTGCCTGAAGCCGAACGGGTATCTCGTCATTGGATTTTCGGAATCCTTGCACAACCTCACCCGCGCATTTCAGCCGGTTCATGCAAACCGATCCGTGGTGTACAGGAAAGCGTGATGCGCGAAACGGGAGGTCTGAAACAGACGGCGACAAGCGGAACGTGAGCGTTCCATGCCCCACGAGACCGCGCAGGCGCCGGAGCTCGAAGCGATGGCCGAGACCATCCTGATCGTCGATGACTGTGCGACCACCAGGCGGTTGCTTTCCGTCTACCTCAGGCAGGAGGGTTACGACCTGGTTCATGCGGTCAACGGGCTGGATGCGCTGGAGAAGCTCGCGCTTCGGTCGGTGGATTTGGTCATCACGGACATGAATATGCCGCAGATGGACGGCGTGGCGTTGGCCCGGGCGCTCAAGCAGGATCCGGTCTTCAAGTGGATTCCGATCGTGATGCTTACTACCGAAGGCGAAGAGCGCGAACGGCAGCACGGCCTGGAGGCTGGTGCGGCGGCGTATCTGATCAAACCGGTGACGCAGGAGCAGCTGGCCCAAGAAGTACGACGGACGCTGACGAGCGGACGAAACTGAGGCAAGGAGGGCGGAGATGGGGGCCGATCCGAATATGAAAATCCTGGTCGTGGACGACATGTCCACGATGCGGCGGATTATCAAAAACATTCTGAAACAACTCGGCTTCAACAACGTCGAAGAGGCGGAGCACGGACAGGAAGCCATGAGCAAACTCAAGACGGACACCTATGGGTTTGTCGTCTCCGATTGGAACATGCCGGTCATGTCCGGAATCGATCTGCTGCGGGCCATCCGGAGCGACGAGCGGCTTAAGGGAATTCCGGTCTTGATGGTGACGGCTGAGGCGCAGAAGGACAACCTGATGGAAGCCATTCAGGCCGGCGTCAGCAACTACATCGTGAAGCCGTTCACGGCCGAGACGCTCCAGGACAAAATGAACAAAATTTTTAAGTGACGTGGGCAAAAAGCGAAGGGCGTGTCTCGCCTGCGTCTGCAACCCGGTGTCCAGCTCGCGTGATCGAGGCCGGGAGTTCAGTGTGGGGAACGTGAATCGACAACTGTACGAGGAACTCGGCGAATTGGCCCGGTACATCGAGACGGCGATGCACAAGCTGGAGGAAGCCGGGGGGCCGGTGATCGCCACGACCCTTCAACTGCCGCAAGCGGCGACGCACCTCACGGATCTGTGCCGCTTGACGGAGGAGGGAACCCACGAGGTCATGCGATTGGCCGAAGCCATCCAAGAGAACCACGCGCGGGTCGCGACAACCCTGGGCGCTCTCGCGGCTTCTCTTGCGGCGAATGCCGACACGCAGGCGGCGGCCCGGCGATTGGACGAGGCGGCTCAAACCCTGGCTCAAGACGATAAACGGCTGATCGATCTCATGACCGCGCTGTCTTTCCAGGACCTGGTCGCGCAACGGGTGCAGAAGTTGGCCGCCGTTTTGAACGATGTCCAACGCAAGTTGCTTGAGCTGATCGTCGTCTTCGGACCGATCCGGTACCCAACCGATCACGGCGTGAACGGGAAAGCCGATGAAATGCTGAAGCAACTGGACGCGTCCAAGTCCACCGCGATCAAACAAGCGCTGGTCGACGAGATTTTGACGCAATTCGGTTTTCACTGAATCGGATTTTTGCCAGACCGCGAGGATGCCATGGGCGACGAGATGCAGGATATCTTGAACGACTTTCTCGCCGAATCGCAGGAGATGATCGACACGCTCGATCAACGGTTTGTTGCGCTGGAGGCCGATCCGGCCAACGCGGAACTGCTCAACGATATCTTCAGAGCCATGCACAGCATGAAGGGTTCGGCCGGCTTTCTCGGCTTCACCCGCATCGTTGACATCACGCATCGCGCGGAGAACGTTCTGAACAAACTCCGCCAAGGGGAAATGAAGGTCCTGCCCGAGGTCGTCACCGTCATCCTGGAGGCCGTCGACACCATCAAACTGTTGATGGCGGCCGTCCGCGAATCGGGAACCGATAGCCATGTTCCGACCGAGACGATGGCGAGAAAACTTGACGCGCTCCTGTCCGCACCGGCTTCCGCGGCGGCTGCGGCGACTTCTCCGTCGGTTGAGGCCGCAACATCCGCCGCGGCCGCGACTCAGTCGGCATCGGCTCCGTCCGCATCTGTCGCCCCGACGATCGGCAAAATATTGGTCGGCGAAGGCGCCGCCACGAAGGAGCAAGTATTGGACGCACTGAACGAACAGCAACGTCAATCCGATCCCAAAACCCCGTTGGGCGAGATCCTCGTTCAAGCCAAAGCCATCACCGAACGCGCGCTCGAAGCCGCGTTGCACAAGCAGGACAAAGCGGGGCGGAACCCGGAGGACGATCAAACCATCCGGGTCGAAACGAAACGTTTGGACGCCGTGATGAATTTGGTCGGCGAACTCGTGCTCGGGCGCAATCGTCTCGTCAAGATCGGGGGGCACTTGGAGCAGGCGTACGAGTCCGACCCGACCGTGCGCGCGTTGGGCGAGACCTTGGCACAGCTTAATCTCGTAACCACGGATCTCCAGTTGGCGGTCATGAAGACGCGTATGCTGCCGATCCGCAAAGTGCTGGCCAAGATGCCGCGCATGGTGCGGGATCTGTCGCAAAAGCTTGGCAAGCACGTGCGGCTCGATCTTCACGGCGAAGACACAGAGTTGGACAAGTCCGTCGCCGATGAGATCGGTGATCCGTTGGTCCATCTCGTCCGTAACGCGATCGATCACGGCATTGAAACGCCGGCTGAACGGCGGGCGGCCGGCAAGTCTAGCGAGGGGGTGTTGCGGATCGCCGCCAGCCAGGAAGGCAACAGTATCGTGATTCGGATTCAGGATGACGGCCGCGGCATCGCGCTGGACAAGGTCAAGGCCAAGGCGTTGGCGAGAGGGGTGGTGAGTGAAACGGAACTCGCGTCCATGGAGCCACGCGAGATCATCAACTTGATTTTCCTGCCGGGATTCAGCACCGCCGAAACGATCACCGATGTGTCAGGCCGAGGTGTCGGAATGGATGTCGTTCGCACTAACATTCGACGCCTCAACGGCACGGTGGATATCGAGTCCGAGCAGGGCAAAGGAAGCCAGATTACGATCAAGTTGCCGCTCACCATCGCGATTATCCAGGCGCTGATGGTGGAGGTCGAGCGAACGACGTTTGCGATTCCGCTCAGCTCGGTCATCGAGGCGGTGAAGATTTCGCGCTCGGATATCAAAACGATCAACGGCCGTGAAGTCCTGCATCTTCGCGAGCGCGTGCTTCCGCTGATCCGTCTGGCCGAGGAGTTTGAGATTCCGGTCGACCTTGACCGAGAGACCTTCTATGTCGTGGTGGCCGGATTGGGCGAGCGACGAATCGGCGTGGTCGTGGATCATCTGCGTTCCCAAGAAGAAGTCGTCATTAAGTCCATGTGGGATTACCTGGACGGGATCAAGGGCATCGCGGGCGCGACGATTACCGGCGAGGGCAAGGTGGTGCTGATCCTGGACATCGCTGAACTGGTGCACAACGCCAAAACTTGTCGGACCGCGGCGGCCAAGTGAGACCCAAGGGTGCAGGGACGAGGAGCGCAGCACGCAAGAAGGGAGGCGCACCGTGTCTGTTCTGATTCACGAAGTGGATGCTCGCACGAAACTGGCCGGGGCCAACCGGATGGAGCTGTTGCTGTTTCACGTCGGCTCCGCCGAGGTCTTGGGCATCAACGTCTTCAAAGTGCGGGAGGTGATGAAACTGCCGGCCGTGACGCATGTGCCCGAGGCGGACCCCCGCATTCGGGGCATGGCCAACATCCGGGGAACGATGGTGCCGGTCATTGACCTCAGGACGGCGCTCGGGCTCGGCGATAAGGTCTCCGGCGATGATGAAAAGGACGGTCGCAGCGGCAATCTGATTGTCACCGAATACAACGGGAGCCTGCAGGCGTTTCGCGTCTCGGGCGTGGATCGCATCATCAGGATGTCGTGGAATCAGATCAAAACGCCGCCTCGTTTGGTCCTTGAGAACAACCGGGGGACGATCACATCGGTGACGACGTTGGAGGACGGCCGCCTCGTGCTGATCGTCGATGTCGAGAAGATCTTCAACGATGTTTGTCCGCGGGCGGACGATGAACTGTATGCGGGCCTTGAAATCAGCCCGAAGGCCAAAGCCAAGTGCGTCCTGTTCGCCGACGACTCCTCCGTTGCACGGACTCAGATCCGCAAGACGCTGGAACGGCTCGGAGTCGGCTTTCTGCAGACCGCCACGGGCAAGGAAGCATGGGAGACGCTGGAAAGGTTGGCCCAGGAGGCTGCGAAAAAGGCTCAGAAGGTCGACGAGTATGTCCAGGTGGTGTTGAGCGACATCGAGATGCCGGACATGGACGGATTTACCTTGACCAAGCAGATCCGGACCGATCCGCGGTTTTCCCATTTGCCTGTGATCCTTCATTCGTCGTTGACGGGGAGCTGCAACGTGGCCAGGGGAAAAGCTGTCGGCGCCACCGACTATGTCGCGAAATTCGACCCGCGGGTATTGGGCGAGACCTTGCTGCGTCACCTGTAAAAACTCTGCCGAACGAACGATTGCGGAGGCGAATGACGCCGCGCCTCCGCCGATGTGGAGAGCGGAGCGTGCCAGAAACATTGAACACTACAGCCGTCCGAGTCCTGGTCGTCGACGACTCGGCGTTCATGCGCAAGACCTTGTCGGCCGTGTTGGCGGGCGACCGCCGTATCACGGTTGTGGGAACCGCCCGAAACGGAGAGGAAGCCATTCAGAAAATTCAGGAACTCCGACCGGATGTGGTGACCCTCGACGTCGAGATGCCCGGCATGAACGGGCTGGTTGCCCTCCGGCACATTATGGCGACCACTCCGCTCCCGGTCATTATGGTGAGCTCGCTGACCGCGGACGGGGCCCAGGAAACTCTGAAGGCTCTCGAACTCGGAGCAGTGGATTATGTGTTTAAACACCCGGGCGGCATGGCGGCCAGGTGTATCGATATCCGAGCCGAACTCGTGGCGAAGGTAATGGCCGCGGCGGGTGCGAAGGGAAAAGTCGGGCTTCGAGACCGGAAGAAGGAACCATGGGCGACGAGGCATTCGCCTGTGCCCTCCCGCTCTCCGTCCCTTCTGTCTCACCTGTCCGCCGACACTGTGGCCGCCACCCGCGGCGGCAAAGTGATCGCCATCGGCTGCTCCACCGGGGGGCCGCAGGCCTTGATGGAGATCCTGGCGGGGTTGCCGGAGGATTTGCCGGCGGGCGTGGTGATCGTCCAGCACATGCCGAGGTTTTTCACGAAACCGTTTTCCGAGCGGATGAATCAGATCTGCCGCCTGGATGTCCGTGAAGCCGCTGACGGCGACATCGTGAAGCCAGGCGTCGTGCTCATCGCACCGGGAGGCGTCCAGTTGCGGGTCGCCCGGCGGAGCGCACTGGACGTTCAGGTGTCGTTGAGTCCGGATTCGGAAGGTCTCCTGCATGCGCCTTCGGTCGACATCATGATGCAATCGGTGGCGGCGGTGTACGGCGAACGGGGGATCGGCGTGATCCTGACGGGCATGGGCCATGACGGTCTGGAAGGCATGCGCGCGATCAAGGGAGCCAAGGGTCGCACCCTCGCGCAAGACGAAGCCACATGCGTGGTGTATGGCATGCCCAAAGCGGTCATCGAAGCCGGGTATGCCGACAAAATCGTTCCGTTATCCCAAATGGCAGGGGAAATCGTGAATATGGTGTGAGCTATCAGGCTCTCAGAGGCAGAACTCAGCAGAACAGCATTCGTTGTGGAGCGGGAAGCGCTGGCGATCAGAAGGAGGGGATGCTATGGGGAAGTTTCTGAAGAACATGACGATCGGACCTAAATTCGTCGTGTCCATATGCGGAGTGGCATTGGTGGTGACAGGGGTCGGCCTGTGGTTCGTCTACCAGCAGGAGCAGGCGAAAATTCTCGGGTTGCTGGACGCGCGCGGGAGGGTCATCGAAGCGCAGATCCAGATCATGCGCGCCTATATCGCCAAAAACTACGTCGCCAAGCTGAAGAACTCCAAGGCGGGCAAGGACATCCTTGTCGTGAAGGACCATGAATCCAACCCCAACGCGATCCCGTTCCCCGCGACCGCCACGCGAGAAATGGGGGAAGAAGCCTCGAAGGGAGGACTGTTCAGGACTCGACTGATCAGCCGAGAACCGCTCAATCCGGACAACGGACCGCGAGACGAGTTCGAAAGGCAGGCGATCCAGGCTATTATGAGCGGAGCCGAGAGTTACACAAAAGTCGAAGATGTCTCGGGGGTGCTTCTCTTCCGTCGTGCGACTCCGGACAAAGCGACCACGGCGGCCTGCATCGCGTGCCACCAAGGCAAGCAGGTCGGTGACGTGCTCGGCGTCTTGACCATCGGGATTCCGATGGCGTCCGCAAAGGCTGCCTCGGATGAATCGCTGGTTCGGACGAGCTTGGTGTTGGTTTCGGTCGTGTTGGGCGTGCTGGTCGTCGTGTATGTGCTTTTGCGGATATTCGTGCTGGCTCCGCTCGGCAACATGACCAAGATTTCCAAGGACATCGCGGAAGGGCAAGGCGACTTGACCAAGCGAGTGCCCGTCGAGGGGAGGGACGAGATCGCCCAATTGGGCGGGTACTTCAATGCGTTCATCGACAAGCTTCAAAAGATGATTGCGAAGGTCGCTCATGTCACCGACAAGGTCGCGTCCGCCTCCGCCGAGCTTTCGGCCACCGCCGAGGAAATCGCGAAAGGGGCAGAGACGTTGTCATCCCGCGCAACGCAAACAGCCACTGCCGTGGAAGAGATGAACGCCACCGTCGCGGAGGTTGCCCAGAACTCCAGTAAAGCGGCCGGCATCGCTCAAGAGACCGTCAAGACGGCCAAGGATGGGCGGGTGATCGTCGGAGAGACGATCTCGGGCATGAAACAACTTTCCGACGCCGTGGCGAACTCCGCGACCATCATCTCGGCCCTCGGCCGGTCGTCCGATCAAATCGGGCAGATCGTGCGGGTCATTGAGGACATTGCCGACCAGACGAATTTGTTGGCGTTGAACGCGGCGATCGAAGCGGCGCGAGCGGGTGAGCAAGGCCGTGGGTTTGCCGTCGTGGCGGATGAGGTCCGCAAGCTGGCGGAGCGCACGACCAAGGCGACCAAGGAGATCAGCAACATGATCCGCGAGATCCAACACAACACCAAGGGCGCAGTCGACTCGATGGAAGAAGGCACCCAGAAGGTGGCCGGCGGCGTCGATCTGGTGAACCGAACGGGCGAAGCCCTGTCTCGCATCGCGGAGATGGTCACGCAAAGCGCGGACATGATTCGGCAGATCGCCGTAGCATCAGAGGAGCAATCGGTCGCGACCCAGCAAATCGCGGGCGACATCGAAAACGTCGCGAAGGTGAGCAAGGAGTCCGCGGTAGGCGCCAACGAATCAGCGAAGGCGAGCCACGACCTCAGTCAGCTCGCGGCCGAGTTGCAAACCATCGTCAGCGGATTCAAGGTGTGATCACAGCGGGCGATCAGGGAGAGGAAGGCATGATGATCGACCAGACTGATCACCTGCCGTCGGCGGCCTCGTCGGCATCGAATGCGGACGTCGACCAAGAGGCCGGGGCGGGGGAAGAGCTCTGCCAGTTTGTGGCGTGCCGGATCGGAAGCGAAGAATTCGCGCTGGACGTGCTGAGCGTTCAGGAGATTAATCGCGTGGCCGAGATCACGCGGGTGCCGAAAGCGCCCTCCCATGTGGAGGGGGTGATCAATCTGCGAGGACGGATCATTCCGGTGCTGAACCTGCGCCGTCGTTTCGGGTTGCCGGACATCGAGCGGACTGCCCGCTCGCGAATCGTCGTGGTGTCGGTCCGGCAGCGCTTGGTCGGGTTGGCTGTGGATTCGGTGGAGGAAGTGTTGCGCATTCCGCGGAGCGCCATTGAACCGCCGCCGGCGGTCGGCACGGCGGCGGGAGCCGAGTACACTCAAGGCGTCGGCCGGGTCCACGATCGGCTCCTGATCGTGCTGGACTTGCCGCGGCTGCTGATGCCAGCCGAGCAGCCGGCGATGGACGCGGTCGTGCGATGATCAAAGCGGGAGCGGACCGGCGATGAGTTGCGTGCTTGTTCCGTTATCCTTGTTGAGCGGCCGAAAAGGCTGAGCGCCATGGACCTCGCCACCCTCATTGGGATCGTCGTCGCGCTCGGCTCGATCGTCGGCGGACAGGCACTGGAAGGAGGCCATATCGGTTCGATTCTTCAGTTGACGGCCTTCGTCATCGTGATCGGCGGCACGTGCGGCGCGGTCTGTGTTCAGCATCCGCTGCCGGTGGTGCTGAAAAGCCTCGGTCTGGCGAGGTTGGCGATCCAGGACGCCAAGCAGGACCATACGGGCGCCATCACGCAGATTCTGGACCTCGCCACCCTGTCCCGAAAGCAGGGTCTCTTGGCGCTTGAAAGCAAGCTGAAGGAGATCAAGGATCCGTTTTTTCGAAAGGGCGTGCAATTGATCGTAGACGGTACGGATCCGAAGGTGGTGCGTGACATCCTGGAGATCGAAGTGGAGCATCATCAAGAGGCGGGCCTGACGGCCGCCAAGGTGTGGGAGGCGGCGGGAGGCTATGCGCCGACGATCGGCATTCTGGGCGCTGTGCTGGGCTTGATCCACGTCATGGAAAACCTCGCCGATCCGTCGAAGCTCGGCGGCGGCATCGCCACCGCCTTCGTGGCCACGGTGTACGGCGTGGGATCGGCAAACCTGCTGTTTTTGCCTATCGCCAACAAGATCAAACTCAAGCTCAAGGAAGAGGCCGCCCTCCGCACCATGCTGATCACGGGCCTCGTCGGCCTGGCACAGGGAGAAAACCCTCGGCTGCTGCAGGAAAAACTAGCAAGCTACCTGCCGGAGCGTGACCGCGCGAAGGAAAAGACGTAACGCAACTCGAGAAGTGTGAAGCGTCTCTCGTGACGGTCTGACAAGCAGCGCCTCGCGAGATACGAGCGACGAGGGCCGAACGACGGATGGATCGATGGCCAAGAAGTCCAAACACGAAGAACACGAGAACCACGAGCGCTGGCTGGTGTCATACGCCGATTTCATCACTCTGCTCTTTGCGTTCTTTGTCGTGATGTACTCGGTCTCCGTGGTCAATGAAGGCCGGTTTCGGACCGTCAGCGAGTCGATCAAGGCCGCCCTCCACCCCATCGTGAGTCAACCGACGACGCCCCTGGCATTCAATATCGGAGAGTACAAGCCGGCGCTGGTCGCGCCGCGGCTGCCTGGCACCAAAGAACCTGTGATCCGGCGGCTGCGGGAAATTGTCAAGTCGATGCAGCCGGCCGCGCAGTTTGCGATTATTCATGTCATGGAACGTTCGGACGGAAACATCGTGATCTTCATCCCGGACCATGTTCTGTTCGCCAGCGGCGAGGCCGTCGTTCGCCCGGACGCCTTGCCGTTCCTTCGGGCACTGGCCGATGTATTGGTCGAGTTGGATCGCCCGGTCAAGGTGGAAGGCCATACGGACAACGTGCCGATCCGGACCGCTCAGTATCCCTCGAACTGGGAGCTGTCGGCGGCGCGGGCGGTCGTGGTCGTGCGGATCCTCACTGAACTCTACGGTGTGCCTCCTGCCCATGCGGCTGCGATCGGCTACGCCGACTCCCGGCCCATTGCCGACAACTCCACCGCCGAAGGCCGCGCGAAAAATCGCCGGGTGGAGATCGTGGTGCTCGAACAATCGGAGCAGATGGCCACATCGGGCGTCGGCGTGACGCGGGGGCCTTCAGTTTCCCCACCGGTGGCCGATAAAGGGGCTACGTAACCGCCGGCGGCGGTCTTGGTGGAAGAGACCAGGTGGCGGCCGCAGGATTCGTTCAACCAAGGAGCGTTCCGATGCACATTTCAACCCGTCACGTGTCAGGTGCCGTCATTTGCGATCTGAACGGAGACCTGACCTATGCGAACCGGCAGCCGTTCAAGGCTGCGGTCGACCAAGCGAGGCAGAGCGGATGCCAGCACTTGATCGTGAACCTCGAGAAGGTCCGATTTATCGACAGCTCGGGGCTGGGCCTGTTAGCCCTGGCGGCCACGTCATTCAGGGCCCTGCAACGACGCGTGAGCCTTCTCAAACCTCAGCAGTATGTTCGCGAGATCCTGACCCTGGCCAATCTGGCGACGATGATTCCGATCTATGATTCGGAGGAGGAGGCCCAGCGGGAGGCGTCTGCGCCTGTCCGGGCGTGAGCGATGAGGAACGCTTCCGGATTCGACGGCGATGTCGTCGCACCGGCGATGATGTGGCCGGGGTGCGCACCAGCGACGGCGACGATTGTCGTAGCGGATGATGACGCGGTGAGTCGCGTGGCGACGGCCGCCCGGCTTAGGCGGCTGGGACACCGGGTTCACGAAGCCGGCGACGGTCGGGCGGGGTTGGCGCTTATTGAAGGAGTCCGGCCCGATCTCGCTATCCTGGATTGGATGATGCCCGAACTCGACGGTCCCTCCGTCTGCGAAGCGGTTCGTCGCAATGGCTCGCTGAACGCCTGTTATTTGATTCTGCTCACAGCCCTTGACCAGCCGGAACAACTGGCTGAGGGATTGGCCCGCGGGGCTGACGACTTTTTGCCGAAGTCAGCCACCCACCACGAGCTGTTGGCCCGGATTCAGGCCGGCTTGCGGACCAGTCGGCTCATCCAGGATGTGGAAGCGGCTCATCGACTGCTCCAATCCGAGGTGGCCGCCGCAGGGCTGTACGTCCGGACATTGTTGCCGCGATCCGGTCAGCTCGGTGCAAGACTGACCTGCACCTGGATCTATCGACCATCTCTCGCCTTGGGCGGCGATCTGTTTATAGCTGAGCCCACATCCGGTGAAGTCATTTGGCTGGCGATGCTGGATGCATCGGGACACGGCGTCTCGGCCGCCCTGCGCGCGGCGGCGTTTTCGACTTTTTTGCGGCAGCAGGTGCGGTTGTCCCTCGCTAACTCCCCATCACCGGATACGATCCTGACGGAAGCTGGCCGCTGTTTTCCGTTGAGCGAGGAAGGATTTTATTTTACATGTTGGCTCGGCTGCTGGCGGGCCGACTGCGGCTCCGTTAGCTACGCGGCGGCTGGCCACGGCGGAGCGTTGCTGCTGCGCGGGAACGGTTCAATCGAGTGGCTGACCACGCCCTCTTTGCCGTTGGGGTTTCTGCACGGAGGTGGGTATGCAACCGCGGAAACTGCACTGGCTGTGGGCGATCGGTTGGTGCTCATGAGCGACGGTCTTTACGAAGCGCCGAGTCCATCGGGAATCCCGTGGGGACGGGATCGTTTGGCGGCAATTATCCAGGAGCATCGCCAAGACTCTCTCGAATCCTTCACCGCTCGGCTGGTGCATGCCGCCGAGACCTGGATGGGCGGAGCCGCTTTTCCCGACGACGTCGCGATGTTCGTCTGCGAGGTGAGCGGTGAGCGTGGTTCTCACCGAGGCGATGGCTCGGGAACAACCTGAGCATCGGCCCGGTCGCAGGAAAATCGGCTGGCGAACGGATTGAACCTGCTGCGCGGGGTTTCGTTTGGCCGCTGGGCGACCGGCAACTTCACCCTTCTCTCGGCATCATCGGGAATAAGCTCATTTCCACGGAGGAATGCTTATGACCGAAAGAATGAGTCCGTTTCAGGCTGAAGAGGCGGACGTCCCTGTCTGGGATGAAACGGAGGCGCTGGCCGGGGTTGATGGGGATCGGGACTTATTGAGAGAGCTGGCCGCTTTGTTCGTCAAACAAGGAACGAACGATTTGGACACGTTGCGCCGGGCCTGGGCCGAGCAAGATAGGGAGGCACTGGCCAAAGCGGCGCACCGGCTCAAAGGTGCTGTCCTGCAGTTCGCCGCGCATAAAGCCCATATGGCCTGTCGCCGGCTCGAAGAAGTCGCCCGGGGAGAGGGGGCGGCCGACCGATCACTCTGGACCAAGGTCGAAACGGAGGTGACGCGGCTCATTCAGGCGTTGCGCTCGTTCGCGGCAAGTGACGACAAGGAGAGAATAGCGTGAGTCACGGTGGTTGCGATCCGGCGATGATTACCATGGTTGCCTGCCTGGAGACCCGTGCACGGCTGCAAGAGACGGCGGAGGCGATGGGGATTTCGGTCGTGACCGCTTCCGATCCGGCGGTGGTGCGGGCCACCGCTGATGCGCTGACACCAGCCATGTTCTTCGTCGAAATTGTTCCCCCGGGCTGTGAAGCCCTGTCGTTGATCGAGGAACTGCGTGAGCGACATCCTTTCAGCCCGGTCATTGCGCTCGGGAGCGAGCCCGGAGACCGCGCGGCGCTCGACGCGATGAAAGCCGGAGCGCTAGAGTACGTGCTTACACCGGCGGCGAGCGAGGAGTTGCAACGAGCGATCCGGAGGGCCCAACGGGTCGGCTTGGCAGGACAGGACAACCCCCCGGCAGTCGAACGAATGGATTGCACGGTCGTCTGCCTTCCCGATCCGATGCTGGTGGAGTCCACGGTGGCCTGGGTGATTCAACACACCACCGTGCCTCTTCCTTCCGACCAGCAGATGCACCTTCGCACGGCGCTGCAGGAACTCCTGCTCAATGCCATCGAGCACGGGAGTCTGGAGATCTATTATCGAGAAAAGCAAGCGGCACTGGCTCGGGGAACCTACGATGAGTTGGTCGCCAGAAGGCGCTGCGATCCTCGGTTTGCTGGGCGACGGGTGATCGTTCGTTGGGTGTATGACAAGCGCGAGAAACTCCTGCGCTATTCCGTCATCGACGAAGGGCGAGGATTTCGATGGAAAAGCCTGCTCGGTCGTTCCCAGGAACCCTGTTCAACCGAAGATGCAAACGGCCGGGGGCTCTTCCTGGTGCAAGAGCTGTTTCCCAATCTCACGTACAACGAGCGAGGCAACGAAGTTACACTCGCCGTCCCATTGTTATGAAAGGGTGGCCAGCGGAAGAGGTGCCAGCCGCGTCTCCGAAGAAGAAAGCGAACGGGTGGAGCTGGCGAGAGGAATCGAACCTCCAACCGGCGGTTTACAAAACCGCTGCTCTGCCGATTGAGCTACGCCAGCTCACCAAAAGAAATCATCTCTCTCGCCGACCGTGGGGACGGGATCCGGCGCGGCGTACGAAAAAGTGTAGGGGATTTCGGCCGACCGTTCAACTGCGCAAACCTTGTGCGCCGGAGGCAGAGCTCTGAACCGGGGGATGATCCGTCCGGTTGCCGGAAATATCGACTTCTTTCGCGAGCGGGAGCCTGCGCGGTTGATCGGTTCGACACACCCGAGCAGTCTGTCAGACGCCGTCAGGAAGAGGCCTGATCGCAAGGGGGGAGGGAAGGCGGCGACGACCGTCCTTGTTGCTGCTCGCGGTAGCGGTTCAACGCACGCTCCAACACGCGGAGCGACTCATTGAGCAGGTCCGAGGCGCAGGTCAACGTGACGTGAAATTGCTGCATCGCTTCCTGCCATCGACCTTCCCGCTGAAGAGCTTGAAACCGTTTGTGCTGCTCGTCGAGGATGGCTTGCTTGGCGTCGAGAATCAAACTGTCTAAGGGGCTCACGAAACTCCTCCCTGCCGGGGCCGTGTAGACTTGAACGGTAGCAGAGTTGAAAGTCAAACCGCAAGGGATGACCGGTGAATTTCTTATACCGCTTAAGACCTAACAGCCATACCATTGGGGAGCATACAAGGCCGTGAACACTGCGGAGGCTGACCGGCTGCCTCAATGACTGTTCCTCAGTTTATCCGTTGCTGCCGCTTGACCCGACTTGTCCATTCGGTTTATCTTTCGCCCCGCGTGAATTTGATACACTGCCTGCACAAGGACATCCCAATGCGAAGGTCCGCCGCAGCACTGGTCTGTCTCCTGCTGTGGACGATGGTGGCCTGCAGCTCGGCGGAATGGGTCCACCCCAACAAACCGAAGGACGCCTTCGCCCAGGACTACAACAAATGCGAGGGCGACGCCCTCCGCGATCCCAAGCTTCAGCAAGGCATCCGCCTAATGCTCCTCGAAGCCACTGAACGGTGCCTCCGCAAAATGGGCTGGCAGTTGGTGGAGAAAGAATAACGCTGGCGGTCAGCTCACTCCGCTGCGCTTTCCAGCATCAACCCCTCCCGGGTAATCCCCCCCCCCTTCCATCCGCCAAGGGCGATCAACCAGCAGATGCGAGGCAAAGTTCTGGGAACCAATCGGCGCCGGCCTGAGAGTTAACATGTTTGTAACACCGCTGTTATCGGCGTGAAACCCGCTCCTGATAAATGATGAGGCAGAAAGAGGCCTTCGGATCCGCACTCAATGGAGAGCGGGATCCGCCATCAACGACACTTCAGGAGGTTGCGATGTCACAGTTCTGGTCACCTGGTTCTCTCCGGCGCAGGGTTTTCAGCCATCTTGCTCTTATGACAGCGGTTCTTGGTGCGACAACGTGGCTGAGTGAACCGACCTGGGGTCAGGAGAGACTGGTCGTTGGCTCAACGATCGAGCCGTACGCTCCTTCGGCCGAGCTCTCGGGCAGGCTGACGATCGCCGGGTCCGATACCATGCAGCCGTTGTTGAGCCGGCTGGCGGCCGAATTTATGCGTCGCCATCCCGACGTGAAAATTGGAGTGGAGGGAGGCGGCTCCAAAGGGGCGCTGAAGGAATTTGTGCTCGGCTACTCGCTTCAAGGGCGAGGCGACAAGGCGAGAGACGGTGGGCATGAAGGTGCGTCCAAACCGGCGCTTTTGGCGACGTCACGCGCACTCACGCCGGAGGAAATCAACCGGTTTACGTCCAAGTACGGTTATGAACCGCTGGCCATTCCAATTGCGATGGATGCGGTGGCCATTTTGGTGAACGCGGAGAATCCGATTCAGGGGCTGACCCTGGCGCAGGTGGACGCTATTTTCAGCGGCGCCCGCAAGCGCGGCTATCCCTCGGACATTGCCACGTGGGGGGATCTGGGGCTGAAAGGCGGCTGGGAACGCCAGCCGATTCGGCTCTATGGACGCGACGAGCGATCCGCGACGCGCGAATTTTTCATGCACGCCGCGCTCCGTGACGCGGAGCTCAAATCCGAAGTCCGAGAGCAGCCCGGGACCGCCTCGCTTATCTTGGCCTTGGCCAAAGATCCCCTTGGGATCGGCTATGCCGGGATGGGCTATCCCTCATCCATGGTCCGAATCGTCCCCTTAGCCGAGGACGACGGAAAGCCGTTTGTCGAGCCGACCACCGAATCGATCGCCAACGGCCGGTATCCACTCAGCCGATTTCTCTATCTTTACGTGAACAAGGCGCCCGACGCGAAGTTCGATCTTGTTACGCAGGAGTTTTTAAAATTCATCAACAGCCGTGACGGCCAGGAGGTGGTGCTTCGCGCCCGGTTTTTCCCTTTGACCAGCAGCCAAGTCGAAAAGAATTTGGCCGCGATCGTCGGAAGCCCCGTCACCGCCACGATTCCGCATGCCACCCAGTGATCGGGTTCACGTCATGCTCGCTTTTTCACGCGTTTCTGCTAGAGTGGGCACGTCATTCCGACCAAGCGGACCTGGTCTTCACGCATCAGGAAGAAAGAGGCGTTCCCATGCCCTGGATCGGCATACGCTCGGCTGTCAGCGCAGGGATGCTGTGTGTGATGGGCATCGGTTGCAGCAGCCTACCGCCGCCCCGTCCCGTCTATCAGGATCAATGGACTTCCATCCAGTTGCGGGTCGATGCGCAAGCCGGAGGCGGCCATACCCATCCGGCCTTGATCTCACCTGAACAGATGGCGGGAATTCTGGCCGGTATCAGGGTCCAGAAGCTGCAGGACCCGGTGTTTCGCTTGGTTACGGGAGAAAAGCCTGTCAGGCCGGCGTTCAGTGCGGAGGAGATTCGGGTGATTGCTCCGCAGCTTAGCCGGGCATTGGCGCTGGCCACTCCCGAGGAGATCGCGACCTTCTATCGACGCGTTTCCAGCGCCAACGTCGGGCTGGCTGTCACATCCGGTGGAGTGTTCGTCCGCGACGATCGTCTCTACCTCGTCCTAGCAAACTATCGCGCCCTTCCTTCCGATGTGATGAGACAGATCAACCCGGCTTATGAGTTGGATCCGCTGGACGCGCCGCTCTTGGCGCTGAGAGCCGGCGACTTCAAACTCTCGTTCTCGCCGCCGGAAGCGGAAGTGCATCTTCCGGGCGGGAACCGGGGCTGGAACTATCCGGATCCGGCCAAAGTCCTTGTGGTAGATCTCACTCTGGCTCAGAAACGCTCAGACCAATCCCCGCGCCCCCCACAGCCTTAGCCTCGCCGTATCAGATTGTGTCCCTGAAGGGCAGCTAGGCCGACCAAGACGCTCAGTTCCAGAACCACTGCGCCTGGATCCGGAAGAGGTTCCCAGTGAATTCTTCCTGTGGGAGCGTGTTCGTCAGGTGCACGCCGGGTCTGATCAAGGACGAGTGCAGACCCTCCTTATACATCCATTCCGCGACGAATCGCCAATGCGTATCGGGCTCCCAAACGAGGCCCACGTTAATCGTCTTGGACCGGCCGTCCACGCCTTGGATCGATTTGATGCCGCCGTAGTACTCGCCCCAGCGGAAGTAGCCGGTCAGCAATCCCACATCCGAATACCGCCACGTGTAATACGGCTGGACGTACCCGCCATAGAGATGGGATTCACGGATGAAGCCCTGGTCGTCCCGCTTCGGACCTCGACCGAGCGTGTACTCTGCCAACAATCCCCAAGGCTGCGGGGGGGTCCAGATGTACCAGGTCAACCGCTCATCGAGCGTTCGGCAGCTCGTCGCTGAGCCGTCTTGCCGCAGGTCCAGCGGACAGCGGGAGACAGGGTTGGAAGAAGGCAAGCTGATTGTAAAAATCCCGCGATAGGCAAACATGCCGGCTTCCAAGAGCCGGCCGTCGGGCAACTCAAACGGATGGGCCAAACGGATCCCGACATGTTTGTCCGAATTCAATTCCGGCTTATTTCTTCCTTGCCCGTTATAGACCATGATGCCGAAGTCGCCGTAGTCGCCGGGACCGTTGTGGTAAGTCGCCAACTCCGCATACCGTTGCTGGGAAATCTTCGGGCTCCAATAATAGGCCAGTCCCAGATCGCGCTCGCCCGGCGCGCCGCTCTGGATGGATTCGTGGCGGTCCAGCTCCTGCCGATTGCTGCTTGACCGGAGGGTATCGAAGGAATTCAGCGCGCGGTGCTGGCCGAATCGGAGACGGTGCTCTTTATCTTTGGTGATAAAGAAATCGGCAAACGCATCCACAATTTCGAGGTTAGATAATGCCTGTCCTGTCCCTTCGTAGGCCGGCTGGAAATAAAAGGCCAGCCGCTCCGAGATCTGCCCCTGAAAGACCATCCGGATTCGCCGGATGTAAAACGTATTCGGATCGGTCGTGGCGACCCGGTCTCCCAAGGGGATATCCATCATCGGATTATCGAGCAAGGCGTACCGATTCTGGATATAGCCGTTGATTCTGATCCGTTCATACCAGCGGGGACTGCTGATCATGCCGATATCCGAGCTTGTCTCTGCAGCCTTCTTCTCCTCCTGCGCCTTGATCCTGATCCAGTCGTCCATCGTGATAATGCCCTTTTCTAACAAGACATCTTCGAGCGGCGTCGGCTCCGCCTCTTTAAGATAGGTGCCGGCTTGCGAGGGCCGATCTGCGACCGGAACGGGGCCAATCGCCGAAGATGGCGTTCTCGGGCTGACATCCTTGGGGGTGAATTTGCCGGGTTCAGTAGGTTGCGCCCAGCCGATGTGGGGTGAAAACCACAGCATCGTCACGAGCATGACCGATGCGCACGATTTCGGTGACCGCGTCCGTAAGGTCATTCCACTTCCTCCTGTTGTATCGCGATGGATAGCGAGTGCAAGCGGCTGAGCCGCCCGCCTGGTGCGTCGCATGGGAAGGAAGGTAGAAGCGGAAGGTATCGTGGGCGTAACGGCGGTGTTACAACGACGTTAATTTAGTTGCGTACCTGGCCAGCCATCCGCTGTGAAAGGCGCTGACAAAGGCTGGTGCGGACACGGCGCAACGGGTTGAGGATGAGATGGGAGGGGGTTACTCGATGCGGGAGAAGAGAACAGAGCTGTCTCCGGTCGCTTCGTCCCGCCGCAACACGACGTACATGGTCTTGTTGACCTCGTTGACTGTGATACCGATCCGGGCGGAGAAATGGTTGCTTGTAACGGCGTAGGCTTGCAACACGCGCAGCTCTTTGGCGATGGGCTCAAAGGTGCTGATCTGATCGAGGTCCTGCGTCGAACGATAGGGACGTCCTTGCACGATTTCGGCAGCCATTCCCGGCGTAATCCGTGGATCCAGCGCCTGGATGACGATCGGGGGGGCAGTGTTCAGGTTCACGCGTCCGTCCGCGCCGTTCTGCGGGTAAACGGTGACATAGGGCTCGAGCCGTTGCACAATCTCCTTCGTCATGCCCTTGATCAGATACAGTTCGGACAGGGTTTGCAAGGGAGCGTTGGCGGCCATGTAAGGCGGCCGGAGTGTCTGATAGTACGCGCTCTCTGCACCGTTTGGCTCCGGCACGTCGTCGGTGTCAACCCAGTCCGCAATCGCCTCCGCTACGTCGGGCCGTACCTGAAGCAATTCGAGCAATCGTTTCAGCCGCTTGAGTTTGCTGTCGCGTTGTTTGGGATCCTGGACGTTCGCCAGCTCGTTCAGGTTAAGCTTGCCGGTTTCGTCCTCGATTTGCGCGGACAGCACGCCGTCTCCCAGTTGGTACCCGACGATCGGGAGCGCCCAGAGATCCGTCAGGGCGTCGAACCGCTGGTTCGCGAGCTTCTCCATCTTATGGTCCCGCAACAGGACCGCCCGCGCGGCTTGGACGCCGGCCCGGGTCAACGCACTGACCTTGACGTGGTCCCGGAAGGCCGCCGCATCGCGATACTCCCGCCTGGCTTCGGCGTCGAATTCCAGAATGAGGGCGACCAAAAGGGTCAGGATGAGCAGCGCCAGGATCAGGGCGATGCCCCGTTCATCGCGGGCGGTCATAGGAGACCACGCGCAGGTTGGCTTCCAGAAGATGCGGCGCATCATACTTGGGTTTGAGTTTGAGGTGCCGGACCTGGACGCCGTACGGGGCTTGCTCCAATTCGACCAACAGCGCCAACAGGTCGGAGAAAGACACTCCGTCCAGTCGCAGATCCACCGAGGTTTCCTGATAGCTATGCGTCGCCGTCGGAGGTTGCGGCTGCATACCGACGATACGCTCACGTACACGGGTCTGGGAAGCGACCTCTTCCACAAAGGCGACGAGTGAAAACTGCGCCCCGGGAGGCGGCAGCCGGTCTTCGAGCCGCGAGAGACGCGCCTGCAGTGCGGCGTACTCTGCGCCGAGCGCTGCCACCTCGCGAATTTCTCGCTGCTTTCGGGCCGCCTGCCGTTCCAGTCGGTCCAGCCGTTCGAGCAAGGGATCGACGGCGGCGACGAACACCAGCGCAGCGCCGATCACGGCCGCCCCGGCACCGACCACGACCCGTTCGCGCTGCGCAAGCGCCTTCCAGCGTTGAGCGAGCGCCTGCGTCATAGCGGCTGCACCTTGAACGCCAATCTGAACACCACTTGCTTGGCCGATGCGCCGACCCGCGTGTCGCTGACAGCGACGTCCTCGAAGGCCGTCGATGCCGCGAACGCCTGCTTGATTCTCTCGACCGCTTCGAAGGAGTCTGTCTCGGCCTCCAGGTGGACGGTCCCATCTTCAATGATCAGTTCTCGCGCGGCGAAGGGCAGGCCGCGAGGCACGTGTTTGACGACTTGGGCGAACACCGGCAGCGCCCGCGTCTGCGATCCGCCGAGCACGTTCAAGGCTTTCTTCACGCCCTCTAGTCGAGCGCGGGCCTGGTCTAGTTCCTCGCCGGGCGCGGCGCCGCCGCCGAAATCCCGTTGAAACTGCGTCTGCAATGCGGCTTTTAGGTTCTTTACGCGGGCGTCGGTGAGCGAGACTCGCACGGAGAGATCGACGAGCGCCAGCACGCCGAGGATGAGGATTCCTGCCGCGGCGAGCCACCGATCGCGTCTGGCGGAGGTGGGTTTCGGCGAGGCCGACTCGGCAATCTGCTTCAGGTCGAGCGCGACTGCCGACCGCGAGGCGTGAAGCTTCCATCGGGGGCGCACGATCTTCGGATGAATCGCCAGTCCGAACGCTACGGAAAACGCGCGCGGGCAATCGGCGCCGAATCCCTGTCGGGGACCGACAGGAACCAGTTCGAGTTGGCGGGCCAGGTAACCATTCACCTCCCGAAGCTTGGAACCACCGCCGCAGACCCAGCAATGCGTGATCCGTGTCCGTGTGGTCGACTCGAATGCGTGCAGGGTCATCCGAATGTCTTTCAGTAACGGGTCCAGCCACGGCTCCACCTGTGCCGCGGCCATACTCCGTTTCTGCCGTTCCGCTTCGGCGAATGAGCAGGCGTAGCGGGCAGCCAAGGCCTCTGTCACACGGTCTCCGCCCCATGGAATTGTGCGCAGGAGCACGGGCCGTCCCTGGTGAATCAGGCAGAGCGTAGATTTGGACGCGCCAAGATCAATGATAGCCAGATCTGCAGGCACGTCGGCGCCTTCCCGTTTGAGAAACTCCGTCACGGAGAACAGGGCCAAGCCGTCCACGTTGATGGCGGCAGGATCGAGATCGGCCTCGGCCAAGAACTTGATGTGATCCGCTACCACCCTCTTGGGCGCCGCCGTGACCAGGACCTCGGAGGCTGCGCCGGAGTGTCGCGCGGGCTTGGTCGCTCCTGGCGGCAGCACCACGCTCCCAACCGCCACCTCTTCCAAGGGAAGGGGGATCAAGTTTTCCACTTCGAAGGGCACGACCATGGCCAGTTTGCTGGCGTCTTGGAAGGGAAAGGACAGGGTGCGGATGAACAGGTCGCGGCAAGGGATGGCGGTGACCAGGTCTCCGTGATAAAGGCCGTTCTGCCAGAGGAATTTTCGGAGAAGCGCGGCCTTGCGCGCCGGCTCCAGTGCTTGCTCGAGCATGGACGGCATCGGTTGGTGGAAATATTCCACCGACTCTCGACCGCTGAGCGCCCGGCGGAAGCGCACCGCTTTGATAGCGGTCCGTCCCAAGTCGAGTCCGATGCAATCAGCGACCATCATGAGACCGTCATGTGTACTGTGCGAGGTGTCATCCGTGATGCGTGAACAGGAACCAGATTCTTACAGGACTGTCAACTGCGGATGCGCAATTGACCCGCCGACGGACACTCTCATCGGGACGCCAGCGGCCGCCAATGGCAAGCCCGATGCGGTGGCGCGCTGCACGAACGCGGGAGAAGGCCTCACGGAGATGGACAACGCCAGCGTGCTGTTTCGGAACGGCCGCCTCAGCATGACTTGACCGTCTCCGTGAACAAACCCGTCGGCTCCATCCCCGGTCAGCTCCTGAATCCGGCAGACGGTGGTCCGGCATTGCACGGTCATCTTCGCGTGAGCCAACGTGATGGCGGGAAAACGGAGTTGACCCGAGACGAATTGCTCGATCGAGACGTCCGCCACGTCGATGGTCCACGTTCCTTCCAGCACCGCTGCACCACCTGGCGAAGTTCCTTCCCACCGCTGCGTGAAATCGACGCTCAGGTGCCCGCGGCGCACGGCCGGAAAGCCCAAAGCGGAGAAAGGGAGGCGTTCGATTCGCCCCGAGATGGACAGTGGACCGGTGCCGGACCAGGCGTCCGCCGTCACCCGGACGGTCGCGCGTCCGCCTCCGACGGACGCGTCGCTGTGCAGCGAGGCGTCCAGGTTGGCGGCCAGGCGGCCGGTCAGCACGCTCGCCGCGTTGAATGTCACCCGGAGCTCGTCCATCTGCATCCGCACGTTCTCGTCTGCGACCAGGCTGACCCCGCGCCAGGTCAGGCCGAGCGGCCAGTTCATCTCCCATTGGTCGGCGGTGATGTCGACGCCGGTTCGGCCGGACACCTCCGCCAAGATGCGCGCCTGCAGCGCGTCATAGGGGAAGGTGACCAACAGAAAGAACGCGACCAGCCCGCCCAGTGCCGCGGTCCACCCCGCCGCGCGTTTGATCTGGGGCGACCCAAGCCGCTCGCGTATCAGGACTGCGCTCCGACGGTGATCCATTCTCTGATAATCCGCACGTCCTCTTCGGCGAATTGGAATGTCAGCTCGATCGCCACCGCCTGCGGTTGTGACCGTCTGGTCCGCCCGTCCCACTCATCCACCCAGGTCCGGGAGAGGGGATCGAAGTACCGGACATCGAAGCCGACGACGTGATCCGCCAAATCGGTGCGCTCGAGCCATTCATCGGTGAGGCCATAGAGATTGCGTCGAGCCAGCCTGATCAGGCGCGTTCCCTCACGAGTGTAGAGCACCCGGGCCAGTTCGCTTTCCGCCGCTTCCTCCCGGGCTCTGATCTGACTCGATGACAGAAACGCCACCACATCCGCAGGTCGGCCGTTCTGTTGTCCGTTCTGTCCGATCCACGGCGACGACGGATGAAGCTGGGCCGACATCAACTCGTCCGCCATCAGCCGGAGCGTGCTGCGGATCACGTGTTCCCGCCCGGCAGCGTCCCTGACTGAGTCCACCAGACGAACGGTGGAGGCCAGGGAGGCAAAGACCAATGCCGCAACCGTCGCCAGGGCCGCGACCGCCAGGAGCACTTCCAGCAAGGTGAACCCGCGCTGATCGTCACGACGGTG
Source organism: Nitrospira calida (assembly GCF_976986435.1). Classification (NCBI taxonomy): domain Bacteria; kingdom Pseudomonadati; phylum Nitrospirota; class Nitrospiria; order Nitrospirales; family Nitrospiraceae; genus Nitrospira; species Nitrospira calida. The sequence goes on from NZ_OZ335950.1 coordinate 1,869,614, forward strand.
GGGACTGGAAAACATAGGTGCTCACCTCGACCATTCCTTCGCTGTCTCCCCTCGGCCACATCACTTGCACGCGGACTTCCCGCACCAGATCCAATGGAGTGGGCGAGACAATGCGCTTCCAACGGTAACCCGACGCCCGGTTGCCTGTTTCGGCGGCGATCTCAAATCCCGGCGGTAATCCCTTGAAGTCGCCGCTGACTTCGCCCAACGGCAGAAATCCGGCGAGCTCGGCCTCCAACAACTTTTCCTGCGCCAGCAGCGTCGCGGCCGTCAGGTCTCGCGCCCGCAGATGCAGGTCCACGTCCCAGTTGCGCAGTCCCAAGAGGACCGGGAGCGCGATGGCTAGAATCGCCAGCGCAATCATGACTTCCAAGAGCGTGAAGCCCTCGTCATCCCGCCGGCCGGGAACAGCTCCCATCATGGCGTCCCTCCGACGACCGGAACCGAACTGGTCCCAAGCCCGACGAGCGGCTGAACCAGAACGCGGAGCCGATCCGGAATCGGCTCCTTCGGCTTGTCCTCGGCCGCGCGGTCGACGATCTGCAGCGCGCCGGTCACGGCGTGAATCTTCACCGTCAGCGCGTTCTGGTCGTCGTCAGCGAGCACGATGGCCGCAGGGTCTGTCTTGCCCGTCGGCAGCACCTGAATGGACACCCGGCCCGACTCGATTCGGCCCCTGCTCGGCGTGGTCACGGCGAGAAATCTGATCGGCTCCGGTAAGGTCTCGCGCCGGGCGAGGACGGGATCGACCGGCGTCCGCTCTTCGGCTCCTTCGAGCGCCACCGCCCAATACCTGCGCTGGTCGAGATCCAGGTAGAGGCGGAACGGTTTCTGCGCCGCCGCGGCGGCCGTCTGCAAGGACCGGATCGCGGCTACCAGGGCTCGGGTTGCCGACGACAACGGGTTCGCGATGCCGGTGCGGGGAAGCACCAACGTCATCAGGATCCCCATGAGGCACAACACCAGGATCATCTCCACGAGGGTAAAGCCGGCTGTGTTCCCAGGGGTGAAAGGCCCGAGACCCGCGCCGAGAGGGACGGATGAACAACGAGGATCCGGCTCGAAATCCGGTCCGTAGATCCCCGGCCTCTCGCCACACGCTCCTCGCCTCATGCCTAGTCCTTGTCCAGATTCCAATTTGTAATATCGGCGTTCACGCCTTCGCCGCCGACTTCGCCGTCGGTGCCCAGCGAGATAATCTCGTATTCGCCATGGGGACTCGGGCTGAGATACTTATAGGGATTGCCCCAAGGATCCTCCGGGATTTTCTGCAGGTAGCCTCCCGGCTTCCATTTTTTGGGGATCACCCCGACGGTCGGTTTTTCGACCAATGCCTTGAGCCCCTGTTCCGTCGACGGATACACGCCGTTGTCCAGCTTATACAGTTGCAGGGCGCCCTCGATGTTGCGGATCTGAACTTTGGCCGCGGTCCGTTTGGCCTCATCCGTTCGGCCCATGATGCGCGGCACCACCAACGCGGCCAGGATGGCCAGGATGGCCACGACTACCATGATCTCGATAAAGGTAAAACCGGTCACGGAGAGCCAGACGCCAGGCGCGAGGCGAGGGGTCAGAGAGTTCCTGGTTGACCTTGTCAGCCGTTTCATTCTGAAGCACCCGTCTCTTCTGGTGATTCGTTCACTCATCGCTGTCTTATCGCACCATCTGTCCCATCTCGAAAATCGGCAACAGAATGGCGACCACGATAAAAAAGACCACGGCGCCCATGACCAGAATCATCACTGGCTCCAGCAGCGAGGTAAGCCGCGTGATGACCCGGTCCACTTCCCCGTCGTAGATCTGGGCGATCCGCCGCAGCATCTCTTCCATCTCGCCGCTCTTTTCGCCGACCGCGATCATATGCGTGACGAGGGACGGAAATTCCCCGCTGCGCTTCAACGGCTCGGCGATGGCCTGCCCTTCTCGGATGTGCTGTCGGGCGTGCTCGACCGCCCGTTCGAGCACGCGGTTGTTCATCACCCGTTTGGCGACGTCCAAGGCGTCCAGCAGTTGCACCCCGCTTGCCAGCATGGTCGCCAACGTGCCGGCCAACCGTGAGATCGAGACCATGCGCGCCACGTCGCCGATCAGGGGTAGTTTCAACAGCAACCGATCGGCGGCGAGACGTCCGGCTGGAGTCTTCAGAAGGCGCTGAGCGCCTCCCAGCGCCAAGCCGAGTCCGGCCAGAAGGAGCAGCCACGAGTCGGCAAGAAACCGGCTGATCCCCATTAAGACCACCGTCGGCCACGGGAGCGCTTGCTTGAGATCGGCGAACACGGCGGTGATTGTCGGCACCACGAACGTCATCAGAAAGAACAGCACGACGATGCCGACCATCAGCATGAGAGCCGGATACAGGGCGGCGTTCGTGACCTTGTGTTTCAACGCGAGCTGCTTCTCCAGAAAATCGGCCAATCGAAACAGAATCTGGTCCAGCGCGCCGCTGGCTTCTCCGGCGCGGACCATATGGATATAGACGGAAGGAAAGTCTTGCGGATAGCGTTCCAGCACGGCGCTGAGCGCTTTGCCTCCGCGGATCTCCTCTCGTACGTCGGCCAGCAGCCCCTTGACGGCCTTCTTGTCCGATTGGTCGATGAGAATGCCGAGCGCCTCCACTAGCGGCAAGCCGGCCACCAGCAGTGTACCCAACTGTCTAGTGACGACGGCCAGTTCCTGAACGGACAACGCAGCGGAACGCCCCGGCGCCGAGTGCGCGCGCACCGCTGCTCCGGCCCCGCCGTCGCGACGCTGCCCTTGCTCGATGACATCGGTCGGGTAGATCCCGTCTTTGCGGAGCTTCAGCCGTGCGACCTTGGCACTCTCGGCGTCGATGATCCCGCTGGCTGTCGCACCGTCGGCGCGAACACCTTTGTACTGATAGACCGGCATGGGGGTGGGTTACAGTTCGACTTCCTGCTGGGTGATGCGCATCACTTCTTCGGTGGTGGTCACTCCCTGCGCGACCTTCGCGGCGCCCTCTTGTTTGAGAGGAACCATCCCTTTGGCGATGGCGGCCTGTTTGATCGCCACCGAGTCCACCTTGGTGCCGATCAGGCGACGGATGTCGTCGTCCATCAACAGCAGTTCGTAGATGCCGGTGCGCCCGCGGTATCCGGTCTGCGAGCAGGCCGCGCAGCCGGCGCCGCGATAGAACGTCGGACGGGGTGTGGTAAGGGGAAGCCCGAGCCGGATGAGCTCTTCGTCGCTGGGACGGTAGGGGCGTCGACACTCGAGACAGATCTTCCGCAACAACCGCTGAGCCAGCACGGCGACGACCGATGACGCAACGAGAAACGGCTCGATCCCCATGTCGATCAGGCGGGTCGGAGCGCTGGCGGCATCGTTTGTGTGCAAGGTGGAAAACACCAAGTGGCCAGTCAGCGATGCATGAATGGCGATCTCGGCAGTTTCCAGGTCCCGGATCTCTCCGATCATGATGACATCCGGGTCCTGACGCAAAATCGACCGCAGTCCGGAGGCAAACGTCAAGTTGATCTTCGGATTGACCTGCATCTGGCCGATGCCCTGAAGCTGGTACTCGACGGGGTCCTCGACGGTGATGATGTTCTTGTCTGGTGCGTTGATTTGGCTGAGCGCCGCGTAGAGGGTGGTGGTTTTGCCGCTACCGGTCGGGCCGGTCACCAGGATAATGCCGTGCGACAACCGAATGAGCTGCTGCATGACCGCCAACTGGTCGGGTGAGAAACCGATTTCTGAAAGGTTCAGCAGCCGGTTTTCCTTCTCAAGCAGCCGCAACACGACGCGTTCGCCATGCGAGGTCGGCAACACGGACACCCGAATATCGATGTCCTTGCCGGCCGTCCGAATCCCGAACCGGCCGTCCTGTGGCAGCCGTTTCTCGGCGATATTCAGCCTCGCCATAATTTTCAGGCGCGCAATGATGCTGGCTTGCAGATGTTTAGGCGGAGTCAGCACCGGATAGAGCACGCCGTCGATCCGATAGCGTACGACCAAGCCTTTCACAAACGATTCGAAGTGGATGTCACTGGCCCGCTGCTTGACGGCCTGGAAGAGGATGGAATTGACCAGGCGAATGATCGGCGCTTCGTCAGTGGCATCCAGCAGATCCTGCGGTTCGTCCAGTTCCCGGGCGAGTCGATCCAAATTTTCCTCTGCCGCCAGATCCTCCATGACCTGCTCAGCGGCGGGATTAGCGGCCTGGTCGTAGACATGGTTCAGGCAGGAGAGGAGCGACACGCTTGTCGTCAAGACCGGTGCGACTGGCACGCCGAGCAACAGGCGAAGATCGTCCAGGGCAGCCGTCTCCAGCGGGTCGCACGTGGCGACGGTGACGACGCCGTCTTCCGCCCGCAAAGGAAGCACTCGGTACCGACGGGCGAAGCCGATGGGAACACGTTTCAAAAGATCCGGATCGACCTGATCGGGTTCCAGGTGCGGCAGCCACGGCAATTCGAACTGATAGGCGAGGGCTTGCAGCACTTCGTCGTCCCGGATGGCGCGGAGCCGCACCAACACGTCGCCAAGTCGCCCTCCCTTTTCCCGCTGCTGCGAGAGCGCCTCTTCCAGTTTGGCATCAGGGAGATTGAATTTCTCGCTGAGAATGGTTCCCAGCAGCGGACGTCCGTATCCCACAGGCTCACCGTTTCCGCTCACGCGCCACCAATGAGAACCGAAACGATCGTCACCGGGTTACCAAGTTACACCGCACTGGCTTCAGACTCTGCTCAAAGAAACGGGACCGAACCCTCTGATATTCGGGCACGACGCTGCACAAACATACTCTTCCTCTTGCCCGATGGCAAGATGCGGAACACAATCGGTCGTGCGCGCGCAGAAGACCTCACAATGTCCTTTGAGGTTTCCCGCTAAGAAAAAAAGAATGCCGCGCGCTTGGCGTGAGGTGCGCTCAAAACCGAAAGGCGACGCCTCCGACCGCGTGAAAGATGCTGTACGCGCCGCTCACGCCGAATGTCGGATCGAATGTGCTGACGGCGGCATAGTTGTACTTTCCTTCTGCGAAGACGCCCCTTTCGTCGGTGAGGAACAGTTTGAATCCGGCGAGCACGTTCAGTCCCGGAACCCATTGCCGGCCTTGGATCGGACCGGATGAGGATGAAAAAAAATAAAAGGCGCCGGCGCCGACGCCGAGGTAGGGCTGGACGATTTGGTCCGGATACCGCACGATCACATTGAAGGTGTTCATGGTGACATTCCGCAAGGCGCCGCCGGTGCTGATCCCGCCGTAGCCCGCCATGTCCCACTCGGCGGACGCTTCAGAAAACCTGGCTGAAAGCCCCAAGAGCAGAGCCAACACGCTTGCCTGCGTTCCATGACGGTGGAAGAGCTTCAAACCGGTCCTCCGGTCAGACGCGGTGCCGATGCGGCGGCATCGCAACGAACGGGAACATACTATCGGGAAGGCAACCGGACAGTTTCGCGCAGATTAACTTCGCGTGAAATTCCGCCGGCCAGTGGTGGTCGTTGCAGGCGCAAGGTCGCGCTCGTCCAACCTCTGTGAGGAGGAGAAGGGGAGGGAGAAGATCAGGGCGAGGCCGGGACCTGTTTACCGGCGGCGGGTGGGTCTGTAGCTTGCTGGTTGCGTGGCTCTAAATGCTCGATCACGTCCTGCTTCAGGCGAGTCGGCTCCTCGATGCGGTTCTCCCGTTGAAGCGTGCCGACGTCGGCGGCCTTGCGTTGGTTCAATTCGACGACGTCAACGTCGTCTTTGATGATGTGCGGGGTCAGAAAGACGAGCAGGTTCAGCTTTTCCACTTGCCGGCTCTGAAACCGGAACAGCCAGCCGAGCAGCGGAATGTCGCCCAGCAACGGGATCTTGCGCTCGCTGAGGGTGACATTGTCACGAACCAGTCCACCGATGACGAGGGTCTGTTTGTCTCGGGCGATAGTGGTCGTTTCCATGGCGCGTTTGGTGGTGGTTGGGCCGACCGGCACCGTCGCATTGCCGGTCCCGATCGTCTGCGCCACGCTTTCCGAGATTGCGGTGATCTCCTGTTTGATTTCCAAGCGCACGAGGTCGTTTTCCAGTACCTGCGGCGTGATTTCCAGCGTGACGCCGACGTCTTTGCGCTCGATCGTCACCAGCGTGCCGCCGGTGATGCCCTGCGCCTGGCCGGTGGGGAAAGGCCGATTCTCACCGACGACGATCTTCGCTTTTTGGTTGTCAGCGGCCATAACCTGCGGCGTGGACAGGATATTCGTGTCCGTCAGATTCATCAGCAGTTGCAGAAAAGCCCGCACGTTGATCGTGTTGAGCACGGTCAGCGCGCCCCCCGTCGTCGCTCCGGTGCCGATGCCGCTGATCGTCTGAGCGAGCGAGGCTAACTCTTCAGGCGCGCGGTTGAATCCCCCGATGGCTTGCACCGATCCGCGGCTCCCCGCCGCAATCGCCTGGAGCGGATCGCTGCCAATTTGCCGCAGGCGATCCACCTGCACTTCGAGAATGACCGCTTCCACGAAGACCTGATGGCGGCGCGTGTCGATCTCGCGAAGCACCGACTGCAACCGGTTATAGGCCGTACGAGTGGCGCTGATTACTACACTGTTCGTGGCCTTATCGGCGAAGACCTGAACCGGTGCTTCAAATTCCGTCAACGGCCGGAGCGGCGGGCGGCCGGTCGGGGTCGCCGTCGGCACAGCGGAGGATTTCGCGACCAGGTTCGTCAGCAGCGCGGCCGTGTCGCTGGCGTTGGCGTACTTGAGCTTGTACACATAGACGTTCCGTTCGGGCGGCACCTCCGCGGTCTGCACAATCTGCACGACGTTCCCCTTCGGAATTGCCATCAGCCGGCTGACCTCCAAGGCGGCCAGGAACATGTTGTACGCCTGGTCCACGCTGACTTTGGTGGGAGAAAACAACGTGATCTTCCCGGCGGTTTTCTTGGCAGTCTCGTCCAAGACAAAGTTTTTCCCGGTCAGTTCGCTGATGAAGCGCACGAAGACCGGTAGCTCAACCTCGTTGAAATCGAGTGTGACACGGCCGGGTTGAGGCGCTCCGTTTTGCGCCGCCGCGACGAGCGTCGTCATCATCGGCAACGCGGCGAAAGCGGCAATGGCCAGCGTTCTAGCGAATCTCATAGGTCAGGGTCGTCGGTTGATTGTTGCGCAAGACATCGACTTTGACCGTCCGCTCGTTCTTCACCTGTTGAAAGACGCGCAGCATGGTGCCGGGGTCGCGGACCTCCACGCCGTTGACCCGTTGCAGGACGTCGCCGTAACTCAACCCGATCTTTTCATAGAAGCTCGCCGGAGCAATAAAGTCGATGCGGAACCCGTCCAGCGTGCCGTTGGTGAAATGCGGCACCGCATGGGCCTGCATGAGCAGCTTTGACACATCCGCCATCGCCTGCTCGACTTCGCGTCGGTCCAGCACCCGGTGTGTCGGAACAGATGCGTGATGGTGAGCCGCGAACGTGGTTGGAGAAGCGGAGGCCGCCGCGGCCGTTCCCGCCTGCCCCTGGTCCAAGAGTGCGAGCGGGAGCACTTCCTCTTGCCCGCCCTCTCGGATTACGACGGCGTCCTTCCTGATTTCCGCCAACTCTCCCACCTCGGGAATCCGCTCATGCAGCCGAACCAGGATCTGCCGCTTGGTTGCCAGCTCTTCGAGGACGGCAGAGATGCCGCCTTGGTCGCCCATGACCGTACCCAGCAGTTTCACTTTTTTAACGACCTCGAGTGGCGGGCGCGTGACGTTCGCCAGTTGGCCGGGCAGTGTCCTTTCGGAGGACTCCTCCGCAGGAAGCGGGAACAGGCTGCCGGCGCGGATTTCAGCCGCTAGTTGAGCTGGCGGAACAATCGGCGCAGTGGGCTCGGCGACCGAAGTCAACGGCTGCGGCACAAACGGCATCAAGAGCGAATGCGCGATGAATGCGTTGATTGAATGGGCGATGAGGAACGCGGACAGTGTCAGAAACAGCGCGAGCGCCATCCGCCGCAACATAGTGGATCGCTTTCGTGAGTGCGCGATGAGAAGAGTCGGTCGATCGAGGCACGGTATGGTATCCCGACTGCCTCGGCGACTGCAATGGGGTGACGGCGCGAGATTCGTTAAGTTTACAAGTCACGAACACGTCGATAACCCGCCCGTAACATCTCCTCGCTACATCAATATTGCTGGCTTCTCAATACGCGATCGGCAAAAAAATGAAACTCATCGCGTCGGCGAGAAAAAGGAGAAGAGGAGGAGTGCAGGCGCAAACCGGAGCAAGATCTGAAATCAGAGGTAGCGTTCTCCAGGTAGCGTTCTCCATAACGGGCGCGTTGAGGAAAGCGATGGCGCATGAGAGGGCGGGGTGGGGTGGTCTTCCTGACCCTTGCGCTCTGCGCCGGTCTGATGGCCGCCATGGTGGCGCTGGCAACAGCGGATGAGATTCCCGTCCTAGACGAGTCACACGGTCGTTGGAACCCCGAATTGTTCTGCTTGTTCTGCAATCCGGTCGTACGCAGGGGGCGGAACCGAAAAAGGTTGTGCAAGCAGAGAGCAGGAAGCCCATACCGAGCCTGGCAGTGGTCGCGTAGGTAGGGGAGACCCGCGGGAGGTTGGCCAGCGCCCTGGGATCAGCGTTCTTCCAGGACGATGACGATGCGGGTGCTCTGCGTCTGCGGTGTTCCGCGAAGGCCGAATCCCCGGATCAGCACCGAACGGACCGGCTCGGCGGCGCCGCATGTCTTGCTCACCTGGATCCAGGCCGGTGCGGCATGGCCTCGTGAAAGGGACTTCAGCAGCGTGTCGCAGACGCGCCGAAGAGACGCGGGTAGGATGTCGGAAGAAGGGGCCGCCTCCTTCGCGGCCAACACGGCCGCCAACTCCTCGGCGCGATGGTTCTTGTGGAGCAGGCTCAGCGACGAGGAGAGGACGATGATGCCCGGGCCTTGCCGCGGTCTCTCAGTCGCTCCGGCTTGGCCGCCGCCATTTCGCACACCGCACATGGAATGACTGTCCGTCGCTGTTGGCCGGCAGCAGGATCGGGCGCTCATGCGCCGCCGGCCGCCGCGTGGGCTTGGTGCGGTGCGGGACTGAGTTCGTACTCGAACCCCCGTCGCCTCAACCGAATGGCCCCGCGGCGGCTCAGGCTGTCCACGGCGCCAAATACCTGGCTCCAACTGAGTTCCGGAAGCCGGTCGGCGAGCTGATCCAGCCGGAGCGTCTGCTCGCGTTCCAGGACTGTCATCACCAATGCTTCGGTTGTTGCGGTCTGAAGATCCATGTCATCCCTCCGGTGTTCGGCTCAAAACAGCGGGTCAATCGGTCGTGGTGCCACATCGTTCGGCGTCGGCGAGTATCGGACTGCCACGACCCGCATCGCCCCCAATGCCAGTAAGATGGCGCCCAGGACCGCAAGGCGGGTCCAGGGGCCGTCCTTAAACCATTGCGAGATCACTTCGGTCAACATCATGACCAGGACCGTGTCCACGATAAACGTCACTTTGACTCGCCCTTCGGAGAAATAGGCGAGGGTGGTTTTGAATACCTCCACCAGCGCCAGCAAGACTAAGGTATCGATAATGACCTGGCGCAGCGCAACTTCCACGGCGGCGTGGAAGAGCAAACGGAGGTCCAGAAAGGTCTTGACCACGCCGCCGGCGAGTCCGGCCAGGATGGTCAGGATCAACAGGCTGAGCACCAACCTGATGCCTCTTCTCCAGAGAACGGTCAGGTCAGTCTCGGCCATGCGCCCGGCAGCGCGAACAAACCGGGCAGCGGGACCCCAGTGAAAGCCCGAATACACCGTGTCCAGCATCGTCATGACTTCTCCCGTCGTCGCACGGTCGGCGCTAAAATTCGTCGATCGAGACCGGATGCAGCAGATCTCTGACCGATAGAACGCCCACGATCTGCTCGCCTCGCCGTACCGCCAGATGGCGGGTCCGATGTTGTTCCATCAGATCCGCGGCTTCGGTCACTGGACGGCGTTCGTCGATGCCGATCACCGGTGCGCTCATGATCTCTTCCACGGGGATGAAGTACGGTCCGCGGTCGGCCCCGACGACCTTCCGGACGATGTCCGGTTCAGTGACAATCCCGACGATCTCGCCGTCCCGCTCGACGAACACGCTGCCGATGTTTCTCTCCTTCATCAACTTCGCGACTTCGACCACCGACGTGCCAGCCTCGACGGTGACCAGATCCCGCGTCATCAGTTGGCTGACGGTAACCATCTTCTTGCCTCCTTCTTTGAGTGATGTTGAAAGCTGGTTCATCCTTCAGACGGCGCACGTCAGCATAGTCGCCGCTGCCCTGTGACGGTCCGGCCTGACCCGCACCACCGGACTCACGCTGCCGTCCGGCGCCTTGACCCGCAACAGCGGATAGATCCATTTTTCGCGCATCCCGCGCAAGGTCAGGATCGCGTGGATCAGTAGAGCCAGAAGACACCCTGCGACACCGAGAAGGAGCAACAAGTCCTCCAAGCCTTTCATCATCTTTCACCTCCTTGAAAGCCTCCGACCTCTTGGCTCTAGCCTCGCACTTCTGTCCCTTCTCCAGGTCAGACGATACCGACGCTTCGTTCCAACTTTGTCACCGGACTGTTAAATCCGGGTAAACAATCTGCCTGGTGGGGAGGGAGAACGGATGGGCGGGCAACGAGGCTGTGGCGGCACAAGAGCGGCGAACCGTTAGGGTGGATAAGCAGAATTAGGAAGACGTCCGACGGCCTGGGGGCGGGACAGGGGAGTCTTATTCGCGGACGATGAAACGGACGCTGCGGTTCTTCTGCCAGCATTCGGCGCTGTGTTGGGTGCAGAGGGGCCGGTCCTTGCCGTAGCTCGTCGTATCAATAACGAGCGGAACCAGCCCAAGGCTTTCGAGATAATGTTTCACCCCCCGCGCGCGGCGTTCGCCCAGCACCAGATTGTATTCGGATGTTCCAATTTCATCGGCCCGACCCTCCAGCAACACCTTCTTGACGCCGTCTTCCTGCAGACGCCGGGCATTGGCCTCGACCATCGCGATGGCGTCGAGTCGCAGGCTGGCTTGATCGAAGTCGAACGGGATATCGAGCAAATACCGCGTGGTCGGCCGCTCGTCCGACAGGTCGGGCGGCGGTGGCGCGACTCGGGCAGAGGCAAGCGGAGATTCAGGGGGCGGGATCTCTTTCAGCGGCGCCGCCGCGACCTGCTCCTCGGTCGCAGGTGTCCGCATTGTCGGCTGTTGGGATTGATCGATCTTGACGGACGACGCACGGCTTGCGCATCCGCTCCCCCAGGATAGCACCCCGAGACAGAGCAGCCACATGAACGCATACTCGGTCGGCCGGGTTCTCAACATGCGATACCTCCTCCAAGAAAAATTCTAGCTCGTCGCACGTTCCCGCAACGTCTGATACACCCGGCGAACTTCGGCGAGCGGCGGCCATTGGAGCACGCCAAGCGCATCCTCGACATACGCCGTAGTTCTCATACCACAGAGGACGCTGGTGACGCCGGGTGTACTGGCCAAGATCCACAGCGCCTTGCGCGACAGGGATTCCTTGCGCCGCTCCTCCGGCAGCAGCGGATCGATCGTGCGCGCGATCGCGGCGGTTCTGCTGCGGCTCCGTTCGGTCGCTTCGCGTCGCATTTCCTTCAGCAGCGTCAACAGTTCGGGCACGTAGCGGTCCCGCCAAACTTCCCAGCGTTCCGCTGGCGGCCCCGTCAACAGCGAATCCAGCGCCCGCACCACTTGGTTGACATGCGGCGCGATCATCTGAGTCTCGATTTGTTCCCAATGCTCCAGCCCCTGGATCCGCGGCCGGATTTCAGCCAGTTGGTCGGCCCAGGCGAAATAGTCCGCCGGCGCCATGCCGTGACCGCCGTGAGGTACGTGCGGGGCGATGTCGAGCCGGTATTCTTTTTCTAGCTCGACCACTCGTTGCCGCTGTTCGTCGAACGTGACCTCCTGCCGCTCAATCGGCAAGTCGGCCAGACGCACGATGCCGCCCTCTTGTGACGGGATTGCGTTCAACGGACGGTTGATCAGGACTGCCAGGCCTTCCCGGCTAGCTGCCTCGAGCAAGGTAAGCTGGTGGTCCGAACCGGTGTTCGGAGTGAAAAGCGCGCCGGTCTCGTACAGATTCATAGGACATTGGATCACCCGGAAGCGGTGCTCCTCCCGTCCTTCGGCTGCCGCCGCGGCCTTGGCCGCTTCCAGCATGCGCGTCAATGAGGTCGCTTCGAGGTCATCCGGCTGGGCCGTGCAGGTATTGGAGGACACGCCGTACCAGCGCAACCGCCCGGCCGCTACCTGGGCCTCGAAGTACCGGAAGGCCGCTTCGAGCCGCCGATAGAACCGATCGCGCACCGACGCCGCATCCGCTTCGCCGCGCCGTTTCGCATCGGACAAAAAGTATTCCGGATTGTGCAACAGACAGACATCCAGCGTGTCCAATCCGAGGCGATCCAATGAACGGGTCAGTTGGTCGGCCAGAAAGTCGGGATGCAGGCAATGCCAGACGCCTTCGCCGTATTTCACCATTTCGGGATAGGGCTTGCCGGCCTTCTCGCGGGCCTCCGCCCGTTTCAGATTCTCTCCCTGCACATAGCCGATCTTGGAGATGACGACCACTTCTTCCCGTGCGAGTTCGCCTTGTTTGATCAGATCGGCCAACACCAACCCGACGAGTCGTTCGCTGTCGCCGTCCATATAATTGGTGGACGTGTCGATCAGGTTACAGCCTTGGCGGAGAGCTTGTGCGAGGGCGGCGCGATGGGCCGGGTCCTGCAAATTGACTCGGTAGGTGCCGAAACCGAGCCGGCTGACGGTCAACCCGGTAGACCCCAGCGACGTATAGCCGTGGGAAAGATCACGAAAGGCTGCCGCGCGATTGATCGCCCGCACCGCGAAGGCGGCAGTGCCTCCGGGGGTCGCGCATCCGGCGAGCCGGACGCCGGTCAAGGTCCTGGAGACGGGTCGGTCCCGGCCGGATGGCGTCGCTTCGCGCGTTAACGCGATGGCCACCTCGGCGGCGTCGGTGATCGGCTGTCGACAGGAGAAGTTCCGGCAAATGTACAGTGCCGGGCGACCTTGCACCAGCCCTTTTCCACGCAGCAACGGGTGCTTGGTTGTCTCGCGCGTCGGATCCCAATGGGCGATGATCCGGTTGGGCAGATACGGGCGGTTCATCTCGGCCTTGAGTCGCTCATAGGCCACTTCGCCCGGCGGACCGACCAGCGCCAACTCGACCGGCCCTTGCAGCAGAAGATCCGCCACCGCCAAACTCTTGGCAAAGGCGCGCGGATAGCGGGCAATCTGCCGGCCGTAGGCGCGAATCGCGTGCGCGGCGGCCTGCCGAAAATCCTCCCGTCCGAAATGGCAGGACAGCCGGGCCAACGCGGACGCGGCGACGGCGTTGCTGCTGGGCGTGGCTCCGTCCGGGCCTTCACGGCTGCGCAGGATTAATCGTTCATGGTCCTTGGCCGTGGTGAAAAACCCGCCGTGTTCGTCGTCGGCGAACTCGGTGACAATGATTTCCGCCAGACGAACCGCTTCGTTGAGATACCGTTCTTCGGCGCCGGCTTCATACAAATCGATGAGCCCGTCGGCCAGCCAGGCATAGTCCTCCAGAAACGCGGCTCCGCGTGCCTGGCCCGCGCGATACGTCCGAAACACCCCGCCGTCCGGCCGACGGAGCGCCGACAACAGAAAATCCGCCGCTCGTCGGGCGGCCTGGAGATAGCGTGCCTCGCCGAACACCCGGCCCCCTTCGGCCATCGCTCCGATCATCATGCCGTTCCAGGCGGTGATGATCTTGTCGTCAAGCCCGGGCGGGACCCGTTTCCGCCTCGCCTCGTACACGATTGGCCGGAGGCGGGCGACGGCGGCTTCAAGTTCTTCAACCGACAGGCCCAGTTCACGCGCCGTTTCGTCGGCTGGGCGAAGGCGATTCGGAATGCTCACAGCCTTATGGGACGTCGAGGCCAAAGGCTCGACCCAATTGCCGGCGGCGGTAATATCGTAATACGCGCAGAAGAGGCGCGCGTCTGCGTCGGAGGGAAGGACGGCGCGGATCTCTTCGGGCGTCCAGACGAAAAATTTCCCTTCAACTCCTTCCGAATCCGCGTCGGTGGCAGAATAAAACCCGCCTTCCGGGGAGGTCATCTCCCGCAGAATGTAGTCGAGAACCTCCGCGGCGATCCGACGGTAGCTTGCATCCTCGGTAACCTGGTACGCCTCGATGTAGGTGCGGGCCAGGAGGGCGTTGTCGTAAAGCATCTTTTCGAAGTGGGGAACCAGCCAGCGTTCGTCCGTGGAATAGCGGGCGAACCCGCCGCCGATTTGATCGTACATTCCACCGGCCGCCATCGCGTCCAGGGTCTTGCGCACCATGTGGAGCGTGTGGGGGTCGCCGGTGCGATGGTAACTCCGCAACAAGAGCGATAAGCCCGTGGCCGGCGGGAACTTCGGGGCTCCGCTGAACCCTCCGTATCGCGGATCGAAGTCTTCGGCGAACTGAGCGACCGCCGCGTCCAGTTCAGCTTCTCCGACCGCCATAGGATTGACGGACTGGACTTCTTCCTTCAGTCGGGCTGTCAGGTGTGCGGCTTGTCGGCGGAGGCCTTCGGGATCGTTCCGCCAGAAGTCGGCCACCTTCTTGAGCACCGTCAAGAAACCGGGGCGGCCCCAGCGGTCTGTCGGTGGAAAGTAGGTCCCGGCGAAAATCGGCTCCTGCTCCGGCGTCAGAAACACGGTCATGGGCCAGCCGCCTTGTCCGTGATTCATCGCCAGTGTGGCTCGCATGTAAATGTCGTCCAGGTCCGGGCGCTCTTCCCGGTCCACCTTGATACAGACGAAGTGCTCGTTCATGAACCGGGCAATCTCCTCGTCCTCGAACGATTCCCGTTCCATGACATGACACCAATGGCAGGCGGAGTAGCCGATGGAAAGCAAAATAGGACGGTTCAACTCGCGCGCGCGGCGGAGCGCGTCCTCGCCCCAGGGATACCAGTCCACGGGGTTATAGGCGTGCTGAAGGAGGTATGGGCTGGTTTCCTGAAGCAACCGATTGGGCTGACGGCCCGTGTGTTCGGATGACATAGTGTTCACCGTAGCATCCCCCTTGACGCGGGTCAACGGCTGCTTCGGCTGTCCGTGACCTCGGTCCTGGTTCGCCGAGGATCGCGCTGCGGAAGCGGGAGCGGATGGGAAGACGAAGAAGCCGGCTGTCGGGGCGCAAAAAATTGGCCCGCCTCCCCAGGTGCCGGAATGCGGGCCAACCAAGAACGCAAGTATGGAGAGAGTGAAGTGCCGAACCGCCCTTCCGTTTACTTGCCGCCCTTCTTCTTCTCTTCCTTCTTTTCCTCACCGTACACGAGCTGAATGAGCTTACCGCCCTTCTTCTCTTTCTCCTCCTTCTTTTCACCGGCAAAGGACGGAGCGGTGAAGGCCACGAGGATCGCGAGTGCCAAGAACGCCGTCATGATCCGCTTCATGATGAGTCACCTCCTTTCGGCACGTGAAGTGTATGGTAAAAATTCGCCGCGACGGATGGGGCGGTACGGTAATCTAAAACTTCCGCAAAAGTCAACTGCCTTCCTACGGGACGAGGCTTAGGGTCTAGCAAGCGCACAGTGTCACCTAAAGAAGGGGCCCACGACCGGGTTTCCCACGAGACCACTGACCCTAGCTATTGGGTTTGAAGCGTCAAGATGTGGTACTCTTTCGATAAAACGCTCGGATGACACGATGTTATGCATGATATCGGTCCCTATTCCAACTACCGCTTGACTGTCCGTCTGGAACTGGTCAACCGACCAGGCATGTTCGCCCAAGTCGCCACCGCACTGGCCGAGGAGGGGGCCAACCTGGGCGCCGTCGACATTGTCTCGGCCAGCGCCGAGAAAATGGTGCGTGATGTGACCTTCGATGTTCAGAGCGAGACCCACGGCGAGCGTGTGCTGCAACGGCTGGGAACCTTGTCCGGCGTCCGCGTCCTGTCGGCTTCGGACCGCATCTTCCTGTTGCACCTCGGCGGCAAAATCCGGGTTCACAGCAAATTCCCGCTGAGCACCCGCAACATCCTTTCCACTGTGTACACGCCGGGCGTCGGTCGCGTGGCGGAAGCCATCGCGAAAGATCGGAGTAAAGCCTACGCCTTCACGATCAAGAGCAACAGCGTCGCCATTGTGACCGACGGCTCAGCGGTTCTGGGGTTGGGCAATCTCGGTCCCTTCGCCGCGCTGCCGGTGATGGAAGGCAAGGCCATGCTGTTCCGGGAATTCGCCGGCATCGATGCCTGGCCGATCTGCCTGGATACCCAGGATGCTGGCGAGATCGTGCGCATTGTCCAAGGGATCGCCCCCGGTTTCGGCGCCGTCAATTTGGAGGACATCAGCGCCCCTCGCTGTTTCGATATCGAGCGACGGCTCAAGGCTACGCTCGATATTCCGGTCATGCACGACGATCAACACGGCACCGCAGTCGTCATCCTGGCGGCCTTGACCAACGCCCTGAAGGTGGTCAACAAGCGGATGGACGAAATTCGCGTGGTGGTGAACGGGCTGGGCGCGGCGGGAACCGCCTGCAGCCGCATGTTGCTGGCGGCTGGCGTCTCGCACCTGATCGGATGCGAGCCCGAGGGGATCGTGCTGGCCGGCGAAGCGGACCGGCTCCGCGCCGCCAGGGACGATCTGAGCGCATGGATCCGCAAGGATCGGCCTCAAGGCACGCTGCAGGACGCCTTGCGCGGCGCCGATGTGTTTATCGGCCTTTCGGTTGGTAACATCCTGAAACCCGAGGACCTGGACCTCATGGCGCCGGACCGGATCGTGTTCGCCATGGCTAATCCCGATCCGGAAATCGCCCCCCAATTAGCCGTCCCCCGTTGCCGGATCTTCGCCACAGGCCGCTCCGACCACCCCAATCAGATCAACAACGCGCTGGCGTTTCCCGGCATTTTTCGGGGGGCGCTCGACGTGCAGGCACGGGACATCAACGAGGCGATGACGCTGGCGGCCGCGCAAGCCATCGCCGAGGTGGTGCCGGAGACGGCGCTCAGCGAGGATTACATCATTCCCAGCGTCTTCGATAAAGAAGTCGTGCCGAGAGTCGCGAAGGCGGTGGCGGCGGCGGCCAGGGACTCAGGGGTGGCGCGTCGCCGCTCCCGACCGAGCGACGACACGCCGAGAGACTGAACACGCCTTAACCCGGAGTCACTCCGTTCCCCCGAGACTCAATTCGTAGAGCAAGACCTTCCAGCCGTCTTCTTCACTCAAGAACTGCCCGACGATGGGCAGCATGCCGGTTCCTGGCACCTTGCCCGATTGCCCCAGGCTGCCATTCTTCAACACCCACATCAGCTCGCCGGGCGTCCGGAGCTTTTTGAATGCGGGATTCGTAAAATTGCGCGGCTGAATCGGAAGCACCTTGGCCGCGTCTCCATCCCCTCTTCCTTCAGGACCGTGACACTGAAAGCAGGTGCCGCGGCCGAGGAAGATCGCTTTGCCTTCGGCAAGCACTTCCGGCGTCGGCGCGAAGGGCGGCTTCGTCGCCTTCGCTGCGGCCAACTGATCCGCCGGTACGCGCGGAATCCTGATATCGAATTCTCCCCCCGGTTGACCGTAGCCGGACGGATCGGCCGCATAGCCCGAAGTGACCCACGTGATCATTGCCATCCCGATCGCAACCACTCGCATCACACCGATCATGACGCCTCCATGACAAGAGTGAAATTTTAAGGTGAAGCTATCGCCTGGCCTGACGGCGGCGGGGCGGGAGTCTACCACCGGGCTTCGTGTGCCGGCAAGACCGAGCCGACGCGGACGGCGCCCTCCGCGTCGCGATGTGGCGTATCATCCGATTGTGCTAGAATGCGGACCGGCCAGCCACCGGAATCGGGCCAGCGTTCCCGACGAGGAATCGTGCCGTTTTCCGCTGCCAAACTCGCCCAGTATCGCACCGGGATGCGCCGACGCATCGAGGCGCTGCGTCTCAAAACCGAAGACAGTCTGGATTTCGCCATCGACCACATGATGCAGGAACGCGTCGACAGCTACTTTCGGATCGAACAAGGCCTGGAGGAAATCGACCGGAGCTTGAAGCTGATCGAAGAAGAACTGCCGCATGTTTGCGATTTGTCCGGGGCACTTCGTCTTGAGGCGCGGCTGGAGTTCATCGAAGAGCGTTGGGAAGAATTGGACAGCGAAGCGCGTGAGCGCCCTCGGCGCCGTCGCCGACGGATCAGCCTGGCGGATTTTCTGAAGGCCGCCGGCGGAGGCGGAGATCCGTCCGGCGGGCGAGGCGAAATCACCAATGCGACTGAAGCCTTCGATGCCTTGGGGTTGGAATATGGCAGCTCGCTGGCCGCAGTGACCGCCGCTTTTCGCGAACGCGCCAAGAAGCTCCACCCGGACGCACGCAAGGGCGACCGCAGTTCCGAACCAGAATTGCGCCGAATCATCGAAGCCTATCAGTTTCTCAAGGAATACCTGAGCCCCAGCGCGACCGAGACGGCTGGCGCGCAAGACGCCCGGTACAATCCGACGGAATGACCCCGTTGACGGATTCTCTCCGATCGCACTACATCACCGACTCCGACGGCCTGGAACGGCTCTGCGGCCGCCTCCACCGCAGCAGCCGCTTGGCGCTCGACACGGAGTTCGTGGGGGAAGACACGTTTGTCCCTCGCCTCGAGCTCATTCAAGTCGCCACTGACGAGGTCGTCGCCGCCATCGATTTTCCCGCGCTTCACTCCCAAGGCAAGCTGGACTGTTTCTGGGAAGTGATCTGTGATCCTCGCATCGAAAAAGTCCTGCACGCCGGGCGGCAGGATTTGGAACTGTTCACGACCTACGCAGGCCGGGTCCCGACGCCGTTCTTCGACACCCAGATCGCCGCAGCGATGGTCGGGTACGGTGCCCAGGTGGCATACGCGCATCTCGTGCAACGGCTTCACGGAACCAAGCTGGCCAAGTCGCACACGTTCACCAACTGGAGCCAACGCCCGCTGAGCAGGGAGCAATTGGCGTATGCGTTGGAGGATGTGCAGTTCCTTCTTCCGATCCATGACCATCTCCGATCGCGTTTGCAGAAACTCGGCCGGCACGACTGGGTGCGTGAGGAATTTTCGCGGCTGGAGGAAGCCGTCGGGCGGCGGGTGGAAGAACCGCAGGAGCGGTATCGGCGCATTCGCGGATGGGACAGCCTGACGCCGCGGGCTGCCGCCGTGCTGCGCGAATTGTCGGCTTGGCGCGAAGCCGAAGCGCGGAAACGCAACGCTCCGCGCGGGCGCGTGCTGCGCGACGAAGTGCTGCTCCAGCTCGCCCGCCAAAGACCCACGACCCGGGAAGAGTTACGCTCAGTCCGGGGACTGCATCCGTTTGAAATCGAACGTCACGGAGAGACCCTGTTGGCCGTTATTCGCGACGCGTCGGCCCTGCCGCCGTCGGCATGGCCGGCTATTCCTCGCGAGCGCAGACCCGAACCGGAATCGGCCGGCCTTGTAGAGCTCCTGCAGGCCGTCCTCAAAGCCCTGGCGGTCGAAGCGGATATGGCCCCCACGCTGCTGGCCACCACAGCGGATCTTCAGACATTGGTCGAAGCTGCACGCCGTCGAGAGCATCCCGACCTTCCTCTTCTGAGCGGGTGGCGACGCAGGTTGGCCGGGGAGACGCTGCTCGGCGTGCTCGCCGGAACCATTGCGGTCTCCGTCGACCCGACCACCGGCGCGCTGCGATTAACGCCGCAGGACCGCGTCTGACCGTTCCGTTCGAAAGAGCACACCCGCCTGTCTGTCCCGCCCTTCAGCCCTGCCAGCTCCGGTGACCGCTTGCCTCACGGCCCGTCGGCGACAACCAAATCCTGCATGACGGGCGTCAATTCCGTACGGTTCCCGTGGCGTCCCTGGTACGCTTCTGGCATTGCTGCGTGGAACAAACAACAGCGCACGCCATCGACAGGGGAACCGGTGGGCGCGTCAGTGTGGAAGTTGGTCTGCTCCTTCGTCATGCTGGGCGGATTGATCCTGCTCCTCGCCCTGGGCTTTCTGCGCCCCAACGGATTGCCGGGCTGGCTTCAGCCGCTGATCGGAATCTTTCCGCTGATCACGCTGACGTTCGGGCTTCTGTTCGGCTGGTTGTTCGACCGTAGCCGGATCGTCCTCGCCATTTTCGTGCTGACCCTGGCCGACCGGGCATTGTGGCTCTTGGCGGATGGCGGGGCCGCGATGACGGAGGTCGGCCGTGTCGTTTTCCAGTCCGCCGCGTTGCTGCTCCCGCTGAACCTGCTGGCGCTGTCCCTAACAATATAAATTAGGGAAGACAGCCTGGTGACTCGGCGGACGGGGATCCGCGCCGCGCTCATGCTGCTTCAACCCCCGTTACTGATCGGGCTCTATCGCACGGAACCGTCCGCATTCGCGGCGTCGTTAGAGTTTGCCTATGTCGACCGAGCCCTCACCGGTTGGACGCCAATCGCGCAGCCCGCGTTGCTGGCATCGGGAACGGCCCTGGCATTGCAGGCGTCCCGCTTCATCGTCTGCAGAAACACCATCGAAAGCGGACTTGTGTGGGCGATGATGGCCGTCTTCATCGCGCTGCAGGGGACCCAGTACGGTTGGAAGCCGACGAATTTTTTTGCGACCGCGGGCCTGATTCTCACCATCACGTTGCTTGAAGCCTCGTACAAGGCCACGTATGTCGACGAGACGACCGGCCTGCCGGGACGGCAGGCGTTCGATACGGCGTTGAAGGAGTTGGAGCGCCACTGTTCGGTGGCGGTCATCGAAATCGACCAGCTCAAGTCGTACAACAACGCGCACGGGCTAGCGGCAAGCGGTCAGATCCTCCGTCGAGTCACTGCGGCCATCGCCGGTCTCTCTGTAAGAGGACAAGTCTATCACCTTGCGGGCGAGAACTTTGCCGTACTGTTTCCCGGCACATCGTCGGGCGAAACGCTGGCGGACCTTGTCCTGCGCAGGCAGGATCAGGTCCGCAAGCAGCGGGACCACCGAACCGGCACAGATTCGACGTCGAAAGAACTGCCGATCACGATCAGCATCGGCGTCGCGGATCAGCACGATGCCAGTATCCCACCGGATGTCGTGATCAGGACGGCTTACCGGGCGTTGTATCGGGCAAAAGTGGAGGGCGGGAACCTGGCACAAGAAGCAGCTCCCACGCCACTTCGTCACGTCCACCGCGCAGTCGCGTCCGGCGCGGAACGCGAGCACTGGACCGGATAACCCGTGCGCGCCTACCTTGCTTACAGCAGGGCTTTCACTTTCTCCGCCGGTCGCGCCAATATGACCTTGTCGCCCTTTCGGACCAGCGGCCGCTGAATCAGATCAGGATGCTTGATCATCAGGTCGATCAGCTCGTCCTCCGAAAGATGCTTCTTGGCCAACCCCAGCTTCTTATAGATCTCCTCCTTTGTGCGCAACGCGTCTTTGGCCGAAAGCCCGGCTTTTCTCAGCAGCTCCTTGAACTGCGAGTGGGTAAACGGCTTCTCGTAATAATTCACCGCCGTGAACGGCTTTCCGCTGTCTTTGAGCAACTGCACCGCTTGGCGGCAGGTCGTGCATGTCGGCTTCTGATAGATGATCAGGTCGGTCACCGCGCGGCTCCTCCCTTCGTTTCGGCTCGGCACCCGCCTTGACGCGATTTTTTCGCCTATGTTAAGTAGCGCAGGGAACCGCGGGGCCGGAGTCGGCGCCGCGTTCCGCTTCTCGTTTTGCAGATCTCATTTCCGTGTGCATGGGAAACCCAGTATGCCCAGCGTCGGAACCACTGATGCCAGCGGCCAATTCGCCTGCGCCACGCCAACGCAGCGGACCCTCCGGGACTTGAAGACCAAACGCAAGGGGCAGCCGGTGTTCGTGCTCGGCCACGTTCCGGAACGGAAAGGGCAGGAGGCGACCTTCGAGCTGTTCAACATTCGTTTGGCGGTGGTGAAATTTTCAGACGGTGCAACACTCGGCTATGACCCGGCGGAACTGTTGCTGCCGACGGAGATCGATGACAAGGGCGTCGCCTATTTCGAGATCCGTACCTGCTCGGTGTGCGAACAATATTTCCCGCTGACCGCCGAAGAATATCACTCCGAGCAGGAGCCAACCGTCTGTCCGGACTGCACGGCTTGAGTGCAGCCCAACTCAGCATTCAGTCTACGAGCGGCGCCACTTCAACGGCTTTCTTGATCAGGCAGTCTCCAGCGAAGCCTTGCAGGCCCATGGGCAGCATGCCAGCGTCGATCACTCTGAGCGACGTTACCTTGAACCCTTCCGCCACCCGTACCCCCTCCAATTTCAGCGCGTGGCAGATTTCCAGTTTCTTCCAGGCGAGGTTGCTCTGAACCGCTTCGACGGGCAGCAACTTGCCGTCGAACACGACGCCGTCCACTGAAATCTTTGCCGAGACGTGTGTCTTGTCCTTTAGCGCCTCCGCCACTACGGCGAAGGCGACGGTTTCTCCTTGACCAGCCGCAATTCCTAGACTGGACGACACCAGCAACAGGCCGGACACGGACAGCTGGGCAATGCGCCTCACCGGTCACCTCTCCGTAGTATACGCGAAGTCGTCCTGCGGCGCAGGCATCCGGAGTACGTCTTGATGTACCCACGCCGACCTGCCGTCAGGAAACCTGACTTGAAAGAACTGTTCGACGCGGCCGTTGGGAGCCGGACGCGTCTCGACGTTGGTCACGATCACTTCGGTACCTGGACGTCCTGCCGCTAGACTCTCGTCCGGATGAACGGAGACCGGCTCGGTGAACCGATCGACCTCCGTTTCGGCCGGCGGCATCTCGATCAACATCGCGCGTTGTCCGGGGAGAATGGGAAGTCGCTTCGGAGAAGGAGCCGCGGGCATGGTCGACGGCGCGATCGGCTCACCGTGGCTGAGCGCGCTCGACCCGACGACCTTCGCCGGGGATGAAGCCGGACGCTCATGCAGGCGCCAGAACGTCAGCCCGCCCGCGAATAACGCCACCACTCCAACCGCAATCATTACCCGCACGAAACCTGACATGCGGCATTTCCCCCTGGCTCAACCATAAATTCAGTATGCCAAGCGAGGGAGGGCATTTCAAGGCATGACGTTTCCTTGACGTAGAAAAGGTGTCCTCCTAGAATCCAGCGCACGGGTTGCGGATTGCGACGGAAACCGGGACCGTTCGTCGCCGCCCGGGTCGTAGCAAGGAGGCCCCTCATGCCGCATGATTTCATGCCGGGACTGGCCGGCGTTCCCGCGGCCAAGTCTTCGATCAGCGACGTCGATGGACAGCGAGGCATCCTGGAGTATCGCGGAATCCGCATCGAAGAGTTGTGCGCCAAGTCCTCGTTCCTGGAAACCGCCTATTTGTTGCTCTTCGGCCATCTGCCGACCCAGGCGGAAATGCGGCAGTGGACGGAAGACATCACGCTTCATCGCCGGATCAAGTTCCGGATCGTGGATTTGATGAAGTGTCTGCCCGAGCACGGCCATCCCATGGACGTGCTGCAGGCGGCCGTGGCGGTGTTGGGCATGTTCTATCCCGGCCGGAACGTCAAGGACGTCGACAACAATTATTGGTCGGCGGTGCGATTGATCGCGAAATTGCCGACAATCGTCGCCGCTTGGGCGCGGTTGCGTCGCGGTGACGATTACATTCCCCCCCGCGACGACCTCGGCTTCGCCGAGAATTTTCTCTATATGCTGACGGAAAAAGTCCCGAGTCCGCTCTGGACGGAAATTCTGGACGACTGTCTCATCCTGCACGCCGAACATACGATGAACGCCTCCACGTTCACAGGAATGGTAACGGCGTCGACCTTGGCCGATCCCTACACTGTCGTCGCGTCTTCGATCGGAGCGCTGAAAGGCCCGCTGCACGGAGGCGCCAACGAAGAAGTCGTCCAGATGCTGAGGGAAATCGGCGATCCCTCAAGGGTCCGAGCGTACCTCGACGCCAAACTGGCCAAGAAAGAAAGGATCATGGGCTTCGGCCATCGCGTGTACAAGGTCAAAGATCCCCGAGCCACCATTCTGCAGGGGTTATGCGAACGCTTGTTCATGGAATGCGGGATGTCGCCGCTCTACGCGGTCGCAGTGGAAATGGAGCGGGTCGCGGAAGAGGTGTTTAAAGGGAAAGGCGTATATCCCAACGTGGATTTCTATTCAGGCATCATCTACGACAAAATGGGCATCGAGGTGGACCTGTTCACCCCGGTCTTCGCCATCGCCCGGGTGGCGGGTTGGCTGGCACATTGGTTGGAGCAACTCCGGGAAAACAAGCTGTTTCGCCCGGACCAAATCTATGCGGGAGAGCACAATCGTCCTTACATCCCTATCGAGCAACGATAGGCCGACTCCACGGGCACCCTCATGCTGCCCGCCGCAACTCCTCGGGGCAACCGTGCCTTGCGCGTTCCTTCTCAGAAAAGGCGTCGATGTTCCGTTCGCGGGCAACTCGATGCGGTGGTCGCAGGGCGACCGCCTCCGTACGACCGGGGGTTCCCTGGGCCAGCGCGAGAATCTCGTTCTGCAACCGGTCCCGCTCGGCAAGGATCGCGGCCAGGCGTCGCGGGCGGTCGAGCGTCCACCAGCGCAAGGGCTTGGCGAAGATGACCGTCGGCGGCGGAATATTCCCCGGCGGTCCCTGGCCGAAGTCATATCCTGCCGCCTTGGCTCGACGGGCCAGGAACTCAACATATCTGTCCGCGTACAATCCTTCGTCGTCCATGACGGCTCCCTACTCGAACAACAGCAGAAATCGCCACATTGCGATTGCCACAACCAGGATCAAGCCCGCCATCGCGCCGATTGCCAGGAGTTCGGCCATTTCGTCCCCGCTCCGACAGAAACAGAAGAGTCATTAAGAGTCATTGATCCCCGCTGACTCGGCAGATTGAATCCAGGCAGGTAGCCCGGATTTCATTTTGCAGGTCACAGCTGTCGTGCCCTCGATCAGGTGTAAAGCTGATCAAGGCCGCCATCCTCCGTGCGTGCCGCTCACGCTGCCGATCATGCAGATTTTTTGAACAACCGCTGGTCGGAAGCCGCTTCGCTTTCTACCCCTTCCTCTTCCTCGACATACGTGGCCCACACGGCTGCGGCCCATGTCAAGAGCATCAAACCCAGCAAGGCCATAACGGTGTACATCCTTCTTCACCTCCTTTTTTGGCCGGGCCGGATGAGGGGCTCATCCGGCCCGGCGTCCTTGTCAACTCAGTTTCACCGGCGCATGCTGCTTGATGAAATTCACGATGGGCTCGATGTCTGACTGCACATAGTAATTTTTCGCCACACCCTGCTCTAACACGCTGATCGCCTCGCGGATGAACTGCTCGGCGAGCTGCGCGTTCTTAGCTTCATAGGCGGCAGCTGCCCGGTTCAAAAGCCTCAGCACGGACGCTTGCGGTGTTCTGGGATCGTTCATGAACACCGTTTGGTATTCTTTTTTATACAGTTCTTTTTCGATTTCGTTCACCCAGGAGGCCGAATACGAATCGGCCGCCGAGATCCACGGCGCGGCATTGGCCGCCGAAGACACCAGCGCTACCCCGCCAATGAGCAGGGACAGCGCGCACACCGCAACGACAATATTTTTCTTCTTCGTCATATGTCCCTCCTTGTTGGTTTAGGGGTTACCGGTTGATGGTTAAGCAGGGTTCTCCTGCGGGCGCCGCAACGGCTAAGACGGCACCCGCAGCGGAGTTCATTGCAACGAGTAATTCCGCCGAAAGGAAAGTCAACCCGTGGGGCAGGGGGACAAGAAAGCCGTCGGCCAGTCCTCTTGACGGGCGTCGAAAAAAGATTATTCGAGAGTGTGCCGCGATATGCCGGTGCCGCGCGTTTAATTTAGTTGATGCACGTCGTCGGTTTTGGGTTTTGAGTGTTGGATTTCACCATGAAAAATCAACGTTGCTGATCTGTGGCACAGCAGAAAGGAGGGAACACGAGTATGAGCACCGTGGCACGTTGGGATCCATTCCGCGAATTGGAAGAGTTGTCCGAACGGCTTAATCGGGTCTTCGGCCGACCGTCGGTTCGCCGCGACAACAACAAGGAAGCTCTGACTGTCGCCGACTGGATCCCGGCCGTGGACATCAGCGAGTCAGAAGGCGAGTATCTCATCAAAGCCGAATTGCCCGGCGTGAAGAAGGAAGACATTAAGGTCACGCTGCAGGAAGGCGTCCTGACGATCCAAGGTGAGCGCAAGCAAGAAAAAGAGGAAAAAGGGAGAAAGTACCATCGGATCGAGCGATCATACGGGACGTTCATGCGCAGTTTCACTCTCCCGGACTCCGTGGACGACAGCAAGGTGTCTGCAGAATTCAAGGATGGGCTTCTCTACCTGCACGTGCCGAAGTCGGAAAAGGCGAAGCCAAAGGCCATTGAAGTAAAGGTTGCCTGAACACGTACGGAAGGAGGTGAACACGATGATGGAGATAAGTTCCCTAATCGATGCGACTTTAGCATTGATGGGAGCGGCTGCCGTATTGGCGACAAGTATCTGGACCGCATTGTCCCAGTCCACCACCGTGTCCACCGTGGGGATTCAACGCGAAGCGGAGACGCCGACCCACGAACTCCGCAAGGCAGCCTAAGGATTCTGGTCCACCAGGACCGGCCTCATGGGTCGGTTTCAGGTCGGCCGGTATCCTCTTGACGGTCGGCGAACCGGTGTTATCTGCGATGTCGAGTTGGCAAGCTGTGCCGGATGGGTTCGGTGAAAGGCCCGCATTCGGGATGGCGTGTTCGTCAGCTCCTGTCCTCTGGTCTCTCCCCGAGCCCCTCCGTCACGGTCTGTGATTTCACTTCTGCCACTACAGAAAGGAGGGATCGGTATGACTTGGGCTACCCAGCTTCCCACTTTGTTCCGTGATTCCTCGTTCGACGCCCAGATCGACCGGCTCTTCGATGAAGCGGTTCGTGCCGTGAGCCGCTGGCGGTCGGCATGGGAGCCGGATTGCAACGTCTACGAGGACGCGAACAACTTCTATGTGCAGCTCGCCCTACCGGGGATGGAGCCGAACCAGATCGACGTGCAGGTGGAGCATGACTTGCTGTGCATTAAGGGGGAGCGCAAGAGTGAGCCGTCAGGAGACGTGACATGGTACACGCACGAGTTCACGTCGGGGCCATTCTCTTGCTCGTTCCGATTGCCTTCCTATGTAGAGCATAGCAAGTCCACCGCCACGTACAAGCAGGGAGTGCTGACCATCACGTTCCCAAAGTATGAGGACATGAAGCCTCGCCGCATCATGATCGAGGCACAGTAACAGCAGTGGGTGTGACGAGTTCAGCGAATTCAGGTTGTCGCGCCGGCGCAGGTGAACTGTATCGACACCAGCGCCGGCACCACGATCACTGGAGGCAATCGTGACAAGGCTAAACCTCGGACTGGTGGTCAGTGGATTGTCGGGATGGTTGGTGGCGGGGTGGGTTGCAGTCCCGGCGCTGCAGGCCGCCCAGGACGCCTATAACCTGAAGCTGGACAGCGCATGGATCCAGCACGTCGAAGAAACCCTGGCCCGGTCGGCGCTGAACGGCGGGAATCGGCACGGGCGAGAGGCTTCAATCGATCGGTCGATTCACGATGTTGGGTATTTCTTACATCAAGCCGATAAGGCAGCTCAGCGCGCGGATCGGTTGGCGGCCGAGCGGAACGCCAAGCAAGCCTTGGAGCTGCTTCACAGGTCGGTCCAAAAAGGCTATTTCCGTCCGGAGGACGTGGAGCGAATTGTGCCCCTCATCAAACAGCATCTGCCCGGTGTCGCGATCTGATCGGCGCGTGATCATACGGAAAGGAGGGAGGCGCAATGACTCTACAATGGTTTCGTGAGTGGAAAGAAAGGATGGTCAAGTGGTTCGAACACATGTCGTGGCCGCGCTTTCGGTGGTCGCGATGAGCGGGCGCACCTGATTGATGGGAGGACGGCAGTTATGCGTTGTCAGTGGTCCCAGGCGGCATCGAGGGCCGCGGCCGCGGCAATGGTCGCGCTGATACTGGGGGTCGTCCAGTTTTCAGTTGCAGAACCGACCCCGGCAAACTCTGTGTTGCCGCGGTCGTTTCAGGGGGCCCGTTTGGGGATGGCCCTGACCGAACTGGTTAGGACCGATCCTCAGATTGCAAGGACCGCTGTGCAAGCCAATGGCCGTCAAACCGAGACGGTCGCGGTGGCATCGCAGGATCCGCACATCCATCGCGTCACGTATCGGTTTTATCGCGGTGCCCTGTACGAGCAGGCGATTTCCTATCGCCCTAACCAATTGCCCCGCGGGTACGAGGGCCTGTTGGATCGCCTGAAGCAGGTATACGGCCGCCCGGTCGTCGAAAATGCGGAGGAGTATGATTTAAGTCGTGACATCTTCTCGATGAGAAGAACCGTGTGGAGAGACGACGCCACGCGGATTGTCCTGGCTGAAATCCGGAAGTTGACGGACGGCCGCGAGCAGTTCGAGCTTGTGCTCACGATGACTGATTTGGCGCTCGAGCAAGCCCGCGACCGAACCGTTCAAGAGCAGCTCCGGAGGAAAGAACAGAGCATTCCAATTCCGCTGCCGGATCCTCGGGGAACATCCGCACGAACCGCACGACCGCCCGAGGGTGAGCAGCTGGACGCCCCCAGTTGAGGCTGCGGTGTAACGAGTTCTGGTGCGGCGTTCCGGAGGCGCGTACTTGACACCGCACGTGAAGGAGGGTGCACATGCCATTGGTCTCCAAGCTCAAAGAACTCATTCCGTGGCGGCGAAAGTCCGTCGAGCCCCATGAGGTGATGACGCTGCGGGATGACATCAACCGCTTGTTCGATCGTTTCTTTCTGGCGCCGTTTGATCAGGACTGGTCGCCGGCGAGGAACTGGTACGGCGACCTCGATATGGAAGAAACGGAAGACGAGGTTATTGTCCGTGCCGAGGTGCCGGGCATCGAGCCGTGTGATTTGGACGTGACGGTTCGTGACGGCGCATTGCACATTCGCTACGAGCGACGAGAGGAACAATCTGACGGCGGCTGGATGCGGCGGCGGTATGGATCGTGGACGAGAGCGGTCGCGCTGCCTAGCGGCCTGGACACGGCGGCGGCGAAAGCGACCTGTCGCCACGGCGTGTTGACCGTCCGCATTCCGCGGACGGAAGAAGCCCGGCACAGAATCCGGAAGATCCCGGTCCAGAGCTGAAGCAGGCGACGCGCTCACAAAGGCGCGGTTTCATCGTGTTTTCCATCCCACGTGAAAGGAGGTGATGCGCCGATGACTTACCTGCCCTGGCTATTGAGCTTTGTGGCAGTCTGGCTGATCGCGGCCCCCTTTCTACTCGGCTATGCGGACACGACGGTCGCGATGCAGAACGATGTCGCCGTCGGCGCCGTCATGTTGATCGCGGGCTTTATCGGGGTTTATCAGGCCCTTAGGGACCGCGGATGGGGAGCGCAGACTCAGCCGGAACGCCGAGGCTGACCTTGTCAACACGGGAGGCCGGCTTCTGTCGACAGTGGCCGGCCTCCCGTCGCGTGGAGGAGTCATGTTTGTAGGGAGTCATGCGTGGTTCGCGGGTGGTTGATCGCTCGCACTGACCGGAATGGGCGAATCATGAGAGCAGGGAGGGACGAATATGGCAGCGAAGCGCTTGTTGTACGGGGCATCCGCACGCGCCGCGATTCTGCGCGGAGTGCGTCAGCTTTCAACGGCCGTGAAGGCGACGTTGGGGCCGAAAGGCCGCAATGCGATTCTCGACAAAAAATGGGGCAGTCCGACCATCACCAAAGACGGGGTCACGGTTGCGAAAGAAATCGAGCTGCCTGACCCGTATGAAAACATGGGCGCCCAACTGGTCCGCGAGGTGGCCAGCAAGACCAGCGACGCTGCCGGCGACGGGACGACGACGGCGACCGTGCTGGCCGAAGCGATCTATCGAGAAGGCGTGAAGAATCTGGCCGCCGGGGCCTCGGCGATGGATCTCAAGCGCGGCATCGATCGCGCCGTCGAAACCGTCGTGGCCGAGTTGAAACGGATCAGCAAGCCGTGCCAAGGCAAGAAAGAAATCGCCCAGATCGGGACCATCTCCGCGAACAACGACCGGACGATCGGCGATCTCATCGCCGAGGCCATGGAGAAGGTCGGCAAAGACGGGGTCATCACGGTCGAAGAAGGCAAGAGCCTTTCCACGACGTTGGATGTGGTGGAAGGCATGCAGTTCGACCGGGGCTACATTTCGCCCTATTTCGTCACCAACGCCGAGCGTATGGAAGCCGTCTTGGAAGAACCTTACATCCTGGTCCATGAAAAAAAGATCAGTTCGATGAAGGATCTGCTGCCGTTGCTTGAGGAGATCGTCAAGATCGGCAAACCGCTGCTGATCATCGCGGAAGACGTCGAGGGTGAAGCGCTGGCCACGCTGGTGGTGAACAAGCTGCGCGGCACCCTGAGCGTCGTGGCGGTCAAGGCGCCGGGGTTCGGCGATCGCCGCAAGGCCATGCTGGAGGACATCGCCATTTTGACCGGAGGAAAAGCCATTTCCGAAGATCTCGGTATCAAGCTCGAGCACGTCAAAGTGGCAGATCTCGGCCGGGCCAAGCGGGTGACGGTCGATAAGGACAACACCACGATCGTCGAAGGCTACGGCGACAAGAAGAAGATCGAGGCGCGGTGCAAGCAGATCAAGACGCAGATCGAGGAGACCACCTCCGATTACGATCGCGAAAAACTGCAGGAGCGATTGGCCAAACTGGTCGGCGGCGTTGCGGTCATTCGCGTCGGGGCCGCGACCGAAACCGAAATGAAGGAAAAGAAGGCGCGAGTGGAAGATGCCCTGCACGCCACCAAAGCGGCGGTGGAGGAGGGGATCGTGCCCGGCGGCGGCGTCGCGCTCGTCCGCTGCATTCCGTCGCTGGACAATTTGAAGCTGGAGGGCGATCAGCAGGTCGGCGCGAATATCGTCCGGCGAGCGCTCGAAGAGCCGCTCAGACAGATCGCCCTCAACGCCGGCCACGACGGCTCGGTGGTACTGGAGCGGATCCGCAACGAGAAACTCTCGTTCGGCTTCGACGCCGCGAAGGAAGAATTCTGCGACCTGTTCGAGGCCGGAATCATCGATCCCACCAAGGTCACGCGCAGCGCGTTGCAGAATGCGGCCAGCGTGGCCGGCCTCATGCTGACCACCGAGGTCATGGTGACGGAGATTCCGGAAAAGAAAGAAACCAAGGCGCCGCCGACGCCGGAGGAAGATCTGTACTGAGAGTTCAGCTTGGAGGAGGATCGGCAATGGGGAGGGGACGACCGCATCGATGCGGTTGTTCCCTTTCCGTCTTCAACACTCGCGGCCGGCTAGTTCGTGTTCTGTTCCTGCCTCACTAGTTCCCACACGCAGGCTTCCACGTCGTAGCGCAGAACGTCACGATACCCATCATCCGCGCACAGCCGGAAGCAACTGCGTGACTGCAGGCACCATCGCTCCACGTTCTTGCACACTTCACGGCGGACACTCCGGTGTGTGAATGCCCGCAGCGTGCCTTCGCCTTGATACCCGGCGCAGTCTTCTACGACGACGCTCGACGCCTGATCCCCCGCAGGAGCGCTTCCTGGCCGTGCAGTCACGGCTGGCGACACGGCCGGCAGACTGTCAACGGAGGCCCGGCTGCGCCCAGAAAAGCCTTGAGCGCCGGCGCTCCATCGACTAAGATGGCGCCACCGACGCCGCTTATCGCTTGTTTGACCCGGAACCGAAAAGGCACGCCGGATGGTCATTGTTCTACGCGCGCTGCGCATTGTTCACAAGTGCGTCGCTCCGCAAGCACGGGAAGGAGGTCGCCATGCCGATCTATGTGAGCCTTGTGAAGTTCACCGAACACGGGATTGCCACAATGAAGGAGCAGGGAATCGCCCGGTCCGACACGGTCCAGAAAAACATCGAATCGTTGGGCGGTAAGCTGCTCCATGCGTATTACTGTTTGGGGGAATACGATGTGGTGGCCATTCTCGAGTTTCCCAACAACCGCGCGGCCATGAAGGCGGCCGTCCTTAATTCATCCTTGGGCCATATCAAAATTACGACCATGCCGGCGGTCTCCCGCGACGAATGGCGCGAGCTGCTGGGAGAAATCTGGGGAGGCAAGACCAAGTAAATGAAAACCAGTGGGAAAAACCGTACACAGACACGCAGCCGCCCGGCACCTGCGCACCAGCTGCCGCCCGAGGGTATTCGCCTCGAGCGGGACACGATGGGCGAACTCGCGGTGCCGGCCCATGCCTATTACGGCGTGCAGACGGCGAGGGCGATCGAGAATTTCCCGATCAGCGGGCTTCGATTCCCGCGCGCATTCATCCGGGCCCTGGGGTTGATTAAACGAGCGGCCGCGACGGTGAACGCCTCGTTGGGGCTGCTCGACAACACGCTGGCGGAGGCGATCAAGCAGGCCGCCACGGAGGTGATTGACGGGAAACTCGATGCGGAGTTTCCCGTCGACATCTTCCAGACCGGGTCGGGCACCTCCACCAATATGAACGCGAACGAAGTGATCTCCAACCGGGCCACCGAATTGCTGGGCGGTGCGAGAGGCAGCAAGCTGGTACACCCCAACGATCACGTGAATCTGGGTCAATCCAGCAACGACGTCATTCCCACAGCCATTCACATCGCCGCATCCGAAACCATTGAGCGGCGGCTCATTCCCGCGCTCACGCGCCTTCACCAGGCCCTCGATCGCAAGGCGCGCGAATTCGACGGCGTCGTCAAGATCGGACGCACCCATTTACAGGATGCCACGCCGGTCAGGTTAGGACAGGAATTTGGCGGGTACGCGCGGCAGATCGAATTGGGCATTACGCGCATGCGGCGCGCTCAAGAGATGTTGAGCGAGGTCGCGCTCGGCGGCACGGCCGTCGGCACCGGGTTGAACACTCACCCGGAGTTCTCGTCGCGCGTGCTGGCATTGCTCTCCCAGGAGACCGGATGTTCCTTCAAAGAAGCCGCCAACCATTTCGAGGCACAGTCCGCGCAGGACTCGTTGGTCGAGGCGAGCGGCGAATTGCGGACGCTCGCCGTCAGCCTGATGAAAATCGCCAACGACATTCGCTGGCTCGGTTCAGGCCCGCGTTGCGGCCTCGGTGAAATTGTGCTCCCCGAGACGCAACCAGGCTCCTCGATCATGCCGGGGAAGGTTAATCCGGTGATCGCCGAATCGGTGGTGATGGTGTGCGCGCAGGTGATCGGCAACGATGTCACAGTGACCATCGGCGGTCAAGCCGGCAACTTCGAACTGAACGTGATGTTGCCGGTCATGGCCTACAATCTGCTTCAATCCATCGAACTGCTGGCCGCCGCTTCAAACAATTTCGCCGAGAAATGCATCGAAGGCATTACCGCCAACGAGCAGCGATGCCGCGATTCCATCGAGCAGAGCCTCGCCATGTGCACAGCGTTGGCGCCGGAAATCGGATATGAAGCGGCGGCGGCGATCGCCAAAGAGGCCTACCACACGGGAAAGACCGTTCGCGAAGTGGCAAGGGAACGGAAGATCCTACCAGAGCAACGGCTGAACGAACTACTGGATCCCTGGCGGATGACCGAGCCGGGAGGCCCAGTTGGCAGTGCGGGAGGCTGATCTCGTGCCGCCAACCGAACTCCGTCGTTCCGTCGTCCGTAACAAGATGTGCATCGCCCCGCCGGCTGCCTGCGCGAGTGAGCGATACGAGAGTGAGCGATACGAAAGGGTCGTCTCGTTTTGACAGTCCGAGACAGACTGTGCTACAGTCCGCGGAAATTTTGGGATTTCTCTTCCTTTTGCTCGGGCCGGGCGCCCGGAAATTTCTCCAAGGATAAGCTCATGACTTCTGGAGTCTCGCAGTCCGACACTCACGTGATCATCGTCGTCGGAGCCGGCCCGGCCGGCATGTCGGTGACCAACATGCTTTCCAAAGACGGTCATGAAGTGATCGTCTTGAACCGGGACATCAAATTCGGCGGCTTGGCCGAATACGGTATTTTCCCCAGCAAGCTGAAACTCCGCGGAGGGCTAAAAAAAACCTACTGGGAAATCCTGGAACGTCCGAACGTCCATTACTTCGGGAACGTGTCCGTGGGAAACAACAAGGATCTCACGCTCAAGGACCTTCGTAGTCTGGGCGCGAGCGCGATCGTTTTCGCCACTGGCGCGCAGGGCACAAAGACGATCGGCGTGGAGGGGGACACGGCTCTCGGCGTCTATCATGCGAAGGACGTCGTGTACCATTTCAATAGGCTGCCCGGGTTCAGCGAGCGGCCGTTCGACATGGGCCGCCGGGTCGCCGTGATCGGTGTAGGCGACGTGATGGTGGATATCGCGCATTGGCTCATTCGCTATAAAAAGGTGGACGAAGTCACCGCCATCGCCCGCCGCGGCCCCGCCGAACGCAAGTACAATCCCAAGGAGATCCGGGCGGTGTGCGCGAATATCGATCAAGAGGCGCTTGCCAAAGAGTTCGCGCGTATCCGACCACGGCTCGAAGCGGTCGGGCAGAGCCCGGACGAAATCCTGAACGGCATGCTCAGCGAGTTCACGAAATGCGAGCCGAAGATCAGCTCGACGAAGATGGGATTTCGGTTCCTGGCCTCACCTCGTCGCGTCCTGACCGATTCGAACAATCGAGTCCGCGCCCTCGAAATCGAGGAGACGAAACTGGAACTGAAAGGCAACGACACGGCCGCCGTGGGCATGAAACAGTACTATGAGTTTCCCTGCGACAGCGTCGTGTTCGCGGTCGGCGACAGGGTGGATGAGACGGTCGGCCTTCCTTATAAGAACGGCGCATTCGTGACCAATCCCATGAAGACCGGCAACGATCCGGACGACGCCTTGTTTCAAGCCTACGACGAAGCCTCAGGGACCATCCTGGACGGGGTGTTCCTGACCGGCTGGGCCCGCAAAGCAAGCGAGGGTTTAGTGGGCATTGCGAAGCGGGACGGGGAATGGTGCGCCGAAGTCGTGACACGGTATCTCGGCACGAAGAAGCCGCTGACCCGCGCGGCGGTTGCCGAGGTGTTCGCACGGCTGCAGGCCCTCCTACGCGAGCGCCATGCGATGGTCGTCGATCTGGAAGGGCTCCGCATCCTGGAAGCCGCGGAAAAAGCGGCGCCGCGCGCCAACGAGTGCATCGGCGAGTTCAAGTTCGCGACCAATCAGGAAATGCTCGCGCTGATCCAGCGCAACCGGGAGAAAGCCGCGGCCACGACCCCTCGCTAACCATCTCCCCACTTCAACTTCCGCCGCAACACCTCGTAATACGTGCGGTCTGGGAACCGGATCAGTTGCGTGCGATGCTCGGAAGCCTTGATATCGACGGTATCCCCCTGCGTCATCGCCACGCCCACCTGTCCGTCGAAGGTCACCATCGCTCCTTCGTCCTTGCTCGTGAGCGTCACCTCGATCGTCACCTCGCTCGGAACCAAGAGCGGCCGGTGGGTCAGCGTATGAGGGCAAATCGGCGTGAGAATCAACGATCGGACCGCCGGCGTCATGATTGGTCCTCCCGCGGAGAGGGAATATGCGGTGGACCCCGTCGGGGTAGATACGATCAGGCCGTCACCCCGCAAATTCGTGACGAATTGTCCTTCGATCGCAATCCGGGTCTCGATCATGCGGGCCAGCGTCCCTTTGCTGACCACCACGTCGTTGAGCACCGTCGCGTGGGCCACATGCTCGCCATGGCGGTGCATCCGGGCGCGCAGCATCAGTCGCTCGTCCAACACAAAGTCGTTGGCGAACACTCGCTCCAGCGAAGGGTAGAGCTGATCCAGACTGGCTTCGGTCAGAAACCCCAGCCCGCCCATATTGACGCCCAGAATCGGAACCGATCGTTCTTCAACCAGCCGCGCCGCGCTCAACATCGTGCCGTCTCCACCCAAGACCAGCACCATGTCCGCCAGAGCGGCGATTTGCACCTTCTGATGGGATGCAGGCTCATCGATCAGCGCCGCTGTCGCCTTATCAAGAATCACTTCCTTATGACGTTCGCGCAGCCACGCGACGAGATCCTTGAGGATATGCTTGACGTCAGGGAACTTGGGTTTGGTCAGAATTCCGATGGTCTTCACAAGTCTTTATTTATGGTGGTGCGGCGTGGAGCCTCTATAAAAAAATTGATCCGGCTGGAAGCGTGCGCGATTCTAGCGAGTGCCTTCTTTGCCTGTCAAATGAACACGCGCACGGAGTCGCGTGCACGAGCTCCGCATCGGAGCGGTGTGTTCGGCGACTGGAGGAAACTGCCGTCGTCTTGACACCGTATCGACGCGAAGTTAGAATAAGACCAAATTTTTCGATGGGTTCTCTCGCGAAACGCCCTCTCCAGTCTGCAACCTAGCTAAAGGAGGCAGGATGTTCGAACGATTCACGGACAAAGGTCGAAAAATCATTATCCTGGCAAGAGAAGAAGCCGAGCGGCACCAGAACGACTATCTGGGCACGGAACACCTTGTCTTGGCCATTCTCCGTGAATCGGACGGCATCGCCTTGATGATTCTCAAGAAGATGGGGCTGTCCTCTGAGCAAATCAGACTCGAAATCGAGCGGAATCTGCCCAGCGGGGGAACTACCATGACCTTCGGGGAGATCCCCTTCAGTCCGCGGGTAAAAAAAGTCATCGAGTATGGAGTCGAGGAAGCCAGGCTGCTGGGCCACAACCACATTGGAAGCGAACATCTGCTTTTGGGGCTGCTACGCGAAGAAGAAGGTATCGGTGGCAAGATTCTTCGCAGTCTTGGCGCTAACCTTCTCACGGCCCGCCAACTGACGGTCACCTTCCTGAGAAAGTCTGCGCCGCGCGAACGGGATCGGAAAAGCAATACGCCGGCGCTCGATGAATTCGGGAGGGATCTGACCCAACTGGCTCAAGAGGGACAACTTGATCCCGTCATCGGCCGAGCCGATGAAATTGAACGCGTGCTTCAGATTCTCAGTCGCCGCACGAAGAACAACCCGGTATTGATCGGCGAATCGGGCGTCGGCAAAACGGCCATCGTCGAAGGGCTCGCCCAACGGATCGTTCAATCCGAGGTGCCCGACAACCTGCTTTCGCGCCGGGTGATCGCCCTCGATCTCGGTTCTCTGGTCGCCGGCACCAAATACCGAGGGCAATTCGAAGAGCGCTTGAAGGTCGTGATGAAAGAGATCGTCCAGGCCGGCAACATCATCATTTTCATCGACGAACTCCACACCTTGGTCGGGGCTGGCGCGGCGGAGGGTTCGATTGACGCGTCCAATATGCTGAAACCGGCCTTATCTCGCGGCGAGATTCAGTGCATCGGCGCCACGACGCTCGACGAGTACCGGAAACATATCGAAAAGGACGGCGCCCTGAAACGGCGGTTCCAGCCGATCTATGTCCAGCCTCCAAGCATCGACGAGACGGTCAGGATCATCCAAGGCCTCCGCGATCGTTACGAAGAACATCACGGAGTCGAAATCACCGAAGAGGCCATCATCGAGGCGGTCAAGTTGTCGGACCGATATATCACCGATCGGTTCCTGCCTGACAAGGCGATCGATCTCATCGACGAGACCGGCTCCCGGGCCAAGCTGCAGAGTTATGCGCTTCCGACCGAACTGAAGGCTCTGGAACAGGAGCTCAAAAAAGTATCGCGCGACAAGGAACTGGCAATCTCGATGCAGAATTTCGAGGAGGCCGTCCGTCATCGCGAAGAGGAAGAGCGCCTGCGCAAGCTGCTGGATGAATCCAAGCGCGAATGGAAGAAGGCACAGGAAAAGCAGAGACCAGTTATCACCAAGGAAGACGTCGCCTACGTCGTCTCGAAGATGACCGGCATTCCGTTGTTCAAGCTCGAAGAGGAGGAGTCGAACAAGCTCTTGCGGATGGAGGAGTTCCTCCACAAGCGGATCGTCGGCCAAAACGAGGCTATCTCCGCGGTCTGCCGGGCCATCCGCCGGTCGCGCGCTGGCTTGAAAGAAACCAAGAAACCCATCGGCTCCTTCATTTTCCTCGGACCGACCGGTGTCGGCAAAACGGAACTCGCCAGAACGTTGGCCGAGTTTCTCTTCAACACCGAGGACGCGCTGATCCGCATCGATATGTCCGAGTATCAGGAGAAGTTCACCAGTTCGCGGCTGTTCGGCGCGCCGCCCGGCTACGTCGGATACGAAGAGGGAGGCCAACTGACCGAAAAGGTCCGCCGCCGACCGTATTCCGTGGTGCTGTTCGATGAAATTGAAAAGGCTCATCCCGATGTCTTCAATGTTCTTTTGCAGGTCCTGGACGACGGCGTGCTCACAGACAGCCTGGGGCGCAAGGTCGATTTCAAGAACACCGTCGTGATCATGACGTCGAACCTCGGTACCAAGCTGATTCAGAAGGGCGTGTCGCTCGGCTTCCACAGCGCCGAACAAGGCGAGCGGGAGCGTCGGATGAGGGATGAGGTGCTGGGCGAGCTGCGGCGCGCCTTCAGTCCTGAGTTTCTGAACCGGATCGACGAGATCGTCGTGTTCCATCCACTGGAGAAGGAACACCTCTATAGCATCTTGGACATTCTGCTGAGAGAGCTGAACGCGCGTTTGCTGGAGCGCGGCGTCGAAATCGAAATCGACGAGGAAGTCAAGCACTGGCTGATCAAGGAGGGATACGAACCCCTCTATGGTGCCCGTCCCATGCGGCGCACGATTCAACGGACCATCGGCGATCCTCTGTCTGAGGAGATCATCAAAGGCCGATTCAAAGATTGCCGCAAGATCAAAGTGGTGCTCCGAGACGGTGCTCCCGCGTTTATCGAACAGGAAGCGATGGCGGGAGTGTAACCCGGTTGGAAACGAGCGTACGGGAGTTTGTCATCCACTGGGGCACATCTGAAGCGACCCCCGTAGAAACGATGGGAACGCGGGGGTCGCTTTGTTTTCTCCACCCAACGATCAGACTCCGCTACGGACACCTTCCACTCGCCTTCGGCCACTTCTGATACCGCCATGCGTCGCCACTCGGCTGTATCTTCTTCTTGCTCGCCATACGGGCCGATACTCGGTGTCGAAACCTCCTGCGACGAAACGGCGGCCGCTGTTGTGGGTCCCGACAGGAAGGTATGGGCCAATATCGTGTTCTCCCAGCATGACCTGCACAACCGCTATGGGGGCGTCGTCCCCGAGCTGGCTTCACGGCGACATATCGAACGGATCGAGACCACGGTAAGCGAAGCGCTTCGCGCCGCGCAGCTCCGCTGGTCCGACCTGAAAGCTGTCGCGGTCACTCAGGGTCCCGGATTGGCCGGTGCTCTGCTGGTCGGTGTCAGTTATGCCAAGGCCGCCGCGTTCGCGTTGAAGCTTCCCTTCGTCGGAGTCAGCCACCTCGAAGCCCACATCGCATCGGCTTGGATCGAGGACCGGGAATTTCCGATTCCTTGCGTGGTTCTGGTCGTCTCCGGCGGGCACACTCATCTGTATCTTGTCCGCTCCGATGGATTCTATAGTCTCCTCGGACAGACGCTGGATGACGCCGCTGGCGAGGCTTTCGACAAGGCGGCTCAGATGCTCGGACTCGGGTATCCAGGCGGGCCGGCCATCGATCGGCTTGCCAGGACGGGCGACCCAGGCGCCGTCCGATTTCCACGCGCCCATCTCAAAAAGGGGAGTCTCGACTTTAGTTTCAGCGGACTCAAGACGGCGCTGCTCTACCATTTGAGAGATCGCAATGGAGCGGTGCGGGACGTTCAAAAAGCGGACTTGGCGGCTTCTTTCCAAGAAGCGAT
This sequence comes from Nitrospira calida, assembly GCF_976986435.1. Taxonomy (NCBI): domain Bacteria; kingdom Pseudomonadati; phylum Nitrospirota; class Nitrospiria; order Nitrospirales; family Nitrospiraceae; genus Nitrospira; species Nitrospira calida. Next base: position 1,909,226 of record NZ_OZ335950.1, read on the forward strand.
TGTGGACGTGTTGGTCATTAAGGCGTTTGAAGCGGTGCGTCGGCATCGTGTACCGGCACTGGCCGTGGTCGGGGGAGTCTCGGCCAACTCTCGGTTACGCGCTCGGTTGGCCGGACAGGCCGCCGAAGCAGGGATCCGCCTGGGCCTGCCATCGCTGGCATACTGTACGGATAACGCTGCCATGGTCGCGGCAGCTGGGCTGAACGCGTTGGAACGAGGTAGACGATCAACCTGGGAACTCGAGTCCGACGCTGAACTGTCCCTGGCCGCGATCGCGGTCGATTCGTCGCCTGATGCCGAGCGCCCATAGGGCGGCGATCGGAATCACTCGGAGGTTGTCCATTCCCACCGTTCTCGGACATGTTGCGGGCCTCAAACCCAGTCAGATGACCCGGCTCGAACATCTGTGTCGCCGCCGCGTGCCCAGCGACAAGGTCATCAGCCCCGAATTGGCGCGACACTGCACGGAGTTGGCACGGGAAATCGGGCGATCCATCGGACTGCTCATCACCCGGCGCGGCGCGGTTGAGCAGGTGCTGGTCGGGGACGGATGCGTGCCATCGCTCCGCGATCTCGCCAAATTCAGGGCCGGACCTCGCGCGTTGCGCGGTATCCGGCTGGTACGTGCACAGTTGGACAACTCGCCTTTGAGCCAGTCGGATTTGACGCACCTGGCGCTGCTACGGCTGGATTTGATCGCCGCCATTGGTGCGGGCGACGACGGCCGGCCGGCCGACGTTCATGTCGCCCATTTGCTGCCGCCCAACCCACGCGGGCAGGTCCATGAGGTTTTGGCGCCGACTCCGTTGCACAACTTACAGTTGGAGTGCGACAAATTCGTGGCCGCTTTGGAGACGGAACTGATGCGCGCGTCGTCAGGCCACACGGTCGGCGACCGCGCGGAATCCGCGATTCTGGTCAGTGCTTCGCCGCGAAGCCGGACCGTCCAGGAAGACCGGCTGGAAGAGCTGTCGGAACTGGCCGCTTCGGCCGGCGTGCATGTATTGGATAAAATCATTCAGCGGACGTCCGAGCAGCACCAACGATTCTTGCTGGGCAGCGGCAAGTTGAAAGAGGTCGTCATCCGGGCTCTGCACTGCGGGGCCGACTTGCTGATTTTCGATCAGGACCTGACGCCGGCGCAGGTGCGGGCGATCTCGGAGATTACGGAGATGAAAGTCATCGATCGGACCCAACTGATTTTGGATATTTTCGCCCGCCGCGCCCATAGCCGAGAAGGCAAGATTCAGGTCGAATTGGCGCAACTCCGTTATTTGCTACCCCGCCTCTCAGGACGCGGCGCGACGCTATCCCGCCTGGGCGGCGGCATCGGGGCGCGGGGACCGGGCGAGACAAAACTGGAAACCGATCGCCGCCGAGTCCGTGACCGCATCGCGCATCTGGAGCGAGAACTCTCGCTGTTCGCGCGGCACCAGGATCAACGGCGCGCCCGCCGGCTCCGGCACGCCCTGCCGATCGTGTCCATCGTCGGGTACACCAATGCCGGCAAGTCCACGCTGCTCAATGTGTTGACCAAAAGCCGGGTCTCGGTACAGGACCGACAGTTCGAAACCCTCGACATCACGAGCCGACGGCTCCGTTTCCCGCGCGATCGGGAGATCATCATCACCGACACGGTCGGCTTCATCCGCGACCTTCCGAAAGAGCTTATGGGCGCGTTCCGTACCACTCTCGAGGAGTTGCGGGACGCCGATCTGCTTCTGCATCTGCTCGACGCCAGCGCCAAGGACCTCGACGGACAGATGGCGGCGGTCGAAGCAATCCTCGCCGAATTGCAACTCGACCGCATTCCCCGCGTCTTGGTGTTGAATAAATGTGATCGGCTGCCGCCGCGCGAAGTCGAAATACTGCGCCGCCGTTACAACGCGTTGAGCATTTCGGCTCTTGATCCGACCACCCTCCCTCCGCTGATTGACTATCTTGACGCGCATGTGGCAAATGTGTCCCCTCGCTGGAATGAACAGGCTGGCGAATGGTGCAGCGCCGTTCCGGCGGCTGTGGTCCCCTGAACGCCGCTTTTTGCGAGCTGAGTGGTTAATCGTGTCGAGAACGACCGGCGAAGCGTGACAGACACAAAACCGCACAAGCGAGTGCAGCACATCCTTCGTGCGCTTCGCCGGATCTGGCCGTCGGCTCGGGTGGAATTAAAGTACCGGAACCCATGGGAGTTGTTGGTCGCCACGATCCTGTCGGCCCAGTGCACGGACCGGCGCGTGAATCAGGTTACGCCGGCGCTCTTTAAGAAATACCTCAGGCCCGCCGATTACGCCCGCGCGAAACGGACGGAACTGGAGGCGATGATCCGTTCGACCGGGTTCTACAAGAGCAAGGCAAACCACCTCATCGAATGCGCCAAGTCTGTGGAGGAGCGCTTCGGCGGAAAAGTCCCCCGCACCATGGAGGAATTGACGACCTTGCCTGGCGTGGGACGGAAGACCGCGAGCGTGGTGCTCGGTAACGCGTTCGGGCAGCCGGCCGTCGTGGTGGATACCCACGTCAAGCGGGTGGCCACCCGCCTGGGACTGACTCGATCGAGGGATCCCGACCGAATCGAAGAGGATCTTCAGCGCGTCATTCCGAAGGACAAGTGGACGGAAGGGTCACAACTCCTCTTGTTGCACGGTCGATACGTGTGCCTCGCCCGCAAACCCAAGTGCGGGGAGTGCGCCATCTACGACGACTGTCCGTGGGAAGGGAAGCGGCCCCGATGATTCGCAGCATGACGGGCTACGGCCGGCGCGAAGCGAGTTGGCGGCGGGGATCCGTGGCGGTGGAAGTGCGCGCAGTCAATCATCGTTTTTTGGAGATTGTGACGCGGTTGCCACGTTCGCTGAGCGATCTCGAGGAACCATTCAAGAAAGCGGTGCAACGGCGTTGTCTTCGCGGCCGTGTGGAGGTGACAGTCTCGCTAGGGGGCGAAAGAGACGCGGCGCGAGCCGTCTCTCTTGACCGTTCCCTCGCCAGGCAGTACCATCAAGCCCTCCGTGAGCTGCAGAAGGATCTGCGGATCGGCGGAACGATCGATCTCGCGCTGCTCTCCGGTTTCCGGGACATCATGGTGATCACGGACCAGCCGAGCAGCGATCCACGGCTCAGCCGTCTGACCAAGCGGCTGCTTGACCAAGCGTTGACCGATCTGGACCGCATGCGCCGCCGCGAGGGAGCCGCGCTGGCCAAAGACATCCGGGAGCGACTCCGTTCGATCCGAATGGCGAAGAGCTTCATCGCCGAACGCGCTCCCGAAGTCGCGCGGGAAGCGTTTATCCGTATGAAAGCCCGGGTCGAGAACCTTCTCGGGGCCAACCCGCCGGATGTCGGACGGTTGAATCAGGAATTGGCGATCTACGCCGACCGTTGCGACGTCACCGAAGAATTGGTCAGGCTTGATTCCCATATGGTACAGTTTGATCACCTCCTGCGGCGGGAGGGCTCGGTGGGTAAGACGTTGGATTTTCTGCTGCAGGAAATGGGGCGCGAGATCAACACCATCGGCTCCAAAGCCGCCGATGCCGAAATCGCGAGGCGGGTCGTCCACATCAAGTCGGAACTGGAGAAGATTCGCGAACAGGTCCAGAACGTTGAATAGCCGCGGCTGCTGAGGCGAGCCTTTCTATGCCATCCGAACCGTCGCCAACCAGAAAGAGTTCCTCGGAACATCGGAGGGGACTGCTGTTCATCGTCTCCGCGCCGTCCGGAGCCGGAAAGACCACGTTGTGCAAACAAATCGTCTCCATCGTTCCAGACGTGTGGCATTCGATTTCCTACACGACTAGAAAGCCGCGCCACGGTGAAGAGCACGGACGTGACTACTATTTCGTCGAAGAACGCGTGTTCCAGGACATGATCGAGCGGAACGAGTTTCTGGAGTACGCCCGCGTCTACGGCCACTGGTACGGCACACCTAGAAAAGCCCTGTCCGACAAGCTGGAACAGGGGATCGATGTCCTGCTGGAAATCGATGTCCAGGGTGCGATGCAAGTGAAGAAAAAATTCGAAGACGCCGTCTATATTTTCATTCTTCCCCCGTCGCTGGAAGTCCTGCGGACGCGGCTTCAGGCCCGTGCCGGCGATTCTCCGGAGGAAATCCAACGGCGCCTCCAGAAAGCCCGCGAAGAAGTTTGGAGTTACCGCGAGTATTACTACATCGTGCGAAACGAGGAGCTGAAGCAGTCGCTGAAAGAGCTGGAAAGCATCTTTTGGGCAGAACGGATCAAGACCAAACGGCTTGATATGGCCTGGCTGGAGGAGAACTTTATCCTGGATAAAGAGACCAAGCCCACGGACAGAGACGCGTCTGCGGCTGCGAAAGGGAGCACAAAGACCCATGGTTGACATGTTGTCCTTATTACCGGAATTTGATCACGATCGGTTCGATTCCCGTCACCGGCTTGTCCTCGTCGCCGTTCAGCGGGCGAAGCACTTGATTCAGGGAGCCAAGCCGACCGGCACGTCGAAGTTCACTAAAGAGACGACGATCGCGCTGGACGAGGTGCTGCGCGGCGAAGTGCAGTTCTTGACCGGAAAAGAGGCACGCGAGGCGCTTCGGGAAGCCAAGCGCAGCAGGGAGACAGAGACCGAGCGTATGGCGGCCGTGACCGGTGAGGACGCCAAGGAGATCAAGAAAGAACTGAGCGTCTACGTCGATGATTCGGTCAAGCCGGCTGCTGAACCGGAAAGCGAAGAGTAACCAGCGGTCGTGCAGGCTGAGCCAATACCCAAGTTTCTCGGGAAGCGGATCGTCCTCGGCGTCACCGGGAGCATCGCTGCCTATAAGGCGGTTGAACTGTTGCGCTCACTGGTCCGGGAGGGGGCGCACGTCAACGTGGTGCTGACCGAGGCCGCCGCGCGGTTCGTCGCGCCGCTCACCTTCGAGGTGCTCTCCGGGCAGCCGGTCGCCACCGACCTCTTTGCGACGCACCAGGAGATGCTTCATCTCCGCCTGCCGGAACAGGCTGATGCGATCGTCGTCGCGCCCGCCACCGCCCATTTCTTGGCCAAGGCCGCGTTGGGGCTCGCGGATGATCTGCTCAGCACGTTGCTCCTGACAACCCGCTGTCCCTTGATCATTGCGCCGGCAATGGACGGCGACATGTGGGCGCATCCGACTGTGGTATCCCACGTCGCCCAACTGCGGCAACGAGGCGCGCTCATCATCGATCCCGTCGAAGGCCCGTTGGCCTCCGGCCGAATCGGACAGGGACGGCTGGCCGAGGAAACGACGATCCTCGCCGCGATCGAGGCGCAACTCTCTCGGAGTCGGGACTGGGTCGGCGAGCGCGTGCTGGTCTCGGCTGGTCCGACTCAAGAACCCATCGATCCGGTCCGCTTCATCTCGAATCGTTCCTCCGGAAAAATGGGCTATGCCATCGCCCAAGCGGCCCGCGAGCGCGGCGCGGCGGTCACGCTCGTGACCGGCCCGACGTCGCTTCCTATTCCTGCGGGGGTTGACGCCGTGGCCGTCACCACCGCGGAGGAAATGGAAAAGGCGCTGATGATGCGACTGGCCTGGGCAACCGTCATTATCATGGCCGCCGCAGTCGCGGACTTTCGTCCGAAACATCCGGCGGATCACAAATTGAAGAAGACAGAACACGCATGGAAATCCTTGACGCTCGAACCCACCCGCGATATTTTGCATCTTCTGTCTAAACGCCGCACCTCGCAGATTTTGGTCGGTTTTGCCGCCGAGACGCAGAATCTCGTCGCCCATGCCAAGGAAAAGCTCATACGCAAACGTCTCGACTTGATCGTCGCCAACGATGTGCGCGCCGAAGGGGCCGGTTTCGGATCCGACATGAATGCAGCGACGCTGATCGACCGTGATCAGCGCGAAATTCGGCTCCCCCTGATGCCCAAGCGGGAACTGGCCCATCACATCCTCGATGCGATCCAGCGTTTGCGCACTGACGTCCGGCGGACCTGTTCTCAAACGGACTAGCGGCGATCTGGTGCTCGCCGATGCCGTCTTCGCTGCCTTTTGAAGAGCGTGTTCGTTTTTCTGAGATCGAACGACTTACCGCCGCGTTAGCCAGAGATCCACAGTCAAAGGTCTTTCTCCCTCTGGCCGAAGAGTACGGGAAAGTGGGCCTGTGGCAGGAGGCCGCCGCGGTGTTGGAAGCGGGGCTGCAAGTGCTTCTGGGATTCGTCACGGCGATGGTGACGCTGGGAGGCGCCTATGTGCATCTCGGACAAACCGCAAAAGCCAGAACGCTCCTCGAGGATGCGGTCAGGAGACGCCCGGACAATCTGGGAGCTCACCGCACGCTGGCCTAAATGCATGCCGCCGAAGGAGTCAAAGAAGCGGCGTTGCGTTCCTGCGAGGTGATCCTGACGATCAATCCTCAAGACAAAGGAGCAGTGACGCTCAAATCCACCCTCGACCGATATCCGTGGGGACCACCGGTCGAACCCGAAACCTATCGACGCACAGCGGCTCGCCTCGAAAAAGCACATCCGCCTGACCGGGGCGAGGAGGCCCGGTCCCACGTCGCCGGCCTGGCGGCCGACTCCGCAACTTCCGATAGGCCTCAGACATTGCGCAAACGGGCACGCCTCGAACAGCTGCTAAGGACCATCAGACTTCGGCATCGTGGGTAAGGCGAGCCTGAACCTTTGTTTGACCCGACTTCGACGGATTGCTACAATAGTTGTCCCAACCCAGTTGGAAAGGGGAGCCGAGGAGTGCGGTTTGTGGAAGCACGGACCGGTGGAATCAGACATGGTGCGGATGCTTGTGCTCCACGGCCCTAACCTCAATCTGCTGGGAACCCGGGAGCGATCGCTGTACGGGACCACATCCCTGAAGGCTGTCAATGACGCCATCACGCGGCTGGCCGAGCAGATAGGAATCCATGTCGAGATCAAACAGTCGAACAGCGAAGGCGAACTGGTCACCTGGATCCAAGAGGCCAGAACAGGATTCGACGGTCTCATCATCAATCCGGCCGGATACACCCATACCAGCGTGGCGATTCGAGACGCGATCGCGGCAACCGCTTTGCCGACCGTCGAAGTGCATTTGACCAATATCCATCAACGGGAACCGTTCAGGCACCGCTCTTACATCGCCGGCGTGGCGTTGGGCCAAGTCTCGGGGTTTGGTCCGACGGGGTATCTGCTCGCAATGCGTGGTCTCCTCGATCACCTGAAGTCCACTCGAACGGCCCGGCGGACTCCGCGCAAAGGCGGCGGAAAAGCGTAGACGGGGCAAGTGGGCGATGCCTGGTCGATCCGCGTCCAACCGGTCCGCATGTGCATCATCTGTTTTCACCGTCATCGATGAGAAGCGAAAGAGAGGAAGAGGACTGTGATTTCGACCGCCGATTTTCGTAATGGTGCCCGTATTCTGGTCGAAGGCGAGCCTTACTACATTGTGGAGTTCCAACACGTCAAGCCCGGCAAGGGCGGGGCGTTCGTACGCACGAAGCTCAAAAGCTACAAGACCGGCAACGTGCTGGATCGCACGTTTCGATCCGGCGAAAAGTTCGAAGAGCCCGATCTCGATGAACGCGAGATGCAATTCCTCTACGCGTCGGGGGATTCCTATACGTTTATGGACACGGAAACGTATGAGCAGTTCATCTACGACAAGAAACAGTTGGGACCCAACGTCGATCTGCTCAAGGAAAACATGATCGTCAAGATCCTGATCTACGAACACCAGCCGATCGCCGTGGAGCTGCCGATCTTCATCGAGCTGAAGGTGGTAGACGCGGAGCCGGGCGTCCGGGGCGACACGGCGTCTGGGGGGAGCAAGCCCGCCGTCGTCGAGACCGGCGCCGTCATCAAGGTGCCGTTGTATCTCGAGGTCGGGGAAGTCATCAAAATCGACACGAGAACCCGCGAATACGTGGAGCGTGTTCGGTGAGCAAATCGCGATCTCGCCCACGGGCGCGCAGGGAGCGCGGCCGACCCATCATTTTGCCTCGGGCTTTCGCCGATGTGGCGAGAGACCGGCCGTTGCTGTCCAGCGATCAAACCAAGCAGGTGCAGGAGCTCATCGACCTGCTGCGGCGCAATCATTTGACGGAGTTGGAGGTCGAGCGCGAAGGAACCCGCATCCGGCTTCGGCACGAAACGAGCATCCGTCCGCAAACCGCGTCGACACCGGAAAGCCAGCCGGCGGCTCAACCCGCTGCCGGTCAAATGCCGAGCGGCCCGCCGGTCCAGGACACGACCGGCTTGGTCACCATTACCTCTCCGATCGTTGGCACCTTTTATCGCTCTCCCTCGCCCGATGCCGACCCGTACGTGGAGGAAGGCGACTTCGTCAAGAAAGGACAGGTGCTGTGTATCGTGGAAGCTATGAAGCTCATGAACGAGATCGAATCCGAGGTGGACGGGAGAATCGTCAAAATTTTGGTCGAGAGCACTAAACCGGTGGAATACGGTCAGCCGTTATTTCTCATCGATCCAAAGGCCGCGGAGTAGGAACAGGGGCGGGTTGAAGATCGCCTTCGCGTGAGCCCCTATCGAGTCATCACGTGTTCAAGAAGATTTTGGTCGCCAACCGCGGAGAGATCGCCCTCAGAATCATCCGAGCCTGCAAGGAACTCGGGATCAAAACCGTGGCGATCCATTCCGAGGCCGATGCCAATGCCCTTCACACCAGGTTCGCGGACGAGCGTATCTGCGTCGGCCCGGCTGAGGACGCCCTGAGTTATCGCAACATCCCCAACGTCCTGAGCGCCGCCGAGATCACTGGCGCGGATGCCATCCATCCCGGTTACGGGTTCCTCTCGGAGAATGCCCATTTCGCCGAAGTCTGCGAATCCATCGGGATCAAATTCATCGGGCCGACCTCGGAAAATATCGCGCTGATGGGCGACAAAGCCAAGGCGCGGGAAATCGTGGCCCGCCGCGGGCTGCCTGTCACACCGGGCAGTCCCGGCGAAGTGCGAAGCGAAGCGGAAGCGCTGGAAGCGGCGAAGGCCATCGGGTTTCCCGTCATCATCAAAGCCTCGGCCGGCGGCGGCGGGCGCGGCATGCGGGTCGTCAACAAAGCCGAGGACCTCGCCCGTGCGTTTCAGGCCGCCCAGGCGGAAGCCAAAACCACGTTCGGCAACGAAGGGGTGTATCTCGAACGGTACTTTCTCGAACCCCGCCATATCGAAGTCCAAATCCTGGCCGACCACCGGGGGCGCGTCGTGTATCTCGGCGAGCGGGATTGCTCCATTCAGCGCCGTCACCAAAAGCTCGTCGAGGAAACCCCCTCGCCAGTCGTGGACGAGCGGCTGCGGCGGGAGATGGGCCGAGTGGCGGTCGAAGCGGTGAAAGCGGTGCACTACCGCAACGCTGGAACGGTGGAGTTTCTGCTGGACAAGGACCTCAATTTCTTTTTTATGGAAGTCAACGCCCGCATCCAGGTCGAGCATCCCATCACCGAGATGGTCACGGGAATCGATTTGATCAAGGAACAGATCCGCATCGCCGACGGACAACCGCTGTCGTTCAGGCAACAGGACATCCAGTTGACCGGACACAGCTTCGAATGCCGGATCAACGCCGAGTGTCCGGACAAGTTCACACCCTGCCCTGGGCGGATTACGAAATGGGCTCCACCGGGCGGTTTCGGGGTCCGGGTCGACTCCGCGATGGAAGCACAGGCGGTGGTCGTCCCGTACTACGATTCCATGATTGCGAAATTGATCACGCACGGACGCGACCGGCAGGAGGCGATGGCCCGCATGAGGCGGGCGCTCGACGAGTTCGTCATCGAAGGCATCAAGACCACCATTCCGCTGCATAAGAAAATCTTCAACGATCCCGATTTTCAGAAGGGCCACGTCTCGACGAGTTTTCTCGAGCGGTTCCTCGCGAATCACGCTTCCTGACCGTGTCCGATCGTGTGACCGCCATGTCCGCCCGGCCTGCGCCGCATCCGCTCTTGAAAGGTCTCTATCTGATTCTCGACCCGGCCGTCCGAGCGGACCGGCCGCTCGAGGAGGTCTTGCAGGAAGCGGCGGCTCACGGGGCGCGCCTGTTCCAGTACCGCGACAAACTCTCGCCCATGGGCGAGGCCTACCGACGTGCGATGGCGCTGCGTCGGGCCGCGGCGGAGACCGGTTCGCTGCTGATCGTCAACGACCGCTGCGACTTGGCTTTGGCGGTGGACGCTGACGGCGTCCACTTAGGACAGGAAGATGTCCCGCTGCCCCATGCCCGCTCCCTGCTCGGCGCGGGAAAGATCATCGGCGTTTCAACCCATCGCCCGGAACAGGTGGAGGAAGCCACCGAGGGGGGAGCCGACTACGTAGGGTTCGGGCCGATCTTTCCGACCGGAACGAAGTCGCAGCATGACCCGGTCGTCGGTCTCGACGGTCTGCGGGCGATTCGTCCGCTGACCGACCTGCCGGTCTTTGCGATCGGCGGGATCACAATCGAGTCCGTCGACGCGATTATGAGAGCCGGGGCCGACGGCGTCGCCGTGATTTCCGCCGTCCTCGCTGCCTCTGATATCGGACAGGCCGTCCGCACGTTCATCGCGCGCCTCCCAGCAGCAGATCGGCCAGCCAGCTGATCGTGTCGTCCTGCGCAATCCGGTCCAGCGTCGCCTCCCAGGAGCGCCCATCAACCCGTTGGTGCCGCAGTGGGCCGACGACCGGCGCTCCGCTGAGCTCGCGGATCAATTCGACGGTCGAGCGCGACTGTAACTCGGCGGCCGTGGCGGCCGCCATCGGAGCAGGCTCATTCAGCACAATCGCCAGCACGGTCAAGCCCCGTCGCCGCACCGCCTCGACGGTCAACAACGCATGGTTCACGCCGCCGAGGCTTGCGCGTCCCACGACGAGCACGGGCGTCTCCAGGCACGCAATCAAATCCCGTACATCCAGTCGGGGGGCGAGCGGTACCAGCACCCCGCCGATCCCTTCGATCAACAGCACCGCGTGTCTGCCCCGCAAGGTGTGCACCGCCCGGACAATCCGACTGACATCCACCGACTGGCCGGCACGTCGTGCCGCCGCCAGTGGAGCGAGGGGATCAGGAAAGCGGTAAGGAGCGATCAGGTCCAGAGCGTCCAGAACTCCAGCGGCGCGCGCCAAACGGTCCGCATCAGACAAGTCCGTTGCGCCATGCGTGGCACCCGTTTCGACCGGTTTCATCACACCGACCGCCAGACCCCGGTTCTTCAGATGTCGCGCGAGCGCCGCGGTGACGAACGTCTTCCCGACACCGGTATCCGTGCCCGTCACAAACACGCAAGGGATGGCAGGAACGGGAGAAAAGGACTCGGCCATGAAACGCTCAACCGGCATTAGACCGGGCGACTGTCGAGATTCCAAATCTGCCCGGAGACATCTTGCCGGAGCGCCAAATGGACGACGGTTCGGGCCACCTCTTCAAGACGCGGCGACCGTCCGAGCAGATGGTCGTCAAGATGCGCGGCGTCGGGCATGGCTGATCCGACCAATTCCGTCTGGTGCCAACCGGGATAGACGATATTAAGCCGGATGTTGGACCGACCCCATTCGCGGGCCGCCGTCCTGACCAGCCCGAGCAACCCCGCTTTCGAGGCGGCATAGGCGGCTTGGCCCGTCCCCCCGCAGTCCGCCGCGTACGAACCTACCACGATGATGGAGCCGTCCCGTCGACGCAACATCGGCGCGGCCGCCGCTTGCAGGCAATGAAAGGTCCCGGTCAAATTAGTCTCGATGACTTGCCGCCATTGCTCGGGATCATGGCGGATCAACAGTCCGCTGACCGCCTGGCCGGCGTTACAGACCACGACATCAAGCCGATCCCACCGATCGAGGAAGGCTCGGATCATCGTTCGAACTTGTTCAGCGGATCGGATGTCGGCCTGAAACAATGCGCCCTCTCCGCCCGACGAGACGACTGCCGCGCAAGTCAGTTCGGCTTCTTCGCGACGCTCTCGATAATGAATTCCCACCCTCCAACCCTCTTGCGCGAAGGCCAGGCAAATCGCCCGGCCGATGCCCCGCGAACCTCCGGTGACCAGCACCGTCTTGCGAGTTCCTGATCGCGACGGAGATGGGCGGGATTGCCGGCGTGACAGGTTCACCATGGTACGCCCGCATTATCGGCAAGGTCAGCCGGGATGGCAAGCGACGGCCTGGCCCGACAAGGTTCCTGGCGGAGGTCTCTTGCCGGGAGGAAAGGGAGTGTGGTACCGTTCTTTCCGCCATGGCCGAGGTCTCGGTCGGCACGATGGGTAAGCGTTTTCACACGAGCGGCTTTAGTCTTCTTATCGGGTTCAGCCTGCTGGCAAGCGCGGCCATCCTGCGCACGGCCGTCGCTGAGGAAGCAGAGGTCATTGCACAATCCGCCGAATATTTTCCGGATGCGATCGGAAACCGATGGGAGTATCGCGGTCACATCCTAGAGGGCCCTCTCCAAACCATCAACCACAAATTCTTTACCAATGTGTCGATGATCACCGGGACCCGTGTCCTCAGAGGGATCACCGTCACGGTCTTTCACGACACCAACGCAGGGAACCACGGGCCGTCCGACAGCTTCTATCGCCGTGATGCGGCTGGGATCGTCTATTACGGTTCGGAGCCCGGCACCCCGCTGGAACAACAATTGGTTCCCTACCAAATCGTGCAGTTTCCCTTGAAGTATCCGTCATCCTTCCAGCAGTTCGACCGTAAGAACCTGAATTTCGGAACGGATCTCGACGGGGACGGAATCGACGAACGGGTCGACGTGCATGGCGTCGTGAGCGTGATCGGAAGGGAACCGGTGACCGTCCCGGCCGGCACTTACTCGGACGCCGTCCGTGTCGAAGCTAAGATGACGCTTCGGATCCATCTCTCCGGCACCGGCAAGACGGCCGTCGGCACGGACCTGATGACCGCCTGGTTCGTCAAGGGCATTGGCCTGGCGAAGTACATCGAACGGCAGGAGTTACCGCCGTTCCGGACGGATCGAGGCCTGGCGACAGAGATCACCGAGGAGTTGGAAAAGGCAGAGATCAACGCGCCTCCGGCCTCACTCAGCCGGAGCGAATCCTCGGCGCAGCGTGTTTTCGCTGATCACGCGCGTAATCATGAACTGTGGGAGATAGTCTTCGCCGCCGGCCTTGGCTCCGATTCCTGAGAACCGATGCCCGCCGAACGGTTGTCGCCCTACCAGCGCGCCCGTGATCGGCCGGTTGATGTACAGATTGCCCACATCGAAGAGCCGTCGCGCCGCAAGAATGTTGGCGGGACTCCGCGAGTACAGCCCGCCGGTCAGCGCGTAGGCAGACTGGTTGGCCAACCGAAGCGCGTCTTCAAAGGTCTTCGCCCGCATGATCGCCAGAACCGGTCCGAAGATTTCCTCCTGGGCCAATCGATGGTCGGGTTGAATATCCGCGAAGACCGCTGGACCGACGACATAGCCAGGCTCCTCGACCTTCCGTTCGATCACCAGCCGTCCTTCTCGCTTGCCGATGTCGATATACTGCCGCACCTTATCGCGCGCCCGTGCGTCGATCATCGGTCCCACACGTGTGCCCGGATCTTCGGGGTTCCCGATCGTCAGGCTCTCCACCGCCTCGGCCAGACGCCGCACAAACACGTCATGGACGGCCTCATGGACGATGGCGCGAGAGCAGGCCGAGCATTTTTGTCCCTGATAGCCGGTGAATGACGTCACCACGCCGACGACGGCTTCGTCGAGGTCGGCCGTCTCATCGACGATGACAGCGTTCTTGCCTCCCATTTCTGCGATGACCCGCTTGACCATCCGCTGGCCCGGTGCGACTTGAGCCGCGCGGGCAACGATGCGAAGCCCGACATCTTTCGAACCGGTGAACGCGATCGTCGAGACCTCGGGCTGGTCGACCAAGGCCTGACCCAGCTCGGGGCCGCCGACGGCAAGCTGGAGCACGCCGGGCGGCACCCCGGCTTCGCCCAGAATACGAACCAAATGGTGTCCCATGACCGGCGACCGTTCCGAGGGTTTGAAGACGACCACGTTGCCGGTGACCAACGCGGCGGAGACCATGCCGGTCGGAATCGCCAGCGGGAAGTTCCACGGCGCGATGGCGACGGTTAGTCCGCGCGGCTCATACAGCAAATGATTCAATTCTCCCGGTTCGCGGCCCAACCGTTTGGGTTGCCCCAGCCGGAGCATCTCTCGCGCGTAGAACTCCAGAAAGTCGATCGCCTCGGCGACATCGGCGTCGGCTTCGCGCCATGGCTTGCCGGTTTCGAAGATTTCCCAAGCGGCCAGGTCGTATCGCTGCTCGCGCATGAGCGCGGCCGCTTTTTGGAGCACGGCCGCCCGACGGACGGGTGACGTCGCCCGCCACTCGTCGAACAGGTCGAGCGCCGCCCGGACCATAGCGGGCACGTCGGTCGGCGCGGCGGCCTTGGTGCGGCCGACGATCTGATGCGGCGCGCTGGGATTCATCGAGGCCATGTCGGCGCCGGAAAGGGAGACGCCGGGCGCAACACGGGGAGGGAAGGAGCCGCCCAATTGTTTCTTCACGCGGGCGATGCCGTCGTGCATGGCGGCGCGGACCGAGGCGCGGGAAAAATCCGAATGCGGCTCATTCACGAATCGGTCCGGCATCCCTTCCGCACGATCCACGGTTCGGCTGGGGACCTGCGGAGGAGCCAACAACCTTTCCAGTGGTTCCGATTCGACGTATTCCTTCCGCAAGAACGATTCGTTCGACGTATTTTCCAACAGTCGTCGGACCAGGTAGGCCATACCGGGCAGCAATTCGCCAACCGGCGTGTAGATTCGCAGACGGCGTCCCAACGACGTCACGGCCGTCTGAAACGGCTCAGCCATGCCGAAGATCATCTGATACTCCCACGCATTGGCCGCAAGACCCAAGGATTCTGCCGCGGCCTCAACGTAGGCCAGGCTGCGTAGATTGTGGGTGCCGAACGCAGGTCGGATCAGCTCGGCGTGTTGCAACAGCAGGGTTGTCAGCGCTTCGTAGTTCAAATCCGTCTCCGCCTTGTGTTCGAACAACGGCACCGGCCACCCTCTTTGTTGGTAGCGGATGGTGTCCGAGTCCCAATAGGCGCCCTTGACCAGTCGGATCGTGATCGGCGCCCCCCGCGCGCGGGTCCAGCTGAGCAGGGCTTCGATGTCCCGCCGGGTTTCTTTCAGATAGGCTTGCAAGGCTAGGCCGGCGAAGGGATAGGCTCGATAGGCGTCCTCAGAAAGGAGCCGCGTGAAAATCGACAGGATCAAATCTTTCGTCTCCACCTGCTCCATGTCAAAAATGATCGAAGCGGGCAAGGCACAAGCCATATCGAGGAGCGGGCGCAGGCGGGCTCCAACCGCTCGGAAGGCGCCCTCCGGATCGATGGGATCGAGTTGCGAATAGAGGGCGGAGACCTTGACCGACAACTGGATCCGCGGCAAGGTGCCAAGGTGGTCCCGCTCGAGCACGGGAACGGCGGGCCACGAGACCGATGCCTCACCCAGCCGCGCGAGGGTCTCCAGACAGCGATCCCGGTATCGATCGGCTTCGCGCTCGCTGACCGTCGCCTCGCCCAGTAAATCAACAGAGCAAGCTCGCTTGTCTGTCCAGAGCCGTTCCAGCACCGGCAGCGCCTCGTCGATGGTGGAGCCGGCGATGAACGTTCGCGCCATTTGCTCCACCTGATGGCGAATGGATCTGGCCCCTAGGCTCGCGCCGAGCGCGGTGGCCGAGAGCGCTTTGAGTCCCCACTGAAGGCCGAAAATCCGGCCGACGCTCTCACCGAAATATTCTTCTGCCAGTCGGGCGACCTGCCGATCGTCGCGCAGAGACGGGAGCACATCGACAAAACGAAAGAGCTGAACCTTGAAGGCCTCGTCCTTCATGGCCATGTTAATCAGGGTGTGAGACCAACGGCGCGGATCAAACACCGTCGGAGCGTGACCGGATGAGCGACGAGCCAGATCTTCTCCGATCTGCTTGATCCGAGTCTCAGAAGGAGGGGAAGATGCTTGCGCGCTCATGGTCCCGTACACAAGCAAGAATTGTGCGTGTCATGCTCAGTATACACCGGTGAGAGATTTTCTTGAAAATTCGGACAAGGTTGGATAGCATCGGGCGCGCAGAGGCCGTCGGTCTCACGACGGCGAAAGACGTGTGGGCGGAGGAGGAAGAATGGGCCAAACGAAGTATTCGTTGGATTATCTCACGATTGTGTTGTTCGCGGCAGTCACGCTGGCGACGGTGGTCGGCGTTCCGCTGTTCGGTTATTTCCATGGGTTTAGCGCGGTCGACTGGGCGATGTTGGGTATTTTGTACGTGGTGAGCGGGCTCGGCATCACCGTGGGCTATCACCGGCTGGTCGCCCATCGAAGCTTCGAATGTCCCGAGTGGGTGAAAGCATGTCTGTTGGTCGCAGGCGGGTGGGCGTTGGAAAACTCGGCCCTGCGCTGGTGCGCGGATCACATTCGGCACCATGCCCGTTGCGATCAAGAGGAAGACCCCTACAACGCGACGAAAGGATTTTGGTACAGCCATTGCGGGTGGATCTTCATCAAATCGCCGCACCGCGACGAGAAATATGAACTGCGTCTTCGCAAGGATCGGGTGGTGATGTGGCAGCATCGCTGGTATGTGCCGATCGTGCTGTCCGGTCTGGCTCTTCCTTTTGTCATCGGCCTGGTCAACGGAGGATGGATGGGCGGGTTGAGCTGTTTCCTGTTGGCCGGCATCTGCCGGACCTTCCTTGTGTTGAACTCGACCTTCTGCATCAACTCGATCTGCCACCTCTGGGGTTCCCAGCCGCACGGGACCTTCGACAGCAGCCGCGACAGTTGGTTTATCTCGTTGCTCACGTTCGGCGAAGGCTATCACAACTATCACCATACCTATCTCCGCGATTATCGAAACGGACCCAAATGGTATAACTTCGACCCCTCGAAGTGGCTGATCTACAGCTTATCGTTGGTCGGATTGGCGTACAACCTCCAACGGCAGAAATCGTAGCGATTACCCCCCACCATCGATTCCCGCGCCCCCCTCGGCCCAGGCTGCACCTGGGCCGAGAGGCCCATTTCTTTTCCTCGGCTCATCGCTTATGATGAACATGTGCGTGCCGGAAGACGGAAGATCTCCCGATCGCTGACCGAGAGGAAGGGAGTCTTATGCCCGAACTGAACCCCGGATCTTCAGCCCAGGAGGGACGCCATCTCATCCCAGGCGTCAGAAAGGTGATTGCCGTCAGCAGCGGCAAGGGCGGCGTGGGCAAGTCCACCGTCGCGGTCAACCTGGCGGTCGCGCTGAGTTTGAACGGGTCGAAGGTCGGGCTGTTGGACGCCGACATTTACGGCCCCAACACGCCGATGATGATGGGTGTGGAGAAGCCGCCAGAACAGAAGGACGGTAAGATCGTTCCGGCCGAGAGCCACGGCGTCAAACTGATTTCGATGGGGTTCTTCGTGCCGGAGGAGACCGCCGTCGTCTGGCGCGGCCCGATGGTGCACACCGCTATCCAGCAGTTTTTCCGCGATGTCCTGTGGGGAGAACTGGACTACCTGCTGATCGATCTGCCGCCCGGCACCGGCGACGCGCAACTGACGCTATCCCAACTGGTCCCGCTCTCCGGCGCCATCGCCGTGACTACGCCCCAAGAAGTCGCGCTGCATGACGTGCGCAAGGGACTGATGATGTTCCAGAAAGTCAACGTGCCGTTGCTGGGTATCATTGAAAACATGAGTTACTTCGTCTGTGGCCATTGCGGGCACCGCACCGACATCTTTTCGCACGGAGGCGGGGAACGGGCGGCGGAAAAACTGGGCATCCCGTTTTTGGGTCGGATTCCGATCGATCCCGCCATTCGCGACGGCGGCGACACCGGCAGGCCGATCGTCGTGGCCGATCCCCAGTCGCCACAGGCGGCGGCCTTTCGCGATATTGCGGCCAAGATCGCGGCTCGGCTTGCGGAAACGGGCGCGGGGGAAGAAGAACAGGGCGTCGAGCGTTTGCTGAAAAAAATCAAAGGACCTTTCGCGGACAAGTAGCACGGTGGCAAGCCCAGGGGAATACCAGAGGGATCAACGGATGCATTTTCGACGCGACGCGTCGCTTTGCAAACGAGGGGAGGAGACGGCATGGCGGATTTCGTAAGGGTCGCGAGCACGTCGGACATCGCTCCGGGAAGCGGGATGGTCGCCGAGGTCAACGGGCAAACCATCGCGGTGTTCAATGTCGACGGCACCTATTATGCGATCGACAACACCTGTGTCCATCGGGGCGGCCCGCTCGGCGAGGGCGACCTGGACGGCGAGGTGGTCACCTGCCCCTGGCATGGCTGGCAGTTCAACGTGAAGACCGGCGTGTCGGTCAATAACCCTTCCGCCTGCGTCAAATCCTACCAGGTCAAAGTCGACGGAACGGACGTCAAAGTGCTGTTGTGATTGCGGCCCTTCGGTGAGGGCTGCCCTCTCCTTTTCGTTCCCTCCCGGCCCCCGTGACAGTCTGACCAGCACCGACGTGCCGCAGACTTGTGCGAGTCTCCTCCGTCCATGCATAATACCGTCGGATGGACCGCGCCGACCTGCTGTCACTGTATCGTCAGATGTTCCTGATCCGCCGCTTCGAAGAGAAGTCGGCGGAGATGTATGCCCTCGCCAAGATCGCCGGATTTCTTCATCTGTACATCGGAGAAGAAGCCGTCGCCGTGGGAGCGATTGCGGCCATCCGGCCCGACGACTATGTCATCAGCGCCTATCGCGATCACGGCCATTGCCTCGCCCGCGGCTCGGACCCGGGAAAAGTGATGGCCGAGCTGTTCGGCAAAGCCACTGGCCTGTGCAAAGGAAAGGGTGGCTCCATGCACCTGGTGGACGCGGAGCGCCGGTTCATGGGCGGGTACGCAATCGTCGGCGGTCACATCCCGCTCGCGACCGGCCTGGCCTTCGCGGCCAAATATCAGCAGCATGACCAGGTGGTCCTATGCTTTTTCGGGGAGGGAGCCGTGCCCAGCGGGCATGCGCACGAAGCGTTCAACCTGGCAGCGCTTTGGAAGTTGCCGGTGATCTTCATTTGCGAGAACAACCGATACGGGATGGGTACGCCAGTTGAGCGGGCCATCGCGTTGTATTCCAATGTCGCCGAAACGGCGCGGTCCTATGGCATCATGGCCGAGCGCGTCGACGGCATGGACGTGCTGGCCGTCCGGGCGCTGACGCAGAAAGCGGTGGAGCAAGTGCACTCTGGCCAGGGCCCGTTTTTCATCGAGGCGATGACGTACCGATTCATGGGCCACTCCATGGCGGACCCGGCGCACGGACACTACCGGACGAAGGAAGAAGTGGAGGAATATCGGAAACGTGACCCACTGCTGCTCCTGAGACAGACGATTGTGACCAACCGTCTCGGCACGGAGGCCGATTTAAAAGCCATCGAGCGCGAAGTGAACGACGTCGTGGACGCCGCGGTCCGATTCGCCGAGGAGAGTCCCTTCCCCGAGCCTCACGAATTGTATACCGACGTGATGGTCGAGGAATGACCATGCCGCAGGAGCTGACCTATCGCGAAGCGCTCAACCAGGCCATGCGCGAGGAAATGCGGCGGGATCCGCGCGTGTTCCTGATCGGCGAAGAAGTCGGGTACTACCAAGGCGCGTTCAAAGTCAGCAAAGGCTTTGTCGAGGAATTCGGCCCCCAGCGGGTGCTGGACACGCCGATCACCGAAGCCGGCTTCACCGGACTGGCGATCGGGGCGGCGATGGCGGGTTTACGCCCGATCGTCGAGTTGATGACCTTCAATTTCGGCATCCTGGCCCTTGACCAGATCGTCAACAACGCTGCCAAAATCCGCTATATGTCCGGCGGCCAACTGTCGGTCCCTATGGTGATCCGGGGACCGGGCAGCGCCGCCCATCAACTGGCGGCGCAACACTCCCAAAGTCTTGAGGCCTGGTTCTGTCACGTGCCGGGACTGAAAGTGATCGCGCCGGCCACGCCGCACGACGCCAAGGGCCTGCTGAAAAGCGCCATCCGCGACCCGAACCCTGTCATTTTCATCGAGGCTCAGCTTCTCTACGGGACCAAAGGGCAAGTGGGGGACGGTGAGTTCACGATCCCCATCGGCCAGGCGGCGGTCAAACGGTCTGGTCGGGATGTCACGATTGTGGCCTATTCGAAGATGCTCCTGGTGGCCTTGGAGGCGGCGGAAGCGTTGAGCAAGGACGGGCTCCAGGCGGAAGTGATCGATCCGCGCACGTTGAAGCCCTTGGATCTGACTACGATCGTGGAGTCGGTGAAAAAAACCGGTCGTCTGGTGATTGTGGAAGAGGGATGGCGTTTTTGCGGGTTGGGCGCGCAAATCGCTGACAGCGTGTATGCCGCGGCCCTCGAGTATCTGGATGCCCCGATCATACGCGTCACCGGCGAAGATGTCCCGATGCCGTACAGCCGCCCGCTGGAAGATGCCGCGATTCCGGACAAGGCCAGGGTCATTGCCGCGGTCCGGCGCGTCACATACCGAACCTGACAAGGAGGAACGACTCATGGCCGGGCGACCCGTCATCGGGCACATCGAACTCACCGAGACCTTGGTCCGCCTCTACGTGTTCTTGACCCAATACCTGGACCGTTGTCTGGACGAAGCGGCGCGGAAGGCCTATCCGGACGAGGAATTGGAGGCGCATCTCTCTACCACCAGATCCCAAACGATGGAGATGCTGACGGTCAACCCGGTGGTGAAGGGCAAGGTCGAAACAGAGTGCGACCGAGTCCTTGCGCTGGGCGCAGCCTGTCTGAAAGGCGGAACGGGAAAGACCGCCGTGTTGGAAGACGTGAAGGCTGAACGCGCGGTGTTGAAACACAAGACGATCGCGTTGAGCGATCTGCTGGCTGTCTTCCGCGCGCAAT
This sequence comes from Nitrospira calida, assembly GCF_976986435.1. Classification (NCBI taxonomy): domain Bacteria; kingdom Pseudomonadati; phylum Nitrospirota; class Nitrospiria; order Nitrospirales; family Nitrospiraceae; genus Nitrospira; species Nitrospira calida. The sequence continues at coordinate 1,930,034 of NZ_OZ335950.1, forward strand.
GACGGCGCCGGGATCGAAGGGATTCGATGGCGGTGGATCAGAGGGACACCTATCGAATCGCCGGCTTCGACGCCCGCGAACGGGGCTTCAACCGACCGGCGGATATCGAACGCGGCGGCGACGGATACCGGGCCGTCTTCCGGTACGAGACCGAGCGTATCCTGACAGGGGACAGGGACACCCGCGAGGCTGCGCTGATCGAGCTCGTTCGGATGCTCCAGGCACGAGGGTACCGCCAGCTCAGGAGCCAGTTGAGCGTCCGCCACGGCGTGTATCTGGGCTCTCAAGAGCCGTGGATCGAGTATCCGGACCCGGCGGGGCAATCGGAGACACACGGGCTCTTCAACCTCATGGAACGGCTGCGCCGGTGGTTCACGATCTGACCCCGCATCGGTGAGAAGCTGAAGGTGAGGAGCGGCCTATGGCGAGTCGCGTCGTGATGCCCAAACTGACGGACACGATGGAAGAAGGCGTCGTCGTCAAATGGAAGAAACGCGAGGGCGACAGGGTAGCGGCCGGCGATGTGCTGGCTGAAATCGAGACGGATAAAGCCGTCATGGACCTCGAAGCCTTCGCCTCCGGCATTCTTCGCAAAATTCTCGTGCGCGAGGGCGAAACCGTCAAATCCGGCACGCTGATCGGCGTCATCGCCGAGGCGGACGAGGATATCACCAACGCGCTCGCCGACCGCATCGAGGCCGCGCCATCGACACAGGCCGAGAAGCCGGCGGCATCCGCGCGGCCCTCCGAGACCCCGCCCGTCGTAGCGGAATCGGCCGCCAAAGCGACGCGCATCCTCGCCTCCCCCCGTGCGAAGGCCTTAGCCGCCGAGAAGGGCGTCGATCTTTCCACGATCACGGGCACTGGCCCGGATGGGCGAATCGTCGAGGAAGACGTGTTGAAGGCGGCGTCGGCCGCCGAACCGGTTCCATCCACGGGTGTCGACGTCCCGCTCAGCCAAATGCGCAAGGCCATCGTCCGAGCCACCACCCAGAGCAAGGCACCGGTTCCGCATTTTTACCTGACGATCGAGATCGACATGGAAGAAGCCGAACGGCTCAGGCATCACTTCAAACAGAGTCGCCGGACGCACCCGAGCGTGACGGATCTGCTGATCAAAGCGGCGGCGCTGGCGCTCGCCAAGCATCCGGAGATTAATGTTTCCTTTACCGGCGAGGCCATCCGCCGGCACGGTTCGATCGACATCGGCATCGCCGTCGGGATGGAGGACGGGCTCGTCACGCCGGTCGTGCGAAACTGCGGCGCCAAGCCGCTCGAGCAGATCGCAGCAGAGTCGCGCGCGCTCATTGAACGGGCGCGCAGCAGGCGACTGCAACCACAGGAGTACACCGGGGCAACGTTTACCATTTCCAACCTGGGAATGTTCGATGTGGACAATTTTATCGCCGTGCTCATGCCGCCCGAAGCGGCAGCCCTGGCCGTCGGCGCCATTCGCGACGTGCCGGTGGCGAAGAAGGGGATCGTGACCATCGGCCAGCGCATGACAGTCACCATGTCCTGCGACCATCGCGCCATCGACGGCTTGCAAGGGGCGCAGTTTCTGAAAGAGTTCAAACGCATCCTGGAGCATCCGATAGAATTGATCCTGCCGAAGGAGCTGTGATGAGCTTCGTCCCGCTCTCCGAAGTCCGGAAGACCGATGGGAAGATGCTTTTGCCCGGCGGCCTGACCCGCCGGCTTCCGCCCTGGTTCAAGGTCCGCATGCAGCGAGGGCCAGACTACCAGGACATCCGGCGGATCGTCGATACGCTCCACCTGCACACGATCTGTGAAGAAGCCCGTTGCCCAAACGTATGGGAATGTTGGAACGCCAGAACGGCCACCTTTTTGATTCTCGGCGATCTCTGCACCCGACGCTGCCACTATTGCGCGGTGACGACCGGCCGGCCTCAGGCGGTCGACGTCGAAGAACCGAGACGCGTCGCTGACGCCGTTCGCACCCTAGGACTGCGACACGCGGTGATCACTTCCGTCAACCGGGACGAATTGGAAGACGGCGGGGCATCCGTCTTTGCTGAAACCATCCGGCAGATTAAGCTGACGACACCGTCCTGTACGGTGGAAGTGCTCATCCCAGACTTTGAAGGCGACGAGACGGCGCTGGCGACGGTGGCGGCAGAGAAGCCGGACATTCTCAACCATAACATCGAAACGGTGCCTCGGCTGTTTCCGTCCATCCGGCCGCAAGGCAGGTACTGCCGATCGATCGAGTTGTTGGCCCGCGCCAAACGCTTGGGCCTGCGTACCAAATCAGGCCTGATTGTCGGGATGGGGGAGACCGTCGAGGAAGTGCGGGCAGTGATGCGCGACCTACGGGCGGTCGGCTGCGACATTCTGACCATCGGCCAGTATCTTCAACCAACCAAACGACACCTGCCGGTCGCCCGCTTTTATCATCCTGACGAGTTCGCCGCTTTGAAAGCCGAAGGATTGGCGATGGGATTCAGCCACGTCGAATCTGGTCCGCTGGTGCGCAGCTCCTATCACGCCGCTGAACAGACCGGCGATGGTTGCCGCACGGGCGGAGGACGCACGGTCTAGGCAGTTCCCCCGCGCCATCCGCTCCGTTGTCGCCAGCTCGAACCTGTCGGCACGTCACCGCTTCAGCTCGGAGACGCTCTCCGCTATCCGCCAGGCCGTCGCAGCCCTGTGCCATCAGGAACGGGAAAAGAGAAGACAGGACAAAGTTGGTTCACGAACCGGTTCGTGGATTGCGGGCTCCCTTGCAGCTTCCACCCGCGACGGAGTTACCGAGCCATCAATATCCGAGCGATCAGTGCCTGGGCCTCTTCCTGAATGCGGCGGAGATGGTCGAGGCCGAGAAAGCTTTCGGCGTAGAGCTTGTACACGGCCTCCGTCCCGGAGGGTCGAGCGGCGAACCAGCCGTGCTCGGTGATGACTTTCAACCCGCCGATCGGCGCGCCGTTGCCGGGCGCGGTGGTGAGCTTCGCGATGATTCGATCACCGGCCAGTTCCGTCACCGGTACCTGTTCGGGGGAGAGTTTGGACAGGATGGCCTTTTGTTCCGGTGTTGCCGGCGCGTCGATCCGTTCGTAAGCCGGATCGCCCAACTCGTGGGTGATCTCCCGATAAAGTTGAGCCGGATCGCGGCCGGTCCGCGCCATCATCTCCGCCGCCAACAGATCCATGATGATGCCATCCTTGTCGGTGGTCCACACCGTCCCGTCTCGCCGCAGGAACGACGCGCCGGCGCTCTCCTCTCCGCCGAAGCCGAGCGAGCCGTCCAGCAGTCCGTTCACAAACCATTTAAAGCCGACGGGGACCTCGACGAGCTTCCGCCCGAGCTTGGCGGCCACGCGATCGAGCAGGGTGCTGCTGACGAGCGTTTTGCCCACCGCCGCGTCTGGTCTCCATTCGGGACGATGAGAAAACAGAAACCAGATTGCCACGGCCAGGTAATGATTGGGATTCATGAGGCCGGCCGAGCGTGTCACGATCCCGTGCCGGTCGTTGTCCGCATCGTTCCCAAACGCCACGTCAAAGCGATCCTTGAGCGCAATCAAGTTAGCCATGGCGTAGGGCGAGGAGCAGTCCATGCGGATCTTTCCGTCCCAATCCAGCGGCATGAACCGAAACGTCGGATCCACCGTGCGGTTGACGACCTCGATCTGCAATCCGTAGCGCTCAGCGATCGGTTCCCAATAGGCCACGCCGGAACCGCCGAGGGGATCCACGCCGAGTCTGAGCGCGGCCGACCGGATGGCTTCCATGTCCACGACGGACTGGAGGTCCTCGACGTAGGCACCAATGTAGTCGTGCGCGTGGATCGTAGAGGCGCGGCGCGCACGACTATAAGGCATCCGCGCAACGCCGTACAGGTCGGCGGCGAGCAAGGCGTTGGCCCGCTCTTCGATCCAGGCAGTCACTTGGGTGTCGGCCGGACCGCCCGACGGCGGGTTGTATTTGAAGCCGCCGTCTTCGGGCGGATTGTGCGAGGGCGTGATGACAATGCCGTCAGCCGCACCGGTGGTTCGGTTGCGGTTGTGCGTCAGGATGGCATGGGAAATGACTGGCGTGGGGGTGTAGCCGCCGGCGTCATCCACTATGACGTCGACCCCGTTGCCTGCCAACACCTCGATCGCGCTCGCAAACGCCGGTTCGGACAACGCATGGGTGTCTATGCCCAGATAAAGCGGACCGGCGATGCCTTGCGCCCGGCGGTACTCGCAGATCGCCTGGGTGATCGCCAGAATGTGCGCTTCGTTAAAGCTGCGCGTGAAGGCCGAACCGCGATGACCGGATGTGCCGAAGGAGACCCGTTGCTCGTGGAGGGCGGGATCCGGCTTCTCCGCATAGTACGCCGTGATCAGCCGGGGAATGTTGATCAAGCTCGAGGCCGGGGCGGGCTTGCCCGCCAGCGGATGCAGACCCATAGCTGTCTCCCCCTCCAAATCTTTTTCGGCGATCTGGCACGTCGGCGTTGCGACCATAATGATGGTGCCGCCCGCGTGTCAACCGCCGGGTACGGCACGTGCCGGTCGAATTGACTCTCCTCCAACCCCTCCCTATAATCAACCGTTACTGCACACAATCTAGTCTTCACGACTCATCATGGCCACGTTTTCCAAGGAACTTTTCGCGAAAAAGGTCGGCAAATTTCGGGCCGGCTTCCGCCGCGCCTTCGCCATGACGACAGATCGGGAGACGTTCAGCGCTGAAGACCTGGCGCTGTTGGAACGGGTCGCCGACGCCGTGGTGCAACGCGGGATGGCGACGCCGGCGACGGTGTTCCTGGAATCCGTCGGCCCGATGAACTTTCTCGGCAGCCAGGCGTTGCATGTCCTCACGCCGATCCTGGAACTGGCCTTCAGCACCAAGGAAGTCGCGCAGGTAGCGCACCTGCTCGAACACCGCGAGACCATCCCCCGTCTGATCGCCCTCATCGAGGCCAAATCCGCCCCCAAAGGAGCATCCGCTCGATGACCGCGTCCGGTCCGTCCGCCGAGAAGCAGGCGAAGGATCGACCGTTGAACGTCATCGTCGCGACCGACTGCGGGAGTACCACCACCAAAGCCATTCTGATCGAAAAGATCGGCGAGGAATATCGCCAGACTCATCGGGGCGAAGCGCCGACCACCGTCGAAGCGCCGTTCGAGGATGTCACGAAGGGCGTGCTCAACGCCATCGCCGAAATCGAAGAGCTGTCTGGCCGGAAAATCCTCGACGGCGAACGCATCATCATGCCGAACCGGACGCTGCAGGGAGAGCCGAATGTAGGGGTGGACATCTATATCTCCACGAGCAGTGCCGGCGGCGGGCTGCAGATGATGGTGACGGGCGTCGTCCAAAACATGACGGGGGAAAGCGCGCAGCGAGCCGCCCTGGGCGCGGGCGCGATCGTCATCGACGTACTCGCGTCGAACGACGGACGGTTGCCCCATGAAAAGATCGAACGGATCCGGACCCTGCGTCCGGACATGATCCTCATGTCGGGCGGCACCGACGGCGGAGCCATCACGCACGTCGTCGAGATGGCGGAATACATCGCCGCCGCCGAGCCGCGCCCCCGGTTCGGGAGCACGTACACCTTGCCCCTCATTTACGCGGGCAACAAGGACGCGCGCGAGCAGATCAGCAAGATTCTCGGAAAAAAAACCGCGCTGGTGATCACCGAGAACATCAGGCCCGTGCTGGAACGGGAAAATCTGGCGCCGGCCCGGCAGAAGATCCACGATTTGTTCCTCGAGCACGTCATGGCCCAGGCACCAGGGTACAAAAAACTCATCGAGATGGCGGGCGCGCCGATCATGCCGACCCCCGCCGCGGTCGGGTTGATTATGGAAACCATCGCCAGGCGGCAACACCTGAATCTGATCGGGGTGGACATCGGAGGTGCGACGACCGACGTCTTTTCGGTGTTCGACGGCGTCTTCAACCGCACCGTCAGCGCCAATTTGGGCATGTCGTACAGCATTTCCAACGTGCTGGCCGAAGCCGGACTGGCAAACATCATGCGATGGGTGCCGTTCTTTATCGACGAGCAGACGCTGCGGAACCGGATTAAGAACAAAATGATCCGACCCACGACGATCCCGCAGACGCTTGACGAGTTGCAGGTGGAGCAGGCGATCGCGCGGGAAGCGCTGCGGCTGGCGTTGATCCATCACAAATCCCTGGCCACGGGCCTGAAAGGCGTACAGCAGGAACGGACGATTTCGGATATCTTCGAGCAGCAGGCCTCCGGCCGGACGCTGATCGACATGCTGAAACTGGATCTGATCGTCGGGAGCGGCGGCATCCTGTCCCACGCGCCACGGCGGGTGCAAGCGATGATGATGATGATCGACGCCTATGAACCGCTGGGCTTCACCCGCCTGTCCGTGGACAGCATTTTCATGATGCCCCATCTTGGCGTGCTTTCGACGGTGAACGAAAAAGCGGCGACCGACGTGTTCATCCGGGACTGCATGATCTACCTCGGCGCCTGCGTCGCGCCGATCGGGCGCGGGAAGGACGGAGAGCGGTGCGCCGACTACGTGATCGCATTCGACGACGGTCGGCCTGAGGAACGCGGCACGTTGCGATTCGGCGACCTCCGCCTGTTTCCGCTGACCCAGGATCGGACGGCTCGCGTGACGATGCAGCCGGCCAAGACTGTCGATCTCGGCGAAGGTCCCGGCCACGCCGTGAGCCGCTCGGTGCAAGGCGGGGTCGTCGGTTTGCTCCTCGACGGCCGCGGACGTCCGTTGCAGCTCCCGCGCGACGACGCCGCGCGTTTGGCCGCCCTGAACAAATGGTACAAAGCTGTAGACTTGTATCCAATGTCAGGTGTTGAAGGCTGAGTTCTGAGGGATGAGCTTACGCGTGTCGCAATTGGTCTTCTGACAACTCAATACTCATCATTCAATATTCCGTGAAGAAATGGCTCACGCATACACGCCCGGGCTGACCGTCACCGAACGCACGATTGTCAGACGGAAACGGTTGCTGCCTCTGCCGGGCACCGTGCTGGTCAACGTTGGCGACGCGGTGCACGCCGACTCGCCGGTCGCGCGGGCCGAGTTGCCCGGCAAGGTGCAGGCGGTCAACGTCGCCAATCTCCTGGGCATCGCGCCCGATGAGATCAGAGAGTATCTGGTCAAACGGGAAGGCGAGCCCGTGCACAAAGACGAGGTCATCGCGGAGAACAAGCCGCTGATCAAATGGTTCAAAACCGAGGTCCGCTCGCCCATTCAGGGCACGATCGAATCCGTCTCGACGGTGACCGGTCAGGTGCTCCTACGCGAGCCGCCGCGCGTTCTGGAACTTCTGGCGTACATCGACGGGACCGTCGTCGAGGTGCACCCGAATCACGGAGTCACCATCGAGACCGCCTGCAGCTTGGTGCAAGGCATTTTCGGGATCGGCGGAGAGACCTGGGGCGAGATCACCGTCGCCGTGCAAGCTCCGGACGAAACTTTCACGCCGGAGCGCCTGGCCCCGGAGTTCAGGGGGAAGGTCGTCGTGTGCGGTGCGCTCTGTCCGATCGAGACCATGAACAAGGCCAAGGATATCGGCGTCGCGGCGCTCATAGTCGGGGGCATTCATGACAAGGATCTACGGGCATTACTCGGGTACGATCTGGGCGTCGCGATTACCGGCACTGAGAAGGTTGGATTCACGTTGATCCTGACGGAAGGGTTCGGCACGATTCCAATGGCGGCCAAGACGTTCAAGCTGCTGTCCGCGCACGCCGGCTGGAAAGCCTCGGTTTCCGGCGCGACGCAAATCCGGGCAGGGGTGATCCGGCCAGAGATCATCATTCCGTCACCCGTCGACCGTCACCGGTCCCTGGACGGGAGAGAGGGACAAGACGAGCGGGAACGGACGCGGGAAGGAATCAAGATCGGCGATCTTGTCCGCATTATTCGCGACCCTCTGTTCGGCAAAATCGGCGAGGTCTCGCGGTTGCCGCCGGATCTTCAAAAAATTCCCACCGAAAGCCTGGTGCGCGTCCTGGAGGTCCGCTTTCCGGACGGCAGCACGGCGATCGTTCCCCGCGCCAACATCGAAGTTATCGAAGGAGCCTGACGGTGCCGGCATGTGAAGGGTCGCACGAGACGGGTGGGCAAGTCCGGTCATTGCTGGCCGTCGGGCTCGTGTCGCTGTGCGCGCTGCTGGATTGGACTGGGACGGCCGCGCTGGCCGAATCGACGCTTTTGCCGCCGCAAGACGTTCGGGTGATCGATACCCCGAACGACGGCGGCGGCAGCCTGACCGTGCTGTGGGCGCCGGCGCCTTACGACAGCGCGGCCGTCAAGTACCAAATCCTGCTCGGCGAGTCCCCTTCGGCCGATCCCGCGACGATGAAAGTCGTCGCCGAGTTTCCGGCCAACACCCATTACGTGCGGGAGAACAAATGGCCTTGGTGGAGCAGACCCGATCGCCCGGAGGTTCATCAATTCACCGTCAAGAACGGCAAGGGCATCGAATTGAAAGACGGCGCCGTCTATACCGTCACCGTCGCGGCGGTCAGCGGCGAGGACCGTGTCTTCGCCCGGCCCGCGGCCGCCACGCCGGCGCCGAACTGGATCAACTGGAACCAGATGAACAACTTGTTCTTGGCCTTGTCGTTCGGCTGGGTCGTGTTCTATGCGATCCGGACGGCGAAGCGACGGGAGATCTTTCTGCGCCGAATCCCCGGGCTCGACGCGGTAGATGAAGCCATCGGACGGGCGACCGAGTTGGGCAAACCGATCCTCTATCTGACCGGCGCACACGACATGAGTGACCCCTCAACCATCGCCGCAGCCGTCATTTTGGGCCGTGTCGCCAAGCGGGCCGCGGCTTATGAGACCGAGCTACTGGTGCCGCACCGCGACCCGATTACCATGGCGGTGTGCCAGGAGATCACGAAACAGGCCTATCTGGAAGCAGGCAAAGCGGATCAGTTCAAGGAAGACTCGAACTTTTTCATTACCACGGATCAATTCAGTTACACCGCCGCCGTGGACGGGATCATGTTGCGCAAGAAGCCAGCGGCGAACTTTTTCATGGGTGCGTACTTCGCCGAATCGCTGCTCCTGACCGAGACCGGCGCCAGCACGGGCGCGATCCAGATCGCCGGCACCGATTCCGACCACCAATTGCCGTTTTTCGTGACCACCTGCGACTACACGTTGATCGGCGAAGAGCTGTATGCCGCCAGCGCGTATTTGTCGAAAGAACCGGTGCAGATCGGCACGCTGCGCGGCCAGGACATCGGCAAGGCCTTTATCCTGAGCGCGATCGGCCTGGGCACGCTCGTCGCCACTGCCGGAGTCCTGTTCGGCGCGGACTGGCCGCAGATCGTGCTGGACGTGTTTCGGGATCTGAAATGATTTTTTTCCGCCGACAAGCGCCGCTGTTGGTAACACTGGTGACCGGGCTGGTGTTCGCGGCCCAATATTACGTGCCGCATCCGGCTTCCGAACGCCTTCTCACCTCGGTCACCAAATGGATGCAGATCATCGGGGGCTTCGCATTGGTGCTCGGCGTTACTAGCCTGTTCCATCTCCATGCCGTGAGGATCCGCCGGAAAGAACCCGGATGGGGATACAGTCTGATCTTGTACGCTGGTCTGCTCGGGACGATCGCCGTCGGCCTGTGGGCCAACGGCAAAGAGACGGTGGACGGCGCCGCAACCGCCTTCGGCTGGATCTATACGTACATGTTGGTGCCGCTCCAAGGAACGATGTTCGCCATCCTGGCGTTTTTCATCGCCTCGGCCGCGTACCGGTCGTTCCGCGCCAGGAGCCGCGAAGCGGCCGTCCTGCTGGTCGCAGCAATCATCGTCATGATGGGCCGCGTGCCACTGGGCGAATACCTCCTACCGGCCAGTGGCGACGTCTCCCAGTGGATTCTGAACGTGCTCAACGCCTCGGTCCGGCGCGCTATCCTGATCGGCGTGAGCCTGGGCGCCGTGGCGCTCTCGTTCAAAATCATCTTCGGCGTGGAACGGTCGTATTTGGGCGGGGGCAAGGAATAACGTGCAGCGTCGGACGGATCTCGCAGCTCGTCGTTCGCAAGCCGCCTGGGTTTGAAGGCGAGAGACGCTTCGCGCTTCACGAGCAACGGCTTATGACGTTCGCTGAGCGCATGCTTAAGATCGACCGGCGGATCATCTTTCTGGTGATTGGCCTATGCACGCTCGTGCCACTCCTGTATCCAGTTGGCCTGCCGATCAAGGTGTCGCCGGAAGTGCGCGGGGTGTACGACTATATCGAGAACCTGCCGCCAGGCTCGGTGTTCCTGCTCTCGATGGACTTTGATCCGGCGTCCAAGCCGGAACTGTATCCCCAATCGATCGCCATCCTGCACCATGCTTTCCGCAAGAACCTGCGGGTGATCGTCATGACCCTGTGGGTAACCGGCACTGGGCTCGCGGACCAGGTCGTCAGTCAGGTCGCGCAGGAAACGGGCAAGATCAACGGCCGCGACTACGTCTTTCTCGGCTGGAGCCCGGGTGCCGGATCGGTCATCATCAACATGGGACAGGACCTCTACACCACCTTCCCTTTTGATTACTACGGGAAACCGACCAAAGGGTTGCCTGTGCTGGAGGGCGTTCAGAATTTGCGCGATGTGAACTACGCCGTGAGCCTGGCGGCAGGCAATCCCGGCGTCGAAGCGTGGTATGTCTTCGGCAAGGACAAGTATAAGTTCGAACTCGGGGGCGGCTGTACGGGCGTCATCGCGCCGGGGTTGTATCCCTTGCTGAGGAGCGGCCAGATCAACGGGCTCATCGGCGGCCTGCGCGGCGCCGCCGAATACGAAAGCCTGATCGGCCAGAAGGGGAGGGCCATTGCCGGGATGGACGCCCAGTCGGCGACCCATTTCGCCATCATCATCCTGGTGATTTTATGCAACATCTTCTACGTGGCTCTGCGAAGGAAACAAAAAGGGTGACGCGCAACCTGTTCGATCTTGGGGGGTCTCGATGCCGTTTGACACGTTGTTGGGAGCCTGGATCGCAACAGGATTGACGTTGTTCATCCTGTCGTTCCTGTACGAAGACAACCCGCTCTTCAAAGTGGCGGAGCACCTCTACGTCGGAGTCTCGGTCGGGTACACGATTGTGAAGGCTTACGATACGGTGATCATTCACTTGATCTACGAGCCGATCGTCAAACAGGGGGACTGGTCGCTGTTGATCCCGCTGGCGATCGGGATGCTCATGCTGACGCGATACGCCCCAAAGGCGGCGTGGTTGTCCCGCTACGCCTTCGCCTTTATCGTCGGGGTCGGATCCGGGCTCGCGATTCCGCGGACAATTTCGTCGTACATTCTCAAGCAAGTCGAAGACACGGTGCGTCCTCTGGCATCAATGGTCCCGGGAGACGGCCTGACCTTCAGCTTCAACCTCTTGAACCCGGCGAGCAACCTGAACACGGTCATCATTCTGATCGGCGTCACCTCGGTGTTGTTTTATTTCTTCTTTTCCGTCGAGCATACCGGTGCCGGCAAAGCCGTCGCCCGAACCGGCATCCTGTTCCTCATGATCTCGTTCGGCGCCGCGTTCGGCTATACCGTCATGGCCCGAATGTCCCTCCTGATCGGCCGGCTGACCGACCTGATCGAATTTGCGGATCCTTCCTACGGCCGCGCCTCGTTGTGGCTGGCGGCCGTCACCGTCATTGCACTGGTGATTTGGACCCGACAGCGCCGCGAACAGCCGCCGGGAGGATAACCGACCTTCATTCTTCGAACGGTTGCCGGTCACGGCGGGCCTCCGTTAGAATGCCGCCCTGGATTATCATGGAGACGCAAGCGCCGCCGATGCCCAAGGATCCCAAGCGCTATCCCATGCTCCGGAACCTGCAGTTCTCGCCGATCCGGGAGAACGAAGAGCAGTACATGGTCCTCTGGGACCCCACCGGCTTGAGCAAGGACAAGCTCATCCTGCCGTTAAGCTATTTCTTCGTCGTTCAGCATTTCGACGGGGAACATTCGCTCGAAGAAATCGGCGTGCTCTATCTGAAACGCTTTGGCGAGCTTCTGAACCCCCTGAACCTGGAACGGCTGGTCGAGGATTTGGACGCCAAGCTGTTCTTGGAAGGGGAACGGGTCGAAGCGGCGAAGGAGCAGGCCAGGAAAGCCTATCGCGACTCGCCCGTCCGCAAGGCCGCCTTTGCCGGACGTAGTTATGAGGCGGACGGCCAGCGGCTCCGGGCGCAGCTCGAAGGGTTTTTTTCATCCAAGGAAGGGCCGGATCTCAAACCGTCCGAAAACCGCGGTAAGAAGATCAAGGGCCTTGTCGCGCCGACCTACGACCTGCGTGAGGCCGGCCCCATCTATGCCTGGGCCTACAAGGAACTGCAGGAAGCCGAGGCCCCGGACCTCTTCGTGCTTCTGGGAACCGCCTATTCCGGCATGGAGTCGCCGTACGCGGTCACGGACAAGGCCTTCGAGACGCCGTTGGGCATTGTCCGTGCGGATCACTTCATCCTCGACCGGCTAAGAGCCACCGTACCGCAATGTTTTGACAACGAACTTTACCATCAGCACGAGCACGCGCTCGAATTCCAGCTGCCGTTTCTCCAGCACATCGTCGGCGGCAAGAAACCTGTGACCATCGTGCCGGTTCTTTGCTCATTTCCTGTCGCAAGCCTCGTCGATCCGCGGAGCCGGGAACAGATCGATTCCTTCATCGCCGCCCTCAAGGAGGCAATCGCCGTGTCAGGCCGGGACTTTTGCGCGATCGCCGGCGCGGAACTGGCTCACATCGGCCTGCGCTACGGCGACTCGTCGCCGCCCACCGACTTCTCTTTCCACCGCTGCATGCAACAGGACTTGGCGATGCTCAAACATGTCGAGAACCTCGATCCGGAAGCGTTCGCGCAATTCATCCGCAAAGAAAACGACCAACGCCGCGTCTCTGGCTTCTCGGCCATCTATACGCTGCTGCGCCTGATCCGGGCGGACAAAGGCCGAGTGCTGCGCTACGACCGGGGTATCACCGATCAGTACAACTCGACAGTGACGTACGCGGCAATGGCGTTCTTTTAGCTTTCAGGGGATGGCACGGGGTGAGCCAGGATATGCTGCTCAATCTGTTGTCGGGTCGCAGAACAGGGGGGCGGGAGTCTTTTCCAGGCACAACTCTCTTCCGGCGGGGGGAGTGCGGTCCGTAGATCCAAACGATTGGCTGCGTGGCGAAGCGGCGGAGCGCAAAAGACTCCCGCCCCCCTGTTCTGCTACACTTTTTCGTTACACCCAGGACATGCTGTTGGCCGACTCGGTCATTGTCAAGATTGGCCATCAGAATGATGTCTACCAAGGGCCTCTCGAATAAAGAGGCTCCCGCATAGCTCACCCCAAGCATAGGGCTCGGTCATACATAAATGGTTCCGTGTGAGCGGCTGTTCTTGCCGGCCATGAGGTAACCATGGGCATCCCGCACACCTACCAACTCCTGATCACTCTTGCGGCGCCCCGGCGCATTCGCATCGGCCGGTTGGGCACCTTCCACTTTCCGGCCGGTCGTTACGTGTACACTGGCAGCGCCCGGCGCCATCTAGACGCGCGCCTCTCCCGCCATTTATCGCGCACGAAAACCCGGCATTGGCACATTGATTATCTGCTGGCCGCGCCAGGCGCGTGGGTGGTCGGCGTGCGCCGATTTTCGGAGCCAGAATGCGCGCGGGCTGATCGGACGCGGGGTCGGGTACTCGTCCCCGGCTTCGGTGCGAGAGATTGCCGGGCCGGCTGTGGCAGCCACTTGAAATATTTAGGTTGCGGATGCTCTCCGCAGGCGTCAGCTTCGATACTTCAAAAAAGAGCCCGCGGCTCAGCAGACTAGGAATTGTCTTGGAAGGGAACACCGGTGCAGAGATTCTGAAGCGCTCTGTCCGCCATTCCCGCACCTGCCCAGCCTATCGGCCAGCCCGTGTGCCGGACCCCCTGCCGCGCCAAGCCTTCGCGGATTCCGTTTGTTGGCGAGCTAGCCCCCCTATTATTTTTGGGGCTCATCAGGAAATCGTGTGGGTAACTGACTCCGTTTGCGCGATGCTCGGCCCCTCGAAAGGAGGACCCGAGCGATGCGCGACTTTGAATTCTATCAAGCGGTGCTGGGGCTCATGGCCCCATGGCCCGTCGTCAACGTGGAGCTGGATGTACCAGAGCGCAGGTGACCATGACCGTCGAGGATCGGACCGGGGCCCGATCCCTGTCCTGAGTGTCGGGAGTGGGTCCCAGGCTAGGATCGCAAACGCCGCCAGTGGCGCCATCTAGATATCTGCCAGGTCACGACGGGGATTCAGGCAGACCTCCCCCCGCGTGAGCTGTCAGACTCCTAGGATCAAGTAGCTCACCGTGCCCTGGGCAGAGCCTGGCCGTCAGTTCACCGCCTGGGGCGAGCGCCGGGGCCATTGACTGGCTCCGGGAGTGGTGGGTGAAGGGGGCCGCCGGGCGCGGGTCCGCACAAAGTCGGCGTGGGCGGTCAGCAACGTCTCTGACACCGCTGCCCGGCGATACGGCTGCCACGTCGGCTGCCGCAGACTACGCGGCACCATCTTGCGATCCAGGCCAACCGCTGCCCGATCTTTGAAATGGAGACCCGCTCTTCGTGAAACAACCGTCGAATCTCTGCCCACCGCTCCTGATCCACCATGCACGCCTCCCCAGGTTGGTCCCCCTGGGTACGCATGATCGTCGACGCGCTCGTCTCGTCAAGTCCCATCCTCTCCTCCTTCTGGTAGAGGGGGGGGGGGAATTCAATGACCACACCTGGGGATTACTGGATGACCGCTGACAGCCTACCGCGGCGTTGATGAGAAGGCCCTTGCAAAGGGGCCTCGGTACTTCACCTCGTCGCCGATCTGGCGCGCGGTCGCGTGCTTTCTCGGGCCGACGACCGGAAGCAAGAGAGTCTGGAGAGGTTCTGGGCCACGCTGACACCCGCGCAGCGAGTGGGCATTGAGGCGATGGCCGTGGACAGGGGGAGCCCTCTATCCAGTCGACTCAGGCTCACCTCGATGAAGCCGAGGCCCAAATCGTCTTCGATAAATTCCATGTGGCCAAACATTTGCACGAGGCTGTCGCCCGGGTCCGCCGCACGGAGCCGCGGCCCCTGAAGCAGGCGGGCGATGCCCGGCTGACGGGGACCACGTACCGCTGGCTCATGCGTTCCCCGGACATGACAGCCGCGCAGTGGGCCACGTTCCACACGGTGCAGCAAGCAGACCTCAAGGTGGCACGGGCCAGGGCCCGCAAGGAGCGCTTCCGGCAGTTCTGGGACTCCAGCTATCGGGGGCCGCCCAGCACTTCTTTGCCCGCTGGTGCTGGCGTGCGCCCCACAGCCGGCGCCGACCGATGGCAGAGGGCGCGAAGCGGATCCAGCGTCACCTCCCCCACATGCTCACCTATCTGCAGCAGGACATCATGAATGCCGGAGTGGAAGCCATCAATGCGACGATCCAGTGGATCAAGAAAACCGCGCACGGCTTCCACCACGTCAAGCACTTCAAGACCGCGATCTATTTCCATTGCGGAGGATTGGATCGCTGTCCCACCCATACGAAAGCTTGAAGAGCCTTTTTTCTTTGTGAGCATGGTCCGTGAATCGACACTGGACCGCACATCGCCACCACGCAGCGTAATCCAACCCCACTGACTTTCTGTAGACCAGCAATAGCAATCGCAGCTTGGCAGCAGGGTGACGACCTCGTTCGGGACACGGTGGTTAGAGGCCTCAGCGCCTAAAAAGTCAAACGTGACAGGCTGAGCATTCCGGCAGGGATTTCCGTTGCCTTGAAGTTGTCGTGCCCATCTGTTATTCTGCGCCCGCTTTTTCATCGTGCGCATTATTTTCCGAACCATATCAAATGACCAGCACAAGGAGCAGGCCATGGCCGGCATCAAGCGGGCATTGATCAGCGTGTCGGATAAGACCGGTGTCGTCGAGATGGCGAAGGGCCTGGCCGCGTTGGGCGCGGAGATTCTGTCGACCGGCGGGACGGCCAAAGCTCTCCGAGAGGCCGGCGTGGCAGTGACGGACGTGGCGGCTTACACTGGATCGCCAGAAATTCTGGACGGCCGGGTCAAGACGCTCCATCCGAAGATTCACGGCGGGTTGCTCGGCCGCCGCAGCGTGCCGGCGCATGTGGCGCAGATGCAGGAGCACGGCATCGGACCGATCGATGTCGTCGTCGTGAACCTCTACCCCTTCGAGGCCGCGATCTCCAAACCCGACTGTTCCTTCGACGAGGCGATCGAGAATATCGACATCGGCGGGCCGTCGATGCTGCGATCGGCGGCAAAGAATCACGAAGATGTCGTGGTGGTGGTCGATCCGTCCGACTATACGCGCGTGTTGGAGGCGCTCACGGCGGGGGCCATGACCCGCGAACTCCGGCGCGAGTTGGCGCTGAAAGTCTTCCAGCATACGGCGCGCTACGACAGCCTCATCGCCAGCTACCTGGAAAAACAGGTGCAGGGAGGCGAGGTCAAATTCCCCAAGATGCTCTCACTTCAGTTCGAGCGAGTGGAGATCCTCCGTTACGGGGAGAACCCGCATCAACAGGGAGCCTTCTACCGCGAGCTCCATTCGCGGGAGCCGTCCGTGTCGCGCGCCACAGTGCTGCACGGCAAAGCGATGTCGTACAATAACTATCTCGACGCGAACTCGGCGCTGGAACTCGTGAAAGAGTTCGACGAGACGGCCGTCGTCATCATCAAACACAACAATCCCTGCGGTGTGGCGCTCGGGGCGACGCCCGTGGAAGCCTATGTAAAAGCCCGGGACACTGATCCCGTGTCGGCCTTCGGCGGGGTGATCGCGTTCAATCGGCCGGTCGATCTGGCGGCGGCGAAGGAGATCACCTCCACCTTTGTCGAGGTTGTCGTGGCACCGGGCTTTACCGACGAGGCGTTGTCCGAACTCAAACGAAAAAAAGATCTCCGCTTGCTGGCAGTGGGGCCGCTCGCGAAGGCCATACCGGAAGGCTATGACCTCAAGAAATTGGTTGGCGGACTGATCGTGCAAGATCGCGATCTCGGAACGTTGGCAGACCTCCGCGTGTTGAACGTGCCGACCATGCGCAAGCCGACGGACGACGAATATGCCGCCTGCGCTTTCGCGTGGAAAGTCTGCAAGCACGTCAAATCCAACGCCATCGTCTACGCGAGACCGGGCCAGACGGTCGGCATCGGGGCAGGGCAAATGAGCCGGGTGGATTCGGTGAAGCTCGCTGGTATGAAGGCGGTCTTGCCGGTGAAGGGCTGCGTGATGGCCTCTGACGCCTTCTTTCCGTTCCGCGACGGGATCGATGCCGCGGCACAAGCCGGCATCACGGCGATCATCCAGCCCGGCGGCTCGATCCGGGATCAGGAAGTGATCAAGGCGGCGGATGAGCATCAGATGGCGATGATTTTCACGGGGATGCGCCACTTCCGCCACTGATGGTTCGTTTAGGAATTGAAAGCTGTATCCACTTGATCATTGCCGCATTGCCTGATCACTCACATTTTTGTCTCAACGTGTTCCGCTCTCGCAATCGGCAATCCTTCGATCACATATGAGAATTTTGGTTATCGGGAGCGGCGGGCGCGAACATGCGCTGGTGTGGAAACTCGCTCAGAGCCGGCGCGTATCCCAGCTCTACTGTGCGCCAGGCAATGCCGGAATTGAGGCACTGGCCCCCTGTGTGCCGATCCAGGCGGAGGCGATTGCCGAATTGAAGGCCTTCGCTCAATCCGAACGGATCGATCTGACTATTGTCGGCCCCGAAGCGCCGCTTGCGCTTGGAATTGCAGACGAGTTCCGCAAGGCAAAGTTGAAGATCTTCGGTCCGACCAAGGGGGCGGCACGTATCGAGTCCAGCAAGGTCTTTGCGAAAGAAGTGATGGCAGCGGCCGGTATTCCCACGGCGACTGCGCGAAGTTTCGACAAGGTCGGTCCGGCGCTGGAGTATCTCGACCGGCACGCCCTGCCGGTCGTCGTGAAGGCGGACGGATTGGCGCAGGGCAAGGGCGTCGTGGTCGCCATGACACGGGAGCAGGCACGCCAGGCGGTGACGGATCTCCTGGAGAAGCGAATCTTCGGTGAGGCGTGCCGGCAGGTGCTGATCGAAGAGTTTCTCGACGGCGAAGAACTCACCGTCATGGCCTTCACCGACGGCAAGACGATCGTGCCCATGCTACCAGCGCAAGATCATAAACGGGTCGGCGACGGCGACACAGGTCCAAATACCGGCGGCATGGGCGCCTATGCGCCGGCGCCGCTTGGCACTCCGGCGTTGCGGGATGCGGTAATGAAGCAGATTCTGCTGCCGGTCGTGGAGGCGTTGCTGCGCCGGGGTTGCCCGTTTCAAGGCGTACTCTATGCCGGACTCATGGTGGTCAACAACCGGCCGTATGTGTTGGAATTCAACGCCCGGATGGGCGATCCGGAAACGCAGGCGGTGTTGCCGCTGCTGAAAACCGATTTGGTGGAGGTTGTGGAAGCGGTGGTCGAACACCGCCTGGATCAACTCGCCGTCGAGTGGCATCCCGACACGGCAGTCTGTGTCGTGTTGACGTCGGCTGGCTATCCCGGTTCCTATCGGACTGGGTTCCCAATTCATGGATTGCCGGAGCACAATGCCTCTGACGACACCCTCGTGTTTCATGCCGGAACCAAGCGGCAGGGAGGGGAGATTGTCACGGCCGGAGGGCGCGTTCTCGGTGTGATCGGCCGGGGCACCGGCCTGGCGCAGGCGCGTGACCGAGCCTATCGCACAGCCCGCACCATCTCATTTGAAGGCTGTCATTTCCGTACCGACATCGCCGCGCGCGCATTGTCGGCCTGCGGATGAGTTACCATGACCGGGGCTATGGCAACCAAGGCTCGCGTGCTGCCGTGCCCGCAAGACTTTTCCGAGGAGAGTGCGCGGGAGATCGTGCAGGTAGTCCAAGCCGGCGGCGTCGTGGCTGTTCCGACCGAGAGTTTTTACGCTCTTGGCGTTGTTCCGACCGATGCCACAGCGGTCGCCCGCGTCCGCCGCATCAAGGGCGAACGGGGCAATAAGCCGATTCTCGTACTGATCGCCGACCATGCGCAGTTAGGCGGACTGGTCGCCGGTATTTCCCCAGCCGCGCAGGCGCTGATAGACCGATTCTGGCCAGGACCCTTGACGATTATTTTTCCTGCGTTGCCGTCCCTGCCAGCGTTCCTGACCGCGGGTACGGGCTCGGTCGGCATCCGATTGACGGCTTATCCGCTTTTAGCAGCGCTGCTGCGTCGAGTCGGCCCGTTGACCGGTACCAGTGCCAATCGCTCCGGTCAGCCCCAGTTGCAGACAGCGCAGGCAGTGAACGACGAATTGGGTTCGGATGTCGACCTGACTGTCGACGGTGGGCCGACGCCTGGCGGACTGCCGTCTACGGTTGTCGATTCGCGCGGGCCGATTGTTGTGGTGCGGGAAGGCCAAGTTTCTCGGGCTGAACTGGCGACGGTGCTGAAACATGCCGGCTTGCGGCTGAGCTGATGGCGGCCGAGGCGGTAAGGGAAGGGCAAGAGGCGCTCTTTTTTACGCCAGCTTTGGATGAATAGGAGGTGCCAATGCATGCAAGAGCGTTGTGGAGGGTCGCAGTAAGTGCGATGCTCGTCGTGACCGGGGGCGGGTTGAGCGGCTGCGATTACTGGCCACCCGCGCTTCAAACCCAAATCGAGCAGCTTAAGACCGAGCTTCAAACCGTGACCATGGAACGGGATCAATTGCAGAGTCAACTCTCCGCTGCAACCAAAGCGCGTGAGGAGTTGCAGGCCCGTGTTGATGAACTCACCCGCGCGAATCGCGAAAAGACCGCAGTGATCGCTACGCTCGAGCACAGCCTGGCCGCCGAGCGCCAGAAACTGGCGAAATTGACCAAAACCAGCACGGTCAGAGCTGCCACGAAGACGACCGCACTATCCGCCGGCAAGACCGCATCGGCCAAGAAGAAAACGGTACGGTCCTCGGGGGCCAAGCGAAACTGAAGCCCTACTTGACGCTATGACGAAGAAGCTGAAGTAGAGCCGGTCGAGCCTGCCGCGGTTGACGTGGCGCTGGAGCCCTGGCCCGTCGCTGAGACCGCGGCTCCTGTCCCGGTGGGCTGAGCCGACGTCGCCGTGCTATCCTTCTTGGCATCGGCCGCTCCGTTGCCGGATTCAGATGAGGAGGGGGGCTTGAGCTTGTCGGAATAATCGGTAATGTACCATCCACTGCCTTTAAACATGATAGCCGGGGGAGAGATAACCTTGCTGACGCTGTTGCCGCAACGGCTGCAGGTCGTGAGCGGGGGATCGCTCACTTTCTGCTGCACTTCAAATCGGTAGTCACAGGTTCCACAGAGATACTCGTAGATCGGCACGGATTGAGCCCTCCTTTCTCCAACCCTTCGGCGAGAACGCGTCAGCTCAACAATGGCAAATTAATAACACAGCCTTCCGCGAAATCAAGGCTGGCGGGGATTTTGGCACAGTGTCGCAAGCCGTCCCGCTCCGAAGCCCGCGGTCAGTCGAGGTGTTGGAGGGCGGTCTCCATGCGGTCTAACCCACGGAGGATGGCATCCATCCCGGTGGCGTAGGACAGGCGGATATGAGCCGAACTGCCGAACGGCTCCCCCGGCACCACCGCAACCTTGGCTTCTTCCAGCAGGTACGTGGCGAGATCCGAGGCGCTGGTGATGGCTCCCCGTTTCCAACGGCGAGTGAAGAGGCGGCTTATGTTGGGGAAAGCGTAGAACGCGCCGGTCGGGATCCGACAACTCACACCCGGCATTTTATTGAGTCGCTCGACCATGACCCGTCGCCGCCGGTCAAATTCCGCGACCATTCGTGCAGTGAACGCGTCATCCAAGCGCAGCGCCGCCACCGCGGCTTTCTGTGAGATCGAGCAGGGGTTAGAGGTGCTTTGGCTCTGGATGTTGGCCATCGCCGTAATCAACGATTTGGGTCCGGCCGCGTACCCGATGCGCCACCCGGTCATGGCGTAGGCTTTGGATACGCCGTTGATAATCACCGTCCGCGCGGCGACGTCCTGGCCCAGTGTTGCGATGCTGCAGTGCCGGACACCGTCATAGACGATCTTGTCGTAAATCTCGTCGGAAATAATCACGAGATCGCGGCGAAGCGCCACCGTCGCGATGCCTTCCAGCGTGGCGCGGTCATAGGTGGCGCCGGTCGGGTTGCAGGGGCTGTTGACGATGATCGCCTTGGTTCTCGGCGTGATATGCCGCTCCAACTCATCCGGGTGAATCGCGTAGCCCTCGTCTTCACGCGTCTCCAGCAGGACCGGCGTCGCATCGTTGAGCAGCAACTGATCCCGGTAGGAAACCCAAAAGGGCGCCGGAATCAGCACTTCGTCGCCGGCTTCGAACAGCGCTTCGGCGAGGTTGTACAACGAATGTTTCGCCCCGCAGGAGACTAGGATCTGCGATGGGTCGTACCGAAGCCCCAATTCCGCCTGAAGCTTCTCGACAATGGTCGTCCGCAGTTCATCGATTCCAGAGGACGGCGTGTATTTCGTAAAGCCGGCACGGATCGCGGCTTCCGCCGCGGCCTTGACCGGTTCCGGAGTGTCGAAATCGGGCTCGCCAGAGGCGAAATCGATCACGTCGATCCCTTGGGCCGCCATGGCCTTGGCGGTGGCGGTGATCGCAAGCGTGGGAGACGGGATGATGCGTCCGGCGCGTGCGGCGAGCTTCATGGTCGAAGGCTCCGTAGTCGCTGATCCAGGCGCTTGGCGACTTCAGGGTGGACGAAGTCGGTCAACGGGCCTCCGTGTTTCGCAACGTCCTTGATGATGGTCGACGTCAAATACGAATATTCTTCACTCGGCATGAGAAAGACGGTTTCCACGGTGTTTTCCAACTTGCGATTGGTCAGCGCCATCTGAAATTCATGTTCGAAGTCTGAGATCGCCCGCAGCCCTCGGATCACCGCGTGGGCCCCGCGGCGTTTGACGTATTCGACCAGTAATCCTTCGAAAGTGGCGACCTCGACCTGCGGCATGTCTTGGGTGACCAAGCGCACCATTTCCAGTCGTTCGGACAGGCTGAACAAAGGATGTTTGCTCGGATTCGGCGCGACGGCCACGATCACATGGTCGAAAATCCGGAGACTGCGGGCAATGATGTCGGTGTGCCCGTGGGTGATCGGGTCGAATGTACCGGGGTAGACCCCCACGTTCATGGGATGCGCCCCACCTCGCCTTGCCTGCGGTAGAGGGTGAGGGACGTGTCGCCGTATCGATAGCTGCGGATCCGTATCAGCGGCCCCAACATCTCCGGCACCGGCGTCTTGGACGCGTGCTCCACGATGGCAATGGCGTCGTCCGCGACCAACCCTTCATCAAGCCAGTTCGCCAACCCGATCAGTTCTTCTTCCGACGCATACGGCGGATCGGCGAAGACCACATCATATGGTCCATTCCATGACGCACGGTGGCGGAGAAACTTCCCGACGCGGCCAGCATGGATCCCCACCCCATGACTCAAGGCGCATCGCGCGAGATTCGCGCGGAGGAGCCGGAGCGCAGCCGGATCGGACTCGACGAACGTCACGCGCCGGGCGCCGCGGCTGAGGGCTTCGATCCCGATCGCGCCTGTCCCCGCATACAAATCCAGGACGGCGGCGTTTGGAATCCAGGCCCCGGCGATCGAAAAGAGCGCTTCTTTCACTTGATCGGATGTGGGACGCAAGTCGGACCGTCGAGGGCCCAACAGCCGGCGTCCCTTCAGGGAGCCAGCGATGACGCGCATGGTTGTGTGTCGGCGACGCGATTCGAGCGGCAGACTGTAACACAGCGTTTTTGAGCGGGTCAAGGCGGGAAGCCACGGCGAAGCGGCGGATGAGTTCGCCGCCCGTCATGGAAGACAGCTGTGGAAGGACAAGAGATGCTTTGACGCCTCTTTGACCACTTGGCTATAATGCACCGCACGTAGCGGTTTCATGCGGGTCACGCGTAGCCGGTCGGAGCAGCGACGGAACTGCACAATCGAACTGGTGATGCGCGAACAGTCAAGCGAGGCGAGGAAATCCTTAGCGGGCCCCGACAGCGTGCGCTTCGCGGGCCGCCAGACTCTTTCTTCGGTTCGTTGAAATGGTACGATCGATGATCGCGCCGCAGTTGATGCATTTCCATGCGTAGAAAATGAGGAAAAAATCAGAAAACCGTTCCAGCATCATCAACCCTTTGCACTTCGGACATTCCATCGCTCCCTCCTGGGTGTCAGCGCTCACTGCTGCGTATAGGCGTAAGCAAGTCCTGAACCGATCCGGAGCGGTTTCTGAGAATATAGGAAATTCAAATGGTTATGATTTTGTTCGACGAAAAGTAAGCCCAAAAGCTGTCTGGGGCTCGGTACAAAAACGTCCATCACGTCGGTTTCTTGACCCGAACAGGGCCGTATGATGGGGAAAAGGCGGGGCAATGGGATCGCCCAATGGCCGGCGATGGAACGTCCGCGCGAGCGGTTGCTGCAAGAAGGTGCGACCGCATTGTCGGACGCGCAGCTACTGGCCATCTTGCTCCGCGTCGGCCGACAGGACGCTTCGGCGGTCCAAGTCGCGATGGACCTGTTGCGCCAGCTCAGGGGGCTGCACGGGTTGGCGCACTGCGGGCTCGATGAGCTCTGCGCGATTCCCGGCGTCGGAAGCGCCAAGGCGGCCCAGATCAAGGCCGCCATCGAGCTGGGACGGCGTGTCCTGGCGGCGCCGCTCTCGACCGGCACGCGCATCCGTTCCAGCACCGATCTGTTCAAACACTACCATCCCCACCTGCGTGATCTCCGGCACGAGATTTTTAAGGTCATTCTGCTTGACGCGAAGAACACGGTGATACGGGAGGAGACGGTGTCGGAAGGCAGCCTGACGCTGAGTATCGTTCATCCACGGGAGGTGTTTACGCTCGCGGTGCGCGAATCCGCGGCGTCCGTTATCTTTCTACACAACCACCCCAGCGGCGATCCTTCGCCCAGCCCGGAGGACCACCAGTTGACCGCCCGGCTGGTCGCGGCGGGAGAGGTGTTGGGGATTCGTGTGCTGGATCACCTGGTGGTCGGCGATGGGCGCTATGTGAGCTTTGCGGACCAAGGGTGGCTGAAGGAGGGTGGCGGCATAGCCTGAATGTGTCGACTCTTGCGGATAGGGGAGGAACCGCGAACCTGCCGAAGTGGTAATCCGAGAGGAGTCGTTCACGACCACATCAGCGGAGGAGGGACATCATGAAAGAATCCCGCGTCGAGTCGGTCAGAAATGTTGCAGTCGTATCGAACACCGGAGCCGGGAAAACCTCCCTGACGGAAGCCCTCCTTTTCGTCGCCGGTGCTATCCCGACGATGGGATCGGTCGCGAACGGGACAACGGCGTCAGATTTTGAACCGGAGGAAATCCATCGGCGAATCTCGGTCAGCACCAGCGTGCTCCATTTCGAATGGAAAGACACGACGGTGAATCTGCTTGATACCCCAGGCGCTCTTAGCTTCCTTGGCGAGACCCAGACAGCGCTGCGCGCGGTCGACGGCGTGGTGCTGGTCATCGGGGCGGCAACCGGGGTTCGGACCGAGTTGCGGCGGCTGTGGCAGAGCGTTCGGGAGCTTCGCCTGCCGTGCCTTTTGTTCGTGAACGAGTTGGACAAGGAGGGGACGTCCTTTCACGCCATCATCGAAGAAAGCGAACGGACTTTGGGCCTGACCGCGTTGCCGATCACGGTCCCGATCGGAGCAGGTCCAGGATTGGAGGGTGTAGTCGACCTCTTGCACGGCACAGCGATCCGGTCGCGAAGCGACAGTCCCAAAGTGCAGACGGGGAGTGTGCCAGCCGATCTGGCCGGTGACGTCGCCGAAGCGCGCAAGAAATTGCTCGAGGGGGTGGCCGAAGTCGATGATCGCTTATTGGAGAAGTACCTGTCGGAGGGCGATCTTGACGCGGGCGAGTTGCTCCAAGGCCTCCGCCACGGGGTGCTTGCGGGCAAGTTCGTGCCGGTGCTCGGCGGCTCCGCCGTGCGGACCGTCGGCGTCGCGCCGCTGTTGGACGCGCTGGGCTTCCTGCTGCCATCGCCGATCGACAGCGCGACGGTGCGACCGTTGGAGGGGACGCATCCCTATACCGGCGAACCGGTTGTGCGTCAGCCTTCGCCGTCCGATCGTTTCTCGGCCTTCGTGTTCAAGACGCTCATCGATCCGTTTCTGGGACGGATGACCTATGCCCGTATTCTGTCGGGAACTCTGACGGCGGACTCAGGATTCTTCAATGCGACCAAAAAGGTCAAGGAAAAGGGCGGACATCTGTTTACGATTTTGGGCAAGAAGTACATCCCCGTGCCATCGGCGGTCGCCGGTGATATCGTCGCAATCGGAAAACTCAAGGATACGCAGACCGGCGACACGCTCTGCGATGAGCACGACCCGATTCTTTATCCGGAACTTCAGTTGGCGCGGCCGGTCATGTCGTTCGCCGTCGAACCCAAGTCCAAAGCGGACGTCGAGAAAGTCAGCCTCGGGCTCCATAAACTCATCGAAGAAGATCCGACGCTGGAGTTCACCCGGAATGCCGAGACGAAGGAAATGGTGCTCAGCGGGATGGGCCAGCTCCATATCGACGTGACCTTCGAAAAGCTTCGGCGCAAATACGGGGTGGAGGTGACGATCCATACACCGAAGGTCCCTTATCGCGAGACCATCAAGACCGTGGCTCAGGCTCAAGGAAAGTACAAAAAGCAAACGGGCGGGCATGGCCAATATGGGGACTGTTGGCTCCAGCTCACACCGCTCCCGCGCGGCAAGGGGTTCGAGTTCGAAAACAAGATCGTGGGCGGCGCGATCCCGCGCAATTTCATCCCTGCCGTCGAGAAAGGGGTAGTGGAGGCCATGCACGAAGGCGTGTTGGCCGGATTTCCGGTCGTGGACGTGCGCGTGACCGTCTACGACGGGTCGTATCACGTGGTGGACTCGTCGGAACTCGCCTTCAAAATCGCCGCATCGATGGGGTTCAAGAAGGCGATGGAAGCCGCGCATCCGGTACTGCTGGAGCCGATGATGAGCGTGGAGGTCAATGCTCCGGAGGATTACGTGGGAGCTGTGATCGGCGACCTGAACTCGCGGCGGGGCCGCATTCTCAACGTGACGGCGAGCGGGGGAATGCAGTCGATCAAAGCCGTCGTGCCGCTGGCCGAGATGCTGAAATACGATCCGGCCCTCAATTCCATTACGGCCGGCCGTGGGACCTACACGATGGAGTTCCTGAATTACGAGGAGGTCCCTCGTGAACTGGCGGCGCGGATCATAGACGAGCACAAGGCCATGAAGCACGCCGTCGCACAGTAACGTTACCGGTCTGAGGGTTTTAAGACGACGTAGAAGGCCCGGCTCTCGCGGAGCACACGTAGCAGAATTGTCTCGCCGCGTTTGATCTTCGCGACGGCAGCGGTGAACTCATTGACGCTGGAGACCTCCGCGCGATTGACCTCCTTGATTAGGTCCCCTTCGCGAAGCCCTTCGGCCTGAGCCAGGCTGCCTGCATCGACCTTGGTGATCAGGACGCCTTTACTATCCTTTAACTTGAATTTTTCGGCCAGCGCGGCCGTCAAATCCTGCACATCGATTCCCAACTTGAGCTCGCTCCGGGACTGCGGCAGCGAGGCGACGATCGCGTGGTCCCGACGCTCGGTCAACGCAACGTCCAAGAGCAGGTGCTTTCCGTCGCGCACAATTTCGATTTTCGCGATCGCGCCGGGAGGCAGCGCCGCGATCAGGCGTGAGAGTTTGTTAGGCGTATCGATCGATGTTCCATCGATCTTGGTGATGATATCGCCCGGCTTGATGCCGGCCGCCGCCGCCGGATCATTCTCAAATACCTCGTTGACAAGGACGCCTTCTCCTTCGCTGACACCAAATTTTTTGGCCAAATCCGCGGTCACCGGCTGGATGCCCACGCCTAGCCACCCGCGCACAACCTTGCCTTTGATCAACAACTGCTGGATCACTTGTTTGGCCATGTTCGCCGGGATCGCGAAGCCGATTCCTTGAGCGAAGTTGATGATGGCGGTGTTGATGCCAATGATCTCTCCACGCAAATTGAAGAGCGGTCCGCCTGAATTGCCCGGATTGATGGAAGCGTCGGTTTGGATGAAATTCTCGTAGCGGGAGAGATTGATATTGTCCCGCCCGACCCCGCTTACCACTCCCAGAGTGACGGTCCGATCCAGCCCGAAGGGATTGCCGACGGCGAGAACCCACTGGCCGACCTTGACGCTGTTGGAATCTCCGAAACGCGCATAGGGTAACGGCCGCTCGCCGGTCACTTTCAGCACGGCCAGGTCCGTATCCGGATCCTTGCCGATGACTTGGGCGATGAGTTTGGTCTTATCGGATAATCGGACTTCCACTTCGTTCGCGTCTCCGACGACGTGATTGTTCGTGACAATATGACCTTCAGGGTCGATGATCACGCCGGACCCAGAACCGGGAGCATTGGGCAGCCGTTCACCGGGGAACTCCTTGGAGCGGCCGGGGCCCTGGACGGGAAAAATGCTGACCACCGACGGCCTGGCTTTTTCGGCCAGTTCGGTGATCACGCTTTGGATTTCTTCCAGGAGGCGAAGACCGCTTGGACCGGGCGAGGGCTCTGCGGCATGCCCCGCACACGGCGAGACGATCGTGAATATCATGAAGGCCCAAAGGACCAGAGGTCGGGTCGTAGAAGAGGCGGTGTTGCGTGTCATGGGATCACCATTCTCAGAAAAGCACAACGGCTCGGAGTTGATCTGCCAAACCGAGGCGGGAACATCACGGTATTGTAACCGATTGCTGACCCGAAAAGCGGGGCAGGATCTTCGCCAGCTCGTCCTGCGGGCCGAGCAGAATGACCACGTCATCCGGTCGAACGGTCAGATGCTCGTTGACAGGCAACAAGAACGGACCCCGCAAGATGGCAGCGATTCTGACGCTGGACGGCAATTCAAACTCCCGGACAGACCGGCCGACCAGCATTGACTCTCCGGCGACCGTGACGCGTTGCATCGTTGCCGAGCGAAGCGCCAAGTCCTGATGGATTCTAACCATATCTTCGTGTGCCGCTTCAAGTTTCAATTCGCGGATTTGGCTATCCAGGCGTGCGAGAAGGTGTTTTAGGTGCCGGACCTGGCGAGCGGAAGCCTCGAGCATTCGTTGGGCCTCGTCAATGTCGAACGGTGGCAGCGCAGAACGACTGTCCATGTGGGTGCTCCTGTTTAGGATGTCGGAAAGGCACTGGCCGAGGTCTTGATAGATCGTTTCGAGCCGATGGGCCATGGAGGCAGCTTGCCAATGCAGGCGAAGAATCTGGACCTTCCGATTGACGCGCTCGGAGATCGCCAAGGTGATTTCCTGCAGGGCTTTGACGGTGATCGTGAGTTCTTTGCGGATGCGGGCGAGAAATTCGAAGGTCATGCGCGGTTCAGTTGGAAGGAAATCGCACCAGATTGTCCGATAAGGAATATTCTGTCAACTCATACCTGTCAGCCGCTGCCCGATCTTCGGCTCGGTTCCATTCCATAACCTAATGAGGTTGTCTCGATGTTTCAACCAAATGAGGCCGCAAAGGATCAACGAAAACCCCACAAACCCCCAACTGCGCTCGAACACGACACCCAAAACCGGTAGAAGCCCGAAGGCGACCAGCGCTCCGACAGATGAATATTTCCACACCGCGACGGTCAGCAGCCAGATCGCCATGGCGGCCAATCCAACGACTGGCGCGCTGCCGATCACCGCTCCCAACGCCGTCGCCACGCCTTTGCCTCCGCGAAACCCCAGGAAAGCCGAAAAGGTATGTCCCACCACCGGACACAAGGCTACCGCCAGCGCGACCGCTTCCGGCTCCACACTCCGGGCGGCAATCCACCCGACCAACCAGCCTTTGCCCAGATCGCCGGCAAGCGTCAGCAGGCCGGCTTTCTTTCCTGCCACACGGAGGACATTCGTAAACCCGATGTTTCGGCTTCCTGCCGTGCGCGGATCCACGGTTCCCAGCCATTTGCACACCACGATGCCGAAGGGAACCGACCCGAGCGCGTATCCTGCTGCTCCCATGCTGACAGCGAGCCACAACTGTTCCATGAAGCAAACGACAAACGGCGCCCGCGTTGGAGGACGTGCTTACAATTCCTTGAGGGTGACTTGGCGCCAAAAGTTGAGCAGGTATTTGGCTCCCGAGACGTAGCCCAACACCAGCGAGACATACAGCGTGACGGTTCCCGCCACATGCAGGTTCCCGAATTGCGCGAAAGCGGTGTCTTCAAGCACCAGAAACACGACCGCCACGACCTGCAACGCCATCTTATACTTGCCCGTCAATTCCGCTGACAGAATCATGCCCTCGGTCGCCGCAATGGCTCGGATCCCGGTCACGGCAACCTCGCGGGCGATGATCAGAATAGTCACCAGCGCGCTTACCCGGTCGCATTGCACCAGCAGGATCAAGGCCGAAAGCACCAACAACTTGTCCGCGATCGGATCCAACAGGCGGCCCAACTTGGTGATCTGCGAACGACGGCGGGCCAGATACCCGTCCAACATGTCCGTGACCGCGGCCACGACAAAAACCACGGCCGCTGCCACCGACCGCGCCGGCGTCGGCGTCACGAAGAGCACCACAAAAACGGGAATCAGCAGAATGCGGGAGACCGTGAGAAAATTCGGCAGATTAATGTTGGTGTCCCACGCGGCGGACTTCGCCAGCCCGATCCCCGCTTGTTTCCACACTTCGCTGACGCGCATACCGATCGCCTACGTCGTGTTCTCGCTCTTTCCGCTCCCGCACCGCATTCGTGACAAGCGTCCTTCGGTCCCGCCGTCGGAAGCGGATCGCCACGTCTCTTATACAATGCCGTGTTTGAGCAGGTCGTGCAGATGAATGACCCCGACAATCTGCCCGGTCACCTCCACCACCACGAGGGAGGTAATGGAGAAGCGCTCCATCAGATGCACCGCCGCGGTCGCCAAATCGTCCGGGGCGATGGTCTTGGGATTGCGACTCGCAAGGTCCCCCGCCGTCACGTTGCCCAGATCTCCGCCGCGCTGGAGAAAGCGCCGCAGGTCGCCATCGGTGATCACGCCCACCAGCCGGCCGTCTCCGTCGACGACCGTGGTCATCCCGAGCTTCTTGGCCGTCATCTCCAGGATGACCTCGTGACCTGACGACTGGAAGCCGACGCGAGGGAGTGCGTCGCCGACATGCATCAGGTCACGCACCTTCACCAACAATCGGCGGCCCAATGTGCCGCCCGGATGGAAGAGGGCAAAGTCTTCTTCCTTGAAGCCGCGCTTCTGAAGCAGCGCGATGGCCAGGGCATCTCCCATGGCCAAGGTCGCGGTCGTGCTGGCGGTGGGCGCCAGGCCCATCGGGCAAGCTTCCTCTTTGACCGACACATCCAGCACCACATCGCTGTTTTTTGCCAAGGTGGACTCGGTGCGACCGGTCAAGGTCACCACGGGAATACCCATCCGCTTCACGAACGGCAGAAGCTGCAGCACTTCCTGCGTTTCCCCGCTATTCGAAATGGCCACCAGGACATCCTTCCGGGCCAGCATGCCGAGGTCACCGTGAATCCCCTCGGCCGGGTGCAGGAAGAACGCGGGGGTTCCCGTACTCGCCAGGGTCGCGGCGATCTTCTGCCCGATCAATCCGGACTTGCCCATGCCGGACACCACCACCTTGCCGGCGCACCGCTCCAGGAGCTCGACGGCTTCCGTAAAGCGATGATCGAGCCGATCGACGAGTGCCCGGATGGCCTCCGCCTCGATTTCCAGGACGCGCTTCCCCTGCTCGATGCTCATGTCCAGTGCCTCAGGCTTTGGAGTCCAGGGCGTCGCAGATACGCAGGATTCGCTCCAGCAACGCTTTCAATTCAGACAGAGGGACCATGTTGGGGCCGTCCGAGAGCGCCGAATCCGGATCAGGATGGACTTCCATGAAGAACCCGTCACAGCCAGCCCCCGCCGCCGCGCAAGCCAACGGCGCGACGAATTCCCGTTGCCCGCCAGACTTCGTGCCTGCTCCCCCGGGCAATTGGACGCTGTGCGTGGCGTCGAACACGACCGGGTACCCGAATCGCCGCATGATCGGCAGCGACCGCATATCGACCACCAGATTGTGGTAGCCGAACGAGGAGCCCCGTTCGGTCAGGAGAATATTACGATTACCGCTGTCTTCGAGCTTCTTGACGACGTTCCCCATCTCCCACGGCGAAAGGAATTGCCCCTTCTTCACGTTCACCGCGCGTCCGGTCCGGGCAGCCGCCACCAGCAGATCCGTTTGCCGGCACAGAAAGGCGGGAATCTGCAGCACATCCACCACGTCGGCTGCCGCCCGCGCTTCCTCGACCGTGTGCACGTCGGTCAGCACGGGGACGCCGACCTGCTCTTTCACCTTGCGCAGGACAGCCAACCCCTCCCGAAGCCCCGGACCGCGAAAGGAGTCGATCGAGCTGCGGTTCGCTTTGTCGTAGGAAGACTTGAAGATGTAGGGCATGCCGCAAGCCCGGGTGATCTCGGCGATCTGCGCGGCGGTTTCCATCGCCAAGCGCTCGCTTTCGATCACGCAGGGTCCGGCGATCAAAAACCGGCGGTGAGCCGCCCCGACTTTAAACGGCCCGAGATCCACTTCGTGCATGGCAGGTGCCCCTCCTCTGTCGACCACAGACCGGTGTGCCGGCGGCGGTCGACGCGGCGTTGCAATTCTCCGCCCCACTCATCCGGCCTAGCGCCCGCATTTCCTCCGCAGCGCGGCCGCCACGAACGCGCTGAAGAGCGGATGAGGATGATGCGGCCGTGAGGTGAATTCTGGATGAAATTGCGTTGCCAGGAACCAGGGGTGGCTGGGCAACTCGACGATCTCGACCAGCCGTTGGTCCGGCGACAGCCCGCTCAACACCAGACCGTGGCGGGTCAGCGCCTCCCGGTAGGCGTTGTTGAATTCATATCGGTGCCGGTGCCGTTCGCGCACCTCCAATACACCGTAAGCCTTGTGCGCGAGGCTGCCTTCGAGGATACGGCAGGGATACGCGCCCAGCCGCATGGTGCCGCCCTTGTCATGGACCGAACGCTGATCGGCCATCAGGCTGATAACCGGATGCGGGGTCTGCGGATCGAATTCCGCACTGTTGGCGCCCGCCAGGCCGGCGACGTGCCTCGCCAGTTCGATCACCGCGCACTGCATGCCCAGGCAGAGACCGAAAAACGGAATGCCGCGCTCCCGCGCATAACGGACCGTCTGAATCTTTCCCTCGATCCCCCGCATCCCGAACCCGCCGGGGATCAAGATCCCATCGGCGTCCCGCAACATCTGCTCGGCACCGACCCGTTCGAGTTCTTCGGACTCGATCCAACGAATGTTGACGCGCGTTTCGTGATCGATGCCTCCGTGGACCAGGGCTTCGGCCAAACTCTTGTAAGACTCCTTGAGTCCGACGTATTTGCCCACCAGGGCGACCAGCACCTCGTGCTTTGGGTACTTGATTTTCTGGACCATGGCATCCCACTGGCGCAAATCCGGAGGGCCGGTCTCCAGGCGCAATTGCCGGACAATCAGTTCGTCGAGCCCCTCCTTGCGGAACACGATCGGCACTTCATAGACCGTTTCGACGTCTTTGGCCGTGATCACTGCGTCCTTCTCGACGTTGCAGAAGAGGGCGATTTTAGCTTTGATATCGGGCGGCAGATAGCGGTCGGTCCGACACAGCAGGATGTTGGGTTGGATGCCGATCTCCCGCAGTTTGTTCACCGAATGCTGAGTCGGTTTCGTCTTCAGCTCGCCCGCCGCGCTGATATAGGGAACCAGTGTCAGGTGCACATACAGGACGTTGTCCCGTCCGACGTCGTACGGCATCTGGCGGATGGCTTCCAAAAACGGCAAGCTCTCGATGTCGCCGACCGTACCACCGATTTCGACGATCGCCACATCCGTCCCTTCTGCCACCCGCCGGATCGACTGCTTGATTTCGTCGGTGATGTGCGGCACGACCTGGACGGTGGCGCCCAGATAATCGCCGCGGCGTTCCTTGGTGATGACGGAATGGTAGATCCGGCCAGTGGTGTAGTTGTTTTCCCGGGAGAGGGTCAGCGAGGTGTAGCGTTCGTAATGTCCCAGGTCCAGATCCGTCTCGGCCCCGTCGTCCGTGACGTACACCTCCCCGTGTTGGTAGGGGTTCATCGTGCCGGGATCGACGTTGATATAGGGGTCGAGCTTTAGGAACGTGATCTTCAGGCCCCGGCTTTCCAGCAAATTGCCGATGGACGCGGAAGCCAGGCCTTTGCCCAGGGACGACACCACGCCGCCGGTCACGAAGATGAACTTACTCACGACTTCCGCCTCGTCAGGATCGGTCTCCGCACCGCGCCGCCTCGCCGTGTCGCAACATGGTTTCGGCCTTGAGCAAGTCTTCCGGCGTATCGATCCGCAGGGACGGGTGCTGTGTTTCCCAGACGCGGATGCGGATGCCGTGCTCCAGCGCACGGAGTTGTTCGAGTTTCTCGGCGTCTTCCATGAGTCCGGTCGGCAACTCGGCCAACTTGAGGAGCGTTCGGCGGGTATAAATGTAAAGGCCGAGATGCATGTAATGCAACCCGCGTGCGGGTTGCCCGTCCGTCTCGTCCCGCACGTGCGGGATCGGCGCGCGGGAAAAGTAGAGCGCGTCACCGCCCGCGTCCGTGACCACCTTCACGACGGTGGGATTGCGGAGGTCGTCGGCGGACTCCAGTTGACGCTTGAGCGTGCCCATTTCCGCCCCGCTCGCAAGAAACGGTTCGACGAGATCTGCGAGCAGATCGGAATGCAGCGGGATCTCATCGCCTTGGAGGTCGACGAAATACTCGCCCGTCCGCTGACGCGCCACTGCCGCCACCCGATCGGTTCCGGTTCGGAACGGATCTTTGGCCATGACGACCAGCCCGCCGAACGCTTCGACCGTTTCACGAATCCGGTCGTCGTCAGTCGCCACGATCACCTCGTCGACGGCCCGGCAGGTCCGCGCCCGCTCGTACACGTGTTGGATCACGGGCTTTCCCAGGAGCCGGGCCAACGGCTTGCCGGGAAATCGGGACGAGCCGAAACGGGCGGGAATGACGACCGTCACCGATCCGGCCGGTCTACGCATGGTTCAATGCGTCCGAGAGTTGCTGAGGCGTCACCGTCGCCGTGCCGACCATGCCGACGACGATTCCGGCCGCGTAATTGGCTAGGGTCGCCGCCTCGCGCATGGACGCACCGGTCGATAGGGCCAAGGCCAAGGTCCCGACGACGGTATCGCCTGCACCGGTGACATCGTACACCTGACGCGCGCGGGTGGGAATGTGCCACCGGGCGCCGTCGGCCTCGTACAAGGTCATGCCCCGCTCCCCGCGGGTGATCAAAACCGACTGGCATCCCAGACGTTGCTGGATCATCATGCCGGCTTCGTCGATGGTCTGATCATCCTCGCCGTGCACACCTGCGGCCTGCGTGGCTTCCAGGTGATTGGGGGTGATGACCGTCACGCCCTTGTAGTAGCCGAAATGTTCGACCTTGGGATCGACGATGATCGGAATGCGGTGACGTGTGGCCAACTGGGTCAGTTCGGCCATCAAGAAGGCGGTGACGACGCCTTTGGCGTAGTCTGAAACGACCAAACAGGACAATTCCCGCAGCCGCGACTCGACATACCGGACGATACGCCGTTGGAGAGTGGCCTTCAGTTCCGTGCGCTGTTCGACATCATAGCGGACCACCTGCTGATTGTGGGCGATGACCCGACTTTTGCGGGTTGTCGGCCGGTCGGCGTCAATGATGACCCCGCCCCGCCCTGGCCGGCGCAAGCTGAGCTCCTTGAGCAGGAGCCGACCGCTCTCGTCCGCACCGATGACCCCGCACAGATCCGCTTGACCGCCGAGCGACAGGATATTGTTGTAGACGTTCGCCGCCCCGCCGAGTTTCAACGATTCGGATTCGACATGGACCACGGGAACCGGGGCTTCGGGAGAAATCCGGTTGACACGGCCCCAGATATAGTGGTCCAGGATCAGATCTCCGACGACCAACACGCTGGCCTGGGGGAAACGTTGGATACGCCGTTGCAGTGTGCGCAAGGTGCCGGATTCGCCCAACGGGGGTCTCGGGACCTCGCCAGCGCCAGCGGATCGGCGTGCGCCGCTCATCGAACGGCCTGGCCGAGACGCTCCCATCGCACCCACTCCGTCCACTTGCCTTGTCCGCTCCACGACCAGTAAATCCGGAAGGCTTTCCCCCGGATTTTGTCCGCGCGCACGAATCCCCAGAACCGACTGTCGAGACTCTGGTCGCGGTTGTCCCCCATCACGAAATAGGAATCTTCAGGGACCGTGACCGGACCGAAGTTGTCGCGCGGGTTGACCGCACTGTCGATCACCCCCGGATCCACCCGTTGGGTATAGGCCTTGTCGTCGAGCGGCGTGCCGTTGACGTAGACGACCTTGTTGCGGATCTGGATCGTATCCCCGGGCAGACCGATGATCCGTTTAATGAAATCCTTGTCTTCGTCCTCTGGGTAGCGGAACACGATGATGTCACCGCGCTGCGGCTGGCCGAAGCGGATCAGCGTATACGAGGAATAGCAGGTAATCGGAGGAAAGCTCAGGTGCACTTTGCAATTCGTCGGCCACTGGAGGCCGTACGCCAATTTGCTGACCAAAATGTGATCGCCGATCAACAGAGTCGGAATCATCGAGCCGGACGGAATCTTGAAGGCCTGGACGACGAACACGCGGATCGCGAACGCCAGAAGCATGGCGACGACGATCGCCTCCGCATATTCGCGGAAGACGGATTTTCGACTCTGAATCGGTTCGCTGGCAGCCGCAACCGCTTCCTTTTCCAAAAGCGGCTTGGAAATCGGGGGTTGGGGTGCGATCTCGGTGCGGGACGAGGAGGTGTCCTCCATGCCCGGGCGATTAGGATCTCTGCTCATTCGTCGGTCACCTTCAGCAGGGCGAGAAACGCTTCCTGCGGCACTTCGACCCGGCCCACCTGTTTCATTCGCTTTTTGCCTTCTTTCTGTTTTTCCCACAGCTTCCGTTTGCGGGTAATGTCGCCGCCGTAGCACTTCGCCGTGACGTTTTTCTTCAGAGCGCCTATCGTTTCCCGCGCGATGACCTTGTTGCCGATCGCCGCCTGAATGGCAATCTCGAACATCTGCTTCGGAATCAGCTCTTTCATTTTCTCAACCATCTGCCGACCCCGATGATAGGCTCGCTCGCGATGGGTGATGAACGACAGGGCGTCGACCGGCTCGCCGTTGAGCAGAATGTCCAGCTTCACGAGATCCGATTCCCGGTAACCGATCAGCTCATAATCCAACGAAGCGTAGCCTTGAGTCCTCGATTTCAGCCGATCGTAGAAATCCAAGATGACCTCGTTGAGGGGCAATTCGTATGTGAGCATGACGCGGGTCGGGTCG
The DNA here is from genome assembly GCF_976986435.1 of Nitrospira calida. NCBI lineage: Bacteria > Pseudomonadati > Nitrospirota > Nitrospiria > Nitrospirales > Nitrospiraceae > Nitrospira > Nitrospira calida. The sequence continues at coordinate 1,966,441 of NZ_OZ335950.1, forward strand.
AGGTACTGAAGGCTTTGCTGGATGCCGCGCCGTTCCTGGCACAGTTGAAGGAGGTTCCCGACATACCGTTCCGGCGTGATGATCGTCGCCAGGATGAACGGCTCCTCGAACAGTTCGATCGCATGGGGAGGCGGCAGTTTGGCGGGGTTGTCGATTTCCAGCACTTCGCCCTTGGTCGTCAGGACGCGATATACCACCGTCGGCGCGGTGGTGATCAACGAAAGTCCATACTCCCGTTCCAACCGTTCCTGGATGATTTCCATGTGCAGGAGCCCGAGGAATCCGCAGCGGAATCCGAATCCCAGCGCCAGCGACGTTTCCGGTTCATAGACGAACGAGGAATCGTTCAAGCGCAGCTTCTGCAGCGCGTCGCGCAGGTCCTCGTACTTCGCCGTGTCGGTGGAATACAGACCGCAGAAGACCAGTGGCTTGACCTCCTTGTACCCGGGAAACGGAGAGTCAGTGGGGCGAACCGCGTCGGTGATCGTGTCGCCGATCTTGACGTCCGCCACTCCCTTCATGTTGGCGCAGAGATAGCCGACTTCGCCCGTCTGGAGCTGCGCGGTCTTAGTCCGCTTCGGCGTGAATTGCCCGACTTCGGCCACCTCGAAAATCCGATCATTGGACATGACCTTGATCTTCATGCCGGGCCGGACTGACCCGTCGATGATGCGGATCAACACGATGACCCCTTGGTAGTTGTCGAACCATGAGTCGAAGATCAGCGCCTTGAGCGGCTTGTCCGGTGAACCGGAAGGCGGCGGAACCCTGGCGACGACGGCTTCCAACACGTCCGCCACCCCCCTCCCCTCTTTCGCGCTGACCAGCAGGGCATCGGCGGCTTCAAGCCCGAGGACTTCCTGGATCTGCTGCTTCGTGACCTCGATGTCGGCGCTCGGAAGATCGATCTTGTTGATGACCGGAATGATAACCAGGTTGTTCGCCATGGCCAGGTGTACGTTGGCGATCGTCTGCGCCTGCACGCCCTGACTGGCGTCCACCAGTAGCAAGGCGCCCTCACAGGCCGCCAGGCTGCGCGAGACCTCGTAGGTGAAGTCGACGTGCCCTGGCGTATCGATCAGATGGAGGGTGTACGTCCGCCCGTCTTTCGCCTGATACCGGATGGCGACCGCATGGGCCTTGATCGTGATCCCGCGCTCACGTTCAAGGTCCATCGCGTCGAGGATCTGTTCTCGGAACTCACGGGCGGTGATGGCACCCGTGGCTTCTAGGAACCGGTCAGCGAGGGTGGATTTGCCGTGATCAATGTGCGCGATAATGGAGAAATTCCGGATGAGATTTTGCAAATCCCGGCTCATGCATTACGGAATCGGCTCATTATATTGCCTCGCTCCCGGGTTGTCAAAGAGAACACCGGCTCACTATAATCCGCACGTCTTTCCGACGTTCGACATGCACGACGCGGTTGCAACGCTCTCTCGATAATCCATGGAATCGCGGACGTTCCGCTCCGACTCTGATCGACTGGCTGCATGGGATCGGAAGTATCTCTGGCACCCCTTCACCCAGATGCGGGAATGGGAGCAGGAGATGCCGGTGATCATCGAGCGCGGCAAGGGGCCTTACCTCGTCGACATCCAGGGGCGTCGCTATTTGGACGGGGTGTCCTCCATCTGGGTCAACGTCCATGGACATCGCCACCCGCTCTTGGATCGGGCGATCCGCGATCAACTCGGACGAATCGCGCACAGCACGCTGTTGGGTCTCAGCCATCCTCCCGCCATTAGACTCGCACGGGAATTGGTGGGCCTGGCCCCGCGCGGCTTGACCCGCGTCTTCTATTCGGATGACGGATCCACGGCCGTAGAGATCGCCTTGAAGATGGCGGTGCAGTACTGGCAGCAACGGTGTCCCCGCCTCGGGCCGAAGAACACTTTCCTGCATCTGACGCTGGCCTATCACGGCGACACGGTAGGAGCCATGAGCGTCGGCCAAATCGACACGTTCCACAAACGGTTTGCGCCGCTGCTTTTTCCCACATTGGCCGCTGACGCGCCATACTGCTATCGATGCCCGCTGAAACTGGCCTATCCATCCTGCGGGATGGCCTGCCTCGACCCCGTCGAACACATGCTCAAAGCGCGACACCGTGACCTCGCCGGCTTCATCATCGAGCCGCTCGTGCAGGCGGCAGCCGGGATGATCACGGCGCCGCCCGGCTATCTCAAACGTGTCCGCGAGCTGTGTACGAAATATGGCGTGCTCTTGATCGCCGACGAAGTCGCCACAGGCTTCGGCCGCACAGGCACGATGTTCGCTTGCGAACAGGAAGGCGTCACGCCGGACCTGATGACGATCAGCAAAGGCTTGACCGGCGGCTACTTGCCGCTGGCGGCGACGTTAGCGACGGAGGAGATCTATCGGGCGTTCTTAGGCCGGTACGAGGACTGGAAGGCGTTCTTTCACGGGCACAGCTATACCGGCAATCCGCTCGGCTGCGCCGTGGCCCTGGCGAACCTGGACGTCTTTCGCCAGGAACGGACATTGACGCGCCTGCGCCCGAAAATCGAAGCGCTGAGGCGATGGCTGCGTCCTCTGGGGGAATTGCCCCAGGTCGGAGACATCCGCCAATGTGGGTTCATGGTGGGCATCGAACTGGTCAAGGACCGGGTGACGAAGGAGCCCTACTCACCCGCGCTGCGGGTCGGCCATCGGGTCGCATTGGAAGCTCGTCGGCGCGGACTGCTGATCCGCCCGCTGGGGAACGTGGTCGTGTTGATGCCGCCGCTCTCAACTCCTCGCGCCGCGCTGGCCCGGATGGTGTCGATCATCGATGCTTCGATCCGGACGGTGGGAGAGGCGGTCCGCACGAGTCAATCAGGAAGGCGATCGACTCGGGGATAGGGGCATGGTGACGAGCGATTTTCTGGTAATTGGCGGCGGAATTATCGGCTTAAGTATCGCGCGGGAACTGCGCCGGCGCTTTGCCGATGCCCGGATCGTCGTGGTCGAGAAAGAAGCGTGGTGCGGGGCGCACGCCAGCGGTCGCAACAGCGGCGTGCTCCATGCCGGATTTTACTATTCCCCCGACAGCCTCAAGGCGAAATTCACCAGGTTGGGCAACGAACAACTGACGGCTTACTGTGAGGACAAGAAGCTGCCGCTCAACAAGTGCGGCAAGCTCGTGGTGGCTAAACATGAAGGCGAACTAGCGTCGCTGGACGAGCTGCTCCGTCGGGGCCGTGCGAACGGGATTGCACTAGAGGAGGTGACCGAACAGGAGGCCAAGGCGATCGAGCCGCGGGTCAAGACTTATCGACGGGCGCTGTTCTCTCCCCGGACCGCGACCGTCGATCCCCTATCGGTGGTGAACGCTGTGCAAGCGGACGCACTGGCGGAAGGGATCCGGATTCATCACGGCACGACGTACGAGGGCCGGAACAACCATCAGGTGCGCACCAACCGGGAGACCTATGAGGCCGGATATGTGGTCAACGCTGCAGGACTCTACGCCGATAAGATCGCGCAGGACTTTGGCTTTTCCGAACGCTACAGGATTCTGCCGTTCAAAGGCTTGTATCTGTATTCGAACGAACCGCCCGGAGCGATTCGGACCAATATTTATCCGGTGCCGGATTTGCGGAATCCGTTCTTGGGGGTGCATTTCACGGTGACGGTCTCCGGTCGAGTCAAGATCGGACCGACCGCGATCCCGGCTCTTTGGCGGGAACAGTATCGAGGGTTGAACAATTTTCGACCAGGCGAATTGATCGAGGTCGTGGGACAAGGGCTCGGGCTGTTACTCCACTCCCGCTTCGACTTCGCACGGCTGGCGCTGAGCGAGATGGCGAAGTATTCCCGCTCGCGGATGGTCGCCCTGGCGAGCGAGTTGGTCAATGGCGTCGAGCTGCGCCAGTTTCAGCAATGGGGAGAGCCGGGTATTCGCGCGCAACTGTTGGATATCCGCGAAAAACGTCTAGAAATGGATTTTATCGTGGAAGGCGATCATCGTTCTATCCACGTCTTGAACGCCGTATCTCCCGCCTTTACCTGCGCGATCCCGTTTTCTGGCTATGTGTGCGATCGGATTCGTGCACTGACCGGTTGAAGGCTACTGCCGATGGAATGGGGTCAGAACACGTCGATCCGCTCGCCTCGTCCCACCTTCAGGCGTTCCGCGGCGCTGGCTTCTTTGAGGAAGATTTCGAGTTGCCCGTTGCTGTTGATGAGCGCCCGCGGCTGGTCGGGCAATCCTTCGCTGTAACTGCCGACCAAGCCCTCGATGGTGATGCCGCCGATCCGGATGATCGGATCGCGCTTGGCCACCCCCCGGACTTCTTTGACGTGCGCGGACGACACATTGGAGATCAAGTTGCCGAATCGGTCGACATAGACGATCTGACCGGTCATGACTTGTTGATCCCAGACCGGCTCGGCGATCGGAAGCCTGACGTAATCGCGAATCAGCCGACCGAACGAACCGATGGCCATGCCCTTGGTCAGCCACGCCGCAGCCGGGGCGAAGAGGTCGCGGCCGTCGAACGTCGCGCCTTCTGACTCCAGCCGGTACTGCCGGTTCTCGATCTGCCGCACTTCGACGTTCGTCTCTTCCTGATAGATGTAGCTCAACAATCCGTTGTCCGGGGCAATGAAAAAGTAGCGCGAGCTGCTGACCAGCAACGGCCGCCGGCGGCTGCCGACGCCGGGATCGACCACGGCGACGTGCACGGTCCCCTCAGGGAAGTACCGGTAACAGGACTTCAACAGATAGGCCGCTTCGTCGATTTGATGGGGCGTGATCTGATGGGACAGATCGACGATCCGGGCGAGCGGGTTGATCCCGAGAATGACCCCTTTCAGGCTGGCCACGAAGTAGTCGCGGTCGCCGAAATCGGTCAGCAGCGTGATGAGGGAAATGGCGGCCGGCATGACGTGTCACGCGTTACAGGAGTTAGAGTTCGTCGAATCGAATCTCGAGGATTTCGTACTCCACCAGGCGGGCTGGCGTTTGCACCTCGACCACGTCCCCGACGCGACGGCCAATCAGCGCCTTCCCGACGGGCGATTGAACCGAGATTCTCCCGTTCTTGAGGTCTGCCTCGTCCTGGCCGACTAGGGTGTATTGCTTTTTTTCCCCGGATGCCTGTTCGATCAGGACGACGGTCGCGCCGAAGACGACGGTGTCGCTGGAGCGGTTCGCGGTCTCGATAATCCTGGCGTCCGCCAGCTTGCGCTCCAGCTCCGCAATCCGCGCCTCGATGAAGCCCTGCCGCTCCTTGGCGGCCTCGTATTCCGCGTTTTCGCTGAGATCGCCGTGCCCTCTGGCTTCGGCGATCGCTTCGATGACCTTCGGTCGCTCGACCTTGCGCAGCCGGTCGAGCTCGGCTTTCAACGCTTCGTACCCTTTCTTTGTGATCGGTGTCGGCATGCTTCCTCTCTCACACAAAACGCAATAGGTTCTCGGCAAACGTCTCACCAGCGGAATCTCCGCGCCCTTTCCGCCAGCACCAGGCCTATGGCTTTACGCCCCCAGCCTGCGCGTTAACGTGATATTCCTGCAACGACCGGATCGCCAGCTCTTTTTTCATCATGGCTTCGATCCCCATCACCGCCGCGCGGGCGCCACGCATCGTGGTGTAGTAGGGGATGTTCTTGTGAAGCGCTTCTCGTCGAATGGAGACGGAATCGGCTTGCGACGAGGCGGTTCTGACGGTGTTGACGACCAGGCAAATCTCTCCGTTTTTGATATGGTCCACGATATGCGGCCGACCCTCCTTTACCTTATTCACGGTGTCAACGGACAGCCCGCGGTGGTGCAGGTAAGCGGCGGTCCCTTTGGTGGCTTCGATCCGGAAGCCGAGCGCCGCGAGCCGCGCTGCGACCTCGAACGCGGCCGGGCGGTCCTGTTCCTTCACGCTGATAAAGGCCCGGCCCGCGGTGGGCAAGCTTGCACCGGCGCCGGCCTGGGATTTGGCGAAGGCCCACCCGAAATCGCCGTCGATCCCCATGACCTCGCCGGTCGACTTCATTTCTGGTCCCAACAGGACATCGACGCCGGCGAATTTCGTAAATGGAAAGACGGCTTCTTTGACCGACACGTAGGGAGGTTCCGGCGCGTCCGTGAAACGCAGGTCTTCGAGACTCCTGCCGACCATCACTTTCATCGCCAGCTTGGCCAGGGGGACGCCGATCGCTTTGCTCACGAACGGCACGGTGCGCGATGCGCGCGGGTTCACTTCGAGCACGTACACTACATCGTCCTTCACGGCGAATTGCGCGTTCATCAGGCCGATGACGCCCAATTCCAAGGCCAGTGCCGTCATCTGTCGTCGAATCTCCGCAACCACCTTTTTGTCGAGGGTGTATGGGGGCAACGAACAGGCCGAGTCCCCTGAATGGACGCCGGCTTCCTCGATATGCTCCATGATGCCGGCCACGACGACCGTGCGGCCGTCGGAGATCGCATCGGCGTCCACTTCGATCGCGTCTTCCAGATACTTGTCGATCAGGACGGGATGCTTGGGGGAGGCTTTGACTGCGGATCCCATATAGGCCAGGAGGCCGGTCTCATCGTGCACGATCTGCATGGCTCGCCCGCCGAGAACATAGGAGGGGCGCACCATCACGGGATAGCCGATCTCCTGCGCCACCTTCACGGCTTCATCAAGCGACCGCGCCATGCCGCTGGCCGCCTGGCGCAGCCCGAGCGTGTTCAGCAGGTCCCGGAAACGTTCCCGATCTTCCGCCCGGTCGATCGCGTCGGAACTGGTTCCCAGGATCGGCACCCCAGCCCGGGCCAACGGTACGGAGAGTTTCAATGGCGTTTGGCCGCCGAACTGGACGACCACGCCGAGCGGACGTTCCCGATCGACGATGTGCAGCACGTCTTCTTCGGTCAACGGCTCGAAATACAATCGGTCCGAGGTGTCGTAATCGGTGCTGACCGTCTCGGGATTGCAGTTCACCATAATCGTCTCGACGCCCTCCTCGCGCAGCGCCATGGCGGCGTGGACGCAGCAATAGTCGAACTCAATGCCCTGCCCGATCCGGTTGGGCCCACCGCCGAGGATGATGACTTTGCGACGGGAGGTCGGCCGGGCTTCGCACTCGCGACCGTAGGTGGAATAGAGATAGGGCGTGTGGGCCTCGAACTCGGCAGCGCAGGTGTCGACCCGTTTGTAGGTGACCGCCGGGTGGCCATCCGAGCCTCCGCCGGTCATCCGTCGGCTCCGAATCTCCTGAACGTCAAGACCCGTCAGTTGCGCGAGCCGCTCATCGGCAAACCCAAGTTCTTTAGCGTACCGAAAGAGTCCCTGATCGGCCGAGTCGAGAGCCGTCCGGCCTGCTTGGACAAGTTGCTCCTCAACCCGCACGATTTCCCGAATCTGCTCGAGGAACCACGGATCGATCTTGGTCAACTCGTACAGCTCCTCGTTGGTCATGCCGAGCCGCATCCCGTCGGCCAGCCGCCACAGGCGGTCCGGATGCGGCGCGCGGAGCAGGGCTCGGACACGGTCCATCGCCGCCCGGCGATCGAAATCGTTCGGCACGCCGAAATCGAGACCAAATCCCGAATTCAGGCCGAAACGATCCACTTCCAGAGAACGGATGGCCTTCTGGAGCGCTTCCTTGAAGGTGCGGCCGATCGCCATGGCTTCGCCCACGGACTTCATCTGCGTCGTAAGCGTCGGATCCGCGCCGGGGAATTTCTGGAAGGCGAAACGCGGGATCTTGACGACGACGTAATCGATGGTGGGCTCGAAGGAAGCTTTCGTCACGCCGGTGATGTCGTTCGTGATCTCATCCAGGGTATAGCCGACCGCCAGCTTGGCCGCAATCTTGGCGATCGGAAAGCCGGTCGCTTTCGACGCCAAGGCCGAACTGCGGGAGACGCGGGGATTCATCTCGATCACCACCATCTCGCCGGTGTCAGGGTTGACGCCGAACTGGATGTTGGAGCCCCCGGTATCGACGCCGATTTCGCGGATGATCCGGACCGCGGCGTCCCGCATCGCTTGATACTCTTTGTCGGTCAAGGTCATGGCCGGCGCGACGGTGATGCTGTCCCCGGTGTGCACACCCATCGGATCGACGTTCTCGATCGGACACACGATCACGACGTTGTCCTTCAGGTCGCGCATCACCTCCAGTTCGAACTCTTTCCACCCGATCACCGATTGCTCGATGAGCACCTGCCGGACTGGACTCATCGTCAGACCCCATTCGACGTGCTGGCGGAATTCCTCGATATTGTAGGCGATGTTGCCGCCGGTCCCGCCGAGGGTGAATGAGGGACGAACGATCACCGGAAAGCCGATCCGCTCGATGTGGCGCTCGGCTTCGGCGAGGGATGTGGCAATGCCGCTGGCGGGCACGGCGAGCCCGATCCGCCACATGGCCTGGCGGAACGCGTCGCGATCCTCCGCCTTGTGAATCGCCTCCGCCGAGGCACCGATCAGACGGACGCCGTATTTCTCCAGCGTGCCCCGCTTGGCCAGGCTCATCGCCGTATTCAACGCGGTCTGCCCGCCCATGGTAGGGAGCAAGGCATCGGGGCGTTCCCGTTCGATGACGAGCTCCACCACCTCCGGCGTGATCGGCTCGATATACGTCCGATCGGCTAACTCGGGATCGGTCATGATGGTCGCCGGATTGCTGTTGATCAGCACGACCCGGTAGCCCTCTTCTTTGAGAGCTTTGCAGGCCTGGGTGCCCGAATAATCGAACTCGCAGGCTTGTCCGATGACGATCGGGCCGGAGCCGATCAGCAGGATGGTCTCGATATCGGTTCGTTTGGGCATAATCGTTCTTCAGACTATGGGCGATGGGCGTGAGGCTCTAGGGCCACAAAGCACCGCACGTCAATAGTGCGTCGGCTCTCGCTGATCGCCCTTGTCTCCTATCCGGTTTTCGGCATCGGTCCGATCGGCGGTTGATACGGCCGAGGGGGATGCGCCGGTTCAAGGCCGTCCGCCGGACGGTAGTAACGTATGGCTTCCGGGATCCAGGCCTCGATCTGGTTGATCCGGGTCACGTCCGAAGGATGCGTGGACAGAAACTCCGGGATCGCCTGCTGGGAGCGAAAGCACAGTTTGCCGATCATCTGCCGAGGGCAGCCGCTCATCCGCTCCCAGAAAGCCACCGCCTCGCGCGGGTCGTACCCGGCCTGGGCCATCAGCCGAAGGCCGATATAGTCGGCTTCCGATTCCTGCTTGCGATTGAACGGCAGGGACACTCCCACGCCGTAGGCGCCCATCGCGCCCATGGCCACGCTCGGATTGATGGCGCCAGTCGCGGCCCCGGCCAGGGCGCCGACTTGCGCGATCTGTTCAAGAATCCCGCGGCTCATCCGTTCGGCGCCGTGCCGTTGCAACGCGTGGGCAACCTCATGGCCCATGACCGTTGCGAGCCCTGCCTCGTTTTGCGTGATCTTGAGGATGCCGGTGAACACGGCGACCTTGCCGCCCGGCAAGGCGAAGGCGTTGATCACCCGATCGTCCTGGATGACCGCGAATTCCCAATGATACTCCGGTTTGTTCGCGACTGCGGCGATCCGCCGGCCGACCCGATGAACCATTTCGTTGATCTCGGGATTTTCGTTTAGCCGGGCCTGGCGCAATACTTCGCGGAAGGCGCTGACGCCCATCGCAATCTCTTTCTCCTCCGAGAGGAAGATGAGCTGGTCGCGCGCCGTGCCTGGCGCGCGATAACAGCCGGCCAGCGCACTCAACGAGCTTCCCGCCAGGCAAATCCCGAGTAGACCACGCGCCGCCAGGATGATCGCGGTTCGCCGGCTGATCGGCGCCGAGAGGAATGTCTTCATGCTGTTCATATTCATAAATTCATAAATGGGGCCATGAACAACGCATCCGTCTCAGAATGGATCGACGAATCCCTGCTCCGTCACGGCATCCACAAATACATGAATTGCGGAGTGCCTCCACGCACCAGCGAAAGCAGGTCGAGGTTCGCCATCCCGGCGAGTCCGTGGCCGAAACCGAACAGGCGCGAGTAAATGTTGTTCTGATATTCCCCGGGACGCCGGTAGGCCACGACCCGCGCGTCCTTCAGGCCGGCCCGCTTCTTCGCCGTCTCGATGGCTTGTTCCAGATAGCCGACATCGTCCACCAGCCCGACGGCCTTGGCTTGCTCGCCGGAATAGATCCGCCCGTCGGCGAGTTTCTTGATCTGATCCATGGACAGATTGGGCCTGCCTTCCTGGACCACCGTCAGAAACCGCTGGTAGAAGGAATCGATGACCCCTTGAAAGATCGCGCGCTCTTCCGGCGTCATCGCACGAAACGGGGAACCCATGTCCTTGCGCGGGCCGGACGTGACGGCGGTCGCTTCGACGCCCACTTTCTCGAGGAGGCCGCGCGCGTTGATGGTCAGCATGATGACGCCGAGGCTGCCGGTCACCGAGGACGGGTGCGCGAGAATGGCGTCCGCGCTGGCTGCGATGTAATAACCGCCGGAGGCGCCTACGTCCATAATCGACGCGACAATCGGAATCTTCCGCGCGGTCTTAAAGGTCTTCAATTCGTGATAGACGATGTCGGAGGCCGTGACGGTCCCGCCCGGGCTGTTGATCCGGATCACGACCGCCTTCACTTTGTCGTCCTTCGCGGCCTTCGTCAGCTCCTCTTTCAAGGTGGCGATCAGACTGGGGCGCGAGATGAACCCGTCCTGTTCCTGGGAGCTGATGATGCCGGACAGATCGATCAGCAGGACCTTGGCGTCGCCGGCGCCGCTCACCTGGACTTCTTCCAGGGGACCGAGCGGAGGCGGCAGGTTGATGGTGATGCATCCGGACTGAAGCAGAGCCGTAAGAAAGGCGACAAGACCGACGCGGAGCCTGTTACGCATGACCCTTCTCCATCAGGTGCGCGAATTCTTCGAACACATACGCCGAATCATGAGGCCCGGGAGAGGCTTCAGGATGATATTGCACCGAAAAAGCCGGCTGATCCAGACAGACCAGGCCCTCGACCGAATGATCGTTCAAGCTGACATGGGTGACCTCCACGCGCCCGTGCGTCGTCTCCGCGATCAGCGGCTGAGCGGGAACGGGATTCAGGCCTTGCGGGATCCGCACGGCGAAGTTATGGTTCTGCGACGTGATCTCAACCTTTTTGGTGCGCAGGTCCATCACCGGATGGTTAGCGCCGTGGTGTCCAAACTTCAGTTTGTAGGTACGCAGCCCAAGAGTCAAGCCAAGCAGTTGATGACCGAGGCAGATGCCGAACAGCGGTACACGGCCGAGCAGATGGCCGACCGCTTGGATGGCGTAGGGCACCCCTTCCGGATCGCCCGGACCGTTGGACAACACGACGCCATCGGGCTTCATCGCCAGCACGGCCTGAGCCGGGGTCGAAGCCGGCACCACGGTTACGGCGCAGCCCACATCGACAAGCCGCCGCAAAATGTTCCGCTTCACCCCAAAATCATACACGACCACGCGCCACGGCGTGCGGCGTTCGGCCATTCTTCCGGACTTTGCCGCCGCCCCGTTGCCGGCTGGATGGGGCGCCCAGGAGCCGGATCCCTCCGTCCATTCATAGGGCTGGCGACACGTCACTTCTGCGGCCAGATCGCGTCCGATGAGACTCGGGGCGGTCCTGGCTTTTGCCACCGCCCGCCGAGGGTCAAGATCTAGGTGCGAGATTACTCCGAGCTGCGAGCCATGCTCGCGGAGGTGTCGGGTCAGGGATCGCGTATCGATCCCTTCAATGCCGACGACACGGGCCTCCTGAAGATACTCGGGCAGCGTCAAGCGGCTTCGCCAGTTGCTGGCCAGCACGCTGGCCTCGTGGACGATAAAACCTTCTCCCCACACGCGCCGAGATTCCACATCTTCCGGCGCCACGCCGTAATTGCCGATATGTGGGCAGGTCATGGTGATGATCTGGCCTTTGTACGAGGGATCGGTCAGAATTTCTTGGTAACCGGTCATGGCCGTGTTGAACACGACTTCCCCGACCGTTTCACCTTCATAGCCGAGGGCGCGGCCCTCGAAGACGGTTCCATCGGCCAGGGCCAGCACGGCTTTCTTCATCGCGCGACTCCCTGATGCTGGATCCAGCTCCGTACTTTTACGGCGATCAGCGCGATTCCCAAACCCAGGTTCAACAGGTACAGAAAGCGTATCGGCCAATGCAACCGAAAGAACGCCGCAAACGCCGCCTTGCGCGCCTCTTCGCCTTGAGCCGCAAAGGCTTCCGCCTGGAGGGTGGTTGCCTTGGGATGCAGCCCGAACACGATCACGGCGGCGATCACCGCCATCGCGCCGAACAGCGCCCATTCGCTCCGGCTGGCCGGCGGAACAGGAACTCCCCGGCGGCCCACCCATGTCCGCCAGCCGGCGCCGGCCGCCAAGAACGCGAGAGCGGCGAGGACCAGGCGATTATACCCGTCGAACGAGCGGGTTAAAAATAATCCGCCGGCATCCTGTCCGCCGAAGGTATTGAACACAGCCGGAATGACCGCGGCGATCAGCACGATGAGGCCTCCCGTCCAGACTCCCAAGGCCGTGCATTCCAAGGTCAGGCAAACGATCAGGATCCCTCGCACCACGCGGCTCACCGCGCCTCCTGCTCCGTAGGCTGCAGTTCGTAGACCACGCGCCCGTTGACCAGCGTCGCAGTCACCCGGCCTTTGACCTTCCATCCGGCAAAAGGAGTGTTTCGACTTTTCGAGCGGAAGCGGGTCGGATCGACTTCCCATTGAGCCTGTGGATCGACGAGGGTGACGTCCGCATCGGCGCCCGGCGCCAACGTGCCTTTGGCCAGTCCGAACGCTTTGGCCGGCGCCTCGGTCAATTTGGCCACCGCGGCCTCCAGCGTCAGCACCCCCTCCTCCACCAACGCCAACGTCAACGGCAGCGCGGTTTCGAGGCCGACGACTCCGAACGGCGCCTGTGCGAACTCCTGCTGCTTTTCCTGTGTTGCATGCGGAGCATGATCGGTGGCGATCACGTCGATGGTGCCGTCCCGCAAGCCTTCTTTGATGGCTTGCACGTCCTCCCAGGTCCGCAGCGGCGGATTCATCTTCGCATGGGTGTTGTAACCACGACAGACTTCTTCCGTCAGCGCGAAATGATGCGGGCAAGCCTCCGCGGTCACCCGGATTCCGCGCGCCTTGGCCTCGCGAACCATGCGCACCGAACCGGCCGTGCTGAGGTGCGCCAGGTGCAGACGCGCGCCGGTCAACTCCGCCAACGCCAGGTTGCGGGCGACCATAATATCTTCCGCCGCCGCGGGAATACCCGGCAGGCCCATCTCGGTGGAGACCACACCTTCGTTCATACACCCGCCCTCCGTGAGGTGCAGGTCCTCGCAATGGTCCACCACCGGCAGATCGAACGCCAGCGCGTATTCCATGGCCCGGCGCATGACCAGGCTGTTCATGACGGGACGGCCGTCGTCGGAGATAGCCACGCAACCGGCCCGCCGCAGATCGCCGATTTCCGCCAACTCTTTGCCCTCGGACCCCTTGGTGATTGCGCCGATCGGAAACACGTGCGCATTGCCCGCCGCCTGCGCCCGCTCCAGAATGAACTCCGTGATCGACTGGTTGTCGTTGACCGGGTTCGTGTTGGGCATGCAACAAACGGACGTGAATCCGCCAGCCACGGCCGCCGCTGTTCCGCTCTCAATCGTTTCCTTGTATTCGAACCCCGGTTCGCGCAGATGGACGTGGAGATCCACAAATCCCGGCAAAACCAGGAGCCCGGTTGCGTCGATGACCGTCGCAGAGCGCGGAGCGGAGAGGTGCCGCCCGACGGCAGCGATTCGTCCATCCTCGATCAAGACATCCGCCACGCCGTTCTGCCGTCCTGGATCGATGACGCGCCCACCCCGTATCAGGAGCAGAATTGGCCCGCCGCTGGCTCTCTTCATTTCGTGTCGATCCTTCTGAGGCATCAGGTCGATCGATACCCAATCAGTTTGCGCCAGACATCAGATACAGGATGCCCATCCGCACGGCCACGCCGTTGGCGACCTGGTCCAGGATCACCGAGGATAGGCTGTCTGCAACCTCCGGCGCAATCTCCACGCCCCGATTGATTGGGCCCGGATGCATGACGATGGCGCCCGGTTCAGCCAACTTCACCCGCTCCGCCGTGAGCCCATACAGCCGCGAGTACTCCCGGATCGTGGGGAAGAGAGCCCGTCCCTGCCGTTCCAATTGCAGGCGGAGCATCATAATCACCTGCACGCCGCGCAGGGCGTCTTCCAGGTTGTAGTAGACGCGGGCGCCCAGCCGGTCCACGGCCGGAGGAATCATCGTCGGCGGGCCGACGACACGGACCTCCGCGCCCAGTTTGACCAAGGCGTGAATATTCGACCGCGCCACCCGGCTGTGGGTCACGTCGCCGACGATGGCCACGCGCAGCCCTTTGAAGGGCAGTTTCCGTTCGCGGATCGTGTAGAGGTCGAGCAACGCCTGGGTGGGATGTTCATGCCAGCCGTCGCCGGCGTTGATGACGGAGGACTTGACACTGCGCGCCAGGGTCTCCGCCGCACCGGCGGCAGGGTGTCGCAGGACGATAATGTCCGCCTGCATGGCTTCAATATTGCGCGCCGTGTCCAGCAGCGTTTCGCCTTTGACCACGCTGCTGGACGAGGGCGAGAAGTTGATCACGTCCGCGCTGAGGCGCTTCGCAGCCAACTCGAACGAGGTGCGGGTCCTGGTGCTGGGCTCGAAAAACAGGTTCACGACGGTCTTGCCTCGGAGAGCCGGGACCTTTTTGATCTCCCGTCCGGTCACTTCCTTAAAGGAATCGGCCGTCTCCAGGATGAGCATGATCTCCTCGACCGACAACGTCGCGAGGCTGAGCAGGTCTTTGCGTTTGAGGCTCACGGGTTCCTCCGGTTACGCTTTGAGGATGACCACTCGGTCCTCTTCCCCTTCTTCTTCCAACAGCACCTTGACGATTTCGTCCCGCGACGTTGGGATGTTCTTGCCGATGTAGTTGGCCTTGATCGGCAGTTGCCGGTGCCCTCGATCGACGAGCACGGCGAGTTGAATCTCAGCCGGCCGGCCCAAATCGATCAACCCGTCCATGGCGGCGCGGGTCGTGCGTCCAGTGAACAGGACATCGTCGACCAGGACGATTTTCAGGTCCGAGATGTTGAACGGCACGGAAGTCTTCCGGAGCACCGGCTGGTCCTTACGCAGGGCGAGGTCGTCCCGATAGAGGGTGATGTCGAGTTCTCCGATCGGCACCTGGGCCCCTTCAATGTCGTGGATGCGACGGGCTAGGCGGTGAGCCAGATGCACCCCGCCGGTGCGGATCCCGACCAGCGCCAGGTCCTTGGTGCCCTTGTTCCGTTCAAGGATTTCATGGGCGATGCGGGTCAGCGCGCGGGCGATGTCGCCCGCCTCCATAACCAGCCGCTCCTGCGGTTTCTCCGTCCGCGCGCCCGTCGTCATGCGGGTTCCAGGCATAAAAAAACCTTCCCATCGACGAGCGATGAGAAGGCAGTTATTGGCGGGACGCGACCCAGCGGGCCGATCCTCATGAGCATCACTCCTTGCTCACCTCGCAGGATGAGCGTTAAAGGTGAGTGCATCTTATCGGGTGCGCCTGAGGCTGTCAAGGTCGGACTGGAGTACCCGCGTAGCCTTTTTTCGCTTGCACTAGCGTCAAGCCGGGTTTGAGACGGGCCATCGGAAGAATGGTGCGGTGCATCTGGAACGTCGGCAGGGTTTCCACCGGCTCTTCCCGGAGCAGTTCCAAAGCATGGATCCGCACGAGACGACCCACGGTCGGAGGCCCCACGACGAAGACCAGTCCACCGGGGGCCAGCGCCTCGGCAAGACAGCGGATCGTATCGGAAAGCGCAACGGGGCGGTCGAAGTCCGCAAAGGGAATCCAGTGGTAGATCACGTCATATTGCTTGGCGTAGGCCGCCTTGCGGCAAGCCTCCGCGGGAAAGAAGGCGACCCGTCGGAGCGCCTCCAACAACGAGCCGGACGAGGCCGCTTGATTCCAGAGGATCTGCGCATGTTTCTGAGCCAACGCCGGACGGCGGTACAACACGGTGTAGCAGCGAGCCCGGTCCGGCTTAATACAGACGCTGAGGCCGGCATCGAGGTTGTCGATCAGCAGCGACACGGCGTGAGCCAAGCGGGAGGCCAGCGGCTGGGTGTCTTCCATAAGGTCTTGCAGGAAATCGGTGACAAACGGCTGCGATGCCGCTTCGTCGATTTCCGTGTCATCTTCCGGATAGAGTAAGATGGAGCCGAAGGCTTCGGCGGCTGAAACCACCGGCGGAGTCCCTTGGAAGAGGTCCCTCCATCCCCACGGCGCCGACTCTGTTCCCGGAGGCAGCGCGAAATCGCGGATGGGCCCCCAGGCGGGATTGAGCGGGAATGTGAGTCGGCACTCGCCGTCACGCAGAATCAGCATCCCGTTCGAGACTTCCACGCTCCGACCATAAGGCACGAATCCGCGCGCCGGCGGTTTGACATACGGGAGGCCCGTCGGGTCGTCGGCAAGCGTCGCCTTATGGATAGTCTCCCCTTTGACGGTGACGCAGAGCCGGCGTGCAGGGTCGAAATAGCGACGCGGCGGGTCCGGTGTCGGCAGCCACGTAACCTCGTGCGATCGGGAGGGATTCATGAAAAGCGAAAATGGGTCCTGCCCGCCGGGCGCGCTCGGCGTAAAAAATCCGCCGAACAGGCGGAAGGCGGCTTCGGAGGGATAGGTGGGAATCCCGCGGTAGCGGAGCGCGAGCGGGTTCGGTCGTCCTTCATTTTGATCGTCGTACAGGCCGCGGATGAATTCGAGCGCGGCGGACCCGGTCCCGGGCAGCAGCGATTGAAACAATTCGACCACGGGCAAGAAATCGATTCGATCCCAGTGCATGGCTCCCATGCAGGACATGAAGCGGGCATGGTCAAAACCGCCGCTATCTAACATGTAGAACGCGTCTTTCTTGTGCCGGATGGTCGCCAGGCCGCGGGTATCGACAACCAGGTCTTCATCTCCGTAAAAGAACCGGATCTCTTCCAGCGGGACGCCTAGCACCTGCGCAGCCATCCGGCGCAGATCGTCCGCCCTCAGCCGCTCCCAACCCGGTTTGCGCGAGAGATCGAGGGTCGTAGCGTTCACGAGGGCAGCCGGCTTCAGTCCGACCCATTGTTCCCAATCGAGTTGGAACCGCGCTCGAACGAGCCGCACGTGGCCCGCCGGCGTGGTTTCCCACTCACACTCATGCAACGGGTTGCCGTCCGGATCGGTCGCGAGAAACCGCCGTCCGGCGCGATCGTAAAAAATCAGATGCCCGCTTGGCCGCCGGACACAACGTCCCCCGGCTGCAGCGAGATCCTGCACGTAGGGGAAATTGGCGGGAAAGATGACGTTGCCGGGCCGTGAGAGGGCGGAATGCACAACGTCGCCCACTGCACCGTTACTCTCTAATCTGACCGCTGCCCAAGACGATGAACTTGAAGCAGGTCAATTCTTCCAGCCCCATCGGACCGCGCGCGTGGATGCGGGACGTGCTGATCCCGATCTCCGCCCCGAGCCCGAACTGGTAGCCGTCATTGAGCCGCGTGGAGGCATTAACGAGGACTGCGCTGGCGTCGACCTCCCGGAGGAACCGCATCGCCCGGCTGTAGTCGGTGGTGATGATCGCCTCCGTGTGGCGCGATCCGTGCTTCGCAATGTGGTCCAACGCCTCGTCCATATTCTTCACCACCTTGACTGCCAGGATGAGATCGAGAAACTCTTTGCCGTAATCGTCGTCCCGGGCCGGAATGGCCTCCGGAACCAGCTGGCAGGTCTTGGGACACCCACGCACCTCCACCTTCGCATCCAGGAGCTTAGGGATCAAACTGGGCAAGAACGTCCGTGCGATGGTCTGGTGGACCAACAGCGTCTCCATCGCGTTGCAGGTGGAGGGCCGTTGAACCTTAGCGTTGAGGCAGACCCGCTCGGCCAGAAGCGGGTCGGCGTCCGCGTCCACATAAATGTGGCAAACACCCTTGTCATGCTTGATGACCGGGATCGTCGAATGTTCGCGCACCGTCTGCATCAGCGACTCTCCGCCGCGTGGGATAATCAGATCGATGTACCGGTCTTGTTTGAGCAACGCGACCGCGATCTCCCGGTCAGACCGATCGATGAACGTAATCGCGCCGGCCGGCACGCCTTCCTTCTCCGCCGCTTCGGCCAGAAGCGCCGCGATGGCCGTATTCGAATAGATCGCTTCCGATCCTCCGCGGAGCACGCAGACGTTTCCGGACTTGAGGCAAAGTGCGGCGGAGTCGGCGGTGACGTTCGGCCGGGCTTCGTAAATGATGCCGATGACTCCGATAGGGACGCGCACCCGTCCCACCTGCATCCCGTTGGGTCGCCGCCACATCTTGGGAACTTCTCCAAGCGGGTCCGGCAACCTCACGATCTCGCGAATGCCAGCCGCCATTTCGGCAATCCGTTCGGGCGTCAACCGGAGGCGATCGGCCATGGCCTTCCGCTCCGGCGCCGGGTCGAACGCCGCGAGATCCTTCTCGTTGGCCGCGAGAATCTCTTCGGCCCGGGCTTCAAGGGTATCGGCCATGGCCGTCAAAGCCCGGTTCTTCACGTCGGTCGTCAAGGTGGCTAAGCGCCCGGCGGCCGCCCTCGCCTTTCGGACTAATTCGAGGAGGTATTCTTCGGGCGATTTCGAGGCAATTGCTTGATCGGTTGTTGCAGCCGGCGTTTCCATTGCTCCTCCGGGACTCAGGCAATCCGCTCATGACCGGGCGATGGTCGCTCCGTCCCCGACGGATCGCGCGTGATGCGAAGCGAGAATACCCTCCCCTCTTGAACGCCGTCAAGGTTCGGCCGTTCGACGGAGGCTAACCGGATGGAGCCGGAGTCGGCAACGGTTGCGGTTGAGAAAAGTCGGGCGGGGTCGGTACGACACCGGGTTGAAGCGGAAAGAGCGAGCCGGCGGAAGGACTCGGATGTTGGAACACCCAGTCGTGATAAGTCGGCAATCCTTCAAAGTGCCGTACCGCGAGAGGAAAGTCATGTTGTCGGAGCGGCTTCGCCTTGCTCCGGCTTCGGACGCCCATGATCCCGCCGGTCGGCGCGCGGACCAACTCCCATTCTCCCCGTCCCACGGGATCCAGGTAGACCTTCCTCAGGACAGGCCTGGGCTGTCGGGTCAGCTCGGCCAAGGAATTGGGGTACACCTCGCCTGGGATCACCCGCCCGGCTTTCATCCTGGCGGAATAGAGTGCGATAGCGGTCTGGATTTCGATGCCTTTGGCCAGAAGATCGGCTTCCAGCTCCCGCTGCACCATGATTTTCCATTGCTTGGCGGCGACAGACAGCGAGATGCCGATCAGCACGACCGAGAACATGACCAGGAGGTACGTGGATCCCCGGACGTCGGCAAGACAATCTGAGCGGATGTTGGACATACAGCGTTTCTTCTTATTGTTGCGGGGACGGCGGTGGCTGCGGTTCCGGTTCCAGCGCCAAAGGCACGATCTGCTCGACGCGCGAGCCAGTCTCCTGGAGGGTCACCCCGTCCGGCGTGATGGTCTTGACCAGAAACCGATCCTCGATGGTTTCGCCGGCCTTGACGATATGTACCTCTTCCTGTTTGACAAGCAAGGCCACCTCCCGTTTACGAAAGGTGTCGCCCAGTTGCATGTACCCGAGGTAGCGGAACTGGGCCAGTTCGGCCGACACCGCCTGCTGGTGCAAGGCTTCCGGCGAACCGTGATCCGGTTCGGACGGCAGCGGCTGGACGGCGTTCATCGGCGGAGCGGCATCGGCGCGGGGGGGTGAGAAAATATTCCGGGGAGTGGCAAACGTGGCGTCCCGCAGGCTGCGACTGGCCTCCAGGAGATCCAAATTGACGTGCAGGCCGCTGCCCGCCCGCCAGGTCGGTGCCGGTTGGCCGGAGACCGTGCCCGACACATTGGTAAGCGGGACATGGGCCGGCTCCTCCCATTCAGCCGCCCGCCAGACGACAAGCCCGGCCCAGGTCGAGCACAGAACCGCGAGGAGTAGCAATTGATGCCGGTGGCTCAAGCTCACTCCTTTGAGGGCGCGGCGACGCGGCCTGCCTCCCCCCTTAGATAGGTTACAATTTTAATGTTAAACGTCAGCCGCTCATCCTGGCTGTTGCCTGACCGCACCACATCCAAGTCTTCGATGAACAGCAACTCTTCCGCCGTCTCGAGGTTGTAAATGAAGCGGCGCAGATCTTCGTATCGCCCGCTCACCGCTCCCTGCAGGACCGCCTTCGTCGTGCCAGGCACGCCGGTCGCCTCGGTTCGGTAGGACAGCGCCGGCAGCGTCACGTTGTCCCGCTTGGCCTCTTCTGTCACACCGAGGGCCAACGGCGCGAAATCCCGTTCGGCCGGCAGCACGGCCATCACCTGGTCGAGCTCCCGGTGGACCTTCTTCGCTTCCATGTGTTGGACGAGCCGCTGCCGGGCGGCAGTCCACTCGGCTTGCACGACCGCCCGCTGCTCTTGAGCCGAGACGAGGAAGGTGGCGTGCACGGTCAGATAGACCGCAGTCAGGAGGCCGGCCAGCCCGAACCACGGGAGGAGCGGGCCGTACGGTTGGCGAAGCAGACGAACGAGTGCGTCCATCGGGCGACTCACATCCGTTGGGGTCGATAGCGAACCATCAGGTCAAACTCGACCAATCCGTTGCCGGCATCCCGGTGCTGTCCCAACACCGGGTCTTTGAACGTCGGGTGATCCTGCATAGCGATGGTCAAGGCGGTGACATCTTCCAGGCTGAGGGCGGCGCCGTTCAACCGAATGATCGAACTGCTCGGGTCGAGCCTGATGCTGGTGATCGCGAGTCGAGGAGGAATGGCCTGCTCCAGCTCCGTGAGAAACCGGGTCCAGGAAAACACCCGTTTCTCCAGGAGCTGATTAGCCAGCACTACCTCGGCGGGTAGTCGTTGCATCGCCGCGTCGGAGAGATCGATGCCCTCCTTGGCTGATGCGGCGACGAACGCCCGGTCCTGTTCTCTGACCCGCTGCAAGGCGACAGTGATCTCCTCGGCCTCGCCACGAGCGGTCCAGATCTGACCCAGATCCCAGACTATCGCGGCGGCGACCGCACCGACCAGCACGAAAAGCCCGAGCCGGATCGGCTTGAGATACCAGCGAAAGCGGCTGCTGAGATTGATCCGAAACAGCCCCGAGCGCCAACGACGCCCTCGATAGCTAAAGAAGATGTTCTTCACCCACTGCAATCCCGTCACCTCTTCCATTTACAAGACGCCGGCGATCGCAGGGAGGGCGACCGCGTCCACGACCTTGCCGACCGGTTTCCACCCGGCTCGTTGGATCTGGCTCCAGTTCAGCGGGTGGACCGGCACATCCAATTCCTGGGCAAGCACCTCTGGCAGTTCCGGATCCGGATCGTCGGCGGCGAACGCCAGCCGTTGCACTGTCAATCGAGGATGGCGCTCCCGGCAGGCCTGAATCGACGCCAGGCATTCATCGATCACCCTGCGATTCCGATCGTCAGGGCCGGTGTGTAAACCGTCTTCGGACGGCACGGCTGAGCCCAGCAGCTTGGTGCGGACAAACACCAGGCGTCCATCATGGAACAGAAACAGGGTTAGGCCGCCGTCCGCCACATTCAGCCACATGAGATCCCCGGCCGATGTTCCAGTCCAACCGGCGGTTGCCGCCCAGAGATTGAAGAGGCGGAAGCTCGCGATGTCCACGTCCACGGGAATCAACCCGACTGACTCGCAGGCCAATTCGTATTGCGCAAGGACCGCGTCCTGAATGACGACCGCGAGGACGGTGTGCGGGCCCTTGGCCGGCCGACCGGGGGACCACACTTGTGACACGACTTTGGCATCGGCCAACGGCACGAGTTGCTCTTGGCCGATTCGCCAGCGAATCAACGCGTCGCGTTCCTCGGTCCGGGCCGGAAGTTGATCCAATTGCAAGACAACGGTTCTCACGCACAGGTCGGGGAGGATGAGCGTGATGGGCAGCGGAATCTGGCGGATCCAGCTCCGGCCGTCGACGCGAAGGTGGCGTGCAGGCCAGACGAGGCTGCGGAGGATCGCCTCCAACGCCGGCATGTCGGCGATATTCGCGTTCACCGGCGAGACTCGAATCACCCCCGGAACGAGCGACGTCACCGCGCAACGATGGCGGGGCCGTCCGTTCCAGCCCCGCCGGACTTCCACCCAGGCGAGCTTGCTGGCCCCGATGCGCAGGCAGCGGCAAGGCCGGCCGGCCATCCATGACCACATCCTCAACCCTCCTCGCTGAAGGTGACACGGTTGATTTCCTTCAGCGTCGTTTCCCCGTCCAACACCTTCTTGAGCGCCGACTGGCGGAGCGTGATCATCCCGTCCGTCACCGCCCGATACCGGATCTCGGAGATCGGCCGGTCCGCCATGATCATTTCCTTGATCTCGTCGGTCAGATTCAGAAACTCCGTAATGCACTTTCTGCCGCGATATCCCGTGCCGTGGCAGTCGTGGCAGCCTCGTCCCTGATAGAAGGGCGTGTCCTTGTATTGGTTGTAATCCAGTCCGGATTCTTCCGCCAAGGCTTTGTCCAATTTGACCTGTTCGCGACAGGACGGGCAGATGATCCGCACGAGCCGCTGGGCCAGCACGCAGTTGAGCGCGGCGAGAAAGTTGTAGGGATCGATCCCCATCGAGGTAAACCGGCCGATGACGTCGAACACGTTGTTGGCGTGCACGGTGGTCAGCACCAAGTGTCCAGTGAGGGCCGACTGAATGGCGATCTGGGCCGTTTCCGGATCCCGGATCTCCCCCACCATGATCTTGTCCGGGTCGTGACGGAGAATCGACCGGAGGCCGCGCGCGAAGGTCACGCCTTTTTTTTCGTTGACCGGAATCTGCACGATGCCCGGCAGTTGATATTCGACCGGATCCTCGATCGTGATCAGCTTGTCTTCCTGAGTGTTCATCTCGCTGATGGCTGCGTATAGCGTGGTGGTCTTGCCGCTGCCCGTCGGTCCGGTCACCAGCACCATGCCGTATGGCCTGGCGGTCGCCCGACGGAACCGCCGAAGATCCTCGGGGTTGAAACCGAGCCGGTCCAGTCGCAGGGCGGAAACCCCGGAGGTGATCGCCTCCCGATCCAGGATCCGGATGACGACCGACTCACCGAACACGCTGGGAAGAATGGAGACCCGGAAATCGACCGTCTTGCGGTCCATGCGAACGCGGAAGCTGCCGTCCTGGGGCACGCGGCGCTCGGCGATGTCCAGTTCGGACATAACCTTGAGACGCGATACCAGCGGCGCATGCAGCTTAATGTCCAGGGGCTCCATGGCCGGCACGAGGATCCCGTCGACGCGGAACTTCACCCGCGTAAAGCGATCGGCCGCTTCGATGTGGATGTCGCTTGCCCGACGTTGCAGCGCGGACAGAAGAATCGTATCGATCAGCTTGACGGCGGGGCTCTGGTCCTCGCCGGCCTGATCGACGGTCAGGATCTCCTCGCCCCGATCGTCCTCCTTGACCAGGACCGAACGATACGCCGCTTCCAGTTCGCGGAGGGCGTGGCTGGACCCCTCGCTCTGCTCCAGCGCGTTCAGGATCGCGCCGCGCGGGCTGACGATCAGGCGCAGCGGCTGATTGAGCATCAGCTCGAGCTCATCCAGGGCTAGCAGGTTATGGGGGTCGGGGACGGCGATTGTGAGCACGCCGTCCCCCTCGGTGATCGGCACGAACGGATGCCGCTGCATCAACTTGACCGAGATGCGTTGGAAGAACCGGGGATCGACACGAAATTCGACGAGAGGATCGTACGGCAGACCGTATTGTGCGGCCAGCGCACGGGCCAATTGTTCTTCCGTAATTAAGCCCTCCTTAACCAACGCGGCGCCGAGGGTCGTCGAGGTCTCGCCGAACCGGCTCACCGCTTGGTCGAGAGCCGCACGGGTCACGGCGCCCTGGCTAATCAGGATGTCAGTCAACGATGCGCGTTCCACATGTCGCCGCATGGACGCTCTCCTCTAAACAGCTTAGACCGAATAGCGCAGAGCCGGTCGCAAGCAATCGAGCGCACAGAAACCGCGCATGCTCACGGCACCGTGCCGGCCATTTGGAAGACCGGGAGGTACATGACGATCACGATGATCCCGACCAGGATTCCCATGACCAGCAGCAGCGCTGGTTCAATCCAGGTGGTGAGTTGACTCAATCTAAGGTCGAGATCGCCTTCGTAGAATTCGGCGACGTCTCTGAGCATCGCTTCCAGCGAGCCGGTCTCCTCCCCGACCGACAGCATTTCAATCGCCAGCTTGGGCAGAATATTCGGAGCCTCCAGCGCCGCCGCCAGGGTTGACCCTTCACGGATCTGTCCCACCGCCGTTGCCAAACCCTCCGAGATGAACCGGTTCGACACGGCGCCCCGCGAGATCTGCAGGGCATCCACCAGCGGCGTTCCTCCGGCCAGCACAGTGGCCAGCGTGCGCGTGAGCTGTATGGTGTGGTGCTCACTGAAAATCTGACCGAGCAGAGGTATGCGCAGGAGCCAACGGTCCACCGTCCGACGGCCGGCCTGCGTCTGATACCACGCGCGCAGGGCCGCCACCGCAATGGCCAGCACGATGAGCAACGGAATCGCGTTGGCCTGGCCCGTCTGCACCAGTTCAATCAGGGCCTGGGTGGCCGGCGGCAGGGATCGCGCCGACTCGCCGTAGACGGCGACAAACGTCGGCATCACATAGGCAAGGAGAAATCCGACGACGGCGACACCGATGACGATGAGAAACGCCGGATACGCCAGCGCCTTCGTCACCTTCTGGCGCAAGCCCAGCATCAGTTTGAGATAGACGATATACCGGTGCAGGACCTCGGGCAGATTGCCGGATTGCTCGCCGGCCCGCACCGTCGCCACATAGAGTTCCGGAAAGTGGTGCGGATGCTTGGCCAGCGCGTCCGAGGCGGACGCGCCGCCGCGGATGTCCTGCCGCACAGCCCGCAGGACGCTCTGGAACCCCGCGTGCCTGGCCCGCTCGATGAGCAGGTCCCAGATCTTGAGGATCGGCAAGCCGGCCTTGACGAGAGCGAGCAATTCTTGATTGAAGATCAGAAATTCCTGCAGCGGGAGTTTGCCCCACCTGCACGTGAGCCCGACGGGCAGCGTGCCGGCCGCGCCATGGCGCTGGAGCTTGAAGACAAAGAACCCTTGGCTTTCCAGTTTCGCCCGGACGGCACCTTCGCTCTCTCCATCGATCCGGCCATGCGAGGTTGTGCCGTCGGGGCGGGCTACCCTATACACGAATGTGGGCATGGGTCACGTTGGACAAATCGGTGGAGATTGTCCGGGCCACCATACAGTTCTACGGGACTTGAGCGCCGTTCCCGGAAAATCCGGGGACGGTCGCAGGTCCGGCGTCAGGGAGCCACAGGGCCTGACCGGGTTCGATGCGGTTGCCTCGTAAATTATTGAGCGCCCGCAGCTCTGCCAGGCTGACCCGATACCGTCTCGACAGACTCCAAAGCGTGTCGCCCGCTTGGACCGTCACGGTTCGCGGCAGCGCCGGGAGTTCAGGTTCAAGCGCGCGCCGGTTGCCGGCTCCGGCCGTCGAGGTGTTCGGGAAGGGTATCGCGTACGGGTCCGCATCCGGCAAGCTCGCAGGCTCCGCGCCGACGGGGCTCCGCGACACGTTGCGCGATGCCGCGGCCGGTGCGCTGACCCCCGATTCTTGAAGCAGTTTGCTATGCTGGGCGAGCTGCCGTTGCAAGTGCCGAAGTTGCGCCTGGAGCTGCTGGCCGGCGCGGGCGATCCGTTCCCGCTCGTTGCGCGCGGCCGCCAACTCCTCCCGTTGGAGGTCGATGACATGTTTCGCTTCCGCCAGGCGGCGCTCCGTTTCACGTAACTTGCCTTCGAGTTGAGCCCTCGCAACCTGAGCCTCCCCTAGCTCCTTTCGACGCGCCTCCAGCTCGCCGCGCAGCTCGGCGATCGTGCGTTGGGCGTCGCGCACCGCCGTCTTGAGCGCGTCGATCGTGAGTTGCAAATCGGCCACCTCCGGCTCGACCATCGGTTCCAGTTCGGCGCAGCCGGCCCACCACCACAGGACTGGGACGAGGAACACCCAGGGTACCGCTCGGTTGGCGCCGGGAGTCTCATTGCCAGAAGGATGGATCATGCTGTCTTCACGCCCGCGTGCCGGCGCGTGCCTTCACCACCGGTTATAAGGAACGCCGTTCGTGCCCACCAGGTCGGAGCCGGAGTAGACATCGAAGACGCCGCCTTCGGTCGGTTCGGTGATTTCCTGCCACGTTGTCGAGGAGCCCGTGAAGGGGTCTGTCGGGATCCGACGCAGGTACCCCGCCGAGACCAGCGCTTCCAAGGACGCCGGATATTTTCCCTGGTCGGCTCGATGCTGGTCGAGCAAGTCACGGAGCGTAAAGAGGTCCTGCCGCAGCACCGCCTCCTTGGCCTTGCGGACCGCCGTCTGATACGACGGGACGGCCAGCGTCGCCAAAATCCCCACGATCGACACGACCATCATCAGCTCGATGATTGTAAAACCGCGCGACCTCCACCGCCGGTGCTTACCAATCCCGGTATTTCGTTCCATCCAAGGCCGCTTCCTGACTCTGTGTCGAGACATCGTACACGTCATCGCCGCACCAGGACGTCGGATTGGGCGGGTCCCGGTAGCAGCGCAGCAACCAGTCGGGCTTGCCCGTCATCGGATCCACTGGAATGGCACGCAGGTAGCGACGCACGGTCGTCCCACGGACGGTGGCCTCCTCGCCGGTCAGTTTGACACCGAGGAGCACCTCCAGAGATTTGGGGTACCCGTACACACTGGCCACGTCTTTGCAGGTCAGTTTGTTTTTGAGACAGGCCGGACCGATCAGCACGTCGCCGTCGCGGTTCCATTCCAGCTTGAACGCATCGATGGCGGCCCTCATCGTGCGCAGGTGTTGGCGCAATTCGATTTCGCGGGCTCGTTGGCCCGACACCCGGGTCAACGGCATGGCCACGGAGGCCAGGATCATGACAATCGTCAGCGTAACCAGCAATTCAATGAGGGTAACGCCAGACTGTTTCACCGCACTCTGACCACTCCCTGCCCGACCGCCAACCGCTCACCCGTCGGATTCTGCTGAGATCCGCCCGGCATTTCCACGTACAGCGGCGAAACGCCCGGCGACTTGGCCAGGAACGTGACTATGACGAGCACGCCGTTTCCGGCAAGCGGAGTCGTCGGACGAAGCAGCGTCAGCTCCACCGTGCCCTCCCGAGAGTCAGCGGCGGCGGTCACCCTCGCGCCTCGCTCCCCTTGCTTGAGCAGATCGCCTTCTGCGGCGCTCTGAAACTCCAGGACGTGGGGATCGTAGCGAAGCGTAAGCTGACCGTTCTGTAGCGGCGGAAGATGCGCAGCCATGACGTCCAACCGCAGCGGGCGGCCGACCTGTGCCGTGAGGTCGGACGGCTTCAAAGAAAGCGACGGGATGTCGCTCTCACGGGAAGATGCCGAAGAAGGCAGGCCCGTCGGCGCGGACGTTCCGTTGTCGCCGTTCCGGCCGTTCCGATCGGTCGAAGAACCATGAAGCTTGCCCGTGCGTCTCAACTCCGGCGGACCGGATGTTTTTCGGAGGTAGCTGGGGAACACCGGAGCCGTGGCGTAGAGCATTTCGGTTCCGGACCAAAAGGCCTGCGTTTCGGGGCCTGGCGGGGTCATGTTCTGAACGATGTGCGGCGTGATGGTCAGGATGACCTCCGTCGTCACCCGTTCCGTTCGAAATGAACTGAGCAGGTCGCCGATCACGGGAAGGTCGCCGATCCAGGGGATCGTCGTACGGGTCTTGCGGTCTTCTTCCTGAAGGAGGCCGCCCAACACGATGGTCTCACCGTCTTTGATGTTCAAGATGGTCTCCGCGGACCGGTTTCCGAAGCGGAACTGCTGGATGAGGGGGGATTGCTGCAACGTGACTTGATCGCCGATCCTGATGACCTCGATCTTCATCTTGAGCGACAGTTCGTTGGCCAGCCGGATAGCCGGCTCGACGGTCAATTTGACGCCGGTGTCCCGGAACTCGATCGAGGTGACGGTGGAGGTGGTCGGCACGGCGCCGGTGGCGGCTTGTCCCGGCAACACATTCGTCGTCGAGAGCAGAATCGGTTGTTTGTCGCCGATGTTGATTTCCGCTTTTTTGTTGTTCACCACCCGGATCTTGGGCGCGGCCAGCGTCTTGGCATCGGTTTGCTGCTTGAAGAAGTCCAGCAGGACCGTGCTCGGCAGACGGAACAGATAGCTGTCGGGACCCAGGCTGGTCAGTTGGCGGTAGGTGAACTGCTGCGGGTCGGCCGCCAGCACCCCGGTGAAGCCCGGCGGCACCAGCCCCATGCCGGCCTGCTTCGGATAGTTCAGCCCGTACGTTTGATTTTTGGTCCGATTGACTTCCAAGATTTCGACGTCGAACAACACCTCGGGTTCCTGGCGATCGTTGGCGAGGATGATTTTCTCGGCCAGTTGCAGCTTTTCCGGTTGGTCGCGAATCACGATGGCGTTCAACTGTTCGTTGGCGTGCATCCGCTTGCTGTCGAGCATGCTCTTGAGCAAAACCAGCATGTCCTTGGCCTTGGCGTTCGACAGGTAAAAGGTCCGGATCATGAGGTCTTGGTATTGCTCCTGCTTTTGCTTGGTATTGGGGCTGATCAGGAGCAACTGCGGTCCGACTCGACGGGCGAACAGGTTATTGCTGTTCAGAATTAGATTGATCGCCTCTTCGAACGGCGTGTCCTGAACGGAGATCGTAATGGGATCGTTGCGGACGTCCTTGTCGAAAATGAGGTTCAGGCCGCCAGCCTTGGCCATCCCTTCCAGGACTTCCTTCAAACCGGCGTTTCGAAACCGCAGGGTGACGGGCTGGCTGAGACCGGTGTCTTGTTTTTGGGCTTCCTGCTCTTCGCTGATGCGGGCGATGCCTTCGACGGCTTGCCCTAAGCCGGGATCAAATTCGACCGCCCGCGCGTAGTACTCGAGGGCTTCTTCGGCTCGGCCCAGCCGCGACAATTTCTCCGCCTCGCGGGCCTGGTCCCTGGCTTCCTTGAGTCGAAGCGCCTCGGCCAGCCCGGACTGATGTTCAGGATTGGACGGTTCGATCGAGAGGGCCTGTTTAAATTCCTCCAGGGCTTGCTCGATCTGTCGTTCTTTGAGCAGCGACCGGCCGCGTTGCTCGTGTTGCGCAGCGGCTCGCTCGCGGGCCAGCGCATACTTGCGTTGAAGCCCCGGGTCGAACGGGTCCTCTTTTAACGCCTGCTGGTACGCCAATGCGGCTTCTTCCCAATTGCCGCTGACCAGATGCTGGTCCCCACGCTTCGCGTCCGGCGAACTCAGCATCGAGCACCCTGCAACGGTCGATGCGAAGGCCAACACCAGCGCCGCCTGCCAAGTTGGTTGACTCACTCTGTCCATGGAAGGTGTCTTCCTTCGGTCCTCGCCTAAGAGACAGCACGATGACTAAGTGTTGAGCAAACCATTGCAGGTTCGATGCCTGACAAAACTCCCTCTTTTTTATCCCCGAGTGTCGGATTCCCTGCCGATCTTCTGCACGAGGTCCTACAGGCGCCAATATCGAAGGGAACGCGGTAAGGTGTCCACGTTGAGGATTCCTTTGACATCAACGATCACACCCTCACGCTTGCGCCGGAGCGGCTTGAGCAACTCTTGCAGATTCATGGTCGTGTAGGCACGATGAGCGACGGCCAGAACCAGGCCGTCGACCTGCCTGATCCGGTCCCACGGAGCGAGATGAATACCGTATTCAGCCACCGCCTCTTCGGGTTCCGCCAAGGGATCATGCACGACGACCTGGACGCCGTATTCCCGCAGTTCGTTAACGATGTCTGGCACGCGGCTGTTGCGTAAGTCCGGGACGTTTTCTTTGAAAGTTAGGCCCAGGACGGCCACCTTCAGATCTTTGACCGGTCGCTCCAGTTGACTCAAAAGTTTGATCGTCTGTTCCGCGACGAATTTCCCCATGCCGTTGTTGATCCGGCGTCCCGCCAAAATAACCTGCGGGTGATATCCGACCGACTCGGCCTTGGTCGTCAGGTAGTAGGGATCCACACCGATGCAATGCCCCCCGACCAAGCCGGGAGAAAATTTGAGGAAATTCCATTTGGTCCCGGCTGCTTCCAGGACGGATTTGGTGTCGATGCCCAGGCGGTGAAAAATCAGAGCCAGTTCATTCATGAGCGCGATGTTGAGATCGCGCTGGGTGTTCTCAATCACCTTCGCCGCCTCGGCGACTTTGATGCTCGGAGCTCGATGGATCCCGGCTTCGACGACCATGGCGTATGTGTTCGCCACGATCTCCAGCGTCTCATCGTCCTGCGCGGAGACGACCTTCACGATCTTCGCAAGCGTGTGCTCCTTGTCGCCCGGATTGATCCGCTCGGGTGAGTACCCGAGCTTAAAGTCGACGCCGCACTTGAGGCCGGAAAACTGTTCCAGGATCGGTAGACAGACTTCCTCGGTCGCTCCCGGATACACGGTGGACTCATACACCACGATAGTGCCGGGGGAAAGGTTGGCGCCAATCAGCTCCGACGCTTTCTTTAAAGCCGTCAGATCGGGCTGAAGGGCTTCGTTGATCGGAGTGGGAACCGCGACGATGATGAAATCGGCGGATTTCAGTTCGGCCGGCTCGTACGTGTAGTGGACGCGAGCCGAGCGGAGATCTTCAGCAGAGACTTCCCTCGTCCGATCGATGCCGCGGCGCAGCTCGGCGATCTTCGCCCGGTT
The DNA here is from genome assembly GCF_976986435.1 of Nitrospira calida. NCBI lineage: Bacteria > Pseudomonadati > Nitrospirota > Nitrospiria > Nitrospirales > Nitrospiraceae > Nitrospira > Nitrospira calida. The sequence goes on from NZ_OZ335950.1 coordinate 1,997,150, forward strand.
GATGTCAAAGCCGATGACCGGCGCATGCTTGCCGAACGCGATCGCAATCGGCAGCCCCACATACCCGAGCCCCACCACGGCAATGCGGCGCCCTCTTTTCTTGCTTTTGACGTGCCCCATCACGTTCCCTCGCACGTGTTTAGAATTTCTTGAAGAATGACAGAACAGCGATTTTCCGTCAACGAAATAGCCGTTTCAGCATGTCCAGCAATCCTAGTTGCGTGGGCCTCCCGTACCGGTTGTTCCTGTTTCGCCCGAGTAAACGGAACCGACTCCGAATTCAAGTTTTAGGGTACGAGACCCAAAAGTTTCTCAGCGAAAAACCGGGAAAGCACTTTTATCCGGAAGGTACTTTTCTCTGGATGGTTGGTTGGACATGCTGAACGATCGGCGAAGGCTTGAGCAGCAGGGGAATACGATGCCCCCCGCCTTTTTGTCTCTTTCTCTCCGTCAATCAGATGAAAAGCCATACAGTGCTTGGCCATCAAGGAAATCAACGTATTGGATTCATACTCACCTAAACAGTTTTAAAAAATAATCAATATTTTCAGATTATTATGGTCACTTTATAAAGTAAATATTGAAGTGTACACGTCGTGGTGACCTCTTCACATCGTCACATTGTGGATTACATTCACTGACTCGGCTGAGAGGAGATTGTAGAAGATGATGTCGGACCATAACGCGCGAATTGTGTTTATTTTTTAAAGCAGCAAATCTTCAAAAACCGAGGTAAGGCTTTTTAGGCATCTCTCTTGCTCAAGCTGTCAGGCATAGAGTCTGACGGTCAGCCAGGTTTGTCTGGAAGGAGGGAAAAGAAAAAACATTCCAGCAAGGAAGATCGTCGTAGGCAAAAGAACGATCGGTGATAAGGGCAAACTGTCTGAGAGGGCAGGACGCAAAGCCAAGAGACCGGGATCGGGAAGAGGTTGTTCCCATGGTTGGTCTGGCTGCCACCAAGTTTGGCTCTTGAGATTGGTGCACACGCCTGTCCCGTCCGCGGATGGGCGTTTTCGTGTGGCGTGCATAAGAAGCGGTGGCGGGCCAGGTCGAACGGAGGACCAATACGATGCATCAGTCTAGAGAACGAACTCTGCGGTGGTTGAAAACGTTCGTTGTAAGTGGGACGATGAGTTACTTGGTTGTCGGCCTGAACGCGAACACGTTGGTCGGATTTGGAGCCTCCACGGACATAGTGATAGCGGCCGAGTCTATCATCGATGCTTCCTCCTCCACTTCGCAGAAGCCTGTCCTACAACAGACTGATCGCAATCTAAGCCGCCGTTCGCTCATCGGATCTGCAACCACGTCCCCTGGCCCAAATGGGAAGGCCTCAACGAACTCGGCCAGTCAAGGTCGTAAACTGATCCGTCGCCCCTCCACTGGCCAACTCGTTCCGACTGATCAGCCTGCCCTCTCCGCTCAACCTGCGGTTCAAAACGGCTCAACGGCCTTGCCTGCCGGATCTATAGCCAGCGAAAGCCCGACCACGACATCTTCGAGCACAACGACAAAAGGCGCGGCGAATGGGACCGGATCTATTTCGATCTCCACAGTGACTTCTTCAGCCGTATCGGTGCCAACAACCTCGTTGCCAGGTGCCGGTTCAAGTTCGACTCTATCCTCGGCGGCAAGCGCCTCAACGGCGGCCCCGGCCTCTGGCAGTTCTTCATCGGGCGGCAGCTTCGCCGGCAGAGCGCTCCAGAAACTGTTAAGTCAAATGCCCGCCTTGGCGGACATCCTCTCGCCACCGTCGTCGACTCCAAACTCGACGCCGCCCGCCACCACCAGCCCGGTGATCGGAAGGTCTCCGGCAAGCCTGGCGTTTTCGGCCGTCCAAAACGGATCGAACCCAGCCAGCCAGACCGTCACGATCAGCAATACCGGCTCCGGGACGCTGAATTGGACCGCTGTCTCGAGCGCAACGTGGCTGAGTCTCAACGGAGCGAATTCAGTGTCTGGAACGAATAGCGGGTCATTCACAGCAAATGTCAATCCCTCCGGCCTTGCAGTCGGAACCTACAATGCTTCGATTACGATCAGTGCCACCGGCGCGACCAATACCCCGCAGACGGTATCCGTGACGTTGACGGTCACGGCTGCGCCGACACCGACCATCGGTTTGAGCACAACGAATTTGTCATTCACCGGTGTACAGGGAGGAACGAACCCGGCCAGTCAGACTGTGACCGTCACCAACACAGGCTCAGGCACATTGAGTTGGAATGCAACAGAGAACACAACCTGGCTGAGTGTGAGCCCGGCATCGGGAACCGGGAATGGATCGCTGGTGGTCAGTGTCAATACGGCCGGATTGAGTGCCGGCACGGTCAGCGCACCGATCACGATCACGGCGTTGGGCGCCTCCAACACTCCGCAGACCGTCACCGTCTCTCTAGTGGTAACGGCTCCTGCAACCCCGACCATCGGCTATAGCCCAGCGAGCCTAAATTTCACCGCTACCCAGGGTGGGACCAATCCAAGCAATCAAACAGTAAGCATCACCAATACCGGAACCGGGACGTTAAGTTGGAGTGTCAGCGACAATGCAACGTGGCTCACGCTCAGCCCGACATCAGGAACTGGAAATGGTTCCGTGACGGCCAGCGTTAACCTATCGGGCTTGGCGGCCGGCACTTACAATGCCGCCATTACGATTGCCGGAACCGGTGCAACAAATACCCCGCAGACCGTTCCCGTGACGTTGACGGTGAACACTGCACCGACTATTAGACTCAGCCCGACCAGTCTCTCATTTACAGCGACTCAAGGGGCGGCCAACCCTGCGGCACAGACGGTCAACGTTACGAATACTGGTGGTGGCACCCTGACTTGGACGGCCAGCGACAATGCATCCTGGTTGACGTTGAACACGACGTCAGGCACCACGACGACAGAAACCGATCCGATCACGGTCAGCATCAATACGTCAGGTATGTCCGCGGGCACCTACAATGCGACCATCACGATCACGGCCGGCGGGGCGGCGAATACGCCGCAGACAGTTCCCGTGACCTTGACCCTCAACCCGCCGGCGACATCATCGGCCACGCTGACCTGGAATGCCAATACGGAGAGCGATTTGGCCGGATACAAAGTCTACCGCGCGACAGCGCCGGGCGCCTACGGCGCGCCAATCGCAACGTTGCAAGGGAATGTGACCAATTATGTTGCGACTGGGTTGCAGGTCGGTACGACGTACTATTTTGTCGTGACCGCCTATGACACGGCGGGAAACGAAAGTGCGTATTCGAACGAAGTCAGTAAAAGCGTGTTCTGATCGGTTATGAAAACCAAAGTATAATGAGCGAACGCGAAGCAAACCGGTAGGAAAAGAGTAACAGAAATGTTTTGAGAGATGTTTTGATGGTGAGGAGGTATCAAGGCATGGTTACGACGCCACGGTGGGCCATGAGACTAATCATACTTCAGATTGCACTCAGCCTATTGGTCGGTATGCTGCCAACATCGGTTGTCAGCGCGGCAGCGCCGCCTCGCGCCAATCAGCCATATGCGGAAGCCGAACTGTGTGCAAGGCCAGAAGTCATTTTCTGTGAAGATTTTAATTACCCCCAGAATTTTACCAAGACCTCCCAGGGAAATCCCGACTATGGTCCATGGTTGACGAATTGGATCAATCCAGGACTGGTCAATGGCGTATTTGGTTTCGTCTGGGGCACAGAAGGGCGTCAGATTAATCCAGCATCACAATATCCGGTTAAACCTAGCGGCGCTATGCCGAGCGGGAACCAGCCTGACCATGTCTGGGTCGCGAATTGGGATCCTGACAAAGGGCCGGCAAGCAACGGCTCGACGTTCGGGCAGATACGTCATCCCGGTCCAAACGGAACGTACGCGAACGGGACTCCACCCACCAAAGATCTCTACATTCGGTTTCAGTACTACGTCACCGCGGATTATACATGGCCGGGAGACCCCAAGACAGACAAGTATACATACATCAACGGCACCGCCACTTGCGGCGGTATTCCCGGCGTCTATGACAACAAAATACTATACTTTTATCCAGCCGATATGATCAGCCCGACTGATGCGTCTTATGATGCCGGTCTTCACACTCAAGGTTGTGTATACAGCGCGGTCGACAATGCTCAATTTGCCGACGCCATTGCGATCCGGTATGGAGACGCAGGAGAATACAAATTCTATCCAGGATGCATCAATTGTGTGATCAACGGCACATATCAAAATTATTTTCCGTTTCAATCGCTAGCGCTGCAGAATCCAAATGACCAAAAGCTGTTTCGGCGGGTGTTTCGGTTAAACAAAAATAAGTGGTACACGTTCGAATTGCGCTATAAGCTCAGTTCTGGGCCGAACGTCCCTGATGGCATAACCGAATTATGGGTTGATGGCGTCAAAATCTATTCGGAGACAGGGCAACGGACTTGCGGGTCAGGAAGCGGCGATACCACATGCTCCGGGATAGGAATTATTAATCTCGTCGCTTATCACAATGCTGCAGATCCAACTAAGTGGGACGGCCAGCAAGTGATTGACAATCTCGTCATTTCTCGCTCCTATATTGGACCTCCAAGTGGAGGCTCGCCTGACACTATTCCCCCTGCCGCACCCACGAACCTGAGAATTCAGTAGTCGTTCGAGGGAATGTTTAGCGTTTTTGTTTCTCAAAAACCAGACTGCTTTCAGAAATTTGATAAGCTTTGCAGACAAGCGGGCATGAGGCAACGCAATGCCGGGTGGACTCATTCAACTCCTCGTATGTATGGTGGACTAGGAAGGAAAGCGTAGAAACGCAGATGCGCCTAAAGGCTAAGAGGCAGGTTGTGCAAGAGGAATTGAAAAGCGGGGCTCCATCTCATTAATGGACTGTTGAATGTATTTGGCTATTAGACGGTAGCCTTGTGCGTTGAAATGCCCATGAACACGGAGCGGGTATAAAGATAACGGATCCGGATGATGACTCAACAATTCATGAACATCGATGAGAGGTATTCCTAGTTTTCGAACGGCCTCGAGAACCTCGGCTCTATGGAAAAGCGAATCGTGGGTAGGATGCCGCTGATTGTATCTGGTGTAGTCGGGAATATACACGAAATACATCCTACCGCCCCAAGCCAGCACGCGGTTTCTCGCTTCGGCAAGAATTTGAGAGAACAGATCGGAAGGCGGAGGCGTGGAAGGGGGGGTAGTCGGCTTGTTCATCCCCAAGTGAGCTCTTAGGTGGTACAGTCTAAGAATCTTTGTCCACCACTGTCCTCTGATTCCTTCCCGCTGTCTTCGTTCTTCTTTCTCAGCCTCTGCGGCAGCGTGAGCTTCGGCAAGAAATGGTTCGAGAAGCATGGAATCTATTTTGTCCTGCTGATCGAACAATCCTAACTTGAATTCGGGGTCCAGGTATCGCAGGAAAAAGGGAAAAGTCTGCTCTCGTAGAAGGTTGTCCTGGTCATTCGCTTCAAAATACATCCATAAAACAATATGAGGCTCTACGACTCCCGCATATTCTGTCAAGATTGCGAGTTCGATCAAAGGCCCGCTGCCGGCCATGCCCAGATTGACCGCTTTAATGTTATGAGCTCGAAAGTGGGAGGCAATGTCTTCACCCTGATTAACGCAGGCTCCGTGTGCGAAGGAATCTCCGATAAGAGCAAGATCGACTTTCCCTTTCCGGTATAATCCGATGGGGTTATTAAATCCGTGCTCGTCGCTTTCATACGTAGAAAACTCACCTCCCTCGTTGCAAAAGACCGTTCTTCTCCGTGACAATCCGCTCAACGGAATAATTTGCCCGTCATGAACACGAGCCGCATTCACTTCTGCCCACAGTCTGGGAGTAATAGTGGGAACTGCCGGGATCCCGCTCGCATTGAGGGCATTGATGAACTCGAATTTGCTTCGTTCGTCGAATTTGACCCCGAGCGAATGAGCTGCAAGAATTCGCTCATCTGTGTCAGCCCGAAGAAGTGCCAGACCGATTTCCAATGAAAACACCGTAATACCGATGGATAGCGTAACCAAAGAAAGGTTGATCCTGATGGATTCCTTCAAGAAAAGGCAAACGGTGGCATATGCGACAATTCCCAGTAATTCGCAGGCAGCATAAGGAATAAACGAAGAGCCCAAGGCATCTTTTCTCGTCCAGGTGTACCAAAAACCCAATGCGAAAAGCCCTATAGTTCCCCAAAGAATGGCATCTGCCATGTAAGAAATACGCAATCCTTGCTGAACCTTACTCGCGTGGCCACCTACTTGGCCAGTTTGCCTATAACCGTCTGCCGCAGGTTGCATTTTATGATAAATGGAAGTAACTGAGAGCGAAAAGAAGATTAGCTAAAATAGCTAGGTATGCACCCCTGGTGGAAAACGAATGTCGTCGATCGAAAGCTCTTCAGCCAGATTCATGAGCGAGTTGCAGAATGGTTCGGGATTCAGGTGTCAAAGTCTGCGCTCCCTTTTCTCGTTCTAACTCACCGATTCGGTTGGCGTAAGCACGTAACGCACCGATGAAAAACAGGTGCACATAGAAAAACTCAATATATTGAAGATCGGCAAATAGGCCTGCAATGAGAAATCCGACAAGACCTGCTTGTGCCCCACGCATTTGGAAATGCAAGTTTCTAAATCGCTCGTCAAGGGTGAAAGCAGAAGGCACTCGAAAGACAAGACTTCGAAGGACAATGCACAAGAAGAGCACAAGACCAACCAAGCCAGATTCCGCCAACATGCCGGTATACACGCCGTGAGGAAGCCGTTCTTTGCCGAAGATGATGTTATACATGACAGGGTCCTGCACTAAGTCAGAAACCTTGTCGACATACGTTTCTTTTACGGGAGAAAAGTTGTTGAGTCCCACACCCGCGATCATGTGATCCTGCCAAATGCGCAAGGCAATATTCCACAGAACGATCCGCGATTGTGAAGAGGCATCCCGCTGTTCTTCCGGAACAAAAATGGTCGCGATCCGTTCGCGATAGGTTTCCGGTTGCCAGATGACGACCGCCGCAGCAACAGCAGCCGAAAAAATCAACGCTTTCGTCCGCTGCCGCATTAGCAGAAAAAACGTTCCGCCTGCCCCGACAAGACCTAAGAATCCGCCACGTGATGCAGTGTACAGCAGGCACAGAACGATCGCAGCAGCGCAGCCGATCAACCCGAGCTTGAATGCTTTTGCCAATTTGGGATCCATCGCTCGGGCAAGCACAAGCGGTATCACGAGCACTAGCGCCGCCGAAATTTGGCTTGATCCACCGGGCCACAAATCGTCCAGTCTCGGATTCCCCGACACTCCTTGAAGAAATCCCCAAAAACCCAAAAGCCCGAAGGACACGGAAATCACCAACACATACTGTTCAAAACGTTCTTTCGTAGTAAGCGTTTTTGTCAAAAGAAAGCACAGCGCAAAGATCTTCGTCATATCCAGTGTCTTTTCAAGACTACGTTCGAACGACGCCTCGGCCAAGAAGGTAACGACGTACAGCCATACGATGTATACGAGAAAGAGATACGCATATCTGGTTTGATACCTGTCTTCAACCTGGCTTTGTCGCTTGAGTGTTTCCCGATGGATAAGGTAACCGCCTAAACTGAGACTGGCAGTAATGAGATGAAGCCGTCCAAAGGCGGGATTTCCCCATACTAAACTTTCGGGGCGCAAGATGGTGATATGAACGAAAAAAAGCACCCCCAAAACGGGGTTGAAATACCCGTACAGAGCACAACCATAATAGGTTAAGAACAAAACGAAAATGCGCATGTTCGGAAAAGCTTAAATGATGACCGGAGGTCCACTGGTAGAGCTATCTCAATGTTGCAAGTTTGTGATAGAGCCGCTCGTAACGCTGTACCATCATTGTAACGGAAAACAGTTTGCGTGCACGGTCACACGCCCGTAGCCCCATAATCTCGCGAAGTCGGGAATCGTCTTGAAGTTTGGCGATCAATTGCAGCAAGGTGTTCTCATCCCCAGGTTTGAAGCGGTACCCTTCACGGCCCTCTTCAAACAGATCGGCAGTTCCCCCCACATCAGTAGCCACGATAGGAAGACCGCAGGCCATCGCTTCCACGAGTGTATGGCTGGACCCTTCATACAAAGAAGATTGAACGTAAAGATCCATACAATTTAAAAGCTCTGGCACGTGTTTGCTGAATCCATAGAGACAGACGTCTTCCGAGAGATTAAGCTCGGTAGCCAGTCGCTCGAGTGCTGCTTTGGATTGTCCTTCGCCTACGATGAGGAGATAAGGCCTTCGGCCGCTCCGTTTCAGACCGCATACTACACGTAAGAGACTTTCATGGTTTTTGACTGGATCCAACCTACCAACGTTCCCGATCACAAATCGGTCAGGCGGAATTCCATGTGCTTTTCTAAGCGCAGAGCGATTTGGCAAGGGACGAAATCTGTCCAGCTCGATCCCGTTAGCGATAACGTCGATCTTGTCCTCGCTGAGACAACATTCGCGCGAGAACTCCCTTTTCATCAAAGAGTTCAGTGTAACGATTCGGTCGTAAGTCCGTACGAACAGCGACTGGATGACTTGTCGCTTGACGCTCGTTCGCTGTAATTCGTCATACGTTCGTCCATGAAAGGCGTAAATTGATCCTCTGCACCTCGCAAGTCTCAAAGCCAAAGCAGTTTCAACCAATGTGGCCCACCCTCGAGCGTGAACCACGCGAACTCCGTACATCCTGATGATTTTTGCGAGGCGAAAGGGAAGAGAACAATCATTGCCCATTTTCTTATTCAGCGAGAAAACCTTGAATCCCAAACGTTGGGCTTCCTCGCCAAACACTCCGACTTCAGTAAAGCTTACAATGACATGGAGAAAGCGCTCCCTGTCTCCATATCGGAGAATGTTTAGCAGTTCACGTTCCTCCCCGCCAACCGTAAATGCATAAATCATGTGCCCGACTACAATACGGTCTAAAGTGTCCCTTGATCCGCCCATAAAGCAACACGTCAATTTGGCTCAGGCCTGCAGAGCCAATGCAAGTCATCAATCCGCGCGAAGCTCGGGTCGTGCATATTGTGCTTCAACCTGGGCGAGGTCGGTCAGATAACTTGGAGCGGGAAGGATGTCTGACGAGGTAGTGCCCGATCGCGAGATAATCGAGATTGCCTTCCAAAAAAGCTCGGATCGCGTCGTTGGGGGAATTCACGATAGGTTCCTCATGCATGTTAAAGCTGGTGTTGATAACGGACGGAATCCCACTTAATCGATAATACTCGGTAAGTATGGCATGGAAACTTGGGTTCGTCTCCCGGTTGACTAATTGCGGCCTGGCAGTGCCATCCACGTGCACGGCGGCCGGACAGGTCCGCTTCATAAATTCAGTGCAGTCAAACGTGATGGTCATGAATTGAGCGGCAAATTCAGCGCCATCAATGTGATGGTAACAACGATCTCGATGCTCATACAGCGTCGCCGGTGCGAATGGCATAAATTCCGTGCGTCCCAATCTCTGATTCAACCAGTGATTGACCTCCGGTTCAGTCGCCCGATAAAGGATCGACCGATTTCCAAGCGCTCTGGGACCGTACTCCATCCGTCCGTTGAAGCGTGCCACCACGCTGCCTTCGTGAATCAAAGCCGCTACCTTAGGCTCAATTGGATCGATGCGTTCAAACGCAAGCCCTGCGTTTCGAAGCGCTTCCAAGATCACGCTGTCGGAATATTCGGGCCCGTAGTAGACCGACTTGTAGGCCGTGTCTTCGCCAAGCTGCTCACGGCAGGCGAGAAAACCTGCTCCTGTTCCACAACCACCATCCCCCATATTGGGATAAACAAAAATTCTGCGGATACCCGGAATCTCGAATATTCTTTGATTCATTTTGACATTCGCCATAACTCCACCGGCCATGACGACCGTATCGACTCCGGTGGTCTCAACGTAGTAGCGGATATAGTTCGTTGCCACGATTTCCAATGCGCGTTGGTAGGCGGCCGCAACGTCTACTTTGGGAAACAGCGAGGCGAGATAACGGGAAAAGTAGATATTGTTGCTTTCGCGTATGCGGAATGAGCCGGGTTCCTCAACGAACCGGCTCATGACGACATCGAGTAGGACCTTTGGCTCTCCGTACGCCGCCAGGCCGACAATTTTGCCCTCATGGCGACTCGGCTTGAAACCCAAAGAGGATGTGACGCTTTCGTAGAACGTCCCGAGCGAGTGTGGATAGTCTAGCTTGTGTATGCGTCTCAACCGACGTCCTTCGCCAATGCTGATGGAGCCAGCCAGACCCGATCCATAACCGTCCAGGGTTACAATAAGCGCGCGTTCGTATCCGCTGGCAAAATATGCCGCAGCGGCGTGTGACAGATGATGATCGTAACGTTTCAATTTCTTAAGAAGGTCCAATTGCTTGAGATTGTGTACTAACTCCCGTTGCCATTGTCTGTGATACACAGCGGCTTCGCGTTTCCACTTCACAGACCCGTACCTGGCCGCTAGTCTAGAGCATACTCCTTCCGCGCCTGCCAAGCGGTAAAACAACTTGTGCAGCCTGCTCTTTGACATTGTCTCGTTCGGATCGGTAAGCCCGGGAATGAGCTCGGTACGCTTCGGCACTCTAGCCAAGGCGTCTTCGATCTCTTTGTCCATTCTGGTAAATGGTGCCGACCTTAAGAAAATGGTTTCATCCTGCAGGTTCTTGGTAAACAATTCGATTTCTCTTCTTGAGTCAAAAAAGGGATAGGCGACCTGATCAATATCTTTCAGCGAAATGCCGGTGTAGGCGAGTCCGGCTTGTAACGCCTGTGTCGGAAACCCGTCCTGCAATTTCCGGCGAGTAAACCGTTCTTCCCCTGCGGCAAAGAGAACCTTTCCGTCGTTCAATAGGGTCACCGTCGAATCCTTGTCCAACGGAGAAATCGCGAGCACGATCATGGGTCCTCCTGAGGCCTCAAGTGGGTAAGCGGTACGAGCTTGGACTTTACTTCCATGGGGGTCGTCGGACGTCCTCCGCATTCGCCCATAAAAAAATCGAGCACGCTGCGGCACCGTGACATGAATTGCTCAAGTTCCTTTTGCGATCTCACATACGGGGTATGCCCTGGCACGAGAGATGGACTGTGGAACGAGAATGTAAAGACTTTTAATCCGTCGGAAATGAGTGCGCGCAAGAGGCGTTCTTGTTCCGAAGATACATGTCCCTCTGGAGAAAGCCAAACCTTTTCTAAAAGGTTAAGTCTGGCCAGTACGCCTGGTATCCGCCATCGAATCGAGCGCTCCGCTGTCAACAGATAACGGTACATTTTCCCCCATTGTCTAAGCCTTCCCGTGTAACCGACGGTGAGCGGCAGTTCGAGCAACCCTGACCCAAACCAGTACGGCCATGCAGAATGGGCAGTAAAGTCAGGCCCCCCTTCAGCAGAATAATCCATCTCAGGGCATATACTCAGATCGATCTGATAGCCTTGTTCCTCCAAGATGGATGCGGTATGGGGTCCGACGCCGTACCGACCCGCCTTGTACAAAACCGGTGCTTGCCCGAATCGTTCACCAATGCACTCTCCGAGTACTCGCAACTTTTCCGCTTCCAACGCTCGCGGAAGATTCCCGGGAAAACTGTTGCGCAGTAGCAGGGGTTCATCGAAGGGAGGATTCACCCATGGATGAAGGTGGGCTCCAATTACGCAGCGTCCGTCTACATAAATTTCTTGAAGTGGGCGATAGCCTTCATCTTGGTTTACTACCGGATAGTCGATGACATAAACAGGCTTGATGCTGTATTCATCGAATAGTCTCTGCGCGCGGCCGATATAGCGCATCGCCGTCACGGCCGTGTTCGAGCGCGCGTATCCGCGGGACCAATCGAACTCTTCCTCAGTATCGATGACAACAATGAGGTGCGGGGGACTACTTGAAGGAAGATTGCAGTAGTCCTCAGGGCTCGGACGCAACATCATTCAAAGAAAGTTGAATTTTGCCTGAAAGAAAAGGCGAGTCTACGAAGGCGAAACCCGCCGAGTGTCTAAGTCGATGAATGTGGGATGCCCCGGTTCCAACATGAGAAGATCACAGAGATGAACGGACCAACGATTTCCTTATTTATTGGCATGAACAAGTACCTCGGAGCGCTACTAATTCTAAACGTAAGGGCTCGTTCTCCAAATTATTTACGTAATACAGTAAAGTTGCAGATTTCTCCGTTGATGGTTGCCTATACAGGTTCATTTTCATTACACATCGGCTGCCCGGCAATGGTTCTCTAGTCGACGATCCAGAGACGACAATGATTCAAGCCGACGCGGCCGTGCGTTAACACTCCCTTTTGGTCCGGCCCGCGGTGACGAAGCTGCGCAATCATCGTCGTCAACGCCTCGAGGGTCACGACGTGACGCGAATAAAAATTGAGTTTTTCACTGATTCCACATGGTCAGAAATACTCATGCAGTCAGACCATTGCGGATAGCAATGGTCTTCGCAGTGCTAGTTTCCGATCTAAAGACTCCTGCCAGGATTCTTCGGTGACAACCGATCGGTCTTTTGTGTCAAAAGAGAGTATAGATAAACGGTGCGACGGCGGAACCCTGAGTGAAGACAATCAAGGTGCCGAGGAGGAGCAACACCAGCACGATAGGCAGCAGCCAAAACTTTTTACGCTCTCTCATAAATGCCCATAACTCTATGAGAAATTCACCCATGTTTAAATCCTTTTAAAATTGGTGTTTCATATGCGTTCGCGGCCGTGGATGGCGAATGACCCGATACGTGGGGGAATTGTTGACAAATCCACGGCGCATTGCATCCCGCCCAAAGAGGCGCATGACTAATCCTATGGGGGTAAGCAGGCCGAAAAAGACAATGCCTAATATAATTCGAGTATTGATCAACCCAACGATATGCCCTAGTTTTATCCAAACTGCATAGACAGGCTTCAATGTCTCAGGAAGCACTCCTCCGAGTCCAACGAGTCCGCCGCCAAGGAAAAGGGCCCATAGTCTCGGCTCTTCGCCACGCCACATCAGTGGCCAGAGTCCAATGACCAGAAAAATGCCACCAACCAAGAGACCAAAGGTGCGCAATTCTTTTGTCACGTTTCCCTGTTCCATGGGACAGCCTCAATCGAGTTCGAATTCGTTTTGCCAATTCGTATCACCCTGGAGCGGCTTCTGTTTTGATTTTGTCAGCACACAGTTTTCAAGAACCAGAATGTCCATCTCGGTCCGCATGAAACAACGGTAAGCGTCTTCTGGCGTGCAGACGATCGGCTCGCCACGAACATTAAATGAGGTGTTCACCAATACCGCGCAGCCCGTTTTCGCCTCAAAGGCTTTAAGAAGTTGGTAGTAGCGAGGGTTAGTTTCGCGATGAACGGTTTGGACGCGAGCTGAATAGTCCAGATGAGTGACGGCGGGAATATCCGAGCGAGGCACGTTTAGCAGGTCAATGCCCCACAGACTCGTACGATTGGCCGGAAAAGGAAGACGCCGGCGTTCAAGAACGGGCGCCACGAGAAGCATGTAAGGACTATCCGTGTTCAGATCAAAGTAATCCGACACGCGCTCTCGAAGAACTGAGGGAGCGAAAGGACGGAACGACTCTCTATATTTAATTTTGAGATTCATCACCGATTGCATTTTGGGATTACGGGGATCGCCTAAGATGCTGCGCGCCCCAAGGGCTCTGGGACCGAATTCCATGCGACCTTGGAACCAACCGACGACTTTGCCGGCCGCGAGTTGGTCAGCAATGTGATCAAACAATCGGCTGTCGGCGAGGACCTCATATGGAGCATCCAGTTTTTGGAGAAAGTGCTCGATTTGGTCATTTGAAAAGGAAGGTCCCAAGAAGCTACCTTTCATCTGATCGTGGCCACTCGCTTTCCGCGGGTGCTCTTCGTATTGATGCCAGGCCGCTAAAGCTGCCCCGACTGCGCCACCGGCGTCCCCCGAAGCCGGTTGAATCCAGAGTCCCTTGTACGGCCCCTCGCGCAGGATACGGCCGTTTCCCACACAGTTCAACGCAACTCCTCCCGCCAGACACAGATAGTCGCAGCTGGTTTCACGATAGAGAGTACGACCCAGGCGAAGCATCACTTCTTCCGTCACTTCTTGGATGGAACGAGCGAGATCCATTTCGCGCTGGGTCAGTTTGCTTTCCGGCTCGCGCGGCGGCCCGCCGAACAGCTTGTCGAATTTCGTTCCTGTCATTTTCAGTCCGGTGCAATAATCAAAGTACTCCATGTTGAGCCGGAAGGTGCCGTCGGCTTTCAGATCGATCAGGTGATCCAAAATCGCCTTCACGTATTTGGGCTCGCCATAGGGAGCCAATCCCATGACTTTGTACTCGCCGGAATTGACCTTGAATCCCGTGTAATAGGTGAACGCGGAATACAGTAATCCCAGTGAATGAGGAAACGGAATTTCCCACAGCGGCATCAGCGTATTGCCGTTGCCCAGCCACGCGGAAGTGGTTGCCCACTCCCCTACCCCATCCATGCACAAAACCGCTGCCCGATCGAACGGTGACGGATAAAAAGCAGAAGCTGCGTGCGATTCATGATGTTCGCAAAATAGAATAGGCGGAAGATCTTGTCGGGATATGCATGAGCTCGCTGAAAGTAATTCCTTTTGCAAAAGATTCTTGAGCAGCAATTTCTCCTTGAGCCAGACCGGCATTGAAACGATGAACGAGCGCACACCTTGGGGAGCGTAGGCCAAATAGGTTTCAAGTATCCGCTCAAATTTCACAAGCGGCTTATCGTAAAAGACGATATACTTAAGATCCGAAAGAGACACACCGCCCTCTTGTAGGCAATAGCGAACCGCATGAATGGGAAAGCGGGGATCGTGTTTTTTGCGTGTAAAGCGCTCTTCCTGGGCAGCCGCCACGATCTCCCCATCGATGACCAGGCACGCCGCGCTATCGTGATAGTACGCTGAAATTCCTAGAATGCTGGTCACGAGCCCTCCTAGTTTGGATCTGCTCTGATCACCAATCGCTACAAGTGTCGGTCATCAGTAAGAGGTTGTGAGAATCGGGATGCGCTATGCACGAAGGTGCGCTGTTTCTCCTAGGTTCATGGCGCTTATCTTTTCGCGAACCAACTGTTCATAGAGAGCCTCGATGCGACGTAATCGTAATTGAAAGGAGAACCTCTCCTCTGTCCTTTTTCTTGCAGCCATGGCCATTTGGGTACGCAGGCACGGATCACCTAGCAGGTTTATGAGGGCTTCGGTCATGCCCGTCGAATCACCGACTGGCAGGAGATATCCGCTGTTGCCATTCTCTATCAACTCCCTGGTGCCGCCAACATCGGTGGCTACCACGGGTAACCCCATGGCCATGGCCTCCAGAATGCTGTTGGACAGTCCCTCCCTACAGGAGGTCATAAAAAACACGTCTAATGCCGCATAGACGTTCTGAAGGTCCTGTCTATAACCTGTAAAGACAACCCGATCAGCGATGTTCAGAGCTGTCGCCAATTTTTGAAGTTCGGTGTGGAGCCTCGGACTTGCACCGTCACCGACTATCACGAACCGTGCTTCGGGGTATCGCTGCGCAATGTTGGCTGCAACCCGAAGCCACATCTTAAGGTTCTTTTCTTCGGTTATTCGTCCAACATAACCGATCAGCGGAAAGACTCCTTCCAATCCAAATTCCGATCTAAACGTGTTTGCCACCCGAGGAGCCCATACGGTGGTGTCAACAGCATTATGAATCACCGTGATTTTTTCGGACGGAAGGCCCGCGTTCACCATTGCAGATTTTGTGGCGTCAGAAACGGCGATTAGGTGGTCAAAGTACCGCATGACGAACAGGTCCAATCGTCTATAGAGTTCTCCTCGAAGACCCATCATGGCCCAATTGTGGGCCGTCGAAATCAATGCGAGCGGTCTCTTTCTCAGCAAACGGCTGACCAAGTAACAAAAGAGATCGCTTTTGTAATCGTGCGGGTGGACAAGATTGATATCATGTTTGACGATCAGCTTCCGCAACGTCAGCAAAACGCTTGGATCGAACTTGCCTCGCTCTGGAATTTCATAATAGGTTAAGCCAAGCTCGCGCGCCTTTCGAGTAATCGCAAAGTCCCGATCACGAACATCTCTAATGTAAGCAACCACTGGAACCACGCGGTCTCGATTGTGCAGTGACGCCGAGAGCAGAATAGTTTTATCGGGACCGCCGCCCCATTTATAGGTGTTGCGCACTTCCAAAAGCCGGATTTCAGGCATAACGATTCTCAGCGGCGTTACGGGATCCTGACAGCCGAAACCGCGAGCGACATGCGAACTCTTCTAGACGTCCGAGCAGTCGGCGAATCCAATCTCTCGCGCGATAGAGCTCATAGAATTGATACTTGAACGACTGAGGCCAACCAAAATCGTACTGCCCCAAAGGCTCAGGAGCCGTTCCCTCACCTCGGACGAGGCAGTAGGCATGAATGTACGCGTTGCCCAAGAAGATGACGATAGGTCTGGTCAATCGGTGGGTGGGAAAAGACAGGAGATCTGTCACACTTGCAGTGAAGTAAAAGGAAGCTTTCGAGCGAAAAGCTTCTCGAAGAGCCCCGGAAGAGTGCTTAGCTGCCCAATGGAGGACGGTAACTTTTCTGATATCCTGAGCCGGCCAGGTTTCTGTAGGAATCTCCACCTTATGGAGCACGCTTTTATACGGCACTTCATGATTGAGCATCCATTGTGCGTAATGAAGTAGACTTGCTCTCGCATAAGCGTACATGTAATCTCTGGCATCTTGTTCGATCTTGAGATCGAGATACTTCCCCAACACGCTCAGAAATACGGTGTAAGACCATCGTCGTTCAACGTCGTCGAGGTTCCGCTCTTCTATGTCGTCGTGCGGGTGAATGCAACGACGAATCAACTGTTCAGCTCGTTCGAGATACCGAATGGACCCTGTCAGTGTATAAGCATCGATCAAAGCGTTGACGGAATTTCCAGCTCCACGTCCAGGACCGTGATAGCCGGGCGTGGCAGTTAACGTACTGTATCCGGTCGGACGCCGGTCCAAGAAGCCAAGTATCCGTGTCGACCCATCGTCCATGTTGATGACCCAATCAGCTAAAGTGATCACGGCGTCATAGGCTTGAGGACTTCCCGTCAAGTAATAGTAATACAGCAATCCCGTTGTATAGTTGTGTTCACAGGCCGGCCCTCCCCCATATCCAGACGATTTTGCAGCCTGCGGGCTTGCCCGTGAAAACGAACGATGCGTGGCGGTCCCAGCATCAGTGTAATGATCGGTATGCCAAAACAGTCCTCCGTTGACAGCCGGTCGATCCTCGCGGGTGTGATAGATATCGATGTCTATGACATGCTTTGCGAGATCGTCGGCCAGCAAGAACCACCGATGATCGCCGCTTCGGCAATATTGCACGAGCGCGCCATGGACCACGTCGTACTGATTGTTGTAATGAGCGACAAGAGGGGGGCCGTCTTTTTGATTGACGGCTTCATGATCGGCGTACAAATCTCCAAAGTGTCTCCATCCGTATTCGTCGATGATTTCCCGTCTGTGAAAGAACGTATTGTCTCCATGGACGGCGCTGTTGATCAGGTCGCTGGCCAAAGCGAGTTCTTTGTTTTCAACCGGTTGCCTGTCAGTCGGCAGGAAAAAGGCAAAGACCTGGGTGTCGGCGTACCAGTCCGGAGTGGCACGAGCGACGAGGCGATGATTTATCCACTCAAGATTTGAGATCGACAAGTCGTCTTTTCCGAATGACAGCCACGCGGTGTAGGTTTTTTGTTCCCCTCCCTGCAACTCGAAGACATCTCGATAAGCATCGGGGAACAGACCGAGCCGGATTGCGTATCCGGCGACTTCCAATCGTTTCGGAAAATTTTGCCAAAACCGCTCCACGGTCGCGGCGACCGTCGCCAGACCGGTAGATAGTGACACGATCGGCGTGGCCCGATTTCCGTGCGCGAGATCAACGCCGTCTCCCCTCACGCGGTAGCCCTTGAAACTGTTCGGAACAATTCCGAACCGATTCACATGGTTACGGCTTTTCCAATTTGGTCCTCCACTCGAATCTTGATAAATCTGGAAACGTTCATATTGACCTGATTGCGCTGCCTGCAGCGGTTCGGCCATCCACTGAAATCGACGGTTATCGGCGCATCGGAGGCCGATCGAAAGCGAAAGGTCCTTAAAATAGATTGAGCCAGGGTCGCCCAAATCCCACAATCCCCGCGGATGCTGTGCCGCCTGAGGGTTACGAAGCGTGAACTGGAGCTGGACCAAACCGGTTCCGGCAAAAAAGTGTAGACGCGAAACGAACTCCGAATGCCGCGCTCCATTTTGGTCTCGGAAACTTCCGTCCAACCTCACAGTCGCCCTGATCGGCCCATCCGACTCGACCGCGACGTTGGCGACTTGCTGGGAATATGGAGTATCGACCTCATTCGTCAGAACCATCCCGCTGTTCGCGCTGTCCCATATCTCAACGCCGGACAGTTTCACGCTTGAAAAAAACCCGACTCCGCCAGCTTCGATGTGAAATACAGCCGATCCGGTGTCAACCTCGATGCCGGCGCCGTGTTGTGTGACAGATAATCGGGGAGAGGTGATAAGTGCCGTGGGATGTGGTCCCGCTCGAAGGCGGTACTGTGTTGCGCGTTGAGGTGCTGCGTCGGCGAGAAAATCAAGCAGCACCCATTTCAGACTACCGTCGGACCATCGGGCTAATTCGCGGACCTGTAAAGGCACGTGGTTTTCGTCTGGATCGATCAATAAGAAATCCCATGACGATCGAATCGCTCCCTTAGGAAGAGGGATTCCGAGCGTCACAGGTTCCTGTTTCCTGGGAATTCCTGCGTGTTCTTCTAAAAGGATCGGAATCTCGAAAGGACGAAGCATCATCGAATGACTACATGTGGCTGATCATTAGACTTAAGGAATGATCAACCAGGCATCTTGGTGAAAACCAAGGTTCATTGCGGCAGCAACAAGACCAATTGTTCCGTCAAAAGCCGCACGTTGTATTTCCGATAGGCCGCCTCGTAAGACCAATCCAATTGCTCACCCGTCTTCCAACGCTGGTAAAGTTTTTGTAATGCAAGTGCGATCTCCTCAACGTTGCTCGGATCGGCGACTTCCCCTACCCCTTCCTCGGACACAATTCTGCTCGTAGCTCCGGATCTGGGCGAAATGGCCAAAATCGGTTTTTTCATGCCGATGTATTCGAACAGCTTGGAGGGAACCTGCGTTGTTGTTCCTGGCTGAAGTAGCAGCAGAACGGATGCCTGTCGCATGTGGCCCAAACTTTCTGTAAAGGGAACATGATGATTGAGCGTCACGATGTCGCTTAGGCCGTGAGCTGCAAGAAACTCCGGCAAGTCATACGGTAGCTCGACGGTGCCGACAAAATTTACTTTCACGCGTTCACGACCGATGTCCGATCTACTTGTGAACATCTGGAGCGCCTTTAAAAAGGATCGCGGGTCTCTGCGTCCGTACAGGAAACCGGTATGAACGATTACAAAGTGCTCTTGTTTTTCGGCGAAGTGACCTTCATGCAATGGACCATAATCGTCTGGATCAAATCCATTCAAGAGAACAGCAAACTTGTCACCTGGCTGACCCGGAAAACGCTGCACGAATTCGGCTTGCAATTCCTGTGTGTTAGCGATAACCAAGTCAGCTCCTTCAATTACCTTGCGTTCAAGGGCTCTTTCCAAGCTGTTTCTTAACCGTGAATAAGTCAGCCGGAAGGGATTTGTCATCCAGGGGTCGCGAAAATCCACGACAAGAGGTTTCCCGGTGATCCGCTTAAGGAGCAAACCGATCACATGGGCGCTCCATGGGCGCCCGGTGGAGAAGACCACATCATACCGGTGATGCCTAAAGGCCATGAGCCCGCCTATCGTCGCGGGAAAGATCCACCCCATTTCCTCGTCGGGAATTTCGAATAAATCCGTGATGCCGTCCTTTATCCGCTGGTACCATCCTTGCGCGGGTAGACGTACCACGCTCTGAGGACGCATTACAGGTGAGTTAGTACATGGCGATTCGACCACAGCCCACCGTCTTAGCTTGCCTTTTAGTTCGAGGATGCGAGTCAACCCCCGGATGACGGATGTCCGAACCAACGGGGTTCCGGGAAGAATCTTGGAAAGCAGCGACGGATCCGTCGACAAATATGGCTCATAGCACTGCTCTTTGACAGAAAGAATAATCGGTTGCCATCCATACTTGGGCAAGTATTTGGCAAACTTAAGAACACGTTGGGAGCCGGCTGCGCCGATTCCTCCGACAGGAGGGAAAAAATAGGCGATCATGAGGACGCGTTTCATGGGCAAGAGGTGCGGTAGTATTCAGGATCAGATATTGCGCCACGCATAGATCGGTCCCAGACCGCGGGCCAGGAAATACACCAAAAAATAAACAACGAAATGAACAACGTACTTCAACGACGCAACCTTGGCACTAAAAAGAAGGGAGATAGCCAAAAGCGGTCCAACAAGAGCGACCATCGATCCAGCGAGCCACCACCATGCTGCATCATGATCGACCGCCCAGACAAGCGGGCTCGCGAAGAGACCGAAAAGCACGCACACGACATAGACAGGCAACACGAGACTCGGCAGTTCGGACGGGCTTAGTCCATGCCGGAAGGCCCCGGCAAAGTTGTCTCGTCCTCTCCACAGCTCTTTTCTGAACACTTCCCACAGAGTTCGGGGCTCGCCATGGTGCCAGCATCGGATACGGGAGTCCGCAACGATCTTGTAGCGCTTGGCCAAGCGATAGCACAGATCCACATCCTCGCACGTCAAAAGCGCTTCGTCGAAACCGCCGCATTCCCAGAACGCGCTGCGGCGGACAAACAGGTTTCCCGACGGGAGCCAGGTCGTTTGGGTGACATGCGGGCGGGCTTCGATCAGTTTTTGTAAGACCCTTCGAACCCAGGTCGGGGGATCCAATGGCACGAGATGATAGCTCCCGACCGCGCCTACGGTGGCGTCTTCAAAATACGGTATCGCGCGAGCAAGCCATTCCGCATCGACAGTGCAATCAGCGTCGAGAAAAGCCAAAATCTCACCGTCGGCGGCCTTGGCTCCAGCATTACGGACACTGGAGATGGTTCCACCATGCTTGCGAACAACGGTAACTCCCAATCGTTCGGCGATCTCAGCAGTATGATCCGTTGAGTCGTGATCAACAACGATCACTTCCAGCTTGTCTTTGGGATATTTAAGCGATGCCAGCGAGTCCAACAGCGCAGGGAGATGTGCTGCTTCGTTGTGCGCTGGAATGATCACCGAGACATGCGGAAGAACGGCCATCAGTTACGCACCTCGATAATAGCTGCCCAGCAATAGCGTCGAAGAAAAGGGAAGGCTGACAGAATCCAACGATCCAAGCGATCCGTCACATGTAGGGTTTTGCGGAGCAGCCATTCGTTCCCCGTCAGCCAAAACAATCCTTGCGAAAAAATGGACAGGAATTGGTAACCGCGATATTCCCCTGAGCGGAATGCACGTATAAAGTCTGTGATCTGCCTGTCCGTCATTGGCTGTTCTGTCAGGGTCCGCCTATGTGGGGTCAGCCACCGAAATATTCGTAGAAAAATATTGTGCGCGAGCGGCTCAATGAATAGAGCACGACCGCCAGGCTTCAGGACGCGGGCAATCTCGCGACCCGCGCAGCTCACGTCCGTGTGATGAAGAATGGACACTCCCAAGACCAGGTCAAATATCTTGCTCGGATAGCCCAAGTCTTCGGCGGCCATGACGGCCGGATAGATGCGTCCGGCGACCCCTGCGGCTTCTGCATCGTGAACCAGGTTGCGGAGACTCTCTGGCGAAATGTCGAAGCAATAGACCTTCGCGCCGCGTTTGCAGTACGCGACGGTACTCCATCCTTCTCCGCATCCGAAATCCAGAATCGTCATGCCGTCGAGCTCGCCGATCGAACGCAAATATGCGTCCCACACGGGGTCCATCCCCCCTTTCGCGTAGAAGTTGTGTCCGTTCGATCCATGGCCGTGATGGTGATGGTGCGAAACGGCCTTTTCATCATGGAATCGGCGCTCAACTTCGTGCCGCGATTGAAGCACGGTGTGCTCTCGCTCTCTGTTGGACATTTGGTTCCTTTACGCTCGACCAGGTGGAGGCGACGACCGTCCGGGCTTGCAGATTGCGGGGACGCCCACGGCAAGCGAGTCCGGAGGAACAGAAGATAGCACCACCGCGTTGGCTCCGATCACACTCCGGTCTCCGACGTCGATCCTTCCAAGAACTTTGGCTCCTGCGCCGATCAGAACATTGTTCCCGACCCGAGGCGCACCGCCCCATCCGCCGCGATCGCCCAGCGTCACATCATGGTACAGCGTACAGTGTTCCCCAATCACGACCTCCGGATGCAGGATGACCCCCCCAAAATGGTGGATGCGCAGACCCTTTCCGATTTGTGCCTCCACGGGAATGGAGATACCTGTCGTCATTTCCACCAATCGTTCGGCCAGAAACCGGAATGGTTGAGTCGGAATGCCGCGTTCGTGAAACCACCGAAAGAATCGATAGACCAAGATCGCCAGAAATCCCTGTGAAGCAAGGCCCCTGATAAGGTTCCTGAGGCCGCCATTGTCCTCCTGAAAGCGAGCGAGATCGGCTCGGATCATGGTCAAGAAAGACGATCTCGGTTTTAACGAAGACAGGCTCGAATCACGGGTGTCGCAGACGCTCATGCAGTGCCTTGAATGAACTGAGACAAACGTGCTTCCGCGAAAACCTTCAAGCGGGGATGCATGGCGTAATATTGCTTGCCATCCTCTTTACGTTGTGACTGCCGGGGGAGGAAACCGTTGCTGGCCTCGTACGCCGTTTGCGCAAGGAGCTGGCTTTGCACCCGGCTCGCAGTGGCTCGAACGGAAGCGAGCGTGTCGCCGAAATGAATCGGGATACGCTTCAGAGCAATGATATCTCCAGTATCCACACCGGGATCAACGAAATGCACGGTGATGGTAGGCGGGATTCCTTCCAACAGCGCCCATTCAATGACGTTCATGCCACGCAGTTGTGGAAGCGGTCCCTGATGTGCATTCAACGTTCCAATGCGGGGCACTTCAAGGATGGGCGCTTTGACGATCGGCGCACCGCCGAGAATCATCAGATCGACGCGGAGTTCGCTCAGCACACGACGGGTCTCTTCGCAGTTGACGTCTTCGACGACAAGAAAGCGCCCGCCTTGGGCGGCCGTTTCAGACTCGAGGGTCGGACTCTGGTTTTGGGGCGTATTCAGCAATGCCCGAAGCGCGGTCAGAAGACGACGGACGATCCATCGAGCCGCCACAAAAGGAAACGCGAATCCGTGGGTCCTCCAGAGCTTTTGGATCGATCGCTGACCAGGCGGACCACTTGCGGCGACGACATGGACCCCCCGGAGTCCACGGTTATTGAGCTCCTTCAGAATATCCCTGGCGTACAGACTATTGGGGTATCCGCACAGAATGACGATGGTCATTGTAGAGACTCCGAAACATGGCCATGGCGTCTTCTTCCGCAAATAACGCATCGAGCGTGAACTTGGCTGCCCAGTTGGGAACACGATAGGACATATAAGGGCCCCAGACCGGATAGGACCCCGACACGCCACCGCGGAGCCCGGCATTGCCTGACCGAAGGTCGACTCGGGCGATTACAAAGTCGTTCAACTTCAGCGCAGCATTGAGGTATCGGGTATCTCGGGTAATTTCGTACAATCGGTTCCAGACTCGGCTGATTTGGGCACAGCCGGTCAAACAGGAGAACGAATGATCGCCTTTCCAACCCTCTGCATAGGTGCCGGCGAGGCGGCGGCGCACTTCGTATCGATGCAGCAGCGCGTCTGCCGCGCGTTGCCCGACAGTGATCCAGCGATCTTCCTTGAGAAGGAGTCCGGACTCGAGGAATCCTTCAATCGTGTAACCGATCGTGTGCGTGAGCGGCGGTTCGTTCGGTTCCAGAGCGCAGTGCTCGAACCAGCCGGTATCATGCTGGCAACGGGCAGCCCATTCTAAGAACCGAACGGCGCTGTGGCGGTAGGAAACCTCGCCGGTGACCTTGGCGAGAGCAAGCAACGGCCAGGCTACACGGGTGAAATAGGTGTTGGACATGTTCCGATAGGTGAATTGCCGCCAGCCCCCGTCTTCATCCTGGTGCTTCACCAGCCAATCTCCGCCGCGTGCCGCGGCTTCCAGGTAGCGGGAATCTCCAAACCAAGAATGGGCTGCCACCAGCCCTTCGATTACTTGTCCAGTATTAAAGACCGCCGGGACCTTCGGGGCGGTGACAAAGCCCGATTGCCAGGAGCCGTCGGCTAGTTGAATGCTCACTTCCCAATCAGCCATCCGTCTAGCTCGTTCTTGATACTCTGACATCTTGCACCGTCTGGCCGCTTCCAGGAACGTCGGAATAATGTATCCGGTGGTTTCGGGGTACGCCGCGCTCCATCCATGCGAGAAACTGTAGTATCCTGACACCCCGCCGACGCCTGTTGCGTCCTGGGCCCGGCACAACCAATCCAGCAGGGCTTGCCGGAAAACTATCCGGCTCTCTTCGTCGAGGGCACCGTCACCTTCGGACCTTTGAAGATCACGCCACACGATGATCATGTGGCTCGGTCGATACAGGCGCTGGCATATGCCCTCTTCTATGAAACTAAGCCCGTGAACGATACTGGGAGGCAGGACACGTTTCAGGAGATAGCGCATGGTCGAGTCGTCCTTTAATCTATCCGCTAGCGCAAAGTTAGGGCCGTTCAGGTGTCCAGACCATCTCAACATCCCCACGGATAGCACGGGCTATCCCGAGTACGGCGGCGAGATTGACCAGATAAAAATAAAACATGCCTTGGGCAATACGAGCACCGATACCATCTTGATCCGGGACGACCGCTCCCATGCCAGCCAGTCCGACGCTCAAGGCAAAGCCCAACAGACCGACTCGATACACCCATCCATCCTGCGCAGCAACCAGACATCCAACCACCGCGATCATGATCAGGGGGAGAACCAACCAGCGAAGGATTTTGTGGGACCAGACTTGCCAAGCGAACATACCCACGCGCCACGGTTTGAGCACATCGGCGACACTCATGATTCCGCGCCAACTCCGGTTGACAATCCGTCGCTTTCGGCGAAACTCCTTCCAAAAGTCTCCGGCCGCCGATTCATAGCCGACGGCCGTCGGTTCGTAAATCGCCCGGTAGCCCTTGGCGACGATTTGGAGCGGAATCACCAGATCATTGATCGCCTCAGGGGCCAAGGGAGTATAGAGCTCCCTGCGAATAGCAAAGATGGCACCGTCTCCTCCTACAGTGCTGCCGACCTGGCTTTCCCATAACCGAATCATCCGTTCGTAGCCCCAGTAAGCGTTCTCCTGTCTATCCGCCGCTGATTGCCCTTCATCGAGATAGCGCGAATCGCCGGTCACACACCCGACGCTGGGGTCGGCGAAGCCCTTGACCAAGTTCCGAAGTGTATCCGGCCGATATAAGATATTCGCATCGCTGAAGACAACGATATCGCCTCTAGCCAGTGTCAAGGCGGCATTGAGCCCGACCGTTTTTCCTCCCCGTATCGGCATGCGCAGCAGGATGACACCTTGGTCTTCGAACGAGCGCACGATCCGATCAGTGTTGTCGGTCGAGGCGTCGGACACCACGATGACCTGAAGTTTGTCTCTCGGATAGTCGAGACGAAGAGTATTCTCCAATTTCGGTTTGATCGCCTGCTCCTCGTTGTATGCCGAGATCACCAGCGTTATCGACGGCGTCATGGCGTCAAACGACACGGCTTGTGGTCTGAGACGGGCCAGACACCACAACGCTAAGGGATATCCGAAGTAGACATACCCCACCAAGCCGAAAGCCGTCCATGCTGCGATGATCGCCAGTGTCGTCATGGCAGCGCCACGTGGAACCGTTCACGCCATAGTTCGAACACCAAGCACGCCAGGATCGCTTCTGTATGGTCCTCGTTTCCTGCATCATGAGCCGCGATCACGCGGGCGACGACGTCGCCGTTTAAAACGCCTTCGCGCTTCAAACGGTCCTTCGCGAGCACTTGGGCGATCAACGGCCGAAGATCCGTCCGTAGCCAGGCACCCATCGGCCCACCAAATCCCCGTTTCGAACGGGTCAGAACGAAATCCGGAACAACACCTTTGAGAGCGGCCTTCAGCAGCCGCTTGAGGGTCCATCCCCGCATGCGGTAGTGAGCCGGGACACGGCGGACGAAGTCGACGACCTGGTTGTCCAGGAACGGCACGCGAACCTCGAGTGAGTTTGCCATCCCCATTTTGTCGGTGAGCAGGAGCAGGCTCTCCGGAAGGACGGTTTTCGCATCGACGTACATCAAACGATCCAGCACAGTCTCGGCTCCCACGCGGTCATAGATCTCAATCAAGTCACCACCCGGATCAGAGCTCGGCGCCGGACGGTTCAACAGGGTGTTAACCAGCTCGACCGACAGGACGGACAAGAGCCCGACATACTGCTGTGCCATCGGAAGGGCCGAGGTCCGTCCCCATGCCTTTCCGTAGCGACCGAAATTGCCCCAGACCGTCCCTCGGTCGGCTCGAAGCCCGTGGTCGAGCAGTCTCCCGATAGATCTCCGCACGTTCTCTGGAATCCAGGCCACCAGGCGGTTCAGCGAGGGTGCAAGATAGCGACGATATCCTCCGAATAATTCATCTCCACCCAATCCGGACAGCACCACTTTGACGTCGCGGCTGGCGAGTTCGCTGACCAAATAGGAAAGAAGGAACGATGTGTCGGTCAACGGTTCGTCCAGCATTTCAACAAGATTGGGAAGTAGATCAGCAACATGGGGGCGGACGATCAACGTCCGGTGTTCCGTCCCCAACGCCCGTGCCGCGGCTTCCGCGAACGGCGCTTCGTTGTGATAGGCATATTGCGCGTCAAACCCGATGCTGTATGTCCGGACGCCGTTGGTGGCCGCTTGCCGCATGAACGCGACCACAGCGGTCGAGTCAACCCCGCCGCTGAGAAACGCTCCCAACGGCACGTCACTGACCATCTGGCTAGTGACCGCCTTCCACAAAACCGCTCTCAGTTCCTCACAACACTCGTCGAAAGTCGGCTCGATATCGAGCCGGACGAAGTCAAGGTCCCAGTATTTCTGCAAGTGAATCGTTCCGCGTTCGGCGACCAATCGCCAACCGGCCGGCAGTTTGTGAATGCCCCCGAAAAGCGTGTGAGGAGGAATCGTGAAGCCCAGACGAAAGAATTGAGCGGCTGCCTCCGGATCGATCACTCGCGGGACGTCAGGGATCGTCAACAGCGCTTTCACCTCCGAGGCGAGGGCGAATCCCTGCGGAGTGTGAGCATAGTAGAGGGGTTTTACCCCCATCCGGTCCCTGGCGACAACGAGTCGTCCAACCTGTGCATCCCATAGAGCGAATGCGAAAATGCCGTTGAACTGTTTGATGCAATCGGCACCATCCTCTTCGTATGCGTGAACGATCACTTCGGTGTCAGTCTGGGTCTGAAAGCGGTGACCGCGACGAGTCAACATCTCTCGAAGCTCGCGGTAATTGTAGATTTCACCGTTGAAGACCACCGTAACCGTCCCGTCCTCGTTGGAAATCGGCTGATGCCCGCCCGCCACATCGATAATGCTCAGGCGTCGCATGCCGAGGCCAATTCCTCGGGCAAGATAAAATCCCTCATCATCAGGTCCCCGGTGAACGATGCTCCGACACATCCGTTTGAGGTGGTCGCTAACTACCTCAGTGGGCTCGTGCCAGTTGTATAGACCGACGATTCCGCACATGGACAGTCGCGCCTAATTCGTGAGGTGTTTGCGAATACGCGGTCCAAGGATTCTCGAGACGCTCACCGGTAGTCTGCGCCAGATTGCTGCAAACAAGCGGTATTTCCCGTCGCTTACTGACAGCGTCGAACCAGATCCGCCGTTCTGCCTCAGCAATTGCCAGGGCAACGCCAGAGGCTGGGCGCCCCACTGTTTCTTGAACTCGAATGTTCCCGAACCCACGGAGGATCGGCCGAAATCGAACGTCCGGTAACCGTGCTTGCATCCGTGTTGAATGGCTTCCCAATACAGGAGATTGTTCGGGCACTTGGCAAAGTGTTCCCTTAGCGAGGAGGCCCACGGGACAAGCATCGTGTCCTTGAAAAACAGACAAACCGCGCTGCCCACAGTGCTCTGCCCGTGGCGGACAAGAATCACGCGCATCCGAGAGCCAAACGCCGTTCCTATTCGACGGAAAAAGGTCCGAGAATGAACCGGCGAGCCGAGGTCCCGCATGTTCACAGCAAAAACGTTGTAGAACTCGTCGAGCAGCTCAAGTCCGCCAGTGGTCGTGGTGAGGCCGGATTTTTCGGCTTTACGCACCTGATTGCGAACCTTGGCGGGCAACGACCGCCAGAGCCTATCGATCCCGCTGGAGAGATCCAGCAACATGCTCACCTTGTCCGCGCACGAGATACCTATTCGAATCACGGGAAGCGCTTGCCGAATCTCCAGCACCTGACATTGCTGCTCGCGCATGAGGCGCATCGCATGATCGAGCAATGCCTGCGCGGTCTCCTGATTATCGGCGCAGATACCACCGTAATCCATGAACGGCATTGAGGTCAGTGAGGTTCCCAAAAAGCTTTTCACCAAGACCAGCGGGAAAATGCCTTTCGCGGTGCTGCCGTCAGTGGCCAGAAGGTAGAACGCCTCATGGCCGTAGGTCTGTCTGATCACAGATTGCCAAGCAAACACATGGCCAATGGTTGCTGCGGCCGACTGCTGAACGTAACCGTCCCACAACGGCTGATGACTCTGGCCGCAGCACACGATTTCCATAGTCGAAGAAGGGGTCATAGATCCGGGGAAGAGGGGAAACGTGGTCCGATTCTGCCACCAGCTTCGGAAGCATCGACCGAGGTAGCAAAACCGTGAGGCGTGCGCAGACTTGCGGACTGAACAGGAGCCGTAGCTTTTCCGCCTCGCGCGTCAAAATGCTGAAGCAAGACCGACACAATCCGTTTGGAGGCGTGTCCATCCCACAAGGGAGGTCGTGACGACTTCGGTTGTGGGCGTGTCAACGCCTTCTCGGCCTCTACAACGATGCTGTCCGGAGAGGTGCCGACCAGCCGATTGGTACCATGAGTCACAGTCACCGGACGTTCCGTGTTCTCGCGAATGGTCAGGCAGGGGATGCCGAGCGCGGTCGTTTCCTCCTGAATGCCACCAGAATCCGTCAGCACAAGTCGAGCTCCGGCCACCAACGCCATAAAGTCCAGATACCCTAACGGGTCGAGACCGTAGACTGCGTTGACCGTGACAGGAAACGCGTCTAGACGAAGGCCATAACCGATCACGCCAGAGCATTCGAGCGTCTTTCTGGTGCGAGGATGGATGGGAAACACGATCGGCAGAGATTGCCCGATCTTCTGGAGCGCTTCCAGAATGCGGCAAAGCGTGTCGGGATGGTCGACATTGGAAGGCCGGTGCAGCGTCACCACGCCGTAATCACGCCCTGTCAATCCAAGCTTCACGCGGATATTGGATCGACTCCACAGTCGGCGGCTGGCTTCCAGTGAATCGATCATCACGTTGCCGACCAGAAAAATCTTGCTCTTGTCCACTCCCTCGGAGAGAAGATTCTGCACCCCACTCTCCTCCGTGACAAACAGAAAATCGGCGACGGCGTCGGTCACCACCCGATTGATCTCCTCCGGCATCGTGCGGTCGAAACTGCGCAGACCGGCTTCAATATGGGCGACAGGAATCAAAAGTTTCACGGCCGTCAGTGCAGCCGCCATGGTGGAATTGACGTCCCCGACCACGACGATGAGATCCGGTCGTTCCCGCTCGAT
The DNA here is from genome assembly GCF_976986435.1 of Nitrospira calida. Lineage (NCBI taxonomy): Bacteria > Pseudomonadati > Nitrospirota > Nitrospiria > Nitrospirales > Nitrospiraceae > Nitrospira > Nitrospira calida. Next base: position 2,026,928 of record NZ_OZ335950.1, read on the forward strand.
CACCGGTTCCAACCGCTTCATGACTTCAGCGGTTTGATAGGCATGTGACCCCGATCCGACGTCCAGACAAATGTCAGGATCAGGGATTTCTAGATCACGAAAAAACTGACCGGCCATTTGCACATCATAATGCTGGCCCGTGTGGACCAACAGCGACGTAATGTGCCGATGCTTCCGCATCTCGCGGATTAAGGGCGCAATTTTCATAAAATTCGGGCGGGCACCGACAACGGAAAGAATCTTCATGCGGGCTCCTACCTTCACAGAACTTTTCGGAAGTATTCGATCGTCCGTCTGAGCCCATCCTCGAGATCGACACGCGGTTCCCAGCCGAGCAACGCCTTGGCCCGGCGGATATCCGGGCGCCGAACACGCGGGTCATCGGCCGGCAGCGGCCGATAGTCGATAGGCGTCTTCGTTCCAACGAGTTGCACCACGAGCTCGGCGATTCCGTTGACCGTCAACTCTCTTGGATTGCCGAGGTTTATGGGATCGTGGATGCTCTCCGGAGGGCTTTCCTTGGGCGTGGTCAGAAAGCCGGCCCGATCGGTTCGCTGCTCGATGGATTTGTCCGAGTCGGCCATCAGCAAAGCAAGAATACCGCGGACTAAATCGTCCACATAGCAGAAACTTCGGGTTTGAGTGCCGTCACCGAAGACCGTAAGCGGCTTGCCCTGAAGGGCCTGCACAATGAAATTGGAGACGACGCGCCCGTCGTTCGGCCTCATTCGTGGACCGTAGGTGTTGAAGATTCGGACAATGCGCGTGTCAAGGCCGTGATAACGGTGATAAGCCATGGTCATGGCTTCCGCGAACCGCTTGGCCTCGTCATACACTCCCCGAGGGCTGATCGGATTGACGTTCCCCCAATAACTTTCCGGTTGTGGATTAACGAGAGGATCGCCGTAGACCTCGGAAGTGCTGGCCAACAAGAAGCGGGCATTTTTGGCTTTAGCCAGACCCAGGGTTTTATGGGTTCCCAGGGCTCCGACCTTGAGTGTAGCAATCGGCATTTCTAAATAATCTTGAGGGCTAGCCGGTGACGCGAAATGCATGATGGCATCCAGCGGTCCGTCGATGTGCAAGTAGTCACACACGTTGTATTTGATGAAACTGAAGCGTTCATGCCCCATCAAGTGAGCGATGTTGTCAGGACGGCCGGTGCAGAAGTTGTCCAGACACACGACTTGGTGGCCGCGTTCGATCAAAGCATCGCACAAGTGACTGCCGAGAAATCCCGCTCCACCTGTGATCAGTACGCGCATGAACTCCTCCTTCCCCTCTTCGAAGAGTTGTTGTCAAAATGTCATCAACGACCGGTAGATCCTGGCCAGTTGCGAAGCGCAGTGCCGGACGTCGAATGTAAAGCGGATACGGTTTCGCATGGCGATCCCGTCGGAGACTAACTGTTCCGGGTGCTCGGCGTAAGATTGCAGCCGGTCGGCAATGGCGTTCGAATCTCGTTCGGGCACGAGCAGATACTTCAAGTCGCCAAAGATGAACGGAATGTCAGAATGCACGGTGGCGACGGCCGGCATCCCTGTGGCCATCATCTGTTGCAGGACAAACGGAGTCCCTTCGCAGTCTCCATTGGCCGCGGTCACGCTGGGCGAAAGAAAAAGATGACAGCTGAGACCCAGTCGCAGCAATTTTCGGAAAGGAAGAAGCGGAAAATAGGTGACCAAATGTTCGATTCCCAGTCGTCTGATCAAGGCGAAGGCGGCGTCACGGGTCTCTTCTTCTCCGCTTTTGCCCATTTCTCCGGCCACCAAATTGAGATGAAGATTGACGCCCCGACGGTGCGCGGAGGCTGCGCCCTCGAGGACATACTGAATCCCCTTCTTCTCGCGAAACGTCCCGGCGAAGAGGAGCTTCAACGGATCGCCGGGTTTGAGGACGCGCGGCTGAAACGGCAGGCTGTCCACATCGACACCGAGCGGGTGAACCTTTACCTTCTCGGCGGGGCATCCCATTTTCTGTAGGCGATCGGCCATGACCGGGCCGAGAGCCAGCGCAAAAGAGAGGCGTTCAAACAGGCGCATGTAGGTCTCTTGCCACTGAGGGTGCAGGCCCAATTGATACACGTCGGCGCCGTAGAATCCCACCAGCCAGGGTATGCCCAATGCCTTCTGGAGGCCGAAATCTTCCGCTGCCACGTAGCCAAAGTGAGAATGCAGCACACAGGGATGACGGGCTTTCACGCGAAGGAGATCCAGAAGATAGGGTCGAGGGCCGGCCATTTTTCGCCAGAACCGACGAATCAAACTCTGTGGATTCAGACACCAGGCTTCCAGCTCGGGAAATTCATTACGGTTCTGGAGTGAATCACACAGGACCAACTGACGGACATCCGGTACGAACCGGAGGTGGTCGTACAGCCAGTTCATCGTCCGAGCGACAAACCGATCGCAACGATGAAGCGTAAGAGAATGTGCAGATGCGGGATGGTTCATCGTGTGCTGTGTCCCTATTTGAAACCGTCGAATAATCAGTCGAGCTGTCAGGCGCTCATAGGCCACGGACTCCTTCCAATAGCTTCCTGATCTCCTCTTCGTAGTGATCAGCCGCCTGTTGCCAAGTCCACCGTTGGCGAACATACTCGACCGCCTGTTTGCCCATGGCTGCACGAAGGTTCTGAGAGTCCATGAGACGCCCGATCGCCTTTGCGATTTCTCCGGGGTCCCGATCAACAAGCATCCCGTTAACCCCCTCGACGACGGACTCTCGGATGCCTGCTTCATTCACCCCAACAACCGGTGTGCCGCAAGCCATGGCCTCGATGGCGACCAGTCCGAAGGGTTCCATGATCGGCACAAAAATCAGGGCTATCGCTTGGTTATACAGTTTGGCCAGGTCGTGTTGGCTCGGCCGATACCAAACGTCCAAGGCTACCCCTTTGTCTTTCGCCAGCTTCTCGATCGCGGTGCTGTAGTGCCGGTCTTTGACATGATCTACAGACTCCGGCGTCGCAATGACCATGCGGGGCCTTCTCGTCTGGTCAATCATCCCCACCGCTTCGATGGCGATGTGGTGTTGTTTGACTGTGACGAGTCGGCCAATCGAAACCACCAAAGGCTCCACACTCACTGGCAGCGGGCGAAAGGTGTGATAATCGACTCCGTACCGACACACCGTTGAAAGGCGGCCGTATCGCTGAAAGAAGACCTCTTTGGAGAACTGCGAGTTAATAAGAACGGCTTGCGCACAATTGGTCAGTCGAATATCGTGGCGGTCTTGCACATAATTGGCCAAATGGTGAAGACCTTCACACAGACGGGCGTAGCCTCCCTTGAGTCCGGAAGGTCCTGGCAAGGCCATCTGACCGTTGACACTCAGGTATCGAACTGGCGACGGCTCGTGACTGTACAAGACAGAGGGAAGTTCCAGATACGGCAGAATGCTGGTGGCCCGGCAGTGAGGGTAGTGGTCGATGTGTACGAAGTCATAATCCGATGTGTTGATTCGCCCTGCCAGAATCTGAATGTCTCGAGGCTGGTGACGAACCTTCCAAACGCTAAAAGCTAGTAACGCGGACGAATACAGCAGATAGGGACGCTGCCGCGACAGATCGGGACTATGAAGCACCACTTCTGTGGACGTCCTGACGAAGGGTTTGAGCGGAAGATAGTCCGTGTTGTTTACAGGACCACGAAGAATCACCTCATCAATCACATGGCCGCGCTTTGAAAGTTCCCGTACCATTTCAAACGCAAACCGTTTGGATCCTCCGGCGTCGCCGTTGTGGCACCAAGCTATCGTCCAGGTCTTCTTCATTGCGTTGGAAAACCTATGTTGACAGACGTTGTCAGCTCGCTGGGCTCGACAAAAGCTGGTATGGGGATTATGGGCGGCAGACGGCCTTCAAGATTTGCACGCTGCGCGGGCTCAAGACGGTCTTCAGAAACGTTTTCCACACGTTGAACGACAAACACAGCTCAGGAAATGTGCGGCACATCTTGAGCAGAAACGCCCGCGCTTCTTGACGAGACACTCCATTATCCAGCATAACGTCAGCTTGGAGAACGACTCGATTGCGGGTTTCCTGGCGAACCATTCGTTTCAGCGCAGCGACTTCGGGAATCCGATACCAATACCGTTCGAGCACCATCCGTTTCGCCAACAACTGTTCGCAGAGCCCTTCGGCTGTTACCCCAGTGGCACTTTCTTTTATATGCTGACTTGTCAGACTGCCCTGGTGCCATCGCCACTTGATTAGCGGAGAGGCCAAATAGGCAACGTCATAACACACGGCAATCCGCATCCAATACTCGTAATCATCGGTGTGATGTAATTGATCCGTCCATTCGCCGACTCGATCGCGCACATCCCTGCGGAACAGAGCCGTCGGCAAATTGACTTCGCAAAAGCCGGTCAGCATGCGCTTGAGCACGGCATAACCCGATTCGATGACATCGAAGTCTCGCTCCGGTCCGTGGCCCCAATTCGTACTATCCCTGATGATCTGGCCTTCTTCATCAATCATGTGAAATCGTGAATGCACCAATCCGACATAAGGATAGCGACGGAGAATACAGACCTTGCGTTCCAGGTTTTCAGGCATCATGAGGTCGTCGTCAGGGAGAAAGGTCACGTATTCGCCTCGAGCCAGGGCCAGGCAGCGTTTCATATTTGCTTGCCAGCCGATGTTACGAGGGTTCCGTGAATAGATGATGCGCGCATCCGAGTAAGATTGGACGAGCGCTTGGGTATCGTCTGTCGAGGCATTGTCAGAAATGACTAACTCGAAATCGCCGAATGTCTGCGCCAGGACACTGTCAATTGCCTGTTTGAGGAAACCAGCTCGGTTGTAAGTCGGAACAAGGACGCTGACTGTTGGGAATGCTGTGCTCATCAAAGAATCCTCAATGAGACAAATGGAAAGCCTCGCCCCGCTATTGCGACCTTTCAAGCGAGGGCAGAATATGACGAAGGTGCTGAGCCAGGCACTCGGCCACGGCGGCGTTGGCGCGAGGTGAATAATGCTCGCCAGGCTCGAACCGTTCCGCTTCGGGCACCTGTAACAGGCAAGAGCTGGGATCGACATACGGGATGCCGGTGCGTTGGAGGAATCGCTTGCCGGTGAGATTGGGTCGTCGAGGACGAAAGTCTCCGCTGGTGGGGAAATAGACAATCACCGGAATCGTGCCCGACTGGGACGCCTGGTGAATGAATGAGCGCAAGATTCGTTCATTGAGCGAGAACACCGCTTCTTCAGAGGCATTAGCATTTATGGGCATCCACCGAGGAAACCTGGTCAGTAGAAACCGTGCGAAATAAGAAGAGTGATACCATTCGCGTTGCCATTCGAACGGGGTGTAGCCCTTGTCGTGTTGAAGGTGCGGCAGATCAGCAATCGATGATTGGGCGAAGATCATATCGGGTGGAATGGTGGGAATATTAAGTAACCGCAGTTCCTCTTCGGTTGCAAGGAGACGTGGCTTTGAAAACGGATTCTCCCATTCGGGGTAATTCAAAAACGGGTACACCATCGTCGACCGATACAGATCATCGGAGATGAAACCCAACACAGCGATCGCGGGATGCCACGGCCGTACATCCCGTAGATAACGAAGATATGCTTGATCGACGCCGTATCCCGCGACGCCGAAGTTTGCGACGGCGAAGCTCCCTCCTAGGAGCTTCTCAAGCCGCGCTGCCCATGTGTCCTCGTACGTCACCTCTTCACCGAATGTAAATGAATCTCCTAACACGGCGATCCAGGAAGCAGCTTGAGAGAGAGAAAAGCTGTTGCCGGTTTGGGGGGCACGCAAGCCCTGAGAATCGGAAAAATACAGTCCGTTCGCGCTCCTGCGGCTAGGTCCGATTGACCAACCAAGATCTCGATCGTACACCCAGTAGCTCACATCTGAAGCAAGCCCTTGTTGCTGATCCGTGGAGGCTTTCTCCCATATGGCAAGGTAGTGGTCCCGCAACCGGTCCCAATTCTTTGGCAGCAAAAGCAGACCGTTGATGGTGTCACCTTGTGGGGTCCGTTTTACGAGAACTCGAATCACGAGCTCGCTGCATACCAAGACCGAGAAAACGGTGACCAAGTTCATCACCACCGTGAGTTGAAAGGCTCTCAAGGCGTTTCTGTAACTGAGAAAGTAGGTACGGCCTATCCATCCGGCCGAGATGGCGAAAATGGCGAGGCTGAGAAAAAAGGACACTCCCGCGTTGGTCTGAATGAACGCAGAAAATCCTTGCTCGCCCTTTTTATAAAGGGCTAACAAAGCGAGACCGCAGGAACCTTCCAGAGCAAACAGCGCGACAATGACGGACCAGTTCAGGGAAGATTGGGCGAAGGTCCTACCTGGCGAATCGGATAGAGAGGCCATATTGCGTTGCATCGTCTGTCTGCCTTTTAATGCGAGACCGAAACGAGCCGTTGGTCATCGGAATGTGTCGATCGTGTGGTTCCAGCATCGGTCCGAAATTGACTGTACAAGTTCCAAAGAACCGCCGCCACCTGGCGATGTCCTTCTTCGGTCCAGTGATCGTCGCGTTCCTTGTAATGACGAACCTCTAGGCGTGAGGTCAAAGATTCGTACCGAATCCCGAGTCTGGCACACATATCGCTCAGCTTACGGTCTGGCAAGCCTCGGTCTACTGGCATATGAAACGACCTTGCCACGCACATGGCCCGCATATGGGACTCGCTGATCGTTACAATAGCCGGAATGGAGAGCACGACAAGCTCCGCTCCTACCTCTCGGCAGAGGCGGCTGCCTCGGCCCAAGAGAAACTCACAGGCGTCATAAGCACGCTTGGCAAACGATGTTTCGCTGTGGAGAGCCGCAAGCAAGGCATAAACACGGCGCAATTTCACGTTGTCGCTGCATGTCCACTTGGTCGGTGAGAGATGATGGGTCACGATGTCCCATCGGCTACCTCCCTGGACCTGCCGCACAAAAGGCGTGCGATAGCCGTCTATCTCCGGAGTAAGATTATCGAACAAGTCGTTGCCAATATAGACGAACCACACAACAAGCTTCCCTTGAAGCTGAGGCGCCACTTGTTCCAGCAATAAGAGCTCCTGTACGAGGTTGTATCCGGGAGCACCGATTGTTTTGATCCGCAGGCCGGGGTTTAGATTGAAGAACGCCTTGCCATGATCGACGCCGTACCCCCATGCATGAGAATCCCCGACGACGATCACATCGCTTTCATCGATCGTGGCTCTGCCTGCCCATCCGAACCGATCCGTCACGACATGGAACACATCGTCACGGTCTTCGAGGACATGGCAATCAAGATTGCCTTTGGCTTTCCAGCCGAGCACCGGATCGAATTCAAAAATGTCCTGCCAACGTTGAACAGCAGGTTCCATCTTCCTGGCAGTCCATCGCATGAGCCCGATCGCCAGCCAAAACGGAAGCCCGATCATCAACAAAGGAGAAAGCACGACAAACGCGATTCCTGATGCGAGCAGCACTAGCCCGTCTCGACTCATGGCTTTTGACCGTTCCGCGGAAGACACAAGGCTTAAAAGAGGGTGTAGATGCCGGCAGGAAAGACACGTTCCTGTTCCGGCTCGAGCAGAGACAGAAGAAGCAGGAAAGGCAGCAACCCAATCGCCCAGCCGTTCCCGGTAGAGCGAGCCCAAGACAGATAGACCGAGACCCACGCGCGCGGCTTTGCCCCTCCGGTCTCACCCTCATACTCGTGCGGATAGTTCGCGTCCGGCAGGGTGTTGCGTGGACCCCATATTGACGCCATCTCAGTGGGCCGATCAAAAAGAAGTGATGATTTGCGACGCCCCACAATCACGAAGATCAGAAAAAAGCAGGCGGCCTTCACGGCAAGCCGAACAATACGGAAATAAAGATCCGTGACTCGAAACCACAGGCGGTACGGACCTCGCGCAACGGTCGGAACCAGAAACCCGAGGTAGCTCAGCAGTACTCCGGCAAGCACACCGGTCGCGATCCACGGGGTCCCCAATCGAGCGGCAAGGCAGCCTCCAGCAAGCAACCCGATCATTGAACACATGACGATCCAGAAGCTTTGGAGCCAGGCCCGACGCGGATGCAAAGGTAGCAGCATAAGGGACCTCAATCCAGCGCGTATTGAGCCTTATAGGTCTCGGCGTCCTCGAGCGAACCCTGCGGTTGGCTTGCCTTCAGCAGGATGAAATTCTCCACAATTAGGCAATCCATGTTGGTCGCCATGAAACACCGAAACGCGTCTTCCGGCGTACAGACGATCGGTTCTCCGCGGATGTTGAAGCTGGTGTTGATGAGGACCGGACACCCGGTCCGATCGTAAAAGCGCCGCATCAGCCGATAAAACCGCCCATGCCGCTCGGCATCGACCGTCTGAATCCGAGCGGAGTAATCTACATGCGTGATGGCCGGCAGGGTCGACCTCGGCACAGCGACCCGAATACGCAGATCCGGATCCTCCATGCGGCGTCGATCCTCTTCAGTCAGCTCCCTGCTCCATTTCTCTCTGATCGGGGCGACCAGCAGCATGTAGGGACTTTCTTGTCCTTCTTCCAGCTCGAAAATCTCGTGCGCACACTCTTTCAGGACACTGGGTGCGAAAGGCCGAAACGATTCGCGGAACTTAATCTTGACATTCATGATCTGTTGCATGCGCGGCGACCGCGGATCGCCAAGAATGCTGCGGCTGCCCAGCGCCCGCGGCCCGTATTCCATTCGACCGTGGAACCATCCCACGACGTTTTCTTGAGCGATCAGATCAGCAACCCTCGTGAGCAGTTGCTCTTCATCGGGCACATACTCGTAGACGGCTCCGACCGAGTCCAGGTACAAGCCGATCTCCTCGTTCGTGAAGGAGGGGCCGAGCAAGGAACCCTTTTGACTATCGGTCTGGCCTACCTTGCGTTCCTGCCCGAGCAAGTGATGCCACACTAACAATGCCGCTCCCAGCGCGCCGCCGGCGTCGCCAGCGGCCGGTTGAATCCAAAGATTTCGGAAAGGCCCTTCTCGCAGAACCCGTCCGTTTGCCACGCAATTTAAGGCTACCCCTCCGGCCATCACGAGGTTGCGCGAATTGGTCAATCGATAGGCATGCCTGGCAGCATGCAGCACGACTTCTTCGCAGACCACCTGGATCGAGGCGGCAATATCCATCTCTTTCTGGGTGATATCACTTTCGGGTTGGCGCGGGGGACCTCCAAACAGTCGATGGAACTTCTCGGAGGTCATCGTGAGGCCCTGGCAATAATTGAAATAACTCATATCGAGCCACAACGAGCCGTCCTGACGCAGTTCCAGGAGGTGGTCCATGATTAGCTTGGCATAGATCGGCCTGCCGTACGGAGCCAGCCCCATCATCTTGTATTCGCCGGAATTCACTTTGAAGCCGGTGTAATAGGTAAAGGCCGAGTACAACATGCCGAGCGAATGCGGAAAGCGCATTTCGTGCGTCAACGTCAACCGGTGGCCACGGCCCACGCCGATCGAGCTGGTCCCCCACCCTCCGACGGCATCTAACGTCAGGACTGCGGCCTCTTCAAACGGCGACGGAAAAAACGCGCTCGCCGCATGGGATTCGTGATGATCGGTAAAGCAGAGTTCGCCGCGAAAGTTCTCGCCAAGCCCTTCCAAAATCTCATCCCTGATCCTGAGCCGGTGCCTTGCCCAGAGGCCAATCGACCGCCGAAAAGATTGGAACCCCTCCGGTGCAAACTGCAAATACGTTTCCAGCAAACGCTCGAACTTCGCATAGGGTTTCTCATAAAAAACCGCGTAATGCAGGTCAGATGCACGGATTCCGGCAGCCTCCAAGCAGTACGTCACGGCGTGGGACGGAAACCCAGAGTCATGTTTCACGCGGGTAAATCGCTCTTCCTGAGCCGCGGCAACGATCTCGCCGTCGCATAAAAGCGCAGCGGCTGCATCGTGATAAAAACAGGAGATCCCTAACACATAGGTCGGCATGTCCCTCTTCTCCATAAGCAGGGTCGGTTGGCCTGCATCTACACGATTCCGGCCACGCCTCGCCAAGAGGTGAAAGCATCACAGATGCCTTTAAGTCCTGCCCCCAACGTCCCTCAAAACACCAGCGGAGTTAAGCGCACACGCTTCGGTGCCACCGCATGCACGGATCAGAGCATACCTGAGTCCACTCTCAAGCTTCTGCATCCATCCGCCAAGCATAAGGCAGCCTATGAGGATCGACGCATCGACTAGCCCAACAATGATCCATCCCGAACCCGGCTTTTCGGTAACGAGAGTGTGGACTCCAAGAAGGAGCGGTGCATGTAGCACATATAGACTACCGGTCCGGTCCGCCAACCACTTCGCGACGCAATAAACTGGGCGTTTGACGACCTTCCCATTGAGCAGCCACCCGCACGCCGCGAGGTGAAGCGCGAAGACGCCACCAAACACAAGATCCGTGAGGAGATACTGCATATAGCCAAGATTGCGTGCATGCGTTTCTCCCACAAGGGCTGTGAGCCTCCAGTTGAGCGCATTTCCAAGAGAGAGGGGAGGAAAACTCGACAGCAACCAGGCACCTCCCAAGACCACGCTCAACCCGTAGAGCAACCAACCCGTCCATCGAGGAACGGACCATCGGAGGACCGCCCCCAGCGCTGTTCCGAGCACAAACAGAGGGAGAGCCAGCAGAATCTAGGGCCCTGCAAGTCCCGCTATCAGAACCAGCACCGCAATCGAGGTCTTTCTGTCCAGGTAGTGCCATGCAGCGACAAACGCGGTGAACCAGGCTATGTATCCCATGAACCACAGGGGTGGATTGGCGGCTGGTTCACAGTGTAAAAACCAAACCCTGTTCGCGAAAGTGAGGGTCGCAGCACTACAAACGAGATCGGAGGCTTGAGGTGGCACCGGAGGATGGAACGTTCGGCCTAATGCCGCCAGCAGATACGGCAGTGCGATAGCCACAAATGTTCCCGGAATCACCAGGCTCATGAGCCTCGCAAATCTCCGGCACGCCCAGTTCTTCATCGTGACATGCTGACCAGCCGAGAGGGAGCAAGAGTCCAGAAAGGACGAAAAAGCCAACGACGAATTCCTGGCCCATATATCCCTCCAGGGGTAACGGGCCCCCAAAGGGGATTTTCACGGCATGGGTCACGAACACACCGAGAGCGAGGCCGATCCGGATTACGTCCAGGTAGAGCGACAGCGCGGGAGAAAGCGTTAATTGTCCGGATTGCTCGCCTCTCACAGCTCTCTCCGACGGAAACATTCGATCATGAAGGCCGCAGTTCGTGCTGCCAACGCCATCAAGGTTAAGGTCGGATGCGCAGCCCCTCCCGTCACGAACACACTGCTATCCGCAATAAACAGATTCGGCACATCGTGCGTTCGCCCCCATCGATCTGTTACGGAATAACGCGGATCATTTCCCATCCGACAGGTCCCCATGTAATGGATGGACGCACCTGGCTGGTGAGACCATGAGTCCAGGATTTCGGCTGCACCCGAAGCCTCCAACAGTTCGCGAATACTGTCCATCATGGCCGGTAACATTTTCAGATCGTTTCCTCGGGGTTCGCTGACGATGTGTGGAACCGGCAAGCCAAAATGATCTTTGGTAGTCCTGTCAAGGCTAACTTGGTTTCGAATATCAGGCAATTGCTCTCCCTGTGCGTACACCTCTACGACATGCCCGAACAATTCTTTGACGCGCACTTTGTGTGCTATTCCCCAACCCCCGACGCGTTTCGCGACGGCAATCGGCCATGTGTTCGCAGTCGCTACTTCAAGCAGCCAACCCCGAGCGAAGGGATTCGCCTTTCTTGTTTCGTAGTGGTCCTGGATCATGGCTGAAACGGGAACGCCCTGCCAATTTTTCAGAGGCAACGCAAATCTGGCCCGTGCTCCCGCATCCAGGTGCTCCGTCAAGTACTTGCCGACCAGTCCGCTGGAATTAGCGAGCCCCTTCGGGTAGAGACGCGAAATGCTCAACAGCAGGAGACGCGGCGTCTCGATGGCGTTTGCTGCAAGCACAACAGCTCTAGCTCTGACCTCGTGTTCACGCCCCTCTCCGTCAAAAAACACCACGCTGCGCACTCGGTTTGAAGAGTCGATCGTGATTTCACGCGCAACGCAGGATTCCAGAATTGTGACTTTGCCCGTGGCCTCAGCCTTGCGGACATACGTGACGTCCGCACTGGACTTAGCGGAGATTCGACATCCATAGCCGCACACGCCTGCTTCCACACAGGCAGGTCGGCCACCCCAGCTCTTCGTAGGAATCGCTAGAGCTGGAACGAACGGGTGTAGTCCAAGCTTTCTTGCTCCTCGGGCGATGATTTCTCCGGCTCTGGTCATAGGATGAGGGGGTGTGGGAAACGGTTTACTTCTTGGAGCATCAAAAGGATTTCGCTCGTCGCCATCTGAACCGGATATCCCCAGTTCGTATTCGACCTGAGTGTAAAACGGTTCCAGTTCCCCATAAGTGATCGGCCAATCGTCCGCCACACCGTCCGCGCTTCGCACGCGAAAGTCGGATTCGTGCAATCTCGGTGAGACCCCCCAACTGACCACCGTGGTACCGCCGATACCCTTCACGCGGATATAACGAAATCCCTGCGGTCCGGCGGTATACAGATCTCGGCGGGGATCTTCCGGCTCAAATACCTGCCACGCTCCAACTGGGAAATCCGGTCGATCCGAACGATAGTCCCGTTCAGGATTGAAGCGCCGGCCAGCGTCGAGCACGATGACGGACAGTCCAGCTTCGCCCAATTCCTTGGCTACGACCGATCCGCCGGCTCCGCAGCCGATGACGACAACGTCCAGTGGATCACCGTGAAGGTGGACGTGAACCATAACATCCATCAAGCCGGATTCTCTGACAAGTTGCAGCTAGGAGGCTTCAGGTACCCCAACGGAAAAGGGGGCCCATCATATCCGAGCCACGCCCAGGCGACAGGACTGCTATAGAAGTGCGCTAGTACGTCAGATTGCAGCTGCCTCCAAAATTCGAGCGTCGAGCCAAGCCCTCCCCATTTGACGTAATACCAATAGTAGGCTTTTCCGCGGATTCGACTGACGAGTGAGCCCGTTTCCAGAAACATCGTCCGATGAAGCTCATCCAGAAATGACAGCAATTGATGTCGTTGATCAATCCGCAAGCTGGTGACACCAAAACCATAGCGCGAGCGGGCAAGTTGATCGATTTCTGAAAGTCCAGTTTGGTATGCAACCCGTAACGCAGGGTTATGAGCCAGTGACTCGGCGATTCGATCAGCCACCGCAGCCTGAGTGGCTCCGGGACCTTCCTTATTTGAAGGGATAATCCCATCTGCTAAAACTCTAAGTGTAGAAACTTCCATATCTGTCAGTACGGAATTTACCGCAGTTAGGTTGCCCTGAGTTGTCGGTCCCCATATTTCCGGCTTCTTTGAAGGCTCTAAGGAAAGCTTCTTCTCTGCTTTCACTAAAAAAGATTTAAGCACTAACACGCCCCAAAATGACCAGATCGTGAATTTTAAGGCTTGCCGTCGTGTCAACCAGAAATCGAAATGCATCACCGGTAGAGCACTATAAGCCGAAGAGGGCCCGCATTCAGATGAATAGTCAAACCTTCACGGCCTGAATCGCAGCGGCACGCGAAGGGAGAACCGACAATTCAACGAATGGGTGAGGAGCAATTCCGCGGACCGCTTGGAAATACCGCGTTTGAAGGGCGCTAAAGATTGGCGAATCCGGTGACAAGGGACGACCTTGAAACGTTTTCACAATAGTCAATTCTGCGAGAGTTCCTGCGAGGGCAATCTCGTCCGCAACAATGAGTTCGGTTCGGTCGATGGGCCGGCGAACAAAGGGGATTCCCATTGATTCTGCCAATGCCTCGACGATGTCGACTGTAATGCTCTCCAGTGCCCCCTCCGTCGGCGGAGGTGTGTAAACAACACCGTCACGAACTATCAATATACACGCTCCTGTCGCCTCGGCGACTCTCCCCCATTGATTAAGGAGAACCATTTCTTGACAACCCAAAGCGCGTCCTTCAATTCTTGCTAACCGTCCTACTTGATAATTGGTGCTGGTCTTGATCCGAGCAGGAAGCGAATCATCAGTACTCCTTCGCCACGTGCTCACACCTAGATGTACTGGTTGCGGGACCTGTTTCGCTTGGTGATACGCCGTCACAACGAGGTCGGAAACCGTTCCCTCCCCCCAGTGGCCTTCCGTCACATAGAGTGTGGTTCTCGCCCACATGTCTTGATCCGGTTCTGCGAGCGAGCTCATAAGCTTGTCGATCGCATTTAGGTAGGACTCAAAATTCCAGTGGCATGGGATGTGCAACAGACGCGCCGATCGCAGCAAGCGATCATAGTGACGTTGCAGCATGACGATTGCGAATCGGCCATCAGGCTGCCAATATCCTTTTATTCCTTCGAATACATTGAGCCCCCTGGTAACAGCCTCACATCCGACGTGTAGCACAGCTTCGTCCCATGAAATCAGTTTCCCACCCATGAACACGAACTTGGGCCGCTGAAGCTGAATCACTGTGTCCTCCTTATGGCCACGGACAGTCCTGCCCACTCTGAGAGCAGTCATTGCCTGCCGTGGACGCTTGGAAGGCACTGGGAGTGGAGGTCACGGCTGTCGCCATTTCAGCACTGCTCTCGCTAAGTCTTTGGGGGTACCTATATCGACATAGGCCTCATGATCAAAAACTACTCCGGCGACATGTAATCCATGCCTGACGGCCGCCTGCAGCACTGCCCCTACAGGCAAGTCTCCCTGAGGATCGATGTTCTTGCTCGCAAGCGTCCCAAGGCTCCTCCTCGCTTCCTTGGACGCCAGGAAGCTATGCAGAAAGTCCGTGAATATCGGAGTCCAGACGGCGCAAATCCAGGCATACTTGAGATCGGTTTCCCTCGGCTTGAGAAGGATGGCGCGAACTCTGCCATGCTTGTCGACGTCAATCATATCCATCAGGCGGGTATCGTGAGCTGGGTACAAGCCCAGGACCACGTCGCATCCGCGGCTTGCTTGGTGCTGCAACAATCGAGCGAATACGTCATCGGGGCCAAACAGAATGTCAGGAAACCCGAAGGCGATCCGCTTTTGCGCAACGAACGGATGCGCGCGATCGATCGAGTCGGGAGGTCCGCAGGACTCTGCAATCACCACGTAGGCCAAGTCGACGCCGACGATCGTGCCGTCCCCGAAGTAAGCCGGAATGTCCCATTTCCCGTCGCGGATGACAAGAATCGCCTTCTTGATTTGCGCACTCCTGAACTTGTCGAACAGATATTCGCTGACGACTTTGGGACGAGGTTCTCCGTCCAGGCCTCTCCGATCGAAGCCGATCGGATAAAGCTCTTTGCTGCAAGGCAACGGCGCAATCCGTTTTGCCTTCCCTGCTGCAGGCACCAATCCGATCACGTCGTCAGCTTTCTGTTCTGTGCCGCCGGGATGTATGGATGGAGCATTTGGCATGCGGTTGTCGATCAATCCTTGGGCTGATACACAACCTCCCCTTGCACAGCGGTGCCGTCATCGTAGAGCGCAATCAAGTTATCCGGAACGTGAGAGAGATCGGTTGCCCGTAAATAGTCTCTCATCGTGGTACCCGTGCATTGTTCATCGGTATGCGGCGCTCCCCGCTTCGACGCCACGTCGTCCAAATGGACCACCCGAAAGTCGATGCTGAACCGCGTCTTGCCCGACGTGTTGGGTACACTGGAATGCATCTGGGCGGCAGAAAACAGGATGATCCCGCCGGCCGGAACGATCAAGCGGAGCTGGGGATCTAGCTCCATCGGTTCAGTGGCCCGTGGAAGCGGCCGCGGATCTTCCTTGAGATATTGAGCCACATGGCTGCCGCGATGTTGCTGATTCCAGAGATAATAGTTGTAGCCGCTCGAACTATTTTGAACGGGCCGATTCCAATATCGAGGATGAAACGCCATGGCATTGTCGGAACGAATGTCATAGATCGGAATCCACCAATTGATCTGACACATTGGAGCCGAGTACCACGTGTCGCGGTGCGGATGCCAGGCGTACGCGATGCCCGTCGTGAGATAGTTGTCGCTTGTCGAACTTCTCATTTTTGGCACATCAAAGTAGGTTTTTCCCAGATCGCAGCCCAGGTCGGCAAGAATAGCCTTTAAATGCTGCTTCGATTCCGGATGATGGATGAAGTGGGGCTTCAACTTTCCGAGTATCTCCGCATATTGCTCCACCGGCATGCGATATTGCGCATATTCCGGATCATGAGGAGCAAAGGCCTCGGCAATGAGATTTCGCGCAAACTCAATGAAGGCCAGGGTGCTCTTTCTCGGCGAATACACAAACAATTGACCATCGAACAGCATCAGTCTCCGGTCGTCGTCGTTCACCGGAGCATCAAAATAGACCGTGTTATTCATGACCGCGCTCCTCGGGCAAAAGTGTGGTTACCCGGCCTCCTGTGTCATCGTAGCAATCCGTGATGCGTGAGAGCCTGCGACGCCGCATGAATCGCCTCAAACGGGGTTCCGGCTCGCTCCGCGATGTCGAGCAACGAGTGCCGTCCGTCAGATAAGTTCAAGACCCACAGCAACGCCATCTCATGGAAAGCGCCTTCCTTCTGACCGCCGACGGTTCGGTAAAGGCCTCGCTTGCCAAGTTGCGGCTCACAGTACGGGTTGGTGCTCTGGCAAGTCCGATTATTTTCCAATACGCATAGAATCTTCAGGCACGTGTGCAACGTCTCTTCCAAGGCCTCTGGATGCACGAAGTCCAGATTGTCGGCTGACGTATGATACTCGGGATACTGCCCGTGCGGTGTTCTCATGAGGCAACCGACCGGCAGATTGAATCCAGGTGAGCAGTATTGCCGCTCATCATATCCATAGGGGAAAAAGTCGATGATCTGATGGGGTCTTCCCGAGTGGCGGAGCACATGAGACGTCGCACGGTCGATTTCGGCGTTCCCTTGACGGCTTCGTTTGTAGGTGATGGAGCCCGCATCCCCTACTCCGGTTAAAACCAACCCGTGCTTGATTCGGTGAACATTCTCCTGATTCCGCGACAACCACGTGATGGACCCGATCGTGCCGGGAATGAACAGGAAACGATAGGAGTATTGCCGCGAAACTAGCGCCAGTGCCTGGGCCAAAAATGTGGTGACCGCAATGCCAGACAAATTGTCGTTTCCCAACGAGGGATGACAGACGTGGCATGAAATCAGCACTTCGTCCGATCTTTCTCCGGGCAGGAAGCATTCGCCGTAGGTGAGGTGTCCTGGTTCCAGTGTGGAGTCGATACACACGTCATATTCGGCATCCGGCAAATCCAAATATTGACGATGACTCAGGCAGAAGCCCCAATTTCCATTGTAATAGGATGTTCGATAGGGAATCCAATCGGGGTGTTCAGGAATCGTAAAGAGGTGTTCTCGAAGTTCAGCGAGGCGCATTTTCTTTTTGACAGGTCGGCTGTAACCGACCACGTGCAGGTTGCATTGGTTGAAATCCACAACGCGGCGCCCGTGCTCATCTGCAATGTATGCATCCCTAATATTCCACTCGAGTGGCACGGTCCAATCGAATACCGGTGTTCCGCTCGGCACTTCATGGATTTCCATGGGAATACGATTCTTGATCAGGCGAAGAGTTCCCCGAAGCCCGTTCCCGGTGATACTTCGACAAATAGGAAACAACTCGCCGACCAATCGGTGCATGGCCTGCCCAAGGTCTGGATGGTCAAGCACTTTTTTGAGATCGACAAAATCCATCAGGCGCGAATGGGGTCTCTCATAAAGTTCGGGTAGGCCCGATCCTTTTGTGAAATCACCCTGACGTTTTCTGGCCATTGAATGCTAAATGCAGGATCGTCCCAGCGGAAACCTCTCGCGCATTCTGGAGCGTAAAACTCCGACATCTGGTAGAAGACTTCCGTATTGTCTTCCAGTGTCTGAAATCCGTGCGCGAATCGTTCGGGAATGTACAGGGCACGACGGTTCGTCGCGGAGAGAATCACTGCTATATACTGCATGTACGTGGCCGATTCAGGGCGCAGATCGACAATCACGTCATAAATAGAACCCATCGTGCACCGCACCAGCTTGGCTTCCTCATGCGGGGCCACTTGATAGTGCATCCCTCGCAAGGTTCCCTTGGTCGTGTTGAACGACACATTGCATTGAACCAGCCGTGTGGTGAGCCCACGGAGCTCGAACTCTTTCTGGCACCAGGTTCGCGCGAAGAACCCGCGCTCGTCCTCCTTGATCTCCGGATCGATAATGAACGCGCCTTTAAGAGCGGTTTCTGTAAAGATCACGAATACACCTGAACTTCGGGGATGGGAACTACGAAACGGCCACCCCAGTTGCGAATATGCGCCATTTGCCCCATGATCTCCTCTTTGAGGTTCCAGGGCAGGATGAGGAGATAATCTGGCTTCGTTTTGGTGATCTCGTCTGGCGAGCGGATCGGAATCCGAGTTCCCGGCAGAAAATGTCCTTGCTTGTGGGGACTGCGATCCACGGTGTATGACAAAAAGTCGGTACGAATCCCGCAGTAATTCAACAAGGTGTTGCCCTTCGCAGGTGCTCCATAGCCGACGACGGTCTTACCGGCACGACGCGCTTCCACGAAGAAGGAGAGCAACTTCGCTTTTACATCGATCACTTTGTTGGCGAATGTGAGGTAGTGATCTAAGGCGAGGTATCCCTTGCGAATCTCGCGAGTCCGAAGCTCCATGACCCGATCAGTTACGGGGTTGGAGCTATCCTCGGCATGACGAGCGAAAATGCGCAACGACCCACCGTGAGTGGGAATTTCCTCTACGTCGAAGATCGTGAGTCCGTGAGTGCTGAAGAGGCGCTCGACAACCATAAAAGAGAAATAAGAAAAGTGCTCATGGTAAATCGTATCAAACTGATTATCCTCCATAAGCCTCATCAGATGAGGGAACTCCATTGAGACAATGCCGCGATCGTTGAGCAGGATCTTGAGTCCCCTGACAAAGTCGTTCAGCTTTGGTACATGAGCCAGCACATTGTTTCCGATCAGTAAATCGGCCTTCCGACCCTTTTTCGCTAACTTCTGCGCGGTTTGTTCGCCGAAGAACTCCACGAGAGTGGGAATGCCCTTCGCTTTGGCCGCCTCTGCCACATTGACCGCAGGATCAATGCCTAAGACCGGGATGTTATAGGGCTGAAAGTATTGCAGCAAATAGCCGTCGTTACTCGCTACTTCCACAACTAGATGCCGGCTGTTGAGGCGAAACCGGTCCACAACCATCTCGACGTAACGGCGAGCATGGTCGAGCCATGACGTAGAGAACGATGAAAAGTACGCGTAGTCAGTGAAGATCTCGGACGGGCTGGACCACTCTTCCAGTTGTACCAGCAGACATTTGCCACAGACGTAGACATGAAGTGGATAGAACATTTCTGCATGGTTGACTTGGTCCGACTTCACATAGGAATTCGCCAGCGGGGACAAGCCGAGATCCACAAACGTGTGCTCCAAAGACGAAAGGCAAAATCGACAATTTGACCGCGTCATGGTGTTTTGCCTTCCCTGGCCAGTCAGCTCAGAAAGGCGCCTGCAGCCTGAGACGAGCGCCCTACACTCCGTGTGCGGTATTCTCCTGCAGTGACCCAAGAGGCCCATTCCAGGTTTTCCGTCAAGGCGCCCACTGCCTGTAGTCGTTTCAAAGTGTTCAACCGTATGTACTCAGAATTTCGGAACTCCGCGTCTCGAAACTGCATAGCCTCGAGCCCGTTTTTCAAATCGACGATGGCTCCCTGCAAGTCCATTTCGGGCAAAAACCCTTGTGCCAATTTCGTGAACTTATTGAAGCTGACGCGGTAGGAGCGTCTGTCTGGCTGCGCATTCTTGTTGATGATAATCTCGACATTCGAAACCATCCGTGCCACCGCCTCCGCCAATTCTTTCACCTGATAATTCCAGCTATCGCATCCGACATTGGCAGTTAAAAACTGTCCGCCGTCTCGATGATCTCTCCGAACAGCCCACTCGATCGCTCTGGCCATATCCGAGACGTGAATGAGCGGGCGCCATGGCGTTCCGTCGCTGAGAATAATGATTCTCCTGGCGGTCAAAGCGCTGGCGACAAAATCGTTCAGCACAAGGTCAAGACGAAGCCGCTCGCTCATGCCGCAAGCAGTTGAAAAGCGAAGGCAGGTGACCGTGAATCCCGAACCTGCCAGCTTCGCAAGATCCTGTTCGGTCTGTACCTTTGAACGGGCATAGGCGGTTAGAGGGTTTAACGAATCTTCTTCCTGTCGTGGTCCCCCTTCGGCTAAGCCGTATACACTGCAGCTCGATGCGAAAACGAAGGATTTCACGCCAGCCTGCTTTGCTTTTTGCGCCAGATCGATGCTGGACCGGTGATTGATGGCCAACGTCAGATCTTCGAACAAAGCTCCCATCGGATCGTTGGAAATCGCAGCCAGATGAATGACGGCGTCTGTCCCTTGCAGGATCCCTTCCGGGAAGCGCCGCATGTCGCCGAAATATTGGGCGGTAAGCGAGCATTCGGGGAAAATTGCCGGCGCGGTCAAACACTGGGCGAAGTAGCCCATGTCAAATCCGATCAGCTCAGCATCGGGAAAAACGGCACGCATGCGGCGCACGACATGAGGACCGACGTAACCCATGTTGCCGGTGATAATAATTTTCATGCTGTTCCTTTCATCTCGTCTGTGAGGTCATCATTTGGAGCACAATTTCCACATAGAAACAGCCGGACGCGGAGAAACTGTGCGGAGTTACCAAATCTTCCAGGGAGCTTTTCCCGAATTCCAGAGGTCTTCCAGATAGTTCTTTTCTCGTAATGTGTCCATGCAAGACCAAAAGCCGTAATGCCGGTACCCGACCATTTGGCCCTCGCGCGCGAGTCGCTCGGAGGGAGTTCGCTCCCATGGCGTGTCATCTCCGTCGATATAGTCGATGACCCGACGGTGTAACACGAAAAAACCGCCGTTGATCCACCCTTCGCCGGATTGCGGTTTTTCGTAAAAGTCTCTGACATGGTCTCCTTCAAACGCCATCCGTCCAAAACGGGCCGGTGTTCTGACGGCGGTAACAGTCGCCAGCTTTCCATGGGATTTGTGAAATTTGATCAGCGATTCGATATCGATATCCGCCACGCCGTCTCCGTACGTAAAGAGAAATGTGTCGTCGTCTCCCAGCCAGGTCTTGACCCGCTTCAATCTTCCGCCGGTTTGGGTATGGAGGCCGGTTTCGACAAGATGAACTTGCCAGTCGGTTTGGACCTTCGTGTCGCCGCCGTTGTGAATCGTCGTCGTGCCCGTTGCCAGATCGACCGAAATGTCGTTGTTGAAGGCGTAGAAATTGAGGAAGTAGTCCTTGATCATTTCGCCTTTGTAGCCCAGCGTAATGATGAATTCCTTAATCCCGTAGGCGGCGTAAATCTTCATGATGTGCCAGAGAATTGGTTTCCCGCCGACTTCGACCATCGGCTTCGGTTTGAGGATGGTTTCTTCGGAGAGGCGGGTGCCGAATCCTCCGGCGAGGATGACCGCTTTCATACGTTACTCCCCTTTGTGACAACCAATGTCGGATGTTCCCCGGCTTGGGTAAACGTCGTCGTCCACTTCAAGAGAGGGCGCAACACGCCTTCCATCTCCCCTGCCCAATCACCGCGAGCGGAATCCCCGTCAAGGGTGTCGAGCACCTGAAACGACACGACGTTCCTTTCATGGAATTGGACGATCACTCCATGCAAAACGCACAACGCCACGTCAACGAAAATGCGACCCTCGGCGAACAGATTGCCCGGAAGCCAAACGGTCGTTATATACCGGCCGGCCGGCCGTGGCCGCCCGCGCCATGAGGGATCAAGGTCGGGTGGACAGAAGAGACACACGTTTTCTTCGTTGGTGAATCGAAAAAACGGCTGCAACACATGCCCCCCTTCCTTGACTTCGTATTCCATATCGATTCCGAACGGTTGTCGGATGTCGATGGCATCGGTGACTCTGCCTTCTTCCGTTCTCACCCGCACCGCCCGTAAGCGAACGATTTCGCCCTGGGGCGCCGTGGTCGGGTCCGACCACTCCCGCACGGCTGAGGATCCGACATCTGACCCCATATACGTCGCGATGACCTGATGGGCAGGGCCGTCCATGCGCACGACTCCGTCTTCAAGCAGGATCACGCGTTTGCAAATGCGCGCGACGGCCGGCATGCTGTGCGACACGAACAGGATCGTGCGGCCGTGTTTGCCAACGTCTTCCATCTTGTTGAGGCATTTCTTTTGGAAGCGGCTGTCCCCGACCGCGAGCACTTCGTCAAGAATCAAAATTTCAGGTTCCAGATGCGCGGCGACGGCGAAGGCAAGTCGCACGAACATGCCATTCGAATATCGTTTGACAGGTGTGTCGATGAACTTTTCGATCTCGGCGAATGCGACGATCTCGTCGAATTTGGCGTCGATCTCGGCTTTTTTCATTCCGAGTAACGATCCGCTCAGGTACACGTTGTCTCTCCCGGTGAGTTCCGGGTGAAACCCCGTCCCGACTTCGAGCAGACTGCTGACCCGGCCGTGTAGTAACGCCCGCCCCTCTGTCGGCTCTGTAATGCGCGACAAGATTTTCAACAAGGTGCTTTTCCCCGCTCCGTTACGTCCGATAATACCGACCACCTCACCGGGCTTGATCTCGAAGGACACATCTTTGAGCGCCCAGAACGTCTCCTGAGAGTGTGAAAAGAACCCACGCATTGAGACAAGCCGGCGAAGTCTTTCTACCAGCGCATCACTTAGGGTGTGATAGGATGGCTGCCGCACCCCGATCAGGTACTGCTTGCTGAGGTGCTCAACTTTGACGGAAATGTCTGTCATAGGATGTTTCAATAGGCCGGGATGAAGATGAAAAAGTCAGCGCTAGACTACGTCGCTAAAGGTTCGTGACATTCGATTGAAAAAAATGAGACCGAAAATGAGCAGAATGCCGGTCGCCGATGCGCTTAACATCGCTGTCCTCGTGTCGGGCGCAGCCCCTCCAAGGAGCGCCCAGCGGAACCCTTCAATGATGCCAGCCATCGGATTCAAGCTATAGACAGTGCGCCATTGCTCTGGTACGAGAGCCAAGGGATACACGACCGGCGACGCGTACATCCAAAGTTGTGTCAGCAACGGGATGGCTCCGGCGACGTCGCGATAGTGGACGTTCAATGCGGAAAGCCACAGACTGACCGCCAAGGATGTCCCGAGAGTAAACAGCACAAGCATGGGAATTGCGATGACTTTCCACGTCGGCGCGATTCCATACCAAGCCATCAACAGAAGGAACAGAGCAAACGCAATGACGAAGTCGATAACGCCGGCGAGCGTGGAAGCGATCGGCAGGATCACCCTCGGGAAATAGACTTTTTTCACCAAGTTGGATTCCGCGACCACGCTCTGACCGCTCCGCTCGAGGCTTCTCGCCAACAGAGTCCAGGGAAGAAGAGCCGCGTAGGCGAACAACGGGTACGGCAATCCATCCGACGGCAGCTTGGCCCACAGGCTGAACACGATTGTAAAGATCACCAGTGCGGCCAAGGGCTGAATGATCGCCCATGCGACACCCAAGACGGTCTGGGCATAGCGTGCTTTCATGTCCCGCCAGGCCAAGAAGTACAGCAACTCTCTGAAGTCCCAGAGTTCCTGAACATTCAGATAAAACGAGTTGCGCCTCGACTCGATCACAGTCGGAGAGAGTACAGCGTTCGCAGGGGCCATCGAAGCTTGGGCGTGTATCATCGCCGTATCACCATCGGGCTTCACCGCCGTCGTTCTGTTGAATGCTTGTGAAACAAACATTGAAGTTTGAGTTTCGGAGACGGAGAGGATGGACTACCGTCGATCCGGTGAATACCGGTTCAACTTCCGTTGTCTTCCGGCACCTTGCAGTAATGAGCTCCGCGGCGACAAATCTAGCAAATGCTTTCAGGTCGCCGAGACGAGGTTACCGGACTTATGACACACCCGGCGGACCCGTGCGGCAGTCCGCCAGTTCTCACCCTATGCTCCAGACTGCCTAAAGATTGGCAATCTGTTCCAACGCAACGACGACTCTGGCGTTGAAAGCCAAGGCCTTCAACAACAGGATCGCTCGCTGAGACCCTGTCAACTCCCGTTCAAAAATCGCCTCGAGGCCGTTCAGGGTTCCGTTCGCAATCCGGACGATTTGACCGGGACGGAACGGTCTGGTCGGAACGCTTAAGCATCCCTCATCAAGACGGGCTTTCAAGCCTTCAATCAAAGAATCGTCGACCACGGCCGGATCGTGTCCGAAGCGAACGATGCTTTTGACGCCTCGTGCATAGAGCACGGCGCGATACGACTCCTTCATGCTGAATCGCGCGAACAGATACCCTGGGAACAGGGGACTGACCTTCGTCTCCTGTCGTCGTCGAATCCATTTGCGTTCCCGCAGTAGCGGACAGAACGTTTCGATGCCTAAACGCTGAAGCGTTCCTTCTGCGATGCGTTCTTGATGCGGCTTGGTCGAAATCGCGAACCAACAGCGCGTTGCGGGAGACACCATCGGCTGGTCGTTCGTCTCTCGCACTAAGCTTTCGGCAACCGATCCCGTGGGCGGTGAAGCCACCGTTGGCGCCGTCATGTTCGCGTTGCGCCAAAACAATCTCGCAGAGGCATTACGCCATTCCATAAATGTTCTCCTGGGCGCGCGATAGAGGCGCGACGCCGTTCGCCGCGACGGAATTGTTCGCGACGGCGAACAAGGTCGGCACGGCCTCTCGAAGCGGACAAAATGCGAAGTCCTGCAAGAGGCATTTCAGTCGCAATTCGGTTTTCTCGAGATTAAGGTAATGCCGTATCCGCGATGTCAGGGTGCCCCGCATCCTTGGCTGCGCAGGATCCAGTTCCCACGGATGAAGATACATCACGAGCGGATGGCCATTCTTCTCCAGTCGTTTAAGCATGGTGCGCAGCACGGGATACGGAAACAGACGGAAATAGCCACCACCTGCAACAGGAATTCGCAAACCGAATACGCCGAAGGATGACGGGGGAACCTCCCATAACGGGCCCGAGGTCGTTGATATCTCATGACACCACGGTGTCGCCCCGGGCACGCCATACCGGTCATGAAATACCGGAAAAATGCTCGAATCGTACGCATACCCTTCTTCCGCCAGAATGGGAAGGGCCCACTGCGTCTCGGTTGTGATTGTGAAGCTCGGCGCCCTGTAGCCCAAGACGCTCGTCCCAGTCACGTCTTCCAGAATTCTTTTGGTTTTTCTCACGTCTTCGCGAAAGAGGGCCGGAGTCTGTGCGGTGATCAATTCGTGCGCATAGCCGTGAGAAGCGACTTCGTGCCCTTGCTTGACCAAGTCCCGAATCATGCGGGGATGACGCTCGGCAACCCAGCCCAAAACAAAGAACGTCGCTCTTATCTTGTGATCCTCAAGCAACGCCAGGATCTTCTGGACGTTTCGTTCCACCCGGCTTTCGAAGCAATCCCAGTGTCTACGCCGCATGGGAGAGGCGAATGCCGACACGTGAAAATGTTCTTCCACGTCAAAAGACAGATAATGCTTCACTGTCTCTGGTGAAACGAGACTTTTCACCGCGCCCCCTCGCCGCGCAGCATCACCCGAAGTGTTTGCACGAGCACCAACGCATCCAGCCAAAGCGACAAGTTTTTTACGTAGTACAGGTCATATTGCAGTTTTATGTGAGCATCTTCGGCTGATGCTCCGTAACGAAATTTCGTCTGCGCCCATCCCGTAATGCCTGGCCTGACCGTATGTCTCAGA
Source organism: Nitrospira calida (assembly GCF_976986435.1). NCBI lineage: Bacteria > Pseudomonadati > Nitrospirota > Nitrospiria > Nitrospirales > Nitrospiraceae > Nitrospira > Nitrospira calida. Next base: position 2,052,642 of record NZ_OZ335950.1, read on the forward strand.
TCGTAGTACGGAATGAAGGATCGCAATTCCTGGACAAAAACCGGTCGTTCGGGCCTCGGACCAACCAGGCTCATTTCTCCCTTCAGCACGTTGATCAATTGCGGCAACTCGTCGATTCGAAGTTTTCGCAGCCACCGTCCGACTCGAGAAATGCGGGGATCGTTCGTGTCGGCCCAGCGGGGTCCGTGTTTCTCAGCGTCCTGCCACATCGAACGGAACTTCCACATCATATAGGGATGTCCCCGCAAACCGACGCGCATTTGGCGATAAAAGACCGGGCCCGGAGAGTCCAGCTTGATCAGCAGCGCGACCGCGACCATGAACGGCGCCAGTGCCAAAAGACCCGTTATAGAAACAACGACGTCGATGAGTCGTTTCAGCGCCATCGTGATCCAACGGCGGCGGAAACCGGTCGAAAAAATCAACACGCTCGGTCTCAGCACGTCGATGAAAAGGCGTCCGGCTTCTTCTTCGTACAGCATGTGCCCGTCGATAACTTCAATGCCCATCGCTTTAAAGTCGAGCAATGTCTGTACAGGCAGCACGGTGCGCTGGTCCTCCAAACAGACCACGATGGTGTGGACGTTGTGGCTCTCGGCGATTTCGAATAGCCGTTCGTACGTACCAATGATCGCATGTCGCCCCAGGCGTTGTCCGATTCTTCCTGGGTCCCTATCCAGGAACCCGACGATCTCCGTGGTCCACCTCTGCCGGTCGAGTAAAATCTGGCAAAGATCGACGGCGAGTTTTCCACTTCCCAGGATAAGCACCCGACGTTTCCATCCCGGCAATGTGAGCAACGGCCGAGAGGCGGTTTGGGCAGTTGTCGCTGTTATTACAGCCATGCGTTCGTGACCGTCCTCTTCAAAGGCTCTTCGCCCTGGGTTGAACGTAATACCCCTCCTGCAAATAGTGCGGGGCGTCTTGAGAACGAACTCCTGTCAGCAAGGCCGTTTTTTCTTGTTTGCTTTTCAGGGCCGACAAGGCTCGCTTGGCGAGATCTCTAGGCGTATTGCCGGCCCGAATAACGAGCACGAGGACATCGGCCATATTGACAAGCATGTTGACGTCGGCCACCGGATAGACCGGCGGCGTATCGAGCACGATGAAATCGTGGTGATCGCGAAACGTTTCGAGCAGAGATTGAAGCTTTTCGATCTGATGCAACTGGACGGGATACTTCGCGGAGCCCCCTGTAAGGAGAGACAATGGGGCGCCGTTGAGCGATTGAATGCAGGAATTGGCAGGGACATTGTCGCGGAGCACCTCGGCCAACCCCGGCCCTTCCGGCAGTCCCGCGTAACGGCCCAATTTCGGATGCTTCAGATCGCAGTCGATAGCGAGCGTCGATTTTCCCAAATCGTGGGCGAGGACATAGGCAAGATTCAGGGCACTCGATGTCTTGCCTTCCCCTTTCAACGTGCTGGTCACCAGTACGACGGTGGATTTACGGTGCCCGCTCATCAGCACCAGACGAGTAGCCGCGACACGATACTGTTCGGCTGCCACTGAGGCCGGTTTCCACCTCGTGACGAAGTTTAATTCATGATGGTACCGGGGATGCGCTTCTTTCGTTCCTCCGCGTTTGCCGCTGGGCGTTCGTTCGTTTCCCCAAGCAGCCAGCGATTTCCAACTCGCCTGCAACGTTGTCGGATGCTGTGGTTCCGACGCAACCGCTTCGCTCTGCGGAGACGGGAGAGGGAGATGCCCTTCCGACTTGAGCAACTTACCGAAGACAGTGCCATAGGCCAGGCTGAAGTCCGGAACCGTGCCCACGACTGATATGCCGAGAATGCGCTCGACCTCTTCGGCGTCCTGAAACACAACCCGGAGTTGCTCAAGAAAGATCGCGGAACCGAATCCCAACCCGCATCCGACGGCCAGACCGGCCATGAGGAAACGGAATTTGTCCGGCCATTCCGGCGTGTCCGGAAGATTCGCGCGATCGATGACTCTAAACTGTTCGCCCTGTTGCTTGCGTTCCAGGTTCTCGGCGATACGGGCGTTCAGTCGTTTGTCCAACAATGCCTGGTAATTGCGTTGGAGATTTTCATAGTCGCGCATCAAGGTGGCCAATTGCTGTTCGCGCACCGGCGTATTTTCGACCCGGGTCTCATAAATTTTGATCTGCGCGTTTAACCGATTGAGGGCGTCCTTTGTCGTCTCAATCTCGCTTTTGACTTCTCGTTGTTGCCTCAGCAGTTCGCGCAGGACTGGATTGTTCGAGGCTTTCTGTTCCGTCCCGGATGCCGCGGTGAGAGATTCCTCCGATGCGTCCGATTCAGGAGGGAGCGACTTGAGCCTCGCAATCTCTTGTTTTAGCAAGATGATGTCCGGGTACGTATCTTTATACGTCGCCGACAACGTCGCCAGCCGGCTTTCCATCTCTTTAAGTCTGGCGGAACGAGTGGTTGGGCGTAGAGGTAAGGGAATGGAGGCTGAGCCGGTGGTCTGATACTCTTTGATGGCTTTCTCTATGGAATCCAGGCGGTCGTTCAGCTTGTGCAGCGTCTCCGACCGTGTCGCGACTTCCGTCTGCAGTCTGTCCAACGCTCGTAGGTTAGCCTCGATCTGACCTGGCAACTCGCCCATGTACCGAAGTTTAAATTCGGAAATGGCTTTCTCCTTGGCCTCCAACTCTTCCTTGGCCATATTCAGTTCCCCAAGAAGGAATTCCGTTGCACGTTCAACCAGTTGCTCGCGATTTCGTAGATTTTCTTGGATGAAGAGTTCGGCCAATTTCGCCGTCACCTTCATGGCGGTAACAGGGCTCTCGTTCCGATAGGAGATGGAGAAGGCTTCGTCTCGGGATGTGGTAATCTCGATGTTCTTTCGCAGGCTTTCCAGGATGTCGTCGATCGAGTCTTCCTTTTGTCTTTCCGAAGCCAGTCCAACCTCCTCGATAACTTGGGTCAATATTTTTCTGCTGAGTACCAGTTGTCTGATCGTTCCGAGCCGCTCTTGCACAGAGCCGGTGACGACCCCCTTCACATAACTTTCTGGCACCTTTTGGCTTTCCACGACGATCAATGTGGACGACTTGTATCGCTTAGGAAGAAACTCGGCGAGGGCCCATGCACTTGCTACGCAAGTGAGCAAGACGGACACGATCAGCCACTTGCGCCGGCTGAAAATGCGAAGATAGTCATGCGGAGTATAGTTCGTCATGGGCTTAAAACCAGACTTTTTGAAGTTGGAGAAGGATCATGTGCCTGTCGAACGTGATCTGCTCTCCAGTGACGCCAATAACACCACCGGCAGGCGTCAGACCTTTTGATTGAAAGAACGAATACAGATAGTTGCCCGAAATGAGGAAGCCAGGGGCCGCCCTGTAAATGAACGAGGCGCTGGCGAGGTACGAATCGAACGAAAACTCTGGGGGTGCATTAGGGACGCCTTCTGGTAAGGCGGCACCAATCGACTGGCTTCTTGCGTAATTTGCGGCTACGCTTGCGGACAGCCTCGGACCTAAGGTGCGTGTGACACCGAGGCTCACGAGGTCAGTTGTGACCGGCGCGCCTACTGCGAGAAAATTCGGAGAGACCTGCCGTGAGTAGCTGAGGGAGATCATATCAGGGAACCGAGTCCAGGTGATGGACGCGTTTCCGGTATATTGGAGACTATGGCTCGGTATGACTTCCTGGACCGAGGCGGACACGAATCCGATGACCGCTGGTGTAAACAGTGGTCGTCGATAGGCGATCAGCCCTCCGTTGGTCTCAAAGTAGGGGGGAAATTCGCTGATTTGACCGCTAAGGAAATCAGTTCGGTTATGGGTAAGCAGGATGCGGATTGTTTCGTTTGGAGAGAGACTGATTTGGGGACCAGCCGAAAAAGACCGAGAATCGGTACTGACGAGGCTGGCCATTGCTGGTGCCCCCGGCGTCGCTCCATACCGTTGAAACGCATGGGTCGCGTTCATGTATAGACTGAGCGCAGGCGTCACGGCGTAAGTGCTCACGACCGAAGCCGAATTTGTGATTGTGTTGACACGCTGAATCTGAAGCCCTCTCGCAAACGCACTGGCCGGGTCCTGGTCAGCCGGATCGCCCGCTGCGTTGACTGCTCCACCAGCCAAGAACGCCGGCGGCTGCGGGGTGTACGTGAATGAATCCGAAACCAGCAACGTCATCCGTGGCACGGCTTGTTGAACCAGGCGCGTCAAATCCAGAAATCCGCCGACGTTGCCTCCGATATAGTTCAACTGGGGATGTTTTGCGTAGTATTCCGCTATGCCACCAAGCTGCAAGCTTCCTCTAACGAGTCCTCCGGTGTGAGGAATAAGAGCTACCTGGGGAGAAAGGGTGGTCACGAAATCGTCTCTTTCGAGCCCCGCGATTCGCGGCGTGTTAAATACATTCGTATCGTAGCGTTGAGCGATGGAAACAGAGGGCACTATGGCCGGCAGCATGCTCAACCCGCCTAAGACGCCGGTTGTGAGAGGAATTCCCTGCAAAGCCCCTCCCGGACTGGGCACTCCATACTGGTTGTGGAACTGGTCTGGTCCTTGATCGATGACTCCTTCCAATATGCGCCAGACCTGCGGAGACGCTTCGTCTCCGGATGTCCGGGGCATCCAGCGCGATTGGACCGATGAATCCGTCCCTTGAAAAGAAAGTGGGTTCAGGAATGTCGCTCCCGGAAGCATCGGTTCACCCGCGGATATGGTCGTTGCATTTCCGAAGATCGTCATCATTCCCCATACCCAGATCAGGTGCCGTCGCTGCCTGATCGATCCGCTATGGCACCACAATCGTGTCACCTGATCGGAGAATAAAATTTCCTACTTTGCTCTTGCCCGCTACTAAATCGTCATAGCCAACTGGAATCCGGACTTCTTCCATGCGACCTGTCCCGTTCCTCACCATACGGACGACGTGCATCTTGTTTTTCGAAGCAAACGGAGTGAATCCGTTCGCGAGCGAGATGCCTTGAAGCACTGTGGCATAGGATTGCAGCGGGTATTTGCCCGGTTTCGTCACTTCCCCGACCACGTAGATGTAATAGCTTTTCACCTCTTTGACCTGCACGGAGACCGTAGGATTGCCCATGTATTCGACCAACCGCTCAGCGATCCGTTTTGCAAGCACGTCGGTGGACACTCCCGCTGCTGGCACGTCGCCGATAAGCGGCATCGAAATCATGCCGTCAGGCCTGACGACGACTTCCCTCGAGAGATCCTGGTTCCTCCAGACCGTCACGGTCAGAACGTCTTCAGGACCGAGCAAGAATGACGACGGCGGCTCATATTCAACCTGATATTTCTGTTCAGCGGCGCAGCCGACGATCCCCCATACGCTCACCATGATCAGGATTGCGGCCGCGGCTCGAACGATCGGGATGCTTCGGCTGCACGTAAGAGTATCGTTCACCATGCTTCCACGCGCTTTGAACAATGGATGCGAGTCGTCGGGCAACCTACGGGGATGCAAGTTTCAGCGCTCCGGTATGACCACCATCGTTTCGGATGGGATCACGATCTGGTCGCCCGGTTTGAGTTCGATGTTCTGATTGGTGCCATCACGCAACACAATGTCGTCGTAACTAGCTTTGATTTTGATCAACCCTTCGCCGTCTCTTCCGAATCGAAAAACGACGATTTTGTTCCGTGCTGCCACAGGGGTAAAACCGCCGGCGAGCGTGATGGCTTGCAGCAGCGTGGTCTTGCTTTTCAATGGGTACCGGCCTGGCGTCTTGACTTCGCCCAGAACATAAATCAGGTAACTGTTGACCTGATTCACCACGATGGATACGACCGGGTTTTCCATAAAGGCCTTGAGTCGATTCGCGATGTCTGCGGTCAACTGCGAGGTGGTTCTGCCAACGGCCGAAACGTCGCCGATAAGCGGCATCGAGATTCGTCCATCCGGTCTCACCTGAACGGATTTCGACAGATCAGCGTTTTTCCAAACTGTGATCTCCAGGACGTCTTCCGGTCCTATGATGTAATCAGGCGTGACGATGAGCGAAGATTTCTCGGCGAACTGGTTGGCTGATTGCCCCTCCGACGATGGATTTTGTCCCAACGATGCAGCGCACACCTGTTCGTGTGCAGGGCCACTCCATACCAGAACAAAGAACCCCATCAGGATAAGCCGTTGAACGGGTTTCATTGTGTGACTCCTATTGGTGCAATGAGCGGAGACTTTCATTCTTTTGCCTTTCACCGTTCAAACTGATCACACCATGACCAAAATGTCTCTCGGTCTGAATAAGCTCTACAGACAAAAACCAAACCTCAGAACATGAACTTCAGCCCGACGAAATAAGGTCCATTGCCGTTGACCTTTCCGAACGGCAGCCGACGCGTCCAACGCACCTCCGCCAGCGTCGGCACCTCGGCCGGCGTGATCGGCGTCGGCACGTACACTTTCAGCACCTGTTCCACCGGCGGCGCATGGTCCATGAGCACCAGCATTCCCCCGCTGCTGATGTTGACCGACAGGGCTTTCCCTTGGCGAATTACCGGAACCGGTTCACCCACCGGCGCCGTCATTTCGTAGGGAATCGGGCGCAGCAGCGCGACCCGCTCACTATGCTTTTGGTGACTTTCCACAATAGGCCACTCCCACTCGTTCGGAACCACGGTCATCCCTCCTGGATGGAATTGTGTGGAGCTTCTCCATGTGCCTTGCTGCGTCCGTGGATTGTGGTTCATGCCGGGACCCGATATCGCTCACAATCCACGGACAGCGGTGGTTTTTTTCTCGGCTTTGCTGAGCCCCGTGTCCAATTCCCCCCAGGGCCGCTATGACCGAAACGGTTCGATTGCTCGACTGTTCTTGATCGCCGGTGTAGAATCGCGCTGTCTGGAAAAGAAAATCTTGGAGGGAGACTATAGAAGACTCTCTCTGAAGCCACAATACCGACGATGTAGGCTTCAAAGATCGAAAGGCGGGTGTTGACTCCCTCGAAAGGGTTATGTACGATCGGCCATCTCCATTTCTAAATTTGCTCCACCTTACTCAACGGAACTCGATTACTCGTTTCCTTCACATCGATTGAGCACTTGTTGTGCGATGAGCCATGAACGACTCACTGACTGATTCTTCCGACCGCGTCGAAGCGATTGCCGAACAACGCTCGGGTCCCGGAATCATCGTGCTTTCCTCCTCTATGCAACTGCTCCATATGAACCGGCAGGCTGCGGAGTTGTGCCGTCAAATTAATGCGGCCGAGAATACGACTGGCGGGAACGCCAAAGCGGCCCATGGAGTGCTCCCGACCGCGCTGACGGAGCTGTGCGCCGAAATCGTCAAGGCCTTGCAGGTCCGGACGGAGGCCAAGGACTGGGAGCAGTTCGAATTGAAACGTCTGGCCGGTAACGCCAAGCAGCAGGTCTTATTGAGAGGTTTCGGACTCCCCGATCGGGGGGGAATTCAGCAGGCGCGTCTGGTCATCACCATGGAGGAAGTCGGGCGTCGGCAAAACGTGAGCACCGAACAGGCCAAGGAGCGTTTTCAACTGACGAATCGCGAACAGGCCGTTGTGGAGCACCTAGCCAAGGGATGGACGAACAAAGAAATCGCCAACGCGCTGCAGATTACCGAGCAAACAGTCAAAGAACACATTAAACACATCATGCGCAAGACCAACGCAACCACAAGGACCGGGATTCTTGCTCAGATCTTCCGCGCATAGCCATCCTACGGAAACAGCCGGCAGCCGATAGCCAACAGCAACAGCTTCATTCCTACCCCTCTCCCCAACTGAAGGGGGGGTGAGGGAAAGAGCGATTTTCATTTTCTTCCTAATTCCGGATGAGCCAACTGCTTGTCAAGGCTTGTTGTAAAAACCCAACAGGCGTTGGACATTTGAGACGGCAACGAAGAATCACATTGGAGTAAGTTGGAAAAATCGCGGTGAATCAATGAGTTCGTTGGTTTAACTGTTGGCGCGGTCATTGCTATCCTTTTTAGCTTGTCTTGATGATGGACAATCCATAACAAAGGTTCTGCTTTATGAAGCGGTTTCTCCTTCAGTCCTTCGCAGGAATCATCGGGATCGTCTTACTGAGCAGTTGCCAGGCTCTCGGTCCCGGCACCAAGCCCGCATATGTCGACAATGGTCGCTTTATGGATTTGTGGCAAGGCTATACCCGCTGCAAATCGGGGACCGACGTGGAGATAATGCGGGATGAGGCGGGCAGGTTGATCCGGACAGCCCAAGCCCTCACCGTTAGGGACGGCTTCGTGCTTCCCTTGCCCGGGCGCTTTGAGCGGTTGGTGTCCGAACCCCGACCGCGGTTGGCAGTGGATGTCAAGGCGATGGCCGCAGCTTGCGCGATTTATACCGGAAATCTCGCCCTCTCGGTCGGCAAGAACGACATCGCGTTCGAAATGTTTTATCACGTGATCAAGAACCACCCGCAACCTGAATACGCCTACTACGTGTCACAGGCCAAGGTCGGGTTGGCAGCCGTGGATCTCGGACTGCAAGCTTCGGCGCGGTGAATCCTGATCGGTCATCTTCGACGATCAGTCTCCAGAAGCTCCCTCTCCTTGTCAGTTCCTACTGCCCAGCGGCTCTTTCAACCGGCGTTCCGGCTTTCGCTACCCTGCGGTACAGCTCGACATAAGCTTGGGCTGATCCGGTCCACGATACATCCGCAGTCATTCCGGCCTCGATGAGCGAACGCCAGGCTTCGCGGTCTTGATATACACACAGCGCCAAACAGATCGCCGTCAGCAGCGCGTGCGGTGTCGCTTCTCCGAACATGAACCCCGTTGCCCGCCGCTCACGCAGCGCGAGAGGGGAATACGGAACCACGGTATCCGCAAGGCCGCCGGTTCGGCGCACGATAGGGACCGTCCCGTATCGCAAGCTGTAAAGCTGACTTAAGCCGCAGGGTTCGTATCGCGACGGCATCACAAACATGTCCGCTCCGGCTTCAATCCGATGTGCGAGCCCTTCGTCAAAGCCGATGCGCACGCCGATCTTTCGAGGAAATTTGGCCTGAAGCGACCGTAGTTCGGCTTCGTACTCCGGATCTCCCGTTCCCAGCACGGCCAGTTGCAGGTTTAGCTCCATCAGTTCAGGGACGATGCTCAAGAGCAGATCCAGGCCTTTTTGTCCGGTCAGACGGGAAACCATCGCCAACAGGGGTACGTTGTCAGCCGAGAGATCCAGTTCATGCTGGAGCGCGCGTTTGCAGGTCGACTTCCCAGAAAGATCGGCGGCTGAATACCGCGCGGGGATCAGCTGGTCAGCAGCGGGATTCCACACTTCGATGTCAACGCCGTTGACCACGCCGATCAAACGATCCTTGCACTGCGCCAACACCCCCTCGAGTCCGAAGCCGAATTCGGGGGTCTGAATCTCACGGCTGTACGTTGGGCTTACCGTCGTCAGAAAATCCGCGAAGAGGATGCCGCCCTTCAAGACATTCAGCGAGCCGTAAAATTCCAGACCGGCCGGAGTGAACAGTGCGACAGGCAGTCCGGTCTCCGCAAAACGCTCACCGGGAAAGAGTCCCTGATAGGCGACATTGTGCAGAGTCAAAATCGAGCGCACCCCGGCGACTTCAGGCCGTCCGGCGTACAGCGTGCGCAAGTACACCGCACAGAGGGCCGTCTGCCAATCGTGCAAATGGAGCAGATCGGGCTTCCAGCCGTCGGCGCGCTGAAACGCGATCAACAGCTCTAGGACCGCGCGCGAGAAGAAGCTGAACCGCTCCAGATTGTCCGGATAGTCGACTCCCCGTTCCTGGTACAGGCCGGGTCGGAAGAAAAAGGGGTCGTGCCGGACGGCAAACACCGGGACGGATGTGCGGGCGTTGGGATTCGGCGGGAACAGTTCGGTTCGTTCCACCAAAGCGTCGACAGAACCGGAGGGTGACGGCACTGTGATGCGCGCGTAGTCGGCAAACCGATACCCGCTCCGATCGAGCGCGCTGTAGCGGGGGATGACCAGGCGCACGTCATGGCCCAACCGCGCCAGTTCCAGCGGCAGCGCGCCGGCCACATCGGCCAGTCCGCCGGTCTTGGCGAACGGAACTGCCTCCGAGGAGGCCATCAGAATCTTCAACGGCTGGGAGTCGCGAGGAGAGAGCGCCATCAGAGCAATCGCCGGCTCTTCGGTTGCTCCGGTTTGACCGGCTGGCACACGTCGCACTGGCAGATTCGGCGCAGAAACGTATACGAATAGATGCCGGTGTCATGCCCGTCGCTCCACTTGAATCGCAAGGCGTATCGCCCGACCGGTTCGACGTCCTGCAGCATGATCAACAGCGGGACATCGTCAGGCTTGAGGCGCAGCTCGCCGGTCCATTCATCCGTGCATGCCGCGCAAGGACAGTGCTGGCGCAAGTAACGGACCGGGTACACGCCCTTGTGGCCATCGCTCCAGACGATGCCGAGCACACCCTTGTCGACCCACCCCATGTCCTGGGGTTCAAGAGGTGCAGATCGCTCATGGCTCTTCACGTGTCACCTGCTTACAGGCCAACGTGCTCTTCTCCGCGCAAACCCGTCATGTGTTCCGCAGCGCGGACTTCGGTGCAGCCCCTAGGTCATCGAGGCGACACCCATGACCACCAGTGCTAACCCTGACCGCAACAGCACCGGCTTAGCGTCGGTCGGCCCATCGAACCCCAAATAGAATTCTGCTCCCAAGAAGCCTTTACTGAAGAGGTGTGTCATGATTTGAAAGACTGTACCAAAAGAAGATCACGCCGACAAGGCCGGTCTTCTTCCCACCGAGTTGCTTTGCGTCGTTGAGAAAGCGTTGTTTCAGCTGGTTCAGCAATGCTCAAAGGCTATACGGAGATGACCTCTGCTGTGGTAAGAGGACGCGATGCAGAAGAAGCTTTTCGGTTTTTCATCACGCCGGTGATCTTCTCAAACACGTGCCGATCGAGGATGATCCCTACCTCGACCGGACACCAGTCCGCCAAGCGCTAGGCACGGCGTACCTCGCCGTGCTGGGCGCCATCAATCAAGGACTCCTAAGGCGAGGTGTTCCGAACGCGAACTCCCTCACGCTGTGGATAGCTACCGCCGCGCCCTGCGGAAGTATGTGGCGATTTGTAATGGCAAACGGCTCCTGGCGCTCAACAAGCTCTATAACCCTCCATGGTGCCGGTTATTACCGTGGTCTGCTGTACAAGACGAACATCGTGAAGGATGCGCTGAAAGCCGCGCGCACATGAATCGACAACGTGCGTTAGGTCGACCTGCGACGGTGAGAAAGCTGCGGTCTGTGCGTGCCGCGTGGGAACGTTCTGGGGGGCAAAAACAAGGAGTCAGCGCGGAGGACCGTAGACTGACGAATCCTCGACGGCGAGAAAATCGATCGGCGGGAGCCGTTTGCCCGTGACGGTCGTGACGTAGGTCTCGATGGCGGTTTCCAACTCGGTCCGGATCCGACCGGTGGCTCTCAGGCGATCAAGGACGGCCGGCGACCAGCGGAGCGCATGTCGCATGAGCGCAAGGCTTCCGGGCGAGAGCGGAAGGCAGCGGGTCGGTTGCCGTCTGGCGCACAGAGTGCAGATCACTCCCCCAGCGGCCGGAGAGAATTGCGGCTCGCCGGTCATCCGGGTGTTTCCGCAGGCGGAACACTGATCGATCTGCGGCTTAAACCCTGTAAGTCCGAGCACGCGAATTTGAAACAGCAGCGCTGTGAGCGGAGCATCGCGACTATGTTCCAGCGACCGCAAGCCATCGGCCAACGCGTCGAAGATCCGCGGGTCCGGATCGCCTTCCGGCGTGATCGCGGCGACCAGATTCACCATCCGCGCAGCGGCCGACATGAGCGTCAGGTCTTCCCGCAGGGCCGTGAACGGCTCCCGGATATCGACTTGCGAGATGCGGAAGAGAGGATCGCCGGCCTTCTCGAACACGTTCAAGTCGCAGGACACGAACGGTTCCAGCGCGGCGCCGAATCGACTCTTGAGCCGCCGCGCGCCGCGCGCGATACCCCGCACTTTGCCGAGCCGAAGGGTATAAAAGGTGACAACACGATCCGCTTCGCCCCACTTGCGGCTCTTGAGGGTGATGGCAGGTGTCTTCAGCAAGGGCATGGGGCGATCGGAATGATATGCCTTCTTTCAACGACGGAGTATATATCTTAGCACCGTGCCTTCCATAAGGTGAACGGCACCGGAGACGAATTCTCCCATGACGACCCGCCGACCTGAATCTCCCCCAAGCGGAGATGCGCACGAAGGCCTGATTTCCTGGCTACTAAGGGTCTGACGAATCGAAAACACGTCTATGGTCTTCACTGCATGCAGGAACCGCCTTGCATCAACAGCGATAGCGGCCAACATCTGAAAAAAGCCGGAAGTGATTTTGAATGTGGTGCGGTCCTTAAATCCCGAGCGGACTGAGCCGGTCCGGCTCCTAGACAACGCCGACGCGAAGCGCACGGATGTGGCCCATGAGAGTCGGTGCCTTGATGAAGTTACGCGCTGAATCGCTGGTCCTGCCAGAGTCGGCGACCTGGTCGAGACTTCCGTTCGAGTGATGAGTCGGGTGTGCAGGCTTCGGACCTCCCCAGCGGAGAGGGGTACGTTTGCCGCGTCGCGGATGGCATACCAGCCCAGTCAGTGGTGAGGCCGCCGTTAAGGGGGTGCGGAAGCGGCATTCTTGGTGGACCTCAATCGCGTGCTAGCCAGTTGGAGCAGAGAGTACCTTTGTTCGCTCTCATCCCAATGGAAAGTCGCTTCAATATCAAGGTCGACTTGTGGCTCACAAACCAGACGATACTCATCACCGACACTACTTGCGAAGTAGATAAGAACATCGATAACGCTGGAACGTTTGCCCCTGTGTCGGTCCTGCCCTCTTGAGGCTAACTGTCTAGTGTCACTAGGTTGTGAACGCTCCGAACGGTGGCCGGAGAAATCGCTTGGGTGATCGGTGATACCAGTCCTGCGTCAATTGAGCGGGCGGTTTGCCCCCCATGGCCTTGTACGGTCGATGCTCGTTGAAATATCGTTCGAAGCCATACAGGGCTGCGTCCAACAGGGCGGTCGAATCGAAGTGCCAGCGAGAGACCATCTCGGCTTTGATGGTGCCCCCGTGCGTTCGACCAGTCCGTTGGGCCAGGGATGATAGGCCTTGGTCAGGCTGTGCCGGATGCGGCTGCGCCGGCAGCTCTGCGTGAAGAGATGCCCCTTGGGGGAGCGGGCGCCGTTCCGCCCCCGATAGCCGCACAGCGTGAATTCCCGTCCGTTGTCCGTCAGCACCCGATAGAGGCGGAACGGATAGAAGCGTTGACAGTGCGCCAGGAACGCCACGGCACTGGCCATATCGCGTGCCGAGGCCACCGGCATCGTCATCAAGCGCGTGGCCCGATCGATCGCGACACACAGATACCGCCGGGGGCCGCCCAGCCGGGGCAGCGCGAAGGTGTCGAGATGGAGAAAGCCGGGGGGACAGGCGCGGAAGCGCCCCGGGGGTTGGTTTGGGTGAGGCCGCAGCCGGCGGAGCGGAGGGAGCGACAACCGGACCAGTTCGCGATACCCCGCCGAACGACTGAGTTGCGGGAAGACGGTCTGCCGCAACGCCAGCCACACCGTGTCCAGATCCAGCAGCCAGTCTTTGCGCAACCAAGTCAACAAGGGGGCGGCTTCTGGCGGCAAGGCTTTGTGCGACTGGTGCGGCCGACTGGAGCGGTCGGCCCATCGGGGCGGCGGCGTCACTTCCCCACCGTGGCCACACTGATCCCCAGGGCCTTGGCTGGGACTCAATACGGCGTGCGGCTCTGCCGAATGCGTTTGCGTTGATGCCCGGTCGTCCGAGCATTTTGGTGATAGGTCATGGAGCCCTCCTTCTGAATGAGTGCTCCGGCCCAGCCTATCGGACTGAGACAGTCTCGTCATCATCGCTGTTCACAATGTCATGAAACTAGACAGCTAACGAACAATTGTAAGTGAACCGCTCGTCCTGCCGGATAAGCGAGGTATCTCTCTCCGCAAATCGTTCTCTGGGCTAGCCGACCGTTCACCTGCGTCCTTGACCTTGCTGCGAGGGGTTGGTACTGTTGCATGGCAAATCCAGCCGAAGAAAACTCGAATATTCCTCAGATGGAAGTCACTACTACTGAGTCCACACCCACAGACGATCGCCGGCTCAAGGACGAGCTTGCCCCGGTATTCAACCGATCGGAGATCTGCCTCGCGGTCTTGTTCGGATCGGCTGCAACCAAACGGCGGCATCGGGGGAGCGACCTGGATATTGCCCTTATGGGCGACCAACCACTAGACCTGCTGACTCTCACCAACGAAGTGATCCGCCTGACTCACCGGAATGATGTCGACGTGGTCGACCTTCGCCAGGCATCCCCCTTGTTGGCAATGGAAGTAGTTCGCCACGGCCGTCTGCTCTATGAACGCAGGCCAGGCCTGTATGCCGAATTCTGTTCCCTGGCCCATCGGCGATATATCGACGCGGCAAAACTCCGCGAGGCGCAGAAGCAAGTCATCACGTTGTTCCTGCAGGAGCGGGGCCTGGCGTGACACCGGTCGATCCTGCTGTGCTCCGTCGTAAGTTGGCCGTAATCATTGACAACCTCCGCACGCTGGAGCAAGTCGTCACGATGCCGCTGGACCGCTACCGGCGCGAAGTGTTCACGCGCAAGGGCACTGAACGACTCCTTCAGGAGGCAATCGAAGCCGCTTTCGATATCAACACTCACCTGATCGTGCATTCTGGTGCAACAGTTCCCGATGAATATTACCAGGGATTTCTGAAACTAGCCGACCTTGGCATCCTCTCAGCGGACCTTGCGGCCGAGCTGGCTCCGTCCGCCGGCCTCCGCAACCGTCTCGTACATGAGTACGACGCCATCGTGGACACCATCGTCCTTGATGCCGTTCGAAAGGCGCAGAAGCTTTTTCCCCAGTACGTCAAGGCGGTGGAAACATACCTGGAGCGGACTGAAGGCGAATCGCTTCTATGACTAGACCTACCTCCCACCGCGAACACGCGGGTTCCCTGAAACGGGACCCGATCCCCGAGCTGGCGGAACACGCGCGCCAGCTTAGGCGCCACAGCTCTTCAGCGCACACAAACTCCGCCGTGCGCGCCGCCTTGCACTGGGAGAAGCGCTGAACGAAAGGGTCGCAACGAATGGCGAAGTGCGGGCGAAGGCCTCATCTCCTGGCCGATCAGGATCTACTTGCCTCTCGCCTCCTGTTCTTCATCTGAGATATTCCAGGAACACGGTGGCGAGCGTGAGGTAGATGGTGATGCCGGTGATGTCGTTCGCCGTCGTGACGAACGGGCCGGCCGCAATGGCCGGGTCGATGCCCATGCGTTTCAGCAGGATGGGCATGAACGTGGCCATGCTTGTCGAGACGACGAAGGCGATCATCATGGAAGCCCCGATCACCATGCCCAGGACCGCATGGCCGTGCCACAGCCAGCCGACCAGGGTCAGAATGATGCAACACGCCAACCCCATCAGCAGCGTAATCCGGATCTCCCGGAAAAACACTTTCCCGACGTCGGTCAGCTCGATCGAGCCGGTCGCGAGGCCACGGATGATCAGGGTCGAGGATTGCAAGCCGACGTTGCCGCCCATGGCGGCGATGACGGGTATAAAGCTCACGATCGCCACGACTTCCTGGATCGTGAAGCGGAAGAACCAGAGGATCGCGCCGGAAACCAGGCTACCGATCAGGTTCGTGAACAACCACGGCAACCGCAGCCGGGCGGCGGCGAGGCTTGAGGATTTGGACTGCGTTTCTTCCTCGATGGCGCCGGCCATTTTCAGCATGTCCTCCGTCGCCTCTTCGCGGATCACGTCCACCACGTCGTCGACCGTGATGATGCCAACGAGCGTGTTGTCTTTTTCGACGACCGGGATGGCCAGCAGGTTGTAACTGGCCACTTGGCGGGCCACCTCTTCCTGGTCCGTATCCACCGTGACGCTGATCACGTCGCGCGTCATGATGTTCTTGAGGGGCGTGGCCGGCGGCACGGTGAGGAGTTGGCGCAGCGACAGGACGCCCACCAGGTGGTTCTCCTTATCGGTCACGTAGATGTAGAACACCATCTCGGCGTCCGTGGCGTGTTGCAGGCGGCGAATCGCTTCCTGGGCGGTCGTATCCTCCGGCAGCGAGAAAAACTCCGTGGTCATGATCGCGCCGGCTGAGTCTTTCGGGTACTTCAACAGATCGGCGATCTCCGTGGAGTCCTCTGTTTTCATCAGCGCGAGGATCTCTTTGGCCCGCTCTTCGGGGAGGACGCCTAGGATGTAGGCGACATCGTCGGGGCCGAGGTCTTTCAGGAGCCACGCCACGTCGGAGGGGGGCAGGTCCGACAACACCTGGTTGATGCTGTCACCGTCCAACTCGCTGAGGACTTGTCCGCGCTGGGCCTCGCCACGGACGAGTTCGAAGACCGTGCGCTTTTCTTTCGGAGATGAGAGGTGGTTGATAACCCTGGCGATATCGGCCGGGTGCATGCGGCCGAGCATCTTGGCGAGATTGGTAATCGCGCCGCGACGAAGCAGGCGCTGGAAAGACAGCAGGACGATATCGGACTTCGCCTGTCCCTTTTCGGCCAGTTCCCGGGAAACTTCCTTCAGGATGTCCTTATCCAGTGGACGCGTACGTTCCGTCGGCTGCATGGGCGCTTCCGGCTCTTCGCCTATGGCCTATCGCCTGCGTGTTAATACCCCAACTCCACCAGCACTCGTTCGTCCTCGCGCCAGGCCGCCCGGACCTTGACCCACAGCTCCAAAAACACTTTCATACCGAACAGCCGCTCCATCTCGCGCCGGGCGGCGGTCCCGGCGGCTTTAAGCCGCTCCCCGCGCCTTCCGATAAGGATGGCCTTCTGCGATTCCTTCTCGACCAGGATCGACGCCGCAATGCGGGCCAGTTTGCCTTCCTCCGTGAAGCGATCGATTTCGACGGCGACGGCATGCGGAACTTCTTGGTAGGTCTCATGAAGAATCTTCTCGCGGATGAGTTCGGCCGCCAGCGTCCGCATCGGCTGATCCGTGAGCATGTCCGCTCCGTACGCAGGCTCGCCCTCCGGCAGCAGCTTGACGGTCAAGTCCACCAAGCGATCGAGGTTGTCGCCGGTCAGGGCCGACACTGGCACGATTTCCGTCCACTCCAGCAGCGGGCAGTACGTCTCGATCAAGGGCAGCAGCCGGGTTTTGCGGACCAAGTCGATTTTATTGATGACCAAAAAAACAGGCCGCGCCCGTTTGCCGAGCGCCTCCCGCACCCGGTCGATGGCGAATCGGTCGCCCGGACCAGGCGGCGCGGTCGCTTCGACGAGGACATACAGCAGGTCTCCGTCCTCCAACGTTTCCAAGGCCGTCCGCACCATCCGCCGGTTGAGCAAATGTTGCGGCTTGTGCAGGCCGGGCGTATCCAGAAAGGCGATCTCGGCACCAGGCCTGTGCGCGACCCCCAAGATCCGCATCCTGGTGGTCTGCGGCTTGTCCGACACGATAGCGATCTTCTCGTTGAGCAGTCGGTTGAGCAACGTCGATTTCCCGACGTTCGACCGGCCCACGATGGCGACTGTTCCCGATTTCATATTCAGCGCGCAGCCCGTCGCGAGCGGCGAATAGCCAAAGATTCAGAGCGAGACGCGATTCGCTAATTGCTACCGGCGCGAGGCTCTTCTGCCAGTTGATACACCGTCTCGCCCTTCCGCACAAAGCCCAGTTGCTCTCTTGCCAATTCCTCGATCCTGGCCGGGTCGTGCTGCACGCGCTCGATCTCCAGCCGAAGCGCGGCGTTGCCCTGCCGAAGCGCCTGGATGTCCTCTTCCAACTGGCGGGCATGTTGCCGCATCTTCCAGTATTGGATGAGCCCCATGTCGCCGAACAGGAGCGAGCCGGTCAGCCCCAACCCCAGCATCAAGGCGACCAATTTCATGATCCCGACCGCGCGCCGCTGCCGGGTCAACGCCGCCGGTCCGCGGTTCGGCTTAATCAACATAGGTTCTCGTGCTCACAGGCGCACCGCGACCGCCGCCCGGCCGCGATACACCGCCGTTGCTCCCAACTCTTCTTCGATGCGCAACAATTGATTATACTTGGCCACCCGGTCGGTCCGGGATAGCGAGCCCGTTTTGATCAAGCCGGTGTTCATGGCGACGGCCACATCCGCGATCGTCGTGTCTTCGGTCTCTCCCGACCGGTGGGACACGACCGCCGTATAGCCAGACCGCTTCGCCAGCTCGATCGCCTCCAGGGTCTCCGTCAGGGTGCCGATTTGATTGAGCTTGATCAGGATCGAATTGCCGATCCCCTCCCGGATACCCTTGGAGAAAACCTCCACGTTGGTTACAAAGATGTCGTCGCCGACCAACTGCACCCGTCCGCCCAATTGCTCAGTCAGGATCCGCCATCCTTTCCAATCCAGTTCGCTCAGGCCGTCCTCGATAGAGAGGATGGGGTATTTGTCCACCAGGCGGGTGTAATAGCGGATCATGTCCTCGGCCGAGCGGTCCGGCTGTTTTTCCGCTTCCAGCCGATAGCGGCCTTTCTCATAAAACTCGCTGGCGGCAGCGTCAAGGGCCAGCGCGATGTCTCGTCCCGGCCGGTAACCGGCCTCCTCGATGGCCTGGACGATGAGGCTCAACGCTTCCTCGTTGGATTGCAGATCGGGTGCGAATCCTCCCTCATCCCCAACCGCCGTGTTCAGGCCGCGCTTCTTCAGGATCGTCTTCAGCGCATGGAAGACTTCCGCCGCCATGCGGAGCGCCTCGCTGAACCGAGAGGCGCCGACCGGCATGATCATGAACTCCTGGAGGTCGAGGCGGTTGTCCGCATGGACCCCGCCGTTGATAATGTTCATCATCGGGACCGGCAGCACCCGCGCGTTGGTTCCGCCAAGATACCGATAGAGAGGCTGCCCAGTTTCATTCGCGGCCGCCTTGGCCACGGCCAACGAGACGCCGAGAATCGCATTGGCCCCCAAGCGCGCTTTGTTTTTGGTCCCATCCAGCGCCACCATCGCGCGGTCGATTGCGGCTTGGTTGAGGGCCTCCCAGCCGAGGAGTTCCGGCGCGATGGTCTTGTGGATATTCGCCACGGCCTTGGCGACGCCTTTGCCCAGCCAACGCTTCTTGTCGCCGTCCCGCAGCTCAATCGCTTCCTTCTCCCCCGTCGAGGCCCCGGACGGCACCGCTGCCCGGCCCCGCGCGCCGCTTTCCAACGTCACATCGACCTCGACGGTCGGATTCCCCCGCGAATCCAGAATCTGCCGCGCCTTGATCTCCCGAATCGCGCTCATTGTCGCGTCACTCCAGTTTGACAGCCTACAACTCTGAAAGCCATTAAAGTCACAGCAGCCCGAATTCAGATTGCTGATGATGCTTCTGCCAGAGAAGCCGACCGATGAGTACCAGCATCGCCACACTGCCAAGCGCATAGAACACGGTGAGACGATCCATCGCGGTCATGATCGGTTCTCCTCATAGCCATCCAGCAGGTAGCCGCCCACGTAAGCCAATCCCAAGCCACTCCCGCGAACAGCAACCTTACCCAGAAGTTGAGAGGCCGAAATTGCTGCGAAAACCCTTTGGTTACCACCGCCACCGTCAGGACAATCTTCCTCAGATCGTAGCAGTATTTCGCAGCACTTTCCCGCTGTCTGATGGTCATGTATCGGGGCTTCTCCGAGAATCCACAATCCGCCGCGCCTTGATCGCCCGACTCGCGCTCATCCCGCCAGTTTCCGCTTCAGCAACTCGTTCACCTTGCCCGGATTCGCCTTCCCGCCCGACGCTTTCATCACCTGCCCGACGAAAAAGCCCAGCACCTGCTCTTTGCCGCTCCGATACTGCGCCACCTGCGCCGGATGCTGTTCGAGGATCGCGTCAATCATCGCGAGCAGCGCTCCTTCGTCGGAGACCTGCGTCAGGCCCTTCTCCTTCACGATCTGCTCGGGCTCCTTTCCGCTGGCGTAGAGTTCCGGGAAGATGTCCCGCGCGACTTTCAGGCTGATGGTGCCGTCGTCCACCAGTCTCAACAGGCTCACCAGGCGCTCCGGGCCAACCGGCGACGCGGTCACGTCGGCTCCGGCATTGTTTAGCTCACGCAACAGCTCGCCCATCACCCAGTTGCTGACGGTCTTCGGCCGGTCATAGAGCCCGACGCAAGCTTCAAAATAGTCGGCCAAGGCCTTGGACGCCGTCAGCACGCCCGCATCGTATTCCGGTAGCCCATACTCGGTCACGAACCGCCTCATCCTGACGGCCGGCAACTCCGGGACTGTCTTGCGCAGCGCTTCGATCCACTCCGGTTCGATCTTCAACGGGACCAGGTCGGGGTCTGGGAAATAGCGGTAATCGTGAGCCTCTTCTTTGGTGCGCATGACCGCTGTCTCGCCCCGTTCGATGTCCCAGAACCGCGTTTCCTGCCGAACCGTTCCCCCTTCGCTCAAGATCTTCGTTTGACGCTTGATCTCGTAGTCGATCGCGTCTTTGACGAACTTGAAGGAGTTGATGTTTTTCAGTTCGACCTTGGTGCCGAGGGCTTTCTGGCCGGGCGGCCGCAGCGAGAGATTCGGCTCGCACCGAAAACTCCCCTCTTCCATGTTGCCGTCGCAGACCTCCAGGTACATCAGGATATCGCGCAGCGCCTTCAGATAGGCCACCACCTCGTCCGCGGAGCGCATGTCCGGTTCGCTCACGATCTCCAGGAGCGGCGTGCCGGCGCGGTTGAAGTCCACCCGGCTGCCGTTCGTTCCGGTGTCGTGGATGTTCTTGCCGGCGTCTTCTTCCAGATGCGCCCGCCGGATGCGAATGCGCTTCTTGGCGTCGCCGGCCGCGATCTCGATCCACCCGTTCTCGCAGATGGGTGCTTCGTACTGCGAGATCTGATAGCCCTTGGGCAGATCGGGATAAAAGTAATTCTTCCGCGCGAACCGGTTGTGGGACCGAATCGCACAGTTCAGCGCCAAGCCGGTGCGGACCGCCATCTCGACCGCTGTCCGATTGATGACCGGGAGAGCGCCCGGCATGCCGAGGCACACCGGGCAGGTCTGCGTGTTCGCGGCGAGCCCAAAGGCGGTTCCGCAGGCGCAAAACATCTTGGATCGGGTCCGGAGTTGGGCGTGAACCTCCACCCCGATGATCACTTCGTAGACCATGCTCAGCTTTTCGTCTCGCCGGACAGGCGCTCGCGCTCACGCTTCATCGCCTCGCGCCCGGCTTCGAACGCTTCCTTAAGGACTGACTTCTTGGCCTCGACGAAATCGCGCCCTTTCTCCACCACTTCTTCGAAAGTCTCGCCGGCTTTCCCGGCCAGATCCCGCAGCGTTTCCTCCGTCCGCCGGGCGTAGCGTCGGAGTTGCTCGCGCGACTCCCGGCCGGGCTGCGGCGCCAGGAGCAACCCCGCGACCGCGCCCAACGCCGCGCCGCTGAGAAAGGCCAATAAGACAGCCGCCGGTGACACGCCTCGATCATCTCCCATCGGTCGTCCCTCCTTCTCCATGATTGCTGTGTAATCGTTGCTTGACGACGGTCGTCGCCGCCCGCAGTCCCGCCACCATGCTGGCGAGGTTCACAAGCAACGACCCGCTCGTTCCCTTGACGATCTGATGCACCTGCTGCACCGACTCGCCGATATCCCCGACCGCGTGCAGCAGCACCGCCGCGCGCTCGACGCCGCCCCGCGCCTGCTCGGCCAAGTCGTTGAGGTTCTGACTCATGGCTTGGAGCTCGGCAATTAACGAGGGCAATTCGCTGTTCATGCGGGCCAACAGTTGTTGGGACTCGGCAACCGTTTTGCGGAGTTCGATGAGCATCGGCACCAGGTAGCCGACCAAGACCGCAAACGCGATCGCCACGACGACGGCCGCCATTTCGACGATCATCTCTTCCTCCAATCTCAACGTGAATCTTTGGCTTCATACCGCCAGCCTTCGGCACGAGACTGATCGTTCATCGCCGATCGCCGGCAGTTTTCTTCATCGAACGATGGGTCGCTTCGCGCGCCAGTTGGTGGCCTGCTCATAGGCGTGGGCCGCCCGGATGATCATTTCTTCCTCGAACGGCCGCCCGATGATCTGCAAGCCGATCGGCAGGCCGGCTTTGCTGAACCCGCAGGGCAGCGCAATGGCCGGCACGCCGGCCAAGTTGACGGAAATCGTGTAGATGTCCGAAAGATACATTTGCAGCGGATCGTCGAGTTTTTCGCCAAGCTTGAACGCCGTCGTCGGCGCAACCGGCGTGACGATCAGGTCCACCTCGGTGAAGGCCGCCTCGAAGTCCCGGCGGATGAGCGTCCGCACGGCTTGCGCTTTGCCGTAATAGGCGTCATAGTAGCCCGCGCTCAGGGCATAAGTGCCGAGCATGATCCGTCGCTTCACCTCCGGGCCGAACCCTTCCTGCCTCGTCTTCATGTACAGCTCGAGCAGGTCTTTCGTCTGTTTGGCACGTAAGCCGTATTTCACCCCGTCGTAACGCGCAAGGTTGGAACTGGCCTCTGCCGTCGCGATCACGTAGTAGGTCGCGATCGCGGCGTCCGTGGTCGGCAGCTTGATCTCCTTGATCTCGCCACCCAAGTTCTTCAATTCGCCGATCGCGTCTTTCACCGCCCGGTCCACCTCGGGATCGAGTCCCTCCGCAAAATATTCGACCGGCACGCCGATGCGGACCTTCCGCAGATCCCTGCGTTTCAGAACTTTGAGATAGTCCGGCACCGGGACGGTGGCGGACGTCGAGTCGCGCGGATCATGGCCGGCGATAATCCCCAGGATGATCGCTGCGTCGGCGACGCATTTGGTGATCGGGCCAATCTGGTCGAGCGACGAGGCGAACGCCACCAGCCCGTAGCGGGACACCCGGCCGTAGGTCGGTTTCAATCCGACGACGCCGCAGAAGGCGGCGGGCTGGCGAATCGATCCGCCGGTATCGGACCCTAGGGCGGCCGCACATTCGTCCGCCGCCACCGCAGCCGCTGATCCACCGCTGGATCCGCCGGGGACATGTTGAAGATTCCAGGGATTGCGGGTCGGCCCGAAGGCCGAGTTCTCAGTCGAGGAACCCATCGCGAACTCATCGAGGTTGGTCTTTCCCAGCAGGAGATACCCCTGCTCCCGGAGCTTGGCGATCACGGTCGCGTCGTAAGGCGGCACGAAGTTGTTGAGGATGCGGGATGCGCAGGTGGTCAACACGCCTTCCGTGCAGATGTTATCCTTGACGGCCAGCGGCATGCCCATGAGCGGGAGCGTGCGCCTCCATCCTTTGAGCCGCTCGTCCAGCGCCTCGGCTTGCGCCATGGCCACGTCCTTCGTCTGGGTGATGTAGGCCTTGACCTTCGGTTCCACTTGATTGATGCGCAGGGAATAGGCACGCACGATCTCGCGGGCAGTTACCTCTCCAGCGGTAAATTTCCGTTGCAACTCCTGAAGGGTCAGCTTATGAAGGGACATGGCATCTCGGAGCGAAAGGGCGAGCGGCGCGGGACAAGGGGCAAGAGGCGCCGCTAGCCTTTGTTGATAATACGATTCTTCTCATCGACCTTGATAATCTTCGGCGCGTGCCGTTTGATCTCTTCCTCAGCATAGTACTCATAGCAAAAGATGATGATTTGGTCGCCGACGGCCCCTTTGCGGGCCGTCGGGCCGTTCAACACGATCTCGCCGCTGCCGCGCCTGCCGGCCATAGCGTAGGTCATGAACCGTTCACCGTTGTTCAAGTTGGAGATTACGACCGCTTCGTACGGCAAGATGCCGGCGGCGTCCAGGAGATCTTCGTCCACCGTCAGGCTGCCTTCGTACTCGAGACAGGCGTCGGTGACGGTCGCGCGATGAATTTTGGCCCGCAACATTTGCCTGAACATCTTTTACTCCATGATCTGATGACGTGTCATCCGCGATGAGCGCAACGTGGCCGCTTCACGCCCGGCTCCTACCGGTCTTCAAGAATCTTGGGCACGACGAAAAACCCATCAGCCTGCTCCGGCGCATTGGCGAGCGCCCGGTCCACAGGAAGCGAGGGGAGCACCGCGTCCTCGCGGAACACATTGACCTCCCCCAAGACCGTCGCGGTCGGCTCCACGCCGGTCGTGTCGTAGGTGTTGAGTGTCTCCACGTACGCGAGAATAGCGCTGAGCTGCCGGCCGAAGGCGTCCTTCTCCGCCTCCGTCAATTCCAGACGCGCCAGCTGCGCAACTTTCTCGACCTCGTCCTTACTAATTTTTGACATTCCGCGCGCACTCCCTTCAAACAAACTCGTGCTGAGCGGGGGCTCAGCCTTGGGAGCCCGGTCGCCCCTGCAGCGGGGTCTTTCCATCGGTCAGGGTTCGAGGACGGCCGGCTCGTCGGAGACAAGCCTCGTTCAGCTTTCATCACTCCACCGTCACGCTCTTCGCCAGGTTCCTCGGCTGATCCACATCGGTTCCCCTTAGCACGGCGATATGGTACGCCAGCAACTGGAGCGGAACCGTGAATAGAATCGGCGACAGCAGCGGATGCACGTCCGGAATGGTGAACACCGCGTCGGCGGTCCTGCCAAGTTCCCGCTCCCCTTCCGCCACAAAGGCGATCACCGGGGCGTGACGCGCCTTGACTTCCATCAGATTGCTCACGGTCTTTTCATACAGCCTATCGCGCGGCGCCAGCACCACCACTGGCATGTCCTTGTCAATCAGCGCGATGGGTCCGTGTTTCATCTCGCCGGCCGCGTATCCTTCCGCGTGAATGTACGAGATTTCTTTCAGCTTCAACGCGCCTTCGAGCGCGATCGGATAGTTGATGCCCCGTCCGAGGTACAAAAAGTTCCGCTTGGCGTGGTAGCGCTTGGCGATGGCGACCAGTTCGGCTTCCCGGCCGAGCAATCCTTTGACCAGCGTCGGTAGGGTGACCAAACGGTCCAGCCAGGCCTTGCCGTCGGCCGCCGAAAGCACGCCCCGCACGCGTCCGAGGTGCAACGCGAGCAAGTACAGGGCCATCAGTTGCGCCGTGAACGCCTTGGTGGAGGCCACGCCGATCTCCGGTCCGCAATGGGTGTAAAGCACGCCGTCCGATTCCCGCGCCAAGGTGCTGCCGACCACGTTGACGATCGACACCACCCGCGCGCCCTTTTCCTTCGCCTCGCGCGCGGCGGCCAGCGTGTCGGCGGTCTCCCCAGATTGGGAAATCGTGATGAACAGGTCGTCTTTTCGGACCAGGGGATCGCGATAGCGGAATTCCGACGCGATGTCCACCTGAACCGGGGTCCGGACCATTTCTTCGAACAGATATTTGCCGACCAAGCCGGCGTGCCAGGAGGTGCCGCAGGCGACGATCCAGATCTGTCCCACCGCCGCGAATTCGT
Organism: Nitrospira calida; assembly: GCF_976986435.1. Lineage (NCBI taxonomy): Bacteria > Pseudomonadati > Nitrospirota > Nitrospiria > Nitrospirales > Nitrospiraceae > Nitrospira > Nitrospira calida. Next base: position 2,077,883 of record NZ_OZ335950.1, read on the forward strand.
GCGGGGTCAGGCCGATCTCCGGCAAATCCGCCTCGCCGGTTTCGCGCGAATAGCGGCCGCGCAAGGTATCCAGAATGCTCTGCGGCTGCTCGTGAATTTCCTTGAGCATGAAATGAGGATAGCCGCTCTTCTCGGCGGCCGAGGCGTCCCAGGTGACGCGCGTCGTCGGACGGGAAACCGGGCGGCCGTCCAGGTCCGTCATTTGGACGTCCTTCGCGGTCACCACCGCCACGTCGCCTTCCTCCAGATAGGTCACGTCGCGGGTGTGCGAGAGCATCGCCATGACGTCGGAGGCGACGAACGTCGCCTCGGCGGTCCGACCGACGACCAAGGGACACCCGGAGCGCGCCGCCACAAGCGTATCCGGTTCGCGCTCGGAGATGACGGCAAGGGCGTAACTCCCGCGGATCTGTTTGGTCGCGGCCCGCACGGCGTCGGCCAGGCTTTTCCCCCGCTTGATCTCCTTGCCGATGAGATGCGCCACCACTTCCGTGTCGGTCTCCGACTCGAATATGTAGCCGTCCTTGAGCAGTTGTTGCTTCAGCGGCAAGTAGTTTTCGATGATACCGTTGTGCACCAACACGCAGCCGTCCGAGCGATGCGGATGGGCGTTCTGCTCGGACGGCTTGCCATGCGTCGCCCACCGCGTATGACCGATGCCGATGGTCCCGCTCAGACTCCGCTCCTGGAGTGACTTCTGCAAATTGGCCAGCTTGCCCACGCTGCGCCGGACTTCGATCTTCCCGTTCTGCAACACCGCGACGCCGGCCGAGTCGTACCCGCGGTACTCCAACCGCTGCAATCCGCTCAGGAGAATGGGGACGGCGTCCTGGTTGCCGACGTAGCCAACAATGCCGCACATCTTCTGTTAGCTCCTCGCCTGTTTGCCCGTCTTCTTGCCCTTTGAAAAAGACGTGCGCTTCTTGGTACCAGGAGGCTGTCCCGGTGCCGTCCGCGACGCGTGAAGTGCGTTTCGCTCGGAGTTCGCCGGAGGCTTCACGGGCGTCGCTTCACGATCCCCACCAGTGTGCAGCGCCCGGCGTCGGGCGGCCCATCCCTCCCGGTTGACCTGCGGCGCCCGCGCGATGGCCAGCGCGTCGGCCGGCACGTCCTGCGTGACGGTGGTGCCGGCCGCTACCACCGCTCCGCGGCCGACCGTCACCGGCGCGATCAGTTGCGCATCGCTGCCCACAAACACATCGTCTTCGATGACCGTCCGATACTTGCGGACGCCGTCGTAGTTGCAGGTGATCGTCCCGGCCCCGATGTTCACGCCCTTGCCGACGACCGTGTCGCCGAGATAGCTGAGGTGATTGGCTTTGGACCCTTCACCCAGGTCAGTGTTCTTCATCTCGACGAAATTGCCAACTTTGGCCTTGCGGCGCACCACCGTGCCAGGCCGCAGATGCACGAACGGCCCCAGCGTCGTGTCGTCCTCCAACCGGGCCTCGCGAAACACGCAGTGCTCCAAAATTTCGACGCGATTGCCGAGTACGCAGTCCGTCAGGCGGACGTTCGAGTGGATTACGCAGTCCTCGCCAATCACTGTGGAGCCTTCGAGCGTGACGTTGGGATACAGCACCGTGTCGGGTCCGATGACGACCCCGGCGTCGATCCAGGTCGTCGCCGGATCGCGCATCGTGACGCCGGCGTCCAGCCACCGCTCGCGGATCCGCTCGCGCATCGCGCGTTCGGCCCGCGCCAGTTGCCAGCGCGTATTGACGCCGAGGCCCTCCTCCGGGTCGGAAAGCGTGACGGCCGACACACGCAACCCCCTCTCCACCGCAAGGGTCACAAGGTCGGTCAGATAATATTCTCGCTGCGCGTTGTGCGGCTGCAGCGCATCCAGCGCTTCGAACAAAAAACCACCGTCCACCACATAGGTCCCGACGTTGACTTCTCGCAAGCGCCTTTCCTCCGGGGAGGCGTCACAATCCTCGACGATTTTCAGCACGCGGCAATCCAGCAGGTCTGGACGGTTGTCTCCGACCGGATTGCTGCGCACGATCCGTCCGTAGCCGGTCGCGTCTTCAAGCACGGCGGTCAGGATTGTCGCCGTCGCGTGGTCGGTTTCGTGAACGCGCAACAGCTCGCGGATCGTCGCCTCGGTCAACAGCGGCGTGTCACCGTTCAAAATCAGGAACGTTGCCGGACGCTCGAGCGAAGAAACGAAAAACACCGGCTTGGCCTGTAACACGGCGTGGCCGGTCCCCAGAGGCTCCGGCTGTTCGACGATCGCGGTCCGGGACGCGCGCCGATCAGCGATCGCGCGGCCTTCGAGCAGCGCACGGACCCGTCCGGCCTGATGACCGACCACGACCGCAACCCCAGCGCCAGCCAGCCGCTCGGCCAGTTCCACGATGTAGAGGATCATCGGCCGGCCGGCCACGGGGTGAAGCACCTTGGCCAGCTTGGATTTCATGCGCTTGCCAATCCCGGCCGCCATGACGATGGCGCCGAGTCCGGGGACCGGCGCTCCCGTCGCCGGGCCCACGACACCCGGGAACGAGGAAGCCCGATGGACCGGCCGTTCGATCATGCGATAGGCACTCCCGCTTCCGGCTGTTTGACTTTGAACCACTTGGAATCGGCGCCGAGCGTGGCGCCCATGGAGGGAGTGGGCGAATAGAGCCCGCCGGAGACAATCAGTTTCATCGCCTCTTCCACGCTGATCTCGACCGGGATTACCTCCCGCTCCGGCACGAGCAAAAAATATCCGGACGTCGGATTGGGCGAAGTCGGTACGTAGACGTGCACCAATGGGTCGGAAGACAGGTCCTGTATTTCGCCCTTGGTGACACCCGTGACGAAGGCGAAGCAGTAGTGGCCGTTTTTCGGAAATTGGATCAGCACGACGCGGTTGTATTGGCCCCGCTCGGTGAACGACAGGATGTCCATCATGGACTTCAACGTCGAGTAGATGCCCCGGACGACCGGGACACGGTTCAGCCAGTCCTCCCACAGCGCGACGATCTGGCGCCCAATGAAGTTGGCGGCGAACAGTCCGGTGGCGAAAATAAGCAGAACAAGGGTGGCGATGCCGAGGCCCGGCACATAGTACCCGGGGGTGACGATCCGGGCCAGCATGTCGCCCAGGATCCCGTCCACGGTCACAAACAAGGTTTTCAGAATGAGGATCGTGCCCCAGATCGGAGTGATGACTAGCAGGCCAGTGAGAAAGTAGCGTTTCAGGGCGGCTTTGACCGTGATCACCGGGGCTCCTCGTGGTCGCTCATCATACAAACTTTGGAGAGCCCGTCGCAAGCCTTTTGTTGCTATTTTCAAGCACTTGGAATAGGATGCCGACCTATTTCCGGATGCGTCGAGACGGGGAGTCGGTGAACCTGACACGGGAGAGGCCGCGAGGAGTTTTGATCACGTTGGAGGGGGTCGAAGGCAGTGGAAAGACGACCCAGATTCGACGGCTCGCGCGGCTGCTCCGTGAAGACGGCCATCGCGTGCTGGAGACCCGGGAGCCCGGAGGCACTCCCCTCGCCGAAGCCATTCGGCGGACGCTTCTGCGGTCAACCCACGAACGAATGGATCCCCGCTGCGAAGCGTTGTTGATTTTGGCCGCTCGCAGCCAACACATCGCGCGAGTGATCAAGCCGGCATTGGATCGCGGAATCGTCGTGCTGTGCGACCGGTTCGTGGACTCCACACTAGCCTACCAGGGATACGGCCGGGGACTCGATGTCGGCGTCTTGCGCCGACTGAACCGGTTCGCCACCGGCGGGCTGGAACCGGATCTGAGCCTGCTGTTTGATTTGCCTGTCGGCGCGGGTTTGACCAGACGCCAGCGGAACAAGTTGGAGCAGAACCGGTTGGACCGGGAATCCCGCCGGTTTCACAACGCCGTGCGGCGGGGATTTCTTGAACTGGCCGCCCGCGAGCCGAGCCGGATCGTCGTGCTCGACGGGACGAAACCGGCCGACACCCTGGCGGAGGAGGTCGCGGCGATCGTGCGACGGTTCCTTCGCCGAAGCGTTCGCCGAACCGGAGCACAATCCGCTTCTTGACGTGCGATGCCTTTCGCAGACGTCATCGGTCATGAGTCGCCTAAGGCGCTGTTGAAAGCCGCCATACGGCACGGCCGAGTCGCCCACGCCTATCTCTTCTATGGAGAGCGCGGAATCGGCAAGCGTTTGTCGGCCTTGCGTTTTGCGCAGGCGCTCAACTGCGACATGGCCGTCGGTCCGGGTGATCCCGATGCCTGTGGAACCTGCCGGTCCTGTCGCCAGATCGAAGCAGGCACCCACCCGGACTTCACCCTCATCGAGCCGGATGCGGAACAAGCGACGCCGCAGATTAAGATCGAACAGATTCGCGAGATCGACTCGCAGAGCGTGTACCGGCCGCTGATCGGCCGGTGGAAGGTGTGCGTGATCGATCAAGCGGACCGCCTGACCATCGGCGCGGCCAACGCGCTGCTGAAAACGTTGGAAGAGCCGCCTCCTCACTGCCTCTTTCTGCTGGTGACGAGCCGGCCCTCGGCGTTGCCTGCTACGATCCGCTCCCGCTGTCAGGCGCTGCGGTTTTCCACCCCATCCCGTGCGCAGGTGGAAACAGCTCTGATCGAGAGGCGCGGGCTGTCCCCAGCCGAGGCGCGGTTTGTGGCGATGTTGAGCGAAGGACGCCTGGGCGAGGCGTTGAAGCTGGATCCCCATGAGCTCAAGGTGGCAAGACGGGAGTTGCTGCCGTTGACGGATCCGGTGTCCCTCCGGTCCGTCACCGCCCTATTGACGGCAGCGGAAACGCTGGCCAAAAGTGATCGGGCCCATGAAGCGTTGGCGTGGCTGGCGCGATGGCTCAGGGATCTGCTCCTCGTGCGGGTCGGCGCGGACCCCGACGCGTTGCTCAACCTGGACTGCCTGGATGCCCTGCGAGCAGCGGCCCGCGACGTGGATGTGGCTGCGCTGCTCGACTTGCTCGACGACATCGAAACCTGGGAACAACAGGCGACACGCCATTTGAACGTCCAACTGGCGTTGGAAAGCATCCTGCTTTGCCTGCGGGATGCGATAGGAACCAGAACGAGCCCGAGGCGCGAAGCACGACGCTAGATGAGGCACATCCGCCGTCACTGGAATTAGGGAGCCCCACCTTGTTATCTTTGACCGGCATGGCCAAGTCGTTTTACATCACGACTCCCATCTATTACGTCAACGATGTTCCGCACATCGGGCACGCGTACACGACCATCGCGGCCGACGTGCTGGCACGCCACTACAGCCAACAGGACTACGAGGTGTTCTTTCTGACCGGCGTCGATGAACACGGGCAGAAAGTCCAGCAGGCGGCGGCCAAGGCCGGCATCGATCCGCAACGGTATTGCGACGGCATGGCGCCCCGGTTCCGCGAGCTGTGGAAGCGGCTGAACATTTCGAACGACGCGTTCATCCGTACGACCGACCCACAGCACAAAGCCATCGTTCAACGCTATCTTCAAGTCCTCTTCGAGAAGGGATTAATTTATCAGGCGGATTATACGGGGTGGTATTGCACGTTCGATGAGCGGTTTTGGACCGAGAAAGATGTCGTGGACGGGCTCTGTCCGGACTGCAAGCGACCGGTCGAACGGCTGAGCGAAAGCAACTATTTCTTTCGGATGAGTCAGTATCAGCACAGGCTCATCGAGTACTTGAAGGCTCACCCGAGCGTATCCGAAGCCCACGCCGAGTTCATTCGGCCTCCGGCACGGTTCAACGAAGTACTCGGGTTTCTCGAAGCCCAACCCTTGGGAGATCTCTCGATCTCCCGCCCTAAAACCCGCCTCTCCTGGGGGATCGAGCTGCCGTTCGATCGAAGCTATGTGACCTACGTCTGGTTCGACGCGCTGGTGAATTACCTGTCGGCGCTCGAATACCTGACCCCGACGCCCTCCCTCGATCGCTTCTGGCCCGCTTCGATCCACCTAGTCGGCAAGGACATCCTCACCACGCACGCCGTGTATTGGTCCACCATGCTGATGGCGTTGGAGTTGCCGTTGCCGCGGACGATCTTCGCCCACGGCTGGTGGACGGTGAACGGCGAAAAAATGTCCAAGAGCCGCGGGAACGTCGTGGATCCCCACGCTATCGTCGATGAATTCGGCGTCGATGCGTTCCGCTATTTTCTGATGCGGGAGGTGCCGTTTGGCCAGGACGGGGACTTCTCCCGCGAGGCGTTGATCGGCCGTCTCAACAGCGAACTGGCTGACGGTCTCGGCAATCTCGTGAGCCGCACACTCGCGATGATCGACCGGTTTACTCAGGGTAAGATTCCGCCGAATTACCCGCCTCACGATGAACTGGATGGTCGGTTGGAACAGGCCATCAGTGAACTGACCGAATCGGCCATGGTCTACCTCAAGGACCTCCGATTCAATCGGGCGCTCGAATCCATGTGGGAGTTGATCCAACGATGCGACCAGTACATCGACAAGACCGCGCCCTGGACGTTAGCCAAGCGTGCTGAAGGCAAGTCGCAACTCCACGGGGTCTTGTACCGCGTAGTGAACGCATTGGAGCGGCTCATCCCCGTGCTGTACCCGTTCATGCCGCAGACCGCCGAGAACATAGCCGCTCAGCTCGGCCTCCATCCGCAGATCCAGGGCAGAAAACTGCTCGCGCGGCCGCTGGCCCCCGGGTTCGACATCGCCAAGGGCAAGCCGCTGTTTCCCAAGATCGACATCGCCCACATGCAAGGAGTCTCGACCATGACCAATCGGCAGCCGTCAACCGCCGAATCGGCGATCGGATCAACGCCGCCCACGTCGTCCGGTTCGCCCCCGGCTCAAATCACCATCGAGGAATTCCAACGCATCCAGCTCAAGACGGCCAAAGTGCTGAGTGCGGAGCGCGTGCCGCGTTCGGAGAAGCTGATCAAGCTCCTGGTGGATCTCGGCGGCGAGCGGCGCCAAATCGTCGCCGGCATCGGCAAGAAATACGAGCCGGAAGCGCTGGTGGGACGCTGTGTCGTGATCGTCGCCAATCTCAAACCGGCGAAGCTCATGGGAATCGAGTCCCAGGGGATGGTGCTGGCGGCGGGGGATGCGGAAGTCGGCGGATTGGTCACCGTGCTCGAAGAGGTGGCCCCGGGAACGAAGGTCAAGTGAGGCTGCGATTTATGGTTCGCACTGTCGGCCGATCGTGCATGGTCATGATCGCCGGAATGCTGGCGATCGCATCCCTCGCCTCGGCGGAAGACCAACCGCCGGCGGAGGAGGTACTCAACAGCCCCATCCCGACCACGGTGCTGGTGCGGGTCGTCGCGCATGGCTCCTTGGTCCTGGGACGCGAGGTGGGTGGCGCACGCGTCACCATCACGGATCTCGCGACGGGACGGATTCTGGCGACCGGCGTGCAGCAGGGCGAGGCCGGCGACCAGAATCAGATCATGCGGACGCCGCGCCTCATGGAAGAACCACGGTACAGCTCCCGACCATCGGCCTCCTTCAGCGCGACCCTCGATCTCGATCGACCGACGCTGGTCGAAATTTCGGCGGAAGGGCCGCTTGCTTACCCGGCGGCCGCCCAGCGCGCCAGCAAGACCGTTCTGCTGATCCCCGGACACGATCTGACCAACGACGGCATCGTGCTTCACCTCTACGGCTACATCGTGCAGATCGAAGCGCCGACTCCTGGCGAGCCGCTGATCGCCAAGGAAGACGTAACCCTGCGGGCATCGATCCGCACCCTGTCAGGGTCTCCGGTGCGGCCGCACGGCGACTGGGATTCGCGCAAGATGCACATCTACGGCGAGGTCGTGATCGGCGACCGGGTCGTCGAACGGCTCCAGATGTTTCACGTCGGATTGCAGAGCAGTTTCGAGGCGCCGTTTTTCGTGCCGCTCCCGAAAGACGCGCCGGACGGCGTCACGCTCCGCGTCATCGCGGCCGACCCCGCGTCCGGCAACTTCGGCATGGGCCAGGCCAAGTATCCGGTGCTGTCGGAACGGCTCAGGCCGAAAAAGACGCCGTGACACGTGATGCGCACCACGTGGCACGTCACCAGGATCACAGAGTAGGGAACCCGTTCTCACCCGTCACGAGTCACGGTGAATTTATGGATCCCAAACAAAAACAATTCTCTATTTGGTATCTGATCATCGCCCTCTGGGCGTTGATGCTCTTCCAGTTCTTCGTCACGCCCTTCTTCAATCCCGCCGAAATTCCTTACAGCGAGTTCAAGGTCGCGGTTGCCGAGGGGAAGGTCGCTGAGGTCGCCGTGTCGTCGAGTGTGATCCACGGCCGGATGAAGGAAGGCAAACTCTTCGACACGGTACGGGTGGAGGATCCCGATCTCATCAAGGACCTCCAACGGCACGGGGTCAAATTCACGGGCCTCATTGAGAGCACGTTCTGGCGGGATCTCCTGTCTTGGGTCGTGCCGATCGCGTTGTTTTTCGGCGTGTGGTGGTTCATCTTCCGTCGCATGAGCCAGAGTCAGGGATTTATGACGGTCGGCCGCAGCAAGGCCAAGATCTATATGGAGAAGGACGTCAAGGTGTCTTTCTCCGACGTCGCGGGGGTGGATGAGGCCAAGCAAGAACTGCAGGAGGTCATCGAGTTCCTGAAAACGCCCGAGAAATTTCGACGACTGGGCGGCAAGATTCCGAAAGGCATTCTGCTTGTCGGTCCCCCCGGGACCGGCAAGACCCTGCTGGCCAAGGCCGTCGCAGGGGAAGCGGGCGTGCCGTTCTTTTCCATCAGCGGCTCGGAATTCGTCGAAATGTTCGTCGGCGTGGGCGCCGCCCGCGTCCGCGACCTGTTCGAGCAGGCGAAACAGAAGGCACCGTGTATCATCTTCATCGACGAGTTGGACGCCTTGGGGAAAGCCCGAGGCATTGGGCCGATGGCGCACGAGGAGCGGGAACAGACGCTCAACCAGCTTCTGGTCGAGATGGACGGATTTGATCCACGGGTGGGCGTGATCCTGATGGCGGCGACCAACCGGCCGGAAATCCTCGATCCCGCCCTGTTGCGCGCCGGCCGGTTCGATCGGCAGGTGCTGGTGGATCGTCCGGACAAAGCCGGGCGGTTGGCCATTCTCAAGGTTCACGCGCGGAATATCCCCTTGGCGAACGAGGCCGATCTCGAAGTGATCGCGGCTATGACAGCCGGGTTCGTCGGCGCCGATCTCGCGAACATCCTCAACGAAGCGGCCCTGCTTGCCGTCCGGCGCGGAAAGGACACGGTGAGCCTGTCGGAGCTTCAGGAGGCGGTGGAGCGGGTGATCGCCGGCCTGGAGAAAAAGAACCGCGTGCTGAATCGCATGGAGAAAGAGCGCGTTGCGCATCATGAAGTCGGCCACGCGCTCGTGGCTCTGTCCATCCCGGGGGCCGACGCCGTGCAAAAGATTTCGATCATCCCCCGCGGAATCGCCGCACTGGGCTATACCCTACAACTGCCGACCGAGGATCGCTTCCTGATGACCAAGACCGAGCTGAAGAACAAGATCGCGGTGTTGCTGGGCGGCCGCGCCGCTGAGGAGATCATCTACAACGAAGTCTCGACTGGCGCGCAGGACGATCTACTGAAAGCGACCGATATCGCCAAGAGCATGGTGAAGGCCTACGGCATGAGCGAAAAGCTGGGGCAGGTCAGCTTCGAGCGGGATCGACAGCCGCTCTTCCTTCAGACCGGTCAGACCTTCTCGCCCGGCGATTACAGCGAAGAAACGTCGCGCGAGATCGACTGCGAGGTTCGTCAGATCATCGACGAGCAGTACGAACGGGCCCTGACGATTCTGCGAAGCAAAGAGGGTGTGCTGCGCGAAGCTGCGGAGGTGCTGCTCGGCAAAGAAACGATCACGGGCGAGGAGTTGAACGCCATCATCACCAAACAGCGGGTGGCGGGCGCCCGCGCATGATCCAGTGCGTATGTTGAACACCAAGGAGACCCACATGCCACCTCGAGTTCCGATCCCACGGTTTCTCGCCAGGCTGACCGCCTTGGCGCTGGCCATCTGGCTCGGTCAGCCGGTCTGGGCGCAGCATGGCGGCCAGCACGGTCGGTTGCCGAGCGTCACGGAGTACCTGGACCAGCTCGAACGTCCGGAACGCGATCACTACCAGAAGCCCGCCGAGGTCATTCAGGCGCTGGGTTTGAAACCGGGCATGGTCGTTGCCGATTTGGGGTCGGGCTCTGGTTACTTTACCCGGCGATTCATCGAAGCGGTGACGGAGACCGGAAAAGTGTACGCGATCGATGTGGAACCGGAGGCCTTGAAACACGTCAAGGACAGCGTCGAGCACATGCATATCTCCTACGCGGCCGAGTTCATCCTGGCGCAGCCGGATAATCCCAAGCTGCCGTTTGAGTCGGTCGACCTGATTTTCCTGTGCAACGTCTACCACCACCTGGACAACCGGACGACCTACTTTACCAATGTGAAATCCGCGCTGAGACCCGGCGGGCGGATTGCAATCATCGACTATTATCACGACGAACGGTCCGGCGATCTGGGCTTCTCCAAAGCGCACCTGGTTCCCCGCGAGACCGTGTTGGACGAGATGACCAAAGCCGGCTACCGCCTCCTGCGCGAGCATACCTTCCTGCCAAAACAGTATTTCTTGGAATTCGTCCCCGTTTCTTAGGCCGCAGGCTTGACTCAGGTTTCTCGTCTGGTCACGGTTACCTTGTTGGCGTTCACCGCCTTGTCAGAGCATGTTCCCGGACAACGGGAGTCATGTCCGGGATCCTCGTGAAGAAGCGGGTCACCGGCTCCGCAACCAGAGGGAAACGTCCGCGCCAAGTGGCAAGAGGCCGCTATCTTCGGTATCCTCAGTGCAAATCCGGTCCCTGATGGGATGCGTTCCAGTCTAAAGGGTGAAGACGGCCTTTTCTTGTTCAGGCCGTCTCATTGGCGGAGTCACCGCCTTTTCACCATTCGGCGAGGTCATGCGATGACGACAAGATGGTTGCGGCTATTTGTTGCGGGGCTCACGCTGTCTGGGCTGGGATGCGCCCGAACCGTCGCCGTCGAGGTGCACGGGAAAGGCGAGACGCCGATTCCTCCGCACGTCACTTATGCGGTCTTTCCCGCCATAGAAGTGGAGAAAGATCCAGCGTTTTCCGCCTACGCCCGGCTTGTCGCCAAGAAAATGAACGAACAGGGCTATAAAGAAACGGAGGCCCGAACGGCGAGACTGGCCGTCTATCTGGCGTATGGGGTGAGTGAATTGTCGCCCGGAACCATGTCCCGGGGGTCGTCTACGCTCGGAACCCCGGGCGCGATGGGCGCCGCGGGCGGCGGAACCTACGGCACAAGCGTGGCGGCCTCCGACCCGAGCACGGTCAGGCAGTTCACCAGCCAGGTGGTGATCGCAATCGGGGATTTGCCGAAGTCACGGGAGGCCGGGTCGCTGGTCGAATTCTGGAGAGGGAACGCGACGGCCACCGGCCTCACCAAGGATCTGTCGACGCTGATGCCGCTCCTGGTTGAGGCGGCGTTCCGGCATTTCGGCCAAACAACCGGCGGCACGGTGCGGCATACTTTCGGCGAGGAGGAGATCAAGAAGCTGCGCGAGACTCACTAGCCACGCCGGCGCATCCACTTCCCTCTCCTCTCGCAGCCCGACCGCTGATCGCCGCTCCGCGTCATCCCGGGCCCCGCGATTCCTGGCTAGCGTGCCCGTCCCGCCTCGGCGAGAGAGCTGCAGTTTGATCGAACGAAGAGATTCGCGCGCGCCGGGCTTTTTTGAGTTCCACGCGTGCCGGGTGTTCGCCCTGGCGCAAACGTCCTCTTTTTGTATGACAGCGTCATATTACCCGACCGGCAAAAGGACTCTGAGGAAGACCAAGCCCATCATGATTTCGTTGTCGGCCGATATTCTTCATGCAACGGAACGGATTGCGAGAGAAGGATGTGCGCACGAGGACCTGAGGCGAGGCGCGGCGCGTTGAATGGGTATGTGGCCTCCCACCGGTGGCGGCGTCTTCGCCAATGGGGGCACGGGTCGCCGACTGCTGGGGGCTGAACACGGAAAACGAGCTTCAGCGCCTGCCCAATCGCATTCGGACCCCAAAGGCACAACGCCGAGCGTGAATCGCATCATGGCCGACCCGAGCGTCTCTGTGTCGGCCATCGTAATCGGTAGGACCGGTGAAGAGATCCCCGCCCTCGCCCGTGCCGGCCTTGAAGAAATCTTCGTTTCTCCGCCAATCCCACGCGAATTGTGCCGCGCGGTGATGGACGGTGTTCACCGCGCCCAGACCATCAGGGTTCGGGAAGCTATGGCAGAGATCGCCACACTGACCTCGCTTGTTCGCCCCACGGTGAAGCTATCGAACATCCTCAAGGACGACGAGCATCGTCCTCTTGCATGTGCTGTTTCCACCGACGCGTCATTTCTGATGACGAGAGACCACAAGCATCCCTTGCCGATCAAGACGTTACAGGAAGTCCTTCTCGTCTCGCCATGCGAGCTTCCCAATGTTTTTCACTAAGATTCCCCCTCTCACCTCATTTCACGATTCCCGCGAGTTTCGCCTTTTTCAATAAGAACTTTAGCCTGATCCAGCCAACGTGGTGATTGGGGCGTCGACGCCGATGACGGCGTTTGTCCTCTGCCAGGGGCAACGGATTCCTGCTCGAGCCCATTCTGCACGTGAAGCCGCACAATCAGATTGGTGCGAGTCTAGATGCAGGATGGAATGCGCACATTCCAGCGCTAGCGGTTTTAGGTGTGAAGGCCTCCTGCCAGGGTCAGAAGCATGGCGGTGACATACATGAAGGCGATGCCTCCGAATATGCCGACCGCCATCAGGACGCGGCGCGTGGCGGTATAGGTAAGGGCAACAAGGGCCAGAATGACGTACAACAAGGAGCCAGCGGCCAGCGTGTACCACGCCACTGATAAATACGGGGAAGGATCGAGTCCGCTAAGCACGGCGCCCACGCAGGTCGGCGCGCCGGCGAGCAGACCCAGCAGCAGCACATCCTTCGCCGGGATCGAATTCCGGCCGGCCGCGCCCACGATCCCGAATCCTTCGGTGCCGTTGTGGAGCGCAAAGCCGGCGACCAACAGCGCGCTCAACGCCCACTCCCCGTTGGTGTAACTGGCCCCGATAGCGAGACCTTCCCCAAGGTTATGCAGGCCCATGCCCAACGCGATAAGGTACGGCAACGAGAGGACGCGCGTCAGGCGGCGGTGCTTACCCAGTTGACTCTCTTCCAATACGACCAACCCGACGAAGCTTACCAGCAAACAGCCGAGCAACACGATCCACGACGCGATGTCTCGGGCGCCAGTCAGCTCCACCGCTTCGTGCATCAGATCGAAGAAGAGATAAACCAGCACGCCGGTCGCCAGACCGATCAATCCGGCTTCCCACGCGCGCGACAGCATGCGGCCGGCGACGAGCGCGAACCCAATGCCCAGATAGACGGGAACGACGCCGGCCACGGCGCCCATGCCGATGAGCTCAATCATCCTGCAACAGTGGCGATTCGATCAGGCCGTTGCGGACACACACGCCTACCCGATCGAGTTCCTATACTGTAGACGTTTTTGCGGCGCAGTACCATACCCGCATTGTACCGATGCGCGGCCAGGGTCGTCCCCCTCCGCGTCTCGTCATGCTCGCCGCTTCCGCGCGTCTGGCTGATCCTGCCCGCCTCGCTTCTCGCGGCGCGTTGGAAGCGCATATTGCCTGGATGGGAAATGTTTTCCGAAAGCTCCGGACCTGAGCCGCCACGGTGTTGTTTTCCTCTTATATCCGGCCTGACGACGCCGGGTCTCGTATGCTGTGCTGCTTGCCCAAGAGTTCCATATCCAGCAAGAAGTTCACCGATGCGCACACTGATCGTGGCGGTCTTGATGGCTGTTGTCATCTCGAGTCGCGCGACCGCTCAATCGCACGACATGGAATTCACGCTGGATTTACGGATGATCTGCGCCATTGAACAGATCGCCGGATCCTACGCGCACCTCGACCGGAGTCTCGGGCTGACGACGGAGCAGAAGGAAGCGATGGCCGGCCTCATTCAGCGGTTGAAAACCGAGATATGGATGAAGGAAGCGGTGCTGGTCGGGATGTTTGAGGAGCTGGAGGAAAAGCGCCGTCACGGGTTGGTGCGGGACGGTGACTACCGCACCGCCAATACACTGACCGGAGGGATTGAGACCGATGAGCTCAATCTGTTCATCGAGACGCTCGCCGGCCTGCGCGGCGTGCTGACGGCCGATCAGCGGGCCACACTCCACGCGGCGACGCATCCGACCATGACGTTTCGGGTATCGCAGGGATTCAAACACCAAAATCGGCCTGATGTCCTTGGAAGGCATCGGGCGGGTCTACAACGAGTACCGTGACGAGCTGCGCCTGACCGAGACCCAGGCGCAAGCCATTCACTCGCTGCCGGAAGCCGCTCGGCGCCAAGTGCTTCGGCTGGGTACGGACATCGATCTCAGCCGCGTGGAGGCCGACGAACTGGCGATGCGCTTTGGACGTGGATCCTGAAGCGGTTCACGCCAAGATGCAGAAGACCGGCGAGACGGAAGGCGTGCTGTTCAATACGCTCTTCGAGGTTTCGGACTCGATTGAGGCGCAGTTGACGGAGGAGCAGCGGACGAAGCTGGCCGAGCTGAAACAGACCTCCCAGCGTCGGGCGGCGGGCAAGGAGCAAACAGTTCTTGTCGGCGCCGGTTACGGAGTGCACCCGGGCACGCCCAGCTTCGATTCCTTCCTCGATCAAACCGGGCGGCTGGGGCTCACAGCGGAGCAGATCGTAGCCTTGGTGGCTGCGAAGAACGAGACGAGAAAAACGTTCCTGATCGAACAGGCGAAGCTCAAGGAGGCCGAACTCAAACTGTTGACGCTTCTGCGCGATCAGAATGCGGGAACGCTGGCATCCGACGACAAGCTCGCGGCCGCCGCGCGCGATCTGGAAGAGATTCGGAGTCGGATCACTCAGTCGAAAGCCCTCGGGTACCTCAAAGCGCAACAGCTTCTCACCCCAGAGCAGCGGCAACGCGGCCATCCTCAGCCGACGCTGGAGGACGGCCGCTCACCGCCCTTTAGCCGATATATGTATGTATATGACGCTTGCCGGCCCGCTGTTGGGGTGCGCCGCTGAACAAGGCTAGCGGAACGTCGGGAACGATGTGAGGACCAGGAGCGGGTGCCTCGGCCGGGTCGTGCGGTATCTAAGGTTCTACCAACGTCAGCCTGTGGGTCATGGTTTCTTCGCCGCGAACACCGTCGCGTCGCAACTGATGTATTTGATCTGCTTCATGGGAATGATGATGACTTCTTTCGGCGAGTCCACCTCCAGCACTTCCATGTCGTCGCTGATGGTATGGCGGATCGCGTCCTTGACGAGCAGTTCCTGATTGTCGGTGAAGATGACTTTGACCCAATATTGCACGGGATGACTCCTGGAAAGAGTTGACTGAACAGCCGGCGCCGGATTGGCGGGTCCGCCAGGTCGCGCATCGCTGCTCCTTCTCTACACGGAACTCTGCTCCTTGCCCAACTCGGCTGAACGTTTCGCCGCCGCTTCGACGGCCGCCATTAGCGCCGCCCGCAGCCGTCCTTTCTCTAGTTGATAGAGGCCGGCGATGGTCGTCCCCCCCGGCGAGGCGACGCGGTCTTTTAGGCGTCCCGGAGGTTCTCCGCTCTCGATCAGCATGCGGGCCGCTCCGAGGACGGTCTGCGCAGCCAGCAGTTCCGCCACATGACGGGGCAGCCCCATCTTTACTCCCCCGTCGGCCAACGCCTCGATCATGACGTACACATAAGCCGGACCGCTGCCGCTCAAGCCGGTGACCGCATCCATCAGCCGCTCTTCAATGACCACCACCTTCCCCACCGATTCAAAGACGGCCCGCGCGGTGTGCTGATCTTCATCCGACAGTCCCTGGTTGAACGCCAACGCGGTAACGGCTTCCCGCACCGTAGAAGGCGTATTGGGCATGGCTCGGATGATCCGAGTGACGGTTTTGAGCCGCGATGCCACCCGGGCGATTGGATAACCGGCTGCCACTGAAAGGACAAGACAATCCGGCGACACGACCGACCGAACCTCTTCCAAAACCTCGTCGAGCACTTGAGGTTCGACGGACAACACGAGGATGTTCGCGAGCCTGGCCGCCTCTTGATTCTTGCTTGTCGTTTTAATGTGGTATCGGCGTTTGAGATAGTTTCGCCTGGCAGACAGGACATCGGTGGCGATGAGTTGCTCGGCCTTGGCGGCTCCGGCTTGCAACAGACCGGCGATCAAGGCATCCGACATGTTGCCGCCGCCGAGGAAAGCGATCGTTTTCCCCTTGAGCATGGGCGCGATTATACTGGCGGCCCTACAAACCTTCAACTTGCGGCTTGCCGATGGTACCGGCTGTTCGGTAGAGTGACGGAAACGCTCGAATCAGGTTCGACGAGAGCACCTCTCTGTCGTCGGAGGGAAGTCGATGAAACCCTGGATGTGTTGCCTGTTGTTCGTTTTCGTGTTCAGCGTCATCGGTGCCGATACGTGGGCGCGGCGGGAGGCGCTGACGCCTGAACAAAAGGCCAAGCTGGAACGAGTCGATCGGGTGTTGATCGAGGTGCTGGCGATCACCGATAAGGGAGAGATTCCGCCCGGAAATCTGGCGGACATCGTCGCCCAGCGCCTGAAAGAGTTCGGGTATACGGTCGTCACCGATCCCGCCCAGCCTCATGACGTGGTGTTCCGGGTGAAGTGCGAGCAACGCAAGGTCTGGGAAGGAACGACGAGCATGGGAAGCGATGCGGACCTGCCCGATTCGCCGTCGCGCGTGTGGAAAGGCCCCGCCTGTCAACTGCTGTACCTCTTGGATGGGAAAAAGATGGGATGGCGGAAGGAAGTGAGAACGGACTTTCCGGACGCGCAGAAAGCGGCCGAGGAGGCCAAGGTTGAGGATCCCGGCGCGTATGCGATGGCGAAGCTCGGGGAGCGCCTCCGGGCGTATGATTTCCCGGCGTTGATCGCCGCCGAATGGGGCCAGGAGGATCGACTCCTAAAATTCCTCGACGATCCGGCGACGACACAGGAGCGAAAAGTCAGAATCGTCGGTTTGCTTGGGTACCTGTTCTCGACCAAGTCCGTGCCGCGCTTGCTCGACGCGTTGAAGGGACCGGACATGGAAATCGCCAAGGCGGCCGCGGTCGCCTTGGGAAATATCGGCCAGAAAGAAACCATCCCGGTTCTGATCGAGGTCTTGAAAACCGGCAAGCCCGAGCTGCAGGCCGCTGCGGCCAAAGGCCTGGGCATCGTGGGCGCACTGCACGGCGATTTTTCTATCATCGATCCATTGCTGGAAGCCCTGAAAACCGATGATCTGGCGGTCAAAACCGAGGTCGCCTGGGCACTGGGGAAACTACCAGATCGTCGGGCCTACGACCCACTGTATACGATCCAGAAATCGCTTCTTAAGATCAATGACGCTACTGCGGATCCCAAGGTCATCAAACTCAAAGAAGCGGTCAACTGGAGTTTGAAGCAAATCGATACCTGGGAGTATCTACAATAAGCGTTCATCGCGACAACCCGTTTCAGAGGACGACTTTGCGCGGAGGGATACTCGGCGTCTTCATGGTGTTCATCATTGGCGGCACTCCGGGCTGGACGTTCGCTCAAACCGTCGGGGAAGAGGCCGAGATGGAGCGGCTCCGTGTGAAAGCGGAGGAAGCCATGGCCAATGACGATCCCGACGGTGCGGCGATGAGCATCGGCAAGGCCGCGCTGATGGCTTCGGAGTTGGCCAAGCGGGAGATCAGCCCCATCAAGGGGCGATTGTATCGCGGCGCCGAAGCGCTCTTCCGAGCACAGGAAGATGCCTACCGGGCGTTGGCGCTGTTCCGTCGCGCCGGCGGCGAAGCCCCGGCCTCATCGGGCGTCTGCGGCACCTTGCGATTAGCGCAGAGCAATCTGCAGCACGCGCTGAAACTGTTGGATGAAGACCGGTCTTCCGGCGAGACGGCGTCCGACGCTGCGACGGGCGGACGGATGAAGCTACTCCGCGAGATGGCCGAGGCGTGGAACACCGTGATCGCGTCCATGCACACGGACTTTCAATGCGCGTAAGCCAGGCGCCGGCCCTGTCTCCACGCCGCTGGCCCCTCGCCTAATCTTCCTCCGGATTGATCACATGCAACCCCAAGGGCCGGCACGCTCCCAATAATTGTTGGTCCGAGCTGACCACCGTCAATCGAAGCGGTTTCAATTCCAAGGCCAGGGCCAAATGAAGCGCCTGCGCCGAGCGCAGGTGTGGGAAATCGAGGATCAGTTCTTTTGTGGACAGAAATGTCTGCATGGTGGGCGCGATAAAATGAAACAGTCCCTGCGAGGATTCGATCTCAAATCGGTAGATGACCGAATAGCAATCATCCCGGGTCAACTCCCCTTGCTTAGCCCGGATCGAGAGCACCGAATAGAGATCGGTGATCGCCCAGGTGGGCACGATCGCCATCTTCCCCCGTTTGACCAGCAGCTTGTTGACGATGCGGCTCCCCCGTTCCGAGCTATAGCGCTTCACCAGCCCGGTCGAGTCGAAATAATAGTACGGCATGGATCACCCCCTCCCCTTCAGGATGAAGTCCGCCAGTGACGTCGGTAGCTTCGACAGACGGTCTTGTAGCTCGTCCAGCGGCACTTGGTCGTATCCTTGCTTGCGCAGCCGGTTGACGAGGCTTCCGCTTCTCACCGCTTCGGTATCTTTGAGAATCCGTTTGACGAGTTGTCGCTTGACGAGCCGGCTCGGCATCCGCCGGCCGGTCCGGGTTGCATCCCTGTTCCGGAATGAGTTGGAGGTGGCAGACATGCGTGCGGCGGTCGGCTTGGATTTTGGGACCATTCAGCCTCCTTTCTTCTTCACATCGACAGCGGGTTCGTTGCAGGGGGCATGGATCCGTCGTCGCCTCGTGGGCATCCGGCCGGAGGTCGGGCGGCAGCCGGCAGCTCCGCGTCGCCGTAGACGTAGCCTGCAATGGCCTTCGCCAGGTCCGACGCGACTTCCTGCTGCATGACGCGCAGGGCTTTCGCCGTTGCTTCCCCGGTCGTCAGGTGGCCTTCTTTTCCGCCCTTGGAGACCGCGCCCACGATCCGCTGCGTCGCGAGTTCCTGGATCACGAACTCGCTGCACCAGCGGACGAATTGAAATGGTGGATCGTGCGCGTCGATCGGCCACACCCGAACCGCGCCCTTGACAATCAGTTCCGGCACGGGACCCGCCTCGCCGCCGAGCGGCGGATTCTCTCCGGCCGGCTGGCGTCCCGTCACCGAAAGCCCTTCGCGGATCAGCCCTTCGATCAACGCGCGTTGGATCGGCTCCGCTTGATCGCCGGTGACTTCCACTGCGACCGCCAGGTTGGTCGCTAGAAACTGTTCCAGTTCAGCCGTCAGTTCCGCGACCCGATAGGCGGGTGGATAGCCTTGGCCACTGGCGCGGATCACCCGCAGGTCGGCATTGTAGGATTCCCGCAGGACCAGGTTCTTGGCGGCCCGTTTCAGGTTTCTGACCCGCGTCAACTTATCCCGGGTGCCGCGGGCCTCCGTCACTTCCGCATCGATCATCCGATCCAGCTCGGCGATCCGTTCCAACAACGCCGACTCGGCCTGCGCGCGGTTCATGCCCGCCAACACATAATGCTGGCCGTTTCGCCGGTCGAACCAGGTGGCCAAAATCCGCACGTTCTCGAGCACCTTGTCCGTCGAAACGCGGGTGACGTGGTCCAGGGTCAGACGCCGTTCCGACGTGGCCTTGCCTCGGGTTTCGATCACTAGATAGGATTCCCAATCCTTAGCCTGCGCGGTGATTTCGGCCTTGAAAATCTTGGCCACCGCCGCATAAGCCCGTTCCGCAGCGAGCGCCCGGGTTTCGCCTTGACCGATTCCGAGCAGGTATTGACTGGGAGGAAACTCCGGACTGGAGCCGTCAAGCCATCCCGGCTGACTGGTGGACCGGGACCCTGTGCAGGCCGGCAGCGCCGTCGCTGCAACGATACAGGCCGCCGCGAGCACCGCTATGCTCCAGCCCTGTGCGGAGGCGAGCGGCATCACTGGATCACCCGCTGGATCAGGAACTTGGTATCGCCCGCCCGAAGCGTCATCGTGCGCGAAACGTTCCGGGTCACCGCATCCCCTTGCGGCCCCTGCGGATCGATCCGGAGTTCGTATTCGCCCGGAGGCACCCACAGGCGGGACATATGGATTTCGTCCGGCAGCGTCCGCCAACTGCGTTTGTCCGCTTCCTCTGAGTACACCGCCCATCCCTTGGTCAGGAGTCCGACCAGGAGCCCGACCCAGGGCCCAGCGTCTTTCCCGGCCGCCTGTTGGGCGCCGCGTGTCGCACCTTCGGCCATGGCGAACTTCGTGGCCGCCCGCGCCACCGCTTTCACGGCAATAGCGGGAAGCCGGTCCGACAGGGCTTTTTCCGCCAAGGCCGTCAGATTGTGCGCCAGTTCCGTTCGCGCAGTGAATAAGCCGCCGGTTCCGGTGAGGGTGATCTGCTCGTAGCGCACCTGCGTCTTTTGCGGAACCAACCTCGGCAAGGCCACCCGTACGACGCGACCGCTCAGACCGTAGAGGACGCTTTCCGCGACGCGGTTCTCGTGGCGGTTTGCTCCACCCAGACCCTTCGTCAGCAGCACCAACTGCAACGCATCCAGGCTGACGGGAAGATCGATGAATTGGTCTTCCTTGCGCGGAGCGCGGCCATTATAGCTGATCACGACGACTTGAGCGAGATGCTCCTGCTCATGTCGGGACTGCCATACGACGTCGGGAAAAAGCCGGCGGTACTCTTCGAATTCGGCGGTCAAGTGCAAGGCGTCCGTCACCCGAAGAAGATCCGCGCGGAGGGTCGAGGGAACAGGAGTGCGGGACCAAGTCCACATCCTCTCATAGGCCTCATGAGCCTTGCGATAGGCGATGAACGCATTGTTGAGATCTCCCGCGGCTTCGTAAAGGATGCCGGTAAGATAGCGGGCGAACCCGTCGTCCCGGTAGCCGTCCAGTTCCTTCGTCTTGTCGGCCAAGACGTTCAACCGGTTGTCAATCCGCCTGGCCTCCACCAAGGCGTCGTCGAGTCGGCCCATAACCGCATAGTTCAAGGCCTTGACGACGTTCACCATCACCTGTTCGTAGGGATCTCCTTCGTATGGCAATTCGTTGTCGTTGACGAGGAAGGCCTTGGCCTCGGTGCGGATCCTGCGGGTGTAGAGCCGGTCGATCTCTTCTTCCGCCTGTTCCAGGACCGCATTGCTTCGATCGTACTGACCCGACAGGTGCAGCGTGATCCCACGATCCATCGCGTAGAGGACGCGATTTTTAGGCCCGTATTCTCGTTCCGCCTGTTCGACGATCCGGTCGGCCCGTTGCGGGTCATGGGCCAGGAGGCTGTCTTCGATCAGGGCGTAACGGTTGATCTTGGAGCCGCAGCCGGCGAGCAGCGTGAGAGCGAGACCGGCGACCGCCAACCATGCCGGCGAGAAGAACGCACGCGCCTTCGCACCCGAGGTTGAGAGGAATAAGCAGGAAAGGCTCAACGGCGCAGGTGGAATCTAGAAAACCGTCCGTTTGCGTTCGATCACTTTCTTGATCTTTTTCTGCCCGAACCAGGATTTCACATTGCTTTCCAGGTCGATCATCTCGAGATCGACCTGGTAAAAAACGGCCTTGACTCCGTCCGTCTCGTCGAGGATGGTCGAGATGCTGCCTTTCAGCATATAGTCGGCGCCGAGTTCTCTGCCCGGGGATTTCTGCGTATCTTCGCGGGCATGGACCGCCTGCTCGCGGCGCTCTTCGCGGATCTCTTCCCGTTCGCCCTTACCGGCGACGAAGGTCACCTTCTGCGAGTTCGTCAGTTCCCGAGCCAGGTCCTGCACGAAGGTCTGGACATTGATGTGCTCATGGCTGCGGTTCAGAATCGTCCCCACAATGACGACCGGTGGGCGGTTCTTGGCCTTGATGAAATTCTCCAGCCACGGATAGCTGAGCGCCTGGTTGACCATCTCTTCGGCAACTTGGCGGGAATCGGTGTCGTTCCAGCGTCCGCTGAGATCCGTCACGACGCCGGGATCCACGCGGGTCACCCTGGTCTCCGCGCCGCAGCCTCCCAGCCACAGCGACAACGCGATCAACGTCAGGGTCGCCCCGATCCTCCATCCCGCCATCCATGTCTCCTGCATGCGTACCTCCCCGGTAAAGTCAAAGCCTCCAACGGCGAAACCGAGAGCGAGAGAGGGAGACTACCGATTGGCCCGTTTTTCCTCTTCCTTTTCCAGTCGCTCGAAGAGGCGGTCGGCGTTTTTCCGGACGAAGTCGCGCACTTGGGCGTTCAATTCCTTGGCCTGCTCCAAATTGTTTTTCATGTCCTCCAGGCTCAGCTTCGCGAGCACATAATAGGTGCCGGTCTTTTCGTCCTTGTAACGGTCGACGGGACGGACGCCGCTGAGCGTGACGGTTGTGATGGTCTTGATGGCCCGCTCGACGTGCTGCTCCTCCGTGTTCCTGGTGAAATCGCCGGCCGTGGTGGAGGCAGCATAGTCCCGCATAAGATAACCGGTATAGGTTTCGAAGTGTTTTGCGATCTCGGCCCGAGCACGGTTCTCGGCGGTATCCCAGGCGAGCGGTTCGTTCCTGACGCCGACCACCGATCCGACCCCGTAAAAGGCCTTCGAATCCTTGTCGTTGTAAGCACCCGACCCCTTCTTGACCCAAGTCGGAGGCCCGCCGCAGGCGGTCAACCCGATCAACAGCGTAAGGGCAAGTCCGCATCCCGTGAGAGTCGCAGAAAGTCCGGTGGATGTGCGCATGGAAGTCCCTCCTTCGTGCGTGCTGATGCCGTGGTCGGTGAACGGGAAAGCGCGGCGCGTCTCTCGTTGGTTGTCCCAAACAGCCCAGCCGCGATCGCCGTACAAGTACGACAAAAACTCTCGAAAAGATGCTAACATGCACCCCCTAAGCTGTCAACGCAACAGCATGGGTGGCGGCGCAGCACCGGCGTTCGTTTTTTCGGAACCGGCGCGGACCACACCTCATCCCGCTCGTGGCTGTTCGCTGCCCGCCGTCCGGCTGGTTGGTCAAGGAGGAGACCGTGGCCGAAGTTCAGATTCAAGACGGGGTGATCAAGATCGTGGAGCTTGACGTGCAAGATCCGAAAGCGGCGGCGGTGCTGGCCGAATATCCCCAGACGCGATGGGCTGAAATCACCCGGCGGGCGATCAAGATCGGATTGGGCTATTTAAAGGGTGGCGCCAGAGACTGACGAGCGAGACCGTGTCGCCTTTCGCTCGTTGCGATGCTCACTTCTCGGGGGGCTGCGTCTCGCTCTGCTCGACGATGAACTTGGCCCGCGAATCGGTTCCCCCGAGTTCGAGATAGCGGCGAAAGGCTTCGACGGCTTTCTTGCGATCTTTCAAATCGTCCGCATAGAGGGTGCCGAGCGAATAGTAGACATCGGCGTAGTCCGGATTGATGGCCAAGGCTTGCCGCATGGCATTTTCGGCTTCCGCGTATTGGCCGCGTTTTTGGAAGATCAATCCAAGCGTGTAATAGGAATCCGGATTTTTCGGCGCGTACTGGACCGCCAGACGGGCAGTCGACAGTGCCTCGTCCAGATTGGGCAGGATTTCCAACCGCAGGTAACTCTTCAGTACATAGGCGTCCCCGAAGGAAGGATTGTACTCGATCGCCTTGTTCAACCGATCCAACGCTTCCTCGGCGGACTTCTGCTGTTGGAGCAGCAGAAACGCCTGTTCATACTGCGTCTTCGCCGCCGCGGCGCGCTCGGCTTCCGTCTTGGGCTCCGGCCCCAGCACGAAGGCGGCTTTTTTTCCTTCGATCAGGATCCCGTCCCCGTCGCCGTCCAGTTGCGCGAATTGCGGGTGCTGCGCGCCGTTGGTCATGCGCTCGACCTGCTGTTTGACGTAGGCGCCCAGTTCGCTGGCCATGAGCCAGCCGTTCTTGTTTTCATCGGCGGCACCCTTCAGCCCAGCGAGCAACGCCGTCATGAACACGCTTTGGCCGTCTTTTCGGATCGGCACCTCTCCTTTGTCGGCGGCAGTCAAGACCTGCACGGCGCGCTTTTCGGTGTCCTCTTCCGGCGCCGCCCGTCCTTCCAGCGACAGTTGCTGCGGCGCGGTGATTTCCCATCCCCGCACACCCGTATCGAGCAGGAAGAGCGTGTGCTTCGACATCACCCGCCGGCTGAAGTCCTTCAGCAGATCGAACGTGATGGCTTTGGCGGCGTTGTTCGGCTGTGCGTCCCAAGGAACGAGATAGCCAAGATCCTTGCCCGTCTGGTCCTGGGTGACCCCGGCGTGCCCGGCGAAAAAGATGACGACGCGATCCATCCGACCGACTTTTCTGGGCAAGTAGTCCGTCAGAATGTGGCGGAGGCCGCGCGACGTCGCATCCTTGTCGTAAATCTCCAGAATTTCCTCGAACCCGAGCTCACGCAGCGCCGCCGCCGCGGCTTTCGCATCTTCAACGGCTCCAGGATATTTTGGAGCCACGAGATAGTTCTCGATGCCGATGACAACCGCCCAAGATTTGTAGTACAGACCCTCCGGCTTGCCTTTCTGCGCCAGGGCAGGAGCACCTAGGAAAAGCAGGCAGACCACAAAGACGATGGCGCGCGCGCCCGGGAGCTGGAGGGGATGACGGGACCGTAAAAAAAAGCAGCAGCGCGTCATTCTAAGACACAGTCTCATAGCCGTACGTATGTCGTCGCATCAGCCTACTCTGGCGCTCCGTTCACTGTCAAGAAACGTGGTGACCCAAGAACCGGGAAGAGAGAGGAAGGGCTGTGGGCAGCCCAGCAAACCCTTGAAGAATGCGCGGAGGCTTGCTCATAATGGCGGGCGTTCCGGCGGCGCGCTGGCCGCCTCGCCACCCGCCAGAGAAGGAGAGCGGACGATGGAAGAAACAATCGATACGTTGTTGAAAGAAGGACGCGTCTTTTATCCGACGGCGCAGACGAAAGCCCGTGCCTACATTCAAGATTACGACGCCGAGTACAAACAGTCCATCGCCGACCCGGAAGGGTTCTGGGATCGGGCGGCGAAGGAACTGGAATGGTTCACGCCCTGGAACCGCGTGTTGGAGTGGAACTATCCCTGGGCCAAATGGTTCGTCGGCGCGACCTGCAACATCACCTACAACTGCCTGGACCGGCACGTCAAAACCTGGCGCAAGAACAAGGTGGCCGTCATGTGGGTGGGAGAAGACGGCCGGGAACGGGTCTTCACGTACGGCGAATTGTATCGCCAGGTAAACCGGTGCGCCAACGCCCTCAAGGCACTGGGATTGCGCAAAGGCGATCGGGTTACCATCTATCTTCCGAAGATTCCTGAACAAATCGTGGCGATGCTGGCCTGCGCACGCATCGGCGTCATACATAGCGTCGTGTACTCGGGATTCAGCGCGCCGGCGTTGGCCAGCCGGATTCAGGATGCGGAGGCCCGCATCGTGATCACCGCGGACGTCGGATACGATCGCGGAAAGCGCGTCAACCTCAAAGGCGTCGTGGATCAGGCGCTCACCACCTGCCCCACAGTCGAAACGGTCGTTGTAGTCCGACGTGAAACGCCGGGCATCACCTTGTCGGCACCGAAGGAAATCGATTGGACCGATTGGATGCAGGGCGAGAACGCCGTCTGCGAAGCCGAGCGACTTGATTCCGAGACGCCGCTGTACATTCTTTACACCTCCGGCACAACCGGAAAGCCGAAAGGCGTCGTGCATGTGCACGGGGGATACATGGTCGGGACGTATCTAACCGCCAAGTATGTTTTCGACCTCAAGGACGAGGACGTCTATTTCTGTGTGGCCGATCCCGGCTGGGTCACGGGGCACAGTTACATCGTCTACGGTCCTCTGCTGAACGGGGCGACGATCCTGACCGCCGAGGGCAAACCCGACTATCCCCACCCCGGCCGCTGGTGGGAACTGATCGAACGGTACAGCGTCTCGATCTTCTATACGACACCGACGGCGATTCGCCTGCTGATGAAATACGGCGAGGAATGGCCGAAGAAATATGACCTGTCTTCTCTCCGCATCCTCGGCAGCGTCGGCGAGCCGATCAACCCCGAGGCGTGGGAATGGTTCCATCGCGTGACGGGCGGCGACAAGCCCATCATGGACACCTGGTGGCAGACGGAGACCGGCATGATCATGGTCACCCCCCTTCCCTGCGTCCCGCTCAAGCCGGGCTCGGCGACACGGCCGTTTCTGGGCGTCGAAGCCGACGTGGTCGATCGCGAGGGCAGGAGCCTGCCGGCCAATGCCGGCGGGTTTGCGGTGATCAAGAAGCCCTGGCCGGCCATGATGCGAACCATCCATAAGGACCCGGACCGGTACAAGGTCTATTGGAACACGATTCCCGACTGTTACACGGCGGGCGATGTGTGCCGCAAAGACGAGGACGGCTACTTCTGGTTTATGGGCCGTGCCGACGATGTGATCAAGGTTGCGGGCAACCGGATCGGAACGGCGGAAGTCGAAAGCGCGCTGGTCAGCCATCCTGCCGTGGCAGAAGCGGCGGTGATCGGCAAACCCCATAAGACGGCAGGGGAGTCGATCAAAGCGTTCGTGATCCTCAAGCAGGGATACCCGGAAAGCCGTGACCTCATCCAGTCGCTGAAGGATCACGTGCTGAACGAACTGGGCAAGATCGCCGTGCCGCAGGAAATCGAGATCGTGCCGTCGCTGCCGAAAACCAGATCCGGCAAGATCATGCGGCGCGTCCTCAAGGCCAAGGAGATGGGACAAGACCCGGGCGATATTTCGACGATTGAAGAGTGACGCCTCACAAAGTCGTCAGCCGGACTGATCGGCCCTCGGGCAAAAGAGCCGGAACTGAGAGCCGATCGCCTTAATCAGATCAATCCCCGTTTCTGCAGGTAATCCCTGTCGATCGCGGGGGCGGGCTTGGCGGGAAGATGACCTCGCTCTTGAAGCAGCCGCTCGACGTATTTCCCGATCAAGTCTGATTCCAGATTCACCCACTCCCCTTCCTGCTTGACGCCGAGCGTCGTGACTTTCGCCGTGTGCGGAATGATGCACACGGTAAACGACCGGTCGGAGACGTCGTTGATCGTCAGGCTGATACCATCCACCGTGATCGAACCTTTCGGCACGCAATACCGCAGCACTTCTTTCGGCGCCTCGATGACCAACATGACGGCGTCCCCGTCCTGACGCCTGGTCCGGATCCGCCCGATCCCGTCCACGTGTCCCGAGACCAGGTGGCCGCCGATGCGCGCGTTCAGTTTCATCGCCCGCTCGAGGTTGACCGGCGAACCGGCCGCCAGGCTGCCCAGCGTCGTGACCGAGAGCGTTTCAGGAGAGACATCCACGGAGAATTCCCGCTCGGTCTTCGTCGTGACGGTCAGGCAGGTGCCGTTCACGCTGACGCTCGCCCCGACCGAGAGGTCAGCCAGGATGGCCGAAGCCAAGATGTTCAAACGTGTCCCGGTGACGCCTTTGACCAGACTGCTCACCACGCCCATTTCTTCGACAATGCCGGTGAACATACGTCGTTCCTATTTTTTTAACATGACTTCGCGGAACACCCAGACAAAAACCACGATTAACACAACCACGCCCAGCGCGGCCAACACGCCGACGACGATATCTTCGGTGCCGTATTCCGGCCTCACGCCCGATCCCCTCGAACTGGCGGCGGTATTATAGCAACTCTTGTCCCTGCCTGGAAAACGACGAAGCCACGGACACCGCACGGGCGGCGCTTTCTGCCCGTGTCCCGTTCGATCGGCGGCGCGGGAGACGCGAGGCAAGCGCAACCGGTTAAGCCCGCATTCTCATGGTGCTCCAGAAGATCGCCGCTGCGCCAAGCTGGAGGCCGGCGATGATGGCGAATGCGTGCTCATAGTTCAAGCGGGCGATCAGGAATCCGGCCAGCAAAGGGCCGCTGGCGTGGCCGATATCCGTGATCATCCCCTGCATGCCCATGCCTGCGCCCAGGGTTTTCGGTCCCGAGCTGTCCGCCACCAGCGCCGAAGAGGACGATGTGACGACGGCTTCGCCGAAGCCGAAGCCGGCCGACAACAACAGGAGAACCGGCCAGTCGGCGATGCGGGGCATCAGCGCGAACGTCGTGGCGCAGATCACGAGTCCGAGGAGAATCAGCGGCGGCCGGCCGATCCGGTCCGAGACCCGTCCCATGATCGGTTTGGACAAGAACGACGTGATCCCTTGCATGCCGAACAGCATGCCGATCTCGCCTGGGTTCAACCCGACCGCCACACCATAGATCGGGAGAAACGCCATTAACGCGCCGTTGGCGACCATTTTGGCCGCGTCCGTCGAGCTGGTCACCAGCACCCGCGTGTTGCGGGCGATGGCCGCAAAGCCTGTCCACATCTCGACCAGCACGGGCCGAAGACCCTTGTCACGCGAGTTCGGCGGCAGCGGACTCAGTCTGAGACTGTAAAAAACCAGCAAGCCCATGCAGCCGAAGACCCCCGCGGTCACGAAGGTCGTGGAGAACCCGGCCGCGTAGACGAGCCAGCCCCCGATCATCGGTCCCAGCAACGCTCCGGCTTGCGTGCAGGCGGTGTACGTGCCCAACGCGGCGCCGCGCCGTTCCCGAAACAGGTCCGCGACGGTGGCCAGCGCGCTGGGCGCGAAAATCGCTGTCGCCAGCCCGTGCACAAATCGGAGGACCGTCAGGGTGTGCAAGTCGGAGACAAACGGATAGGCGAACGGCGGCAACCCGAAAGCCAGAATGCCGACCCGCAGCAGCAGCCGCCGGCCGTAAATATCGGAAAGGGCACCGGACGGCAGCTTGAGAAACACGCCGGTCAAGGTCGAGACGGACACAATGAGACCGATCCCTTCGGGACCGGCGCCGAGCGATTCAGCGAAGAGCGCGAGGACCGGCATCCGCACGAGGTTGTAACTGATGAAACACAAGAAACCGATCCCGCAGAGCAGGATGAAGCTGTGCGAACCCGTCATCGAAGATACGCCATGAAGGGCGGTCACGGCGCCTGCTCGACGGCGATCGTGACCTGCACGGAAAACAGTTCCCGGGGATCTTGTCGAAGGCGCGCTTGTCGCAAGAGGGTTTCCACGTTCGGGAAGACCGGCCCCTCGTAGGAGATCCGACCGTTCGTGATCACCGTCACCGGTCGCGAGAGGTCCACCAGCCGGTCGTTCAAGAACAGGGTGTAGCGGCGTACCCGCTCGCAGCGAATGTCGATGCGATTGGGCGAGACGATTTCCGCCTCTAGCCTGGCGTACAGACGTTGCCGGATGGCCTCATCACTGTCGTCGAGCAGGTTCTCGCTGAACGCGGCAATGCGATCGGTGGCGTCGATCCGCACCCACCCGAACGGCAGAAGGTGCGACGCATCGCGAACAAGGGTCAATCGCGTGGGCAACGGAATCCGCCGTTGGGCGCTGAACCAGGCGACAAGATCGGGGAGCTCTTCCCGCGGGAAGTAGTGGCCGCCGGCGACGGGATGCGTGCGGTCATGCTCGCGATAGACGAAGGTATAGCCGAGCCTGGACAGTTCTTTCGTGATCGACCGGCTGAGATCTACCGGCATGACCTGGTCCTTTCGTCCGTGAATGACATACACCGGCGTCCAACGCAGATTGCTCAGGAAGGGGAACAGGACTTCATCCAGGCCGCCCGCCATCGGCGCCAGACCCGCAAAGCGGGTCGCATGGTGGGCGCCGATGATCCAGGCGCCGATCCCGCCGTTGGACATGCCGGTGAGGAAGATCCGGTCGGGGTCGATGCGGTAGCGGGACTGAACGACTCGGATCGTCGCCAAAACGAGGTCCTCCGCGCTTCGGGTCCACCAAGCCCCCCGCGGAATGGTCGGACAGGCCAGGATGTAGTCGTCGCCCAGGCGGGTGCGCCATCGCTCCAAGTATTGGTCGCCCGTAAACCCGGCGCCATGAAGGCAGACGACGAGGGCGTAGTCCTTTACGGGTTCGTACGAGGGCGGAACGTACAAGCCGAAGCGATAAGTCTCCCCTTTGACGATAAGCGGCTCATTGGGCTGCATTCCCACCGGCATTGGTAAATAGGGACGTCCGGACTGTAACGCCTGCTGGACGGCCGGCAATGTGGCGTCAGGGTGGCGGAGGAGCAAGGCCAACAACCGATCGGCCTGGTCGGCATCGGTGACGGTGAGGTAGTCCAGGATCAGAGAAGCGAGGGCCGGTGAAGCTTGCGGAACGGATCCCTCGGCGGCGTGGACGCAGGATCCGAACGCCGCGAGGACACCAGCGACGACCGATCCGACGAGGGTCGCCCATGAACGGTGACGGAACATTGTAGGTTCTCACACGTGACACACGTCGCCTTGAATCAGCCTATCCTCTCCGATCTTTCGAACGCTGAGTCGGTGGAGGACGACGGCTTCTCCCAAGCGCGCCGGCGAAGGCCCGCCGATCAAGCCGATGGCGTCCCGGCCTCCCAGCAAGCGAGGTGCGACGTACAGCATCACACGATCGACCAGCCCGGCCCGTAGTGCCGAGGCGTTCAATTCGCTTCCCCCTTCCAACAACAGACTGGTGATCCCTCGTTTGGCCAAGGCGGCCAGCAGCGTCGGTAGGGGAACACGGCCGTCCCGACCGGGGAAGGTCAGGACCTCGATGCCCCGCGCCTCCAGTTGGGCGAGTTTTGCGCGCGGCGCGTTCGTCGTGGCCGCGACGAGCGTGGCGACACCGTTCGCGACCGATGTCACACGCGCGTCAAGGGGAAGGCGGAGTCGGCTGTCTACGACGACGCGCAACGGCTGACGAACGGCCAATCGCCCTGCTCGTCCGCCGATCCGAGCGGTCAGCTCCGGGTCGTCGCGCAAAATCGTCCCAATACCGACCATGATCGCGTCGACCCGGCTTCTCAGTCGATGCACATGTCGGCGCGCCGCATCCCCCGTGATCCATTTCGCTTCGCCGGAGGCGGTGGCGATCTTGCCGTCGAGCGTCATTCCAGCCTTGAGGATGACGAACGGGCGACCGGTGGTGATCCAATGACAATACGCCGCGTTCAACGCCTCGGCCCGTTCGCGACAGCAGCCGAGATCCACCTGGATCCCGGCTTGTCGAAGCTGACGGATCCCCCTCCCCTTCACGAGCGGGTTGGGATCGACCATCGCCACGACCACCCGCCGGACCTGCGAAGCGATGACCAACGGCACGCAGGGGGGCGTGCGCTTGTTGGTGTGGCTGCAGGGTTCCAGCGTAACGTAGAGGGTGCCTCCCCGCGCGCGCCGACCAGCTTGCTGGAGGGCGAGGACTTCGGCGTGTGGACCGCCGGCTTTTCGGTGGTATCCCCGGCCGACAATGCGTCCCTTGGACACCACCACGGCTCCGACCATCGGATTGGGACTGGTCCGCCCCAGCCCCTTCGTGGCCAATCGAAGGGCCAGGGTCATGTAGCGGCGGTCGAGCGCCTGCCGGTTCACCGCGAGGTGCGGGTCGTTCCGGAACGGCGGCGCGAACGCGACGCCGTTCGGGTCGTCCGCTTCGTCGACACGGATGTCGACTGGGCGCGTTCTTCGTTGAGGGCGGCGTGCGCGGCAGCCAGTCGCGCGATCGGGACCCGGTAGGGAGAGCAACTGACGTAATCGAGCCCGATCTGATGGCAAAACTCGATCGAACTGGGATCGCCGCCGTGCTCGCCGCAGATGCCGAGCTTGATGTCGGGACGGGTTTTCCGACCGCCGGTGATCGCCAATTTCATCAGCGCACCCACACCTTCCCGGTCCAACACGGCGAAGGGATCAACGTCGAGGATGTTGGCGGTCTTGTAAAAGTCGACGAACTTGGCGGCGTCATCGCGGGAAAATCCGAAGGTAGTCTGCGTCAGATCATTGGTGCCGAAGGAGAAAAACTCCGCCTCCTCTGCGATCCGGTCGGCGGTCACGGCCGCTCGCGGCAGTTCGACCATCGTGCCGACCAGGTAGGAGAGCTTCGTGTTATACCGCTTCATAGTCTCCTGCGCGACCTCGCGGATCAGATCCTTCTGTGCTTTCATTTCGGCGACCATGCCGACCAAGGGAATCATGATTTCTGGAACGATCTTCTTGCCCTCGCGGGCGACCTCGCAGGCCGCCTCCATGATCGCCCGGACCTGCATGCGCGTAATCTCCGGCATGGTGATGCCCAGCCGGCAACCACGCAGGCCCAACATCGGGTTGAATTCGTGCAACTCTTCGACACGCGCGAGCAAGCGCCGCTTCTCGTCGATCACGGCGGGATCGCCGCCGGTCAGTTCCAGCTTCGCGATCTCCACCATCAACTCTTCCCGATGCGGGAGGAATTCGTGCAGGGGCGGGTCGAGGAGGCGGATGGTGACCGGATACCCCTTCATCTCCCGGTACAGGCCGATGAAGTCCTGCTTTTGCAGCGGCAGCAGTTGCTCGAGGTAACGTTCGCGCTCTTCCCGGGTCCGAGCCAGGATCATACGCTGCATGATCGGGATCCGATCTTCGGCGAAAAACATGTGCTCGGTGCGGCAGAGACCGATGCCCTCGGCGCCGAAGCCGCGGGCGATCTGCGCCTGCTCCGGCACGTCGGCGTTGGCTCTCACGCGGAGGCGCCGCACGTCGTCCGCCCACTTCAACACGGTGGTGAAACACCGATACTTCTCGGACTTGGCCGGATCGAGTTTGCCTTGCAGGACCTGAATGATCTCGGATTCCACAACGGGAATATCGCCGTCGTAGACGTTGCCGGTCGAACCGTTGATCGAGATGTAGTCGCCTTCCCGGAAGACCTTGGCGCCGATCCGGACCGTCTGGCCGTCTTCGACTTCCACCGCGTCGCAGCCGGCCACGCAGACTTTGCCCATTTGCCGGGCCACGACCGCGGCGTGACTTGTCATGCCCCCCCGCGCCGTCAGGAAGCCCAGGGCCGCGTTCATACCGTGGATGTCGTCCGGGCTGGTCTCCTGCCGGACGAGGATCACCCGCTCGCCGGCGGCCTTCATTTCGACCGCGCGGTCCGGCGTCAACGCGATCCTCCCGGCAGCCGCGCCGGGGCCGGCCGGAAGACCCTTACCTAACGCGGTGCATTTCGACTCTTCCTTGGGGTCGAAAATCGGATAAAGGTACTGAGCCAGTTGATCGGGCGCGACGCGGAGAACGGCTTCTTTTTTGGAGATCAGGCCTTCCTTGACCATGTCCACGGCGATCCGCACTGCGGCGATCCCGGTCCGTTTCCCAACCCGGGTCTGCAGCATGTACAACTTGCCCTCCTGGATGGTGAACTCCAGGTCGAGCATGTCGCGATAATGGCGCTCGAGCTTTTTGTACGTGGCTTCGAGCTCCTTATAGGCGTTCGGCAGGAGCTTGGCGAGTTCGCTGACCGGCAGCGGCGTCCGGATGCCGGCGACGACGTCCTCCCCTTGCGCGTTCATCAGACATTCGCCGAAGAACTTTTTCTCGCCGGTCGCCGGATCGCGCGTGAACGCCACCCCAGTGCCGCTGGTCTCGCCCATGTTGCCAAACACCATGGCGACGACGTTGACCGCGGTACCCCAGGTGTCCGGGATGTGGTACAGCCGGCGGTACGTCACCGCGCGGGCGCCGTACCACGAGGAGAACACCGCATCGATCGCCATCTTCAATTGCTCGAAAGGATCGTCGGGAAACTCCCGCTGCGTGTGTTCCCGGATCAACGATTTGTAACTGGCGACCAGTTCCTTCAACGCCTTGGCGTCGAGATGCGTGTCCTGCGTCACGCCGAGTTCAGCTTTCTTATGTTTAAGGATGACTTCAAAATGTTCTCGTCCGACGCCCATGACGATGCTGCCAAACATGGCGACAAACCGGCGGTAGCTGTCCTGGGCGAAGCGATCGTTGCGGGTCTTGGCGGCCAGGCCTTCGACCGTCCGCTCGGTCAACCCGACGTTGAGCACGGTGTCCATCATGCCCGGCATCGAGGCGCGCGCGCCGGACCGCACGGAGACGAGCAGCGGGTTGTGGGGGTCGCCGAACTTTGCGCCCATGGAGCGCTCGACTTTTTTCAGGGCCGCGAGCGCCTCGTCCCACATGCCCGGGGGATAGGTCCTGCCCCGCTTGTAATATTCGACGCAGGCCTCAGTTGTGATCGTGAAGCCAGGGGGAACCGAGATGCCTAGGTTGGTCATTTCGGCCAGGCCGGCGCCCTTACCGCCGAGCAGTTCCTTCATGCCGCCGGAGCCTTCCGCCCTGCCGTCTCCGAAGTAATAAACGTATTTCTTCTTGCCCACGCTGCCGTCTCCTTCTCCTGACGAGCTTACCGGGTAAGGGATGATGGTTTGGAATCCGCCGAGTCCAGCCGTAGCTTATAACGGGACACCAGATATCGTTTCAACAGAAGGCCGCCGGCCAGGATGCTGACGACGAATAGAACGAACACGAAGAGTCGATAATCCACACGGGCCCCGTGATCGAAATACAGCCGTCCGTCCGCCCCCTGTTTGACTTGCGTGTCTTTCGGGAACTGGTGCGTTCGACCGGAAGGATCAGACAGATTGATCCATTCGGAACAGAGTTGAACCAGTTCGTCGGAACCGATCACTTTCTGCCATGTCTGGCGCAGGCAGATGTCCTGTTTGGGGTTGAAGACGTCCGGGAGGCGGACGAGGCGGTCCAGATTCACGCCGCTCGCCCAGATACCGAGCAGAAAGACCGCATTACACAGCACCATCATGGCAATGGTGACCCCCAGCGAGAACCGGCGCAACCGTCTGGTTCGGCGCTCCTCGGAGCTCTCATGCGGAGTGGCGGAGGTGACAAACGGGTGGCCCATCGACACGCACTCTCATCAATGACCCTGCACCAGAATGTGGGAGAAATCGGCGACGCTGGCGAAGAGGCGGTCCACTTCCAGGAGCAAAGACAGGCGGTTGCCGCGGACCGCCGGATCGTCCGCGTTGACCATGACGCCCGCAAAGAACTCATCGATGGCCGGCTTCATTCGCACCAGTACGTCCAATGCCTCGTCGTACCGCCCGTCTTTCAAAAGCGACGGAAGGCGCCGGTCGGCATCTGCAACGACTTCGTGCAATTGTGATTCAGACGGGTGCTGAAACCGCGTCGGATCGACCGGCTTGCGGTCCCAGCGTTCCTTTTCGACGAGGCGGTGCGCCCGCTTGAAGCCGACCATCAAGGAATCGAACTCCGGGCGGCTTGTGATGGTCTGCAGGGCCTGCATTTTGGCCAGCAAATCGAGCAGATCGAACGGTTCCGTTTCGGCCGGTTTCAAAGCCGCATCCATCACGTCGTCCCGCAGCCCATGAACCGTCCGGCTGTAGTGTCGCATCCGTTCGAAGATGAACTCGACGATGCGTCGTCGGACATCCTGTTCGGAACCGCTGGGCGTGAACCCGTCGGCCGCCACGATGGCGGTCGCCTGCGCGATCGCTTCCGCGAGGTTCAGGCGCAGGCGGTTTTCGAGAAGGATGCGCACGACGGCGGTGGCGTGTCGCCGAAGCGCGAACGGATCCTCGGAACCGGTCGGCACGAGTCCCACCCAGAAGAAGGCGGCGATGGTATCGAGCCGATCCGTCAGGGACAGGATGTTGCCCGCTGGCGTCTCCGGCAGTTCGCCTTCCATCGAACGCGGGAGATACTGCTCGCGGATGGCCCGGCTCACCGTTTCGGATTCTCCGTCGTGTTTGGCGTACTCCCCGCCCATGATGCCCTGCAAGGTCGGGAACTCGCCGACGATGCCGGTCAGCAGATCGGCCTTGCTCAATTCGGCTGCGCGTTGACAGTCCTTGATCAGTCCGCTGTGGCCCAGCAATTCGGCCAGCGTCGCGGCAAGCTGGACCATGCGGGCGGTCTTCTGATACAGCGTGCCGATCTTCTGATGAAACGTCACGGTCCTCAGTTTGTCCACCCGGTCGGCCAACCGGATCTTTCGATCTTCGTCGAAGAAAAACTTGGCGTCGGCCAGGCGCGCCGCCAACACCCGCTCGTTGCCCGCGCGGATGAGGTCCATGTTCGATAACCTCATATTGGTCACGGCCAGAAAGTTCGGCAGAAGCGCGCCCTTCTGATCCACCAGCGAAAAATAGCCCTGATGCTCCTTCATGGCGGTCATCAGAATCTCTTTGGGCAGCGACAGGTAGTGCGGTTTGAACCCGCCCAGGATGGTCTTGGGATACTCCACCGTGTAAACCGCCTGCTCCAGCAGATCTTCATCCCGTTGCAAATGGCCCTTGGCGGCCTTTGCGAGGTCCGTCAATTGCTGCGCGATCATCCGGCGGCGGCGGTCCTGATCGACGATCACGCCGTGACGCTCGGCGTCTTTCAAGTACTGGGAAAAGCCGGTGACGCGAAAACTCTGAGAAACGGCGGGCTTGCCCGTCGACGGCACGCGATGCCCGAAACTGCGGTCGCCAGCCGTCACGCCGCCGACTTCGATGGGCAGCACACGCTCTCCGTAGAGGGCGACCAGCCACCGGATCGGGCGCGCGAATCGAATCCCCGAGGCGTTCCAGCGCATTGACTTGGGGAACGACAGTCCGCTGATCAGGCGGGGCAGATGCTCGGCCAAAACAGCATGGGCCGGAAGGCCCTGCTCCTGCTTGACTGCGAAAACGTATTCGCCTTTGGGGGTCTGCCGGATCTGCAGGTCTTGGACCGAGACCCCTTGCGAGGCGGCGAAACCCAGCGCGGCCTTAGTCGGCTCGCCGGCGTGATCGAAGGCGACAGCCTTGGACGGTCCCATGATTTCTTTCACCGCCGCGGGTTGCCGAGCAACCAGCGAATCGACGACCAAGACCAACCGTCTCGGCGTCCCGAAGGTGCGGATGGCTCCGCACGCGAGGCGTTGGTCTTGCAGCAGCCGCTCAGCCGAATCTTTGAGGGCCTGAAGGGCGGGAGGGATGAACTGGTACGGCAGTTCCTCGGTCCCGATTTCAAGAAGCAACTCGGCGGCCGCCGGCTTGATTGTTCGGCGTATCACGCCCGAACGCTGTTTGGCGGGTTTCTTCATCGACCCAGAAATGAGCGCCGCGCACCGCCCGTAGCACGGCGACCGGCGTGCGGCCTTTCCTTCGCGCCGGCTCGAGCCCTCGACGCCAGGTCCTTATCCCGCTTAAGCAGCGGATAGCCCATGGCTTCCCGTTCCGCGATGTACCGTTCTGCGCACTGCCTGGCGAGCCCACGGACCCGCGCGATATAGCCCGTCCGTTCCGCCACGCTGATCGCGCCCCGCGCGTCGAGCAGATTGAACAGATGCGAAGTCTTGATGCAGTAGTCGTAGGCCGGAAGCGTCAGATTGCACGCCAGCAGGTTCCGGCACTCCGTTTCGAAGGCTTGAAAGGTGGCCATCAGCATACCCACGTCCGCCTGTTCGAAATTATACCGGGAGAACTGGACTTCGGTTTGGTGGTGAATGTCGCCGTAGGTGACCGAGTCCGTCCAAACCAAGTCATAGACGTTGTCGATCTGTTGGAGATACATCGCGATACGTTCGGTCCCATACGTGAGCTCGACCGTGATCGGATTCAGCTCGATGCCACCGATTTCCTGGAAATACGTAAACTGCGTGATCTCCATGCCGTCAAGCCGCACTTCCCATCCCAATCCCCAGGCACCCAGGGTCGGAGATTCCCAGTCGTCCTGCACGAACCTGATGTCGTGTTTGGTCGGATCGATGCCGAGGCGGGTCAAGCTTTCAAGATAGAGCGTCTGAATGTCGTCGGGCGACGGCTTGAGCACAACTTGATATTGGTAGTAGTGCTGGAGTCGATTGGGGTTGTCGCCGTAGCGCCCGTCGGTCGGACGCCGACACGGTTGCACGTATGCTGATCGCCAGGGTTCGGGCCCCAAGGCGCGAAGAAACGTCGCGGGATGAAACGTGCCGGCTCCCATTTCCAGGTCATAGGGTTGATGGACCACGCACCCCTGATCGGCCCAGTAGCGATGAAGGGAGAGAATCAGGTCCTGGAAGGTCACAAGCGGTCCATTCTTCGGGGATTGACAGCGGCGGCGAACCTTCGTTCAGTCGAGCTGCCAAGCTAACAAGAAACGCCGGGAGAGTCAAGCCGGGCTAGGTGCACCGAGCATACGTAAAGACGCTAGAGCCGGGACGGTGAAGCGATCGGGCGACAACGCGATGACATGATCGCTGGCCCATTTTCGGTTAAACTCCCGAAAGCGTCATTGTCCAAAAACTTGATTAACTCACTTTACTTCTGTACAGTGCCGGTTTATGAAATTTTCCAAAAAAAGCGAATACGGCTTTCGAGCCCTTTTGGAGCTCGTCTCCCATTACAACCGCTCAGTCCTGCTCCGTCAGGAAATCGCCAGACGTCAAAATATCCCGCTGGAATTTCTCGAACAGATTCTTCTGGCGCTCAAGCGGGCAGGGCTTCTAGCGAGCCGCCGAGGCGTCAACGGCGGGTATGTGCTGATTAAGTCCCCCGACGAGATCACGCTGGGCCAGGTGATTCGCATTTTGGACGGGCCGTTGGCGCCGCTCGGCTGCGTCAGCAAGACCGCCTATCAGAAGTGTCGCGACTGCCCCTATGCGGAAAAAGCGCGGTGCCCGATTCAAGACGTGATGCTGGAGGTACGGAACGCCATCGCCGATATTCTCGACAACTACACGCTCAGCGAATTCGTCAAGGGCAAGAAAGCAAAGCGGCCGCAGGAAGGATATGAAGGGAAGAATTAGCCTCAGCCGAATAGCCGGTCGGGTGTCGGTCGGTCTGTTGCTACTGCTGCTTCCGGCTGTCCCGATCTCAGCCGAAGACGCGCGCGAACTCATTCTGGCCGCCTACAGCGTACCGAAAGAAGCCTATGAACGGAAGATCATCCCCGCCTTTCAACGATATTGGAAACAGCGGACGGGGCAGACGGTTCGCGTGCGCAGTTCCTATGGGGCCTCGGGCGCGCAGGCGCGCGCGATTCTCGGAGGGTTCGAAGCGGACGTGGCGGCGCTGTCTCTGGAGAGCGACCTTGATCAAATTGCCAAAGCCGGCGCGATCTCCCATGATTGGCGGAAAGGGCCGCACGGCGGCGTGATCACCACGTCGGTGGTCGCGTTCGGGACGAGAAAAGGCAATCCCAAAGGCATCGCGACCTGGGAGGATCTCGCTCGGCCGGGCGTCGAGGTGCTGTACCCGAATCCCAAAACGTCGGGCGGCGCCATGTGGGATATCGTCGCGATCTACGGAGCCGGGCTCAAGCTGTGGGCGCAGCAGGTCGGCCCCGGTCGGTCGGCGGACGGTGCCGCGGCCGAAGCCTATGCAGCCGGACTGCTGAAGCGGATTCAACGGAACGTGAAGGTGATGGACAAGAGTGGACGCGAATCGGTCACAACGTTCGAGCGCGGCATCGGCGACGTAATCGTGACCTACGAGAACGAGCTGTTGCCACGGGTCTGGAGCGGGCGTCCGTACGAGATCATCGTGCCGTCCGAGACGTTGCTGATCGAGAATCCGGTCGCCGTGGTCGATCGCCATGTGGATCGCCATAAGGTACGCGACGTGGCGGAAGCCTTCGTCGCGTTTTTGCACAGCGATGAAGCACAAGCCGCGTTTGCCGAACTCGGCTTTCGACCCGTGAA
This sequence comes from Nitrospira calida, assembly GCF_976986435.1. Classification (NCBI taxonomy): domain Bacteria; kingdom Pseudomonadati; phylum Nitrospirota; class Nitrospiria; order Nitrospirales; family Nitrospiraceae; genus Nitrospira; species Nitrospira calida. The sequence continues at coordinate 2,117,386 of NZ_OZ335950.1, forward strand.
TCAGGCGGCGACGGTCCGCGCCCGCGGGGCTTTTCCCCGCCCGGCCAACCTGTTCACCATCGCGGATCTGGGGGGCTGGGACGCCGTCAGAGCGCGCCTCTTCGGGCCGCAAGGTCTTTGGACCAAGACGGTGGAAGAGTTGGCCAGAGACGGATGAGCGCATGAGATCGCGCAGGGTGATCCAGCTCGCACTCCGCTCTGCCGCCGTCGGCTACGTCGTCTGTCTGATTCTGCTGCCGCTGTCGGCCCTCGGTCGCGAGGCGTTGGTCGCAGGGCCTGGCCGGTTCGTCGAGGACGTGACACAGCCGCAGGCGCTCGCGGCCCTGACGCTCACCCTGGAGACGGCGCTCATCACCACGGTAATCCACGCGGTGCTCGGGACGATCTCGGCGGTCGTGCTCGTCCGCTACGAATTTCCCGGCAAGTGGTTTCTGAACGCCTTGGTCGATCTGCCGTTCGCCATCCCGACCCTGGTCGCCGGCCTGATGATCGCGGCGATCTACGGTCCGACCGGTGTCCTCGGCGCCTGGCTGCAGGACCGAGGGCTGGCGATTCTGTACGAAAAACCGGGCATCGTCCTCGCCATGCTGTTCGTCACCATGCCGTTCACCATCCGCGCTCTGCAGCCCGTGCTCATAGAGCTGGAGCGAGAACCGGAGGAGGCGGCGTTCACCTTGGGAGCCAGTCCCTGGACGACCTTCTGGACAGTGACGGTGCCGTCGGTGTTGCCAGGCCTGCTGACCGGCGTCTTCTTGACGTTCGTACGCGCCCTAGGCGAGTTCGGGGCGATCGTCATTGTGGCGGGCAACATCCCGATGAAGACGCAAGTCGCCTCGGTCTATGTATACGGCGAGATCGAAAGCTATAACCCGCGCGGCGCGACCTCGGTATCCATCGCCATTTTGGCGGTGTCTTTTCTGGCTCTTGTCTTGTTGGAACGGTTGACCCGTCCCCCGGGCGAGCGGATGCCCGCGCTTCTACGCCCTAGAGGCCGCGCGCCGATGACGGTCGCATCATAAATCACGCGATGAAACCATTCCTGATCGGGACCGTCTGGCTCTATTTTGCGGCTTTGCTGATCGGCCCCATCGCATACCTCTCGGTCCAGAGTTTCGGCGAGGGCGTTTCGGCGTTCTGGGCGGAGATCACCACGCCGGAAGCGGTGCACGGATTCGTGCTCACGGCGGAGATCACGGCCATCGTGCTGACGGTCAACGTGGTGTTCGGCACGATCACCGCCTTGGTGTTGGCGCGCCAGCGGTTCGTCGGCCAAACGGTGCTCAGTGGCATCATCGACCTGCCCTTCGCTGTGTCGCCCGTCATCGCCGGGTTCATGCTGATCCTGCTGTTCGGTCCGGAGACCATCTTGGGAACCATGCTGGGCGCGGCGGGCATAAAAGTGCTCTTTGCGTTGCCGGCCATGGTACTCGCCACCTTGTTCGTCACCTTTCCGTTCGTCGTCCGGGAATTGACCCCGTTGCTGCAGACGATCGGCACCGAAGGCGAAGAAGCCGCCAGGACGTTGGGAGCCAACGAATGGCAGGTCTTCCTGAAAGTCACTTTACCGTCGCTGCGCTGGGGATTGATTTACGGCGCGACGCTGACCGCCGCGCGGGCGATCGGGGAATTCGGCGCGGTGTTGGTGGTATCCGGCAACATCCTCATGTTGACCCAGACCGCGACGTTGCACATCTACCAAAGCTACGTCGATTTCAATTACACGGCCGCCAACGCGGTGGCCTTCACGCTGCTGGCCGTGTCGTTCGGGATCTTGGCGCTGCTGGAGATCGCCAAAGCCCGCGCCGCCGCGGTACTACAGGCCTGACCAATCGCGAGACGCCATGAAGATCGAGGTGCGCGGGCTTTCCAAACGGTTCGGATCGGTGCAGGCAGTCTCCGACGTATCGTTCGCCGTTCGGGAAGGCGAATTGCTCGGTCTTTTGGGACCGAGCGGCAGCGGCAAGACGACGGTGCTCCGGCTTATCGCCGGGCTCGAAACGCCCACCTCCGGCGAGATCTTCATCGACGGGAGGCGGGTGAATGACCTGTCTGTCCAGCAGCGCAACATCGGGTTCGTGTTTCAGCATTACGCGCTGTTCAAGCACCTCACCGTCTTCGGCAATGTCGCCTTCGGATTGACGATCAGAAAGTGGCGGCGGTCGGATGTCGAGGCGCGGGTGGCGGAGTTGCTGCGCTTGATGGGGCTGGAAGGACTCGGAAATCGGTATCCCCACCAGTTGTCCGGAGGCCAGCGGCAACGCGTCGCCATCGCCCGTGCGCTGGCGCCGCGGCCCAGCGTCCTGCTTCTGGATGAACCGTTCGGCGCCGTCGATGCGAAGGTGCGGCAGGAGTTGCGCGAGTGGTTGATCCGCCTGCACGACGATCTCAACGTGACCAGTCTTTTCGTGACCCACGACCAGGAAGAAGCAATGGAGGTCTCCGATCGTCTCATCGTGTTTTCCAAAGGCCGCCTGGAGCAGGTCGGATCGCCGGCGGAGGTCTACGAGGAACCGGCATCAGAATTCGTCGCCCGGTTCATCGGATCCATGAACATCCTGGAAGGTGAGGTGAAGAACGGCTTGGTCCGCGTGGGGTCGTTGGAGTTTCCGGCTCCGGGGTTTCAGGACGGCCACCGTTTGCAGGTGGGATTCCGTCCCTATTACGTGAAGGTGTCGGAAGACCCCGCCCGTTTTCGCCAACAAGCCAGGCTCCGCCGCGTCTATTTTCTCGGGGTGGCCTACCGACTCGAAATCGAGACCGGCGACGGGTTGATCCTCCGCTCGCGCATGAACAAAGAAGAATTCCGCCAATGCCGATTGGAGGTTGGCCAGCCCGTCTCTTTCGCCGTGACGCATTTCCGGTTTTTGCCCCAGGAAGGCAAACCGGTTCCCCCTCCCGAACCCCCTCCGGTAAGCGGGCTGTTGACTCCGTAGCTTACTTCGGCGGCTTCGCAACGTCCCTTCTCCCCCAATAGCGAATAGCGAGCAGTTCCGAGCGATCAGCTCCTGGTCCGTGGCCAAGGGAATTCCTGTTTCCTGCCTCACGGGTGAGCCACAGCCTCACCGAACGTTTGTTTCACATCCGCGGCATGTAGGGGAAATCATGCGAGCGCTCTTTGACGCAAGATCAATGAGATGCAAAATCACCGTCGGGTGGCCGCAGGGAAGCGCCTGCATCAGTGCGAAAGGGCGCCGTTCCGACCCATCGCTTGCCCGCGTCTGGAGCGAACTTCCGATTGTCGTCGCGTCGGCATCGCCCTTGCTTGGACCCGAACGACCTTCAGATGTCTGACCGAAGATCGGTAGTGAGACCGCAGCGGGTGTAATGGTGGCTCTTGCGGCGAGCAATCGACGGTCGAGGGAGTATCGATGGAAAGACAAAGAAGATGCCGCCAACCGCGGCGCACGCTGCCACGGCTGGTGACGATCGGCACGCTTCTCCTGTTCGCCGCGTCGCTGACGGCGTGCGGAGGCGGAGCGGATGGATCGAGCCCGGAGGTACTGACTGAAACAGGCCCGACGGGGGCGACCGCGACCTTGGCGTGGGATCCGGTCAATGATCCGACCGTCCAGGGCTATAACGTGTATTACGGGACCTCCTCGCGACGCTATCAGACATACGCAAATGCCGGCCTGAACACCACTTACACCGTGGCCAATCTCCAGCCTGGGACGACCTATTACTTCGCCGTAACCGCTTATAACAGCGCCGGCGAGAGCGGCTATTCGGACGAAGTGAGCGCGACCCCGTGACCCTTCCCCGCCGGCGCGGTCGGGGTGTCGGCTTGCGTCGTCACCTTTTTCCCTCCGTCAGAGAAACTTTCCCTGTACGCGCCTTTCTTTCTGCATAGTGTGCGCCCAACCGGTTGCGTAACTCCGAACGCTTCCAGTAAGGTCTGGGTCATCGGCCCGTGATCCGATGGCCCATGATCAGCCTGATCGTCTTCAGCGATCTGGACGGCAGCCTGCTCGATGCGGAGACCTACTCCTGGGAGGCAGCGCAGGAGGCGCTGCACGCGCTTCGCATCCGGAACGTTCCGCTGATTCCCGTCTCGAGCAAGACCCGCGCGGAAATCGAGCCGCTCCGCTTCCGCTTGGACCTCCGCCACCCGTTCGTCACCGAAAACGGCGGGGGCATTTTCATCCCCAAAGGGTACTTCGATTTCCCGGTCGAAGGAGCGGTCTTACGCGGCAGCCATCAAGTCATCGAACTCGGTACGCCCTACGCGCGGTTGCGCGCCGCGCTGAAGGAAATCGCGCAGGCGGTGGGGTGCCCGTTGCGGGGATTCGGCGACATGCCGGCCAAAGAGATCGCCGAACGGGCCGGGCTCTCCTTAGCCGACGCCGTGCTGGCCAAACAACGGAACTATGATGAACCCTTCCTCATCGACGGGCCAGCGGAGCTGGTGGAAGAAGTGGCACGTTTGGCTGAAAGCCGGGGCCTGCGCTGCCTGACAGGAGGGAGGTTCCACCATCTCGTCGGCGATTCCGACAAAGGCAAGGCCTGTCGCATCCTGATCGACTGCTATCGCCGTCGGAACGGAGGACAAACCGGCGCGCCCGTCACCGTCGGAGTAGGAGACAGCGCGAACGATCTCCCCCTATTAGCCGCCGTAGATCAGCCCATTCTGGTCCAGAAACCGGATGGATCCTATGATCGGGCCGTGACGCTGCCTCACCTCATCAAGGCCCCGGGCATCGGCCCGTCGGGCTGGAATCGCGCGATCCTCGACTGCCTCAACCGCTCAGCCTGAGGGTCGATGCCCGGCGGCGGGCGCCACATTCCTTCCTTCTCACGTGACAATGCAAATGGAGGAGCATGCCGGTGTGGTTTGCGCGCCTTCCAACGGTGCCAGGATCACCCTGTCCAACCTGACCGCGGAATAGTCACAAGCAGATGAAGGTCGCTGATATAGCGGAAACCCGCCGAGCGGCAGACGAGGATCGTGACGGTGGGGATCAGATTCGCGGAGCGGCCCGCGCGCTGCTCCGGTTCCGACCGGACGCGAAGAACCTCGGCGGAACGTCGCGGCAAGGCCGCGAATCCGTCGAGGCGCTGCTCCCCGGTTCAGTCAGACAAAAAAACGCAGCCATAGATAAACCATGCTGATGAGCACGGACCCGACCATGATTGGGAACCCGAACGCCATGAAGCGCCAGAAACTGATGGCGTGCCCGGCGCGCCGGGCCAGATCGACGACCACGACGTTGGCCGTCGCGCCGATCATCGTGCCGTTCCCGCCCAGACAGGCGCCCAGCGCCAAGGCCCACCACAGCGGCAGGATGTCCGGTTGATGGACGAGCGCGGTGTACTCGGTAAGCTCGGGATGCATCGAACGCGCCAGGTCGATGATCAGCGGATTCATCGCGGCAACGTACGGAATGTTGTCCACGACGGCGGAGAGCACGGCAGATCCCCACAGCACGGCGAACGTCGTGCCCGCCACGTTGCCCTGCGTGACATGAACCAGTTGCTCGGCCAGATAGCGGATCGCGCCGACTTTCACCAGTCCCCCGACCAGAATGAACAGGCCGATGAAAAAGAAAATCGTCTTCCATTCGACCTCCGTCAGATAATCGAGTTCGCCGGTCCCGGACACCGCGTCGTGACCGTGACCGACCAGCATGAACAGGCTGGCCCCCAACAGCGCGACGGTCGCCGGTTCCAGGTGAACCAGCCCGTGGATGCAGAACCCCAACGTCGTGAATGCCAACAGCCAGAGACATTTGGCCAGCAAAGGCCAATCGCGGATGGCGTCCCGTTCGTTCATCGCGAGCACGGCCTGTCGGCGTTCCGGCGACACCTTAAGGGTTCTGCCAGCGATCAGCCACAACACCCCGAGAAACGCCGCCATAATGACGAGGATGACCGGTCCGAGCATGACCAGGAATTGCAAGTAGCTTAGATCCGCTTTGCTGGCGATCATGATGTTGGGCGGATCGCCGACCAGGGTGGCGGTGCCGCCGATGTTGGACGCCAGCGCCTCGGCCACCAGGAAAGAGATGGGATTCAAATCCAGGCGCTTCGAAATTTCCAGCGTCACCGGCGCCATCAATAGGACGGTGGTCACATTATCTAGAAAGGCGGAGAGCACGGCCGTGATGACGGCGAGCAGCGCCATCATCCGGAACGGCCGGGCCTTCGCCCGTTTTGCCGCCCAGATGGCCAGCCACTCGAATAGTCCTGTTTTCCGCGTGATGTTGATGATCACCATCATCGCGATCAACAGAAAAATCACGTTATAGTCGATTCCGTATTCCTGCGAGTAGAAGGCCTCTTCTTGGGTGACGATTCCGAAACTGATCATCAGGGCGGCGCCGAACAGCGCCACGATGGTTTTGTGAATCCGTTCGGTGACGATCGCCAGATACGCAGTTCCGAAGATGATCAATGCCAGCGTCAACTGAGACATGACTGCTCCTTCTTCGGGCCGTCTGTTCGGATCACGCACGGCGACGCGGACACCGCGCGCGGTCCGTGTCGATCCCACGGGCCCGGACATTCTTACGTGGCGGGCGGTACGGCGGGGAGTCGTGTGAGAGAACGGCGGGTCCGTCTGCAACTGCCGGGGACATTATGCAATGAACGACCAGCTTGCGCAATCCGTCCGACGGTCCGACAAGCGGCGTCTCGGAGGCAGGCACCTCCACGTTCGTTGACTCCGTCGGTTTCCTTCTGCTAGCCTCAGCCGAGTCGATAGTTCCTGCCGCACCGGAATCATGCCGGACCGTGCCACCGTCTGACACAGCTTGAAAGGAGCAACTATGGTTTCACATGCGACCGTGACTCCCGAATTGGTCACGATGCTGCGGAATAAGGCCGCTCAACTGAGGATCGACAGCGTGCGCGCGACGACGGAGGCCGGCAGCGGCCATCCGACGAGTTGCTGTTCCGCGGCCGATATCGTCGCGACGTTGTTCTTTGCGGTCATGCGATACGATCCGAAAGATCCGAAACATCCCAACCGCGACCGATTCGTCCTCTCAAAGGGCCACGCCGCGCCGCTGTTGTACGCTGCCTGGGCCGAAGCCGGCCTGTTCGACAAGACCGAGTTGCTGAAACTGCGCACGTTGACCTCCGATCTGGAAGGCCATCCCACTCCCCGGCTGCCCTTCGTGGACATCGCAACCGGCTCGTTGGGGCAAGGGTTGTCCGCCGGCGTGGGCATGGCGCTGAACGCCAAGTTCCTCGACAGAGCCGACTACCGGACCTACGTTCTTTTGGGCGACGGAGAATCGGTGGAGGGCGCGGTGTGGGAGGCGGTGGAACTCGCCCGCCACTATGCGCTCGACAACCTCTGCGCCATTGTGGACGTGAACCGCCTCGGCCAAAGCGATCCCACGATGTTGCAGCACGACATGGAAGGGTACCGGTTGCGCTGGGCCGGATTCGGCTGGCACGCTCTCGTCGTGGACGGACACGATATTCCGGCGCTGCTCGACGCCTTCGAGGAAGCCGCGCGGACCAAAGGCAAGCCGACGGTCATCCTCGCCCGCACGTTCAAGGGCCGCGGGATCTCGTTCGTCGAGGACAAGCCGGACTGGCACGGCAAGGCGCTCAAGAAGGGCGACGAGGCGAACCGGGCGATCGAAGAGTTGACACGTTGTTTGACGCCGGGCGCGCCCGAACCGCAGATCCAGCGCCCGCGCGCGGCTGTGAACGGTGCGAAACCGGCTGGCGCGATGGCGCCGCCGTCGTACAGACCGACCGATCAGGTCGCAACGCGCGAAGCGTTCGGGTCGGCGCTGGTCGCTCTTGGCGAAGTCCACCCCTCGGTCGTGGTGCTAGACGCCGACGTGAAGAACTCCACCTACACGGAGAAATTCGCGAAAAAGTTTCCCGACCGCTTCTTTGAGCATTTCATCGCCGAGCAAAACATGATCGGCGCCGCCGCTGGACTCGCCGCCTGCGGCAAGATTCCCTTCGCAGCGACGTTCGCCTGCTTCCTGACTCGCGCCTATGATTTCATCCGGATGGCGGCGATCGGCCAAGCCAATATCAAGCTGGTCGGCACTCACGTCGGGGTCAGTATCGGAGAAGACGGCCCGTCACAGATGGGGCTCGAAGACATCGCCATGATGGCCGCGCAACCTGGGGTAGTGGTCCTTTACCCGTCGGATGCCGTGGCCATGCACCGGCTGGTCGAGGCGGCGGCGCGGCATCGGGGAGTGGTGTACCTTCGCGCCGGCCGGCCCAAGTCACCGGTCCTCTACGGCAATGAGGAGATGTTCCAGATCGGCGGCTCCAAGGTCGTGCGGCAGAGTCCTTCGGATGCGCTGACCATCGTGGCCGCCGGGGTCACGCTGTTCGAAGCCTTGAAGGCGCATGACCAGCTCAAGGCGGCGGGCATTGCCGTACGGATCATCGACCTTTATAGCGTGGCGCCCATCGATCGCGCCACCTTGTTGGACAGCGCCCGCGCCACACAAGGGAGGGTCTTAACGGTGGAGGATCATTACGAACACGGCGGGATCGGCGACGCAGTGCTGAACGCGCTCGGTTCGGAAGGGATTCGGGTCCACAAGCTGGCGATCCGGGAGATTCCCCGCAGTGGAAAGCCGGAAGAATTGATCGACCATTTCGGCATCGGGGCGCGCTCGATCGTGGAAACAGCCAAGCGGATCGTCAAATAGCGACGGCGATGACCGAAACGGACTCCCTGCGGCGCATCCCTCTCTTCGACCTGCTGAACGAGCGGGACCGCCAGCGCCTGGTCGGAGAAGTCGTCGAAGTCTGTTATCGAAAGGGCGAGTATATCTTCCGGGAGGGCGACCCGGCCGAGTATTTCCACATTCTCAAAGCAGGCGCGGTCAAGTGCGTCAAGTCCTCTCCATCGGGAAAAGAGTGCACGCTCAAGGTCCTCATGCCCGGCGACCTGTTCTGCTGCGAGGCTGCGGTGTTCGACGGAGCCACTCATCCCGGCAGCGCGGCGCCTTTGTGCGACGTCACCATCCTCCGCGTGAGCAAGAAAGCCTATTTCGCCATGCTGCGCCGGAATCCTGACGCGGCGCTGGAAGTGATCAAGTACCTAGGCAAACGTCTGAACGAGGCACAGGAAAACGCCAAGATTTTAGCGCTGGACCGAGCCGATCAGCGACTGGCGTCGTTGTTGGTTAAGCTGGTCGAACGGGTCGGTATCCCGGAACCGAACGGGCTTCGCCTGGCGGTGCGACTGACCCGCCAGGATTTGGCGAACATGGTGGGCGTCACGGTCGAGACCGCGATCCGCATCATGAGCCGATTCAAACGCGCCAAACTGGTGTCCGGCGGCGCCAAGCAGATCGTGATCCGCGATTTGGCCCGCCTGAAGGAACTGGCCGTCGATTCCCTCGCCGCCCGCCGCTGATTCCCTCTGATTCCCCCGCCGACTCGCCGCAAAATATGACTTAGATCATAGGAACGAGCCGGTCAGAGCGTCTATCCTTTCCCGGCTGCGGCCCTAACTCAGTCTACTGAGCGTCAAATCCAGGAGGACAATTCCGATGCGATGTACAAGTCTCAAGATCGACCGACACTTAGCGTATGCGACGGCATTGCTCTCCGCCGCAAGCGTATGGGCGGCGGGCGTTCCCCTTCACGACGCGTTTGCCAAGGTGCATGAAGTCGAGATGACCGCCGTCGAGGCCGAGGTAGTGATCGACGGGAGTGGCGAAAGATATAAGGCATGGACCTTCAACGGCCAGTTCCCAGGGCCGGTGGTGCGCGTCACCGAAGGCGACACCGTCAAGTTCACGCTGAAAAATCCGGCGACCAACAAGAATCCCCATGCCATGGATTTTCACGCCGCCGAGATTGACTTCCTGAAGAACTACAGGGCGATCAACGCCGGAGAGGAGATCAGCTATACGTACGTGGCGAAGAAGCCCGGCGTGTTCTTCTATCATTGCGGAGCGCCGCCGATGATCCAGCACGTCGCCCGCGGGATGTTCGGCGCGATCATCGTGGATCCCAAGAATCCGAAGGCCCTGCCCAAGGCTGACCGGGAATACGTGCTGATCCAATCGGAGTTGTTCAAAAATCCGGACGACGTCCAAAGTATGTTTGACCGGAAATTCGACCACATCGTCTTCAACGGTGGAGTCTTCAAATACCATCCGTTCGTCACCGGCGGGCATGCCCTGGAGGCCAAACCGGGCGAGCGGGTCCGAATCTATTTCGTCAACGCTGGCCCAAACGAGTTTTCGGCCTTCCATCCCATCGGCGAGATCTGGGACAACGTCTATGAGAGCGGCAATCCGGCCAACAAGCTGAGCGGCGTGCAGACCTATGTCGTCGGCCCGGGCAGCGCCGCGACGTTCGACGTGGTCGTCGAATCAGAAGGCGCCTACCCGCTGGTCACCCATTCGCTGACCGGCGCGCTGCGCGGGGCCATCGCGGTGCTGGTCGCCAAGCCGGACGCCAAGCCGGCGCCGCTGATGCCGCACACGCCGTGGAAGGTCGAGATGCCGCAGACGGAAATCACTCCGCCGTCCGCGCCGTAAGCGAAGAGCACACGACATCACCGAGACCGGTGGGGTCGACCCGTCAGGCCACCCCGTCGGTTTTGTTTTCGGCGCGCTGCGGATTGGCGAACGGCGTTGACGCCGCCGAGGGGTAGAGCGATCGGGGATCAGGAAGCGCATGCTGAACCGGGGGCGCAGGGCGGGTTTCGGTGTCCCAGCCGAGACCCGCCGCTGGGTCTTGCTCGCCGTGTTGATGGTTCTCAGTCCGTCCCGGGTCACCAGCCAGGAAGCCTTTCTCGACGTCCTCCCGCTCAGACCCTTCAATTTCGACGTGGTATTCCGTCAGCAGACCTTCGCGCCCGATGACCGGGAAATCGGGATTCAGGCCGGTTTCACCGCGTTGTGATACGGAAATCTCGAGGTGAGAACCATCTATCAATTCTTTAGCATCCACGCGGAAGGGACGAGGACCGACCAGCATGCGCTCTTCATCAATCCCCGGTGGAACAATTTCATCGACATCTTGGATTTCCCGAAGGGGAAGCCGATCAGCCGGACCATCCGGCACGTGCTGTTCGGCCCGCTGGAGGATCGGGCGGTGCCGTATGTCGGGCTGCTGGGAGGAGCGGTGATGCCGGGACCGGGCCATGACACGCCGGGCCATCTCGTGGGCGGACAGGTCGGCGTCCGTTTTCCGGTGGCCGGCGGCTTGGCGGTGGATATCACCGTGCAGTATACGCAATACGGGGTGGATTTTCGCGGCGAGGCGGGGCAGTCGCAGCAATGGGTGTTTTTAACCGGCATTCGATATTAGCATTGAACGCGACGGGGTTGGCGTACGCGCTCGGGCTGGGGTTCATCCTCCAAGGCTGCGGCCTGGTGTTCGATGCGATCCAATTGATTCAGCCCGTCGCCACCAACGAGCTCGACGCGATCTGCGCCCGCAAGCGGTTACAGGTCGGCATGGGGTTTGAGCCCCGGCGTCCCTTCGTGTTTCCCGCAATTTTCACAGACGAAGGCCTTCGCGTGAGCGGACTGGATGTGGAGTTGGTGCGGGAAATCTCGGCTGCGCTGACTGAACGGTGCGGAGGCGAGCCTGTGGTTCCGGTTCTCCATCTGGTTCCCTATCGCGCGCTCTTCGTGCTCTTGCACGAGGGCAAGCTGGATCTATTCGTGTCCGCCACCACGGCGAACGTGCCCTCTCCGACGAGGGCCGGCCTCGCCTACTCGGTTCCGTATTTCACCAACGGCGGTCTCGGGGTGATCGTCCGCGGGGACGAGGTCGCCGAGCGCGTGCGCGCGGTCCTGCAACGCGATCCCCGCTCCGTGTACGAGCCGGCGAAGATTCGGACGGCGTTGGCCGGATTAACGGTGGCGGTGCAGGAAGGAACGACCGCTCACCTGTATGCGGAAGCCAGCCTCGCCGGAGTCCACCTGGTCCTGTGCGATTCTCTCCCGGCGGCGTTCGAGTCGCAAGAGCCGCCCGTCGATGCGATCGTCGGCAAGCAGCCGATCCTCCGGTTCGTGGTGACGCGGGTGCGGAAAGATTGGCGGCTCCTCGACATGGAAGACGGGAAGCCGCTTATATTGACGAAGGAGGACTACGCGGTGGTGTTGGCGGAAGACAGTTATCGGCTGCGGTGGTTCATCAACGAGCTGTTGTTTCGATTGGACGCCGGAGGCAGACTGGCCGAGATGCGGCGGCGGTGGTTGGAGGAATCCTATGCCTTTCCGCGACGGGCAGTCGCGGAAGGCCTGCCGTTTGCGGCGGAGAACATGCCACGGCACTACGATCAAGGGGAATGCCGACTCGCGGCAGGCCGCTAACTCAGTCCACTGGGCATGAACAGGAACAGGATATGAGACTCTGTCGAAAAAGACGCTGGTGGGTTCTCGCGGCTGGGCTGCTCGTGATGCCGCCGGCACAGGGTTTTGCGTTTTCGAGGGAAGAAGCCCAGCAAACGGCGCATCTCCTGGCCAGCCTGCTGGATGCCGGTCGAGTCGTGATCGACCGGAACCAGGCCTTGATCGATGATCCGCACAAAGGGGACAAGGGGTTCACGCCGGACGTGTTCGAGGCGCAAGTGGTGCAGGAATTCAAAGCAAGAACCGGAATCGATCTCAGCCGCCCGGGGTCGTCCACGATTTCTTCATCGGCGAAGGAGTTGTTGCTCGGGCTGCTCGAAGCGAGCAAGGAGGTGGTGGCTGATGCGCAATTGGTGATCAATCAACGAGGCGTCGGCTACAAGAACTTTATCCCCGCCACCTTCGGTAGTCAGGCGGCGTTTCGCTTTTCGCAACGATTCCCCGTTCGGCTGAAACAGACGGCGCTTCGTCCGAGAAACCTGAAGAACACGCCGGACGAGCACGAAACGCAGATCTTGCAGCGCCTGACCAAACAACCCGCCCCCGCCTCGCCGGTCAGCGAACTGGTCGAGGGTGGAACCGCGCTCCGACTGATCGATCCGATTTATTATGAAAAGGAATGCCTCAGGTGCCACGGGGAACCGGCTGGAGAAGAGGACATTTCCGGTTACCCCAAAGAGGGCAGGCATGAAGGCGAACTGGCTGGCGCGATCAGTGTGACAATCCCACTCACAACGCCATGACTTCAGCGGCCAGGACCTGGCTTCCCCAGACAAATAGCGCCACCAGGGCCAGCAAGATCCAGAACAACTCTCGGTCGCCCCATTGTTTCCAGTTTGGCGTGAGCCAAGCCCGCACGATGCTCTCCTCGTGATCCTTCTCGATTTGTAGCCCTACATCGGTGGGAAAGCAATGCGTGTGCCATCAAAGACACTCCAAATATCTGGAGCATTCTTGCTGTGCAGCCGTTCACAGTGAGCGGAATCGCACCTCGCGCACTGTGCGGAAAGAGCGCCTTACCTCATCATGACCTTGCCCTTGCCCCAATAGTAGTAGAGAGAAATGTTCGGGTAAATCGCATCAATATTGTTCTGCCCGGCAACTGAAAACAGCACGCCGGCGGCGCCGACCAAGGCCCCGTTTGAGTTATGGAAGAACTTGTATTGAACGGAGGGCTCGACGCCGATCAGATTGAAACTCGCCGGCTTGATATTGAGGTTATGGCCGTCCAGCCGAAAGGGAAGGCCATGGAGCGTCACAAATTCCAAATTGAATCCCAGGCCGCGTTGCTCGTTGGCGATGTATTCGACGATAAAGCGCGTGTTCACGATGTCGCCGTTGTAGGTGTTCATGCCGGCCGTGCTTCCCGGCGCCGTGTACGAATAATAGAGCCCTGCGTTGAGACGAAAGGGATTCAGGTTCTTACGGAGCAGAATACCCTCGGTGAACGAAAGGCCGCCGAACTTGGTCCCCGGCAGGCGCCCAAGCGGTGAGAATCCTCCCGGGATCCCTTTGGTCCCAAACCACTGACTGCTCGGAAGCGTCACACCGTTGTAGAGGGTCACGGTGGGACGCGCCGTATCGGAATCTTGAACAATGGGCCGATACTTGAGATAGATCGTTGTGTCGCCGACATTGTTTTCCTCCTGGATGATTCGCCCGTCGGAGTCACGAGCCTGACTGGAATTGAACCAAATCCACGATGGAGCCACATTGAGTTCGAAATGGTCGGTGAGGCCGTAGGCGACAATCACCGTTGGCGCAACGGCTCTCAGATGAAAAGGCGAATCCGTCGTGGCAGTGCCGAATTGATTCGTGAACTTGCCATGCCCGATCTCGCCGAAGATAAACGGTTGGACGAGGAACTGGCCCTTCGGCTGAATATCAATGCCCGTGTTCAAGATAGGGCCGTGAGTCATGGGATTCCAACCTCGCCGGTACTTCTGAATCTCCTCCTCGGTCGGCACCCACTTCCAAGTCAACGGATTCCAGACGCTCCGCTCTCGGGATTGTGCCTGATCGGCTCTCTCCTCGGCTACCGCATACGAGTGAATGCCGCACACCATGCTCAGCACAATCGCCAAGCCCCCCGCAACCACGCCCGTCGGCATAAGACCTCCTTTTTCCATTCTTGTCCGCAGCGCTGAGCGCGCGGTACCGCGCGCCGCGCCCATCGCGGCATGCGGGTTTCCGGAGATGCATCCCCGAAGCCGACACGGTAACGAGTGCGTAAATTGTGTGTTACAACCGGGTAAATTCTACGGGCCGGAGAAAACCCGTGCATTAATGTGGGGTTGCCTGCGTGATTCCGGGCGCGCGTATGCGTCAGAGCAGCGGTTTGCTGTGGCAAGAGGCATTGGGCAGAGGAATGACGATGGTAACGTACAAAGAAGTATGCGTGTCAGAATGTGACAGCGTGACACAATGTGCCAGATTGGCCCATTCATGTTGAGAGAAGACTGGCAACGAAGCGCGGGCAAGATGGAACACGGTCCTGCGAGAGATTCGCCGCAGCAGCGAATGGGCCTGGCGGTCGTGAGCCGGGCCCGATCATGGCTTCGGCGCCGTGCTATCATACCGGTGAATCTCACGCTCATCCGCTTCAGTTCGAACTCGTAAGGCGTGTGATCATGCGTACGGCAACGCTGTTTTAGCCGCCCTCATTTCACTGCCCGGTTCACCTAAATGACTACTTTTCGGCCGCATCGTCCGCTCCCTACTATGTCGCGCTGCGCGACGACCGGCTCTGTCTCTGGGGGACGCCCACCGTGGTGCGAACCCTGGTCCGGCACGCCTGTGAAGACGCCGCCAGCGCTTCCACCGGGTGCCTCCGAAGGGGCCTGCGGCGGAACGGGCTGGCATCCGTGATCCCTGTGTTCATGCCTCCGCGGATCAGCGTACCGGTTCATCGACTTGCCGTGATCCCTCTGGCCGGGGCGGCGGAAGAGCGCCTCGGCGAAGCGTGGGCCTCTTCTTCAGCCCAGGTCCATCACGTTCTTGCACTGGTTGCTGCTCTTGGGATCGTCGTGTTTTTTCCTCATCGTCATCGCCCGACACAGAAGACGGGCGTAAGCGTCCCCCTCCCGAAACGTCAACAGGCGAACAAACCTTGAAGCGCGAGGCGGCGCTGATAGTTGTCGGCTTACTCCTGTCCGGTGCAAGAGGAAACGGTGCCCCGGTCGGCTACCGAGAGCTTGACGGCCTTGCTGGCTCAAGAGCGTGGACAGCCTTGATGGTTCGCCCGAAAACTTGCGGATATCAGGGCGCAATCGAGCGGGTCCGATGCAGGCGATCTCGTAGAATCAAGGACGGCTCACCGGCCGCGTCCAGGCTCAGAAGCAGGCGTGTTTTGCCATCGACGTCACGGATTGCCAGTCCCGATTCTTCGGCAAGACCGAGCCAGATGATCCGTGTGTTGTTGCGATGGAGCAAGGCGAGATAGGGCTCGCCTTCGGCCGATAGCCCGAGCACCGCGCGCAGGGTTCCTTGTTGATCAATCAGACGAAATTCTTGCGCGTCGACGACCGGTGGAGCTGTCTTCGCCGTGTCTTGAGCGACCGCCCGATCGTTGAACAGCAGCCACGCGGCCAACGCCCCTCCTGCGCATCCGGCTAAGCCTCCGATGATTAAAACCGCACGTGCTGTCATCACACCCATTCAGCACCTCCCATGTGGTCGCTTTCGCGTCGCTTAGAAAACCGGGCCCCTTGCTTGCAGCGGCCATTCGCCATCAGCTCTCCAACGACGGATCGCTCTATGTGACGCGGATCCGGTCACCATTTGCGGCCGACTCGCCCCGATCGAAGGCGCAACGAGCAAGACACAGCTGCACCCTGGTCGCCGTGACCCGCGCGGTGAACGACCCGAACCGAGTTCGACTCCAACCTCACAAGACACGATGACCGAACCCGCCTGATACGCGACGATTCGTTGCCCTCATGCGTGGCAGCAACCCTGCGTCGCAGTCGGCTGAGCCATAGGCCGAGGCGGCAAAAGGATTCATGACAACTGCAGGTCGAGTTGGCCACCGGCGCGGCCGCACGAGGCGGATTAGTCCGCAGGGCCCTGTTCGATTCCCGCTCCCGTCTCGCCGGGCTCGCTGAACAAGATCCATTGCACACCCAGCACCGCCAGGATTAACGGATACAGGTACGCGACTTTTCCTCCTATCAGGCGATGATCGACAAGCACCTTGAACACGAGCGTCAGAGAGGCCAGGCCGCCCATCAACATATGACTTGACACCAACCCGGGCAAGTGGGTGGGAGACGGCAGAGTCGGGTCGTGCACCGCAAGGATACCGCTTGTCAGCGCGCCCAGACCATAGAACAGGTAGAGCCAGGCAGGGTGAGTCGCTCGTTGCAGGCGGCGCAGCAGGTCGATCAGGCCAAGTGTCAACACGAGGAGGGCCAGAATTTTATGTTGCAAGACTCCGAGTTTGAGAGGCTATCGACCAGCCCCGATGGTCCGATCGGCCAAGCCGGCTTGTCGCTCCAAAGCAGGTTGTAGCCCCCGAGGAGCATGAGGCAGGACGGCCAACTCAGCCTGATGAGGAGAGAGGGACGGACTTCCCGCAGCTCCAGCCAGGTCAGGCCGGCCAGGGTCACGACAATGATTCCTCCGACCCGGTGATTGAACTCAAGCCAGGTTTTTGCTTCGTGGTAGAGCTGGTGGTGAGCGTTTACTCCCATTTGATCGTTACCGGCGACCTTTTTGCTGGGCACGCGACGGAATATGCCCCGAACGTTGTCTCAGCGTCGTCAAGGAGCCTGCGATCCAACGTACCGGATGGCGGTTCCCGCGAGCATTTTGAACGCTTCGTCGTACGGCACCGCAACACTACCGACTGAGGTTCCCCAAGTCCATGGATATGGGCCGACCCCGTACCCCCAGCCGCCGTAGCCGTATCCCCATGCCCAAGGTCCGTTAAATGGGCCGTAAAATCCCCATGGGCTATACACCGGCTCATAGGCCACCTCGTGCTCCACTTGAACCTCCGGCTGAGAAAACACCACCGCATCAGCGCCCAGGGTGGCGGCCTGTTTCAAAATCTTGCGCTGCAGTGACCCGAAGCTGAGCCATGAATCCCCGACCCTCAACTCCGCGATCGCAATATGCGGGCGTGCCGGATCGTGCTCGAGCACTTCGACCTCGTCAACCGACGCCTTCGGCGGAAACGTCTCGCTCGTCAGCCGTATGGTATCGACGCTCGCGCAGGCCGCGAATCCCACGCTCAAGACCGCCGCAATCGCAGGGTGCAGGAGCCTTTGCAGTGCGGATCGCATGTGGACAGCACCCTCCTTCAGCGGGTTCGCACGTAGGCGACCCGCGCTTACCTCGAGAGTTTGTTGAACGCGTCCAAGGCGGCCACTTTATAGCACTCCGCCAGGGTTGGGTAGTTGAAGACCGTGCGCAGGAAGTAGTTCAACCCCCCGCCCAGATCGAGCACCGCCTGCCCGATGTGGATCAACTCGGTCGCCCCGGTCCCGATCGCGTGCACGCCGAGCAGACGCCGGTCTTCGCGATGAAAGAGCAGCTTGACCAGGCCGCTGTCATCGCCGAGGATTTGGCCTCGCGCGATCTCCCGGTAGCGCGCGACCCCGGCCTCGTAGGGCACCCGGTGGTTCGTCAGTTCGTGCTCGGGCGGACCCGCCATCGAAATTTCGGGAATGGCATAGATGCCGACGGGAAAATGCTCGGGAAGCGGGTCCACTTCCACTCCGAACGCGTAGCAGGCAACCTGCCTCCCCTGAGAAGCGGAGGTCGAGGCCAGACTGGGATACCCGATCACGTCGCCCGCTGCGAAAATGTGCGGCACTTCGGTCCGGAACCGGCCGTCCACCTTCAGCCGTCCCCGCTTGTCCGCAGTCAAGCCGGCTGCGGCCAGGTTCAGGCGGTCCGTCGCGCCGATTCGCCCGACGGAGTACAGCACCGACTCCGAGACAATACGCTTGCCGGATTCCAGCGTGACAATGGCGCGCCGGGGGCTGCCGTCCGTGTGCTCCAACCGTTCGACCGCTTCACCGAGGCGAAAGGTCACGTTGCGGTTGCGCATCTGGTGCATCAGCTCTTCGACAATCTCGGAGTCCAGGAATTCCAAGAGCCTGGTGCGCTGGTCCACCAGTGTGACGTTGACTTTCAGCGCCGCGAACATGGAGGCGTACTCGATCCCAATGATGCCGCCGCCGACCACCACCATGTTCCGCGGGAGCCGCTTGAGGCGCACGACGTCATCGCTGGTGAGAATGACCTCCCCGTCGATCCAGGCGTTGGATGGCAAGGCCGGTCTGGTCCCGACGGCGATCAGGATATGGGCGGCTGTCACGTCCTTGGTGCCGTTCTCGGTCGTCACCGAAACGGTGTGCGAATCTTTGAATGAGGCGTCGCCGTGGATGAGCACGACCTCATTACGCCGGAGTTGATCTGCCACTACTTCGACTTCGCGCCGTACTACCTGCTCGACCCTGGAGAGAAGTTGTTCCGCCGTCGGGCGGCTCTCGAAGTGATTTCCCAGTCGCTCGGAATGGCCGGCGGCCTGAATGAAGGACAGCACCGCTTCGCGGAGCGTCTTGCTCGGAATCGTCCCGGTTTCCACACAGACGCCGCCGACGATCCGCCGGCGTTCCACAACCGCGGTCCGTTTCCCAAGCTTCGCGGCCTGCACCGCCGCCCGTTGGCCGGCCGGTCCGCTGCCAATGCAAATGAGGTCGAAATCGTACATCGCCGACATGATCGCAACCGCGCCGATGCTTTAGTGCGAGACAGTCGCCTGAAGGCCGGTGTATCGAATCGCCGTTCCCGGCACTGCGTTCATGGGCTGATCGTACGGCACGGCCAGGCTGTCGGCGTCGCCGCCTTAGACCCGCCGTCCCTACCAGGTATCGGATCCTCACACAGGCCTGTAGAAGGGACTGTCATATCCCCATGGATTGGAGACCGGCTCGGTCGCGAGCCGGTGCGTGACATACGCACCGGCTTGCCGAACATGACCGCGCCCGCGCCGCGCGGCGAGTTCCCAGAACGGCTATCCAGCCGTGCCAGAGCATTGAATCTGCTCCATCGGACAGTCGCCACTGGGCATCGTACCCCGCATCGGCTCATCGAAGCGACGCCTCGATCAGTTGCGCCTCCGCCTTCAGACGTTTCTGCTCCAGCTCCAGCCGCTTCTGCCGGAACGTTTCCAGATCCTGCTCGTACTGCCGCTCATGGGCGGTCCATTCCTCGAGCAATCGGGTCTTCTCGGTCGGGTGTTGTCTGACAGCCAGCATCTGTGCTTTCGCAAACTGGAGATGATGGCGCTGCAGGATCCATTGCCGCTGGTGCAGTTCGAGAGCTAAGAGATCCATGGCACGCAGTTCCTGAATTAACGGTTCTTGCGTATCGGGAAACTGCTTCAACTCTTCCATGCGCTTCCCGGCGCGCTCGATATTGACCGTGAGAGAGACAATGCCCCTGTTGAGCATCCCCAGCACCGGATCGGTAAGCTCGGTGGACTGTCGCTTGGCGGTAGTGGTCCCAACACATCCCATGAGGAGCGTGGCGATTCCCAAGAGGAGGCCCGCTCCCATTTTGCGTCCCCGTCTTCGCATCCCGTTCATCCCCCCTTCTTCTGCCCCTTCTCACACTGTTGACCTGTTCAACGTTGTCGGCCGTCACCTGCGTACCGGCCTGGCTCGTGGCACTGACAAACAGCAACATGTGATGATGACCCTCATTCGACGGTCATGTAACTTAAGTTTTGAACGCGAACGCTCATGGCGTCCGCTCTTCCGCTGAGGGGCTGTCATACCGGATAGCGACACCCGAGAGATACATTGTGTACTGTGTCTGGTCCGCGCCGCCTTGCACGAAACTCCAGGGATCCAGGTAGAACGGAGTCCACCAACCCCAAGGACCCCATAAAAGTGGGGTCGAGTTCGCACCGGCCTGGATCAAGGTTGACTGATAGGCCGGACTCGGCCCCATCGACTCGAGAACGTCAGCTTTGCCCAGCACCACAGCATCGGCGCCCAATTGCCGGGCCCGGGCAAGAATACGGTCTCGCAATGCGTCCTCGCTGGCGCTGTGAGAGGTCGCGATAATGCGGGCCAGCCTGACATGCGGCCGGGTCGGCTCGGCCTTAAGCGCGTCAATCTCCGTGAAGTGCGCTCGTGGCTCGAACCGTTGCGCGGTCAAGGGCTCGACTTGAAGGGTCACGCAAGAGGCAAACGCCAGAGGCGTCAGGGAAACAAGAAGGAACCAAGGGACGCAACCTTCCGATCGTTCGCGTAACGCGCCTGCATGGCTTAGTTGCGGCAGCGGTGATCGTCGTCGAATCATGGATGAACGGTCGCCTGACGCAGAGGGGCCTCGGCACCTCCTTGAAAGCCGCCAGCCTTGGCGGACAGGGCTCGTGCAGCCCGGGCCAAACCTCGTTCCGCCTCGGCGGCGTAGTACGCATACCCGGATTTTTCAGATAACGCGCTGACCGAACGGAGCAGCTCGAGCGCGTCCTCATACCGACCAGCCGTTTGAGCCGCCTGCGCCGCATGCAGCGCACAGGCCGCAGCCATCGCTCCGGGATCGACCGCAAAGCGGGAAGGCGACTCCTCGATGAGGGCCCGGAGGGCTTCCGGCAGCGTGTTAAAGGACTCCTCGCGCCGGGTCATGGCACGAACAGCCTGGTTAAGCCGCCGCGCGTCATTCCGCGTTTCTTCCGCATCCTCGCTGACCCGGCAGTGGCTATAAGTGCGCCACAACCCCATGAACGTCCGGTCATCCAACGGAACGGTCCCGCTTCTGAAGCCCGTAGTCTGACAAGCGCCCAAAGCCAGGAGCAAACTGATCGGCAGAAACCTGACCGGCCTCATGCGGAGCACCGACCGCACGCGGCGTGCGTACGGTCGTTCGTCGCTCGCCGCGCCGCCTCGTTCACGACCTCGAGGAGCACTGCGCCTTCGTAGGGTTTGCGAATCCAGGCAAACGCGCCACGTTGGACCGCGATCTCGGCCATGTCGCTCTGGCCTCCCGAGACGATCACCACGGGCAGGTCCGGCCAGGCCACCCGGCTCAGCATCAACAACTCGAGCCCGTTCAGCCGCGGCATGTGATAATCGGTCACGACGACATCGAAGCGTCGCCGTTTCATCTCGTTCATCGCTTCCAGGCCGTCACAGGCTTCATAGACGCTATAGCCGGCTTGGATGAGCAAGAGGGCGAGAACTTGACGCGAATCCGCATCGTCCTCCACCACCAATACGCGTTTGCCGTAACCATCCATTGGTGACCTCCTTCCAGGAGTGGGGTTTGCACTTGCCGCGCAGGAAACCAGGATCTTGTGCGCGGAAGGACGCCTCCACAGGAGGGCAGAGAGGCGTCGCCGCGACGGGGCACAGCCGCCGCATCTCCTTCCGCTCACGAGATCCTGTCTTCTGGGCGGATCAGGACACGACGGCGACTCGCTGGCACGCTGCCAGACCACGAGCGGACGAACGTCCTGCCGGCGGAGGCTGCAGGCGATTGGCGCGGATGACCGGATCGTCGATGCACCCGCAGTTCACGCATCGCGAACCGTGGCATTGCATACGACTCCCTTCTTCTTCAAAGTCATAAAATAGTTCGGCGACCACCAAGCCTCCGCACCGCCTGCACGCCATAGTCCGCCTCCTCTCTGACCGGTTGCTTCCTTGGTCGACTTGCGACGACTCCCTTGCGCCCAGTGATAACCATCCGACTCATGCCGCAGTGGTCATGTGTGAGCCGCAGCAAGGGCGATGCCACGCCGTGTGGTCGTACGCTTCGGCTACGGAACCCCGTAGGCATCGACCATTTCATCGACGCACCGGAAAGCAAGCCGCGGAATGGTGGGCGGTCCAATGTGCCAGGATGGCACGCCAGGACAGGACGACACACAGACGAAGCGAAGTCGAGGTTTCAGGTCGAAGCGGTGCCGGACGGTTCGCGATCGAGGTTGGACCGGGCTTCGGTCAGGCCGTAGCGGTCGAGCAGCCGGTACAGCGTGCGCCGGCTGATGCCGAGCAGCCGCGCCGCTTGTTCCTTATTGCCGCGGGTAGTTTCGAGCGTGGACAGGATGTGTTCCCGTCTCAGCGCGTTCAGCGTGCCAGGCAAGCCGTCCGTCTGTTCTCCCGTGCCGTTGCCTTTCCGCAGAATGTCCGGCGGCAGATCCTCGATCGACAGGACCGAGTGGGTCGCCAACGCCACCGCCCGCTCGATCACGTGTTCCAGCTCGCGCACGTTGCCGGGCCAAGGATACTTGACCAACGCCTGCATCGCGTCCGTGGAAAGCGTGACAGCGGCCATCTTGTCATCCGTGCCGTGGCGAGCGAGGAAGAATTCCGCGAGCAAGGGGATGTCTTCTGGCCTCTCGCGGAGCGGGGGCAGGAACATCGTCACCGTGTTGAGGCGGTACAGCAAGTCCTCGCGGAACCGTCCTGCGGACGCCAGTTGCTGCAGATTGCGCCGGGTGGCGGCGATAACGCGCAGATCGACGGAGATCGCTTCGTTACTGCCTACGCGTCTGATCTCTCCTTCTTGAAGCACGCGCAGCAACTTCGCCTGGCCGGCGGGGGAAAGATCGCCGACCTCATCCAGAAAGAACGTGCCACCGTCGGCTTCCTCCACTAAGCCGCGCCGAAACGCATGGGCGCCCGTGAAGGAGCCCTTGACGTGACCGAACAATTCACTTTCAAGGAGAGAGTCCGGAATCGCGCTACAGTTGACGGCGACGAACGGGCGGGCAGCTCGGTCGCTGTGATCGTGGATGGCCCGAGCGACGAGTTCCTTGCCGGTTCCACTCTCGCCCTGGATCAGCACCGCTGTCCTGCTCCGCGCCACCTTGCCGATCAGTTTGAACACTTCCACCATCTTTCGACTCTGGCCGATGATGGACGCCGCGCGGGGTCGCTCGGTGAACACGCTCTGCAGGTGACGGTGCTCCCGCACCAGGCGGCAATGGTCCACCGCCCGCCGCACGACCAGCAGCAACTCGTCCAGGTTGACCGGCTTCGTAATGTAATCGAAGGCCCCCTGCTTCATGGCAAGAATGGCGGTGTCCACAGATCCGAAGGCCGTCAACAGCACGACGGGCGTCTCCGGCGAGGTCCGGCGGAAGGCGTTCAGCACATCCATTCCCGTCACCGGGGCCATCTTGATGTCGCTGATCACCGCGTCGTACTCGCGGAGATCGCAGCGTTCGATCGCCTCCTGCCCGCCCTCGGCCAAATCAATGTGGAACCCGGCGCCGCGGAGCACTTCCCCCAGCATCTCGAGATTCCGTCGATCGTCGTCCACCACAAGAATCCAGGCGTTCTTGTTCATTCGACTCCCTCCTCGGCGTCGGATGCCTTCCAAATGGGCAGATCGACAACGAATGTCGTCCCCTGCCCGATCCTGCTCTGCACCACTAACCGGCAGCCAAGTGACGACAACACCCGTTGGCAAATGGCGAGCCCCAAACCAGTCCCCCCATCGCTCTGGCGGGTCGTGAAGAAGGGCTCGGCAATGCGGGCCAGATGTTCCGGCTCGATGCCCTGCCCAGTGTCTGCTACGGTCAGACGCACCGCGTCGACCGCCAGGTCCCCACCGCCGGCCAGGATGACATGCCCCTCGATTGCGCCGCGAAAAACACGCTCCGTGCGGATATGCAATTCCCCGCCGCACGGCATGGCCTGCACGGCATTGGTGGCCAGGTTGAACATCACGCTGTGGAGCGCCCGCTGGTCGCCAGCGATCAAGGGGAGAACGGGGGCCAATTCGGCTTTCATCACGATCCGCCGTCCGGGAAGGTTTGGAAAGATCAGGGTCATGACCTCCTGAACGACGCGGTTCAGATCGACCGGAGCGGTCCTCACCTGCATACGCGTGGAATCCAAAATGTGCCGAATGATGCAAACCATGCGTGTGATCTCGGATTGAATGATGGAGAGGTGGCGCTGCCGGGCCGGAGAGTTCGGTTCTTTGGCCAGCAACTGGAGATGCCCGGAAATCGCATTGAGCGGGTTGCCGAGTTCGTGCGCCACGACCGCAGACAGTTCGCCGAGAGCCGCCAACGTTTGGGTCCGTTCGGTTTTGACGCGCGCTTCTACCAACAAATGGGTGGTCCGCTGGAGTTCCTCTCGCGTCTCCGCGATCTTCGTCATCAGCATGTCGTTGAAGCCCCGGACCTCCCTCAACAGACGCTCCTTTTCGGCGATTGCGTTTCTCACTCGCTCAAGCATGCGGTTAAACTGGCCGGCCACTTCCCGGAGATCCGAGGGACCTGTCACGGGGGCGAGGGTGGTCAAATCCCCGGCCTCGGCTTGATGCATGGCGCGAATGAGTTGACGGACCGGCCCATGGACTTTGATCCGGATCAACGCCAGGAAGACAAGGCAGGTGACAAGCACCGCTCCAATCCCGACATCCTTGGCCAATTGTCCTTCTTGTTTGATCAACCCATCGTATTTCCAAAGCGAAAACCGGCCGCGCAGCGCTCCGACAATCCGGCCATCGACCATGACGGGAGCGGTGATGAGCCACGCACGGTCCTCCGTGGAGATATCGAGCTGGGCGACGGATCGACCGGCGGCAATCTCGGTCCGCTCCCGTTCACTCAGCGCGGGTTGCGCCGCCACCGGATCACTGCTGAAGATCAACTTGCCGGAAGTCGGCGTGATCTCGAAGACGGACAGGTGGCGGATACCAGGGCGAAGCTCAAAAATGTCCGCGAAGGCCTCTTTCAGTGCGTCGATATCGCGGATATCGCCCGATTTGCCGATGAACCGGCTGACGGAGGAGGCGGCGCGCAGGAATTCGGCGTGGACGTTCCGGGCCGCCGCTTCTTCGATAACGTGCCGATCGAGCAGATTCAGGACCACGATGGCGAGGCAGACCACGACGATCCCGGTGATCATGACCCAAGCCGTTATGTTGTTGAACCAATGCGCTTTTATCACGCGGCCGCCGTCGTCTCGTCGGTCGTTGGTCGCCTCGGTGGATGCAATCCGCCGAGGAGTGCCGTCTGGGTCCTTGGGCCGCAATCAACGGCCCAGCACAACACCCTGGTTTCGCTCCCCCGCGCCTGACGGCGGCGCATCCGGATTGATGAGGACAGGCACGTTCAAATTCTCCGGCAGCAGCACGATCTTTGAGTTCGGGCTGTCATAGAGCTTGAATTGGAGATACGCCGGCGTCAGGGTCTTGGCGATGGTCTCCTGGGCCTTCGCCTGGCCGATCGCCCGGATCCGCAGCCCTTCCGCCTCTCCTTCGGCGCGAATGCGAATCGCATCGCCCTCGCCTTTCGCTCTGGTACGGGCGATTTCGGCGTCTTTGGCTGCGATCGTCAGCTCGAATTCCTTTTGTTCTTTTTCCTGCTCTTTGGCCTGCTTCTGTTCGATGGCGTTCAGCACGATTTGGGGAAAATCCACGTCCGCCAAGGCGACGCTTTGGATCTCAAGATGCCGGCCTTTCAGCTTCTCCGTTACCACCGCCTGCACCTTGCTGGCGATTTCCGAGCTCCGTTCCGGGACCGTCACCATGTTGTAGCCGGATACCACACTGCGTACGGCGGCCAGAAACTCCGGCTTCACGATACGCGGATAGAAATCCGTGCCGACCTCATGGGCCAGAAAATACACTTCCTCAGGGATGGGCCGCACGATGATGGCGGCCTTAATCAGGACCTGAAGGTCATCCGCACTGAGGGCGTCGATGTGTTCGGTGAAACTCTGCCACCGGACATCGTACAGGTAAATGCTGTTCCAGGGTGCCCGCCAGTAGAAACCATCCTTCAACGGCTCGGGGGAGAGTCCCTCTGAAAACGGACGCCACATCAATCCCCGGTAGCCCGGCTGGACGCTGGTCCCGGCGCAGGCGCTCAACGACATGATGGCTGCAATGAGCATCAACGGCAGCGTATGGGTCGTAGGGTGGTACATAGCTTCCTCCATAGAGATCAGCGAGAGGCGGGAGCAGCGACCCGGGATCGGCGTCCGTCGGCGGTGAGTTCGAGATGCATGTCCGCGAGGCGCTCCCGTTCCTCCGCCGCGTTCCGATAGTATTCGATCAGCAGCTTCGCGCCGGTCACCCATTCCGAGTCCGGCCCGAATAGCCGTTCGTATACCGCCACCCGGTCGGCCAATTCCTCCGCCTTGCTTCGAAACAGAGCGGCTTCGCGAGCGTAGTTGCTGGCAATTTTCCATTGGTCGTGCGAGGGATCCGAGGAGGACAGGTCGAGCGGCGCAGAGGCCCTTGTGCAGCCAAGTGTGACAAGCGACAGGAGCAGGACGAAGACGCCGATGCCGTTACACGGGCATCCTCTGTTCATGCTCGCACCGCTCGCCCAACTCGGGCGAGCCGCAATGAACCGGGGTGGCAGGACCATCGACCAGGTAGAGCACTTCATAGTCCCACTGGTGCGTGACCAGTTCAATTCGTCGCTGCTCGCGTAGTCGCATAAGGGCGTCGAAGAGCATCTTCCAGGTGCAGTCGGGTAACTTCCGTGCGATATCCAAGAACATGAGTCTCCGGTGCTGATGCAGCAGAGCCGAAATCCGATCGGCAAGCCCGGCGCAAGGTTCTGGTCCGTCACGCACGCTCATCACTGTATGTTCGTCCGGTGGTGGCGGAAACGGAGCCATACTATCCGATATGCAAGAGAAATTTCTCAGAGCACCGGTGTCGACCGGTACCCCTACAAGTTACCGCTTAATGGTTCTCAATTCCAGCCCCCATCCCGTTCGATGAGACAGGTTCAAATCCATAGTGCAGGAGGAGCTTCTGGATGCGGGTGCTCACGATGAAATCGAGAAACTTCTGCGCGACGGGAAGAGACGCCTTCCGACAGGTCCAGACCACCGCCGCGCCGAACCGAACCATTGTGTCACCGGGGACAACCTGCACGAGGCGTAACTCGCCGCCGTTGAGAGCATCCGCGCGGTAGACGATGCCCGCGTCTGCCGCCCCGGTATGCAGCAGATGTAAAATATCACCAGTATGTTGTGCATAGAGAAGACGCAGATGGCTCGTGTAGGCCTGATCGAGCTTGGCAAGTGCACGGGCTGTGATCTTTCCCAATGCGGAGGTCTTGGGGTCGGCGACGGCGATGCGGCTCGCTCCATTCGGCAGCACATCGTGAAAGGAGATCGAAGCTGCCGGGGAGGCGGCCGACATGACGAGCACGAGAGGGGTTTGCGCGTAGATCCGCGGTTCGCCGAGCGTGAGTCCTTTCTTGTGCAGGATCTCGACTTCCTCAGCCGCTCCGGGAAGGAACACGTCGATCGGTGCGCCCTGTTCAATCTGTCGGCGTAGCTCTCCCGACGGACCATAGAGCACGTGGACCGTCGCGCCGTATTCTTGCTCGAACATCGGGATGAGCTTTTGCAATGCGGCCTGCAAGCTCGGACCCGCCCCCACCGTTAGCGGTTCAGCATGAACCGCCTCGCCCGCTTTAGCGACGCCCGCAAGTCCGCCAACGAACGCGATAATCATGCCGAATATGCGCAGTTCTCTCATCGAGATGGTGCTCCTCTTCTCTTTGTCCCTTCGCCTGAAGGGGTTACCAATGCATCGTGCCATTCATGCCGTGAATCGACCCCCGTTGCCGGACATACGAAAGATCCTGACGAGTAATTCATCCACCAAGAAGCGGTATCAGCAAGATCGATACCTAAAATGGTGTCCATTCGACTGGTTGGTGACGACGTTCCGACCGCAGCATTTCTCATGACTTCCCGATGATTCCGGCTCACCGCCGAACCCCACGTCCGCAGAATTGTGACATTTCGCACAATGCGCCCTGAGCGCAAAGTCACACTTCGCGATCGTCTGCGTCGCGCTTCAAGAAGAACCGGAAGATGTTCTCAGCGGAATTGCCCGCGATACGTCTAACAGATCTTGCCCTGGTTTGCTTTCTGAACGACGACTGGCAAGCACTTTGCCTGACCCTCTGCTCACGGAAGGCTAGCGGCGGTCAGCAGGATGGTCCGCCGGAAACGTCATATGGTTTCTCCCTCCGAAGAAATCTGTTTCGGTGAAGGACTCGACTGCGCGAAAACCAGCCGAGCGCTGAAGGAATTCATTCGGCGGGAACGCCAATCCCGGGAAGACCTCGTCTCAATCTGGTGGGTCGGCATCGAGATGGCCATGATTGTCCTCTTTCTCGTCTTGCTCCTGATCCAAGTTGTCTTTTCCGGGCCGAAAAATAGACATCCCCCAGAAAGTGCTTGGTACCGCTACGCCTTGCCCTTTTTCCAAATTCTCGATCGTGGCAACCCTACTTCCGTTCCTCCATCGATCTGCCCCGCTGTCACCGCCATTCCGCCATGCTCAAACTCATGAAGGCTCGTCCGCAATTCCCGGAGCAGTCGCAGTTGGTTCAAGTTCCTACTCACCTTTTTTCTCTTTCCGCCCGTCGATCAGACCTCCACGACCATCTGCATGGCTGCGCAGAACGGAATTGTGAGATGCCGCGCGCGGCGCTCAGTGCGCAACTGCGCACCCTCAATCCCTGGGCTTAGCGACGCAGGTAAGAACCCGGAGCGCGCGGCGGGCGCAATCATGCTGAGAAATCGAGGACATCCCGGCATTCCCCATCCCGCTGGTCGAGTGAATCCGCTAACCGGTAAACACTTTGCTAAGGACTGTGCGTATGAACCAGATCGTCCTCATCGCCCTACGCAGGCCCTACACCTTTGTCGTCATGTCGATCCTGATCGTGCTGTTCGGGGGTCTGACCGTGCTCCACATGCCGACCGATGTCTTTCCCAACATCACGATTCCCATCACCTCCATCGTCTGGGACTACGCCGGCCTGCTGCCGGCGCAGGTGGAAGGGCGGATCACCTATATGTTCGAACGCGCCGTGACCGCGACGGTGGAAGGCATCAAGTACATGCACAGCCACTCCTACTACGGCTTCAGCATCACGAACATCTTTCTGCAGGACGGCGTGGACGTGGGCCGGGCCGAAGCGGATATCACGGCCATTGCGCAGCGGGTCGTCAAGTGGCTGCCGCCGGATATTTCGCCGCCCATGATCATGCGGCTGGCCCCCTCCGCGATTCCGGTGGCCATGCTTGAAGTGAGCGCGGACCACATGACCCCCGCGGAACTCTACAACCTCGCCTACATGCGCATCCGCCCCCTACTGGTGACGGTCCCGGGGGCGATCCTGCCGCACCCGTACGGGGGGCAGGACATGCAGGTCATGGTCAACCTCGATCAGCAGAAATTGCTCGCCCGCCACCTCTCGCCGGCGGACGTCCACGACATCCTCATGCGGCAATACCGCGTGCTGCCGTCCGGCGACATCAAAATCAGGCCGACCGACTGGATCGTCCAGACGAACGCGTCCCCGCTGCGGATCGAAGACTTCGAAAACATCCCGATCAAGCGGGAAGGCAACAGATTCATCTATCTGCGCGACGTCGCCACGGTGCGCCTGATGGGTCGGGTGCAACAGAACGCGGTGCTGGTAAAGGGCAAGCAGATCGTCATCATCGTCGTGATGAAGAGTACGGAGGCCTCGACCCTGGCAGTGGTGGACGGGATCAAGAAGATGATCCCGCGCGCCGAGCAGGTCGTTCCGGAAGGCGTGAAGATCCGGCTCCTCGACGACGCCTCGACGTTCGTCAAGGATTCGATTCAGGACGTGGTCCATGAAATGCTGACCGCCGGGGCGCTGGTCGGCCTCATCGTGCTCTTGCTGCTTGGCTCCTGGAGGGCCATGGCCATCGTGTGGACCTCGATCCCGCTGTCCATCCTGACCGCCATCATCGGCCTGCATTGGCTCGGAGAGTCGATCAACGTCATGACCTTGGGCGGCCTGGCGCTGGCCGTCGGCATTCTGGTCGATGATGCGACCGTGATGATCGAGAACATCGACCGTCATCTCGACATGGGCAAGCCGCTGGAGACGGCCATCATCGACGCCGCCAATCAGATCGTTGTTCCGACGTTCGTCGCCACCCTGTGCATCGCGATCGCCTGGCTGCCGCTCTTCGGGCTCACCGGCGCTTCCGGCTATCTGTTCAAGCCCATGGCGGAAGCGGTCATCATCGCGATGCTCGCCTCCTTCATCCTGTCGCGCACGCTGGTGCCGACGATGGCGAAATATATGATGACGAGTCACCATGACGGAGAATCCGCACATGCTGCCGGTGCGTAGCGCAACAGGCGGCCGGATGCGCCACCATTGCCGAATGCTGTCGGTTCTTACCGCTCCTTCAGGAGCGGGTCAGGTTGAACAGGACGCACGGCGATTTAAATAAGAATGATGGGCAGAGGAAGCATATGCCTCTGCGAGGCTTAGAACAAAGTGACGGAGGAAGGAAGCGTGGGGCGCCATGAACTTGAAAATGCTGATCATTGTGGCTCGGGACTCCATGTTGGAGGAATTGGAGACGATTTTGCACGGTACCGGCGTCAAAACGTATACCGTACTGAGCAATGTCAAGGGTGAAGGTTTGACCGGGAAAGTCTACGGCACGTTCCTCCAACCCGATATCAATTGCATTATTTTCTCAGTTCTCCCATCGGATCAAGTCGACAGAGCGGTCAAAGCGCTTCAGGCGCATCACGCAGCACGCGTAAACGCCGCGCGTGGGCAGTCCATTCCCCTCAAGGTGTTTACTTTCCCTTGCGAGGAACACGTATGACATCCTGGGTTCGAACCAGCCGACTGTTCCGTGGCTGGAGTGTCTGATAAGCCTTTTGAG
Source organism: Nitrospira calida (assembly GCF_976986435.1). Taxonomy (NCBI): domain Bacteria; kingdom Pseudomonadati; phylum Nitrospirota; class Nitrospiria; order Nitrospirales; family Nitrospiraceae; genus Nitrospira; species Nitrospira calida. The sequence goes on from NZ_OZ335950.1 coordinate 2,148,386, forward strand.
CAGTTCAAAGACATTTTTTAGATTTTGCGGACGGATGGAGCGGAACGAAGCCGCGAGAAAGACGGCGTGCCATATCGCACTCTGCGCTCTGTGCGTGACCGCACGACGGCATGACTCCACCACTCAGACATGGCTGCTCGAATGTGAACCGAACCGAGCGGCCGGGGATATTGTGCCAAGAAATTGCGGACATCCTGCCATTCCCCATCCCACAGGTCGAATGAATCCGCATCCAATGATCGGTAAGCACTTTGCTAAAGCAGACGTTACCGATGCGTCAGATTGTCCTCATCGCCCTGCGCAGGCCCTACACCTTCGTCGTCCTGGCGATCCTGATCGTGCTGTTTGGAGGCCTGACCGTGCTCCACATGCCGACCGATGTCTTTCCCAACATCACGATTCCCATCACCTCCGTCGTCTGGGATTACGCCGGCCTGCTGCCGGCGCAGGTGGAAGGGCGGATCACCTATATGTTCGAACGCGCCGTGACCGCGACGGTGGAAGGCATCAAGTACATGCACAGCCACTCCTACTACGGTTTCAGCATCACGAACATCTTTCTGCAGGACGGCGTGGATGTGGGCCGGGCCGAAGCAGATATCACAGCCATTGCGCAGCGGGTCGTCAAGTGGCTGCCGCCGGATATTTCGCCGCCCATGATCATGCGGCTGGCCCCCTCCGCGATTCCGGTGGCCATGCTTGAAGTGAGCGCGGACCACATGACCCCCGCGGAACTCTACAACCTCGCCTACATGCGCATCCGCCCCCTACTGGTGACGGTCCCGGGGGCGATCCTGCCGCACCCGTACGGGGGGCAGGACATGCAGGTCATGGTCAACCTCGATCAGCAGAAATTGCTCGCCCGCCACCTCTCGCCGGCGGACGTCCACGACATCCTCATGCGGCAATACCGCGTGCTGCCGTCCGGCGACATCAAAATCAAACAGACCGACTGGATCGTCCAGACGAACGCGTCCCCGCTGCGGATCGAAGATTTCGAAAACATCCCGATCAAGCGGGAAGGCAACGCATTCGTGTATCTGCGCGACGTCGCCACGGTGCGCCTGATGGGCCGGGTGCAACAGAACGCGGTGCTGGTAAAGGGCAAGCAGATCGTCGTCATCGTCGTGATGAAGAGTACGGAGGCCTCGACCCTGGCAGTGGTGGACGGAATCAAGAAGATGATCCCGCGCGCCGAACAGGTCGTTCCGGAAGGCGTGAAGATCCGGCTCCTCGACGACGCCTCGACGTTCGTCAAGGATTCGATTCAGGACGTGGTCCATGAAATGCTGACCGCCGGGGCGCTGGTCGGCCTCATCGTGCTCTTGCTGCTTGGCTCCTGGAGGGCCATGGCCATCGTGTGGACCTCGATCCCGCTGTCCATCCTGACCGCCATCATCGGCCTGCATTGGCTCGGAGAGTCGATCAACGTCATGACCTTGGGCGGCCTGGCGCTGGCCGTCGGCATTCTGGTCGATAACGCGATCGTGATGATCGAGAACATCGACCGTCATCTCGACATGGGCAAGCCGCTGGAGACGGCGATCATCGACGCCGCCAATCAGATCGTTGTTCCGACGTTCGTCGCCACCCTGTGCATCGCGATCGCTTGGCTGCCGCTCTTCGGACTCACCGGCGTCTCCGCCTACCTGTTCAAACCCATGGCGGAAGCGGTCATCATCGCGATGCTGGCTTCCTTCATCCTGTCGTTCACATTGGTGCCGACGATGGCAAAATACGTGATGACGGGACACCATGAGCCGGCCGTCGCGGCTGTTTCAGCCCATGGCGGTATCGGTCGGTACGAGGACGCCGGTCGCAGTCATCCCGTCGTTCACGCAAGCGCCGACCGTGACCAAGCAGACACTGAAAGGCCAACCTAATGGGGACGTCTGAGCATAAGAGGCAGCGCAAGGATGAGTCGTCGCGGAACGTCTTCGTCCACTTTCAGAAGGCGTTCGAACGCCGCTTCGATCGGTTCCGCGAGCGCTACGGTGAGTTGCTCGAACAGGTAATTGCCCGCCGCCGCGCCTTCGTCAAGATCTCACTGGCGATCGCGGTCGCCTCAATGAGCCTGTATTTCTTCCTCGGGCGCGAGTACTTTCCCGAGATCAGGTCGGGGACCATTCAAATGCATATGCGCGCGCCGCTCGGGACGCGCATCGAGGTGTCAGGCCGCCTGGCCACGTTGGTCTCCCAAAGCGTCGAGGACCTGTTGCCCGGCCAGGTCGACAACATCGTCAGCAATTGCGGCCTGCCGGTCGGACCGCACAATCTCGCCTTTATCCCGACACCGACGGTCGGCCCGCAGGACTGCGACTTGACGATCATTTTGAAGAATGAAAAGTCGCCGGTGTGGGAATACCGGCGTATGCTCCGCAAGGGCTTGAAGGAGCGCTATCCGGGCACCGAATTCACGTTCCAGCCGTCCGATCTGACCGCGAAGATTCTTAACTTCGGCGCGCCCGCGCCGATCGACGTGCAGATCAACGGTCCGGATATCTATCCCAACTACGAGTTCGCTCGCAAACTGGCGGGGAAGTTTCGCGAGATTCCCGGGGCGGCGGACGTGGTAATCCAGCAGACCATGCGAACGCCGACCCTCATGGTCGAGGGCGACCGCACCTTCGGACTCGGGGTCAACAGGACGCTGAGTGACATGGCCGACAGCATGCTGATGACGACCGCCGGCAGCCAACAGGTGGATCAGATCTATTGGCTCGATCCCAAGACCGGCATGTCCTATCTGATCAATGTCTATACGCCGCAGCCGCAGGTCAATAGCCTCAACAGTCTCAAGACCATTCCGGTCAAGTCTTCGGACCACCCTTCGAACAACGCGGACAATGCCTCGAAGAAGGATGATGTGCAACTCCTCGGCAATCTGGCCAACCTGTCGGTCGAAGGAACGCCGGGTGTGGTCACGCACGGGAACATCATGCCGCTGTTCGATATCTATGTCTCTGCTGAAGGACGCGATCTGGGCGGGGTGCTGGCGGACGTTCAGAAGATCGCCAAGAGCATGGAGCACGAGATGCCCAGAGGCGCCTCGCTCGAGATCCACGGCCAGGCCTCGCTGATGCACGACGCCTACGCCGAGCTGATCTTCGGGCTGCTCGCCGCGATCGTGTTGATCTATCTGCTGATCGTCGTCAACTTTCAGTCCTGGCTCGATCCCTTCATCATCATTACGGCCCTGCCGGGCGCGCTGGCGGGCATCGCCTGGTCGTTGTTTTTCACCCACACCAGGCTGTCGGAACCGGCCCTGACCGGAGCGATCATGACGATGGGCACGGCGACCGCCAATTCGATTCTGGTCGTGTCCTATGCGCGCGAGCGGCTCAAGGAGCACGGTGACGCCCTGCGCGCGGCGATTGAAGCCGGAAAGACTCGCTTCCGCCCAGTGATCATGACCGCCTCGGCCATGATCATCGGGATGGTTCCCATGGCGACGGGCTATTCCCAAAACGCCCCCTTGGGTCGCGCCGTCATCGGCGGCTTGCTCGTCGCCACCGTCTTCACCTTGTTTTTCGTGCCCTGCGTGTACGCCATCTTTTACGAGAGACGGACCGCCGTTCTCGAGGCAAAGGTGTAGCATGAGCGCTCTCCGTGGAAGAAGCCTGACGTTCGCGGCACTCGCCCTGTTGGCGCTCTATATCGGCTACCGGATCTATGAGAGCCGACTGGACGCCGCGTCGCTGCGTGAAGAAACGCTAACGACCGCCGTGCCCACCGTGGCTGTCGTCTCTCCCAAGCCGGTGCCGGCGACCGAGACCATCACACTTCCCGGCAACATCGTGGGCTGGTTCGAGGCGCCGATCTACGCGCGCGTCACCGGCTACGTGAAGATGTGGTACAAGGACTACGGCGATGTAGTGCGCAAAGGCGACGTCCTCGCCGAAATCAACGCGCCAGACCTCGACGCCGAATACGCGCAGGCCAAGGCGGATCTGGAAACGGAGCGCGCGAAGTATGCGCTGGCCGTGGTGACGGCGAAACGCTATCAGGCGATGCGCCCCAGCCACGCGGTCGCGGAGCAAGCCATATTGGTTCAGGAGCAAAACCTGAAAGCGCAGGCCGCGACGCTCAAGGCCGCGGAGCAGAAGGTCAAAAACATCGAGGCCTTCATTCAGTTCAAAACGATCGTCGCGCCCTTTGACGGCGTGGTGACCCAGCGCAACATCAACGTGGGCGACCTAGTCAGCAAGGAGGGGACGCTCAGCACACCCGACGCCAAAAGCAACCTCTTCACGGTCGCCGACATCAGCATGATGCGGCTCTTTGTCAACGTGCCAGAACAGTTCGGTCCCTTCCTCCAGCCGGGATTGACGGCGGAGGTCACCGTGCCGCAATTGCCAGATCGGCGGTTCATCGCCAAATTCCTGACCGTCTCCCGCGGATTCGACGTCAGCACGCGCACCGCGGTGGCCGTCTTCACGCTCGACAACGAGGATCGCGCGCTCTGGCCTGGCTCCTATGCCCAGGTCACAATCACCGCCCCGGTCGCGCGGCGGGCCTTCACGATTCCCTCCACCGCGTTGGTGTTCCAGGAGCACGGCACGCAAGTGGCCGTGGTGACAGACGCGAACCGCGTGCACTTCAAACCCATTACCGTAAGCAAACTCATGGACAACGCCGTCGAAGTGGCGGACGGGGTATCCGAAAGCGACCGCGTGATCAACAATCCGAGCGCCGGCTTGCTCGAAGGCGACCTCGTGCGCATCGTCACGCCAGCGCCGGGCTATGATCTCGTCAACGGCACGGAGCCGGCCCTGGCCTCCCAGCCGCCGGAGGCGGCGCGGCCGGCACAGGCGCCGCAGTTGTCCCCACAGAGCCAGCCATGATGAGCATGGAGTACGCTCCCATTCGACTAGTGTGGAAGGAAGTGCGCCGCTGCGCGTCCAGCGGCGCCGCCTTGCTCGTCCTGATCTTGTCTGGCTGCGGTGACTGGCTGCCGCACGTCGATCTGGCGCCTCCCTACCAGCCGCCTCGCTACGTCGTCCCTGTCTCATGGCGCGGAGCAAGCCCCTTCGTCGAGGCGAAGCCGTCCGACGATGCGCTGCGTCCGGACTGGTGGAAACTGTACGACGATCCGGTCCTGGACTCGCTTATTGAGGAAGGAATGGCGGCCAACGCGGACCTGCAGGCCGCTGCCGAGCGGTTCGTGCAGGCCCGCGACGTGATGATGAAGGTCCGCTCGCAGCGGATTCCCCAGATCGGTATCGGAGGGAGCGCCTCCAACAACCGCCTATCTGACAATGCGCTGTTCCGGCCGCCCAATATCGACAGCACCCAATCGACCGTGGTCGCAGAAGGTCTGGCTTCCTGGGAGCCGGACTTCTGGTCGGCGATCCGCAACGCCACGCGCGTCGAGATCTACCGCGCCCAAGAGCGGGCCGCCGACTATGGGCTGGCGCGCCTTAGTCTGCAGGCGGAGATCGCCGCGGACTACTTTACGCTGCGCGGGTACGACGCGCAGATCGCGATCTATACCCAATCGGTCGCCCTTTATAAAAAGACCCTGGACCTCGTCAAGACCCAGTTCGCCGGCGCGCTTGCCTCATCGCTTGACGTCGCCCGTGTCGAATCGCTGCTGTACAGCACCGAGACGAAACTCGCGCAGGTACAGGGGCAACGGCAGGTGACCGAACAGGCGATCGCGATCCTCGTGAACCGGGCCCCGGCCAGTTTTACGATCGCCCCGGTCGATGATCTGCGCGTCGCGCAGTTCACGATTCCGCAGACTATCCCCTCCACCCTGCTGGAGCGGCGTCCCGACATCGCCGCAATGGAGCGTCGGATGGCGCAGGCGAACCGAGCCATCGGCATCGCGCGGGCCGCGTTCTTTCCCAACGTGCGGTTCCGGGCCGGCGGCGGGTACGAGGACGACGGATTCAATCTGGTCGCGCTCGCCAACAGTTTCTGGTCCTATGGTTCCATGATCGAGTTGCCGATCTTTCAGGGCGGGTATCGCCGCGCCCAATTGCAGCAGGCGTGGTCGGCCTACCGGGAGACGGAAGACCTTTACCGTTCAACCGTCCTGAACGCGTTTCGAGAGGTCGAAAACGCCTTGAGCCTGACGGACCGGTTGACCGCCGCAGCCGAACGGCAGGATGCCGCGGTCCGGGCTTTCGTCAAGACGCAGGATCTGACCTCCGAGTTGTATCAGGGCGGACTGGCGTCCAGCCTGGAGCTCATTTACGCGCAGGTCCAAACGCTGCTGGCGCGCATCGACGCCGTGCAGCTCAAGGCCGATCTGTTGCGCGCCTCGGTGGCCCTCATCCGCGCACTCGGCGGCGGCTGGACCCGCGAGCAACTGCCGGTCGACGATGAGATCCAACCCTTCGGCACGCTGCAATATGTGAATCTCGACAAACCGCCGCGCGCTGGGGGAATCGACGTCAACGCGTCCAATAACTGGGTCAATAACGATCTGACCATGCCCGTGCGTCCTTGATCGTTTCTCGCCCACTTGTCCGATGCGGTATCGCCGCGCCGCCTGAGGTTTGACAAGGCCGCTTCCGGCCTCCTACGATACCGGCACGAGGCAGCGATGCGACGGCTCCTTCGATTGTTCAACGACCTCCCCATCGCCCGCAAGCTCGTCCTCGCGTCCGTGATTCCGGTCGTGGCGGTCGCCTTGCTCAGCGTCGTCACCTACCGGAGCGTGACGGTGTTTTCGGACGACGAGGAACAGCTCAATAATACCTACCTGGTTCAACGGCGGGCTGCCGAATACATGCGCCTCATCCTTGATCTGGAAACGGGATTCCGCGGCTACGTGCTGACGAAGCAGGAACACTATCTCTATCCCTTCCGGACGGCGCAGGAACGGATCCTGAGCGTGGGGGATTCGCTGGAGCAGATGCTGCATGGCCAGGATGAGCAACGGGCGCTGATCGGGGAAGTGCAAAGGCTGGTCAAGCAGCTCGTCAACGAAAAGGACGAGCTGATTCAGGCCGTCAAGTCCGGCCATCCGGAGAACGCCGTCCATTATATGGAGAGCGGACGCGGGCGGGCAGTCATGCTCGACATTCGCCAGCTGATGGCGCGGTTCGATCGATTGGAACAGGATGCGCTCAACAGCCGGCTGGCGCGGATTTCTCAAGATCGATCATCCATGCTGTGGGTGATTCTGGGGGGCGGCGGACTGGCCGTGATTCTAACGATTCTGACGCTGCACATGATTGCGCGCTCGATCACAACCCCCCTCGCCAGCCTGGCCAAGGCGGTCGGGTCGTCATCGGCGGGATTCGTGCCGTCCTTGCCGGTGCTGGAGCGTCGGGACGAAATCGGCGACCTGACCCGCGTCATGCATGCGATGAGCGCGCAGATCAGGGACCATTTGGAAAAGGTGGAGAAATCGGAAACCGATCTGCGCGCATTGAACGAGGTTTTGTCCGCTTCGGAGTCCAAGTATCGGAGCTTGGTGGACCATGCTCCGTTCGGCATCTTTACGACCAAAGGCGTCGACATGGTGTTCAGCAACCGGTACAACCGGATCCTGGCGGGTCTCGACCCGGATGAAGAAGGCGATCCTGAAGCCGTCCGGCTGGCCTACCATCCCGAGGATCGGGAGCGGGTTCTCTCGGAATTTGCGAAGGCGGTGGAAGAGGGGCGCCCGTACGAGACCGTGTTCCGCTTTCTGCACAAGGACGGCACCGTCCGCAAAGTGCTCAGCCGGCGGATTCCGATCCGCGACGCCGACGGTCGTGTGGTCATGTACCAGGGGTTCAACGTGGACATCACGGTTCTGGACGAGATGCAGGCCAGGCTGCTCCGCGCCGAGCGACTCGCCACGTTGGGGCAAGTCGCCGCTGGTATCGCGCATGAAATCAGGAATCCATTGGTCGGCATCGGCTCCACCACTTCGCTGCTATTGGAGGAGATCAAGCCAACGGACCCGCGGCGACCGGATCTGGAAATCATCCTGCAGGAGACACGGCGGCTGGACCGGATCGTCAATCAGATCATCGATTACGCCAGACCCCGCTCGATCGCGCCGGTGCTCTTCTTTTTGCCGGATTTGGTGCAGGAGGTCATGAAACTGCTGGACATTCCGATTGCCGAGAAGCGCCTGGCGGTGCGCAGTTCCCTGCCTCCGACGCTGCCGCCACTTCAAGCCGACCGCGACCAGGTTAAGCAGGTATTGATCAACCTCGTTCAGAACGCGATTGAAGCCTCCGAAGAAGGCGGGGTGCTGACCCTGGCTTCCTTCGAGCTGACTCGGGGACAGGAGGCGGGGGTCGCGATCCACATCGTAGACACCGGAACCGGTATCGCTCCCGAGGCTCTTCCCCACGTGTTCGAGCCTTTTTTTACGAGCGGAAAGCACCGGGGTACTGGGCTGGGGTTGGCCATCTGCCGCAACATCATTGACGCCCATGGCGGCGACATCCAACTCACCAGCCAGCCGGGCAAGGGCACGACCGTGCGGGTCTGGCTCCCGTTACGGCAGCGACCCCGGATCGCGGAGACCTAGCCGATGCGCGCCACGATTTTCGTCACGGATGATGAACCGGCCATCCGGTCGGCGATCGTTAAACGGTTATCCCGCCGCAATCATCGCGTGTTGGGATTCGAGTCCGGCGAGGACTTGTTGAAGGCCCTGGAACAGGACCAGCCCGACCTGGTGCTGTTAGATCTGAAAATGCCCGGCATGAGCGGCCTCGACACGTTGAAACGCGTGCGTCCGTTGGCCCCGCACGCGTTGACAATCATGCTGACGGCTTATGGAACCGTACAGGACGCGGTCGAGGCGATGAAGCAGGGGGCCTATGATTTTCTCATCAAAACCGTCGACCTCGAGGGGATCGATCCAGTGGTGGATCGGGCGCTGGAATTCCTGGCCCTGCGCTGGAGCGTGGAATTTGAACGGGAGGACCAGGGCAGTCAGTATGCCCTGTCGAACCTGGAAGCTCACAGCCCGGCCATGCGACAGTTGCTGGCTCAAGTCCGCGATGTCGCGGAAAATCCGAAGGCCACGGTCCTGCTACAGGGAGAGACCGGCACCGGCAAAGAATTCCTGGCGCGCGTCCTCCATCACAACGGGCCGCGGGCGGCCGGGCCCTTCGTCGGCGTCAACTGCACTGCGATTCCGAAGGATCTGTTCGAGAGCGAGCTCTTCGGCTACGAGCGGGGCGCGTTTACTGGAGCCAACCAGCGAAAGCACGGATTGATGGAAAAGGCCGAAGGCGGCACGCTCTTTCTCGACGAGATCGGCGATCTCGACCTGGCGATGCAGGGCAAACTGCTCCGGGTGCTGCAGGAGCGGTCATTCAGACGGCTGGGCGGAACGGACGACATTTCCGTGGATTTCCGCTTGATGACGGCGACGAACAAGGATCTCAAAAAAGAGGTCGCACGCGGCGCCTTCCGCGAAGATCTGTATTTTCGATTGAATGTGGTCACGTTCGAGCTCCCTCCGCTGCGCAAGCGCGTCGAAGACATCATTCCGCTCGCGCTTCGCGCGGTCGTCCGCTTTGCGAAGGACTTCGGCAAGGACGTGCAGGACATCGAGCCGGACGCCCGGGCGTTGTTGGAGCGGTATGCCTACCCGGGCAACATCCGGGAGCTGCACAACATCATCGAGCGGGCCATGATCCTTTGCCATGGAAAGACGTTGACCGCCGGATGTCTTCCCCGCGAATTGCATGAGACCTCGTCACACGTGGCGGTGGCAGTGACGCAAGGCGATCAGCAAGTGGTGCGGGTGGAAATGGTGCTGGGAAAACAATCGCTCGCCGACGTGGAATCGGCAATCATTGAGGAAGTCATCCGGCTCGCGGGACACAACAAGAGTTTGGCAGCCAAGTACCTGGGCCTCACCCGGTTTTCGCTCGACCGCCGTTTGAAGAAGATCGACCAAGAATAAGGGCGACCGCTCGCGGGCGTCCGGATCGGTGCAGGCCCGCATTGCCCGCTCCAGCGAAGCCGTGCTGCTCAGTCGGACTCCGGCACAAGGTGTATCCGCCCTGCGAGCCCGGACGAAACGAACACTCGCCCGCGGTGATCGACGATCACCGCCTCGACGTCCGGAAGCCGTTCGACGAGCGCCATGCCCTGTTCCGGTCCGAGCACGAAAATGCCGGTATCCAACCCGTCGGCCATCATACCCTCCCGCGCGATCACGGTCACGCTTTGGCAACTTCGCGCCGGATGGAGGGTGGCAGGATCGAGGATGTGATGGTACCGGACACCATCCCGCTCGAAGAACCGCTCGTAATCGCCGGCGGTAGAGATGGCCTCGTCTTGTAGCTCGACCCATGCCAGCACCGCTCCCTCTTTCCTCGGATGCCTGATTCCTACGGGAAATCGCGAGCCGTCCGGTAACCGCCCAAAGGTTTTGATGTCTCCCGAAAGCGCCACCGCGCCCGCGACCGCACCGGCCCGCTGCATCGCCTGGACGACCAGGTCCGCGGCATAACCTTTGCCGATCCCGCCGACGTCCACCCGCATGCCGGGTATGGACAGGAACGCCGTGCTGGCGGTTTCGTCCAACCAGACCTGCGAAAGGTCGACAAGCGGCCGCAGCGCCTGAAGTTCTGTCTCGTCGGGAATGCGCGCGCGTTCCGTCACATTCCAGGCCTCCATGGCCGGACCGATGGCGATGTTGAACCCGCCTTCCGTGAGCGCCGCGATCTCCAGCGAACGTTTCAGCACGGTGAAGGTCTCGGGGCTAACCTTGACGGGATGCCGGCCCGCGGCGGCGTTCACGCGGGAAAGCTCACTGGTCGGGATCCAGGTACTCAACAACTCCTCCAAGCGACGGACTTCCCGAAAGCCGGCGGCCACGGCTGCCTGCGCCGTCGCTTCCGTCGGCGCCACCGCCGTGATCGTCACCACCGTTCCCATGTGCATTTGGGCCCGCTTGACCAGCACGGGCTCAGAGCGAGGCGCCATAACGGCGCATCCGAACCCGGTGGCGCAAGCCAACCAGACGGCCGCGCGCGCAGTCTGAGACAGGCATCGATGGATGAACGCCACGAGTCGCGACACGGGAAGCACTCCTACCACCAATGGCGGCGGAAATAGCGCGGATAGCGTGGGTACGGCATCACTTCATAGAGGCGAGATTCGGCCTGGCTGGGAACGGGCAAGACCGTCTCCACGGGCCGGCCTTCAAGGGCTGGATATCTGGCCAAGACCTCGCGTCCGGCTGCGGCCCGCTCTTGGGGATCGTCAACAGTCGAGAGGACCACCATGCGGCCATAGCGCGGCGTATCCACGCCGAATCGCCAGGTCCCGAGGTAGGTGATTCGATCAGCGTCGATTGTGAACGTGGAGGAGAGGTCGGCCATAGACAGAAACGGCCCTTCGCTGATTTGCACGCGGCTCAGCTCGTAGTCGCCGGCCGGCAGTTGCAGCATGAAGACCAGGTCATCCGATTGCACGTCCACACTGAACCGTTCAAGGGTCTTGCGGTTCACGAATTCGAAAAATCTGACTTGCGGAGTGTACCAGCGGGTCGTCTGGCCGGTGACAAGCACCACGGCTCGACCGAAGGCGATCGGGCCCCTCACCTCCTGCGTCTCCGGCATGGCAGGAAGGTGAGCAGCGCACCCGGCGGCAAGCAGGGCTCCGAGCCACAGAAAACATAACGCAGCCCGCTTATCCGCTCTGTTCGACTTCGTGCGCACAAAGCCATTGTATTGCATTTGGATCCTGTTCGCATCCTCCACTACCCTCTTCCTGTGCGCTCGCCATCAAAGGTCTCATTCACACCCAATGGCCATCTCCTCATGTCTTTTCGCACAGTGCGGGCTGTGCAGTACCGCTCATTCTCTGTGGGTGCACGGGGAGTCCCACAGGAAACTTGTTCGGCATTGACCTTTCCTCGTTGGCGAACGAGGCTCCCGCTCCTGCTTGATACGCAACTACGCAAAATCATTGATTTATTTTAGCAAATACGCGCGGATCTTTTGTCGCCTTGAACCTTACGGCGACCAGCACGTACTTCGCCTCATCGCCCACGACCCGTCCCGCACGACCGACGAGCATCTTGCCATGGCATTTGACTTGCTTCCCAATGAAGTTAATAATAGTTCTCAATTTCGTTGAGGACGCCAGCCCGCTGATGAGCCAGTCGACACGGCAAACGGTGCGCGGTTCCCAGACTGGCGCGGCTCGTTGTGAATGCGGCCAGCTCATCGCCAAGGTCCGGGAGCAGGGTCTCGAAGTCAAGTGCAAACGATGTAAGCGCATCGTGCTGATCCCCTTTCCTTCGATTAAAGGAGACCTGTTTCTCTCCACGTAGATTCGACGAGACTTTCCCGAAAGGAGGTTCCCAGTTGACGTAACGCTCATAACAACCTAGCGATCGCCTTGGCGCGCAAAACAGACCAGAGACCTCAGAGTCCCGAGTCAGACCACCACCCTTTTTCGATGGAGGTTTCCGATGCGGATGCGGTCGATCCTCGGGGCTCTGATGCTGTGTCCGATGCTGGCCTTCCCCGCAATGGCGGACGAAAAGGCCTTGGAAGAACGAGTCAAGAAGCTGGAACAAATGCTGGAAGAACGAGAAAAACGCGAACGGGAAGGAATTCCGCCCGGGGTTGAAAGACCTGAAGTGATCAGACCGGAGGCGCCCGTAGAGGAGCCGGGCGTCGGCCCGCTTCCGGAGGTCGGACGGGAACGGCGCGCCGAGCGGCAACCGGCGTTGTCTTTCGGCTCTACCGGATCAGGGCGGTTGGTCTACGCGAAGCCGTTCGTCGCGGCGCCCAAAGCCATCGTCGGCGGCTACATGGACATTCAGTATCGATCCCATCGGAGGAGCAGCATCGAAAACGGATTCGGCGGCCTCAGCAACAACTTCGACCAGCAGCGCTTCGTGCCCTTCATTTACGCGGATATTACGGAGCATGTGAAGATGGCGGCCGAGCTGGAAATCGAGCATGGCATTCGCGAACAAGGCGGAGGCAACCGGGAGCTCGAGTTCGGACTCGAATTCGCCCACATCGACTATCTGATCAAAGAGCCGATCAACCTGCGGGCCGGCATCCTGTTGGTTCCCATCGGCAAATTCAACTTGTTGCACGATTCTCCGCTGAACGATCTGACAGACCGGCCGTTGGTCAACCAATTCATCATCCCCACCACGGTGGCAGAAACCGGGTCAGGGATCTACGGCACCTTTTATCCCGGTCGCACCTCCAAGTTGGATTACGAGCTGTATGTCACCACGGGACCATGCGGCTATGAACCCAACGGCAGTCCCACGATCAACGAGGCGTCGGGCACACGCGGGGCCCGCCAACGGAAATGCGGAACCGACGACGGCTTCGATATCAACAACGGCAAGGCTGTCGCTGGCCGTGTGGCGTTCAGCCCGGTGCTCGGCATCGAAGTCGCTGGATCGGGATATTACGGCAATGCGGCCCCGCAAGGGGGGCCATATGGTTCCAATTACAACCCCCTCAGTATTTTCGCCGTGGACTGGACCCTCCAGAGAGGACCGTTCGAGGTCATCGGCGAAGCGGCCTGGGCTTACGCGAGACATAATTCCCGGGCCATCACCGGCAACACGATCGGCTTCGCCCCAGGTTCGTTATTAACCGGATTGGGCGGCCTCAATCCCCTGGGGATCCCGCCGCAGCGGATGCAGGGGTTCTACATTCAGGGGAACTATCACTTCATGCCCGAATTCTTGGCCAAGTGGTCGCCGAAGCGGTTTGGCGAGGGTTCCACGTTCACAGCCGTCGTCCGATATGACAGGGTCAACACGAACATGGACTTCTCGGGGGGCGAGGGCGACCTGGAAGAAATTTCGTTCGGTCTGAATTACCGGCCGATCGAGGACACCGTGTTCAAGATGAGCTATCAATACATGCCGCAGGCTTTCAATCCCAATTCAGCTCAGCGGATTCACGACAGCGCGTTCGTCATTTCGGCCGCGACGTATTTTTAACGAGCCGCCGGCGCAACCTTTCGAGTCGAAAGAGCGCACCGGCTCCGGTATGCCGATGAAATCGCATAACATCGCGCGGACCCCGCTCGCCGCCACCGCTTTTCTGGTCATCGTGACCGGCGGTGGTTGCACCACGCTGAGCGGCGGGCAAGAACACTATTTTGTCTGTCCATATGACACCGTGTGGGATGCCGCCGTGGAATCCGTGAAGGATCGCCCGCTGACCCTTCAAGACAAGGAAAAGGGGCTAATCGAAACCGGCTGGGTCGAAATGGAAGGCCGAGAACGTCCGTATGGGATCTTTCGCCGGGAAGGTTTCGGCAACAAAGAGCGGGCTCGCCTGACGCTCGCATTGACCTCGCAGCGCGACGTCACCGCTGTCAGCGTGCTGGAAACTCGGCAACGATGGCATGCGCGAGGCGGCGTGACGCAACAGGCCACCCGGTGGTGGCCAATCGACCCCTCGGCAGAAGCGATGGACGCGGTGCTGGCGCGGCTTTATGCCAAGCTGCAAGAGAAAGGCTGCTCTTCCGCATGAAGACGTTGCCCATCCCTGTCGTTGCCGCCTCGGTGGTGCTCGTCCTCTCGATCCCGGTTTGGGCGGAACGGATTTGGGACAGCGAGCTGAAACGCTATCTCACCGAGCAGGAAATGATGCACGCGGAGGTCTATCTGACCGAGGAAGAGGCACTGAAGCTCATGTTTCCGAGATCGGAGCGCATTCGGAAGGAGACGCTCAGGCTCAGCCCGGAGCAGAAAGCCCGGGTTGAGTCCCGCATTGGCTGGAAATTTCCGGAAGAATCGTTCGAAGTCTACATCGGCAAGACCGGCGCGACCGTGGATGGCTATGCCATGGTCCAGAACACGATAGGCAAGCACAAGCCGATGACCTATATGGTCGGTGTCGACGCGCAGGGACGATGTACCAATGTCGAGTTGCTCGTGTTCCGCGAGGCGCGAGGCAGCGAAGTCCGAATGAAACGCTTCAACGTTCAGTACGAGGGCAAGACCGTCTTCGACCCGATCCGCATCAATAAAGACATCATCAACATCAGCGGCGCGACGATGTCGGTGCGCTCGATGAGCGCCGGCGTCAAGCGCGCGCTCGTGCTGATCGACGAGTTATATCTCAAACCCCAGGGAATCGGCAGCGATACGGTCCAGACTCGCCAGGCGGAGAAAGGGTTCTTCGGTTCGCTATTCGGCTTTTAGCGGGAACGCGGGTCGGGCTCTCGGGCATGCGCAATTTCAACACTCGGTTCCGCCTGCGGGATTCCGATCGTCAGATCAGGTTGCTGTACACGCTGTTCTTGTTCCTGATGCTGACGGGGTTTGCGTTCTCGTTTTTCTGGGCGCACAGCATGACCGGCCTGTCACCGCAAGGCATCGCCGATCATTACCGGGGCTCCGACGCAACCTTCGGCGAACCCATGTCTTTCCGCGAACTGGCCGAGATCACCCACTTCCATCTCTTCACGATGCCGGTGGTGTTCATGATTCTCGCGCACGTGCTGTATCTCACTGGTGTAAGCAACGGCATGAAGGTGAGCATGACGTGGGCGGCGTTCTCCGGGGTGATGCTCGATCTGGCGTCGCCATGGCTGATCAGTTACGTGTCTCCGATCTTTGTGCTGACCATGCTGGCTGGCGATTCTCTGATGCTGATCAGTTTTCTGGTGATGTTCGTCATTCCACTGTATGAAATGTGGTTCCTTCAGCAACCGTTGATCGCCAAAAAGAACGAGGAATGATCATGTAACCGGTTTCGCCAGACCTCAGCCTGCCGGAACTTTTGATCGGAAATCGCGCCACCGCACTATCTTTCGCTCGAGCGTCACTTGAAGAAAACGAAGAGGAGTCAAGCCGGCCGGCTCACGAGGGATTAGGGGCGACAATGACCAGCACTTTCAACCGGGCGTTGGTGTGATTGGTCACTCCGTGCGGCTCGCCGGCTGGAGCCAGGGTTCCCTGGCCAGGACCCAAAACCTGCGTGTCTGATCCGACCGTGAAGGTACCCTGCCCTTCCAGCACTAGATAGACCTTGTCCTGGTCGCCGTGGACATGCCCTTTCTGCTCCTGCCCCGGTTCGAAGCAATACAGATCGCAAAACAACCGGGGAGTCTGAAAGATATTGTTTTTCTTCATCTTCTCTTGGCTAAATTGCGAATAATCCGAAAGATTAATGACTTTCATGCGTTTCGACTCCTCGCCTTGAATCGCTATCGGCTGTTAGCGGTTAACGGCTGACCGCTGGTCGGTGAGAGCCGAGGGCTGATCGCTTGGTGTTCGTGATCGCTCGACCCTTCGTACGATCGAATCCACCGGCACCAAATGGCGGGACACGCCTAAATCTTTCGCCGGCACCCCCATCGCGAGCCCCAGCAACTGGGGCAAATGCAGGATGGGCAATTGCAGGTTCGCATTGGCCGCTTTCCCGGCTCGGTCTTGGTAGATATCCAGACTCATGTGGCACAAAGGACAGGGAGTGACCATACAGTCCGCTCCTTCGTCCTTCGCCTCTTTCATGTTGGCGCCCGCCATCGCCACTGCGATCGCTTCCTTTTCCAGGATGATCGGAAAGCCGCAGCACTTCGTACGCCCGGCATAGGCAACCGGTTCGCCGCCTACGGCTCTGATGACCTTCTCCAATGACTTGGGATTTTCAGGGTCATCGAATCCGAGATCCCAGGAAGGACGGAGAATGTAGCACCCGTAAAATGGAGCGATACGGAAATCGCTCAAGGGAATCCGGACTTCCTGGGCCAGACGCGACAAGCCGACCTCCCGCACCACGATCCAAAGCAGATGTTTGACCTGGACGGTTCCCCGATACGTGAGACCGTCCTGAGCGAGCAACGCATTGATCCGATCCAAAAGCGCCGGTTCTGCTTTGAGCCGCTTGTTGGCCGCGCCCATGACGCCCTGGCAAGTGCCGCAGATCGTCATGACGTCCAACCCAAGCTGCTCAGCCTGGGCGAACGTCCTGGCGTTCAGCGCCAACGCGACCTCGGGATCAGCCTCGGTGACCACACCCGCTCCGCAACAGGAAGCCGCCGCCAGTTCCACCACCTCGATGCCCAGCCGGCCGATGATCGCCATCGTGGACTGGTAGAGTTCCGGAGTAGCGCCCTTCGCCGCACAGCCAGGAAACAACGCATATCGCAGGGCCATGACCGATCCTCTTTCTCCTCTCTTCTCCCATGCCCGCCGGATCGCGCTAGGCGCGATCTGGCAACGTCCCTCACGGCAGATGCGACAGCGCCTTTCTATACGAGCGTCTGAGATCCTCCAGCGCCGCGGTCATTCCCCTTTGCAAATCGGCCCAGGCAGAGGCACCCGCGGACTTTAACTCTTCCAGTCGTTTGCGAGCCGCTTCCTTTTTCTTTTCCAGATCGGCGATCATCTGTTGCACCTTCGCCCGGGCTTCGGCAGACGCCTGATCGGTTTTGGCCCTCAGGCTGGCGATCTGCGCCTGCATCTCGTCCAGTTCTTCCTGAATTTTCCTCTGGAACGCTTCCTTCCGCTGAACCGTAGATTCCTTGGTCGTTTCGACGGCGTCCTGAGCCTCGCGTTGGACCCGTTCGGTCGTCATGGATGAATTCCCCTCAACAGCCGTCGCCTGTCGGCTGAAACTCCAGAACGCCACTGCCGCAACAAGAAGTGCAAGCCGCGCCATGCGCGCCATGTTCGTGTTGCTTCCTCCGGTGTGAGATGCCTCTCGCCGTCGTTCTTGCGCTACGGCAGGAGTATACCGGGCGTGAAGACCGAAGTCACCGGCTTGCTGAAGACTCAACGCGACTCATGGGATCCTCCAGAGCAACTTCGAGCTTGCAAGAGCTCCTCGAGCAGAGTATCGTAGAATCGGCTTGGGGAACAGAGACCATGACGGACCACGGAAGTCGGTTCGATCATCGGGTGCCCGATACGGATTGGGCAGAAGTGCTCTCCCATCCCGATCGCCGTTCGCTGGCTGTCGGCCATTTGAAGGACGTAAGCGAAGGCGGCCTCTCGTTGCATTTGCCGTTGTGTCTCCTGCCCGGGTCTCGCATCCACGTCAAGCTCACGCGAATGACCGACGGTGTTCTCCGGCATTTTGAATTCGCCGGCAGCGTCGTGCACGTGGAAACCACCGGCCAAGGGTACACGCACGGGATTAAGTTCGGCGAGCTGACCGCTGCTCAGCAGACGGCATTGACCGATTATCTGTGCCAAGTCGAACGGCAATATCGGATGGCGTCGTGACCGGTCGGGTGTCACGCGACCGGCCGGCCCGAGACCCTGTTGGGTTTAACCAGGAGGGGTCACCCATGAACGACCTGAGTCCCCCGGACCACCGCGGCCCGGCGACGGCAGCGCTCGCCTCACGAGCGGAACTTTCCGATTGAGTGGCCAAATGCGAACGGACTCCACGGCGCATTGCCGCTGCAGGTTGACGGGTGTTCGGCCTATTTAGCGGAGTCGGAAGACCGATCAATCGGTCGTTCCATTCACGCCATCACGTGAACGGATGGATTTCGTTCTCTGCCGATCGTCGGGTCTGGCAAAAACCGAGCGACAGTCACATCCATCAAGGTTGGAAGGCGTCCTAAGCGCCCAGGAGGGGGCTTTCGAGGGAGAAAGTCCCCTCTTGCTTATTTCTGCTCTCTTTCCTCTCTGAACATTCTTCTGCTGACGGGATCGTTCACAGATCAAGCCATTGGCCGTTTGGCCGAGGCTAGCCGGAGGCTAAGGTTTCCGTGTTATCCGGCCGACAAGAGTCTGTACCGAATTGCCTTGGGATCAACGGGCAGCATACATGCCGGAGAGGAGCTATGACTATCGGAACCGATCATCCCGCGATCGCTGACTCTATGCAACAGGTGGAGTGCGAACTCGTCCGGAGGATCGAAAGCGGGGCCGTGGATTTGCCTCTGCTTCCCCAGGTCGCCAGCCGCATCATGGCGTTGATCCACGATCCGTCGGCGGACGCGGCCCGTCTGTCGGCGCTGATTCATCAGGACCAGGCGCTGGCCGCCCACGTGCTGCGGATCGCCAACTCTCCGGCCTACATGCCACGCACGCCGATCGTCTCTCTGCAACACGCCGTCGCGATGTTGGGCCTGACGCTGCTGTCCGAGATCGCGTTTACCGCGTCGCTCAAGGCTGGCGCCTACCAGGTGCCGGGCCATGAAGCGGACGTCAAGCAACTCTGGAAACATGCCCTGGGCAGCGGCGCCTACGCAAAGGAAATCGCCCGCCTCCGCCGACACAACGTGGAGAGCGCCTATCTCTGCGGGTTGTTGCACGCGATCGGCAAGCCGGTCGTGTTGAAGACGGTCGCGGAGGTATCGAAGCAACTCCATACGCCGCTAGAGCGCGAGGCGGTGATGACGTTGCTGGAGGGCTATCACGTCCGTGTGGGGACGCTGATCGCTGAAAAGTGGGGGTTACCGAAGCAGGTGGCGGAAGCCATCGCGTATTCGGCGTGCTATGAGCATGCCCCGACGTTCCGCCAGGAAGTCATGATCACCTGTTTGGCCGATCGGTTGGCGACCTACCTCCTCGTACCGAAGGCCTTCGACAACCACTCCGTGCGAGATCATCCGGTTTTCGCCGACCTCAATCTGTATCCGAACGACGTGGACACTCTGCTCGCCGCCAAAGATCAGATTTTGGCCGTGGTCGAGGCGATGGCCGTATGAGCGCGGTCGCGGCGTTTGACATTCTTGTCATCGGGGGCGGGCCGGCCGGCCAGACGGCCGCCGTTCAAGGCGCCAAAGCGGGTAAGCGCGCGGCCGTGATCGAGCGGGAGCCGGGTGTGGGCGGAGCCTGCGCCGCTAGGAGAACGATTCCCAGTAAAATGCTCCGCGAGACCGCGTTACAAGTGGAGCGGTTGAAGCGGTCGACGGCGGTGTCCGAATTTCGGCTGCGACAAGACGCCGCGGTGTCCGTCTTGATGCACCGCCTGGACGAAGCGGTCAAGGCGCACGCTGCCTCTATAGCCGATCACCTGACCAGACACGGCGTGTTCCACTTCCACGGTCGTGCGCGATTCCTGTCGGACCGGCTCGTCGAAATGCTGTCGGTGGACGGCGGCATCCAGCGGTTCACGGCGGAGACGATCGTGATCGCCACCGGGTCGCGGCCCCGTATTCCGCCGAATATTCCGATCGACCATGAGAACATTCTTGACGGCGACTCGATTCTCTCGATGATCTACTTGCCGCGATCCCTGACGGTATTGGGCGGGGGCATCGTAGCATCGGAGTATGCGTCGATCTTCAGCCTCCTGGGCGTGAAGGTGACTATGGTCGATCGGACCGAGCGCCCTATGCAGTTTCTCGATGAGGAGATCGTTGGGAAATTTCTCCAGAGCTTCGAACGACAAGGTGGGCGCTATTGCGGGCGGCAGACCGTGACCCGGGTCCGTTGGGACGGCGTATCGCAGGTGGTCACCACGCTGGCAGACGGCGGGACGATCTCGAGCGACAAGCTGCTGGTTGCGCTCGGGCGACAACCGAATCTGGAAGATCTCAATCTGGAGGCCGCCGGACTCTCGACGACCGAAAAGGGCACACTCGCTGTCAATGAATATTGCCAGACGGTGGTGCCGCACATCTATGTGGCTGGCGATGCGATCGGACCGCCCGGCCTCGCTTCCTATGCGATGGAACAGGGCCGGCGCGCGGTCCGCCATGCGCTGGGCCTGCCGATCGACGGCGCGCCGGAGACCATTCCTCTCGGCATCTCTACGATTCCGGAAATGGCCAGCGTCGGGCTGGACGAGGGGCAAGCGACCGAGCGGCACGGCGCTGCGCTGGTGGGCCGAGCCCGTTTCGACGAAGTCGCCCGCGGCCAGATCTCCGGCGTCGACGACGGCTTGCTGAAGATGGTTGCCGATCCCGCTGGCGAGCGCCTGCTGGGCGTGCAGATCGTCGGGGAAGGCGCGACCGAACTGATCCATCTCGGCCAGATGGCATTGCAGCACGGCGCCTCGATCGGCGCCTTCGCCGAGGGCATCTTCAATTTTCCGACATTCGCCGAAGCATATCGCATGGCTGCACTGGACATCATCGAGCAACGCCGGCGGCGGACGGCGCAGGCGCGACGGTCGTAAGGTATTTTCTTTTTTTCCCCAATCTGATTCGCGCGCCGTTCTAGATTTTTGTCCCCGCTCCTGCTTTCTTCGCTTTGACTCGCCCGTTGGTTTTCGGGTACGCTGTGGCAGCCTGGGTTGATGGCTTCACCGTCAACGGGGGCCTCCATGAATCGGGCGGAGCGGCGGCGACTGGAAAAGCTCCGCGGCAGGCTGGGTCCTCCGCCGGACAGTTTTGCGGTCGCCACGCTGCTGGACGAAGCCAAGTCACACCATCAGGCCGGGCGCCTGCAGGAAGCCGAACGGGTGTACCGGCTCGTTCTCCAGATGAGCCCCGAACACCCGGAGGCGCTGCATGCTCTGGGCCTTGTCGCGTACCGCGTCGGCAAGCTCGACCTTGCGAGCAAGCTGCTCGACCGCGCGGTTCAGCAACATCCCAATCAGCCGCTCTACTGGTTCAATTTTGGCGTCGTGCTGCAACGAGCCGGACGGGCCGAAGAAGCGATCTCCGCGTATCAGCGCGCCATCTCCGCAAAACCCGAGTACGTTGAGGCCTTGATCAATATGGGCAATGTCCACAAAGAGCTCGGCCAACTCACCCAAGCCGAGCAGGCGTATCGGAGGGCGCTGCGCGTCAACCCGAGCTATGCAGACGCGTACAATAATCTGGGCACCGTCCTCAAAGAGCAAGGCCTGGTGGGCGACGCCATCCAAGCCTATCGACAGGCTCTGACAATCAAGCCCGGCCATGTGGAGGCTCACAACAATCTCGGATTGGCGTTGATGGAACAAGGCGAGTGGGACGAGGCCGTGGCGGCGTTCGAGCAGGCGATCCGGGTGCAGCCGGATTATGTCAAGGCGAGGTACAACCTTGGCATTGTGTCCATCTGGAGAGGCGAATTTGACCGGGCCCTCTCCTGCCTCGGGGCATCAGCTCGGGCCAAACACGATCATGGGTGTCGCGTGACGGAGACCCTGATTTCCAAGTCCCGGCTGAAGCACGACGCGGAGCAGATTCAGTATCTGTTCGACCGCGGCCTCCTTGGCGAGGCATACGCGGTCTACCGTGACGCCCTGAAACGGCTGGATCAGCAAGCTCGCGAAGACGCCTCAACGGCAACCTGCATCCGCGTCGATCAACGGGACATGGATCTCGTGGCGCCGTCGTTCAACCGAGTGCTCCACCGCGCGGCCTGCGAACGGCTGCCGGGAGGCGCGGTGAACCCCGATCTGGATGTCGAAGCCATTGAAGCCCGCTACAACGCCGCACGGCCCGAGATCATCTATATCGACGATCTACTCACCAATGAGGCCTTAGCTTCCCTGCGCCGGTTTTGCTTGGAATCGACGATCTGGAAGAAGGAGTACGAAAACGGCTACCTCGGCACGTTCCTGGGCGACGGCTTTGCCACCCCTTTGCTCCTGCAGATCGCCGAAGAATTGCGGCTCAAGTTTCCGAGCATCTTCAAGCAGCACCGCCTCACCCAAGCTTGGGCGTTCAAATACGACAGCCAGCGGCGAGGGCTCAGCGTGCACGCGGATGCGGCCGCCGTCAACGTGAATTTCTGGATCACGCCGGACGAAGCCAATCTGGATTCCGAGACGGGCGGGCTGGTCGTGTGGGACAAAGAAGCGCCACGCGCTTGGAACTTCAAGGAATATAACAACGACAAGAACCGGCAGAAGATTTTCGACTGGCTGGCGGGCGCCGGAGCCAAAGCGGTGCGGATTCCCTACCGTGCGAACCGCGCCGTCGTCTTCAACTCCGACCTCTTCCACCAGACCGACCGGTTCACGTTCAAGGACGAGTACGAAAGCCGCCGAATCAATATCACCCTCCTGTACGGCCACCGACACAACGCGTAACCGCCTCGACGCTCGGTCCGGTCCGCCGCGCGGAACATCTCTCCGCGACGAGGTTTCCGCCTCCGTGAGCCGCGCAGGCGTTCAGGACGATGACGCCTCGTCCGCCGCCTTCTTCACGTAGGGCTCCTGCTCCAATTCCTTGACGAGATGCTGAAGGCGGGCCCATTCGCCGGGTTGCAGGCTCATGAACTCCACGCCGAACAGGTGGTTCCTTGCCCACCGGACAATCGCTTGGTCGACGGCAATCGGCGGTTCATGCTCGGTTGCATGGATGCGGAGTTCCAACGTCGTTCCGGGCATGACCGTCACGTTGCTGTCCACGCGGCAGCCGCGGATCGAGAGGTCGATCACGCTCCCCTCCCCGCCGACCACGTTGGCGGAGGTGAAGGAACTCCGAAACCGCACTGGAAACCGCGGACACCGCCGCTGCTCCACTACTCCTCCCTGACGTCCGGCCGATCGTGGCCTGACATTTCGTCATTTCATGAGCCTGCGGCTCACCGGTACTGCAGAAAAATGCGGGTGGCGCCGACCTTGGGCGCCCCGGGACCCGTTGCTCCGGGAATGCAACAGGTGCCCCCGCAGCGAGGTCCCTACACCGGGCGGGGTGCGAGCTTGCACCCATTGCATTGAGAAAGAGCAACGGGTCCCCGGCTGGTCGGTGACAGGACCCGCATTTTCTGAACAGCAGCCACACACCATCACATCATTATCCTTTAATATTCCCGATCGGCCGCAGCTCCGCCACCTTTTTGGTGATCCCCGCCCGATCCACCGTTTCAACCACGTCCGAGATATTCTTGTAGGCGAAGCCGGCCTCCTCCGCCAGACCCGACATCGACACCGCTTTGACAAGGATCCCCCGCTGCTTCATCTCCCGTTGAAGCTGCTCGCCGCGGACGGATTTCTTGGCCTGCGCCCGCGACATCGTCCGGCCTGACCCATGCATGGTCGAGCCGAACGTCTCCTGCATCGCGCGCTCGGTGCCGACCAACAGATAGGAGCCGGTTTCCATCGAGCCGCCGCAAATGACCGGTTGTCCGATCGCGCGATAGATCTCCGGCAGCTCAGGCCGGCCGGGACCGAAGGCCCTGGTGGACCCCTTTCGGTGGACAACCAGCTCGCCTTCCGGATAGCGTTCCACCTTGGCGATATTGTGCGCCACGTCGTAGACCACGTGCATGCCCAGTTCTTCGGCCGACTTGCCGAAGACGGCAGCGAAGGCTTGGCGAATCTGGTGCGTGATCACCTGGCGGTTGGCGAAGGCGCTGTTCGCCGCGCAGTTCATGGCGGCGAAATAGTCCTGCCCCTCGGGCGATCGGAACGGCGCGCAGGCCAGTTGCTGGTCTTTCACGGTGATGCCGTACCGGCGCATAGCTTTTTCGAACACCTTCAGGTAGTCACTCGCGACCTGATGGCCGAACCCGCGCGAGCCGCAGTGGACCATCACCACGATCTGGTCATGACCGGTGATGCCGAGCGCCGCGGCGACCTGCGGATCAAAGATCCGGTCGTCGGAGACGACCTGCACTTCCAAATAATGGTTGCCGGATCCCAACGTGCCCAGTTGATTGATGCCGCGTTCCACCGCGTGATCGCTGACCTTCGATGGGTCCGCGCCGGCGATGCATCCCCCTTCTTCGATCCTCGCCAGGTCCTCGTGCCACCCGTAGCCTTTTTCCACGCACCACCGGGCTCCCTTGCGCATGACATCCTCGAATTCGCGGCGGGTCACCCGCACGAATCCGGTTGATCCCACCCCGGCAGGAACCTTGCGGAACAATTCGGTCATCAGCGTCTCCAGCCGAGGCTGCACATCGGCTAGCGTGAGATCGGTTCGGATCAGGCGCATGCCGCAGTTGGAAACCACAAATCCATTGGCGATGAAGTTATGATGGTCGTCTAAGACCGTCAGATCATAGACCGGTCCTCGATGATCCACCGACTCGATGTGGATAATCGTATCCCATACCTGTCCGGTTGTTCCCAGACCTTCTGTCCTATCACTGAGGAATTCGTGGAAATCGGCAAAGGCGGTTCCGATCCCGACGCTCAAGCACCTACCTTCCCAGAAGCTACGGGCGACGAAGCGTTCATTGATATATGGTGAGCCGATCGCATCAGTGATCGCTTTGACCGATGCGCCGGTTGTCTTTCTCAAGGTAACTGCCTTTTCGATGCCGGTTGCTCGTTCTTGAAGCACCCCGGTCTTTAGCTTGAGATAGTGGGCAGCCACGTTGGCCAGGTATTGTTTCCGCCGGTTGTAGTCATAGCCAATGCGGGTCCAAAGGCGGATGAGATTGTCCGGCTCAGACGAGATTTGCAGGCGCAGTCTAACCGTATTGGCGCACTTCTCGCGGTCGGCCAGTAACGTGCTTGCGACGCCGAATTCCTGAAGCCATGTCTGCATGTGCGTCATGAAGGCTTTCCCGCTCGGCGCCACAGACGACCGTTTATTGACCGACAAGATCGGTCCGGAGAAGTTGTCAGGATGTCCTGTCACTGCTCTCGGACTGGATAGCTCGGCACCAAAGAAGGCGGCCAAATACAGTCGCTTCATCCAAAGAGGAGCCCGATCCAGCCAGAAGGGCACGCCAAAATTCTGTCCTGCTTTGTTTCCCCCGGAAACTCCTAGGGCGACCAACAGCAACGCCAGAGCCGACGAACGGACATGAATGGCTGTTTCGGTTCTCCTGAAGCTCTTACGACCAGAGTGAGTCATGATCTCGTGCGTTCGCGACCGTGCGTACACTCGTGAGGTGCGGAAACCAATGGCCTCAATATCACGTCGAATAGCTGCAAGATCCTCCGGTTCTCCATACAGTCCAATCTTGGCCCGCCCTCCGTTCCCCAATTGCAGGTGCCCAGCACCTTGGACAAATCCCATCAGCCTGATCAAACGAGGGAGTTTCGGGTTATCCATGGTTAAAGGCAGGAGATTCCGCTGTCGAAGAGCCTTCAGCGCCTGTGCTAAACCATTTTCAGTGCCTCGATAGATTGCGGCGAGCTCTCTTTCAGTCAACAACAAATCCCTCCTGGGAGCCTGATAAGGCACGCCGTCAAACGGATAGACAGATACTTGATCACCGGGAACGAGTCTGCCAAGAGCAACCATTCCTCGTCTCGTGAGGAAGGGATGATCGGCGGTGGCATAGATCTGCCGCCCCGATTCAGTGGTGACCCGCAGGACCGAAGAGGTCGGCGTCTTGATGAGGAACGCTCCAACCTCGGCACTCTGGACCGTATGGGAGGGATTCACGCAGGTGACCCGAAATCCGGGCCACTCGGCGTCGAGCGATTTGATAGGTCGCCAATATCCTAGTTCGTGAAGAATCTGCGAGTCTCCATCGAGGCAGTTGACGTCATAACCCACTCCGCCGGGTGAAATGACTCCCTCGCCCGTGTCGAACGCCGCCACCCCGCCGATGGGGAATCCGTATCCCCAATGACCGTCCGGCATGCAAAGGGCGTAACGGCGGATGCCGGGCAAACAGGCGACGTTCGTCACCTGGTCGAAGACGCCGCGATCCATCGTTTCGAGGATCCGCTCCGTCGCGTAAATGCGGGCCGGCACGAGCATGCCCGGCTTCTCCGACGGAGGAATTTCCCAGATTTCATCGGCGATGCGGTTCACCGCCATTTCGGTATTCAGCTTCATATCACCTCACCATGAGGGCGATCCTGGCGAGACATACGGATGGGACGCGCGAGACTCGCGCGACGAGAAGAAGTCTTTCGCGCGCCTCGCCGGTCATGCGTCGCACGCTTCATATATCCAACACCACTCGAGCCTTCCAACGGATGCCCTCCTGCTTCAGCTCGTACAGATGTTTG
The DNA here is from genome assembly GCF_976986435.1 of Nitrospira calida. Lineage (NCBI taxonomy): Bacteria > Pseudomonadati > Nitrospirota > Nitrospiria > Nitrospirales > Nitrospiraceae > Nitrospira > Nitrospira calida. The sequence goes on from NZ_OZ335950.1 coordinate 2,175,067, forward strand.
GTTACGCCCTTCACGTCCGCCCGCAACTCCTGCGTCGCGGGATCCACCGGGGCGCCGACCAGCGTCGCGTCCAACCGCCACCGCCCGTTTTCCTGTCTGACTACAGGGACGGCCTCCCGGAACACCACACCTTGCGCATCTTTGACATACACGATTTCGGACAGCCAATCAAACAGCAGTGCGGCGAGGTCCTCGTCTTCGCGCGTGATTGTGAGCCGCCGGGCGGCGGCGACGGTTCGCGGGTCGGCCAGGGTCTCAATCACCGCCTGCGCCGCGGCTTGGAACACCTCCGAAGGAGAGTCGCCCGTGGCTTCGAACGCGGCATCGGCGAGCGCCACGTCCTCGAGAAATCTGAAGGAGGGCGGCATGGCGCCTTACGTCGGTTTGACGCGACGGCGTGCGGCAGCGAAGAGGGAACGCACGTACTCGATCCCTTCAATGGAGTGGCCCAGAGGATTGGGCACCTTTCCCTTCAGCAGCATCTTGATCCCCAATGGAATCACGCTCAGCAGCCGCTTCCAGTCGAAGCCGACCACCTTGAGCGGCATGATCGCCTCGTTCAGGCGACCTTGTCGCTCGATGAGATCCGCAAAGCCTAGAATGTGCCGCGCGCCGCCGGTTGCGGTCAGGCCGCGTTGGATCGCTGCCCGGCGCAAGCGCACGATGGCCTCCATGGGCTTCACATCCTTGGGGCACACCTGCACACAGAAATTGCAGCGCGTACAGTCCCAGATGCCGTGGTCCTTTTCCAATTCTTTCAGCCGGAAGCGCTTGCTGGTCTCCGGTTCGCGCGGGTCCGCCAGAAAGCGGTCGGCCTTGGCCAAGGCCGCCGGCCCCAAAAACTCTTTGGAGACTTCATGCACCGTGCAGGCAGCCACGCAGGCGCCGCACATGATACAGGCGTCCACATTGTGGAATTCATAACTCTGCGGCATGAGCGTCATCGGGCCGGGGGGACGATCGCCTCCTGCGCTCGGTTCGGCCAGCAGCCAGGGCGTGACCGCCCGGATCTTTCCCCAAAACGACGACATGTCGACCACGAGGTCCTTGATGACCGGTAAATTACGGAGCGGCGCGACGACGATCCTGCCGTGGCGTTCCAATTCTTTGCGGACGGAAGTGCGACAGGCCAGCTTTTCCGAGCCGTTGATCTCCATCGCGCAGGAGCCGCAAATGGCGGATCGGCAGGAATACCGAAGCGAGAGGCTGCCGTCCTGTTCGTTCTTGATGCGGATCAGGGCTTCCAGGACCGTCAGCCCCCGGCCGACTTCGAGCCGGTACTCTTCAAAATGGGGATGGACGTCGATTTCCGGATTGTAGCGTTGAATGGTGAAGGTCAGGCGCATGGGAAGAGTGAGTAGCGACTTCCGTCACTACGTGATTGAGTAGCAGGGCAACTGGTTCGGATCAGAAGACACAATCACCCATCGCCTCCACGCTCAATCACTGAGTTCAAAGGTCTTAGGATAGTCCGTGAGATTGCGGCAGCCATCGCGGGTGACCAGGACCATGTCTTCGATCCGGACGGCACCCAGTCCCGGGTAGTAGAGGCCAGGCTCAACCGTGACCACGTGGCCCTCCTGCAAAATGGAGCCCGTGCGGCTAATGCGCGGCGCCTCGTGGATATCCAGCCCGACGCCGTGGCCAGTCCCGTGAAAGTACCCCTGCATGCGTCCGTTCACTAAACCGGTCTTGTAGCCGGCCTTGTCGAATCGCTCGCAGACGCCTTGATGGATCTTGGCGCCGTCGGCGCCATCCCGGATCTTGGTGATCGCCTCTTCTTGGGCGTCTTTCACCGTTTGGTACAGTTTTTTCAGCTCGGTCGAAGCCCGGCCCCGCACGACGGTCCTCGACATATCGGCGAAATAACGCGAGGTGGCTGAGCGAGGGAAGACGTCGAAGATAATGCTACGGTCCGCCGGCAGCGGGCCGCTGCCTTCGTGGTGAGGATCGCAGGCCTGTTCGCCGCCGGCGACGATGGTGTGTTGAGCGACGCAATCCTGTTCCATGAGCGTCATGTTGATCAGCTTTTTGACGCGCTCAGAAGTCAATGGCTCGCCATCGAGCCACAACACGCCGTCCCGCACGGAGGCCCGCCGCAGGGCCTGGTGCGCCGCCGCGACCGCCGCCTCCGTGGCCCGCTGCGTCGCTTCGATATGGCCCACCTCCTCGGCCGTCTTGATAACTCGCTGCTCGAAGAACGGCTCGCGTTTGGTGTGGAGCCGGTACCCCAGTTCCTGCAGGCGGCAGGCGTGGATGTACGGGAAGTTGCCGGGCACCAACAGCTCCGCGAGGCCCGCCTCCCGCAAAACCAGATGCACGATGTCCACCGGACCGGGTTCGGTTACGCCCTGATCCTTGGCCCGCCGCTCGAACTCGGAGTAGGACAATACCCGATCGACCCGCGCTTGGCTGCGGGCGCGGTCCAATTCCAAATCGCTCATGACAACCAGCCGCTCCCCCTTGATCTCCAAATAGATAAAGGGATCGGGTGCGATGAACCGTGTGGCGTAGTACAGATTCGAGTCGGTTTCGCTGGCGGCGATGAACAGAGTTGCGCGGTCGGCGGTCGTCATAGGCGCTCCCGGCTGCCGGATGAATCTAGCCGATCGCTCGTCGCGAACACCCCCGAAAAGATCCGAACTATTCGGCCACCCGCGACCGGCTATTGGCTGCAAGGACTGCTGGCTTTTGCGTAGACGATCCAAACGGATGCTATCACGCGGTCCGAGGAGGGTCAAGGCGACACAGGGGCCGGCGGTGCCTCGGACGGTGGCGCTTTTTCTGTGGCGTCCGCAGGTTTCTCATCGGGGCTGACGAGATCCACCGGCAACGTGAGCGCGTTCTTGAGCACGTCGAAGGCCAACTGCGCCAGGCCGGTCAGGCCGGTGGCGAAGGATTTCATCGGCAGGTAGGTCACTTCCGGGTCTTCGATAGAGCCTTTCACTTGGAAGAGGGCCGTGGCGATGCCCTTCCGTTCGCCCGCCAGCAGCCGTCCGAACAGCGGAATCGATTTCAGGAATTGCGAATAGGAGCCAAAGGGGCTGACGGCCCAGACCATGTTGAGCTGATCGGTGGCCAGATCGTAGTTGCCGGCTGCCGTGATTTTCAGGACCGGGCTGTCGAGAATGATGTCTTCCGATTCGATCAGTCCGTTACGCGCAGAAATAGTGGCCGACAGTCGGTTAAACGGGAGCCCCTCTTTATCGAGATCGACTTTGCCCTGCAGCACTGCGGGCAGATTGAGAATGCTCAGAACTTTCCAAATCGCCCGCTTGTCGTTTTTAAAAATGCGGCCGTCTTCGATCAACACCGTGGCTTTCCCGCCGAGTGTGGGAAAGACGCCGTGTGGGTTCCGGCCGTGCCCGCGCAGCGAGCCAGTCAGTTTAAGCGCTCCGGTCACCCAATGCTCTTCCGTGCCGAGCAGCGGAAGCAATTCCTCGAACCGCATGCCGGTGACCCGGACCGACGCTTCGGCTTCCGCCGGCGCCAGCCGGGGGAGCCGTACAACGATCCGTCCCGCGACCTGTCCGCCGTCGGATTGTCCGGCGATCCGGTCCACGTCTAGAATCCCGTCTTCGATCGTGATCCGACAGGACAGCCCGCCAAAGCGCAGCTTCTTGTAGATGCCGCGGTCGATGGTGGCGGTGGCGCTGACGCGGCTGGTGGCCGCCAGCGTTTCCAAAAAGTCGCGGATCGGTGAGCGGGCCCCTTTGGGAATCAGCAGGTCGATATCCAAGTAGGAGGACTCGATCTTGGCCGTAATGAGCGGCTTATGAGTCCAGTTTTTGATCGTGCCGGACATCGCCAGATCGCTGTCGCCGATCCGAAACGCCAACCGTTTGAGCTCTGCGTGGTTGCGGATCAACTTCAGCCGGACGTACAGGTCCTGCACATGCCCATCCAATCCCCTGGCCAGCATCAGACCGTTGGTCAGAGCCAGCCATCCGTTGATCCGCCACGTGCGCCAGTCGGGGTTCGATCCCTTGATGTCCAGAGAGACTTCCAGCTTGCCGGCTTCGATTCCCGCCGTCGAGAGCCATTCCGGCAGGCTAGAGAGCGACAAGGTGCCCGTCGTGAGGGACACGTCGAGCGCGAACCGCTTGCCGAGTTGGATCTTGCCTTTGGTCGCCAGGCGCAGAGATGGCAGGACCAGTTCGAGCTTGGTCACGGTGAACGTAGTGCCGGACGCGAGGTTGCCGTCGAATTCCAGCATGGCCGGGGCGCCGGGCGGTTTTTCCCCCAGGCCGGGAAGAACCCATTTGGCTTCGTCGAGCACCACCTGGCCGCGCAGTTGCGGCGTCGCAGTGCTTCCGGAAAGCGCCACGGCGGCAACGATCGGCCCCTGCAAAGAACCATCAGAAAAGACGCCGGCCGGGAACAACCAGGCCAGGAAGGCCGCGTCGCTCCGCGCTCGAACGACGAATCCCTCGAAGGCGCTGATCGCGCCGCCGGTGATCGTGCCGTGAAGCTGGAAGAACATCTCGCCCAACCGGCCGCTGACTTGATCGAGTTGCGTGCCGGTTTCCGACAGCACCAGTCGCCCCTGAAGATCCCTGAGGCGCTCCGGCAAGGACGGACTGGTCAGTCCGACGTTCCGGGCGATGATTTCTCCCCCGACGAAGGTGACACCTCCAGGCTGGTTGAGCGGGCCGACCAACCGGAACGTCGGCAGAGCCTCTCCGGTCACGTCCCGCGCCTCGGCCAGGAACGCGGATACGCGGTCGGAGTGAAGGGACTTGGCAAGCAGACGTACCAGCCCAGCCGCCTCCATGCTACCGGACAGTTCCATCTCGAGCCAGGGCCCGGCTTCCAAAAATGACACCATCGCCTTACCTTGCAAGATCCGGATGTCGCCGTATTGCCCGGTCAAACCCAGGACCCGGATCCGCCCGGCTTCGACCAGCACCGTTGCCGCAAGGTCGCGTGCCGGGACACGATCCTGCCCGATCAACGCGCGGCCCTGCCGAACTCGAAATTCGCCGGTGAGGGACACAGGCGCCGTCGCCGCGATAGACCCGGTCAGCGTCGCGGTCACGGCCTCGACGATCCCGCCAATCTGGCGTTCGGCGATGACCGGCTGCAGGTCGGCGTGGATCCACTGCGGCGGCACATGCGACAGCAACTCGTGCAAGTCGATCGCCGCGGAAGAAAACGTGACCGAGAAGGTCGGCTGGGACGTGAACAGTCCGGACAGGTTGGCCCTGCCGCTCAAGGCGAGGCGATCGACGTTGGCGCTGATGTCGGATAGCAAGACGTCGTAGCCCGCGACACCGGGCACAATCCGCAAGCCGGCGCGCAAATTGGCCACCCCGGCCAAACCTTCCGGGACCGGCCGCGGGCCGAAGAAGTCCGCCAGCTCGCGAAGGTGGAGATTGGCCGCCTCGAGCCGACCGTCGAACTGGAGAAACGCCCGGGCCTCCACCGGCTCCTCGGCGGCCAACGTGGCCGGCGCGCCGGCGCCGGCCACGACCCCGGTCAGGGACACCGCCGACACGCCCTCTTGTCCGGATAGTGTCGCGGCGAGGTGAACATCGGCGCGCGGCCGTCCGGGCGGAACTGAGAGCGTCGCATCGACGGTGTTGAGTTGCAGGCGCCGAGGCCCATCCGGACGGGAATCGTCGAGGATTGTCACGGTGCCGTTCAACAGAGCCGCCTCGCGGACGCGCAGAATCTGCCCCAACGCCTTCAGGGCGGACCCGTCCTGCACGTTCTGGGCCTCCGCATCGGCGAGGATGTTCCACTGGCCATCCCGACCCCGGCGCAGGGTCACCTGCGGATCTTCGATCAACAACCGCTTGCCGACCACCTGCCGGCGCAGCAACGGGATGAGACGAAGCACCATATCCACCCGCCTGGCGGTCAGGAGGATACGGGTCGGATCGCGGTCATGCACGACCACCTGACTCAGCTCGAGCCGGACCCTGGGAAAGACGACAAGCTTGACGTGTCCCACGTCGATTTTGCGCCCAATGCTGCGCTCGATCTGCCGGAGAAAAAACTCTTTGAGATAATCCTGGCCGGTCAGGGGGCGGGAGAAGACCACGCCGAGCAGCACAAGGACTAGCAGCGCAAGGAACAGCGCGCCGAAACGAACCCTCACTCCTCCTCCGGTTGAATGGATCAGGGAAGTACGTATTGACCATCATCTTACCGGATCGATGGGGGGAAATCCACCGATTGGCCCATCTCCTCCGGCGTGTCGCGTAAACGCCGTGTCCGGCTTCTCTCGCCGGTCGGCGACGGAACGGATATAATGCGCCGGACGCCGACCCATTCCGTCTGAGGGGAATTCCTGTGAGGTTTTCCGCGCCGCCGGTTCATTCGCTGCACGCCCGGTGGACCGTCCTTGCCCTGCTGTTCGCCATCAGCGTGGTGACCTACGTCGACCGGGTCAACATTTCCGTCACAGCCAGGCAGATGATGCCGGCTTTCGGGTTGACGGACGGCCAAATGGGACGCATCTTCTCCGCCTTCGTGCTGGGCTATGCGCTCTTTCAGATTCCCGGAGGGTGGTTGGGGGATCGCTGGGGCGCACGTCGCGTGTTAACCGCGGCGGTGCTCTGGTGGTCGCTCTTCACGGCGTTGACCGCGGTCGCCGCCATACTGCCGCTGGTGGACCTGGTCGGAATCGCCGGTTCGCTCGCCCTCGTCAGGTTTCTGCTCGGCATCGGCGAGGCAGCAGCCTTGCCGAACTTCAACCGGGCGGTGGCGGACTGGCTCGATCCGCAGGAGCGGGGATTGGGCATCGGGATCGCCATCGGCGGCATCGGGGTCGGCTCGGCGCTGACACCGCCGATTGCCGCCTGGCTCATGGTGAACTTTGGGTGGCAGACGGTGTTCTACTGGTCGGCTGCGCTGGGGCTGCTGATCGCCGGCTTCTGGTATTGGTGCACCGCGGATCATCCGGCGCGGCAGACGCGGACGACCGGTTCCAAGCGGCGGGAGGGCCCGGCGTCCCGCCGGACCGACGGTGAGACCTCCGTGTCCGGGAAGACGCCCTGGAAAGCCATCGCCGCCACGCCGACCGTGTGGTGGCTCGTGCTCAGTTACAGTTGCCTGGGCTATGTCGCCTATGTGTACATGTCGTGGTTCTATCTCTACTTGGTGAACGTGCGCGGGTTTGGCGAGTTGCGGGGCGCAGTCTTCGCATCCGCTCCGTTTCTGGCCATTCTGGTGTTCTGCCCGCTCGGCGGGTGGGTAACCGACCGGCTGGCAGCCGCCTACGGCGTGACGAAGGGCCGGAGCGCCACGGGAATGGCGGGCATGCTGCTCTCCGGCACGGTGATCGCTCTCGGCGCCGCGGTCGATTCCGCGTGGATCGCGATCCTGTGCCTCTCGCTGGGGGCGGGTTGGCTGTACTTTACAGTGGGAGCCTATTGGGCGTCGACCGCCGATTTGTCTAAAGCCCATGCCGGCACCCTGTCCGGACTCATGAATACCGGCGCCAACCTCGGAGGAAGCCTCTCGCCGACCTTGACGCCCTGGTTGGCCGAGCAATGGGGGTGGTCCGTCTCGCTGGGCGTTGCGGCGCTGATCGCCATTCTGGGAGGGCTGATGTGGCTAAAGATTGATCCAGGCAAGGGGTTGCGCGGAAGCGATTAGGAATACAGCGCCCTTGCCGTCGGCGGTGCCGGCTTGGTAGATTGCCGAACGAGGTCACGAAGCATGGTCATCCAGTTTGAGAAGAAAAATCCGCGGGCGACGATCATCACGAAATTCGGAGAGATTACGATCCGTTTCTATCCCGAAGAAGCGCCTAGACACGTCGAGAACTTCATCAATCTGGCGAAGCTCGGCTTCTATAACGGCACGACCTTCCATCGCGTCGTTCCCGGATTCATCATTCAAGGAGGAGATCCGCTGAGCAAGGAACCGGATCGCAAGCTGCACGGCACCGGGGGGCCAGGCTATTGGCTCAACCCAGAACCGAACGACCGTCCCCACAAGCGCGGTGCAGTGTCGATGGCCAAGGTGCCGCGTGAGAGCAACAGCACGCGCGACTTCAATGATAGCGGGTCGCAATTCTTCATCTGCGTGGCGGATGCGAGCGGCCTGGACCGTCGCTACACCGTCTTCGGCGAGGTCTTTCGCGGGATGGATGTAGTGGACAAGATCGTCGCTGTCCCGCGCGACGAGTTCGACAATCCTCTTGAGCCCATCACAATGACCGTGGTGGTGAAGGAATAATCACCGCCCGCTGCAGGTGCGCCCATGCACGACGTGCGGCGGCGCACAACCGATCTCCTCCTGACGCGTTGGAACCTGTCGCCGCTTGCTCTGGACTGCGGTGATTTTCCAACCAAGCATCAAGCTGTTGCATCGCGCCCCGCCGATGTTCTCGGAACGGTATTGATCTTGCTGACAACCTTACGCCAAGCTTCGTTGAGGCAAAAAGTCGTATGCCGTTCACCCTCGCCTTCATTGCAATCGGAGCGCCGCTTCTTGCCAGCGGTCTGATCACCGCCCTGGGCGCTTTGCTCGGGGAACGAGTCGCCAAGATCGGCATCGGCGCACTGGCGGTCGCCGCCGTCGCCGCTGTGCTGACCCTCTACCAGACCGTTCATCAGGAACCGGTTGTTCTCCGTCTGCCCGGGATGCCCGCTCTGTTGGCTTTCGCGACTCCGACGTGGCTCGTGGATCGGCTGGCCGCTGTGATGATGGTCTTGATCACTGCCGTCAGCCTCGTGATCCATGTGTATTCTCGGCGCTACATGCGCAGCGATCCGGGATACGTCAGGTTCTTCACCCTGCTGAGTCTCTTGACATTCGTCCTGCTCAGCCTGGTCACCACCGGAAATCTGCTGTGGCTCTTCATCTGCTGGCACGCCATGACGTGGTTGCTGCGAGCCCTGCTTTCCTTCGACGACACTAGGCCGGCGGCGCGGCAGGCGGGTCGGACGACGTTGTACGTGCACGGGATTGGCGACGCTGCACTGCTCATTGGGGTGGCATGGCTCTACGCCGCGTTTGGCACCCTTGATCTGCCCGACCTCTTCCAGCTCGTGGAACAACCTTCCTTGGTTCCCACGTTTCGAATTGCGACCGACTGGGAGATCAGCGCCGTCACCGTGGCGACTCTGGTGCTCGTGGCCTCCGTGATGACCAAGTCGGCCCAGTTCCCGTTCCATGTCTGGTTGTCCGGTACGATTGAAGCTCCAACGCCCGTGTCCGCCATGCTCCATGCCGGCATTGTGAACGCCGGGGGATTTTTGGTGAACCGGTTGGCGCCTCTCTACGGGATGGCCCCGACGACGTTGTATCTCCTATTCATCATCGGGGCCCTGACCGCTCTGATCGGGGCCGCCACCATGCTGACCCAGCCCAGCATCAAACGCACGCTCGTCTACTCGACGATGGGACAAATGGGGTACATGGTCATGGAATGCGGCTTGGGTGCGTTCGCATTGGCGATCTTCCACCTTTGCGCCCACGGCTTGTTCAAGGCCACGCTGTTCCTGAATTCCGGATCGAACATCCACCGGGCGCGAATCGAATTCAAGCTGCCGGGCCACCATCCGGTCCGCGAAGCGTCGGGCTTCTCGCTGATGACCTGGGCCACCGGCTTGGCCGTCACGCTGGTACTTCCCCTCGTTATCCTGCTCATCGCCCACGGTCTGGTGCATGTGCCGCTCTTCGAGGCGCAAGGCGCGGTGATTTTCCTCTTTTTCGCCTGGGTGACGTCGGCGCAGGCTGTCTTCAGCCTCTACCGGCTCACCGAGGTCGCCTCGTGGAAAGTATCCGCCACCATGCTCGCAACGTTAGCCTTCATCGGGCTGACCTACTTATGGGCCGGTGAGTCGTTCACCCATTTTCTCTATCCAAGGCCGGGCGAACCCGCCGCGTACTTCCAGGCGGCAGCCTGGCCGTGGGGGCTGTTTGAGGTGTTCGTGGCGCTTTCAGCGGTCCTCGTTGTGGGGGTATGGGTCATTCTTTACGGCAGGGCGCATGGCCTGCGACTGCTTCCTGACTGGATGGAGACCATCCACATCCGTCTGTACGTCGCGTTTCTGCACGGCCTCTACGTGGAAGATGCGGTTCAGAGCCTCAGCGGATCTCCGGCGCGCCTGCGGCGGTGCATGTCGGAGACGACCATGACCGGCCGGTGATCAGGATGACAACCCGGGGTTCACATGGATTCACCGACGCGCAGCGGATGGAGCTGCGCTCCTACGTCCAGCTGGCCGGAGAGGTCATCTCGCCCTATTGGCCGATGCGGACCTTCATCCACCACAACCCACTCCATGGATTGGAAATCCTGCCATTCGAGCAGGCCGTCGAACGGGGCGCACAGGTATTCGGCGGGCGAGGATACCTGAGCAACGACACCTATCGCGCCTACCTGCAGAGCGGGCGCATTTGCGTCGAAGATGTGCGGGCGGCTCTTCGGCCTCTTGTCTCGGACAAACAGGCCGCGTTTGCGGGACGGTCTGTTTCGCACCTGGACGTGCTGGCCGCCTCCATGATCCATGGCGTGACGGAACCGGCTCCTCAGGGCCGTCGCGGCGAGGACGAGGACGATCGGGATACCGTCGCGAAGGTCGCGTCCTGGCTGCTGGCGACCTCGGTCATGCAAGGCATTCGCGCCCGGTTCCCATCGACGCCGGAGAACGCGGACGCCCTCGCGACGCGAGAAACGTTGAGCGCGTGGTGCGACTGGACCGTCGGCTCGACGATTGCAGAGATCATCAATCGGGAAATGACGACGTGGTGCGCAGCCTTCCTGGACGAGGGCGAGGCGAGTTGGTCGATGCCGTACCGGGAGCGAACCTTTTACCTGGCCTGGAAAACCCTGGCGCAACATGACGCTGCCCTTCGTCTGATTGGCATTCGCCACGCGGCCCGGAAGATTCGGGCTCTGCCGGACCGGCCGGAGGATGCGATCCTGGAAAGCTTAACGCATCTGAAACTTCCCAAGGCGGCGTGGGAAGCCTATCTGACCCTGCATCTCGCCGCCCTGCCGGGATGGACCGGCTACATCAAGTGGCGGGCGAATCAGACCGGATTCCCCTGGCAGGAGCAATATCCTGTCGATCTGGTGAACTATCTGGCGGTCCGCCTGTTTTACGAGCGCGAGCTGGTGGAATGGATCTGCCGCGATCGCCTCGGTCTGCCCGGCGACTACGAGGAAATTCGGCGGTTCATCGACCAACACCCGCACGCCTGTTGGCTGCGACGGGAATGGGTGGCAGGACGCCTGTCTGGAGCCGAGTTCGCGTGTGTCCGACGGCTCGCTCGCTCCCGCCGTCGGCACGACCAGACCGCCTGGGAAGATGAAGGCCGTCGTCAATACGAGCGGCGCCTCGAACAAGAGACCCGGAATGCACCGCAGGCGGCGGCCCGTTCCCTGGTGCGCCTCGCGCGGGCGCTCTCGATCGATCCGGACGCCATCGAGTCAACTCCTCCCTCCGACGTCCGGACGGTGCTCGACTGGCTCGACGGGTTTCCGCCTTCGGAGCACGGCCGACACTGGCTCGAAGCCTTCGAGGCAAGCCATCGCCGCGACATGCTGGACCGCCTCGCCGCGGCCGCCCGCCGGAGTTCCGCGGCTGCGCCGGTCCCGGATCAGGACCCACCGTCGAGACCGCTCGCTCAAGTCGTGTTTTGCATCGACGTGCGGTCCGAGGTGTTCCGCCGGCACCTGGAACATCGCGGGGGCTATGAAACGCTGGGACTCGCTGGCTTTTTCGGCGTGCCGCTGGACTATCAGCCCTTCAACGCATCCTACGCCGTCTCCCACTGCCCGGTCCTGCTGAAACCGAAAAATCGGGTTCGCGAGGTGCCCCGCAGTTATCACGGAGCAGTCGCCGAGCGTCACAAGACGGCGGCGCGGCTCAGCGAGGCGGCGCACGCCCTGCTGCATGATTTGAAGGGAAACGTCGTCACGCCCTACGTCATGGTCGAGGCCCTCGGATGGTTCTTCAGCTTGCCCCTTTTCGGGAAGACACTGCTCCCCGTTTGGTACGAGGCCGCGAGCCGATGGGTGAAACGGCTCCTGATCCCATCCGTGGCGACGACCTTGACGGTTGAGAAGCTCACCCGGGAAGAAGCGGAAGAAATGGTGGCGGCCGAACAGCAGGCCCGGATTCGGGAGCTGCTGCGCGAACGGTTCGGCCTGACGGGCGCAGCCCTCTCTCCCGCGTTGCTGGACAAGATTCGGAAAAAAGCCCTCGGCCAGGCGAACGGCCCCGACGGGGAAGTGGCGAGCGTCCTGCGCCTGACTCCGGAGGAGGAAGAAGCCTTCTACCGGGAACTGCGCGAACACCATCGGATCAGTCCGCGCGGGATTTCCGAACGGCTGCAGCGCATTACCCAAACCGGGTTCACCATCACCGAGCAGGCATATTATGTCGAAGCTGCGCTCCGCTTAACGGGGCTGTCGTCCAACTTCGCGCGTGTGGTGCTGTTCTGCGCGCACGGCAGCACCTCGGACAACAATCCCTACGAGTCCGCCCTCGACTGCGGGGCCTGCGGAGGAAATCAGGGACTCTCCAACGCGCGGGTCATCGCCGCGATGGCGAACAAGCCCGCCGTGCGGGAGTTGCTGCAGGCGCGCGGGATCGCGATTCCGAGCGACACGCATTTCTTTGCGGCGCAGCACGACACCACGGCCGACACCGTCCGCATCGTCGATCTGGAGGATGTGCCGGCGACGCACCGCAAGGATCTGCAGCGGCTTATGGAGGATTTGGAAGAAGCCGGCGCTCGGACCGCGCTGGAGCGCGGCCGCGCGCTCGATGGACCGACGGCCCCGCTTGACCCCTGGGCGGCGCGGCGACAGGCTCAACGACGAAGCCGCGACTGGGCAGAGGTCCGGCCGGAATGGGGACTGTCTCGGAACAGCCTCATGATCATCGGGCGACGGGCCTTGTCCCAGCCGGTCGACCTGCAGGGGCGCGCCTTTCTGCATTCGTACGACCATCGACAGGACGCCTCCGGCAAACTGCTGGAAACCATCATGACCGCGCCGCTGGTGGTCGCACAGTGGATCAACATGGAACATTATTTCTCGACCGTCGACAACGAAGTCTACGGCAGCGGCAGCAAGGTGTATCACAACGTGGTCGGCCGGATCGGCGTGATGACCGGCGTGTGGAGCGACTTGCGCATCGGGCTGCCCGCCCAGACGGTCCTGAGCGGCCGGCTGCCCTATCACGAACCGATGCGCTTGCTCGCCGTCATCGAGGCACCGCGCGAGCGCATCACCGCGATCATCGACCGCCACCCGTTGCTCAAACAATTGTTCAATCTGGGATGGGTCGCGCTCGCGGCGCTCGACCCGCGGGACGGCGAGTTCCACCACTATGACCGCGCCGGCGGATGGATACGAAGAGGAGCACACCATGATCGGCTTGACGTTGCATCCGATGAAGGAAATCAAGATCGTCGTGCAGGGCGAACACTTGAAATTTGTCACTGACCTCCTGGACCGCGTCGGCGCCACCGGCTATACGATCATCAATAATGTGTCGGGCAAGGGGCACCACGGCTTTCACGAGGGTCACCTGCTGTTCAACGATACCAGCAGCCAGGTGATTGTGTTCACTGTTGTGCCGGAGGAGAAGGTCGAGCCGATCCTGGCCGGCCTAGGCCCGCTTTTCAACAAGCATTCCGGCGCCATGTTCGTCAGCGACGTGGCGGTCAGCCGCCGCGAGCATTTCGTCGCTAAATAACCCGGATCAATGACGCGTGCTGCGGTCGCGGCCGGTGCTCACTCGACTGTCTCCGGATCGGGCCAGTATACTGTCCCCGGCGGCAGAATCGGTCTGCCGTTCATCCCTGTCGCCTGAGCGAGCATGGAGCGCATGTCGCCAGCCAGACGTCCACGACCGAAGCCGCCGCTGTTGACCCAATCGGAAGTCGCCGCCGCGGAAGTGCTGGCCTGGGTCGGCGACTGCATCGACGGGGGTCTCTGTTTCGTCTCCCAGGGGATCCTGATCTACGAGAACGCGCGCTTCGGCGAACTCCTCGACGCTCCAACTGCAGGAGAGGCCGAGCCGTTGCCATCGGCTGCCGAGCAGGCTGCCGTGTCCCAGACTCTTCGTGCGCGTCTTTTTGCCGAAGCCAACGCCTGGAGTCGAGAGCTGCTCGGAGCCCGCAGCGTCAAGGAATATCGTCTGACCGATCGTCAGGGCCGGCCGCTCGTCTATGAATGCCGTTTCAACGTGGTTCCCTATCACGGCGGCGCGGGCGTGCTCCTGGTCCTTCAGGACGTCACCGAGCGCACCCTGCTCGCGCATGAGGCGTCCCAGGCCGCCCGGTTCCAATCGGTGCTCGCCCGGATCGGCGCACTGGCGGTCAGCGGGGTGGCAGTCCAGGAAATCATGAACGAAGCGGTTCGGCTGACCGCGGAGACCCTCGGCGTCGAGCTGTGTAAGATTCTAATTCCACGGGAATCCGACGAACACCTCTACCTCGTGGCAGGGGTCGGCTGGCGGGAAGGATTGATCGGTAGCCTGACCGTCGAAGGGGGGACCCACTCGCAGGCCGGCTATGCTATCCGGGAGCGCCGTCCGGTCGTCGTTCGCGATCTCCGCCACGAAACCCGCTTCACGCCGTCCCGGCTTCTGTCTGAGCATGGCGGGATTTCGGGCATGAGCGCCCCCATGATGGTCCAGGACCGCGTCTACGGCGTCATGGGCGCCCATTGCAAAAGTGTCCGGGAATTTTCCGACAAAGAGTTGGAGTTTCTGTGCTCCGTGGCGAACACCGTAGCCACGGTTTTGGAGCGGTGGCGCCGGGAGGAAACCCAGTTGCAGCTCTACCATCGGTTGTTCGAGCTGGTGCAGGACGGCATCATGCTGACCGACACGGAAGGCCGTTTGCTCGAGTGGAACCCAGCGATGGAGCGGATGACGGGATGGAAGCGGGAGGAGGTGATCGGACGGACTCCGGCAGTCCTGAAATCCGGGAAGCACGCCCCGGAGTTCTACGAACGGTTGTGGCAGGCGATCCGCTCGGGACACGCGTTCGTGGACCGCTTCGTCAACCGGCGCAAGGACGGCTCCGAGTTCCTAGTGTGGGAAAGCGTAAGCCCGGTGAAGGATCCGGACGGAGCGATCCGGTACTACTTGGCGATTCTCACCGATCTGAGCGAGCGGGAGCGGATGCTGGAGGCGCTGCGTCATACGGAGCAGGTGAAACTCGTCGGCCAGCTCGCCGGCGGGATTCTGCACGAAATCCGCAATCCGTTGATTGGCCTCGGGAGTCTCGCCATGCATTTGGCCGAGCAGGACACGCTGCCGCCGGCCGCGCGGGATCGGTGCCGCCTCATCGCCCGTGAAGCCGCGCGGATCGACGAACTCTTAGAATCGCATCTGGGACAGCTCCGGCCGCGGCCCTTCGACCTGCGGCCGTGCGATCTGCCGGCCCTGCTCGACGACACCTTAACCCTGCTCCGGCCGAATCTGATCAAACACCGCATCGCCGTGAAAAAAGATTTGGAAGCGGATCTCCCGCCGGCGGAAGTCTCGCGAGCCCACATTCAGCAGGTCTATCTGAACATCGCCATGAACGCGATCGAGGCGATGCCCAACGGCGGCGATCTGACGATCGCCATGAAACGGGACACCCGTCGGACCGCCGGCGTGCTCGTCACGTTCGCGGACACAGGAAAAGGGATCCCTCCGGAGGATCTAAAACACATCTATGAACCGTTTTTCACGAGCGGCAAGGCGAAGGGAGTTGGCCTTGGCCTGACCATCACTCAGGACATCGTGGAACGGCACGGCGGCCAGTTGGCCATTTCCAGTCCTCCAGGCAGCGGAGCGGTCGTCGAAATCTGGCTTCCGTTGAAGGGGTAGTATGGCATGGCAAATCCTGTTGGTGGAGGATGAAGAGTCCGTTCGGGAAGCCTTCGCGCTAAGGCTGGCCGACCACGGATACCTGGTGCAGACCGCCGGATCGGGAGAGGAAGCCCTCGCGATGCTCCGCGCCTACGAGCCCGATATTCTGGTGCTCGATCTCCTCATGCCGAATCTCTCCGGTCTGGACGTGCTGACCCGCGTCAAACAGGTTTTCCCGAATCTTCTCGTCATTCTCCTGACGGCCAGGGGCACCGTGAAGGATGCGGTCGACGCGATGCGGCTCGGCGCCTTCGATTTCGTTGCCAAGTCCATCGACATGGACGATCTCCTGCACGCGCTGGGTCGCGCCACGGATTTGCTCGCGCTGCGCCGGCAGGTGCAACTGCACAGCGGTCAGGACACGGATCGCTATGCCCTCGATCGCATGGTCGCCAAGAGTCCTATCACCCAGGCCTTCCTGCAGCAGGTGCGGGAGCTCGCCAAGAACGACCGGGTGACAGTGCTCCTGCAGGGCGAAACAGGTTCTGGCAAGCAGTACGTCGGTCGCGTGATTCACTTCAACAGCGCCCGGGCCGACAAGCCTTGCGTCGAGGTTGATTGTCCGTCGATCCCGCGCGAGTTGTTCGAAAGCGAGTTGTTCGGCCACGAGAAAGGCTCCTTCACCGGAGCCTCGGCTAGGAAATGCGGTTTGATCGAGATGGCCGAAGGCGGCACCGTCTTATTCGACGAGATCGGCGACCTGCCCCTCCCGTTGCAGGCCAAGTTGTTGCGGGTGCTCGAAGAGCGGACGCTGCGCCGGGTCGGCGGCGCGACGAGCATTCCGGTCGACGTTCGATTCATGGCCGCGACCAACCGCAATCTTAAAGAGGCGGTCGCGAAAGGCGAGTTCCGCGAGGACCTCTACTACAGGCTCAACGTCGTGACCTTGACCGTGCCGCCCCTGCGGGACCGCCGCGAGGATATCATTCCGTTGGCGGAGCAATTTCTTGCCCGCTCCGCCCTGGCACTCAAAAAACCGGTTCGCGCGCTGGGGGAAAGCGCCCAAGTCGTCCTGGGGACGTACCAGTTCCCGGGCAACGTGCGTGAGCTAAGCAATTTGATCGAACGCGCCGTGCTGTTCTGCTCCGGAGACCAACTCGAAGCGGTCCACTTTCCATCCGACCTCCAGGGAACGACCGGGCCAGTCTTTGGAACTCCCTCGAGAGCCCAGCCAGCCGATGGAGGTTCGGACGATCCGATGACCGTGCAGATCCGGTTCCGTGTCGGGGAACAATCCTTGGCGGATCTGGAAGATCGGATCATCGCCGAGGTGCTGCAGCGGTCGGAGGGGAACAAGACGCAGGCTGCCAAGTATTTGGGGATCACCCGCTGGATGCTGGACCGCCGCCGGAAGAAACAGTGATTGAAGGCGCACGCTTTGACAAGTGATAAGGTTCAAGAAGGCTTGGCTGTTCCATCCCGGAACTGCCCGGTGCGAAGTCGCACGAACGTCCGTGCTGGTCGTGTGTGCGCACACGGCGGTGGATCAACGTTGTGCGATTCCCACGGTGCGTTTCCAACCAGTGCGAGGATGGTCGGCCACCTGATGAGCAGTCAAGCTGAGTTGCACCTCGTTCTTCCCTGAACAGGCTTCGTCGAACTTTGGAACTCCGCTTGCACACATGGTTGTTACAAACAGGATGAGCGGGATACCGCAGGAGAAGGGCGGGTTGTCCATCACTTGGATCCGACGTAGACGGGCCATGCACGATCTTCTTATGCAGCGCAGCGGGATCCAGCTCTGCGCAAGACACCGGGGTGTTAAAGCTTTGGAGGCAAGAGAACCATGAGATCCGCAACGGCATTCGCCCGCATCGGAGTGGGCATGATGATTTTGCTGCTCGGATTGTCAATGCCGGGCAGAGCAGCCGACATGACGGCCCAAAACAAGCAGGCCAAACGGGCCGGCATGGATCCGGCCCGCCTTGTCACGCAGTATGTGGAGGCTATGGCGGCAGGAAAGGTGGCGGAGTGGGCCGCGTTCGATCTTGGCTGTCTGGCGCGTCACCGCCAACCGGGAGCGCCGCCAGACACCGACAAGGTCTGCTGGGATGACACGATGAAGGCCCATCGCGCCCTCGTGGACGACGAACCGGAAACGGGCATCTTCGGTGCGGTGGGTCGTGGGATCGGTTTCGGATTGATTGCGGAGACGCATCGTCAGGCGGATAGCTGGAAGAACTATCCGCCGGGGATCTTTGTGTCGCCCGCTGTCGTCAAGGAAACGACGCCCAAAATCACCGTGAAAAAGGTTTGGCCCGCTCGATCAATCGCGATTCAGGAAAAAAGTAACGATCCGGTCGCCGTGCGTGGCACGCTGGTCGAAGTCCGCGTCACCTATCCCGACCCTCTCACCGCTCCGTTGGCACTCAAGCCGGGCGAAGTGTGGTGGGCGAGCGGACAGATTCGCCGCTATGGCCCTGTCCGAGAGGTTGACGTTCGGTTCGTTGTCGTCAGCGGGTTGCAAAAACTCGGGTATGTGCGTGACTCGGCGGTGGTCAACGAGGCGCTGACCGATGCGCCTCAAATCCCCGGGGCACGGTACGGTCTTGATCCCGATAACATCGGGCGCGCCTTCGAACGTCCAGGTGCCCCGTCCGTTGAGCCTTCGATCAAGGGAGGATTGGTTGTCGGCTCGGCACGCTGGTGGACCAAACGGGAGGCGGCGGAACACTTTCGAGCCGGGCTCGAACGAGCCAAACATTCCTCCATCCGGAGTGATCGGCTGGCGCTGCTGAAGCGACTCCTGCTCATAGACCCTGACGAGGCCGAGGCGAACCGCCTGCTGGGGACTGAGTTATTCGAATCGTTTCTAGACGAGGGCCTGAAGAAAAGCGGCATGAACGCAGCCGATAAGGCTGTCAAGCGCCGTCTGGCTGAGCTGTATTGGAATATTCAGGCGCCGACCTGGCGCCAGGAACTCACTGCTGTGACGACGGGAGAGGAACCCGCCGCTGAGGCGTTGTATGGCGCCATCGCCGCGTTGGAGATCGTCGTGAACAGCGATGCGGTGACTCCGGAGATCCGTCGTCGGCTGGGAGCGTTGTATCGATGGAACGGTGACGCGGAGGCGGCGTTGGCGATGCACGAACAACTGCTCAAGGAGGCAACCGCGGCGGACGGCACAAGGCGCGGCGCTCTCCTCTCGGAAATGGCCTGGGACCGTGTTCAATGGCTGGCCTGGAATCGCCGGTATGCCCATCCGTGGCATGACCTCGCCCGCCGCGAGGCGGAGCAGGCGTTGGAGTTGGTGGAAGATCCTTTGGACAAAATGACGGCGGCACAAGCCCTGCTTCTGCTGGAAACGCTGTCACTTGACCGCACCCCGAGCACCGTGCAAGACAGGGTTCGTCTCGTCAAACACTGGCATGACCGTGTTCCGCTTCCGGTCGGGATGGTCGGCGTCTGGGCCCATTTGGTGGGCAATGATCTGGTCAAGGCCCTGGTGCCGGAAGGAACGGAGGTGACACTGCCCTCTCCCGTCCGTTCCCAGGAAGTGCTGGATGTCGCCGTCCATGCGAACCCTCCGACGCAGGATCTGCTTCGCGTGTGGGAGTTCGACAACGAGCCGCCCGGCTCGGCTCCGCGGGGATTTCTCATTTCGGACGAGGTCCATGGCAACCGGGCCGACTGGCGTATCGAGGTCGATCCTGAGGCACCCAGCGCGCCTCAGGTGCTGACGCATCATGCCGTCTGCTCGGAGACCGATTGCGTGCACGCGCTGCTGACCGAAGAGGCAGCCTTCGGCTATGTGGACGTGACGGTTCGGCTCAAGCTTGGCGAGGGACACAAAGGCCGAGCGGGGATTGCCGTGGGCGAACAGAATGGGAAGACCATCTATGCGGCGACGGTGAACCCCACGATGACCGAGGTGGCGATCCATCGGATTGAGCAAGGACGGATGAAACTGCTTGGCACAGCCGCGGTCAAGCCGAAACCCGGTGCGTGGCACCTGCTACGTATTCAGCGAGAAAACTTCGCCCATCTCAGCCGGCCGCGTCTCGCCCTGTTCTTCGATGGAGCGGAGGTTTTGGCGGTTTCGGATGAACCGGTCCAACAAGGCGGGCGGGTCGGTCTGATCTCGATGGGGAGCGGGACCGCGAAGTTCGATGGATTTCGGATTTTGAAGCTGGTCTCGAACGAGCCGCTTTCACCGGCGGCGGCATATTGAGCGGGGAAACCCCGCAGCGGCCTGACAAGCCTAGCCAGTCGGTTCTTCAGGCGGCCCGGCAATAGGCTTGTGGACCTGGGAATCGCCGATTCATTCTCCGCATGTCGATTCCTCGGAGGCGAAGCTTTTTGTGGAACGGGATGAACTGGATATGAGGGACTGCGCGAAGGGGCACTTGCGCGCGCTGGAGGACCAAAGCGTCTATATCCTCCGCGAAGCGTATCACCACTTCGACGACTTGGCGATGTTGTGGTCAATGGGCAAGGACTCGACGGTTCTCCTATGGCTGGCTCGCAAGGCTTTCTTCGGCCATGTGCCCTTTCCGTTGGTGCATATCGATACGGGCTACGAAATGCCCGAGTTGATCGACTATCGGGACAGGCTTTGCCGTGAGTGGCGGCTGAATCTCGTGGTGGGCCAAAACGCCCAGGCGCTGGCCGCCGGCATGGGGCCGAACCGCGGCCGTGTGACCTGTTGCACCTCGCTGAAGATCGAGGCACTCAAGCAAACCATCGCGGCGCACGGTTGGACCGCCATCATCCTGGGCATCCGCGCCGACGAAGAAGGGACCAGAGCGAAAGAGCGGTACTTTTCTTTGCGGGACAAGCACGGAGAATGGGATTTTCGCGACCAGCCGCCCGAATTCTGGGATCAATATCAGACGGCGTTTCCTGCGGGCTCCCATGTTCGGGTTCACCCGCTCCTCGATTGGACCGAGCTGAACATCTGGGAATACATCGAGCTGGAACAGATCCCCTTGCCGGAGTTGTATTTCGACCGAGGCAACGGCACCCGCTATCGCAGCCTCGGTTGCGTGCCCTGTACTGGAGCCGTGGCATCCCGCGCTGCCTCCGTGTCGCAGATCATCGCGGAATTGCGAACGACCACCATTGCGGAGCGAGCCGGTCGGGCGCAGGATGAAGGGCGCGGGATGGAAGTGCTGCGGAAGCTGGGACATATGTAAGTAAGCGCCGTTCCCGTCGCCGGTCACCGTCCAGGCCCTTCTGGACGGCCGGATCAATTTGAGGGGTTGAACCGGCAAGTCCAGACCGATCGGGTCTTCGCGCGCGAGCGCATGTTCCGTTGCGCGGAGTCGCCCAGTTGGCCTGACTGGTCAGGGCAGGCAATCCATGTGAAGGGTCGACGGGTACAGGCGGTGTGAGAACATTTACTCGCGGACTCGCGCCGGGACCTGCTGGAAGTCTCATCGGGTCGCAAGGCGCTGGACATCCTGGACCATCGGCCGGTGAACGAGTGACTGTCGAGAAGATGCGCACTGAAATGCTCCCTGCTTCTGATCCGGCGGCCGTTCGGCTGGCGGCAGAAGTGATCCGGAATGGCGGCCTTGTCGCCTTTCCGACCGAAACGGTGTATGGACTCGGCTGCGACGCGCTGAATCCCGAAGCGGTGGCGCGGGTGTTTGAGGTCAAGCAGCGTCCGTCGTTTGATCCCCTCATCGTGCATATTGGGGCATTGTCGTCTCTCGATCGCCTGGTCCATGCATTCAACCCCGGCGAGCACCGGCTGATGGATGCATTCTGGCCTGGGCCGCTGACCTTGGTCCTGCGGAAGCGTGAGAACGTCCCCGATCTCGTGACAGCAGGGCTTCCCACCGTCGCAATTCGGATGCCAGCCCATCCGGTCGCGCAGGCGCTGATCAGGGAAGCGGGCGTGCCGATCGCCGCACCGAGCGCCAATCCTTTCAGTTATGTCAGCCCGACCACCGCCGAGCATGTATGGCAGGCGTTGGGCGATCGGATTGATCTGATTCTGGACGGAGGCCCGTGCCCGATCGGCTTGGAATCCACCATCGTATCGATGGTGGGTGATCAGCCGGAGCTCCTCCGACCGGGTGCTCTGCCGCTTTCGGACATTGAGGCCATCATCGGTTCCCTCGTGTGCCGCGGCGGAAGCGATCGACGGCCGCCGGTGCCGGGCCGGCTCGCCCGCCACTACGCGACACGCACGCCGCTCACCATCTTGCCCGCGCGAGGCGCGCGCCCGCTGAGAACCGGTGAGCGAGCCGGGCTGCTGGCGATGTCCGATCCGGTGAGCCGGAATGGCTACGCGTTCGTGGAAGTGCTGTCTTCTTCTGGCCACCTTCCCGAAGTAGCACGAAACCTCTTTGCCGCGTTACGCAAGCTGGACGCGCTGGGGCTTGATCGTTTGTATGCGGAGCCTTGCGAGGAACAGGGGCTCGGCTTGGCTATCATGGATCGACTCCGCCGCTGCGCTGCGACGATTCAATCCGAAGAGCCTTCTCTATGATCGAGAAGGCGAAAGAAGATATCCTCATGGCGAGGAAACCCATCCCACCACTTGCGTCTCCGTCGCGGTTTGCACGATAGCTGAAATCAGAGTCCCTTCTTCTCTTCGACGATTCCCCTACCCCGTTGACTTCCTTGTCACGTGCAGCTCCGCACGTCACGTGTATCACTGCACGACGTGCGGCACGCGCAAATTTCTTTCGACAACCGTGAGCGAGACGAAACGTCCACGTTTTTCTTTCACCTTCAGAGAGTTCCGCACGAACCGCGATGCAAAGAAGGATTCGGCCTTGTTCTTGCTACCCGCATCGGCGCAAACAGGAGACTGTGCGAATGACGAACGCACCGGACAGCATGGCTGAACCCTATACGGATGCTCAGCGAATGGAGCTGCGCTCCCATGTGAATCTCGCAGGAGAAGTCGTCGCCAAGCTCTGGCCGATGCGCACCTTCATCTCGCGAAACCCGCTGCAGGGGTTGGAACACCTGAAATTTGAAGAAGCCGTCCGGCGGGGCGAACAATTATTCGGCGGGCGGGGGTATCTGCCTCTGAATCTGTACCGGGAAGAATTTTTGCGCGGCCGTATCCGTTCCCTCGACGTCGACGAAGTATTGCGGCCACTGGCCTCCGACAAACATATCCAGTTTGGCGATCGCCGGCTGTCCCATCTGGATGTGCTTCGGACGGCACTGATCCATGGCTTGCATGTTCGGCCGTTTGACGAATTGTCATCAAGTGGCGAGAGCCGTCGGGAACAGTCGCCACACGATATCAACCGCGTGATTCGGTGGACGTACGAGGTCGCGGCGCAACATGTGCCGGATCCGGTCAACGACCTCAACCGGTTCGAAAGCGACGACTGGCTTTGTCGGGAAACGCTGGCGGCGTGGTGCGATCGAACGTTGGGGACCGCCGTCATCGATCACATGAATCGACAGATGGTCAAGTGGTGCGCGGCTTTCTGCGACGAAGGAGAAGCGGCGTGGCCGATGCCTCACCGGGCACAGACATTTTTCCGCGCGTGGAAAGCGGCGGCCCGGTACGATGTCGGATTGGCCTGGATAGGAATCAAACGGGCGGCGGAGAAGCTGAGCGCCCTGCCCGACTGTCCGGAGGACGCACTGCTTCACTCGCTGAGGAGGCTCGGAGTACCCAAACCGGCGTGGCAAGAGTACCTGTCGTTGCATCTCGCCGCCTTGCCAGGATGGGCCGGGCTGATCAAATGGCGGGCCGAACAAACTGCGTATCCCTGGCAGGATTTTTATCGGATTGACCTGATCATGTATCTCGCGGTGCGCCTTTTTTATGAGCGGGAACTGGTGACAGTTGCCTGCCGAACGGCGTTGGCGTGTTCAGGGGATGTCGATTCCATCCGGGACTATGCGAGGCAATTTCCCCATGCGGTGTGGTTCAGGAGAGCGCTTCTATCAGGTCGCCTGCCGCACGAAGCCCGGCTGGAGGCCGCCCGTCTCCGGCGGCGGTGGCGGCGCGCGGACCCGCGAACATGGGAAGAAATGGGCCGACGCTGGATCGACACGTACCGTCGCCTTCGCCGCGAAGAATTCATCGCGGAACAGGCGCGTCTGATCGTCCGCCTGGCGGAGACTCAGGGGATGAAAACTGACTTGATCGCGATGACTTCACCGAGTGATCTTTCGACGCTCCTTGATTGGCTCCTAGCGTTTCCTCCCCGACTGCACGCTTTGAAATGGCTCGAAGCCTATGAACTGACGCACCAGAATCATGTCCTGCGACAACTTATCAGGCCGCCGGTCTGCCGAGGCGACCTGCGGTCAGGATCCCGCGATCCGGCTCGGCCGCTGGCACAGTGGGTCTTCTGTATCGACATACGATCCGAGGTGTTGCGACGGCATCTCGAGCAGCGCGGCGGATACGAGACCTTTGGGTTTGCCGGATTTTTCGGGTTACCCATGTCCTACCGGTCATTGGACGAACTCCATGAGTCGGCGCTCTGTCCCGTCCTGCTGAAGCCCAAACATTTAATCCGGGAAGTGCCGCGGGCCTATCACGGCGAACGTGCGCAACAGCGCAAAAGAAGGGCGCGATTTGCCAAATTCTGGAGGGAGTTGCTCCACGACCTCAAACACAATGTCATCACCCCCTATGTCATGGTCGAAGCCGTCGGCTGGTTCCTGGGGGTGCCCTTGCTCGGAAAGACCTTGTGGCCGCAGGCGTATCACCGCCTGGAACAGTGGTTCAACACCGTCATGATGCCCGCGGTCGCGACCACGCTGACGGTCGACAAACTTGGGATACCGGAAGCGGAGGCCATGGTGGCTGCCGAACAACGGCTGCAGATTGCGCGATGGCTGCGGGGACGATTCCACATCGCCGGCAGCCGGCTGACCGTCCACGTTCTAGAAAGCATCCGCCAGCAGGCGTTGGAGACCGATCCGGAGACCGCGATAGTGCCGGGAGCGCTCGCCCAACTCCTGGCGATAAACCCGGCTCGCGAAAGGGCCGTGATGGAGGAACTGCGCCGGGAGTGCCGTTTGACGCCGCGCGCCGCGCACGCTCGGTTTGATCGGATCACGCAGACCGGATTCACGCTCACCGAACAGGCGTACTATGTGGAGACCTCGTTGCGGCTCATGGGCCTGACCGGGCCGTTCGCCCGCCTCGTGGTGCTCTGCGGCCATAGCAGCACCTCGCAGAATAATCCGTATGAGTCGGCTCTGGACTGCGGAGCCTGCGGAGGCAGTTCCGGTCTGCCGAACGCGCGGACGTTCGCCATGATCGCCAACCGGCCGCAGGTCCGTGAGGTGCTGGCTCAACGGGGGCTTATGATCCCGGCGGACACCCATTTCCTCGCCGCGCTTCACGACACCACGACGGATCGGGTCCGGATCGTGGACCTGGAAGATGTGCCGTCGACCCACCGAAAAGATCTCGCGCAGCTCTTGCACGATGTGCAAGAGGCCGGCACCGCGGCAGCGACGGAACGATGGGCGAGATTGTCCATGTCTCCGCCTTCCAATGCTCCCCGGGGCTGTGTACGGGCGGTGGAACGGTGCAGCCTCGATTGGGCCGAAGTGCGCCCGGAATGGGGACTGGCTAGAAACAGCGTGTTTATCATCGGTCGACGCCGATTGACCCAGGGAATCGACTTGGAAGGGCGAGCGTTCCTGCATTCGTACGATCACACTTTGGACCAAGACGGCAAGCTGCTGGAAATCATCATGACGGCACCGTTGATCGTCGCCCAATGGATCAACCTGGAGTATTACTTCTCGACGGTGGACCCGGGGGTGTACGGCAGCGGCAGCAAGGTCTATCACAACGTCACCGGTCGCATCGGGGTCATGACGGGAAACCAAAGCGACCTCCGTATGGGGCTGCCGGTGCAGTCGGTCATGAACGGCGCGCGTCCTTATCACGAACCGATGCGTCTCACCGCGCTCATTGAAGCTCCGCTCGGACGGATCATGACGATCCTCGATCGTCAACTGTTTCTGAAGACGCTGTTCGCCAACGGATGGCTCAGACTGGTCGCGCTGGAGCCGACTGAAGACCGGTTCTATCGCTACGACCCCGCAGCCGGATGGACGGTTATTTCCGCAGCAATGATCGCACAACCGGGTGACGAGCCTGTCGCCGCGCCCTTCATTCATGAGGGGGCGGGAAGGGAGTCATATGTTTCGTTGTAACACCGAGGGGTTTCCCATGTATCCGGCCCTCCCCTCTTCATCCTATGAGCAGATCACGGATTTCCTCCGTAAGATCGAAACCACCTGCATCCTGAACGGCAGGCCGTCGGATGGCACGGTGAGTTTCGGTGCGATATCGCGATGCCTTCACGATCTCGGCCGACCGGACCGGAAGTATCGGTCCGTGCACGTGACCGGGACCAACGGCAAGACGACGGTCTGCCGCATGATCGCGGCGCTGCTTCAAAGAAGCGGGATGACCGTCGGTCTCTACAGCAGCCCGTATTTTGGCACGCATCGTGAGCGCATTTCCGTCAACGGCCGACCAATCAGCGAGCAGGAGTTCGTTGACGCTTGCAATCATGTCAAACCGTTCATGGATTGGGAGGGGGTTGAACTCAGCCCGTTCGAGTTTCTCACCGCTGCGGCGTTCTTTGCCTTTCGTCTGGCCAAGGTGGACTATGCCATCATCGAAGTCGGTATTGGCGGCCGGCAGGACGCGACCAATGTGATCGCGCCGGAAGTCTCGGTCATTACGAACGTGGATTACGACCACATGGATGTGCTCGGTGACACCCTGGAGCAGATCGCCGCCGAGAAAGCCGGGATCATTAAGCCGTTCACGCCGGTCGTGTGCGGAACGATGCCCGATGGGCCGCGCGCTGTCGTCATGACGCGCGCCGCAGACATCAAAGCTCCCATTCTGTTGATCGGCCAAGAATATGAGGTCGTGAATTTTACCCGCCTGGGCCTGAAAGCCCGTGCCTCGTTCAGGGTCGGTCAGCGGGTCTGGCGCGACGTGGAGATGAATTCTCCGGCCGCCTTCATGGCCACGAACGCCGCTCATGCGCTGGCCGCCTATGAC
Organism: Nitrospira calida; assembly: GCF_976986435.1. Classification (NCBI taxonomy): domain Bacteria; kingdom Pseudomonadati; phylum Nitrospirota; class Nitrospiria; order Nitrospirales; family Nitrospiraceae; genus Nitrospira; species Nitrospira calida. Next base: position 2,201,884 of record NZ_OZ335950.1, read on the forward strand.
ACACTGCGGCGCCGCGGATTGGTGCCCGACCTCGATGAAGCGGCTCTTCGCGCGGTGTTCGAACAAATCGAACTCAGCGCCTGTTGCGAGGTGGTGCCCGGCGCTCCGGTGGTGTTGTTGGACGGCGCGCACAATGCGGCAGCCGCGGCCAGTCTGGCTTCGATGCTTCGAAGCACCTTCGAAGGTCGCCGAAGCGTGCTGGTCATCTCGATCGATCCCAAGAAAGAGTACGAGAAGATGATTCGCCATCTCGCTGATGCGGGAGCCGACCGAGCCATTTTCACCTCTTGTCCGCATGCGGCCTCCGTCCCCCCGCAGGTTCTCGCAGAACTATGGCGATCGCGGACCTCTGCCGCTGCCGAGGTTCTGGAAGACCCCGATGTTGCCTTTTCCCGAGCCGTCGTCGCAGCCGGTTCTCAAGGCCAAGTCGTGGTAACGGGTTCTACCCAGCTTGCCGGCTATTGTTGGCGCCTCGCCAAAGCGAATGCCGCCAGCCGGGTCGGCCGCGAGTCAACATAAGGATAAGGATCGCGAGCGCGCGTGCACGGCGCATCGCCCGGTGCGTGTGTTTCCGCACGCCAAGGGCCGCTCATGACGGAACTTCGTGCCCCTTCCGATCCCTTCGAAACCGCGAAGTCCGCGGTCTCCCTCTGGCCTCCTCCTATTTTGGGCTTGCGCAGGCCCGTGGAATCGCATTTGCACATGGTCAGCCTGCCAAAGGGGAGCGGATGGTCCGATCGCCCTTGCTGCTTAAGGGAGGTTCAGGATGGCGAAACATGTCGTCACGATGATTCCGGGCGAAGGCACCGGCCCGGAGATTTGCGAGGCGGTGCGCATGGTCATCGACGCTAGCGGCGTCGATATTCAATGGGAGTACGAGGAGATCGGCCTCGACTGTTTGGAAAAGTACGGTACGTTGTTGCCGGACAAGACGGTCCAAAGCATCGCCAAAAACAAGGTGGCGCTGAAAGGCCCGACGACGACGCCGATCGGGACCGGTCACAAGAGCGCCAACGTGACATTGCGCAAGGTCTTCGATCTGTATGCGAACGTGCGTCCGGTACGGTTGATTCCCGGGCTGAAGCGCCCCTGGGACAAACTGGACATCATCAATTTCCGGGAGAACACCGAGGATTCCTACGCCGCCATCGAACACATGGTGTCCGACGAGGTAGCCCAATGTCTCAAGGTGATTACCTGGCCGGGATCCTATCGGATCGCCGATTTCGCCTTGAAGTGGGCGCGGGATAACGGTCGGAAGAAGGTGTTCTGCGTGCACAAGGCCAACATCATGAAAATGACGGACGGCCTGTTTCTTGAAGCCTTCCGCGCCGCGGCGAAGAAGTACCCTGACATCGAGACGGGGGACATCATCGTCGACAACTGTGCGATGCAGTTGGTCCGCAATCCAGGCCAATTCGACTGCTTGGTGCTGCCCAACTTGTACGGCGACATCCTGACCGATCTGTGCGCTGGCTTGATGGGTGGCTTAGGTTTCGCGCCCGGCGCTAATGTCGGTGACAACTGCGCGATTTTCGAAGCCGTCCACGGATCGGCGCCGAAGTACGCCGGGATGAAGAAGGTCAACCCGTCGGCCGTGCTCCTGTCCGGCGTGATGATGCTCCGCTGGCTGAACGAAAAAGACGCAGCGGATCGGATCGAGCGGGCCATGTTCCAGGTGCTGGAAGAGGCGAAGACGGTCACCTACGACGTGGGTGGAACTGCCAAGACGGACGAATACGCACAGGCCATCATCGACAAGATGCGCGCGGCGCGGTAAGTGAGGAGGACACAATGCCGACATTCACGCAGGAAGCGATCGCGACGAAAAAGAAGAAGGACATTAAATTGGTCGGGGTGGACGTCTACATCATCACCGACAAGGGCATTCCGAAGTTCGCCGACGGCGAATATGGACCCTTCAAATGTGAATTTATCTCTAACCGAGGGACGAAAGTCTGGCCGGGGTTCGTCAGCCCCGACCTTCTCATGGTGAATTGGTACCGTTGCCGGTTCATGGCGACACGGGACCTGCAGGATGCAGACGTGAACGCGTTTCTCGACGCGCTGACCAAGCGAGGCTGGTGGTGGTCCGCAGCACAGAAGCTTTGGAACTACGACGGCGAGCCTGGCTATAGCAAGGCGTACTAAGTAGCAGCCGGCAGCGAATAGCCAGTAGCCTCATCCCAACCATCTTTCCCTCTCCCTGCTGCTGGGAGAGGGAGGGGTGGGGGGATGCTCCGAACATCACAAGACGCAACGTCTCTTCTTCTCCGTCGGAGGGAAGAAAAGACGAGGAGGAGCGCTCCGCGATGAGCGCCCCCAGAAGAATCGCCCAAGAACAGGTCGGCGCTCTCGGTCCCGGAAGCCTACACGCGGAAGAGGCGGATGTCGCCTCCACCGCCTTCGATCGCGGGGCGTCGGATGTCACGGTGCCCCGGTCACTGGACGCCTTTATTCGCGACCGGTTTCGGACGACGCTGGAGGAGAAACCGACAGCGCACAGAAACCACACCCACAAGGTTCAGGAGTCGCCGACGATGAAGTGTGCGGCCAGAACGAAAGCCGAGATCGAGTACACGGTCATGTTGGCGGTGTTGAACTTTCAGACCGAGTTCATGAAGTCCACCTACACCCGCGCGCAGGTCCACATCAGCGACCATATCATCGAGGTAGCATTGACTCGCAGCGCCTCAGTCCCCGCGGAAGAACGGCTGGCGCAATCGCCGGAAGGGCGCGCGCTGCTGGAACAGGTCTATACAGCGTTGTTCAAATCCGGCGAGTCGCTGCTCCGGACCGAGATCGAAAAAGGCCTCGGCGTGAAAGTGCATCGGATTTTTGTCGACTTCGACGTGCTGTCCGGCACGCACACCATTCTTTTTCGCCTCGCCGAACCGCTCCATGCCGCCTCTCCGGGATGAGAGAGCTCGATTCGTCTTTCCCATACTTGATCCGCTGAAAAAAGCGGGAACCCATAGGGCTATCTGGACTGGCCACAACCCTCACACACAGTCGGAGTTGGCCTCACACTGTACGCAGGACATCGGTCTCGAACTTTTTTCCCAAAAGTAGCGTGTCCCTCTTGTGCTTTCCAGAACTCCAATAAGGGGTCAAACCCCTTTATTGTGAAACACGACAGTAACCCTCTCGTCGGGTTAGCATCGGAACTCTGGAAGGGATCAAGGAGCGACGCTCATTGCTAGCGAATTGACCGCTTACGTCAGAGGGCGTGTCATCGAAGCGGCTCGTTGTCGACGTCGATCTCCCCATTGTCGTCGCTTTGACGCCCACACCAACTCAACAGCCTCTTCAAGCCACTGCCACACAGCCTCGCGCGGCAGCGCCATCATATCCCATAGTTCTTCGGATGTGTGCAACCGTGGGTAATTGTACCGGTCTTTAAACCACTCCATAGGAAAGGCTGCGGGGACATCGGCCAGGTCCGAATAGAGTTCGTGCGGGAGCTGTTTACAGGAGGCGTAAGAGAAGAGATCCTCTGGACGCTGGATCATCATCGGGTCTCTTTTTGCCGTTTGATTTCTTCGAGGTAATGCAGGTCTTTCCGGTCGCGAGGACGTTCGCGCTCCTTTCATGGCTATCAGATCCTCGATCAAGGCGACCGGAATTCGAAGGCCGCCGAACTCAAACCACCACACCGGCCGATACGCCGCTCGAAATCGACCGGATTGTCCGAGAACAGATCCACCTGGCGGAACAGTGCCTTGGGTTGGTAAAACGTCCTGACCACGTCTCTCTTCTCTTCCTCCCACTGTTCTCGCTGTTCCTCAGACACCAAGTCTCAGGGATGGACCGGCTGTGGGGAACGTAGCCCATCTTGTCAATGCCTCGACCACCAGCATGAGATTATCGCGTGACAATCCAGCATCCGGTCCAGATCCACGGTCACACATGCATACCCGTGGAGGTTCACCGCAATGCCGCCGACCACGAGGTATCGGATGCCTACCAACTCAAATTTCCGAAAGACCTCTTCATACAGCTTCACGGCTCGGTGTAGAAGGAACCCTCTCACGTGGCAACTAGAAAAGCATCCTTTCGAGATGCCAACGCGTATTCCATTCCGCACAGTTTCGTCCGGCGTTTGATGTATCCGTAAGGGTCGCAAGGTTCATTGTTTCTGCCCCCCTCTGTATCTGACAGAAGTAATGAAAAGACTCCCCATCCCTTTTGTCCCCCCTCAAACCAGATGCTGGGAGACGCCAATTTCTACGGAAATCGGGACACAACCGGCGTGCCGAACGGTCCGGTGGAGCCTGTCCTGTCGATCCGAACTTTCGCGGCCAGTGATTCACGCCGTACGGCGAGGAAAGCAGACTGTCCCCTTAAATTCCCCGTTCCTCATAGGTAAACGTTGATCGATGCCCCGCTCGCCTGTATAATTTTGTCATACAGTGAGGAGGAGAACATGAAGCGCGGACGCGTGCCACTCACAGTCTCGGTGCCCTCCGAGTTGGCGACCAAGTTCGAGAAGCTGGCCAAGGCCGAGGCGAAGAACAAGAGCCAGCTCTTTCGTGAGATGGTCTCTGTGTACGAGCAGCGCCGGCGGGAGGAGGAGTTTCTCGCACTTCAGCGCTATGGTGCCAGACAAGCCCGCAAGAAAAGGGTGCTGACGGAAGCCGATGTCGAAGCCCTGGTCTTCCAGGACCGCTGACCGTGCGCGTCGTCTTCGACACGAACATCTATGTGTCAGCCTTTGGGATTCCTGGCGGCCGGGCGGAAGAAACCTACCTGGGCGCCCTCCGTGGAAGATTCGAACTTTTCACTTCAATCCCGATTCTCACCGAGACGGCAACGGTCCTCCAGAGCAAGTTCGACTGGGCGGAGCAGAAGACGCGGGAATTAGTGCAAGCAATCAGCCGCGTGGCCATCGTCGTCAGGACCGCTTCCCGTCTTCGTGTCGTAGAAGATGAGCCCGACAACCGCATCCTCGAGTGCGCAGTTCACACCCATGCGGACTTCGTTGTCACAGGCGATCGGCATCTCCTGACACTTGGGACATACAAAGGCATACAGTTGATCCGGTTAACCGACTTCCTCGAGCTTCTTGCGAGCGAAGAGCAAGCAAAGGGGTCGGAAGTCGATTTTTAACAGCAAGCCCGCGATTCGGGCAGAATCGCATCTGGCTCTGTCGTCCCCGCGCGGCCGCTGATGCTCTCGCCTATCATGTCATACGTAACGAAACGACTCCCGACCCCTTTTCATTTTCGCCCGTGTGTAACAAAAAGATTCCCGACCCCTTTTTCTTTCCCCCCACCATCGTGGGCACCTCCTTGACCGACATTGTACTGCACGGCCGGTCAGCCTAACGCGCGTGGTGAGCAGCAGCGGCGAGCGCATGCGAGCTAGCGGTCTGCTCCACTGCGGGGTTAGGTCTCAACAGTTCAGCGGCCACAGAACCCATTCCTTGACCAGTCTGAAAGTTATCTCCGGGAACTGAAATGTTTTCGAGGCAACTTCGAGCGGCGGCACGCGCAATAGGCACTCGGAACACGTGACGCCTTCAAACGGTACGATGACGTAATACGGATGGTCCAACAATTTGCCGAACCAACGCGGTGCCACAAACCAATCTGGTTGGCGCACGCCAGCCAGAGGTGCGCGGATGTCCATCTGGCGCACCCGGCGTGGGCCGTCGCCGGATTGCATGGAGGCAACTAAGCCATCGAGAAGCACTCTCGCATCCGCGAAGTCGAGGATGCTCGTTGCCTCGACTTGATGAACTTTCTGTGTCGCCTGATCAGTCAGAAAGAACGATCGTGAAGCAAATCGAACAATTTGCCCGGCGGGAATATGCAGGATGACACTGAACCCAATCCCCGCCCTGTCAGAAGGAGACGTGTTCGGCATCCGACTAGTCCGCATGACCGCGCTCAATTCTTCCAGGGAGTAGCTCTCAACGCCGATCATGACGCCATCAGGACCGGCCAGTACGAGCCGGTCCTCGGGACCAGCGCTGCCAGCACAAATGCTTTTCGTGTGCTGCCCACCGACGGCGAAAGGCTTCAGATAGGTGGTGGGCGCCGGAACACATGCCGAGACTGCAAAACTGGCCAAAACAAATATGGCAGTGGACGAAAGTCTCATCCGCAGTACGCCTGCTGATCGTTGAAACCTAACTATTGAGTATACTGATCGGCATAGTACGCGCCGATCGTCGCTCGCTCCAGCGGGAATCTTTTAGTTGTTCAATCAGTTGTCAATACTCCTGTGGGGCCTCGCCCGCGTGCTATGCTGACCGGCATAGTTCCGTTATAGCTGCAAAGGACTCAACCCGTCGACCAATCCATCAGCAGGACTCCGCACCCCTCTCCCACCACGGTTCAGCACATGCGTGTAGATCATGGTCGTTCGCACGTCAGTGTGCCCCAAGAGCTCTTGAACCGTACGGATGTCGTAGCCGTCTTCCAGCAGATGAGTGGCGAACGAATGCCGCAGCGTATGACAACTCGCCGGCTTGGCAATCCCGGCTTTGAGCCGGGCCTCCTTGATCGCCTTTTGCATGACCGATTCGTGGAGATGATGACGGCGGCGCTCTCCTGTGTCGCGATCAATGTAATGGCTCGACGCTGGAAACACCCACTGCCAGCCCCACTCCCTACTTGCGTTCGGGTATTTGCGTTCCAGCGCGTGAGGGAGGACGACTCGACCAAGGCCTTGTCGGAGATCTTCCTCATGCTGTTGTCTTACAGCCTTCAGATGCTGAATGAGTAACGCTTTGACGGCCGTGGGGAGCGGGGTGTAGCGATCCTTGTCACCCTTGCCACCTCGCACGACGATCTGGTTGCGGGATAGATCGAGGTCCTTGACGCGAAGACGGCAACATTCCATGAGGCGCAATCCGGCACCATACAGGAACATAGCCATAAGCCAGGGCGTGCCACTTAAGCAAACGAGTAGTCGTCTGACTTCCTCCTTCGTCAGCACGACTGGCAGTCGTTTCGGCCTCTTGGCGCGGACGACACCTTGAATGAGGCCGATCCTCTTCTCCAGGACCTCGTGATACAGGAAAAGGAGGGCATTCAGCGCTTGGTTTTGGGTCGAGGCGCTCATATGAGACTCCGTCGCCAAGCTTGATAGGAACTGCCCGATTTCCGGCTCGCCCATCTCTGCAACCGGCCGCCACCCATGAAAGCTCATAAACCGCCTGGCCCACTGACTGCATGTCTGCTCGGTGTGGCGGCTCAGGTGTCGGGCACGGGCGGCCGAACGGACCCGCTCGAGGAGTGGATGGTTTTCTGAAACACTGGGATCGGCCACCTGGGCACCTGTAGGCCGGTTGCAGTGCGCACGCTTCACCGGGCGAAGCCCAAGATCGATCTCGACTGGCTCTCCTGGAAAGAGGGCCAGTACCTGACCGATGGTTTGATCCGTGCGGGGAACGGTCCAGTGTTTTTCTTGCCGGTGCCAGCGGCGGCCAACAACGGTCTTGATCTTCGCCACACGTTCGGGGGAATAAGGGATCTGCACGATGAGTCGCCCTTCCTCCCCCGGCCTGATCCGAATCGGCTCCGCCGACATTCTCGATCCTTTATCGCGACTCCATCCTGCGAACCATCTTGTTCTCGCCGGCTCCGCGATAGTTCCAGGTCTCCGCCGGGGAACGACGCGGCGCATTTTCAGCCGATTCATTAACTCCGTCTAGGGCCACCTAGATGATCGGCCGAGAAATACTCCTATTGTGCGAATGTTCCGACAAAGCTTCCTCGTTCCTTTCCTCGATCCAAATGTGTGAGACCCACAATGTTGGTCCAACCGCGAGGGTTGAGCTAGCGCCGGTCCCAATTAACGACTGCAACCCGGGTCATGCACGGCTGGGCGCTGAAGCGGGCGTCAGAGCCGGTTCGTGTCCGCCGTTGCCGAACCGTCGCGGCCCGCCCTTGGCGGGTGACGAGCACTGTTCGAAGTTGCGTTCGTGCCGGGGACCCGTTGCTCTTGTCCGCAACGGGTGGGCGGGATGCAGCAAGTTGCGCAGCCAAGCAGAGGAGAGGCTTACGGAGGAGGCCCCGTGTCCTCTCCCCTGCGCGCCTCGAGCGACCACTGTGTCATCGTGGGGGGCTCTGCGAGTTCAGAGCGTATACGGGGTATCTCGACCTCCCCTTCCCTTCATTTGACTTCACCTCCCCTCCCGACTAGAATCCGCCGCTGAGTCACCCCATGTCGTCGCAATTCGTCCACCTCCACCTTCATACCCAATACAGTCTGTTGGACGGTGCGAATCAAATTGATCCGCTCGTCCAGCAGGTCAAGACGTTCGGCCAGCCAGCCGTGGCCATAACCGACCACGGCAACATGTTCGGGGCGGTCGAGTTTTACCGGAAGGCCAAAGACGCGGGAATCAAACCTATCATCGGGTGCGAGGCCTACATGGCTCCAGGCAGCCGGTTCGCCAAAGACAGCGCCCTCGCCCACAATGATTACTATCACCTGATTCTGCTCGCGACGAACCTCACAGGCTATCAGAATCTGATCAAGCTCGTCAGTAAAGCTTATCTTGAAGGATTCTATTATAAACCGCGGATGGATAAGGACTTGCTGCAACAGCACCACGATGGCTTAATTGCCCTGTCCGGCTGCCTCAGCGGTGAGGTGCCGTATCTCATTGGGCAGAAAGACATGGGGGGTGCTACCCGGGTCGCGGGCGAATACCGGGAGATCTTCGGGAAGGATTATTATTACCTGGAAGTCCAGGCTAACGGACTGGAGCATCAGCGCATCGCCAACCGCGGGCTGGTCGAGCTTCACCGCAAGCTCGACATCCCGCTCGCTGGCACCAACGACTGCCACTATCTGAAGAAGGAAGATGCCCGGCCGCATGACCTGATGCTATGCCTGCAAACCGGCAAGACGATCAACGATCCCAATCGGCTGAAGTTCGACACAGACCAGCTCTACGTCAAATCGACCGACGAGATGGTCGCCGAGTTCGCAGAATTGCCGCAGGCCGTGCTGAACACCTGCCGCATCGCGGAGCAGTGCGAGTTGCACCTGCCGCTGAACAAAACCCATCTGCCCCAGTACAAGGTGCCAGACGGCTACACTCGTGAAACCTACCTGGAACACCTGGCCGCCGAGGGCCTCGCCGCCCGGTTGCGCGAGCGCCCCAGCGCCATTTCGCGTGAAGCCTATGAACTGCGGCTCAAAGAAGAGCTGACGGTCATCTGTACGATGGGGTTCGCTGGCTACTTCCTGATCGTGTGGGACATCATCAAGTTCGCCCGTTCGCGCGGCATTCCGGTCGGGCCAGGCCGGGGCTCCGCCGCTGGCAGCCTCGTCGCTTACGCGCTGCGGATCACTGACCTTGATCCGCTCGTGTACGGCCTGCTTTTCGAGCGGTTCCTCAACCCCGAGCGCGTCTCCCTCCCGGATATCGACATGGACTTCTGCATGGATCGCCGGAACGAGGTGATCAACTACGTGGTGGAGAAGTTCGGCCAAGACCACGTCGCCCAGATCATCACCTTTGGCACCATGAAGGCCAAGGCGGCAATCCGCGACGTCGGGCGCGTGCTGGAAATGCCCTACGCGGACGTGGATCGGATCGCCAAACTCGTCCCGGACGACCTGAAGATAACGCTGGACAAGGCGCTGGAACAGGAACCGCGGTTGCGCGACCTGGTGGACAAGGACCCCAAAGTCCGGGAGCTGATGTCCATCGCCCAGTCCCTGGAAGGGCTGGCGCGCCACGCCTCGACGCACGCCGCCGGGGTCGTGATCTCCGACGAACCGCTCACAGAACACGTGCCGCTCTACAAAGGCGCCAATGACGAAATCGTCACCCAGTACTCGATGGGCGACGTGGAGAAGATCGGCCTGGTCAAGTTCGACTTCCTCGGCCTCAAGACTTTGACGGTGATCCACCACGCCGTGACACTGATCAACGCCGCGCGGCCGGACGGCCCGCCTTTCGTCATCGACCGGATTCCGTTCGACGACCCCCAGACCTTTGCCCTGCTCTCCTCGGGGAAGACGACGGGGCTGTTCCAATTGGAAAGCGCCGGGATGCGGGACCTGCTGATCGGACTCCGGCCGGACCGCTTCGAGGACATCATCGCGATCATCGCCCTCTACCGGCCCGGACCGATGGACCTGATCCCCGACTTCATCAAGCGCAAGCAGGGCAAGATACCCATCACCTACGAAATCCCCGAACTGGAGCCGATCCTCAAGGACACCTACGGGGTCATCGTCTATCAGGAACAGGTGATGGCCATCGCCAACAAGGTCGCCGGCTTCTCCCTTGGCCAAGCCGACATTCTGCGCCGGGCGATGGGGAAGAAGAAGCCCGAGGAGATGGAGAAGCTCCGGGCGCAGTTCCTCGAGGGGGCGAAGAAGAACAAGATTTCCGAGAAGAAGGCCGAGAAACTGTATGAGCTGATTCAGAAATTCGCCGGCTACGGCTTCAACAAGTCTCACGCCGCAGCCTATGCGGTTGTCTGCTACCAGACCGCCTACCTCAAAGCGCACTACCCGACCGAGTTCATGGCCGCCCTCATGACCTGCGACATGGGCAATGCCGACAAGATCGTGAGCTATTTCACGGAGTGCCGGGATTTAGGCATCAAGGTCCTGCCGCCAGACGTCAACGAGAGCCAGAAAACCTTCGCGGTCGTGGACGGGGCCATTCGGTTCGGCCTGGCGGCGATCAAGAACGTCGGCGAGGGCGCGGTCGAGTCCATCATCACGATTCGCAATGAAACCGGCCCCTTCCGGTCGTTCTTTGATTTCTGCCGCCGCGTCGATCTCCACAAGGTCAACAAGCGGATGCTGGAAGGCCTGATCAAAGCCGGGGCGTTCGATTCGACGGGTGCCAAGCGGTCCCAACTCATGGCCGTGCTCGACCGAGCGGTGGAAGAGGGCGCAACCGCGCAGCGCGAACGGGAGTTGGGGCAGACCAGCATCTTCGGCGACCACCTGACCGGCGGATCGGCGACCGAGCTTCACGATCCCGAGCTACCGGACATCCCGGAATGGGACCAGGGTGAGCGGTTGAAATACGAACGCGAGTTGACCGGATTCTACATCTCGGCGCATCCTCTGGCGCGATATGAAGCGGCGGTCCGGACTCTCGCAACGGCGACCACCGAGAGTCTGGCCGACGTGGCCGACGGGAAAGAGGTGAAACTGTGCGGGATCATCACGACCGTCAAGACCATGTTAACCAAAAAAGGCGACCGGATGGCTTATCTGACGCTCGAAGACCTACATGGCACGGTGGAAATCATCGCCTTCCCCGATCTCTATAAAGCGGCTGTGGATCTGATCGTCCCCGAGCAGATCGTCCGGGTGACCGGCTCCGTCGATCGCGGCGACAAAGGGACCAAACTCCGCGGCAGCAAGATCGAATCGTTGGTAGACCTGCAGTGCAAGGCCATCACCAAGGTCAATATCCGCCTGGATGACGCCCCGGATGCGACGAAGCGATTACCCGATCTACGACGGGTGTTGTTGCGGCATCCGGGATCGACGGCGGTCTACTTCACGTTTCGAATGGGGCCGAACCTGGAAGCCGACACGGCTCCGCTCCCGAACGTTACAGTCCTTCCCAGCGCGCATTTCGTGGCGGAAGTGGAAGAAGTGCTAGGCAAAGGGTCGGTGGCTCTGCTATCCTGAGCGGGCTTTTGTCTCCCGCCGATTGCCTCCATTCCATGAGGGCCTATGAGAGACTACCTTGAATTTGAAAAGCCGATCCGCGAGATCGAAGAACGGATCGAGAAACTGGCGGCCGCCAACGGGCCCAAATCCTCCACGCAGGAAGAAATCCGCAAACTCCGCGCCAAGCTGGCCCAAGTCGAGCACGAGCTGTACGGCAATCTCACCCCTTGGCAGCGAACCCAGCTCGCCCGCCATCCTCAGCGCCCGACCACCCTCGACTATGTGAACGAACTGTGTCGGGAATTTTTGGAATTCCACGGCGACCGGCTTTTCGGCGACGACCGCGCCATCGTGGGCGGCTTCGCCCGGTTCAACGGCCGATCTGTCATGGTGATTGGACATCAGAAAGGCAAGACGCTGAAAGAACGGATGCAGCGCAATTTCGGGATGCCGAATCCGGAGGGCTATCGGAAGGCGTTGCGCCTGATGAAGATGGCTGAAAAATTCGGGCGCCCGATCGTCACATTCATTGACACGCCCGGCGCCTATCCCGGGATCGGAGCCGAGGAACGGGGTCAGGCCGAAGCCATCGCGCGCAACCTCTACGTCATGTCACGGCTGACAGTCCCGATCGTCTCCGTCGTCATCGGCGAAGGCGGAAGCGGCGGAGCCCTGGCGCTCGGCGTCGCCGACCGGGTGCTGATGCTGGAACACGCCGTCTATTCGGTGATTTCACCGGAAGGCTGCGCAGCCATCCTGTGGGATGATCCGGCCAAGGTGCCCGACGCGGCCGCTGCCCTGAAAATGACGGCCAATGACCTGCTGCAACTCGGGGTGATCGACGGCATCATCCCGGAGCCGATCGGCGGCGCCCACCGTGACCCCCGCTTCGTCGCCGACCGTCTCGCCAAAGCCCTCACCGCCTGCTTCAGCGAGCTGGAGACGATCCCCGTCGACCAACTCCTCGCCCAACGAGAACAGAAATACCGCAAGATCGGCGCAGTCAGCGGACTTGCCCCGGCGAGCGCGTAGCTGAACCGGGCTAGTTCGTTTTACGAAGACTCGGCCGTTCCCTCCAACAATCCGAGCACGGTCAACCGCCGTTTGATGGAGCCTAGGATTTCTCGGCGGAGGACGGCTCGATACGGAACCAAGCTCTCGTCGCCCAGGTAGCGGTCTACCGTCCGCGGCAGCTGTTTCCACCATGCCCGAGCGGCCGTCCGCGCCCCCTGCGCTGCTCCGTCGCCGCCGGCCAGAATGGCACGGATCTCCCGCTCGAAAAACCCGACGTGCGCTTCCTCGTCCGCCAGAATCGACGCCAAATCCGGCCGGACTCCGGCCAGGAGCTTCGCGAATTCCAGCCCCAGCGCTTCGTATCCGTACAGACGCACAGCCAACGCCCACCACTGGCTGGGCACCCGCGGGGGGTTCGTCCGCTCCCATGAAGACATGCCCAGCAACATTTCAAACTGCCGGAGGTGCGTCCGTTCGTCTTCTTCATGTCGATGCAGGAAGCTCAGCGCATGCGGGGGCACATCCCGCGCCTGCGCGGAACGAACCGACCAGAGCGCCATGGCCTCAGCTCTGAGAAAACGTTCCAGCAGCGCACGCTCGCAGATTTGAGGAAGGACTAACGCCATCGAAATAGTGTAGCCAAATCGGGCAGCCGGTCCCAACCGTCGCGTTACCCCTCCAACCACCGCCTTGCACACGCTGCAAGAAGGCCTCTTGGCTTCCACAATCATCCGGCGTAGCATACTGCTATCCTTTCCGAAGCAAAAGAAAGCACATTGCAAACAACTATAGCTAATAGTCATCTAGTCATCATGGCCGACAGGCGGCCACCCTACAGGATGAAAATCCCCCTTCCCCGAGCCCCCCTTTTAAATAAAAAAAGAAAAAGGGGAAGGGGAAAACAGGGAATGAAACGACTGGCTGTTCGCTATGTGCTGCCGGCTATTGCGAAAGCAGGGAGGACGCCATGCCGACTTTTGCATTACTTACCAAGTTGGCGCCGGAGGAGGCGCGTGATCCTAAATTCCGGGAAGAGCATGGGAAGCAATGGATGAACCAGGTCAAGGTGAAATGCCCCGGTGTCAAGTGGCTGTCTCATTACCTGGTGCTGGGGCCACACGATTTCCTGGATCTCTACGAGGCGGCGAACGAGGAAGAAGCGGCAAAAGTGGCGATGATCAGCTTATCCCTTGGCGCACTCTCCGCGGAAACTTGGACGCTGCTTCCGTACCATCGCTATGTCCAGCTCGCGAAAGAGATGTAAGGCGATCGTTTCAAGTCACAAGAGATTCGCACGATGGTGTGGCTCAACACGCCCAGAACATCTGGACAGGGCCTTGCCATGTAAGCGAGGAAAGGAGGACCGCCATGAAAGAGATCAATTGGTATCGTCTTCTTTTGGGAGGGCTGGTCGCGGGGTTTATCATCGATGTGGTGCAGTGGCTTCTCAACGGCGTGCTCTTGGGCTCGGAGTGGCGCGACGCCATGCAAGCGCTCGGCAAACCCCTTGAGGAGAATCCGGCCCGAAGCGTGTTCTATATCTTCCTGGGGCTTGTGTACGGAGTCCTGGCAGTGTGGTTCTACGCATCCATTCGACCGCGGTACGGAGCCGGCCCGGTCACGGCCTTGTATGCAGGCACCGCCGTCTGGCTGTTGGGTTACTGCCTGCCGACGCTCACCTGGATGCCGATGGGCTTGTTCCCCGCCGGGCTGGTATCTGTCGCGATGCTGATCGGATTGGTTGAACTTCTGGTCGCCACCGAAGCGGGTGCCTGGTTGTATCAAGAACCGCTTCCGGGCGCGGCCGGGGCGGCCCGTCGGGCCGCATGACGGCTTAACGAAGCTGAGAGTGTCTCCTCCACCCCCTCTCCCCCTTGAGGAGGAGAGCCGGGCGAGGGGGAAGCTGATCGCCCTTTTCTAGTGAAGGAGAGACCTTCAGGTATGTCGCACTCCGTGACGCATCGGTCCGGCTTGGTTTTCCTGGACGCCTTGGAGCAAGAGCTGCAGGCCCATCCCGCCCACATGAACACGTTCTTCCACGCGTTCCAACGCGGCGTGACCGAGGCCCAGCTTCGGCGATTCGCTCGCCAGTGGTACCGGTTCGGCATTCAGTTTCGGAAGATTCTGATCGGCCTGCTGTACAATCTGTCGGACAAGGACGAAGCGATCGGGCTGGAATTGGCGCGAGTGCTCTTTTCGGAATACGGCAACGGTGTACCGGAAGACGTCCACGCGGCGCAGATGTTGCGTTTGACAGATCGGTTGGGTATCGATCGCCAAGTCCTCGCCCGGGAACAGCTCTGCCCGGAGGCGCAGGCGTATATCGAGGGCATCGGCGAGGTGTTCTTGCACGGCGACATGCCGTCGGCGCTGGGCGCCTCGTTCGGCATCGAGACAACGGCCGGCCTCACGTATCGCTATCTCTACAGCGGGTTGCTCACCTGCCCTCAGCTCTCGCTGCAGGACATCAAGTTTTTCGAAACCCATCTCTTCGAGGAACTGCACCACGGGGACTGGCTTCGCACCGCCCTGGCGGGGTATGCGGAGCTGGAGGAGCACCGAGAAATGATCCGCACGGCCGCCCTCATGGCGATGGACAAATGGCACGGTCTTTGGCTCGGCATGTATCGCGTCGTGTTCGACGACGATTCGACAACTGGATAGACGGCTGTGCAGCCCACGCCGTTTCAGCCGTTCATTGACTTCTTGGCCATCACGGCATATTCTCCTCCCCTATGTTCGAATCTTCACGTAAGCAGTTCCCAGCGTGGTCGCAGTCGATCCTTTGGGTTAGACGAGGGATGAAGCCGCGCTGGCGGAACTCCCGCGCGGGGAACAGCCGGGCCGTGGCGACACGAAGAAGGGATGCGAATCACGACGGATTGCGCGGCTTGAGAGGATGAGGCTGACATGACGAAGAATCCAGTGCAGCCGCTTTCCCGTTTTCCAGGCGGCCATTCGATCGTCGTCACTGGTCTGGTCTGCAGCCTGTTCTTCTCCACCTCGGCCTGCGTGACCCAGCGCACCTACCAAGCCGTGACCGCAGAGCGTGACGCACTGCTGGCCGAGGTCGAACGGGCGCAAGCCGAGGTCAAGGCGTTGGAGCAGCAGGCGGAGGCGCTACAAGCCATCAACCACCAGGAGGACCGGCGACTCAAAGAACTCCTGGCGCGGCTTCAGGCCGAAAAAGACGCCGCCGACCGTTTTCAGCACGCAGTTCGGGTCAGGGTGACGTCGCTTCGAGCAAAACTCGCCGCCTTGCAGAACGATCAGCGGACATTGGCTCGCGAAGTTGCCGAGGCGAAAAAACAACGCGGGGCTCTGCAAACCCTTGTCGCTCGTTACCAGAAAGAACTCAGAACGCCGGACCCCGCGTCCGAGCCGCCCGCGGCGCAAGCGCCTCCTCAATTCGAACCGCCCCCGCGTTCTGGTCCTGCCGCGACCGCTCCACCCGTGACAACTCCGCCACCGGAAACAATCGCCTCCGTTCCCCCGCCGCAGCCACCTCCACAGACGCAACCGCCCGCACAACCAGCTCCGCCGGTAACCCCTCCGGCCCAGCCGCAACCAGCGTCGGCCGAGGAGTCCTGGCTCTCGTCCATTTTGAACTGGCTTTCGTCGCTGTGGAACTGGATCTTCTCGTAGCTGCCGATCAAGGCGTTGCATGGTTACAACGGGTTGCGGAGCAGTCGGAGTCGCGGCTCGGCCAGGACTTGATCCAGACAGGCCAGCAATCGCGCGGCGTCGGCGGCGGAAAAGACCATCGGCGGCTTGATTTTCAGCACATTGCGGAACGGCCCGTCGAGGCCGATCAGCACCCCCAGATCCTTCAGCCGCTCGGCGATGTAGGCTGCTTCCAGGCCAGCCGGTTCACGCGTGTCCCGATCCCGAACGAACTCGACGCCGAGAAACAGTCCTTCGCCTCGGACATCTCCGACCAGCGCGTGACGGGCCATCAATGCCGCCAGCCCTTCCTTCAGCGCGGTCCCGACCACCCGCGCGTGTTCTTGCAATCTTTCTTGCGCGATCACATCCAGCACCGCTAACCCCACGGCGCAGGATACGGGGTTCCCGCCGAACGTGTTGAAGTATTCCATTCCGTTGGCGAAAGAGGCCGCGACCTGCGGTGTCGTCACCACCGCACCGATCGGATAGCCGTTACCGATCGGCTTGCCGAGCGTCACAATGTCGGGCACGACGCCTTGCAGTTGAAAGCCCCAGAAGTGCGCGCCTACCCGCCCGAACCCGACCTGGATCTCATCGGCAATGCAGACCCCGCCGGCGTGACGGACGAATTGATAGGCTTCACGCAGGTAACCGGGCGGCAGGACAATCTGTCCGGCACAGCTCGGCAGCGATTCGCAGATGAACGCCGCGAGGCGCCGATTGCCCCGCTTGATCCGCTCAAGCGACGCCCGGACATGCGCGGCATACCGTTTGCCGGCCTCCGGACCGGCTCGGTAGGGACCACGATAGACGTCCGGCATTGGCACCGTGTGGACGTGCGGCGGCGCGCCCGCGCCGCCGGGACCGTTGAACTTGTACGGGCTAATCTCCACCAGCGAGGTCGTATTGCCGTGGTAGGCATGGTCCAGCACGATCACGTCGGTGCCCCGTGTATGGGCGCGCGCCAGGCGCAATGCCAACTCATTCGCTTCGCTGCCGGAGCACACGAAATAGCAGACGCGCAACGGCTCTGGTAGCGTCGCGCACAAACGCTCCGCGTACTCCACCAAAAGGTCATGCAGATAGCGGGTGTTGACGTTGAGCAAGGCCATTTGCCGCGCCGCCGCCTGGACCACCGCCGGATGGCCATGTCCCACATGCGCGACATTGTTCGCGCAGTCGAGATATTCGCGACCCAGATGGTCATACAGGTACTGTTTCCATCCCTGCACGATCTTGAGCGGACGCCGGTAGCTGAGACTCAAGTTGGGACCAAGGTAGCGTCGCCTGGCCTCAAGGAGCGCCTCGGGGCTCCGCCCGGAGGTTGGCGGCAACAGATCGGGGATCCGCAGCAACAGGTTGGGATCCGGGCAGAGACTCTGCCACAGCCGCCAGTCGCGCGCGGCGCAGACACCGGGAAAGTTGTCCGCCCAATCGAGCAGGTCCACGATGAGCTGAACATGCACGTGCGGCGGCCAATTGCCGTTGGCGGATGAATCGCCGACCCAACCGATGCGTTCGCCCTTGGCAATCCGCCGGCCGGGTGCCATCCCGTTGAACGACGCCCGGCTCAAATGACCATACAAGGTGAAGAACTCACCCGCACCCGGCGCGTCGTGCCGCAGGATGACTGTCGGACCGTAATCCTGCGGCTGCGCATGGTCGGCGACACTGTGGACCGTGCCGTCCAACGGGGCGAACACGGGCGATCCGGGCGCGAGAAACACGTCCACTCCGAGGTGCACGGTGCGCCATGCCTCGACGTCGGTCTCAGCCGGCCGATAGGCCGCGCCAGTGTAACTCCGCCTGGGCTCACCGTACCGTCCGATGCCGGCGCCGACCCCGCTCGCCGCCATCCGTCCAAAGATGGCATCGGTCCAGCGCGGCGTATCCGTCAGGTCGCCGATCTCGGCAAAGTCAGGCGCGCCGGGGGTCAGATCCACAACCGCGTAGTCGCCCTTGCGAAGATCCGGTTCGACCACCGGACCGAACGTCTCCGCGTTCGCCTCCAGCCACCGCACCACCGCAGCCGTTCGGGGGCAGGCGGGCAGGCCGCAAGCATCCCGCATCGAGTAATGAAACAGCCGCGGGCTGATCCCGGCCAGACGGTCGAGCGCCGCCCACACCGGCGCTTCGGAGACGGTCAGGTACGTCTGTTCAGGGAACCGCATCTTGCGATACGCCGCCAGCGCCGCGCTTGTGCAGAGCCGCAAGGCAACCAGATCGTAAAGCAGCGCCAGTTCCTCCTCGGTTAACGCAAAGGCGGCGTGATAGCCGCCGACGACTTGCGCGGCCGCAGACACCGGATCCGATTTGCCGAGGACAGCGTAGGCGACACAGACGGCCGCCTCGAAGACCGTGCAGGAGTCGATCAAATCGCCGAAATCGAGGAGACCAGTGACTTCACCCCCCGTCTCGATGCCAGTGACAAGAATGTTGTAGTCGTTCCCATCATGGTGAATGACGCTGGTCCGCAGAGTGGGCAAGGCCCGCTCGACGTGTTCGCGGATCCGTGCCAGGAAGCGTTCGACCAGGGCGCGGCGTGAGGCGTCGGTAATCCAGGAAACGTGCTCGGTCACCACGGACGCGGCATGCCGGAGATCCCAGAGATGCGTGCGCTTGAGCGCCGGATGAGAAAAACCCGCCAGAGTTCGATCAAGTTGACCAAAGAAAACGCCGAGACTCCGCAGCAAGTCTGGCGAATGGGGAGCGACCTCCACCAACAGATGGCCAGGCAGATAGGTCACCATGTGAACGAAATGCGCGGTCCCGTCAGCAGATTGGACGGCCGTGATCGTCTCGCCCGTCGTAGTCCGCCGCACCCGCGGGCATCTGAGTGCCGGCGCATTTTCGGCTAGATATTCCAACACCGCATGCTGCGCCTCGAGGACCGTGCGCGTTTCGGCGGCGTTGGCAATCTTGAGCACGAATTCCGGCCCAGCTTCGGTCTCCAACAGAAAGTTCTGATCCCGTTCACTAGGCAGGGCGATAGGGGTCGCGCTCACGCCGAAGCGCTCGCGTGCAATGACACGCGCCTCTTGAGCGGTGAACTGCGGCGGTGGAGAGTCAGGAAAGCTGGCGCTCATGGTGTCCCACGGGCTTGACCCATCTTCCTCTACCCTCCCCTTTCCCTTCAAGGGGGGGGCGACTGCAAGATGGGCCTGCCGGAATTCCGACCGGCACGAACATTTTTGACCAACCTTAGGCGACGGAGGAGCTTTGCGACCAGCTCGAGCCGACGCCAGCGCCCGGTCTTTCACAGAAATCGAAAACCCGTTGCTCGCGGGTCGGCTTGGTATGCCCGATGCTCCTCTTCCCACGTTTCCCACGATTGACTCAGACTGCGATTGAATCGTGACACTCCATCCAGTGACACGACTTCAATCACCGGCCTCGTCGCCCCCGCGAGCACCGACAAAAAGGTCCCGCTTGCACGTCTTGCGACACGCCTTCACCTGCGGCTTCTTCTCATTAGTAGCTTCTCCTTCATGTCTGCCTCTCTTCCGGTTGGGCGGATTCCTTGGCCGTTGTCGGCACCGGTCCCCGTCCCGGAGCCACGATCGAGACGCCGTTCGCGGACGAGTCTCCAGCCAATGGCCCTGCCCTTGGTCGGTCCACACTACGGTTTGGGCGACAACTCTTCGTTGGGCGAGGAACAACAGAAGAATTTTCAGATGTACGATATCGCGGCACATCTGCGACTCCCCTGGGGATGGCAACACTGGCCTTCAGGTTGGACGCTCGAAACGTGATTGATCGCCAGCGCGGGCCAGCTTGTGCCGGCAGGCACCAGCGGCCTCATGGTGACGGTGGTCCCCGCCCTTGCCGTGAGCAGTCCCAGCGGCCTATTTACCGTTGATGCCGGACCCGGACTCGAATTCTTTCACCCGGCACAAATTCGGCGTCCAGAACTTCGGCGGCCTGGCGCAGATCATCGCCACGGCCGGCATTGGCCTCGATCCGTTTCTCACGGTTTCCCGGCTATCCCAACATGCTCTGATGCCGGTGTGTACGGTCCCACTCGCCTGGGCGTCGATATGCACATCTCATTGAGCTCGGCTACCGCTTCTGTAGGTGTTGTGCGGCGAGCCCTGATCCGACCACCCGCGAACGCCGGCCGGACCGATACCGCCGCGGCCCGTGTTTGGCTGGCCCATCTCCGAACAATCTTTCCGCAAGACTGTCTAAACTGTAGGGCGGACCATCCACGACCCAAAGGGTCGGAGATTCAGGCCTGAGCGAGCATTCCCGGTTGGGCATCGGCCAAGGTTGCTGCTCAAACCCTACATCCGCTCGCCAGTCAGGCCAGCATTCCAGCGAGCATGTCTCGATTGTCTACGCCGAACCGCCACGCTCTCGTCCGCAGATTCTACGGCCCAGGTGTTGCAACAGGAACAACTCGTTGGGAACATCTCGCAATGGCGTCTCGCAAACTGGTGCTCATGGCGGTGTTGGTGACGGTTTTCTGGCCTGCCATCGGTTCAACCGCGACCTTGCTCTGGAACGCCAACAGCGAGCCGGACCTGGCCGGGTACAACATCTATCGTTGCAGCCAACTGCCGTGCACCAAAAGATCGCCAGGCTCGGCGCTGCTGGCCACCGTCGGCCGAACCACGACCTCTTTTAATATTGGCACGCCGGCCGTTGTACAGTATTATGTCGTCACCGCCTACGACACCGCGGGCAATGAATCCGGCGAAAGCAACGTCGCGACCTACACCCCGCCTACCGCCTCACCGCCGCCCCCACCTCCCCCGGAACAACCGCCTGCCGCGTTAGCGCCTCCACCAACACCCGGAGGGCTACGCATCGTGACCGCCGTTTCCAGCCCATGATCCGAATCGCGCGAAGCGGTTTGGCCCTTTCGGTGACTCCATTGCCTTGTCCGCTGCAGAGCTAATATCCGCCTTCTTCCTGCGGGGACTGCGCGGACCGAGCCGAAGGCGGACCGCTCGCGGACAACTGCGCGAGCGCGCGCTCCGCTGCTTGAGTCGCCACTTCCGCCTGCCCTTGCCGACCCTGCTCAATCGCCTGCTTCAACCAGCGGATACCCTCATCCAGATGCGAACCTGGCACTTCCTTGTTCGCCGCCTCCGCATGTTTAAGCGCCTCGCGCGCCTGTGCCACGAGCGCGTCTGGATATCCTTGCTTGCCTTGCGCAATCGCTGCTTGAGTATGGGTGACGGCGTCGACCAGATGCGGACTCTGGCCCAGCGCCACTGTGGTTGAGAGCAGAAGCGCGAGTCCCCCAATCGCCGAGAGAGCTGCGCACCTCATACGGAATCCCTCCTTTCCGACGCATTCGTCATCTTTCTGTTATGAACAGACGCTCCTGTTTCTGAAAAATCATTCCTTAAAGAAAAGCATGAAGCTTGCACGAATCCTTGACAGCCGCGCGGTTCGCGGTAGACTTCAACCAGCCACTGCCGGAGGACAACACATGGGCGAGAATCCACACATAAAGTTTCTTCATCTCCGTGACCGTCTTCGGGCATGGGCCGAGGAGCACGGCGACCATGCCTTCGCACAAGCCCTCACGGATTGCATCGTAAACGTGTCAAGCGGAGAACCACACTGCCCGATCGCTCAGCTCTTGGAGGAAGACTTTGTTCTGACTGGTCACGTTCCCTATGCCACCGGTCCGCACCAGACCGCTGTTCCGTCACGCGCAGGAACTCCTTCCGCGCTTTCCCGTCAAGCCGTCCTCGGTCGTGTTCAGACCCTCTTAAAGCGAGACGCCCAACGCTTGCAGGACGACCGCTATCTGCAAGCCTTGGAGGCCTGTGCGCAGGCAACCCGCGACAACCCGCATTGTCCGTTCGCCAAACTTCGCCGGACGGAGGATTCTTCATCGTCTTAGAAGCGGAACTCCGGGGAGTATCTCCCTCCTTCCGCCGTGTCATCCGTAGCCACTCGGTGCGGGCCGCACTGTCCCCAACTCTCAGGCCAGCCGCACCCCGACTTCATCCAGATGGCGCAGAAGGTCGGCCGGATCTTGGTACACCCGATAAGCGCCCGCACGTTCCAGTTCGTCCTGCCCATAGCCCCCTGACAAAAGACCTACTCCCAAGGCCCAAGCCCGGCGAGCGGCGAGCATATCCCAGACGCTGTCTCCGACCACCACGCAGTGATTGACGGGAACGCCGAGGCGTCGCGCCGCGGCGATGAAGACGTCCGGATCCGGTTTCGCGTGCAGGACCTGATCGCGGGTGACTACGGGCACGCGAGCGTCGAGGTTCAGGAGCGTCAGAGCCTTCCCCGCGCTTTCCATGCGCCCGCTCGTCGCGATCGCAAACGGCACGTCATGCTGCGACAGAGTATCGAGCAGCTCGCGCACGCCCGGAAGCGGACGAATCGACCCGACCTGCCGCGCATAGGCCTCCGCGTGCCGCCGCTGGATCCGCTCGACCTCGTCCTGCGTCACCGACCGTCCGATCTCTCGCAGCAGCGCATGGAGGAGCAGCCCGCCGCTCATACCGATCTGCCGGTGAATGCGCCAGACGGCCAGCTCGATCCCGACGGCCTGAAAGGCCTCCCGCCATGCCAGAACATGCTGGTAGACGCTGTCCACCAACGTCCCGTCTAGATCGAAGACGAACGCCAACCGGCTCGTTTGGGTTTCGCTTGGCTCCATGGTCAACTGCGAGTCTAGCGGAATCGAACCGTGGAACCAATGCCTTCTTTGCAACGGAGGATGTTTCCGTCGTCGGACCTCGTGATGGCAGGCGATCGTTCTTGGCTCTCACCGGAAGCAAGGTCGGCGACCTCAGAGCCTCTGTAGTCCATCCCACGTGGTTTTCCCACGTGGAAACGCGGCGAGGGTGGGTGTTTAATGGCAGACGAAGAACGGCCGTTCACGGCTTCGAGAAGCACGGCTCGGGATGTCTGAACGGCTCGTAGGCGGGACACTATGGGTTTCGGTGGTTACTCGTGCAGTTGCTGCAGCATCACGGCAGACGCTTCCCATCGGGCTTTTTATATCCGGCTCCTTCCACTCGGCAAATACATGATCCTGTGCGACCGCTGCATGAAGCACCAGAAGCGTTACGCCGCGGAGCAACCGTCATTGTGGGACTTCATTTTAGAAGCTCACCAGAACGGAGCGCTTTCCACGCTGCTCGTCCTTCGGACCATGGAGGCAGCGACGAGACGAATCCTCGTGCGCATGCACCGCATCGCCCTTGCGGGAACCGATGCGGTGAGCGCATTCCTCCAGGAAATAGGCCACTACTGGGCACGGTGCGCCATGAGTCTCCGCGAACGGCTGTGGGGCGGACGGTGACCACCTCGCATCCAGTCGCGGACGACACCGGCACTATTCTCATCCTTTCTGCTGAACCTTGGTCACCACCACCTGAGAGACGTCCACTCCGGTCACTCCTTGGATTTTTTCGATATCGTTGGCCAGCGCGTACTTGTCCGCTAAGTGCTGGACCGTCCCCTTGAGCTTCACGACACCATCTTCGACCTTATACTCGATCCGGTCCAAGTCAGCATAGGGAGCCCACTGAAGATACGCCACGACATCCTTCTCGATCGCATGATCGGGCCTCGGTTTCCCGACCACTTTCAGCAAGTTCGCCACGGAGACGACACCGCGGACGGCCTCCGCCGCCCTTTGGGCCACGCGGCTGTGCAGTGGCTTTTCTACCGTGCCTTTCAGCACCACATCGCCTTCGTGGACGAGCACCGCGATCTTGTTCAGCTTGCTTTCGTGCAACGCCGGCACCGATCGAAGCGCGGCTTCCACCGCTTTTCGGATATCGTCGTCCTTCGTCGAAGGCCGCACGACCGTGATCTCATTCTTTAAGGATCTGATGCCGACCATCGTGCCGCTGACGATCTCTTCGGCCAGCAATTTGTCGTCCAGGTTCATGACCGTCCCGCCAAGCGTCACCGCGCCTTGTTCCACCTTGACCGTGATACTTTTGGCATCGACAAGCCGCCCATCCATGGCCAACCGTTGCAGAATCGCCGCTTCAATTTGCTGGTCACTCAGCTGCGTTACATCCCCTCGAAAACCCACGAGACTGACCGTAGCGGATAGCAAGGCGACGATCAAAAACGTTCTCGACATCCGCATGATCTTCGCACCTCCTCCTTTCTTCATGGCAACGCATCTGCTTTCGGATCCCGGACAATCCGTCTCGGGCTAGGCGAACCGCATGGCTTGCGATTCGCCTCAGACCGGAACGCCTGCCTCTCGTTGACCGCCGCATCGCACTGGCGTCCGACGAGGCACATGTCGAAACCTTATACGGGATAATTTGTGGTAACACTCTTGTCTGCCTTGTCAACCGGGCGGTCCAGCCGACCATAGAGGACAAGTCCGGGCGCCGTGCCTTGACTTTGTCTACAGGGTATTTATACCTAATGCTGACCTTGCATCAGTTTCTCGCCATCAGCCGGCGCTGGACGGTGAGAAACGGTCGCGGAGAAAGGAGGGATACGTATGTCGAAAGCCATTCTGGCGGTGGCAATTTTCGGCGGATTGACCCTGGTGAGCGCTGTATCGCCACTGATTCCATCGTACACCTGGGCCGCCGATTGGATCGGGTGGGTTGCCGGAGACGACAGCTACCAGGCACTATGGGTCAAGCAGATTGAGCAAGAGTTGAACAAGAAGGAATATCGGGCCGTGTTTCTCAACGATCCTCGAACACCGCAAGCTTCTGTGCTTCGCCT
Organism: Nitrospira calida; assembly: GCF_976986435.1. Taxonomy (NCBI): domain Bacteria; kingdom Pseudomonadati; phylum Nitrospirota; class Nitrospiria; order Nitrospirales; family Nitrospiraceae; genus Nitrospira; species Nitrospira calida. The sequence goes on from NZ_OZ335950.1 coordinate 2,226,862, forward strand.
CCTCGACCGTGCCGCAAAAGCCCACAATGACAAAAACGAGACGTTGGCTTCCGAACTGGTGCGCGAAGCGATAGAAGTGCTGGAAGTCGGTGTGAGGAAAAATTATTACTCGCGCGAGGATATTAACCCGATCATCGCGTTCATCAAAAACACGGCCCCGGTGAAACCGGCTGCGTAAGCACAGGACAGGCACAAGCGTCTCGCTTGAAACGCGGCTGAAGCGGTGGCGGCGACCGTCCCCACCGCTCGCCGCAGCAGAGAAAGGAGGTGACCGGCAGATGAGCGAGGATGTGCTCGGCTCTATCATGGACAGCACGGCTTTGTTTATTGTCCTGGTGACGCTGATCGTGATGGGCGCCTCCTATTTGTCGTCGCAGGCCGGCGCGAAACCGGAGGCTCAGGAATCAGCAACCACGCGAACGGATCTGCCCGATGCGGCATAACTAGCGCTGTCTGGGCCATACCCCACAAGACCCGGTTCGGTCGGCCCACTCTCCACCGGCTGTCGCATTCCACAAAGCTTTTCGGCATGTTTTTCGACCATCGAGCCTCCTCTTCACCTCAAGCCCCTAGCCTCTCACCGTAGCCAGGATTGTCATGCTGCTGGGCAGCCTAAAGGGCGAGGGTACCCAAAAGGCCGGCTGCCGCTCAGTATCCCCTCCCGCTGCCACCGCGTCCCATCCGATCTAGCGGCAGCGCTTCATACCGCCGCTTCAAGTCCGGATGTTGATCGAGATACTGCTTGACCGCCGCGTCATCGGCGAACACCTCCGCACTGCGGCGCCGGTACTCTTCGACCGTCAGTCCATACTTCGCCAAAAGCGTGGTGAGCTTCGCATGGATATCCGCACCTATCTCGCGCATGCGCTCAGACGACGGACGCTGACTTTCCCCGAACCGCTCGCCGTCCTGGAAATACTTCATCATCATCTCGCCGATCTCGACGCGGGCGTTCACGAACGTCTCCACTTCAGACGGTTCCGCAGCCAGGCTGTGCCAGGCGACTAAGACAATGCCACAAAAGACGCCGATGAAAGTGGTCGTCAAATTCATCGTCAGGGTCTCCTCCCTCTGTTTGAAAAAATAATCGGCCCTCAGACAATCGAACCACACCATCCGACCAGACAACGCGCAGGTCCCCGGCCAGTGATAGCCCTCACGCGCATCTCCCGAATGAACCGCCAACCCCTGATGGGTTCGCGTAGAATAGTGCCTTCTTCGAAGTCAGAACGTGACCCTGAGAAAGACCTCCGCATAGGCGCCGGCCGGGGCGCTGGCTTTGGGATCAGCAAACACGGCGCGCCAGCGGTTCAATCCCAGGACACCTTCTCCATAGGGAATGGTCGCGATCTGGCTCTGATGCTCGGCAATGGCCAGCATCTTCTTCGCTACGGTGGCGTCGATATATTCAAGGCGGTCCCACGTCGCGAACGGTCCCCAGACTTCGTAGGCCCAGAGGCCGCCGCTTGGCCTGCAGCCAATCTCCCTAAGGCTTTCGCAGACCAGTCTGCCGGTTAACCGATGCGCGGGATGCCGATCCTGGTCCGGATGCAGCGTATAGACTTCGTCCGGCCTCACTTGCGCAAGAATGCCCTGAAGGGTCTGGCTGGCCGAGTTGATATCAATCTCATTGGCCTCGTCTGGCTCGTCAAGGAACCGCACATTCTTCACACCGAGGATACGAGCCGCCCGCAGGGCCTCCTCCCGTCGCACCTCGGCCATCCGCTGTTCGGTCCAGCCGAACGGATTCGACGCCCGTCCGCCATTGGTCACGACAACCGACGTGATGGTCGATTTTTCCAAGGCCAGCCTCGCGACCGTCCCACCCATGCCGATTTCCATATCGTCGGGATGGGCGCTAACGATGAGAATATTGCGGCTCACGGCCTGGGCACTTCCATGTTAGATTCCCTCCGCTCCGAAACGCTGTTCTCCGGTCGGCGGGCCCAGTCGCTTGAGATAGCCGATCAGGTCCTCCAGATCTTTCGCCGTCAGGCCCGTCCAGCGCGGCATTTCAGGATCGAGCGGATTACCTCCGGCGTCAATGCCGGCAACGATGGCCGCTTTGACCGATTCCTCATTATAGGCCGGTCGCCACCGGCCGCGCTGGTCTCGATAGCCCCGCGGATCGCTGAGAAAGGCAAACGTGATGTTCGGCGCGAACATGCCGTGCAGACTGCCGCCACGGCCGTCCTCCCCGTGACACATCGCGCAGCCGATTCCCTCCATGCCGTGGCTGTTTTGGACGATTCGACCTTGCGCCGTCACACCGTACATGAAAATGCGCCATCCGTTCCGAAGATTCACCCCCGGCGACGGATCAAACACCGAACCGGTTCCGCTCGCGACGCTGGCGCTGGCCGCCGCGACAAGGCTGATCGTTCCGATTCTGAGCGCACGCCGCCAGGAGAACCTTGCTTTCCCTGACCTTCGCCGTCCCATACGCCCACCTCCTTGGCTCCGCAACGCGGTCCGGGCCCACGCGCTTGGAGAGAAGGCCTTCGCTCCCTTTGAATTTAAATTCTACGGCTGCCAGAACGCGGACTCAACTCACCAGGCCGCAGCGGCGCCCGTTCCGAATCGGCGAAGGTCAGCCCCCTCTTGTCCCCGCAGAATTTGATCTTATTTCGATATGAAAAACGGCAATCACGGCAAGGAGGTGGGGACACATGCGACTTGCACACTGGCTGCCGGCGACTCTCCTGCTCTTCAGCCTCGCAGGGTGTGCACTGGAGAGCACAAGCGATCTTAAAGGGCCGATTCGAGGAAACATCGAAGGACGCGTGAAGGAAATCGGCCCCAATTACGTGCTGGTGCTCAAGGATCCCGAACGGATCGAAGTCCGGCTGATGATCACCGAAGCAACCCAGAAAGGGGAGTTCAAGGAGGGCGATTATGTCCGCGCCTTCGTGACCCCGGGTGGAACCACAACCTCCATCCAACCCTGGCAGCCGGCCGGCTGACAACCTCGTTCTTCAGTAGTCGCTCACTCCGACACCGGCGCTTCGACCACCTCCCGACGCCAGAACGGCGGCACGGCATAGAGCACGGTCGCGCCGGAGACGACGGCGCAGGCCAGCAGATACCAACCGGGCGCCATCACGCTGCCGCTGCGCTCGATCAGAAAGGTGGCGACCAACGGAACCGTTCCGCCGAACAATGCCAGCGCCAGGTTGTAGGCGACAGAGAGGCCGGTGTAGCGACCTTGTGGAGGAAAGAGCTCCGCCACGGTGGCGCACATCGGACCGGCATAGCACGCGACCAGCAGCGCGAAGGTCAGTTGAGCGCCGAGGATCGCGGCGAAGGTCTGCCGTTCCAGCAGGGTGAACAGCGGATAGGCCAGCAGGAAAAGGCCGGCGGCTCCGACCAGCAGCGGAGCGCGCCGGCCGACACGATCTGACAGCGCACCCATGACGGGCACGAGGATCGCAAAGACCGCGAGCCCGAGGGTGTTGCTTACCATGGCGAGGCCAAGCGGATACGCCAGCACGCGCGACTCGTACGTGATGAGATAGACGAACACCAAGTAGAACGACGCGGCGTAGAGCAGGATGATTCCCACCGCCTGCGCCAGTTCGGCTCGCCGGTGGCGCAGCACCTCGAGGAGCGGAAACCGCGGCACCGTCTCGGTCTTCTTGAGACGTTCAAACTCCGGCGACTCTTCGATGCCGGTCCGCATGTACACAGCCACCAGCGCGACGAGCACGCCCAGGAGAAACGGTACGCGCCAGCCCCAGGCGTAAAGCGCCTCGTGAGACAGGGTCGCGGCGAGGAGCGCGCTTGTGCCGGAGCCGAGCAGGATGCCCACTTGGGCGCTGAACTCGCTCCAACTTCCCGCGTAGCCGCGCCGCCCGACGGGGGCGTGTTCGACCAGAAACGCCATGGATCCAACAAATTCGCCCCCGACTGAGAGGCCCTGCAACAGGCGCAGAAGGATCAGCAAGAGCGGGGCCGCGACGCCAATTTCGTCGTGCGTCGGCAACAGGCCCAGCAGACAGGTCGGCACCGCCATCAGCATGACGGACCACACGAGCGCCGTCCTGCGGCTGCACGTATCGCCCACATGCCCGAACAGGACGGCGCCTAGCGGCCGCGCGAAGAATCCAATGGCGAAGACGCCGAACGTTGACAGGAGCGACGCCAACGCACTGTCGCCCGGGAAGAACAGCGTCGCAAGAACCGGAGCGAAGTATCCGTAGAGGGCAAAGTCGTACCACTCCAGGACGTTTCCCACCGAGCCCATGATGAGAATCTTATGCAGCCGAGCGCTCATCGCGCCGTATTCCGATCACCCTTCGCCTATCGCCGAATCGCCCGGCGGCCCTGCTGAAGGCATGCCGGCTCGCGGAGCCGTTCGCCGGACCGTGGAGGTCGAGGCTTGTCACGGCTCCTCCGGCGGCTCGATCGGGCCGGCCCATTCGCCGTGCGTCAACGTGACTTCCTGAAAGCCGCCATCCGGCCACTGAAAGTGCCCGACCTCATCCACCTGCACGATGAACGGGTCCGCCTCATGGGCTTCGCCGCGATACCAATACCATCCAGGCACCGTGGGTTTTCTCTTGGTCCATGTGAGCTTGGCCATGGATTGTTTCCCTTCTTTCTATCCTCGCGATCTGAAGCAAACTAACCGGTGTGATACAGTGCTCGGCAGGCTATCATAGCGGCTGCACCCTACCATGACCAGGCTGCCAATTGAAGGTGTGCTGCCCGAGCTTCGGCACATACTGGCGCGGGGCCGCACCGCAGTCTTGACCGCCCCGCCCGGAGCGGGGAAAACAACCCGCGTGCCGCTGGCGTTGCTTGATGAGCCGTGGTTGCAGGGCCGGCGGATTGTCATGCTGGAGCCCCGCCGCCTTGCGGCGCGCGCGGCCGCCCACTTTATGGCTATGACGCTCGGCGAAGCCGTTGGCCGGACGGTCGGCTATCGCATGCGCCTCGAGTCAAAGATCGGACCGACGACGCGCATCGAGGTGGTGACCGAAGGCATCCTCACCCGCCTGTTGCAGGAGGATCCGTCCCTCGCCGAGTACGCGATCGTCATCTTCGACGAGTTCCACGAACGGAGTCTGCACGCGGACCTCGGTCTCGCCCTGTGTCTCGACGCGCAACGCCTTTTTCGACCGGACCTTCGCCTGCTCGTCATGTCGGCGACGTTGAACGGCGGCACGGTCGCGGACCTGTTGAACCATGCTCCGATCATTGCCTGCGAAGGGCGCCTGTTTCCTGTGGACACCCGCTACCTGGACCGCCCGGCCTCAGGACCGCTGGATCAAGAAGTGGTCCGGATCGTCCAACGCGCTCTGAAGCAAGAGCGGGGCAGCCTCTTGGTGTTCCTGCCCGGCATGGCCGAAATCAGGCGGGTGGAACGACGACTCTTAGAGTCGCGCCTCGACCCCACCGTGCTCATCGCACCGTTGCACGGCGACCTGCCGCAAGAAGCGCAGGATCAGGCGATCAGACCGGCGCCGCCGGGCACACGCAAGATCGTCCTAGCCACCTCCATTGCGGAAACCAGTTTGACGATCGACGGGATTCGGGTCGTCATCGACGCCGGCTTCTTGCGCACACCACGGTTCGATCCGCGCACCGGTCTGACCCGGCTGGAGACGATTCGAGTGACTCAGGATTCGGCCGAACAGCGTCGGGGCCGCGCCGGACGAGTGGAACCCGGCGTCTGCTACCGCCTGTGGACCGCCGCCGAGCAGCAGACCCTGGCCGCTCGCCGACCGCCTGAAATCCTGGAGGCGGATCTCGCGCCGATGTTGCTGGAACTCGCGGCTTGGGGCGCCGCTGATCCTTACGCCCTCTCCTGGCTCGACCCGCCGCCGGCCGGCGCCGTTGCCCAGGCCAAGGACCTCCTCATCCGTCTGGGCGCGCTGGATAACCAGGGCCGGATCACACCACATGGCCGGCAGATGGCGGAACTGGCGCTGCATCCCCGCCTGGCGCACATGATCCTGAACGCGATTCCCCTTGATCTTGGCGGCCTCGCCTGCGAGGTCGCCGCCTTGCTTAGCGAGCGAGATGTCCTGCGGAGCCAGCCCGGGTGGCGAAACGCAGATCTGCGACTACGGCTGGATGTGTTGCACGAATTCCAGAGGAGCGGTGAGCCGCAAGGGGCGCTCGGCGAGCACGACCTCGCCAGCCTGCCCAGAATCAGTGTGGACCGGACGGCCTGTCAGCGCGTGCGGCAGGTGGCGGAGCAGTGGCGGCGACAACTCAAGATTCTCGCCTCCGGGAAGGACGATCCCGAACGACTGGGCGTGCTGCTGGCCTTCGCCTATCCGGATCGGATCGCGCAACGCCAGCGCGGGACCGATCGTCGATACGTGTTGGCCAACGGCCGGGGTGCGTGTTTCCCGCAGCCGGAACCCCTTGCATCGGGGGCCTATCTCGTCATCGCCGACTTGGACGCCGGGACCCAGTGGGCGAGGATCGATCTGGCTGCGCCCGTGTCGCAAGAGGAACTCGAAACCTACTGCGGCGATCAGATTCGGGAGGTGGAGAGCGTGTGGTGGGATGAACGGACGCAAGCGGTGCGGGCCAGACGGCAACGCCGGCTCGGGGAACTGGTGCTCGCGGAGCAACCGATTTTACATCCCGCCCCTGCGCAGATCACTGCGGCGTTGTTGTCGGGTGTTCGGCGGAAAGGCCTGGCGTCGTTGCCCTGGACCAAGGAGTTGCGGCAATGGCGGGCGAGGGTCGCGTTTCTGCGTCGCGTAGAGGGCCCTGCGTCGAGCTGGCCCGACGTTTCTGATGAAGCGCTGCTCGAAGGTCTGGAACGCTGGCTGGGGCCGTTCCTGGACGGTGTGACTCGGCTCGATGCCCTTCAGCACCTCGATCTCGCCGGCCCCTTGCAAGCTTTGCTGACCCGCGAGCAGCAAGGGCGACTCGACCGGCTCGCGCCCACCTATCTCGTCGTCCCAAGTGGGTCCCGCATCCGACTGGACTATGAAGCAGGCGACGTCCCTGTGCTGGCGGTCCGATTACAGGAATTGTTCGGTTGCTGCGAGACCCCTCGCGTCGCAGACGGCAAGGTTCCGGTCAGCCTGCACCTGCTCTCCCCCGCCGGGCGGCCGGTCCAGATCACCCAGGATCTTGCAAGCTTCTGGACCTCAGCCTATCCGGAGGTGCGGAAAGAACTGCGCGGCCGGTATCCCAAGCACCCCTGGCCCGACGATCCGTTGTCGGCCCGGCCGACGAGCCGGACCTCACGCCGCGTGTAGCTCCCTTCTTCCTTGCTCCCGTTTCTTGCCCTTCATCAGGGCCGCTGTTTAGGGATTGTGCCAGCGTGCGCCTTCATAGGTCGGATTAAATTGATGGGTGAGCTTGACGACATCCCCGTCTTTCACAGTCGAATCGAGCGTCCCGACCTTTTTGTTGACAGTAACCAGCAATTCTCCCCTATTCATGAAGGGCAGGAGACCAGCCAATCGGTCCTGATTGGCTTCGATGAGCTTCTTCACAGACATCGGCCCGCTGATTTCCACTCCCACTTCCGACTCCCCCACGCTGTCGCGCAGCGTGAGCCCGAACAACAATACTGTCACCATCTCCCTGCTCCATTGCGCAACGATTTCGGGGTCACGGCGCATCGAGGTATCAAAGTCAGGGGATATCGAGTTACCGCCAACTCGTTCTCCTCCTTCCCCTGCTCTTTACCTCGGTCCCTCGTTAACCCGCTACCCTTTTCATTTTTTCATTATCCCGATCCTGCTATCCCGGCACCCCCAATTCCCCGCTCACATCCGCCTGTGGCATCGAAAGCAATCTTGCCGTTTCGGATGCCGGGCCGGCAAAGGTCGGGCGCCGCCGACAACATGGCAGCGGAGGCACTCCGGTTCAGCCGTTATTGCCCGGTGGTCCTGAGTGTCGGGCACCGGAGGGTTCTGATCGCGCGGCGACGGCAACAACGAAACACCGATAACGACCAGAACGGCCAGAGCGACGAAGATCCAGTCCGCCTTCTTGAACATCAGGTTCCCGACCCCTGTCCTTCGTCAGCCTGCCCCGCTGCCTCATAGGCCTCCTGCAGCACCTGCGCCACATGCTTGATCTGGACTCGTCCTCGCAGTCCATTGGTCAATTGGATCATGCAGGCCGGGCAACTGGTCGCCACAATCTCCGCGCCACTCTGCTCGATCACCCGCCGCTTGCGTTCGAAGATCTTCTGGGACGTGTCATAGTCCTTGACGATGTAGGTGCCTGCCCCGCCCGCACAGCGATCGGCGTCCTGCATCTCGACGAACTCGACGCCGGGCAACGCTGCCAGAATCCGGCGCGGCTCTTTGGTCACGCCGGCCGCACGGAGGTGGCAGGACGAATGGTAGGTCAACCGGCGCAGCCGCGGCGACGCGGTTCGGGTCGCTGGCACCTTCGGCGAATTGGCCACAAACTCCGAAATGTGCATGACCTTCCCGGCCAACCGCTCGGCCGCCTGCTGCTCCGGCTCGCCCGCAAACAACTTGGGATAATCCTTCAGCATGAGCGTGCAGGAAGCGCAGCCGGTGATAATCGTGTCGTACGAGGCAAAGGACCGCAGGTTGAACCGCGCCCCCTCTTTGACCAAATTCACGTGGCCGTAGGTTTCGATCGGCGTACCCGAGCAACGCTGCGGCGGCAGCGCCGGCTCCACGCCATGCCGCCGCAACACGGCGATGACGGCATCGCCTACGCCGTCGTCGAAATAGTTGGCCGCACAGCCGTGAAAGTAGGCGACGCCTCCGCGGCCGCCGCAGGCCCGCTCGACCAATTCGGGATATCGTTCCCGCAGATGGCGGCGGGCGAGCTTCGGCAGGACCATCTCGCGCGGAATCCGCGCGCGCTCCGCGATCAGCCGCATGAACGGACGCGAGAGGCGCTCCAGCCACGCCCTAGCGCCCGGTCGATCCCATAACCATTGAGTCCGCGCAGCCAGTTTGAGGAGAGGCTCGAACAGCCAAGGCCGAGCGTGTAATTTGAAAATCAGCCCGGCCGCCCGGTTCGGATGCTCGGCCCGCCGTCTGAGAATCAGCTCGGCCACGTCTACGCCGGCCGGACAGACGGTCCGGCAGGACTTACAGTTGAGACAGGCCTCGACCACCCGCCGGGAGTTGAGATAGCTGTAGTCCTTCGAGGTGACGATCTCGAACCAACCCCGCGAGCTCATGTCCTCCGACTGGAAGACGTCGTACACCGGACAAACCGAATTGCACTTGGCGCAGGTGGCGCAGGGCTTGGACAGCCGCACGTAATCGATATGGTCGGTGAACGGGACATCGCTGATCTTGACGCCGGGATTGAGGATGCCGGCCGGATCGAACGCGCGCTTGACCCGGACGAACAGCTCGTACAGCTCCTCGCCAAACATGTGGCGGACGTATGCGGCGCGCACCCGTCCGTCGCCGTGCTCGCCGCAGATCGAGCCGCCGAACCGCCCGAGGACGGTCCGGTGAATATCATGATAGCTTTCGACCATCTGTGCAAAATCGCGCTCGTCATTTACATCCAACAGGGGCACGATGTGCGCATTGCCGTTGCCGATATGCCCAAAGATCGCAACCGGGATGCGTCGGCCGCGGAAGAACTCCTCCAGATAACGGATCAACTCGCCGATCCGATCGGCCCGCACGACCACATCGTCCACGAAGTTGATCGGTTTCTTTTTAGCGTCGAACCGGTAGAGCGTCGGATAAAGCGCCTTTCTCGCTTTCCAAAGCTGATCGCGCTGGTCACGGTCGAACGCGACGGCCAGGTCCGCCGCCAGCCGGTAGCGACGGCAGATGGCAGCCATCCGTTCGGCCGTCTCCTTCAGGTCCGTCGCCTCCCCGTCCGCATCCATCTCAGCCAGCAAGGTCGCGGCGGCGTCGGCTGGGATGCCGTACCGGGCTCGGCCAATGAGGTCGAGCGTATTGGCATCCATCACTTCCAAGGCGCTCGGCGAGAGGCCGAGCAGTTGCGGCACCGCCTCCCCCACTTCCTCGAGCGAGCGGAAGTGAATGAGCGCGGTGAGCGTGGCTTTGGGTCTGTCCACCAGCCGAAGCGTCGCTTCGCTGATAATGCCCAATGTTCCTTCGCTCCCGACGAAGAGTTTGGGCAGATCGAACAGGCCCTGCTCCAATCCCTCCACCAGGCCGAAGAGATTGTACCCGCAACTGTTCTTGCTCACCGACGGCCGCTTGGCCTGAATCAGGGCCGAGTGGCGGCGCACCAACGCGAGCACCTCACGAAGCGCGGGATAGCTGGAGCAGACTTGCTCGCATGCCGGATCGGCGAGCGGATAGGGGCGCGCCTCCAGCCAACCGCCCGATTCGAGATAGATGCGAAGACGGAAAACGTTGTCCTTCACCGATCCATACCGCAGCGTATGAGGTCCAGAGGAATTGTTGGCCAGCATGCCCCCCAGCTTGCACATCTCCCCGCTGGAGGGGTCGGGACCGAAGAGCAACTCGTACCGTGCCAAGTACTGGTTCAGTTCAGCCAGGACGAGGCCGGGCTGGACGCGCACCCATTTTTCCTCACGGTTGAGTTCGAGTACGCGGTTCAGACGGGAAACGTCCAAGATGACGCCGGAACCGATGGCCGAGCCGGTCAGGTTGGTGCCGGCCGCACGCGGGGTGATCGGCACGCCGCGCACGACCGCATAGTCCACAACCCGCTGAATATCGTCCTCCGAGTCAACCAAGACGACGGCTTGCGGGGTGACGCGATAGATACTGGCGTCCACCGCATAGGCAGTCAGGGTCGGAAAATCGTCGAGGACCTTGGCTCTTCCGATCAGACGGCGGAGGTCCGCGGCGACAGCCTGGGTTCGTTCGGGAAGGATGAGCGGCATGGGCGACCCATTCTAGACGCACCGATCCGAAGAGAACAAGGCTTCGGCTGCCAGGCGTTGTCGTGCGACCGACGATCCATTAAGATGCGCTTCCGATGAGGTTGCCTGCCTTGTACCTCTCGCGCCTGCTTCCCGAGCCGGTCATGGCCGTAATCCACGAGCGGTTTCGACTCACGGCGGTTCCGGCTGTCGACCCCCCGTCCCGCCAAGCACTGCTGGACGGCCTCCGAGAGGCGGAGGCGGCCATCTGTACCTTGACGGAGACGATCGACGACGCGGTGCTGAGCCTCGCGCCGCAACTGAAAATCCTGGCCAATTACGCCGTGGGTTACAACAACATCGATCTGAACGCCGCCCACGCCCGCGGCGTCATCGTCACCAACACACCAGAGGTGCTGACCGAGACGACTGCCGACTTGACTTGGGCCCTGATCCTGGCCACGGCTCGTCGCGTCGTCGAGGGCGACCGGTTGGTGCGGGGGCTCCAATGGACCGGCTGGGCGCCCACCCAGATGCTGGGCGTCGACGTTTGGGGAAAAACGCTCGGGGTGATCGGCATGGGCCGGATCGGACAAGCCGTGGCGCGTCGCGCCGCCGGTTTCCGCATGCAGGTGCTCTACAGCGGCCGCCATCCTGTGGAGGGCGATCCTCAGTGGGAATTCAGGCCGCTCCATGATGTGCTGACCGAGTCGGATTTTATCACGGTTCACGTTCCGCTGACGCCCGACACACACCATCTGCTCGGCCAGCAGGCATTCGCGTACATGAAGCCCACCGCGTTTTTGATCAACACTTCGCGCGGCCCAGTGGTAGACGAAGCAGCTCTGGTGGAAGCGCTCCGTGCCGGGCGTCTCGCCGGCGCTGGACTGGACGTGTACGAACGGGAACCGGAGATCCACCCCGGCCTCCGCAAACTCCCCAACGTCGTGTTGCTGCCCCACCTGGGATCGGCGACGCTCGACACGCGCATCCGGATGGGCATGATCTGCGTGGAAAACGTGCAAGCCGTCTTGGAAGGGCGGCCGGCGCCTAATCGGGTGGTGTGACCGGGCCGTTACTTTGCGAGTACGAGGTCCCGCGCCACTTCGTTGATCAGGTCGGGTTCGATGCGATCCTGCTTACGCAGGTAGCCTTCCAGGAGGGCGTTGTCGCAGATGGTGTTGATCAGCCGCGGAATGCCCTGCGAATATCGGGCGATCAACGGGAATGTAGCGGGCTTGAAAAGGGCGTTTTTCGCGCCGGCGACCTGTAGCCGATGGTTGACATAGGCTTCTGTACCGGCGGCATCCAGGGGCGTTAATTGGTAGCGCATGGCAACGCGCTGATGAAGTGGCGGATCCAATGCCAGGACCATATCCAGTTCTGGCAGTCCGAAAAGGATGAAGGTCACCGCCTTCCGACCGTCCAGCTCGATATTGAGCAGCCCGCGAAAATCTTCCATCAGGTCGCGACTGCGTAACATCTGCGCCTCGTCGATGAGCACCACCGCTTTCTTGCCGGACTCGAAGATCTCCTGCAGCCGCCGGGAGAGTTGCGTCAACAATTCAATCTTGGTGTCGGCCGGGGAGGGAATTTCGAGCTGCAACGCCATCTTTCGGAGCATCCACTCCGACGTCACCGCCGCATGGATGACGACCAACAGAGCCGCCTCATACTCTTCCGTTTCCAGATCTTCCAGCAACCGTGTCGCCAGGGTCGTCTTGCCCGTTCCGATGTCACCGACCAGGACCGCCAGACCTTTCATATGTTCGGCGGCGTGCTTCAGCCGGACCAGCGCTTCGGCATGCTGCTGCGTCTTGTAGAAGAATCGACTGTCGACGGTGGTAGAGAAGGGACTTTCTTTCAGGTGAAAGAACTCGAGGAGGCTCATAGGGGGACGTGCATGCTAGAGATAAGAAATCCGCCGTTTCTTCCGCTCCTGCTGAGGAGGCGCCGATGCGGCGTGGACCGGTTGGCCGCGTCCACCCCGATTCTCTGGCTTCGCCGGTGCCAACGTATCGGCGTTCGACTCATCGTCGCGATCCCGCTCGCGGATCCACTGGATCCGCTGCGGCACGTCCTGGAACTGGGGAATCGTTTCATAGACCCTGAGCGCGCTCTCAAACAGCCCCTCGGCTTCGTACAGAAGTCCCAATTCATACCGGACGGCTGGCGTCTTATCGCCGACGCAGCGGGGATCGGCCAAGGTTTGTTCCAAATGCGCGACGGCCGCCTTGTGCTGTCCTTGTTCACCCAGACAGCGCGCCAGCATGAGCGAGGCGTCCATGAACCATTTCGAGCCCTGCATGGATAACCGGAACTCCTCGATCGCTTCCTCCAATAGGCCCATATTTTTGTACGCAACGCCGAGTGTATATCGGATCTCATACTCTTCTTCCTCGATGCGCATGTCCTGCGGCCGCTCGGCTGACGTGGGCGGCTCACCGGCAGCGCGTTGCACATCCACCGCAACGGAAACATCCGGAGGCGGCGCAGGAGTTTCATCCCGCATGATCGGTTCGAATCGAGACGCCAGTTTGGCCACCACAGGACTGGCCGGAGCCAGCGCTTTCACTTTGTGATACAACTCGGTTGTCAACAATTCCGTATCCCCGTCGGGACGCTGAAGCAGAATATCCAGCGCTTTGGCATACTGGAGCGCGGCAGCCGCACCATCCCCCTTCTCTTCGAGCAGCCGCCCGATCAGTCGGAGCGCTTCCCAATCATCGGGCTGCTCGGCCAGCAACTGGGAAAGAATCGTTTCTGCCGCTACGTACCGTCGATTGAGAATCAACGTCCGGACCCGATCAAGTAAATCCAGCCGGTCCTCGGCATCGCGATTCTTGGAACGTAACATTCCCTTCTCTTGCACCGCTTGAACCGCCGGCTGAGTGTCGGGCATAGCAGGAGCGGATGGAAAGTGTCGGTCTTGCTTCAGATTGACTTTGGATGTGGTGGTCCACACGTCGTCCGGCTCCGCCCCCCGGAGAGCAAAGCCGCCGCTCCCCGCGTCCGAATCCACGACTTCGCCGCGAGTCTCCTCCGTAACAATACGCTCACCTGCGACGGCGTCGTTCAGTGAAAAGGATAGAGATCTGCCCTGATCGGACATCTTGGAATCCGGCTGAGACGAAGCCTTATCGGCTTCGTCTGCGCGTTCTTCAGCCTGCCGTGGTTGTAAAGGAACGGTCTCGGGTTCGAAAACATGCGCGAATTTCTGAATCACTGGGCTGGCTGGCGCCAAGAGCTTGACCTTGGCGTAAAGTTCGGCCGACAACATCGGTAGACCGGGTTCCGGATGTTCTAACAGAACCTCGATGGCTTTGCCGTAATGGATGGCCGCGGCGGCGGTGTCGCCTCTTTGCTCGCACAGAGAGCCCAGCATCTCGAGGAGCGCGACGCACGTCGGCTCAACCTGTAGATATTCGTTGATGAGGGATTCGGCCAAAACGAAATCGTGCGCCCGCATGGCCGCCCCGGCCAGAAACCGGTATTCATTGAGCGCGACTTGCAGATCCCCTCGTTGGAGATGAAGCCGGGCGAGCAACTGACAAACCTGCGGATTCCCCGGCTCGCGGGTCAGCAGTTGCGTGAGGATCGCTTCGGCGCCCGCGTACTGTCCTTCCTCCATACGTCTGGTCGCCTCGGCCAACAGACTCGCCGGTTCCGCGCTCTTCGCAGGCGACACCGGGTGGGTCGGGCTCGGCCGGGCCTCGCGCGCGCCTTCATCCGCAACCCTGGTATAATTCTGAACGTACTGAGCCGCCTCATTGTTGTGGGGATCGATCCGAAGCACGGCTAGATAGGCGTCCCGGGCTTCGTCATAACGCCGCTGCGCCGACCGTTCTCGTCCGAGTTGCAGGTACACGTTAACGGCTTCTTCCTGAAGATTTTCCTGGAGGCACAACTCGGCGACACGCTGCTGGGCATCAAGGTTGGATGGATCCTGACTGACGATTTTCTTGTAAATCTCCAGCGCCTCCTTGGTCTTACGTTCCTTGAGATAGTGCTTGCCGAGCGCCAAGTAATCGGCGACCGCGCTGCTCAGCAGCCCTCGCTCCGCATTCAGATCGCCGAGATGACGGTACACCTCGTACCGCGAGGGATCGACTTTGAGGACTTTCTTGTAGGCGGCGATCGCCTTGAGCGTCGCGCCTTCGGCACGAAATGCTGCGGCCGCCTGAAGGTAGGCCACAATCGCGTCACCCGGCGCATTGCGTTTCAGATGGAGATCGCCGATTGCGTTGTAAACGGTGCCGTCGGTGGAGGCTTCCGCGGTGAGTTTCTTCCATTCAGCGATGGCGGCTTCAAACTGGCCTCGCGAGGCAAAGAGCTGCGCATTTTGCAGGATCGTACTGCGATCGACTGCCAACACGAACCTCCACGATACGCAAACGCTAGCAGTTTCAAGGGGTTTTGTCAAGAAAACGGGCTAAGGATGGTCGAACGCCAGGGGTACACGCATCCCCCTTTCCTCAACTCGCGGTGCCAACGGGAAAGACCCCACCCAGGTGAGCGGGGTCTCCTCTCCGATGAGAATGGGCAAGAACCAGAAAGAAAAGGTCAGGTTTTCATCACATTGGCCGCCTGAGGCCCTTTAGCTCCCTGCACAATGTCGAACTCGACGTTTTCACCTTCCTTGAGAGTCTTAAAGCCCTCACCTTGAAGGGCAGAATAGTGCACAAACACATCTTCCCCGCTTTCCAACCGAATAAAGCCAAACCCCTTTCGATCGTTGAACCACTTAACCGTCCCTTTCGTTTTCACAGAACCCTCCTTTCCTCTACAGCTTCCCGACTACCGCTTCCCGACGTCGAGTCGCTGAGCCCACGAGCGGCGCGGATAAACGCGTGCGAACAGAAACGTCATGGGACAAAAATGACCGAGCTGAGCAACAAACTTCGTACGGGGGGTTGTTCCGGTGATGTGAGACATTTGCCCAGGGCAAAATTCGGGCTGGCATGTAACATAGCACTCCCGGACTTGTCAAGCAGTTCTTTGGCCGTTTCTGCAGAAAACTCCGTACAGGAACAGGGCCCGTCGGCATCGACGTGTTTACAATGTCTGCGCAGTCCCTTATTCTTGTTGGGATTTTCTTGCACGCCGCGTACGGGAGCGTCAGTTCCGTGTTGTTACGCACCATCCTGGATCGCTATATCTTCCTGGAACTCGTCCCGCCGTTTTTCACCAGCCTGGGCACCCTCTGTTTCGTTATGCTAACACGGGAGCTGCTGCGGCTGGTGGAACTACTTGTGTCCAAAGGGGTCGGCTTTTTCGCGGTGCTCAAGGTTTTCGCTCACTTGTTGCCCTCGTTCCTGGTCCTCACGCTGCCCATCGCGGGTATCATCGCGTCGATTACGGCGTTCGGACGACTTTCCTACGACAAGGAACTGATCGCCATGCGGGCTGCAGGTCTGAGCCTGTTGCGGCTTTCCAGATCAGTGTTCTTGTTCGCGGTCCTAGTCTGCGGGCTGACCCTCACCCTTGCCCAGTGGGGGCAGCCCTGGACCAGCGTCAATCTGAAGAAGGTGGCGCTCAATCTACTCCGAGACCAATTGATCTTGGCTCTAGATCGAGGCGTATTTAACGAGCCACTTCCGGGCATGATGATCTTCGTCCCGGAGAAAGATGCCGATGGAGCCCGATCGGGCATTTTCGTCGCCGACTCTCGGAACCCGGACGAGCCGCGCATTATTGTCGCCCGCGAGTATGTGGTCTTGACAGACAGGCGCACGAACCAGGTTGCGCTTCGGCTGTTGGACGGAGTCATCCATAGCAGTCCAGACTCGCGCGACGAGTATCGACAAGTGTCCTTCTCCACTTACGACTTGAAGCTCAGCCTCGCTCATTTCTATGTGCCGGCTGAAGACCGTCCCTCGCTGGAATCGACGCTGGCGCAATTGGAGCAATCGAACTGGACCGACCCCGGCGCCCTGCGCCGCCTGACCGAATATTACAAGGACTTGGCCTTTCCGACCGCGTCGCTCGTGTTTTGTATCCTGGGAATTCCGATTGGCATCGTCTCCAAACGATCGGGACGAATCGGCGGCTTCGCCGTCGGCGTTATGGTCATTATCGTCTACTATGTGCTGAACATCCTGTGCGAGTTTCTGGTCACGACCCTCGTGCTTCCTCCGTTCGCAGGCGCCTGGCTGCCGAACGGCGTGTTTCTCGTCGTGACCGCGGCGGCGTTCTATCGGATGAACCGGCGGTAGCGAAATGGGCATTCTGTTTCGATATCTGCTCCGCGAATATGCCAAAATCTTCGCCATGTGTTTCGCCGGACTAATGACGATCTACCTAGTCGTTGATTTTTTTGAAAAGTTGCGGCGCTTTCTTCGATATGATGCAGAAGCCGTCTATATTGCAGCATTTTTTGTACTCAGAACTCCCGGCATTTCATTCCAGATTGCTCCGCTAGCCGTTCTGATGGCGACACTCCTGACCTTAGGCATCCTGTCGCGCAACCACGAGATTACCGCGATGCGCAGCGCAGGGATCAGCCTCTTCCGGGTCGCTTCACCCTTTCTTTTTTTCGCCGTGCTTGTCGGACTTGTCCTACTGGCCTTCAGTGCCACCGTCATCCCGCTGGCGAACGCACGGGCCGAATATGTAAAAACCGTCAACATCGAAAAGAAATCGCCGTCCATGTCGCTGAAGGCACCCCAACCGTGGGTCAGAATCGGTACTCGGACGTTGATGAATTTCGAGCTGGTCGAACCGGGTGGAGCAGTCCTTCGAGGACTCCGGCTGTACCACCTCAGCCCCAGCTTTCAAGTGGCAGAGATTACCGAAGCCAGGGAAGCCCGCTACACATCCAGCGGATGGATCCTGTACAGCGGCAGTCACCGGACAATCCTCCCAGACGGAACGATCCGGACGACGGAGTTCGAGCGCGAGCCTATCGGGCTTTCGCAGATTCCGGAAGATTTCAGCACGTGGCTCTCGGTTGAATCCGACATGATGACCTTTCGGGACCTCCGCGCGTATATCGATCGGTTGAGCAAGGACGGATACAGTTTCGCGCGGTTTCTCACCGATTACCACGGCCGTCTCGCCTTCCCTTTTGTAACCGTCATCATGGTGATTGTCGGGCTGGCCTTGAGCCTGCGCCGCAGCGGTAGCCGCGGCGGCAGCATGGCGATCGGGATCGGACAGGCGCTGGTGATCGGCTTCTTCTATTGGTCCACACACTCCATCGCGATCGCCCTGGGCCGAAGCGGCGTGCTGGCTCCCATCATGGCCGGTTGGATCACCAACCTGGTTTTCCTTTCTTTCGGTCTTTACTTGCTGCTGAGAGTCCGCTACTGAACCACTCCGTCGATGAGGTTGGAGCTGTTTCATTTCCTTCGATCGATCCGGCAAAGGGAAGTTGACTGCTCCTCGCCCTTCCGGTAAAAGGTGATCAGAACGTATGGCTCAACGTGTTGTGATTACAGGCCTCGGCGTCGTGTCCCCGATCGGAATCGGCATCGGGCAGTTTTGGAAGTCCGCGCTGGAGGGCCGCTCGGGCGTGTCCGCCATCGAGTCGTTCGATCCGTTTCCCATCGAAGGATACCGCTCGCGGGTGGCAGGCCGGGTGCTCCATTTCGATCCGGCGCAATTCCTCGCTCCCGCCCAAGCCGAACGCGTGGATCGGTACGCGCAATTCGCGTTGGTGGCTGCGAAAGAGGCGGTGGCGGACTCCGGACTGCGGTTGGAGATGGAACGCCCGCACCGCGTCGGTGTCATCGTCGGAGCTGGGATGGGCGGCATGGTGATGGGCGAGCGCGAGATCACCCAGCTCTACCAGCAACGGAAGCCCCATCGCGTCCACCCCAATTTCATCCCCGTCATCACCTTGAATTCGGCTTCCGGCATCGTGGCCATGCAATTCGGCGCCAAGGGACCGAACCTCACGATCTCCACTGCCTGCTCCTCGAGTGCGCACGCCGTCGGTCAAGCGTTGAATTGCATCCGGAACGGCCAAGCCGACGTGGTGATCGCCGTGGGCGCCGACGCCAGTATCACCCCCCTAGTTTTCGCCGGCTTCTGTTCTTTGCGCGCGCTCTCCACGCGCTTCAACGACCGGCCGGCCAGCGCATCCCGCCCCTTCGACCGAAATCGGGATGGGTTCGTGATGGGCGAAGGCGCAGGCGCGTTGGTCCTGGAATCGCTGAGCCACGCCAGGCGGCGTAAGGCACGTATGTACGCCGAGGTGGCCGGTTACGCTGCGACCAGCGAAGCCTATCACATGGTGATCCCCCGGGAGGATGGAACGGAAGTCGCGGCGACGATCCGGTTGGCGTTGAAAGACGCGGGAATCGCGCCGTCCCAGGTGGACTACGTCAATGCGCACGCGACGGCGACACCGATCGGCGACGCAGTGGAGATCAAAGCCATCAAAGATGTGTTCAAGTCCCGGGCGAACCGGCTCCTCATTAACGCGACCAAATCGCTGATCGGCCACACCCTGGGCGCCGCCGGAGCCATCGGCACGATCGTTTCAGCCCTTGCGATTGAAACCGGGCAGATCCATCCGACCGTCAACTATGACGACCCGGACCCGGCCTGCGCCCTTCCCGGCATTTCCAAATCGGTTCAAGAACGGCCGATTCGCGTGGCTCTCATGAACGCCTTCGGTTTCGGCAGCAACAACGCGGCCGTCGTGTTGAAGAAACTTTCCCGCTGAATTCAGGAGACGGCGTTGGCCGTTCAACGCCGGCACGCGCAATGCGCACGAGCAATCGGAGTGACCATGACAGCTGATTCGGCGATCGCCGATCGCATTTTGACAGCACTAGCCGAATATCTGAAACGGGACAAACGATCGATCGGCATGGACTACAGTCTCCGCGACGACCTGGGGTTGGATTCCATGGCCACGATCGAGCTGCTGTTCAAGATTGAGGAGGCGTTTGATCTACAAATTCCTGATCAAGACCTGCAAGGGTTAGCCACCGTAGGGGATGTCATCGGCTACGTGGAACGCCGGTTGAAGCCGGCGGCCTCGGCGAAGCAGGCGGTCAAGGCTTCGGTCAAGCGCAGCCGCACCAGGAAATAACCTCCATGCCGGCCCCGTCGTCTAGTTCGCCTATTCCGCTCTCGCGCATCCGCGACCTCGTCCGCGGAGAGCTGTTCGGCCCAGACGACGCGACGGTCTCCGGCATTTCCAGTCTTGAGGAGGCCGGACCGCAGGACTTGACCTTTGTGGCCTCCGACCGCTTCGTGAAGGCGGCCCTGGCATCGAAAGCCGGGGCGTTCATCGTTGGACGCAAAATCGCGCAATTGACTGCCCCCCAACTTGTCGTAGCCAACCCTTCGTACAGCTTTGCTTGCGTCGCGCAGCAGTTTTTTACCGAGCCGTACAGGCCGCGCGGCATCGCAAGCAATCTTGTTCGAGGAGCCGACGTGCTGATCGGACCCGATGTCTCCATTTGGCCATTCGTAACGTTGGGCGATCGCGTGCGGATCGGCGCCCGGGTGACGCTCTTTCCAGGCGTGTTCGTCGGCGAGGATTCAACCATCGGTGACGACTCCGTGCTTTACCCCAATGTCGTCGTCCGAGAACGCTGCGCCATCGGAGCCCGCGTGATTATCCACAGCGGGACGGTGATCGGAAGCGACGGGTTCGGCTATGTGCAGCATCAAGGTCGCCATCATAAGATCCCGCAACTGGGCGGGGTGATCATTGAGGACGATGTCGAACTTGGCGCCAACGTCACCGTGGACCGGGCTACGTTCGGCCAGACCGTGATTAAGCGAGGGACCAAGGTTGACAACCTCGTCCAGATCGCCCATAACGTAACAATAGGGGAAGATACCATCCTGGTGGCCCAAGTCGGCATCGCTGGTAGCACGTCGCTGGGACGTCACGTGATGGTCGGCGGGCAGGCCGGATTGGCCGACCACATCCGCATCGGCGACCACGTCATGATCGCGGCCCGTGCCGGAGTCACGCGCAACCTGGAACCGAATCAGATCGTGTCCGGAGCCCCGGCTATGCCGCACGAGACCTTCATCAAGGCTCAGGCCATTATCCCCCGATTGCCCGAGTTACGCCAGAAAGTGCGCGAACTGGAGGAACGGATTCGACTTCTGGAAGCGAGAGCGCGGACGAAAAAGAACCAACGGCGCCCCTGAGCGGTGGGCACCGTCGCCTGCCCTCTATCGGATCACACCCCGCCAAAAGAACAGCTTGGCCCAGAAAAATCCCGCCCAAGGCATGAGATACGCCGCCAGGTAGTACACATCTCCGAGCATGGCACTCACGGTCGAAGCCGCGAGCAAGACGAGCATCCCGGCCAGGTAAGCCAACGGAACGAATTCGCGCCCCCGATGAATGAGCGGCGACAGGGCCGGCTCTCTTTTCGCGCGGCCGCGAGGAGCTCGCAGGAAAGTCTTCATTCGAGACGCAAACACATCCGGATGCTCGCGCAAGAGGTATTGATGATATTTCGTTTGCCCCCAACCCAACACAGCTCCCAATACCAGCAACCCCGTGCTTTGCACGAACGTCGCCCAACTATAGCTCTCCATCGCAAGCAACTGGTAACCCAAGGCCGCGGTTCCGGCGACCATGAAGATCAACCCCAGAAGGCCGGACGGAAAGAGAATATGCGTCTTAACATAATCTCTGGCTTTCTCGACGCTCCCTTCCAATCGCTTGATGGTCACTAACTTCGGCATCGTCGTCGACAGCACCCCAGCTGCACGCCGCCCAGTGCAGCGCCTTTCCCAGCGCGCGGCGGCGCCGAATTATAGCGCGGGTCCCTTGCGCTTGGCACATGACGGGGCTTCCGCTCATTCCGGTATCGGCAACAGGTCGCCAATCCACACCTTTTGTGGACTGGTGGTGGCCAAGGGTGTGGATGGAGAGAGCTTCCGCCGTCTGGTCGATGTTGTGCGCGAACTGCCCACATTTTGGGCGACGGATCCATCGAGATTTCAACGGACTCGGCGAGTCGCTCAGGTAAATCGTTACGGGAATTGGAGGCTGGACGACCTATTTCATCGGTGGGGAATCAGGCTGGAAGGATTTCACCGATCGACGCTCGCTCGATGCGTCCGACATCGACCCATTGCTGGGCCATGGGAATCAGCGCGTGAAGCCGGGCTTCAACGGCTTCGAGCCGTTGCAGGGCTAGCGTCACCTTCCGATGGGCCGCCACTGTCAAAAAGGTTCCCAGTCCTTGCAAAAAAAGCATAATGGCGGAGGCATTGACCTTCCTGGCCGCTTCATAAAGACACTCCACCTCCGCAACGATCGGTTCAAGACTCTCGCTGGAAATCGCCGTCTCCGCACATCTTGCCCGCAAAGCAGACACCGCGCGTATGATCAACGGGACACGTTTCTGGACCTCCGCGAAAAACTGTTCATCCATTCCCTCAAGTTTCCGCAAGATTCGTTCAATGGTCCGAGCATCGACCGTCCCGGTTGCATCTTCCATCTCTTGTTCAGCCAATCGGATGACCGTATCCAACACGTCCCGCGTGAGTCCGATGGATCGCGGTCTCGCATCACGCCAGTCGCGCAGGACATCCAGGATCGGAGCAGAACCTCTCGGCCGCTGTAATTCAGCATCGGGTTGCGACGGTTCTTGCTCCCCCATTTCTGGAGAGACCGGCCCGCTGAGGTTCATGTCGGTTCCCACAGGGATTTGAGAGTCTGGCGGCGCAACGTGCGCAGCGACATCGTGACCCGCCGTCAAATCCCGGACCGCGGCGGTAATACGGTCGATCCCTTCCTGCAAGGAAGCCAATTGCTCGCTTGTCGCGACCATTTCCCGGCCTCCGACCGATTGAAGGAGGGGCAATAGACTGAACGCCATATGCTCGATGTCAGATAACTGCACGGTGGCGGCAGACTTGCCCAGATTGGTGATGCCATGGCGAATCACGTCCGCCAACTTGGCGCGCAAATGAAACGAGGGCTCACCTTGCAGTTTCCTCAAGGCGCCCTGGATTTGTGAGAGCCATTCCCGCGCCTCCAAGGCGAAGAGCCCCAAGACCTCTTTGTGGAACCGCTCATCGGAGGTGTCCCTTTCCGGCGCCAGGGGAATCGTGGGAGCGGTTTGGACCGACGGCGCCTTGGCCTCGGCACTGTTCCTGCCTTTCGTTGCTACGACCGTTTGGATGGCAGAAGCAATAGCATCGAGGCTTTCTAGGAGAACGGAGAACTGCTCGGACGCCAACGACGCTTTCTGAGAAGACGGCAATGGAGCAGAAGACCCGGATGCAAAAGCGATCCGGTCGACAGCCGGAGGATCGAGCGCTGCCACAATGGAAACCAACGGCACCGCGCTCAAGTCAATCTCGTCGGAATAAGCGGAATCCCCCGCTTCTTGTTTTTCACCAACCCGTACAATCGGCCGCATGGGATACCGCGGGTTGGTCCGGACGACCACTCCTGTTTCACCGGTATTCAGCCGGACGACGGTTCCGAGCGGATAGACCGACAATTGCTCGACGAGCGCTTTCACGATTTCTCTTGGAAAAGCGGTCCTCTCCGTTACCAGGAGTTCCCGAATTGCTTCATGCGGCAGCAGCCGCCGTCGATAGGGCCGCGGGCTGATCAGAGCGTCAAACACGTCCACGACGCCGATGATCTGTGCCATTTCGCTGATCTGCCGTCCCTTCAGTTTGTTGGGATACCCCTGGCCTGCCAGGCGTTCATGA
Organism: Nitrospira calida; assembly: GCF_976986435.1. Taxonomy (NCBI): domain Bacteria; kingdom Pseudomonadati; phylum Nitrospirota; class Nitrospiria; order Nitrospirales; family Nitrospiraceae; genus Nitrospira; species Nitrospira calida. Next base: position 2,250,311 of record NZ_OZ335950.1, read on the forward strand.
GCCTGTAGAACAATTTGCGCCAGCCAGTCGTACTCTCGGCCGATCTTCTTCACCAGGCGGAATCCCAGTTCCGGATGACGCTCAATCAGCGCCCGTTCCTCCTGCGTCAGCCGTCCAGATTTGGTCACTATTGACGGGGGTACTGCAAAAATTCCGATATCGTGCGTAAGACCGGCCAAGGCGAGTCGTTCCAGTTCCTCCCCATAATAGGCCAACCCCATCCCGACCTTGGTCGCCAGGATCCCGACGTTGACAAGGTTCGTAATGAGAGGATCTCCGGCCGGACTGGAAAGCGCCTGCACAACAAGCCGATCACTTGCCCGGAGGGACGACACCATGCCCCTCGCGATGAGTGACAGTTCATCCAGACTGAAGCTCTGTTCCTGACGAACTACATCGGCGATCCGCGAAAGCTCTTGTTCGGCACGCCCGTACCAGTTGTCGTCCAGCGGAGGATCGGATTGAGCGGGACCGCCTTGTCGATCGGATCGCATGCCGCCGGGAAGACCAGAACCGAACCGCTCGTTCGCCTTCTGACCGCGCTTATCCATCATCCAGAATGCCTTGGGTCCCTGATCGATCACACCATCTGACAGGCCTGGTCAACCAGCCCGGCGTCGATGCGTTCGGTCTTGTCTATCGCTCCCAGCAAGAGGCAGAAATCGCACAACGAATTGATCAGCCGACACACACCGCGGGTGTGTTCGTAGATCCGGCAGATCGCATCCTTGGTAAAGACCTCGTGTCGACAACCGGCTGTCATCATGCGGGTGACAATATAGTCGCGGGTCTCTTCGGCGTTGAAGGGCGCAAGGTGATATCGGACGCTGATCCGTTGATTGAGCTGCGGGTTTCGTTCGGCCCGCGCCTTCAGTTCCGGTTGTCCCATCAGGACCAGCGTCAGCAGGAAGCGATAGTTCAGTTGGAAGTTGAGCAGTAGCCTGAGATCCTCAAACACATGGTCATCTTCAATGGCCTGCGCTTCATCGACGATCAGTACGGTCTCAAGCCCCTGTTCGTGATTGGTCAACAGCTTCGCGTTTAAGCGGCGTACTTGCTCCGCTTTGCTTCCGGCAGGCTCAATCCCAAATTGATAGAGCACCTCGGAAAGAAAGTCCCCCGCCTGCAACGCAGGATTCGTGACCAGAGCAATGTCGTATTGGGACCTGGGAAGGCTCACAATCAGCTCACGGCTGAGCAACGTCTTTCCACACCCGATCTCTCCGGTCAGCATAACCGCTCCTTTGCGACCCTGAATCCCATATCGGAGCCGTTGCCGGGCCGACTCATGCTTGACCGAAGGAAAATAATAGCGGGGATCCGGTACGTTTTCGAAGGGCGCTTCCTGCAACCCCCAATAATCTTCGTAGTGCATGTTGCATCCGCGCACGTTGCGTTCGTGCAGCAATTCTCCGGTTAACACTTAGTCCGAATCCGGCCATTAGTCAAGAACTTGCGAAAGTTGAGGTGGATAGGAAACCAACGCGCCGTCGAGAGAATGGAGGCCGAAGGCTCACGCAGGAAAAATCTTGTCGATCGCCGCTCGTTCACTTTGTCCGACGGCGACCCATTGTTGAGCCATGGACAGGACCTCGGGCAGGCGGGATGCCACCGCTTCGATTCTTTGTGCGGCAAGTACGACCCTGCGTCGCGCTACGACGGTCAAAAAACTATGCAATCCGGTCAGAAATGTCACGACGGGGGCGGCGTTGGCGGTTCGAGCGGCTTCACGCAAATCTTGAACTTGGCGAATCGTCTCGTTCAACTCTTGATCCGGCAGGGCACCGCTGGGAACGGTTTCGTTCAAGCGGGCTACCGTTCGCGCAATCGCCGGCATACGGCAACGCAGGGTCTCCAGGAAATATTCGTCCATTCCATGCAGTTCTTGCAACAAGGTTCGGAGCGACGACACATCAAGCCGATCCAATCCCTGTTGCAGATCACGCTCAAGCTTGCGGATCACAATCTCAGTCAGATTTCTGTTCGGCTCCGACGCCTGAGCACGGGCCGCCTGCAGCTCTTTGAGCGCGCGCAGTAAAGTCGTCGGTCGACGGGCGATGTCATCGTGATCCTCCACGGCGCCGGCTTGGATCGGCATCGAAGAAACGGCAGCGCGCTCAGCAATGGCCTCCGCGATTCTTCGAAGATCATGGCGGAACGACGTGAAACTATCCGGCTGAATGACGGCATCGGGGTTGCGGAATTGGTCGAGAATCGGTAAGAGGGCAAACGCGGATTGTTCGATGTCGGGCAGATTCACCGTAGCGGCGGAGCCTCCGAGATTCGTCAGTGCCCGTGCGATCGCCTCGACGAGCTTCGCATGGCGGTCGGCCGGAGGGCGGCCTTCCAGGTCACTCAAGGCGGCATCCGCCTGATCAAGCCATTCCCGCCCTTCCTGCGCAAACAGCTCGAGCAACTCCCTTTGAAACTCGTCGTCGCCTGCCTCAGGTGCCATCGACCACATCGATAGAGGCTTTTGCCGCCCGGCTCGCGAGGGAAACGGAAGGAGCCTCTAGCCTAGGGTGTGTTCGTTCCATTACCCAGTTTTGAAGCCAATCCCGCGATTTCGGCCAACTTCCTGGCCATATCCTCAAGTCGTTTGGTCGCCTGCTGGGCCGCCAATTCCGCTTCAATTGCCCGCTTCGTCGCCTGCTCAACGCGTTCCTGTTCCGTCTCCAATCTGGCTTCGAGTTCCTTCACGCGCACGATGGCCGGCTCCGTCTCAGCGACCCGGCAGCTGAGTTGCGCAACCTGTTCTCGTTCGGCCACCAGCGCCGCCTCGAGCTCACCCATCCGTTGGATCTGATGTTGCGCTTCGGTCAATCGTTGCGACAGTTCAGCCGCATGTCGCTGTTCGGTTGCCAGCGAGGCTTCGAGCTCAACGGCCCGCCTGGCGATTACCTCGAGCTCGTTGAGTTGCTGAACCAACTGCGCAGCCGCATCCCGCTCCGCACCCAGGGTGGCTTCGAGCTCCTGCACGCGTCCCGCGACTCGCTCCGCATCCGTCGCCCGCTTCTCCAAGAGTGCGGAGCGTTCCTGCTCCGCAGCGAGCTGCGATTCGAGATCCTTCACTCTCGCCGACTCTCGCTCCAATTCCGCGATTCGCTGGACGAGTTGCGTTGTTCGCTCGCGTTCGGCCCGCAGGGCCGCCTCCGCTTCTCCAAGGCGAGCAGCGGCTTGCCGCAAGGCGCCCAATTGCGCCTGATCAATGTCGGGAACCTTGCGCAGTTCCGTCGGCCTGCTGGAAGGCGCTGCGGTCGTGCCGTTGTTGCGGACACCCGCCTCCGCGACGGGAATCGCTACGGTATCCAGCGGCGGACGTTTGGAAAGCAAGTCCAGAACTCGGTCTTTCAGCGACGTGCCTTGAAAGGGCTTCTTGAGCACTCCGTCCGCCTTGCACGTTTCCGCCTGTCTCGTCACCTCGTCATTGACGATGCCCGAAATCAAGAGAACAGGGATATGAGACAACGCCGACTGTGAGCGGACGAACGCGCAGACTTCATACCCGCTCTTATCCGGCATGATCACATCGGAAACGATGAGATCAGGCCGTTCTTTCGACAAGACGGCCATAGCCTCCTCCCCGTTAGCGGCGAGCATGACTCCGAGCCCGGCCTCGGTCAGAAGGCGCTCGGCCACCTTTCGCACCGCGATGCTGTCGTCCGCTACCAAAATCTTCGGCATGAGGTTTTTCCCTTTCCTCCGGCACGGACTCCTACGTGGACGTTTTCCCGGCACCCACCTTGCCGAGCGTGGCTAACGAATAGACCGGGATGCGATCGGCCTCGCCGACATACGTAGCGACGATGTCGGGATCTGGCCCGTTGTACGGCTGAACGGCGGAAGGCTCGACCATCTGCAGAGCAGGAATCTCTTCGTCGACACAAATAGCCATAGGACCATCTTCGTGCTTGACGACCAGGCACAGCGGCGCCGTACCTTGCACGTGAACGTTGAGTCTTGCCGCGAAATCAAAGACCGGCAAGACTTCTTTGCCGCGTCGAGCCACGGACTTCACAAAGGGGGTTTCGCTGGGAACCGACATGGTCGGAGGCCAATGCGACACTCCGCCTACTTCTTCCGCCCTGGCGGCTATGCGTTGCCCTCCGACAGAAAACACCACCAAGCCGCACGCTCTCGATCGCTTGGATTCCGACTTTTGCCGCAGGCTCCTTAACATCCCGCACCCGGTTCATCCCACCACGCATTGGATCGGCGGATCCGCGCCGTGGACGCTCGGAGCTGCCCGCGAAGACGTCCACATCGCATCAGGCCGATTCCCCGTCGAGGTCCGACGCCCTCCCTGCAGAATCCACCCGCAATTCAGGACCAGAGCCGCCGTTTCGCGGAACAAAAACAAGCCGTCGAACCACCGGCGCTCTTCGCCTCGGAACTGCGGCGGCAGCGGCAACAGACTGAGACGCCCGACTTCGACCAGCCCGAGCACTTGGTCGACCTGAAAGGCGCAGTGACAGTCTCCTTCGGAACACAGAATCACTCGTACGTCCGCACCAGACGTCTTTCGCGGAAGGCTCAAAGGCCGAGCCAGATCAATAAGAGGATAGTTCACGCCGAGGAAACACAGGACATCGTTGTCGGACACCTGCTCCGGTTGTAAAATGCCGCGGACCGCGTCAGCCGGTACTGCCATGTGCGTATTCCCAAAGTCCACGACGAGCAGCCGCACGCTGGGGCAGACAGAGGTCGCGACGGTCTTATGACCTCGAAGACTCACGCTGGACTCCTGCCGGAATCTCCGTTTCTTTAACGTTTGGAGCCTCGCGCGGACGACGGATGATCGGCCTCACCGTTCTTCACTTAAACTTTTGCAGCCGCTTCTTGCCCGATCCACCGTCCTATCTCGCGGACTAGGGCTCGCTCCTCGACCGGCTTGGCGATATACGAGGTCGCGCCGATGCTGATAGCCATTTGTCGATGTTTTTCGCCCGCGCGAGTCGTCATAACGAGGATGGGCGTAGCTTGAGTCTGCGGTCGGCTCCTCAACGCTTGGATGACTTCATAGCCGTTGAGTTTGGGCATCTCCAAGTCCGTGATGATCAGGCGATACGCCTGAGTTGAGGCCTTCCGCAATCCGTCTTCGCCGTCGACCGCCGTGTCCACGCGATAGCCAGCGGATTCGAGCATCCGCCCCACAAATTTTCGAATGCTGAGCGAATCATCGATAAGGAGAATCGGCAAGTCCGAAGGGACTGCCTCGGGTATTCCGCTTGGATTTCTCTGTGCTTCGCCCGACTCGAGCTGCGGAACGGCCTGTTCCGACCACGCAATCGGCTCATGGCCTGGCCCGGCGACGAGCCTGGCGACGTCCAGCACCAAAATCACACGGCCCTCCGGATCGATCGTAGCGCCACTGAAGCAGGAACGCTGAAGCGGTTTCAGCGTGCCCAACGTCTTGATCACGATCTCCTGACGGCCCAGCAATTCGTCGACCGTGAGACCAAATGGACCGGACGCGGTGCGAACGATCACAATGGGCGTGAGCCCCTCTGACGATTCCGTCGTCATCTGCAGCAGCCGCTGAAGGGGCTGCACTTCGATCGCTTCGTCGCCAATACGCAGGATTGTGCGATCCGCCACCCGCTGGATCGATCCCGGAAACGGCATCGTAACCTCTCTCACACTGGGCAACGGAATCGCATAGCGTTCGGGCCCTACACGCACTATCAATGCAGTGGCAATGAGCAGGGTCAGTGGAAGCTGCAGCGTAAACTTGGTTCCGACACCTCGAACCGATTCGACGTCGAGGTGTCCGTTCATCGTTTCGATCACCCGCTTGACCACATCCAGCCCGACTCCGCGTCCGGCCTGATCGCCGACCTGTTCCGCCGTCGAAAACCCCGGCAAAAAAATGAACTTACTCACTTCCGATTCCGGCAGAGACTGCGCGACCTCCGGTCTGACGAGGCCCAACGCGACCGCTTTCGCCCTGATTCTGTCGATATCGAGACCGGCTCCGTCATCCTCCACCTCAATGATCACCGAATTGCCACGATGCGCCGCGTGCAAATAGACGGTGCCCTGGGCCGGTTTCCCCTGAGCGACTCGGACCGCGGTCGGCTCGATCCCGTGATAGACGGCATTGCGGACTAGGTGAATGAGCGGATCCACCAACCGCTCGACGACGCCCGTGTCCACCTCCGTGTGCTCACCCGAGGTCACCAAAATGACCTCTTTGCCCGTCGCGCGAGCCATCTCTCTTGTCGCCCGGCTGAACCGGGTGAAGGGCGAACCGATCGGAACCATACGAGCTCGGGCGATTTCATCCCGCATACTGAGCGTCAACTGTTGAAGCTGGCTCATATCCTCTCGAGCGCGCCGGATCGACCCGCTGAGCTGAGCCATCGACTCGCTGATGTCGGCCGTGATCTCGCTGATGCGTCGAGCGAGAATGTTGAAGTCGTCGTACTTATCGAATTCCAAGGTTCCGAAATCGCTGAGCCCCTGAAACACTGGCGAGGTGGATTCGACAGACGCCGATGTAATGGTGGGCAGGGTGTAGGAAAACGCATGCTTGTCCTCGAACGTTCGCACGGAATCCAGCAGCCGGTTTTTACACGCTAACACTTGGTGCGACAACTGCTCGAGGACGAGCAGGCGTTGCTCAAGACGGCCGCGACCGATCACCAACTCACCGACAAGGTTCAGCAGGCGTTCCAACCGATCGCGACTGACCCGAATCACTTCCCGCCCGTCCTGTCCTTTAGGCTCATGACCCTTCTGCTGATGGGCCTCGTGGCCCATTTGTTGATCGTTCGTTTGTGCCGGACGGGTCGGTTCGACTAGCTGCTGATTCTCCGAAGGACTCTGGACCGCTTGAAGCTGGTCCAACCTCTTCAAATCCCGCATCACCGCCGCAAAACGTTCTCGGGTTTGTCGAATCGCGCTGAGATCACGCCGCATCAAGACCCGAACCACATCGACGGCACGGAGAATGATATCGGTGTGGCCAGACATAACCTGGACTCGCCCGTCCCGCACCGCTCCCATGAAGTCTTCGACGTGATGTGTGAGATCGCCGATCGCTTGGAAGCCGACCGTATAAGCGGATCCCTTCAGGGTGTGGGCGGTTCTGAAGAGCTGGTGGATGGTATCCCGGCCTTGCGGCTCTTTCTCCAGTCGAAGAACCAGCGCTTCGATGGTTTCGATGTACTCTTGCGCTTCAGGAGCGAAGTACGACAGCACTTCGGGGTCAAGATTTGGAGCAAGATAGGTGTCGGGCCATTCTTTTTCCTCGGCAACGACTTCTTGCCGGATGGACGGAAGAGTCGGTGTTTCGTGAACCTGCACAGCCCGATGCGGCAGGTCCTCCGGAAAGACCTGGCCGCCCTCAACTCGTCCACCGTCTCCAGCTTGACGCAGCGCTTTTGTGATCGTCAGCACATCCTGTCGGAGCCGCTCCAGATTGCTGGGATCCCGGCGCATCAAAGCCCGGATCACATCGACCGCCTTTAATATCAGATCAATGAGCCCGGAAGACATCCGAAGCCGGCCCTCGCGGACGGCTCCTAGGCAATCTTCGACTGGATGCGCGACATCGCCGATTGCCTGGAAACCGACTGTGTGGGCGGATCCTTTCAGCGTATGCGCCGTGCGAAACAAATGCTGGATGCTCTCCGCATCCTCGGGACTCTTTTCCAACCGAAGCAGGAGCCCTTCCATGACCTCGAGGTATTCTTGCGCCTCAGGCGCAAAATAAGAAAGCGCTTCAGCATCGAGCTTCGGTACCAGATAATCGGCAGACAACAGCAATTCACCTTCGGCCCCGGCATCGCTTGGTGCGTGGGCGCAGGACGAAGGCGCTAACTCAACCCAATGCTGCATCCATTTTTCAATCAGGCCGGCATCCTCCTGTCCACCGCGCCCGATCACCTCAAGCTGCGAACGAAAGAGCTTGACGAGTTCTCGCAAGGCCGAGACGAGTCGAGGCCAGTCCGATTGCGCGACCGCGGACGCCCGTTCGAGAACAGTTTCCAGCGTTTCTCCCAGCTTGGCGAGACCGGAATAGCCATAGATCAGCGCGGCTCCCTTCAGCTTGTGGCCGATCACGTGATATTCCTGCAGCGCTTCCTTTGTCGGGAGCGCCTGTTCAGCGGGATGCAGGGCGGTCCACAGGGTCGTCACACCGTCCGTAGCTTCGGCCACAAAAATGCTAATCAAGGACTCCCGATCGAAGTCGCCGCTCATTCCCGCTTCCTCCTCCGCTCGGGTGGAAGAACGTCCTCGCCGTTGGTTCGCTAGGCCAGCTTGAACTGTGCGACGGAGGCCGCCAGACTTTCGGCCAGCTTGGCCATGTCTTCGATCGTGTGTCGCGTGGCATCTGTGGCTCTCTGCGTCGCCACTGCGCCTCCGGTAAAGTCTTTGATCGATCGGCCTACCTTGTCTGTGGACGCGGTTTGCTCGGCGGCCGCGTTCGCGATGCTTTGGGCCAACTCCGCCGATCGCTGGGCAATCGCCGAAATCTCCTTGAACACATCGCCCGTCCGAAGCGCCGAAGCCGAGCCGGCCTCCACCGCCTGGGTCTCGTGCTCCATCGCCACGACGGCGTCTTGCGTTTCCGTTTGGATCACTTTCACCAGATCCGCGATTTCGCGGGTGGCTTGGGTCGAGCTCTCGGCCAGCTTTCTCACCTGATCCGCGACCACGGCGAACCGGGCTCCGGCTTCGCCCGCACCGGCCGCCTCGATGGCGGCGTTCAAAGCCAGCAGGTTAGTCTGCGAAGCGATGTCGCGAATCGTCGAAACGATTTGAGAAATTTCCAACGAGCGATCGCCCAGCGCTTTGACCTGCTTGGACATCCGCTGCACCGCCGCCCGGATGCTTTGCATGTCCTGCACGGTTTCCTGCACCGCGATGCGCCCGCGCTCGGTCGCCTGCAGCACTTGTTTGGCGCTCTCGGAAGACGCCCCGGCCGTCTCGGCCACTTGCCGCATGGACAGAGCAAGCTGTTCGACGGCGGCCAAGGTTTTCACGGATTCGTCGGCCTGATGTTTGGCCGTGCCGGCCATCTGCCCCGCCGTCTCCCGCAATGCGCTCGCCGACTTGTTCACACGTTCCGCCGCTTCCCGGACCTGCTTCATCAACTGAGTGAACCGTCCCAACATCAGGTTGAAGCCGTCCGCCAAATTCCCGAACATGTCAGCCGTGACCTCGCCGCGTTTCGTCAGGTCTCCCTTGCCGACTTCCGAGACCAGCACCAGAAACTGCATCAGGCGCTTCTGCATAGCGTCCCGTTCTTCCTCGGTCTGGACAAGCGCAGTGATTCGGTCAAGCATGGCGTTGAACGCCTTGGCCATCTGCCCCAATTCGTCCGTACTATCTACCTTGGCTCGGGCTTGCAGATTGCCGGCCGCAGCCTGTTCGGCCACTTGCGCGATGTGAATGACGCCCCGCGAGAAAAACCGCGCCAAGAGATATCCGATCGTACCGCCGATGATGATCGCGAGCAGTGCGCCGGCGAGCACGATTCGGGTTCGATATGTCGCTTCCGCTTGTCCCTGATCGTTCAGATCCTTGGCGATCTCTCGAATGGTCGTGAGGAGCTCTCGCACCTGGACCGTGGCGGCGTTGTACTTATTGGCGACTTCTACCGAAAGAGCCAGTCCTCCAAGATCCCGCATCGCCTGGCGTTGGTCTTCGTTCAACGTCGGAGAAAAGCTGTCGCCGAACGCGCTCATGGCGCCTTCGGCGGAAGAAAAGTATTCGGCCAGGGCTTTCCGGAGAAGCTCCAAGTCCTTGGCTTCGCTCCGCCCGCTGGAAGACTCTCGCAACTGCGTTTGCGCATAGGCTTCAAGGGGCTCCAGGGTTTTGCGCTTCAGATCCGCCAGGGGCTGCACCGCGTCCTCGAAATCGGATTTCCTGGTCACCCGGCCGGCATTCAGAATCGCGTCGTGATACAACCCCAGGTTGCTGCTGCTGGCTCCGAGATTGACCAAGGCCTGCGTCGATCCTTCGTATACGATTCTCAACCGCTCCCGCAGTTGCTGGAGGCCAACCAGACCGATGACGCCGACCGTGATCATCACCACGCCTACGCTGGAGAACCCGAGAGCCAGCTTGGGCAGGGTTTTCAGATTCTTAAACCACGTCTGTATCGCCCATTGTGTCGCACTCTGCCGCGCCATGGCGCCCTCCTTCTCGCTCCACTTCCTCAGCAACAACGCAAGTCATTGGAAGATGTCTTACCCAACGCTTCCAGCATCTTTGCCGCCGTTCAATGGCCTTCGCCTGCCTCCACGCAAGCCAATAAGGTCCGAATCTCGATGAACCCGCTCATTCGCTCGTCGACTTTGACAATGGTCGAAACGAACGGCCTGACGCCCTTGGTCCCGCGTGTGGAAGCTTCCAGCATTTCGCCGGCGCGGATCGTGCGAATCTCAGGAACCTGATCGACCAAGACGGCCACCTGCTGCGCGTCGTATTGAACAACGACGGCGTACTTGGGTCGCGGACCGGATGCGGGCAAACCCAGTACAGGACGGAGATCAGCCAGCGGCATGACGGTGCCTCTGAGATTCGCGACGCCGGTGAGGGTCGAGGGCATACCCGGAACCGGTGTGACAGATTCCACCTCGAAGACCTCGCGCACGTGCCTGAGGTCGACGGCGAACAGTTCCCCTCCGAGCGTGATGAGACAGATCCGGTGTGGCGTGTCTCCCGCCGACGGTTCCACAGCGGGGCCAAGCTGGGATGGGGCGGTTTCTGCGAGTTCCATCCTCGTCAACGATGCCGGCCACGGGGGGCGGGCGCTCAATTGAGCGCCCGCTTCACGGCCGCCAGCAAGTCCTCGGCTTTAAACGGCTTCACAACATACCCGTTGGCGCCTTGCTGCTGTCCCCAAAACTTGTCGCTTTCTTGCCCTTTCGAGGTGCACAGCACAACCGGGATGTTCTTGAAGCGGTCATCATTTTTCAGATCACGGCAGGCCTGAAACCCGTTGCGGCCAGGCATCACCACGTCAAGGATAATAAGGTCAGGCTTCTCGGTCGCCAGTTTTTCTTCCAACTTGTCGGCGTTCGGGTAGGACACCACCGTGTGGTTGGCCGACTTCAAATACCCTTCGATCATTTGCAGTTCCGCATAGGAATCATCCACAACGACGATCTTGCTCATGGTTCGCTTTTCCTCCTTCTTGAACGCCCGGTCATCCTCGGGCCCTCTTCAATTCAACTGTCGCCCGAAACCGAAGAGTCACGGCACCACTATTTCAGCGGCATCGTCAAACTGATCGCTCCGGCCAAGTCCCCCTCTTTCCATCCTTCTTTTTTCATCCCTGTGATATCGCGCTCCCCTTTCGGAGTGCCATGACAGGTCAAGCACGTCGGCGTCACATATTCGGGATCCATGACCCGCAGCACCGGTTTGCCGCCGACCATTGTCGCTTTGCTGTAAGGCTGCCCTTTGGGATGGCGGGGATCGGCGAACATGCGCAAGACTTCGGCTTCGAATTCATCGGGCTTGTTGCCCGGATACCGGTATTCCGTCCCGGTCAGCTTCAGCCGGATCCCGGTCTTTCGATAGAACTTTTCTCCTGCCTTGCGAGCGAACACCGCCGGAAGAAATCCTTTGAATCCCACGCCCTGTTTGTTGATGACCGGCTGGGCTTCATCGACCACTTCTTTCTCCGCTTCGAGCAGACTTAGCAGGATCGACGCGCTGGGAACGCCGTTGGGTCTGCTCAGATCGATCTTCGTTTGTTGCCTGAACCGTTCGATCACTTGGCTGGCCAGGAAATCCTGGGTGAATCCTTTGTTGCCCTTGGACGCATCGTTGATCAGTGGTTGATGCTCAGAGACCACTTTGCGCCCGACCTTCAACAACTTGATCAAGAGGTCCGCCGTTTCAGCCTCGTCCGCGGCTGGCGCACCCGCAGCCAGAAGCGTCAGGCTCGCGGACAACCCGAGAATCAGCGCAGTGACTCGCACGCTCATGACATCCTCCTTGGATGGGATCTCTTGACGTCTTGAGTCTGAGTTATAGCTGCCGGACAAGCGCGAACCGAAAAACGGAACGCGGAGACTGCGGTGTGAGTCGGCGTGGATCCCATACCGGTTGATAGATAAGAAGAAGGGGCAATGCCCGGAACGAAGTCTTCAGCAACTTCTATGCCGACATAAGTTCAGCCCCAGCCATCGTTTTCTCATAGATCACTCAACGCCTGAAAATATTGTCGAAGTCGCACGGACTCAGAAGCATCGAAGGTGCTTCGCCGGAAGAGGGAAAAACTGTCCGCTCTCGTCTGTTTCCGTCCATTCGTTGTCCATCTCGTGACGATTTTTGGAACTCAATAATTGGAAGAAATGCGTGATTACCCGAGAACAGGGCATCTCGCCTGCAGCCAAGCGCAGGGAATGGATATCGGGAGGATCACGCAACGGTCGAGACAGTGATCCGGGCAAGGCCGCAGTCAAACAGGCTGGCTGATAAGGGCTTCGATGCGTGGCACATCGAGGTGCCGAGCGACAAAATCGGCCCACTGATCGAGGCCGTCATCAAAGGAAGGTCCGGTGGTCGGCTCGAGCGGCGGCAGTCCGCGCCTTTCTCTGATGGAATTGAGGAAGCATCGGCGAAACACCGGAGCATCGAACAGCCCATGGACATAGGTTCCCAGGATCCGCCCGTCCGGCGATCTCGCGCCGTCCGGACGGTAGGACAACTCGTGGGGCTGGCGCACGTCAAGAAACGGCGCCGTCCCGTCTCTGAGAACAGTTCGTCCCATATGGACTTCATAGCCGTGGACAGGAGCTCCAAAGCCCCGATGCACGCCGACGACCGGGACCGTGATCTTGTGGCTCGAAAACGTCGTGTCGGCGCTCAGCAGGTGCAAACCTTCCAATTCTCGGTCAGACGATTCCACGCCGTCTGGGTCCAAGATCCGACGGCCCAGGATCTGATATCCTCCGCAAATCCCCAGCACGGTTCCCCCCGCAGCCAAGACTCGCCGAGCTAACCGATCCAGGCCGCGTTCTCTGACGAACCGGAGAGCCTGCGGCGTGTTCTTGGTGCCTGGAAAGATCAACACGTCCGGCACCCCGGCGTCTGAGCCAGTGATTCGTCGCAGATACACGTCCGGCTCGAGCGCTAACGACTCGAAATCGGTAAAGTTGGAGAGAAAGGGCACATCGACCACGCCGATTATCACGATGTCTCCGCGCGTCGGAACGCGAGACAACATCGCCCATTCCAGCGCATCTTCTTGCGGCAGAACGATTGTCTGGCAATACGGAAGTACCCCCAAGCAAGGTCGTTGAATGGCATCTTCGACCGTTTGAATCCCAGGAAGCAATAGTTTAAGATCGCCTCGAAACTTATTGATTACAAAGCCTTTAACGTGTCGCCGTTCGTCGCCATTTAAGAGCGCCATGGTTCCGACCAGCGCCGCCAGCACCCCGCCCCGATCAATGTCGCCGACCAAGATCACTGGCGCATTGGCCAGGCGTGCCATCCACATGTTGACGAGATCATGCTCGCGCAGATTGACCTCAGCTGGGCTTCCAGCCCCTTCGAGAATGACCAGGTCGAATTCCGCTGCCAGACGGAGAAAAGCTGCTCGGACCGCCGGCTCAAACTCTCGACGGATCCGTCCGAAATCCGAGGCCTCTAAAGAGCCGGCGACCGCGCCGTCCACCACCAGTTGAGCCTGTTGTTCTCCGGCCGGCTTAATCAAGATCGGATTGAAATCGGTCCTCGGCGCGAGCCGGCAAGCAGCGGCTTGTACCGCTTGGGCCCGAGCGATCTCCTTTCCATCCGGTGTCACAAACGAGTTATTCGACATGTTTTGGGCCTTGAACGGCGCGACACGGAGCCCTTTTCGAACGAAAAGCCGACACAGTGCCGCCACCAAGACAGACTTGCCGACATGGGAGCCAGTGCCTTGAATCATCAAGCTTCGGGCCGTGGCGACCATTCTACCCCCTCGTTCCTGAGCGATAGCCGTTCGACCGCCGGTCCGTTCGATCCAATCCCAACTGCACACCTTGCCGCACCACACGGCCGATCATGGCGCCGATTTCCGTATGGGTCCCGCTGTATCGAAGCACTGGCCCCTCTCCCCGCAGACCGCAGGCAACCGCCACAGCATCCGTGCCCGTGCCGGTCGCAAGTTCCCCGCTGACCGAACTGCGGACCACCCGCTCAAGCAACACCGCCGCCTTGCTTTCGGTCGCCACCTGCACGGCTCCGACCATGGCCGAGGCGACCAGGCGCGCATTGGTCACCAGAATGATGTTGATGGTGCCGAGCGGGCGGCGGAACTGGGGCTCCACCGGTGGTTCACCCGCCTTCACCGCGTTGGTCACACCAACAGTACAGAAGCACTCCACCCACAGACCGCAGCGTTTGTCCTCTTCGCGCAGCATCACCAATCGAGTCATCGGCACGGCCGTCATGAATCCGACACAGCGGTGGTGGATCCCAAGCGAAGCGGCCACCCGGGTCAGATATCGTCCAGGATCGCACCAGTTCTTCGACTGGCTCCCCTCAGGCAGCAGCTCGACCTGATGATTGAGGATATACCGGATCCGAACGAATCCTCCGCGGTGCGGGGCGGAGGATAAAACCGGTCTGGCATGACCGAGATCGATGACCAACGTCGTCCCGATCACCCGATAATACGATCCCAACCAGTTCGAACTATGCCGCTCCATGGACTCATCCTTTCAGCAGCGATGAAAGAAACGAAGCCAAGCGAGCGTTGTCCTCAGCAATCCGCACCGCAATCCGGACCGTCCGTTCAGTCAGACCAGGGACGGTCGAACAGTCACGGATCAGCAGCCCGTCCTTCCGGAGCGCAGCGACAATCGCCGAGGCTCGCCGCTCCGGCGGCAATTCGACCAACAGAAAATTGGCGGCCGAAGGATACACTGTGATGCCAGGGATGGAGCCTAAGCGCGCGATAAACCGTGCGCGCTCCCGATCCATGAACGTCGAGCTTTGTCGTTCGTGCCGGCGATCGGCCAAGCTGGCTACGGCCGCGTGTTGGGCCAGCGTATTCACCGTCCATGGCGGCAGATGGCGGCGGATCGTTTCAATCACCAACTTCGAGCCCACTGCATATCCCACTCGAAGTCCGGGAAGCGCGTAAAACTTGGTGAAACTCCGAAGCACCACAACCCGAGGATGACCCGGGACATAGCGCAGAAGCGATCGATCAGGACAATACTCAACAAACGCTTCGTCCACGATCACCCATACCGATCGTTTTTCGGCCGCGCGCACCAGACGGAGCACCTCGGTCACTGGACATGCCTGTCCAGTCGGACTGTTGGGATGGCCGAACACGATTGCATCGATCCGCGTGTCCTTTGCACAAATCCGGCGAAGCGCCTCGTCGAGGGGAGGCCTGTAGCCATCCGAGTGTCTGGCCATCACCATTTCGACCGCGCCTCCTGCCAGTTTGACTGCCCGCGCATATTCGGAGAAGGTGGGGCCCAGCACAAGCACATGCCGGAACTTCAGCGCGCGAGGAAGCACGTGAATCAACTCCACTGAACCGTTGCCGATTACGAACCGATCAGGAGACAGTTCCCATCGTTCAGCCAGAGCGGATCGCAGAGCCTGGCAATCTGGGTCCGGGTAATGCTGAAGCGACGCGAGCCCATCCTTGATCGCCCGCAGCGCCAGCGGCGAAGGTCCCAGCGGATTGATGCTGGCACTGAAATCCACCATCCGCGCGATGGAAATTCCCAGCTCGCGGGACGCCGCGTACACATTTCCACCGTGGCCGCCGTCGCTCTTCATCGGAGGAGAACAAGGAGGGCGAGCAGCACGCCCAGGACCGCGGTCATGATCGTGATGTGCAAGGCCCGCCGGATATCCTGGACCGCTAAGGCCCGTCGCGGATCGCCGAGCCGAGGGCGCTCGGACGGTCGTCCATCATAATAATTCACCCCGCCGAGCTGGACCCCCAACACGCCCGCCATGGCGGCTTCGGGCCTCCCGCTGTTCGGACTGGGATGGCGGTGTCCGTCTCGCCGAAGGATCCGCCAGCTTGCATTTACGACGTCGAGACGCTGCGTGAGAAGTCCGGCAGCTGCGACGATCAAACAGGCGGTCAAGCGCGCAGGCAGCCAATTAGCCAGATCGTCCAGTCGCGCCGACGCCCAGCCGAAGTGCTCGTATCGCGCATCGCGATGACCGATCATGGAATCCAGCGTGTTCACCGCTTTATAGGCCAGCGCCAAGGGCGCGCCGCCGAGCGTCAAGTAAAACAGCGGGGCGATGATCCCGTCCGACGCATTTTCGGCGATGGTCTCGACGGTCGCGCGGATGATTTCCACTTCATCCAGCGTCCGGGTATCGCGCCCAACGATCAGCGAAACCGCCTCTCTGGCCCTCAACAGATTACCGGATACGAGCGCCCGCTCGACGGCCCTGACATGGTCAATCAAATCCCTTGCCGCAAGCGTCGTGTAGGCGAGGACCACGGCCACGCCTTTCCCGACCCAATCTCCGAACGCGGCGCCGATTTCGATGGCCAGCCAACCGGCAGCATAGGAGAAACAGGGCAGCCCGGCGGCAAGCACGAGTCCGGCACCGCGCAGGCTGGCCGGGTTACGGCACCATAAGCGAACACGGCCGTCCAACCAGGCAATTCCACAGCCCATGAGGCGGACCGGGTGCGGGACCCAGCGCGGATCTCCGCACACCGCATCCAGCGCGCAAGCCAGCATCAACTCGACGGCTGTCATCGGAGCCCCAGGAGCGCCGGCCCGGCCAACAGGAACGAGGTCTCCACCACTTCGTTCGTCGCGCCGAGTGTATCGCCGGTCACGCCTCCGAGGCACCTCCTGCAGAGCGCAGTGCAGGCGCGAGCGAGCACCACGCCGCCCACCAAGCCGGTCACCGCACCGCCGAGTCCGAACAGCGTCGACAACAGGGCCCCGATGACCAGGGAGGCCGCAACGACGTGGCGAGGCGCAAGATGATCGAGAAACGGCGCGGCCAAGCCGCCTTCGGCTCGGGCGTAGGGAACCGCCCAGGCAGCGACCACCATGGCCCATCGGCCGAATGCCGGCATACACAGCAGCACTGGAAAGCGGACCTGAGACGGCAACGCCAACAGTCCCGCGTAGCGCAAAGCCAGCGCGAAAAACAGACCGGTCGCGCCGATCGCGCCGATCCGCCCGTCCCGCATGATGGCCAGTCGTTCCGCCGGAGTCTGACCTCCGGCGAGTCCATCCAACGTATCCGCCAATCCGTCCTGATGCAGACCGCGGGTGACGGAGACCAGCGCCAGCAGTAAGAGTAAATTGGCGACCTCCGGGGTGAACAGCCTGTCCATCAGAAGATCAGTTACGGCTATCAGCCCTCCCAGAATCAGGCCGACCATCGGGTACCATCCCATCGAGGCGGCCAGCTCATGGGGGGCAGGCGCGTAGTGCCGTCGGGTAAGCGGAACGGCGGTCAGAAAATGCCACGCGATCAGGAAGTGACGTGTCATAGCGATAGCTCATCGCGAGCAGCGAACAGCGACCTGCAAAGAACGTGGGTCCGATCCGATGGTTGTGAGCAGTGCGCTTCGTGATTGGTTATTCGCTCTTTTCCGAAACGCCGGCCTCCTCGAAGGTGGCCATCTCCGTGAGCACCCTCAATGAGGCGAACAAGAGTGCGATGCCGAGGCAGGCACCGGTTCCCTCTCCCAACCGGAGATCGAGGTCTAGCAGTGGGGTAAGCTTCAGATGATCGAGGACCGCCCGATGCCCAGGTTCGGCCGACCGATGCGAGGCGATCAGATAGTCTCGGCAGCGCGGCTGTAACCCAACGGCGATCAAGGCGGCGGCCCCGGCAATGAATCCGTCCAGTACAACCGGCATCCGCACCGCCGCGGCACCGAGGATCAAGCCGGCCAGACCGCCGATTTCCAGACCACCGACCTTCGCCAAGACCTCGATCGGATCGGCTGGATCGGGACGGTGTCGTTCCAGGGCCTGCTGGATCACGGACACCTTGCGTGCATGCGTCGCGGCATCGATGCCGGTTCCCCGCCCCGTTACCTCAGCGACTGGCTTCCCGGTAACTATGGCGGTAATGGCCGAACTCGCCGTCGTATTGCCGATCCCCATGTCCCCGGTGCCAAGCACGCCGATCCCCTCCGCCGCCGCCTGGCCGGCCAGTTCAATCCCCACCAGTAACGACCGCTCAGCGGTCTTGCGGCTCATCGCCGGTTCATGCATGAAATTGCCTGTTCCCTTCATCAATTTCCGATCGATGAGCCCAGCGATCCGCCCGAAGTCATGCGCCACGCCGATATCGACGACGCGGACCTCGAGGCCGACGTGACGGGCTAAGACATTCACCCCGGCGCCGCCGCGCAAAAAATTGAGGACCATTTGGGCCGTGACGGCCTGCGGATAGGCGCTGACGCCGGCGGCGGCCACGCCGTGGTCGGCCGCGAATGTGAACACCGCTCCTCGCGGGAGTTTGGGATGGATCTCGCCGGTGATGGCCGCGTACCGCACCGCCAGTTCTTCCAGACGTCCCAGGCTTCCCTGCGGCTTCGTCAGCCGGTCCAGGCGGGCTTGCGCTCGTTTTTCACAGTCCTGATCGAGTGGCTGGATTTTCTGTATGACATCCTGAAGGGTTGCCATGCAGTTCGTCCTCCGGTGGCTCATTTATTTGATCCGCAGCCGCTGGCCGCTCACGACAAAGTACACTTCATCGGCTTCGTTGGCGAATTGCTGGTTAGTCCGACCGGCGAGATCCCGAAAGGCCCGGACCGACGCGCTGACCGGAACAAGGCCCAGTCCAAGCTCGTTGGTCACCACGATGACGCGAGCCTTTGTCGCCCGGATGGCCCGGAGCAGTTCTTCCACTTTTGCAAAGGCTCGCGGTCCTGTCGCGCGAGCGCTCCGCATGTTGCTCAACCAGAGGGTCAGGCAGTCCAGCACAATGGCGCGATACCGGCTTCCGTATGCCCGGAACCATTCAGCCACGTCGAGCGGCACCTCCGCTGTCACCCAGTCGGTTGAGCGGGCGGCCCGATGACGGCGGATGCGCTCGGCCATTTCCCGATCCAAAGCCTGCCCCGTCGCCACAAACGCTCGCGGCCTTGCGCTTCCCGCCAGTTCCAACGCCGCCCGGCTCTTGCCAGAAGCCGCGCCGCCGATCACCAGGATCAGCTGCCCCTTCAATCCCTCACGAGCGGCGCGGCGCCTGGCGTGCGCGGGTGTGCCCCACCTCATCGCGATCCTTGCACAACGATAAACATTAACACCCTCCTCCGCTCCTACTCGTCTTGCTCCTCTCGCCGTTCCCGCCCGTCGCGCCCGCTTCGCTGCCAGAGAAACTCGGCTTCGCCCTGCATCTTAGCCGTCCAGCGCGCCAGCACGAACAGGGCGTCGCCGAGGCGGTTGAGAAACTTGATGATCGTCGGCTCGACCACTTCTTCACGAGACAGACGCACACATACCCGCTCCGCGCGGCGGCAGATCGTGCGAGCCTGATGCAGGAACCCAGAGACGACTCCACCACCCGGCAGGATGAACTCTTTCAATGGGGTCAAATCCTTCTGGCAGGTATCGATGAGCGTTTCCAATTGCTTCACGTCCTGTTCGGTGACCTCCGGCATATGCCTGAAACGTTGGCCGGGAGCGGTTGCTAAGATCCCGCCGGCATCGAACAGCTTGTTCTGGATCCACCGAAGGTTCTCCTCCAGTCGCGTCACCCAAGGCTGAGCACCGGCCTGCTGCGCGTTGAACACCCGAGCCACGCCGACCGCGGCGTTCAGCTCATCGACCGTACCGTAGGCCTCAACCCGCAAGCTGTCTTTCCAGACTTGTTGCCCTCCGGCGAGCCGTGTTTTACCGGCATCTCCAGTCCTGGTATAGACCTTGGTGATGCGCATGATCCCTCCTGAAATGTCAGGTTGAGGATCGGGTTAAGGTTGAGGGTCCATTGCCGGCCTCAAAACCTGAACCTCAGCCTGTCTCCTGTTTCCCCATCGTTCGTAATGAATGAGTTGCGCGACCGGAATCCGCGTTCGCCATCCTGCCGCTTCCAGATCCGGCTGCGCCGCAAAGTCGGAAACGTAGCCGAGACAGAGATACGCCACGACGGTCACGGGCTTGGGGATCCCAAGCACCCGCTTCAACGCTTCATGATCCAGGATGCTCACCCATCCGACCCCGACGCCCTCGGCCCGCGCGGCCAGCCACAGATTTTGGATGGCGCAGCACGTGCTATAGAGATCCGTGTCGCGCACCGTGGACCGTCCCAGCACATGCGGTCCTCCGCGCCGGCGGCTGCATGTCACGCAAAGATTGACGGGCGCTTCTTCGATGCCCTCGAGCTTAAGAGTCCGATACAAGGCCGCGCGGGCACCGCGGTAGCGCCGGGCAGCTGCAGCGTTGGCGTCGCGGAACAACGCCTTCACCGCGCGCTTGGTGACGGCCTCCCGGATGATCACAAAATCCCACGGCTGCATGAACCCCACGGACCCTGCCTGGTGTGCCGCGGTCAACAGCCGGGCCAGCACGTCATCCGGGATCGGCACCGCCAAGAAGTTCCGCCGGACATCCCGCCGCTCGAAGATTGCCCGGTACACGGCCTTACGCTCAGGGTCGGAGAACGTTCCGTTGCTCGACATGAACTCGTCAGGATGCTGCCTCCGGTGCGTTGACCGAGGTGATGGAAGAGGACCCCAGCTCACCCGCAGCAACCTTCCTCAAGCAATCCGGACAGAGGCAATCGTGAAAGCGAGTTGAGATCCAGTCCATGTGCCGCTCGGTAATGCCGACGTTCCCGCACCAACACTGGTAGCCACCACACTCGAAGGCGCGTCCGCAGTGCTCGCACGTCTTGGTGACGGGCCCCTTCAAAACTCAACCCCCGCTTGAGCTTTAATGCCCTTTCGAAACGGATGCTTGATCGGCTTCATCTCCGTGACGAGATCAGCGTGGTCCACCAGTTGCGCTGGCGCGCCCCGCCCCGTGATCACGACGTGCTGCCTCGGCGGGCGGTCCTGCAGTGCCGCGAGCACGTCGTCCAGCGGCACGTACTCATGGTGCAGCGCGATGTTCAGCTCGTCGAGAATGACCATCCCGCAGGACGGGTCGCGGAGGAAATCGCAGGCAGTCGCCCATGCTTGCCGGGCGACCTGGGTGTCCCGTTCCCGATCTTGGGTTTCCCAGGTATAGCCTTCGCCCATCCGAAGGAAGACCACGCGATCGCCGAATGATTTCAGTGTTCGCTCCTCCGCAGTCGCGATGGCGCCCTTGATGAACTGGACGATCGCCACCTTCATGCCGTGACCGATGCAGCGCAACGCCATCCCCAAGGCCGCTGTCGTTTTGCCCTTGCCGGCGCCGGTATGAACGATCACCAGCCCCTTCTCCTGTTGCGCGGCCTGAATGCGTCGATCCACGGACGCCTTGAGCCGCTGCATCCTCGCCCGATGTTCCGCAGGATCGACCGCCATGACCATCCTTCCTTTCTTCAAGGCGCATGCAGCGCAGCCTTCGCGTGCGCCCATGCGACCAAGGCGCGCGGAAGTTCCGGCTGACTGGCGAAATGGAGATGGGTCGAGAGGGCGACGACGTGCCCGGTGATCAGCCCGTCCGGACGGTGTTCGCACCCGCGCGCGTCGGTCACGGTGCAGGCGTACTCGAGCGGACCGGTCGGATCCAAACAGAAGTGATGAAACTCATGTCCTCTGATCGTCAGCCCGGGTTCGCCGAGGATACAATGACGAGCGACCGTACACCGACGATATCCAATGGTCTGCTCCTCCCGCCGCATGACAGCCCGAGCGGGAAAGAGGCCGACCATCTCGTGCGCACGACCGTCGAAGTCTCTGATCGCTTCCGTCAGATACATGAGGCCTCCGCACTCGGCATAGATCGCCCCGCCTTGTTCCGCGTACTCCCGAATCGCCTGCCGCATCGCCCTATTGGCCGCCAGGGTGTCCGCGTGCAGTTCCGGATAGCCGCCGCCCAGGTACAACAGATCCGCTTCAGGCAAGGCCTCATCATGGACCGGCGAGAACCGCACCAGCTCGGCCCCGTGAGCTTCCAGCAGCTCGAGGTTCTCCGGATAGTAGAAGCAGAAGGCCGGATCATGGGCCACACCGACCCGAACCCTCACCCCATCCCTCCCTCGAACGTGGGAGAGAGCAAGGGAAGAGGAACCGCTAGACGACGGGAATTCCCCGGCCGACTTCGCTAATTCCTCGATAAGATCGAGATCCACGGTCTCGGCCAACGCCCGCCCCAGCCGCTCATAGTGCTCCTGTGAGACGCCTTCGATGGCGGTCGTCAACCCAAGGTGACGCTCAGGAATCGTCAACCCGGCATCCGGTCGCAGATAGCCCACGACCCTGACCCTGATGGTCGCCTCCACCGCTTCCTTCAGGAGACGATAGTGGCCTTCGCCCCTCACGCGGTTGAATAGGACCCCTGCAAGGCCAAGGTTCGGATCGAATTGCGCATAGCCCTGGACCATCGCCGCCGCCGACCGGGCCATCGCGCTCCCATCGAGCACCAGCAAGACCGGCGCCGCCAATTGTTTGGCCAGTTCGGCGGTGCTGCCGAACTCGCTCGTCGCCGACGCGCCATCGAACAGCCCCATGACTCCCTCGATGATCGCCAGGTCCGCATCGGCCACGGCACGGGCGAAGATCTCCCGGTTAAGCGCCTCGCCGAGCAGCCAACCGTCCAGATTACGCGAAGGCCGTCCGGCCGCGGCTGTATGATGACCAGGGTCAATGAAATCCGGCCCGGCCTTGAACGGCTGAACCCGGCGGCCCCGTGCGCGCAGAGCCGCCAAGATCGCCAGGGTGACCGTCGTTTTGCCGACCCCGCTGTGGGTGCCGGCGATGACAAGCCGCGCTCTAGACACAACGGCCCCTCACTTGACGTCGTAGCTGACTCTTATGCCGGCGAACACCGACCGTACGGGTGTTCCGGCGTTGAGAATTTCTTCGTATTTTTCATTGAAAAGATTCTCGACACGGCTAAAGATTTGAACGCGCTTGCTGAGGTCGTAGGTGGCGATCAACGTCCACACGTCAAACGCCTTCATGCCTTGCCTGTCGCCAGTGGTGTTGAAACGCGAGCCGACATAGCGCCCGTTCAGCGTGACCCGAAGCGGCGCGACCGGAACGTACCCGACCATCACGCTCCACTGATCCACCGGCCACCGGGGAAGCCGCCGGTTCGTGTCCAGATCTCGCGTCAGCGTATTGGTATATTGGCCCTGCAGATCCAGTCCCTTCAGAAACAAACGGTCGCTCTCGTACACATAGACGAATCCGGCTTCCCATCCCTTGGTGGAGGCGTCCCCTATGTTGATGGGACAAAATCCGAACGTGCTGAAGGGCGCACACACGACCGGATCGAACGTCGTGACGATCAGATCCCGGTAGCGGTTCCAGAAGAAGCCGCCGCTCAGGCGAAGCCGCTTGCCCAGGAGATCTTGATCCACTCCGACATCCATGCTCTGACTTTTCTCCGGCCCTAAATTTGGATTCCCGAAATTGGGAAAGAAGAGCTGATTCAACGTCGGCGTGCGGAACCCGGTCGCGTAGCTGCCGCGGACTTTCGTCCGGGTCTCTCTCAGCAGATACCCGCCGGTCACCCGATACGTCGTCGCGTCGCCGAACACGTTGTAGCTGTCGTGCCGCACGCCGGCCGTGGTGAACACCCGTTCCCACAGCTCGAGCTGCACCTGCGCGAATCCGGCATGGGAAGCAATGATTTTGTTCGCCAGACCAGTATCGTTTTCGCCTTGTTGATCCCGCAGTTGATAGCCGGCCGTGAGCAGCAGCGGCTCTCCGATCTTAAAATTTTCCTGGACTTCGATCCGGTTGGACAGGACGCGCGTTTCGTTGGGAGTACCGAACGGCACGCTAAGCGCGCCGGTGACGACATTCCGCTGAAGCGTGCCGGGCAAAAACAGCGACGCGTCCTGCGCCCGGGCCAACGTGATTTTCTGCGACCACCACGCGGTCAGAGGTTGGTCATAGCTGCCGCTGAAGATGAATTCATGACTGCGCATCCGAGACCCGAAGACATCGCTGGGCGTCGAGATGTTGTCGAGATGAATGTCGCCGTTCATCCAGCGAAAGGTCAGATCTACCCGGCCGTCCGTCGGCAGGTCGATCCCGACGCGGGAGGAGACCTGCCAATTGCGATACGCGTCCCGTTCGGCCGCCCCCCGCCGGTAGTTCACCGCTGAGAAGCCGGTAAAATCCCACCGGGACAGCGTCATGCTGAAATCAACCGGCCCTTTTTTCCCGCTCACCTGGCCGCCCTCGCGAATCGACCCGAACGACCCGTACTCGAAGAACCCGCCGACCGCCGGCGTCCCGGATCCTTTCTTGGTGATGATGTTGATGACGCCGCCCATGGCATCGGACCCCCATAGCATGCTCTGGGCGCCGCGAAGAATCTCGATCCGTTCAATATTGTCGACGGTCAGGTTGGCCAGGTTATATCCACCCAGGGTCGGACTATTGACGATTGCGCCGTCGATGAGCACCAGCGTCTGAGCCGAGCTTCCGCCGCGTATCCGCGCCGTGGCGTTCGTTCCCGGCCCCCCGCTGGAAAACACCGCGAGTCCCTGTGCCAACCGCAAGGCATCCACCACAGTCCTCAATTTCTGCTTCTGCAGATCCTCTTCCGTGATGACCTCGACCGCACTCGTCACATGGCTGACCGGCACCGGCGTCTTCGTGGCGCTAATCACGACGGGTTCGGTCTTCACCGTCGGCTCCGCCTCCGCTTGCGCAAGCTCCATATGATCCTGCGCCGCGTCAGCGGGTGCCCCTTCCGACAACAGGGCCAAAGCGAGCAGAACACCTGCGACCAGAACACGTTTCCATACACATAAAAAAGACATGAGCCACCTCCCTTATGCTCGAAGGGCTGAGTGGGGTTCAACCGTCGGCTGGGTCTCCTGACTCGCGGATCGTCGCTCTCCTGCGCCTTCCCGTTCCGAAAGCAAACGGCTAACAACCAATAGTTGGTAGCTTTGCCGAGTTGCTCGGTCTTCGCTACTCGCTGCTCACTGAGGAACAGTGGCGTTCGTGCAGGGTCGCTCCCCGCTTACAGTGGCGGCACCGTGATGGATTCGCACCATCTTCCCCGGCACCGACGGCTTCTTCCTGACCCCCTCCTTTCACGTTGCTGAACTGACCGTACCTCCTATGTTCGGTACTGAGGCGTGGGTACAGCCGCCTCGAACCGTTCGCCGGCCAACCGTTGTCGGTCAACGGCACCGGAAAGTCCTCACCGGGCTCGCTGCAGCTTCACAATTGAGTGATGATCATTGACGGATTACCGGGATGCCAGCCCCGGCAGCGTGACACGCGGCCGGCCCGACTCAGGATGCCGGTCGACCAGCACATCGCAGCCGTAAACCGCGCGCAAGGCCTCGGGTCGGATCACCTCATCGGGCGATCCGATTCGGAACAACGCTCCGTCCTTCAGCATCAGAATGCGATCGCAATACTGGCCGGCCAGGTTCAGATCGTGCGAGACGAGCACCACGGTGAGGCCCCGCTCTCGGCTGAGGCGGGTCACGATCGAACAGATTTCGATCTGGTGCTGCAAATCGAGAAACGCGGTCGGCTCGTCAAGCAGCAATACGCGGGGCGCCTGCGCCAAGGCCCGCGCGATGACGGTTCGTTGGCGCTCCCCGCCGGACAGTTCCGTGATCAATCGATCGGCCAAATGGGCAATGTCCATCTCCGCCATCGCCTGCTCCGCCAGCGCGATGTCGTCCGGAGCATCCCATCCGAATCCGGCGGTCCAGGCGCGTTCCCGCCGATGCGGATAGCGCCCCATCAACACAGTCTGCGCGACCGTGAAGGGAAACACCTGAAGGCTTTCTTGCGGCACGAGCGCCAGTTGTCGCGCAACCTCCCGCTGGGACAACCGCTCGAGGTCTTGTCCGAACAACCGAACATGGCCGTGAGACGGACACAGAACTTTCGCCATGACTTTCAGCAGGGAGCTTTTACCGGATCCGTTCGGTCCCACCACGCCGAAAACCTCACCGGCGGTCACCTGAAAGGACAGCTCGTCGAGCGTCCAGCCCGCCGACCGATCGAACGGCGACGCATAACGGAAACAGAGTTCCTGGACTTCAAACGCGCGAACGGCCTCGTTCCGACTGTCTGTAAAGACCGCGGTGCGGCCCGGTTCCATACCTGAGAAGCGCTCATTCGTCGACTGGTTCATGTCATGCCAACCGATCTTTCCGCCATATCAAGAGATACAGAAAAAACGGTCCCCCGGCCAAAGCTGTAATGATCCCGACCGGAAGCTCCGCCGGCGCCAGTAGGGACCGCGCCACGGTATCCGCGACCATCAGGTATATACCGCCCGCCAGCGCCGACGCCGGCAGGAGGAGCCGATGATCGGCCCCCAGGACCAGCCGCGTCGCGTGCGGAATCACCATGCCGACGAACCCAATCATGCCGCTAACGGAGACGACCGCGCCAGTCATCAACGCGGCGATCACATAGATCAGTTTTTTGGCCCGTTCGGTCTCCACGCCAAGCGCTCGGGCGGATTCGTCGCCCAATGTCATCAAATTGAGAATCTGGGCCTGCCGCATCAGCACGGTGATCCCCACCGCGAGATACACCGTCAAGACGGCCAAGGCCGGATACGCCGGCGCGGTCAGAGTCCCCATTAACCACGACATCATACCGGCAGAGCGATTGGGGTCCATGATGGAAGTGATGAACATGATCACCGCGGTCAGGATCGCGTTTAGGATCACCCCGGCGAGCAGCAGACTATGAACCGGCAACCGGCCGTACGACGCCGCGAGGCGATAGACGACCGCCAAGGACAGCAAGCTGCCCGCAAACCCGCACAACGGAAGCGCAGAAAGCGTCAAGACGGTCCCACCGATCCCCAACCACATCGCAAGCGAGACACCCAGCGCCGCTCCGCTCGAAACGCCCAGCACATAGGGATCGGCGAGCGGATTCCGCAACAGCGCTTGCAAGGCCGCGCCGACTGCCGCAAGGCTGCTCCCGACGAACAGGCTGAGGAGCACTCGAGGCAGCCGCACCTGAAGCAGTATCACACCGGTGGTGCCGACCGCCTCGCGATCGCTCCGCCAGTCTCGCAGCGCCTGAATCAGCACGCGACTGAGGTCGCCCAATCCGACGTGTTGCGCACCGAACTGGAGGCAGAGAAGAAACAGAACGACGCCGGCAAGCGAGAGCGTTCCCATCGCCCACGTCCACCGTCCGGCCGTCAGGATTGGACTCCGCCGCCAGTCGACTTGCTCGATGGCCGTGGTGGAGCGGAGGGCACCAGCATCGGCTCCGAATGATCCCGCCTCGACACGCGAGGCCGGTTGGTTAGGGGCGCCTGGTTGTCTCATGGCTGGGCGGCAGAGGCAGACTCCGCAGCTTCCGGGTGAATGATTGTGAGGAGCGATTCCAGGCCTTGCACGATCCGCGGCCCCGGACGATTGAGCAGGTCGGCGGGAATCCGGTGCAACCGGCCGCGCTTCACTGCTGTCAGCGTCGTCCATCGCGTCCAGACCTGTTGTTCGCTCTCGGGAATGCCTTCGGCTTTGCCAACGGGGAAAATCAGCACTTCGGGGTCCTTCTGCAACACTGCTTCCAGATTGAGACGGGGATAGGACTCGCCGCTGTCTGCGGCGATGTTCACGCCTCCGGCCAACCCGATCAATTGATGGATGAAGCTCCCTGGGCCGACGGTGATCAGCGGCTGGCTGTTCAACACATACAACACGCGCACCTTGGGGAGCGATTCCGCTCGACTCTTCATTTGAGCAAGGCGCCGCCGCAAGTCCATGGCCACTGCATTGGCGGCCGGCGCGCGGTCGATCACCCGACCCAATGTTTGAATGTGTGATGGAATATCCTCGACCGTCTTCGCTTCCAAGATCAGCGTCGGGATTTTCAGTTGCTCCAATTTGGCAAGGAGATCAGCCCGCAGGGACTCGCGCGGAGCGACCACTAAATCAGGCTCCAGCGCCACGATAGATTCGATATTGGGATGGGCATAGCCGACCTTGGGCTTTTGCAGGGCCTCCGGTGGATAGTCGCAGAACTGCGTGACCCCGACGACCAGATCCTGCGCGCCGATTGCGAACAGCATCTCGGTGATACTGGGCGCGAGGGAGATGATCCGGCTGGGCGCCTTGGCCAAATAAATCTTGCGACCGAGATCGTCGACGAACGTCCTGGCGGCGACGTTCGCCATGAACGGCATGCCCGTCAGGATGCCTTGCTGTCGTCGTTTCATATTCATAGAGGCCGCTTCGGGATCATCGGCGAGCGCAACCCCTATCATCAGCAGGCAGCTTATAACCAACAGCCAGTAGCAGAGAGCCACAAACTCTGACTGCTTGATCGTTCGCCGTCTGCTGCGGGTTATTACCGGCTTACCACTCGCTTCCAAAATAAAAAATCCCCAGAGCCTCATAGGCCCTGAGGATTGCACCCGCTTCTTCATCCTCGCACTTTCCCCAGCCCTCGAGGGAAAGATGGGCAACGCCTTGGGCAGGTCTTCTGGCTCATGGGATGCGTGACGCGACGAACAGATCGCGTCACGGTTGCGCACGCCGGCGATGAGCCGGCCGGGCAACACCTACTCCCCGCTCCTTCCCAGCGCCCGTTTCCCGTTGTCCGCTTTCCGTTCTCCGCTTTAACGGATGACGGATGACGGTTCACGGATCACGGCCACGCCAGTGGCCTGCGCGGGTTTCGTTCCCATTCACAGCGGCGGGACCGCGAGGGAATCACACCCTCTTCCCTTCACCCAAAGCGGACTGTGATGAGGCGCTCACTCTAGGAAACCGCGGGAAGCCTTGTCAAGTTCAAATTTGTCCCGACGACCGGCCCGGTGTGCGATTTCTGTGCAGCGCCGGTACGAACCGATCGGTTCAGGGCGGCAAAACCGCCGCTCTTCTCCGATTTTCCTCTAGTGGTGGCGCTGGCAGGAAAGACCGGAGCACGGCGGCAATGGCATAGTATTTGCTGAACCCAGTTCTCCAGAACAATCGACGACCAGCAGCACGCGACATCACACCTGAACCGCCACCGGGTCTCGGCAACAGCGGGTTCCCGGGGTTCTCGATACGAACGCGTTTGAGGGAGAGGGACTATGCGGAATCTTCTGATCAGTCTGTGCATTGTCGCCGTGTTCATGGAAATCTCCGGATTGATCTGGACCGGAAAGAACGACAAGCCCAGCGACGCCTTGCTCAGGCTTTCGGAGTCGCCGCAACCGACTCTGGCGAACCCCCTTCAGAACGGCTATTTCCTGCTCTTGGGATTTTCTGCTGCCGCAGGAACCGATCCGGTTCAGGTCGGCTACGACATGTGGTTGGAGGCCGAAGCGCGACGAGGACGGCGTCTCTACAATTACGAGAAGCCGGGCCGCGCTGAGCTGCGCGCCTCGATTACAGCCGCTGAAGCCTTGCCGGCATGGGATGCGCCGGATCCGCTGACTGAACTGCAGAAAGACGATGCGCTGTTCCGCACCGCCATCAGCCGTTATGCAATCCTGGTGCAGCGATACGAACGGTGGCTCAACATGCCGTTCGAAGATTGGGGATTCGGACAGGGCGCTTGCCCCCGCTTCGAGGAGGTGCTGATCGCCCACCGGCTCTACGTCGCCACGGGGTTCGCGAAGACCGTTCAGGAAGGCGCCTCGCGCCTGTGGACAGACCTGGCTGCCTGGAGGCGTGTGCTGGCGGATGCGAAGACGTTGCCGCTTAAGGTGGCGGCGCTCGTCATGGTGGACGACGACGCGCGCTTTCTTTCCCGACTGCTGGGTCGCGCGACGATCGACAACTCGTTCTCCGACATCGATCTGGCCGTCCTGCAGCCCCTCACGACCGCCGAGTACTCCCTCCGCTGGCCGATCCAGAACGAATTCGCGCTCAGCCTGCGCCAGGACGGCGCGCCGATCGAGAGCGAGGTGCTCATCGGCAAAGAAGCTTCCGACCGCCATCGCGAATGGTTGGCGCGTACAGCGGGTCTGCGGCCGGACGCTTTTCAGCGGGTCGTCCACCCGACTTCACACGAGGCGATTAGGGTGGCTTTCGATACGCCTCGCACGCGGGAGGTCTATGCCGCCTATTACGACGCCGTCATCAAGGCATCCGAGACGATCCACCATCCGCTGCCGAAGTTCAGGGAGATCGCGCGGACCGCATCCCGCACCTTGTTCGACAGCCTGATGCACCCTTTTGAATTTGAACCGGACTGGGAGCTGTTCAGCCAGCGGCTCGTGGAGACCGATGCGCGGCTTCGGCTGGCTGCGCTGCAGATTCTGCTGCGCAAACCCGCGCCGGGAGCCGCCGTGCCGGCACGGCTGGCTGAAGCGGGATCGCGCTATTTCGACCCGTTTACCGGGCTTCCCATGCTCTGGAACGCCACGCGGGAGAGAATCTACAGCGTCGGGAAAGACGGCCTGGATGACGGCGGGGATAGCGGCTTCGACATCAGCGTCCCGATCCGCCTCTCAATCGCCGAGGATGAAGATGAAAGGGATCAGGCGCGAGTCGTGACGGTCGCTCACCCGAAGAAGACTACAGCGATCCGTCAAAAGACGTCCGCCGCTCAGCGTTCATAGTGCCGAGCGAACCGCCGTTCCACCGCCGGCCCAGCACCGCCGCGCACTTGTCACCCATCGGTGGCCTATGCTACGATCGCTGGCGCATTATCGGTAAGATTCTCTCGTTTAGAGAAGGAGCGTTCTCGTGGCTTTTGCGTGCGACATCTGCGGCAAACGACATCAGTCCGGACATAACGTCAGTCACGCCAATAACAAGACTAAGCGGGTCTTCAATCCGAATCTGCAACGCGTTCGCGCGCTGATCAACGGCGCCCCCAAGCATATCCGCGTCTGCACCCGCTGTCTTCGGACTGGATTAGTCAAGAAAGCCGTCTAAGCCCCCTCGCACTCCCGCGACGCGTCGCGCCGTCCATTCTTGTCCACAAGCAGAGGGCCTGGAGATCGTCCGGCGAAAGAGAGAGGGGCTTTGCGTCATCACGGCTCATCAGGATCAATCCGACTTCGCCATGAACATCCAGTCCGAGCCCTGCGCGGGTTTTGCCGTTTAAATCCACCAGAAGAAACTTTTCCGCATTGACGGCCTCGGCAACGATCCGTGACTAATCCAGCGCGCGACACTTTGCCGGGCAATTCAGGCTGCTCGCGGCCCCGGCGAATCGAGCACCTCGCGCACCTTGCGCGCCAGCGCTTCAGGAGTGAACGGCTTTTGGAGAAAGACGGTGCGAAGGTCGCGCCCAGCGTTCAGGGCTATCACTTTATCCGTATAGCCGGACATGTACAACACTTTCATGTCCGGGCGAGCCGACGCTACACGTTCGGCCAATTCCGGCCCACTCAGCCCCGGCATGACGGTATCGGTCAGGAGCAGGTGAATCGGCTCATTGTGTTCCTCGGCGAGGTGGATCGCTTCTTTGGCGTTGCGCGCTTCGAGCAGCGTATACCCCCGCATCTGAAGGATTGTGCGCGTCAGAACCCGAACCATTTCGTCATCTTCGACCAGGAGAATGGTTTCCGAGCCACGCCCCGCTAGATCCGGAACCGGAGCCGGCTCCAACAATTCGGATGGATCGTCGACCTGCGGCAGATAGATTGTGAAGCTGGTGCCCTTGCCCAACTCGCTGGAAACCCAGATATACCCGCCGCTCTGTTTGACGATCCCATAGACCATGGACAATCCCAGCCCGGTCCCTTTTCCGAGTTCCTTGGTGGTGAAGAAGGGCTCGAAGATGCGAGCTTGGGTCTCCGCGTCCATGCCGCACCCTGTGTCGCTGACCGCCAGCATGACGTACCGACCCGGTTCGACCGAGGCCGGCTTCAACGGAGAGGCCTCGCCCAGCTCGATATTCCTGGTTTCGATGGTCAACTGACCGCCCTTCGGCATCGCATCCCTGGCGTTCACAGCCAGGTTCATGATCACCTGCTCGATCTGCCCGGGATCGGCTTTCACACGCCCCAAAGACGGGTCGGCGCAGATGACCAACTCGATGTCCTCCCCGATCAGCCGTCGCAGGAGCTTCGAGCTGGTGCTGACCACCGCGTTGAGATCCAGCACTTTCGGTTCCAGGACCTGCTGCCGGCTGAAGGCCAGCAACTGCCTGGTCAACAGCGCGGCCCGGTGACCGGCTTCCTTGATCTGCTCGATTCCCTTGCGTAACGGGCTGTCAAAATCGATATCCCCCAACAGCATGGCGCTGTAGCTGTTGATCACGGTCAGAAGGTTATTGAAATCATGCGCGATGCCTCCGGCCAATCGGCCGATGCTCTCCATCTTCTGGGCCTGGCGAAGTTGTGCCTCGCTCTCCTGTAATGCTTTCTCAGCCTGTTTTTTCTCGGTGATATCTTGTATGGTGCCCACCACGCGGACCGGTCTCCCGGTGTCGTCCAACCGGGTTTCTCCGTGCCCGCGCACCGTGCGTTCCGTCCCGTCTGGACGGACGATGCGGTACTCGTGCTCATAGGGCTGTCGATCGCGCGTGGCGGTCTCGATGACCGTGCGGACGCCTCCGCGATCGTCCGGGTGGACATACGTCAGAAAGTCATCATACGTCATCTCGACGCCGGTCGGATGCAACCCGAAGATGCGGTACGTTTCATCGGAACACCACACCCGGTTCGTCAGAAGATCCCATTCCCAGTTCCCGATATGAGCCATCCGTTGGGCTTCCGCCAATCTCGCTTCGCTGAGCCGGAGCGCCGCCTCCACCTGCTTCCGTTCGACGGCGTATCGAAGAGCCCGTACCAACAGGTCAGGAACCAACCGGCCCTTGACCAGGTAATCCTGCGCGCCCTTTCGCACCGCTTGAACCGCCATCGCTTCGTCGTCGAGACCGGTCAACACCACCAACGGGACGCCATGGGCCTGCGCCTGCAGCCTATCGAACGTCTCGAGCCCTTGGCTGTCGGGCAATGAAAGATCCAGGAGCACGACATCGAAACGGCCTTCGGCCAACCGCTTCAGTCCTCTTCGCAGGCGGTCGGTCCATTCCAGGTCGCACCTCGGCTCTTGCCTCTCATTGAGCGTCTCCTGGACGAGGTACGCATCGTCTTCATTGTCTTCGATCAACAACACCCGCATTGATCGTCACCCCGCCGAAGAAGGAATTTTGGAAACCAGCGTCCAATACAGCTCAAACTGTTTAACTACGTCGATAAAACGGTCCAAATCGACCGGTTTTCGGATATAAGAGCAAGCACCGTCGGCGTAAGAGCGCACGATGTCTTCCTCGCGGTCGCTCGTGGTCAGCATGACCACGGGCAACGACCGCAGGGAGGGGTCGGCTTTCATGGTCTCGAGCACTTCAAAGCCGTTCTTCTTCGGCATGTTGATGTCCAACAAAATCAGGCCCGGCAGGCGGGCGACTTTATATTTGCCTTCGCGTCGCAAGTAGGCCAACGCTTCCTCTCCGTCACGAACCGTATTGATGACGTTCATCAGCTTGGCTTCGGTAAAGGCTTCTTGAGTGAGAACGATGTCGTCTTCGTTATCCTCCACCAGCAGGATTTCCACCGGTTGATTTCTCATGGATGACGTCCTTTCTTTCGGCCAACCCGAGCGCGCCGAACGTGAGGACGAACTCCGCGCCGCCGCCCTCGCGCGGTTGCACCCAGGCGCGGCCGCCGTGCCGTTCGGCGACCTGCCGGACGATGGCCAATCCCGCTCCGGTCCCCTCGACTTCGCGCCCGACCGCCCGCTGGAAGAGTTGAAAGATACGCTCCGCATGCTCCGGCGCAACGCCCGGCCCCCGGTCCCGAACCACGAGGCCGACGACCTTCTCGTCCGGTTTGGGCTGATAGGAGGCGATCTCGACGTCGGGAGCCTCACTGTCGCGCGTAAACTTCAGCGCGTTGGCAACCAGGTTGTAGACTCCGTGCGTCGCCCAAGTGACGTTGACCCGCATCCTGGGAAGGTCCGGCGCGACGCGCACCGTCGCGCCGGTCTCCTTAATCACGTGGTCAAGTCGCCGAAGGACTTCCTGCACGATGACGCGGCCCTCCACCTCTTCGGCCGGGGCCTCCATCCGCTGGGCCCGCAACAGCGCCAAGATATCAGCGAGAAGCTGGTCCATCCGCTTGGCGCCGCGGACGACGCGTCGCAAAAAGTCCCGCCCTTTTTCGTCGAGACGATCGGCGTAGCGGTCGTGCACGAGGCGCGAGAAATTCTCGATCGACCGGAGCGGCTCACGCAGGTCGTGCGAGGTCACATAGAGCAGCGTTTCCAGGTCTCGATTCTTCCCGGCCAACTCCGCCGTCCGTTCCTCCACGCGCCGTTCCAGTTCATTGTGCGCGCGGCGCAGCGCCTCTTCCGCTTGCTTGCGGTCGGTGATGTCGCTGAACACGACGACCCCGCCGCGCTGCACGCCGTCTTCATCCACCAACGGGCTGCCCGTCACACTCAGCCAAACGCCTTGGGGAGCTTTGGCGTGGCGGAGAAACTGTTCGTCCGCCTTGACGAATTCTCCCTTGATCGCCCGCGCAAGAGGCAGTCGGTCGGCCGGGTACGGCGTCACTTGATCGGGCAGGTACACGCCGTAGTGCTCGGTCCATTTCTCCGGAGGAGAGTTCGTGGGACCAAGTCCGACGATGCGTTCCGCGGCTGGATTCCAGATGATGAACTTGCCTTCCATATCGGCTACGACGACACCTTCTCCCATGCTCGAGAGCACGGCTTTCAAAATGCTCGTCTGCCGGGCCAGTTCTTCTTCCGCCTTTTTGCGCGCCGCCAACTCGGCTCGGAGTTGACGGTTGACTTCCTGAATCTGCTGCGCGCGCCGAAAAATCTCGGCCTCCATTTCGTCCGCGCGCGTCCGCAGCCCTTCGGCGACTTCGTGTTGCTCACGTTGCGCCTGCTTGAGACGAACGAACTCCGTGACATCCTCGACGCGGTGCATGATGTAGGCGATGTCCCCGTTCGCGCCGAAAACCGGGGAATTGACCGGACTCCAATACCGTTCCTCGAATCCGCCTCCTTCAGAGTCTGGCCGGCGGATGTCGTATTTCTGCACCGCCATGGCATCCGGCGCCCGATTCTGGAGCACCCTGGCCAGAGACGCCCTTAGATTTGAGACGCCGGTCGCGGTCGGATCATCAGGGTTGTCCGGAAAGACATCGAACAGGTGGCGCCCCAGAATCTCCTCCCGCCTGGTCATGGTGGCTTGCAGATACGCGTCGCTCGCCGCTACGATCGTCAAGGTGGGCGTCAATACGAGGTACAACCCCGGCGCCGACTCGAACAGGGCTCGGAAATCAGGCTGTTGGAGAGAAGATGAAGACTCGGCCATGAAAATTTTCCCGGCGGTTACGGTGGGACAGCGGAAGAACTCGAATTAAATATATAGGGCTACAAGGGAGCAGCCAACTGTTTTGCATCTTTCCGTACTCGATGTCGCGGGAAGTGTCAGGCGGGCGAGGTCTAGCGACGCGTCGATGACAGACGCGTCGCTTCGCAAACCAAACAAGGTAAGGGTCAAGTCGAGCAAGCTTGGTTTGGAGCGGGCGACGGGATTTGAACCGCGCTCCGTCGCCGGGTCGGCTCTGAAACTTGCCTCCCGGCTCCTGCGAAGGGGGCCGGCCCCCTCGCATGCTCCCCTCGAAGGGGGCTCACCCCCTTCGAAACCCCCTGTCGCGGGTTCAAATCCCACAAAACACGTGAGGTAGTTATCCGCTCGCCGCTATCGACGATACAACGAAAAATAGGCTCGCGGTCGAGCAAGCTTGGTTTGGAGCGGGCGACGGGATTTGAACCCGCGACAACTAGCTTGGGAAGCTAGGACTCTACCACTGAGCTACGCCCGCTCGCGAGGAAGATGCGGCGAATCCTACGCCGGCCTTTCGGAGATGTCAATCATCACTGGTCGTCCATTGTAGCGGCTAGGAAACACCCATCGAGAACTGATTGGGAACTGAACGAGTTGAGAATCGCGGGATCGCGGCCGAAGGCTTAGAAGGCTACTGAGCAACAGCAAACTGGAGAACTAACGCACACAGGGTCATGTTCTCTGCTATTGCATCATGCGGAATCAGGACATATTGCCACGGCTTGCCGCCGTTGCTGAGGGCATGGGCCGTGGCGCGGGCGCACCACAGGACTGCGGCGTCTTTCTTGGCCAAGACTTCAGAGCTGGTCATTTCGTTTCGCGCTTTGGGCTCCAGCATGTAGATACAGTCCGTGGTCTCGGCCACGAAATCGGGCACGTATTCACGGTGGTCAACACCTATCTTGTAAGAAATCTGAAACTGCCCCTGTGCCGGCTTGAACCACTTCTGCGCATCCCGGTCCAGAATCACCGACAGCTTCCTCTCTGAGTCGGACTGGAACTTCTGTTCCTTAAAAAGGCACCGCTGAAAGCCTCCAAAGAGAACCTGTGGAATGCGGCTCTTGTCCTCGAAGGTTTCCCGGAAATCGTGGATGGGTTCGCCGTCTTTCGCGGTATAGGCAGGCTTTCTCAGTTTGGTAAAGCCCTTGCTCACTTGCACATCGTAGCCTGCTGCTTTCTCCCACTGATGTTCTTGCATCTGAGCATGGACGAACGCGGCAAGCGGCTTTTGGTGGTAGATCAGGACGTTGCGCGCATCTTCTTCAGAGAGATATGAACGGAGATGCCGGACCAGTTGCCCAGCCAGGTCGTAGAGCAGGTCCGCATGGTCATCGTAAGAAATATCGTCGAAATCGATAAGGCCCCGGACAATGTAATCCTCCAATCGTTGTTCAGCCTGTAAAGATCCACCGAAACTCAGCGTCTCCTGTTGATTAGTCCGAAGGTGCTGGATCAAGAGGTCTCGTGCAACGGGCTGGTAGTGGATGCCAGAACAATCCAGTGCAAAGGCATGGAAGCCTGTGGTCACTTCACCTCTCGGCACCACGAGAATTCTGGGGATATCGATCGTCTGCTGGACGACAAGTTCAGTCGTCTTGGCCACGACATCGGCGATGCTCGGTGTCTCGGCCATGCCCGGAAGTGCCTGCTGGCTTGGCGTCACATATTCTTTCACTTCTTCGGCAATCCGAGCTTGGACTTCCGGCTTCAGGAGATAACTGGAGGTCGGCAAGTTCTCGTATGTGTTGATGACATGATACGTCGCCTCGGCAATCTTTCGCTCCACCTCGCTAGTGAAGACAGGAGAATCCGCGGCAGCAAGCTGTTCTTCAATCTTTGACTGAGCCACGACGGTCTTGGTTTTCTGAAGATCTGTGGCGGGATCGAGGATCACTTGGGTCAGCCGGACCACTGAGTCCGGCCGATTGGCCTCATCCACAATCTCCTGGAAGCGGTCATGCGCCACAATGTTCAGCCGATCGACAGTGCTGACCCCCGTACGCCGGCCGTAGGGAAGTCGCAATCCGCGACCAATAGACTGTTCAATGAGTGTGCGGGCATTGGCCGCACGCAGCGGGACGATCGTGTAGAGATTCCTGACGTCCCAGCCCTCTTTCAGCATGTTCACGTGAATCACAATCTCGGTCGGTTCATCCGGGTTTTCCACGGCGAGCAGACGTTGGACCATCTCATCTTCTTCTGCACCGGTCCTGCTGGAGTCCACCTGGATGACCTTGTCTGCGTACCGGCCTTCAAAGAACTGCGGTGACCGAATCAGTTGCATCAGTTGGCCGGCATGGGTCGTATCGCGGGCAATGATCAGCATGAACGGCTTCACTACTCGCTGCCCGGTCTGCCGCGCATAGGTTTCCAGTTCGACCTTGGTGTTCTCATGGAGACGAATGCCATCCTCCAGCTTGATCTGCTCGAGCTGAGCGGCATTGAACTGGCTAGGGTTAAAGTTCTTTTGGGTGACGACGGCCGGTTCCTTGACGAACCCATCCGCCATGGCTTTGGCCAAGGGATAGTCATAGATCACGTTCTTGAATGGCACGGGCCCTCTGCTCGATTCCACAAACGGCGTGGCGGTCAGTTCGAGTCCGAGCACCGGCTTCAACTCATTGATCGCCTTGACACCCTGCGAGGCCCGATAGCGGTGGGACTCGTCCATCAGCAGGACGAGATCGTCCAGGCCGGCCAGATACTCAAAGTAGCTCTGGCCGATATACTCGGACAGCCGCTTGATCCGTGGCGCCTTGCCGCCTCGCACTTCCGAGTTGATCTTCGAGATATTGAAGATGTTGATGTGCACCTCTTGGCCGAAGCCGGGCAACGAGGTCAGGCGAGCTGCAATCCCGGATTCATAGTTGTCCCCGGTGATGATCGTCGGCGGCTCGGTCGCAAATTCGGCGATGCCCGTGAAGACGTACTTCGGCGTGTTCGGCCTAAAGTCGGTAATCAGCTTGTTATAGATCGTCAGGTTCGGCGCCAGGACGAAGAAGTGGTTGATGCCGTGAGCGAGATGCAGATAGCTGATGAAGGCGCCCATGAGGCGGGTTTTGCCGACGCCGGTGGCCAAGGCGAAACAGAGCGACGGAAAGTCACGCTCAAAGTCCGTCACCGTCGGGAACTCACGGCGGATCGCGTCCAACGCCGACGCGAGGTCGGTACTCTTCTTGGGCGGCACAATCTCCGTCACGCGATCGAGAATCTCCAACGACTGTCGCTGAGGAGGTCGCAGGCTCAATCGCCCGGCGATGGCGTGGACGTGACGGTTCATGCTGATGCGGCTCCAAAGCGGCGGACGACCGCGTCAACAATCATGTCCTGCGAGCGAAACTGCGCGAAGGTCAAGCCGTCTGTGTAGCGTCGGACCTTCCGTGCGCTCTCGACAATGTCCTCGAGATAGAACAGCCAGTTACGCGACACGAACGAGGTCCTTCTCAATGAGCGGGCGCATGCGCGGTTTCAGTGCGTCCTCTGTGACAAGATCGACGGCCGTCCCGAGCAGGGCCTCGAGATAGGCCTTCAGGTCCATGTACTGGCCGAACGTGGCGGCGTCCTGAAACTCAACCAAAATGTCCACGTCGCTGCCGCTTCGCATATCATCCCGGGCGGCCGACCCGAAAATGCCCAGTTTTCTCACGCCAAACTTCATGCGCATGTCTTCTCGCCGGCCGGCCAACAGAGACAAGATTCGCTCTTTGTTCATGCGTAGTCCTCCACGGAGCTTGTCTCAGGAGAGAGCTTCGCCCCAGGCCCGAATGTTACGCGACCGCGTATTCGACGGATTTGGGATTCTGCACTCGCTTCGAGGCGTTGAGGATTTCCATGCCTACGATGTTCCCATCCTTATCATAGTCCAGAATGACACCAGGCTTGTCCTGGTCGCTCTCCTCGACCGGGGCATCACTAAACTCGATCGTCAGCACATCCACTTCCTGGTCGTATTTCACTTTCATGACGCCCTCATACTCCATCTTATGCTGGAGACAGTCGTCATTCCCGCACAAGCGGGAATCCAGGGACAACGTCAAAGAATCTTTTCCCACAGGTCCTGCCAGTCTGGATTCTGCTTCTCGATCAATTCCAGCTTCCAAGCCCGATTCCACTTTTTCATCTGTTTCTCCCGCCTAATGGCTGATTCCATATCCGCATGCAACTCATAATAGACGAGCCGATGGATACCATATCGCTTCGTAAATCCATCCACCACATCATTTCTGTGTTCCCATACACGTTTGCGTAGGTCGCTTGTCACTCCGATATACAGCGTACCGTTTCGTTTGCTCGCAAGAACGTACACTGCCGGCTGTCGATCTGACCTCATCTCACTAGATTCCCACTAGAGCCTGCCCTCGACACGGATCGGGGGCGGGAATGACTTGTATCACCAAACTCTAGCCCCTGCTGCCCTGGTGGAATCGGCGCTTTGGGCAAATGCTCCACACGCAGGCTGTAATCGTCATGGCCCCACTCACAGCGGGTGAGCACGGCCTTGGGAATCTTCTTGATGGTCAAGTTGGGATAGCGATCCGGCTTGCCGCGAAAGGCGGAACACATCACCAAGAGCGTCCGCCCCTCGCCGACCTCGTCACTCAAGGCCTGCAATTGATCATGGCTCAAGTTCTGCGTGGTGACATAGATGAAGTCCCGCTCGGTAGAGCGACCATGTTGCCAATAGATTGTATCGCTCGGTGCGTAGGTGAAGCCTTCCAGCTTGCAGACGGCTTCGGCCAGCATCGCCGGATTGTAGGCTTTGTTGATGACCCAGTGGCCCCACTTGTCTTTTTCCAAAAGCGACGGGGCCAACCGGTAATAGCGGAAGCCGCCACCGCCCTTCCACCCGACTGCCTCCGTGATCCCGCCCTTGTCCTCACCGTCGATGACTTTCTTGAGCCTTGGGATGATGTGCGTGTGGCAATGCTCGCCCAGCTCGACCATGATCCAGCGGCGCCCCATCTTGTGGGCCACCGCACCGGTCGTGCCCGACCCGGCGAAGGAGTCGAGGACCCAGTCGCCCGGGTTGGTGGCAATTTGAATAACTTGCTGGAGCAACCTCTCGGGTTTAGGGGTCTGAAATGGCTCTAAGTGAGAAAACAGATTCAAGATCTCCTTCTTTGCCTCTTCGTTATCTCCAGCGAGTTCAGCGTCCCACCACGTCATTGGGACCAAACCTTTCTCTTCACCCTTGAACTGCTTGACGCGAGGCCGTCCAGATCCTTCGTTGGGAAAGTAAATTCGATTCTCAGCAAGGAGCTTTAGATATTCCGGTTCTGTGGCTGCCCAACATCGCCCTTTTGGTGGATCGACTTCCACTCCAGAGGGAGTCTTGATTTTATACATCTGATTCTTACGAAAGCCTTGCGCGCTAAACGGAATGGAACGCCACGGGCCTCGCGGATCATTGTCAGGGTTCGAGTACCCGCTTTCTCTTTGCGGTAGCGGGCTTCTGCTATTCTTCTACTCAAGGGCGCCGCTCTTTGCGTACAAGAGGATGTGATCATGTGCGGAGCCGATAGCTGCTCTGTTCTCTCTAGAGGTTCGCTTCTGCCAGACTATGTTCGCAACAAATTGCGCTCTGCCAACGATCTCATCGCACAGAATCTTAAGGTAATGTGCCTCGTTGTCGTCGATTGTGATCCGCAAAGAGCCTTGATTTGAGAGCAAGCGGTTTAGAATTTCCAGGCGCTCTCGCATGAGCGACAGCCAGATCGAGTGCTCTAGGCCGTCATCGTAGTGCTCAAATGCTGCCCCCGTGTTGTAAGGTGGGTCAATGAAGATGCACTTGATCTTGCCGGTGAACTCCTGTTCCAACGCCTTGAGGGCCAGCAGGTTGTCGCCGAAGATCAGCCGGTTGTCGAAGAGATCGTGATCGGTGACCCGGTGCGGGGCGTGGTACGACTTTTCCGGGTCCTCCAGCGGATGCGCGGCTCCAGCTTCGGCCGGTTCTCCTTGCCGATCCAGGTGAGTTCAAGCTTTGGTTTCTGTGCCACTGCGTTACTCTCCTGCCATTTTAAGAACCGCTTCTCGGGTGTGGGGCGCTAGGCGAAACCGCAACATGTCCAGTCGATCAAGGTAGGGCCGAATGAATGGCACGTGACCGGCCCGTTTTGCTTCCAGCAGCACGCCCAATGTTCCTATGACTCGAATGCCCTGTGCTTTGGCAATGCGACGGGCAAGGGCATCATCGAGAATGACCCGCGCATCCTCTGATTCCAACGCCAAGAGCAGCGTCTGCGTTTCCCCAGGGCCCAGATCCGTAATCAGCGCAAGGGCGGACGCGGCGGCCGGTCGTCGGATGCTCATCCACTCGATCACCGTGGGATCCGGCAGGCTCAACCCCGCCGCTCGCCCCTGGGCCAGTTCCTCGACAACGGCTTGAGGGACGATGATGTGTCCGGCCAAGGCCGGCAAGATATGCAACAGACCGATCTGATCCAGATATTGCAGAGGTGAGGTGTCGCAGATGACCTCAGGCAATGCCGGGCTCCTCCCGCAGTTGCTCTTCAGTCAATCGGAACGTATCCACGCCGTACTGAGCCAGCTTGGTCAGGAAAAGCGTTCTGGGAATGCCGGCCAACCGCGCGGCCGCGCCGGAAGACAGCCGACCAAGTTCGAATAACTTGACCGCCGCCGCCGCCCGCAACTCTTCGCTCATCGCCTCCGGCTGGAGCTTCAACGCCAACAGAATGTCCTCGGGTATATCCATGGTGATTCTGCTCATCCGTCACCTCCGGCTGTCCCGTCCGTTTCCAAAATTCGGGAGGATTATACCGCAGTCCAGATCCTTGCGAATCTGTTTGACCGCCCGCGCAACCGGGATCCCGTTCTCGTCCCACTGTCGCCAAGCGGAAACCCGACGCTCGGCCTCCTCCACCCAAGCCTCCTCTACCTGGGTCAACGGCTCGTGTCTCACACCCCGCATCAAGCGTTCGGCCAGAACTTCTCGATCTTTTACCGGCAAGCGAGCCGCTTCACGTTCGATTTTCAGCAATGCTTTACTCATGTTCCCTCCCTTCGGTTCTCAGCTCACTCCGCCACGTTGTCATGCACGTCGTGATGGGCCCCACAACGCAGCCTGGTACGACTTCGCCGGGCCTGCCTGCCGAAGCCGCGGCGCAGGCAGGTCCAGCTTGGGCCGGTTCTCCTTGCCAATCCAGGTGAGTTCGAGCTGGGGTTTGGGGCCATTGTCTTGTCTGATCTTGTTATTCGGCGTTGAGAGCTTTGCCAATTTCAGCAAGCCAGGTACGCACCTCGTTGTTCGTGTCAATTTTGTTGAGGTGATCTCGTGTCATCTTTGATGCGAATTCTTTACACAAACGAGTTTTAGCCTTTGAAACTTTTTTCGCGAGCTTTCCTGTGTCTGCGAGAACACCTGCCCAGGGCTGCCCGCTCTTGCTCGCTTCATGAACTGCCTGGGCAAGCAAAAGTGGCACGTCCTCAAATGCCTCGCCAGTGCCTGAGTATGCTGGATACTGTTCTTTGATGACATCTGGATGAATGTAGTTTTCTAGCTCTCTTTTTTCTGTTGTCCAGACAGTGCAGTTTGTTCTCTTCTTCAGCTCTTCAGCAATTGCATGATATTTTGGCTCCTCCGGCGGCTGGGTGTCACGGTCCATCAGGTAGAACTCTGGGCGGTTAAAACCTTTGAGTCTCGAAACCCAGAGATCCAAATTATTTCCACCCAGAGGAACAAATACCAGAATCCCCTCATCCTCCGCTTTGCCGAGGTCCGGCACATCTTCCCCTGCTTCTGTAAGCATCCGCGAAATGTGGCAGAGAAAAGTGATATCGTGCCGTCCTTCGACGCCAAGGAAGGCTTTAATTTTATGATCGGGCAAGACTCCGAGTGACTCAATGATCTCGGAAAGGGTTTCTTCATTGTCTCCGTGAAGGACATGAGGGCGACCGTTCCTCTGGGTAACGAACCGAAGTGCAGTCTGTGGGAATCGGCGGGCCAAGACAGGTGTATGCGTCGTCAGGAAAACCTGGCAGCCATCCCTTGCTGCCAAATCTTGTATTGCCTCCACAAGCATTTTTTGATTGTGAGGATGCTGGCTTGTTTCGGGCTCCTCAATGGCATAGATGATATTCGCTCCCTTGCCCTCGGCTTCCTTTTCAGCTCGCGCACGAAAAAAATTCAGAAGCACGAGCCTTCGAGTCCCGCTACCTCGCTTGTTTATAGGGATATCTTCATCTCCCGTGAGGCTAACTGAGAACAGAGTATCCCAATTCTTGGTCGTTACCCTGGGGGTCAACTGGCTTGCCAACTCTGGATTCATCTCACGGATCTTTTCGACCGTCCTGTTGGCAATTTCCTGGACTTCTTGCTTCACCTTGTCGGCGATAGTGCTGAGCGTGTCCTCCTGTGCTTTGATGGCTTCCTTGATGGCTGACTTCATTGGGTCTTGCGCCTCAGAGTCCTGGTCTGTACTGGATCGGTCTGATTTGAAGAGCGCGAAGACGGGGAGGTGCTTCTTCAACTGATCCCAGATTCTTTCTGCAGTCTCTGACTTGGGCTCGATATCAGTTAGCTGAAGCTTTAAGTCAGGAGCGTGAGCCCAGATTGCGCGTCTCAATTCAGTGTTTACTGTTTGGTTCACGGTGGTGACATCAACTCCAAGTTCCTTTGCCCTTTGCTTCAGCTTCGCGTTCGTTAGAGTCAGGAGGTCATCGTATTTGTCCGCAGTCGGATGTTTCGCTCGCGCGAACACGCTCGCCGGCTTTACCTTTCCTGAACCCGTACAGTTAAAGACCATGGCAATCTCGAGCTTGTCGGTCTGATTCAGAAGGTATTCGACTGCCAGGTCGGTGGGGTATTGCTCATCGATCACTAACTGCTTTGGAAGGTCATCGAAGACGCATGCGATGGTCAGCTTTTGATCACTCGCATGGACGCACAAGTCATCCTGCTCAGGAACACCGTTAAAGAAGATATTCATCGCATCAAGTAGCGAAGACTTCCCGGAATCGTTCTTGCCAATCAAGACAACAAGATCATCAAGAGCCACGGTGGTTTCGTCTTTGAAACATCGGAAGTTCGACACCTTTAATTGAACAAGTCGCACCCTGCCCTCCCCATACAAACCAAATAATGGCTCTACTGTCCGATGGAGTCTTCTCCCTTCGCTTTCGGCCCCTCCAACGCCCGCATCTCCAGCCCTTCAATCTCCTTGAGCGACTTTCCCGCGATGCCTTGCAGATCCCCGTACATGCCGACGGTGGCCTGCATGACCCGTTCGATTTGCTCTTCCCGCTTGGCCCACTGTTTGACGATCGCTTTCTTTTCTTTATCCAGATCCTCCTGCATCGATGAGAAGGCCTCGACGATGGCCTGCACCCGTTGGCGGAAGCGTGGACCGGTGAGGTACTGGTACACCATCTCCATCTTGGTTTGCTGGCCCTCGGAGGCTTGGCGAGCGGTGGCCACTTCGATGAGCATGTACCGCAGCGAAGCGGCCACCGGAATGACCGCCTTGGAATGGACGACCCACACCCCCTCGACCT
The DNA here is from genome assembly GCF_976986435.1 of Nitrospira calida. NCBI lineage: Bacteria > Pseudomonadati > Nitrospirota > Nitrospiria > Nitrospirales > Nitrospiraceae > Nitrospira > Nitrospira calida. Next base: position 2,295,165 of record NZ_OZ335950.1, read on the forward strand.
GGTCGAAGGTCTCCACCCCCTTGGGTAAGGCCTGGCTCACGATCATCGCTACCTCGGCCTTGGCGGTACGCTGATCATCTCGGAGTTTCGCGAGCCACCCGTCGCTCCAGTTCTTGGTCCGCTTGGATTCCCACAAAATCGTCCCGCACGGTTGCCCTAGCGGACCGAGGATCGTCTGGAGCACATCGCCCCCATGCTCACCCTTCGGAACCGGCTGAATGGTGTCGCGCGGGAACTTCATGCGCAACAGCGCTTCGAGCTCCAGCTCCTGCACTTCTCCTTGGAGTTGTTGCAAGCCCTGCTCGGCTTTGCGCTTCAGTTCCTCGATCTGCTTCTGCATGGCGGCGATGGTTTGCTCCTTCTCCAGCACCTTGAATTCGAGGGTTTCCTCCGCCTCTTTCTTCGCCTGCTCGCGCGTGGCGGCCAGTTCTTCCTGCACTCGCTTCTCGACCGTCAGGTCCAGTTCGCGCTTGGCATCCTCCAGCTCTCGCTGTTTCTTGAGCAGCTCGGCCTGGTCCTTCTGCGCTTCGGCGAGCTTGGCATCACGCTGCTTGATGATGTCCTGAAGGTCGGCGAGTTCCCTTGTCTTTTGATCCAGATCGGTCTGCAAGGCGAGTTTGGCCTTCTTCGCTTCCTCGGCGGCAATCTTGCTTCGCTCCTGCCGAAGCTTCTCGGCCACCTGATCGTCGATCGCCTGCTGCGCCTTGGCGATAGCCTCTTCCCGCTCGCGCAACGACGCCTCTCGTTTGGCCACCGCCGCATCCTTCTGAGCCAGACGCTGCTCGTAGTCTCGACGCGTGGATTCGATCAGCGGCGCCGCGAGGGATTCCGTGAGCTTGATCTCGGCTTTACAGTTTGGACAGATGATGGTTGGTTCGCTCATTGCACATGCCAACGAATCGTAAAAAGCTCCTGAGAGGATACCCGTTGTTGCAGCTTCCCCTCAATCTCGGCGATGAGCTGCTCGCGCCGGCGGTCGATCTCGTCCTGGGCGTCGAAGAGGGCGCGGCGGCGCTTGCCTCGTTCCGCTTCGAGCGCTTTGATCTGCTTATGCTCGGCAAGCTTTTCTTCTAACGTCAGTGCTGCGACGGCTGCCTTTCGGGCTTCCTTGATCTGCCGGTCCAGTTCCTTGATGTCCCGCTCCAACCCCAGTTTCAAATCATCGGCCCAGGCATCCAGCTTGTCGGCCTCGGCCTCAAAGAAGTCCGCGTTGCGCTTGGAGATCTGGCGGCGAATGGCCTCCTGACGCTCTCCGACTTGCTTGCTCAGCGCCGGGTGCTCAAGAGGCGTATTCACAGACCGGGTGACGCTGGCAGGCAGGGAGAACAGCCGACGGACGACTTCCTCTTCCAAGACCTCACCCTGGTCTGTCACCCCTGCACAGATGAGGTAATCTTCGGCCTGATCCAGCGCTTCGACCGTGAAGACCGAGATGGTCAGGACGCCGGATTTGCCGATGAGGGGCTCCAGGAGCGTCACTTTGCCGTCATGCTTGCCGTATTCGAACGTCAGTTCCGCCTGTTCTAGCACGCGGTTCTTGGCCTGGGCGAGGACGTGTTCCGCCAAGGGATGGGCGAGGCGATACAGATGCGCCTCTCTGGACCGGCGAGGCAATTCATAGAGGCCGAGCGGAATGTCTCCCGGGAACGGACAGGATGTGAGTCGGAAGGAGGAATTCGTGAGAAAGTCGGCCTGGTCGCCCAACTCGTAGCGGGTCAGTTGCATCAGGATCCGCTCATACCGATTGAGGTAGAGCCGTGACCGTTCATCGCTCACACGCAGTTTTTCCCGCACTTCGTCGTCGAAATGTTCGAACAGCAGTTGGCGGGCGCGGGTCATGGCCTCATCGATTTACGCGCCGAACTCGCTCTGGAGTTCCTCAAAGGACGCCTTGATCTCCTCAGGAGTCCGACAGCGTTGATAGATGTCGGCGATCCTCTTCTCGAAATCCACGCCGGACTCGATGGCTCCCAGCACTTCGTCACTGGCTCCAAAGACGCCCTCGAAGAGCTGAAATTTTTCGGAGAGCAGGCGGAACACGTGCTGGTCGGCTTCGTTGGTTTGGTTCAGGAAGTTCGCCACAACGACATCGTGCTTCTGCCCGTAGCGATGGCAGCGGCCGATCCGCTGTTCGATGCGTTGGGGATTCCAGGGCAGATCGTAGTTCACGACCAGCGAGCAGAATTGCAGATTGATCCCCTCGGCTCCCGCTTCCGTGGCGATCATGATCTGCCCCCTCTTCCTTGAAGTAGTCCACGAGGGCAGAGCGCATGTCAGCGGAGCGAGACCCCGTCACACGATCGGTTCCCTGGTGGCGCTGGAGCCAGTCCTGGTAGATCCGCTTCGATTTCTCGTCGTTGTTGGAGCCGTTGAAGAGGACAATCTGGTCTTTCCAGGGGCTGTCGGCCAGGACCCGAAGGAGATACTCCTGCGTGCGGCGGGATTCGGTGAAGATGACGGCTTTTTGCGCCGCACCGAGTTCCGCCGCCTTACCAGACGCCGTCCGCAATGCGGTGAGGAGCGCCTGACCTTTCGCATTGTGAGTGATGGAGACGGCGAGTGTTCGAAATGCCTCAAGATCCTCGATTTCCTGTTGAATGGCCTTGCGATCAGCCTCCGTGAGGGGTTCCGTAGGGGCTTCCTCCTCTTCCCACTCGTCTGCGAGCTGGTCCAGCGCCTCGAAGTCTTCCTCCAGCGCTTCTTCGAGCGGCTTCGGCCCTTCGGCCTGTCGGAGGCGGTCGCGGAGCCGCCGACTCATTGATTCCAACGCTCCGGCAATGGCAAACGAGGACGAGGCGAGGAGTTTCCGCAGCACCAGGATCATGAGCGACCGCTGACTGGCGGGCAACGCCTGGAGGTTGTCTCGTCGCAGATAGTCCGAGACCAGATGGTACAGCCGGTCTTCGCTTTCCGCCGGCATAAACGGCTGCACGATGGGCAGCCGCTTCGTGTAGCGCACATACGGCAGCACCTGACGGCGCAGCGTGCGTTGACAGAGCGGTCGCAGGCGGGCGTTCAGCCTGTCGAAGGTCGCCTTGTTGTGGAGATTGGCGAACTGGTCCTTGAAACTTTTGAGGTCGCCGAAGATGCGGTCATCCACGACGCTGACCAGTCCATAGAGTTCGAGCAACGAATTCTGTAACGGCGTGGCGGTGAGGAGAAGCTTGGGAGCGTCTTTGAGGGCTTGCTTCAAGGTATTGGCGATGACGTTGGTCGGTTTGTAGACGTTTCGCAGCCGGTGGGCTTCGTCAATAACCACCAGGTCCCAACGAATGAGGCTGATCTCCGCGGCCTTGCTACGGGCGAACTGGTAGGAGCAGATGATGATCTCGCTGCATTCGAACGGGCGGACATTTCCCTGCCGGACGGCGGCGTCGTAGGACTTCGTCTCCAAAATCCGGCAGGGCAGGAAGAACTTCTCTTGGAGTTCCTGATGCCACTGTTTGCGAAGATTGGATGGCGTGATGACGAGAACGCGACGCTTCCGCTCTGCCCATTTCTGTGAGAGCACCAGGCCGGCTTCGATGGTCTTGCCGAGTCCGACTTCGTCCGCGAGAAGTGCCCCCTTCGAGAGCGGCGACCGGAATGCGAACAGCGCGGCCTCGATCTGGTGGGGATTGAGGTCCACCTGCGCATCCACCAACGCGCTGGCTAGCTTCTCGATACTGTCCGACGGACAACGCTTGGTCAGTTCATAGGCGAAATACTTGGCATGGTAGGTGGTCAGACCATCAGAGGCCATCTCGTTGACCGCGTCGCCTGGCAGGATGCTGAAAAAGTCCGCCAGCTTTGTTCTCGCATCGCTCAGAGGCTCAACGTACGGCAACGAGTACGCCTCGCCTCTTCGCTCGCTGCGGCCGCGCTGGACGGCCTTTTTGAGCATCCTGCGCGGCATCTTCTCCTTGTCTGAGACCTGTGTACCTGTGACACCTCCAGGGGTCGAAACGAGTTTTTCCGCAGCCTGCTAGAGTCGAAGCTCGCCCTCCACCTGAGAAATCAAGACATGACTACAACCCCAAAGAAGGGCTGGTTGAGTACGCGGGATTATATTCCAAAGTGCCATGATTGCCCTCGACCAACATAGTTGTGAATGCCGGCACTTCACGTTGCAGACATTCTCGGACAGGGTCGGCGCTCCTCCCTTTCTCTGCTCCTCCCGCGATGGGAGGGGCAACGGGGAGAGTGACCGCAAGGACACGCACTGTTGTTCCTGCAGTGCTAGAAAACGGAGGAGAGTGGCGGGGTACGCGGCAAGGATCGATCAATTGACCGAGCGCCTTCTTACGGTCTGTATTCCGCGATCGCGAATTTTCTTCGGCCCACGCGGAGCCGGTACTGATGCCCGGGCTCGAGCGCGAGCGTCGCGTTGGGATCAGTCTGCTTTTGCTCATCCACTTCGAGCCCACCTTGCACCACCAACCGGCGCGCTTCGCTCTTGCTGGGAACCAAACCCGTTCTGACGACCAACTCGACAATGCCGATGGCCGGCACGGCGGTATTCTTCACATCGGCCTTCGTCAGCACCACCCGCACGTCCGGCTCAGCCGGAAATTCCCGTTCCCGAAACTTCCGCTGAAAGGCCTCCCTCGCCCGCCGGCTGGCCTCCTCACCGTGATACCGGGCGACGAGCTGTTCGGCCAGCGCCTGTTTGGCGTCCATCGGGTGCAGGGACTTCACCCGTACCAAGTCTTCCGTCGTCAGCAGCTCATAGTAACGCAACATCAGCGCATCGCTGATTGACATCACCTTCCCGAACATGTCCTCCGGCTTGTCTTCTAGCGCAATATAGTTCCCCAGGCTCTTGCTCATCTTCCGCACGCCGTCGATTCCCTCGAGCAACGGCATCGTCAAGACCACCTGCGGCTCCTGAGCGAAATCACGCTGCAGATCGCGGCCGACCAGCAAATTGAATTTCTGATCGGTGCCGCCCAACTCTACGTCCGCCTTCAAGGCGACCGAGTCGTAGCCCTGAATCAACGGGTAGAGGAACTCGTGAATGCTGATCGGCTTCTGCTCTTGATAGCGCTTGTGAAAATCCTCCCGCTCCAGCATCCGGGCGACCTTGTAGTGCGCGGCCAGTTGGATAAGCCCCTCCGCCGTCATCGCGCTCATCCATCGGCTGTTGAACTCCACCACCGTCTTATTTGGATCGAGGATCTTGAAGATCTGACGCTGGTACGTCTTGGCGTTTTCCAGCACTTGCTCTTTCGTCAGGGCCGCCCGCGTCTCGGACACCCCAGTTGGATCGCCGATCATGCCGGTGAAATCGCCGATCAGAAAAATCACCTCGTGTCCCAGGTCCTGGAAGTGTTTGAGCTTATGAATCAGGACCGTATGCCCCAGATGCAGATCGGGAGCGGTCGGATCGAATCCCGCCTTAACCCGCAGCGGGCGCTTCTCCTGGATCGAGCGGGTGAGCTTCGCTTCCAGTTCGCTTGGCTGAATGACCTCCACCGCTCCACGGAGAATCAAGTCCATTTGACGCGAGAGCTCGCTCACAGCTTTCCTTTTCCCGATGTAGGTCGAACCGCCGCGTTGACCATGATCAACGGGCGCAGCCGCTCCAGCTTTTTCTCCCCGATCCCTTTTACTTCAAGCAATTCTTCAACGGTTGAGAAGGAACCCTTTGATCTTCTTGCCTCGACCACTCTCCGGGCCAGGACCTCTCCGATCCCGGGCAAGCGCTGCAAATCCTCGACGGTGGCATGGTTGAGGTCGAGCCGTACGTTCGACTTGGCAACGGGCAAGCCAGATGGACTCTTGGGCGTGTCGACCGGAGGCGGACCGGGTAATGGGACGACACGGGCACCAGGCGCATCCCGTATCTCGTGACGGTCAACCGGCTCGACCGGTTGGTCGGCAACCACCCGCGGCGCGTCTTCCCTCGATTCGGGCACTGGCCAACCGATCCATACGACCAGCGCCGCTGTGACCGCCAGCATCGCCAGCTTGAGGAGCAGGGAACGGATCATGGACGTGTGGTTGTCAGTCGTCAGTGCCCTCTCCCGAACGCTCCCTTTCTTGAAAAGGATTGGGCCGAGCGTCACATTCGCTTTCTCGCCACATGAATCGCCAGCCCGTCGACATCTTCCATCGCTTCCATCATACCTTCCGACAAGGTCGGATGGACATGGATCATCTCTGCCACCTGGACGGCCGTTGCCTTCAGGTGCATCGCCAGCGCCGCTTCATGCACCAGATCGGCCGCATGCGCGCCAACGATGTGGACGCCCAGAATGCTGCCATCCTTGGCGTCGGCAATCACCTTGAACATGCCCGTGATCTCGCCCGTGCCCTGCGCTTTCCCCAATCCGGCATAGCGGAATCGACCGACCTTGACCGACGTCTCGGCCTCGCGCCCCTGTTCCCGCGCCTGCTCCCTGGCCTGCTGTTCGGTCAACCCGACGCGCCCGATCTCCGGCAGCGTGAAGATCCCGGCCGGAATCACGCGATAGTCGAGAGCCCGCCTGTGCCCGAGAATATTTTCCACCGCCACCTTGCCTTGGGCCGACGCCACGTGGGCGAGCATCGCCTTGCCGACCACATCCCCGATGGCGTAGATTCCCGGCACGTTGGTTTCCATCCGTTCATTGACCAGAATCTCGCCGCGAGTCCCCAGCTCGATGCCGAGCTTCTCCAATCCAATGCCTTTGGAGTTGAATCCCCGTCCGACGGACACCAACACCTGGTCGACGGCGATCTCGGCCCCGTCTTTGAAGACCACCTTGACCGACCCGGCCTGGCGCTCCACCTTCTCGACCGTCGTGCCCGTACGGATGTCCACGCCGCGTTTCTTCAACTCGCGGTCCATGATGGACGCCACCTCTTCGTCTTCCAGCGGCAGGATGCGCGGCATCACTTCCACCATCGTGACCTGCGTGCCCATACCGCTGAACAACGACGCAAACTCGCAGCCCTCGACACCCGCGCCGATAATGAGCAGACGACCGGGAATCGCTTCCAAGTCCAGCGCCTGCTTGCTCGTGATGATCTGCTGGCCGTCGATCGGAAAGAGCGGCACACTCGGCCATGACGACCCGGTGGCGACGATGATCGCGTCCGCCTCCACCCGCCGCTCGGACCCCTCTCGCCCGGCGACTCGAACCGTCCGCTCATCGAGCAGTTCGCCTGTGCCATCGAGATGCTCGATGCCCCAGGTCTTGAACAGCGTGGCAATGCCTTTCACCAGGGTAGACACCACCTTGTTCTTGCGGGCCACCATTTTAGCCAGGTCGTAGCGGACCGGCCCCTGGAGCACCAGCCCCAATTCATCGGCCTTTTTCACTTTGTCGCCCAACTCGATAACGGAGAGCAGCGCCTTGCTGGGAATGCACCCCCAGTTCAGACACACCCCGCCCAACGCTTGATTTTCCACGACGGTCACACGGGCGCCCAGTTGGGCGGCGCGGATGGCCGCGACATAGCCGCCTGGTCCGGCCCCGACGATGGCGATGTGCTTCTGTGTTGGCATAGCGCGTAGCAAATAGCGAGCAGCTAATAGCTCGGAGGTAGGGCGACTCTTCGCTGCCCGTTACTCGCTAGTCGCGTTCTTTTGCGAGGCGAGAAAGGCTTCATATTGAGCGGCGGTCATCAGCTTGTCCACTTCAGCCGGGTCCGACAAGTCGATCACCGCCAACCAACCCTTGCCGTAGGGATCGGCATTGACGATCTCGGGATGATCCTTCAGATCGGTGTTAACTTTGACGATCGTCCCGCTCACGGGCGTATAGATGGTTGACGTGGTCTTGGTGGACTCGACCTCACCGATTTGTTGACCGGCCTTGACGGTCGTCCCAACTTTGGGCAGATCGATAAAGACGATGTCCCCCAACGCATCCTGCGCAAAGTGGCTGATCCCTATCGTGCCCTGCGCGCCGTTGAGGCGAATCCATTCATGTTCCTGATGATAGCGAAGATCGGTCGGGATCATGGGGTTCCTCTGAAGGAAGGTTAGGACAACGATTCGCTGAACCTCAACGTGTTCACGAGTCGCGTGATCGTAAGTGCTGCGGCGGTGCCTTGTCAAGGAACGGCGGCGGCCGGTTCCACCCGGTACAAAAGATTGATTTCGCCCGGCAACCACGCACGAGAGGGAGGACTGGGAACACCTTCCCCCAACGCCCGTGCGTCCCGGACCTGGACGACGTTCGTAATCCAGAGACGGCGTGGGTCGAACGCCCGCTCGTTCAGCCACTGCAGGAAGGCATTTAGACCGTTCGTCGCGGGCTCGCCGGATCCGCTAGGCGATGCCTCGCCCATCGAAGCGACAGGCCTCGCCAAAACCAGGTCGAAGCCGCGCTGGGTCAGACTCACCAGATCCTCTCCGTAGTCGACGAGCGCCCGAAGCGGGTCGACGGCCGCCTCCGGATGGACCTCCAGCGCCACCACCATGTGTGGACGCTTCCGTCGCATCGCCTCTCTCATCCGTTCGACCAAGCGCAGGCGCTCTTGAGATTTCCAACCGACCCACCGCCAAAACTCCGGCGGCATCGCCTCCAGGCTCCGGCCGGCGACGGAACAAAGGTGGGCCGGCTCGGCCGTAGTCCCGAAGGCGCCGGCGAAGCGGGTGCGCGCCGCCTCCCCGCACTCGGCGAAAAAGTCTTTCTCTTCGCCGAAACGGACCAGCACGCCTTCGATTCCGGTTCGTGCGAGATCGGCCGCCAATCCGACCAATTGTTCCTGAACGGCCGGATTGAGCAGATCGATGGTCGCCGATGGACGCATCCGCCGTTCCTCCGGATCATACACGGCGTTGAGCCAATCGGAGGAAGAATCCACCCACGGCAAACGCTGAAGGGAAACCGCAGCAAAGATCGCCAGGCCCGCCCGTTTGGCCATCGGCAGCACCAGACCGAAGACATCGCGATGGACGGGCGCCAATCCCGTGTCGAAGTACACGCCCGGCGGCATGGTCCCGTCGCTTGTCACCGCCTCCAAGACCACGGTCGTCACACCGGCGCGAACAAGTCTCTGCATCCACGATTCCAAATCGGCAAGCGGCGGAAGCCGGGCTGGAGACAGCATCAACGCGGTGCGCGCGGCCGCGGCGCCCCCCAGACGGTCACCGGCCCGGCGCAATTCTTCCAGGCGTCGCATCGCCCGCACCTCGTAACTGTCCTCGCGCACGCCAGTTGCGCTGGCTGCCAGGGTGCGGTAGTGCACGAGCGCCGCGCGTAGATCGCCGAGCTGCTCGTACGAACGAGCCAACCACCAGCGCGCTTCCGCCAAGTGCGGCGATTCAGGATAGGCTGAGAGAAACCGCTCCAACAGACGAACGGCGGCGGCATACCGGCCCTGGGCATGGTCCGCCCGCGCTTCGTTGAGCAGCCGAGTCTGCGCTTCAGCGCTCGGATCAGCGGAGAATGTCGGCGGTCGGGAGGGCAACTCGTAGCGGGCCGCGCAACCGGGTCCCGCGAGCGAGCCCAGCAGCACCCCCGCGAACAACGCAACCAACGCCCTGGAAGGTGTGGAATAGGGTGCGACAGGCACGAACTCCTACGCCCAGCGAAAACAACAACGAACCACGCCGACCGGGAAACGATGTGTCACTCCTCGATCAGGTCCATCTCAGGAAAGAAATAGCCGATCTCGAAGCGTGCGGTCTCGGGTGAATCGGATCCATGCACGGCGTTGGACTCGATATTCGTCCCATGAACCGCCCGGATCGTTCCTTTGTCGGCTTTGGCCGGGTCCGTCGCGCCCATCAAGTCCCGGTGTTTTTTGATCGCGTTGTCGCCCGCCAAGACCAGCACGACCACCGGCCCCGAGGACATGAACGTGCAAAGGCTGTCGAAAAACGGTCGTGTCTTATGGACAGCGTAGAACCCTGCGGCCGTCGCCTTGGACATCCGCAACATGCGCATCGCGATCGGTGTCAGACCAGCTCTCTCGTATCGACCGATGATGTCTCCGATGACGTGCTTTTTCACCGCATCCGGTTTGATGATCGCTAAGGTCCGTTCGCTCATAAGTTTCCGCTTTCCTCCGCCGTGATCGGAATGAGTCGCTTCAAATCGGGCGGCATTATAGAGAAGCCCGGACGGAGCTTGCAAGGTGATGCCGTGGAAATTTTCGGTTGAAGCCGGCGATCAGAAATTCAGACGAAAGTTGATCGCGCCGATGTGAAAGAGGGTTCTGTAGAGGCCATCCATGACACCGGGCGTCGCAAAAGGGCTCACAGCACCGCTGACCGTCCGGGGCTCATAGAGGATGGCTTGGTAGGCCACGTCGAGCCCAATCGCTTTGGGAAAGAAAGACCTCTCTGCGCTGTCATCGCAGGGGACCGCGCCGAGGAATCGCCCGCCTCCCATGCAGAGAAACCCGGCTCCGATTGAGAGACCATGGCTATCGGCGTCGGCCGGAAAGCTCGGGTTGAACGACCGATCAGGTACCGGCGTCTGCTGAAACACATAGCCGGCGCGAAGACTCGTTTCCCAGTCAGGCAACATGGCTGGCCGTAACCACTTGTATTCCGTCCCGATCATCACCATGAAGGTGTCGCGCCAGTTCTGAGGAAACAAGACGGTCGTGCCGTCGGACCGCTGCACATCCAGGTTGCGGAAAGACTGCCACCCCGTGTAGTCCACATCCAACTCCAGCTTCCACTCGTGGGTTCGATTGCGAACCGGCCACAGGGCGATTCCTCCGGTGAGCACCTGTGGCAAGACGACGGTGATGCTGGTGCTTTGCAATACCGCGCCGTTGCCGAGCAGTGATCCCTGGAGATGAAGAGTGGCCTGGCTGCGATAGACCAGACCGACCGCGGCAACGGGTTTTCCGTCGACGTTGCGCAGCGGGGTGTAGAGCAGGCTTGCGTTGAATCCTGCGGCTGTGTCCTTCCCACTGATCTCCATCCTGGTTCCGGCCGGAGGCAGCCCCGGTCCACCGGAAGAAGTAAACTGGACTTCGGCCTGCGATTCGCCCCAGAAGGGTAAGAACGTGTAGATATCCACCCCGATTCCTATGGAAAGCTGATCGGACATTTTATAGGCGACGGTCGGCTTAATGTCGGTGAGTTCCAGGGATGTGCGGGTCACAGCGGTGGCAAACGGTGCCTCGTCGGGATACTTGTACTTGATGCCGAAGGGCGAGAGAACGGCGAGACCGAGTGGAAGATTGCCGAGCCCGCGAACGCCGAGGTCTTTCAGATTGGTCGTCAGATAAAAATTGACGGGCGGCGGCAGCGCGACGGCGCCGCCGAAGTTGCCGCTGGTGGTCGCACCGGCCGGATTCGTGAACGTGGTGCGGCCTCCCACCAACAGGCCGCCGGTAGACAGTTGGACGCCTGGCAATTGGGTCATCCCAGCCGGGTTGTAAAACACGGCGGAAGGATCGTCGGCCTGGGCGACGAACGCGTTGCCCTGGGCGATCGCGGAAGCACTCTGGTCAAGAACACGGAAGGCAGCGGCGTGAAGCAGACTAGTGGGGAGCAGCGCGCACAGAACGCAACCAACGGCCAGGATCCGCGCGGCGACCGACAAGCGCCCTCCATCCAGGCGAGGCACTCATGACCGCACCCCGCAACGGCAGCGCTATTTGTAGGCTGTCACCTGGAAGATTGCAAAGGGGGCGCGGCTTCCGGGCGTGGCCGACAGACAAGCGCGGATCGTCAAGCTCCAAACTGCACGGCTAGCTCGCCTGGCTTGAACACGCCGCGTTCGGTGATGATCGCGGTGACGTACTCGGCCGGCGTCACATCGAACGCGGGATTGAGCACCTCCACGCCAGCCGGGGCGATGAGAGGACTTCCATGAAACGAGAGGACTTCTTGCGGGTCGCGTTGCTCGATCGGGATCTGGTCACCGGACTTGGTGGCGAGATCAATGGTGGAATACGGCGCCGCAACATAGAACGGGATGCCGTGCGCTTTGGCGAGCACCGCCACGGAGTACGTGCCGATCTTGTTGGCGACGTCGCCGTTGGCCGCGATTCGGTCGGCTCCGACCACACAGAGATGAATCCGGCCCTGCCGCATCAGCGCGCCGGCCATATTATCGGTGATCAGCGTCACGGGGATCTTGTCCTGCATCAACTCCCAGGCCGTGAGTCGCGCACCCTGGAGCACCGGCCTGGTCTCATCGGCGATTACGCGGATCTTCTTTCCCTGTTCCCACGCCGCCCGGATCACGCCCAGCGCCGTCCCGTAGCCGGCCGTCGCCAGCGCGCCGGCGTTGCAATGAGTCAGAATCGTCTGGCCGTCCTCGATCAATGCGGCACCATGACGCCCCATGGCCTTGCACAGCGCCACGTCTTCGTCGAAGATCCGCTGTGCCTCTTCGATCAGTGCGCGTTTGATCTCCGTCAACGGCCGGTTTCGCAGCTCGGCTAGCTTCCGTTTCATCCGTTCGATGGCCCAAAACAGATTCACCGCAGTGGGCCTGGTCGCCGCAAGGTGGTCGCCGATCGCCGACACGGCCTTCGCGAACTCATCATAGCCGGCAACCGAAACCGATTGGGCGCCCAATGCGACTCCCATTGCCGCGGCCACGCCGATAGCCGGCGCACCCCTGACCTTCAGGCCTTTGATGGCCTCGGCTATCACCCGATAGTCGCGGCACTCCAGAAACTCGACGGACCCCGGCAGCCGGCTCTGATCCAGCAACCGCACCGCGCCGTCTTTCCATTCGACCGTGGGAACCATGCGCACTCCCAAAACTCGTCGATTTCGCCGTCCGTTCTCAACCCTGACGACTCAGAGCCGACGGCCGATCGCTAACTGCTCCTCGCTGAGAACTGACGGCTGCTCGCTTCCGGCTCACGAACGCCGGCCGGAAAGTTCCAAGATGGTAATCATGATGACGATCAGGCAGGCTTGGGTCAAGAGGATGACGGCCTCGATGGTGCCCGAATAGCGCAGAGCCAGCGCGGCCAGGCCGAGACAGACGGTCAGCGCAAAGATCATCGCGACGCTGGCTTTCCGGCTCCCGAGCGCCCGTTCCAAGCGGTGATGCAAATGGTCCTTCCCGGCATATTCCAGCCACTCGCGCACCGACTTGACTTTTCCGGTGGCGACGCGCTCGACGGTGATGTGAATCATGTCGTAGATCAGCACGCCGAAGATCAACAATGGGTTGCTGAAGGACACGATGGGATTGTTGTCCGCCCAGTTCCCCTTCACGGCCAGACAGGCCAGCGTGAACCCCAGGAACGTGGACCCTCCGTCGCCGAGGAAAATCACGGCCGGCTTCTTCATCCGGAAATTATACGGGAAGAATCCCAAGCCCGCGCCGATGATCGCGATCGCCAACCATCCGAGGCCTGGCTGGTCCGTCTCAAACGCCACCATGCCCATGAATCCCGCCATAAGGACGGCCAGTCCCGCCGCCAACCCGTCCATGCCGTCGAAAAAATTGAACGCGTTGGTGATCCCGACGATCCACAACAGGGTCAACGCGACGTTGGCCGCATCCCCGAGTGGGCCCTGGGGGAACAGCGTCAGCGCGTTGCCGCCGGCAATGGCGACCGCAGCAGCCACGAACTGGGCGGCCAATTTTGTTCCGGCCGGGAGTTCGCGGAGATCGTCGAGAAGGCCGACGAACAGCAAGACAGTTCCCGAGACCAGGATTGCTGCCGTCCACTCCGGCAGGATCGAATTCAGCAGCACGGACCCGACGAAGCCGGCGTAGACCGCGACGCCACCGAGTCGAGGCGTCGGCTGAAGATGGATCTTCCGTTCCGACGGCCGATCGATCACGCCCCAGTAGTACCCGAGCTGCACCATCACCGGGGTCAGAGCGGCCGCTCCCAAGAAGGAGACGAGTAGGATATAGAGCCAGCGCAGACCCTGCACGAGGAAGAGGTCGCGTACCCAGGGAGTCAGGAACGCCAGGACGCCCAGCAGGGCGCCGAGCCCTGGCCACGTGAGCCAACGGCCATTCACCCGGCACAGATCGAGCACTGCATGGGTTTCCAGCGTTTTCATGCCAACTCCTCGCCGAGAATCTGGACGACTCTCGTAACCTCGTCATCGGTCATCGAAGGATGGATCGGGATCGAGAGCGCGGTGCGATCCGCCTCCTCACTGGCCGGGAACCCATCCAGGTCGAGGTATCGATGCAGCGGCCGGAACACCGGCCGCCGACACTGAAGGCCGCGCGCATTCAGCCGCATGATCTGCGCGGCCAGGGAATCCGGCCCCTTCAACAATCGGGGGAGGCGAACCACAAACCGATAGTAGACATGGGTCCGACCGGCCGGGACCGCGGGCAACACTAGTGGCATCTGCGCCAGCGCCGCCCGATAGCGGGCCGCGATCTCCGCGCGCCGCCGCAAGAACATCGCCAGCCGATTCACTTGACACAGACCAATTGCGGCCTGCAGATCGGTCAGTTTGCGGTTGGACGACGAGGGATTCAACGTGGGCCCGTCGTCATACTGGCGGAGCGACCGCACGTGTTCCAGCAACGCGCCATCGTTCGACACTACCATCCCGCCTTCGCCCGTACACAGCAATTTCGTCGCGTAGAACGAGCAGATCGCCGCAACTCCGACCGTGGCGACCGGCCGACCGGATTCGAGCGCGCCCAGCGTCTGCGCACAATCCTCGATCAACGGGATCCCGAGCGCCTGTAACCGTGTCAGATCCGCCGGCAACCCGAACAGGTGCGGCACGATGATCGCCCGGGTTCTCGCGGTCACCGCCCGTGCCGCCGCTTCCGGATCGAGATTGAACGTGTCCAGATCGATGTCCACCAACCGCGGCAGCGCGCCGATCCGCTGCACGGCCAGCCAGACGGCGGCGCAGACATAGCTCGGAATGATCACCTCATCGCCGGGGGCGACCCCGACGGCCGTCAGCGCCAGTTCCAACGCGACCGTCCCCGAGCTGACAGCCACGCCGCCTCGTACCCCCAGCCACGCCGCGAGACCGGACTCGAACCGTTCGACGCAGGGGCCTTGCGCCAGCTGACCTGTGCGCAGCACCTCGTCGGCCGCCGCCCGTTCTTCTTCGCCCAGAAATGGCCTGGAATGGGGAATGCTTGTCGAGACCACGGTCATGCTTCGATATTGATGAACAACCGGAGCGGCAAAAATCCCTCGGCGTTCCTCACTCGTCCTTGAATGCCTCGGAAGTGGGAGGACGACCGAATGATATCCACGATGCTCAACCCTTCGATGTTGGTTTTCTTCACTTGGGACGCATGCGCCTCGATCGCCGCGATTTTCTCCTCCAGTACCTGGTCAATGTCCACGAAGACCGTCGGAGCGAAATTTTGCGTCGTCGGCCCTTCGTAAAACAGCACATTCTTGGTATAGCGCGTCGCCGTGATCGTGCTGATCGCCAGATGGCGGTGATCCTGATGCGTGTCGTCATGATAGTGGACGAAGATGAAGTGGGGATCCACTTCCCTTACCACTTCTTCGACCTTCTGGATCAGGTCGCGGCCCATGGGCACCTGGGTGTCCGGGTAGCCGCCCCAATAGAGCTTTTCGGCGCGCAGCCGTTTCGCCGCCTCCTCCTGCTCGCGCTTCCTGACCCTGGCCGGCGCTCCCTGCTCGCCCAGCGTCATCACCATCAGAAAAATGCGATGCCCGTTTTGGGCGTATTTGATCAACGCGCCACCGCATCCGGCTTCGATGTCGTCCGGGTGGGCGCCCAGCGCCAAAATACGCATCGGAGGCCTGCCGTTGGCCGTCAGCTTCGCCGCTCGCTTCATCTTAGCTTCCTCTCTGCCACCTGTCGCGCCAGCGGAGAGGCCTCGTCGGACAGGCTTCTGGCCGCCCGCAAGTGTGCGAGCGCCCCGTCTCCGCATGCGAACAGCAAATCGATTGCCGACAGGCTGGGAATGAACGGTTCGTAGCACTGCCGGTAGATCGGATGCCGAAATCGCTGCATCTCCAGCTCGATGCCGGATGCCTCAAAGCGCGCCCGGTCCAGATAGGCGTCGGCGCCGGGCCCGCACAAATACTGTGTGGCGCCGACCGTCCGACAAATGTCGATTAGGCGATCGGTCGGCTCCTCGCGCAGCGACCATTCCGACGCCAATCGAATCGGCGTCGTAATGCCGAAGACCTGCAGGAGCCATCGCACGACCGCGAGGTTGAGATCCACCAGACGTTCCCACGGCTGCCGGTAGAGCGCGCACAGTTCATCCCAGTATCGCTCGCGATATGGCGCCTTCGCGTAATGGATGGCCAGCGCCCGCAGATGCCGATCCCGCCAGCGGCTCGTCTGGTCGATCCGCACCTCTGCCATGCGCTGGCCGAAGCGGTGCCGCACCGGTACCGTGAGCCACTGCCAGCCGTCGGCGGTCCGGATCCGGTTCCGGTTCTGCCATTCGTTCTTTTTAAATTGGACGGTGTCCAACGCCACGAAGACATCGGCTTGGTCGATCTTGTCCAGATACCCTGACCAGGGCAGAAACTGCGGCTGATGAATGGCGACACGCATCTTCGTTCATCTGGTTTATCTGGTTTGTTTGGCCTAGTTGGCTGATCCGGTTCACATTTCACAACCAGACCGACCAGACGAACCAAACATACCGACTCACAGCTTCTCTTTCGGCAGCGGTCCGACGTACACCGGATTGCTCAAAATTTCTCCTTCCCCCACCACTTGGACCCGATAGGCCAGCCAAGTCCCGGCCGGCGCTGTCGCATCGACGAACGCGTACGCGAACGGTGTCCAGCCTTCCATGCGCGCGACGACCTGACCCGATCGAACGATTCTGGCCGTCAGAGGGTGCCTCCCGTGATCGGTCGCCGACACGGACAGGCGCACCACGACGTCTCGCGCTCCTTCGGGATCAAGGATCTCGCCTGGCCCGGCCGTCCGCACGCCGCCTTGAACCTCCACGCGGAAGTCGTCGAGCCGATATCCGAATTCCTTCCGGTACCGCTCTACCGCATACGATCGCCCGCGCCGCAGCGCGTCCAGCACGCCGGCGACGGTCCGCTCGCTAACCCAAAGCACCGTCGCCACCTGATCCAGTTCCTTTCCCGCATGATCCGGCCCGTGGAAGGCGATCTCGCCGACTAGCGCAGGCGGGGTGGTTCGCTGTCCGCTTGCATAGAGATGGATGAGTTGGTCCCACAATCCGCCGGGATCGGTTACCGTACGGGCTTCTTGATAGAGCCCGCCGAAGCCGGCATAACCCTGCGTGAGCATCAAGGCTTCCGGATGGGGATCCGTTTGGATGATCACTTTCCCCAACCAGCCGAACGAAAAGGTACGGAAGTCCCGCGCCTCCGGCATGGACCAGAATATCAGCCCGCCCCGCTCGTTCACCGCATCGATCAAGGCTTGATAGGGCCGATAGCCGAGCCGCGCGTCGTACGCGCTGAAAGCCGGCCGACTGAACGGCCAGGCGTTGACCAGGAGCAGAAGCGCCGCGCCGGTCAGGAGCAACGCCCAGGTCCGGCGGACCGTCCATCCGCAGGCAGGCCGACCGCGGCGGCCTGCGACGGACAAGCGGCCGCGCCACAACCACACAGCGGGGACGAAGAGAACCGCCGGCGCCAGACTGAGCGCCGTCCGCTCGTCGTAGTGATAGGACGCCGGATTGCCGATTGCAGGGAGCGTCGCATACCCCTGGGGATCGGCGAGCCCGATGACGAGAAGATTCTTCTGCGCATCGTGCATCGTCAGATCGCCACGCCATAGCGATCCGGTCCAATAATAATGCGGCGCGACTTCGACGCCGGGGATCAGCAGGACCCTGGGATGGCGGGCCTGGACCGCCGCAATCTCATTCAGATAGCGCGCGAGACCGTACCGGAGCACGGAGGGCAAGCCGACCGTTCGTTTCAGGACACCGTCCACGGGAGAGAGGCCGTATTCGTATTCCAGCGCGAAGTTGTCGGTGAGGATCACCACATCCAGCCCCAGGCGTTCTGCCCGCTCGGCCAAGGCGTCCAGGCTCAACGAGCCGGTGCTCGCCGTGCTGTGCACATGGACTGCTGCCACCAGCGGCGTCAAACCGGCCTTTGCCTCCTCCGCCGCCAAGGCAGCGGAGGTCGTCCCCAGCACCCCCCCGACCAGACCAGCAGCGAGGACCCGCCAGATTGGAGGCCGCATCGTTTCTCTCATCGGATCCCCGCCTCGCTCAGCGCCTGCTCATACACTTGCTCAACGGCGTGCACCATCGCCGCTGCGTCGAACATCCGATCGATCCGCTGACTCGCCGCCTGGCCCATCCGTTTCGCCCAATCCGGCCGGTCGAGCGCTTGGCGGATAGCCTCTGCCAACGCGTCCGCGTCTCCCGCCGGCACCAACAGTCCGGTTCGACCGTGCTCGATCAGTGCCGGCACGCCTCCCGTCCGGCTGGCAATGACCGGCAGCCCCGCTGCCATCGCCTCGACCAGCGCGCGGCCCATCCCTTCGTTCAAAGACGGCAGGACAAACAGATCCATCGCGGATAAACAGACTTCCACGTCGTCCCGTTCCCCCAAGAAATGGACCGAGTCTTTGAGACCCAGCCGGTCCGCCAAAGCCGACAACTCGGTCTGCAACTCGCCGTTCCCGACGAGCACTACATGCAGGTTCGGGAAAAAGGGTTTAAGTCGCGCTGCCGCTTCGATCAGGAAACGATGCCCTTTCACTGGCGTCAACCAGCCGACCGACCCGACCACGAACGAGCCAGGCGGACAGGGAAACCAGTCCGGCCTTTCGCTCCTGGTCTGACCCCCATCTTGAAACCGTTCGAGGTCGATCCCGCTCGGAATGACCACGAACTGATCCTCTCGCCCCACGCCTCGTTCGAGGTGGTCGTCCCGTTCCGCCTCCGTAAGCGCGATCAGCCGCGTCGTCACTCGAGCCAGCAGCCGTTCTACCAGCACGAACACCCAGGACCACAGGGCGTTGAAATGTCCATAGAAGACGTGGCCGTGCGGGGTATGCACAATCGCCGGCACGCCGCTCCACCACGCAGCCAGCCGACCCAAGACGCCCGCTTTGGACGTGTGGGTGTGCACGATGGCGGGCCGTTCCTGTCGAAAGAGTCGCACCAGCGCCCAGAAGGTCAGTAGATCCTTGAGCGGGCTGATCTTGCGGATCAAGGTCGGGATAATGATCCACGGGATGCCCGCTTTGTCCAACAGGCGGCAGTTCTCATCGGTCGCCGCCTGCCCGCCCTGGGCATCCCACCTGCCTGGTCTGCCGGCGACCACCAGCGGTTCATACCGGACGCGGTCGTGCCCTAAGGCGGTCAGCATCGTATTTCGCGCGGATCCTCCGCGATCCAGACGCGTGATCACATGGATGACCGTGTTCGTCGCCACAAAGTTCCCCTATCTCGCACGGCCCGCCGCCGCGCACACATCCCGTAGCATCCGCTCCAACTCCGCCGCGTGCGTGGTCCAGTTGTACGCCCGAACGATCAGCTCCCGCCCCTTGCTGGAGAGCCGCGCCGGCTCGTCGGGGTTCTCGCGGAACCGCTGCAACACGCGCCGAATCGCCGCGGCCAACGCCCGGTCGTCCGTTCCCTCCGCGATCAGCATCGGATCGACACGGCTCAACACCTCGGGCAGGGCGCCAACCGGCGTGCCGAGCACCGGCGTGCCGCAGGCCAACGCCTCGACCGTGACCAGCCCGAAGCCTTCGAGCTGCCAGGTGGGCATCACGACCAAATCCGCGGCCTGATAGTACCGACTCAATTGCTCTTCCGGAACGAACCCGAGCAATCGCACGTGCTCGGCCAAGCGTAGTCGACGGATCAGGGCGTCAAGCGAGGCGCGCAAGGGTCCCTCCCCTCCGATCAGCAGCAAGAGATCGCGCCGTTCTTCGTCCGACAACAAGCTGATGGCCTTGATCAGGTTCTCCAGCCCCATCCTGGGAACCAGGTTCCGAACCGTGAACAGGATCGTTTGGGTCGGCGGTACCTTCAGCTCATGGCGGACGTCAGTCCGATGCTCAGCCGGACGAAAGCGAGACAAATCGGCCGCTCCCGGCAGCATCTTGATCTTGTCGCTCTGTATGCTATGCACGGCCATGACTCGTCGCCGCATGAACTCGCTCATCACGATCACCGCCTGGCAGCGACGCATGACCATCCGCTCGATCCAGAGGCGGGCCTGGGCGTTGGCGGCTTGTCGCAGTCGATCAGCCCAGGATGTCGCGGGCGGGATTCTGGTCAGATATTCTTCGTGCGCCAACGAGAGGCACATGTAGACCCAGCCGCCGGCTTGGCCGAACCGGCCCAGAAGCGGTCCCAATCCCGCAAGCGACTGGTACACCACCGCGACATCCGGCCGGCGGAGCGACGTCATGAGATCGAACGCACGGAGGCCGTTCCGAATCGACGACCAGACGAACGCCGGTTCGTTCCGGCGAGAAACCTCGTAGCGGCGCTCGACCGCGTCCTTGATCCAGACCACGGTCCGCCGATCGCCGACGGGAGCACGGGAGATCAGACTGACCCGATGGCCACGTTCGCCCAGGCTCAACACATGCCCGCGCAGCATCCGCTCCGCACCGCCGATCACGCGTTCCGCCGAGACCTCTGAAAGCAGCAGGATGTTCATCCGCTCAGCAAGAAGTGAGCGCCCCAGCCATCATTTGCTATGTGCTAGGCGGTGCTCGCTTGGTTTTGGCACCACAGTTCGAGCACCAGCAGGGCGAAAAGCTGGTCGGCAAAGTTCCGCCGGCCGGCTTCGTGTTCCCGGATCAGCCAGCGGACATACTCCGGACGCACGTAGCCACGCCGGCGCACGGCCTCGTCCGACAACAGATCGTGGACCATTTCCCGCAGTTCTTCCCTGAGCCACCGGGCCATCGGCACGCGAAAGCCTCGCTTCGCGCCGGACAAAACGGGGCGCGGTAACACGGAGGCAAGCGCCCGCCGCATGAAGCCCTTCGGCCGCCAGCCGGACAAACGCATGGTGGCCGGAACGGCGAGTGCAAAGGCCAGCAGATGGTGATCGCAAAACGGCACACGCAATTCCAATGAATGGGCCATGCTCATCCGGTCCCCCATACGGAGCAGATCGTCCGGCAGATAAGTCTGCAGATCCAATCCCATCGCGCGATCCGCCGGCTCCGGCGACGGCCACCGGTTGAAGAGCGCGCGATAGGCCCGCTCCAGTCCCGCTCCTTCGGCCGCATCACGCAACTCCGGCGCGAAGGCCGACGCTCCCCATTCCGGCGGCAAAAACGTAATCCAGCGCAGATACTGGTCGTCCAGCGGGCGATGACCGTCAACCAGAAACCGTTTGAGACGACCTCTGTCATCCTGCCCGTCCGTTCCCTCCGTGAGCCACGATGCCGCCTGCGCGGCCGCCCAGGACCGCACGGAGACCGGCAGCCGGCCATAGAATGACGCCAAACGAAGGCCCAGATACCGGGGATATCCGCCGAACAGTTCGTCCCCGCCGATCCCCGACAGCACGACCGTCACCGATCGCTTGGCGACTTTCGACACCAAGTAGGTAGGAACGGCTGAGGAGTCGGCGAAGGGTTCTCCCATCGCCGCGACCAGTTGCGGCAGGAGCGACACCGCATCCGGGCGCAGGATCGCTTCCGTGTGCTGGGCGCCAAAATGGGTTGCGAGCAGCCGCGCTGCGTCCAGTTCGTTGTAGGACCGATCGGCGGGCGACTCGTACCCGATGGTGAAGGTGCGGATCGTCCCGTTCGTCGTCTCGCGCATGAAGGTCAAGATGGCGCCGGAATCCAGTCCCCCTGACAGGAACAGCCCCAGTGGGACGTCGCTCACCAAGTGAGCCCGGACCGTGTCGCGCAACAACCCGAGGAAGTAGTCGGCCGCTTCGGCTTCCGACGACCATCGGAATCGCGGCACCGCCTGCGCCGGCTGATAGTACCGTTGAAATTCCACCCGGCTGCCTCGGATCTTGAGCAGTTCTCCCGGCCTGAGCTGATACACACCCTGGAACATCGTTTCCGGACCGGGGACATAGAGGCATGTCAGATAGTCGGCGATCGCCTGCGGCCGGATGGCGCGCTTCGGCACCCCCGCCAGCAACGCAGGGAGTTCCGAGGCGAAGATCACGCCGCCGTGCTCTCCCTGTCCATCCGGCCGGATGGCGTAGTAAAGCGGCTTGATGCCCAAGCGGTCGCGGACCAACCACAGCGTCTCCCGCTCGCGATCCCACAGGGCGTAGGCGAACATCCCGCGCAATCTCGACACCGCCGCCTCTCCCTCTTCTTCGTACAGATGCACGAGAATTTCGGTGTCGCCGTGCGACGCGAAGCGATGACCTTTGCGGACCAACTCTTTCCGTAGTTCGCGGTAGTTGTAAATCTCCCCGTTCAGCACGGCCCGCACTGTGCCGGACTCGTTGGCCACTGGCTGGCGGCTGCCTGCTGGATCGATGACCCGCAGGCGCCGGATGCCCAGGCCGACGCCCTCCTCGCGATAACGCCCCTCTTCGTCCGGTCCTCGATGGATCAACTGGTTCAACATCCGGTCGAGCAAATCCGGCGTGCCGTCGCCGGTATATCCGCAGATCCCGCACATTGCTGTGAGCGCTATTCCCCGTCCCGGCCCTTCTTCATCTCGAGTTGTTTGCCCCGCTCAAGGTCTTTGGGCTCGTAACCCTTGGGCGCATGGAGATAGAACGAGCGCAGCCACATACTGATCGCCAGCACCAACAGCGCCGTGAGCAAGGCCAGCAACGCGACGGCCTCACCGAACCTCAGGCGCGCCCGCCACCGTCTCCACGACATACCGGACTCCTCGCCGCTGGGTCCTTCACGGCCGTCACCTCGATGGACGGGCCCCAGGCCGCCCGGTCCAATCCGAACGCGGCGGACAACGTGTACACCAGCCTATCGAGCCGCTTCAGCAAACGCCTGACCGCACTCCTCACGGCGCTTTCATCCTGGTAGGCGTCTCCCTGGCTGGGCGGCGCGGTCCGAATCGCCACGGTCGTGAACCCCAACCGAGGCAAATGATGTACGAAAGCTTGTCTTCCGAATCCATACAGATGGACGACGGTGAGATCCGACCATCCCACGGGTGAGAGCAGCCGGTTGAACCACACATGTAGCGGCCCGTTCGGCACGCGAACATAGAGTAGCCCCCCCGGACGCAGTACGCGCCGGGCTTCCTCGAGCGCCGCAAAGGGCCGGGGCAGATGGTCCAGCACATTCAAAAACACGACCGCGTCCGCCGATTCATCCGGCAGTCCGCAGGGCGGCCACGCTGATTCATAGACCTCCAGCCCATGGGCCCGCGCCCGGGCGACGGCCTCCAGCGAAAGTTCGAACCCGATCCCGCGCCATCCTCGGTCCCGCGCCTGTTTCAACAACGCGCCCATCCCGCATCCCACATCCACTAGTATGCCGGGATGCGACCGAACTCGCTGGATCATGTCCAGCACATGGCGGTACAAATTCTCCCTGGCCAGCCCCCGCTGCTCCGCTTCATACCGACCCCAATACCTGTCGCGATACCAACGGATGAGTTCCGCCGGCTCCGGCACGACCATCGGCGCCAACAACCCGCATCGTTCGCAGCGCAACAGTTCCCGTCTCCCGGCTACTCGAACCACCGAAGCGGTCGCCGCCTCGCACGCGCAGGATCGCCGTCCGCTGAAAGCCGGTGTCTCCACTTCACTTGCCCGCCTGGGCGAGGTCATGGAGGAGCACCAGCACCCGCCCGGCCGTACGCTCCCGCGAGAATTCGCCGGCCCGCTCGAGTCCACGCCGTCTCAAGTCATCGCTCAATCCGGCATCCGTCAGGATCGCGGTCATGGCGCTCACCATCGAGGAAACATCTTCCGGATCAAACAGGAGACCCGCAGCCCCGACCACTTCCGGAATCGCCGCCCGATTGGCCGCTGCGACCGGCGCGCCGCAGGCCATCGCTTCCAACGCCGGCAACCCGAACCCCTCTTCCAGCGATGGCAAGACGAACAACGAGCAGGCGCTGTACACCAGCGGCAGATCGCGATCGTCGATCAAACCTGGGAAGTGCACGCGGTCGGCGAGTCCGAGCGACCGAGCCAGCGCCTCCAGCTCGGACCGGCGCGATCCGTCGCCTCCTGCCAACACCAGGCGATAGCGCCCGCGCAACGCCGACGGCAAGGCGGCATAAGCCTGCAAGAGTCGCGGGAGATTTTTGTGCGGCTTGAAATTGCCGATGTAGAGCAGGTACGGCACCGTAATCCCGTATCTGCCCAGCGTCGCCCCATCCGGAATCGTCGGCTTGAACTCCGCCCCCAACGCGACCGGGATCACATGGACTTTGTTTGGTTCAACCTGCAAACGGCTCACGATCGCCCGTTTCGAATACCCTGAGTCGGTGATGATGGCGGCGGCCCGACTCGCGTAGAGCGTCGCCAGACCGGTCATGACACGGTCGTAGCACGGCCGGTGCGAACCCGGATACCCGATGAAAAACAGATCATGAATCGTCAGCGCGACCGGACAAGGGGCCCGGAGCGGCCCTTTATAGTAAGGCGACAGAAACACGGACACCCGATCCCGGGCAAGCCCGCGGGGTAACGTGACCTGATCCCACCATTGGGTGTGCGACCGTTGCAGGCGTCGCAACAAGACGCCCGGTGCCGCGCCGTTCCATTCGATGGTCTGGTCGCCGTACACGAGACACTCCCATCCCTGGTGTGTCGCCTCGCGCAGGATTTCGAGCAGATACCGCCCAATCCCGGTCCGCATCCCGCCCACCAGTTCACGCCCGTCCACGCCGAGTCGCAAGGCGTCATCCTCCCGCCGTACCCGCGGGCGAGGCCGGCTTCCGGGCAACCAGTTCGAGCCCAATCCCCCAGTTCAGTCCGGTCAGCCGATACCACCCATAGGCCCCGGCATTGACCAGCCGTTTTCCCCACTCGGCCGCAGCGCCGCGATCGAACCCGACCCGAACGTCTCGGAATCCCACGGCTGACACCAGCCCCGTGAGCGTCGCGGCGGAGAAGTGGAACAGATGCAGTTCTCGCTCATCTGGTTCATACAGAGACGGCAACTTCAAGTGGGCTATCAGATAGGCGGCGCGAAACACATAGTCATGAAGGTTCGGCGTAGCGAGCACCAGCCAGCCGTTCGGTCGCAGGACACGGTACAGTTCCGCCAGGACGCGTCGCGGATCGGAGACATGTTCCATGACATGCCAGCCGGTCACGACATCGAAAGACGACTCCGGCCATCCCGCCTCCCACACTTCGCCTCTGCGAACCTCCAAACCGGTGTCGGTCTCAGCCGCGTAGGGCGACAACTCGATGCCCGTCACCGTCCAACCCCGCGCTTTGGCGGCCTGGAGGAACATCCCGTCACCGCAGCCGAGGTCCAGCAATCGACCAGGCACGGGGCAGAGGCTCATGACCAACTTCAGGCGGCGATCCCAGATCCGCCGCCTCGCGTTCGCCTGGTGTTCCCACGCCCGGTAGTACTCCCGCTGATACCTTTGTTCGATGACGTCGCGTGGAGGCGTCGGAGTGACGAACACTAGATCACACGCACAGCGCACGACGCGCGTCGCCCCGACCTGTTCGATGATCCGCCAGTCGGTTCCTCCGCAGAGCGCACAGGTTTCCACGACCGTCACCTATCCGCGCAATAGTTCTAGATAGAGCTGTTCAACCGCCGCCACATGCTTCGGCAGGCTGAATTCCCGCTCGACCCGCTCCCGCCCGGCCATTCCCAGCGTCACCGCGTAAGCCGGATCGTTGAGGAGGATCAGGATCGCCTGAGCCAGATGCGCCGGTCGGCCGGGCGGCACCAGTAGCCCCGTCTCCCCGTGTCGAACGATTTCAGGCACCCCTCCTCCATCGGTCGCGACGACCGGCTTGGCCATCGCCATGGCTTCGATGAGCACACGGCCGAAGTGCTCCCCCCTGGACGGCAACACAAACACATCGCAGAGCGCCAGCACCTCGCGCACATCGTCGAGCCAGCCGGTGAAATGAACGCGTAGGCCCAAACCCAGCTTGCGGCTTTGCGCTTCCAACCCGCTCCGAAGTTCTCCTTCGCCCGCCAATACCCACCGGGTATCCGGCCTGACGCGCTGCACCAACGCCGCCGCCTCCAGCAGATCACCGTACCCTTTATACGCCACAAAGCGCCCGACGCTCGCCGCCACTGGCTCGCCCTCCGCCATCCCCAGTCGTTTGCGTAAGTCCCTCGGCGCCGGCCTGGGTGCAAAATGCACCATGTTGACGCCGTTATGGATGCATCGAACCTTTTTCATGTCCGCCCAGGCAAAGCGTTCGCCGACGGCGGCCGAATTCACGATCACCCGGTCCGCCAGCCGGAAGAGGACCCGGTCCAACCGTCCGTCCGACTCCGCGACCCGGACGTGCCAGATCACCGGTCGCCTCACCCACATGGAAGCCAACCCCGCATAGACCATCGCCCGCGAACCATTGGCGTGCACGAGAGCGACCTTCATGTCCCGCATCAGGCGAGCAAACGCCAAAACGCCTTGAAGCAGCCTGGAACCGAGTCCGCGGAGGGTCGGCATCGGCACAACGTGGATCGGGATGTCCATCGCGCGGCACCGCCGAGCCACCATGCCTTCGGCCGGCACCACGACGATGGGCGCCCATCGAACGCGGTCGAGGGCTCCCAGGAGCATGAGCAAGCTGACTTCTCCCCCGCCGACGATCTCGGCGTGATTGGACACCAGCAAGACTGGATGTGCCGTCGTCATGACCTGCGCGGCTCCAGCACATATTTCCATCGGCCGGTTTCCGTACCAAGATCCATCGTCATCTTCACGAGTGGCACC
This sequence comes from Nitrospira calida, assembly GCF_976986435.1. Lineage (NCBI taxonomy): Bacteria > Pseudomonadati > Nitrospirota > Nitrospiria > Nitrospirales > Nitrospiraceae > Nitrospira > Nitrospira calida. The sequence goes on from NZ_OZ335950.1 coordinate 2,321,801, forward strand.
ATCCACCAGGCCAGCCGATGCGCCGGGTACGCCCGCGCAAAGCGAAAACGCCACAGCATGGCCGCGTAGTAGAGCAACGCCAGGAACGGGACCAGACGCACCAACGGTGGACACACAAAGACCGGAGCCAATAGCGTTGCGACGCGGATCGTCCATGAACTGCGGAGCAGGTACCACCCATACGACACTCGATCCACATGCTGTTTCCAGGTCGCCAGTTCGCTGTATCCCCGTCGCACGAACCAGGTAAAGATGGCTCCGAACTGGTCTCTGGTCCGATGATAGACGACGGCGCGCGGTGCATAAACGCAGAGGCCCTTCTTCGCCACTTGTTCAGCCAAGAGCGCATCTTCTCCGCCCGCCCGGGCTGCTTCCGAAAACCCGCCGACTTCCAAGATGGCAAGACGCCGGTAGGCGCAGTTGCACGTAGACAGAAAGGTCGTCGGCATGACTCGTCCTTTTGCCCGATGGAGATAGCGCAAGCCGCCGCCGGGGAAGCCCAAAATATTCTCGGCATACCCCAGCAGACCGCACTGTCTGACCAGCACCGCGCCCGCCACCCCCAGGACCGCCGGATTCTCCAGGAACGGGGCGACCAGTTCATCGGCCCATCCCTGTTCCGCTTCGCAATCATCGTCGATGAACAGCAGCAGCTCACCGGCGGCCTCCTTCACCGCCACGTTCCGGGCATAACCGAACCCGTACTCCCGCCGAGGAAGGGAGACATACCGGACCCCGGGAATCGCTTGGGGCTCATCCGTCTCTTCGACGACGACGATCTCGGCCGTCTCGCCTGTCTTGCCGGACCGCCGAACCGACGCGACGGCCCGCATCAGATCCTCGTGTCGATCCTTCGAACAGATGATGACAGACACCTTCTCGTTCACAAGCACACGGCTCCATACCGCAACGCCCCCCGCCACCGGCCGACCGTCAGGGCGGCCGATTTCGCGAGCAACAAGCCCGCAAGGCAGACGGCCACGGTCACAGGAGGCGGGACGCCGGCACGCGCGGCTCGTTTGCCCGCCTCCCTGATAAGCCACAGAGCATAGAGCGGCAGCAGCCATCCCAGCGGCGGATAGAGCCACCACAGCGCCAGAAGCCCAAGCATTTTTTTGTCGGCGGAGGCACCATCTACCCACCCATTCACGGGGACCGACGACCAGACCTCGGCACACCGCGGCAATTCCAACCAGAGCCCCCTCGGTCCGTGGCGCCTGAACAAATAGGCGTGGCTGCATCCGAACCCGTACGCTTGGCGGAGAAGCCCGGCCAGCGTCGTGCGATGATGGTGTCGCACGACCGCTTCGGGCCGATAGGCAATGGCCGCCCCCTGTCGGTACAGACGCGCACAGAGATCGTAGTCCTCGCCGTAGATCGCCACGCTCTCGTCGAATCCGCCGAGCTGTTCGAGCAAAGAGCGCCGCACGGCCAGGTTCGCGGTGGGAAATCCGCCAGCCCATGGGGTCCAGGCCGTATGGATAGACGGTTGTTCCGGTGATTGCAGCGTGTACAACGCACTGAAGAGCTCCACGACCGACCCACCGGCGACGCCCACGATCCGTCCGGCGACTCCTCCGACGGCCGGGTCCTGGAACGGAACAACGAGCCGTTTCACCCAGTCCGTGTCCGGTTCACAATCGGCGTCGGTGAAGGCGATGATCTCTCCGGCCGACGCTTTGATTCCCGTATTCCTTGCCGCCGAGGCGCCGCGTGCGGGCTGGACCAGACATCGAACGGTCCATCCCGTCTGCTCGGATTCGAACGCTTTCACGAATCCCTGGCTGCCATCCGATGATCCGTTGTCGACAAAAATGATCTCATCCGGCTTCGGATCGAGCCGGCCGAGCGCGGCCAGACAGCGCGGCAATGTCCGCGCCGCATTCAAAACGGGGATGACGAGGGAAACGCTCAGCATGCCGTCGCCTTCGACTCCAACAATCGGCGATACAACGGGTCGAGCGGCGCAAGGCAGCGCGGCCAGTCGTACCGCGCCTCGACGAGCCGCCGCGCAGCTATACCCAGGCGCCGCCGTTCGGACGAATCGTCCAGCAGCCCGCACACCGCCGCGATCATGGCGTCGGCGTCGTCGGCCACGATGATGTCGCGCCCCGGTACAGCCTCGATGCCTTGGAGGCCGATGGTTGTCGTGACGATAGGAAGCCCGGCGGCCATCGCTTCCAGCAACTTGGTTCTTGTTCCTGCTCCGGTGAAATGCGGCGCCGCATAGACGGTAGCCGCGTGCAGATGCAGCACCATGTCGGGCACGTCGCCGATCACGATCACGCGCTCGCCCGCCAGCTCGCGCACTCGCGCGCCCGGGTTGCGGCCGACAAGACGCAACTGCGTATCAGGCCGATGCCGCTTGACCGCCGGGAAGACTTGCGCGGCAAGATACCGTGCCGCATCGATATTCGGCTCGAATCCTAGATCGCCGGTGAACAGCACGATCGGCGAACCGCGCCGGTCGCTCCAATCGGGGCGAACCGCGGCGCAATCCACCCCGTTCGGGATGACCAGCACCCTGCGTCCCGGCCGTGACCGCTCGCAGCGGACCCGGTCTTCTTCAGACACCACCAGCACGCAAGCAGTCTTAGGCCAGCAGAACATATCGAACAGCCCGTAGCGGCAGAGTTGGATGAAGGTTCTAGCCCTGCGCAACACACCGGTTCCATGCCGGAGTGCCCGCAGCGGGCCGGCCAAACCGTAGGCCCACACGTCCAACACGATCGGCACGCGGGTGTCGATCGGCAGATACGGAATCATGGCTGGCTTTTCGAGCTGCGCGGCGCCGTATTGTTTCGACGCCAGCCGGCGATGAACAGCCTCTTGCAAGGCCAGATCTGTTCCATAGGGCCCGAGCTGTCCCGCGCGCCGGAGCCACGATGTCGGCGCAGGAGGGACGAACTCCATGTCTGCGCACACGCCCTTCAGCAGCCGTTCTGTCTCCTCGACGCCGTCGATCGCCGGTGCGACCAAATCCACCTCGAACCGCTCTGCCAAGAAACGCACCATGTGTAGCATCCGCAACGCTCCTCCACCGCGCCGGTCGGAAGGAGGCGCCGGGGCGAGGAACAAGAGCCGTCTCATGGGCGTGGGGCCACCTCCATGAGAACATCCAGCGTCCGACGGGCCGCGGCCGGCCAACTGAACTGTGCCGCCTGTTTGAGTCCGCGATCCCGCATGACTCGCCGGAGATTGGCATCCGTCAGCACGGTCGACAACGCACGCGCGATGGCCTCCTCATCAGTGGGCGGCACTTGGAGCGCGGCATCGCCAACGACCTCTGGGAGCGACCCGGTGTTCGACGCGACCACTGGCACGCCGCAGGCCATCGCTTCCAGCGGTGGCAGACCGAAGCCTTCATAGAGCGAGAGAAACACAAAGGCCTCGGCGCCGTGGTACAGATGCGGCACATCGGCGGCGGGGATGAAGTCCAGGACCACGCAATCTCCGGTACGAATCAGATCCTGGCTGGCCTTGACCACCTCCGGCCCCCATTGAGCCCGACCGCAGAGCACCAGTTGATGCGGAATCCGCTTGGCGGTTTTCAGGCGTCGAAAGACGCGCACCAGGGTTTCGACGTTCTTGTGCGGCCCCAACGATCCTACGTAGAGCAGATAAGGCTTCGCGAGACCGTAGCGTTGCCGGACGAGGACCACTTGGTCCCGATCCGCTGCGGGACCGAATCGGGCATCGACGCCCGGGTAGACCACGTGCATTTTGGCCGGGTCTGCGCCCAGCACTTGGACAAAGTCGCGTTTCGTGCATTCCGATATGGCGATAATCGCATCGGCTCGCTCGATGCCACGCCGCAGACGCGCGGCCAACAGCGGCTGATCGTCGCCGTAGAATTGCGGGAACCGCAGCGGAATCACGTCATAGGCGATCATGACCACCGCTGTTCGTCGTACGACCGGCGTCACGTAGATGGTGGAGAGAAAGACATCGGGCCGGCCGAGCCAGATCTCCGTGCACGGAACGTGAAACGCCCCGCGCGTCCAGCACCATTCCATGACCAGGTCGGGCACTCGCGTGATCCGGGGTTTGAACCCGGCCATCGCGGGGTCCGCAAAGAGCTGCTTGGCTTTCTGCGCGGTGCGTGATCGAAAGCACCGCATAAACAACTCATAGTCATGGCTGGCATCCGCGGCCCGCATGTGCTGCAGCAACTCCCGCAGATACGTGGCGATGCTGGCTTCTCCGAGCAACGGGAGACCGTCAACCAGGATGCGCACCCGACGCCCCCTCCGGCACGGTCGCGACCACCATCGCCACGGCCCTCGACGGTCCCCGCCAATCGACCGATGCCGCCTCCGCTTCGGTACAGGGCGTCCAAAGGCCGGAGAGACTTCTGGCGTATTCGACGCGCTGCACGGTCAACGGCGCGAGCAGCGCGCGCAATCCCGCCGGATCGTAGACCCGCTGGAAATCGTCACGCATGGCGAGCCCGAACGGCACGGTGATCAACGCCTTGCCGCCCCGACGCAGGACCCGCGCAATCTCACGTACGGCTTCCAGATCGCCCTCCTCGGACCACGGATCCCCGTAATGCCCGATCCCGATGTGTTCGATCACCGAGACGGCCAGAACCGCGGCGACGCTCCCTGACGCCAGCGGAGTCCGAAGCGCATCGGCGCGCAAGGCGACCAAGTTCGGATGCTTGAAAGGATAGGCGTTGATATCCAATCCGATGACCTGAAAGCCGCGCGAAGCCAACGCCACCGGCTCTCCACTGCTGCAGCAGCCGATGTCCAGAATCGGACCGGTGATCCCGTTCAGATTCTGAAAGATGAAGGGGTACTCGATCACGCGTTCGGTCGTGATCAGTCCCGGTTCGAACACGCGCGAGAGCAGTTTCCGAGCCGCGCCGGCCAAGCGCTCCTTCAGTCTCGGGAAGCGATCGAGGAAACCGACGACGCCCCGCCATCGCACTCGATATTGCGGACGATAGGTGCCCGGAGGGTCGATGTCCACCATGGATCGGAATCTTTCTGTACTCGCGCCCGCTCGCAGTTACCCGCGAGCCTCGCCGGCGACAGCCTGCCGAACCCACCCCGCAACCGCGGTGGCGTCTTCGATCGTGATACTTCTGAACCAGAGAAGCAGGCCGGTATAGACCGCAAGTGCCCCGCCCGTCGCCGGGATCTCGCCATAGGGTTGAAGCCACCACAGCGTGATCGCGCCAACAGCAGCGGCGCTAAGGCCGACCATCCACTGCCTGACCTCGGGGACAAGCCCGTTCCCTGCCCGACTCGCCAGCACCAGCACAGACCCGAGAAGAGCCAGTTCGGATATCACGGTCACCCCGGCTGCTCCCACTCCGCCCCACCGAGGGATCGCCCACAAGTTCCCAACCACGTTGAGGACCAGTGCGCCGACCAGCGCAGCGAGCCATTCACGTTCCCGACGCCCGGCCTGGAGCGCCACGCTGAACGGCGCGTAAAGCCAATTTGCGGCGGCAGACCACGCCAGCACCATGGCCATCGGGACTGCCGCCCGAAACTCTGGACCGTAAAGCACCCGCAACAGCGGCCCGGCGCAACCGGTGAGGAGCAGCGCCATCGCCGGCGCGGCGGCCAGCAATCCTCTGACGGTGCGGGAAAAGGCGGCGGGGGCCTGCTGAAAGGGTCTGGCCATCAACGGAAACAACGCCCCCGCTACTGTTCCGCCGAAATAGACCGCCAGGGTGACCGGCTTATAGGCCGCGCTGTACAGGCCTACGATGGCAGCACCGACCATCTGGCCCAGGAGCATGAGATCCACCTTGGTATAAAGACCTTGCACGGCCGTAGCGGCGCCGAACGGCATCGCCTGTTGCATGACCGCACGCCACGACGGTCTTCCACCGCCGCGTGGGATAAGCGGACCAGCCACGCGTCTGGCGATGAGTACCGCCGCCAGAGCGGCCACGACTTGCACCGCCAGGACGGTTGGTACATCGCGGTGAAGGGCCACGGCGCCCACGAGGCAAGCCGTCGCCACGCCGACGGCCAGCACCTCGCTTTTCGCCACGAGATCAAACCGCGCCCGACCGCTCAACACCGCCAGATACGGCCAGCTCAGGCTTCCCACGGCGAGCTGTGCCGCCGCCAAAATCACATAGGTCAAGGGCACTGGCTGCTCGGGAAGCCACGCCGCACAGAACGGAGCAGCCGCCACCACGAAGACGGCCAGCCCGATTTGGATGAGCAGCCCAGCCCGGACCACCCCGCCGCCCGTCTCGTCGCCACGGGCGACCGCGCGGGTAATGACGGCTGTCACCCCGAGATTCGGAACCAATGCGAGCAGCGCCGCGAAGCCCGTGGCATAGGCATATTCGCCGAACCCATCGACGCCGAGCGCCCTCGCCAACACGACTGAATTGACCAGCAACAGGACGTGGCCGATCGCTCGACCGGAGAGCAACTGGACCGTGACGCGGCCCAGCGAGATGCCATTCGTGTTCGCCATTTACAAAACCCGTTCCGAGATACGCGGTTCTTCTCGACCCGTGCCCCATCGCGATCCCGCCGTTGCCTCGTCCGCACCCCGATCGGCCTGCGCCAACATGATGCTCCTGACCACCAGTCCTGCATACAGCCAGAACGGCTCCATGATGCGGACGATGATGAACGTATTGGAGCCGATGGCATGAATGAGCAGCCCCAGGAAGCCGAACAAGAACCCGAGCGCGATCCCGCGCAGGTACGGATCCTGAAGTCGTTCATAGGCGGCCTTCCCGGTTCGACAGACGGCCCACATCAACGCCAGGAAGGCACACAGGCCTAACAGACCGGTTTCGGTCAGCACCCGGGGATACATCGCATCCATGAACGGACCACCGGTCACACCGTGCCCCCACAGCGGCGATTGCTTCCATATCTCAAACGACCGTTGCCAGGAGCGCAAGCGGTCCGACGTCGACGTGTCCACCTTGAGCCGCCCGATATGGATCTGTCCCTCTTCTTCCGGCTGGGTGAAGGTGTACAGGATGCGCTCTGTGACGGCGCGCGGCGCGAGGAACGGCGCGGAAGCCACGCTCAGCAATAAGACCACCACCAACAAGGGGCTACGACGCCGCAGGAACACCATAAACCCGAGCGCAACAACGGCGGCCGCGAGAAACGAAGCGCGCGACAGCGTCGCCTGCAACGCGATCCCGCAGATTCCCAACAAGCCAACCAACGGCCAGCGCCGCACTACGGCGCCGTGCGTCGCCAACAAGCCGGAGACGACGGCCATCATGAAAACCAGATAGCCGCCCAGGGTGTTGGGCTCTCCTTCTTCCCCCTCGAACGGCGCGGAGACGCGCGCGCCGGACGGAATCTGCGAAATGGCGTACAGCGACACGACGAAACAGGTCAGCAGGCTGGCAGTGACCAAGTGCTTGATCTGTGTCTCGGTGTGGACGAGATTCACCGTCATGAAATAGAGAAAGAAATATTCGTAGTACTTCAGAAGAAAGAAAAACCCTCCGGCCGGCCGGACGCGTCCCGTGAGAACCCCCATGAGCGTGGCAAAGACGCAGGCCGTGACGTAGAGCATGATCGTGCGGTTGAGAGGCGTCCGGACGAAGGCCGCCGCATCCTTCGACACCGCGACGCGCGCGAGCCAAGCCAGGCCGACCAGGACGAGCAGCAGGTCGTCGAACCGCAGGGTGATGCCCCTCCCCATCGTCGCCCCAGTGCCCAGACTGCCGACGAGAAACTCTGGGCCGAGCAACATGGAAAACACGAGGACGTACAGGCCAGCGAGAGGAGAGAGGAACGCGATGAGCAGCGGAATGACGCCGGCGATCAACGTCAGGCTGGTCGTCGGCCTGGTGCCGGCAAGCAACAACGCCAGGGACGCCGCGAGCACCACGGGCAGGAGCCAAATCAGCCATTCGGTTGCGGGTTTCTCCTTTGAAAAGGCAATCAATCGTCGACCGTCATTTGCCAATTGGAAGCCGTACGGTTCACGACTCGTGCGGCATCCGTCGCTTACCCGCCTCAGCGATACTCGTACCGGTACAGTCCGGCGTCGGCTGAAATTTCCGCCCTGACGTTGGTCAGCACCACGCCGAGCACGTTGGCCTGCGCGTGGTCGAGCAGGAACTTGGCCCGCTTCAACGCATGGCGTCCGATCCGTCCCACCTGATACACAAGGATGGTTCCGTCGACGCGCGAACTTATCGCCACGGCATCGGTGACGGGAAGGATCGGCGGCGTATCGAACAGCACGACGTCGTATTCCTCCTGCATCTCCGTGACCAGCGCCTTGATCTTGTTCAGGTTCATGAACTCGCTGGGGTTGCCGGACGGAGAGCCGCTGGTCAGCAGGAAAAGGTTGTCGAGGCCGGGGCTCGTCATCACCCGATCGACACCCAGGGTCCCGAGCATCAAATCCGTCGCCGATCGCACCGATTTCCGCCAGGTAATACTGCCCAACAAGGCATCCACGAGGCCCGGCTCGCGTGGGAGCCCCAGTCGCTGATGGACGATGGGCCGGCGGAGGTCGGCGTCCACCAACAAGACGCGTTGGCCTTCCTGGGCCAGGGTAATCGCCAGGTTGATCACGCAGGTGCTTTTCCCTTCCCCGAGTCCCGCGCTGGTGAACAGGATGGACTTCACCCGCCGGTCCATGCTCGCAAACTGGATATTGGTCCGCAGCGACCGCAGACTCTCCGACAGGACCGACTTGGGATCGATGAGACAGATCAATTTCGAGAAATTCTCGATCGTCCCGCGCGGCGTGTTCGGCGGAAGGGACGCCTTCGCCGCTTCTTCCAGCTCCCGGTCGTCGAACTGCGGGATCACGCCCAGCACGGGCACCTTGAGAAAGTCCTCGACGCCCTCGATCGTGCCGATCGACGTATCGAACGATTCCCGCGCAAACGCGAGCACGATGCCCAGGAAAACGCCCATCAGGGAGCCGACCATGAGGTTCAACCCGGTATTGGGCGCGTTGACCGGGCCGGCGGGAGCGACGGCCGGCGCGATGATCGTTACCTCCTCGATCTGCTCGGCGCTTTTGATCAGGAGTTCCTGGTGTTTGATCTTGAGCGTGGCGTGCAGATCAGAATTCACCTTTACTTCGCGTTCGAGCCGGTTGAGCTCGATGGCCGCTTTGGGGAATGCCAGGTACCGCTCGCGATAGCGATCGATCTGCGCTTTCAGCGCCGCTTCCCGGTCGTTCAGCGTCTTCAGTTTGGAAGCCAACTCGCGCGTCATCTCCGCCTTGACGTTCGCAATCCTGCGTTGCAGCTCCTGCACCTTCGGATGCTGCACGGTGTAGTTGATCAGCAGCGTGGAGCGCTCCTGCAGCAGGTCCATCAACTTGTTGTTAAGAATCCCCAGGAGCGCGTTTGGCTCCTCCGTGAAGATCCGCCCGATCTGGCCGTCGGCGTCTCCGTCTCCCCTGCTCAACGCCTGAATCTGTTTGGCGGTTTCGTCTTTGCGGCGCAGGACGGCGTTGTATTCCTCTTCCAACTTGGTGAAGGTCTCCAAAGCGGCCTTGGCTTCCTCGGCCAGAAACACCTGCCCTTCCCGTTCCTTAAACGCTCGCAATGCCTCTTCCGCCTCGCTGAGTTTCCGTTCCAGCGTGGCCAATTGTTCTTCGACGAACCGTCGCGATTCCATCACCATCCGGTTCCGGGCTGTGATGTTTTCGATGCGATAAGCGTTGGCCACCGCGTTGGCCATTCGTTCAGCCATCTCCGGCCGGTCAGCTGTGGCCGTGATCCGGATGATGTTGGTGTCGGGTTCCCGCGTGGTCTTGATCCGCTGGCCCAGTTCATAGATGCGATGCAGATACTCGGCGGACCGGCGCGCGTCCGGTGACAGCTCCGCCGGCACCAAGCCCAATTCCTGGGCCACGCGTTCCATCACCGGGAAGCTCCGGATGAACTCGGTTTGCGTGCTGAGATCGTTGGCGGAGGAAAACGACAGAGATTCCAGCAATTGTTGCGCGACGGTGCTGCTCCGGTCGAACTTCACCCGGGCGGTGGCTTCGTAGACCGGCTCGGGTTGGAGCATCTGGGAGAAGAGGAAGGTAAAGACGACCACCAACGCAGCGGAAAACAGAATGAGGTATCGCCGCTTCTTGAGAATCAGCCAGTAGTCGATGATGTCGAGTTCGTACTGGGCCATGCATCCCGTCGCTGGCGCACCGAACGCGCCGACGCTTTCCGCGCTACCTAACGACCGCGCCAGGGAAGAACGCGGGAATGATGAAGGCCGGATAGAACGGCGTAATGGCGGTCTGCACGATTGGCATGATCTTCTTGGCCGCTTCCGCCGCATCGCCGAGATGCTCGCGCGGCACAAACACGATATCGTTCTCCTCCAGCGGCAGATTCCGGCTGAAATCCCCGTAGGTGTAGAGCCGGGCCAGGTCGGCAGTAAGAATCTTCGGCCGTTGCAGGTCGCCGCCGCGGATGATCCGGATCTCTTCCAGCAGCGCCGTCTCGTTGTAGTTCTCGGCCATCGCCAGCGCCTGGATGACCGTCATGTTGCGCGACATCGGAATCATCCCCGGCTTTTTGACGTCGCCGAACACGAACACCCGTTTTACGCGCAGGGCTTTCTTCTTCAACTGCACCTGAACCCGCGGCTGGCGCATGTAGGGCGTCACGCTCTCCTGAATACGGGCCTCGGCCTGAGCCACTGTCATGCCGGCCACCGCGACTTCCACGAAGGACAGGCTGACCGTGCCCGACTCGCGGACCGCCGCGCTGAATTTTTCCTCTCCCGCTCCGCGCCGGATCGTCACATCCAACGTATCTCCCGGCTCGATCAGCGCGTCAGAACTGGCGACGGTTTCGTCGGCATAGACGTCGCCTTTGGGCAGCGGCGGCAATGGTTCGGCCGGCCTGGTGATGGCTGTCGGTGGCAGCGTGGATTGCGCGGGGTTTCGGCATCCCGCCAAACCGACCGCGCAGGCTGTCGCCAGCATAACGGGCATGGCCGCGTGAACAATCCTGCGTCCGGCCTTCATGGATTCGCACTCACTGCGTTTCCGGAGGATCCAACACTTCCGCGATATGGACGAGCGTGGTCTTGCCGAGGTCCAGGATTCGGCCTGACGTCGCCCCGTCGCTTTCGCCGGTCTGCTCGATCCGGAGCACGGGGCGCAGCGGGTGCCGCGGAGTGACTTGAATCACGGTGCCGACTTCCCCAGTGTTCAGCCGCACGGTGGTGCCGAGCGGATAGACGGACAGTTGCCCGACGAGCGCCTTGAGCAGGTGGTGCGGAAACGTCTGCTTCTCGTTCACCAGCAAGCGCCTGACCGCGTAGTGCGGCGCTATCCGGCGGCGATAGGGCCTGGGGCTGATCATCGCGTCGAGCACATCCGCCAGGCCGATCAATTGGGCGTGGTCGTGAATCTGGACGCCCTGCAACCGATCGGGATAGCCTTGGCCGCCCCAGCGCTCGTGTTCCTGCCGGATGAGGCCCGCCAGCCAGCCGTAACTCGGGCCCAGCCTGCTCAGCAGTTCATGACCCAACTGCGGGTGTGTTTGGATTCGAGCTCGTTCGTCAGCCGTCAATGCCGCGGGTTTCATCACCAACATCTCCGGCAACGCGAACATGCCCACGTCGTGAAGGAGCCCGGCCAAGGCCAGGCGCTCTAACGCGACGGCGTCATATTCCAATCCGATGCCGATTTTCACAGCGAGAATAGCGACATGAACAGGATTGGTGGCGAGGAGCCGCCCGTCCGAACACGAAAAGACCTTCAACAGCAACGTGTCGTCCCGCTGCACCGCGGCCGCGATGCCGGACGCCGCCTGCGCAAGAGGATCGATCCGTACCGCCGCCTCCTGCCGGACGGTTTGTTCCAATCGCAACACTTCCCCTTTCGCCAACTCATACCAGTCCGAATCCGAAAGGGTCGCAACTCCCTCTGCCGCAGCCGCTTCTCGATGAGAGGGCGTATAGAACGTCCCGCTCATACCGCTCGGCACCGGCACCGCATTATGTTGTTCCCGAATGATGTCCGATAGACGCGGCACCTCGCTTTCCCCCCTTCGTCGTTCGACACGTCCGCTGCCGCTGTGTGATCCCGTTGCAGGCGAACCGATCCGCTCCTGCGCATGGCCGTCACCGCCTGATCGGAAGCCGTTTGAGCTCGGTCGGTCTCAGCTCGGACTTCTGCAGTTCCCGCTCCAACATCGCCCGAATGAAGCCGCTGGTCGTATAGCCCTGCCGTTTCAGCTCATCCAACTGGCGCTTCAGTTCCACCGGAAGTTGAATGACAATCCGCACCGATTTAGGCATCACATGACTCCACTGTGTCACAAACGATACCAGGTCGGCGCAACAGGCATGCACATGCTATGCCTTGATAGCATTTGTGCCATGCGCTTAAAAACTAAGAAGTTTCAGGTAGATCAATGGCCGACGCGTATTCAAGGATGGACAAAAATCCGTCAAGATTTCGATGGATGCACAATTTTGGGCGGGTCGACGCGTAAGAGAGGACCGGGCGCGTGCGGAAAAAAAACCGTCACCGGGGCCTTTGATCTTCCCGCCGTGTGAACAGCATGACCGGGTGAGGAGGAGACCCGATTCTCTTGCCTCGGGCCGCTCGTCTTGCGCCTGTTGTTCAGCCGTTGTTAGTGGATTCCCCAGCGGAATCTTAATCGGGAGAGGTTTCGCCGCTCAGCGGCCGTCATGGCGGCTCCAATACGGACCGGCGCCAAGAGCCACTCTTTCATGGTGTGGATCGTGACTCTGGACGACGACACGTGGGCTGTTATCCACACTGCTCCGTCGACATCGGTTCTCAAAATGCGGCTTCCGACGGCGGCGAGCGCCTCCAACACTGTGGCGGCGGGATGTCCGTACGGATTGTGCCGCCCGACCGAAATCACGGCGGCGGCCGGATGAACGCGCTCCAGCCAGAGGTGACTCAGCGAGCTTTTCGCGCCGTGATGGGGCACCTTGAGAATCGTCGCCGGCCGCGCGCTGCCGGTCTCGACCAGGCGCAGCAGTCCTTGCGCCTCAAGATCGGCGGCAAACAGAAATGAAAGCGACCCGCATTCCAGCCGGGTGACGACCGAGTGGTTGTTGAGCGCCGTCCCGGATAAGCGAGCGGGCGGCGACAAGGCGGACGCAGCACCGGCCGGCGGATGGAGCACGAAGAGCCGGCACGCCTCTGAATCGATGACGGCATCGCCTTCCTGCGCCACACGCTCGGCAAGCCCCCTCGCCGCCAGTGCACCTTCCAGCCTCCGATAAAACACCTCGCTTCTCGCAGCACCGTTTCCCCAATACTGGCTGACCGGGAAATGGCGAAGGATCCAGGCGAGCCCCCCGACATGGTCCACCTGCGGATGGGTCCCGATCACATGATCGATCGATCGTATTCCGCGATTCCACAGAAACGGGCCGACAACGTGGCGTCCCATGTCGAAACGCTCGGAAGTCGCGCCGCCGTCAATCAGCACAGTTCGCCCGTCGGGCAGTTCAACGACCGTGGCATCACCCTGTCCTACGTCGAGAAACGTCACCCGGACCGTTTCGCCATCCGGTCGTTCGCGCGGCGACCACCCCCACCATCCCAGCAATAACGCGATGGTGACCGCGGCGGCGATCCGAGAAGCCACGGAGCTCTGCCGCCGCATGGCCCACCAGAGGAACGCGTAAAACGCGCCTAAGGCCGGAACCGCCGGCGCGGCGACGTGCCACTCCGCTCCCGGGAGGGACGCAAACCAATCGGCGATTCGCGCAGCCAGATCGAAGAGCATCTGATTCAGCGTAGCAGCCGGCAACCGATCTCCGCCCACTGACAACAGCCATACGGCCGATCCAAGGCCCAGCGGCACCAACGCCAATCCGGTCAACGGGACGACGATCAGGTTGGCGATCAACCCGATCCACGCGACTTGGTTGAAATAATAGGCCACTAGCGGGAGGGTCGCGAGCGTGACCACACCGGTTATCCGCACGGACTCCCTGCCCCATTCCACCCAGTTCACGGGTTGGAACTCCAGGCGCGCCATATCGGCCTGGCTGCTTTGCGTCGTCGGCAACGCGAGCGCAATGGCCAAGACCGAGAGGTAGGACAGTTGAAACGAGATGTCAAACAGGGCACGGGGATCATGGAACAGGATCAACAGAGCGGCGAACGCGAGGGCCGAGCGCATGTGCTTGTCCCGCCCCAACCACACGGCGGCGAGAAACATCAGGATCATGACCAGCGAGCGGACGGTTGCCACTTCGGCCCCGGCCAACGCTGTGTAGAACGTGACCGGCACGACGGTGACGGCGGCGGCCAACCGCGTCGGGGTGACGCGCAGGGAGAGCACCAGCAACCATGAGGTGGGGAGGATCATACAGAGCCGCTTCACCGCCCAGAAACACAGAACCGCAATGAGTCCGAGGTGCGAACCAGAGATGGAGAGAATGTGCACGACGCCGGACGCCATGAAGGCGTCCCGCACCTCCGGCGGGAGATACCCCTGTTCGCCGACGATCATGCCCAAGTAGAGGCCCAGAGCCGTTCCCTGCAGCGTCGCAACCGCGGCGCGGCGGATCTCGTCCCGCCAACGATCGACACGCTGCCAGAGTCCCCACCGAAGCGATTCCTGACCCGATTCGACCGATCTGATTGCTCCCGGCCCCGTCACTGAGGCGATGGCTTGAATGTCCTGCCGTTCGAGATAGGCGGCGTAGTCGAATCCGCCAGGATTCAAGAGTCCCGTGGGGGAATGAAGCCGCACCGAGAATTCGATCCGGTCTCCCCGCACAAAGGCGCGATCCGGTTCTCGCCAGGTCAGCCGAATTCGCCCAGCATCCCGCGTGAGACCTCCGCCAGGATCGCGGATCGTGCCTTCGACGATCACGACTGCACGATCCGGCCCATAGCGCACCGGCTCGACCACGGTTCCAAGCACCCTGGCGGGCGCCAAATTAGCCCGATCGGGAAGCGGAGGACGATGGACGGCCCAGGTATAGAAGGTCCAGTAGAGTACGCCGACCAACAGAGCGGCATAGAGGACGAGCCCTCGTGGAGATTCGCGCGCGCCCTCTCCCACCCAGGTCAAGCCGACGGCGGCCACCACCAGCACGCCGAGAATGGAAAGAGGAACATAGGGTAAGTAGGACCCGAGAACCAAGCCGGTGAGGAAGGCGACGGTCAGGGTCGGGAGCATGAATGGCCCCTGGCTTATGGGCGCGATCGGGGCCTATCCAAGATGCGCCTGAACGACCGCTGCAAGCTGATCGGCCACTTCCCGGATCAGAGAGTCGTGTTCCCCTTCGACCATGATCCGGAGCACCGACTCCGTCCCCGAGTAGCGGACCAGCACACGACCGGCGCCGTTTAGTTTGGCTTCGCCGGCCTCGATCGCACGCTGGATCGCCGGGATTCCTGCGAGGTCCGGTTTTTCCTTCACCTGCACGTTGAGCAGCACCTGGGGGACCGCCGTCATGACCTTGGCCAGTTCCGACAGCGGTTGGCCGGTGCGTTTCATCAGAGACAGCACCTGCAACGCAGAAATGAGCCCGTCGCCGGTGGTGTTGTGATCGAGGAAAATGAAATGTCCAGACTGTTCGCCGCCGAAATTGTAGCCGTCGGCCAACATGCGTTCCAAAATGTATCGGTCGCCGACCGGCGCGCGCACCAGCGTGATGCCCACCTTCGCCATCGTAAGCTCCAGCCCGAAGTTGCTCATGACCGTGCCCACGACCGTGCGTTTAGCCAACTGTCCGCGCGCGTCGAGATCGAGCGCCAACGCCGCCATCACGTGGTCGCCGTCGACGACCTGTCCCCGCTCGCACACGAAGATGGCGCGATCGGCGTCGCCGTCGAGCGCGATTCCGATATCGGCTCGATGCCGGCAGACGGCCTCTTGCAGCAGTTGAGGATAGACCGCACCGCAGCCAGCGTTGATGTTCGTCCCGTCGGGCTTGTTGGCGATAACCTCCACCGTCGCGCCCAACTCGCGCAGCACCGTCGGCGCGACCTTGTACGCGGCGCCGTTGGCGCAATCCACGACGATCTTGATACCCTGGAAATCCAGATCCCGTGGCAACGAACGTTTCACGAACTCGATGTAGCGCCCTTCGGCGTCGTCGATCCGGAACGCTTTCCCAACCGCTTCCGCGGTCGGCCGCAGATGGCTGATCTCGTTCGAAACGATCAGTTCTTCCATTCTGGCTTCCAGCTCATCCGGCAGCTTGAAGCCGTCGCTGGAAAAGAACTTGATGCCGTTGTCCTGATAGGGATTGTGGGACGCTGAGATCACCACCCCCGCGTCCGCCCGAAGACTCCGGGTCAGAAAGGCAATAGCCGGGGTGGGCATCGGTCCCACCAAGAGCACGTCCACGCCCATCGAGCAGATGCCGGACGTGAGGGCTGACTCCAGCATGTAGCCCGACAAGCGGGTGTCTTTGCCGATGACGATCTGGTGTCGGCCGGCGCGCCGCATGAACAGATGAGCGGCTGCGCGCCCGAGTTGCATCGCCGTTTCGCAGGTCATGGGTTCCAGATTGGCAACCCCGCGAACTCCGTCGGTCCCGAACAGCTTGCGCATACCCTCCGTTCCCCTAGTTGTCAGCATCCCCACCGTTCCTCTCTCGAACAACGGGAGAGGTCTCGTGGTGGGGATCAGCCGCTGATCGCCAGTCGATAATCGCTTTCACCATTCTGACCACGTCCTTCATCTCCGCCACGTCATGCACCCGCACCAGATCCGCACCGTGGGCAACGGCGACGGCGACGGCGGCCGCCGTCCCGAACAATCGTTCGTCAACAGGCCGGTCAAGCACTTGGCCGATGAAGGATTTCCGCGACACCCCGACCATGAGGGGACGACGAAACGCCGACAACTCGCGGAGGCGAGCCAAAAGGGTCAGGTTATGGCCCAAAAGCTTACCAAATCCGATTCCCGGGTCAAGAATGATCTGCTTCGTCGAGATGCCTGCCTTGACGGCGACCTCGATCCGTTCGGCGAAAAATGCCTTTACGTCCTGCACGACATCGGCATACACCGGATTGTGCTGCATCGTCCGGGGGGTGCCTTGCATGTGCATGAGCACGAGACCCGCCCCGCTTTCGGCGACGACCGCAGCCATGTCCCGATCGAATCGCAGCCCGCTGATGTCGTTGACGATCGTCGCGCCGGCTTCCAACGCCTGGCGGGCCACGGAGGCTTTGGTCGTATCGACCGAGACGGGAATCGAAACGGCGTCGCACACGGCTTGGACGACAGGGATCAAGCGCCGCAGTTCTTCCACCTCGGTGATCGGCAACGAGCCCGGCCGTGAGGATTCCGCCCCGATATCCAGAAGATCGGCACCGCTCTCCGCCATGGCAACCGCGTGGGCCACGGCCGCCTCGCGATCGAGATACTTGCCGCCGTCGAAGAACGAGTCGGGCGTGACGTTTAAGATCCCGACGACCAATGGACCAGCGCCGAACTGGATCACCCGGCCTCTGGCTCGAATCTCCAGCTCGTCACGTGAGAACGACTCGGCAGGTGCGGAGACCATCGCTCTGTTTCTCGGCGGAAGGGACTTGTAGAGCGCGAATACGCCATGAGCCGGGCGGCTTCATCGCGCCGAAGGCCCGGTGTCCCCGAATTCGGGCTGCGGAACGCAGACTGATCGAGGCTAGGCAGGAACAGTCTGAGAAGCGGACGATTGCATGATGATTTGATCGATCTCCGGCGCATCGAGCACTTCCTTCTCCAACAACGCTTCGGCCAGAGCTTTGAGCGTCGTCATGTGCTCGGTCAACATGCGCTTAGCGCGCTCGTAATTCTCAGTGACGAGCCGCTTGATCTCGTGATCGATCTCCACCGCGACCTGCTCGCTGAAGTCGCGCCGGGTCGCGATCTCGCGGCCGAGGAAGATCTCCTCTTCCTTTTTGCCGAACGTCAGCGGTCCGAGCTTTTCACTCATGCCCCATTCGCACACCATCTTCCTGGCCAGATCGGTCGCGCGTTCTAGATCGTTGCCGGCTCCGGTGGTGATGTGTTTCAGCACGAGTTCCTCGGCCACCCGCCCGCCCATCAGAATCGCCAGGGTATTGTAGAGGAACTCCTTCGAATAGTTGTGTCGGTCATCTGTGGGCAACTGCATGGTGACGCCCAGCGCGCGGCCGCGCGGAATGATGGTGACCTTGTGCACTGGATCGGCGCCCGGCAACAGCTTCGCCATGAGCGCATGCCCGGCTTCGTGATAAGCGGTGATCCGCTTTTCCTCGTCGCTCAGGATCATGCTCTTGCGTTCGGCCCCCATGAGGACCTTGTCCTTGGCCATTTCGAAATCGACCAGTTCCACTTCCTTCTTATTTTGCCGCGCGGCCCACAAGGCGGCCTCGTTCACCAGGTTTTCCAAGTCGGCACCTGAAAAGCCAGGCGTGCCGCGCGCGATCTTTTCCAGCTCGACATCGGCCGCGATCGGCACTTTCTTGGTGTGGACCTTTAAGATCTCGGAACGGCCGCGCAGATCGGGACGGTTCACCACGATCTGTCGGTCGAAACGGCCCGGACGCAGCAGCGCCGGGTCCAAGACGTCGGGTCGGTTCGTCGCGGCGATGAGAATCACCCCCTCTGTCGTATCGAACCCGTCCATCTCGACCAGCAATTGATTAAGGGTCTGCTCACGCTCGTCATGACCACCTCCGAGCCCGGCTCCGCGCAACCGGCCGACCGCGTCGATTTCGTCAATGAAGATGATGCAGGGCGCGTGCTTTTTCCCCTGTTCGAACAAATCCCGAACACGAGACGCGCCGACCCCGACGAACATCTCGACAAAATCCGACCCGCTGATGCTGAAGAATGGAACGCCCGCCTCGCCCGCGATGGCCTTCGCTAGCAGAGTCTTGCCAGTTCCCGGCGGTCCGACGATCAAGACTCCTTTGGGAATCCGGCCACCGAGTTTCTGGAACTTGCGCGGGTCCTTGAGGAATTCGATGATCTCCAGCACCTCCTCTTTGGCCTCGTCGATGCCGGCGACATCGGAAAACGTTACCTTTTTCCGCTCTTCGGTCAGCATCCGCGCGCGGCTTTTCCCGAACGAGAGCGCCTTATTCCCGCCGATCTGCATCTGGCGCATCAGAAAGAACCAGAGCCCGAGGAACAGGATGAACGGTCCCCACGTGACCAGGAACGTGATATACCACGGGCTTTCGTCCGGCGGTTTGGCTTCGATCTGGACGTTCTTTTCGCGGAGGAGCTTAACGAGTTCGGGATATTCGACGGCGTAGGTCCGGATGCGGGTTCCGTCTTTGAGGATGGCGCTGATATGATTGGCCTTGATGGTGACTTTCGTCACCTCGCCCTTGTCCAGTTGCGCCATGAAATCGCTGAAAATGACTTCATCTTCTGGGGCATGGGTCGGGACGCTGAAGAGGTTGAACAGGAGGATCATGAAGAGGCCGACGACGACCCAAAACAACAGATTCTTCACCCGAGAATTCATTCAATTCCTCCTCGCAAGGCCCACGCACGAAAAGCGTTTGAATGTTAACACAGTCTTTCGCGCACTGACAACAGCGCTAGGCCCCTCATACGGGCTCTTCGACCGTATCCAGCACCGCCAAGTACGGCAGGTTCCTGTACTTTTGTTGATAATCCAATCCGTACCCGACGACGTACTTGTTGGGGATTTTGAAACCGACATAGTCCACTTGGGCATCCACCTTGCGGCGCTCCGGCTTGCTGAGGAGCGTGCAAACCTTGATCGATCGGGGCTTCCGTTTTGCCAGGGTCTTCACCAAATATTGCACCGTGAGGCCGGAGTCCACGATGTCCTCCACCAACAGCACATCCCGTCCTCGGATATCCTCGGTGAGGTCGGCCACTATCTTCACTTTACCCGAAGTTCGGGTCTTCGAGTTGTAACTGGTCACGATGATGAAATCGACCCGCATCGGGATCCGGATCGCCCGGGCCAAATCGGCGTAGAAGGCGTAGGCGCCTTTGAGCACTCCGACCAGAATGAGATCCTTGCCGGCGTAGTCGGCGGTGATTTGTCGGCCAAGCTCTCTGATACGCGCACGCATCTCCTCCTGGGTCACGATTGGTCGTCCGAAGATGCGCTCCATGTTAGCTCTCTCCTTCTCGCTCGTCGTTCCCGGTCACGGTCGCCACAAGCACGCGCGCGGCCGAGGAGCCCGCGGCGAACCGGTGATCCGGCCGATACCCGACCACCCAGAGGATACCCTCCGGCGCAACCAGCAAGGGGATGCGCCGACGTTCCGCTCGCGGGATTTTGAGATCGGTGAAATAGTCCTGCAGCTTCTTGCGCTGCCCCCGCATCCCAAGCGGATAAAACAGGTCCCCCGGCGTCCACCCCCGAAGCCGAAGCCGATGGGTGAACCGGTCCGCGTCGAAAACTGCCGCCCGATCTCGGTGCACCTCGAACAACATCGTCCGTACCTCGACTGGCTCCGCCCACTTGACTTCGATGCGTTGTCCCGTAGCTTCCCAAACAATCGCGGAGGGGATCGGCACCTCCCGCTCAACCGTCTCGTCCGCATCGCCCTGCAAGCCCAGCCTTCCACCGTGAACAACCAGTCCCGGACTGCCATGGGGACGGAACACAATCTGGTCGCCTTCCCGCGCCACCCAGGCTCCTCGCACCGCCAATGCGGTGCCGGATCGTCCGCGCACCACCCGTTCGAGCACGGCGTTGACAGCCCCGAAGGACGGCGACTTCCCCATCCCATTGATTTGACTGATCGTCGCACGGACGATCCGGCGTTGGAGGGCCGTCGGCAGGGCGAGGAGGCCGTCCCGATGTACCGAAACCGTTCCCTCCGCAGAGGCAGTGACCAGCCGGGCCAGAACTTCGGCACTATAGTGGTCCAGATAGAGGCTGTCTTCGCGCAGCACCTCGGCCAGCCGTCCAATGGCCTCGACCGCCCTCGGCGCCAACCGCATGATGACAGGCAACAGTTCCCGCCTGATGCGGTTTCTGAAGTAGACGGCCCGCGCATTGCTCGAATCGACTCGATACGTAAGGTGCCGAGCCTCCAGATACGCCAAGATATCCGCACGAGGGACGTCAAGCAAAGGCCGGACAAAAAGTCCTTGCCGGATGGGCGGCATCCCTCCAAGGCCAGTCATTCCCGCTCCCCGCAGCATCCACATGAGCACCGTTTCCGCTTGGTCGTCGGCCGTATGGCCCAACGCAATGCGGTTCGCACCCAGACTTTGGCCAATCTCTTCCAACGCCTGATATCTGGCCACCCGAGCCCTCTCCTGCAACGACCCGCCGCCAACGGGAATCGTGAGCCGCCGGGCAATCAATTCGATCCTCCATCGCCGGCACAGATCGGCCACGAATTCCGCGTCCTCGTCCGATTCTTGACCTCGGAGCCCATAATTGAAATGGGCCGCCGACAGCGCCAATTTCCACGAAGGTGCCAGCTCGTGCAATAACGCAAGAAGGGCGACCGAATCGGGCCCGCCGGACACGGCTACCAGGAGACGGTGGCCGGGTTCGAACAATCCTTTTCGCCGGACCGTTTCAACGACCCGCTCCAGCAGACGGGGCCGTGCCGGAGCAGCCGAAGCCGATCCTTTCGCCTCCCCTGTGTTCATGAATCCACCGCTTGTGAGGCTCTGCCGAGACTTGCCCTCGCTAGACTGACATCGACGGTGATTCGGGCCGCCAGCTCTTCCGCGCTGGCGAAGACCTGATCCCCGCGCAGTCGCTCTATAAACCGCACCGACACCTCCTGGCCGTAGAGATCCAGAGCCTCATCCAGCACGTAGACCTCCAGCAGGCGTTCACCGGAACCGAAAGTCGGCCGCGTGCCGATGTAGGCTACGGAGGGAAACGTTCGCTCTCGCCAGACCATGATCGTCGCATAGACGCCGTCCGGAGGAATGACGCGGCCAGGAGGGAGATGAAGGTTGGCGGTCGGCCAGCCCATCGATTGCCCCCGGTGTTCTCCGCGCACCACCACGCCGCTCAGCGCATACGGTCTTCCCAGCAACCGAGTGGCCTTCGCCATCTCGCCCTCCTGAACCAACTGTCTGATGCGCGTCGAACTGACAATCTCCCCATCGACACGGACAGGGGGCATTGGATGCACGCGAAATCCGTACCGGACGGCCAACCGTTGTAGGTCCGCAACCCTTCCGGCTCGACCTTTCCCGAACGCGAAATGATCCCCCACGAACAACTCCCGAACGCCGATCGCTTCACACAGCACCTGTCGGACAAATTCCTCCGGTGTGAGCGCCGCGAGCGCCGGCGTAAACTCCAAAAACACCACTTCCGCGACCCCCGCTTTGGCAAATCGCTCGAGCTTCTCCTCCATCGAAGTTAGAAACCGCAATTCGACCTGCGGCGCAAGGATTCTGACGGGGTGCGGGTCGAAAGTCAGCACGACGGGGGTACCGCCAGTGGCCCGGGCCGCTTCCACCACTGCCTGAAGCAACGCGAGGTGTCCCCGATGTTGACCGTCAAAATTCCCGATCGTCAAGACTGGATAGGGGGGTGGAATATAGGCGGCGACGCCACGGGTGACCTTCATGCGCGTCATCAATTCAGGAGCTTGGCGGCATCCTTGGCGAAGTAGGTGAGAATCATATCCGCCCCGGCCCGTTTGATAGCCAGCAATGACTCCATTATCGCACGTGTCTCGTCCAGCCAGCCGGCCCGGGCCGCGGCCTTGATCATGCTGTATTCCCCGCTCACCTGGTATGCGGCCAGAGGAACCAGCACCCGCTGCCTGGCCAGCGCCAGAACGTCGAGCGAGGGCAACGCAGGCTTGACCATGACGATATCAGCCCCTTCGGCGATATCCAGGTCGATTTCCCGGAGCGCTTCGCGGAGATTCGCCGGATCCATCTGATAGGACCGCCGGTCTCCGAATTTTGGACTCGAGTCCGCTGCCTCCCGGAACGGGGCATAGAAACAGGAAGCGAACTTGGCTGCGTAAGCCAGAATGGGCACATCGGGAAAACCTGCGCGATCCAACTCGTCGCGGATGGCGGCGACCCGTCCATCCATCATGTCGGACGGCGCGACCATATCCGCGCCGGCCTCGGCATGGGTGCGCGCCATCGCCCGGAGGCAGTCCAAGGTTTCATCGTTCAGCACGCGACCGTCTCTGACCAGCCCGCAGTGCCCGTGGGTGGTGTACTCGTCGATGCACACATCGGTGATCACCAGAAGATCCGGCACCTGATCCTTGAGCGCGCGAACGGCTCGCTGGACAATTCCCTGGGGATCATACCCCGAACTTCCTCGCTCGTCCTTGCGATCCGGGATGCCAAACAGGATCACGGCCGGAATCCCCAGCGTTCGAACTTCCATCGCTTCCTTGACCAACACGTCGATCGACAGTCGATACTGGCCCGGCATGGAGCCGATTTCTTCCTTCCGATCGCGCCCATCCGCCACAAACAGCGGATAGATCAGATCGGACGGCGACAGAGTGGTTTCCCGGACCATGCGTCTGAGCGGCTCGCTCTGCCGCAATCTCCGCAGGCGGTGGATCGGAAACGCCATTGTTCCTCCTCCAAGCCGGTAGTTGACAGCGAATGCCTTGGAGCTATCCGCCGTCAGCTATTTTCTCGGCAGATTGGTTAAAAACACGACCAGATCTCGCACCGAGATCATTCCGACCAGCTTGCCTTCCCTCGTCACACCGAGATGACGGAGATGGGACTGCGCCATCAGGTCATTGGCGTCCAGCAACGTCTTGTTTTCTTCGATCGTCACGATGGGCGCAGACATGATCTGCTCCACCGTCGTTTTCGTGGCATCGGCCCCGACGGCGACCACGCGCCGGACCATGTCCGTATCGGTGATGATCCCGATGATGTCCTTGCCGTTGGTCACGAAGAGACTGCCAATATTGTGATCCCGCATCATCCGGGCGGCCGTCTGCACATCCGTGTCGCGATGGACCGTGACGAACTTTTCACGAGGAACCATGAACGATTTCACCGGCACCATAATCCGCTCCTCTCTATTTATTAATTTTTTTAGAAGACCGTACAACGACGCTGCCCGGGCCCGCGCTCGTCCGCAAAATGCCGAACAATCGCCTGCGCCAGAGCGGGAACGGTATTTTCACCGGCCACAATGTTTACCGCGAACCCGAGCTCCCGCGCGGTCTCCGCGGTGATCGGACCGATGCAAGCGACGACCGCTCCTTCCGTCGCTTTCTTCATCTCTGCAAGGTCGTCGAACAGCCGGCTGAAATTGCGCACCGTGGATGAACTGGTGAACGTGATCACGTCGATCCGGCGTTGCTGAAATTGCTCTCGGAGATGCTGGACGTCCACCTTCGGCATAACCGTCCGGTAGGCCGTCACGACGCGCACCTCGGCGCCCAGCGCCCGCAGTTGTTCCGGCAAGATTTCCCGTGCGACCGCGGCGCGAGGGATGAGAATGTTCTGTCCCTTGACGCCGGCCTTCCGCAATGCGTCGATGACGCCCTCGGCTTGATATTCCGAGGGAACCAGATCAGCTTTCAATCCGTAGACGGCGAGTTCTTTCGCGGTGCGCGGTCCGATGCAACAGATGCTGAGGCCGGCCAGCGCACGGGCATCCCGTCCTTTCTCAGCCAGACGGGCCATAAACGGTCCGACGCCGTTCACGCTGGTGAAGATCAGCCATCGGTAGTGGTCAAGCTCGGCGAGAGCTTGATCCAGATCGTCCCAACTTTCCGGCGGCACGATCTGGATGGTGGGGCACTCGACCGGTTCTCCACCATAAGCAGCCAGCAAGTTCGACAGGTCCGCTGCCTGTTCGCGCGCCCTGGTGACCAGGATGCGCTTGCCGAACAATGGCCGCTTCTCGAACCAATTCAACTGCTGCCGAAGGCGGACGACCTCGCCGACCACGATCACGGTCGGCGGTTCCATCCCGGCCTCCTCGGCTCGTTGCACGATGTCGCTCAGCGTTCCCACGATCGTCCGCTGATTCGCCCGCGTGCCCCAACGGATGACCGCCACCGGCGTGTCCGCTGCCCTTCCCTCGGCGATCAGCCGCGACACGATGGTCGGAAGATTTTTCATGCCCATCAGAAAGACCAGCGTCCCCTGCGCCGTTGCGAGCCGCGGCCATTCCAACTTCGAAGGCCCCTTGGTCGGATCCTCATGACCGGTCACGAACGCTACCGTCGAGGCCAGCGTCCGGTGGGTCACCGGAATGCCCGCATAGGCCGGCACCGCCACCGCTGCCGTCACCCCCGGGACCACCTCGAAATCCAACCCGGCTTCAGCCACCGCTTCCGCCTCCTCTCCCCCCCGCCCAAACACAAAGGGATCGCCACCTTTCAGACGGACAACGATCTTGCCTGCCTTCGTCTTGTCGATAAGCAGACGATTGATCTCCCCCTGATCCGGATACGTCCCTCGGCCTCGCCGCCCGACGTAAATCCGCTCAGCACGAGCGGGCGCATAGTCGAGAAGCACGGGGTTCGCCAGATAATCGTACAGCACCACATCCGCCTGTTCGAGGCATTCCTTGCCGCGCAGGGTCAGGAGCTTCGGATCACCCGGACCCGCCCCAACCAGATAAACCTTGCCAGGCTTACACGTCACGATGGCGGTCTCTTCCGTAGATTGAATCCAGAATCTTGTCCCCGCCCCTGGCCAGAAGCTGTTCCGCCAGCCGCACGCCCAGACGTTCAGGCTCCGATGGAGGGCCCTGGACGACATCCCGAATCAAGTCCCGGCCATCAATGCTCGCAATCAAACCATCGAGCACCAGTGTATCTCCCCTCAACGTCGCATAAGCCGCGACGGGCACCTGGCATCCGCCTTCCAGCCGATGCAAGAGTGCCCGTTCCGCAAGGACGGCCGTCTGGGAGGGCGGATGGTTCAACGGCGCGACGAGCTCCCGGACGAACAGATCATCGCACCGCCCTTCGATGCCCAACGCCCCCTGACCGATCGCCGGGAGACAGACCTCCATCGGCAGGTATTCGGTTGTGTTCTCCGTCCACTCGAGCCGCTTGAGCCCGGCCGCAGCAAGCACAATGGCGTCGAATTGGCCTTCGCGCAGCTTCCTTAACCGGGTATCCAGGTTGCCCCGTAACATCTCGATCTTGAGGTCAGGGCGGCTGTGCAGCAATTGAGCTTGCCTCCGCAGGCTGCTCGTTCCGATCTGAGCTCCGGCCGGCAACTGCGAAAACGCGTGGCCGTTCCGAGCAATCAAAACGTCGCGGGGATCTTCCCGCACGGGTACGCAGAGGATGGCAAGACCATCCGGCAGCATAGTCGGCACATCCTTCATGCTATGAACAGCCAGATCGATCTCGCCGCGCAGAAGCGCCTCTTCAATTTCTTTAACAAAGAGTCCTTTGCCGCCGATCGTCGCAAGCGCGACGTCGAGAATCTTGTCTCCGGAGGTCTGAATCCGCTTGAGCGACACCGATACCTCCGGCGAAATCTCCTGCAACCGCGTCCGCACCCATTCGCTCTGTCGAAGGGCCAGCTTGCTCCCTCGGGTTCCGAGCACCAGCGAGCTGCGCCTGCCGTTCGTCACTGCCACCGTCCAATTCCCCTCGCACCAACTTGCCGATTCCGGCATCCAACGCGATGTTTCGGCAACCGGCTATCGTCCAGGATCCAGGGAAGGAGTCCGCAACGCATCAAACTCCGTTCGCCGGTCCGCACCGGGCAGTTGCTCTTCGAATGCTTGCTGCCTCACCCCGGGGCCTGCTGGAGGCGGTGCCAGCCCGAGCAATCCCCGGTAATACGACGAGACCAAGAGGAAGCTGACCAAGCCGAGGATGGTCAGAAGATAGACAACGACGTCCCAGCGGAACCCTTGCCGCTCCCGGTAGTCAAATCCGCACCGCGGACAATCGGGCAACGGATCGTGCCCCAGATACGAATGCAGACACTTCGGGCAGGTGAAGAGTTTGAGGCCTGTCGACATGCAATCCCGACTCCAAGGGCCTCATCCAGTGCATCGGACGTAAGGCTTTGACACTACCTCTTCTTCTCTCCCGCCTGTTCCCTTGAAGCCTCTGTTGCTTCTTCCGCCACGAAAGGCTCCGGCCTCGGAGCGGGTGTTGCCAGCCGGGCAAAGCGGTCCCACCTGTCGCTACGGTTCAAGTGGTCAGATCGGCCCGTCGGTGCCTCTTCCAGGCAAAAGAATCGGCGGGCCGCCTCGACGAACATGGCTCCACCCGATGAATTGGCCTCGGCTTTGAGCGTCACCATGGCCCCGTGAATGAGTTTGTTCACAATGGCCGACGCCAAATTCTCCACCAACTCCCGCTCGTGGTTCGAAAGATGCCCCAAACGGCCCAACGTCTTCTCCAGTTCCGCGCGCTTGATTTCCTCCGTTCTGGCACGAAGAGCAACGATCGTTGGGGTGACTTCCAAGGATTTGAGCCATTGCCGCAGGACGACCACTTCCTCCGCCACCATCCGCTCGGCCTTCTCGGCTTCCTGCAGTCGTTCTTCCCGGTTCTGTTCGACCCGCATCTTGAGGTCGTCGATGTCAAAGAGAAATGCGTTGTCGATGTGTCGGACCGCCGGATCGATGTTTCGTGGGACGGAAATATCGATCAGAAACATAGGCCGGTTCATCCGTTGGCGGACCGCCCGCTGCACGTCTTCGGCCCCGATCAAATAATGAGACGCACCGGTCGAGACAAGCACGATGTCCGCTGTGGCCATATCGTCACGGAACTCTTCGAACGGAATGGGCGTCGCGTTAAACCGACAGGCCAGATCCATCGCAGCGTGAGGATTACGTGTGGTAATCCGGACCTGGCGCACACCATGCGCCATCAGATGCCGCGCCGCCAGCTTGGCCATTTCACCGGCCCCTACCAGGAGCACCGTTTTTTCACGAAGACTGGAGAAAATCTTCTTGGCCAATTCCACGGCTGCGTAGCTCACAGAGACGGCCATTTCCGAAATCTTGGTTTCGGTCCGTACGCGCTTGGCCACGGAGATGGCTTTTTTCACAACCTTGTTCAGAATCAATCCCGTCGCCTTGTGCGCAAGGGCGATCTCAAAGGCGTCTTTTAATTGCCCCAGAATCTGCGATTCGCCGACGATCATCGAATCCAAGCTGGCAGCGACCCGAAACAGGTGCGCAATGGCCTTGTCCCCGGCGTGCCAGTAAAGATGAGGAGTCAACTGTTCTGAGGAGAGAGAGAGATGCGTGTCGGCGAGAAATTCCTGCACTCGGCTATATCCTGACTCGATGTCCTCGACCACTGCGTAAACCTCGACGCGGTTGCATGTGGAGAGAAGGATGCCTTCCTTGATCCCGGGGTACGAGCATAGGCGGCTGAGCGCTTCGCCCATCCGGCTTTCAGGAACCGCCAACCGCTCGCGGATTTCAATCGGAGCCGTTTTATGACTGAGCCCGACAACGATGATGTTCATGTCAGGAAACCTGTCCGTGCCCCTTGAGCACGACGCCCACCAACGTCAGGATGACACCAGCAAACCCGATGATGGTCAGATAAGCCGCCCGCTTGGCCCTCCAGCCCACCGTCAAGCGACCCAGAAGCACCACGAAATAAAAGAACCAGGTCACCAGCGCCCAGGTCTGTTCGGGATTCCAACTCAAGTAGGAACCCTTGGTGAATCCTGCCGAAATCGCTCCCGTGATAATGCCCAGTGTCAGGAGCGGAAAGCCGAACACGATCGACTGTTGGTTGAGATGATCCAAAAAGTCCAGCGCGGGCAGTTTGGTGTACAAGACATTGAACCGCTTCGACTTCAACAACCCATCCTGAATGAGGTACATTACACCGGCGACGAACGCGACGGCGAATCCGACCGCGCCCAGCATACTGAGCGCCACGTGGACCCATAAGGTCTTCAGGACAGGCTTCAGTGTCGGCACTTGCTCCGGGAGGATGGCGGCAGAGACGAGAGACAACAACGCCAGGGGCAGAATAAAGGAACCGAGAACGTGAATGCGATGCCGAAATTCAACGGCCAGAAAGACCAGGACCAGTGTCCAGGCGAAAAAAGACAGCGCCTCATGAAAACTCGGAAGCGGGGCCTGGCCCGTTCCGATCATTCGCATCGCGAGCGCCAGTGTGTGGGCTCCAAAACCGACGGCGGTGACCCCCAGCGAAACCTTGGAAAGGGCCTCTGACCGCCGCAACAAGTAGGCGAGAAAAAACACGGTGCCCACCAAATAGAGCACCATCGTCGCCGTGAAGAAGAAGACCGCCATATTGGGTCTATCTCCTCAACTTTCCAGAAAAAACGGGCGGCTTCAGAAGTGCGAATTATATCGGCGCCTCAAGATGAGAGTCAAGAAAGGCCCGCTTGTGGAATGCTGAAACGCGCCTCGACGTCCGTCGGTTCCTTGTACGTTGTCGGTCTGCCGATCGGCAACCATGAGGACATCACGCTTCGCGCGCTCAAGGTGTTGAGGGACGTGACCGTAATTGCAGCTGAAGATCCGCTCGTCATCCGGGCCTTACTCGATCGCTATGCGATTGAGACGCCGTTGACGAGCTACCATCGCTGGAACTGTGCGGACAAAATTCCCGTGCTTATCGACCGGCTTCGCCAAGGACAGAGTATCGCGCTGGCGGTCGATGCCGGCACGCCCGCGATTGTCGACCCCGGCCGCCTCCTTGCCGCCCAAGCCGCCCGGGCGGGCATTCCGGTCGTCCCTATCCCCGGCCCTTCCGCCGTGACGGCGGCTTTGTCGGTTTCGGGGTTTTCCGGTGATTCGTTTTCGTTTTACGGCCAGGTCCCCGCGCGGAACTTCGCACGACAACGCTTTTTCGAGGCCCGGCGTCGAGACGATCGCGTCCTGGTACTGTACGCGCCTGTGCGGTCCCTGCGATCGATCCTCGTGGCCATCCGGTCGTTTCTCGGCGATCGGCGGATCGTCATCGCCCAGGATATGACGAAGCCTAGTGAACGGCTTCTGCGCGGCCGAATCTCCGATTTGCTTCGCCGAACGGACTGGAAGCTTCCGCGGGGCGAAGCGACGATCGTCGTAGAAGGAAAGAACCGGCGGAACGACCTTGAGGGGAAATAATCGCGGAATCGAGCTATTCGTTCATTCGTTTTCGAATGATGACGCGGAAGGATTGCTCCAACGGCTCTTGGGCCAAGACTGTATGGCCGTCGTCCTTTACGCTGCGCGGCACATTACGGATCGGCTCGCCATCATCCAGAATCACCGCCAACACCTGTCCCGGTTCCATCGCTTCGAGCTTAAGCTTGGTCTTCACAAAATTGTAAGGACAGATGACTCCACGGAGATCTAATTCCGCATCTGGCTGAACATCAGACATCTCCTCTTGACGAGTCATTCGCTTCACCTTTGCGTTTCCTGCTCGGGTTGCGCATCGATGCTATCAGGCGCACCATCCGCTTTCAAGCGGTCACCAAAAGCCATCGGACTTACCCAGACAGTATGAAAAAGCGGGCGCCCGCGGATCGGCAAAAGATAGCGGAAAATAAGAAGAGGGAACAGCTCGAACAGCTGTCCCCTCTCTCGCCTGTCACAAACCAGCTGACCTTCGTTGGCGCCCTAGTTGATGCCCTTCACCAGGTTGGGCTTCGTCGGATCGGTACCATAGTCTGATTTGTTGCTCGAGCCATACCCCCAGCCCGGCTGCGGTTCGCACTGCCAACAGGGCGCAGCGCCCGTGATTTCACCGATCGGGCTGACGATCCCGGTATTGATTTCGCCCGGAAGCACCTGACCAATCACACCGCCGGTGACACTGAGGTTTTGCGTTTCAATGCCGCGTTCGGTATAAGGATTCGGCCGCTGCCCCAACCCGCCGAAGCCGGCCAGCTTCTCGTTACCGCGAATGACCGTCACCTGTCGCACCAACTTTCGGCCCGTTCCAAACGGCTGATTGGGAGAGGTAGCTTCCACTACTTGCAATGAGATATCGTCCCCCGCATTGAGCACCTTAATCTGATCCATATTCGTCTTATCGTCAAAGTAAGCCGTCAGAACCGAAAGGGTACCTGTCCCCGCTCGTCCTTCGTCATGCGAGCTTCCTCCCGTCTCCAGATGCATCTTTCCCCCCGGAATATCGATCGCCAGCACACGGCCATAAATCGTTTCCGGCTGGGAGAGATATTCAAGGAATGCGGCCCGATCCCAGATCTGGGAACGCGAACCGACACCGGCGTTCTCACCGACCCCCGTGCCGAAGCCAGAGTGTTGCGGCAGGCGTTCCTG
Organism: Nitrospira calida; assembly: GCF_976986435.1. Classification (NCBI taxonomy): domain Bacteria; kingdom Pseudomonadati; phylum Nitrospirota; class Nitrospiria; order Nitrospirales; family Nitrospiraceae; genus Nitrospira; species Nitrospira calida. Next base: position 2,352,889 of record NZ_OZ335950.1, read on the forward strand.
GGCCATTGCAATGCTCACGGAGCCGACAATGAGAACCGCAGCTCCAAATGCGACCACCTTACGCATGTGCTGCCTCCTTGTGAGTGAGTTAAGATGAAGAATGAACGACAAAACCGCTTGTGCCGAGATTAAGTAACGATTCCACCACACTTAAGTTGCCGGAACTATAGGACAACGGCTATAGCATGTCAAGAGGCGTTTGCCTGATCCGAGAGGGGAAATCTCGCGATTTTTGGGGTTTGGTCTCTCGCCAGCCTCCGGCTAGGGCGGCTTCCCTCACTGTTCCGGAACCAGTGCCTCGATCGAACGACCTATTGATGATTCCTCGCACGCGCAAGCCACATGACACACATGGTGCCCGGAGGGAGGATCGAACTCCCACTCTCTTGCGAGAACCAGATTTTGAGTCTGGCGCGTCTGCCAGTTCCGCCATCCGGGCAACAGCGCCACGATCCAGACACATGAGCAAGGCCTCTTCTAACACGAAGCCCGGTGGTCGTCAATGCACTGAAGCTCCTTTTTTTTCGGTGGACGGCAATGTTAAAATGTCGCCGGCTTGAGCGCGATTGTCGGTCTGGTTCGACAAGGAGGACATTTCTCGATGACGGCCGTTCAATGCGTCACATGTGGACAACAAGGAGAAGCCATCACCGATCCGATCTTCATGGGAAAGTTGGAAGCGGAGATCAAAGCCAAGGTCTGTAAGAACTGTTGGAAGAAATGGGAAAGCATGAGGGTGATGGTGATCAACGAGTATCAGGTGAACCTGGGCGAGGAAAGCGGCCGCGAGTTGGTCAAAAAGCAGATGCGAGCGTTTCTGAAACTTGGCGAGCCGGTCGACACTTCCAAGCTGGATCAAAATTACCGTCCCCCGCAGTGACCAGGGAAGGAAATCTTGCCAAGAGGACAGGACCTCCCGTTAATTTGTCAATCCTGGTCGGTCTCGTTCCGCAGTCCGCAGACGGTTTGATCTTTCTGATTTCCTGCCCGTCGGGTTACCGGGCTCGACAGTTTCGTTGACACGCCGTTTTAAGAAGTGCTAGATTGACCTGCTATCTCGGTCGGTCAATCGTCGCTGTTAATACGCCAGAGGAGACCAGGTGACGTGATTACCCAGCTCAGAGTCCGGGGGTTAATGTTTGACCCCTATAACAACGCGTACATCGTGATCCTCAAGGACGAAGAGCACTCCGAGATGCTCCCGATTTGGATCGGGAAGTCGGAAGCGAGTGCCATCAGTTTCGCCCTGGAGAACATTGCCGCGCCGAGACCCATGACGCACGACCTGATGAAAGCGTTGCTGGACTTGGTGGACGCCAAAGTCATCAGCGTCGTCATCACTGACTTGAACGAGAACACCTATTACGCCAAAATTCACCTGATGTATGAGGACTCCGAGTACACGATCGATTCCAGGCCGAGCGATGCTATCGCTCTGGCATTGCGCGCCAACGCGCCGATTTTCGCCAGCGAGACCGTGATCCGCAAGCAGACATCGGAAGAACTGGAGCAGTGGCTCGAAAATCTCAAACCTGAGGACTTCGGCAAATACGAATCCTGATTGACAGCCGACCCTCGCACACCAGCGACCTATCTCACACGCCATCAAGCTCTGAATTCCCGTCAGAACACCATGGAACAGAAAGACACAGGCGATCTTATCATTGAAATGAAAGTGCTGAGGATCGTACCTGATCCCAACACCGAGACGCAGATCGTGATTCTTCAGAACGATCGACGCACTGATGTGCTGCCGATCTGGGTCGGTGCGGCTGAAGGAAATGCGATCCAACTGGCGCTTGAGGGGGTAGTGACGCACAGGCCGATGAGCCACGACCTCATGAAGAGCTTCGTCGATCATTTGAATGTGCGGGTGCAACGGGTGGTAGTCTCCGATGTGAAGGACCGCACCTACTACGCGACCATCCACTTGGCCTTTAAAGGGGTTGAGCGGACGCTCGATGCGCGGCCCAGCGACGCCATCGCACTGGCTCTGAGAACCCATTCACCGATTTACGTCACCGAAGACGTGCTCAGGCGTCGAAGCGGCGGCAATCTAGACGCATGGCTGGCCAAATTCGAAACAAGAAATCTCGGAGCGCAGGAAGCATAGCGGCTGGATCATAAGCTGACGAAGGAGAGCATCTGGTTATGACGACGTATTTGGCGAAACCGACCGATGTCAGACGAAAGTGGTATCTGGTGGACGCCGAAGGGAAGACGCTTGGACGGTTGGCTTCTCGCGTCGCGATCCTCCTGAGGGGAAAGCACAAACCCACGTTCACTCCACATGTGGACACGGGAGACCACGTGGTGGTCGTGAATGCAGACAAAATCCGGTTGACCGGAGACAAATTCAAAACGAAGACGTACATCCATCACACTGGCTATCCCGGCGGACTCAAAGTGCTGACCGCCGAACACGTGCATGCCAAGAACCCTACCCTGTTGGTGGAAAGGGCCATCAAAGGCATGTTGCCGAAATCGCCGCTGGGCAAACGAATGGGAAGAAAACTCAAGGTCTACGCGGGGACGGCTCACCCCCATCAGGCTCAACGTCCGGAGCCGATCAACCTGTAACGGACTCAGACCCGAACGCCGACGAGACACAAGGAGGGCAGGAAAGAGCATGGCAGTGATGACGGAATATGCCGTTGGGAAGCGGAAATGCGCCATTGCACGGGCCTGGGTTTCCGCAGCTCCCGGCGCAATCACGATCAACGAGAAGCCGTTGGAGAAAGCGTTTCCTCGGCTGACCTTGCAGCACGTTATCCAGCACCCTCTGGAGCTAACCGGATTGACGGGGAAATATTCGGTTCGGGCAACCGTCCACGGAGGCGGGCCGACCGGTCAAGCCGGAGCCCTGCGGCATGCGATCGCCAAGGCCCTGGTGACAATGAACCCGGCGCTTCGCGAACCGCTCAAGAAGGAAGGATTGCTGACACGCGACTCGCGTGTCAAAGAGCGGAAAAAGTACGGTCAGAAAGGGGCACGGAAGCGTTTCCAATACTCAAAGCGGTAACGGTCAAAAGCAGAGAGACTCTCAAGGGAAGGCTTTCGGCCTTCCCTTTTTTATTCCGCGCTGCTTCGCGGTTTTCGCAGCGGGCGTCTTTGGGGGCAGGAGGTATCAGTGCAGGGGTCACGGGAAAAGATCAGAGCGGCGGTGGTCGGCGCCAGCGGCTACACCGGCGTCGAGCTCGTGCGCCTTGTCTCAGGACACCCGAGGTTGGAACTGACGGTGGTGACGTCAGAGAAATCGGCCGGTACCCCGGTCGCGACCCTGTTCCCGAACTTGGCTTCTATGGTTCGGCTGTCTTTTGAGGCCCTGGAACCGCAGGCTGTCGCCGCTCGCGCTGATGTGATTTTCTTCGCACTCCCTCATACGAAATCGCTGCTGCCGGTCGCCGCGTGCCTGACCGCCGGCAGGAAGGTCGTAGATCTGAGCGCCGATTATCGGCTTAAGGATCCCGCCGTCTACGAAACCTGGTATCAGACCGTTCACCCGCAGAAAGAATTGCTGGCCGAAGCAGTGTACGGACTGCCGGAGCTGCATCGATCGGAAATCCGGCGGGCGCGTCTGGTCGCTTCCCCCGGCTGCTATCCGACCGCCGCCATCCTGCAATTGGCCCCGCTCGTGGCCAACGGGCTGATTCAGCCGGATAGCATCGTCATCGACGCGAAATCGGGGATTTCTGGAGCGGGCCGCAGCCCGGCTTTGCCCTATCATTTTCCCGAGGCGCACGACTCAGTAGAACCCTATAAGATTGGCCAGCACCGGCACATTCCCGAGATCGAACAGGAACTCCTGGCCATTCTGACCGGCCGGGATCGAGGAGAGGACAGTCCAGGGGGGACCGCGCCGCCCCTTCGTGTGGTCTTTACCCCACATCTGGTCCCCTTGAATCGCGGAATCCTGAGCACAGCCTATGGCCGGCTCACGCGTGCGATCGAGCTTGCCGAGCTACGGTCGCTCTATCGGGATTTCTTCAAGGGCGAGCGTTTCGTGCGGGTGTGCGAAGACTTCACGCCCAATCCCCGATACATCCGCGGCTCCAATTTCTGCGATATTGGCGTCTTCATCGACGCGCGGGCTGGCTGGGTCGTCACTGTGGCCGCGCTGGACAATCTCGTGAAAGGCGCCGCCGGACAAGCGATCCAGGCGCTCAATCTCATGATGGGATGGCCGGAAGATCTGGGCCTTACCGCACCCGGGATCTTCCCGTGATACCCGGCCCGATCTGTTCCAATTCCCTCGTAGTTGCCGCATGAGTTCCGATTGTGTGAGAGTCGTTCGAGGTGGCATCACTGCTCCGCAAGGATTTCAAGCCGCCGGGGTCCACTGCGGGATCAAGAAAAAAAAGGCCAAGGACCTGGCCCTTGTCGTGTCGGATCAGGAAGGGCCGATTGCAGGGGTTTTCACAACCAATCAGATCGTTGCGGCGCCGGTGGTGATCGACCGGCTGCACCTCCGACATGGCATCGGCCGCGCCATCATCGTGAACAGTGGAAATGCCAACGCCTGCACCGGCCATGAGGGTCTGGCCGCGGCGGAGGAGATGGCGACGTTGGTCGCCGCGCGTCTGGGGGTCGCACGGGAAAAAGTCTTCGTGGGATCGACGGGTGTGATCGGGCAACCGCTGCCGATCGCCTGCATTAGAGCCGGGATTCCCCTGTTGATGAGGCGTCTGCGCCGAGGCGGTGGAACCGAAGCCGCCCAGGCGATCATGACGACCGATCTCAAGGTCAAACAAGTCGCCGTGAAAGGAACAATCGGCGGCCGAACGGTCACCGTGGGCGGTATGGCCAAGGGCTCCGGCATGATCCATCCGAACATGGCCACCCTGCTGGCCTATCTCACGACCGACGCTCGGATCGCACAACCGTGTCTCCAGCAGGCTCTCCGCACCGCCGTGGATCAATCGTTCAACTGCATTTCAGTAGACGGCGATACCAGCACGAACGATATGGTTCTCTGTCTGGCAAACGGTCTGGCCGGGAACGCGATGATCGAGGCTGATACGTCCGATGCAAGACTCTTTCAGCGCCTGCTCAACGCCGCCTGCCTTTCTCTTGCGCTGCAGGTCTGTCGCGACGGGGAAGGGGTCACGAAAGTGGTCCAGGTCCTCGTTACAGGAGCCCGAACCGACGATGACGCCCGCCGTGTTGCCCGGGCGATTGCCACGTCCTGTCTGGTTAAGACCGCCTTGTTCGGTCAGGACGCCAACTGGGGGCGCATTATGGCGGCCGTCGGCCGTTCCGGCGTTCCCCTCGATCCGGAACAGATTACCCTGGCGTTCGACGGGGTCACGATGGTCAAAGCAGGGGTCGGCTGCGGGGCACAGGCCGAACGGCGCATTGAGAGAATTTTCCATCGCAAAGAGTTCACCATCTCGGTCGATCTCGGCCTGGGACACGGGAATGCGCGCTTCTGGATGACAGATTTGTCGTATGACTACGTCAAGATCAACGCCAGTTATCGTTCGTGAGCGATGCTCCCGCCAACCAACGGCTTGCAAAGCCGGAGTGATTGTGCTAGCGTGCCAAGGCTTTACAGGTCTCTCGCCGAAGAGACATCACTCGTTATTCCAAATTCACACCGGCATGACGAGCATGCCGCGCGGCTTGGGAATAAGAAGGGCGAACCTTCTCGTCTCCGATTCCTGTCGTTCTTCCGGCACCCAGACGCATTCCACGTGGCCCATGGGTACCCGACGGGTTGAGAGACGCTCCGCAAGCATTGGAGGGAGGTGAAGGCATGGGAGTGGTTACCATTAAAGAGCTTTTGGAAGCGGGCGTGCACTTCGGGCACCAGACCAACCGCTGGAACCCGAAAATGAAGAAATTTCTCTTTGGAGAACGAAACGGGATTTATATCATCGACTTGCAGCAGACGTTGGAGCGGTTGCACCAGGCCTATGCCTTCGTCCGCGACACGGTGGCGGCCGGCGAGTCGGTTCTTTTCGTCGGCACCAAGCGTCAAGCGGCGGAAATCCTTGAGGAAGAAGCCAAGCGCGCCGGCATGTTTTACGTGAACCAGCGCTGGCTGGGCGGCATGCTGACCAATTTTCAGACCATCCGCCGCAGCGTCGACAAGCTCAAGAAAATGGAGGCGACGCTGGCGGACACCGTGCACCAGGGCCTGACGAAGAAAGAGCTGAACCAGATGCAGAAGGAGAAGGTCAAGCTCGAGAAGTACCTCTCCGGCATCAAAAACATGACGGAGTTGCCGGGCTGCGTGTTTGTGCTCGACACCCGTGTCGAGCGCATCGCCGTCCAGGAAGCGAACCGGCTCAGCATCCCGGTGGTCGCGATCGTCGACACGAACTGCGATCCCGACGACATCGACTACCCCATCCCCGGCAACGACGATGCGATCCGATCGATCAAGCTGATCACCTCGCGCATCGCCGACGCTTGCATCGAAGGCGCTCACCTCCGCGCGCAACGCGAAGACAGCGAGTTCGCCGAACCACTCGTCGACGAGAAGCGCACGGAAGGCAGGCCGATGCCGGCCTCCTTGGAAAGCGTTCAGATCGCGCCGTGACAGCCGGAGCGGATCGGATCATTCGCTGGATCATTAGGACCACAACGGTAGGAGACATGGCAACATGGCTGGCGTGAGCACTTTAGTCAAAGAACTTCGCGAAAAGACGGGAGCCGGAATTCTTGATTGTCAGAAAGCCCTGACCGAAACGGGGAACGATGTCGAAAAGGCGATCGACTACCTGCGGCAGAAGGGGTTGGCCGCCGCGCAGAAGAAGGCAGGGCGGGAGACTAATCAGGGGCTGATCCACGCTTATATTCACGGAGGCGGCAAGATCGGCGTCCTGATCGAAGTCAACTGCGAGACGGACTTTGTCGCACGCAATGAAGAGTTCAAAGCCTTTGTAAACGACCTAGCCCTGCAGATCGCCGCAACGGATCCCTGGTACATCAGGCGGGAAGACGTTCCGGCCGACATCATCGAGAAGGAAAAGAGCATTTATGAGGCGCAGGCGAAGGAGACAGGCAAGCCGCAAACCGCCTGGGCCAAAATCGTGGAAGGCAAACTGGAAAAATTCTATCAACAGCGCTGCCTGCTCGAGCAGGAATTCATCAAGGATCCAACCATCACTATCAAGGACCTGTTAGCGCAAAAGATCGCCAAGATCGGCGAGAACATGAACATTCGTCGGTTCACGCGCTACCAACTAGGCCAAGCATGAGCTCTGCCAAATACCAGCGGATTCTCCTCAAGGTCAGCGGAGAGATCCTGGCTGGTGAGCAGGGGTACGGAATTCAGCCTTCAGTCCTCGAAGGCCTCGCCGACGAGATCGCCGACGTGGTCTCATTGGGCGTGGAGGTCGCCATCGTGATCGGCGGCGGCAACATTTTCCGAGGCATCGCCGCCAGTGCCACCGGGATGGAACGAGCCTCCGCCGATTATATGGGCATGTTGGCGACGGTGCTCAACGCGCTGGCGCTACAGAACGCCCTGGAACGCAAAGGCGTCATGACGCGCGTCCAATCGGCTATCGAGATGCGGCAACTGGCGGAGGGGTACATCCGTCGCAGGGCGATCCGCCATTTGGAAAAGAAGCGGGTCGTCATCTTCGCCGCCGGAACCGGCAATCCCTACTTCTCCACCGATACGGCCGCGGCCCTCCGGGCGATGGAGATCGGCGCGGAAGTGATCATGAAAGGGACCAAGGTCGACGGGATTTACGACGCCGACCCTCTGACTACCCCTTCCGCCAAGAAGTTCACTGAATTGCCGTTTCTCTTCGTGCTCAATCACAATCTCAAGGTGATGGATTCGACGGCGATCAGCCTCTGCATGGATAACAATCTGCCGCTGATCGTCTTCAACCTGAAAGAAAAGGGAAACTTGAGACGAGTGGTGCAGGGCGAGAAGATCGGCACACTGGTCACTCCCGGTGGCCGTTGACAACCGCGGGTAGTCCCATGGCGATGATGTTCGCTGAACCGGTCCGCAAAAAAACGGCAGAACGCATGGAAGCAGCGCTCGAGCATTTGAAGCGGGAGCTGGCCGGCATCCGCAGCGGCCGCGCCTCCGTCTCGTTGCTGGACGGCATCAAGGTGAATTATTACGGGACGCCGACCCCCTTGAGGCAGGTGGCGAACTTGGCCACGCCCGAAGCGCGGTTGATCACCGTCCAACCTTGGGAGCCTCAACTGATCAAGGAAATTGAGAAGGCCCTGCTCGCATCCGACCTCGGGCTCACTCCCTCAAACGACGGCAAGATCATCCGCATCCCACTCCCCCCGCTCAGCGAGGAACGCCGCAGAGAGCTGATCAAGGTTTGCAAGAAGCACGGCGAAGAGACCAAGATCCACATCCGCAACGCCCGCCATGACGGCAACCACGAATTGAAGCAGTTGCAAAAAGAGTCCAAGCTGACCGAAGACGAATGGCGCAAAGCCGAACAGGAGATCCAGAAGCTCACCGATCAGTACGTTCAGAAGGTTGATCAGGTTCTGAAGAAAAAGGAAGAAGAAATTTTGGAAGTCTGACGCCCGCGTGTCGCTTGCACCCTTTTCCCATCCGACGTTCGCCACCATCGATCTGCAGGCGTTGGCTCACAATCTTGCGGTCGTCCGTTCACACATCCCGGCATCCTGCGAAATCATCGCCGTCGTCAAGGCCAACGCCTATGGGCACGGTCTGATCGAAATGTCCCGCGCGCTGCTGCGCCTGGGCATTCCCCGTCTGGGCGTTGCGTCCCTGGATGAGGGACTTGCGCTTCGTCAGGCCGGCATCGAAAGCCCGATCCTGGTCATGGGCGCCGTGTTTCCGCCGCAGTTTCCCGACTTGATCGCCCACCGCCTCACCCCGGTGCTCTACGACGAGCGCTTGACCGATGCGTTTGTCAAGCAACTCAGGTCCCGGTCCGAACCCTATCCGGTGCATCTTAAAGTCGATACCGGCATGGGGCGGTTGGGATTTTCTCCTGAAGAGGCGCTGGCCCTATTGCAGGGGCCGGCGTTCAACGGGCCTCTGCGCGCCGAAGGCTTGATGACTCATTTGGCGGACGCAGACGGCGAGGAGCGGGACTATACGGAAGGGCAACTCGCGCGCTTCCGCCTGTTCCTCGACGGCGTCAAGCGAGTCGGCCTGGCGGTCCCGCTGATCCATACAGCCAACAGCGCGGCCATTCTTCGCTACCCATCGTCCTACTTTACGGCGGTTCGGCCCGGCATCATGCTCTATGGATATCACACCCTGCCGGCCGGCGACCCGGTCCCCGACCTCAAGCCCGTTCTCTCATTGTTCTCCACCATCGCCCAGATCCGATCAATTCCCCGGGGAAGCAGCGTCAGCTACAACCGATCCTTCGTCGCGCAGCGGCCTTCGCGGGTAGCCATCCTGCCGATCGGCTACGCGGACGGCTACAACCGTCTGCTTTCGAACCGTGCCTTCGTGCTCATCGGCGGCCGCCGCGCGCCCGTGATCGGCCGCATCTGCATGGATATGACGCTCGTCGACGTCACCGATCTTGCGGATGTGAGTCCAGGCCAGCAGGCCGTGCTGATCGGACGCCAGGGCTCGCAGCGCATCACAGCCGACGACATCGCGGCGTGGCTCGACACCATCCCTTATGAAGTGCTGTGCGCAATTGGCCCGCGCGTGCCGCGCATCTATCAATCCGAGCCCCTCCCCCCATCGTGACTCCTGTCCCAAACCGATTCCTGCATTGTCGCCTTCGCAGCCATACCATATAATTTTCGGAGTTTTGTCTGGAGCTTGGTCCGCAGCAACTTGCCAACGGGTGGTCGTGAGGCTGAAGGAAACGATACTGGGGTATGTGTGGGTCGTCCAGGAATTCACACTCCTCTGCGCCAGAACCGTCGTCAATCTGTTTCGCCCGCCGTATTACGTTCGAGAAACCATTCTCCAGATGGATCGCATCGGGGTGGGTTCGCTATTCATCGTCGTTCTGACCGGCATGTTCACCGGCATGGTATTGGCGCTCCAAGGCGCGGTCCAACTGGAACCGTACGGGGCCAGCATCTACGTCTCGCGCCTGATCAGCACCTCGGTCGTACGCGAACTCGGTCCAGTCCTCGCCGCCCTCATGATCGCAGGACGGGTCGGCACCGGCATCGCATCGGAGCTCGCCTCGATGACTGTCACCGAGCAGATCGACGCCATGCGCGCCGAGGGCATCGATCCGATCCACAAACTGGTCACGACCCGGCTGATCGCGTGCCTCTGCATGATTCCTCTGCTCACCATTGTCACGGACGGCATCGCGATCTTCGGCGGATGGTTGGTCGCCAAACTGTACCTGGGCATCGACTCCTACTTTTATTGGACCTGGGCTTTCGAAGCGCTCCGGCGGCAGGATCTCGTCCTCGGTTTGATCAAACCGGCCGTGTTCGGATTTTTCATCGCCATGGTCGGATGCTATGCCGGCTTCGCGACCAAAGGCGGCACAGTCGGTGTTGGCGTTTCGACGACCCAGTCGATGGTCTCCTCTTCAATTTTGATCTTGGCCAGCGATTTCTTTCTGACCAAGCTGTTTATGGCGCTGTAGGCCCGCCAATGATTCGACTCGACGCAGTCGATGTGACGCTGGGCGACCGAAAGGTTCTGGAACGCATCACGTTTCACGTCGAGCCGGGCGAAACGAAGGTCATTCTGGGCGGAAGCGGTTCGGGAAAGACGACTCTTCTCCGGCTGATCCTCGGCCTGCATAAACCGGATCGGGGGAGCGTCCGCATCGAGGACGAGGATATCACGCGCCTCTCCGAACAAGCATTGCCGCGGATTCGACGGAAGATGGCAATGGTGTTCCAGAGCGCCGCTCTGTTCGACTCGCTCCCCGTGCGGGAAAACGTCGGCTATCGGTTGTGGGAGCAAGGTGCATTGTCCGATGACGACATTGAGCGGCGAGTCCGGCAGAGCCTGCAGTTCGTCGGATTGGAAGATGCGATCGACAACATGCCGGCCGACCTCAGCGGCGGCATGCGCAAGCGGGTCGGGATCGCCCGTGCGCTGGCCAGCGGCGCGCGGGTGATTCTCTACGACGAGCCCACCGCCGGCCTGGACCCAATCAATGCCTACGCCATCGGACACCTGCTTCTGCAGCTCAAGGCCAAGGGGGTAACCCAGGTCGTGGTCACTCACGATCTGGATCTGGCGTTCCGCATCGCCGATCGCGTCGTCCTGCTCCACAAAGGACAGGTCATGTTTCAGGGCACACCGCAAGAACTGGCCGGCCGCCGGGACCCGGAAATTCGCGGGTTCCTCGACCCCTCCACGTTGTCGACTGAAGAGCGAGACACCTATGCCGGACGTCATTCGGACTAGGACCTGGGGACATGAGCTATGACAAGACGATCTGATCTGACCTGGGCGCAAGTCAAGATCGGCATCCTGGTCTTGATAGCTTTGGCCATCGTGATGGTCATGATTTTGAACCTGGAAGAAGGCCTGGGAGTACTCAGCCGCAAGACGCAGTTCCGCGCGATGGTCGGCCACACGCAAGGGCTCAAAGTGGGCAGCCCGGTTTTGATGAACGGGGTGAATATCGGCAATGTCTACAAGATCGAGATCGCCCAGAACGCCCCACAGGTGGAAATTATCTTCGCTATCAAGCGTGAAGTGGCGCAGCATATTCGCGAGGACGCCTCGATCAACATCCGCGCCCTGGGCCTGCTCGGAGACAAATATCTGGAAATCGTCCCCGGCACGCCGTCGAGACCCTTGCTGGAGCCGGGGTCCCTATTGACCGGCAGAGTCGAGACCGATATCACCAGTCTCGCCTCCGGCGCTTCGGCCACGATTGAAAACGTCAATGCCGCCCTACAGGAAGTTCAGCGGGCGCTCGCAGCCATTACAAAGGGGGAAGGCACGACCGGCAGGTTGGTCAACGATCCCGAGCTCTACGAGCGCTCCAAACGAGTCCTGGAAAACTTGGAGAAAGCTGCGGAGAAAAGCCTCGCCCTGCTGGACAGGGTAGAGCACGGCGAAGGCACGGTCGGGAAGCTCGTCACCGACAAGGAGCTTTACACGCGGGCCAACCAGGCGGTGCAGGAACTGACCGAGCTCGCAAATCGCCTGAACAACCAGAATGGGACACTGGCGAAACTTGCCGATCCTACGCTCTATGCCAAGCTGGACAGTCTTACGGCCCGCGGCGAGCTTCTCTTGGAGAAGATCGAGCGCGGCGAAGGCACGGTGGGCAAGCTCGTCACCCGCGACGATCTCTACACTCGAACGGACAAGCTGTTGACGGAAGTGGAGGAGTTCGTAGCGGACGTGAAAAAGAATCCGAAAAAGTATTTCAAGTTTTCGGTCTTCTGAAAGCAGGGAAGCGGGATGACCAGCTCGCTCTGCTCAGGCGCACCGCTCGACTGGATAGAAGCCAATCGCATCCGATTGGCGACGGAACTCGTTTCGTTCGGCAGTTTCTCACCTTCCACTCGCGCGGACCGCAGATCCACAGCAAGCACGGCGACCGGCATGTCGGCAGACCACCCATGGCTCTGAAAACCGCAATAGGTCCGGGCATCGGGTGAACGCGCACAATTTGCGACACAGAACCGGCTATCCAACGGGATGAGATCGAGCAGCCGGTTGGCCGTCAACCCGGAATGGACAACCGCCTGGTTCTCAGATCCGGTCTTTATTTCATGGTAATTCCTAACCAAACTGGACCAGATGGAGACTGATCCAGCAATGCAACGAGGTCCTCGCTGCGGACATACGCGAACCTGGAAGTTGGCCGACGGGCGGCTGAAGCGCTAGCAGGGCGCATGCCGGTACCGCCTCACCTCGGTCTGGGAGTCCAGTCGTCTGCCGGCAGCCGTGACGCGGCGCCCGCGGGAGGTGTTCGTGCTGGGGGGCCCGCCTCTCGGCAGCGCTTCCGCAGGCGGACCAGTGCTCCGGCCCGCGAGCGATGGTCGCGTGTGATCCGCGCCTGGTGTGCGAGGAGGGAGCACCGACGTGAGCCGTTTGCTGGCACCGTCGAGCGCGACGAAACGACCGTTGGAGGCACACGCCCTGGCAAACGCGGCTGGGGCGCGGCCGGTACAGTCCTCGTGCTGAGGATCCTGCAATGCCACGGACTGGTCCGCGGGGTGCCGGTCCAGGAACGGCACGGTCACACAATAGATAATTGAACGGGTCAAGCCCCATCCCAGGCCCGGTCGCCTCTCCTCCACCGATGACTGGCACGCCTAGGCCTCGCTCGCCGTCCGCGGTAACCATATCGGCGGGCGCAAAGAGCGCGGCAGACCCAACGGGCGCGATCCCCTCAATGGCATCGAAGGGTTCCGGAGCTCTGCGAAAACCTAGTTGCATCCGTTGCGCGGCGCGCCTCGGAAATTCTTCCCTCTGGACTTGGGCGAGCTTTGCTACCGATTCAACCATCGTAACCAGGACTTATATCCCTTGTTGCACAAGCTCTGAAAGGCAACCCCCTTCGACGAGGTCAAACCGATTGTGGTCAGATTCGTTAGGAATTACCTATTGCATACGCCTGGCAGAGCAGGCCCCACCATCCCGCTCTTCATTCCGGATCCGTCAGGAAGTCTTCAGTTTCCGCTTGAGATGCTTTTCCACGCTCGCGACTTTGCTGGTGAGGCGGCCCCTGTGGCCCTTGCGGTAGTCGACTTTGATCGTACAGGAGATACGGTTGCAGTCCTTCTTCATCCGCTCGAAGCATTGTTTCACGACGCCGAATACCTCATCCCATTCTCCCTCCAGAACTGTACCCATCGGATTGAGACGATACTCCACGCCGCTCTTATCAATGATATCCAGAGAGCGCGCGACGTACTTACCGACGCTCTCGCCTTTGCCGAGCGGCGACATACTGAATTCGAGCAAGACCATGGGCGGGAAACGCTCCTTTGCGTGGTGTCAGATACCAGCGGCCAGTTTGAACCGTCTCCTATCCCTAATCAGGCTTCACGCGCGACGCATCACGAGCTACGCCTTACGCCTTCTGCCGCTGCTCCAGCCAGACCTTGGGATATTCGATGCTTCCAGTGAACTTAAAGCCATTGACGGCCTCGCGCAACAACAGTCGCCGCTTCTCGTCGTCGGCCTCGGCCGCTTTGGTCTCGTCGCGCAGATCAGCCAGCCAGTCCAGGAACGCCGCGAATTCCTCTCCGAAGATCTGCTCCAGATCCTGCCGCAACCGGCTAGCGAGCGCCGGGGAGACGCCGCTGGTGCTGATCGCCACGCGCAGATGGCCGCGGCTCACCACCGCCGGCATCATGACATTCGACAGGGTCGGCTCATCAATCGACCACACGAGAAACCGTCGTTCACGCGCCAAGTCCAGCAACGACCTGGCAAAGTCACGGTCGCCGCGAAGTGTGTTCAACACGAGGATGACACTTTCCACGTCGGTCGTCCTGAACATGCGAACTCGGTGGATGACCTTGGCCGAAGCCGTCAACTTGCGCAGCGTGTCGTTGAGCGTCGGGTTCACCACCGTGACTTTGGCTCCGGCGTCCAGCAACCGCAAGGTTTTTTCCGCGGCTTCATCGTCACCGCCCAGTACGAGGCAGGGCCACCCTTTAACATCCAATGAGATTGGGAATCCAGGATTTGCCGTCATCGCGCCTCCTCTCATTCGCAACAGTAGTGCGTATCTTACAATAGCGTCTTTCGGAGCGTAAACCGCACCATTCACGGCCTCTTTTCCGCCTCGCCTCGGCTCTGTATAATGCGCGGACTCCTTGGAAAGCTCGGCTGAATGCACCGCAGGACGTTGCGCGCGTGGCGCACCTTCGTTGACCCGAGGCATGAACCCATTGCACCGAGAAGCGCGACTGATGCCCAGAACATCCTCTCTCTCCCACCTGGGGAGAGGGGTAAGAAACCGTGGGGTGAAATTGAGAACTGCTCGCTGACACCTATTTTTTACACAACAGGAGGCAGTTGGAACGTGGCAAACTATTCACCGGGCGCATTTGGCATGGCCGCCGGGATCATTGCTCTGGCCGGTATCGCCGCGTGGCTGGGTTTGGCCCACAGTTGCGAGCAACAAGGCGGATCGAGTGTCATCGCCGGACGCATCACTATCGCACCGGCGCTGGCGGATCAAGTGCGGCCGACTGACGTGCTGTTCGTCATCGTTCGCCGACCGCAAGGTACGCCGCGTCCCCTCGCGGTGAAGCGGATCGACAACCCCAAGTTCCCGGTGGAGTTCGAAATCACGAATGCGGACCTGATGATGCCGGGAGCGGAATTACGCGGGATGGTGGATGTGGTTGCACGGCTGGATCGGGACGGCCAAGCAGGACCGCCTCAACCAGGGGATCTCGAGGGAAAATACGGCAAGAACCCCACCCTCGTCGGTGGACGAAATGTGGAGATCATGATCGATAAGCAGTACTGACCTGGGAGGGAATGAGGAGTTAGGAGTGTAGATTAGGAATTGAAGGTGTTCAACGAGGAATTGGCTGCCCTGGGCATGCACATTTCGCGCATCCTCATTCCACATTCCTCATTGACTTTTCTACGCTTCCGCCTGATCGGCGTCTAACTCCATGTTCCAGTACAAGTAGTCGCGCCAACTTTCCGGCGTATTGCGGATGCCGATGGTGATCGTAAGCACTGGGTTCCACTTAGGCTTGACTGGCTTCTTGATGAGCCGCATCCCGGCCTCTTCCGGCGTCCGTCCGCTTTTCCTGTTGTTGCAGCGCCAGCAGGCTGTGACGATATTCTCCCAGGTCTTTTTCCCACCCTTGGCGATCGGTACGACGTGATCGAAGGTCAGATCTTCGGTGCGGAACTTCTGGTTGCAGTACTGACAGGTATAGCCGTCACGGGTGAAGATGTTGATGCGAGAGAACTTGACAGCTCTATGGCTGTCTTTCAGCCGGACCAGCTTGAGCAACCGCATGACAGCCGGCAACTTGATCGAAATCGACACCCCGTGAATGTCGCGGTCGTACACCTCCAGGACTTCCACCTTGCCCTGCCAGAGCAGAGTAATAGCTTTCTGCCAATTGATGACACGCAGCGGTTCGTAGGTCGCGTTAAGCAACAACGTCATTTCCATGAGAACTCCTTACCCCATCCTCCAGGTCTTGGCAGCCGGGGCTGGACCACCTGCCAGCCTTTGTGTATGCCACAATTGGAGAATCAGATCAAGCTGGAAGGCCGATGGAGCAAGCCGGAACCGATCTCTCCTCTCAGGCCGGGACCCAGCGGCTCAAGCGCGGAGCTACGAAGGAGGATCCAGCGGCGATGATGAAATTCGTTCCGGTGGCGAAGCTCAGCGATCTGGAACCCGGCTCTTGCCTTTCGGTCGAAGCGGAAGGCGGAATGCTGGTGGCCCTGTTCAACGTGGACGGGATCGTCTACGCGCTCGACAATTCCTGTCCCCACGCAGGGGGACCGTTGGGCGAAGGAGCCCTGGCCGGTGAGATCGTGAAATGTCCCTGGCACGGCTGGCGGTTCAATGTGCGGACTGGCGTGCGGGTGGACAATCCCGATTTCAGAGTTGCCTGCTACGAGGTGCAGGTAGAAGAAAACGTAATCAAAGTGTCACTGCCCATCTCCTGGTGAGAACGGCGACCGCATTGGAGCCCCGGGTGTGGCATCGGCAGGCATGTACCCATCTGCCGGCAGGGACGCCGCGTTGACACGCTTGGTTGCCAGGTTGGCATGCCAAATCAATTCTCGTTCGAACCACTGATTCTGTCCTTGTTCCCGCATCGTGACTCGCACTTCATAGAGATCGCCCTCCAGCCGCTGCACCCGCCACTCCCCCAAATACACGCCTTCGCCCCGCGCCTTCTTAGCGCGCACGTGCTCGGTCAAGGCCTGCAGGATTGTCGGCGCCCCTTGCGCCCGATGCGTCTGCACCAACGCGATGGCTTCCGCCGCGCGCGGATCGGCCATGGGGTTCAAGGAAGCCGGCTTGAGCCACCAATAGGCCAAGCCCCCGGCGACCAGCAGACCGTACCCGATGTAGTGGATCGTTCTGATCCACGACCAAGAGGATTCTGAAGAAGGAGCGGAAGAAGACTGGACAGTCAAAGCCAGTTAGCGTTTCGACGGAGTGAAAGAAAAGAATAGAGCCTTTTCGGCGTCACGGTTCCGCAGCAGGATGGGTTCACGCGGGCGATTTCTTGTCGGACCGCCTTGCGGAGCAAACGGTTGCGCTCGATTAAGGCTTGCCGCTCTCGCCGGATTCGGTCGGAAACCGGTTTGCCGGATGAGGAAGCCAAGGTTCCGGGTACCGGCTCCCCCCGACCAACGCCCGACCGGTAGATGTCATTTTCCTCCAGAGCTCCCTGCCCGGCGCCGGGCCATAAATTTGTCGTACACAGCATAGGGCCTGACGAAGCCGGAAGTCAATGCTGGCTCCTTGCAGCTCTTTCTCGCCCGGCAACCCACAGAGCGCTGGAATCCGCAGTGACGAGAGCGACCCTCGACTTGACAATCCAACGAGCGGATATGCTACAAGTACCAGGCTTGTTTCAGGAAATCGTCACGGACGTGAGCGCGCATGAAACTCTTCGTCTATGCTGACAACCTGAACCCCACTCAACTAAAACGGCGCGCGCCGGAGCATCAGTTTCTTTTTAAAGCCTATCTGCCCGATCACACCATTCAGTTTTGCCGGTGGTCTTCCCAATGGCGCTGCGGTCTCGCCAGTGCAGTCCCCTCTCCCGGAGAAAAAGTCTGGGGCATCGTGGTGGAGGTCACAGATGAAGACTTGAAGCTTATGGACGAATTCGAAGGCGACGTTCCACCCGGTGCGTTTCGGCACCTTCCGGTCACCGTGATTACAGAAGAAGGCGAGAAAGTGCTCGTCACCACGCACGCGGCGACGCCGATCGGGAAATTCAAGCCCAAGGAACATTACTTGGACTGGGTGATGAAAGGCATTAAACACTGGAAGCTGCCCGATGAATGCGTCGAACAATGGAAATCCTACATGCCGCGATAACAACCGGCTATGATTATGATTTGTGAGCTTCCAACGATTGACTTCCGAGAAGAGGAGACCCTATGCCGAAGCCCAAATATCACATCGTGGTCTGCACCAATTCCCGTCCGCCCGGGCATCCGAAACCATCCTGCGGAACGGCGGGATCGGCCAATATCCTTATGGCCCTCAACATGGGACTGATGGAGCGTGGCTATCAACCCGGCCAGATTTTGGTCACCGGTTCCGCCTGTTTGGGTCCCTGCGAACACGGCCCCACCGTCGTGGTCTATCCTGACGGCATCTGGTACTCCAAAGTAACGGAGGCCGACGTGCCGGCCATTCTCGACGAACATATCGGCAAAGGCACGCCCGTCCAGAAGCTCAATCCCGACGCTGTTTGGCGCTGAGTGCCTCCCGCTGGATTTGTCTTGTGAGCACGCCTTCCTACCAGGAACACAAGATTCACGCTCCTCGCCGAGTCGGGTGTTTGGTCATTACCTGTAGTGACACACGCACGCCGGAGACCGACGAGAGTGGTCAACTCATCATGCGCCTCTTGAAAGACCAAGGACACGAAGTCGTCGCCTATCAGCTCGTCAAAGACGAGCCGGTACAAATCAGGGCGAGCATCGAAAGTGGCGTGATGAACGAGGAGGTTCAGGCGATCATCATCAACGGCGGGACTGGGATTTCACGGCGCGATTCAACATTCGAAGCAGTCGAAAAAATATTGGAAAAGCGATTGGATGGATTCGGCGAACTGTTCCGCTACCTAACCTATCAGGAAATCGGCTCACCCGCCATGCTCAGCCGGGCCACCGCGGGCATCGTGCGCGGCCGGGTCCTGTTCTCCACGCCCGGCTCAGTGAATGCCGTACGGCTCGCGATGGAAAAATTAATCCTGCCGGAGTTGGGGCATCTGATCAAAGAGCTCAACAAGTGACGGCCACATCACCCGAAATAACGCACCGACTCTTGTTCTCCATTAGTCCTGCATAATCTTCGGCTCAGACACCCGCTTATAAAACACCAGCAGGTCTCGCACGGAGATCAAACCCACCAACTTGCCCTGTTCGGTCACACCCAAATGCCGCACGCCCAGATCGCCCATCATGTCGTGGGCGTCCTGCACGGTCCGCATCACCTCGATCGTGGCGATTGGGCTGGTCATGATGTCCTGCACCGTCAGTGTGTTGAGATCGGCTCCTCCCGCGACCGCCCGCCGCACCACGTCGGTATCGGTGACAATGCCCACGAGATCGCCGTTTTTCTCCACCAGCAGCGAGCCGATGCGTTCGTCCCGCATCTTCTTGGCCGCCTCCCGCACCGACGTAGTGTAGGGAATCCGCTTGGGATCTTTTCGCATGATCTGCCCGACAGTCGACATGGATGAGGTCCTCCTTTATCAGAATGTGTCCGCTCGAATTCGCAACGCCTATTCCACCTTCAACACGATTTTACCAAAGACCCGCCGGCTCAGGAGTTGTTCCTGCGCCGCGCGGGCATCCCGAAGCGGATAGATCCGGTCGATGATCGGACGGAGTTTGCCCCGCCCGATCAGCGCGGCGACGGCGAGCAACTCGGCCCGCGTGCCCATGTACGAACCTTTCAGCGTCAGTTGCCGCGAAAACAGATAGCGGAGATCCAGTTTCACTTCGCCGCCGGTCGTCGCGCCACAAGTAACCAGCCGACCGCCTCTAGTCATCGCGTGCAGGCAGGCTTCCCAGACTTCGGGCCCGATATGCTCGAACACCACATCCACGCCGCGCCCTCCGGTGAGCGCCTTCACCCGCGCCGCGACCTCCTCTTTGGAGTGCTGAATCACCTCGTCCGCGCCGAGTTCCTTCGCCTTGACGATTTTGTCCTCGGACCCTACGGTCGTGATGACGCGCGCGCCGACGAGTTTGGCCATTTGGACGGCCATGCTGCCGACCCCGCTTCCCGCCCCCATGACCAGAACCGTCTCGCCCGGTTTGAGATCGGCCAAGGTGAACAACATATGCCACGCCGTCACGGACACAAGCGGAAAGGCAGCGGCCTGTTCGAAGGTCAACCCGTCGGGGATGGGCAAGACATTCCGAGCAGGCACGGCGACGAACTCCGCATAACCCCCGTCCACCTTCGCACCGAGGATGCCGTATGTCGGGCACAGATTATCCCGTCCCGCGAGACATTGCTCGCATCGCCAACAACTCAAACCGGGCGAGACGAAAACCCGACTTCCGACGGCGATGCCCTCGACCCGCTCCCCCACCGCTTCCACAACCCCGGCCACATCCGACCCAGAAATATGGGGGAGCGGAATCTGGTACGCCGGAATGCCTTGGCGGATCCAGATGTCCAGATGATTCAACGCGCAGGCTTTGACGCGAACCAATACCTCTTCCGGCCCCGTCCTCGGCGTGGGCACCTCTTCGAAGGTCAATTTCTCCGGCCCGCCGTGCTCGCGAAAGACTACCGCCTTCATCACTCCCTCATAGTCACGAACGCTGAATGTGGAATGAGGAATTGTTAGACCTTTTCTGGTTCCATTCCTCATTCATCTCCTAATTCAGAATCTTAGAACTCCTTCCGCCACCATCACCACTTGGCCGCCGACTTTGACTTCCTGGATCGCATCGTCGTCCGATTCAACCTGGATAAGAATGCGCGAGGGGCGCTCGATTTCGTAGCCCTGTTCGGCGACGATCTCGGTCATCGGAGCCACCTCCACCACGCCGTGATGGACCAAATACGCGCCCAATGCCCCGCTGGCGCTGCCGGTGGCCGGATCTTCAAGCACACCGACAGGCGGCGCGAACATGCGCGTGTGGACGGTCGCCGACTCATCAACCGTCATCGTCGTGAACACCATCATCCCACTCGCTCCGTAGCGTTCGCAGAGCCGGTTCACGGCCGACACATCCGGCATGATGGACCGCACGGCCGTCAGCGTGCGCACCGGCACAATTATGACGGGTAAGCCGGTTGAGACGACCTGAATCGGCCATTTCGCCTCGGTGATCGCATTTTTCGACACCCCCAACGCCTTGGCGACATCAAAGACGTCCTGGACGCCTTCCACCTGGTTCAAAAACTGCGGTTTGGGTTGCGACATGGCTACCCGCAGGATCTCCCCGCGATGCGCGTGAAGTTCGACGGGAAACAGACCGAGATTGCACTCATACACGGCGCGTGTCACCGGCTCCCGGACCGCCAGCTTTTTCAGTTCGCCCAGTACGTAAAAGGTTCCGAGAACGGGGTGGCCAGCAAAGGGAATTTCCTGCGTCGGAGTGAAAATGCGGATCTTGGCGACGGCAGCCTGATCAGTTGGAGGGAAGACAAAGACGGTTTCAGAGAGGTTCATTTCACGAGCGATCTGTTGCAGCTCGCGATCGGTCAAGCCTTGGGCATCCGGCACGACGGCGACGGGATTCCCACCGAACGGTTGGTCGGTGAAGACGTCGGCCTGATAAAACTTGAGAGTTCGGACCTCGTCATCCATCGCCGACGCTACTGTAGGTCAGCGCCGAAGTCCTTGTCAAACCCATCGTAGCCATGGCCCGGCCGGTCGCCACGGCACTGACCTTGACTTGCCAGGGAACGCAACGCTATGTTGGCTTTTATGGCACGGGAAATGGAAATCAACGTCCGCCCGATTTTCTCGACTCCCCTTCTCGTCTTCACGGTTCCGGACCACGAACAGATCAATGCTCAGTTGCGTCGTGCGATTCTCGAGCGCGAAGCCTCCACGCCTGCTTATTCGGATTACGAGGTCGTCGGCTGGTCCTCTCCACACGATCTCTCCATGCTGGATTGGGCCGGCGAGCCTTTGAAGCGGTTGTTCGAACCTGTCATTGAGGTGGCCACGCAGGTGACAGAGTTCTCCGAACGGGCGCCGGGGACGGCCGGACGGCGTCCCGGCTGGCAGGTCGTCGAGGTCTGGTCCAACGTGCAGCGCAAGGGGGGCAGCAACGCCGCCCATCCGCATCCCGGCAGCTTTTGGTCTGGCGTGTATTATGTGGATGTCGGCGACATCTCGCCCGATAGCAAATGCGGCGGCGAGTTGCAGCTCTTTGATCCGCGGGGCTGTCTGCCCAGGATGCTCGCCCCCTACCTCCGCTACGCCATGCCCGAACTGCACGATGCCGGGCGCAATATTTCGTTTTCCCCCACAGCCGGCCAGTGTGTGATGTTCCCCGGTTGGCTCTTCCATGCCGTGGCCACCTACACAGGCACGGCTCCGCGCATCAGCGTGGCCTTCAATCTCGATCCGGTCCTCACTGCAAAATAGCTGTCCCTCCACTGCCTTCCCCGCCTTTCTTACAAATTCCAAAACAAAGTAGGGCGGAAAAACAGCCGGTGCTTGAGCGGCCTATATGCGCTAAGCGGAAATGGGCAGAGCTTCGTATGACTGAGTGAGAGGATTGCGGACGTAGTCCTCGACGTAGTTGCGCAGGTGGCCGTTGCGGTACAGCAGTTTGTTGGCGAACCTGGTATCAATCCGATGCAACACCCTGACCTTCACACCGGTCTTCTTGATGAACTGGTCGAGCGTCACGCCGGCAATATCCGTATACGGCCCGCGCCCTGACTGCATCATGCACTTGGGGACATGGATCATCTTCTGACCGCTCAACCGTCTGGCGATGTCGTCGAAAGTCAACAGGACCGTGCAGTCCGAGTCTCCACCCAAAGTCGCATTGGGCACCATAAGGAATCGGGCTCGATTCTTCCGGTACATTGTGAGGATCTTGTAGACGCTCTTGGCCATCACCACCGTATCATGCTTTTCCAACTCCAGCGAATCGAACAGGCTCACGATCCGACGACGGTTCAGAAAAGCCGTGATCGGAGCTTCCGTGTGGATGGTCTGCAGATTCGGCAAGCCCGCATCGTAGACGCGCTCGGCCTCGCGCGGCAGATATTTCCGCCCTTGCCGCATCAGTGCGACCGTCTCTTCCTTAAGCCCCCGCACCGGCGTCAGACACCCCATCCACAACACGCACTTCTGGTTGACGCCGGAGATCGTGACGGCGTCCTTGGACATCGTATAGTCGTCGAACGCATAAAAATTGGCTGAAGAGACGGCCGGCCCATCTAGGACCTTCATCAGGTGCTTCACCGCTGGAGCGTGCGGCATGAGCCGTTCCCGATAGTCGCTCAGCGTGATGACCGACAATTCAAAATTGATCCGTCCGGGGTACTGCGCAGCCAACTGGTGGATCTTCGGCACATGCACGAATCCAACGGTGAAGAACGTGACGTTCTTGTCGGTGTACTTCAGAAAATCCTCCAGCCATTCCATGGCCTTGGGGTGCAGGAACAGATCAGTCCATTCCATGTATTCGTTCCCGCCTAGACACCAGAATTGCTGGGGATCGGTCGGCTTCTTGTTGATGTAGTCGAGAATGAACTCCCAGTCCTCTTGGGTCGTTCGCGGCGGGTCGGCTGTCTCTCGATACGAGTGGTCGATCTCGTAGCAAAATTCACACTTGACAGGACAGCTCTTGCCGAGGCTGAGCGGGATCTTCCCCCCGTCCATTTCCCGCTTCAGGATCTCTCGGTAGTCTTTGCCCTTGAGGACCGGCGGGGCCTGCAGGATGGGCAGTGGAGTGGTTAGACGCATGATTGACAGGGTTTCCGGCTCTTTGTCACACTCACCGACGGGCGGCGCGACGATGGCCGCCGGACGCTTGAATCCGTCACGCCATGGAGCAATCGGACCTCGATCGCGCGTTGGAAATGTTCGGCCTCTCGTTGCCGGTCACGCGTGAGCTGCTCGATCGGAGACGTCGGGAACTGCTGCACCTCTGGCATCCCCATCGGTATGCCAACCTGACCAACAATCCGCGCAAGTATATGCAGATGTACAAAAAAGCCGAAGCGATGACAAAACAGATCGAGGCAGCCTACCAACTGCTGAGCAATTGGCTGTCATCCCAACGCTGACCGCGGAAAGCGGGTAACGGAGTGCCGAGACCAAAGAGGATCTGTTTCCCTGGTTTCCTTCCACTGGCAATCATTCGTTGCCAGCTATTTGCTATCGGCGCCTTGCTCATGACACCGCGTGGCTGACCACCCGGGTCATCGACGGCTCGCCAGCCTTCCCTTCGCCCTCGCCCAATGCAACCGGCCAGGTTACTAGCCCGGAGACGCTGTCCGCGGCGCCCTCTTTTCGCTGCGCGTAGATCTGCGGCAACCGGTTGGTGCCGTACTTGGAGATATAAAGAAAGACATGCTCGCGGGCGTTCACCCGAACAGCCCAGGGCTGGAAATCGTTTCGATAAAACTCCTCGCAGAGCTGCATCGCGTCGAGGCAAGAAAGTCCACCCGGCTCATTCAAGGTGTAATAGTAATCCAGCGGAAGGTCGTACTCCTCCTGTTTGTGAATAGTGATGCCGAATTTCTCGGGGTTCCGGACCATCGGCGTATGGCGATAGGCAACAAAATAGAAGAGCTCGACCGAATGAATGTACGGCTGATTGTCGAGAATAAATTGCCTGGTCTCCAGCGCCTCCTCGCGGGTCTCGCCGGGAAACCCATAAAAAGCCATCACGTGGTTCCAGATACCCGCCTTGGCCGCTTCTTTCAGATTGTGCTCGATGACGCTCTTTTTGACGTGCTTGTCCATCAAGTTCAGCACACGCTCATTAGCCGATTCCATCCCATAATAGAGCGTGCAGCATCCGGATTTTGCGGCCAGCTTCCAGATCTCCGGGTCCTGCAGCGTTTCCTCGAAGCGGATCAGCGTCGTCCACTTGATGCCGACGTTCTGCTCAACCAGGAGTTGCGTGACCTTCTTAAAGAGCGCGGGCGGATAGGATTCGTCGGAGAACAGAAAATGTTCGCAGCGATATTTGTCCTTCAACGCCTTGAGCTGCTGTACAACCAGGTGCGCCGGCATCCCTCGATATTGGTCGAAATAACCCTGCCCGTGATCGCAGAACGTGCACCGCCCCCAATAGCAGCCTCTGGTCGCGAGATAGGGCAGGATACGCACCGGCACAAAATAGCTGTCCAAAGGCAAGCCGTCGAAGTCCGGCAAGGGCAGCGCCGTCGTCTTCTCCGTATAGATCTCTTGGCTCGTCCGAATCCCCTGACCGTCGCGATACATGAGGTTCGGTACCGAAGCCAGATCTCGTTCTCCGCTCAGCGCTTCGAGTAGCCACAGCAAAGCGTGCTCGCCCTCGTACAGAATCGCCGAATCGAACACTTCGGTGAAAAACCGCTCGTGCTTCGGCAATTCTTCCTGTAATCTCGTAATGACGTTGCCGCCCACCACGACGTGGATTTGCGGGAACGCTTCTTTGATCATTTTGCAAATGGTCAGACCGGCCAGCAGCTGCATTTGCGTCCCAATCGAGACGCCCACCACCTCCGGCGACTCCCTGCCGACGACCGGCAAGACCAGTTGCCGACAAACATCACGATAGACATTCACCTGGTCGTCGTCGAGACAAGCAAAGACCTCCTTGGACACGCCGGGCCGGTAACCCAGGTTGCTCTCCATCGGGTAGAACACCAGCGACGCCGGGTAGTACGCGGCGGAAATGTACTGCATCACCTCACGGAACGTGTTCAGCGCCCACTCCAACTTGTCGGCATCGTAAAACTCCTCGCTATGGACGATGCGCTTCGCCCGCTCGGCCCGTTCCGCCAGTTCAAACACATCGATCGAGGCCTTGGCCTCCAAGCAGGCCTTCTGATCCGCCTCCTGGTCGGTCAACCATCCTGCCTGCTCCTTGGCTTCCAACTCCTTCAACTGCATGCCCATCCTGGCTTTGATCCAGATGAGGAACATATCGCTGAAGAAGTGATTGTACATCTCGATATTGACGTCTTTCTGGATGACCTCGTGCCCGTGCTCGCGAAGGACGGCGGCCAGGCAGGGCAAGGCCAGGTAGGGCGCGGTCGGCACCCATTCCGGCGGGAACAAAAGCATAGTCTTGAGCTTGCGGCCGCTCCTCCGCCTGGCGCCCGCTCCTTCGATCTGAATCAGGTGGCTCATCGCCTTAACTCTAACTCGATGCCGTCCCGGCAGGAATGCGATCAGGATTGAACTGGAGGTCCTGCAGTTTGCTCAGCCCAAACCGGGCGATATAGAGAAAGACGTACTCCCGGATGAAGATGCGCAGGTCCCACCCCGGATAATGATTGCGCTCAAACTCTTCGAACACCCGCTCTGCCTCTTCAACGCTGAGCCCTTCGCGCACAGTGTAATAATAATCCAGCGCCAAGTCCCAGTCCGGATTCTTGTAAGGAGTCACACCCCACTTTTCCGGGTGCTTCGCGACAGGGGTGTGTTTGCTCAGGTCGAAGGTTCCGAAACCGAGCGAATGGACATGTGCCCTGTTGTCCTCCAGGAATCGAACCGACTGCCAGGCCTCCTCCCGCGTCTCCCCCGGAAATCCGAAGAACCCCATCACATGGTTCCAGATTCCTACCCCGGCGGACAGTTCCAAATGCCGCTTGATCACGTCCGTCGTCGTGGCCTTGTCCATCAATTTGAGCACCCGTTCACTCCCCGATTCATAGCCGAAGTGGAGATACCGGCACCCGGAATCCCTCGCGTCTCGCCACACCGCTTCGTCAAGCAAGCTTTTCTCAAACCGCATGTGGGTCGTCCAGAGAATGTCCATCTTGGTCTCGACCAGCCGGCGGGCCAGTTTTCGGAAGAGCGCCGGCGGATAGGATTCGTCGGTAAAGTGGAAGTGGCGGGTGTGATATTTCGTCTTGAGGAACCGAATATCCTCGATGATCTGCTCAATCTTCTTCGTCCGATAGCCAGCGGTGTAGCCTTCGCCGTGATCGCAGAACTCGCAGCGGCCCCAGTAACAACCGCGCGTAGCCAGATACGGCAGAATGCGGTCCGGCACGAAATACTTCTCCAGCGGCAGCCCGTCGAAATCGGGCGGAGGAAGCGAGCCCATGTCTTCCGCGTATGTCAGCGGCGAAGTGTGCACCCCGGCCGCATCACGATAGATCAGGTTCGGGATGCCGCCCAGATCTCGTCCGGCGCCCACCGCCTCGATCAATTGCAGAAACGCCGTCTCCCCTTCGTAGATCACCGCGCTGTCGAAAAACGCGAACAGCGGCGAACCGGGCAGGACATCGCGCAGCCGCGTCACCGTATTGCCGCCGATCGTGACGTGGATCTGCGGAAACTGTTCCTTGATCAGGGCGCAGAACGTCATCGACGAGAAAAGCTGCTGTTGGAGCACAATTGAGACTCCGACCACGTCGGGTCGTTCGGCTTCGATGGTCGGCTTGACCAGGTGATCAAACACATCTCGATAGACGTTCACCTGCGTGTCGCGCACCGCATCCATCACCTCGGAGGACATGAAAACCTTATAGGAAAGATCGGTCTCCATCGGGGGCATGCAAATCCGTGCCGGGGCATAGACCAGCGAGATCGCCGCAGTGATTTCCCGAAACGTGTTGATAGCCCATTCCAGCTTGTCGATGTCATAAAAATCCTCACCGCGCACGATCCGCTTGGCCCGCTCCGCCTTGTCAGTCAGCTCGGCGATCCGCTGACGGGTCAGATCGCACAACGCAAGCTGGAGGTCCGCTTCCCATTCCTCCAACTCGCGCTTCTTCGCCAGTTTCCTCAGCCGATCGAGCTGTTGGGGTACCTTGCGAAGCACGCGCTTGAGAAAATCCTCGCTGAAGTACCAGTCGTACATCTCGAGATTTACATCTTTTTGGATCACCGTGTGTCCAGCGGCACGAAGGACGGCGGTCAGAGTGGGCAGGCTCAGATAGGGTTCGGAAGGGTACCAGTCCGGGGGGAAAATCAGCAGGACCTTCATCTTTCGCCCACCTGCCACGGCCGACGAGCGCCGGTGAAGCTGGATCAGTTCCGTGCTCGCCCGTTGGCCTTTGGAATATTCGATTCTCATGGCTGGCCGTTCCTCCTCAACACCCCCAGAAGGAATCGAAATTCACCGGGAGTTCCAGAACTTAGCGAAAATCACGCCAATTCTATGCGCCGTCCAACTGCCGGGTCAAGGGTGAGTCAACGCGGTCTTGCCCCGTACGTCATGCTTGGTTGGTGCCCATCCCTCCGACAATTTCGTCGTAGTAGGCTTCTACCAGCTCGGCACGTTGGGATTCGACAATCACGATCTGCCGCTGATCGAAGGTATTGGCGCAGTACACGTACGCTATCGATCCTGCCCGTCCCAGCTCGACATGGAACTCGCGCCCGTCCGGCTCCCGTGTCGTGCGCTCCTTCAGGATCTGCCGCTCCTGAAGCTGGTTCCAGACTCGCTGAGCCGACGGCCAATGGTTTTCGTAGAGTGGTTCATCCGCCGGCCGCACGATCCCGCTTCGGCCGGTGATATCAAATACGGGGGCCTCGTCCGGTTCCGGCAATTCATCCCAGGCGACCGCTGTCAATCCAGCGTTCCGGGACAGGCCTCGCCCCAAGACATAGAACGGCCCATCATCGGCGATTTCTTCGACCAGCCGATACCGGATCGGTTCGGGCGGTTCCAAAAGACTCAGGCCACGCGCCGCCAGCGCGCGCTGAAACGGAATCCGCCGCGCCAAGGTTCTGGTTTTCTCAAACACAATCATCCGCCCATTCGAAGCCAACGCGGCGACGAGCCGATCCAGCCTTCTGCCCACGCCGGTTCTCCGTTCAAACTCCTGCTGGAGTCGAGAATCGTGCGGGCGCTCGAACGTGCGCCAGCTTTGACTGGGAAGGCCGGGGTCCCGCTCCGCCTGCACCAACGCATGGGTCGCGACGATCAGATCGAACGGGCCGGCCGGCTGGCTTTCCTCAACGTCCGCGCACTCGAACCGGACATTGGCGAGACCGAGCGCGGCCGCCTGGCGGCGCGCCATCTGGATGGAGGCCGGTGACCGGTCGATCCCCAGAAACGCGCGGTCGGGAAACTGCCCTGCGTAAAATGTGGTCAGGATTCCGACCCCGCAGCCGAAATCCAACACGGACCGCGCGTCGCCAATTCGCGATGCCACCCGTGGTCCGATTTCGACATAGTAGTCGTACCGCTGACTGTAGAGCACGGGGACAATGTGCGGACAAGCGGTAAGGTCGTAGAACGACTTTTCTTCCTCGGCACCGGCGCCGAGCGCCCGTTTCCGTTCAATGCGCTCGTTGAGCAGGCTCAAATCGGCTGGGCTGAGGCGCTCGCGTTGCCATCGGAAATAGGCCGCGTCGGAGTCAAAGCGCCGGAGTCCCCACCGGGCAAGATGAGCGAGAAGCGCGTTGTGGAGTCCGGTCAGCAACGCTCAGAAACGCTTGAGCATGATGGCGTCTTCGTAGGTCACCGGCACCGGATGAGGATGGCGGAGCTGCCCGCCTCCAAAGACGACATATTTCTGGCAGGTCAGTTCGTTTAACCCAATGGGGCCGCGGGCGTGCAGTCGCGAGGTACTGATTCCGGCTTCGCCGCCCAGGCCGAAGGCATCGCCTGCGTGCAGCCTCGTAGAGGCATTGACGAGCACGGCGCTGGAATCGACTTCGCGCGCGAAGCGCAAGGCATGGTCATAGTTCTTGGTGACGATCGCATCCGTATGGCCCGGACCGTACCGGGCAATGTGCTCCAGGGCTTCGTCCATATCCTTCACCATCTTCACCGCGATGGTCTTGGACAGGAACTGCTTCCCCCAATCGTCATCCGCGACAGGTCTGACCGACTTGTGGCCGCTGATCTCCATCGTGCCCATCAACGAGTACGTCTTGGGGCAGCCCAGCACGTCCACTTTGAATTCATCGAGCAAGCGACGAATCAACGCCGGCAACAAAGGGCGGGCCACCATCTGATGGACAAGCAAGGTATCGGCCGAATTCGGCGCGGATGGCTGCTGGAGCTTCGAATTGATGACGATGTTTTGTGCCATCGGCAGGTCCACCTCTTCGTCGATATAGATATGGCAGACCCCGCCGTCATGACAGAGAACCGGCAGGCGGGAATGTTCCATGACCGCTTTCCGCAGACCGGCGCCGCCGCGCGGGATGATCGCGTCCAGCATCTTCGTCGCTCGCATCAATTCCAGTGCCGCCTCTTTGTCCGGCCGCTCAACAAAGGACAGCGCACCGGCCGGCACCCCGGCTCCCTCCGCCGCCTCACGCAGACTGGTCACGATGACCTGGTGTGTGCGTCCCCATTCAGGCGCCGCACGAAACACGCAAACATTACCCGATTTAAGGCAGAGCGCCATCGTCTCGGTCGTCACGGTCGGTCCATATTCCGAAATGACGCCGATCACGCCGATCGGCACCCGCACCCGACTTACCTGCATCCCGTTCGGCTGTTCCCAGCGTTTTGTCACTTCGCCAACCGGATCGGCCAACTCCGCAACCTTCCTCAAACGGTCGACCATTTCCTTGACCGCATCAGGTGCGAGGCGGACTCGTTCGACTGCTTCCTTCACACGATCTTTGTTCGTCTCTCCCTCCAGCGTCTTGCCGACATTCTCCACATCCTGGAGGTTCGCTTCGAGGATGGCCTCTTCATCCGCCGCCAGCCGATCCGCCATCGCGAGCAACGCCCGGTCCTTCACAGCGGTCGGGAGCACAGCCAGTGGACGCTGCGCCTCGCGGGCCTTTTTCAACAAATTTGTCAGGTAAATCTTAACGGGAACTTCAACCATGTTTAAGACCGCAATGCATCATGCCCGGCGTGCGACAGGTCGAAAGCAGACAAGCGACTCGTTGCTTCTCACTTATCACCCTCACCCTTTGTGTAGGAGGCTCCGGGGAGGTGGACTATAACACGGGGGTTTTCAGGGAGTCAAAAAAGAGGGGGCCTCAAAGAGAAGAGCCCGGGCGTTACGACGGCAACGCACCGGGCCCCCCCTTGTCTTGTTTACTTGCTGGTGGACGATTCCGGCGAAGCCGCGGTCGTCCCGGATGCACTCGCAGATTGCTGCTGTCCTTGCGCGGCAGGGGCTGAAGCCGCATCCCCGGACGGCGCAGAAGCTGTTGCGGACGCGGATGCAGCGGGTTCAGTCTTCTGCGTGTCTTTCTGCGTCTCAGCCTGAGAAGCAGCCGCCTTCTCTTGCACCTTGGGAGGCTCCGAGGTTGATGACTGCGAGCAGCCGGCCAACGTCAGCATCAGCAAGCTGCACAATAACAAACGCTTCATCGGTCATCCTCCTTGGAAAACGATTCGATGCCCCTCCCCGGCCGTACACAGTCGGGCTGGGTTTCGATTCGTCAACAAATTAATCAAATCCACCATCCCAGTTTCAAGAGAGCGCGAAACCAGGCTTGTCCAGGTCAAAAAATCAAACTTTCAGCCGCTTCTTGCTTCCAGGTGGAACCGTTGCCTTTCCCGCAAACGTTGAAAAAGCGCACACCTCGCTTCAGCGACGAAATGGGCTCTCGACCAGCCGGAAGTCGTTGCCTTGTCAGCGTACTGGCTGCCCTTTTACAAGCCATCTTTAACCGTTCCTTGATGGGGAGGGGCCACCCTTCCCCCTGTTCACCCCTCTCCCGGCACCTGGCGGAGTCGCCAGGTGTATTCCAACGCAACCAATGTTACAAGGATCCGGTACTGAGAAAGCACCATTCTCCAGATGGAACTCTTGTCCGACTTTACTCGTTATGCCGACCAATTGGCCGGTATTGCGCGGTGGGCCTATCGAAATGGCTGGGCGCCGGGGACGAGTACCAACTACAGCGTCCGACTTCCCGAATACGCCGCCCCCGCCTTCTACGCCATCACGAGCTCAGGCGTAGACAAAGAAACGATCGGGCCCGAGCAAATCCTCGCCGTGGATCAACATGGCCAGCCGGTGAACGGGTTCAACCTCAGGCCTTCCACCGAAACCTTGTTGCACCTGATGGTCTACCGCGTTGCCGGGGCCGGAGCCGTGTTCCATACCCATTCGATCGCCGCCGCGTTGCTGTCCCGGTTGGTCGGCCCGTTCGGGCATCTGACGCTGTCGGGCTGGGAACTCTTAAAAGGCCTGGACGGGGTGGAGGATCATGACTGCGAAGTCGTGCTGCCGGTCTACCCGAACTCGCAAGATATGCGCGCGCTGGTCGCTCACATCGAGCCTCATCTCAGACGGGAACGACCAAGCTACGGGTTTCTGCTGGCCGGGCACGGCCTGTATGTCTGGGGCAAAAACGTGGCGGAAGCCAAGCGCCATGTGGAGGTGTTGGAATTTGTGTTGCAATGCGAGCGGGAGGCGAGAACCTATGGCCGTGCTTCGAGTTCCTGACAAGAATGCGTCCCTCGCGGACGAGCATGAAATCCGGCGTTTCCTCGATGAGCGCGGGATCTTCTACGAACGCTGGTCGACGGACGTCGGCCTGCCTGCGGACGCCACGGACGATCAAGTCCTGGCCGCCTACGATCTCTGGCTCGAGCCGTTCATGGAGAAAGGCGGATACCGCTCCGCTGGCGTCGTGCGTGTGACGCCGGATACGCCGAATCTCGATGCGATTCGCGATAAGTTCTCGCGCGAACACACCCATTCCGAAGACGAAGTGCGCTTCTTCGTGGAAGGATCCGGGTTGTTCTGGTTTCACACAGAGCGACCGGAGGAAGAAGTGTTCGCCGTGCTCTGTCGGGAAGGGGACCTGCTCTCCGTGCCAGCCAACACCAAACACTGGTTCGATCTCGGCATACGGCCGATGGTCTGCGCGATTCGCATCTTTACCGACCAGGCCGGCTGGGTGCCCCGCTACACGCATTCAGGGATCGAACACCGCTATCGGTGGCCTTTATGACCATTCACTGCGTGCTCTTGGACCTCGAAGGCACCATCATCCCGGTGGACTTTGTGCGCGAGGTGCTGTTTCCTTACGCGCGACGGCGGCTGGCCGCCTTCCTACGGGAGCATCGTGAGGACCCCGCGGTCCTCACCTGGGCCGCGCTGTGCCAAGACACCGTGGAACGGGAGGAAGGATTGCGCCCGGCCTACGCCGACCTTCACGAATTCCTCGTCCGCTGGATCGACGAAGACCGCAAACACATGGGGCTGAAGGCCCTGCAAGGGATGATCTGGGAAGAAGGGTACCGTTCCCGTGCCTTTACCCCCGAACTCTACACAGATGTTGCTCCCACGCTCATTCGGTGGCGGAACAACGGAATTCGCTTGGCCACCTATTCTTCCGGTTCTGAGCAAGCCCAACGGCTGCTCCTCGCCAATACGACTAATGGTGATCTCACGCCGTTGTTCTCCCATTTCTTCGACACCCGCATCGGCGCCAAAACCGACGCTGTCTCATACGAACGCATCGCCAGCAGACTGACGCTCCTTCCGGACGCCATCCTCTTTCTCTCTGATGCCGAACCGGAGCTGGACGCCGCGGCGGCGGCCAGCTTCAAGACGACCCAGATCGTCCGCCCGGGCACTTGGCAAGGCACCCGCCATTCCTTCAGCCTCGACCTGCGAGGCCTCAGTTTCTGCGAACTCGTTCAGCCGGCATCCTGTCCGTAACCCGCGACGCGGTTTACTCAGCCAAAAGGTAGTCGACCCGTTCGATGCGCACCACCGGCATGATAAGACCGCGGCCCTCCTCTTCATGGGCAAAATCGTACACGATCGCTTCTTCGGGAATGAGGCAGCCAGTCATTGCCACCTGGATTTCGATTTTCTCGCCGTTCGCGACCCTTCTCCGCAACGGTTCCCGCTGGTCCGCTGAAGGGATCGCCACCAAATTCGACGGCAAGCCATCGGCCTTGAACCGGACCAACCCCCATCGGGTCGGATTGACTCTCGGGCCGATGGCGATCCGAAAGCCGCCGCTTTCCGAATCATAGCCGGACAACTCGCCAACCCAGATGAAGGTTACCCGCTGTCCAAGCGCTGGGTTGCCATCTCTCCGTCGATCGCGTTCCCGATTTAACTCGAATAACCGTTCGTCGTGTCCAGGGTCGCGGTGGCCAAGCCCGTACACCGCCTTCCAATCCGGCGGCGCCCCGTCCAGTTCGTCCAGAAACCTCTCGATGGCGTCGGCACGGATCAGCGTCCGGGTGTCTTGGGGAATCGCGGCCGCGATCGCCGCACCTGTCGGCACCAACAGCGGGCGCACGCCCGTTGGCTCCTCGGCCAATACCATGGAACAGATGGCGAACAGGCCCAGGCCGCCGGCGAACGCGATCAGCCGCATGGATGAAACCATCAGGAAGCAGAGTTGGCTTCGGCCAGTCGCTTGTTGAAGAGATCGCGAAGGTCGCGCACCGCCGGATGATCCTCGGGCAACACCTCCGCTTCGACCAAGACAGCTAGTCGAGGCGATGGATCAATGCGAGCCAACGAGCCTCGATCCGGTTCAGCGGCTTCAAGCACCTTGCGATACATCCCGAGCCACGCCTCGGTGACGGCGCGCAGCCCGGCATCGGTCGGCTTCATCCGTCCGAGCTTCACCTGTTGCAGGAGCTTGACAATGGGATCCGATTGGGAGAGGGTGTTGATGGCCTCTTCGACGGTCATGCACAGTCGTGATGCGCGACAACGTCGCGACTTTTTCCGCTCTTACGAGCGCCCCTGCACGGACACCGTTCCTGGCTAGTTCATCGAACAGGCGCCGGGCCCGCGAGGGTCCCCACACGCGCCGCAAGGCGCCGGTCCGCTTGACGTAGCCCAATCGGCCGTCGCACCGACCCCGAAGGGCGAGAATTGTTTTTGAAGTTTCGTGGCCTTGCAGGATGGGCAGGCGGGGACAGTCGAACCTTGAACCAATAGTTCAAATCGGTGGTTGCATTCCTGGCAGACATATTCAAAGATGGGCATAGCCTTCACTCCTATATTTGGTGGCACACATTATAATAATTATAAAAAACCAGCGTGGCGATCCGCAATCGCCAGCCGGACAAAGGGTCACCGCTCATGTTTCAGGAAGAAAAAACATTTACGTTCCGTTTCAACCTTGAGGCCGTGTTTCCGGAAGACTATGAAGGCGATGAAGACGATTATGTGTGGTTGCGAGATTGGGAGGTCCGGGTCAAGCCCGAGTTGTTGAAAACCATTTTCGAGTCGCTTCGGCGTTATCCGTCCTGGACCGTGCACGTGCGGAATCGGGGAAAGTCGCCAAGTGACGAGATCGAAGTAGTGATGGTAAAAGACTTCAGCAAGCCAGCATGATACCTACGGTGCGAGAGGTCGGCCTCTACATCCATGTTCCGTTTTGCCGGTCCCGTTGTCACTTCTGTGCTTTTACCCTCCAGATATACCGCGACGACCGGGCGGCCGCGTACCTCGCCTCGCTGCAGCGCGAGATTGCTCTCTATGCGGAACAAAATCCGTTCGGCGGCCGCCCGTTGACTTCCGTCTATTTCGGCGGTGGAACGCCGACGACGCTGCGCCCCGACCGCCTGGCCGACATCTTCGCCCATATCCGCAACGCCTTCCCCGTCCGACGGGACGCAGAAATCACTCTCGAAGCCCATCCTGAAACGGTGACCGCGGAAGGTCTCGGTCTCCTCGTCCGAGCGGGTTTCAATCGGATCAGTTTCGGGATCCAGTCCATGGACGAGCACGAATTGATTCGCGTCGGGCGCCGGTCGTCTCTCGGCACGGCCAGGCGCGCGGTTGAAGCCGCCCGTCTGGCGGGATTCACCAATATCAATCTCGATCTCATGTACGGCTTGCCCGGTCAGACTGTCGAAAGTTGGCTCGCCACGCTGCTCGAAACGCTGTCGCTCTTGCCGACTCACATCTCATGCTATGCGTTGACGATCGAAGAAGGCACAAGCCTGAACGTAGCTCGCCACCGCGGCGAAGTCGTCGAGCCGGATGAAGAGCGGCAAAACCGGATGGAGGATGCCGCCCAGGAGGTCCTGGCGGGCGCCGGCTACGTCCGCTACGAACTTTCCAATTACGCCCGGCCGGGCTTTGCGTGCCGCCACAATCTACTCTATTGGACCGACGGCGAGTACCTAGGGCTTGGCCCGAGCGCGCAATCGTATTTGAACGACTACCGCTTCGGGAACGTGGAGAACTTGAACACTTATCATCGCCTGTTGGAGGCAGGACGGATACCAGTCGAAGCGATTGAACGGCTCAGCCCTCGCCAACGCCTACGAGAGGCGATTGTGTTCGGGCTGCGCCTGATCGAAGGAATCGACCAGGACTTGCTGAAGCAAGACGCCGACCACCCGTCCGTAACCGAGGCCGTAGGACGTCTTCTCGAAGAGGCCTTGCTCGAATCGCGGGCGGGGAGAATCCGCCTCACCGAGCGGGGACGGCGGGTAGCCGATTCGATCGCCGTCGAGCTGATCTAACAACGCCGCTATCTGGCCAACAGGTAGTGCAGCGCCGTATCGGCCAGAATCGCCGCCCAGGCCCCGCCGTTGAGCCACAGCAGAGAACGATCGCCGCGTTTCCAGAGATGATAGAGCGCCACTGCGATAAGGATCTGCGTCAGCAGAGAAAACGGTCGATGAACATTGGCCGACATGCCCCCACGCTCGCTGGCAATGGCGGACACGGCGGCCAGCAGGTAGCAGATCAGCGCGCCGGCCTGCAGCCACACGGCTCTGGCACCGCGTGAGCGCCGCACCGCGGCGACTA
The DNA here is from genome assembly GCF_976986435.1 of Nitrospira calida. Lineage (NCBI taxonomy): Bacteria > Pseudomonadati > Nitrospirota > Nitrospiria > Nitrospirales > Nitrospiraceae > Nitrospira > Nitrospira calida. The sequence goes on from NZ_OZ335950.1 coordinate 2,389,281, forward strand.
AGGCCCAGGTGAGACACACCACGACGATCAGGAGCAAGAGCGGGAACAACGGCCACAGCACTTTGGCGCTCAGTTCCATACATTCACCTCTAATAGCCGGCGCCTGCGCCTCTGTTCAACCCCGTATAAACGGGCACGACTGTAACAATCCGGCCAAGGCCAGTCAATGCACGACAGAAGGCCTCGCCTCGGCTTGACAAGGCCTGCAAACGACATGTAGGAACAATGTTGACACGCCACGCGGGAGGGATTGGTCATGCCGGTCAACATGGACCCCAAAAATCGCCGACCAAGAGTCCAGTCCGTACCCGATGCTCCCAAGGCCGCAGCGCCCCCGGACGTGAGAAAAGCCGACAAGAAAGCGTTCGGGGAAGAGACCGAAGAGGATCGGCAAAAAGCCCTGGCCGACGCGGAATGGAAAAATCTCTGGGATGCGACCGAGGTCATCGACATGGACAAGTGGTGACCTAGAAAATTCTGAATGCTGAGTTCTGAATTCAAAGTCTACGGTCACGCTGGCAGGAAATAGAACGCGATCGCGAGGATCAGATAGACTCCGACCAGCATCACACCCTCCATCCAGTGCGATTCCCCGTCCATGGCCACGAAGCCGACGACAAGGACCGAGATCGCCACTGCCGCGACTTCGAACGGAGTGAAAATCAGATCGAGCGGCGTCCCGAACAGGTAACTGGCAAACACCAGTACGGGTGCGACCAGTAAGGCGATTTGGAGACTGGAGCCGACCGCGATTCCCAAGGCCAGATCCATCTTGTTCTTCAGAGCAACCAGAACCGCCGTCGAGTGTTCCGCCGCGTTACCGACCAACGCAACCAAGATGACACCCACGAAGATCTGAGTCATGCCCAGACGCGCGGCGGCAGGATCAATGGTGCCGACAAGAAACTCGCTGAGCACGGCGATCAGAACGGTCACGACGGCCAACACACCGATCGACCGGCGCAGACTCCAGGGCCGCTCGTCCGGCTGATGCACATCGGAGCCTTCCCCAGCAAACAAATGGCGATGTGTTTTCAGCGAAAACAACAGACTCAAACGTAGATCGCGAACAGCACGACGGCGATTTCGAGACTCAGTTCCCGTTCGATTGACAGTCCTTGTTCTGAAGCCGTCCAGTGAAACAGGGCCGGCACCACAAGCCCGATCGCGGCGAGCAACAGGAGACTGGCTCCCATGCCGGCGGCCGTCTGGTTGAATCGTTGCCGTTCATGACGCAGGCCGCCGGCGACCATCGCCAGCCCCAGAACCAACAGAATGTTGCCGAGGATCGAGCCGGTGAGCGAGGCTTTGACGACGTCGTGCAATCCCTCCCGCAACGCCACCAGAGCGATGATCAGCTCGGCTGCGTTGCCCAGCGAAGCGTTCAATAGACCGCCTACCCCGGCGCCGGCGTGCCCGGCTAGGTGTTCGGTGGCCTTGCCCATGAGTCCGGCAAGAGGCACAATGGCGAGCGCGGAGGACGCGAAGACGAGGACAGGATCGGCATGGAGCATTTCGAGCGCGATGGAAAGAGGCACAAAGACCAGAAGCAGGTCGAGCCGGGAGCCAAGCGGAAGACGCATCGGGCCAACCCTAGCACGGCCCTCCGCATTTGTCGATGAACGCCGTGGATGACACGCGGGCGCTGTATTATCCGTTCCATCTGTGCCACGCGCGGACGTTGGAACGATTGCTCGAACGCTATCGGTCCGTTTACTTTCGGAACGATACGGCGCTGCAACTCACGCCGTTGAGCGTCGCGACGTCCTGCCACGACCAAATGGCGGCGATATTCCCGGAACTGGTGAAAAATGGACGGATCGTCCAGGCACCATCCATTTCCATCGGCGGCCCATTGGACCGGGAAACCGCCGACGCGGTGGATCGCGACTTGGCCGATCCGATATGGCGTTCACTCTTCCATCACGCCCTTGCGACCGACCGGCGGTTTCAAACGGGCCTTTTCGACCTGTCACACGGGACGCGCATCGGCAACAAGAGCGTTCCTGGCCCCGCCGCGTTGCTGCGGCTTATCGATGAGGCGTGGAAAAGCGAATCTTATACCGTCGACTGCTTGCGGGCGCTCAGCGGGAAGTCCCTTTCTTCACTCAGCGACGGATACCGGTATGAATACGGAATCGCCCTGCTTCAGACCTCGGCATCCCTGATTGATACGGTTCGGCTGGCGGGTCAACATGGACTCGTCGCCGTGACGGACTCCGAACCGCATTACCGCTTGCTGACCAGAACCTGTGAGCGAGAAGAATGGCCGCTCCGGAACGAATGGCTTCCCCGCCTGGACGTTTAGCGGAAGTTTTACTCCTTTCCGATCGCTTTGTTAAAATTATACGATATGGTTGCTGTTCCAACTCCCGTCGCAACGCCCGAAACCATCGAAGACATCGAAACAGGAACCGGCGACGACCTGGAAGCCCGGGTGGTGGTGTACAATTGCGACTGCCATACCTTCAAACAGGTCATCAGGCTGTTTTGCGAAGTCATTCCGGGAATGAATGAAGACCGAGCGTTCGAGCTCGCCTATCGCATCCATACGCAAGGACAAGCGGTAGTGTACAGCGGCGAGTGGAAGACTTCGGAAGGTATCGCGCAACGACTTTCGGCCGGCGGGCTGAAGGTTGCGGTGCAATAAAGCAGCCTGCCTCGACTCCGGGCAGAAGCATCGGCGGATGAGGCGGGCATCCTTCTTCTTCGGTCTTTCACCCGGGAAGGACCGGTCTCAGCGACTGGCAATCTTCCGGCGAGCTGCTTTTCGGGTTATCTTTCTTGTCACTTTTGGTCGGAGGCCGGTCTGTTTTCTGCGGGTGGTTCCTCTGACAACCTTGGCAGCCCGTCGCGACACCGACTTCTCGTGCATCACGGGACCAAACGGCACCCGACCGATTTTGTTCAGCATTTCTCCACTGTAGACCCGAACCTGATACAGCTCAAACAGTTTGTTGATGGCTTTTACGTCTCCTTTTCTCGCTAGATTGAGGAGGCGTCGCCGTTGATTCATTTCCTCTTCTTCAGTGTGAGAGGCAGCCCGTCGCTCCATGCGCAACCCTTTCTCCATCCCGCGTGCTCGGGAAATGGCGTTTTTCTCAACCAATAAATATTTATTATAAATAGGAACAACTGTTTTTACCAGTCCCTATGATGCCCCGCGCCTCCGAAGAAGTGATGGAAAACCTTGAAAGTTTGACCGCTTCTGCTTCGACAAAGGGGCTGCTAAGTGGTTGAAATATTGTCTACTGTCTACTCTTCGCTCTCAACCTTGGATCAAGTGATGAGAACCGGTCAAGGTGGCGGGTTGTAGCCAGTTCCCGTGCCGACTATAATGATTCCCCTTCATCGCTCATCAGAGCCCGGCTGCCGGAGCATCCGGAGGCCGAACCAGGAAGGAGAAAGCTATGGAAACGTACCGGCGTGAACAAGAGCAACCCGCCGTGGCCGACGATCCTCAAGCCCGCGCCTTACTCCGCACGGCCTTCGAGAAGACGGCCCGCTGGCAGTCAGACTTTAAAGGTTTTACAGCCGACCTGATCGTCAACGTCAATGGGAAGGAGTTGAAAGGAAGTGTCACCGTCAAAGGGCCGCGAGAGGTGACAGTGAACATACCGGACGCCGAGATGCAAAAATGGGCCGAGGGGCAGATCGGGATGATCGCCGTCCACCGCGGTCCTCGAACCTTCGAAGAATCGGACGGCAAGTATACGTTGACGCTCGAACAGGACGGTCACCCGTTGGGCCCTAAGCTGCTGATCCACGGCGACGGCATGCATTCGTTTTACCGGATCAAAGACGACCGGATCACCCAGATCAACAGAAAGATGGCCCATCCCGGCATGCCGCCTTTCGCCTTTACGATCAACGTCGAAGACAGCGCACTCACGCAGGACTACAAGTACATCACCACGCGATACACCGTCTATTACTACTCCCCCCAGGACGGGAAGCTCTCCAACGTCGAGAGCTTCTCGGATACGCACGCACGTGTCGCCTCGTCCGACCTGCCGGCCAGCCGACGCGTCATTTCATTCGAAAACGGCGAGGTAGTGGTGCGCAGCTTGACGTTCTCGAATCACAAGATGCTGTGAAACGGAATGGTCGGTCCATGCATCGCGCGCGGCCCACAGTTCACCGGGATGCTTTGTGCCGGAACGCCCGACCAAGGGATCATCAAGCACGCAGCCCAGCATTCGCCGCCCGAGGTTGAAAGTCGGAACGAGATGTTGCTGAGGCGTGGGCGGACAGGAAGGATCAGTGCCTTTCCCGATTGATCATGGACGGACGACCGCTGACGCTTATTTCCATCCCTCCCCGCTTGTCGCTCCGCCGAAGCCGCCGAAGTTGCCGCCGAAGCCGCCCTGGCCTGTGCCCCAGTATTCTCCGCGCCTGATACGGCCGTACGGATGGCGCAGGTCCGGCCGGCTAATCCACCACAGAAAGAACAGTGAACCGAGACTGGTGAGGACTGTCATCCATATTCCGAGCCCTTTAACGTGGGCGCGCGACATCGTTCCGACGCGGATGTCCTGCGATACGGCCGCGAGCGCGACCGCTGTGCGATAGAGCCCCTCCCCATAATGACCGGTCTTCAAGGACAGATCGAGGTAGTCGCGCCCGACCCTTCTGACCACCTCTTGCGTAATGACCGGCATCATCCGCTTTCCGACCGTGAGGGCCGCCTGCCGCTCCTGCACCGCCAGCAAGACCAGCACACCGTGTTCCTGCTGCGCCGTCCCGATCCCCCACCTGTCGTACAACGCCGACGCATATTCGTGAGCGGTCGCGTAGGGACGCAGCGAGCTGACGGTCACCACCACCATTTCGACGCCGGTCTTCCGCTCCAAGTCCTGACAGACGGACCGGATGCGCGCCTTCCAGTCCTCATCGAGCACTTTGGCATGGTCGCTCACGTACCCGAGCGGTTCGGGCATCGCCGGCTTGCCGACAGGAACGGCGCTCACTCCGGACGCGGCAAGCGACAGCCACAGCGCCACCAGTACCGCAACAGATTTGCGTCGAAAGCGCGTCTTCACTCTCTCCGCAGTCCGACCCTGCCTTGCCCCCCACATTCCTCTTCACCTTCCTCATTTCTCATTCGCCTTGGGAAACACCCCTTTGGCTTTCCATTCGTCCACCCGTCGAACCAGCGCTTCCAGGCAGGCAACATAGCGGACGAACATCCGCGGCACCTCCGCCGGCCCCGGCGAAATGAGGCCGCGTTTAAGGTTGAAGACCTCAACGAAGGCGGCCGTATCACATTGCAGACTCGATTGCACCTCTTTCAGGGCGGCTTCCGAGGCGGTCGGCGCCTGGCAGCCCATAACGCGCAACAACCCACGTAGACAAGGGAAGAGGGTCGTCAGGGAGAGGGGAAGCAGGATCGTAACGGCTTCGACCGTTCCCGATCCCTCCACAAAGCGTTGACGCAAACGAAGTAGATGGCTCCTCAAGCCCTGCTCAACCTGGAACGGCAACAGGCGAAGGTCGACGGAGAGGCCGGGAAACGGATCCCAACCGGCCAACAGACGGTGGTGCTCCTTCATCTCCAGAAATTCCAGTGGAAACAGCGCGGCCGATGCTTCGAACTCCGATCTGGTCATGAACAGCGGAACGACAATCTGCTCCTTGCTCCATCGGCGGTGGATCTTGCCGTACCGCCTCAACGTCTCCGCATCGCCGGTCGCGAGCAGGAACAACAGGTTAAGATTGGACCGCCCTGGAAGATATTCGCCGCGGGCTGCGCTGCCATAGAGTACAAGTCCTTCCAACGTTGACCCGAATAGCTCGAGCACCTCCGGCATGTACGCCCGCAACGGCTCCTTCACCTCGGCGGGCAGACCGTCAAGCGAACGATCGGGAGGTCGCATCGCGCCTGTTCTCCTGGTGTGAGCCAGGTCAACCAGCCGGTTCCGGCGAGACGAGGTGCGCCCGAGGGTCGGGCAGAAACCCAACGGCCATCAGCCGATCCAGCAGTCCAAAGGGAGGTCTGCTGCGCAACCCAGCCGTAACCGCCAGCACTTGATAGCGGAGTCTGGGATTCTCATCCAACGTCCGGAACACGCGGTCGCGCAGGAATTCCAGCAACGGGTTGCCGGTATTCCAGAAGACGACCTGTTCATCAGCCAGCCGTTGGAGCATGTCCACCTGTGGGCGGCGACGGCGCTCATAGACCCGCAGGTTGTCCGCCGAGCAGTCGCCGGAATCCAAACAGGCTGGAATAAGATCGGCGAGCGCCATCGCATCCATCATCGCCTGCATCCGCCCCTGCGAGGCGTGGGGGTTCATCGCATGCGCCGCGTCACCGATCAGCGCGGCACCGTCGGCGACCCACCGGGAGGCGCGGACACGGCCGGTCGGCATATAGGCGGTTTGCTCCCAGTCCCTGAGACTACGGAAGGTCGCCTCCAGGCTCGGATCGATCCGGATCCATCGCTCTTGGAGCGTCGACAGTCCCTGGGCCTTCACCTGCTCCATGGTGCCGGCCGGAATCATGTAAAAGAGATAGACCTTGCGGCCCGCCGCAGGAAAGACGCCGAGAATGGTCCTGCGTCCCACAAAATAGCGCGCGTCCGTCAACTCCTGCGGCGCGTCCAGAATCGCAATCAAATAGCCGTCCGGATAGAGGTGCAGGCGTGCGGGGATCTTCAACGCCTCCCGAACCTTGGAAAAGGCTCCGTCGGCGCCGACCACCAATTTGGCCGAAACCTTCACCGGCGTTCCGCCGCGCTCCGCGACCAGCCCGACGACCCGACCCTGCTCGAAAAGGAGGGATGAAAACGAGGTGCCGTACCACAGGCGACCGGGATTCACATCCTCCAACTCGTTCAGGATGGCCTGGTGCGCCACGTTGGGAAGCGTTACGAGGGCCAGATTGAACGGCGGCGGAAGGACTCCGTAGTCGATCGTGCAGAGGCGCTCCCCGCCGGTCCGGTAAAAATGAAAATATCGGACAGGCCGCGTCACCTCGCTGGGAAGTTTGCCCAACAACCCCAGCCGATCCAAGATGCGCTGGCCGTTCGGTTGCAGAATTTCGCCGCGCAGCCCCCGAGGCGGGCCGGAAGCCCGCTCCAGCACCAGCGTCTTGATTCCCTTTTGGGCCAAGGCCAGAGCCAAGACGGCCCCGCCCCCACCGGCCCCGACGATGGCCACATCCGTCTGTTCGACTCGTACTGCCATCGAACGCCGCCCGTTATTCCTGCCAGTGTTGGTAGCGACTTTGATCTTTCCACATGCCGAGAAACTTCTCGCGCGCCTTGAGGCTGGTCGCACGATCGGTGATCACGTCCAGCCGTTCGTCATTGTAACGATTGCCGCTGCTAGTCTGATTAACGGACCCGGACGTATTGAGTTCGTCATCCACCACGACCTGCTTGAGGTGCATGAGTCCGTCATGCCGATTGACCCGGATCGGGATCCCGGCCAGCCGCAGGGCCTCCAACGCTGCCCGTTGTTTCGGATCGTTGAGTTTCTCCCGATCGGTCATGATCCGCACGTCCACGCCGCGCTTTTTGGCCGCGATCAGCGCCTTGACGGCCGGTGGGTACGTCAAGCCGTAGACCGCGACATAGATGTACCGCCGGGCGCCGTCGTAGAGCTTGACGAGCCGATCGACAGGGGCGTCTTCCGGCGCGTAATAGATCTCGATCGACGCCGCGGTTCCGACAGTCGGTGACCGCAGCGCCAGGATGAGGCAGCAGGCCGCCAGGATTCCCCTCCCCGGCGATCGCCGCACACTTCGATTCCAACCGCCTTCCTGCCCCCTCACGTGTCCATTTCTTCAAGGACGAGCCCTGTCAGGAACTTGGACTTGACTTCGGCAATCGAGGTCGGCTTGCGCTCGAGGATCATTTTTTTCATCATGCCTTCACCTGAGGTATTCCCGACCAACAGCGCGCCAACCAGTTTATCGTCCCTTAGCGTGAGCTTGCGATAGGTTCCCTTGCCCCGGTCGTGCCCCTTCAACGTTACAAACCCCTCGCCTGTCGCCTGGGCCAGTCCCAACACCGTCACGTGCACGCCGCATAACGTCTCCGAATTGGACAAGATCACGCCGCGGTACGGACTCCCGTCGCCTGCCATGAAGGCCCCGGCCAGCTTGCCCTGCTCGACGGCGTTGTTCCAGTTCGTCACGACCAGAAACCGTTCGGAGATCGGATCGTACCCTTGTGCCGCATCGCCGGCCGCAAACACGTCCGGAACGTTCGTGCGGAATTCATGATCAATCAGGATTCCGCGGTCAGTCCGGACCGTGCTGCCATCCAGAAACGCCACGTCCGGACGGACGCCAATCGCCACGACCACGGTCGACGCCTCCAAGGTTCGGCCGGCCGAAGTCGCGACCCGCTGGATTCGCCCGTCCGCGCCGACGACCTCCGCGATTTCCTCTTGCAAAAGAACGTCGATGCCGCGTTGCCGGACCCCTTGTTGGACAAGCTGGGAAGCGGTCTCATCCAACACCGGCGCCCACAGGCGCGGTTCTCGTTCCAACAACGTCACAGGACGCCCGCGCTGCCGGATGCCGTCCGCGAGGATCAGCCCCAAAACCCCGCCACCGACGACCACCACCGGCCGGTCCGTCTCCGTCACCAACCGGATTAGCTTCCGGGCATCCTCCCAAGTCCTCACCGTCATGACCCGGGGATTCGACGCCCCCGGACAAGAGATCGTCAGCGGAGAAGATCCCGGGGCAAGCAGGAGCGCGTCATACGCCACCTGTTCGCCGTCAGCCAGCTCGACCGTGCGCCCAGGCGGGTGAACCTTTGCGACCGCGGTCCGAAGCCTGAGCCGAATGCGCTGCGCGCGATAAAACTCCTCCGGATAGAGCGACATCTCGGCGTCGGACGTCGAGCCGCTGACGTAGGTATCCAATTCCGTCCGGTAATACGGCGGGTCGTGATCGCGATCGATGACGACGATCTCGCCGGCGCCGTCCCTGTTCCGGATCGCGATCGCCGCATGCACGCCGGCCGGGCCGGCCCCCACGATGATGTAGCGCTTTGCAGACATGCGTCGCTCGGTCATCCGCCGAAACGAGCATCGCCGACGGACGGATCTCTCCTTACTCCAGTTCGAACAGAGATCGGAATTGCTCGTCGGCGGCATCCCATGCTTGCGGCGAATATCGGCTGAGCCAATCCCGTAGGAATACCTTCTGGCCAGGAGTTAGCAGTTGCTTGATCTGATGGGCGCGGCCCTGAAGCGGGTGAAGAAACCCGCACCGCTTGTCAAAATCCAGCGTGGCGGTCCGGACATAGAGGTTCGTATAGGCGGTGGGCCTGTCGTCGTCCCCGTCTCCCTGCACCCAGACCGAGAGAAACTTCTCGAGGTTCAACCCCGCACTGTCTAGCGCCGGTTCCGCATCATGAAACAGCTCGTTCTCCGACTCTTTAAGCGGAGTCGATTCCTGCGCCCGAAACATGAAATTGCGCTTCCACATCGATTGTTCCTCCGGAGAGAAGGCATAGTGGAGTGACGCTTTCTGAAAGTCAAGATGCGAACCGCAGATGCGGACGCGTCCGCCACGTCGAACGATCAGGGTTCGCTTACCTTGACAATCCGATGGGTCATTTGCTAGCTTGCAGGAATTCTCCAGTTTCCAGGCCAAGTTGGGAGCGTTCATGCAAATTACGATCAACGGAAAAGCCGAAGAGGTGCACGGCGGAACGGTTCTGGATTTGCTCAAGGCGAAGAACATCGAGCCTCAGATGGTCGCCGTCGAACTGAACAACACCATGCTGGACCGGGAACATTTGGCGACGACCCCCATCAAAGAAGGAGACCAAGTCGAATTCCTGTTTTATATGGGCGGCGGCCGGTGACCATGACGGCTCACAAAGAGATCACCGAACTGATCGGGCGAACTCCGCTTGTTCGTCTAAACCGCCTTTCGAAGCCTGGGTCGGCAACCATTTACGCCAAGGTTGAATCCTTCAATCCCGGCGGGAGCGTCAAAGATCGGATCTGCCTCAACATGCTCAACGAGGCGGAGCGGCAGGGCAGGCTCAAGCCCGGCGGCACGATCGTCGAACCCACCAGCGGCAACACCGGCATCGGCCTCGCGCTCATCTCGGCGGTGCGCGGCTACAAGTTGATTCTGGTGATGCCGGAAAGTATGAGCATGGAACGGGCCAGCCTGTTGTCGTCCTACGGCGCGCAACTGGTGTTGACCGCCGCCTGGGAGGGGATGAAAGGCTCGATCAAGGAAGCGGAAAGCATCGTGGCCCAGAACCCGTCCTATTTTATGCCGGATCAGTTTTCCAACCCGGCCAATCCGGCTGTCCACCGGATGACCACCGGACCGGAAATCTGGGAGGCGCTGGAAGGCCGAATCGACGCCTTCGTCGCCGCAGTCGGCACGGGCGGCACGATCACCGGCTGCGGCGAGGTCTTCAAAGAGCGCAATCCGGATGTCAAAGTGATCGCCGTCGAGCCAGCCGGATCGCCGGTTCTTTCAGGCGGGGATCCGGGTCCGCACAAAATTCAAGGCATCGGCGCCGGCTTCATTCCGAAAGTGCTTAACCGAAAGATTCTGGACCGCGTCATGACGGTGACGGACGACGAAGCCTACCAGACGGCGAAGCTGCTGGCCAAGAAGGAAGGGTTGCTCGTCGGCATTTCCGCCGGCGCCAATGTCTTTGCAGCCCAGAAAGTGGCGGACGAACTTGGACCTGGCAAGAACGTGGTCACGATTCTGCCCGACACGGGCGAGCGGTACATCAGTATCGAGAAGTATTTCAACATTTAGGACGACGTGAAGCGTCGTTCATGAAGCGTATCGTGTGATCGAGTCATCGGCTTCTCCGCTTCACGAGATACGATCGACACATGAATTTCACCGACGAGCAAATCACCCGCTACAGCCGCCACATCCTGTTGCCGGAGGTGGGCGGGAAAGGCCAGAAAAAAATCGCGCAAGCCAAGATCCTGCTGGTCGGCGCGGGCGGACTCGGCTCGCCAGCCGCGTTGTACCTGGCCGCCGCCGGCGTGGGCACCATCGGGTTGATCGACAGCGACGTGGTGGATCTCTCAAACCTCCAACGCCAAGTCATCCATCATACGCCGGACGTTGGCCGTCCCAAGGTCGTTTCCGCCAGAGAAAAGATTCAGGCGCTCAATCCTGACGTCTCGGTGGAGACCTACGAGGACCGTCTGACCTCCAAGAACGCCCTGGATGTGGTCAAAGGATACGATGTCATCATCGACGGGGTGGACAACTTTCCCGCGAAGTTTCTCATCAACGACACCTGCTTTTTCGCAGGCAAACCGTTGGTCCACGGCGGCATCCTGCGCTTCGACGGGCGCGTGATGACCATCATTCCCGGAAAATCGGCCTGCTATCGGTGCGTGTTCAAGAATCCTCCGCCGCCCGGCTTGGTGGCCAGTTGCCAGGAAGCCGGTGTGATCGGGGTCCTGGCCGGGATCATTGGTACGCTCCAGGCGACAGAAGCTCTGAAGCTGGTCCTGGGCATCGGGCGTTCCCTGACCGATCGGATGCTGGATTTCGATGCGCGCCGGACCGCGTTCCGCGAAATCAGAATAAGGCGGAACCCGAACTGCCCGCTTTGCGGAGAGCATCCGACGATCACCGGACTCTTCGATCATGAACCGGAAACCTGTGAGCTGAGAACGACAGCCGTCGGCGATCATCGGCCGGTCGCCAGCAAACATTGACGTGTTATGCTGAGAGCCGAAAGCGCAGGTGCCCCATGAGTAAGATGAAAGCGCTCGCTTGCCGCGAGTGCGGCAAGGAGTATCCCACCAAGGCCATCCATGTCTGCGAGATGTGCTTCGGTCCGCTCGAAGTGAAATACAACTACGAGGAGATCAAGCGCGCCGTCTCGCGCAAGAAGATCGAGGAAGGCCCGCGAAGCATGTGGCGTTACATCGATCTGCTGCCGGTCGAAGGGTTGGCGCTAGTCGGCCCGCACGCCGGCTTCACGCCGATGGTGCGCGCGAGAAATCTGGGCGCCTATTTGGGGCTGGACGAGCTGTACATCAAGAACGACACGGTCAACCATCCGACCCTGTCCTTTAAAGACCGGGTTGTCGCCGTCGCGTTAACCCGCGCCCGAGAACTCGGCTTCGAGACGGTCGCCTGCGCTTCGACCGGCAATCTGGCCAACTCGGTCGCCGCCCACGCCGCCGCCGCTGGCATGACCTGTTACGTGTTCATCCCCGGCGACCTGGAAGCGGCGAAGGTGCTGGGCAACCTGATCTACCGACCCAATGTCGTCGAGGTTGAAGGCACTTACGACGACGTGAACCGGCTGTGCAGCGAAATCGCCGCCGAGCACGGCTGGGCTTTCGTCAACATCAACGTGCGGCCCTACTATGCCGAAGGCTCCAAGACCTTGGCCTTCGAGACGGTGGAACAATTAGGCTGGCGGACGCCCGATCAAGTCGTCATCCCGATGGCATCCGGTTCGTTGTTGACCAAGATCTGGAAGGGCCTCAATGAACTGCATGCCCTAGGGTTGATCGATGCCGTGCGCACTAAGATCAACGGCGCTCAGGCGGAAGGCTGCTCGCCCATCGCGACCGCGTACAAGGCCGGCCGGGACTTTTTCAAGCCGGTGAAACCCAAGACGATCGCCAAGTCGCTTGCCATCGGCAATCCCGCCGACGGGTATTACGCGCTGAAGGCGACCGCTGAGAGCAAAGGCGCCATGGAAACGGTGACCGACGAAGAAATCGTGGACGGAATCAAGTTGCTGGCCCAGACCGAAGGGATCTTCGCGGAGACAGCCGGGGGCGTGACCATCGGGGTGCTCCGCAAGCTGGTGAAGCAAGGCGTGATCAAACGGAGCGACGTGACGGTGGCCTACGTAACGGGCAACGGCTTGAAAACCCAGGAGGCAGTTATCGACGCGGTTGACCGTCCGGTCCGCATTCAACCAAGTCTGGTGAGTTTCGAGAAGACATTCAAGATGGGCAAGAACGGCGGCGGTGACGTATGATCAAGGTCCGGATTCCCACTCCCCTCCGCCCGCTGACCAAGGGTCAGGGCGAGGTTGAAGCCAAGGCCGCGACGATCGCGGAAATGATTGACAATCTGAACACGGCGCACCCCGGCTTGAAAGATCGGCTCTGCGACGAAAAGGGCGAGTTACGCCGGTTCGTCAATATCTACGTCAACGAAGAGGACATCCGCTTTCTGAACGGCAAAGACACTTTGCTCAAAGACGGCGACGAAGTGTCGATCGTTCCCGCCATTGCGGGAGGGTGATGATGCCGAGCCTTCGGTTCCACATTCGGTTCCCCGAAGAAAAGATCAAGGAACCAATCATTTATCAGATCGGCCATGAATATAAGGTCGTGACGAACGTCCGGCGGGCCGATGTACGGGAAACCACGGGATGGATGGACGTGGAATTGACTGGGGAGACCGCGGAAATCGAGCGGGCCGTCCAGGGGCTACGGGAGAAAGGCTGCATCGTCGATCCGATCGAGTTGAACGTGGTGGAATAATGATCCCATGAAGCGTCCTCATGAGGCGGATTCCGTGCAGGGCGGCGCATCACGTCTCACGAGCAACGCACGACGCGCGAGATGGACTTCACCGACGAACAGATTCAGCGGTACAGCCGGCATATCATCCTACAGGAAGTCGGCGGGAAGGGACAGAAGAAGCTGGCGCGGGCCAAGGTGCTGGTGATCGGCGCCGGCGGGTTGGGTTCCCCCGCCGCGCTGTATCTTGCCGCCGCCGGTGTCGGCACGATCGGGCTGGTGGACGGCGACGTCGTCGACCTGTCGAACCTCCAGCGCCAGATCCTGCACACCACCGCTTCGGTCGGAAAGCCCAAGGTGGAGTCTGGTCTCAAGACCCTGGCGGCGCTGAACCCGGACGTGACGGTCAAGACGTATCAATTCCACGTCGACGCCGACAACATCATGGGCCTGCTGCACGACTATGACCTCATCCTGGACGGCTCCGACAATTTCTCGACCCGCTTCCTGGTCAACGACGCATGCTTCTTCGCCAAGAAGACCCTGATCTCGGGCAGCATTTTCCGATTCGAAGGCCAGTTGACCACCGTCAAGCCGCACGAAGGCTACCCCTGTTATCGTTGCCTCTACCCGGAACCGCCTCCGGCCGGGCTGGTGCCGAATTGCCAGGAAGCCGGGGTCTTGGGCGTGCTCGCTGGCACCATCGGGGTGTTGCAGGCATCTGAAGCGATCAAGGAAATCCTCGGCATCGGCGAAACGTTGGCCGATCGACTACTGATCTATGACGCGCTGGAAATGAAGTTCCGGAAGGTGTCCCGACCGAAAGACCCCGGTTGCCCGCTCTGCGGGACACACCCAACCATCACCGATCTGGGCGGGAACTACACTGTGACCTGCAGCGTCTGACCGTGCCTGACTTATCGATCCCCCGGCACATTCTGGACGAAATGGTCGCGCATGCGCGGGAGCTCGCTCCTTACGAGTGTTGCGGGCTGTTGGCCGGAAAAGATCGGACCGTCACGCACATCTACCGGATCAGGAACGTGGTCGCGCTCGACGACGCGGAGAAGCTGGCAGGTTTCGACGAAGCCAAGGCAGCCCATTTGCAGCGACTCTCGCCCCGGGAACGGGCAGAGATCGCCTTCGTCATGGACTCCCATGACCTGGCGCTCGCTCAGAAGGACATGAGGAAGCAGGGCCTGGATCTGCAGGTCGTGTACCACTCCCACCCGAACGATCCAGCCCGCCCGTCGGTCACGGATATCAAAATCGCAACCGACTATGAAGACTACTGGGGGAAGATCAACCTGTCCGTCCCCGCCTATCTGCTCATTTCGCTTCAAGACAAGGCCAGGCCGGACATCCGGACGTACTGGATCCGGAAGGGCCGGGTGATACCGGCGGACGTTCAAACGATCTGACAACCCTTCCCGCGCATTTCACTCCTTTTCGTCCGGAGCAGTTTCATGTACTATGGGGCCGTTATCCACCCCGCACCTTTTATTCATCACTTGAGCGGAGGGTTTCGTCATGCCACGCACAATCCTGATCGGATTCATCGTCTTCATGGTCCTGGCTTTTCTTCTCGGCTGGTCCACCATCGGTTCCGCCGTGGAGAAAAGCTTCTACAGCCCGATCATTCAGATCGACAAACAGAACGGCCGTATTGTGATCTCCGATAGCGGCGCGGTCTTCTGGGTCGAGCTGCCGGAGGAGGCGAAGCCGCACATGGACAAACTGCCGCTGATGACACTGGTCGACATCGTCGTGGAGTTACGTCCCGACAAGCCGCCGTTGCTTAAGACCTGGAAAGTCACGGGCGGGGAATCTGCCTGCAAATTCTTCGACGGCAAGACATGCCATTGAACGGACGAGAGGCGCGCGGCAGAACACCCGAGAAAAGCAATGAAAGACGAGTCCCGGGAGGTGGCGCTCGCAAGACAGCAAGTGATGCTCACTCCGAGCTGCCCAGCATGTCGTCGATCAGCGGGCGATTGATGTCGCTGCATCCCGGACAGATCGTAGCGAACAACGCTTCGTGATCGGCCACGTAATTCCTGGCGTCCACGAGCTGGTCCTTGACGACTTCGTCGTAACAGGCCTCGCACAACATCATGAGGCCTCGCATCACCGACACCGTCTTTCGTCCCGTGCTTCCCGGCATGGATCTTCCGGCGTCTGTGAACCGTTATCTGCGAACCGACGAGATTCGGCCGGAGCCCCGATTCACGGGTAACGCGCAACGGTTCATGTCCACTTACACCGATCCCCTGTATTGAGCGACCCTGAAGTCTTCCGCCTCCAACTCCACGCCGCAGCGAGGGCATTCGTACGGCTTGTCCGGCGGAGGCACCGTCAGCTCATTGCGGTCAAGACGCCCCAGACAGACGTGGTAAAAATGTCCTCGCGCATGCTCGCTGTCCAACGGATCGCTCTCGTACACCAACACCATGGTCAGCCCTTCATCGACCGATCCAGAGTATCGTCACGTGGCGGTGGAGTCCGCAATCGGCGGTCCGGCGGGCGCTAGATTTGAAACTGGGCCTCATACAGCCCAGCATACACCCCGCCCCGATTCAGCAACTCCACGTGTGCGCCCTCCTCGACAATCCGGCCACGCTCCATTACGACAATGCGGTCGACGTCGTGGAGCGTTGACAATCGGTGGGCGATGATGAACGTCGTCCGCCCGCGGGTCAAATGGTTCAAAGCTTCGCGGATTTTCACCTCGGTTTCCGTGTCGATATTGGACGTCGCCTCATCGAAGATGACGATGGGCGGGTCTTTCAGGAGGACGCGCGCGATGGAGACCCGTTGCTTCTGCCCCACCGAGAGCTTGACCCCTCGCTCCCCAATCCAGGTATCGTACCCCTCCGGCAGATCCATGATGAACTCGTGGGCGCGGGCCGCCCGCGCCGCGGCTTCGAGTTTTTCTTGATCCGCGGACAGATCGCCGTACGCGATATTCTCGCGAACGGTGCCGTTGAACAAAAACGGCTCCTGCTGCACCAGCCCGATCTGGCTCCGAAGAAAGGCAAGCGGCAAATCCCGCAGATCGTAGCCGTCGATCGTGATCGAGCCGGACCGGACGTCGTAGAATCGCAGGAGGAGTTTGAGCATCGTGCTCTTGCCCGCACCGCTCGGACCGACCAACGCCACCCGTTCGCCAGGTTTCACCGTCAGCATGACATCCGTCAGCACTGGTGCGTCCGGACGATAGTGAAACGAGACCCGATCGAAGCGGACTTCGCCCCGCAAACGCACCGCCGGCCAGATCGTTCCGGGCCGATCCCGGACTTCTGGCACGGTGTCCAGCACGTCGAACACACGCTCGCTGGCCGCGAGCGCATGTTGCAGCATATGGTTGACGGAATGGATTTGATTGATCGGAACATAAAACAGCGCCAGATAAGACAAAAACATGACCAACTCGCCGACCGTGAGCGCTCCGGCCAACACCTCACCGGTCCCGTACCACAGGATCAGCAATGTGCCCATGCTGCCCGTGAAGATCATTCCCGGTGAGTAGATCGACCAGAGACGCATCGCCTGAAGATTGCTCCGGCTGTATTCCTGACTGAGCCGGTTGAACCGCTGCTGCTCATAGGCCTGCCGGTTGAACCCCATCGTTTCCCTGATACCGGACAACGCATCTTGCAAATAGGCGTTCAGCTCCGCGGCGCTCTTCCGGATGCGGTGGTAATAGGTATGTACCCGCGCCGTGAACTTCAGCGCGGACACGATCAGAATGGGAATCGGCAGCAGAGACAGCAGCGCGAGTTTCCAATTCAGCGTAAAGAGCATGATCGTAATGCCCACCAACGTCAGCGACGCGGTCAGCATGCCCTCCAGGCCGTCGATGAAGATGCGTTCGACATGTTCCGTATCGTTATTGACCCTGGACATGATTTCGCCAGTCGAGCGGTTCTCAAAATAGCTAAGCGAGAGGCGTTGCAGCGCCGCGAAGACCTGCGCCCGCAGATCGTGCACGACCCGCTGCTCGAGTGTATTGTTGAACCGGATGCGTAGGGAGGCGCACAGGTTTTTGAGTCCGTAGGCCAGCAGCAGTCCGCC
Source organism: Nitrospira calida (assembly GCF_976986435.1). Taxonomy (NCBI): domain Bacteria; kingdom Pseudomonadati; phylum Nitrospirota; class Nitrospiria; order Nitrospirales; family Nitrospiraceae; genus Nitrospira; species Nitrospira calida. The sequence goes on from NZ_OZ335950.1 coordinate 2,406,810, forward strand.
CAGGGCCCACGGCAGCAATTCCGGCCGGCGGGCCGTGATCACGTCGTCAATGACGACCTTGACGAGCCAGGGCGGCACCAATTCCATCGCCGTGGCGAGCGCAGCGAAACTCAGCGTGATGAACGCGAGGAGGCGGTACGGTTTTAGATACGCGAGGACGCGGAGGAGGGAGTGCACTCGAAAATTATGAATTGTGAATTCTGATCGTGAATTCTGGATGAATGACGATTCAACGGTATGCCTGATTCAGCATCCCCTTCGGCTACTAGATGACGGCCGCGGTTTCTTTTCTCCAGTAATGGTCGAACTCTTCCAACTGGGTCAGCGTCGACAGATCGGTCATCCGATCGAGGAAGAGCTTGCCAATCAGGTGATCGAGCTCATGCTGAATGCAGACCGCGTACAGACCGGTTGCCTCGAAGTCGACGGGAGCCCCGTAGCGGTCCAATCCTTTCACCCGCACCATCGACGGCCTGGTCACTTTGCCCCTCAGTCCGTCAATGCTCAAGCAGCCCTCCCAGCTCTCGACCTGATTGGGCCCATAATAGAGAATGGTCGGGTTGATCAGCACAGTCTTGGGGAATCCGCTTTCGCCCGGGCATTCCATGACCACCACTTGCTGCGACCGCGACACTTGTGGGGCCGCCAGCCCGATGCCTTCCGCATCGTACATCGTGTCGAACATGTCGTCGATGAATCGCTGGAACGGCGGTGTCCGAATGTCGGCGGGATCGACCGGGGCCGCGATTTTTCTGAGAACCGGATTGCCGAGCTTAGCGATCTTCAACACTGCCATACGGAACTCTTTTCAATAAGAAAATCAGGCGGAACGCCAGTTGTGTTTATAACATAGCCCTATCGACGGCGACAAGACGCAGAGTCATCCGCTCCGCACGCCTTACCCTTGCGGAGCAACCCCCTTCGACTTCCTCGGTTCCGGCAGTTCGAAGGTTTCTTTGCTCGCGTTCCACCAATCGATCCATTCCTGCGCCCACTCTTGTCGCTCCTGCTGCGTCGAAGCTTCCCAGTTGTGCATTTCGCTTTCATGCCGCGTCAACAACCAGAGCGAATGGATTGCGGAGATCGCTACGAAGCGCTCCTCGTCGGACAACAGCGAAATCAGCACAGGAATCACTGCCTTGTGACGGACATAGCGCGATTCGAACGCGGCGGTTTTCCGGATGGTCGGATTTTGGTCTTTGGCCATCAGCTCGATAGCGGCGGGCGCCTGCAAAGGATCCAACCTCACTGCCACCCGCAAGGCGTGCTCACGGATTCTGGGCATTTCGTTCGGCTGCTTGGCGGTCTCCAGCAACGCGGGCACAGCCGCTGTCGCCTTCAACATGGACAGCGTCTCGATCGCGTTGTAGCGGAGCCGCGGACCCGGCATGGTCAAGGCCTTGACCAGAACTGGCACCACCGGCTCCCCCAGATGCACGAACTCTCCCATCGCCCAGAATTCCTGTTTACCTTCCAGCAGAGGAAGCAGCGCCTCCGCGCGCTGCAATTCCTCTTGGCTCAGCGGTTTGGTGTTCTGCGGAACCGACGTATCCGGAACGGCCTCCGGTCTGGGCGGAGCCTCGTACGGAATCTGAACGGGAACAATCATTGGAACTCCCGCTCCGGCCGACGCCGCGCGCGCATCGCCCCATATCGGCACCGCGCTGATCAATATCGCCGTCAACAGTCTCGCGCTCGCACTCATGGCACGCTCCCCTCCTCGACCTCGCCTCGATTCATCGACGCCGTCTCCGTTCCCTCGTCTATCCGCCGGGTGAGATCTCTCGCCCGTCGCGGCGCCGGTGGACGATATCATACAACACCGGCAGCACAAGGAGAATCAGCACCGCGGCCGTCAGCATCCCGCCCACCACGACCCTCGCGAGCGGCTTCTGCGCCTGCGACCCGATGCCCGTCGCCACGGCCGCCGGCAAAAGCCCAATCGCCGCCGCTAGCGTCGCCATCAGGATCGGCCGCATCTGAACATCCGCCCCCTTCATGATCGATTCTGTCAGCGGCATCCCGGAGCGGCGGAAGTCCTCGATACGAGAGATTAACAACACACCTCCCAGGATTGCCACCCCGAGAGTCGAAATCACGCCGACCGCCGCCGAGATGCTGAAATGCGTGTTCGTCGCGACCAGGGACAGTACGCCGCCGATGAGCGCGAAAGGCACGGTGACGAGGACCAGCAACGCGTTCTTGACCGAATTGAAGGCCGTGTAGAGGAGGAACAGAATGATGACCAGGCTGAGCGGCACGACCTTGGTCAGCCGTTTTTGCTCGTCTTTCAACTGGTCGTACTGACCCGCCCACTCCATGGTGTACCGCTCGGGAAGCTGCACCTCCTTGGCCAGCCGGGCCTGCGCCTCCTGCACCGTGCTGGCCAAGTCCCGATCGCGCACGCTGAACTTGATTGGGATGTAGCGGCGGTTGTTTTCCCGGTAGATGATGAACGCGCCGGTCTGGGTGGTGATGTTGGCCAGTTGCTTGAGCGGAATGCGCGCGCCGTTCGGGGTGCTGACCAGTATGTTTCCGATCGCCTCGGGATCCTGCCGAAACTCTGGAAGAAACCGCACGACGAGATCGAACAACCGTTCGCCTTCATACACCTGTGTGACGGCCTGTCCACCGACGGCCGCCTGCACTACCGCGTTGACATCCGAGACCTGAAGCCCGTACCGGGCGCTGGCCTCCCGATCCACCTCGATGAGCAGGTTGGGTTGTCCCATCAGACGGAAGATGCCTAAATCCTTGACGCCCGGCACCCGGCGCATCACCCGCTCGATCTCCACCGCCTTCGCCTCCATCACCCTCAAGTCGGTTCCGAACAATTTAATGGAGTTCTCGCCCTTAACGCCCGACATGGCCTCCTCGACGTTGTCCTGAATCACCTGCGAGAAATTGAAGATGACCCCGGGGATCGCTTTGAGCCGCGTTTCGATTTCTTCGACGAGTTTCTCCTTCGTCAGGCCGGGTCGCCATTCTTTCTGCGGCTTGAGGTTGGCCAAAAACTCCGCGTTGAAAAAACTGGTGGGGTCGGTCCCGTCGTCGGGGCGCCCAAGCTGCGAGGCGACCGTCGTCACTTCGGGGGATTGCCAGAAGAGCTGTCGAATCTCGGTCGTCAGCCGAGCCGCCTGGTCGAAGGAGATATCCACCGGCATAGTCGCCCGCACCCACAGATTTCCCTCCTCCAGCGCTGGCATGAATTCGCCGCCCAAAAACTTGAGCGCCACGAGCGCCGTCGCGAGCAGCGCCAGCACAAACCCCACGACGATCATCTTGTGCGACAGGGCCCAACGCAACATCCCTGCGTACAGACGACGGACCACACGGACGACGGCGGTGTCCTCCTCGCTGATCGGGCCGGTCAACAGCAGCGAGCAGAGCACCGGCGCCAGCGTAAAGGCCATGAGCAACGCGCCCAGGAGCGCGAAGCCGTACGTGATGGACATGGGCGCGAAGATTTTGCCCGGCACTCCGGTCATCGTAAACAGGGGGATGAACGCGACGACGATGATCGCCGTCGAAAAAAAGATGGGGCGCCCCACTTGGCGGGCTGCCCGGACGATCTGCTGCGGGGGAGTCAATCCGGGTCCGCGGTGATGGGCCAGATGGTAGAAGATGCTCTCCACCATGATCAACGTCGCGTCCACGATGATGCCGAAGTCGATGGCGCCGAGCGAGATGAGGTTGGCGGATTGTCCGATCAGCACCATCATAGTGAACGTGAAAAGCAGCGAGAGGGGAATGGTCAACGCGACGATCAGAGCCGCGCGAAAATGGCCGAGAAATACGAACAGGATGACGAACACCAGGACCATGCCGCTGATGAGGATGTCCGTGACCGTCTCCACCGTGGTGTTGATCAGGACCGTGCGGTCGTAAAACGTCTTGATCTTCACCCCCTCGGGCAGTTTCCAGGTATTCAGCTCCTGGACTTTGGCCCTGACCTTCTCGAGCACGGACAGCGCTTTGTAGCCGCGTTGGAGCAGCACCACACCCTCGACGACGTCGTCGCGATCGTCGATCCCGACCTTCCCCAGACGCACCCGATGGCCGACGGACACCTGACCCAAGGTTTTGACGAAAATCGGGGTTCCCTCCTTTTCCGCCACCACCACGTTTTCGATGTCCGCCAGATTGTTGATGAGCCCCAGTCCCCGGATGTTGAAATTCTGCGCCCCGACCGTCAGATAATTGCCTCCGACATTGGCGTTGCTGTTGGCGAGCGCCGTCATCACCTGCGGCAGATTCACGCCGTAACTGATCAGCTTTCCCGGGTCGATGTCGACGTGATATTCCTTGGTGGTCCCGCCGAAGGCCGTCACATCGATGACTCCCGGTACACGGCGGAATTCTCTTCGCAACTCCCAGTCTTGAATGGTTTTCAGATCGGTCAAACTGACATGGTCCCCGGTCAGTTCATACCGATAGATCTCGGCAATCGCCCACCAGGGGGAAAGCATCGGTTGGGCGCCCGGCGGCAAGCTCACCATCGCGAGGCGGTTCAACACTTCCTGCCGGTCGAAAAAATAGTCGGTCCCGAAGTCGAAATAGACTTTGATGTCGCTGAGACCGAAAATAGACAGGGAGCGGATGTCGGTGAGCCCTGGGGTACCGTTGAGCGCCACCTCGATGGGGATCGTGATCTGCCGCTCGATCTCCTCGGCCGACCACCCCGGATACTGGGTGATCAACTCCACCATCGGCGGGGATGGATCGGGGTAGGCGACGATGTCGAGGAGGTGAAACGCGTAGAGCCCGCCGAAAAACAGCGCGAGGCCGGTGGCGCAGAGGAGAAACCGCTGGACGAGAGAAATCTCAACGATTCGGGCGATCATCGTCTCGGTCCATCATCCGCAACCGAGGCGACCGCGTGAGGCTGCTGCACGCTACCCCTTCACTTCCTGGCCTTTAATCAGCACTGCGCCTTTCACCACGATGCGCTGGCCCGGAGAAAGCCCTTCCAGAACCCGAAACTGCTCGGGGGACACGCTGGCGACTTTGACCTCCCGCTTGACGTACCGGTCCGGCCCTTCTACCACGTAGACGAAATGCTTCCCGTCGGCTTCCAACACCGCCTCCTTCGGAATCGCCAGAAACGGGGTGGTATCGCCGACATCGATGTTCAGCCGGGCGAACATCTCGGGCTTCAACTTGCGGTCTTCGTTGTTGACCCATGCGCGGACCTTGATCGTCCGCGTGGTCGGATCGACCACGTCGCCGATAGAGGCGATCACGGCCGGAAACATCACGCCCGGATACGCCTCGACCGTCACGCGCGCGACCTGTCCGACCTTGACCAAGGCGAGGTCGCGCTCGTAGACATCCGCCACCACCTGTAAGGTGTCCAGATCGGCGATCGTGAACAGCACCTGCGACGGATCGCCGCCCACGGACTGACCCGGCGTAACAAAGCGCTCCACCACGGTGCCGGCTAACGGGCTCTTCATTTCAAAGCGCGAGGTGATGCGTTGCTGGGCAAGGGGTTTCTCCAGCTCGGCCGCCGGCACGCGGAGCGACAGAAGCCGTTCCTTGGCCCGGCGAAACTCCGCCCGGGCCTTGATCAAATCGTTCTCCGCCTGCTTGAGGTCCTTCTGGGGCAGGGCTTTAGTCTCGTACAGATCCTTGGCCAGTTCATAGGCTCGGGTCGCATACTCCAGTTCCGAGGCTTCCTTGATGAAGTCGGAGTAGGCGGCCGTGATGTCCGGACTGTCGATCACGAGCAGCGTGTCGCCGGCTTTCACGTGATCGCCCAGATGGACGCGCACTTCCACGACCCGTCCCTGCAACGGCGACGAGATCTTCGAGTAGCGATCTTCTCCGTACGCCACCTTGCCAGCCAGCACTAACGCCGGCTTGACCGGGCTGTAATCCACCACCGCAGTTTCGATGCGCGGCTGCGCCTCGGTGACCGGTGCAGGCGGCGATGACGCCGGAGGAGTCGCGGCGCTGGAATGCGGGGGTTCCTCGGCGCGCCCGCAGGAGATTAACGCCGCGCACAGGACGGCGAGCGCCGCCACCCCTCGCTTCTTGGCTCCCGCCTCGCGTATCACGAGGTGATCTCCTGGCCGACTGCGCTCTCGAGCTGGAAGAGGTTGCGCTGATAATTGAACAGCGCCTCGATGTAGTTCTGCTGAATGGTCCGCGACGTCCGGGCCGCATCCAGCAGATCAATGATCGTGGCACCACCCCGTTCATACGCCCGTTCAACGATCGTGAAGGTGGCGCGCGCATCTTCCAAGATGCCGCCCAGATACGCTTCGACGAGGCGCCGGCTTTGCACCAGATTCCGATAGGCAACGTCCACTTGATTCTCCACCTGATTGATCGTTTTGTTGAGATCCGCCTCCGCCGCCTGCACCGCCACCTCGGCCTGGAGAATGCCCCCCTGGTTGCGGTTGAACAGCGGCAGCGGCACGCCCACACTCACCATCGCCTGCTGCTGCAAATCCGGGCCGGTCGGTCCCTGCACCGCATATCCGCCGCCGAGGGTCACGTCGGGATAGCGATACGCCTTGGCCAATTTCAAATCTGCCAGGCGCTGAGCCTGCACATGCCGCTTCGCCCTGAGATCGGGTCTCGCCTCCAGAGCCAACATCCGCAATTTGTCGATGTCCGGATCGATGCGATGAAACTCCAGCTCGGTCGTCAGTTCGAGCCGGACAGCCGGCGACAGCCTGAGCAATTGGCGTAAATCGGCGCGGGCCGCATCCGCCTCCTGGGTAAACTGGATGACCTGCGATTGAAAGTCGATGAATTGGAGGCGGATGCGGATCAAGTCGACTTCCGCGATGTACCCCTTCTTGAACCGTATGGTATTGATTTCGAGAATGCGCGAAAAGCGATCGCGGTTCTCTTCCGCTAGGGCCAGCCGCCGCTGAGCCAATTGCACCCGGTAATAGGTGTCCTTCACCGTAAATCCCAATTGGCGGATCGCGTCTTCGAAATTCGCTTCCGCCGATTGCGTCCCGAACCCGGCGCTCTCGATCCGATAGCCCCGCTTGCCGGCCATCTCGAAGAGTTGCTGGATCTGCGGATAGATCTGGCCGCTGCGGGTCAGGCTGGAACGCTCGCCGAACTGATGCTTCGCGAACGAGCCTGCCGTCGAAACGGACAACACGGGGTTCGGAAACAGGGCTGCCGTGATCTGCTGCCCCCTGGCGTAATCCACGCCGAATTTCGCGATGAGAAGGTCAAGGTTCTGTTTGAGGAACAAGGCCAGCGCCTCGTCAAGGCTCAGCCGTATCGTCTGGCCGGGTGAGACGGCGGACTTCGCCGCTTCATCGGCGGCGAGCGGCGCATCCGGAGACAACAGAATGACGGCGCTGAAGAAGATCAAACCCGGAAGAAACGAAAATCGAATTCCGGTCCGCCGGGTCAGGGTTGCAGACAACTCCACCTCGGGTGTTTTACCATGACGATCGTCCCCGGGACATCCCCGAAGACGAGCCTCGGCGCGGCAGGTCACGCACCGTACATGCGCGGGTATTATACCGACTTCCGCGCTCGGGGGGAAACACAAAGCACCGGGAAGTCAATGCATTTTCAGTTCCGTCCATGCGCGATCATACACCCGGATCGCATCCCCGACGTCGCTCATCCACTCCAGCCGGTCCAACAACGACTCCGGCGGATAGACGGCCGGATTGTTTCTGACCCGGGGTGACACCAGCTTCTTGGCCTCTCGGTTGGCGGAGGCAAACAGCAACCGATCCGACGTCAGCGCGGCGATCCGGGGATCGAGGAGAAAATTAACAAATTGCATCGCCAGATCCTTATGGCGGGAGGTCTTAAGCACAACCAGACAATCGGACCAGATGGTTCCTCCTTCCTTCGGCACGACATAGCGGATCGAAGGCCGCTCGGCCATGGCCCGGGCCACCGGACCTCCCCATCCGTGGGCGAGCACGACCTCGCCCGAGGCCAGAAGCTGGTCGTAGTGTTCGCTGGTATAGGTCTTCACGAGCGGCTTCTGTCGGATCAGTTTCTCCTTCGCCCGCTCGATAACGGCCGGATCCCGCGTGTTAAGCGAATAGCCCATCGAGCGCAACACGACGCCGAAGACCTCGCGTTGATCGTTCAGCATGCTGATCTTGCCCTTGTACCGGGCATCCCAGAGCACCGACCAACTGTCGGGCGGTTCCGGCAGAACGCTGGCGTCGTAGCCGATTCCGACCGTTCCCCACAAATAGGGCACGGAGTACTGGTGGTCCGGATCAAACGGCAACCGCTGCAAATGTTCCACCAGCAAGGCGGCGTTGGGGATCTTCGACAGATCCAGTTCGGCCAACAGCCCCAGCCGGATCATGATCGACACCATGAAATCCGACGGCACCGTCACGTCGTAGCCGTCTGCCCCGCTTTGCAGTTTGGCCAGCAGTTCTTCGTTGCTGCCGAAGGTGTCGACGACTACTTTCGCCCCGGTTTGCTGTTCGAATTCCCGCAACAGCTCGAGGCTCACGTAATCGGACCAGGTGAAGTAATGGAGCGTTGGGCCCGCCCGGTCATCGCCGTCGGCTCGCGGGCTCTTCTTCGGGCCGTCCTCGGGCGTCGGTTGACAAGCCAGGACCACCGCACAGAGGAACACGCCGATCGAGAACCGCGTTGTTGACGATTTTGTCATTGCTCCATTGCCGACGATCCAAATGATCCAGACCACTCAACGAATAAAAATCCCGCGTCCTTGGATGGCCAGCGACAGGCCCACCAATCCCATCGAGACCAACACCAGAAGGGCCGACAACGCATTGATCTCGGGCGACACGCCGGACTTAATCATCGAATACACTTTCAGCGGCAGGGTGGTCGAGCCGGGGCCGGCCGTGAAGAAGGTGACGATGAAATCGTCCAACGAAACCGTGAAGGCCATGAGCGCGGCCCCGACGACCGCCGGTCGCAGCAAGGGAAAGGTCACGCGGCGAAACACCTGCCAGGGCGTCGCGCCGAGGTCGGACGCGGCCTCTTCCAGACGAGGATCCAGCTTTCGATGCCTCGCCCGCACGATCACCATGACCAGGGGCAGATTGAAGGCGGTATGGGCGATGATGACCGTCGGCAAGCCGAGCGGCAGCTTGATCAACACGAAGAACAACATCAAGGCCACGCCCATCATGATTTCCGGAACCACTAACGGCAGCAGCATGGCGCCTTCGATCACCCGCCGAGAGCGGGATCCCAGTCGCTCCAAACCCAGGACAGCGGCCACCCCCAGCCCGGTTGCCAAGACCGTGGACACACCCGCGACCAGCAGACTGTTCCAGGTCGCGGCCAGCAGCGCCCGGTCCTCGGCAAGCGCCGTATACCATTTCAGCGTGAACCCCTGCCAGGTCGCCGAGAGACGGGAGGCATTGAACGAAAACAAGACCAAGACGGCGACCGGGAGATAGAGGAAGAGCAGATTGCCGAGACTCATCACCTGCAACCAAACACGTCGCCCGGTCACCGTCGGCTCCCCTCTTGGTTCATGCCGGCATCAATCCGATAATAAACGGCCATCGCGGCGATCAGAACCCCCATCAGCACGAAGGAAAGCGCCGATCCCAGCGGCCAGTCGCGCACGACCAAATACTCGTGTTGAATGAGGTTGCCCACCATCATACTCCTGGCGCCGCCCAGCAAATCCGGGGTGATGAACGCCCCCAGAGAGGGCATGAAGACCAGAAGGCATCCGGCGATCACGCCCGGTTTCGTGAGCGGCAACACGACTCGGCGGAACACCGACCACCGCGAGGCGTAGAGATCACAGGCCGCTTCCACCAGCGCGGGGTCCAGTCGCTCGACGGCCGCGTACAGCGGCAGCACCATGAACGGCAGATAACCGTAGACCAGCCCGAGCAAGACGGCGGCATCGGAATAGAGCAGCTCGATCGGCGCGTCGATGAGTCCGGCTCCCATGAGCAACTTGTTTATCACCCCCTCAGTCCGCAAGATGAACATCCAGGCATAGGTCCTGACAAGAAAATTCGTCCAGAACGGGATCAGCACCAGGACGAGCCAGAGGCCCTGCCGGCGTCGAGGGAGACGCGCGATGTAATAGGCCAGAGGGAAGCCGAGGACGAGGCAGAGCGCCGTTGTTACGGCCGCAAAGAAAATCGATCGTCCGAAGATCCGGAAATAGAGTGGATGGAGCAGATTGACATAGTTCGTCAGACTGAAGGTCCAAAGGACGCCGCCGTAGGTGCCGCGCGACGCGAAGCTGACCGCCAAGACGATCAGGAGGGGGACGAAGAAAAACAGAACGGCCCAGCACAGCCCCGGCGCCAGGATCCATCCGGGATAGCGGGCGAGGGAACCGTTCCCATCACTCCCTGTCGCGGTCGAACCGGATGCAGCAGGTGTACTCACGCTCTCAATACGATTCCTTCGTCGGCATTCCAGCGGACAAACACCTGCTCTCCGGCAGCAAACCGCTTGAGGTCGCCCGCGCCGTTGGCGACGCGGGCCTTCCAGAGCACCTGATCCGACAGCCGCAGGAGATAGTGCAGTTCATGACCGCTGTAGATCGTCTTCTCGACTCTGGCGGCGAGGACGTTCTCGCACCCGGGCGGAGGCAAATCGGTTGAGAGACGGACCCGTTCCGGCCTCAGCACCACGGTGACACGGTCACCGATAGCCAGATCCTGCAGGCAGCGAACCATGATCGGCCTGAATGAAGCGAGACCGGAGGGATCCACGCCGCACAGTCCCTGTTCCAGCTTGACCACCGAACCGGTGAGTTCATTGGACAGCCCGACGAAGCGCGCGACGAACAGCGAGGCCGGGGTTTCATAGATGTCGCGGGGACGCCCCACTTGCAACACCCGGCCGCGGTCCATCACCGCCACCCGATCGGACATAATCAACGCCTCTTCCTGATGATGAGTGACGCAGACCATGGTGACTCCGACCTGCTCCTGGATGGCCTTCAGCTCGACCTGCATCTCCTGACGCAGTTGCTGATCCAGCGCCGCCAGCGGTTCATCCAACAGCACCACCGCCGGCCGGTTCACCAGCGCCCGGGCCAAGGCGACGCGCTGCTGCTCTCCGCCCGAGAGCTGAGACGGGAGGCGCGTTCGCTGTTTCTCCAGCTTGACCATTTCCAGCGCGGCCCGGACCCGTGACTCGATCTCCGCCCCGGGCAGCCGGCGCATCTCCAATCCGAAGGCGACGTTCTGGAATACGGTGAGGTGGGGAAACAGCGCGTAGGACTGAAACACCAGGTTGACGGGCCGGCGATGGGGCGGCACGCCGGTCATCGGGCAGCCCTCGATGAGCACTTCGCCCTCGTCCGGCCGCTCGAACCCGGCGAGCAGGCGCAGCACCGACGTTTTGCCGGCTCCGCTCGGGCCGAGGATGGAGAAAAACTCGCCCCGTCCGATCTGCAACGACACGCGATCGACGGCCGTCGCCGCGCCGTGCCGTTTCACTAGGTTGCGGGTCTCGACGCTACAGTCGGCCACCGCCGCCGACCCCTCGGCTGTTCATGGGGAAATTCGACTTCGAGCGAGGCTCACGGATAGGTTGTGACACCGTCTTGCTTGGAGAGATCGTCGGACCCCTCGTTCTTCAGATCGACAACGCGGGACAGCGCCGCGTTCAGCGATCGAGGCCGACTTTCGCGCTGACCTCGCGCAGGTGTTTGCGGACCCGGACGGTTTCCTGATGCTTTCGCAACAACTCCCGGCGGATGACATCCCGGTCCTCGGCGACGATCCTCACCAGCCGGTCCGCATCCTCGGCGTGATCCCGGACCAATTCCGACAATTTCCGCAACTGGCGTTCCAGTCGATCCAGACGCCACAACACACCCTTGATCGTCGGATCGGATCCGAGCAGCTTGGCTGCAGGCGCTGCGTTGTTCACCCGCCTGGTAACCGCCGTCTTTCGCATCGTCAGCTCCTCGCCGGCAACTGCCGCGTAGTATCGTCTCGGCGGCCGCCGATGTCAATGCTGCCTTCCTTTCTATTTGGCCACCCTCCTGTTACAATGCCAGCACCATGCGGAAGATCCTGACCATGGTGCTCGCCGGGGGCAAAGGCGAGCGACTCTATCCCCTGACCGAGCACCGAGCCAAACCGGCGGTTCCCTTCGGCGGAAAATATCGCATCATCGACTTTACGCTCAGCAACTGCCTGAACTCCGGCCTCCGGCGGATCGCGGTGCTGATCCAATACAAGTCGCATTCGCTGGACCGCCATATCCGCATCGGCTGGAACATTCTCAACGCCGAGTTGGGCGAATACCTCGCCTCGGTCCCGCCGCAGCAGCGGATCAGCGAAGACTGGTACAGGGGCACGGCGGACGCCGTCTATCAGAATCTCTTCCTGTTGGACAACGAACAGCCGGAGTTCCTCCTCGTGCTGGCCGGCGACCATGTGTACAAGATGAACTATGCAGACATGTACAATTTCCTGTTGGCCAAACAGGCCGACGCCGTGGTCGGGGCGATCGAGATTCCGCTCGCCGAGGCCAGCCGCTTCGGCGTGATCGGGGTGGATGAGAACTACCGGATTCTGCGTTTCGACGAGAAACCCCAAAACCCCGCGCCGATTCCCAACGATCCGACCCACGCCTTCGTCTCGATGGGCATCTATCTTTTTCGCGCGCCGATCATCCGCGAACGGTTGATCGAGGACGCCAAGGAGAACAGCGCGCACGATTTCGGCAAGGACATCATCCCCCGCATGATCCGGGAAAACCGGGTCTACGCCTTCAAGTTCCAGGACGAGAACAAGAAGGCCGTGAAATATTGGCGCGACATCGGCACCCTGGACGCCTATTGGGAAGCCAATATGGATCTGGTCGCGGTCGACCCGTTGTTTAACCTGTACGACCAGGAATGGCCGATCCGGACCTATCAGGGTCAATACCCGCCGGCCAAGTTCGTCTTCGCGCAGGACTACCAGGGCGGGCGAATGGGCGTCGCGCTCGATTCGATTGTCTGCGGCGGGTGCATCATTTCAGGGGGACGGGTGCAGAACTCCGTCCTCTCTCCCAACGTGCGGGTACAGGACCACGCCGACGTCCGGGAATCGGTCGTCATGGAGAACGTGGTGATTGGCGAGCACGCCCGCATCCGGCGGGCCATCATCGACAAGGATGTGATCATCCCGCCGAAAACCGAGATCGGTTACGATCTGGACTCCGATCGTCGCCGTTTCACCGTCACGGAATCCGGCCTCGTAGTCATCTCCAAAGGAATGAAACTGCATGCCTCCTTCGATTCATCCGGTTGACCTCGTCACCGCTCTGCGCCAGAAGCGCCTGACGCCCGCCATCGTGTTTCTGACCTCCCGCCGCGCGTGCGACGAAGCCATGCAGGCGTTCGAGCAAGACCAGGCCATTCTTCCGCCGGCGCGACAGCAAGCCATCGCGACGGTGCTCGATCAAGTCATCGCCCAATTCCCCAGCATCGCGGACCATCCGTTGTTGGAGACGGTCAAACGGATCGGCGTCGCCGCCCACCATGCCGGACATCTGCCCTCCTGGAAGATTGCCGTGGAAGAGCTGATGCGGCAGGGCTGCCTGGACGCGGTGTTCGCGACGACGACGCTCGCGGCCGGGGTGGACTTTCCGGCACGGACCGTCGTGCTCACCCAATCGAGCGTCCGCAAGACCAAGGACTTCACCGACCTCACCATCAGCGAGGTGCAGCAACTGGCCGGGCGGGCCGGCCGGCGCGGAAAAGACTTGGTCGGCTTCGCCATTGTCACCCCATCGCCGTACATCGACCTGAGCGTCATCACGAAGGGCTTGACCGGGCAACCCGAACCGATCGACAGCCAGTTCGTGATCACTTATCCAATGGTCCTGAACCTGTTGAAAGCGCACCCGCTGGAACAGATCCAACCCATCCTGGCCAAGAGTTTTGCCCAGTTTCAGCTCAACCAGCGTGCCGAGACCTTGGAACGGAAGCTGGACCTCCTCCATGAACAGATGAAGCCTTACGGTCCCCGCGTCTGCACTGACTGGATCACTCAATGGCAGATCTTTGATCACGCCCGCAAGCAGAAAGCGCACCGCGCCCACATCCGTCGCAAGGAACCGCCGGAAGTGACCGCCCGCCTGCACTTTCTTACGCCGGGTCGGGTCGTCGGATTGCCAAAGGGACGGGGCGTCGTGCTACGCCAATATCGCAGCCGCGGCCAGCGCAGCCCGATGGTCACCGTGCTGCGGCCAGGCGGGGCCATCACGGAATGTCCGGTCGGCATCATCACCCAAATCCTCGATCGGGTGTTCGAGTTCGAGGAGGCGCCAATGTACCCCTGGTGCACCCCGAAGAGCCTCGACGACCTGTCTCGGGAATTGGCGGAACTGCCGGCCCGCATTCCAGTCCTACCCATCCTTGTCCAGGACGAACAGGAATCGATCCCGGAAAGCGCCATAGCCCAGACCCTCGACGATTTCCCTTGTCCGACCTGTCCGTCGCGTCCAGCCTGTCAAAAGGACCACGCGACGGCGCTCAAGCTCCGGCAGGAGATCCAGCGTCACACGAAAGCCATCCAGGCGCTGCGCACCAGCCTATGGCACCGGTTCCAGGCCAAAGTCGAAGTGCTCCAGCAGTTCGGATATCTCACCTCGACCGCGCATCTCACCGAAGACGGCGAATGGGCCAGATTGATCCGCATCGACCACTCGCTTCTGATCACCGAATTGATCCGCGCCGAAGCGTTTTCGGGGATCGAGCCGCAGCTCCTGGCCGGAGTTATGGCCAGTATCGCGCACGACGACGACCGCCCAGGTGCATTCCCGCGCCCGAGCCCCGGCCTCTCGTCGTTGCTGTGGCAAGTCCGGAGGCTCGCGGAGGCGCTGGCTCCGCACGAAGACCCGCCGCTGCTCCGAGCCGACGTGGCGGCGTTGACGGAAAAATGGGTCGGCGATCCGACCCTCACCTGGATCGGCCTCTGCAAACTGACGACGATGGCGGAGGGAGATATCTACCGCCTGTTGGCGCGCACGCTGGAATATCTGTCGCAACTCCACGCGTTAAAGACCACGCACCCCGGTCTAGCCGAGACCGCCGACCGGGCAATCGCGGTGTTGCGCCGCGGCGTGCTGGAGGAGCTGCCGTGAGCTGGAGAGGGAAGGGGCAGAACACACGGATCACGGGATAAAGGCGGAGATGACTACCGACGAACTGGAACAATTGTTGGCCGCGCAGCCTGTCGCCCTGTTGCACCGCCTGGCGCGGGGACGAGTCCATCGCCACTTCCGGCTGGGCAAACGGCGCCTGGTCGAGCTGCTCCTGCGGCACTCTACTGAAAACCGAGCGGGACTCGAGTCGGACCTTCAGACCTTGATCCAGGAACGGGCTGGCCGTCGGGCGCTGTCCGAGGCGCGGCGCGCGGAGCACCCGCGCATTGCAAAACCTGGTCGCCAGCCCGATCGTCCGCCAGCGCAATCCGGGAAAGGCCGTCTCAGACCGCCCGAACTGGAATCATCGGAGCCGGCCTGCAGTCTTGGTGCGTGGCTGGAAGGGCTCGGCGTGCCCGAGCCGAAGCCGTTCGTCCCTGACGCCTGGCAGGAAGAAGCGTTGGCTCGCCTGGCCGAAACGGACGTGATCGTGAGCGTGCCGACCGGAAGCGGCAAAACGTATGTGGCGATCGAGGCGGCGCGGCGGGCGATGGAGGACAATCGAACGGTGATCTATACCTCTCCGCTGAAAGCCCTGTCGAACACCAAATTCACGGAATTCTCGCGCCTCTTCGGCGCGGACAAGGTCGGCATTCTGACCGGAGACCGGCGGGACAACGCCCAGGCCCCGCTGTTGATCATGACGACGGAGATTTTGCGGAATCTGCTCTACGATGCGGCAGGCGGCGAAATCGACGTGCGGCTGGATACGTTGGGCTTGGTCATCATGGACGAATCGCAATACCTGGCCGATCCGGAACGCGGGGTGGTGTGGGAAGAAACGATCATTTTCTGCCCCTCGCAGGCCCGGTTGCTGCTGCTTTCAGCCTCCATCGGCAATCCGCAGGACATCGCCGATTGGCTGACCTCGATCCGGCCGACCCCCTGCCACTTGGTCAAGCACGCGAAACGGTCCGTGCCGCTGCGCGCCGGGTATCTCCACCCGAACGGGAAGCTGGTCCCGCTGTTTCGGACCGTCAGCATTCCCTACGGTCATCCTGGTGCACTGCACCCGGAAGCCAAACGGCTCTTCGTCCACTACGAAGACGAAACCCTCCCTCCGCGGTCCCGCTAACACGGTCGCTAAAACACATAGGTCGCGCCGAACGTCAGGCCCTGGCGGATATTTTCGAACTCGTTCAGGTTGAATGTCTCGGAAGGAGCGCCGACCGGAAAATTTTTCCAGGTGCCGTCACTCATCCGATTCCACCAATAGCGATAGCCGACTTTGAGAAAGAGTCCCTTTAGCACCATGTAGCACACATCGCCTTCCAAGTTGGCGCCGATGCCGGTGCCGGTCATTTCAAAGCTGGGGTTCTGTTGAAGATCGGTCCTGAGGTGATGGATGTCCTTATTGCTCAGCGAGGTAAACGGAAGGAAGGCTGCTTTGCCTTCCACGCTCAACCGTCTTGTAATCCGATATTCGGTCTCCACGCCAAGCTTGAGCGAACTCCAGGTCTGGGTGTTGGTGATGACGGTCATTCCGCTGACGGCAGCGGCCCCGGGATTACAGAGGGGTTGCAATCCCGGTGTAGGATCCAAATCTGTTGTCGCGCCTGCCGGGGTACATATGACCTGTGTCACCCCGCTCGCGATGTGCTTCTCCCTCCGATACTGATAGCCGATGACCAGATCGAGCATTCCGCGATGGCCAGGATAATTCAGCACCGTGAATCCGAGATCCCCATTCACATACCAGATGTTGTCTCCCTTTAGATCGCTGAACGTCCGCAGCGAAGGGGTCCCCCCGTCCGCCGCCAGGAAATCGTCGTCGGTGAGACGTCCGCCTCCGATCGCAGCGGTCCCATAGTTTGCCCGCACGAACCACCGCTGGGCAAATTTCACCTTGCCGGACAGTTCAATCACGTTCGTGCCGACATCTTTGTACTCGAGCCTTGAGGTCGGATTCCCCAAGGGCGAACCCGGTCTCGACGCGTTGTGGCTCCAGGTGGTCTCGCCCTGCGTCAGCCAACCGGCAAGCCCCACCTCGACGCTGACCGTGGAGCGTTGAAAGACCTCGGCGGCTTCAGCGGATCCTACCGCCCAAACAGTCAACCCCACAGCGCCCCACGCCAGAACTCGGCAGAATTGAACGCAGGCCGGCCGGTGGCAAATCTCTTCTTTTCGGCTCATCGGCGCGCGCCGCCCCGCTGAATGATTACCGTGTCGAAGCAGCGGTCCGCGGTCTCCGGCATGACCCGCCGACAGGCCCCCCGAATCTCCTCTTCCGCCATGGTCCGCTGCATATAGGCAGAGAACCAGACAAGCCAGGTGCCGACCAAAGCCGCCAAGAGGGCTCCCGCAATCAGAAGCATCAGACCTGCCGCATGCGTATGCCTCGCATTCCTGAAACCGGTCTTGGCCGCGAATGACAGCGGCTCCGTCACCTCACGCTCAGCCACGACCGCTCCGTTTCCCGCTTCGTCATTCGTCATAGCCGCCCCCCACCGATGCGCAGGACCATGAAGATGGTACACCAGGTGGTCCATTCTGCGTACAGATTTAGCGGATTGCACAGACTGTCTCCCCGGGCATGCACCCATGCGCCGGAACGTACAGTCGGCCATTCCCTACACTCGCGCAGACAACAAAACCGGGTGGTCCCGGTCGTCGCTCCAGAACCATCTAGAACAAGGCTGGAACGTCAAAACTCATCAACCCGCACTCCCTTCACCGGTCACTGCAGGCTTCATCCGACAAGCCGAGTCCCCCCGAAGGCCGCTCCATCTTCACGAAAACGCCGGAATTTGATTTCAATCGGTCAGTCAACCGCTTATGAACCCTGGCCGTCCGGTCCGCATCCACAATTCTTGACCTGCCATTCACGCGCTTAGGTTTTGCATCTTTGATCCAAAGAAGACGCCGCCGGACCGTGTCGCGCTGTCTCGTCGTCGCAAAGGCCGTGCGGAGTCCGGATACGCCCACGACCTGCAGGGAGGATCTTTATGCTTGCCGTATCTTTCCTATCCTTGAACTTGAAGTGGTTCTCAAGGACCGGATTCTTGAAGCGGAACGCGAGGTTCTTTGGAGCGCTCTGCCTGATGAACGCCGCGTTCGGACTGATTTCGACCGAAACCTTCGCCCTGGTCGTTAACCCAACCAGCCTCAGCTTCAGCGGCATCCAGGGAGGGGCGAACCCGGCTCCGCAGTCCGTGACCTTTTACAAAAAGAACAGACGAGAAAAGAGCTGGAGCATCAGCACATCGGCAGCGTGGCTCAGTGCGGCTCCGTCCTCGGGCACGCTGGCGACGGAAACCGATACCCTGCTCGTCAGCGTCAACACAACCGGGTTGACCGCCGGTTCTTACGCCGGACGAGTCACCATCGCCGTGACCCAACGCGATGGGCGCATTTCCACGAACCATGTGTCCGTGGCGTTGACGGTGACCTCCGGGGGCGCAAGCCCGACGATCGGGGTTAACCCTATCAGCCTCTCATTCTCCGGTACAGCCGGCGGCGTGAACCCCACCGCCAAGACCCTGAGCATTGCAAACACCGGCGGCGGCACCCTCAGTTGGAGCGTGAGCGACAACGCCGCCTGGCTGAGCCTCAGCCCAACCTCCGGCATCAACAGCGGGTTGACCACCGCCGCGGTCAATCTCGCCGGCCTGACCGCCGGGACCTATACCGCGACCGTCTCGGTCGCTGCCGCGGGCGCGACGAACACGCCGCAGCTCATCCCTGTGACGCTCACTGTCGCCTCCCCAACCTCCACTTCTTCCGCGACATCATCGGCCACGTTGACATGGAACGCTAACACAGAGGGCGATCTGGCGGGATACAAGGTCTACCGTGGAACTTCGCCGGAAACGTACGGAGCGCCGATCGCCACGCTTCAGGGAAACATCACCAGTTACGTGGCGACCGGACTAGAGATCGGCACCACTTACTACTTCGCGGTAACGGCGTATGATACCGCCGGCAATGAAAGTCTCTACTCCAACGAGGTCAGCAAGAGCATCTACTAGACCGGAGCAGGCAGTCTCCGCTTTTCCGATTTCGATCGCCATCCGCCAACGGGTCAATGAAACGCAGACGCCAAGGGCGGGTGGCCACATTCGCAAGCCCTGCCCGCTATTTTCCAACCTTGGACAACCCTGGTACCACGGGCTACCCTATTCCGCTCTGATTCCGCGGACCAGAATTTCTCGTGGCGCCGACTTGACCGATCTACGCAGGGACCTGTATAAGGGCCGCTGAAGCCCGAACCACCGATCGGGCGCATTCGAACCCGCCGGTCGGCGACCCATGAACTCATCACTCAGCATTCAGAATTGTTGCACGAAGCTCGCGCCCGTAGCTCAATGGATAGAGCATCAGACTACGGATCTGAGGGTTGGGGGTTCAAGTCCCTCCGGGCGCGCCACGTCCCGGGCAAGTCGGTAGAGCGAGGGACCGATGGCCACCATCCTAGTCATCGATGACGAAGAATCGATCCGGACCCTGTTGCGCGGAGTCCTGGAAAAGGCCGGTCATCAGGTGCTGGAAGCCCGAGACGGACGGGAAGGGTTAGCGGTCTATCAGCGCACGCCGGTCGATTTGGTCATTATGGATATCCTAATGCCGGATACGGACGGCCTGGAGGCCACCCTGCAACTCACCCGCGAATATGTGGACGCCAAGGTTATCGCCATCACCGGGGCACAGGGCGACCGGAATTTTCTGGACGTCGCCAAGCTCTTCGGCGCGCGCCGGACCTTCGAGAAGCCCTTCGATCTCAACGAAATAATGGCGGCGGTGAAAGAAATGCTGGAGAGCTGACTTGCTTCGCCGCGCCGGCTTTCAGCCTCGAACGGATCCTGCTAACACCCTTGCTGGGAAGAAAGTTGTGCGGTAGACCGGAATGATGTGGTGGATGCTGTTGGCAGGGTGGCTGGTGACCATCCTTGTGGTCACGACGTTTCCATGGTCGGACTTCAAGGGCCACGCGCATTGGAGTACGGTGCGGTGGATTCCTTTCTCCGAGTTGAGCCGACCTTCTCCCGGTGTCCTGTTTGACATCGGCGCCAATATCGTTTTGTTCATCCCGTTCGGCTATCTGGCAAGCGAAGCGATGAACGGCGCGACACGGAGCCGGTTCGTGACAACCGTGCTCGTGGCCCTCGGGCTTTCCCTGGGAATCGAGTGCTATCAGGTCTTCAGTCACAACCACTTCCCGTCGGTCACCGACGTCTGCGGCAATGCGCTCGGGGCGGCGATCGGCGCGTCTCTGGCTTCACGCCGGCTTCGCCCGAATAGCCGCGCCGATCACCCGCTGCAGCCGGCCATCGCTACTCCCATCCCACTGGATCGTAGCCGCGTTCCTTCAAACAACGGTTGACAAATCCGATATACGCTTGGCTGGGCGGCGATCGCCTGAACAGTCCTCGCAACAACCCGGCGGTCGCGCCGCCGGCCGCGCCGATCGCCGATCCCCGTCCGGCCGCCCCCACCACCGCGCCGCCCACCGCGCCGCTCGCGGCGCCGATGCCAGCCCCAGCGACCGTGCTCCCCGCCACCTGGCCGGCCTTGCCCCGACTCGGCGTGGCGCCGGCCTCCTTGGCCAACTCCTGACAGGCTTCGATGTCTCGCTCAGCCGCTACCGGCCCCACTTCGCGATAATGCGCGTTGGGGTACAAGATGGGCTTGGGGCTCGAACAGCCTGCCATCGCGCAACAGCATGCGACGGCCGTGATGCGCAACCCGTGCAGCGCGAAGCGCCGCGGACTTCGCTCAGCCTGGTGACTCACCATCATCCGACTATATCTTCTGCTCGAGCCGCTTGAGAGCCCGCATCATCGCCGGATCGCTCAGGCCGACCTCGCTCAGGGCATCCATGATATGCAGCCCTTTGTTCAACACCAACTCCTTGGCCTTGGCATATTGCGCCCGATTGAACCGAGCCACAGCCGGTTGCCCGTTGACGATCTGGCAGGCCAGCACCTCCCCGTTCACCTCCAAGATCCCACCCTGCTCGACAAGGGTCCTGGCCTGCTCCACCGTGACGCCGTGCAGCGCGGCAAACTCGCCGAGGCCGCCGGTTTCCACCAGCCGCCCGTCCGGCATGATGCACAAGCGCTTGAAATGCGGAGACCAATCCTTGCGAAAGTCGATGTAGGTGATGCGGCCGCCCCGCGCCACGGCGCGATCCAACTCGCTGTCCGCAAGCCCCAGATTCTTCTGTTCCAACCGCTCTCGCAACTCGGGCGGCAACGTGCGATAGAAGACACGAGTCGCGGCTTCCTCAAGCGGCAGCCCGTAGGACCGGACGAGTTGCTCCGCCTCGGCGTACTGCACCAGATCCAGCACCCAGGTTTGCTTGGGCGCGACGCCCGCCGGATCGATCCGGCAGACGAACAGGCCTCGCGTGACGAGCGGGCCTGTCTGGGGATAGGCATACACGCCGCCTTCCGTCAGCAACCGCGTCATCACATCCAGCGGGATGTCATAACTCTCGGCCAGGACGCGGGCGTGGGCAGCGAGATCCTCCGGCTCGGTCATGGCACAGAGAGTCACGTTCCCCGGCGCATCGAATTCCGTATAGTCTTCGATGATGTTGTACAGAATCGGCTGCTTTTTCGATTGGGACGGAGCTTTTTTCTTGATCTTGAACATGCGCTTTCAGTCCGGCGATAGGCGCTGGGCAATTGCCCAGCGCCTATCGTCTCTCCCCGTACGGCGGCAACGTCAGTAGTCGCGGATCATCCACCGGCCCACCGACGGTGAAGTGATACAACGATTGAAAACTTAAGTCGTTGATACCCAGGAGCTCATGCATGGGATCGTCGAAGAAACATCCGATGCCGGTCGCCCGCACGCCGGCCGCTTCCGCTTCCAGATAAAGCACCTGTCCCAGCAGACCGCATTCCCAGAACAACCGCGGATAGAACCAAGAGCCGTGCCGGCGGAGGTTGCTCTCGAACTCGGCGATCATGCCGAGCGAAAACGCACTGTCTCCCGCGATATCCTGATGACAACTCACTTGCGTCGCCACGCGCCGCGCGTCGCCTTCCAGTAACCAAAAGAACGGCAGGTCGGCAGGACTCCCCGGCGCCGGCGCCCAGCCGAATTCCGGATTCATCGCGCGCTGCAACGCCGGCAGTTGTTGCGGATCGCGCACCAGCACATACAGTCCCGGCTCCAGCCCATCGACCCGATGAACGAACAGAGCCAAATGCACGGCCGGCGCCCACGGCCACACATCCCAAGGCACGGGACGATCCGGTTGTGGAAGGTCGGCATGCGGCATGACGCGGCGCAGCATGTTGAAGAACGCGGCGGCCGAGATGGAGGTCTTGCCGTCGAACGCGACGGCGCTGCGTCGCCGCCGAATCAATTGGCCCGCAGAGGGACTGCGAGCGGTGGAGGATAAGGGGTCAGGGGTTGCCGGCACAGATGAATTGCGTAACGGAACGGTACATTGATCCGTCTGCGTTTTCCACGACGCTTCGGCCACCTCGTCGATGATGTCCCAATGGACCGCATGCTCCCGGCTCAATCGGTTGGCTTTCCCATACCACTGCCCGGCAGCCAAGGCTTTCACCGCCGCCGCATCAAGGAACATCGGAATCTCGATTCGGTTCTCTCCTGCTCCCGATTCCTGACCCCTGACCGCATGATCGGACCAGACCACCGCCGCGCATTCCGGATGTTCGCGCTCCGCGTCGCGAAAGTCCTCCGCTCGATTGACGCCGAACAGCTCCGCCAGCAGATCGCTCGACAGGCCGTCCAACAGTGCCATCCGCCAGCCCAGCGACGCCGCGGCGAGGCGCGCCGTGCCGATCGCATGCCCCGCATCGTGCTGGCAGTAGCGAAAAGCCCGTTCCCCGTATTTCCATGCCTCCCGCCAGAAGACCGAGGTCAGGCCGAACAGGAAGGCATGAGGCGGAAACGGTGCCATCAGCCGCTCGAACGTCCCGTCCGGACAGACCGCCCGCAGCTCCAGTCCGTGTTCTTTCGGCGCATAGTGGTAGAGAGCCGGCATCGCCGCCAAGCCCGATACGGCAGGTAAGAGGAGGTAGCCCTCCGTCGGATGCAGGTTGCCGCTCGAAGGATTGCTGCGCAGCGCCCAGCGCACGTCCCCCGCCTGCTTCCACGCCGAGAGCGCCAGCGCATACTCTAAAAACCGTGAGAGCGTGCGGATCGACAATGGCCAGCTCTCCACGGCGCCGTGACGGTAAAGCGCCTCGTAAGGAGGACTCAGCGGTTCTTCCTCCGGTTGCAGAATGGGCAGCGGCATCAGTGGCGCGCCCTGAAAGCGTCGGAAGGGATCGGGCTGGTTGGCCCAGTCCAGGTAGCCCAACGAGCGGGCATAGCGGGAAAAATGATGCTTGGTCGCCTGATGGTAGTGAATAACATGTTCGATCGGATCGACAGCAACCGATCCCAGCTTGGAGGCTTCCATCGTGCGAAATAGCGTCCGACGTTCCAAAATCACTTCAGTCTAACCAGGTCACTCGCGGAAAGTAAACGCGCAAGTCGCGCCACGATTGACGTCGCACGAAATGGCCCAGTATGCTTCCGCCGTCACCGGGCAGGGGGCTTATGCGATTCGATCCAGCGATTGCCGCGCAACGCGCCTTTACGCGGGCCAAAGTAGCCGGTGAACTGGAGAGCGATCGGGAGGAGGCCAAGCGGGCCGAGGCGCGGTTCTCCTCCACCACCGGCGTAGCCGCTACGGAGGCCTACTGGACGTTGCAGCGCATCGGGACCCGCCATCCGGAGGCGAAAGCCTTTCAAGCGTTCTGCATCTACATCACCTGGCAGCAGGTAACGGAAGAAACCATTCCCTTGCACTTCAAAACCGGCCTTGACCTCTGCGAGCGATTCATCCAGAACGCGGAGTGCCGCTCCGCCGAGGACCTGCTCGACCTGGAGCAGATCCTGGAACTTCGCGCCGCGTTTCGGCGCGGACTCGGACTGAAGGCGGAAGACGAGGAGGACGGTCACGATGACGACGAGGACATATTGAAAGGCGGGGACTGATCGGTCGTCGGTGCACAATCCTCGTGCGCTTCATCAAAGCCGCAATGGGGACAGGGCATGCTCACGGGCCCGTCGCAGCAATGATAGACATACTGACCGCCGCAGCGCTGACACGTTGTCTGAGCCATTCCTCAAATACCGTCACCCGTCAAACGTCATGTGTCAACCGTGAGGTCAACGGCTCGGTCGTTCATGCGATTGACGGTTGACGATTGACTATTGACCCCCTTTAGCAGGCTGCGGAAAAACTCGTTTCGCCCCCTGGAGGTGTCACAGGCACACAGGTCTCAGACAAGGAGAAGATGCCGCGCAGGATGCTCAAAAAGGCCGTCCAGCGCGGCCGCAGCGAGCGAAGAGGCGAGGCATACTCGTTGCCGTACGTTGAGCCTCTGAGCGATGCGAGAACAAAGCTGGCGGACTTTTTCAGCATCCTGCTAGAGTCGGCACTGGTTCTTCGCCGGAATCACGCAAATGAACTGCACCGGAGCAGTGGGGTCGGCGATGAAACAGTGTTTCTCGTTGGGGGCAATGTAGACCGAATCCCCGGGAGCGAACGGCGTATCCCCGTTTTCCGTGCGGACCTTCCCCGTTCCCTTCAGGATATAGACCTCGTGTTCCCATTCATGCGTGTGGAGCGGAGTACCGGCGCCCGGTTTCACGTCGAACACCCGCATGGCAAAACGCGGGGCTCCATCCCGCTCCGTGATCATCTCGCGCATCTCGACTCCCTCAGGCACGTCGGCATAGGCGTTCGGTTTGACGTCCGCGTAGTGTTTGATGACCATGACGACCTCCGCGATCCAATTCCCACACGAGGACCTTGCATCCCCGGCGCTGGGCGCTCAAGATACCAGCCTGCCACGGGCGACTCAAGTGCCAGCCACCATGGCGGAAGCCGATAAACACCGGGCGCGCATCTTCCTTCACCGCGGCGACCTCGCCCAGGCTCGCCGCTGCTATGAACAGGCCGTCCAGGACGATCGCCGACTAGGCACGGAACGCGAACTTTCCGATTCGCTGGGCAACCTCGGCAATGTCTGCGCCATGTTGAAAGACTTTGCCGCCGCGGAGCAGTGCTACCGGGAAGTGCTGGCCATCCAGCGTCGTCAACAAGATTGGAACGCCATCGGCCAGACGTTGGTCAACCTCGGCAATCTTCAGATGGACTCGGGACATCCGGAGCGCGCCCGTCCCTACTACCTCGAAGCGCTCGACGTGCTCCGTCCACTTGGGGACCACCGCGCGCTGGGAATCCTGTTGTCCAACGTGGCGCTGCTGGAGGCCGCGGAAGGGCGAATCGACGACGCCATCGAAGCGTTTAAGCAGGCGCTGGAGTTCCACCGCCTGATCGGCAACGAAGAAGGACTGGCCGTCACCTACAGCCAACTCGGCAAGACCTATCTGGAAGCTGAGCGGTTTCCGCAGGCGGAAACATGCTTCAACAACGCGGCGGAGCACTTCGTGAAGCTGGGCAATCCCCATGGCGAAGCCGCGGCCCTCCGACAACTGGCCGACCTGTACGAAGCCACCGGCGATCAAGTCTCTGCGATCCGCTGCCTGGAACGCGTCATCGTGCTCGACACCCGCCTCGCCTTCCCGCAGTTGACAGCCGACTCGGAACGGCTGGCGGGACTGATCGCTCGATTAAAACACGGTGGTCGCAGCTCTGTCACCGGTTGAGCCGAGATGAACTTTCCTCTCCTCCCCGCCAGTGGTATGATGCCGCGCGGTTCGGGCGGTCCAACCGCGAGGCACACAACCTGTTGCCGGCGATGGACTCAAGTCACAGGCGAACGGAGACTCCGCCATGACCCAGGAAGAGGCGCGTCAACGCATCGAGGCGGCGATCAGCCAGTTCGGCCCGCACGCCGGCATGGCGATCGACCTGGTGATCAAAGAGGTCCGCGGAGACCTTGGCCGCGAAGCCGCCAACGCGTTGATCGAGGAGTTCGATTTGGAACTGCAGTACAACATCGCGCCGATCGAGCATCTCGGATCAGGCGACTAATCCGCTAGGCGTCAGGCAAACCTTTCGCGTTTCAGGCGGGAATTCATGCCGCTCATCTGGTGTTCGATCTCCGGACATGGCTATGGGCACGCCGCCCAGGTGCTTCCCGTTCTCAATGAACTGGCCCGACGAGTCCCACGCCTATCCGCTATCCTCCGCACGACGGTTCCCGCATCGTTTTTCGAAGGCCGCCTCCATCTCGACTGGGAGTTGCGCCCGGCTGAACAGGACATCGGGTGCGTGCAACACGGTCCCCTCAAAATCGACGCGGCCGCTACGTGGAGCGAGCATGGCCGGTTTCACCGCTCATGGGACGCGAAGCTCGACGCGGAAGTCCGCGCAATCCGCGCCGCCAGGCCGCACCTGGTCCTTTCCGATATCTCTTACCTGGCCACTGCAGCTGGCGCACAGGCCGGAGTGCCGACCGTGGCGCTCGGCTCTCTGAGTTGGGACCTGGTGCTGGCCAAATTCGCGGACCGGAACAGCGAGGAACATCAAACCCTCATCGACCGGATCCGCCGTGCGTATGCAGCGGCTGATGTGCTGCTGCGCGCCATGCCTGGCTTGCCTATGGATGCCTTCCGTCGGATCGTGGACATCGGTCCGATCGCCCAGGCTTCGGAGCCGAAGCCGGCGGCACTCCGGCAAGCCGTTGGAGCCTCTTCAGAGGAACGGCTGGTGCTGGTGGGATTCGGCGGAGTCCCGCTGAGTTCGCTGCCATTTCAGCGGTTGGAAGCGATGGCCGGCTATCGCTTTATTTTCGATGGATCCGTGCCTGCCTCCGTCTCACGAATTCATGCCGCCGCGCCACTTCCTTTCCGGTTCAACATTCTTCTGGCTTCGACCGATCTGGTGGTGAGCAAGCCGGGCTACAGCACGGTCGTCGAAGCTGTCACGCATCGCAAGCCGCTGGTCTACGTACGGCGCTACAATTTCCCCGACGAAGGGCCGTTGGTGGATTTTCTGCACCGCTACGGGCGCGGGGCCGAACTGCCCATGGACGACTTCTCGGCCGGCCGGTGGGAAAAAGCCCTGGACGCGGCGTGCGCAGCCCCCGAACCGCCAGCACCGGCGCCACAACCGATGGGAGCGGCCGACGCGGCGGAGATCCTCACCCAATACCTGTGAGGCATGCCTTGCCTCTTTTCGGTCTTCTGATACAGCTCGCCGCGCACATCCTCGAACGGACCGGCGGATTGGTACAACGGCTGGCCCTGTTGCTCCACGGACTGCTGCCGGCCTTGCTGACGCCTGACGAGTTAGCCCGCCTGACCCAGCGACATTACCAACGGTCCTATTCATCCACCGTCACCGCCCCGGTCGACGAGCCCCATTTTTGTGAACTGGAGCCCTGGGAACGAGAAGTCGCAGATCGCCACTCCCTTGCCCACGGTCGCCTGCTGGCGCTGGGAGCCGGGCTCGGCCGCGAGGCCTTCGCCATGGCCCGGCGGGGGCTATCCGTGGTCGGGATCGATACCGACGCGACCGCGCTCGCCGCGGCGGCCTATGCGGCCCGGATCCTCGGGCACAGCATTCAGTTCGTCCGGGCTGACCTGCGCGCGCTCCCCTTTCGTCCCACGAGCTTTGACGCTGCGCTGCTGGCGAGCGCCATGTACAGCGCCATCCCGGGCAAGGCCCAGCGGCAGATGTGGCTTCACGACCTGTTCCGTGTGCTGGCGCCCGAGGGATTGGCGGTGCTGAGTTTCCTGACCGAACAGAAGCCGCAGGCGCGGATGACCCGTCTCCGCGAAGCCCTGGCCCGCCGGCTTGCCCGACTGCCCGGAGCGAATCCCGCCTACCAACCGGGCGACACGTGCCCCCATGGCCATTTCCTCCATGCGTTTCAGACGGAACAGGAAGTCCGGCAGGAACTGGAAGAAACCGGAGTACTCATCCGCGAGCTGGACTGGAAACGGGGGTTTGCGGTCGTGGCGAAGAAATAGCACTGGCGGGCTTTGAGCGGATTTGCTATCTTTAGCGCGCCTTCCCCTCATGAAAAAGGTCTACATCAAGAGCCCGGACTTCGTGCAACGCGATGTCGCGGGCGAATGCATCCTGGTCCCCATCCGTCGCAAACTGAGCGACCCCCCATGCATCTATGTCCTGAACGAAACAGGCGCCGCGTTGTGGCGACGAATCGACGGCGTGCGAACCGTGCAGGACATCGTTGCGGACTTCTGCGAAGAGTATGCTGCGGCACCCGATCAAGTCGTGAAGGACTTCGCGACGTTGGTGGATGATCTGCTGTCGATCAACGCCCTTCAGGAGCGCTCTGTCGCTGCCGATGCGTGATGTCAGAACGCTGAACACGCTGCCCGAACGCTACCCCTATTCCTGCCAATGGGAGATCACCTGCCGGTGCAACCTGCGGTGCGTCATGTGTTACACGGATTGTTGCAACCGGCCGGACGCTATTCGGCACGAACTGACGACGCCGGAAATCCTCCGCATCATGGACGAATTGGCCGAGGCGGGCTGTTTGGAATTGTGCCTCACCGGCGGGGAGCCGCTTGCGCGTCCGGATTTCTTTACGCTCTACGACCATGCCGTGGCGTCGGGATTCCTTGTCACCCTGTTCACCAACGGCACGTTGGTGACAGAAGACGTGGCCGACCGCCTCGCCGCGCTGCCCCCGCATCGCATCGAAATCAGCCTGCACGGACTCACTGAAGCGACGTTTGAACAGGTCACCCAGGGTCGAGGCTCGCACGGGAAGTGTCTGACCGCGATCCAGCTGCTGCGCGAACGAGGACTCCCGCTGCTCCTCAAGACGACGGCCATGACCGTCAATCAGCACGAGATCATGGACATCAAACGGTACGCGCAGGACCTCGGCGTGGGATACGCGCTCGGCGAGGACCTGCGACCTGCACTCGACGGCGGGGAAGGGCCGTTTCGGTATGCGCTTTCACCGGTCGAACGGGACGAGTTGAACCGCGGGGATCCGGATCTTTGGCAGGAAGCTTGCCGGCAGCAGGCTGCGCCTCCGACGCCGTGTCGGAGCGGGATGCGCACCTTTCACATCGACGCCTACGGCGGACTGCAACTGTGTTCGGGGAACCGCGCCCAGAGCTACGATCTCCGCCAGGGCTCATTCAAAGAAGGCTTCTATCGGCATCTGCCGACCTTCGCTTGTCCCTGGAAGGCTCAACCGTCCGCTCACCTTCTTCAACCGACCGCCAGCCATGCGTGACCCCCAAGCGCTTCCATCGCAGGAATACAAGGACTTCAGCCGCCGCGTCCACGAACGCGCCGCCCGTACCCGCCGGGTGATCAAAGCGCAACTGGAGCTGACGTACCGCTGCAATCTCCACTGCCGCCACTGTTACACCGATCCCTATAACCATCGCGACTGGTTCCCCCGCGAGCTGACCCTGCTGGAGATCGAACGCCTGTTGGAGGAAATGGCAACCCTGGGCATCCTGTGGCTGAACCTCACCGGCGGCGAGATTTTCACGCACCCTCGCTTTTGGGACATCTACGAGGACGCCTACCACAAGGGATTCCTCTTGCAGCTCTATACGAACGGCACGCTGTTCACCCCAGCGACTATCGAACGGCTGCGACAAAGACCGCCGTTTTCGATCGACATCTCCTGCCATTCAGTGAATGAATTCGCCTTCGATCGCTTCACCCAAGTGCCGGGATCGTTCCGGGCCTTCATGAAGGGGATCGCCCTGCTCAAAGACAGCGGCCTGCCGTTCACCCTCAGAACTAAGGCCATGACGTGGAACAAAGACGAACTCCCCGTGATCCGGCAATTCGTCGAATCCTTGGGCCTGAGGTTCGTGTTCACCACCGCCCTCTCGCCACGCCTGAACGGCGACCTGTCGCCGCTCGAATTCAGGCTGGCCCCCGAGGATGTCGCCGCCTTGGAGCACGCTGATGACCGTACCTGCGACGGTGACGAACTTTGTTCGACCTCCGC
The DNA here is from genome assembly GCF_976986435.1 of Nitrospira calida. NCBI lineage: Bacteria > Pseudomonadati > Nitrospirota > Nitrospiria > Nitrospirales > Nitrospiraceae > Nitrospira > Nitrospira calida. The sequence continues at coordinate 2,436,827 of NZ_OZ335950.1, forward strand.
CGACTTATCAGCCCCGCCCACGGACCGGTTGTACCGCTGCGGGTGCGGCACAGACGCCATTCACATCAACGCCTGGGGCGAGTTGGGCGCCTGTACGATGGAGTACGAGCACCGGGTCTCTCTCCGGGAATACCCGCTGCGCGACGCCATCGACAAGGTCTTCGCGGCCATCCACGCCAGCCGATATCATGAGTCCTCCCCCTGCTTCACCTGTCAGGTGTTTGCCTTCTGCGAGAAGAAACCCTCGGAAGCCCGCCGCGAATGTGGACGCGCCGAGGCCCCGATCCCCTATGACTGCGACGTGGCCTTGGCGCGCGCCGAACGGACCCTGGGCCGGACGTTGATCCAGCCGCTGCGCCGGGAAGAACGGAGAGAAAGGAGCCCGGTCACCCGATGAACGAAAAAAAACCGTACAGTACGCCCGAACTCTATCGGATCGAGCTGAACCAGGAACAGGCCATCTTGAGCCAGTGCAGCCTGATGTCCAGCAATCCGATGGCCGGAGGGCTCGACGTGTTCTGTCGAATGGGCGGGTGCAAGCGAAACGCAACGGCGGGCGGGTCTGACAGCGGGCTGCGACCGTCCTGAGCCATAGCTCAATGGTGAGCAGACACTCGTTCCGCCTGATGTCGCGGCCTTAATGGTTTGCGGCGGCTGTTCGACGATGATCATTGAGTTCGACATCGGAGGCTACAGGGTCCGGCTGGAGGAGCGAGACGACTGTCCTCTGATCAGTTGGCCTGCGAACCCGTTCGCCGCATTCGTCATTCAGGCCGCTGAACCCTTGGACCGTCACGTCGATCTTCACGTGACCGTCACGCTGGTCCGCGCCCTCCCGGATTTCCCCGAGAGAAGCCTGCGCTTTGACGCCTGCCACGGGCTCTGGGCCTTGTATGAGAGCCAGTCAGGCTACATGCTGGAAGCCCTGGACACCCAAACCTTTGCACCCCGAAGCCGCTCGTGGATCGACGCGTCGTTCTCCCGTGTCCACACCTGGATCACCGAGCAGACCGTCGAAGGCACCTCCGGCTGGTCTCCCGTCCAGATCCTGAACCCGCTCGTGGAAGTCTGTCTGGTCACGAGGCTCGCCCGCGACGGCGGCGTGCTCCTCCATGCTGCGGGAGTCCTGACGTCGGCGGGCGGCGTCACGTTCACCGGCCCATCGGGAGCCGGCAAGTCGACCCTCTCGGGCTGGTACGCTGCCCGTGGAGCCACGGTGTTGAGCGACGAACGGACGATCCTCCGCCGGCACGGGCACGGCGTCATGCTGCACGGCACGCCGTGGGTGGGATCGGGCCGGTTCGCCGCCCACAACTCGGGCCCCTTGTCGAGGGTGTACTGTGTCCGGCACGGGCAAGACCGCCACAGCATGACGCCACTCAGTGCACCGGCTCTCTTTCGATTCCTGCTCGGCCAGTGCGTGCTCCCGCTGTGGGATCGGGAGGGATTGGAGGGAGCCCTGTCGTTTTTGTCGGAACTGGCCGAACGGGTGGGAGGCGCCGACCTGGCGTTTCTCAACACCCCCGATGTCGTCGACTACCTGGAGACCGACGGTATCCCATCGTCGGGGGTCGCACGATGAAGACCCTGACGGCTGAGGACTTCTTCACGTCACTCTCGCACCGATCCGTCGAGGCCAGACGGCCCGAAGCCGTCACCTTTGAGCTGACGTACGGGTGCAATCTCCGCTGCCTGCACTGTTACAACCCGACCCACCGGGCGCTGCCGCACGAGCTGACCACGCAAGAGGTCAGCATGATCCTCGAGCAAACGGCGGAACTCGGCGTGCTGCATCTGACGTTCAGCGGCGGAGAACCGTTGACCCGGCCGGACTTCGCGGACATCCTGCGGTCTGCCCGTCGACTGGGATTCGTCGTGCACATCCTGACCAACGCCACGCGCGTGACGCCGAGGATCATCGATGTCTTGGAAGAATACGGCGTGGACCGGATCATCGTATCGATCTACGGCGCGACGGAGACGACGTACGAGTGGATGACCGGCGTCGCAGGATCGTATGCCGCCTTTCGAAACGGACTCCATCACCTGGCCGCCCTCCCCCTGCCGGTCTTCGTCCGCATGCCGGTGACGACGGTGAATGCTGCGGAGGTTGAGGCCTGCCGGAAGCTGATCGAGCCCTATGGCTGGACATTCCAATATTCCTTGGACATCATGCCCAGGACCGACGGCGACAGGACTCCTCTCCAGTACCGTCTCGGTGCCGAAGACAAGATCGCGATCGATCGGACCAGGTTACTCCGCCATCTCGGCTCGCGAATCGAGGATCCCCGCCCGTCGAATGACCGGTTCATCGACTGCGCCTGCGGGCGTAGTCGATTCGCCATCACCCCCTACGGCGGCATGAATCTCTGTACGGCGTTCCCGATACCGAACTACGATCTGCGCAGGGGGACCGTCCGGGAGGGATGGGAGGTCCTCAAGCAGACCGTGGACCGGGCTGAGCCAAGTGCGCAGTACCAATGTCCGACCTGCGACGTGCGGTCGTACTGCCGCCAAGGCCGGAGCGACGCGTGGCTGGAGACCGGCGAGATGAGCGTGTGCCTTCCCCACTTCAAGGAGTGGGCCCGTTTGGAGAAACAAGCCCATGCGCCTCTCGACCCTCGACGACTTGGCTGAGGCCTACTCCCGGGTCAGCCTCGTCAACAAATGCGTACTCGACCGGTTTGTCCAGGTCGGGCGGCTCTTCCACGACGGCGGGATCGACTTCATTGTCCTGAAAGGCGCCGACCTACTCTCCCGTCTCTATGGCGTCCGCGGCCTCAGGCCGATCACCGACGTCGATCTCTTGGTCCATGAACAGGATCTGCGCACGATCGATGGCCTTCTGAGAGCCTCGGGTTTTCACCGCCTTATCGACGGCAATCCCGCCTATGTGTCACCGGAGGGCGGACTCATCTTGGACATCACGACCGCGGTATGGTACGCGGACAATCAAACCGGCTTCTGGGAACGGGCCGTGCGCCGGACGCTGCACGGGCTTCCGATGCTGTGCTTGGATGCGCAGGATTTGCTCCTGTACCTGACGGCCTATAGCGTCGTCCATCGAGGCTTTTTCCTTCCCTCGTTCTGCACGGATCTGGCCCTCCTGACCCAAAAAGAGCGGGTCAATTGGGAAACTGTGGTTGCGGAGGCGATCCGTCACCACTTGAAGATTCCCCTGTATCACGGTCTGTCCTTCGCCTGTCGGAAGAACCCGCACGTCCTCGTGCCGGAACGGGTGCTCAGGCGGTTGGCTCCGTCCAGCGCTAGGGAACACCTGTTGGCCTGGTTCCTACACCGATTGGTGGGAACGCAGCCCATCGAGGGACTCGGCCATTTGTTGCTGTTCCTCACGAGACCTCCGGGTCGGAAGGCCGCATGGCTTCGCCGCGCTTTTTGGCCGTCGCCGGCATTTCTTGCCTCCCGTTACGGCGACCCGGCGGCCTCGCGGCCCACGATGATCCGCATCTTCCGTGCGTTCCATTTAATCCGTCAAGCCGGGGTATTGACCGGCCGCATCCTGGCGCGTTTGATGACGCGCCTGAGTTGACCCCTGCATCACCATGATCCGGCGTCTCATCCTCGACCACACAGCGGCGTTCCGATCGCCGGCCGATCTCCGGTCTCTTCTGGCTTCCCCGCTCGGAATCCCGCTGATCCAGCTCAGGGTCGCAAGCTGGAGCATGTTTCCGACCATTCACAAAGGCGATGTGCTCGAAGTTGAGGAGGCGCGCGAGGTCCGTCCGGGAGATATCGTCGTCTTTCGCCGCGACAATGTCCTCGTCTGTCATCGCGTAACGGGTTATGGCGGACCGGGCGAAATTTTCACGGCGGGAGAACGGTCGGGAGGATTCGGTGAAGCCGTCCCGTTGTCCGATGTCCTGGCGAAGGTCCGTGCCATCAACAGGCGGGGGAAACGGGTAGCACTCGGCCGACCGGCCACACCGACCGTGGCCGCGCGGCTACGGCTGTGGCTGGACCGGTTTTTCACGGCTTGGAAGACAGCCCGGCGCCGATGGGCCGTAGCCGTGTGGCAGCGATTGCATCACAGCCCTTGCGGCTGCGCCCTGCAGTCTTGGTTGGTCCGACACGCGACGCGTGTGCATCTCATCACCCGGTCCCGGCTTCACTCCCTTCTGGCTATCCCCGCCGTCCACCGTGAGACATTCCGTCTCGCTGGAATCGAGAGGACGCTGCTTCTTCGCCCAACGCCCGCCGGGGAAGGCGTACGGTTGGAAGTCCGCCTCGGCTCCTATGTGTTCGGCGCGTGCGATCCGGCCGCCGGCAAGATATGTATCCAGCCGCTCGTCAAGGACCTCGGTTTGGAGCAGATCCTTTACAAGTTAACCCGGCGCCTGGAAGCCGGCCTGCTTCCCGAGGAACAGCCGATTGAGAGAGAGCCCGGCCTCCAACCCGGCGTTTACCCAAGATCCGCCAGGGGTCGTTCGTTCGGTTGAAAATTTTCTGTTGCTTCACCCGATGTTCCCCACGCATCTTTTTGTCGGTTTCGAACGTAGAATGTTATGATTGAGGCGTGTCCCTTGTATTATTTAGGACGGTTTGTTCCCGCTCACCACCGGTCTTCATGGACACCTCATCCCGACACGCCTCATCGGTGATCGACCCGAAGCTCATGGCCCAGGTGGTCAAGGGAGATCACCAGGCGTTCAGCCAACTGTATGATCAATCCAGCGCGCTGTTGTTCACGCTGGCCCTTCGCATTCTGGGGAACCGGGACGAAGCGGCCGAACTGCTTCAGGACATCTACCTGGAGATCTGGAGGAAGGTCGCTCGGTATGATGTTGGGCGGGGAACGCCGATGGCCTGGCTGGTCACGCTCACCAGGAGCCGCGCGATCGACCGGTTGCGCGCACGAGCCTCAAAGACCCCTCCCGGGGTCGACTCGACGGAGCCGTCTCTGGACCATCTGCCGGATCAGTCGCCGAACCCGTTCGAAATCCAAGCGGACCATGAGTTGCGGAATGCCGTCGGCAAGGCGTTGGCTGAGTTGCCCGAAGCCCAACGGCAGGCGCTGGAGTTGGCCTATTACGAGGGATTGTCCCATACCGACATCGCCGCCCGATTGAATCAACCCGTGGGAACGATCAAGACCAGGATCAAGCTCGGTATGAACAAGTTGCGCGCGGCCTTGAGAGGATGCTCTTCTCAAGGTGAGGCTCGATGATCCACGAAGAATTCGAAGAAGCGGTCCCGTTATACGCGGTCGGCGCGCTGGAACGCACGGACCGGCAGGCGTTCGAGGCGCATTTGCTGTCCGGCTGCCCGTCGTGCCACGCGGCGTTGAAGGAGTACCAGGCCGTGGCGGCTCTCCTGCCGTACGGACTGGCTCCCACGCCTCCGCCTCGCGGGCTCAAGGCGAAAATTATGGCCGCTCGAAGTCCGGCCAACCCGGAGGCAGCCAAACGGTCGAGTCAGCCCAGTCTCGAACCGGGCGAATGGATGAACCACCTGTTTCCGCCGCTCTCGTCCACGCGATCGTTTCCTTCCAACGCCGCGCGGTTTGTGCTGGCATTCGCCGGGCTGCTGGTTGTCGCCGGGGCCGGCTATGTCGGCTGGACACTCTACCTCCAGGCGCCGGCGGAAACGGAGAGGCTCCAACAGCTTGAAACGGCACTCCAGCGGGAAAGCGCCAAGATGGCGTCGCTCCAACGCGAGATCAAGGAGAAAGAGGCCGCCCTTGCGCAGTTGCGACAAGAACTCGAACGGCGGGACGCCGAGATCGGCGAGTTGCGGGACACCCTCATCCGCCGCGAAGCCGAACTCGACGACGCACAGGCGCAACTGGCCCAGCTCGAGAAACACGGCGCCGCGTTCCGCCGCGTCCGGGCGCAACAGGACGAGATCGCCGCGCTGTTACGGATGCCGACCGTCAAGGTTGTCTCGTTGTCCGGTTCCGATTTGGCGAAAGGAGCCGGCGGGCTGCTGCTATACGATCCCGATACAAAGAAAGCGTGGTTGTACGCCTTCAACCTGCCTCCGCTCCCGGGCGGTAAAACCTACCAACTTTGGGCCATTGAGCAGAAGCCCGTCAGCGCCGGCACTTTCACCCCGGACACAGGCCAAAAAGGTCGGTTGCTGATCAAGCACCTCCCCGACTTCTCCCGCATCAACCAATTTGCCGTCAGCTTGGAACCGGCAGGCGGCCGTCCTCAGCCGACCGGCGCCATCTATCTCAGCGGACGGCTGTAAGCTTGGTGCGCCCTTTCTCGCCCCGCAAGCCGGCTCGCTGCATAAGACCCGACACCCCGATCTCGTTGGGAGTGAACGGGCTGGCCGCTGGTGAGACTCTAATCCAGGAGCACGTCACGATCTGATTTCCATTACTGAAGCCTCTGGATAAAGGCTGCATATCCCTCTTTCGTGACGTAGACCCGAACCTCCTCCCCCGCTTGCACATGATCGCGGTGAGAACGTTCGTCCGCATGGACGTGCCACTCCCGACCTCTGCCATCTCGGATCACATATCGGTTTTCCTCGACAGAGACGACCGTTCCTCGAACCCCATCAAGACCGCACCCCGCGAAGGCGAGACTGAGCACCGTCGTCCCTAGGAATTTGACGGCGGCGAACCCTGTTACAGTCAATTTCAACTTCATCCCGTTTGCTCGCATCAGCGAAAAGGAAAGACGTCGTCCACCAAAAACCGTAGACCGATCTGCACCGTGTAGTTCCACCCCGGTCCGGTCTCAATGCCCGCTCCGATGCCCGAGCCAATCCCTCCATCGCGAACTCCTCGGACAACAAAATCCCACTGGAGGTTCGGCGTCTTGTACCAGCGGAACCCCACCTGATAAGCGGGGAATTCCTCTTCGAAGCTGAACGGATCGCCGTTGAAGATCTCTCCTAGCACCCGCAGTTCTCGGCTGATCGGGGTCATCACCTCAAAGCCGGTGGCCCAGTAAAGCTTGTTCGTCCACCGTCCTCCAAGCCCGGCATGATACTGCCCTTTGGCCCCCAGGTTCACATGAATGGCCAGATCATTGTCGTAGGGATCAGTGCTGTCTTGGGGGGTGAAGAGAAACCAACTGACATGCATCATGTGATAGGAGTTCCAAAGCTGCCGGTTTCCACTGAGCGGCGCCAAGACGGCCGCAGCGGCGGACACCGATGGAACCAGGCCGAATGAACGGTACAAGACATACTTGGGCTGAAAGACGAGGTCCTGCGGGGTCATTGTGTTGTTCTCATACTGGAACCCGAAACCTCCCGCAATGATCTCCAAGCGATCAGTGACGGAGGTGCCCTGCAATGAACGGATCTCGAAACCCGGTTTCCGATCCCGGCCCATAGTCATACCGCCGAAGTTTTCGACCTCCAGCTGTCCTGGATAGACGACTCGGGCATCATCCGTCACAAAAGGTCGGACGGCCGACGCATCTTGTCCATACAACACCAGACCGGCAACAGCGAGAACAGAGACAATCAGCCTGATTCTCCGGCCCGCGGGATTCCGTCTCCTGGCCACCACGAGAGCCGGGCAGACGATTCGGCGAAAGCCCGTGACTTGGATAAAAAAGCGCGCGTGCGTCATGACGACTCCTTTCTGTCCGCCTTCGCGGACCGGGCGGGAGCCGTCATGCCATCCAGGAATCAGGAAAGGTAAGCAGGAAAGCGAGAGCCCTCGCACGTGGAGGCGGACCATGAATGGACTGTGCCCCTGTGAACGCAACTACCGCCAGGGTCCATGGGCTACCTCCACCAAGATTTTCTCAGGCCGTCGGTGTCATCGTCACGACGGCCGGACTCGTTACATACCGGTCTTATAGACAGAGCAAGCTTGCGGCGTCAAGCGGCATTCAGTCAGCCGATGACAGCGCGAAGTGACTCGAGACAACCTGAATGGGCCCGGACAGCCCTTCAAGACCGATCTCAAGCGGTGAACCTTCTTCATCTCCGCACAGGTCCTCCATGTGTCGCTATCGGAATCATCCGCTTGCCTACTTGTGAAGAGTCTGTTGAGTCTGCTATAGGTGCCCTCCGCCCATGGATGCTCTCGGAATATCGGCAAGGTACCCAAGACTCTTGGGACTGATCGGCCTGTGCGGACTAGCAGCCGGGTGCATTTACTCGATCAGCACTCCGGCCAACCTGCCCGGACAGGCGCTGGTAGGCCTGCCGGTGGAGCAAGTTCGTGCTTGCGCGGGGAACCCGCTTCGCGAGGTGTCTCGGCCGGCCTCGACCATGTTGGTCTATTATCGCGAGGCAGCCATGTTCGAGGAGTCGTTCTTCGGAGGCAAGGGCAGCAAACCGGGCTACCATCACGGTTGCTGGGCAACCCTCCTGGTGGAGAACGGCCGCGTGACCGGTGTCGAATTCCGGCCGGTGCCCGATCCTGATGCCGACACCCACGAGTGCCAGGAGATCTTCGTCGCCTGTGTCCCATGACCGTCCGCGATCTCCCTTGCGCGCACCCGCCTGTCTGACCGCTCTGGCGATCTTCCTCCTCCTGCTTCAGCCCGCCCCCGGCTGGACGCTCGAGAAATACGGCCGACCGCTCCCCTCTTTGGAGCAACTGGACGAAGTGGAACGAGAAGCGGAGGAGACGCTGTTCGGCGGATATTTTCTCACCGCCGCCTTCGTCTCGAACCCCAGCTTTGCGGCGCGGCCGGACAACACCGGGTTGGTGGGCTTACGCCACATGCTTCATCTGGAGACCGATCTGTACAAGCAGTACCTGATCTTCTATACCGATCAGAATTTCTTTTCCGATCGCAAAGGCGGCTGGATCAATCTGACCGAGTGGGACGGGACGTACGCCGTGACCGGGTTGGTGGACCGATTTGGCTGGCGTATCCAGTACGAGCGGGATGCGCCGTTGGATCGGAGCGGCATCAAGCAAATCTATGCGGACGCGCTCATCACCGCTCGGTACCAGGCCGGCCAGGAATCCGCGTGGTGGAAAAAAATGTTTCCAGATCAGAATCTCACGGCCTATGCCGGACCAGGTTGGCTGTTTCATAACAGCAACTACTTCGCGCGACCGGACAACACCGGGCGTGCCTTGTTCCGGTACATCGCGCACGCCGATCTCGATTTGTACAGGAACCGGGTTGTCGTGTACGGGGATGTCAACATGTTCACCGACCGTGAGAAGGGCAACAAGATTGCGCCGACGGAAATCGACTGGATCGTCGGGGTGGCGCTGCGATGGCAGGAATTCGAATTAAGCTTCTATCGAGAAGAGGATCGCCCTCTGGACCGAAGCGGCTTGGTCCAAAAATATGTTGCGGTGCAGCTTCGCGTAGCTTTTGACGTGCCGAAAAGCGTCGCGCACAACCTAAACCCGTTCGCTGACAAGCGATAATATCCGAGCACGGCTCGCCAACGGCAGAAGATTGTCCGCTCCAGCTCAGCATGACCAAAAAGTGCGGTGCTCGCTTGAGCGATACGAACTTCTTCAATGAATCGGAGCGCTGGTCGCCTGCACTCATCCGTTGAATCGGAACTAGGCGCCGGCTTCTCCTGATCAGGAGGCTGTGTTAAGATACCGCGCGTTTTGTCGGCAGGTTGCAGGAACGGACAATCGAGGGCGAGCGCATGTCGGAATTCACGGAGAAAGACGTCGAGTTCATGCGATTGGCGCTGGAGCAGGCCAGGTTGGCCCCTGCACTGGGCGAGGTGCCGATCGCCGCGGTTTTGGTTCTGAATGGCCAGGTCGTCGCACAGGTGCACAACTATCGGGAGGCGTGGCAGGACCCCACCGCGCATGCCGAAATCGTCGCGATCCGTGAAGCCGCAACGCGGCTGGGAACATGGCGCCTGACCGGCGCCACGCTGTACGCGACCGTCGAACCCTGCTCGATGTGTGCCGGAGCGATCGTGCAGTCGCGGATCACCCGTTTGGTGTTCGGCGCGAAGGATCCCAAGGCCGGAGCCTGTGGGTCGGTCTTCAACATTCCGGCCGAACGCCGGCTCAACCACCGGGTGCAGGTCGTTGGAGGCGTCCTGGAACGGGAAAGCCAAGAATTAATGCAGAGTTTCTTCCGGCGATTACGCGACCTCGGCGAGCGAGCCGGTCTTCCGGCTCACTAGCCCAAAGCGACAACCGTCCTGCGTCTTTGTCGCTCAGAAGCTCGGACGTTCCGTCTCCATCCACTCCCAGCACTGAACCGGCGAGACCTCGCCTTCCGCTGCGACGGCTCCCACGTAGTCCTGCCCCAACGGCAACAAACGCACCTGGCAACTCCGCTGCTCTCCACCGGACCTCTTGATCGTGACGCGCGCGGCTGCTTGCTTCGAAATCAGTTCGACCTCCAACTGATTGAGCGGAACAGTTAACCCGACTCCCCAGGTCTTCAGGCAAGCCTCTCGACACACCCACAAAGTAAAGAACACCCGCCGCCGCTCTTCAGGAGCGCACTCGCGGAGCGTGAATGCTTCGTGCGGTGCGAAAAACCGTTCGGCGAGCTTGAGCACATCAACGCACGCTCGAACGCGTTCCACATCAACTCCCACTTCCCTACCCCGGGCAAAGGCATACAGCACAGAGCCGTGCGAGTGCGACAGGTTGAATCGCAGATCGCCGACAAGCCTTTCGTCGAGGAGCAGGAACGGTTTGCCCTGCGGCCCAGCCCCGAAGGCCAGCGTGCTCGGATCCTGTCCCAAATACCGGCCCAGCAGCACTCTCAGAATCCCATGGGCGGCAACGAACTGAGCGCGCCGATCTGCGGAGACAAGCCGCTCCGCTTTAGCCCGCTCCTCAGCCGACAAGAGCCGCCCAAACTGAGCGCTGGTGTCCGTCAAACATGTCAACGAGGCACGCCACACATGGATGGCTTGCGGCTGCAATGCGGGTAGATCGGAAGGGACCAGCCAGGTTTCGGTCTGCACGACGTCAGAAGTTCAGGAAAGGAGGCGGTCCGCGCATCGGCCTGAGAAATGCGCCCCACGTTCCATGCGTTCAATCCGATTGCAAAAGTTTCACGCTCACGATAAGCTCCGATACCTTCGAGGTTCTCACCGGCCGCCTGGAAGCATCGCCCAGCGGTCGACGCGACAAAAACAGGTGGAGAGGTGCGAGAGTGGCCGAATCGGGCGGTCTCGAAAACCTTTTCTGGCCATTTTAGGAACTCCTTGATATTGCCTCTAAGCTCTTGATCTGTCTAGACAATCTGCCACTTTCCCCATTCCCGCCCTTCCTCCTATTTCCCCGGTTTTCTCCGGTCTTTTCACAACGCTTTTCACAACAGGTTATTTTGCAGGATAGTACGTAGACGTGACCTCCGCCATCCCATCCGTCGCCTGAGGTCGAGTGTGTCCGCAGCCCACACGGATCGTGAACGGGCTTCCTCCTGATAGATATCCACGGAGGAGAACGCGTCCGGTCACCTACCCCGGACTGAAGTCCGGGGTTTCCGGCGTGCGAGGGTTCTATGATGCCCAACCATCGCCATCAGACCACATCTCGCGGTGTTGGATCCCACGCCGCTGAACCCGCCATCGGCTTCCGCTGTCCAGGCTGCCGACGCCAGGTTGGGGCCCTGCTGCAACTGCGACAGGCGGTCCGCGCCGTTTTGCCGACCGCTTGGATTTGCCAAGGCTGCATCGAGCATGCTCGACGGCGTGAATCCTATCAGCGCCGCCCTTGCACCGGCAAGGCACTCAACGGACTCGGCGGTGCGTCGCCGCTCCGGGCGGTCTCTCCTGATTCTCTTGTCCCAGTGATCTGGGTCCTTCGTTGACGCCGGGCTCGCCACTGAGTGTGCCGCAGGCGGGTCGCGCAGCGAGGCTGGCAATACTGCTGCGTGACGCGGTCGGGCTCGAACAACCGGCCGCACGCCAGACACAAGCGTGGCCGGAGCAGACCGGTCAGCCGCTCGCGCGCGGTGCGCTCGGCGATCTGTCGATACGCTTCCTGAAACGGCTCGTGGGGGTTGGTTTTCATGGCGGAGATCAGCCATGCAGCTAAGCTCCAGCGCGGCGTATCAGGCAAGGGACAGACCCGCTGGAACACCGTCTGGGCATCGGTGCCGAGCCACCGCCACAGATGCCGCCAGTCTGCCTCAGTCAACTCATCCCGCACCCACCGCTCGGCGAACCGCTTGTACCGTTGCCAGAGCTGCTGCGACGCATCCATCCACGCCGGAAACGCCTGCCGCAGGAGATCCGCGGCCCAAGGAGCATTCCCGACCTGTGTGGTCATCCATCGGAAGAGATCCGATGGGCTCTCGGTGTTATAGAGCGCCAGATAGCAGGCCTCCGGCTCCGGCCGAATGTTCCCATGCCGCATGCCATCCTCCCTACTGACGCGCCTGCGCGAGAGAACAGGCAGGACCCCACCCAGATTATAGGGGTATTCCGCTCCTGCTCAACTCTGCCGATGCTCCACCGCAGCCGGCTCGATTCGCGGCAACTCGCTGGCGTCTCCGAGTTCGACACCAGACTTGCGCCGGCGAGCATCGCGCTGGTTGATGCGATACCGACACGTTGTGCTGCACCACCGCTGTGTGACTCGCCCTGGCTCAAACAGCCGCCCGCAGGCCGTACAGAATTGGGGCCTCGTGTCTGTTCCGCATCGCTCGCGAATCATCCGCTCGGCGATTTGCCGGTAGGCTTCCGCCAACGGCTCATGCGGATGGGTCCTTATTGCGGTGAGCAGCCAGCCGGCGAGGCTCCAGCGGGGCGCACCAGGTGGCGGAGCGATGTTGTTGACGATCGTCTGCAGATCCGTGCCGAGCCATTGTCCCCACTGCGCCCAATCCTCTGTCGACAGCTCATCTCGCACCCACCGCTCGACAAACCGCTGGTAGCGCCGCCAGTGCGGCTCGGACGCCTTGATCCACGCGGGAAAGGCCTGCTTCAGGAGATCGGCGGCCCCTGGGACCGCGCCGGCCTCCCGATACATCCACTGGTACAGCTCGTCGGGGGTCTGGGCGTGATACAACGCGAGATAGCAGGAATCCGTCTCTCGCCGCGCGCCTGTCTGCCGCATGCGTTCCTCCCTATCGGCGACAAAGACAAAGCGGGAAGCGCGCCCGATCCGGGCGGCTTCCCGCACGCTGAAAATACCATTCGCGCTCGACGCGCCCGGCCGGCAGCACCACCTCCACCCGCAACCGCGGGGGCCGTTCGTTCAGCAGCTCCCGCACGAACAGGGAGCCGCTGCTGTTCCAGACATCCCGCTTTTCAAGCGAGGGACGTCTGGACATCCAGCACCAGGGGATTTCCCTGGCGCAGGAGACTCTCCACCCCCTATGCTGCCCTTCGGTATCTAAGGCATAGAAGAGGGGATAGGCGTATTGCCCGCGGGGCTTTAGCCCGCGGCGGTACTCCAGCACAACCCGCATGGTGGCTCCTACTGTCTTTGACACTCCCACGGCTTCAGCCGTGGGAGTGTCAATGTAAAATACTGAGCAATCGTGGAAAGAACGGTTGCAAGACGAGAAAACAGAAGTGCTCGTCCGCTTCGTCCGGCTCGAGACCTCGAGCCTACAAGCAAGGCAAACAGTTCCTAACTGGATAGTACCGCGGCACATGGCTCGCTCGCTGGTGCGAGCACGACATAGGTCGCGTTGCGCTTGTCCACAACCAGACGCTTGAGCAAAGTGGAGGCCCGTTCTCTATGAGACCGAACTGTTCACCAGGAAGCCGCTCTGCCACACGGGGAGCGATCATCTTGGTGCTCGCCGTCACGGCCGGTCCGGCGATCTCACAAGGGACAGACACCCGGCAGCCGCCGGTTCCGCTGTCCGGACTCACTACGGAGGAGCGGGCACGGTTTGAGGAAGGCCGACGCCTGTTCGAATTCGAATTCGCACCCCGGGATGGCCTGGGACCCCTCTTCAATGCGCGGGCCTGCGCCGCCTGCCACCATATCCCCACCATCGGCGGCCACGGGCCGGGCTATCGCAGCAATCTGCGCTACCGGGATGGGCACGAGACGCACGGGCGGCTGTTCCATGACAAGGCCATCGGCGGGATGCCGGTCCCGGCCTTGCCCCAGGGCGCGGTCATCTCGAAACGGAAACCGCCGTCGCTGTTGGGCCTGGGCCTCATCGCCGCCATCCCGGAGGAAGCGATCCTCGCCCACGCCGATCCCGAGGATCGGAACGGAGACGGCATCAGCGGGCGACCCGCGATCGGGAGGGATGGACATCTGATGCGGTTCGGCTCGCAGGCTCACATCGGCAGCCTCGTGGAATTCGTGGCCGATGCGTTGCGGCAGGAACTGGGCCTCACGTCGCCGATCCCAGGGTTTGAAGAGGAGACCGTTCCGTTGCCGTTCCCTGCACGGCCACGTCTCCAACAGGTGCCGAGTCCGAACGTGACGTTGGAACCGTGCGGACGCTCGTGGACTTCATCGCGCTGCTGGCACCGCCGCCTCGCGGGACAGGCGAGTTCGGCGAGACAGGATCGGCCCGCGGCGCGCGGGTGTTCAGAGACCTCGCCTGCGCGGCTTGTCACGTCCCCTCGTTCCGCACCGGCGGCCGACCCGCCGCGCGTCCGGATCTCCCGCAGCCGTCTTCAGTCCGCGCGTTGCTGGATCAGAACATCGCGCCCTACTCCGACTTTCTCCTGCACGACATGGGGCCGACGCTGGACGACCAGGTCTCATTAGGCGTCGCCCAGACTTCGGAATACCGGACGCCGCCGCTCTGGGGTCTGCGCTTCCGCGAACATCTGTTGCTCCACGATGGACGGGCGAACAACATCGAGCAGGCGATTCTGTTCCACGACGGCGAGGCCGCCGGGTCGCGCGCCCGCTATCTGAACCTCCCGGCGGAAGACCGCAAGGCGCTTATCGAGTTCCTGAAAACGCTGTAGCGGCCATTTCCCCCACAAACAAAACGGCCTCGTGAGCCGAGGACATCCCCCGACCCACGAGGCCGTTGTCAGAATCAACCGTCCTTGTATGCCCCCAGCAGGCCGTAGCCGGCGATGTCTGCGTACGGCGACTCGCCGAACGCGGCCTTGCTGGTCGCCACGCGCATCAGCTGATCAAAGATGCGGACGACCAGCAGCATGTCGCCGTACTGCTCCGGCTTAATGCCGTCCGGATACAGCAAGCGGAGAAACTCCCCGCTTTTCGCGAAGCTGTCGCCGTAGGCCGCGTTCTTCTCCGCGACCAGCCGGCCGATCTGGGCGGCGAGCTGCTCGATCGCCTTGCCATCAGCCATAGAGCAGCGTCCTGATCCACAGCCGCGCATCTTCGTCCAGGCAGGACAAGTCCACGCCCCGCTTCCTGGCCTCATCCAAGAGATCCTGGACGACAACATGGTCCTGTGTCATGTCTCCTCCGTATTCCTCGTCCATAGGTGTCCCGCCTGCGTGCCCCAATCGGGGCATTTCCAGTCCCATACGCCAATGCGTTCCAGAGTGATGGTCGGCGCCACCGCTCTTTAGTGGGAGGCGGAGCGGCCAGTCATCGGCAGCACCGGCCGCTCCGCTATTTGTTTGCTTAAAACAGACTCACCGCAAGCAGCACGCCCACGCTCAGCATCGCCGCAAGCTGCCAGATGAGCCGGCGTCTGGCCCACTGGCGGTGCAGCACGTACTCGCGGCGCGTCAGGCCGGGATGCTCCGGATGCCGGAGGCGGTTGGCCACGTAGGCCAGAACGAGCCTATTCGTGTCGGAGCTATCCATGGTTCGCCGTCTCCTCACCGTCCGGCTCACGGTAGCCCCTGTTCATCCAGCTCTCGATCCGCATCCGCGAGAGCCAGTCGGCCACCGTGGGAATGTGTCCGCCACAATCTTCCTTAATATGCCGCTCGGCGATCTCGCGGACGGGCACGATCTTGCCGTCCGCGTTGACGATCGAGCGGCCGAAGAGCCGCTCGGCCTCAAAGACCCCGTGGCTGTGATGCCTCAGGGCGCGATGGCGGCAATCCGCCATCAGCTCCTTGGTGGCATCGAGCCACTCATGAACGGGCAGATAATCCTCCGCGCGGCCACCCCACCGCCGCACGCAGGACAGGGCATGAAAGAGGGCGTGCATCAGGGCGCCTCCTCGCGGGCTTCGGCGGATTCGGCTTCGCCGCCAAGCCCGGCCCAACCGGACACCGTATGCTCGTTGTATGCCTCGTAACGCACGCGGTGTTCGTGCACGAGCTCGTTCGTGCGGAGATCCCAGGTGAAGACGCCGCACGCGCCCTCGTCGTTTTCCCAGCCGTCGAACCGGCGACCGAGAATCTCGTAGAAGAGATCCGCGATCTCCGCTTCCTCGGCGGACGCGATCGGGGCACCATCCTTATCGTGCACCCCAATGTGCTCTACATACCCGCTATCGCTGTACCCATCGTACTCCACGATAACGGTCACGGCGCCCTGTGCCTGCAGCCGGGCACGCAGTGCCGCGGCGGCGGAAATCAAATCGGTCATGACCCCTCCTTCAGACTGAGACACAAACTGAGACGATATGCCATAGGTGGAGCGGACTGTGCGGACGCGCAGTCCGCTCCACCTACCCCAGTCGCGGATGAAGCCGCTTCGGCGGGTTCGACCCCGCCTGACTGAGTTGCGCTCTGTTACGCCCAGCGCCTCGGGCTCCTTCCGCACCGCCGCCCGAGGGCAGGACGATGCGGCATCCGAGCGATGCTCGCTCGGGTCCCGGCTGTGGACCCGTATCGGTCCATCTGTGCCGCCGGGTTCGGCACGCGCCGCCCGCGTCATTCGCCCGATTCCCGGTTTGTCGGGCGATGGTGTGTGTGTTGATCCGGATGTTCTGCCGCGGCGGGTGGATCAGCCCGGCGCGGCGGTATGCGGACTCACCAGTCGTACCGCCGGGTGGGAGCGAGCGTCCACAGCTCCTCCGGTTCCGGCAGGCCGATGGTGAGCCGCTGGAGTGGGCTTCCGGCGTCCGGGGGGTTGTCCCGCCAAAACGCCGCCCAGGCCTCCCGCGCCTGCTCCACCAGCTGGTGGAGGGCGGCGATGAACGTCTCCCGGTCCGCTTTGCAATCGAAGCAGCGGAGCACAGGGACCCTCTTGGCTGGCAGATGCAGACGCAGCGCCAGCCCGGATGGCCGGCCCTGGAGATCGATGTTCTCCTCCAGGGCAACAGATCCGCCGGGATGATAGCGTGTGCCCGACAGATCAAAGGCCGGGGAGACCCTCATCCAGGGTCGATAGACGGTGATAAGCGCCGCCCATCCCCGGGAATTTCCCTCGGAGTACAGACTGTACTCCAAGGGGTAGGGATACCCGCCACGCGGCTTCGGCCGGCGGCGGTACTCCAAAATGATTTTCATGGAACCGCTCCTCTGGCTCAGGACGAGCCGTTTCAGCAGCCACCCCGTTCAGGGCGGCGTGTGGTGAGAGGCACGTGGGGTTCGCGCGCTGGACGCGCGCTACAGGTAGGTAGGTCTTCTGCTCTCCGTATTCCCGGTATCAGCGACGGCCGGCTGGCACGTTCTGGTTCGCCCTGAACAGACTGTCTCTGAGAGGGTACAGCAGACCGCTGGCGCGGCCGGCGTGAACGCACGGCCATCCGCTAGAGGATAAGGCGATCCGGCCGGCGTAGCGCCCAGTCGGCGCGCGGTCCGTCAGCCGCGCGAGGCTCTCTGCCGAGGCCTTGGCCGCGATCTGAACAGACTCCTTCCAGATAGGAGGCCATCAGAGAAGGAGGTTGCCATGAGACTCAGCATTCCACGCAAGACCGCGCGGGGCGAGACCGCGCCCCGCGCCGCCGAACCGGCCGCCGGCTTCCGCTGCCCGGGCTGCCGGCGCCACGTCGGCGCACTGCTTTCCGTGCCGCGCCGGCCGGCCGCCGCCGCGCCGTCCGCCTGGTTGTGCCAAGGCTGCGCGCACCAGACGCGCGCCCGCGCCGCGGAGGCTTGCGAGCCGCGCGCGCGGCACGCTATGATGGGCGCCCGACAGGAGGCCGTTGCTCGATGATGCCGCTCCTGGATCATTCCACACTCGAGACCCTGCTTGCTCCCGCAGACCTCGCTGAGGTCCGCCGCACCCTGCTTGGCTGATCTGGTGGTCCTGACAGATGGCCGTGACGGATTTGCCCTTGAGGCCTTCGAGCACGATGCTGGTTTTGGTTTTCGCGTCCCACTTCCGTCGCTTCATGGCTGATCCCTCCCTGGTGGATCAGCCACAGTTTACTTAGTTCAGCTGGCCGTTGTCTTAGAGGGGAGCAGTGTAGCCGGCCATGGCAAACTGGCCAAAAATAACGGCCCGAAATCCTACCTCTAGCAACCGACCACGGAACTAGAAGTGGTACCCGACGCCGAAGACGAGATTGTTGGCATTATAATCGGCCGATACGTTGAACCCTGTTCCAGCTAGATTGTCGTGGCTGATATTGACGTGATTGAATTTCCATTCTCCGAAAACGGCCACCTGGTTAGTTATTCGATACCTGAGTCCAAGCTGTGTGTTAAGTCCGACGTCCGTGCTAGAACTAGAAAACCCGTTCGCCGAAAGGTGAGAGAAGAACACGCCTAGTCCAACCCCGGCATAGGGTTCGAGAGCTCCCATCTGATATCTGACCACAACATTGATTGGAGCCCAGGTCAAGATCCGATTGTTTATCCCTTGCACAGTCCCCAAACTCGTGCCCCCTACGATGTAGTTTTGCTGCTTGATGTTAGGGGTTGCATTGAACACTTCGGTTTCGACGCCTAACCACTTCACCGATTCAAAGTAGTATCCCAATTTGGCCCCATATGCCAGGGAAGTTTGCAGCGAGAGATCGTTTCCGCTGACAGTAGCTCCGAACGCGCTCCACTCCGTATTGCTAAAATCTTGGGGGATGTTCACCCCGATCTGGCCGGCGACGTAGGTTTCGGCTTGGGCTGGAAGGCTAGTTAGAGAGAGAGAGAGAGAGAGAGAGAGAGAGAGAGAGAGAGAATTCCTGCAAAGGAACGTCCAAGTTGTCTGCGTTTGCCCATCGTTCGGTCCTCCTGATGAATGGGTGATCGATGATGACCAGCCTCACGGCCACGATCCGCCGATTTTGAACTGGCCATGTGCCCAAATAAGAACTACTGCGGGCATGATACATATAAAGACTCCAGAGGCCTTGTCAATAGGTGTGTCAATAGAATCAGGCGGCGACCTCCTGTCGGATGACGTGATCTTTCTGAACGCCATCCACATACTGCGCGCCGGCATACACGGCCGGCAACAACTCGGGCGCGTTCAGGCGCCGGAACGTCTGCTCGGCGACCTGCAGGACTTTCCAGATCAAAGCGGTCGCCGATTCGACGCGCTTGTAACGCTTGCCCGCGGCGGTGCGCAGGCGGACTGCGGCGAAGGGCGACTCGACGACGTTTGTCGTGCGCAGATGCCGCCAGTGCTCCTTCGGGAACTGAGAGAAGGTGACGAGGCGCTCCCAATCCGTCTGTAAGCGCTCGACGGCCTTCGGGGCCACGGCTCGGTACCGGAGGCTGAACTGGTCCCGACGCCGCTCGCACTCGGCTCGGAGCAGGAAAAAGGGGTCGGGAAGCTTTGTTTCATTTGCTCACGCAGCTCGGAACGCGGCTCGCTCCAGCAGTTCGTGAAGGAGCGTCTGATACGGTTCCCCTAGCTGGCCGGCCATCTTCCGCAACTGATTCAAAAGACGCGGATGGCAAATGGCTTGTGGCTGATAGCTTATGGCACATGCGGAAGGCAAGCGAAGATGGTCTGTCTCGTCTATCTGGTCTATCTCGTGCACAGAACCAAACAGACCAGATAGACCCAACGAACCAGATAGACCAAGAATCACGCTTCACGAACAACGAGATAAGATCGTGCGGGCGCCGTGGAGGACCAAACAGCCAATCCCGGAGCGAATGCCGGCAAGCTCCTACCTGCCGTCCTCAAGCGTCTGCGGAGGATGCACGCGTTGTTGCTGCTCTCGGGTGAGGAGCTGTCGCGCTTTGAGATAGCCGAGCGCCTTCACGTGGGTGATCCTGCTCCGCACTTCTTCAAGGCCATGAACGGCGGTCGCGATCTTCTCTTCGGACACCGGTGTCCGCGAATCCTGATCACGAAGAAGGTTCATGAGTTTTAGTTCGGCCCCCTTGAGCTTCGCCTGCTCGATCAAGACCGTTTTTCTCGTCTCGTTTTCCACAGCCACTAACGCTGCGACCTGTTCCGGCGTAAGCCCCAGGCGCCCGATTTGATCGAGAAAGTAATCGAAGCCGAGGGAGCCCTGGCGCTCTCTATAACCGGGCCCCGCATGACCCGTCGGCTCCCTGCCTGCGGCCCGGCGCTGGGAGGTCTGTTTGAGTTCGGCCAGCTTTTTCCGCTGCTCCTCCGTCAACTGCGCGTTGATCTGGTCCGAGACCGCCTTTTGGTTCGTTCCTGACCCAGCAAGGGACCATTCCATCGGCTGAGGCAGCAGAGAACGCCGCACCCCTCGAGATCAAGGCTGCCAACGCGGACCAACTCCAGGCCTTGCCTGGCATTGGCGAGGCTTCCGCCGAGAAAGTCATCAAAGGCCGCCCGTACAAGCGCAAGGACGAACTGGTCCAAAAGAAGATCAGCCCGCAGGCGACATCATTGCCAACCAGAAGTACGTTGTGGAGGACTGAACCTCCCCACGGCTAAAGCCGGGGGGGGTTCTAAGGGGAACCACCGCCGCCTCTCCCCGGCTCTCGCCACACCCTTGCGGGTGCGCTACAGCATCCGGGACCTCGGCTTGAGCTCTCCCCTCTTCTGCGGGCGACCCGCTCCGACTCCGGGGTGCTGCCCCGAAGGAGGACGGCTTCCGCCGCCCATTCGCAGGTTCTGTGGCTTTGCTCCACGCCGCCCGCAGGAGCGGTTCCGCACCTGACCAACACTTACGCACTGTGTCCGCATGGAGCAAATCATCATCCCCAACACATCGCGCCAGATACGCCGAGTAGAGGTCGCGCTGCATCTCGACCCCGCATTCGCAGACGTGGATGCGTTGGGAAAGGGACTTCTTCTTAACCGTACCACAGCCGTGGCAGACCTGGGAAAGCTTCGTGTGGCGCGTCGGGAACTCGACCACCCTGCCGCCGGCGCTTGCAGCCTTGCGACGGAGCATCGACACCAACCTCCCCGGCGCGCGCACGCTCACCGACCTGCCGTACTGCTGCTGGAATGCGCGGTACGGAACTGTCTCCATCTTGACAACCCGGCCCAGCGCCAGGACGCGGTTGGCCAACTGGCCGTGTCGCGTCCTGCGGTGGGCTGCCTCGCAACGAAGCCGCTCCGCCAGTTGGTCCTGGGTCTGACGCTGGCGGTTTGACGCCGCCCATCGTTTCGGGCCGGGGTTGACTCTCCCGTCGGGCAAGCAGTTGTCCGGATTGTTCGCCAGGCGCTGGCGGTCCAGCTTGCGCTGGATCCTGCGAATCAGCCGGTTCTTCCGAACCACCTCTTCGCAGAACCGCTCCAGGAAGGCGGCATCCTCCCCAACCGCCGCAATGGTGGAGGGACCAATGTCCAAGCCCACCTCGCCCTTGCCGATCCGATGGCGCGCCTTTCGATACGGGACGCCTTCACAGACGAGTTGAACGTAGAACCGATCCCGGCCCTTCATCTTCCGGCGGACCAGCCGCACGTCTTTCGCCCTGCAGCCGAGCGCATGGGTGATCACCTGATCACGGGGGTCGATGACGGCCGGCAGGCTGAGTCCGAACCATTCAACGTGATCACCGCGCCAGCGGATACCCGCGTGGTTGGACTTGCCCTCCACCGTGTCCATCTGGCGGTCGCCCTTGAACCGCGGGCGGCCCCTTGACCCGAGCAGCCACGCGTTGGCCGCCGCAAACGCACGGGAGGCCAGCTTCTGCACGACGTGGACATCCAGGTGGTCTCTAAACGCTGGGTGCCGCAGGCGGACCGCATACCGTTGAATGGCCGCGTCGGTTTCGCAGATGTATTGCCAGTGGTAATTGCGATAGTCCGCCGCATACTTGGCGGACTCAATGAACGGTTCGAAGAGAATAGGAGACCCGCTGATTACGTTACCAAGAACCCACGGTACGACGACAATTAAGTCCCGCTGGGCACACGCGGCGGCGGTCACCTGAAACCTGAGACTGGGTTCGGCCTCTTTGGCCAACAAGTACCATCCCTTCAATTCGATCCCCAAGAGAATTCGTCCGTCGATGTCTTCCGCAGGAGCACGTCGGGGAACGTCTGCGCCTGTCTCACGAAGCTGTAAAGGCTGTACTTCTCGTCCGGATCCCATGTGTTGCGGATCAGGTTCAAAGTACGCACCACCTGTTCCTCAATCGTGGCGCCAAGCACCGTGTTCAGTGTATGGAGGTCGGTCGCCATGAGCCCGGAAATATGGGGCTCCGTGCGAAAGTAGATCGGCAGAGAGGAGATTGCTTCCCGCACGTCTTTGTAGAGCTGATAATGGTCATCGCCCGGTTCAGGCAATGCTCTGGATGGCGCAGGCGGCTGTCCCTTGCTTTTCATGACTTGGCTAACCTCTCTACCGCTGCAGCATAGAACTCTGGGATAATCTCTGCAGCCCGATAGACCCGGCCAAGGTGATATGAGACGACGGCGCCAGGACAGAGGCCGCCAAATGGCTCCCAGACAACGTCTCCCTTGTCCGTTGACGCACGAATCGTTAAGTCGATGAGCTTTAGCGGCTTCTGGCTCCCATGAAGGCTGCTGAATTTGTACTTCATCCCGTTTCGCGTTCCTTGGATTCGCTCCGACCCGCCAACCTGCGGTTCGCGCCAAACATTGGTAATGCCTACGTCACAGGTCAACGTTGCCCGTAGCTTCGCCCACTGCTGGCCGGATATGGCGGACCTCCCATTGATGCTGAAGTAGGGTCTCCCTGCTGGGTCTCCGTGCTCGTTCGCGTACTGAGCCAGCTTCACAAAGGCCTCCGGCGGCGGGTAATACCAAAGGTGGTCAGCCGTGAGGTACTTGCGGGTGGCAGCATTGAGAACCCCACAGGCTTCGTTTGCCAGCCGGATGGCAAGCCGGTGCGCCTCCATTCGTGGCGAAGCCAGTCTTGCATGGTCAATGATTGCTCGCCAACCTTGAATAGGGCTGCCTTGACGTAGTGGACACAGACTTCTGTCACGACGGGGAATTGGCGAAGCGTCTGGGTGTTCGCGTTGCCCGCGACGTGACCGAGACCTTTGTCCCAGATGTTGCAACAGCGATACTCCCATCCATTGGAAATCAGCATCGGATGGACCGTAGCCCACCCGACCTCCGTGCCCCAAAACCAAAGAGTCGTTTCCGGCGTGGCGTATTTGCTCCACGCCTTGATGTGGGGCTCGTACCACTCGGCGAGAGATTCCGCCTTATGGGTGTCGCCAGGAAAACCGCTGACCCCATATGGACCGTCGGAAATGATGCACGTTGGAGCCGTCCACTCCGCGTAGAGCTTCTCCGCGTGGTCGAAGTGGATAGAGACGTTCCCGCGAGTGTAGACCTCGCCGATCACCGGATCGCGCTCGTGTCCCTTCCATCCAGAGAACAGGTGAACCTGTGTCGTACTGCCGGTCTTGGTCATCGGTGCGTCCTCTGTCGTCGTGTGGTCAGTGCGTCTTGCCGCCGAACGCTCCGGTTCAGCCGCGTTGCGGAGCGCAGCGGAGCAACGTCGGCTGCAACCCGTTGTTAGCCAGCCGTTTTTTCTCTAACTGCTCTGCGTACTGCTTCTCGTAATGCGTCGTAGGGAATTGCTTGTCCTGCAAGTCTTTCAAGACTGCGCAGAGTTATTGAATGCTGACTACGAATACGGGCATCAAGAACTTCGGTGGGCAAAACAAAGAATTGCCACTGGTCCACATTTAGAGGATCAATGGATGCCTTGTCTTGATGAGCCAGAAGCGCAAAGACATATACTTGGGCTTGTCGTCGAGGTTCTTTCTCCTGAACATTGGTGTCAGCATTCCACGCTCTTGTTTTTGGAACACGGAACATAATAGACGACAAATTGCGCTGGCTCCAGCTTTGGATGTAAGCGGCGGACTTGACTTCGACCGTGATTCCCTCTGGTGTCTCCAAGTCAAAAGCTCCCCACTCGTCTCGAACACTATCCAATTTGATGCCAAGCGCACTGGCAACGATGAATTCTGCCAGAACCCCACGTGTAGCGTTGCTTATCAGATCGGATGAGCTCCAACGCCAAAAATCGAGCAAAGTAACACCAAGAGAATGCCCGTTTGAGTGAAGCGGTTCGTTACCACTTCTGCGGAGCGGGTAGATGCGTGAGAGTTCTTTCGTCATCGAGCACTTCTCATTTGGCTGGCTAACGCCGCGGTGAGCGGCCACGGCGAGCGAATGCGAGCCAGCGGCCCGCTCGACTGCGAAGTTGGGCTGCCCTCTGCCCTTCACGCACTTCTGGCGGCATCACTGCCGATGGCTCCGGGCCGTTGGATGCTGCGGCGAGCCCCGACGGGGAAACGGAATGCGCGGCCAGTCGTTCTCCTTGTCGGCCCTCGCCTCCATGACATCAACGAACGCGGGAATCAGTTCGCTTAGCACGCGAAGTGCCGGCTCAAGCGCGTCCTTGTTCAGGCTGCCTTGATTTGTCGAGCAGCCATGGAAGATCTGATTTCTCAGAGCGCGGACGCGGCCCCACAGGAGGCTCACCAAGTAGGAATGAAGATCGCCAGAATCCAGGGCCTCTTCGGCCGCCGCTGTCTCCTCTTCCAACTGCCGCTTAACACCGGGACTGTAGCCCTCTCTCCAGTACGCGTCGGACAAGTACCGGGACCTGAGGAGTGAGTGCGCATCTTTGCGGACCCCTGAAATAGCTGCCGCGATGCGCCCAGTCCCGGCATCGAGTTCACAGACCCTGCGGAGAAACCATCGGGCGTCGTCGTCGCCCGGACGGAGGTAGCGTCCGTGACCGGTTTCGTTCACGCGGCCGTACAGGGCGTTGAAGCCGATCCAGTACATGATGAAGAGTCCCTGGGGGTCAGCGTGGGGTTCGCTGTCGATCGCCGCGGATTCCACTGCCTGCGCACGATCTACCCATGATCTTGCGCGCTTGATCCGGTCCCAATAGCCCTGGTTGTCCTCGGTCAACTTGCCCGTGGGACTCGTCATGGCTCCACCGATGAACAGCGCGAGGTCGTACAGCTATGCGCCGGCATTGAAGTCGGTGAGGACTGGACTTTCGCCGGAATGCTCGATCGCGATCCGCTGACGTGGCCGTTTCAACTTGCCCTGATTGTTGTAGGTCAGGACGCGACGCCCTTGCCAGATCAGCTCATTCTCGACCGCTTTGCACAAGGCCGTGTCTACAGGCGCGACGAAGACGAGATTGCCTGACTCATGCATGGCTGCGTCTATTGCGTACCCGTCGCCGCCGTGATGTCGCTTGTCAAGTCCTTTCGAGGCCCTGCCGACCCGCATCGGATGCCCATGCTTGTCGGCCTGGACGTACACGCACGACTGGTGTGGGAAGACCGTCCGTGCCTCCGTCAGCTTCGAGTATCTTGACCATCGAAGTTCGACTCGCACCGACACCCTCGTGCTCACCTGTCAGCCTAACGTCCACGCTCACCGGCGCGCGCGGCGCAACGTTCGAACAGCTGCGACGCTCGCGCGCGCGTCCGGTGCAGCGTGTTGTTAGGCGTCTTCGTGCGCGCCATCACTTCAGGCCGTAATACTTCAGTACCGCTTCTTTTATAACGTCCGTTGCCATGGAAACCCCCACTTTCCACGTTCCGTTCGCAGCCTTCTTGAGGTTCTCAAGCAGCCATGTCTTGGCCCGCGGTCCGAATGGCTCTTCTTTGCTCTCGGGTTTCTCGCTTTCAACTATCTTCGCTAATTCCCTAGCGTCGGATTCGGATATTCCCGCTCGCGCGAGATTTTCGACCAACGCTCGTGCGTCGCCCTTCCCAACCGCAACATTGATGTGCGCGCCATCTCCTGTCGCGGAGATCGTCGTCACATTCCCGTAGATTATCTGTTGAGAAATCTGATTTGCGACAGCGGAATTCTGGCTCGATCCGGAAGTTTTCTTACCGATGTCGATCGCGGCAGCCTCCGGGACGGATTTTTCAAGCGCGATCGTAAGTTCAAGGAGTCGACTGCGGACGGCATGTCTAATCTCTGCCAATGCCGCACGCGATACCGTTCCTGAGATCGAATTGCATGCGTAGTCTTCGTACACTTTGCCTTGAAGCAAGAGAATGAGGTTGGCGGCATTGATTGTGAAGGAGCCTCCATCTTTCGCTGAAGCTAAGAGAGCGTCCACTGCGGCAATGCTTTGACGCATTTCATGGCGGGTCCACTTCTCGCCAGCAAACTTCTCGATCAAATACGGTGGTATAGGCGCGTTTCTTATGCCGGAGCCAAACGGGCCGGAGAAGGTCCCCGTATAACTGACCGGGATGATTCGGTAGTCCGGTAGGGGAGAATCAGGTGGATAGCCCTCGGATTCGTGCTTGACCCAATCCGCGAGAGGTTGGCTGCCTAAACGAGCGGCCAATAGTCGAACCTTCAAGAGAATCGGCCCTAGATTGGAGTTTTCCTCAAGAACCGCCGCTTGGATGTCGTCGAGAAGTCCCATCTACTGCGCTCCCCGTGCGCGTTGTTCGCTACCGTGCCCCATGAGGACGCCTAACTACTAAGTCTGCTGCAGGCTACCCGCGCAGCATAGCCCGGTTGCCTCAGCGATTCTTGGACGACGAATCTACCACTAAATCAATCACTAATAAAGATTTCAACCTACTTCACCCACCGGGATAGACTGCGAAACCTGCAGTCTATCCGGCGATCAGCCCGCAGTATATCCCGGACCGATCAATTGGAATCAGAGGCGGTCTGCGGGGCTGTCTACGCCATGCCCGCCTCGATTGAGGACATGCGTATAGATCATGGTCGTACTGACGTCCTTATGCCCGAGGAGTTCTTGGATCGTCCGGATATCATAGCGGTCCTCAAGTAAATGGGTGGCAAAGGAATGCCTAAAGGTGTGGCAACTGGCCGGTTTGGCGATCCCGGCTTCCCGAACAGCTTCTTTGACCGCCCGCTGCAAGACGGATTCGTGGAGATGGTGCCGTTTCTGCTCACCGGATTGCCGATCCTGGTAGAGCTTCGACGCAGGGAAGACCCATTGCCAACCCCACTCCTTCGCCGCATTCGGATACTTTCGTGTTAACGCATGAGGGAGGGAGACGCCGTCATAGCCCTTGCCGATATCCGCTTCGTGCTGCTGTTTCACCTGATCGAGATGACGGCGAAGGGGTTCCTTGACGGCTGCAGGCAGCATCGTGACACGGTCTTTGTCGCCTTTGCCGGCGCGCACGCGAATCTCGTTGCGGGTGAAGTCGATATCCTTGACTCTGAGACGCAGGCATTCCATCAGCCGGAGCCCAGCGCCGTACAGCAACATGGCCATGATCCATTCCGTGCCGCGAAGACGAGCGAGAATCAATCTCACTTCTTCCTTCGCGAGGACGACCGGCAACCTTTTCGGTCTCTTGGCCCGCACCACGCCATCGACGTACCCGACCTCCTTGCCGAGCACATCTCGGAACAGGAAGAGAATTGCGTTCAAGGCCTGGTTCTGCGTGGAGGCGCTGACGCGACGGTCGCTCGCGAGGCTGCTGAGAAAATGCCCGATGCCCTCCTCGTGTATCGCCGAGGGATCGTGATGTCGATGGAATAACAGAAAGCGCCTGATCCAGCCGACATAGGTTTTCTCGGTTCTGTGGCTGTAATGCCGGGCACGAATGGCCGAACGCACCCGGTCTAGCAGCTCTGGCCGTGGAGCCGCTGCTAGCGGCGGGAGCGCGCCGCCACGCAGCTCAGACTGATCTGACTCCGCCGCGGCCCGAAACACAAAAGGGGCGGCGGGATCGTCTCCCGCCACCCCTCGCGTCCCACGCGATGTCCCCTCGCGGACGCGGCAGACGTTAGCCCACCACGCCCGCCAGCACCGCGCCGGCCGCCGCCAGGCCGGCCAGCACGCCGGCCCCGAGCCACCGCAGCCGGCGTCTCACACCCGTCCGGCGCGCGAGCACGTACTCGCGTCGCGTCATCCCGGGATGCTCGGGATGCCGCAGCCGGCTCACGGCATAGACCGCGACGAGATCGTGTCGGCGATCTAGTCGCATCGGCTCCACCCGCAGGAGAGGCACTTCAGGCACCCCTCCTGGTACACCACCGCCGCCGCG
Organism: Nitrospira calida; assembly: GCF_976986435.1. Taxonomy (NCBI): domain Bacteria; kingdom Pseudomonadati; phylum Nitrospirota; class Nitrospiria; order Nitrospirales; family Nitrospiraceae; genus Nitrospira; species Nitrospira calida. The sequence continues at coordinate 2,464,856 of NZ_OZ335950.1, forward strand.
CACTTCGGGCACGCGCCGGCTCCCGCCTGGACGCCCTCGCGCTGGAGCAGGCGGAAGGCTCGGAGGATCGCCGCCGGAATGGTCGAGACCGACCCGTACTTCCGGTTTGCGCCTTCGAGCTGCTTGAGAAGCTTCTCCAGCGGCACGCCCCATTGGAGCGCGATCGAGAAGATCCGGGCGAACGCCTCATAGACCTCCTCGTGCTTGGCCTCCTCGGGGGTCGTGGCGAAGACCTCCACGGGCCGCCCGTCGGCATAGCCGATATGCACGTAGATCCCGCCGTCCGGCGTGTCCACGCGCACCCGCCGGGCCTCCAGCACCGCCGGCAGCACCATCGGCTGATCCGGCTCGGCCGGCCGGCCTCGGCGGCGGACAGCCGGCCGCTGTGCCGGCGTTGAGCACCTGATCCCGCCGGGAGCCGTCCCGGTAGACCGTGATGCCCTTGCAGCCCAGCTCCCACGCGAGCCGATAGGCCCGCGCCACGTCCTCGACCGTGGCCGACGCGGGTAGATTGATGGTCTTGGAGACGGCGCTGTCCACATGCCGCTGCACCGCCGCCTGCATGCGGACGTGCCACTCCGGCGCGATGTCGTGCGCGGTGGCGAAGACCCGCTGCCAGCGCTCCGGCACCTGGGCCAGCCCCCGGCACGAGCCGTGATTGGCCACGATCGCCTCCCGCAGGCCGTCCGACCACCAGCCTTCCTGGCGCGCCACCCGCTCGAACGGCTCACAGACGTAGGGAATGCGCTTACCGTCGAGTACGCGTTTCTCCCACGCGAGCGCGAATTCCGGCTCGATGCCGGAGCTCGTATGGGCGATCATCGCCGTCGTGCCCGTCGGCGCCACGGTCAGCACGAAGCTGTTGCGGACCTTGCGGCCCTCCGCTTCGTGTCGGCTCCCGGACCAGGCCGGATAGACCCCGCGCTCCGCTGCGAGTGCCGCTGAGGCTTCCCAGGCCCAGCCGGCGATCCGCTTCATGAGCTGATCGACCACGCGAATGGCCTCGTCACTGTCGTAGGCCAGTCGCTCGGCCATGAGCACCCGGGCGAGGCCCATGACGCCCAAGCCGATCTGCCGGGTCTTCCTGGTCATCTCGTTGATCTGCGGCAGCGGATGGTCCGCCGCGTCGATCACATTGTCCAGGAAGCGCACGCCGAGCCGGATCGTCTCTTTGAGACGCTCCTCGTCGAGCCCCATTCGCCCGTTCCGCTCGACCAGATGGGCCTCGAGATTCACGTGCCCCAGCGTGCAGGCGTCCCAGGGCAAGAGTGGCTTCTCGCCGCAGGGATTCGTCGCCTCGATCCGCCCGAGATGCGGGATCGGGTTGTCGGCGTTCGCCCGGTCGATGAAGAACAGCCCGGGCTCGCCGTTCCGCCACGCGTGCCGGACGAGCTCGTCCCAGATCTGCCGGGCGCGCAGCGTCCGCACCGCCTGGCCCGTGCGGGGATTGACGAGCGGCCAGTCGGCGTCCCGCTCCACCGCCTGCATGAAGGCCTCCGTGCAGGCAATGGATATATTGAAATTCCGGATCTGGCCGTCCTCCGCCTTGCAACGGATAAAGTCCAGAATGTCCGGATGGTCGCAGCTGAGGATCCCCATGTTCGCGCCACGGCGGGTGCCGCCCTGGCGGACCTGTTCGGTGGCCGTGTCGATGATCTTCATGAAGGAGACCGGGCCGGAGGCCACGCCGCCGGACGAGCGCACGCGGTCCCCCTTCGGCCGCAACCGGCTAAAGGAGAATCCCGTGCCGCCCCCGCTCTTGTGAATGAGCAGGGCCGCCCGGATCGCCTCCCCGATCCCGTCCATCGAGTCCGGGACGGGAACGACGAAACAGGCGCTGTACTGTTTCATCGCGTCGGGCCGGCCGGCGTTGGTGAGCGTCGGCGTATTCGGCCAGAAGCGGTTCTCCCTCATCAGCCGCGCCCATTGCGCGGCGACGGCCTCGATCTGCTCCGCGCCGCCGCCGTAGAGCCGCTCGCTCTCGGCGATGCCGCGGGCGACGCGGCTGATCATCTCCTCCGGCGTCTCGACGATCTCGCCCGTGTCGGGATCCTTGGCGAGATAGCGCTCCCGGAGCACCGTGAGCGCTTGCGGCGTCGGCCAGGACGCCGCTATGACAACTCTGTCCGTTCCTGTCATCGCTGTCCTCCTATAAGAACATGCTTCGATTCTGATTCTCCGGCGGCGTTCACCACCGCCAGGAGCGTCGCCTCCGCCGCGTCCCAGGCGAACACGTCCCGCCACGTCCAGGCCGCGTCGAGCGTGCCGAGCGTCTCCTGCACGCGCGTCCAGCGTGGATCTGCCGGCGTGAGCCCGCTCGTGGCCGCCGCGACACGCCGCCACGCGGCACGCCACTCATGCGCGCCATCGAGCCCGTGTCGGCGTACTGCCCAGGCCGCGACCAGCCGGCCGTCCGGCTCGCGCCGAGCGGCCGATACGAGCTGGCTCGGCCGTATCCGACGGCCATCCGGCAGCCGGACCGGCCGGTCGTCTCCCGCCCGGATCGCCCGGCGGATCGGCTCCAGATGCGGCACCTCCGCCGAGAGCAGCGGGCTCTCCGGTGAGGGCCGCCAGACGATCGTCTCCATGGTCTCCTCCTTCAGGACGACTTCCTCCCCGCGCGCGCCGTGGCTCCCGGCGGGCCATGCGGCCCATTGGCCCAGCTCGCTTGAACAGGCGGGACTCTGCTACAATAGTCCCCCTGTTCACGAAGGAGGTGCGTTGGTGATCAGCTACAACTTTCCTAAAAAAAGAGGGATCTCTCAGGCGCCCTTCTGGGGGCAGGGCCGAAAGATCCCTCTTCGCGGGCGCTCAGGATCGCGCAGCTTTCCGCTATGAACTACTATGAAATACAACCTCAAGCATTTCTTCTACGAAGAGCTGTACGAGCTGATTAACAGCAGCGACGCTCTGCGTGACGAAATCTGGGCCCTGTGCTCGACGGTCGATTACGTCCTGCTCGAATCCCCCCGAGACCAAGCCCTCGTGCGCCTTGGCGTGATCGAGCGACATCTCGGAGAGACCGAGCAGACGCAACGCCTCAGGGCCTTAGCCGTTGCTTTATGGCCACCGCCAGCTCCTGCGGGGCCCAGTCGTCCTGAGGCATGACCACGAAGCGGTCATACCTCGATCGGATCCATTTCACTGCGTCTTGTTTTTTAAGATCCTCTAGCGTGCTGAGTACTCCGGCATGAGCTAGGGTGCACAGGCTGACCGGACACTTTTCCATGTGCAGTGACACAAGCACTGCCCGTCGTCTGGCCTCTATTTGCACACCAACTTTTGTTTCCATCGCTGCCTCCCCGCCACTCCGGCGCGCACGCCTCCCTGCCTGCTTGCGCGGCAGGGAGCCGGAATGGTTCTGGTTCTGGTTCATGATGACGGGCGCCGTGCGCGGGGCGCCCGCTGATTACCGCGGCAGTTTTCCTAAAAAAAAGAGGGATCTCCCAGGCACCCTTCTGGGGATGCACCGAAAGATCCCTCTGTGGGGGGGGTCACGACGGTAGCCCTACTCGGGCGTAGGGCTGCCGTCGTGGGGCCACGCGTACCGACAGCGGCTCGATCAGAGCCGCGTCGGCGACGCATACGACCTGAGAGGGATCGATGGCCCTCCCCTGGGCCCAGGCCCAGAGGAGGGCCACATCGACCGCCTCCCAGTCGGACTCGACGACGGCCAGCCGTTCAGACTCATGGCCGTCGTCGGTGACGACGATATGGTCTATTTCGTAGACCATATCGCCCGCTTCCGCGCTTCGCTGAAGCACGCACGGCGGAGCGCGTCCGCCGTGCGGGGGAGCGACTCCCCCCGTAGCCACCCGTAGCGGATGGCCGCGAGGGCGAATCCTCTTTTGAGTTTTTTGGTGGTCAGCGGAATCCGCTGGCCAGCACACATGACTGTTGGTATCATGTTTTTCTCCTAAGACAAACAGGGTAACTGGGAGGAATCCGAGGATTCCTCCCGGTTACCCTGAATCAAGACCTCCTGGAGCGGGTTCCCGCGCCAGGAGGTCGGGTGTGGGTGTTTGTGCAGGGGCGGGCGGACGGAACGCATCCGCTCGCCCCTGTGCGTCATGAGCGCGACCCGCTCATGGACGCCAGCCTGGTTGAGTCCGAGACCCCAGGCTCGGGTCCCATCCGGCGAGTCGCGCCGGAGCCACGGTGGCCTTAGACCACCGAGGGGTGCCAGGTCACTAGCACCGCCTCGAGGTCCTCGAGGGTGACTTGAACGTCACCCTGCGCTCCAGCCCCACGCACCCCGCCCTTTGGACGGATGGCCAGGCCAACGCCTTGGCCCGTCCAAAAGGCTTTCTCCTGTGGCGGGAGGGACGGGCACAGATCCCGCAGGACCTTGTCCGTCACCGGATGCCCGCAGAGATTGCGGGTCACCCGCCCCAGGAGAGTGGGGAGCGCGTCGTGGCTCACCGGCTGGAGTTCCAGCCGACCAGCCACGAAGGCCGGAGCAACCACCGTGGACAGAAGCGTCAGTGCTTCTGTCACGGGGGCTCCTTTCAGGTCCACGACGCACCTCAGCCTCTCAAGCGCGCAAGAGAGGCAGAGCATGGACCAGGTATGATCAGGCGCCGGTGCGCACAGCGCCATGATTGATAGTGAGAGGCCCTCCCCGCGTCTGAGAGGCGGGGGGGAGAGAAGGGTTCGAGACCGTGCCGGTCTCTACAAACGAAAGAACTCTGTTTCTGTATTACCCGCCGCGCTGAGCGGCCGGGGGCCGAGCCGGAGGCGCCGCGCAAAAAAAGAGGGGGCGCCAGGAGCCCTGACGGGCTCACTGACGACCCCCCCCTCTCTCTGCAGGGTCTACCAGGGCAGCGCCAGCTGGTCGGCCGGCTCCGGCTCCAGCTCCGGCCGCGTTCCCTGGTCGGCCTCCGGCGGACCGGCAGCCGGCTCCAGGCTCCACTCGAAGTGGAGCTGGTCCGGCTCTTGCTCCGGCCGACGTGCCAGCGCCCGGATGAGCCGGACGGCTCGCGCCTCGATGTTCCAGGCCGTGCCCAGTGCCACCCGAGCGGCTTGGGCAGCCTGCCGGAAGGTCGCGGGCGCGAGCCCGGCCAGCAGCCGACCCCACCGCCGGCCCAGGACCACGCGGTCCGGCCCGGCGGTGTCGGTCAACACCCGGCACACCAGGCGGCGCAGCCTGCGCGGACTCACCGGCCTCCGCCGATGGACCGCCGACCCGCCCGCGCCGATCCGCTCCGCGAGCACCGCCGCCCCAGCGCCCTCATCGGACAGGGTGGCGAGCCAGGACCGGGGATGGCCCTCCGGATCCTCCCCGTCCACCGGATGGATCAGCGGGTCAGCGTAGCCGTCCGCCCGCGCCCGAGCCAGGGCTGCCTCCACGCAGGCTTGCTCGGAGGCTTCCGGCCCGAGCGCGAGCACCGCCTCGGCCCAGTACTGCCGGGCATCCTCCGGCTCCAAAGCCGGAAGCCACCGGCGAAGGCGGGTGACGGGATCCATGGACCGCTGCTCCAGCTGCTTCAGCCTAAGCGAACAACCAGCTATCCGCCCAGGCGAGATGGCGGTCCAGGATTGATTCTCCGCCGTACCAGCCGCAGTTCCAGCAGCGCCGGCAGGGGATGACCTGCCAACGCCGCTGGTCTTTCCCCTCAAGGACGGCCTGGACTAGCCAGCCCGTACATCGGGGGCATTGCGGATTTCCTTCCATGTGACCTCCTCTCAGATGAACTGCTCGACCAGCAGCGGCACCCGCCGCCGGCCGATGGATGACTCGGGTTCGCGCGGCCCGGCTGCCCGGTCCGCCCGGAGTGCCTCGAGGAGCTTGTGCGTGTCCTTGAGGCCCCGCTCGGCGTAGGCCGCCTCCCGGTCGCGGGAGACCGTCACGCCGAGCGGCGCGAGGAGCGCCACCGCCTCCTCCGCCGCCTTCCGGCCCGCCTGGTCGGCGTCCAGCGCGAGCTGGACAGTCCGGATGGGCCGCCCCGCCCGCGCCGCGCGCTGGAGCAGTGCCGGCAACAACCGCACGTTGCCGACGCCGTTGAGCGCCACGAGCGAGGCCCGCTCCTCCGGCCAGATCGTGAGGATCGCGAGAGCATCGAGGATGCTCTCGGTGATCACGATCCTGTCCGGCCGCTCGCGCCAGTGCACCCACAGCTCCTTGGGGCCGTAGGTCCGGGCCCGCCAGAGCCGGTCGGCTTCGCCCTGGGAGTCGAGCAGGCGGCACTCGACCGCCCAGTAGGTCGACGCCCGCGGCAGCGGGATGGCCAGATACGGTCGCGCCCGCCCGCCCGCCTCGAGCTCGACATACACCGCGCCGATGTCCGGCACGATGGCGAGCCCGAGCCGGGCCCAGTACTGGCGAATCCGCTCGGCCCGCTCAGGCGTCATGGCCCGCCGGGCCTGCTCGTAGAGCTGGCGGGCCTGAGCCTTTTGGGCCGACCGCCGGGGATCCGGCGCGGCCGGTGTGGCTGGCCGCACCGGGGGTTCTGAACCCTTCCGCTCCCGCGGCTCACCGGTCTCCACGCCGGTGAGCCGCCGGATGGCGTCGGTCCGTGAACACCCATCCAGCCGTTGGACGGCCTGGATGGACGTGCCGGATTCTCCGCGGGCATGGTCCGTCCAGTACCAGACCTGCCCGCGACGGTAGACCCCCAGGGAGGGGTGGCGGTCCACCCGCCACGGCACGCGGAAGGTGGCCTTCTCCCCATCCGGCCGCTTCCACACGGGCCGGTACCCGCGGTCTTCCAGCAGCCTGACCAGATCGACCGCCGCGGCCTCCGCCGCGAGACGGTCCCAGTCCCGGTCCGGCGCCGGGGCGGCGCGACTGGGGGCGGCGCCGCCCGTCACGGCGCCTCTTCCTCCGCCCAGTCGTAGCGGCGGCGCGGCGGCGCGACGAGCAGCTCGTCGAGCTGGGCCGTGATCCCGTCGAGGCCCGCCTGGACGGCCTGCCGGAGCGCCTCGTCCGTCCGCAGCTCCGGCAGCTCCACGCCGGCCAGGAGCGCGCGCGCCTGGCCCACGAGCGCCGCCAGATCGGCGTCGCCCGCCACGGCGTTGCGCGCACCGAAGGTATCCAGGAACTCCAGGAGCCCCTGAACACTGCTGGCGCGCAGCGTCCGGCGTGCGCCCGTCACGGGATCGGGCGCCAGCCGGTCACGCAGGTGCGTGACCAGGCCCGCGAAGGCCTCCCGGAGATGCCGGCGCATCTCCTGGATGGCCTCGCCCAGCTGGGCCTGGCCCTCAGCCATGGCCCGCCGCCGGGCGCGCTCCGAGCAATGCTGGAGCACGCCCGGCAGGTCGAAGGTGAGGTATTGAACCCTCACCCCGAAGAGCCCTGCCAGGGCTTCCACCGGCGGATAGTCGGCGGGATCGAACAGCGGCCCCAGCCGCGCTCGCGCCCGCTCGACCATCGCCGGATAGGCGGCAATGAACGCCTCCACCGCTGCCTGGCGGGCCGCCTGAAAGGCTTCCAGCCGGTCCTCGACCTCGTCGAGGAGCGCGACGGGAATGACCGCCGCGCCCTTGAAGTAGGCCGAGATGGGCAAGCCCAGCTTGCCCACTTCGGCCCGGAGGCGGTGGTCACAGCGGACGATGGCCCGATACTCCGGGCCGTCCAGAATGGCCTTGGAGACCCGGACCATCTCCGGGTCCGCCCCGTCCGGCGCGTGCCCGGTGACGATCCGGCGGATCCCCATCCGCCGGGTCTCGATGACCAACGCCACCGCCTGCTTCCACAGGTCGGCGGCGGTGGTGGTTCCTGCTGCCGGTTCTCCGACTGAGACCGGCGTTTCTTGGAGATGTTGGATCATGACGAGCCTCCCATTTCGCGCATCAGCCGGTCCGCCACGGCGGACGGCGAACTTTCTGCCTCGATCTTGCGCTGGATCTCCTCCAGCCCTTGGACAATAGTGCGCAAGACCTGGGCGATGTCATGGACTGGGCGCTCGAAATAGAGCGCCCAGCCACTAATGGCTCTCAGGAGGACCTTCTCCTCGAGCGGGAGGGCGCCCCAGCTCGAGGGAAGGTCTTCATCACGAAGCTTGATCAGGTGCATCAACCCTCCTTGCCCCCGTCCCGCACCTGAGCGCGGGCGAGGGCGATAGTGTGTGGGCCGCGCCGGAGTGCCTCCTCGAGCCAGATCCGCTCGAGCTCCAGCGCCTCCTGGCGCGTGGTGAACGGCCCCAACACCGGCCCGTTGACCGGCGAGAGATCCGCCTGCCAGCCGCGCATCTCCCCGTCCACCAGGACGGGTTCGACGTGGCTGGCGCGGGCGACCGCGACCCGGCCGAGCGCCGCGAGGACCGGCGCGAGCCGGTCCTCGTGGATCGCTACCGCCGTGCCGTCCGGCCAGATGACCAGCTCTCTGTCAATGTCTGACATGACTGGTCTCCTGCCGGAAGTATTCCGGCGTCTTGCGGTCCGCTGTCACCCGGCCCAAGGCCTGCTCGATGGCCTTGGTCAGGTCGGCGCAGGCCGGGCCGGCGCAGCCGGCGACTTTGACCTCCACCTCGCCTTCGGGCGAGATGGCGATCTCGATGGTCGGCTCGCTCATCGCCCGCCTCCTCGTGGGAGCAGGCGGAGGACGACGGCCCCGTCCGCTCTGCGGGTCTCGCCCAGCACGCGGTGTCCCGCGCGCCAGGCGGCCCGCTTGGCAGCCTCCAGGGCATAGGCCTGCTTGAGCCGGCCGGCGCGCTCGCCGACCTTCTCTTGCAAGCCAAAGCCGCCCTGCCAGAAATCCCAGAGCAGGGCGTACCCTGGTCTCCCATCCCGGCGTTTGACCACGCCGATTTCGTAGGCCTGGTTGTTTCCGGGCACACGAATCGCGTGGTCACAGCGGCCGAGGTCTTCGCGGGTGAAACCCGCAGGGAGCGGGTAATCACCCACGTGCCGGCCATACCACTTGTACGTGGTCTGGCCGCGGACCAACTCGAGCCCCAGCGACCTGGCCGCGGCGTCCAGCGCGTCCAGGTCACGGATTTCTATTTCGATGGTTGCGACATGACTCATCGATCCATCTCCTTTTCAGCAAACCGCCGCCGTTGGCCGGACGCCCGTTTCCGGCCGGCAGTACCGCAGGTACCGCTCGTACTTCCGGCACGGCCGGCAGACCTTGACCCCGACCTCGGCGTTGGGGTCGTTTTCTGCGCCCGCCACGTGCAGCACGCACCGGCAGTCCCTCCTCGGTAGGAGAAACGTGCCGGGAAAAATCGCCGCCAGGCGGCGGCGGATCTCAACAGGATTGATTCTGCTCATGACATCCTCCTTTCGACAGACTGCGCCATGGCATGCGCGCGCAGCCGGTTAGGTCTCCGATTAGGTTTATGGTGTGTTCGCAAACGGTCCTCACGCCGCGACGCGTCTGCCGCGTCGTAGCGCGGTCAATCAGAGATTGCAGGGATTGGTGAGGAAACCAGCCGCGGCACCGCGATCCGCCGAGGAGCTCGGGACTTCGCGGCAGCGGCGAGCTTGGGGAGGGTCTTACTTGAGGACTTTGATGAGGATCGTGGTGGCGATAGCTAGCGCGGCCAGATTCGCGCCGATGATGGTCAGCGCCGTGCTCCGCATCTTGTCAAGCAGATCGGCTCGCAGCTGTTCCATCGCCGCCTTGACAGCGCTGATTTCCGCGCGCAGATCGGCTTTCGTCGCCATGTCCGTCAACGGCGGCGATGTCAGCTGTACCACCGCATCAACGATCGTCTTCGCGGTGGACTCATCGAACTTCGCGCGCAGCGTGGTGTAGGCTTGCAAAGTGTCCATGCTCGCCATTGTAGGCCGTTCCTCCTTTCGTGTAAAGGCTTGTGGTCCCGTGAAGGGCCGCCGTTCCCGTGGTCAGCGGCTTATCTTGTTCTGTTCGTTGGAAATGACCGGCGGAAGGCGAATCGCTCCGCCTCCCGCCGCTCGGGCAGCCTAGTCAAGCACCAGGGTCCGGCTCCGCGCCGGCACCCCGTCCGCGGCCACAGCGGCCTCGGGCAGCCGATACACACCGGCGTAGGACGCCGACAAGTACCGGCCCGCCGCTTGCCGGCGCAGCTCGTCGATCGTCTCCGGGGCCGCTTGCGCGACGGGGACGATATAGCGAGCCGCCTCCCGGAGCGGGATCTGCAGCTGCCAGGCGAGCTGACAGCAGGTTTCAATCTCCGCTCCAGTCCAGGCGGCATCGGCCGGTCCCGGATCATCCTCCGGCAACTCATACCGCGAGCGGTAGAGCTGCCAGATCGCCCGCCGCTCGGCCGCGTCCGGGAGGTCGAAAAAGACCGTCCCGAATTTGAACCGGCGGCGGAGTTCCGGCGGCAGACTCGCCACCTTGTTGCAGGTGGCGAGCCAGAGCACCCGCCCGTCCGACAACGCGTCGATCACGGCGAGCGCCTGCCGGATGCGGTGTTCGGACTCGCCAACTAGCGAGCCCTTCACCGCCCCCAGGTCCAGCCGGACCGTCGGCACGCCGCCTTCCCGGCCCGCCGCTTTCGCGACGGCGGACTTGGCCGTGCCCGGCGGCCCCACGAAGATCATTCCGGAGGCGCCCCTGTCCTGCATGTATGACAGGAGCGCCCCCAGGATGTCCTGGGAGACACCGGAGGAGTCCCCGATCGGCCCAGACGCCCCGGCCAGCGCCTTCTCGATTTCATCAAGAAACACAAGGGCCTGGGGCGCCTGCCGGCCAGCCAGGATCCGCCGCAGCAGCTGCTTGATCTGGGCCAGGCCACCCAAATCATCCAGCCGCTCCTTCCCGGTCCAGATGGTCAGCCCAGGGGTCTGGTTGACCATCTGGATCTTCCTCTCCCAGAGCGCCTCCAGGTTCAGGCCGCTCCGGGAGAGCGAGAGCGCCACGGCCTGCTCGGCCGCAAAGGCGGAGAGGCCGCGCAACGCCTGCCCGGCCTTGGCCAGCAGCGCGTCCTCCGGCGCCGCGAGTCCGGCCGCCGCGTGCTGCTCCGCCACGATGCCCTGAAGCGCCGCCGTGTCCGGCAGCGGGTCTTCCAGGACCAGCACGTCGTGTTGCAGTTCCGCCGGTGGCCGGAGGGACGGCGCCAGCAGGATGAGCATCCGGCCGTCTTGTTTGAAGCGGTCTCTCAGGTTGGAAACCGCTTGGACGACCGCCGCCTGCTCCAACACCCGATGGGCGTTGAGCAGGAACGCCGCCCCGCCCGTCGGCAGCTTCGCCAGCGCGGTCAGCGCGGCCACCGGCTCCACGGTGGCCTCCGGCGGCAGGTCGCCCAGCATGGCGGCCAAGGCCTCCGCCGCCGGGCGATTCAACGCGCTGAGACCCCGCACGAGATCCCAACGGAACACCGGCCGAGCCTGGCCGTTCGCCAGGCCCTCGGCGAGCTGCGCCACCAGCGCGTGCTGGTCCGCGGTGGCGATGGCCACCAGCGGGACCGACACGCGCCGAGCTTGGGAGAGCTGAGCAATTTTCATCGCCAGCCTCCCATGGCCAGGGCCGTGATGGCCATCATGCCAACGAACGACATGATGGCCGCCACGATGAGAAGCGCCCCCATCAGGCGGTTCTCCCCCCGCCAGAGGGCGGTCAGGCTCGCCTCGGGCCGCCAGCCGCGGAGACGGCGCAGGCGGCGATAATACCGCCCGCGCTCGATTGCCCTCGTGACCAGAATCACGAGGGCGATAACAATGAGGAACTCGATCATAGAACCCTCCTTTCCCCTTCGCCACTCCATGCCGCGCGTTCATCGCCGCCGCGCGCACCTGCCGCGCGGGCAGACGACGGCCTGACGGACGGAGCCGAAGGGATTGTTGGTTGGTTGGTCGCAGGGACGGAGGGCGGCCGGCATCCAGCCGGTCCCTCCCGGGACTTCGGCGGCCGGAGTGGCACCCGCCGCCTACGGTGAGCCGAGATACGGCTCTGGTGAGATTCCTTGTTCTGGTATTACCAAGACGGCTTGACAGGGACGGGCGCCGGTGCTACAAGGGCCGGCATGGCGACCCCGACCCTCTCGGCGTTGACGGCGCTCCTCGACCGGCAGCGGCAGGCGCTCGCACGCCTGCAGGAGGACATCGCGGCGATCGAGCGGACGATCGCGGTCCTGAAAGGCCGCCCGGCGGCCCCGCCGCCCCGCGCGCCCCCGTGACCTCCGGCAGCCGCCCTCCGCTCCGCGCCGTGGTGCTGGACATCCTCAAGGCCAGTCCCACGCCGCTCTCGCCGGCCGCCTTGCGCGCACAACTGGCGGCCCGCGGCCAACGCTGCCACCGGTCCAGCCTCACCGCCCGGCTCGCCAGCTTGCGCCAGCAGGCCTCATCCGCCGCACGGCCCCCGGCTTGTACCAGGCCGTCTCCGCGGCCGCGCCGGCTCCTCCGGCCTCCGCCGCACGCCCCGCGGTCGGCGCATCTCGCCCGGCCGCTCGAGCGCCCGGGCCATCCACCGTCCCGCGCGCCCCTCAACCATCCGCACCCCGCCCCCAGCCACGCCGAGCAGCCCGGAAGCGCCGACGCTAGCCGAGCCGCGTCCCGCGCCTGGCCTCAGCCGGATGACGGCGCCTCCGCCTCGGCGGGTCCCGGCGCCGCCTGCGGCCGAATGACCGGCCAGCGGACTTTGAGCCACGTCGGCGTGACCTCCGGCGTCCGCCCTTTCCACACCTTCCCGTAACTGCGGCAGTAGAACCAGCGCTTCGGCAGCCGCAACACCCGGTCCGCCCGAATCGCCGGCCCCTCCGTCGTCCGGATCGTCACGTCCCCGCCCATCTGCATCACCGGCTCGTACCGGTACCGCAAGGGACTCGTGGCCTCGATGTGCTGCGCCGTCTCCGGATGGTTCACCAGGAGGTAGATCCACGTGTTGATGTTGTCGATGATGCTCCGGGCGTATTCCGGCCCGACTTCCGCCTCGATCTGCGCCACCGACTGCGTGTAGAAATGCACCCAGCAGTTGGCCCCGCCGCCCTTGTTGATGAGTTCCTGAAAGCCGGCATAGAGCACGTTGTGCCCCTCGTCGATGTGCAGGCACAGCGGCGGGGTGAGCGCCCGGCCGCTGCTGAACAGCCGGCCGATGAGCGCCTGGATCATCGACACCAGCATCTTGCCCACCAGCACGCTGGTGCGTTGCGTGAGCAACGAGCCCGTCTGCGCCACGACGATCACCGGCCGGCCGCGTTCCAGCCGCTCGACCACCGGATTGACCGTCGCCCGCCCCATGATCTCCCCCACCGCCCCGAACGTCAGCGCCGAGAGCGTGGTGCGGAAACTCGACGACACTTTCGCCCAGAAATCGGCGAGGTTGGGGCTTTGAATCATCTGCAGGATCGAGCGGCGGATGTGGTCCGTGCCCGGCACGCGGGCCAACTCCTCGGAGAACGCCACCAGGTCCTTGAACCCGATGCGCTCTTTCACGTCCATGAACGTGAGCGGCCGCGGATCCTGGTCCGCCTGCCGCAGCGCCACCATCCCCGCGACGATCACCTGCGAGACCTCCTGCGCGATCGCGACAAAGTAGTCCTCCTTGGCCTTGACCCCGCTGATCAGCATGTTGACCAGCTCGTCCTGCATGTAGTAGCTGGTCAACGGCCCCACGTGAATGGAGACCTCGGGGAAAATCGGCGTGAGCAGCATGACTTCGTCCAGGCGCCCGGTCTCCACCGCCGTCTGGACGACCCGGTTCATCAGCTCGTGGTCGCCCTTCGGGTCGATGATCAGCACCGAGTAGCCCTTCCGGATGTCCTGCTCCACGAGCGATTCGATGAGCCGGGTCTTGCCGACGCGAGTCGTGCCGAAGCAGCCGAGATGGCCGCTCCGGTCCGCGTCCGGAATCTCGATCGGCCCGACCGTGACCGGGGCGCCGAGCGGTAGGCCGAGCCGCGCGCCCTCGCCCAGGTGCAGCGTCCCCACCGGACCCGCCGGCGGACTCGGCCGCCGGGCGGCCTGCGCGCGCGCCGTGAGCGCCTCCAGCGCCATCATGGTTGGTTCCTCCGTCCTCGCCGCAGCCGCTCCGGCTGAAACGCCACATGGCCCGCCGGCCACCAGTCCGGCGGCCGATCATCCTTCGGCCGCGCCCACCAGAGGACCGTCACCAGGTGCTGCCCCGGCAGCGCGATCCGCCTGCACTCCGGGTGCTCCCGGCAGTACCGGTCCCAATGCCGTTCCCAGCGGAAGATGCGCTCCGCCTGCGCGATGCGGAGCTGTGCTGGGGGAGATGCAAGAGGATGTCGCCGTCCTGGTAGTGCAGCGGGATCTGCGCATACACCCACGCCCAGTAGCGCCCCCGGTCCGGATGGTCCGCCATGGCCTCCCAGCTCGCGGGCATCGGCAGCTGGGCGTGCCGCAGGGTCCGCGCGAGCGCTCCCTGCCACTCCAGCGCCCGCCACCGCGGGAGGACGTCAGCCCGGTAGAAATCCTCCTAGCGGCCGCGAAACACCCGCCACCACGCCCGTTCTTCCTTGAGCGCCGCATCGTGCTCCACCCGCGCCATCCACAGGGCGTCTTGCCGCGCCTCTTCCAGCTCTCGCTCGCCGGCCGCGCTCGCCGCTTCGCGGCGGGGCCCCCCTGCCGTTTCTTCCATGGCCTCCGTGCGCCTCCTCGTCGTCGTCCACCATGCCCGCGTTTGCGCCGCGGGGCATGGAAGGTATTACCGTCCCGGGCCGCCCGGCACACACCCCGGCGTGTCGCGCAGGGGCAGGATCGCCGACCCGCGGCGCCCGTGCAGCACGAGCGCCCGGAACAGCCCGGCCAGCAGGTCCCGCTCCTCCGGCCGGCGCGTGAGCAGCCGCTCGACGCGGGTCCGCCATGTCTCAACGCTCTCCGGGGTCTCCATCAGGGTATTCCGCAGATGGAGCGTGGCGCCCGTGATCCAGGCATCCAGCAACCCGTTCCGCACCAGCCACTGCTGCGCGGGGCTGGCCTCTTCCGGCTCGGCAAGGAGACGCTCCCCGGCGCGAAAACGGCGTGCGACATCCTGCCGGACGGCTTCGCAGTCCACCGGCCTTCGGCTCGCGACGCGACCGCCTGCGGACCGGTTCCCCGCGAGCAGAGCGCGATAGTCCGCATAGGTGGCGATGGGCTCCGGGACCAACGGAATCCACCGGCACACCGGCCACGGGCAGGGCAGCCACCCGGCGATGAGCGCGGCCAGCAGGGCGGCCATCGCCAACCCGATGAGCCAGAGTGTGTGCGCCGCACGTGGCATGCCCACGCGCCTCTTCGCTTCCTACTGGCAGGCCGGCTGCGGCGGCCGGCCCGGACGCCGAAAGTCCCACGGGGCGATGGGGTTCGGATCGCCCCACAGGCCGCGCCTGGCCGCCCGCGCCTCCCGTTCCAACGCCGCCAGATGTTCGTCCGCCGAGTACCGGCAGTACCACCAGGCGAGCCCCGCCCGGACCAGTTCCTCGTTCAGGACGCGTCCGTCCGGCAGGATGACCTCCGCGACGATCCGCCCGTACTTGTCCCGGCTGATCTCGCGCACCGTGACGGTCCGGCCGAGCGCTAAGTCCGCGGCGAACCGCTTGGCCCGCCGGCTGAAGGGCTGCCGCTTCTCCGGCGCGTCGATACCGTGGAGCCGGATCCGCCGGGTCTCGCCGTTGATCAGCACGACGAGCGTGTCGCCGTCCACGACCTTGACGACGGGCGCGGTGAATTCCGCGGCGGCGGCGAGCGCAGGGCGCGCGAGCAGCACGCCGAGCAGACACGCGATGAGGACTGCGCGAAGGCGAAGAACGTGCAGCCGGCTGTCTCGCATGCGGCACGGTTCCGTTTAGGCCGAGCGGGCGTTGTCGTCGTCCAGCCCCCGATCGGCCTCGCCGGCCTGCGCTGCGCCCAACCGGCGGGCCATCTCCTGCATCTCTTCCATAGCCTGCAGGATGTCTTCAAGCGGCAATGCCGACCAGCGGCGGAGCTGCTCGCGGCGCGCGCCCTCGAACGTCGTCAGCCGCCAGTCGACGTCCGGCAGCGGGGAGTCATCGTTCGGCATCGCCTTCCACCCTCATCTTGGCACGGCCCTTTGCCACCCGGGCCTCGAAACACGCGGGGCAGAGATGGTAGCCGCCGCGCGTGCTCGTGTACCAGTGCTCCAGGTTGTCGGCGCCGCAGTCGAAACAGCGGACGGCATAGCGCGGGAGTCCCTGATAGTCCCAGCCGCGGACCAGGCTGAAGATCGTGGCCGCCCGGGCGGCTAACGGATCCGAGCCGTGCGCGGCGAGGTATTCCTCCGCAAAGATTTCCGCCGAGGCCTCGGATTGGAACAACAAGCGGTCGTGAGAGTCTCCGTTGCCATTGAGAAAGAAGGCGATCATAAACCCTTCGCAAGGAAACCCCGGACTTCAGTCCGGGGAGGAATTGCGGCATACCCGTAGCCGTCGCCACGCTGGATGAGCGTGCAATGGCGGTACGAGATGCCTTGAACGACGCCGTTCGCGGTCTGGATATTGAACCTGCCGGAGGCGCGTACGGCGACCCTGCCCATGTGGATCCCAGCCTTCTTGCCATCCGGCACGTGTGCGCGCACCAGATCGCCCGTCTGAAAACCGAAGTGCTGCTTCCGGCGCGTGAGATACCCGCGCATACCACCATGCCTGTTGAGCCGCGTGCGCTGATAGCTGCCGCGCCCCGTGCATGTGATCTGAAGCACCGGCCGCCGCCAGCGGGTCACGGCATCGACCTGGCCTACGCAGGCCGCGTCGAGTGCATGCGTCTTCGGGATGCCACACCGCATCCGATTGAACTTGGTGCGCCCACCACTGGCTGTTTCTACCGAGAGCCCCGTGGCGCCGAGCGCCTCGAACAACGCCCAGCGGGTGGCATTGACCGCCGCCGCATCCTCGAGCGGCATTGTGCGCTGCGCCTCGATCCGGGCCAGGCGCTCGGGATCGTGCGCCAGAAACTCGGCCACATCCCGGCTGCCCTTGCGCTCGTTGCACGCGCGACAGGTCACCGTCAGGTTCGAGACCCGGTTGCTACCGCCGCGAGAGCGGGGATGGATGTGGTCGATCTCCAGCGGCACGCCGGTTGCCCCGCAGTACGCGCACTCGCGCCCCCACTTCTCCAAGAGATATTCCCTGACCTCGTAGCCAGCGAGCGTGCCTTGCTGGTATTCGACGCCGGTGATGTCCGGGGTTTGCAGTTTCTGCGTGTCGAACCGGACCAGCTCTTGGCTGAGGGCCGTCACCGGCGCCCAGCGCCGCAAGCGCCGCACCCACGCCAGCGTCGTGTCCACGCGGTGGCGGAGGCTGGGAGCCAGCCAGCCGTCCGGCCTGCGGCGATTGTCACAACGCCTGGCGCGATAGCGGGTCTTCCGGCTGCGTCGCGCTCGCCGAAACGCCCGTCGCTGCGCCAACGTGTCCCGAATCACCTGCCCGCGATGCTCCAGTTCCGCCAAGAACAGCACGTGGTGGCGGCTGCTCTCTTCGCGTATCAGCGCCAGGCCCGTGGCCTTGCTGCCAGGATCCAGCTTCAGGCACACTGGCTGCGTGTCTCCCGACGTTCGGTCTTTCAACCGAATGACGAACGGCACCATCCGATGCACCACGGCGCGCTGGTCGCGCAGCAGTTGCCGCGCCCGCGCTGGGTGGCATGGCATCAATGCCTTGCCGTTCTTGCCCCACACAAACACATGCATTGGATTACTCCTTTCTTCGCGCCTTTCGGCGGTGACGCCGGCCGCGACGCCTGTCACGCGGCCGGGCTCCCCTCGGGCATGTTGCTGAGCGGCGATCTGCTTCGGTCCGTTTCGTGCCGACCCGTGGCTTGTCTGCAACCGAGGCTCCGAGCGGTTGGAACTGAGGAAGCATTCCAACGTCGGTCTTGCGCCCTCTCTGTCAGACGACAGGCCGTCCGACAGAGCCGCCACGCGGCGGTCCCAGCAACGGAGCGGATTGGCTACCGCTTGCCCTGGTCAACCCCGGGCTTGGATGTCCAAGCCCCGGACTTCAGTCCGGGGTGGTTGACACCTCGCCCTGTTCGTTCCTTGCCTTTGACACTCCCACGGCTGAAGCCGTGGGAGTGTCAAAAAGCCATGCCCGCAAGCTTTCGCTGGTCGCCATAATCCGCTTCGGTTCGTCAGGAATCCGCCTGAACGACCGTCTCGACGGAAAGCGTCTTCTGCGGTCCTTCAGGGCGATAGTGGAGCAACTCCACTCCGATCACGCGGCCCGAGGCATCCTTCATAAGGACCACCTCGTCCGTCGTCTCCTCGCATACGTGCTCTTTGGCGGGATCATCCAGCCAGACCGTCAGCGTGTGGCCGACGGTATCGTGGATCACCTTGATCTTGTCCATATCGTTTCTCCTATTTTAATACGGTCCGTCGGGTACGCGGTGATCAGGAAACCGGTACCGTCCTCGTGCCGCACCACAGCGCAGAGCCATCGGGGCGAAGCGCCGCGGTAGAATAGCAGGACATTTGAATCCCTTCGGCTTCGACGCACCTCGTCGGGAGCGACGAGGGTCTGGATGACTTCCTGCTCCTGACCCTTGAGGACAGGGTGTTTGTGGTTCACGATGAATTCCCAATAGGAACGGGTACACCGGACAAGAAATCCGAGGGGCGTTGTTACCTCAAAGATCAGGTCAGAACTCATCTTGCGCTCCCGTCCACCACCCGGGCTGGGGCAGCTTACATTGACACTCCCACGGCTTCAGCCGTGGGAGTGTCAAAGGGGCAACTGCGAACCCAGCTCCAGGAGGCGCACGCCACGCGCCATGCGCCCCTCACCAAGGCGGTCCGCCGCAGTGACCGAGAAAAACGAGCGCCGCATTGGCCCTAGGACACGAGATCGGAGAGCGGCGCGATGGAACCATCGGGGGCATTCGGCGGATCAGAGAGGTCGAACAGGGTTCGAACACAACCCATGAGGTCGGGCATCCTTGATCCAATTTACAGCAACCGGCGGACTTGACCTGCTCACCTGTTCGCCTGTGACTCGACGGCCTTAATGAACTCTTGTACGCGCTTTAGGGTAGCGTCCCGATTTCTGTGGAAATTGGCTTCTCCCGGCATCTCCTCTGAATCATGGCCTCCGTAATAGCCTTATACGAGGCGATCGCCATGCGGCGTGACCGCTGGTATCCCCCCTTACGCGGCCTCCGGCGCGGTGGCCGCGATGATGCCCAGCTGGCGCCAGCCATCGATCCGACGCATCCGGATCTGGCCGGTCAGCAAGAGGGCAAACAACAGCACCTCGGCAGCCTGTGCCGTGGGCAACGCGCCCTGGGTTTTGACGCGGCGCCGAAACTCCCCATTCAGCCGCTCGATCGCGTTGGTGGTCCGCAGGGCCTTCCACTGGCTTGGTGGAAACCGATAGAACGTGAGCAGCTCGTCGCCCGCTTCACGCAAACTCGCTGCGACCTTGGGCGCCCGTTTCTCCCAGGTCGCCAGAAACGCTCGATAGGCGTGGCGGGCCTGGGCCGCCGACTCCGCATAGACGATCCGATGATAGTCGGTGCGCAGGTCGTCGTGCGCATGCCGCGGCGCATGGCGTTCCAGGTTCCGCAACTTATGTACGACGCACCGCTGGACGGCGAGCCCCGGCCAACTGGTCTGCAAGGCGGCCCGCAGGCCGGGGTTCCCATCGATCACGCAGAGCTGGGGCCGCTGGAGCCCCCGGGTGATCAGGCTCTCCAACAGCCCTTGCCAGGCCGCCGTGGACTCACTGGTCAACAGCTCCAGATCGAGGATCACCTTCTGGCCATCGGCGCGGACGCCCACGGCCACCAGCACCGGGACCGAGGTCACCTTCTGGGCCAACCGCACCCGCAGGGCGATGGCGTCCAGATACAGCACCACGTACCGCTCCTCTTGCAACGGTCGCTGATGCCACTCGTCATACAGTGCCTTCACCCGGCCCACCAGGCGGGACACGGCGCTCTTCGACAGCGGCGCGCCTCGCAGCAAGGGGCCCAACGCCCCTTTGATCCGGCGCCCATTGGCCCCGCTGCAATACGCCCCCAGCAACGCCCCGTCCACCGCGGCGGCCCGCCGCTGATACCGCGGCAGCAGCCGGCTCTGCCACTCGCTGGTCCCCGCGTCCGTGTGCAGCCGCGCCCGGGGCAGCGTCAGGCGCGTCGGTCCCAATCCCGTGGTCAGGGTGCGCGCGGTATGGCCGTGGCGATAGCCCCGCCGCGTCTGGCTCCGTTGATAGGGCACCGCCGCCAGCACCTCCGTCAGCTCCGCGTCCACCAGCGTCTCGATCAACTCGCGTACTTTCCCTTTCAACGCTTCCGTCAAGAGATCCGGACCCAGGACCGCTTTCATCTGTTGGAGAGATCGGCTAAACTGCGTCGGCATAGGCGTAGTCCTCCTTGTGCTGGCCCCTGCCAGGGCCGGTTCATGTCACGATGCCGGGAGGATACGCCTTTTTAATTTCCACAAGAAGGGGGCCACTACCCGCTTTAGCTGCACACTCAGATTGTTGATGAGCCATTTTCTATTCTGAAGATCCTCTTTGTTCACCTGACGATCGCCATAGAATACCCGCATTCCCCAGCGACCTGAAGAGGTCTGCTTTTCCTCCTCCATTTTCATCTCCATTTTCATCCTTTTGCACCAGTCGCCGACGGGTTTAGTAGTGAAGTAGTCGGGCTCCCCGCCTACTTCAACCGCAATCACCAAGGTCTGATACCATCCAGCGCCAACCCACGCCCACAATTTACATTTCTCAATGGGATCCATAATATTCTTGAGAGGCCCTTCAGTCTTTACGAGACATATCCCGGCCCAATGATGCGTGGGATCATATCGTAGGGCCCATCCGTCGCGTTCACCCAGACCAGCAGACAGCTCGTCTATCATCCCTTTCACTAATTCTTTGACGGTTTGCTCAACACGCTTCCATGATGCCATCTCGCGGTAATATCGTTCGAGGTCCGAGAGATCCTCGATTTCATAATCTTTTCCCAATTCCCAAAGGGCGCCATCCACAGACCAAGGATCAGCAAACAGATCTTTTCCAGCTTTCTCCACATCAGCAGGCTTATCTGTCCGCGACAATTCCAACGCCTTCATTGCTCGACAAACATGAACATCCGCCTTACAATCGCTGCATTTCATCTGCACCAGCTTGTGATCCCTGAGTCCTCCAAGCGTCATTCGAGATATCTGAGGCCCAAACCGCAAGTCGTTTTCAAGAATTGAAAGTACCGCCTTACCGTCACGGCCCTCCCATATTCTTCTCGGGTCGCCTTTGTACGGTGGACGCACAAGTTTTTGAGCGATGGTCACTATCTTCGCATGCCGCCAATCATACCTATGTAGTTTTGGTAGGCCATTCCATTCATTGTGATGATCAGCAATCCAATGCCACAGCTCTCCCTGTGAGGCGCGAGGAATAGAGTCAAAAAACTTTCGGACATTTGACCAAGCTCGCCAAGCAAATTCGTTCATATCTACGAAACAGCCAAGAAGATACAAATTGGCCCCCTCCAGTTTTGCCCTTGGCATTGCCTCCGGCACTTTATGGGGCTTCTTGGGAACCGGCAAACCAGGCCACCCGTCAAAGTGATCCGGATCTAAGTATTCATCGGCCAAGTGTCAGCATTCGTTAGTCAGAAACATTGCTGCACCATGGCAAGTGTCAGCATCTCTTAGTCAGAGTCGGAACGGGCGATGCGGAAACCGATACGGTATCTCACGCAGCAGCGGCTGGTGCAAGGGATCACGGCGTCTCAGGGCAACGACCCGGATCACGTGCGCCGTGAGATCGACCTCGGCCCGGACGAGGCGGTGGGGCCAGGTCGAGTCCACCGGGAGCATGCGGCCCAGCAGGGAAACCACCCCTTCCTCGTTGGTCCGGCGCAAGAACATCACACACCCACGCAACGGAGCCTGGGGATCAAACCGCCAGGTGACCGGCCATGGCCGTCGCGATGGGGCTTGCTCCAACCGTGTGGCCAGCTTGCGCCGGCTGGCGGCAATGAACCGGGCCGACTGCTCTTGCAAGCCTGTGAGCGAGTCGTGCTGAAAGCGCGTCCACACCTTCGCTTGCCAGCGGCCGTTGAAGTTCTCGAGTGCGGCCTGAAACCCCATCTCGCGGGGCGGGGCGAACACGGGGGTCACCTCCAAGCTCAGACACAGCCGGATCACGCGCCCCAGGGTATCCGGATGCTGATGCGGCCCCTGAAACCGCGTGTCGTTGTCAAACTGGGCATACGCCGGCAGGCCGACGTGTTGCCAGTGAGTGACCAGCTGCGCGCTGACCTGGCGGGCCGTCCACGGCCCACTCGGCCAGGCGGCCGGGATGCCGCTGTGGAGTCCGACCGCGGTCAGCACCTCCACCTCGATGCCGCCGCGGATGACGAGCCCCTCGATCAGATCAAAACTGTCCAGCTCGGCCTGTCCGGCCGCGACCGTAGGCAGATACCACCCGCGCGGCGGGGCTGGCCAGCGCTGGCGGCGCCGCCCGTCCAGGACGCCCCGGCGTTCCAGGATCCGGCCAATGGTGCGGACTGCGGGCAGTGGCGTGAATCCCTGGGCGGCCAGAGCCTGACGAATGGGCCCCGCCCCGTATTCCCCCAGGTCGCTCGTCGCCTGCAACGCCTGTCGTACCGCCAGCACGCGCTCTTCCACGGCCGGGGCATACTTGTTAGCTGGCTGCCGCGACCCTGGCGGCCGATCGGACCAGTCCACCCGATCCAACCGGGTCGAGCCCGCGTGCTCGACCCAGTACTGGACCGTCCGCAAGGCGACCCCGAAGTGTCGGGCAACCTGCCGCAGCGGCATTCCATGCCGCACGGCCTCGACCATTTCCTGACGACGACGCTCACGATGGTTTTTTTACCCATGGCAACTTCCTCTCCTCCCAATGAGTTGCCACAGATTATGCCAAGTCTTGACTAACGAATGCTGACACTCAAGTGACTAACGAATGCTGACACTTGGCCATTCATCTCTCAAGAAATCAGCAAACTCTTGTATCTTAGCTGCGGTCTGCTTCTGTTTTGACGTCGGCATAGCACCTCCCTGCTCCTGAGGTCGTCAAGACCTTCGTTGAAATGATGATGAGCGGTTCCTGGCTCGCTGATCACGAACCTTCACCTGTCAGGCCACCCGGCATTCCGCCTCGGCCTGAGTCGCCTCGATAGTCACGACCACGGCCTCTATGACGGCGTGCCCCTTGACTCGTCGGCATCCCTGCTCGGCGTGCAAGAGCATAGCCACCACCCCGCGCTGACGAGTCTGGTTGTTGCGGTATCGCTTGATGTCGCGCTCGCAGTCCCGCACCGTGGCGAACCTGCGCTCAATCGGGTTCGTCGAGTGCAGCGTCGTGCGGAGGGCTGCCGGCACCTTCAGGCGATGCAGCGTGAGCAACTCCTCGAACGCCTCCAGCCACGAGTCAGCGGCGGACTCGCGGCTGCGGCGCAGCCACTGCTCGAAGTCCAGCAGCATGGCCCGGGCGTCCTCATAGGCATGCTGTTCCAAGGCCCGTCGGTACCGGCGGTGAGCCTACTTCCGATACCGCTTGGAAAGGTGCCGCTGGATGTTGCGATCCTTGTGAATCGTGCACCGTTGGTGCACCAGCTTCGTGCCATACCGCGCCGTCAACGCCTTGATGATGCCCTTTCCCCCATCGGTGACCTAGAGGACCCGCTTGGAGAGCGTCAACCCTCGCCGCTCCAGGTCGGCCAACAGCGCCTCGCAGATCTTCATGGTGTTCCTTTGCCTC
Organism: Nitrospira calida; assembly: GCF_976986435.1. Taxonomy (NCBI): domain Bacteria; kingdom Pseudomonadati; phylum Nitrospirota; class Nitrospiria; order Nitrospirales; family Nitrospiraceae; genus Nitrospira; species Nitrospira calida. The sequence goes on from NZ_OZ335950.1 coordinate 2,488,408, forward strand.
GTCGCAAAATCCGAGCGGCCGCTTGCGGCGGTTAGGGTTGATGCCCACCGCGACGATGAAAACCTGGCTCTCAGGGGGGATCGTACCCAGGAACAGGACGAAGAGCGTGACGTCCTCATGTCGGCGTTCCCAGAAGTCGCGCAGCTTCGTGGAAGCCACCACACCGCTTCACGCATTGATGGCTGTCGAGCGGGCATTCGCCGTTCGGCCCCGCGTCGCCGGGGATGCGCGACCGGGACTTGCTGATCAACCGCGTTGATCGAGCCCTGGCGGCTCGCTACTTCTCATGCGCGCGTGCGCTGAACACCCCGACGTTCGGCACAACCCGCCGCCAGCAGGCTACTGTTGCTTGGCAATGATTCTGTCTTTGATCTTGTCGTACGTTGCCTGCGGGATGATCTTCTTTTGGACCAGCTCATCCTTGCGCTTGTACGGACGGCCTTTGATGATTTTTTCAGCGTACGCGTCGCCAATGCCCGGCAAGGCCTTGAGTTGGTCCGCACTGGCCGTATTGATGTCGAGGAGTTCGGCTTTCTCCGCCGCCAAGACTGAGGGAATCGTCCCGTGTTGGCCCAGGGATGCCCCAAAAGGAGGGTCTGCCACCACCCCAACCGCCAGCAGGCTGGCCCACATGACCCCGCTGAGAAGGCCCAGCATTCGCGTGAGCATCTGTCTCCTCCTTCTTCAGGTGAGCTGACCGAGAAACGACAACGGATGATAGCTTAGCCTTGAGGACCGCACAAGTCGCTCGACGCACTGGCTGAGTTCCACTGAAACGCTTCGGGCTGGCCTAGCCCCATCAGCTCCTTGACAACCTGCCTCCCAAAGATGTATCCATTGGATACATGACGCCAGCCGACCTGAAACGGACCAGGACAGCCCTCGGGTTGACGCAGCAGCAACTCGCCGACGAGCTGCGGCTCAAGCGTCTCGCCATCACCCGCTACGAAACCGGGACGCGCCGCATCCCCGGTCTGGTGGAGGTGGCGATCAGCCTGCTCGCCACGCCGGCCCGGATTCCCCTGGTCGGCACCGTGGCCGCCGGGGATCCCCTGGAAGTGTTTCCACAGCCCGAGGTGGAGCTGGTAGAGGTCCCCCGCAGCATGGTGGGGCGGGGCGAGACCCTCGCGTTTCGCGTCAAGGGAGACTCGATGCGAGACGAAGGGATTCTGCCCGGAGACATCGTCGTGTGCCAGAAACAGGCGACGGCCCGGAACGGGCAGACGGTCATTGCCCTCGTGAACGGGGAAGCCACGATCAAGCGGTACTTCCGCACAGGCGGGGTCGTCGAACTCCGTCCCGCCAACGAGCGCCTGCAGCCGATCGTCGTGAAAGACACCGATGCCTTCCACATCGCAGGCGTCGTGGTGGGAGTCCTGCGGCATTTGCGGAAGTAGGGATGCCGGCGAACAGGCAGCGTCCGTCCCATGGACCGCCAGATCGTGTGCTTTGCGATCCCGTCGTTTGAACTCGCGCTGGTCCGGCTCACCGACCCTACGCTCCGGACGCGACCCCTCGCCCTGGCCCCGCTTGCGACGCCCCGCGCCCTGCTCCATGACGTGTCGCCCGAAGCCGAGCGGGAGGGGCTGCAAGCCGGCATGCCGGTGGAGCTCGCGCGGCGGGTGTGCCCGTCCCTGCAGGTGATCGCCCCCGATCCGCATCGCGTCCGTCTGGGGCATCAGCGGCTCCTCGCCATCATCGCACGCTATGCCCCGGTATGGGAGCTGGCTCGGCCCGGCACCGTCCTCATGGATGTGACTGGCACCAGCCGACTGTTCGGGCCGGCCTGCGATGTCGCCGCCAGGGTGCAGCGGGAACTGTACGCCCGCGACCGGCTCGATGGCGTGGCCGGTGTGGGCAGCAACAAACTGGTGGCGCAGACGGCCGCAAAGGTGATCGAGCCCGCCGAGCTCTATGAGGTCCGCCCTGGCGCCGAACGCCTCTTCATGGCTCCCCTGTCGGTCCGCCTGCTGCCGGGGCTCCAGCGTCCCGGCCTGCGAGCCGTCCTGACGCGGCTGGAGGACCTCAATCTCCGGACCTGCGGCGACGTGGCGGAGAGTCCGCTGGCGGCCTTGGCCCTCGCGATCGGCGACCTGGCCGGACCGCTCTCCCACTGGGCGCAGGGGATCGACCAGGCGCCGGTCCTCCCGCCGACGCGCCAACCTGCGCTGGAGGAGACCATCATCCTGGAGCCGGATGAGATTGATGATGCCGTGCTGTGGAGCCGGCTGCTGCAAGGACTTCGGCAACTGTGCCGGATCCTGCGGCAGCACCGCCGCGTCTGCCGCCGACTGTCCCTGGCGATCTGCTCTAGCGATCAGGTCCAGGTGATGAAGCAAGCGCGCGTCACGCCGGAGACCTGCTGGGAAGTCGATCTCGCGCCTCTGCTGGCCGAACTCTTTCGGCGCTGTGCCCGCCGTCGGATCCGCCTCCGCCGGATGACGGTGGGCTTGAGCGATCTCGCCCCGTTGGCGGAGCAACAGTCCTTGTTCGAGGACCGATCCAGCAACGATCTGCAGCGGGAGCGGGCGAAGCGGTTGGCGGTCGCGCTCGATCAGCTCCACGCCAAGTTCGGAGAGCGGGCGATTGGCTACGGGGGGAGTCTGTGAATGCCGACCGGCTTCGTGCACCTGCATACCCATTCCTGGTATTCCCCCATGCACGGGGTGCCCACCGTGGAGGCGCTGTGCGCAGCGGCGCGCGCCCAGGGCCAGGACTCCCTCGCCCTCACCGACACGAACGGGCTCTACGGCGCCATCCGCTTTCTCGAGGTGGCCCGGGAGGCCGGGCTCAAGCCGATCCTGGGGGCGGAGCTCGTCCATGGCGGGCACCGGGCGGTGCTGCTGGCGAAGACCCCAGCCGGCTATGCCAACCTCTGTCGGATCCTCTCCGCGCGCCATTGTGACGAGGCCTTCGACTTCACCGCCACGGTCGCCCGGCATCGAGTCGGCTTGCTCATCCTGTCGGATGATCTCGCCGCCCTGACCGCGTGGCGGCAGGAGTCGGACGACGACCTCTACGTGGAATGCTCGCCAGGCCCCACGCTGCCCGAGGCGGTCGCGTTCAGCCGGCAGCAGGGGCTTCCCCCGGTCGCCACCACGCGGGCCTGCTTTCTGCGTCCCGCCGACTACCACGCGCACCGGCTGCTGCGGGCGATCGCCCTGAACACGACCCTGTCACGGCTCCGCGCGGAGCTGTGCGCCGCTCCCTCCCAGTGGCTCATGCCGGAGCCGGTCCTGGCCCGCTTCTTCCCCCAGGTCCCCGAGGCGCTCACCAACACGCGTCGCCTCGCGGAGGCCTGTCACACCGACTGGGATTTCACGGCGACCATCTTTCCCGCCTTTCGCCGGCTCTCCGCCGAAGCCGCCTTCGAGACGCTGCGCACCAAGACGTACGCCGGAGCGCGCTGGCGCTATGGTGAGGTGTCCGCGGCGGTCAGGGCGCGCATCGAACAGGAGTTGGCCGTCATCCGGGAGAAAGGCTACGCCCACTACTTCCTGGTCGTCGAGGAGATCGTGCGGCAGGCGCCGCGGACCTGCGGCCGGGGTTCCGCGGCCGCCTCCATCGTGTCGTACTGTCTCGGGATCACGCACGTCGATCCCCTGCGCCACCACCTGCTCTTCGAGCGCTTTCTCAACCCCGGTCGCCATGATCCCCCGGACATCGATCTCGACTTTCCCTGGGATGAGCGCCCGGCCATTCTGCACTGGGTGTTCGCGCAGTACGGGCCGAACCAGGCGGCGATGGTGGCCAACCAGAACACGCTGGCCGCGCGGGCCGCCCTGCGCGAACTCGCCAAGGTGTACGGAATACCGGCGAGAGAGATCGCGCACGCCCTCCGGTTGCTTGCGCGGCGGGCCGACGTGGTCGAGGTGCCGCCGGACCTGCCGGTTCAGACCTGGGCCGCGCAGGTCTGCGACGCCCTGCGCCTGAGAGCCCCGTGGCCAGAGATTGTCTGCTGGGCCGTGCAGCTCCACGGACACTTCCGCCACCTCGGCCTCCATCCCGGCGGCGTTGTGCTGGTGCCGGACGAGATTCAACGGTATGTGCCGGTGCAGCGCTCCGCCTCCGGCTGGCCGGTGATCCAGTGGGAGAAGGAGCAGGCCGAAGAGGCGGGATTGGTCAAGATCGATCTGCTCGGCAATCGCTCGCTCGCCGTGATCCGCGATGCGCTGGCGGCGATCGCCCGCCAGACCGGCCGCGTGATCGACTATGCGACGTGGGATCCGATCCGCGACCCGGCCACGAACGACCTGATTCAACGCGGCGACACGATGGGGTGCTTCTACATCGAGTCGCCGGCGACGCGGCTCCTGCTCAAGAAACTCTGGACCACCATGCCGCCCGCCCGGCGCGCGCAGGCGGATGTCTTCGAGTACCTAGTCGCCGTCTCCTCGATCATCCGGCCTGCCGCCAACCGGTTCGCCGACGAGTTCGTCCGCCGCGCCCACGGGCGTCCGTACACCCCGCTCCATCCGCTCGTGGACGAGGTGCTCGCCGAGACCCACGGCATCATGGTCTATCAGGAAGACGTGCTGAAAGTGGCCGTGGCCGTGGCCGGCTTCTCCGTCGAGGACGGCGATCACCTCAGAAAGGTCTTGAGCAAGAAGCACAAGCAGCGGCGACTCCGGGATTACCAGCGGCAGTTCTATGCCGGCGCCGCGGCGCGCGGCGTGCCGCGGCCCGTGATCGACCAGGTCTGGGCCATGATCCTGAGCTTCGCCGGCTACAGTTTCTGTAAGCCCCACTCCGCCTCCTACGCGCAGGTCAGCTTCAAGTCGGCCTACCTGCGCGCGCACTACCCCGCGGAGTTCATGGCCGCCGTGGTGAGCCATCAGGGCGGCTACTACTCGACCTTCGCCTATCTGTCCGAGGCGCGCCGCATGGGGCTCGCGATCCTCCCGCCGGATCTCAACGCGAGCGACTGGGCATACACCGGATCGGGCAAGACCATCCGCATGGGACTGATGCAGATCAAGGGGCTCCAGGCGGCCTTCGCGACGCGGCTCCTCGCGGAGCGAGCGGAAAACGGCCCCTACCGGTCGCTTCACGACTTCCTCACGCGGGTGCAGCCCGACCTCGCCCAAGCGACGCTGCTGATCAAGGCGGGCTGTTTCGACTCCATCGCGGGGGACCTCACGCGCCCCGGGCTGCTGTGGCGCCTGTTGGCCTCCCAGGCCGCCACGCCGCCGGGCTATTTGCCCATTCCTGCTGAGTACTCAGTCCAACAGAAGCTCGCGCACGAGCTGGAGCTCTTCGGTTTTCCGTTGAGCTGTCATCCGTTGGATCTCTTCAAGGACGTGCTCGCTCACATCCCACATATTCCTGCAAAGAACCTAGCTCAGCACGTTGGCGAAGAGGTCACAGTGATTGGGTGGCTCGTCACTGAGAAGATCATTTCCACAAAGAAAGGCGAGCCGATGGAGTTCGTCACCTTCGAGGATCGGACAGGACTTTACGACGCGACCCTGTTTCCCGATGTCTATCGCCAGTACTGTTATCTGTTGGCGCCGAACCAGGCCTATGTCGTAAAGGGGGTCGTGGAAGAACAGTGCTCGGCCATCACGCTGAGGGTCACGGCGCTGCGACGGCTGGTTGCCAGTGACATGGAACGGGCGTTCGAGGCCGTTGAGGAAGTCGCCTCATGACGGGGATCTTCGAAGAAGCATGCGTGAGCTGGGGAACGCTCAGCTCAGGAGGACGTGTGCGACGCCTCAGGCGTTAGACTTCCATAGTCACCGCCTTGCGCCGTTCAAGGACGCGCCTCACTTCCGGCTCGTACAGCGCCAGCAGTTCTCTGATGGCGGTCTTCAGGTTTGTCAGTGCCTCCTCCTCCGTCGCCCCGCTGGCCGTCGCCCGAAGTTCATCGCTCGAAGCGACATACTCAACGTCGGTCTTCTCGACCACCGCAATGACTTGCACGGGCTCCCTCCTCTGAGATCCTGGCCCACTCGTCCTGACGCTTTCCCATAATCTAGCCTCCAACGGTGGTCGGTGCAACGAACGAAGTCGTTGCAGATCGAGCCCATTGAGGAAATCGTCGCGTAGCCGTACACTCGCGGCCATGCCGCTCTCCCCGCTGATCCGCTTTGGCACGAGCACGTGGGCCTACGAGGGCTGGCAAGGCCTGGTCTACAAGCGGCCCTACCCCAAGAGCCGCTTCGCCTCGGAATGCCTGGGGGAATACTGCCAGTACCAGTACCAGGGCGAACCGCTGTTCCGCACCGTCGGTAACGACAGCACGTTCTATCGCCCGCCGACCGCCAACCAGCTCCGGCGCTATCTCCATCAGATCTTCGACGAGTTCGACATGTGCTGCAAGGTCTGGGAAGAGATCACGATTCCCCAGTATGCGAAACAGCCGCGGTACGGAGCCAAGGCCGGCCAGCCGAACCCGCGGTTCCTTGACCCAGCCGTGTTCAACGACCTGGTGCTGGCGCCCTACCGGGAGGCGAGGTTCGAACCGCATACGGGGCCGTTCATCTTCGAATTTCAGCGCCACGGGCTGTCCGTCGAGGAATTCTGCTCGCGGCTCGACGCGTTCTTCCGACAGGTGCCGAAGGACTTTCGCTATGCCGTCGAAGTCCGCAACGCCGGCCTGCTCGGCCCTGAGTACCGCCAGGTCCTTGAGAGGCACGGCGTCGCGCACGTGTACAACCACTGGAGCTACATGCCGCCGTTGGCCGAGCAGCACCGGCGGCTGGGACGCTTCACCGCCCCTTTCACGGTGCTGCGCCTCCTCACACCGCTCAAGATGTCTTACGAGCAGGCCAAGAAACGAGCGGAGCCCTACACGAAGATCATCGAGGAACTCCCGGAGATGCGGCGGGATACGGTGGACTTGATTCGTCAGGCCGTGAGAGAAGAGCGCCAAGCGTATGTCCTGGTCAACAATCGCGCAGAGGGGAATGCACCACTGACGATTCAGGCACTGGTGGATCGCTTGCGTAGCGGAGCTTGACCCGCATGCGCACAGGCCGTCGAACCGGGTGTCTGCGATGACCCACCGCCGACCGTCTCCCGTGGCTTGGCCAGGATGCAGTCTTCGAGCTGGTCGTCCATCGCCTGCGGGATGATCGTCGTCGCGACCAAGTCGTCTTTCCGCTTGTACAGGCGGTCGTTGAGCATGGCCTCGGCCGATGCCGCGCCCATTCCCGGCCTCATCCCCTCACTCTTCACGAGGGTTGGCACCCCGCTCAGCCGCCCGCTTTGCTACGCACGGCCGCGGCTGACGACGTGGCCCGCTTGAGGTTACCACGGCCGGACTCGCACTGGCTGATCAACGACACCTTCGCCCGGCACGCTCACACCTCTTGACAGGATCTCTCAATCCCCCAGCCTGGTGCCAGAAACGGTGTCTCCTTGGCGAACCTCAGCATGTCACGCTCACGCGCTAAGCGTCACAGCCCGCTGCGCGGCCGACGTTAAGCCAGCCCACTCAAGCCTCTTGTGGGCCTGGACCAGCGAGCACTCCCGCCAGCTGTGCTGCTTCTCTCAACACCTCTCGAGCGAGTTGCTTGTTTTGAGGTGGGAAAGGACTGACGTGGACAGAGAACTTCCACCCATCTGCCTGCAACGCCAAACCACCCCTTGTCTTGTCAACCAGTTGGGCGACCGAGGCCGAAACTCCGAGACCGCGTGGAGCCCTCAACCCTGGGAGCTTGAGCAGCGCACGATACGGGGCTTTCCCGAAGACAACCACTCGCGGCGGGCGGAGAAGCAGAAACTCCTGAATGAAATGCCGAGGGGCGCAAGCGTCGACCACATCATCGGGAGGATTCTGATGGCGATCCTTCTCCGTGATGGCGCATTTCACGCTATGGACCAGGAAGAGACCTTGCGACAGGAGGTTCTCCCACGGTCCGGGGAGGGTCGCAAGGATGAAGCGCCGAAGGTTGTCGTCCGGATTGTTGGTCGCGCTCAGCGCTCGCGTCTTCTGTACGATCCCTTCTATGAAAGGGGGTGCGATCCCGACGAGGCGGAGCTTGACCCTCTGGACCGGCGCATCAGTCTGCTGCCGGATGTTGTAGGCTACGCGTTCAGGGTGTCGGAGTTCATGGTGTCGGCAAGCCTCGCATGCCCAGATTGCATCCTGAATCCTCTTCCAGGAGACGGTGTCGCTGCTCGTCACGGATTCGAACTCCGTCTCGTCAGGCTAACGCCCGCATCAGTGGCGGCGCGCAGCGCCGTCTCTGACCTGCACTCGTTTTCCACACATGTCCTTTCACCTGCTTTGATCGGGTGCTTTCACTAGCACCTCGAAGCGTTCGCCGGAAAATAAACAACACACACTGTGGCCATTAGCACACTTAACAAGCTCGATTGTCATGTTCCAATCAGGTAGCTGCCACGCGTGGGCGTCATCGCTGGCCCGATCAAGCCGCTGGACAGGTACTTCGCCGCGGAGCTCCCTCTCCTGCACGTAGACCGTCACTGTCTCGAATCGCTGGAGGTGTTCGATCCGAAAGCGAGCATGCACGCGGGAGAGCACAAACTTGAACGGACCGCGTGCCCACTCTGAGAGTCCGCCCGCGTCGCTCCTCGCCACAAGCTCTGGATACTCGGAAAGTTGCCGTTCTCCAAGGCCCCATGTTTCCCGAAGCCTCTTGGCTCGATCCTCTCTATCTCTCGCCTGTGCCTCGTCGTTACGCTCCCGGCGGAGGTACGCCGCGTGTCGTTCGAGGTTCCGGACGAGCCGCTCCGCACCAAATCGCTTTAGCTCCGCTGATGCATCTGGGTCGTTCAGGAGGTTCTCGTAGTACTGGAGTGCATCGACGATCTTCCCGGCTCGCTCGATCGCTGCACCGACCACGTCAGCCTGCAGACCACACCTTCCGGCAACGGCGCCCTTGCCAACGAAGGTCCGGTGCAGAAACTCGCTAATTGATCCTTTACGGTCGGCCGATTCACCTGCTAGCTCCGGCGAGCGAGCGAGCTCCTCAACTGCTACCCGAAGCAGTTGGACACGTATGTCGCTACGCCCAAGGAACTGCCGTGCCTCGTTATTCATTCCCTTTGCGAGTTCCCCAAGATCCGCCTGCTCAGCAGCGTTCACGACAGCAGCCCAAGACCCGGATTTGACGAGGAGTCGCACTGCCACGAGTGCCCCCGCTACAAGCGTTGACTCATCGTTTCTCTTCGCTGCGGCGGCGAACAAATCCGCGACGTTTTGTCGGTTGGGTTTCACCGCGGTCAACTCTCTCGCGAGCTCCAAGTCCCCCGCGTTGAGAGCAGCGTCGATAACCGCGAACACGACCCTATCCTCAAGAGCGCCGAGGTTGGGCAAGTTGGCACCATGCTCTCGCCACTGCGCGAGAACCTCGCTCCACTGCTTGAGACGACTGAACCAGCCGATGTTCTCCGGGAAGGGCGCTAGACGACCTTTTGCCAGGCAATAATCCGCGCGGTCTGTTTCTCCCAGTCGCTCCCAGATCCCGACTGCGGTAGCGTATTCGCCCGCAGCGTAAGCTATCGAAGCAAGGTACTGCTCGGGGAGCGATAACCCGTCCTGTGTCAACTGCCGGAAGGTTGCCCACGTCTCTCTCCACGGCACAGTCTTGTCACCGCTCGCCTTGGCCAGCCGTTCGGCCAGCTTGGCCAGCACCAGCTTCCAGGTTGCGTCCTGCGCTGCCTCGGCCCGCCAGGTTGGCTCCCTGGCTGCGTCCAGGACCGCCGACAGAAATGTGGGCGCGACTTCGCTACCGCTGCGGACGATAAAGTCCGCCGCACGGCTCTCAAGTCGCCCTGCATAGGCGACATCTTTGGCCGCCAGTTCGCAGATGTTCGCGAACTGCTGGCCCCGCCAGTAACACCTGAACGCCTCGTCGAGGAAACCCAGCTCTCGGTATCGATCGCCGGCTTCCCGGTGCTTTCCCTCGAATTCCGCAGCCAATGCAAGACAGCATCCCGCCTCGATCTCGTCGCTCGCGCTCCTGTACGCGAGAGCCGCTTGGCGCATCAGGTAAGGATCGCGTTTGCGGCGTCCGTGCCCGGCGTACTCAGCACCCTGCGCTCGCGGGTCGACACGCTCACCACTCCATGCCCCCTCATGACCTCGTCCGAGGAAGGTGATTGAATCTTTCCAAACCTGTGGCTCCTTTGTCTGCTCCACCAGGCGGTCGACCATTTCGAATGCAAACCGCCAAAAACCGGATTTTGGGTCAAAGGCATCGTTAGAGTCCACCACAAAGAGCTGACCCTTCGCGCGACTTGCCGCCACGTAGAGGCGGTTCAAGAAGTACTCGAAGGGGAGCTGCTGCTCGGAGTCGTCCCGCAAATTCAAGTCCCCATTGAGCAAGCGAAGGAAATTGCTGGGAGCGGTCTCGGCGAAGCGGTAGAGGACGACGGTTGGAAACTCAAGCCCCTTCGCTCGAGTCGGACCGAGGACGTTTGGGAAGACGCCGTCGCTCTGTTCCTTGAGTCCGCCAAGAATCGTGTCAGCACGCGCAAACTCGCTCTCCTCGCCCTCCTCGCAGTTCACGAGCTTCACGAGATCGGGCCGCTGCTGGAGCTGCTGTTTGGTGAAGGCGTTGTCGATGGCGAACCACACCGGCGGCGCGGGCTCGTCGACCCACCATGCTTCCTGCGGCCGCGCATCGGGGTCTCCGAGGAGGACGGCACGGAGGAGCTGGATCAGGTTGCAGAACCGGACGATGCCCGGGTTCGAGCGGTAGTTGAACCGTAGCTCGCGGTAGCTGATCTCGAGCGGTGCCCGGCGACGTGGATCGAGGACGGCGCAGAAACGCTCGTGGAAATCCGCCTGTACAACGTCCCAGCGGAAACCTGTGGGATTGATCGTCTGCAGGGGGTCACCCGCGAAAACGATTGGAACCCGCCGTAGCTCCTCGGGAACGAGCGATCGCTTGGAATAGACGGAGAGCTGAAAAATGATCTCGAGTTCCAGAGGCGTGAAGTCCTGTGCCTCATCGCAGAAAACCGCCGCGAAGTTCGAAACACGTGCGGCACTCGAGTCCAGTACCCGAGCCGCCAGATCCTGATCGTCCCAATAGCCCTCCTCTTTGCACAAGCGCTTGTACCATCTGCACCAGACGTGTTCGTAGACCTGCTGGTAGGTCTGTGAAGAAACCGACTTTCGGCGCTTGCCCAGGGCCACAAATTCCTCCGGATCAAGTTCGTCGTCATCGGTCAACCGCATGCCCTTGATGTACGACCGGATTGTATGCCAGGCCACGTCTGGACTCATACGCCTCGCCTCGGGTCTCCGGCAGAACCCGGCAGTCCGGGACCCGCTGCGGAAATTCCAGGATGTTCCGCACGGTTGCGCCGCGGAAGCGATACAGGCTCTGGTCCTCGTCGCCAACCACGCACAGGTTCCGGCTTTTCTCCGTGAGTTTTAGGAGCAGCCGCTCTTGGATGTAGTTCGTATCCTGGTACTCGTCCACGAGGACATACCGAAGATCGCGCGTGACGGCGGCGGTCGTGGAATCTTGGAGCAGTTGGAAGACGATGCGTTGGAGATGGGCAAAATCGGTCCGATTGGCTTGGAGCAGGACGCTCTCATAGCGGGTGTACGCCTCGCCGATGCAGCGTAGGAACGGATTTTTGGAATTGCGCAGCTGCGCAGGGTCTATCAGTTCCTCAGCGATCTTGTTGAAGTACGCACGTGCGTGATCGATGGCAGTCCAGCGGGTCGTCCAGCGGCACAGAAAACGACCGTTCTGGGAAGGGCCAATGATCTCGTCGAAGTGCTCAAAGATGAACAGAAGTTGGGTCAATTCGTCTAGTGTGTCGTAGCCATGACCAAGTCTGGTACGGTGCCGGTGCTGCGTCAGAATCCGGTTGCAGAATCCATGGATGGTCGAGACGGTTAACTCGGAGAGGTCGCCTTTGTATCCAACGGTCCGCGCGGCAGCCGCGAGCCGGTCGCGCATCTCGAAGGCCGCCTTTTCGGTGAAAGTGCAGAGTACGATCTGCTTCGGGGAAGCCTTTTCGAGCAACAGCAGGTTGAGTGCGCGCAGTACGATACTGAACGTCTTGCCCGAACCTGGTCCGGCAATCACAAGCAGGGGCCCGTCGAGATGGCCCACGATGGCTCGTTGGGCTTCGTTCAGCGCTGGATAGTGTTTGGCGATGGCGGGAGCGATGCTGATCACAGGCCTAGCTGTTCGACTCTACCTAGTTCTTCCGCATCCTCACGCAGATCTCGGCCAGCAACCCAATGTCCCCTCCACAGGCAGGAGATCTTAGGCAATACCGCGACCTTTGGCAACAATTTGATGCCGACGATCCAGACGGCCCGAACCCGTGTGCCGGGGCGAAGCTGTCATCAACAAAAAGCCGGCCTGCCTTGACTCTTCATCCCGCTCGCCAATCAAGGCGCGATCAGAGCAGCCGTTCAGCGATGCTATACAATTGGGGCACGATCTCCGGATGCTCCTGGAGCAGGCACGTGAGCGCCTCCAGGCTCGCCGAGGCCGGTGCCTGGCCGGCGAGACCGCGCAGCGCCTCCTCCAGCCGCTCCACGGGCGCGCTCGGCAGCCACGCCCGCACCTGCTCGAGTTCCGGGAACGCCACGCGATCCGGCGCGCGCGCGAGCAGCCTCCCGCAGAACTGGGCCATATGCCCCGCCTCGGCCTCCGCGACAAAGCCAGGCGCCATCCTGGCGAGGCCCTCGGCGTGCTCCCGGCTGACCCGATACGCGCCGCGGAACCGATGCCCCGCCGACACCCAGGCGGTCAGCCAGGCGATCGTGTCATAGGCGGACAGCGGGCTCGGCAGCAGCAGGCCATACCGGCGCGCCGCGGCCCAGCCCGGTTGCCACAACAGCCCGCCCGCACCGGCCGGCTCCCCGCCGCGCCCCGGCGGGCCCAGCTCGAGCAGGGCAAAGTCCCATGGCACAGGCGAGGCGCCGAGCAGCTGCACGGCCGCGCGAAAGGCTGTCACATTCCCAGGCTTGGCGAGCGCCACCACGCCCGGCGGCGCTTCCGCGAACATCGCGCCGTGACCGACCGCCAGCCAGTGCATCGACACGCCAAAGGCCCGCGCGATCCCGAGCACCGTCTTGAGATCGGGAATGACGCCTCCCTGTTCCGCGCGCGTGATCACCGGCTTGCTGACTCCCGCGGCGGCGGCGAACTTGGCCTGCGTGAAGCCCGCCGCCGCGCGCAGGCGCGCCAGCCGGGCCCCGATCTCCAGGGCGGCTTGGCGAGACGTTCGCGCTCGAGGTCGGGTTGTTGGGACCATTGGTTCTCCTGTGCGTCTGCTGTGCCCTCTCTCCCTAGACGAGCGCCCGTTCACGCGCGCCCCCGCCGGGCGCGGGGCGCGGATTCATCACCCGTATTACGGGTGATGGAGCGTGCGCCATCGGCACTACGCGGCTCGCCGCCGTGAACGCGTCCCCTCGAACTGGACGGCCCGTTCACGCCGCAGGACCCGCCGCGCGCGGACGGCCCGCTCCACCGCCAGCTCAACCCAAGAGGAGACGACTATGCTGACTGATCAAGCCACCCAACCTGCCCGGACACGGCCGCGCCACCGGCTCCGCGATTGGCCGGTCCAGGTCTTCGAGTACGGCGTGACCTTGCTGCATCCCGAACCGCCGCACCGGCGTCTCGCCACCGCGGCCGAGCTCCCGCCAGCCTGGCGGGCGGAAGCCGACCGCCTACAGGGACTTTGGAATCAGCTCTGCGCGGGGTTCCAGGAGTTTCTCGCGCGCCGGCAGGCGCTCCTGGATGCCCAGCCCTCCGCGGCCCAGGCCGCCCAGGCCGTCGAAGAGGCCAAGCAGCGGCTTCAGGAAGCGAACGCGGCGCTCACGCAGGCCCGCGCGCGCCGGCGCCGCACACCCGGCGAGGCCCTGGCCCCTATGAGGCCGCCGTCCAGGAGGCCCGCGCCCGCCTCACGGCCGCCCGCGAGGCCCGCCGCGCCGCGCGGCAGGCCGTTCGCGAGCAGCTCCAGCCTGCGCTGGCCGAACTGCGCCGCGCCTACGACGCGCGCCTCGCCGCCCTGCGCCGGCAGGTCTGCCAAGCCCCGCCGGACGCGCCGTTTCCGATCTACTGGACGCACGTCGATGACGTGTTCACGCGCTTTCTCGCTGCCTGCAAGCGGATGGCCAAGGGCGGCGGTCCGCCCCAGCCGGATACCGCCGATCCCGTCCGGCTCCGGTTTCTCCACCGCTGGACCGGCGGCGGCCTGCCCATCTCCGAGCTGGCCCTGGGCGCGGCTTAGGCCGCCTCGCGCCCCTGGCTCTTCGGCGACTGCGCGCGCGTCAATCTCCGCACCGTCCCCGCGTCGGCGTTCGATCCCGGCCGGCGTAAGGGCGAGCGGCGGCGCGCCATGCTGACCGACGGCTATTTCCGCGTCCAGGACGTGACCCTCCCGTTCCGGCTGGTCTACCATCGCCCGTTGCCCGCCGGGGGATACTTGAAAGCCGCCACGCTGGTCGGGACGCAAACAGCACCGCCCGTGTATCGCCGGCAGGGTGGCACCGTGGTTCAGCGGCCGGCCCGCTGGCAGTGGCGCTTGTGCCTCACGGTGGAACTGCCGCCCGCCCCTCGCATCGCCCGCCCGCCGCGGCAGGCCGCCGCGATCGATGTCGGCTACCGCGTCCTGGACCAGGACCGCGTGCAGGTGGCCCTCGTCTTGGCGGAGGACGGCACCGTCGAGCGGCTGATCCTGCCGGAGCCGATCCTCCGGTCGTTCCGGTACCTGCGCGAGCTCCAGCAGCGCATCGACACGGAGACTGAACAGCTCAAGCAGGTCCTCCGCGAGCGCCCGCCCGCCGGCCTGCCCGAGGCCGCCCAGCGCCTCCTGTCCGTCCTGACGAAGGTCCGGGACGGGGGCTTGCGCCGGCTCCTGGCGCTCTGCCTTGAGGCGCAGCTGGACGGGCCCGCGGTCGAGCGGCTGACAGCCTGGGCCGCGCGCGTCTCCTCGCTCCGCCGGGAAGCCGCCGGCTTGCGGCAGCGGATGATCCGGCACCGGAACTGGTGGTATCAAAACCAGGCGGCCCGCCTCTGCCGGGCCTTCGGCACCCTCGTGATCGAGGCGCTGGATCTGCGGGAGCTGGCTGAGCAGGAGCCGACGACGCCGGTCCAGCAGGAAGCCGCGAAATACCGCCAGCTGGCCGGACTGTCCCGGTTCCGGGCCGCGCTCCAGCACGCCGCGCCGCGCGCCGGGACGACCCTTGTGCAGATCCCCGCCGCCGGCACCACGGCCCGCTGCGCCGCCTGCGGCCGCGCCATGCTCGGGCCGCGCGAGGAGCAAGTGCTCCGCTGCGAGCAGGGGCACGTGGCGGATCAGGACGTGAACGCCTGCCGGAATCTCCTCCAGCAGTGGCAGGCCTCGGCTGGAGCAGCAGCTTCGCAAACCGGGCCGGGTCCGCGACGATGGACACGGTTGCGAGGATTTCTTTCGCTATTGCGTTGCAAGTATCTTTCAACACAGGTTATCTGGAGCGCTGCAGACCTCAGTCCAGGAGGGCGATGACTGGAACGAGCTGGATTCGGCCGCGGCGCATCCGGTCTCGACCGCTGCAGACCTCAGTCCAGGAGGGCGATGACTGGAACCGCCTCGATCTCGGATGCGCGGTACCGCACCAGACGGTTGCAGACCCCAGTCCAGGAGGGCGATGACTGGAACGGGCGTTGCGAGTGGTCCCCCAAGGGGCCCGGAGATTGGCGACCTGAGTCCAGCAGGGTGAACACTGGAACGCGATCGAAGAACTCCGCTGAAGACAAGACCGGGGAGTTGCCGACCTGGGTCCGGCAGGGAAAGACTGGAACGTCGTACCGCGAGACCATCCACAACGCGGCCCGCAGGTTATCGATCCTCGTCCAGGAAGAAGAGACCGGAACGCGAGCGCTGCGGCCAGGTGTCGGCAGACAGCCGGCGAACACAAGCCCGGTTCACCTGCGAGGCATGCGGTTTCGAGGAGCACGCCGAAGCGACTCGGGGGCGGCTCACCGCCGCGCCTGAGCGCAGTAGGCATCTCCGGCCTTTAAGCGGAGGAGAATCTCAAGTTAGGCAAATAGGACGGACAGCTTGCCTTGGCGGCGGTTTCGTGGCGCCGGTTTCACCACGACTTGGACATCGCTTCCGAGTCGAGTGAGGCAATCCATCAAGCGACGTTCTGAAATGCCACGAAAGTGACCTTTGAGCAGCCCAGACACTTTGGGTTGAGGCAAGCTCAGTAACTCGCCCGCTTCCGTTTGCGTCAGACCTTTCTGCTTGATGAGTTCATCAATTTTTGCCACAAGCTGGGCCTTGATCAGCATGGCCTCAGGATCTCGCGCACCGACATCAGCATAGACATTCCCGCTTCCTTCCTCGATCGCGATTCTTTGAGCAGCTTTGTGTTTTCTCATGGTGTGAGCTCCTTGGCCTTTGCCTCTGCAACCATTAACCGTTCGCGAATCACATCGCGCCGGGCCGAACGGGCTCTACCAGGGAGGATGAGGAAGCGCAGAGAACCCAACAGGGAGGCGCTCGTCTCCGCCTAGCCTCGGTGAACCGGCCATTCGAACAGCTTTTTGAAAGCACCATCACCCGCGAGTCACGCGGCCAGCAGGCCCCCGGACGCCCGCCCAGGAACCTGCCGCGCCGGCTCCGGCTCGCCGGCTCATCGCTGCGATAGGGCCGCCGCTCCCGCCGGCCGCTTCGGCCCAGCGCAGACCTCGCACTGACTCCGCCGGAGGGTGATCCCCTCCGCCGGCCGCCCGCACTTGGCACAGTACCGCTCCGGCGTCCCCGGCTTCCCTTCCTTGACCCACGCCCGATGGCACGGGGGACAGTAGGCCACCCGGTGATCCGCCCGCACCACCGTCGCGCACCGAATGCACCGGCCCACCCATGCGGAGGCGGCGCCAGATGCCTTCGCCGCGGGCCCGAGCCCGCCGTTCCCGTTATAGGTCCCGGCCGCGATTGCGTTCCCATCCGTCTTCTGCCCCACGCGGGGCGGAGCCGCCCCGCCCGTCGCCGCGGCCACGACGGCCTGCTCGTGCCGCTTCAGCCATTCCGCCGTCGCGGCGATCTCCCGCTGCGACTCGCACAGCCGCGACAGCAGGCTCGTGGTCTCCGCCAACTGGCGGTGGCTCACGTCCGCCCGCCACCGGCGCGCGTCCCAGATCTGCCAGCCGAGCAGCAGCCAGGTGAGCCCCTGGCCCACTGCGACGGCGATGAGGATGGTGATCGTGTTGCTGTCGTCCATACCGTCGTTCGCTCTCTCCTTGCCTCACTGTGCGTGTGAACCCAACACCGGGACCGCGCCTCGCGGCCCCGCTCCGTCTACTTGTCTCGCGCCGGCGCGTGCGCCAACAGCCGCGCGACCCGCGCGATCCCCGCTTCCACGGCGCTCGCGAGCGCCGCCTCCGGCACCTCCCAGCTCACCGCCGTCCAGACCGTGCCGCTCTCCACGGCCAGCACGTCCACGCCGACCTGCCAGAGCGTCCCCGCTCGCCGGGCCACCGGCCGTACCAGGATCGTGGCGCCCGCTTCCCGGCCCACGGCCACTTGCTCCCGCTCGGCCACCCCGCCCTCGTACTGCCGCCGCCGCTCCGCGTCGAGCACGGGACGCGCCAGGGACGAGAGCCAGAGCACCTGCCCGCCGCGCGGATGCACGACCCGCGTGATCTCTTCCACCAGCCGCCGCTCGCCCGCTCCCGACCGCGCCCGGCAGCCCTTCCCAGCCCCACACGCCGACCGTGAGCCGCGCGGGCCACGCCTCTCGCGGCACCCGCGGCTCCTCGGCGAGCCGCTTCCGGGCCGCCTCGCTGACCGTCTCGGTCCAGGTCCGCAACACGGCACCTCGCACCCAGACGCCCAGTTCGACGGCCTCGACGCCGGCGCCCTCGACCGCCAGCGGCACGTGCTCGACGCGCACGCTCCGCTGCCCGTCCGGCTCGACGGGATAGCGGATCCACGGCCGGCCGGCCAGCCGCACGCCCACTTCCGCCTCGGACACCGGCCGCCAGGCTTCCTCGCGATGCTCCGGGTCCTCGACGGCCTCCCAGGTCTTGAGGTTCCGCCCTCCCGGCACCAGCCCGATCAGCGGATACGCGCACCCGCCGACCAGCACCTCCGGCACATAGCGCTCCGTGAACATGTCCCACCGGCCCACCAAGGCGTTCAGCGCCAACACCGGCACGCCCATCGGGATGCCGACGCCGCAGCCCAGCGCCGCCACGCCCCAGGACAGCCCCGGCGCGACATAGAACCGGTGCGCCGTGAACCAGCGCTTGCCGGTTCTGGCCAGCACCTGCTCAACCGGCTCCTGGACATCCACGGTCCAGCCGAGGCCGTCGGCATGCGCCACGGCGCTCGCGCGGGCCTCGCCGATCACTCGTTCCTCGACCACCCGGCGCTCGTCCCACTGAACGTGCAGGTCGCGCTTGCCGATCCACACGGTGCAGCCGACGTGCGCCAGCGCGAGCAGGCCGGCGAGACCGGACAGGAGGCCGCGCCGGATGGCCGGGGCGGTCCACGCCCCGACTCTCCGTGAGCACCCTGACCGCATGGGCATGACCGGCATGGCCCGGCTCCTTCCGTTCACCGCGCGACCGGGACGCGCCGCACGGTCCGCCGTCTTTGCCGCAGGCCCCGCCGCACGGTTCGCCACCACTCCTCGATCAGCAGGCCCATGCCGATCACCGTGACGAGGATCCTGGCCACCCGCAGCACGGGGATCACCGGCAGATCATTGACGACCTGCACATTGTTCATGGGAATTGGCGCCAACATGCTGTGTCCGCTCCTGTTCTTTTTCATCAAGCCGGGCTTCCAGCAAGTCCAGGACTTCCATCATAGACAGGGGACTTGCGTGCCGTTTCTTGTTGAATTCTTGCCATACCAGCACTCTCATTCGCGCGCGCGCCGCGCTCATCAGGCGTTCCCACTCCGCTTCCTTCTCCGCGGAGATCCGGTCGAGGATGCGCAGGATGACCATGGTGAGTCCCACTGCCGCGCTGAACAGCGCGACGACGAGCACGCCCAACAACAGGTCGCCGTGTAATGGTCCTACGTCCTGCATCGCTCTCCTCGTTCAGCTCATGGTTGCCTCCCAGCTCCTCACTCCGGCGCGTGTGCCCGCGATGGGGCCGGGTCCGCCTGCTCATCGGCGTGGATCAGCGCGGCGATCCGCGTGGCGACGATGCTCATCCCAGCAGGAACACGAGCAGCGTCCAGACCGGCACCTGCGCCAGGATCTCCCCGTCCAGCGACACGGTGACTTGACAGGTGTCGAAGAGACAATCGAGCATCGGTGTCCTCCTTCAGACTACAGACGGTCTGCTTCGGCCAGGCGGCGTTCGCCCGGCCATCCCGCTTGGCAGCGGTACGTGGACACGACCGTCCGGGTGCTGTGACCTGAGAGATTACATGGCCACGGTTCCCTTGCGACGGGAGCCGTGGTTCTTTCATGGATTCTGGTCTACCACCGAGGGCTGGTGCTTTTTCCGTCGGCGCTGCGGCAGATGGATTGCGGGGACTTCTCCAGGAGCCTGCCGTCACGCGCCGGCGCCTCGAGGCGAAAGGGGTGCGCCGGACCTGCCGATCATCCGGCTCTCCGGGCACCATGTGGCAAGCGTGAGGATGATATCTTCGAGCGGCCTCACCTCCTCTCGTGCTTCGATGATGGTGTTGACGATTGTCGCTCGTACCACGTGTCGCCACAGTTGTCAAGGGCCATTCGGCTCTCTCCGACACCGCGCTACCCCCCGTCTTGGCCCGGCGACAGGCCCCACTCCTCGTCCACTGGTCCCTCCCAGCCGTCTTCCTCCACGCCAGGATCACCCGGTCCCTCGGCGTCGATGACCGCCTCGGTGATCCACCGCTGGCGGTCCACCTCCAGGCTGACCCGCGCGCCCGGCACGATCCGCGCCCGCACCGACTCCGGCACAGGGGTGAAGCGCGAATAGTTGTACCAGGTCTCGCCGAGCTTCACGCCGCGCTCGTTGCTCGCCGCAACGACGCCAGACACCCGCTGTCGCTGTCCGGCGACGTTCGCCGACGATGCTTGCGGCGGACGTGGCGCACCCGGCTTGGCCGCTGATCCCGACGACAGAGCATCACTGATCGGCTCCATGCGCTCGATGAGCCACACCAGCCGGGCTTCGACGCGCACGGCCTGTCCGACGGCAGGACGCCAGCCCGACCACCCCCGTGGATAGGCGTGCCAGATCCCGTTGACCCGACAGGCCTGCGGCGTCACCGCATCGACCCGACCTGTCGCGCACGAGCGCATCGCGGGTTGCTCCGCGCCATCACCGGCCCATCCTTCCGCCGACGACAGAGGTGACGACGACAGAGACGGACCAGACAATGAGCGGGCTTGCTGCGGCGGCGACGGTGGCGCAGCGGCTGCTCCATGCGTGCGGTGCGGACTCGGTTTCATAGATCCTCCTCGTTTGGATTGATGGCACCAATGGCACCATTGGCGCCATTGGCACCATTGACCTCCCTGTGTACCGTATTCCCGTTCCACACTGTCCCCGATCGCCGACCCATTCGATCTCCGATCATGTTAGTCGCCTAGTAAATAACTATACGAAGTATAGTTATTATGTTTTCACTGTTCTTTTCACACGACGCCACTTTTCTGTAGCAGCCTGCCACAGTTTTGGCTGTTTCGGCTGGCGCGTTACGCTACAGCTCTGTGGCATTCTGCCGCAGATCGAGCGCCATTTTCACGGATGACCCGCTTGAGATTTGGTGCCATTTGCGGTCAATGGCACCAGCTTGGTGCCATTTTTGGTGCCATTTCCCAGAGGGCCGACGGGAATACCGTCTATGACATGCGCGTGCGATGGTTCATCGAACTGCCGGACGCCGATCCCGATGCGGCGGTGATCCGCATCTGCTTGGGACAGATCCCGCCGCGACGGCGCACGGAGATCCTCCGCAAGCTGCTTGCGGCGAGCTGCCGCTCGTTGCTGCGCTACCGGCAGAGGATGGCCGCGTCGCCTCAGCCTCACTCAGGCTCGAGGGCATCTCAGCGGTCGGCGCCGCGCCGGCCCCAGCCGGCCACGCCATCCGCCGAGGACCGTGCGGCGGAGAGCCGCCGGCTCGCCGCGCTCGCCCAACGCCTGCGAGTCTCATTTGTTTCAGGAGGGAGATGCTATGACGACACAACCGACGCACTCAATTGACGAGCACCTGTCCGTGTCCGAGACAGCGGTTCAGCGCCCGGCCAAACCCCGGGCGCGCCGTCCGGCGGCCAAATCGTCCGCCGCGTATGCGGCCGGCCTGGACGTGGGCTACGCCTACGTGAAATGGCTCGCCGCGGACGGCACGCGCGAGCTGCTTCCGACCGCCGTGGCCCCGCTGGATTTGGACGGCGGCCCCGCCGGGCGCACCCGCCCCGGCGACACCGTGATCACGCTCGACGGCACGGCCTATCTCGTCGGCCACGGGGCCATTTGGTCCGGCCGGCGGCTGAGCGACCATCTCCGCTGGGACACGTGGTGGCAATCCATCCCCTACCGCGCCGTGCTGCTGGCCTTGGCCGAGCGCGTGCCGCCCGGCGCGGTCCTCGTCACGGGAGTCCCGCTCTCCGTGCCGCTGACCCCGGCGCTGTCGGAACCGATCGAGCGCGTGCTCAAACAGACACTCAAAGCCCGGCAGGTGCTGGTGACCCAACAGGGCGCCGCCGCGGCCGTCGCCCTCGATCTGCTGGACCAGGACAGCCAGATCGGGCTGATCGACATCGGCGGCCGGACGACCGAATTCGTCACGATCCGCTACGGCCGCATCCATACGGCCCGCTGCACGGGCCTCCGGCTGGGCGTCTGCGCGTTGTACGACACGCTCGCCGCCGACTGTCATGCCCGCTGGAACTGGGAGGTCGATGGGTACGTGATCGAGCAACTGCTGCGCGGGGCGCTACCCGCCGTGCGCCTGGGCCCGGACCAGGCCACGGTGATCCGCGATCTCCAGGATCGGCTGCGGGTGGCCGCGGCGCCCCTCGCCGATCAGCTGCTCGCGACCTGCCGCAGCCTCTGGCAGGACGGCCGCTGGCTGGACCAGGTTATCCTCTGTGGCGGCGGCGCGGAGCTGTTCGCCGAGCCGCTCCGCCGCTGGCGCGGCGATCTCGTGCTCGCCGAGGACCGGCAATGGCTCAACGTCCGGGGCTACCTCCGGCTCGCGAGCGATCTCGTGCCCGCCTCCGGCGCGGACCCGGCGGCTAATGGAGAGGGGCGATGACCCGGCGCAGCCGCTACGTCCGCTACACCATCCGCATCCCCGCCCAGGCGGCCGCTCGCCTTGCCCGGCTGGCCGCCCGGCGCGGCATGCCCGCGGCCGATGTGGCGCGGGCCTGCGTGATGATGGGGCTCGCGCAGTTGTCGGACCCCTCCGAGCCACCATTGGAGACCACCGATCTCCTGCTTCGCTGGGAGGAGGTGACCCGGCAGGTGCATGCCTTGATCCGCAAGGGCGGGGCAACCGCCTATCGAGCGGCCCTCATCCGGCGGTTGGTCGGCTTGTCCGTGGACCGCTGGGAGGTCGTCGATCAGTGGTTCGAGGAACGGGCGGCGCATGCGCCGGCCGGCTCGGCCCGCCTCCTGGCTAAAGAGGCGCTGGTCTACTTCGGCTTGCCCGCCAAGGTCCTGCCCACGCTCATCACCCTGGCGCAGCGGGTCCGCCACCGGCTCTACATGCGGGCCCTGCGCCGGACGGCGGACGGCACGATGGCCGCCTCGCCGTGAGATCCCGCCGCGGCTGGTCCTTTCCCGAAGCTAGTCGAAGATCTCCACGAGCGGCAGCGAGAAGCCGGGAAGGAGGGGGGTCGTGAGGAGATCGCGGGCTTCTTTCGACCATTCCGCAGCCCGCGCGTACTGGTCCCCGCTCAACCGGAGCGCTTTCACCGTCTCCAGCTCCGGATCCACGATCCAGTATTCCTTGACGCCGTATCGCTCATAGAGTTTCCGCTTGGTCACTTCGTCTTTCTTGCGGGTGGCGTCGGAGAGGATCTCGACGATGAGGTCCGGGGCGCCCTGGACGTTGGCTTCGGTGATGATGGAAGACCGTTCCGCCGAGATAAAGAGAAGGTCCGGCTGGACCACGTCTTCGTCGGACAACACCACATCGTACGGAGCAGCCAAAACGGTGCCCAGCCGTTGCCGGGCGATCCAGTTTTCGAGAGCTGCGGCCAGACGGAGCGAGACACGCTGATGCTTCGTATTCGGCGCAGGCGTCATGTAGTGATCTCCGTGGATCAGCTCGTGCCGCTTCCCGTCGTCGGGAAACAGGAGGTAATCCTCGTAGGTGAGCTTGGTCGAGCGGGCGTGAGCAGACATACGGCCTCTGTGTTTCCAGGGTGTGCGCTGGATTCTACCAGCGTCTTCCGCAAGCCTCAAGCTGTGAGGAACCTTCACAGCCTGCGTCGGCCACGCTTTCAATCCGGCGGCGGCACGGGCGGCGGATCGGGCTCTCGCCGCGGATCCCAGGCCCAATAGGCGCGGCCGCTCGCCCGGTACC
The DNA here is from genome assembly GCF_976986435.1 of Nitrospira calida. Lineage (NCBI taxonomy): Bacteria > Pseudomonadati > Nitrospirota > Nitrospiria > Nitrospirales > Nitrospiraceae > Nitrospira > Nitrospira calida. The sequence continues at coordinate 2,511,832 of NZ_OZ335950.1, forward strand.
GCCGCGCCTTCTCCTCCCACGCCTTCGCATAGGCCGGATCGTCCAGCCGGCCAAGGACTTCCAGCGCGCAGCGGTCGCGCCGGTCCAGCAACACGAGGTCCGGCAGCAATCCCGTCTCGTCCAGGCCGAGGCCTCCGGCCGCCAGGGGCTTGACGAAGCGCCGGCCTCTGGCTGCCTGCATGGCGGCGCCGGCGAGACGCCACGCGATAGCGGCCGTCCGCCTCGGTGATCACCTGGCCCGCCAGGAGTTTAGCCACCGCGCTCCCGACTTCCGCCCCCGTGGGAATCGCGTGCTGTATCGCGTCGGCTGCCGCGATCATGTCCGCGAGCGTGGCGCCGCGGCCCCGCTGATCGCCTAACGCGATCGCCGCCAGGATCCAGCCGTCCGTCCACGTCCACGATGCCATAGGGTCCTCCTCTGCCAGCGGCTCCGGCCTTGGATCCGGGGCAGAGACCACGTTATCCTAACACTTCGTAGAGCGTATTCCACTGCGCGCGCCGCGCGGCCCGCCGGTGGCCCCAGGCCAACGCCAGGACCAGCGTCAGCGAGAGCCCCGCCGCGGTGCCCAGCAGCCACCCGCTCGCCGAAATCCAGATCGGATAGAATCGCTCGTACCACGCGACCCACGTCAGCCGATCCAGCGGGTCCGCGACCCCAAGCAGGGTGAGCAGCAGCGCCAGCGGCGTGTCTCCCAGGAGCCAGTCCTGCACCCGCGCCGGGGGCACGAGGAACAGCAGCAGATGATAGGCGATCGCCCCCAGCACCGCCTTCAGCGTGATCCCGGCGATCCAGCCGGCGCATAGCCAGTTGATCGCCCGCTTGGGCGCCGGGCCGTAGTACCACGGCGCCAGCTGCGTCACGAACAATGCCCAGTAGCCGAGCGGCCAGAAGAACGTCATCAGAAAACTCCAGGCCCGGTCGTACAGCGCGGCGAGCGCCGTCTTCGGCCCGCCGCCGAAGACCGGCACCAGCGTGTCCAGCACGGCGAGCGAGAGCGGCAGCAGCACGACCCCGAGCAGCATGCCGCCCGCGCCCCCCTTAAAGCCCGTGTAAATCAGCAGGCTCTGGTTCTTGAGCAGAAGCGACTCCACCGGCACCGGCGCGCCGTAGAACTCGATCGTCGCGTACTGCTGGATCTGGCTGATCACTTCGATGAGGCTCTGCGGCCGCTCGCGCGGCGTCGAGGTCTCCAGGAAAATCGGTCCGCCCCTGCCCATGGCCTACAACCCCGCCAACACGCGCACCACGGAGCCGGTGTACGTGAACAGCACGCACAGGATGAAAAAGAGCGCCCCCAGGATCAGCTGCTGGTGATAAATGCCCCGCCAAAAGGCCAGCAGCAGCGCCAGCGCCGCAAGAATCCGCGCCGGCCAGCCATAGAAGATGGTCTGAAACCACCACGTGACCAGCGCCTGGTACCGCACAATATCCACGCCCGACGCGCCGGATGACGCCGCCGCAGCCATCTGCCAGAGATCAGACTCCATCAGCACCGCCGCATCTCCCCCGGTTTGGGGCCCACACCGGCCCACGGAGCCGCCGAGATGGCACATGGCCGGTGCCAATACCGGGCATCGGCCCAGTACACCTCCGGCATTATCGTGGGCAACGGCACGATGGTCCCGCACGTGAGGCACTGGACCGCCGCTGGGGACCGCACTTGATCAACCGTCTGACTGCTGTCCTGGTCCGAAGCCCGCGCGTGCATGGACAGCACCCTACTCCTCCGCCGCGAGCGGCCGCTTGCGGACCGCCGTGATCAGCGCCAGGATCCCCGCCTTGCGCTGCCGGAACACGCCCTCCGACCCAAACCGCTCGACCTTCAACGGCACGAGATAATGCGGCGGCAACAGCCGCGGCCCTTGATGCGGCACCGTGATCTCCAGTTCGTAGGGCAGCCCGTAATGCCCGTCGCCGATCTCGTCGGCCAGCCAGCCGCTCTCCTTGAGCCAGCGGACCAGCCGCGCGGCCGCCCGCTCCCGCTCCCCATCCGCCAGGAACGTGAGATCCACCGCGCGGCGCTCGTGCATCACCGTCCGGGCTGCCCGCAGCACCAGGTCGAGCTTCGCATACACCACACCGCGGAACGTGAGCGCCAGCCACTGGTTGCCCTTCTGCAGCATGTCGATCTCCGCCGCCACCAGCTCGCGCCACCGCGCCTCGTCCATCCACGCGGGGAACGCTGCGACCCGGACATCGCCCATGGTCGCCGCGATCTCGCGCTCCCGCGCCCGCTGGTCCGCCACCCGGAGCCACGTGGCCAACATCTCGTTCGACCGCCGGTGATGGTCGCGCACCGCCGCCACGACGCTTTCCAGCCACCACGGCTCCGGGCCCTCGCCGGCCCACTCGCGCAGTTTCACCGCGCTGATCGCCGCGTGATCCTGCTTGCCGTAGGCCTTGAGCGCCCGCCAGGCCGGAATCTTGCCCATGTCGTGCGCCAGCGCCGCCAGCGCCGCCCGCGGGATATGGCTGTCCGGCTCCCGGTACTGCTCGCGCACCACTTCGATGATCGCCGCCAGCACATGCGCCGTATGGTCGCGCAGCGTGACCTTGCCCAGCGAGTCCCGCAGCGACGCCAGATCCTTGGCCTCCCGGTCCGCCGCACCCCGCTCCAGCACCACCGACGGCGCCTCACCGTGCTCCAGCAGCGCCGCCACCGCCTGCTCCATCACCGGCCAGAGCCCTTGCCGGCGGCACCGTTCGGCATAGGGCGCGAGCAACGGCCCGAACGGAGCAGGCAGATCCCTTGCCCCCGCAGCGGCGCTTGCGGCCGAGGCCTCGGCCGCCGCAGGACTCGACACGGGATTCGCCCAAGGCTCGCCCGCGCCGCTCGGGGCGCTTGGCACCGGGGAGCCCGAGGGGGCGACGGGCGCGGCGGCAGCCGCAGCCACAGGCGCCGCGCTCGGCTCTCCCGGCAAGGGCCAGGGCTCCCGATTATGCGGGAGCCAGATCTGCGCCAGCTCGGTCACCTCAATCTCCACGACCTCCGCCGGACGGGACCTCCCGCCGATTCCCCCGGTGAACCAGGCCGCGATCCGGCCCAACCCGCGACGCCACACGCGATCCTCCCGCTATGGCCGCGACGCCTGCCGTTCCCACGGCAGGCCCGCCAGCCGCTCCAGCTCCGCCATCGGGACCTTCACCGAAAGGCCGCGCCCCCACACGACCACCTCGACGAGCGCCCTGGACTCCTCCACGGCCCGCACGCGCCCGACCGCGCCCGCCGCCGGCCCGGCCAGCACCCGCACCAGATCCCCGGCGCGGATCCCGACCGCCGGCGCCGCGGGCTCCGTCACCCCGGCAGCACCCGGCAACGCCACTCCCCGGCAGCACCGGCGCGCGGACGGTCCAGCAGCGGATCACCCGGTCCGTGACCACCTCGACGCGGCGGATGCCTTGCTCGGCCAGGCGCCGGCGCAGCTGCTCCAGCGGCGGCCGCCCCGCGGGCCGCTCGATGTACCACACCTCAGCCGATTCTCTGTCCGCGCCGGCCGCCTGCGCCGGCCCGTTTCCCTCCGCCATGCCCCCTCCCCTCAGACGGGCCCTCGCGCGCGGCCAGCGCCCGCTCGCAGCGCGCGCAGAGCTGCACGAGCGAGCCGGTGGCGGCCCGTGCCGCCACGCCCGCCAGGGCACAACCCGCCCGCAATCCGTGCAGGGCCCGCGGCTCGCCGCGCGATGGGGCGGCAACGGTCGGTCTCCGCGGGTATCAGAGCGCATCCTGGTCCTGCCCCTCCAACGGCTCGCCGCGCAGCTTGCGCTCCCAGTCGCGGAGCGTCCGCAGCGTGAGCAACGAAAACACGGCGCCCGCCCACAGCGCGGCCGCCTCGAGCACACCGGCGCCGCCGAAAACCGACAAGAGTCCCATATCCTTGTCCGGACCGCCCACCAGCCAGCCGGCAATGCCCAGGGCCATGAGCAGGGCGGCGAGGACACTGACCACCAGCGCGCCCGCCGCGGCCAGATGGAGCACCGTCCGCAGCCAGCGCAGGTAGCAGTCCTCGATGCGGCGGTATCGGAGGCCCGCCCGCGGAGCGCCTTGACGTTCCTCGATCCAGCGGTCCCACATGGCCGCGGCCAGCCGCGCCTCAGCGCTCCACGGCCGGCGTCTCGAAGGCCTCGCGCACGATCGCCTCGACCGTCGAGCGGGCCCGTTCCGCCGCGCCGGCACGCTTCAACATGGGATGGGGCTCGTACGGGATCTTGGTCAGCTGGGCCAACTCCGTCACCAGCTCGTGCCCCTCCCGGATCAGGCGGCCGACCTGCGTCAAGAGCGCGCCGGCGTCCTCCAGCGAGTCCACCGCGCGGGCCCGCACCAGCTGGCCGTCCAGCGCCGTCAGCGCCAGCGCGAAGCGCCGCCCCTCCGGCGAGCGCGGGAGATAGAAATCCACGCCGTACTGCCCGGCGATGGCGCGCCGGTAGGCCCGCAAGGCCTGCTTTTCCTGCACGGTGCGCGGCCCTTCCGCCGGAAGGCCGTCGGTCCCCATGGGCTCCAGGGCCAACGCTTGCTGCGCCCCGCGCGCCGTGACCAGGCCGTCCAGCTGATCGAGCCACGCCTGCGCTTTGGCCAGCGCCGCCTGTCCGTCTGCCAAGGGCAAGTCCAGCGAGGCGCAAATCGCCCGCACCCGCTGGCACGCCTTGTCCATCGTCCAGAGCATGCTCCGCAAGACTTGCGCGTCGCGCGTCCGCAGCCAGAGCAGGAGATAATCCAGATCCTCGGCCCGTTCCAGCTTCCGGGCTAGGCGCGCCTCCCGCTGCGCCTGTTGCTTGGCCGCGCCAGCCAGCTTCGCCGCCGGCTTCGCGGCAGTGTCCGTGTGTGTCGTGGTCATCGCTCCCTCCTCCTTGTCTCCGCGAGTTCCGCCGGACCCGCGTGCTCCGCTTCCGACGGCGGTCCGGCTCGGCCGCCGGAAGCTGCGCCGGCTGTACAGGTATTCCCGCCGGCGGCGTGCTCGATGAGTTCCAGCTCCTTGCGGAGCAACGCGGCCGCCGCCCGCAAGTTGGCGCCGCGAGCCCCGAGCACCGCGCCGCGCGCCAGCGGATCCACGTCCAGCAGCACGTGCCGCGGCCGTCCGTCCGGCCACGCCGCCCGCACGGCCTCGGGCGGCGCCGGATACAGCGCCGCCCGCACCTGCGCCAGCAGCTCGTCCTCCTTCGGCACCAACACCAGCCGGACCGACAGGTGCGCGCGGGCCGCCGGCAGCAGCCCCACCGCTTCCTTCAGCACCTCCGGCGACGCGCACCGCACGAGCACCTTCGCCCGCGGCCAGCCGGGCCGATAGGCCACGCGCGTCACCGCCAGCCGGTGCTCCGCTCGCAACGGCGACAAGACCAGCTCGGCGATCCGGCGGATGTAATGCGGCGTCCGCTGGGAGAGCCGCGGGTACGGCACCACTACCTCGCGCACAGCCGCAAACCCCGTATCCCCGACCTTGTAGGCCCGGTCGGCTTCCGTCCGGGGCAGGAGCGCAAACGGCCCGGCCGGCTCAAGCCAAACCAACACGGCCGAGGCCTCCGGCCACGCCTTGCAGACGGTGAACAGCACCAGATGTCCGACTTTGAGCATCGGCATTCAGCGCGGTCGCAATGGGGCGTAGCCCGCGCGGCCCTTCTCTTCTGGTACTATCCTTGGACGATGGCCTGGCTGATTCTTCTCGGCATCGCAGCGTGCCTGTGGCTCGCCTACTGGCTCCGGCGGCGAGGCTCGCGCGCGGCGGAGGAGCTGGAGGCCCGCGGGCTGCCCGCCGGCGCGAGCACCCTCTGGCAGGACCTCGCGCCCGATCCGCGCTGGTCTCCCGCGCGCCGCCTGGCCGATCCCGTGACCCGGTTGCGCGGGAGCATCGACCACGCCTACCGCACGCGCGAGGGCCGCCTCGTGGTCGGCGAATTCAAGGCGAAACGGCAGGTGCCGGCCGAGCCGCACGAGAGCGATGTCCTGCAGGTGGGCGCGTACTTTCTGCTCTGCGCCCGGGACCCGGCCGTCCGCGAGGAACCGTCTCACGGTATCCTGGTGTACCGCGACCCGGATGGCGAGCAGCGGGTGTTCCGCCTCGCCAACACACCGGAACTTCGCGCCAGGGTCCTTGCGACGCTCGAGGCCCTCCGGCTGGCCGAGACGGCTGAGACGGTTCGCCGGTCGCACGAGCACCGCGGCCGCTGCCGCGGCTGCGGCTGGGCCCGCTGGTGCAACGAGGCCTTGGAGCGGCCCTAGCGGAGGATCTTGTGGCGGAGCGGCGCGATCGATCAGACAGGACACCGCGCGGCGCGGCCCCGCGCTGGGTCGGCGCGCGGGAACTGGCCGAATTCACCTATTGCGCCAAAAGCTGGGCGTTCAGCCGGCGCTACGGCGATCCCCAGGATCCCCGCGCGCAGGCCGCGCTGGAAGCCGGCCGGCGGGCCCATCTGCTGGAAGGGTTATGGCGGGCGGACGCGGAGGCCGCCGTCCGCCGCGGGCGCTGGTGGTGGGTCTGGCTCGTGCTCGCGGGCCTGCTCGCCTGGTGGGCGTGGTTGAGTTGAGACCTCCCCTGTTTTGGCAGTTGGATTGAAGGTTCTAGCGAACGCATGCGTCCACTCAGTTCCTGCGCTTCGCCTGCGGAGTCGCATCCGGTTCGGCGAGAGGGATAGATCGCTCGATCAGCAGGCGCAGCTCCGCGCGAAGGCCACCGCCAGGAAGGCCCCCACCAGCCAGTGCAGATCCCAGGCGACCGCCACCGCCAGGACGCTCAACGGCGCCAGCCAGATCAGGCTCAGCTCCATCGCGGCCGCTTTCCACGAAAGACCTGGATCACTCCGTTCGCCCGACATAGTTGTCCTTGGGCTGACGATGCCAGCCCCTGACTTGCTCCAGACCGCCGCCTGGAGTACAAAGGCTCGTTCCGCCGTCTCCACGCGATATGCAGAAACGCACCCGGCTGGAAGTCCTCATCGCCGCCTTCTCGTGGGTCGCGCTCACCATCTGGGCGTTCGCCCCCTCCCGGATTTCTGATCCGCCGGCCATGCCGCTCTGGATGGCCCTCGCCTTCCCGCCGCTCCATCTGGCCATCGCCGGATTCCTGTACGCCTGCGCGACACCGCTTCCGCCCGATGCGGCCTGGCCCGCGCGGCTGCGCGTGATCGCCTGGCGGAGCGGCCAGCGCGCGCTCCGCGCCCGCTCGTTCGGTGGAGGCCTCGTTCCGGTCGTCCTCATCGCCGGTCCCTGGACGCACCAACCGGCCGAGATCCGCCGCGCGCTGCTCGCGCACGAGGCCGGACACCTGCTCGGCTGGCACATGCTCTGGCTCCCGACGCTGGGCCTCGCGTTGGTGACATTGCTTCCCACGAGCTTCGGCAGCGTGCTCCTGGCCTGGGCCATCTGCGCGACGATCAACCGCCGGCTAGAGCTGGACGCCGACCGGCGGGCCGCCGGACTGGCCGGCGCCGCGGCCGCCCGCGCGATGCTGGCCGTTGTCGGCGAGGATCGCGGCTGGCCTCAGCTCCGCCGCGTCCCGATCCTGTGCCTGCTCCTCACCCATCCGCCGCTCAACGAGCGGCTGGCCGCCTTGTCGCGCGCCGGCTGAACGGCTCGCCCGGACCGCGGCGCACAGCCCGGCCAGCATCGCCACGTCCCCGAGCCGGAGTCCCGCTAGGACCCACACGAGCCAGCCGGCCGACGCCAGCTCGATCGCGTGGATCACGCCGTCGCCGCGGGTCAGCCGCGCGACCAGCGCGAGCACGGCCCAGCCGCCCACCGTGACCGCGATGAACGGCCACACCTCCGCGACCGCCGCGCGAGCCGCGGCGACCCAGCGCGTGATCGCTCCCGCGGCAACCCAACAACGCACCCGCAGGTTCTTGCCGGACATGCGAGCCCTATCCTCCGTCCTCACGGTTCTTTGCAAGAACTCCTGTCTGCTTCAGCGTGAACTCCGCTTGCCACACAGCGCCCAAGGCCGTATAGAAGGGAAACAATTGCCAGATTTTCAGCGACACGCCCATGGCCAACCATGCCTGTCCGCAACGCGCGCGGTCCCGCGCCACGGGCCGTCGCGCGGGTCCTACCGGAGGTTGCGCAGCAACAGAAACACTTCCTGCACGCCGAGGTTCACGACCGCCGCCGCGATGAGCGCGACCACCGTCCCCCAGACGAACCCGTTCCACCACGCGATCAACCGCAGGTCGTCGCCGTCGATCGCCGGCAGACGCTCGATCCCCCGCAGAAGCAGCTCGCCGCCGACCCAGCGGAGGATCATACAGACGGCGATCATGCGCGTGCCGAACGGCTCCAGAAACCAGACCGCGGCCGGCGGCAGCGATTCCCGCGCGCACGTGCCGTGATCGCAGACCAACGCCATCCCTCACCTCCCTCGCAACACCGCGAGATAGAACTGGACCGCCCCGCTCGCAGCCAACAGGCCGATCACCGCCGCGCCGGTCCACCAGCCTTTCCAAAAGGCCGCGTGAATGCAGCGGCTCCGCCAAAGGGCCAGCATCCGCCGGCCCCACGCCTCCGACCGCGGCCGCCAGCACGCGCAGCCCATGCGCGACCACGTGGGCTGCCCCGGCTCACTTCCAGGCCAACTCGATTCCATCAACGCCTCCTTTCCCCACCGCGCCGCGCCGGCAGGGCGACGGATCGGTTCTCCAGCTTCCTCGTCCTGCCCGCGAGGCCGCGCAACGATCGTCTTGCGTCCTCCGCGCTTCTACGGTAATATTCCCAGCAAACCCGGCGGCGAACCCAGGGCGGAGAGCACACGAACCAGGAGGGAGCCATGCCCGAGTTGAGCTGGCAGGATGTCGCGTGGTTCTGGCGACAGCACGCGGGAGGGATTCTGGTGCTCATCATGATGCTGTCCGTGTCCTGCGTGACCTTCCGGATCTGCGCCTGGAGGTGGAGCAAGCCCAGCGCGCCCCCGCCGGGGGCGCTTGTCCATCCCGAGCGCGCCGCGCGCGTCCGGCTGCGGTCTCCGCTGTGGTGGCTCCTGGACCTGCCCGCGTTTGGCGTCGTCGGCGCTATGACCGTCTTGAGCGTTTGGCATCTCATCCTGGATCTCATCAAGGGCAAGCCTGACCCGAGCGGGATCTTCAGCCTCATGCTCCTGACGTTCTTCGTATCTGCCTTTAGCTATGTCATCGCCTTCGGCAGGTACTTCCCGCACCGCCCCCTCTCTCCCGAAGAGCGGAAAGCCATCAAGCAGGAATGGCAAGAGATGCTTGCCCGCATGGATCAGTACAACGCCGAACAACGGAAAAAGGACTGGGAACGCACGAGGAAGCGGCTCGCGGCCATAAACAATCCATTTGATATGCGCAGTCCGTTTTACGAACCGATGAGCAGGCGCCATCGGTGAAGCAAGACTCCTACAGCTTCAGGAGTGGCAGTGTCAACACTAACGCGAGTCGTCCTGCCCCGCCGGCCGATAGCCCGTAAAATCCAGCGGCTCGGCTAATCCCGCCATATAGATGCGCTTACCAGCGACGCTCGGATCGATCCGGTAGATTCGCTCCATCAGCTCCTCGCGCGTGATCATGCCGGCGAGATACTGCGCGACAACCGGCGCATACGCCTCGTATTTGTCGAACAGATCATCGCCGCGCGCGCGAACGCGAGCGATCTGATCGTTCGGCGCGGAATCCGCTGCGCCGTTGCGCGCGTGAGGCCTTGGTTGCGCGGAGGGCACGTCCCGCTCGCGCGGGCCGCCGCCGCGGACGGCTCGACGCGGCCGGGGCCGGCCGGGGAAGGCGCGCCCGGACCCGCGGCATTCGCGGAAGCCGGAGCGGTCCGCGCGGATTCGGGAGCCGTCGGCTCTCCTGCAGATTGTGCGGGCGCGGCCGCCTGGCCGGCCGCAGCGGAGTTCGGCTTTTCAGGCGCCGGCTGCGGCGCGGGAGCCGGCGCGGCGGATGACGCTGCCGCGTGATCCTGTGTGGCCTCCGGCGCCGTTCCGACCGGACCGGACGCCTTGAGCGTCTCGACGATCGCATCCGCGAGCCGTGTCCGGACGCCCGCGTCGAGATGCGGGACGTAGGTCGCCATGGACAAGGCCACCCCCCGGCGGAAGGCCGGCTCATCAGACACGCCCTGCCAATACAGCTTGGCGTCCGTCTCAATCGCAGCCCAGAAGCGACGGCGCTCCGGCTCCGGCAGCTGATCGACCAGCTCCGCGAGCGTGCCCGAACGCCCTGCGCCAGCGCGTGGCGTCGCCGGCCGCGCGGAGCCTGCGCCGGCACTCGGTGTGTTCTGCGGCGGGGCCGGTTGGCCCGGCGCCGCCGCGCGCGGAGGCGAATCCGCCGGGGCCGCGGAGGGTTCCTGAGGCGGCCCGTTCGGATCCGGCTCCGGTCTTCGTCCTTCCAGCACGGATGGCGCCGGCGGCTCAGGCCTCGCCGCCTGGGACTGCTCGGTCGGCACAGGTTCCCATGAAGACAGCGCGCCGGGCGCGTTGAAGAGCCCGCTCAAGGGGCCTACTCCCGCCTCCGCAGGACCGGACCCCGCTTCGGGAGGCGCGCCGCCGGCTGTCTCTCTTAAGGAGCTGATCAACTTCTCTGCCTGGGTCCCGGCTCTGCCAATCAGATGAGTGGAGCCGAAGCTGAATCGTCCCCTATCCTTGACGCTCTCGAGCGCGTCGCCGACGACCTCTTGCACCCCCTTCGAGTACGCGTCCTCGAAGGTCCGGGCGTAGGCGTTCGGATCATGGGGCGAGCGCGCCGCCGCCTGCGCCGCCAGCTCGTCCGCGGTGTAGTACGCCGCGAGCAGCTGGTGCGCGAGAAGATTCACCCGCTTCTGGTCTTCCGACTGATACGACACCTCGTAGAACTTCAGCGAATCGAACACCTTCTCCACGATTTCCTCGGCGTCCTTGCTGCCGAGCTTGGCGGCGACCTTGGCCACGCCTTTTCTCGCCAGGTCCTTCACCGCGCTGGGATCCAGGCTGTACCCTACCGCGTCCGTGCTGCTGCCTTGCCGCTGGTAGAACAGATCAAGGCTCTCCATCAGCGCGTGGACCTGCGCGAGCGCGCGTTGCTCCTGGGTGCCCGGCAGGCCGCGGTCGAGCACGTCCCACGCGAGCCGATGGTCGCCGCGTTGCGCGAGATTGCGCGCCGTCGCGGGATCGATCTGGTAGGCGCCCTCTGTCCGCGTGAACGCCTGTTTGGAAACATCCACCACGTTCTGCCGCACCTCGGCGGAATCGCCGGCGCTCGTCCGCATCACCAGCGCCTGGCCGTCGGCTCCCAGCGCCAGCCGGACCTGGCCGTGCCGCCCGGGCCCCAGCTCGCGCTCGATCCGGTCGCGCACCCACGCCGGCATGCTGGCCGTGGAGGCGGACCCCTCGATCACGCCGCCGATCTCGCCGGCGCGAAACGCCGCCTTGCCGGTCTTGGGATCCTTGACGCCCTCCAGGCGCGCCTGCACGGGCGCCGTGACCTTCGACGGCTTCCCCGTCTCCGGATGCGGCACGGACAGCGTGACCACCGCCGGACCCTCGTATGTGACCCGCCCGTCGTTCGTGATCGTCAGCGTTCCGCCAGGCTGCATCCGCACGGGACCGGACCCGAAGGCCTTCTGCACCGCCTCGACGTTGTCCTCACGCACGCCGATCTCCTGCTTGCTGGTCACGACGCGTCCCGTCGCCAGATCGACCGTCCTGGTCACGTTGGCGAACACGCCCTTCGCGACCCGCTCGGTGACGGTCGCCTCCAGCTTGTGTTTCTCAGCCACGAACGAGCCCCGCTGCGCATTGAGGTTTTGCAGCGCCCACTCTCCGTTGTCCCGGCGCATGGCTGTCACGTCGCCGAATCCCAGATACGTCTGTTGCCCGCTGGGCGAGACATAGTACATATTCGCGCGATACGCCGACAGTTGCTGGCTGCCGTCGCCACGGGAAGTGACCTTGGTCTCGCCGACCGCCTCGACGTGTCCCTTCCAATCGGCATGCCCGAGCGCGATCCGCACCGGTTCCGTGGTGGCGGAGCCCGCACTCGACACCAATGCCGTCGGACCGGCGTCTGCCGGACGCGGGATGGCTGGAAAGGCGTACTCTTGCCCATCGACGGTGATCGTAGGCACCCCCACCTCGCCGGCGGGCGAGCCAAAGGGCAGGAGATCGTTGACCGTCAGATTCATCGTCCGCGTCGGATCATCCGGATCGGGAACCTGGGCGGTCAGCGCCCGCACGCGGGCCTGTTCGAGCGCGCGAGCGAGCGTCTCCGGATCGAACTTGCCGGCGGGGATCTGCACGAGCACGGCGGCATGGTTCACCGGCAGATCGACGACGGTGCCCTCCGGGAGGCCTCCACCCACCACGCGTGTCCGCCGCAGCACGCCGTCCACCTGGCCCGCCACGGTCACCTTGCCATCCCGATCCGGCTTGGCATCGCTGGGGATGAAGAGTTTATAGGTCAGGCCGTTGTCCAGCGTGAACTCCGCCTGCGTCACCTGCGCGCCGTCCGGCCCGGTCACGGTTTCCATGGTCACGGTGCCGCGGACCTCGCCGATTGTGATGGGAGAGGCGGTGTTGGCGCGGACGATGTTCGACGCGGATCCCGCGTACGGCCGGAACAGCGTCAGGCCGGCGATCTTCTTCTCAGGATTGTCCGGGTCCGGGGTCACATGGCCCGGCACCCGGAGGAGCCCGTCCTCCACGTGGTGCTGCCCGTCGGGGCCGATATAGTCCACCCGCGCTTGCGCGACCTGAACCTCATGGCCGCCGCGCCCGTCGGGCGTCGCGACGGCCGCCGCATGAATGGTTCCCGCCGTCTCGAAGGACCGGCCGCCGGCGGTCTCCACCCGCAGATCCGTCCGCCCCTGGATCCGATAGCTGATGGTCCCGTCCGGGCTTTGCACCGCCTGGTACGTCAGGCCCTTCAGAGTGGTCTCCCATGTGGTTTGCGTCAGCTTCCCGAAGCCGCCCGGCGCATTGGGGTCCTGGGCGAAGACCCCGCGGGGCTTGACGAGTTGATGCGTGAGTGGATCTTCCATGCTCGGCAGCTCCACGTCGGCCCCGTTCCCCGTCCAGCGCACGAACGCGCCCTGCGGCACCGTGTAGGATCCCGCCGGCGTCTGCACGGTGACAGTCTGGTCCAGCACCTGCCAGCCGGACTTGTGGCCCTCCGGCGTGATGGAGACCTCCTGCGTGGGCGAGGCGATCTTGATGGACCCGTCCTTCATGACCGTCATCATCCGGCCGTCGCCCGGACGCACGGTCGTGCCCGAGAGGCCGCGTGTCACGGCCGTCGTGTTCCAGTGCCGCTGCCAGTCGTCGGCCCCGATGCCGGTCATGTTCGGCGGGCGCTTGAGCGGGTCCGCGAGTGCCGCGGATTTCGCGAACGCCGAGGCCGTCACTTCCTCGCCGGCCTCGACGCGCTGGCGGAGGCCCGTCCCGGTGGCCAGCACGCCGCCCGCGGCCCCGCCGAGCACGCCGCCGATCGCGCCCACCCCGCCCCAGGCCAGCGCGAGCGCGATCCCCGGCACGGCGATCATCACGTCGTAGCCGGTCGCGTTGGCCTGCACGATCTGCCGGTACACGTCGTCCAGCGTTCCGAGCGTGATGGCGGTGCCGGCGGCGGTCACGTCCGACACCGCCACGCCCATGACGATGAAGTGGACGATGGCCTGGATGGGCCCCCACAGCATCAGCCACACGAACAGCCGCGCGTAGAGCCCCAGCGCCCGCCAGACGAACGGCGTCACGGCGAGCGCGAGCAGAATCGGCGCGCCCAGGTACACGAGGCCGTCGGCAAGCGCCCGGATCTGCCGCAGGAGCCCCGCCTTCGCGACCTCCCGCCCGGTCTGAGCCTGGATCTCCAGCTGCTTGAGCAGCGCGTCGTTGGCGATCGCCATCGCGCTGGCCGGGTCGCGGTGCTCGCGCGCCAGGTCCATCTGCGCCTCGTGCCACGACTTGGCGATGATGACCGTGGTGAAGATTTGCTCGGGGCTGACCGCGCCCGCGTTGTTCAAGTGCAACGCGTCGAGCGAGGGTTGGAGAGCCGCCCAGGCGTCGCTCAGGGGACCGCTCCCGCACGGGGGCACCGTGCCCCCCGGCGTGACCAGCGACCGCCCGCCGAGCAGGCGGCACTTGAGCCCTCTCAGCGTGGCATCGAGGCCCGCGTCTTGGCCTTCCGTGGGCGGCGCCAGCCGCGGCGTGAGCACCGTCGTGTACATGTCCGCGCAGGAGAGCGCGCCGGCCTCCTGGCCGTTGACGATGAGCGGCACCATGTTGCCGAAATCGTTGCTTTGGATCGCGGCGAAGAGATCGGGGTTGTTCGCGGCGAGGACCTGGGAGATGCCGGATCCCTCGCGCACGACGCAGTCGTGCAGGTAATTGACGAGGTTCGCGTGCAGGTCCCCCGGCGCCAGCGCGCTCTCCAAGAGCGCCTGCACGTTCGCCGTGGGGCGCAGCAGCACGTCGCCCCCCAATTCCCCGTTGAGCTGGAGCGCGGTCGCCAGATTGGTCAACTGATAGCTGATCTGGCTCGCGGCGGCCGCGGGGAGCGCGACGATCAGCGGCACGTCGCCCACGATCCGCGGCGGGATCCGGCTGTCCACCACATCCTCCACCGCCACCGCCACCCGGAGCTGAATGAGCGAGACGAAGACCAGCGCAAACCCGACGAACCAGCCCGCAAACCGCGGCCAGTCGATGGCCCGCACCGCGGTCATGCCCAGCGCCACCAGCAGTCCCACGAGCGCCGCCGCGCGGGTGAGGCTGCCCAGGGCGCCGTTCACCAGCAGCGCGACGGCGGTCAGCACGTTCGCCAGCAGGTCGCCGTCGCCGAAGGCGTAGATCGTCCAGGTCACCGCATCCTCCGCGTCCACTCCGCTTGGTGCAGCATTTCCGTGGTGATCCGCAGGTTCGCCGCGATCCGCTGAGCCTCCTTGCGCGCGATCTCCTGCGCATCGGCCTCCACGGCTCGGAGGCCCGCGCGCACCACCGAGAGATCGACGTCCGCGTGCGGATGGCGCTGCTTGAAGGCGGCCACCCCGGCCGACACGCGCCGGGTGAGGTTCCAGACGTAGTGCCGGATCGCCTCCGCCGCGACCAGCCGCGCGCTCGCGGCCGCGAACCGGGTCATGGCATTCGGATCGTGCAGGTACTGTTTGAACAGCACGTACACGGGCAGGCTGGTCTGCTGGAGCCAGTCCTGTTGGGCGGGCGTCAGCGGGGTCTGCGTCTGGAGATTCGCCGCGATGCCCGTCATGGTCGCCTCCACGCGCTGGACCATGCCCGTCAGATTCGTCTCGGTCACCTGCTGCGGCGTCAGGCATTGCGTCGGCTCGGGACACTGATACACGTGGTAGACTTGGCCCGGGACCGCATCCAGCAGGTCCTCGACCGTGAGCAAGGGCGGATAGTGCTTCTCCGTGCCCGTGTCGTCCATCACCGTCGTGCCCACGAGGCTCATGATCAACCGGGCCTCGTCCGGCTCCATCGCCGGAAATCCCTCCCGCAGCGCCTGCCACACGACATTCCCCAGGATCGTCCACTGCGGATCGCCCGCCAGCTCGGCCGCCACGTCCGCCTTGGTCCGGGTGGCCTGCTGCTCCGCGCCCTCGACTGGATCGGAGATGAGGCCCTGCAGCGCCCGCCACCGCTGCGAGAGCGCCGGCACGTCGGTGGACCCCGTCCCGTCGAGGGCGTTGAAGAGCGCCTGCCCGACCTGCATGCCCGTCTGGCAGGGCGCCACGTTGAGCTGCGTGTTGATGAAGCGCGCGGCGGCCTCCATTTTCGACAGCACGCTCCCGATCGTCGGCGAGAGGTACTCCATGGCCAGCTGAAACGCGAACCCGGCCACGGCGCCGGTGCCGAGCTGCTGGAGCAGCTGGAGGAACCGGTTCAGCGACACGTAGGAGAGCCCCCCGAAGGTCGCGTCGAAGCCGTTGCAGCCCAGGTTGAAGCGGGGCGGCTGGACCGCGGCGAGCTGCACGCTCTGCATCGGCACCCGCGCCGAGAGCGCGCCGCCCGTCAGATACCCGCGGGATTGGCTCTGATACGCGCCCGCCGCGGTCCCGGTCACCGCCCCCTGCAGGTCGGTGAAAAACGCGTTGAGCGAATCGTCGATCGCCGCCGCGGCCGTGCCCGGCCAGGCCAGCGCCAGCGCCGCCACCACGCCGGCCCGCGCGAGCCGGCCCGCGCGGCGCCCGCGCCCCGTGAGGATCCTCCTCATCATCTCCATCATCGCCCCTCCTCCTTGCGCGCGAGCCGCGCGCGGTTCTCGAGCACCGCCAGCACGCGGTCCTCCAACTCGGCCAGCGTGAGCATCCCCTGCCCCACCGGCGCGAGAAACCGTTCCTCGGGAATCGCCACGTACACCGCCGGCACCGCCCGGACGCCGATCGCGTCGCCCACGCCCTCATCCGGCCGCGCGTCCGGAAACTCCGGCAGCCCCCGGCCGTCTTGCGTGATCGGCAGCACGCGCCAGCCGTGCGTGTCCGCGAACAGCTTGAGCACCGGGGCGAAGGCCCGGCAGTATGGGCAGGTGCTGCGGAAGAAGAAATACAGCCCGGCCCGCTCGGCCCAGGCGGCCAGCTGCGCCTGCCGGGCCTCCCGCTCCAGCGCGTCCGCCACCTTGAGCCCCGCGGTCGAGACCGGATGCGCCGCGGCCGGGTCCAGCTCGGGATGCGTGTACAGCACCAGCCGCCACAGGTCCGTGAACGCCTGCGACCGGCGGAAATGCTCCCGGTGGACCAGCAGGTACTCGCGCGCGGCCTCCGGCGTGAAGTCCTCCAGCGCCCGCTCGAGCTTCGCGTCCTGCAGCGCGCGCAGCCAGGCGACCGGCAGTTGCGCGAGCCTCGCCTCGTCCACCGGCCAGCGCTTGAGGCCCTCGCGCACGGCCGGATCCCGCGGATCGGCCGGCTCCGGCTCGGGCCGCTGCGCTTCCGGCGGCACCTCCCGGGCCGCGGGCGGGTCCTCGTACCAGAACCACCCCTCGCGCGTCCGGTCCCAGGCCCACTCCGCCAGGACGGGGCCCGGCGCGGCCGCCACGGCGAGGGCGAGCGCCGCAGCGAGCAGCCCGCGCGCCCGGCAGGGCCGCGAGCCGGCGCTACAGCATGCAGCAGTTTTGCCGCCGCCACAGGAGCCACACATGCGATTCCCCCTCCACCGGGATGGTCTTCCCCCATTCCCAGAGCGCCTGCGAGGCGCCGAGCTTGGGACAGCATTTCGCCGCGTCGTAGGCCACCGGGTCCAGCAGCTGCCACTTGTACTGCGACTTGACCAGCACGAAGGTCGGCAGATCCTGGCACAGCAGGGCCCCGTTGGCGGCGGCCCACGGCTCCGTGCCCGCCCGCGCGAGCTTGGTCAGCACCCGCGCCCACAGGAGCGGCTGCACCGCCAAATTCCCGCCGCTCGTGTTGTTCTGCCGGCCGGCCGGCGGATAGAGCTGGCCCCAGCCGCCCGCGCACCAGAACAGGGGATCGAGCGGCGCGTCGAGGCTCGCGGCGATCGCGTCCCCGGCGCAGGCCGCCCCGGCGATCGGGTTCGCGAACAGGAGCGTCTCCGGGAACACCAGCGCCGCCAGCACGTCCGCCGTCCAGAGCGGATCGATCTCCGAGAGGTAGAGCAGGTCCAGCTCGCCCGTCTGCGCCCCGGCGTTGAGGCACAGCACGTCCATCAAGAGACTGAAGACCTTCAGCGCCGGAAACACGATGAAATGGACGTGCGCGTAGTGGGCGTTCTGGTGATCGGTCGCCTCGTCATGCCCGGTTTGCTGGTCGCCGCGGATGAGGAAATCCATGACGGCGTCGGAGAGGTCGATCCCGAGGGCCGGAAAACAGAACGGCTCATGCACGACCTCGATCAGGTGCCGCGGCTCCCAATAGCCGATCGGAATGCCCGGCAGGCAGACCCCCGGCAGAATGCACACGCACGAGCAGAGGGCGGGCGGCGGATAGGGATTGGGCGACGGGAACGGGAGCCCGGGGCCCACCGCCGGTGCGGTGGCCGCCTCGGCACTCCCGGGATCGATCGGCACGCTGAAGAGCGAGATCGGAAACAGGCAGTCCCAGCAGATCGTGGCGAGCGCGGTCAGGATCGTGGCGTTCGCGGGGTCCGCGCCGCACGCGGCCCGCGCCGGCGCCGGCAGGCCCAGGGCCCCGAGCCCGATCGCCGCCGCCGCGGCCAGCACGCACACCCAGGGCGCCCGCCGGCAGCCGCGCCCCGGCGCCTCCGGGTCAGTCTTGCACGACATCGGTCTCCACCTCCAGCTGCTGTCCTTGGGCGCGCACCGCCGCGGGAGCGCCGTCAGCCCCAGCCGGTCCACCAATTCCGGCGGCAGCCACTGGACCGGGCGCCGCCAGCGCCGCATGAGGGCCGCCGCGTCGCCGCGGGCGATCAACACCCGCGCGGGCCCGGCCCGCGCGAGCCGCGCGTCCGCCCACGCCACCTGCGCGGGGTCCGCGCCGTCCAGAATGACCAGCTCCTCCGTCCAGGGCACCACGGCCACCGGGTTGATCCGGCGGCCGGGCTCGGCGAGCACCTGCTGCGTGCGCGGCTCGACGACCCGCTCCTGGACCTCCACGGTCGGATCCACGAGGCGCCGCTCGGCCGCGCGGCGCGCGGCAGCGCCAGGCCCGGCCCCTCGCGGAGGCGCTGGGCCGCCCGCTCGCGCGCCCGCGCCAGCTCCCCGGCCCAATCGTGCCGGAGCACCGCCTCCCGCATCGCCTCTCCGAGGTCCGGCTCCGCGAAGGGCACCGGCGGCGGCTCCAGGCGCACCCGACAGGCCGGCGGCTCGCCCGGCCAGGCGAGCCCCTCCAGCCGGCCCGGCTCCTCCGCGCGGCGCGCCAGCGCCCGCTGGGCCGCGTCCGCCCAGGGCCGGAAGGCCGGCCATTCCCGCGCCGCCCGGGCGATTAGGTCCCCAAGCGGCCTCCGCCCGGCGATCACGCACGCGCGCGAGGCGCCGCGTAGGATCAGCGCCGGGGCTGCTTCGACGCCCGCCGCCCGAATGAGGGGCGGGTCGATCGTCATCGCGGGCGCCCGCTCACCCCGCTCCCCGGCCAGGCGCTTGAGCCGGGCGATCGTCTCCGGCAGCGACCCGCGCCAGACGCCCCGTGCTACGACGGGATAGCCCACCCGGCGCGCCTGGCTCATCAGCGTCTCCAGCTCCCGATCCTCCAGACCCCAGGTGATCACGACGTAGACGCCGGGCCCGGCGGGCCGCAGCGCTCCGGCCGCGCCCGGCGGCCGCAGGGCCTGCTCCGCCAGCGCGCGCCCGCCGCCGCGGCCGCCTCGGCCGCCCGCGCGGCTGAGGCCTCGGCCCAGGCGGGACGGCCCGCACCCAGCGCCGCCGCCAGCGCCAGCAACACGCCCACCGCCGCGGCGACGAGCCTGACAATTCGCTGCCGATTCACCATAGGGGCACCACCCGCCCTTCGATCAGCCCCGCCGATACATAGCCCAGATAGCGTGAGTCGAACGACCGGGGATAGTCCAGCGCGAGATAGTACGAGCCGGGCGGAATCACCGGATCGAGCGGCCCGGTCCCGATCGGCCGCCCCAACCGGTCCCGGCCCAGGGTCTCCCCCACCACGATCCCGTTGATCCGGATCCGCGCCCGCCCGCCCGCCAGCGGCTCGACCGTCACGCGGTCGCCCGGCAGGCCGAGCACCCGCTTGAGATAGAGCTGCCCCACTCGGACGTATTCCCGCGTCCGCGCGTCGGGCGGCGTGAGCCGCGCGGCCAGGTCCTCCGTCATCACGAAGGCCACGAGATCCCCCCGCTCGATCGCCTCGTCGTCGCGCCACAGCCAGAACACGCGATGGTGCGGCCAGGACTCGTCCACCCGCACAAGCAGCTGGCCCCAGGGCGAGGCCGCTAACCCAAGCGCGAGCACGAGGCCCAGGACGGCCGCGGGGGTGCGGACCGCCGGTCTCGCGCACCAGGCCGCCCCGCGCAAGACCTGCGCGCGGATTCTGTCTCCCCATGCGGGCTTCATCGGCCTCCCCGCGGCGGCGCCCGCCGTCGGCCCGGGCTCCGGCGCGGCCGCGAGCCCGCCCACGTGCGCCGCCCGCCGGGCTACCAAGCGCCGGATCGCCTCCAGGCGGGTCACGCCCTCCTCGCGGGCCACCCGCGCGATCGCCGCCAGGTCGTCGGCTTTCGTCGTGTAGATGAGCTTGCTCTCCTCGTCCACGACATGCCGGAGGACCTCCCGGCCGCCGGGCAGGCAGAACATGAACTCGGCGTACTCGTCCGTCTTGAACACCGTCTCCAGCAGCTTGAGTTCGCCCTCGCTCATCGCGAGCTGCTCCTGCTGCTTGATCGCCGCGATGGACTCCGGTTTCTGCATCGGCAACACGAGATAATCGCTGTTCTGCAGCAGCGCCCGGCCGACCTGCCCCAGCTTGTGATAGAAGTCGTCCACGCCCTGCGTGATCACGATGATGGACCCGTTGTATTTCCGCACGCGCCGCACGCCGGTCTCGAAAAAGTCGGCGGTATGCCCCGCCTTGCTCAGGAGATCCCAGGCCTCGTCCATCGCGCAGAGCTTCCGCGTCGCGCGGTCGCCCAGGTACATCTCCTGCTGAATCGCCAGCAGCAGCTGCATGAGGATCACGCTGCGCAGCTCCTGCTGCTGCTGGAGGCCGTCCAGCTCCAGCACGATGAACGGCGCGTCCCACGGGAGCCGGCCCGAGCGGTGAAACCACTCCGCGTACATCCCGCCCCGCGCGTAGGGCGACAGCTGCGTCGCCAGGTCCGCGGCGCGGGAATCGGCGATCGCCTTGAGCCGGTCCCGGACCTCCGTCACCGTGGCCTCCGCGCCGGAAGCCTCGAGCGCCGCCGCCACCACCTCGTCCAGGACCGCGCGCTCCCAGTCGCTCAGCGCGCGCGAGGGACAGGCCATCTGCCCGAGGACCCCGCGGATCTGCGTGACCGTCTCCGGCTCGCGGTCCGTCGCCGCCGCGAACGGATTGAGGGCCAGCGCCTTCGCTTCCTTCGACCATTGGATGTACGCCGCCCGCTCGCCCAGCAGGTCCGCCAGCGTCCGGTAGGAATTCCCCGCGTCGATCATCCAGACCCGGCCGCCGATCGAGAGATACGCCCGGATCAGGTCGTTCACCCAGAAGCTCTTGCCGGCGCCGGACTTGGCCGCGACGCAGACGTTGTAATTCCCGCTGGGATTCGCGTACAGGTCGTACGCCACGAGCTGGCCGCTCCGGCTGGTGTACAGGAGCACCGGCCGCTGCGGCGTGCCCTTCCAGTCCCCGACGATGGGCGCGACCGCCGCGGCGACGGCGCTATGCAGCGTCTTGAGCCGCCGCAGCCGGGACCGCGCCTCCTCGGCGTCGGGCGTCGCCTGCATCGGCAGCGCCGCCAGCCACTGGATGAGGCCGATGTAGCGGTCGCGCTGCAACTGCCAGCCGAGCCCGCGGAACAACGCCGTCGCGCTCTCCACCGCCTCATCCAGGGCGGCCGGCTCCGGCGCATAGAGCACGAGCTGATGGCCCACCGCCCAGAGATGCCGCCCCTCCGTGACGGCGTGCATCATCCGGTCCAGATGCTCTTTTTTCTTGCCGATCACCGGAATCAGGCGCACGAGCGGGCCGAACGCCTGGTTGCTGGCCACCACATGCCGCTTGCCGAGCTGCGCCGCCGCCCGCTGCTGATCCAGCCGCAAGGCCGTCATCGACCACCAGCACGGCACGCCGATCTGCTCCAGCGCGTGCAGGCTCCGGCCGATCGTCTCGCGCATCCCCCCGTGCCACTGCTCGGGGTACTGCTGGACGCTCAGGACGCCGACCCGCCAGCCGTCCACCTCCAGCGCCTCCGGCGCCACCGCGATCCGCGTGTCGTACCGCACCGCCTGCGCGGCCAGCGGCGTCCGCGGGTCGTAGCCCGGCGGCGCATCCGCCGCGGGATGGCCGGGATTCAGCAACTCGTGCAGCACCGCGAGCAAGGCCTGGGGCTCGACGGGCGCCAGCTGGAGCCCGATGGGCCCGAGGATTTGCCGGATCTGCGCCAGCCGCTCGGCCGCCCGCCTTCAGCGGACAAGTACCCGCCGGTCTCCGACGGATCCAAGGCCAAGACCTGCGAGACCGCCTGGCAACTCGCCCCCTCCGGAAACCCCTTGCACCCGAACTCCGTGTTGATGCACCCGCTCAGCAGGCCTCCGGCCAGCCCGAGGCCAACCCCGATAGACCCGGTCCACCGCCTGCCGTGTCTCTCGCATCGCATCTCGCGTTCTTCCTCCTTATGGCTCCCAGCGCACCGTCGCCACGACCTCGGCGTCCGCGCCGGCGTCATCCACTGCCTGCAAGCGCACCGTGTAGGTCCCCGCCTTGGGCGCCGTCCATTCCCACGACGGGCCCGCACCCTCCGCCGACCCGGCGCGCCAGCGGTACCGCACGACCTCGCCGTCGGCGTCGCGGCAGCGCGCCGTGAGCCGCACCGTGAGCGGCGGAGCGGGCGGCTCGGCCGCCTCCTGACGAATCATGCAGGCCGGCGGGGTGTTCGCGCGGGCGACCAGCACCCGGCTCGCCGTCAACGTCCGCCACGGCGTCTTGACCACGGCCACGAGCCGATGCTCGCCCGGCGCCTCCAGGGAGACCCGCGCCGCGGCCCCCTCCCCCGCCGCCTGGTTATTGAGCACCCAACTCACGGCCATCACCGGCTCATCCTCGGAAGTCCCCGCACCGACACCGCCGCGGCGGCCGCCAGCGGCGCCCGCCACCAGCGATCGGACGGCCGCACGTCGAGCGTGAGCGACGGCACGGGCCGCGCAGCCACCACGATCGGGTCCGCCGCGCGCAGGGTCACCGCGTCTTCGCCGGGCACGACGATCGTCACCGAGGGCCGGTACCGGCCGGGCCGCTCATACCAGCAGCCCCGGCCCGCGCGCGCCGTCTCCACGTCGGGCAGATCCTCCCCGCACCGCCAGCGGTAGCGCACCCCATCCGGCCACCGCCCTTCCGCCGGCAGGACCATGAGCCACACCGGCCTGGGCGCCCGCGCCGAAACGGCAGGTGCCACCGTCAAGCGCCAGCGCGCCGCTCGGCCGTCCGCAGCCTCCGCGGCCCAGGCTCCACCGCCGGCCTGGATCAGCCACCAGGCGGCGCACGCCAGCGCGCTTGCGACCCGCCCGCTCAATGGGTGATTCCTCCGCTCCGCACGTCCGTGACCGGCGCCGGCGGCTCGGCGCCGCTCAACACGAGCAACTCCGCCAGCTCCCGCACCCCCGCCAGCGCCCGCCCGGAGGGCGCGATCCAGTAGGGCGTCCCCGTCACCCCGAGCCGACGGCCCAGCCGCACGTTCCGGTCCACGGGATGCGGACAGGGCGCGGCCGGGGCGGCCGGGGCCTCCCCGCGCATCGCGCGGTCCAGCATGGCCTGCCGGTCCTCGGCGCACCAGATCGCCACCGCCTTGCCGTAGGCCTCCGGATGCAGCCGCGCAACCGGATAGAGCACCACGCCCACTTCCACGCCGCGCGCGGCGAGCGCCGCGAGCGTCGGATGCGCCTGCCGGCAGAAGGGGCAATCCGGGTCGTCGAACACGTAGAGCCGCCCGCGGACCTCGCCCGCCGGGCGGATCCACAGCACGTCCGCCTCGGGAATCGTCTTGACCTGCGCCGCCCGGTCGCGCGCCAGGCGCTCCTGCGAGAGATCCCGCCGGGTCCAGAGATCCACCAGCCGCCCGGCGAGCGCGTACCGTCCCGAGGGATCGAGATACACCACCTGCCCGTCGGGCGTGACCAGCTCCCGCCAGCCGGGCAGCGGCGCGGGCTGCACCGCGTCCGGGGCAAGATCCGGCCACAGGGCCTCCAGCGGCGCGGGCAGCAGCTCCCCCGCCGCCGAGTCCGCCTGCACGCTCGCGATCACGGCGCCGGACAGGCTCCACAGCACCACCATCAGTCGGATTCGTTCTCGCATGCACAACCTCCGTCTCCGATCACCGCAAGGGCTCCTTGAGTTCCCGGCCCTCCGTCACGATCAGGTCCGCCCAGCGGCCGGCGTCCACCTCGATGACCGGATAGATCCGCGCGGCCATCTGGGCGTAGTGCTGCGCGAGCATCTGCGCCGCTTGGTTCATCCCGCCCGCCATCCCCGCGAGCGCCACGTTCGACATCGGCGGCGGCTCCAGCGCCTGCCCGAGGCTGGGCGCCACGAACAGCCCCATCTGAAACGGCATGAAGGCCCGCGCGACCCCGGACACGAACCCGGTCAGGAGCGTCCGCGCCAGCATGGCCGACTCGCGGATGACCATGCGGCCCCGCAGGCCGACCTTGCCGTCCTCGCCGGTTACGACGCCCTTCACCGGCATGTCCACGGCTACGCCGTCCCCCTTGACGCAGGAGACCCCCACCACCCGGATCATCGCCCGCTCGGTCGAGATGTCGCCCAGGCTTTCGCCCAGGGCAAAACATCCGGTCGCATCCATCGTGGTCTCATTCGGCAGCTTGGCGAGGTCCATCACCTGCATGAGCACCGGGTGCGGCTGCGCGGCCATCCCGCTGGCCACGCCCGCTCCCCCCGCCGGCGCATCCACCCCCGACAGCAGCCGGACCGGCAGGATCGCGCCCATCGGGAGCCAGTACTTGGCGGGAATCGCCCGCGCGTCGGCCTCGATGACCCGCAGTTTCGTTCCGCCCCCGGCCGGAGCGGCCTTCGCCGGGGCCGGGGCCACCAGCGGCCCGGCCACGGGCGGACCCGGCGCCGCCGGCAGCGGCGCGGCGGCGGGCGGAGCGCTCGGCGGCTTGGGGGCGAGGGGGCGGCGGACGGCGGCGGCTCCACGTCCCGCATCGGCGGCGGCGGGTCCGCCGGCAGCCCCTCGCCATCCGTCGCCGTCTTGAGCACCGGACGCGACCCAGCCCCGTTCGGCAGGAGCGGCGGCCCCCGCCCGGCCGGATGCCGAGCCGCTGGTCCTTGCCGTCCTTGAGCGCCTGGGCCAACGCCTCGTGTTTCTGGGAGAGCTGCTGGACCTGTTGCGCCAGCGCCCGGACCTCGCCCTGCGCCTGGGCCAGCCAGGCCTCATGCTCGGTCTTGCTGGGCGAGAGCGAGAGCGGCTTGGCCTGCCCCGGCTTGTCGGCCGGCGCGCCGGGCGCGGCGGGAAACAGCCAATCCGAGAGGATGGCAAGGCCGACCAGTCCGAACCCGCCGACGGCCCAGAGCGCCCAACGGGGCATCGCCAGGCCCCACGGGGCCAGCGGGCCGCCCGCCGGCGCCGGGGACGCCGGCGCGCCCTGCGGCGTGATTCCTTGACTCATCGCCCGCCCCCTTGGCCGTGCCATCCGGATCAAGCGCCGCCCAGGGGTCGGCGTCCGGCGCGGCCTCCCGGCCGGGCACGACGACGCCGAGCACCAGGCGCTCGCCCGGCTCGACGACCTGCCGGCTGATCGCGATCCCGAATTCCTCCCCAGTGTAGAATTCCTGCTCGCGGTAGGACCGGGGCGCGCCGTTGCGGTTCACCAGCACGTACCGGCGCAACTCATAGAGCCCGCCCGCCCGGCGCACGGTCGCGCCCAGAATGGATTCCGGCTCGAGATCCACCCAGGTCGGCACGGCCTCGCGCGCCAGCGGCCGCGGCGCGGCTCCGGCCGGCCACCGCCCGGTCATCGCCCCGCGCAACAGCTCGATCACGGCCTCCTGGTGCCCCGTGGATCGGCCCCCCGCCGCGCGGGCCGGCTCTCCCGCCAAGCGCGCGTCCTCGATCACCACCGTGTCCGCCGGTTTCGCCTCCGGCTCCAGCATCAACACATAGACGTACTGAGTCGTCGTCACGACGAGATCGACGGGCCGGTCCGGCGGCGAGACGATCACATGCCGGTCGCTCGTCTTCACCTCCAGGCCCGGCGCGCTGGTGACCGCCTGCAGCACCGTCGCCGGGAACACCAGCACGGTGAGCTGGTCCCGCGACACCGGCGCCCGCAGCGTCCGCTCGTCCGCGGCCGTGAGGCGCTGGACCGCGCCCGCGCCCGCCGGATCAGCGAGCAGCCAGGCGAGCGCGGCGATACTCGTCAGCGCTCGCCACCGCCAACTCGACCACTTGCACCTGCCAATCGCGCACCCGCAAGCGCAGCGTGTAGGCACGTTCCTCCTCCGCCACTTTGTTATGCCCCATCATGCGGTGTTCCCGGCCGATGAACGTGACGCGGTCGCCCTGCTGCTCGACCTGCTCCGGCCAGAACACCCGCGCGATCTGATACTGCTTGATGTACTGCGCGTCCGCCGCCAGCCCCTCCGCCACGGGCCCATAGGCCGCAGGCGCCAGGTAACGCCGGAAGGCCGCGTGGCTCACGTCCACCGACTCGGGCGTCACGTCCGCGAGCAGCGCCACGAGCGAGAGCGCGATCTGCCGGTAGTAGTCCGGCGAGGCGCCGGTCCCGCTGAGCTCGTAGGGCCGGGACACCTCCACCGGCGCGACGTGCACGATCACCTGCCGGGTGAACAGCCCGTTGGCGATCAGCGCGACCACCAACCCCAGCACGACGATCACCAGCGCCTTGTTGCCGAACTGCAATTGGGCCAGCTTGTCCCGATAGAGCCGAATGTCCATAGAACAATTACCCGGCGAGAACCTCAGACTTCAGTCCGGGGTACGTGACGACCTCACAGAGACGAGAACGAATGCGGCCATCAGCTCGCCGGCCCGTGCCGCAGGCGCCTGAGCGGCCGGCGAGCTGCGCTCGACCTGCGCGTGAAACTCCGCGAACCCGAGCGAACGCCTGAGCCACCGGAGCGCCCGCCGGCCCTCGCGGCGGAGATCCGCCGCCGCGCCCGGCCGCGGATCCCGGCCCGCGCCGCGCGCGGCCATGACACCGGCGACGACCGCGGCGTAGACGTCCTGCCCGACCGCGACCAGGTCCCGCGCCGCCAGCCGCCGCGGCCGGCGATCCTGTTTGTTGCCCATCGCCATTGCCTCCCTTATTCCAGAAACTCCCGAATCTCGCTGGACGGCCCGGTCAGCCGGAAGCCCGGTACCCCGTGCCACCAGCACCAGTGCAGCACGACGCCGTCGCTCCGCCCGCTCTTGAGCCGCGCGATCAGCCAGACGCTCGCGAAGCCGACCAGCAGGCACCAGGTGAGCGTCCGCGTCGCCACGCCGAAGACCATCGCGGCCAGCAGGAGAATCAGCTCATCGAGTTCCCACCACAAGAGCTGCGGGGGACTGTCGGTGTACCGGGGAATGACGACCATCGCCTGCCTCCCTGCCGAGCGGAGGGCCGTCCGCCGCCGGCCCTGCCCCTCTGGACGCCCTTACAGGGTCGCCGCCGCGATGGTGGTGATGACCGTCGGCAGATAGTACGCGCCGGCGGCCACGGCCAACCCGGACAGCATCCCGATGAAGCTCCCGGCCACCGCGGAGCCGATGCCGACCAGCACCCCGATCATCGCGATCAGGCGGCCCAACGACCCCTGGAGCCAGTTCGTCGCGAGCGTCTCCAAGCCCGCGAACGTCGTGTCGCCGCCGGCCCAGACGGACCCGGCCGCCACGACCGTCACCAACACGGCCAACCCCAACAGCACTTTGTGGGACATGGACATACCGCACCTCCTTATGTTGCGTTGTGGGACCGCTCCTCACTCGCCGCCGCGGCCCGGTCCCGCCGGCCGCCACGGCCCGCTGTTGTTCTCTAGTTCGCCGCGCGCCGGGGCATCGGCGCCCCCAGCGGCGTGATGACAAGATCGCGCGGCGCCGGGGGCCCCCGGCGCCCCAGGGGCGGCTGTCCTGATCGGACGCCACCTGGCGAAGCCTGCCCGGTTCCGCCCGCCTCCCGCGTTCCGCCGGGTCGCGCCGGGCCGGCCAGTCGGGCGCCGGACACCGCGCCGCCATCCGCCACGCCCGCTCCACGGCGACGCGGCCCATGCCACGGTCCTCCATCGCCGCGGCCTCGCCATCCTGGCACACCTGTGTGACGCGGGAACTCCAGGCCGTGGGCCCGGCGCTCAGCCCGCAGCCCGCCACCACGAGTATTCCCAGCCCGCCTACCCAGCGGGCCGCCAGGCTCAGAACGTCCATGAGAGCCCCACCTGCGCGCGCATCACGTTGTCCGATTGGACCAGCACCCCGCCGCCCACGCTCACCACGAGCCCGCGGGCGAGCGGCACCAGCAACGCCAGCTCGGGATCCGCCCGGAGCTGATCCCGGAGCAGGAACGGCGACGGCAGGATCCCGACGGACCCCGCCAGGGCCAGGCCGCTCGGCGCGAGTGCATACACCCCGCCCAGCCGCGCCTGCCACCAGTCGCGCCGGCCGGGAGGAAATCCGCCCGGAAACGGATCCGGCGCCACGAGGTAGGACGCGTTGAGATGCACCCACGCCCGCGCCCCGACTTTCCACGAGTCCAGCCAGTCCGCCTGCAGCGAGGGGGCCCGGCTGCCTCCGGCGATCGCCGGGGCGACGGTGAGCCGCACGGCCTGCGCGGGCCAGCCGCCGTCCTGGCGCGTCACCCGCGCCAGCACGCTCACCCGCACCGCCCGATGATCCACCGGATCGCCCCCGAGCGATCCGGCCTGCGCCGGCGTGAATCCCACGTCCAGCTCCCAGGACTCCCGCAGCCCGACGCGCACATCCGTGCGCAGCGTGACGCGGTTCGCGCCGGACGACCAGTCCTGGCGGAGCGCCGTCTGGAGTTGCCAGTCCCCCGGCGTCACGGGATAGGGGTCGTCGAGCCGCAACGGCCAGCCGGGCGCGAGGTTGACCGGGGAGGTCTCCGCCGCCGCCGGCGCGGCCGCGAGCAGCACGCCCGCGAGCGCCAGGCGCCGCGCGAGGCCGAGCAGCGTCACGGTGACGCCGGGCCGCCGGGCGTCCACCGCGAACCGGTCCGACCAGCCGAGCACTCCCCGCCAGCCGTCGCCCGGCAGCACCCCGGCGGCCACGAGCGCGTCCAGCACCAGCTTGCGCCCTCCGGCCGCGATGTTGTCCGGGTCCCGCCGCCGGGCGGGCTCCAGCCAGCGGAAGCCGATCCACGCGCGGCTCAGGCGCGGCAGCTTCGCCCCGGCGATCATCGGCGCGAGCACCGCCATCCATTGGCGCTTGAGCGCCGCGTAGCCGTTCCACCCGGTGCCGCTGCGGCGCTTCGCCGCGGCGACCAGCTCGTTGAGCCCCGGCAGCGGACCCGGCAGATGCAGCCGCAGGCGCACCAGGCTCACCGCGCCGCGCGGTCCGCGGACCGGAACCACCGCCACGCCTCCCGGATCCGATGCGCGTACGCCGGGTCGCGCCCGTTGTAGCGCATGATCGCCCGCCAGGTCTCGCCGTGCCGCGCGAGCAGCTCGTTGAGGATCCGCGCACCCGCCCGCAAGTTCGTGCACGGCTCGAGGAGCTGATGCGCCTGCAGGCCCAGCCGCGGCAGATGCCGGCTGTTGATCTGCGCCAAGCCGATGTCCACGTTCGCGCCCCGCCGCAACAGCGCCCCGAGCCGCGCCCGCGCGTCGGCGAGGCTGGAGGGATACACC
Organism: Nitrospira calida; assembly: GCF_976986435.1. NCBI lineage: Bacteria > Pseudomonadati > Nitrospirota > Nitrospiria > Nitrospirales > Nitrospiraceae > Nitrospira > Nitrospira calida. The sequence goes on from NZ_OZ335950.1 coordinate 2,541,183, forward strand.
GCCCCGCCCGCCGAGCCGTTCACGTGCAGCGCCCAGGGATGGCCCCGGCTCTCCACCCAGACGATCGCTTGCAGGAGGCTCCGGCTCAGCCGCGCCTCCCGCGCCACCGCCGCCAGGCAGGGCACCGGCCAGTCCGCCCAGATGGATGCGCGGGCCGGCGCTCCCGGCGCGGCCATGGCTCCGATCAGCATGAGGACGAGCCCGAGGCGACGCATCGGCACCCTGCTCCATGTCTTCTGTCGGGTCTTGTCCCATCGCGTTCAGCGCCCGGTCGCCTGAGCGGCGGCCTGCTGCGCCTGCTGCGTGATCCCCTGCTGATCGAACTGAATGACCAGCTGGTCGTAGACTTCCGAGAAATCCATGCTGTTCCACGGCAACCGCTGAAACTCGTCGATCGTGAACGGGCCGCAATCGGGGGATTCCGCGCTCCCCCAGCCGCGCGGCAGCGCCGGCCGGCCCTGCTCATGGATGATCCGGGCGAAGGATGTCGGAAACGCGCACCAGACCTGCGTGATCTCGACGCAGGTCCGCCCCACGAAGAAATTGACCCAGTTCGAGCAGTACTGGCCCACGTAGTGCGCGCGTTTCTCCCGCCGGGCGGCGTAGGCGTCCCAGTCCGTCTGCGTGCAGCTGCCGCCCTGCGGCGGGTCCGCGCAGCAATTGTCGATCGCCAGGTTCCCGAACCCCGTCCCATGCACGCATTGCACCCGGTCCCCGCGGAAGATCGTCAGGCTGTTGGGATCCCACTGGTCCTGGGCGTTCTGGAGCACCTGCAGCCACGCGGCCGTCTTCGCCAGCGACTGGTCCGGCGGGGTCGCGTCGTCCAGGCAGAACGGCACGAGGCCCTGGGGATTCCCGCAGGTCGCGCACACCTGGACGGTCTGCTCGGCCGCGCAGGTGCTCCCGTAACACGTGTACTCGTTGTTGTAATACTCGCAGTTGCCGTAGGCGTCGCGTTGCCCGCAGGCCGAGCTGGTCTGGGCGCAGCCCTGCTCGCGGTACGGCCGGCAGGTATCCGGGATTTGCGTGGTGTAGAGCCAGGTCTGCTGCCGGCGCCAGCAGCCCCCCGGCGGATCGATCAGATAGCTGTGCCCCTGGTCGCACACGCGCGTCGCCGGCGTGGCGTCCAGGCAGAGGTCCTCTTGCAAGGTCGCCTGACCCTGCGCCGCGAGCTGCTGATACGGCGCGCACGCGTCCGCGGTCGTGGGCGGCTCCTGCACGTCCGCATGAAACGAGTAGCTGGCGATCCGGATGCTCGGCCACTGCATGCCGCCCGCGTCGCAGTTCAGGATCCGGCAGTACTGCTGATAGGCGTCGCTGAAGGTCCCGCTGCCCCAGCCGCAGCCGCCTCCCGTGGCCTCCACCGTCATCGTGATCCAGCTGTTGAGCACCGTGCTGCCGGCGGGAAACGAGCCGCGCAGATCCAGCGTGTAGGTCCACTGCGTCCACGGCACGTTCCAATTTCCGCAACTATTGGTATTGTTGCCGTTGCCCACGTCCACGTAGTACAGGCCGGGCGCGCCCTTGCGGAGCCGGACCCACACGGCATTCTCGATGCCGCCGACCCCCATCCAGTCGGTGGAGCCGGTGAGCGGCCCGGCATGGGTGATCGTCACGTCGGTCGTGATCAGGCAGGTGGCTTGGCTTGTCCCCGGAGTCTGGCAGGCGCCGCCGCCGTTGGGCGTCTGCTGCCAGCTGATGCACGTCGTGGTCGTCTGGCAGGTCCGGCTCAGCCCGGGATCCGCCGGCTGCTGCGCGATCGCGCGCGCGGTCTCCACCGGCGGGCTCTGCGAGAGATCCCAGCCGGCCGCCTGGTCCCGCTTGTTGCGCAGGTCGTCGGCCTGCGGACTCTGCGCCGCAGCCGCCGCGGCCGCGTCCAGGGCAGCCGGGTTGCCCGAAGTGTCGAAATAGCCCGTCTCCGGCGGCGTGTCGGTGACGAAGCCGGGGACCTGCGTCGCCGTCCAGGCGCCGGGATTGCCCGCCCCGGTCTGCCCCGCCGCGTCGATCGTGCATTGCGCGCGCGCCAGAGCGTCCCCCGCCGGATTGCATACCGCCCCGATCGCCCAGACGGCGGAGGGCGCCCACAGGACGCCGCTCAGCGCCGCCGCGAGCCACGCCGGGAGGCGGCGGCCGGTCAGCATGCGCCCTCCTGGACGCGCCCGGCCCGCTCCTCGGCCGCGGGCGCCAGCGGCTTGAGCCGCACCGCCGTGCCGTAGATGACCGCCTGCACCATCGCCGTCCGCTTGATGCCGACCGGCTGCACGATCAGCCGCACCCCCACGACCGCATCCGCCCCCAGCGCCGCCGCGCGGTCGGCCAGCCGCTTGGCCGCCGCCTCCAGCGCGACCTGCGCCTGCTTGTCCATCACCCGCGAGCGCCCGCCGAGCTTATCGGTGAGCCGCAGCAGGAGGTCCCGCCCGGCGTGCAGGCCCAGCGTTTCCGTGTCCATCAGCAGGCCGATCACCTCGCACACGTGCCCGGGGATGCCGTCCGTCGTGCTGAACCGCATGGCCCTTGTCCTTGCGAACCGGTTATTTGGCGGACAGCGCGGGCGGCGGTCGGCTCGGCGGCGGGGACCGCGGCGGCGTTGTCGGGCTCGTCCTTCAAATCCATCCCCATCGCCGGCGCGGTCGGCGGCCTGCTGGGGGCGGGCCTCGCGAAGGCGACCGAGGACACGGTGTATGTCTGTGCGGCGGACGTGCAGATCATCGAGCGGACGGAGGAGACCGTGCAGCAGCAGGTCACCACGAACGTGGGTCCCACGCCGCAGGGCGTGCCCAATCCGCTGGGCTTGCTGGGCGGGTTGAACATGCAGAGTCTGCAGCCGCCGGGGGTGCCGGGGGTCTCGCAGAGCGTGACGGAGGTCCGGAGCGGCAAGCAGCGCACGCATCAGACGCGCGTGGTCGCCAGCGCCCAGCAGATGTGGCTGGACCTCAAGGAGGCCTCCGCGGCGTTGCGGGACCGGCTCACGGAGGCGATCAGCGGCTTGTTCTAGAGGCGGAGCGCGGAAAGGGGGAGGCGATGACACACAGGGCACGGCCGGGCCTGATCCGGCCCGCGACCGTCTCCTCCAGCGCGGCGATCCGCCCGCCCAACTGGGCATGCTGCTCCTCGACGGCGAGGAGCTGCCGCCGCGCCTCGACGAACTCCCGGTCGAGGTCCAGCTTCGCGTCCACGACATGCTCGTATTTCTCTTCCAGATCCCGATAGGCGGACAGGCTCACGCAGCCCGCCAGCGCGAGCGCGGCCGCCGCGCCGAGCGCCCCGCCGGCCGCGAGCCACCACCCCGAGTCCACCAGTCCGCCCGGCCGTGCCCTGTGTGTCATCGCCTCCCCTTTCCGCGCTCCGCCTCTAGAACAAGCCGCTGATCGCCTCCGTGAGCCGGTCCCGCAACGCCGCGGAGGCCTCCTTGAGGTCCAGCCACATCTGCTGGGCGCTGGCGACCACGCGCGTCTGATGCGTGCGCTGCTTGCCGCTCCGGACCTCCGTCACGCTCTGCGAGACCCCCGGCACCCCCGGCGGCTGCAGACTCTGCATGTTCAACCCGCCCAGCAAGCCCAGCGGATTGGGCACGCCCTGCGGCGTGGGACCCACGTTCGTGGTGACCTGCTGCTGCACGGTCTCCTCCGTCCGCTCGATGATCTGCACGTCCGCCGCACAGACATACACCGTGTCCTCGGTCGCCTTCGCGAGGCCCGCCCCCAGCAGGCCGCCGACCGCGCCGGCGATGGGGATGGATTTGAAGGACGAGCCCGACAACGCCGCCGCGGTCCCCGCCGCCGAGCCGACCGCCGCCCCGAAGCCGCCCGCCAGGAGCGTGTCGAGCGTCGTCCCCGGCTTCGACTTGTCGCAGTAGACCGTGTTGACTTGGAGCAGGGCATGGGCCTTCGCCGGATCGTCCACCACCTGGTAGCCTTTCGCGGCCAGCCGGTCCGCGAGCCCCGCGAGCTCGACATCGGGATTGCCCGACGTGTTGCGGGTCGTCACATGCACCGTCTTGTCCGCCGTCGGCGTGAGAAACACCGACGCGCTCGTCTTGACCTGAATTTCTTTCGCAAGCGTCATGTGGCCGGCGCAGCCGGCCAGCCAGAGGCTCGCCAGCGCGACGCCGATCGTCCGTCTCTCCATAGAGATGCCTCCTCTGAATGTTCGAGTTGTGCCAATGGTCCTCTTTACCCGCCGGCGCAGGCCTCGAGGAAGTCCTGCTTGAAGGCCGCGCGCCCGGCCTCCAGATCGCGCCGGGTCGCCGCGTCCGCGTCCCGCGCGGGCGCCAGCCGCGGCGCCATCTCCGTCCGCCAGCGCCACTCGCACGCGAGCCGCGCGCACGAGGCGAGCGCAAGGCCCGCGCAGATGAGGCCGAGGCCCGCGAGCCCCCGCCGGGCCGCCGCGCTCATCGCGCGCTCCCCGCGCGCCCGGCCGGGCCCAGCACCCACCCGGGGAGCCGATGCGGCCAGAAGCGGTGCACGGCGAACATCGCGACGGCTCCCGCCAGCGCCGCGAGCAGCCCGCAGATGCCTCCGTGCTCCGCCCAGGGCACCAGCTCCGGATCGACGACCGCGAGCCCGACGAGGCCCGCGAGCCCCACGAGCATCCCCGCGGCCGCGAGCCGCATCCGCGTCCTGATGGGCAACGTCGTGTCCTGCATGCTTCGCCCTCCTTGTGCTGTCCGGTGATGGCCGACTATCCTCCCGCCGCCTGCCAGCGGACCTCCCAGAGGCCCGGCGCGGCCGCGGAGCCAGCGGCGGTCCGCAACCACCGCCTCAACAGCCGCTCCGCGAAGGGCCCCGTCTCCCCGTCTTCGATCGGCGTCTCCGCGGGCAGCCCGGCTAACTCCGCGGCCCGGCGGCCCGCGTCCTGCCAGGAGCCGAGCCGGTCGATCAGGCCCAGCGCCTGGGCTTGCCGCCCCGTCCACAGACGGCCATCGGCCGCCCGCCGCAGCGCGGCCTCGTCCAGCCGGCGGCGCGCCCGGACCGTCTCGAGAAACTGCGCGTACAGATCATCGATCAGTTCGTGAATCATCGCGGTCTCCTGCGCCGTGGGCGACCGCCACATCGAGCCGGCGTCCTTGTAGGCCCCGGCCGTGACGGCCTCGCGCGCCACGCCGAACCGCCCGGCCAGGCGGCTCACGTCCAGCCGCTCGTAGATCACGCCGATCGACCCCGTGAGCGAGCCGGGCTCGGCCCAGAGCTCGTCCGCCGCTATTGACACGTAATACCCGCCGCTCGCGCCGATGGAACCGATCGCCGCGACGACGGGCTTGCCCGCCTCGCGCAGCCGCGTGACCGCCGCGAAGACATCCTGCGCCGCCGCCACGTCGCCACCCGGTGAGTTGACCGCGAGCAGCACCGCCTTGACCCGCTTGGTCTGCCGCGCCTCTTCCAACGCCTCCAGCGCCGGTCCCGCGTCCCGCAACGGGCCCGCGAGCTCGATCCGCCGGACCACGGCCGCCGGCCGCCGCCAGACTTCCACGAGCCCCGCCGCGAACGCGACGAGGGCGATCGCCGCCAGCGCGATCAGCCATCGCTGGCTTCCGCGTTCCATGCCTCCTCCTCTCCCGCGACTGCGACGCGCCGGAACAGCGTCGAGCCGCGCCGCTGCTCGCGCGCGTTCGTGGCCGCGACGCGAAACGCCCAGGTCTCCCCGACCAGCACCAGCCGCTCCCGCGCGCGCGTGAGCGCGGTGTACAGCAGCTCCCGGCGCAGCAGCACGTACTGGCGGCGCGTGAGCACGACCACGACCACGGGCCATTCCGAGCCCTGCGCCCGGTGCACCGTCATGGCGTAGCCCAGCTCCACATCGCGCGCCGCGGCGGGCGGCACCCGCACCGCCCGGCCCTCCACCTCCACGATCAGCCGGCGCGCCGCCGCGTCCGCCTCGAGCACCACGCCCTGCTCCCCGTTGACCAGGTCCAGGTCCGGCTGGTTGCGGGTCACCACGACCCGGTCGCCGGGCCGCAGCCCGCGCCATCCGGGCGGCCCCGGATTGACGGCCGCCTGAATGGCGGCGTTGAGCGCCGCCACCCCGTCCGGCCCCTGGCGCAGCGCCGTCAACACCTGCACGTCCTCCCCGCGCGGCGGGCCTCCCGCACGAGCCGCGCGACCGCCGCGGCGGCGCCCGCCGCGTCGGCTGCCACCCAGCGCACCGCCGGATCGCCCCACGTCTCCGGCACCGGCCAGCGCCCGGCGTGCACCGCGTGCGCCAGCCGCACGATCCCCGACCCCGCGGCCTGCCGCTGTACCTCCGTGAGCCGCGTCACCGGCACGCCTCCGTGGGCGATCACGTCCGCGAACACCCGCCCGGGCCCACCGGCGGCAGTTGCGCCGCGTCCCCACCAGCCAGAGCCGCGTCCCCGGCCGCACCGCCCGCACCAGATCCCGCGCAAGCCGCACGTCCAGCATCGAGGCCTCATCGACGACGACCAGGTCCGCCTCCAGCGGATGGCCGGGATGATGGGTCCAGCGCGGCCCCGCCGGCGCCGGGCGCCAGCCCAAGGCCCGGTGAATGGTCGTGGCGTCCAGGCCCGCCGCCTCCGCCAACCGCCGCGCCGCCTTCGCGGTCGGCGCCATCAGCCGCACCCGCTCGCCGCGCCGCCGCGCCGCCGCCACCGCGGCCCGCACGGCGGTCGTCTTCCCGTGCCGGGCAGCCCCGTGAGCACGCTGATCGGCTCCGCCAGGCTGAGCACCACCGCCTGGCGTTGCGCCGCCGTCAAGCGCACGCCTGTCTCGTCCAGCTCGCCCGGCGGAGGGGGGCTCGGGCGCGCCGCGCGCAACGCGGCCCAGCAGGCTTCAATCTCACGCTCCGCCCGGTAGAGGCCGCGCGGATAGACGAGTCCGCCCGCGCGCACCCAAGGGCCCTCCAGCGGCGCCTCGTGCGTCCGTTGCCCCGCGCCGATCAAGGCCGCCGCCCGCCGCACCCAGTCCGCCTGGGACACGCAGCAATGCCCCTCGGCCTCCGCCCGTCGAGCGCTGCGGCTAGCGCCGCCCGCCAGCGGCGGGGATCGTCCTCCGCCAGCCCCCGGCCCGGGCCGCCGCGTCCGCGGTCGCGAACCCGATGCCGGCCAGCGCCGTCAAGCCGTACGGATCCTGCCGCACCCGCGCCGGCGCGGCCTCCCGCCAGTGCGCATAGGCGCGGCGCGCGACCCACAGCGGCAGCCCCAGCCGCAGCAACTCCAGCATCACGCCCGCGCGCCCGCGCTCCTGCCGCCACCACGCCGCCACCGCCCGCGCGGTCGCCGGGCCGATGCCCGCGACTTCCGTGAGCCGGTCGGGCGCCTCGAGCGCCGCGTCCAGCGTCTCGCCGAACCGGCGCACCAGCCGGGCGGCCAGCCCCGGCCCGATCCCCGGGATGCCGCCGCCTCCCAGATAGCGTTCCCAGGCCGCCGTGCCCTGCATGCCGCCTCCCCGCCCGCTCAGCGCGGCGCCGGACCGCCCGCCTGCGCCAACACCCGGCCGAGACGGCGCAGCGCCGCCAGGACGCGCGTCTCCGCCTCCGGCGCGCGATGCGCCTCCAGGGAGGTCAGCGGCGTCCAGCCGCAGTTGACGCAGTAGGGCTCCCATCCCAGATGCAGATCGATCCGGGCCAGCACCAACCCGCGGCACTTGGGACACCCCGCGCCGTGTCCGTTCCGGCCCGGCCGGGCGTCCGGGCCCCCGGCCGGCTCGCGCCCGTTGAGTATCGGAGTCTGACAGTCGAACTGAATCATGACGCACATCGGAGCGGCCCCCGGCGGCGCCGGAGCGCCGCGGGAGGGCGCCGCCCCTTTCTTTTATGGGGAGTACTACCGGGAGGCAGGAGGGACTGGGCACGGGGTGGGCGCCCCGGCGACGCCGGAGCGCCAGGCAGGTCTACGGAGGCCGGCCCCGCGGCGGCGCGCCGGCCGCGGCATCAGCGTCTCCGGACATCCTCGCGTTCCTCATCCGCCTCATCGTCCGCCAGGTGCTCATCGCCCTCATCCACTGTATCGCCGATGGCCTCGCTGTCCTCCTCGCTCAGCTCCTTGCCATCCTCGAGATCCTCATCCTCGCCGGCATATCCCATCGCGCGCAGCGTCTCTTTCGCGATCTCGTCATCGAGAGCCGCGAGGTCCTCTTCCGTCCACTCGCCGTTCGCGAGGACCTCGTCATCGAACTCGATCCGCTCTTTCCGCGCGGACGGCTTCGCCTGACGCTGCTTGGCACGGGCGGTGCGCGCGCGCTTCGGCTCGGCCTCATCGCGGCCGCTCGCCGCCGGCTTGCCGGCCCGCTCCGCCAGAAACAGCTCCAGCGGCTCCCGGTGCCGCTTGTCGGGGAACATGCGGTCGAACACGCTCCGGCCCGCGGGCAACCCGCCCAGCGCGAGCTCCAGCGGCTCGCGCAGCCTGGCCCAGACCTCCGCCAGGGCTCCATAGGCCTCGGCCACGGCGCGCCGCTCCTCCTCCGTCCAGGGCTCGGCCTGATGGTCCAGCACGGTTTCCAGCTCCTCCGCCGCGTGCCGCAGCGCCCGCAAGCAGGCGGCCGCCTTGTCCGCCGTCTTGAGCAGCCCCCGCAGCCGCTGGTTCTCTTCCTGCGTCAGCTCCAGCTCGTTCGCCAGCAGCCGCCGCTCGCCATTGAGCCACAGGTCCTCGCGTTCCTTGGCGCGCGCCAACTCTTCGCTCAGCTTGTCGCGCTCTTCCGAGAGCTCCTTGAAGCGGCGGCTGAGGTCGCCGAACCGGCGCGACATGTCCCGCAGCTCGCGCCGGGCATGCTCCACCGCCGCATCCACCGGGGCATCCGCCGGGGCCGGGCCGCGCCGCTCGTACATCTCCACGATCTCTTGCAGATGGTCGCGCTCCTGGATCAGCCGCTCGAACTCCTGCCGGGCCAGCTTCAGGCGCCGCTCGGCGTCCTCCGCCCGCTGCCGCAACCCGGCATTCTCCGCTTCCCCGGTTGCCTGGGAGTCGCCCGCCGCGGCCGGTTGGGCAGGCGGCGCAGGCCAGACATCCGCCAATCTTGCGACGAGCTGTTCGGTCGTGATCTCCCCTTTCGACACACGCGCGTACACTTCATCCAGCAAGGGAGCCGAGATACAATGAGTGACCTGGGCCAGCCGGGCGGCGAAATCGGCTAGGAGCCGTTCCCGGTGATCCGGCGTCAGCTGGCGGCGCTGGAGATTCGCGCTGTACAGCAATTCGACTTCATGGGCGGCATTCCGCGCGACCAGGCACGGCACCGCCGCCCAGCCCAGGTCCTGCAACACCCTCAACCGGTGATGCCCGTCCAGCAGAATCCAGCGGTCGTCCCGGCGCGTGACGCATAAGGGCGCGATCAAGCCCACCCGCTTGATGCTGTCCGCCAGCTGCGCGCGATCCTCCGCCGACAGCGGCGGAAATAGCCGCTCGTATTCCGGATCCGTCTCAATGGCCGCCAACGGCAGCATCACCGAGGCATACAACTCGTCCATGGCCACCTCCGTGGTTTTCAGCCCCTTCTCTCTTATAGAGGAAGCGCGAGCGTCTCAATGACCTACGGCAGGACCGAGCGCGCCGAAGCGGGCGTGCGGTCGCCTGCCTCCTGGTTCTTCAGACAACGTTCAACCCCACCGCTATGAGTAATAGCCTCGTGCGTTCAGGGAAGCACCCCTTCGAACAGCCAATAGGCCATTCGCCCTATTGCTCTGGTTCTAACGGCTTACCTCGTGAACCGGGACAGAAATGGCACCGGCAGTGCCAAAACTGTCCCGGCTCTCGACAACCGGGACAGAAATGACACCGACAGTGCCAAAACCGTCCCGGCTCTCGACAACCGGGACAGAAATGGCACCGGCAGTGCCAAAACCGTCCCGGCTCTCGACAACCGGGACAGAAATGACACCGACAGTGCCAAAACCGTCCCGGCTCTCGACAACCGGGACAGAAATGACACCGACAGTGCCAAAGTGGAAGTGTCAATCTGAGTTAGCTTGGGACGGAGAGTCGGATCCCTCAAAGACCAGCGGCAAGACTGCTTGTTGGCTTTCGGCCTTCTGTATTTCCCGCAGGATCCGCCGATTGAGACACTCGCACTTCACCTGCTGCTTGAGGCGATAGAACGTTCGCCGGCTGATCGGGACCTGGGCTTGGGCCCGGACCAGCTTGAACAACGTCGCGTCGTTTGGCATGCGGCGGCCCTGAAAGGATTCCTCGATCAGTGGCTCCAACATATCCTTGACCGCCTGCCACCGTTGATGCTTCGGGCGTTTCAACCTGCGCTGCAGCTTTCGCTGGCGCTCCCGGTTGATCCGGGCCTGGTAGTGCGCCAGCAGCTCGGCACGGAGTGGACTATCGGCCAGACAATTGAGGCGAACTCCCAGAACCCATTCGTAGTTCGTGCGGACGAGCCCGACCAGATCCAGCGGATCAGTCACAAGATCTGCAAAGAGTTGGTAGGTCTTGGGTGGCAGGCACCAGTGGGACACCGGCAGCAAGATCGAGGACAGAAACTCGTCTTTACTGACACGATTTTCTCGGGCTCGTATCGTCAGATAGTGGACAATAGCTTTGAACAAGATGATGGGCGGCACCCACGGCTCAGCTGGAGCGAGCACCCTCAGTTCAAGTACCCGAGCCAGTTGCCACTGCTGCTGTTTCGCATCCTCGACCAGGTGACACCGGAGTCGGCGGCGTATGCGGTGAAACCATTCCAAGCTACCGGTAGCTGTCCGGAGTATTTGGGAATACCTTGCCCAGTTGTCGGCCTTGAAACGGAAGTGGATAAGATCCCAGGCGGCACACAGACAACGGCGACTATATCGCTGGCGCGCCTCATCCGAGGCCAGCTGCGGCCAGCGGGCCACGGCTGCCTCCCATGTGGCCTGATAATTCGTGTGAAGCCCAGACAGGTCTTGTTCCATACACGCATCCTCCTCCGTGGGACAAAGCGGACGGGGGTCACCCACCCGTCCCTTTCTCAGAGGGGCAGCGTTCAACGTTGGCAGACTGGTACAGACCGCGCGCGCCAGAACAGGGCACACACCAGCCCGCTCCGGCGGCACGCACGAGCGTTGCGAGAACCTAGGCCCGCACGCGCCGGTCGGCCTCGGGCACGGAGCGGAACTCCGCTTTCGGCCGGAGGCGGCCCAGGCGCTTGGCTAGGTGCCAATGGAGGTAGGTGGAAAACTGCATGCTGGCGGCGCGGCGGTGATTCCACGTTCGGACGGCCATCCAGATCGCCGCCTCGATCTCTTGTTCCAGGTCGCTTTCGTCGAGATCGGGATACCACCGTTGCGCGCGCCGAACGTGATAGGCAATCAACCGCGCATACCGGCGCCGGATGGCGAGCGACAGCCGCGCCCAGCTACTGTTGGAGTGCGACACGAGCATGGTCTCGTTATGCCGTAGTACCGACGAGGGCATGAGGCTTATCGACTAAGCAAAGTTCCCCCCCCCCTCAGTCAAGTCCCCAGAAGGATGAGCACCGTTTGGTGCCTATCCTGGACCGTCCCTTCTTCCGGCTAAGGCCGAACGGCCCAGAATCTGTTCAAAAAAAGAACAGCGGGGCGGCCAAGGACACCCCTCGGCGCACCCCGCTGTTCGTCAGATATAGCTTTCTTCCTCGACCGCGGCCGGTTGAGTGGGTCGCGGCCGCTTGAGGATTTCCTCGATCAGCCGGCTGGCCTGAGTTTTGGTCAGCCCCGCCGCCACCCGGTCGGCGTACTGCTCCCAGCAATCGCGCTCCTCAGCAAGTGCGCGAATGAGCATCAGTTGCTTATTGGTCGCCGGGCTCGGTGCGCCGGGCGACGCGCTGGGCGCCTGCCCATTCGGCGAGGACCGCGATCGTCCCGCCGGCGAGGCGGCTGGCCGAGGACCCGATGGCGTCGGCGTCGCGGTCGGCCTCGGCGGCCCTGCCGGGATTGGCGGACGCGCGGCCGAACCTGCCGCGGTCGCAGCCGGTTGCTCCGCGGTATTTGGCTGGGCAGTCGGCGGTGTCGGCGGCGCCGCCTGCGCCGCCCCTTCCGGCAGCTCGCCTTCCGGTACGATCACCGCCTCATCATCAAGGGCCGGATTCTCATCCGCCGGCGCCGGCAGGACGAACGCCGACTGGCGCTCCAGGATCACCGCCGTCTCCGTGCGGAGTCGGTTGATCCAGGCAATGTCGTTCGTCGCGAGCGTCACCTGGAGCGGATAATGCACCCGCCGCTGGCCGCCGCCAAACGTCTCCCGCGGGATCCTGGTCAACACCAGGGGCACCATGGCGATGCGCCCGACCAGCGCCTCGACATAGTCAAGGCCGGAGTTGAGATCGACAATGGAGTTGTATGACCCCATGTCGATCTGATAGACCCCGCCCATGTTCACCTTGGGGAGGATGACCATCAGGTGGGCCCGCCGGGCGCAGTGCCCCTGGTCGAGCAACGGACACGGACAGTCCATCGGCTCCATGGCGCCCGTGGCGTCATTCAAGCGCATAGCACGCTCGCCGTCGCCGATGCATTTCAACCCCCGCCCAGACCCATACCACTTGAGGGCTTGGGGAAAGATGATGCCCCGGTCCTGGACCGGGAACATCACGTCCAAAGCCTTGGGCTTCGGCCCGTAGACCTTGGCGACCTCCGGCGGCACGACGAAATAGTCAACCTCCGCCGGATAGGTCTGGCCCGATTGGGCCAAGACCTTGACGCCCAGCCGGATCTTCCCCAGCCGGGGGAGGCGCCGCCGTTCGGAGACGCCTTTGATCGTGGTGAATGGCGTCATCTGTCCTTCTCCTTCTTGTCCTTCTTGCTCTCAGCGTTCAGGGCCAGCACTTTGTCGGGTAGGAGCGGCACATTACTGCGCCATTCCCCCCTCAGAACCGGACGTGCGAGTTTCCCCGCATCCGGCTCAAGCCTCTGCAAAGCCCCCTGTGACGGGAGCCGGCAGTTCACCGTTTCCACGGCTGTGCACTTGCCGATGGCAGTTGGGGTGGAGAAGTTGCAGGTTGGACAACTTGTCCGTGCCGCCGTGAACCTTGGGAAGGATGTGATGGACATGCCACCCAGTTTCCTTCGTGATCGGCTCACCACAGTTGGGACAGGTTCCGTTCTGCATCTCCCAGAGTCGGAGCAACCACGTCTGACCTCGGAGGTCGTCTTTCATGATCCGGCTTCGTCGTTCCATGAAATAGCGCGTCCACCGAGGGCCATACGGGTTGGCTTCACTCTTGATCTTGATGTGCCGCCGGATCGGGGTCGCACTGGCTTTCTCCAGCGTGACGATCCGTTCCCTGCGGCCTTCAGCCACCTTCGTGCCAAACACCCAGTTCCGTTCTTTGTGCCGGATAAAGTAACGGTTCTTTATCCAGCGGAGCGGTTTGTTGGGATGTCGTCGGCAGGCCCACTGCCAAAGCTGCTTCCAGATGATGCTATCGACCTTGTAAAAAGTCGCCTTCGCCACCTGGTTCCGGTGATAGGTGGCCCAACCCCGGATGACAGGGTTGAGTTGCGCTATCACCGTTTCTTGTTTCGCAGTCTTGGCCGCTTTGATGATGCCCCGGATGGTCCGTAAGAACGCTTGCATGTTCTTCTTCGCAGGTTTGATGAGAAATTTCCCATCGTACTTGCGCGCGTTCCATCCGAGGAAATCGAAACCTTCTTCGATATGCACGATCTTGGTCTTCTCTGGGGAGAGGAACAGGCCCCGTTCCTTCAGGAAGGCCTCGATTACGAACTTCGTCTCTTCCAGCACTTCAGGTGTCGCGCCGGTGACAACGAAGTCATCTGCATATCGAATCAGGTGGACCTTGGTTGCTCTGGCTCGGCTACGTGGCACATCAAAGTGTTCGCGTAACCGAGTTTCCAGTCCGTCCAAGGTCATGTTCGCCAACACGGGAGAAATGACACCGCCTTGTGGGGTGCCTGCCTCCGTGGGGAACATGCGGCCTTGCCATACGAAGCCCGCTTTGAGCCACGATCGGAGGATCGCCCTGTCCATGGGGATACGGGCGAGCAACCAGTCATGACTGATGTTGTCGAAGCATCCGGAAATGTCCGCATCCAGGACCCATTGAGCTGAATTTCGTCGGGACAATGTTCGAAAGCATTGTTCCGCCGCATCGCGGCTCGCTCGTTCTGGCCGGAAGCCATACGAGTTTGGGTCCGCGGTGGTTTCCGCGATGGGTTCGAGTGCAAGCAGGTGAAGAGCCTGCATCGCTCGATCCTTCATCGTCGGAATCCCCAGTGGACGTAGTTTTCCGTTGGCTTTCGGGATGTACACCCGTCTTAAGGGCTGAGGCTTGTAGCCGCGCCGCTTGAGCGACAACACCGCTTTGGCTTTGGCCTCCGGGGTGTTCCAGGTTTCCCCGTCTACGCCCGGTGTGTTCTTGCCCTGGTTTTCGGTGACTCGTTTCACGGCAAGGGCTTTGCCGGAGAACGAGTGGGTCAGGAGCCATTGCAAGGCTTTCGCCTTGTTCCAGCGTCCTTCCCGAACCGCCTTCGCGATCCGCATCTGCAGCCTTCGAGTCGTGCGATGGACTTTGGCCCAGTCAATCCGGTGCCAATCCACCTCACGGCCGGAGGCCGCACCAACCGGTTCAGTTGTCATTTGCATTGCCTCCTTTGAAGGTTCGCCAAACTCTCTCGCGAAGCGAGACCCGCAGGAAGTCAGCCCGCTTTCGCGTGGGATGATGTCGGGTGCTCCCTCAATCCCTATCCGCTCCATTACAGAGCGGCCTTCGCTTTCTCCTGCATCCTCTGCCCGCATCCCCATCGGCGTTCCTTGCGGTTCGCTTGCCTCGGTGATCCTAGGCGGGGATACGGGTTTACCGTGTTCCGCGTATGTGACAGGGGAGGGTAGGTGCCAGCTATTTCCCGGTGGGTGCGTTGTCCTCGCCTGGCTATACATCAAAGCCAGGACCGTCCCACGTGCCATTTTGGCTCGAGCCTCCAGAGCAAATTGCCCTGCCATCATCTTTGGCTTGTTACAGGTAACGGGATTTATCGCCGGTTCGCTTTCGCTCACCTTCGCTCCCCAAGCCTAGCGCCCTCCCGCGTGATGCTCGCGAGTCCGCGTTCCCCTCACGGGGTCCACTTCATCCCTAATTGGGAATGGGCTACATTGTCGGGATGGCTTCAGACACATCCGTTACCGTATGCGCCTGCACCCCTAGGCTACTGCCGGAGGAACGGCAGGTTTCCTACAGGAGTTCTCCTGTGAAAACAGTCACCTACGCAACTGCACGTCGCACGATGTAGTCCTGTTCAACGGGCCGGGTGGCCGCCGCGCGGATGTCCGCCGGGACCAGATCCAGATCGACCCGCTGCTGGATCCGCCGCTCCAGGCGGACTAACACGCTGTCCGCCACGGCTTCCCGCGCGCCGTTGGCCTTCAAGAGGAGCTTGATCTGCTCACCCAGCTCCTCCTTGCGGCGGTACTTCGGCCGCAATTCCTCCGCCAGCGCCGCGTATTCGGCGACCAGCACCACGTCCTCGGCGGACAGCTGCACCCGGCCCTCCAGCGGCCGCGGCGTCCAGCCCTGCCAGCAGCGCTGGCGGTACGGACAGTATCCGCACGGAAAGTTTTGCGGCTCCACATAGGGCCGGTCCGGCAGGGTACCGGCCGCCCAGTGTGCTTCAATTGTGTCGAAGCGGGCGATGGCATCCGCCCGCACCTGCCGCCAGACCGCATCCGGCCTTCGGGTCAGATCATCCCGTTCACCCGTGCTGGCGATCACCCGTTCCAGGGCCCGGAGTTCATCCGCCTCCGCGTCATAGGCCAGCCTGAACTCCACGTAGTCGGAGCTATTTTTGTTTTTCATCAGCAAGAGCGCCTCGGACACCGGCCACCCCGCGCGCCGCAACCCGGTGAGGTAGAGTGCGCACTGGGTGAGATAGTTCAATGGCCATTCTTCGCCGCGGGCATAGCGTTCCCACGAGAACGCGGCGAGCGCCTTGTGTTCCCACAGCCAGGTCTGTCCGGCGAGGTCCGTCACCAGGCCATCGATCGACCCGGCGAGCGTAAACGGACGGCCCTGATGGGTGACCGTGGCGATCTCCACCCGCAGCTGCCGGTCGTGCAGGGTGAACCCGCTTTGCTCGATCCATTTCGCCGTCAGGTCTTCATGGACCGCGGAGTCGTCGAGCACGGTTGCCATCCGGTCCATCAACGGCTCGCGCGGCACGCCCCGCGCGAAGTAGACCAATTTCCGCGGGCATTCCTCCGGGCCGGCGGCGGACGGCCGCGGCCGGTAGGCGACCTCGCGTTCAGCCGCTTCCATGGCGGCGACTTTGAGCAGCACTTCCGCCAGCATATGTCCTCCTTTTCTCTAGATGTTGTTCATCGCGTATGAGTTCCGCGGGAGGATCTCGGCGATCAGCGCCCGCGAGATGCGGTAGCGCCGGCTACACCCCGCGACGATCAGCGGCTTGAGAGACACTATCTCCGCTTCGTCGATCCTCGCGGTATTCGGATGCAGCCGTACCCGATCCCCGATGCTCAGCGACCGGCTCAGCTGATGTTGTGCCTGCCGGCGCGCGTGGTAGGTGCGGACCTTCTCCCGCCAGGATTCGTTCGCCGGCGGCACCAGGTCCAGATACTCAAGCGGACACGTGTGGTAACAAGGACCCATCAACTCTTCCATGCCCTTGTACCCCCACCCGTCTTCCGCTTTATGGAGAACGTCGCAACCGATGAAGCGCTCTGTGCGCCCATCGGCGAAGGTCTGCTCCCATACCGTCCAGAGGACATTGCCTCGGACGGCATGGCGGAGGCAGACCGCCTTCACAGCGCCGTTCGACCAGGAACGAGTGCGCTCCTGGATGATGTCGGAGCGGGAAGCTCCGACGGTGAAGGACCATCCCATGCGTGAACCTCCTTTGATTTGAATGGTGGATGGCAGCAGACCATCGGTCCGGCACGCCGAGCCGGCGCGCGGATCTCGTCTCTGAACGTTGGCGTTCAAAATGCCAACAGGGATGAATGGGAGAGAACCCCGCGGTGCGAGCACGCTACCGGGGGAATCGGCGGGATTCGTGTCGGAGGCCGAGCCTCCGCCACTACCGGATGGTCTGCGTTCTATAGGAGGTAGTACACCAGCGGCAGGTGCAGGTCAGGATGGAGCTCCGTCCCTGGCAGCGGCGCGCCCGCGCCGCCTATCACGAGCAGAACGCGCCGGATTGGCTCTGCGAAGCCACGCCCGGCGCGGGGAAAACGAAGCTGGCCCTCGCGCTCGCGCGGGATTGGCTCGCCGGCCGCGCCGCCGCGCGCGTGGTGGTGGTCTGTCCGACCGCGCACTTGCGGCGCCAATGGGCCCACGCCGCCGTGCAGGCCGGACTGGCCCTGGATCCCGACGCCCCCGATGGCCACACCAGCCCGGATTTTCACGGCGTGGTGCTGACCTATCAGCAAATCGCGGCGGATCCGCGTCCCTACGCCCTGCTGGTCCGCAGCCGGCCGACCGGCGTCATCTTCGACGAGCTGCACCACGCGGCAGACGGCCTGGCCTGGGGCGACGCGCTCGCCCAGGCGTTCGGCGCCGCGGCCCGCCGGCTCGCGCTGTCCGGCACGCCCTTCCGGTCCGACGCCGCCCGCATTCCCTTCGTCTGCTACGGCCCGGACGGCCTCAGTTGCCCGGATTTCCGCTACGGCTACGAGGACGCCTTGCGCGACGGGGTGTGCCGGCCGCTCTACTTTCCGGCCTACGGCGGCGTCGTGTCCTGGCGGCGCGGCGAGGGCCCGATCCGCACGGCGTCGTTTCAGGACCCGCTCAGCACCGCGCGCCAACGCGACCGCCTGCGCGCCGCCATCCTCTCCACCGAGTGGCTCAGCACCGTCCTCGCCGCCGCGCATGAGCGGCTCGTGGCCGTCCGCCGGACGGATCCCGATGCCGGCGGCTTGATTATCGCCAGCACGCAGGACCATGCCCGGACGATCGCTCAGCTCGTGGCCTCGCTCACCGGCACGCAGCCGGCCCTGGCAATTTCCGACGATCCGGCCGCATCGGCGGCCCTCGAGCAGTTCAGCCGTGGCACGAGGCCATGGCTCGTCGCCGTGAACATGGTGAGCGAAGGCGTGGACCTGCCGCGCCTCCGCGTCGGCGTCTACGCCACCACGGTCACCACGGCCCTGTATTTCCGCCAGGTCGCCGGGCGGCTCGTCCGCCGCCGCCCGGCCGAGACGCCCCACACTCCCGCTTGGCTGTACCTGCCGAACGATCCCACGCTCACCGCGCACGCGCGGGAGCTGCAACAGGCCCGCCGCCACGCCCTTGCGCCGCTCCCGCCGGCCGCCTCTTCACTGCCCGCTGCTTCCATGGACCGGGCCGGCTCGGCCGCCAGCCCGTTCACCGCGCTGAGCGGGCTCGCCTGGACTCACGACGTCATCACGCCCGCCGGCATGCCGGGCGGCCTTGCCGCCGCGGTTCCGGCGGCCCGGCCGGCTTTCGACGCGCGGGCGCAGCTCCGGACCCGCCATCATCGCCTCGTCGGCGCCGTCGCACGCCGCTGGGGCCTCGCGCATCAGCTCATCCACGCGGAACTCACCCGCCGGACGGGCACCCGCATCCACGAGGCCAGCCTCGCGCAATTGCGCCAGCGCCTCGCTCTGCTCGAAACCTGGCTCGCCCAGGGCTCCTGCGGCTGAGCAAACGTTTGCTCCTCGTCACGCCGCTCATCGCCGGCCGGCGGCTCTTCCGCGTTTGACTCTCTCCCTCTGGCGCCTCGCGCCATCGGACTGTCGCTCCACGGCGAACAGACGCTTTCGTGTGTTCGTTCCTCAGGAGACGGTAGCCCCACGCGAGGAGACAGGAGAAGCTAGGGGAGTACCTGAGGGCTGCGGGGTATTACGGTGATCAGAACGATCTGTGGGAGGAAGTCCTATGACCGAGAGAAAGATTCCCGATACCGAAGTCCTGAGCATCGCGCAGTGTGCCGCCTTGCTCGGCACCACCGAGAAGGCCATTCGCCGACGCGTAGATCGCCGGCATCTCCCATTCCGTCGTCTCGGCCGACGGATCATCTTTCTGCGCTCCGAACTCTTGGCCTACCTGGATAGGTTGCCAGGGTGCCGTCCGTCGGAACTCCTGCTCGACAGCTCGGCGTCTCTTCGAGTACGATAAGCGCCCGCTCCTGCGAGAAAGGAGGTCTGCGCCATGCCCCGGAAAGGGACCGGACTGTATCAACGAGGAACCGTCTGGTATCTGGATTTCCGACATGACGGCCAGCGCCATGTCGTCCGGCTTGGACGGCACATCAGCCGCACGGTCGCGGCGGAACTCGCCCAAGTCAAGCGAGCGCAGATTCTGCGCGGAGAAGCCGGGATCACGAAGTCGGCCAAGGATCTGCCGTTCGCGGAGGCGCGCGCCTCATTCGAGCGCTGGATCGACCTCAACCGCCGGCCGCGGACCGTGAGGGGCTACAAGCAGTGTTTGCAGCGGCTGGCCGAGACCTTCGATGGCAAGCGGTTGAGTGAGATTTCCCCGTTCCTGATCGAAAAGCATAAGCAGCGACGGATTCAGGCCGGCGCCCGCGTCCGATGCAACCGGGAACTCGCTGTGCTCAAGACGCTGTTCAACTATTGCATCAGACAAGGCCTCTACGAGGGGGCGAACCCCGTCGTCGAGGTCCAATTGCTCAAGGAACCCAAACAGCGGTTGCGGTTTCTGGAGCCGGAAGAAGAGCAACGCTTGGTGGAGGCCGCTCGCTCTCCATTAAAAGAACTCATTATCGTGGGGATTAACACGGGCCTGCGGATTGAAGCGGAAGCCTTGCCCTTGCGGTGGGAAGACGTAGACTTTCGCCGGGGCCTCCTGACCGTCCAAGCGGCTTACGCCAAAAACGGACAGACCCGGAGCGTGCCCCTGAACGCGCGGGCCCTCGAAGCTGTGACCACGCTCAAGCAGCGCGCTAAGGGTCCCTATGTCTTCGGCAAACCCGACGGCACTCGCTACGCGAGCATGGAGAAGCCGTTCCGGACATTGGTCCGACAGGTGGGACTTGCGGGCACGGGGGTATCCCTGCACACGCTCCGCCACACCTTTGCCAGTCGCTTGGTCCAGGCCGGAGTGGACTTGCGGACCGTACAAGAACTGGGTGGCTGGTCGGATCTGTCCATGGTCCAGCGGTACGCGCATGTCGGGCCCAGTCATAAGATTGAAGCTGTGCGCCGGATCGGGGAATTATTTCACAACGCTTTTCACAACAGGGCTTCGGAGGTCATCGCGAGATCCTGAGGGTGCCGCATTGGAAGTATTTGTAATATAATGACTTATTGGCAGGTGGAGAGGTGCGAGAGTGGCCGAATCGGGCGGTCTCGAAAACCGTTGTCCCGCAAGGGACCGTGGGTTCGAATCCCACCCTCTCCGCCAAACCGCACTTTATGCATTCAACAACGCCGTTGGGCTGTTCCTTCCTGACGGGGCTCGCCCCGAAGGGCTTGATCCGAAGGCCTCGTTCCTGCGGCCGACCGGTCAGTCGGTTCGCCTGCTAAGTTTGAGAATTCTCTTTCTAGGCCAGTTACGGCTCACCCGTCGGCTCCTTACGCCGCAACGCTTTTCTCAATTCCAGCATGGCCAAGGTATCTCGAGCGCAGTAGCGCAGCAAGGCATCCCGTAGACGCATCTTTTCCACCCAATCGGTCTCCACAAAAACCATCCGTTCATACGCCTGGGCCGCCATCTGCCCGTCCCGCACCTCCAAATCCTCGTAGCCAAACGCCGGTACAACCGCGGGCAACACGGTCTTGATGGAAAAGGAGCCTTGGAACCCCGGATGATAGTAGTGGTTTTTGATGACATCGAGCAGATCCCACAGACGAGCGATCACGCGTTCGATGTCTGGTCGCAAGGCCGGAACTGCCTCCGCCAGTTGCTCCAACACCGCCCGCTCATAACCGGAATACACGCAGATACTGCCCTCTCGTCCCAACGAATCCAGGAGCGTAACAGCCAGTTCTTCGCGAGGATCGTTCGGCTCCAGGCTGAGAAACTCATGATGTAGAACATGCCCATCTTCGGTCTCGATGTGATCGGACCATTGGACCGGGATGGCCTGATAGGGTCTCGTCCGGGGATATTTCGGGACAGCCGGCATGAATGTCTCGAAGTCCAAATGATGCACCGGATACCGCACGGTCTCGAGCGCCGTCTTGAGAGCCGGGCTCACCCACTCCACGTTGTCCTTCACGCGGCGCTGCAACGATGACAGCGTGAATTCTTCCGGAATGTCGTCGATGGTCTCAATCCTTTTCCGGGCGAGTGTGTGAACCGTCCGTTCTCCGCCAGGCAAGTAAAAGATCCAGCGGGCGGGCTTGCTCTGCGTGCAGTGCCGCCAGAACGGACACTCGTACGGCGTATGGCAATGCCCGTCCGGCTCGATCGCCGGGGCAACGGATGAACGCAGCATGGCGCGCATTTCGGCCAACCGATCGGGGACGGCGCCGAGCCGGCTCTCGACCTGTTCCGTGAGATCTTGCACGAGAAACAGTTGGGCGAGATCGATCTCGCCCCCTTCGTAGAGATAGCGAGTATTCACATGCATCAGGCAGGTCTCCAGCAGGCGAATACCTGCCCCTCTTAATACGAACGCTTGAATGGCCAGATCATCGACATGGACATCCTTCACCCTGGAGGAAGATTTGACTTCGATCAGCCGCCAGGCGGCAGGACCGGATGGATCGCCGGCCAGCCGTTCCAAAACATCCGCGCGAATAAGCACGTCCTCGAACTGGACGGCGGCCTCGAAAATCGCCGGAACGGCCGGATCGCCTAGCCATTTGGCGGTCCGCGAAAGAGCCTCTCCCATATGGCGATGGTCTGCTGCAATAAGGACTCCGCCCAGGAAACGACGTCGTGCCAAGATGCCGAGTTCTTGACCTCTGTCGAGGATCGCCCGGGTCGCCTCATCCGGCTCGGTCGCCAGTTCAGGCGAGTAAATTTCCAAATACAGTCGTTTGTGGCACTGGAGGCCAGAAAGAAACCGTGATTTGGACAATCGGAACGATCCGGTCGTTGTTAGGGGAGAAAGTTGAGGAAGAATTAGCAATGCCGCTTCACCAACGGCCGCGTATCTTTTCCCGGGCCCCGGGTCACTTCGATACGGACCACCCCTTTTACATTGGCGCAGAGATCGCCCAACCCCGGCGCCAGAAGGCGGAAAGGCCCTCCTTTCGACGCCGGGAGTGGGGCTCCATCCATCTCATACACGAGCACCCCGTGCTCGCTCGCTTGTGCGAGTGTTAGGCTCACGGCGAACTGACCGTCTTGAGCATGGAACGTCACGTGATCGGCATCCACGTCCAGCGCCGGCACCTCGAGGAGACCTTTCACCCTGATCCCCTTCCCTTTGACCCCCGGCAACAGCGTGCTGAGATCGCAGACCTGATGCTCGGCCGGCAACGCCGTCAACGCCGCCCGGTCCAGCGTCACAGGTTGAAGAACCGCGCCGTCGATCCGCAACACGTCCGGCCCAATCCTTTCCTCTTCCGTGATGGTCTTGATCATTGCCGTCAAAGCTTCGTTGAGCGGGGTGGGGATGCCCAACTCCCGACCTCGACGCGCCACGTATCCGTTCAAATATTCGATCTCCGTCCGCCGGCCAGCTTTCCAATCGTCGTACATGGACGTATGGATGTCCCGTAGCTCCTGCGTCCATTTCACCACCTGCTCCGCTATATCCGGAGCCAACGGCACCTTGCAGCCTGCTGAGACCGCGGCGACTTCTCCCACGATCTGACGGATCACGTTGAGCATTTCCGGATGGTCCAGTGCCTTCGCCACGCGATCATTGAGGACAACGGTCAACGGATTGAAGACGCAGTTCCAGCACATCTTTTCCCATTTGCTCCGCCGAATGTCCTCCACGATCCGGCAGGGAATGCCGGCCTGGGTGAACAACTCCGCAATCCGAAGGACCCGCTGGCTCCTGTGCCCCATCAGCTCCCCGATCGCGAGGGCGCCTTTCTTGTAGTGTTCGATAACACCCGGCTCGGCGATCTTCGCATAAATGAAAGCGACCCCGCCCACGACACAGTCCCGTCCCAGGCGCCGGAGGATCCGATCTTCCGCCTCGACCCCGTTCTGGAGGGTGAGCAGCACCGTTCGCTCTGCGAGGACAGGCGCGAGTTGATTCATCGCTTCGTCCAGGTCGTAAGCCTTCACAGCAAGGATCACCAGATCAGGTCTCGGTAGCACTCGGGGATCCGACGCGGCCACGGGGTTGACCGTGAAGGTCCCGGCGGCGCTTCGAATCGTCAGGCCGCGCGCCTTCACGGCTTCCAGCGTCCTCGGCCGCAAGAGAAAGGACACGCTCGAATGAGTTTTCGCCAGATGAGCGCCGAAAAATCCGCCGACCGCTCCGGCTCCCACCATCATGATCTGTTCCATGTCTCCCTGTCCCCCTCCGCATACGGCCGCCCGCACTCACCCATCGGCGGCACGCGTGCGGGAAACCCGCTGAGCAATCCTGGCTGAGTACCGACGGCCGATCGCCACGGCCACTATAACATGTCCGATTCCATGCGAAAAAGTGACGTATAATACGCCGCATGGCGTCCTGTGCTTCGAAGATCTGCGAAGTGAAAGCTCGCCTGGCTACGACGGGTTCGGTCACCGTGCTCACCGGTGCCGGCATCTCCGCGGACAGCGGCGTGCCCACATTCCGCGGCGCCGACGGTCTCTGGCGGAACTTCAAGGCAGAAGATCTTGCCACCCCGGAAGCCTTCGCGCGCGACCCCCGTCTGGTCTGGGAGTGGTACAACTGGCGGCGGGAACTGATCGCGACCAAGCATCCTAACCCTGCCCATTACACATTGGCCGAGATGGAACGGCGATTCCCGCGGTTCTGGCTCATCACTCAGAACGTGGACGGTTTGCATCGCGCAGCTGGCTCCCGCAAGCTGTCTGAAATCCACGGCGATATCTGGAAAGTCCGATGCACACGGTGCGGCGCTGTCACGGAAAACCGGGATGTACCCATCCCGATTCTTCCTTCTTGCGCTGGCTGTGGCGGCTTACTGCGTCCGCATATCGTCTGGTTCGGCGAAACTCTGGCGGCCGAAGACTTGGCGAGAAGCTTCGCGGCGCTTCAGCAGTGCGAGGTTCTCTTGATTATTGGAACCTCGGGAATCGTCTACCCGGCTGCCTCCTTTGCGCCGGTCGCAAAGCAAGCAGGCGCGTTCATCGTCGAAATCAACTTGGATGCCACACCGAATTCGAGCCTGGTGGACGTCAGTCTGCGAGGGCGAGCAAGCGAAGTTGTTCCCGAATTGCTCTAATTTTCTACGAGCGCAAGCAGTTCGTCGAGGCTCCGAATCGTAGGCACCTGGTGCGCGGTCGATCCTGATTCCCGCTCGAGCAGCACGCCGGTCATACCTGCTCGCCTAGCTCCTTCGACATCGTCCCGCAAACTGTCCCCGACATGCAGCGCCTCCTCCGGATCAGCCGCATGCTTGTCCAGCGCGACGCGGAAAATTTCCGGCGCGGGCTTGGCTGCACGGGCAAGGCTCGAAATCGTCACCGTATCGAACAAATCGGCGATCCCCAACCCTCTCAACACATTGAACAGACGCGAATCACAATTGGACACGATCCCTAATTCGTACCCGAGCCCTTTCAAGGCTTTGAGCACGCCGAGCGTCTCCGGGTAGAGGGTCCAACACTCCGGACCATCGAAGGCCTGAAAGACCTCATCAAAGTAGTCATCGAATCCTTCGAACATCCCCACCCGGTAAAACACGTTGTGGACGATATCGAACCACCACATCCGCTCGCATTGTTTGATCGCCGCGGGATCGGCAGCGGCAAACACAGGCGGCGGCGCCTCCTGAAACGCCCGCGCGAAAGCAGCCTTCACAGCGGCAAGCGTCTCGTCCGTCCGTTTCACTCCGTATCGTTCCGCGTACCGGAGATAGATCTCGGCCACCGAGCCCTTGACATGAAACAACGTCCCGGCCGCATCGAAGAAGATGACCTGAGTCCGATTCGTCACCAAGTCGACGCCCTCCGACCGAGACTCCGGACGGACATGAACCCCTGCCCCACAACCCTGATCGGTAAGTCGCCCAACGCAAGGCGCCGCTTGGCGCGTTGGGTGACATTGGACTTGCATTGCGTGCGCGATTCTAGTCAGCCCGCGATGTGGAAGTCAAAACACCCGCCCAATGACTTCGCGTTCCTTGACAGAACCCAGACCCTCTGCTAGTTTTCACAATAGTTCAATAAAATTGGAGAGTTACGTGACCGCTCGTATCTTCGTCGTGGATAGCAGTCCGGCTGTTCGGCGGATGGTGGAACAAATCTCCGCTCCCGAAGGATTCGAGGTCGTCGGGTTTCAAGACGGCCCGACCGCGCTTGAAGCGGCCAAGCGTCTGAGCCCGGATCTGATTATCGCGGATTACCACCTGGATAAGATGACCTTCTCCGGGTTTTGCAAAGAACTGAATCAGCACTCCAATCTGTCCGACACATCCATCGTCTCGCTGATCACCCTGGCGGACCGGCCGGATGAACACCACTTGCGATCGCTGGGCGTCAGGGCTTTCCTCAAAAAACCCTTCCAATCCGAACACCTGCTGGAGGTGATCAAAGGCCTGCAACAGGAGGGCAAGCGGACTCAGATTGCCGCCATGGGCTCGAAGTCCAAACGGAAGACATGGCCGCCTGCATCTCAGGTCACCGACACCGACGAGGCCGTCGAATTGTCCGATCCTTCGAACGGGGAACCCGCTGCCGAAGAACGGGAGGCTTCGGTCATCGAACCGTCCTCTTCAACTGTGTCCTCGGCTCCGGATGAGCAGGCACCGCCTTCGCTTCAGGCGGACTCACATCGGCAGACGGCAGGCATTGCGGAAGAAGCCATGCGCGGCTTGCTCGGCCATTTGGTGCAAACCATGACCGAGCGGGCAGAGCGTAAGGTGGAGGAACTCCTGCCGCAAATCCTCGGCCAACAGGTCGAAGCCCAGGTGTCGCAAGCCGTCAAAGGCGAAATCGAGAAGCACCTCGCGCTCGGCTTGTCGGCTGAACGGATCAGTCAGGCAGTCCGCGACGGCATTGCGGATGAGTTGCCGAAAGCCATGGCTCGGCAGAGCACGGATATCGAAGCGATGGTCGCCAAGCATGTCCGAGAATCGGCTGCTTCGCTCATACGGAACACGATCGAACAGACAACCGGCGAACTGGTCGACTCGGCCATCCGCAGGCAACTGCCGGCAATCGTCCGCGAACAATGGGGATCGATCGATCAAGTCGTGAAGGAGGCCGTACAGGAAGCGGCAGCGAAACAGGCCCGCGAACTCGCGGAGGCCGTGGTGCGCGACATCGCCGAGAGGAGCATCGCGCTGGCAGTTCAACAGATGGTCCCGGACCTCGCGGAGCCTCATGTCAAAGACGAGATCAAGAGACTGACAGCTTAATTTTCAGCCCTCCTCCTCGCTCGGCGATCTTTCACTTTCACGTCTTTTTGGCCTTCTTGCTGCGCCGCGCCTTCGCCAGGGCTTTCAACCGCTGCACGTTCTTGCGATGCTTCCTTCTCGTCTTTCTGTCCTTCTCTCGTCCTCTGGCCATGATCTCTCCATTCTTCTCGGTTCAGATGCCACTCCGCCCCCAGGCGGCGCGCATCTATAGCACGGCGAGCGACGCGCCGACAAGCGCGGTCCGTGCGAGGCTCTACAGAAGCGCGCTCCGTGCCTTGTGAGGGTGGATCGGGCATGTTAAGATGCCTGCTCAATCGCGCAGCCGCAAGGCTTATGTCGGAACGGCAGCTTGACAAGACCTACGACCCGAAGCAGGTCGAAGAACGCTGGTATCAGGTGTGGATCGACCGCGGCTATTTTCGCGCATCTGTGACCCACCCCGGCCGACCATACTGCATCGTCATCCCTCCGCCGAATGTCACCGGGTCGCTCCATGTCGGACACGCGTTGAACAACTCCCTGCAGGATATCCTGATCCGCTGGCGCCGCATGCAGGGGCGCAACGTGCTCTGGATGCCTGGCACCGACCACGCCGGCATCGCGACGCAGAACGTGGTGGAACGACAACTGCTCGCCGAAGGCACTTCGCGCGAAGCCTTGGGGCGGGAGCGATTCCTCCAACGGGTCTGGGAATGGAAAGCGAAAGCGGGCGACACCATCATTCAGCAACTGAAGCGTCTCGGGGCTTCCTGCGACTGGGACCGTTTGCGATTCACCATGGACGAGGGACTCTCCAAAGCAGTCCGCGAGGTCTTCGTCCGCCTTTACGAGGACGGCCTCATCTACCGGGGGGAACGATTGATCAACTGGTGTCCCCGCTGCCTCACCGCGCTGTCGGACATCGAAGTGGAGCACGAAGACATCAGGGGCAAGATGTACTACATCCGTTATCCGTTGGCAGATGACCCAGGCACCGCCCTGACCGTCGCCACCACGCGGCCCGAGACGATGCTGGGCGACACAGCCGTCGCCGTCCATCCCGAAGACCCGCGTTATCGCCATTTAATCGGCAAGGCTGTTCGCCTGCCGTTGACAACCCGCGACATTCCGATTGTCGGCGATACCATCCTCGTGGACCTGGAATTTGGCACCGGTGCGGTCAAGATCACGCCAGCTCATGACTTCAACGACTTTGAGGCAAGCGAACGGCATGGACTCCCTCGGATTTCTCTCTTGACGGCGCGAGCCCAGATGGACGACATCGGACTTCAGGAAGCCCAGGCGGACCCGTCGTTAAACCTGGCTCTGAAATCTGTCCACCAGGCTCGGACGATCGTCGTTGAGGCTCTGCGCGAACGCGGCTTTCTGACGAAGGTCGAAGACCACAAGATGGCGATCGGGAAATGCTACCGCTGCAAGACGGTCGTGGAGCCTTTTCTCTCGCCGCAGTGGTTCGTCAAGATCAAGCCGCTTGCCGAGCCGGCGATCAAGGTAGTGGAGGACGGGCGGATCCGTCTGATCCCGGAAGCTTGGGTCAACAACTATCTGGGCTGGATGCGGGACATCAAAGATTGGTGCATTTCCCGTCAAATCTGGTGGGGCCATCAGATTCCGGCCTGGTATTGCACAAGCTGTAATCGAGAGCACATCGTGAGGAGCGGACGTGCCGTTGGGACCACTGCAGAAGGAGGACGACTGCCGGAAATAACGAAGTGGAACTACACCCTCGCGCAAGGAGCTCAGCCTGTGGTGGCAAAATCGGTGCCCACCCGGTGCCCCGATTGCGGCGGCCAGGAATTTGTGCAAGATCCCGACGTGCTCGACACGTGGTTTTCGTCCGGGCTCTGGCCCTTCTCCACGCTCGGCTGGCCGGATGAGACGCCTGAATTGAAGACCTACTATCCGACCTCGACTCTGGTCACAGGTCTCGACATTCTGTTCTTCTGGGTCGCCCGGATGATCATGATGGGGCTCAAGTTCACGGGTGACGTGCCGTTCCGCGACGTATACATCCATGCGTTGGTTCGGGACGCCGAGGGTCAGAAGATGAGCAAGTCAAAGGGGAACGTCATTGATCCCCTCCACATGATGGAGCGGTACGGCACCGACGCGCTGCGCTTCACGCTGGCGTCGATGGCCTCTCCCGGTCGCGACATCAAGTTGTCGGAAGAGCGGATCGAAGGCTATCGGAACTTCGCCAATAAGCTTTGGAACGCGGCCCGGTTCATCCTCATGCACCTCGACGGCCCGCGGGAGGACATTTCGGCCGCGGCGCGCTCGTTTCCCGACCGGTGGATTCTGAGTCGGCTGAACTTCGCCATCAGAAGCGTGACCCAGGAACTGGAACACTATCGCTTCGACCGAGCCGCCAGCCGCCTGTATCACTTCATCTGGCATGAATACTGCGACTGGTACCTGGAAATGGTCAAGCCGTTCCTACAGCACAACGATTCGGTGGACGCGCGACGGACCAGACACACGCTGGTCGAGACCTTCGAGACCGTACAACGCCTGTTGCACCCATTCATGCCGTTCATCACCGAAGAGATTTGGCAGACGCTGCCGCACGAAGGCGAAAGCCTCGTCATTCAACCCTATCCCGAGGAACGGCCCGATTGGGACTCCAAGGACACGGAACACGCATTCGGCATCCTCGAACAATGCGTCACGACCACCCGAACCGCCCGAGCGCTGCTGAATTACCCGCCGGGAAAGCCGGTGGCCTTTTTCGCATGGGGAAGTTATGAGCGTGAAGGCCAGATCCTGGAAACTCTTCAGGGGCTCGTGGCACATCTTGGCCGCGGAGTCGTACAGGTTCTTCCGTTCGACCAGTGGCCCTCATCCAATGTGTTGAGGCTCGCCGCGGAAGGCCTCACCGTCGGGATGGTCGTGGAAGGAGACGTGGACTTACAGAAGGCCCTGGCCCGGATCAGCAGGCAACGAGCGGAAGGGGCAGCAGAAGTCCAGCGATTGGAAGCCAAGCTCAAGAATGTCGAGTTCACGTCCAACGCCCCCCCAGACGTAGTCGCCGAGCACCAAGGGCGGCTCAAGGTTCTGCAACGAGATCAGGCTGTTCTGCTCAGCAGCGAAGAGCAGCTTTGCGCGATCATGCGGCGACGCGCGCCATGATCCCCCTACCGACCGCGGACATCCGCCAGGCCGTTCGCTTAGCACTGCGTGAAGACCTTGCACTCGGCGATGCAACGACCTCGGCGCTTTTTTCCGGTCCTTGCCCTGCTCGCGGAGTGGTGGTAGCCCGGCAGACGCTGGTCGCGGCCGGCATCGCGGCGGCGCAGGAGACTTTCCGTGCGGTCGATTCGTCGCTGAGGATCGTCCGCGCGGTGAAAGAGGGAACGAAGCTCGCGCCGGGCAACGTCTTGCTGACCATTGAAGGCGACGGCCGTTCGCTCTTGATGGGCGAGCGGGTCGCGCTCAATTTTCTGCAACACCTGTCCGGCATCGCGACCCTCGCCGCGCAATTCCGCCACGCTGTTCGAGGTTATCCGGTCAAGATCGTGGACACGAGAAAGACCGTACCCGGGTTGCGCGCGCTGGAAAAGTGGGCGGTCCGGCTGGGTGGCGGATGGAATCATC
Organism: Nitrospira calida; assembly: GCF_976986435.1. Lineage (NCBI taxonomy): Bacteria > Pseudomonadati > Nitrospirota > Nitrospiria > Nitrospirales > Nitrospiraceae > Nitrospira > Nitrospira calida. Next base: position 2,571,085 of record NZ_OZ335950.1, read on the forward strand.
GCCGCAGCCTGGGCGACGGCATCCTGATCAAGGACAACCACCTGGCTCTCTTGAGAACGCGCGGACTGAACATCGCCGACGCCTGCCGCCTGGCCAGGGAACGCAGCCCTCATGGCTTGCGAATCATCGTCGAAGTGGAATCTCTGAAGCAGATCCGCGAGGCGTTGGACGGAGCGGCCGATGTCATCCTGCTCGATAACATGTCCCCGTCGACCGTGCGTCGGGCCGTCAACCTGATCAAAGGGCGCGCCCTGGTCGAAGTTTCGGGCGGCATCACGCTGGAAAACGTCCGCGAAATGGCCGCAGCCGGGGCGAACTTCATCTCGGTCGGTGCGCTCACCCATTCGGCTCCCGCCGCCGAGATCAGCATGGATATTCTGCCGCTCGGGAACCGGCGCCGGACCGCGTAACCAGTGCTTGACTCACCGCTCTCACTCCCGCTCACGGTCGATTCGATCCAACGGCATCTCTCGACCCGGATCCTCGGCCAGTCCCTCTGTCTTCTGGAGGAAACGGATTCCACCAACACGGTCGCGACGGCCCTGGCTCTGCAAGGGGCGGAAGACGGTACGACGGTGGTCGCGGACCAGCAGACCGCCGGTCGAGGGCGCCGCGGCCGGTCGTGGTTCTCGCCGCCCGGAGTAAATCTCTACTGCTCGGTGATCGTGTTGCGTCAACCCTCGCCGGAACGAAAGGCGCACTGGTTGCCGTGGATACCGCTGGCCTCGGCCCTGGCCTGCGCCGACGCGATTCAACAGGAGACTTCCCTGATCCCGTCGCTCAAATGGCCCAACGACCTGTTGGTGAACGACCGGAAAATGGGGGGCTTGCTCTGCGAAAGCGCGTGCAGGCAGGATGGCATCCCCTTTGTGATCATCGGCATCGGCCTCAACGTCAATCTCGATCGCGATCGATTCCCGGACGATCTTCGCGCGAGCGCCACCTCGCTGCTGGCGGAGATCGGCCGTCCCGTCGATCGCGCGCGGTTGCTGGCGGGGCTTTTGGCGCAGGTCGAGCGTCGCTTGGAAATGCTCGCGTCGGAGCCGATCGAGCGGCTGAGACAGGAGTACAGCGACCGTTGCTCGACCCTGGGACGCAGAGTCCTGGTCGCCCTGGCGCAGGGCGATCAGGTCGAGGGCATGGCCGACTCGATCGCCGAGAGCGGCGGCCTGCGGATCATTCGCAGCGGCACGCCGTCCGCCAGCTCCCATCCGGAACTGTTGGAGATTCATGCCGGCGATGTTTTCCACCTGAGATGATGGCAAATCCGAGCGAAGGCGGAGTAGAATTAATTTAAAGTCATGCTATTGGCCATCGATATCGGAAATTCCAACATTGTCTGGGGACTGTTCGACGGCCGGATCTTGAAGGGCCATTGGCGTCTGGCGACCGATCCCCGCAAAACCATCGATGAATACGGGATTCTGTTCTTGAACCTCCTAGCGGCGGCAGGGGTGAAGCCGGACCACATCTCCGGCGCGGCCATTTCCAGCGTCGTTCCCTCCCTGACCCAGCCGTTCGAGGCAATGACCCAGACCTGTTTTGGCCAGGTTCCGTTGGTGATCTCTTGTGAGACGGACACCGGCCTCACGCTACGTTACGCCAACCCGAAAGAGATCGGCAGCGACCGGCTCGTCAACGCGGCGGCCGCCTACCACCGCTATCGAACCGAACTCATCATCGTCGATTTCGGCACCGCGACCACCTTCTGCGCCGTAACTGGGACCGGCGAATACCTCGGGGGGGTCATTGCGCCGGGCCTGAGCATCTCCGCAGACGCGCTGTTTTCACGCACAGCCAAATTGCCCAAGGTGGAACTGGTCCGTCCCAAGTCCGTGATCGGTCGAGACACGGCGAGCAGCATCCAATCCGGCTTGGTCTACGGCTACGCGGGGTTAGTGGACGAAATCGTCCGCCGTATGGAACAGGAGTTGGGTCATTCCACTTTCGTAGTCGCGACCGGTGGGCTAGCCGCGATTATCGCTCCCGAATCTCGAACGATTCGCGAAGTACGCCCCTTGCTGACCCTGGAAGGCTTGGAACTGCTCTACCGACGAAGTCAAGGCGAGGCGTGAAGGCTCTTCCGCCAAACGCCCCGCGCGGCTTGCTTTGGAAAACAGCCAACCGCCGCGAGGGCAAACAACCGGGAGCTTCGCCCACCGCCTTCCCTTTCTCAAAAGGGTTCGTGTGGCAGGGTGGGCTGAAAGCCCATGACGAGAGAACATGCAAAGCCGGTCGTTAGCCCCGGCCCCCGTTGCCATGTGACCTCTTGCTCTGTGGACGCAACAGGGGATGAATGCCGGATCGGCGCCATCCGCATGTTCATTTTCTGCAGGATCGCCGCCTTGCGGTCATGACGCCGGCTCTATCCATACTGACATGCATGTCCCGATCAGGAAACAAATCTCCCGAGACCCGTTGACTTTAAGGGCTTGGTGGCTATCTCGCAGCCAGTACAGTAATAGGTACGCTGGTGGACCAGAACGACAAAAACACGAATACAATCGAAGAGTTAGAAGCCAAGACCCAGGAACTCCCTTCTCCTTCGGATGAATCGCAGGAAGAAACGGGACCGGTCGCGGAACTGAGGCGGGCGCTCGCTTCCAAAACCGCAGAATGTCAAGTGCTGCAGGACAAGTATCTCCGGTTAGCAGCAGAGTTCGAGAACTACAAGCGCGTGACGCAGCGGGAGCAACGGGAGCAGATCCGATTTGGGAACGAGCAGATTTTACGCGAACTGCTGCCGGTTCTCGACAACTTGGAACGGGCGATTCGCTCAGCCAAAGAGAATGGCGAAGGCGAAGCCCTTGTTCAAGGTGTCGAACTGACCTTGAAGCAACTGACGGAAGCGTTGGCAAAGTTTGGAGTCCGTCCGATTGCAAGCGTCGGAGAGCCGTTCGACCCGACCCGCCATCAGGCCGTGGCGCAAGTCGAGTCGGCGGAGGTCGCGGCTAACATGGTGGTCGAAGAATTTCAAAAAGGTTATCTCCTGCATGACCGATTGTTGCGGGCCGCCATGGTCAGCGTATCCATGGGAACATCAGATAAACCCGAGAAGCCCACATCAAAGGACGACGCCGATTGATGCGGTGAATGCTTCATGAAGGAAGGAGACGCACATGGGTAAGGTCATCGGTATCGATCTCGGAACCACCAATTCCTGCGTCGCGGTCATGAGCGGCGGAGACCCAGTCGTCATCGCCAACGCGGAAGGCAGCCGAACGACTCCTTCGGTCGTCGCCATCACGGATAAAGGCGAACGGTTGGTCGGCCAAATCGCAAAACGTCAGGCCATTACCAACCCGGAAAACACCATTTTTTCCGTCAAACGGCTGATGGGACGCAAGTACCGCTCGCGCGAAGTGCAGGAAGCTATCAAAAGACTCCCCTACAAAATTGTCGAGGCGGACAACGGTGACGCGCACGTCGAGCTGCGTGGAAAACGGTATAGCCCGCCCGAGATCTCGGCGATGATCCTCCAAAAAATGAAACAGACGGCGGAGGATTATCTCGGTGAGAAGGTCACCGAGGCGGTCATTACCGTGCCGGCATACTTCGACGACAGCCAGCGCCAAGCCACTAAAGATGCAGGGCAGATCGCCGGTCTCAACGTGCTTCGCATCATCAATGAACCGACGGCCGCTTCGCTGGCCTACGGCCTTGACAAGAAAAAGGACGAGCGCATCGCGGTCTACGACCTCGGTGGCGGGACGTTTGATATCTCCATCCTGGAAATCGGCGATGGCGTCTTCGAAGTCAAGTCCACCAACGGGGACACTTACCTCGGCGGCGATGACTTCGACCTCCGGATCATGGATTGGCTGGTGGAAGAGTTCAAAAAAGACCAAGGGATCGATTTGCGCAAGGATCGCATGGCTCTCCAGCGGCTCAAGGAAGCGGCCGAGCGGGCGAAGATTGAGTTGTCATCTTCGCAGGAGACTGAAATCAACCTGCCCTTCATCACCGCGGATGCCAGCGGACCGAAGCACCTGGTGACTAAGCTCACGCGGGCCAAACTGGAGCAGCTTGTGGATGATCTGATCCAGCGGACCATCGAACCGTGCAAGAAGGCGCTGGCCGATGCGGGCGTGACAGCCCGGGACATCAACGAAGTGGTGCTGGTGGGCGGCATGACCCGGATGCCCAAGGTCATCCAGGTCGTCCGCGAATTCTTCGGCAAAGAACCGCATCGCGGCGTCAATCCCGACGAGGTTGTGGCCGTTGGCGCGGCCATCCAGGGCGGCGTGTTGAAAGGCGAGGTCAAGGACGTCCTGCTTCTGGACGTGACGCCGCTTACCCTTGGCATTGAAACCCTCGGCGGCATCTTCACGCACTTAATCGAGCGCAACACGACCATCCCGACTAAGAAGAGCCAGATCTTTTCCACCGCGGCCGACAACCAGACCGCGGTGACGATCCGGGTCTTCCAAGGCGAGCGCGAGATGGCCGCCGACAACAAACTGTTAGGGCAGTTCGACCTGGTCGGTATCCCCCCGGCGCCGCGCGGCGTGCCCCAGATCGAAGTCACCTTCGACATCGACGCCAACGGCATCGTGCACGTGTCTGCGAAGGATTTGGGGACCGGCAAAGAACAGTCAATCAAGATCACCGCCTCCAGCGGACTCAGCAAGGAAGAGGTCGAACGGCTGGTGAAGGAAGCCCAGGCTCACACCGAAGAAGACAAGAAGCGACGCAAGCTCGCAGAAGCACGTAACCAAGCCGACTCACTGATTTACAGCACCGAGAAAAATCTGACCGAGCACGGCGACAAGATCAGCGAAGACGACAAAAACAGGATCAAGGACGCGATCGCGGCTGTCCGCAAGGCGATGGAAGGCAACGACATCGCGGCCATCGAGTCGGCGACGCAGGCCTTGACCAGCGCCTCGCACAAACTGGCCGAGGAGATGTACAAGAAGGCATCCGCGGGCGCGGGCCCGAGCGGTACACAGGGAAACGGCGGCGCCCAGGGCAAGACGGACGACAAGGTCGTGGACGCCGAATTCGAAGAAGTGGACAAGGACAAAAAGTAGAGTACAATAATCCCTCAACAAGACCGAGTTCCGTTCGCGCGGGACTCGGTTTTTGTTCGACATAGAAAGCTATGGCTTCCGTGGCTAAGCGCGACTATTACGAGGTGCTCGGGGTCGACCGTAACGCCTCCGAGGAAGACATCAAGAAAGCCTACCGCCGGCTGGCGCGCCAATACCATCCCGATCTCCAAAGCACCGACCAGCAGAAAAAAGCCGCCGAAGAACGATTCAAAGAGATCAACGAAGCCTACGAAGTGCTCAGCGATCAAGAGAAACGCCGACGTTACGACATGTTCGGTCATGCCGGCGCGCAGCAGGGGTCCGGCGGGTTCGAGGGCTTCGATTTCGGCCGCGGCGGGTTCAGCGACATCTTCAACGACATCTTCGAAGACTTCTTCGGCAGCCCGCGCGGACGATCTCGAGCCGAACGCGGATCGGATCTCCAATACAACCTGGAACTGTCCTTCGAAGAAGCGGTTTACGGGAAGGAAGCCAAGCTCAAGATTCCGCGGTGGGAAGTCTGTCCGGACTGCAAAGGCAGCGGCGCGCGGTCGGCGTCCTCGATTAAACCCTGTCCCAGTTGCAAGGGATCTGGACAGCTCCGGTTCCAGCAGGGCTTCTTCAGCGTCAGCCGGCCATGCGGTCAGTGCGAGGGCAGCGGCCACGTCATCACGGAGCCCTGCGGCACCTGTCAAGGCCGCCAACGTGTCTACCGGGAACGGACTCTGTCCGTGCACATTCCCGCTGGAATCGAATCGGGCATGCGGTTGCGACTGGCCAACGAAGGCGAGCACGGCATCAACGGCGGACCGCCCGGCGACCTGTATGTCGCCGTGACCGTCAAGCCGCATCCGGTCTTTACGCGGAAAGGCAACGACATCTTGTGTGACGTCCCGGTCAGCTTCGTGACGGCGGCGCTGGGCGGCAAAGTCGAAGTCCCCACGTTGAAGGGGAAAACGGTCATCAAGATTCCTCCTGGCACGCAACACGACAAGGTGCTGCGGCTGAAGGGTCTGGGAGTGCCCAGCCTGAAAGGGCACCAGACTGGCGATCAGTTGTGCACGATCAAAGTGCACATTCCGACCAAGCTGACGCCGAGGCAGAAGGAATTGTTGACCGAATTCGCCAAAGAAAGCGGGATGACGCTGGACAACGAAGGGGATGGTTTCTTCGACAGGATGAAGACCTTCTTCGAGTGACCCCTTCGCCCGTTCTCCGCTCCTCCCTCACTCCAGATCCACGATCGATCCAGTCGCCGATGCCGGTTTTTTTCATCACCGCCGCTCAGGTCCACAACGGGACCGTCACCATCACTGGCCCGCTCCTCGATCACCTACGCAGCTTACGGGTGCACGTGGGTGAAGAACTCCGGGTAAGCGACGACCAGCACCGCCGCTATCGGATGACCATCACGCGAATAGGCCGGCATGAATTGATCGGCCGGATCACGCAAGAGGAACACGCACCGGGCCGCCGAAGTCCCCCGCTCATTCTCGCTCCGGCCCTGCTCAAGGGCGACCGGATGGATTGGCTGGTCCAAAAGGCCACCGAACTCGGCGTCTCCTCGATCGTCCCGCTGATTACGCGCTACTCGGTGGTCCGACCGCGGGCGACGCGCATTCCTCACCAGCGACTTCGCTGGGAGCGGATCGCCCTGGAAGCGGCCCAGCAATCCGAACGCTGGGACATCCCGATCCTTGAGAATCCCTGCGACTTCGACGAGTTTGTACCGCGACAATCTGCCACACACAGCGGGCTTATCCTAACGGAACGCGCGAGTGGCTACGGCCTGCTCGCCGTTCCCCTGCCTGAAGATGCCACAAGGCCGATCGTCCTCGTCGTGGGACCCGAAGGAGGGTGGACGCCTGAAGAACTCGGACTAGCCCGCGCTTGCGGCTTCAGCTTCGTCACGCTGGGAAACCGAATTCTCAGAGCCGAGACTGCCGCCCTGGCTGGACTGAGCATCCTGCAAAGCCGACTGGGAGAACTGGGGTGAAATGACGCGAGGGATCGGACGTCCTTATACCTCACGCCTACTGTTTTACGGCTTCGACGGGTGCGGCAATATGCACGATGGTACCCCGCTCGCCACTGGCCCAGCCGTGGGAAGGGTCGGGAAAGGAGAGTCCGAACAGGGACACCTTGGCCTCGTTCTTTTCCTCCACCCATGTGAAACCCGCATCGGTGGTGCGGAAAACGCTGCCGCGTTCACCCACGATCCAGCCCGCCTGAGGACTGGTGAACCGAATACGGATGAGATCAGTCACCCTCGTGCAGGACCTCGTGCAGGGCAAGGTCCGGTCGATCCAGCGATGCCCCGCATCCGTTGTCTGAAACATCGCACCGGCATTGCCCACGGCCCAGCCGTTCAACGGATCGTTGAAAAACACGTCGAAGAGCGTCACTGAGCTCGGCGCTTCCTGGGGAGTCCACGTCGCACCGCCGTCCGCAGTCGAGAGAATGGTGCCCAGCGCCCCGACCGTCGTTCCCCGCCGCGAATCCACGAAATGCACCGCGTAGAGTGCCGCGTTGGTTCCACTGATCTGGTCCGACCAGTGGATACCACCGTCCTCCGTGTACAGGATCGTGCCTGATCCGCCCACCACCCACCCATGCGTGGGCGACACGAAATAGAGCCCGTACAAGGGGACCTGCACTCCGGACGACTGAGGAGCCCAACTTTCGCCTCCGTCGTTCGAGTGGCGAATCGTTCCATTGGCCCCGACGACCCATCCGCGCCGGGAATCCACGAAGAACACGCCGGTCAACCGCGCTGTCGTCCCACTGGCGACTTTTTTCCATCGCTTTCCGCCGTCGACGGTCTTAAGAATCGCGCCGCCGTCCCCTACTGCCCAACCGAGCCGAATGTCGTGAAAATAGACACCCATCAACGTGACCCCGGTGCCGCTCTTCTGCTGCGCCACCAGCACGCGCGGAAGTTCGGCCGCCGGAAGCATACCAGGCGGGTACACGAGCCACAAGCTCAAGAGAACGACCGCGGCGACCGTTCGGGACGGAAAGACGGCGGGGTTCATGAAAGATGAATTGTGTTTATTGGGTCGTGCTCGCTTCCGGACTCGTATCGGTGAAGTAACGCTGATCCGGCAATCCTTGCGCTTTGATTGTGAACGGTCCGGCCTCCAAGGTCAGCCATTTCTTCGGCGTACAACAACTTCCGTCCGGCAGGAGATCCCAAGATCCCCGACGCACGACCAACGGACCGGTCGTCAGATCGGGATTGAATTCCCCTTTCTTGCCAACGCCGAACACGTTCCGGCGAGGAACCCGGACTTTGATCTCGGTATCGCTCCACGACACCACCAGGGCAGCGATATTGTTGAATAGAACCTCGGTCCTGGACACATTCTCGCCGAGATCGATAGGAGCGTTGTCGTGCCCTCCTTCGTTCAGCCCGGGCTGCGTCGCTTCGGTCGTCTTCAAAAACGTGCCAAATCCCGATCCCCTGATAGTCACGATCTCATCAACGCCGGCCGATGTCGGAGAATAGGACTCGATCTTCGGCGTGATCACCGTGAACGTCCCGGCTTCCGTAGCCACGATCCCGCGTTCGGCGCAGCAGGATCCATCCGGGTTCGGCCTGGTGCCTCCTCGCTTCACAACCACCGGACCGCTCTTGGCGCTGAACGGCACCCAGGCCTCGATGCGGTCGTCATGCCAGCGATAGATGACGGCCGGCACCCCGCCAATTTCGACGCTATTTTCGCCTTTGTCGAAATCGGCGAAGGCGAACGGCGTCGACCCGCTCTCCGAGTACAGTCCGAAATGTTCGCCCGTGATCTTGATGAGCGTCCCGATTGGCGCGCTCGTAGGCGTGACTGACGACGCCTTGGGCACATGGACCGTGAAGTTGCCAACCGTCCGTTCGGCGCCGCCGCGTTTGAGGACGAGCGGCCCGCTGGACGCATCGAGCGGGACATGGACGACGATCAAATCATCGGCCCATTTCGCCACCGTCGCCGGTCGTCCGTTAAAGAACACGCCGTCTTCCGGCGCCTTGGTCTGACCGAACCCTTTCCCGAACAGCACCACTTTCGTCCCGACCGGTCCGCTGAGCGGATCAACGCGCACGGACGGGATGAGCGTGATGGGCACGGCGTTGCTCATCGTGTATTCAACCGGGGCGCAGCAGGAGCCGTCAGGCAACGGATCCGAAGAAGCAAGCCGCACCACTACATCCCCCGAGGTCGCATTGGCCGGAACCTCAACCTCGATGGTGTCATCGCGCCACCGGAGCGCTCGCACAGGCACGCCACCGATCAACACATCATTGACGCCGAACATCGTATTGCGATCGCGGGACCCCGCGGTGTTGCCGAAATGCGCCCCATGAAGTCGGAGCAACGTCCCCGGTTCCGCTTCGGACGGTGTCACCGAATGGATCGTCGGCCGCACGACCTTGAACGTCCCCGCCTTGATTTTCTTCTTGCCCGCGATCACATCGACCGGTCCATCGGCGGCCTTGAACGGCACCTTGACTTCGATCAGATCAGGCTCCCATCGCTGAATCAAGGCCGGAACACCGTTGAACAGCACCCGATTGGTCTGCGCGGATTTGAAGGTGCCGAACCCCGTTCCGGTGATGGAGACCGTGGCACCTGGCGTCGCGGACTCCGGCGCGATCGTGACCCGCCCCGCGGCGAAGGCGCGGAAATCCGTCGCTGTCATGAGCAACACGGTCACGAACAAACCGAGAAACCGCAACGCGACCGTCAAATGAAACATACCGACGGGACCTGAACCGCGGCGGGGCTTGTTGCCGATCGACTGCGAACCAAGGAAGCGCATGTTTTGCGAACCGTTCATGTGTCGTCCTGATTCAAAATTTTTGACCCTGCGCGCGGCTCTGAAACCCCGCGCAACCGAGGCATGAGGCCGAGACGGGGAGCCTCACCGTGAAGCGAAGGGACAACGCGGACTATAACAACCGCCTTTTTTCCATGTCAAGCAAGGGTAAGACGCAGGACGATCAATTCATCGGAGATGCAGGAGTCGAGGCACCCAGTGCCGATGCGGCCGCTTTTCGGATCTCCGGATCTCGGTCGCCCGTCGCCATCCGTTCCAGAGCGGATCGCACTTCGGCCGAATTCCGCAGCGGTCGCAAAGCTTCGATGGAGTCCAGCCTGGTCTGTCTGCTCGTATGACCCAGCAACGCTATCAACACCGGCGCCGCCCGGTCGTCCCGCAACCGGCCGAGTTCGCGGATCGTGTTTTCCCGAACCAGCGTCGGGTACAACGATTCTCCCGGCAGGAATCCGTGCGCATCCTGCAACTGCTCGGTCTTGGGCGTTTCGGCCTGGAGCATTCGCTGCAGACTTTGAATCAGCGCCTGGGTCACGTCCGAGCGCGACCTAGTTCTGGCGGACACGATTTCTCCGAGAAAGTAAAAATACGGATTCGTGTCAAACCGTTCCAAGACTTCGAGATACGGCGGCGTCCCGGAATCATACGCTCCGGACGTCTCCCGAATCGTCAGGTCCAGCAACAATCCCGCCGAAACGTGCTCCAACTTGATGTCGCACGTGATCTCAGTTCCGTAGGTATCGAACTTGTACTGCTGCCCCCGTTCCTCACGATAGCGCACCTTGAGCGTCAAATCGTGCGGATCGCTCTCTTTGGGAACGACCGTGAAGCCCGCATTCGACAGCTTGATCTTCAGCGCGGGACCGATCTGCGAAAGGGTGCGCCCTCGCGGATGCCACGTGGAAAAAGTCAGATCGATATAGACGGCCTTGGCTTCTGCAACCCGCGCGTATTCGGCATCCGTCAGGACTCGTTCGTTCGCATCAGCCGCGTCGGCGTGTTCGACCACGCCCAGCGCCCATACGGCCGCCGCCAGCAGTGCGCTCCAAGCCATCCGTCGCGTTTCGCATCCCATGTGGCTCGAGACACTTAACCTCACGGCGCCTTCCGGAGTCAAGCACCTCCCGGCTTACTCACCACTTGCACGATGAGCTCCAGCTCGACCGGCGCATGAAGCGGCAATTCGGCGGCGCCCAGCGCGACACGCGCGTGGCGTCCGGCGTCCCCGAACAAGTCCACCAGCAGATCGGACGCGCCGTTGAGCACTGTAGGATGTTGCACGAATCCTTCGGCCGACGCCACGTGCCCGACCAGGCGCACGATGCGTTTCACTCGATCCAGCGTTCCCAACTCGTTCCGGATGATCGCCAGGGCGTTCAGCAGCGCAATCCGGGCCGCTTCGACTCCCCGCTCGACCGTCAATTCCCGGCCCAGTTTACCGGGTAAGGCCACTTCCCCGTCGCGGAAGGGGATGACGCCGCTTAAAAACAACAGATCGCCCGCTTGAACCGCCGGCACATAGGTCGCAACCGGCTTGGGCGGAGACGGAAGCTCGATGCCGAGTTCCCTCAACCGCGCTTCAAACGACATCACTGACTCCTGCAAGCGTCAACATGCGTCACACGGATCACTCTGTCGTCTTTCGCGGAAGCTTGTCTTTTCGGACGATTCGCGCTCGCGTTCGACGCGTCATCTCCTCTTCTCCCGATTATCCCGGCCGCAACGCGTCTAAAAAACTCTCGCCGCAGGCCAACCTCGGGACCCCCAAGGCCTCCGCAATCGTTTGTCCCAGATCAGCGGCAGTGGGACGCGTTCCCAAATCCACCCCGTGCGCAAGCTTCGGTCCGCTGATCAACAACGGCGCGTACTCGCGCGAATGGATCTGCCCGTTTCCGATCGGATCGGCCCCGTGATCGGCGGTCAAACACAGGAGGTCTCCGGGACGGAGCTGTTCCTGCAGTCGCGGCAACAGCCGATCGAACTCCTGCAACGCCGCCGCACAGGCGGGAGCGCTCCTGCCAGCCAGATCGACACTCGCGAAGATCAAGCCGCGGGGCACCTGGCTCAACACCTTGCCCATCTCCTCAAACACACGGATGATCGATCCCCCGCGCGTAGATCGGGTCAACCCGCGGCCGGCGAACAAGTCATCGATCTTGCCGATGCCCATCACCAACTGCCCCGACCGGCTGAGCACATCGAGCAGCGTCTGCCCGGTCGGCTCCGGAACAAAATCACGACGCTTGTCCGTGAGGACGAACGCGCCGACCTCTCCGGAAAATGGGCGCGCAACGATCCGGGGCACCCGATACAAGGATTTCAACGCCCTCCTGGTCTTTCGACACAACGCGTAAAGGGCCTCCGGCTCCACGACCGTCTCATGGGCAGCAACCTGCAGGTCGCTGCCTCCGCTGGTGAACAGGATCAGTGCGCCGTCGCGGAGATGCTCCGGCCCCAATTCATCAACGATATCCGTCGCCCGGGCGATACGGCTCCCCAAGATCTTCCGCCCGCTCACGCCTTGGACGATGTCCACGACTTCCTGGGGAATCCCGCCTGGATAGGCGGGCAACGGCTCGTCCAGCGATACCCCGGCCAGTTCCCAAAGCCCGGTGAGGGAATCCTTGCCTTTGGAGAGAAATCCGAGCCGGCCGAAACATCCGTGCGGTTGGCCAATCGGCCGCACGCCTTTGAAGCAACCAAGATGTCCCAGACCCAAGGCTTCCAGGTTGGGCGCGGCCAGCCCGCCGACTTCCTCCGCAACGTGCGCCAATGTGTTGCAGTCGGCATCCCCGTATTCCGCCGCGTCTGGTAAGGCACCGACGCCGAGTCCGTCTAGAACCATAAGGATGACGCGGTCGACCATAGTTCGCGCACTATAGCAGAAGCTCCGGCGGAAGCCTATGCGCTCCGAACGATGGAACAGTGACCGATCGAGGATGGAAGTTCGCAGGACGAGTTGAGCAATTGTGAAAAAGGCGGCGAGCCTTACGACCGTCAGGTCGTTGCGCGGCAACGAAACATCCGGCCCCCTTTCGCCTCACCCGTGCACCAAGTTCCGGGAATCCACGCGACGCGCCACCGTCGGTCGGAGAGCATCATGACTTCACCGCGTTACCGCGCGCTTCGCGGCCGCCAACCACTCTTCTACGATCTTCACGCTCGCGCTGGTGCCGATCCGATCGGCTCCCGCCTCTAACAGGGCCTGCGTCGTCCGCCAATCTCTGATCCCGCCCGAGGCCTTCACCCTAGCCCGCCCGGCGACCGAGGCTTTCAGGAACCGCACATCCTCCACCGTCGCGCCTCCGGCGGCGAACCCTGTCGAGGTCTTCACATATTCGGCGCCGGCATCGACCGCCAGCCGACAAGCTGTGGCTTTCTCATCCTGCGTCAGATAGCTGGTTTCGAGAATCACCTTGTGACCGACTCCCGGCGTGGCCTTGACGACCTCTTCGATGTCTAGTCGGACGAGGCTGTACTCGCCGGATTTCAGACGACTGATGTTGATCACCATGTCCACTTCCCGGGCTCCGCGACCGGCTGCCTCCGCTGCCTCAGCAACCTTCACCTTTGTCGTCTGGCCGCCCAACGGGAACCCGACAGGCACGCCGACCCGGATTGCCGTGCCTTTGATCGCGGCGACAGCCTCGTCAACATAGCACGGCGGCACAAAGACAGCGCCAAATCCGTATTTGACCGCTTCTGCGCACACACGGAGCACGTCGGCTTTGGTGGCCTCGGGCCGCAGGATGGTGTGCTCGATAAGGGTCGGAAGGTCGGCGATCAGCATGTGTCACGACATCCTGCGCCAAGGTCGACGCTGATATTTCTCGACCGCCTGATTATGTTCCTCCAGCGTGGAAGAGAACTGATGCGTTCCGTCGTTGCGCGAGACAAAATAGAGATATGGCGCCGGCGCCGGATACAGCGCCGCTCGAATCGCACGCGCCCCCGGATTGGCGATCGGCCCCGGCGGCAGCCCTTTGACGCGATAGGTGTTGTAGGGGCTCTTGCTATCCAAGTCCTGCTTCCGCAGATTGCCGTCGAAGGCCGCCGCCAACCCATAAATCACGGTGGGGTCGCTCTGAAGCGGGATATTTTTCCGCAAGCGATTGTGGAAGACCGCCGAAATGAGCGGGCGTTCCTCGTCCACGCTGGTTTCCTTTTCGATTACGGAAGCCAGGGTCAGGACTTCGTGAATGCTCAGATTGACCTGTTTCGCCCGTTCGCGCAATTCCGGCGTGAACGCCTGCCACAAATTATCCACCAAGACGCGGATGACGTCTTTGGTCTTGGTGAGACGGGCGAATCGGTAGGTGTCGGGGAAGAGGTAGCCTTCCAAGCTGTCCGCCTCGATGCCCAGCGTCCGAATGAACCCGCGGTCCTGCGCCAGACGAAGAAACTCGGCCCGATCGACCAACCCGCGTGCTCCGAGCGTCTCCGCGATCTGGACCATGGTAAACCCTTCCGGAATCGTGACCTGATGCAGGACGACACGTCCCGAGACGAGCTTGGCCAGAATCTCGGCTGGCGGCATGCCGGCGTTGAATTCATATTCCCCCGGATGAATCCTACGGTCGGCGTCAGTCGCTTTGCCGAGGAGAAGAAATGCCGAGCGGCTTTTGATGAGCTGCTCCCGTTCTAATAACGCCGCCACATGTTGGAACGACGCACCTTCGGGGATGACGATGAGTTTGGTGGGAGGCGTATCGGGATGAGAAACAACCGGAGCGGCCGCCCATTGCATGACCTGATACCCGGCTACGCCGCCCAGGCCGAGCGAGGCGACGATCAGCCAGAGAACCAGTCGAGTGGTCATCATCTCGATCTCAGCCGTATGGACTCGTCATCTGCCGGGACCGTCCGCCGCTTCCTCTCCCCGTCCCGCTTCGTCACCGCGAACCGCTGAGGCCAAGTTTTCTAGGTAACTTTGAAGCAGGAGCGCGGCGGCGACGCGGTCCACCGCCCCCTTTCGCTTCTTCCGGCTGACGTCGGCGGCGACCAGGAGCTGTTCGGCGGACCTGGTGGTCAGCCGTTCATCCCAGGTGACCACCGGCACGTCGAGGGCCTGCGCCAAGCGCTCAACGAACCGGTTGATCGCCTGAGCCGCCGTCCCAACCTTGCCGTCCAGCCGCAGCGGCACCCCCATCACCACTGTGCCGACCTCGTAGGTCCGCACCAGATGTTGAATGTGGGCAATGTCCGCATCCAGGCTGCGCCGTTCGAACGTTTCGAGCGGTTGCGCGATCCACCGCAGCTCATCGCTCACAGCCACGCCGATGCGCTTGGTGCCGTGATCCAGAGCCAAAATACGCGTTCCAGCCATCAGCTTACCGCTCCAGAGCTTGTTCGACCAGTCGAAAGACTTTTTCCAGCGCCGCGCCGAGCCGCTCAGGATGCTTGCCACCCGCCTGTGCCATCTCGGGCCGTCCGCCGCCGGTCCCCCCCACCTCGGCTGCCATTTCACGGATCAAGTCGCCGGCCTTGAGCCGTGAGGTCAAATCCTTCGTGACCACCACCAGCAACGACACCTTGCCGTCGTTGACCGCGCCCAGCGCGATCACACCGCTCCGCAGTTTCTCCCGCAACCGATCGGCCAACGCGCGCATGCCGGAGGCATCCAGGCCGTCGGCCCGCTGGGCATGCACCTGGACGCCGTGCACGGTTCTGACCTGCGCGTCGACCCCCAACCCATCGGCCATCTTGAGTTTCAATTCTTCCAGTTCGCGCTCTTTTTCTTTCAATTGCGCCGTCAGCTTACGAGTCTTTGCGACCAACTCGGCAGGGCCAGCTTTCAGCAACTCGGACAACTCCCGGATCTCCGCCTCCAACCGCTTCATATGGGCGAGCGCCCCGCTGCCCGTCAGAGCTTCGATCCGACGCACGCCGGCCGCCACCCCGGTTTCCGACACGATGCGAAACACGCCGATTTCCCCGGTCTGCCGGCAATGGGTGCCACCGCACAGTTCCTTGCTGAACGACTCGATGCTCACCACCCGCACCAAGTCGCCGTACTTGTCGCCGAAAAAGGCCAAGGCCCCCGACGCCACCGCGTCCTGCACTCCCATCACTTCGGTGCGCACCTGTTCGTTGCGGCGCACGTGCTCGTTCACCATTGATTCAATCTCGTCGATGTCGCGCGAAGACAGGGGCTTGAAATGGGCGAAGTCGAAGCGCAGCCGATTGGGCGCCACCAGCGAACCGTATTGTTTGACATGCGGCCCCAACAATTCCCGCAGCGCCGCATGGACCAGATGGGTTGCGGTATGGTTACGCGCCGCATCCTGCCGGGTCATCGGGTTGACCATCGTCCGGACCGGCTCTCCTTCACGGATCCGACCCACCCGCACGGTGCCTTTATGGACGATCAAGCTCGCAACCGGCCTGGTCGTATCCACCACCTCCACGCGCCCCTCCGGCCCGGTCAGCACCCCGCGATCCCCCACCTGCCCGCCGCCCTCGGCGTAGAACGGCGTCTCGCTCAACACCAACTCGACTTCGTCGCCTTCGACCGCTTCTTTGACCACCCGGTCCCCTTTCAGGATCGCCTGAATGACGCTCTCCGACTCCAACCGTTCATAACCGACAAAACGCGTCGCACCCAACTTTCCCGCCAATTCCACCAAGACCGGCCTAGTCGCCGCCTCCTCGAAGCCAGCCGTCTTCCTGGCGCGGGTTCGCTGCTCCTCGATGGCGCGGTCGAAGCCGGCTTCGTCCAGGGTCATCCCCTGTTCCCGGCAGGCCTCGGCAATCAGGTCCAGCGGGAATCCATACGTGTCATATAGCTTGAAGACGTCGGTTCCCGGCAGGACGGACCGGCCAGCGCGCTTCGCCTTGGCGATCATGTCCGTCAGGATCGGCAAGCCCTGATCGAGCGTGGCGATGAACCGTTCCTCCTCGCCCTGCGTCACTTCCGCAACCGTCCCCGCCGCAGCGCGGAGTTCCGGATAGGCAGCGCCCATCACCTCGACGACGGCTCCGGTCAGCTTGTAGAGAAATGGCTCTCTCAGTCCCAGCAGTCGACCATGGCGCGCCGCCCGACGCAGAATGCGCCGCAGCACATAACCGCGGCCCTCGTTGGACGGCAGCACACCGTCGGCGATAAGGAAGGTGATCGCGCGCAAATGGTCGGCCACGACGCGCATGGAGCGGTCGGCGATCTCGTCGCCGCCGTATGTGCGGCCGGCCTGTACTCCGATCGCATCGAGCAGCGGTCGAAACAGATCGCTGTCATAATTGCTGTACCGCCCCTGGGCCACCGCGGCCAGCCGCTCCAAGCCCATGCCGGTATCGATGCTGGGCTTGGGCAGCAGGTGCAACGTTCCGTCGGCGTCGCGGTTGTACTGCATGAAAACCAGGTTCCAGATCTCGATGACCCGGTCGCCTGCGCCGTTGGGCAGCTCCTCGCCCGGTACCGCCGGCCCCTGGTCGTAATGGATCTCGGAGCACGGACCGCAAGGACCGGTGTCGGCCATCTGCCAGAAGTTATCCTTTTCGCCGAAGCGCACGATCCGCGACGCCGGCATCCCGATTTTTTCCCACAGCCGATAGGCCTCGTCGTCTTCCCGGAAGATCGTGACCCAGAGGCGGTCTTTCGGCAGTCCTATGGTTTGAGTGAGGAACTCCCACGCGAACCGGATCGCCTCTTCTTTGAAGTAATCGCCGAACGAAAAGTTGCCGAGCATCTCAAAGAAGGTGTGGTGCCGGCGCGTATAGCCGACATTTTCCAGATCGTTGTGCTTCCCGCCAGCCCGGAGGCACTTCTGCACGCTCACCGCACGGCGATACGGCCTGGTTTCCTCGCCGAGGAACACCCGCTTGAACTGGTTCATCCCCGCGTTGGTGAACAGCAAGGTGGGATCCGCCTGCGGAATCAGCGACGAGCTCGGCACGCCCTGATGCCCCTGCCTTTCGAAGTAGCGGACAAAAGCCTGGCGTAGATCCTGAGCACTGCAATTCATCGGTGACTAGACTCCATTTCGGTCTTCGCTTGGCACGACCTCGTCGATCGTCTCTTCGTCGAATCCGCGCTGCCTGAGCAACCGTGCGGCTCGGCTTGAAGAGACCGGCGTGCGCCGGGCTGCCTGTCGGATCACCTGTTCGGCCAGTTCCCGCTCCCGGCCCCGTTGATAGAATGTATCAAGCGTCCGGACGACAAGTCCCTCCGACAGCCCCTGTCGTAACAACTCCGCTTTGAGCGCTTCGCGCCCCATCGGACGCCGGGCTAACCGAGCCTCCGCCCACCGCGCGGCGAACGCACGATCGTTCAAGTAACCCGCTTTGGTCAACCGGCGTAGGACTGAGCGCACTTGCGCCTGGGAGGCACCCTTGCGGTCGAGATGCCGTGCGACCTGAGCGCTGGTGCGATCTCGTTGGGCCAGATAACGGAGTGCGGCCTGCTCGACCTGCTCAGTGGAGATGGCGGCGCGAGGCATCTTGTCAGCCTGGATGGGGCACCGCTGCCGATGCCGCGTATCAGCCGGTCCGGGTCATTCAAGCCCCGGCGCGGGCGCTATGGCTCCTGCGGTCCTCGCTTCGCCCCTCCAGGCGCTTCTCATCTTTCATCTCGGCTTTCTTCTCTCCGCCGTGGCCCGGAATGCCCGCCAACTCCCGCAACCGGCCTTCGATTTCCCGAGCCACCGCCTGATTCGTTTTCAAATAATCCCGAACGGCCTCCCGTCCCTGCCCCAATCGTTCTCCTTTGTAGGAGTACCAGGCGCCGGATTTCTCCAGGACTTTTTTCTCCACACCGAGATCCACCAACTCACCAGCCTTGGAAATGCCCTCCGCGAACATCACGTCGAATTCGGCCTGCTTGAACGGCGGAGCCAGCTTGTTCTTGACGACCTTCACCCGCACCCGGCTGCCTGTGACGTCCTGCCCTTCTTTGATCGATTCGATCCGTCTGATATCCAACCGCACGGAAGAGTAAAACTTGAGCGCATTGCCGCCGGTGGTGGTCTCCGGATTGCCGAACATCACGCCCAGCTTCATCCGGATTTGATTGATGAAGATCACCGTCGTTTGCGACTTGGAGATGGCGGCCGTCAGCTTGCGCAAGGCTTGCGACATAAGCCTGGCTTGTAAGCCCATATGGGCGTCGCCCATCTCCCCCTCAATCTCGGCGCGAGGGACCAGCGCCGCGACCGAGTCCACGACGATGAGATCGATAGCCCCGCTCCGGACCAGCGTCTCGGCGATCTCCAGCGCCTGCTCGCCGGTATCCGGTTGGGATACCAACAAATCGTCGGTCTGCACCCCCAGCTTTCTCGCATACCCTAAATCGAGCGCATGTTCGGCGTCGATAAAGGCCGCGATCCCTCCGGCGCGTTGCGCCTCCGCGATAGCGTGCAGGGTCAGAGTGGTTTTGCCCGACGCTTCAGGTCCGAAAATTTCGACGACCCGTCCGCGCGGGAAGCCGCCGACGCCCAGGGCGATATCGAGCCCCAACGAACCGGTCGAGATAGCCGGAACATCGGCTGGCGCTTCCGCCGTCCCCAGTTTCATGATCGCACCCTTCCCATACTGTTTTTCAATCTGGGACAAAGCCAGATCCAACGCCCGCTTCTTCTCGTCTCGTTCGGCCATCGCGATGCTCCTTTAGGTTGGCGGGAATCGGTGGATTATACCGAACTTCCCTGAGTAAACCTAGCCTGCGCGCGGCGCACGGTGCGCTACGCGTTGGTTGCTTGCCGCAATTTGACTTGCCAGATCCGGTTGTATTCCGCGCCGGAGAGTTTGAGTTCGCTCCTCATAAGGCTGATCGCGTCGACGTCCAAGATTCCGCACGGCAGCGGACGGTCGAACACCCCGCTCTGGGCCAGGACCTTGCCGACCTGCCTCTCCCCATCCTTCACCCTCGCCAGCGTCAAGTGCGGGCTGAACGGCTTGGGCTCAGCCGCAAACCCCAATGGCTCAAGCGCCCGTTCGACCGCCTGATGCACTTGGCGCCAGCGGCTCCCTTCATCAGATTGCCCGGTCCCGCCGGCGCACCCGATCCAAAGCACTCGCGGTCCATTTCTATTGGTGAAAACCCCAACCCCGCCAACCGGGACGGTAAAACGCGGCGTCTCGGCCAGCGCGGGACCCAATGCCTGTCTGATCCGATCCACCAACGTCTCCTCGATGCCTCCTAGAAATTTGACCGTCACATGAATGGATTCCGGACGGACCCAGTGAATGCGCGCGTCGCGCCCGAGCTCTCGGTCGATCCGATCGCGAAGTTCGCGTTGAACCTGCTCGATCGCGGCCCGCAGACTCTCGTCCAACTCTACCGCAAGGAATGCGCGGATCATCGATGAACGGCTTCCAGGCCCAGCAGCCAACGGCGCAGGAGATCCAGCGCGGCCTGCGAAGAACGGAGCTTGATCGCCTCACGGTCTCCGTGAAATCGGAACTCTCTGGTGAGACAGGCTTCCTCTCCCCAATCGAGCCCGGTATAGATCAACCCGACCGGTTTCGTTGCCGTGCCGCCGCCCGGACCGGCGATCCCCGTCACGCTCAGCCCCACCGCCGTGCGACTTCGTTCGCGCACTCCCTTCGCCATGCCAGCCACGACGGGCGCGCTTACCGCTCCATGCTTGGCGATCACCTTCGCCGGCACGCCCAACAATTCCACTTTGGCCCGATTGCTGTAGCTGACCACGACGCGGTCCAGATAGCTCGATGCCCCCGGCACCTGCGTGAGCCGATGCCCGATCAGGCCCCCTGTGCAGGATTCCGCGACCGCCAGAGTGAGTTGCTTGTCGGCGAGCAGGCGGCCGACGACGGCTTCCATCGTGTCTTCGCCCTCGGCGAACGCGAATTCGCCGAGGCGCCGTCGGACTTCGTGAAACACGGAAGCAAGAACATCGACATCGTGTCCGGGACAGCTCGACTGCCGCCGCTTCGCTCCTGTTGCTGATGAAGAGGCGGTCAACGACACCAGCACCCCCAACGGCGAGGCTTGAAGCCCGAGCCGTAGGCTGCTGTCTTCCGGGACGACGCCTTTAAGCCTGAGATCAACTTCCGATTCCGACAAGCCAAAGGTGTGGAGCACCCGCCGGCCGATGGGAACCGGCGGTTTCTGCCCACCTCTGTGCGCAATTCGCTTTTGCAGCCTGGGCAGTACCTCGGCAGCCGCCATCGCCCGGGCTTCGGCAGGTACGCCAGGGAGAGCCACCAGGAACGTGCCTTTCCACTCCAGGCAGAAACCGGGCGCGCTTCCCACCGGATTGCTCAACACCTCCGCTCCGGCTGGGATCAACGCCTGCCGTAACTGCACGGGAGTGGGTATCCGGCCCCACGCAGCCAGTCGCCGTTTGATGCTTTCCAGCGCGCGAGCGCGTCGGCGCAACGGGCACCCGGTTATCCGCGCTACCGCTTCCCGTGTCACGTCATCCACAGTCGGTCCCAACCCGCCGGTCATCACAACCACGTCCGCGCGGCGGGCGGCCGTCCGAATCGCGTCGGCGATATCGGCCTCATCGTCGCCGACTACGGACTTGAACCGGACTTCGATGCCCAGCGACGCCAGTTGATCCGTCAGAAACAGCGAATTGGTCTCCGCCTGTCTCCCGACGAGCAATTCGAAACCGATGGCAAGAATTTCCGCATTCCACATAAAGATCTCCGGAGAGGCGGTTCAATCAATTTGGGCGAAGTCGAGATCAAATGTGACTTCCCCGCCCTCAGCAGGAAACACGACCAGCTTGGTCTTGGCGCGAGGATCCAGGTCCGCATAGGCAAAGGACGCGACAACCTTGGCGCGATACGCCGGTGAGCCCGGCCACATTGCGGTCCGAGCCGCCCGCCCGTCGAACCGGACATTCTGCGGCTTGATCGTCTTTCCATTTTGCTCCAGCACCATGTAGCTGTCCACAGCGAAGTCCGGCCGGTCGCCGAAGAGGATGACGCTGACCAGCAGGGTCTTGGCATTCAGCATCTGAGCGATTTCCTGTTCGGACGGCGTTGCGGATCGGAGCGCGAAGTGCGCACCCATCACGACCAACCCGTTGAGCTTGGTCATCAGGAACCCCTTGGGATGCAGGTCATCGCTTGCTCCGAACCACGCATAGAGCCGATCCGGAGGGATGCGCTTCTCCGCAGCGGCCTTGCCTTGTTGCAGGGCGGCCTCAATCTGGACGCGAGTCGGTTGTACTTCGATGGCCCATGCCCCGAACGGGAGCACAAGTCCCAGGACGAACGCTGGCCATTCGAGCCCACAACACTTCCGCCCATTCCGAAGCCAGGCAAACCGCAGGGGCATGGCCGGAGGCACTAGCAGATTGGCCGAATCCCTGTCAACGAGCCCTCGCTGGCGGGGCCATGTTGACAAACAAAAGGACGAAGTGTTAAAGACAGGGTCCCTTATCCGCTTGAAATATTCCAGAAATTTCATGGAGGACCGTAATGGCCAGCCCCGATCAATCCGCAAAGCGCCAGTACGTGAACTTTGCCTTCTATAAGGTCGATCCTGCCTGGAGGAGACTGCCCGAAGACGAGCGGTCCAGAGGCAAACAAGAGTTTATCCGCGCCGTCGAAGAGTACACCGGAAAGGTCATGGTGCTGGCCTACACCACGGTCGGCATCCGCGGCGACTGCGATTTCATGTTGTGGCGCATCAGCTATGAGTTGGAATTGTTCCAGGAGATGAGCACCAAGATCCTGGCCAGCGGATTGGGCAAGTACTTGGCGACGCCGTATTCCTATTTGTCGATGACCAAACGGTCGATCTACGTCGATCATCACACGCATGAGAATCAAGAAAGCAAACGGCTCACGATCATCCCTGGCAAAAGCAAGTACATCTTCGTGTATCCATTCGTGAAAACCCGCGAGTGGTTTCTCCTCACGAAAGCGGCCCGCCAAGGCATGATGGACGAGCATATCGAGGTCGGCCATCGCTTCCCCTCGGTGAAACTCAACACCACCTATTCCTTCGGGCTTGACGACCAAGAATGGGTGGTTGCGTTCGAAAGCGACAAGCCCGAGGATTTTCTGGATTTGGTGATGGCTCTTCGGGAGACCGAAGGCAGCCGGTACACCTTGCGCGATACGCCGATCTTTACGTGCATTCGCAAGAGTCTCAAGGAAACGCTGGACACCCTTGGAGGCTAACCGGTGAGTTTGTCGGGTCTCGGTGAGCGGCCGTCGGTCTTTCCAGCCGAAGGCCGGCTGCTTTCGCCGCGACGCCCAACCCCACACTCATAAACAGACCGCAAGTTCCCCGTGCCGGAGTTACCTCAGCTTGAACACCGGTTTCCTTCTGCCCCCGCATCCATCATTTCACCGCCCCTTGCCGCCATCCTCTCGTTTTTGATCCCCGGCCTCGGCCAGGCCCTCCAAGGGAAACCCAAACAGGCCTTGACCGTTTTTCTGACCGGCCTCATGCTTGTCGCCTGCGCTTGGTTGGGTGGACGCCTGGGCGGACCCGGTGCTGGAGTGTTCTTCTTCATGCTATTCGCCCTCCCCTGGTGGGCTATCCAGAGTTACCACGCTTACCTGTCGCGTACGTCAGATCCGCCCGGGATATGGCGAACGCTTCGGATCGCCTGGGGTCGGGCCCACGATATTCGCTACCTGGGCGGTCTCTTTCTGCTCACGGCCCTGACGGACTTCTACATCATTATCGCGAACCCGACCTATGCCTTGACCGTCTTTTGCGCCAAACCAGACGGACTGCTCGGTCTCCTCGCCAAAGCCCAATCTCCCACCCTGCATCTCCTGATCGGTTATGGCTTCCTGCGCCTCCGCAGTTGGTCGCTCTTCCTTTATCTGGTCTACGCGGGGTTTGGGCTTCTGAATGCGACCGCCAACTTCGCTTGTTTCGGGTACGGGCGGGTCCGGTTCGTGTTCTTGATCACCCTCGCGGCCTTCACCGCCTACGTGATCTGGCGAAGAGCCTGTTTCTTCCCGCCGGGCTCGCCGGTCAAGCGCCAGGCACTTTGACACTCGGACCTGCCGTATGTTATTGGAAACTATGATCTGCGGTCTTTGGCTCCTGGCGACCCGTTTCCGGATGACGACACATGGCCGACAACACAGCGTTGTACGCGATCCGCTATCCTGACGGATCGGTCAGCCTGTACGTGGATGAGGAATACGCCATTGAACGGGGAGTCGATCCCGCCAAACTGGTTCGTGTAGAGATTCCCAGAGAATTGTATATCAGCGGAACGGTCCAGCAGATCCGAGAGTACGTCGCCCTCTATCTGGAATCGCATCAGAGCGGCTCCGCCTGAGATCAGCGCGGCCGCCCGGAGATGTCTTCCTTCATGGCACCCGTGATTACTGCCGACGATGTCCAAACCGTCATCGACGCCCTGCCGATCCAGGGACGCATCATGATGCGTCTGCTTCTTCTGCAGTATTTCGACGTCACGCAGGAAGATATCGAATACATGGCGGCAGATCGTCCGGATCCCCGCCGCCAGACCGGCACTAAGGCTCCTCCGCATGTCCTGATGTCCCGTGAGGCGATCGCGTCGGTCGCGGACCGTGTCGCCCAATATCGCCGCCAGGTTCGATTGCGGCGGGAACGGACATGGCTGCAAGTCGAGTGTCTCCGCAAACTGTGTGCGCTCTGCGAGTCCCAGGCTGATCGGGCCGAGCATCTGCTGACGACGAAGTTCGGTCTCAGTCAGACGGCAGTGAAGGAGATCCGCCAGCAGGCTCGTGTAGCGCTTCCCAAGCCAGCAATCCGAGCGCTCGAGCAGAAATGGGAAAACGACGAAATCTCGGAAGCAGATTATCAGAAAGAACGGCTGATCATCGAATGTCAGACCCAGGCGAGACTGGCGGAACGACATCGCAAACGACTGGATCTGTCGCAACGCGAACACGTCGCCACCAATCATACTCCGCTGCAGGATCACGAAATCGCCCACATCTGGGGCATTCCGGCCAGCAGCCTGGCCGGTCGAAAGGTCAAGTACTTGCATCAGTATTTGCAGGCCCTCCAGACTCGGTTGCAAACCTCTGTATCGCCGCTTCAGCAGGCGGGATCTCCTCCGCTGGATCTTTGGAAAGAGACCTTGACGGCGTTGTCCCAACGCCCGGTCGAACGCTCGGTGGCCGTGTATGATGGCTTGGAGAGAACGGAGTCGGCCCTGCTGGAAAAACTGACGGCCTTCGCCTGGGGAACCCTGCCTGAAGAAATAGAGGGAAGGTTTTGGCTTTCCCTGGTGCATGGAGCCAGCTCCAACGCTGTTCACTCGGAACCGACCCGTTCGCTTTTCGGATTGCAACGCCTGGCGGCGATCCTTTCGGATATCGACGCCTCTCCGGAAGCGCTTGACCAAGAATTGCTCACGCGAACCGCGCCGAAGCCCAAGGTCGCCATCGAGCAGCTTGAAGCTCCGCCGGAGCAGGCGCCCTTCGAATTGGGAGAAATGGGGCAACACGTCTTGAAAAGTCTCATGGGAGAAGATCGGAGCTAAAGCCGGTCGGCCCCCGGCAGTTTCCGAAGAAATACGACGGGGATAAGCCGCGTAGTCTCCTTTTGAAATCTGGCGACTCATTCCTGTATAATGCGGCGCATGCAGCGGGCTGGGTGGATGGTTCGAACAATAGATGGAACTCTTTGGTTGTTCGTTCCCGCTGCGGTTTGGCTTCTCGTTTGCGTTTCTGTATTCCAACCCGCCGCGCTGTGTGCGGCGAACGTCTTGGACATCGCTGAACTCCTCTCCCATCCCGATCAATATGACCATCAGGTGGTCACCGTCGCCGGCAAGGTGACCAACGTTCAACTCGCGACGAACCGGCAGGGGCAGCCAGCCTACGGTTTCCTGCTCCAGGACCATGCCGGTACGTTGAAAGTGATCGGACTCGGCAAGGCGGAGGTGCGAGAGGGCGACCTGGTGATCGTGGAGGGCATCTTCAGTCGCCTGCGCCAGGCTGGACGTGCCATCGTGTATAACGAGATCAAAGCCACCGCGATCATGCCGATGAGCCGACTGAATCCGGACTTGATCGGATAAGTTCCTCCTCACCGCGCTGATACGTATGGATCTCCACACCTCTACGTTCGGCACGTTAACTCGTGCTGATGGTGTGGTGTACGCCCCTTGACGCCGTCAAACCCACATTGGTACAACCACTCCCCGTGGCGGTGTAGCTCAGTTGGTAGAGCAGCGGACTCATAAGCCGCGGGTCGGGGGTTCGATACCCTCCACCGCCACCATCCGGCGCGGGGGAGGTCGTGTGCCGTGTCAATGATCCGGACGCGAGAGTAAGACTCTTTACTCTTCGGAGCCGATCCGGCAACGGAGGGAATCCCCGCTACCTGCTATCCTCACCCCGTACTTCGCGCGAGCCGATACCAAGCTATTGGTGTGGTGAATTCGTGGCACCGGAGCGCCACTCCCGCACTTATCGAATCCGAGAGCACGTTTCTTCCCCGCGGAAGAGGGAAGGCCGACGTTTCGCCGCTTGCTGTCGCTTTTCTGCATCACTGACGCCGGTTCGCCGGAGAACTGACATCGGCACCTTACTCGCAGCAACCGGCGAGAAATTGCTGGCGTTGCATGAACGCAGCGAGACACCGCCCGCATAAGTCCAGCGCCGAGTGGGTCTGCCGATCGAGACAACGAGTCCGTTGCGGTACCATCATTCCGCAATCTGCGCAAGCCCCTTCTGTATTGGGATCAGTTCCGCGATATGGTCTCATGGAACACCTTCTTTCGATTCTCTCGAACAGTCCGCCGGGGAGCCAGCCTGAGAGGACGGTTCAGCAGACGAGTGAACCACGAACCGGTCCACGGCCGTCTCGATTCCGCGACACAAGTCGGTTCGCTCAGCCGACGGTGGAGTTGATTCACACGGGCATTCAATTGCTCGACCGTGCGTTCAAGTCCGATCAGACGCTCGGCCAATGGGTGCGATATCCGGCCAGCCATACGTCACCTCCTCACTGCTAACAACGTCGATTAGCGGCAATACCTGACAACACCGACGAGGATTCCCTCGATGCGAAAATCATCCGTAGGCGTCACCACGATGGGGGTCATCGACGGATTCGCGGGGTGCAACTCGATTCGATCCGCTTTCTGATAGAACGTCTTGATCGTGGCTTCTTGTTTCACGAGCGCGATCACGGTCTGGCCACTCCGCGCTGTGGTCTGCCTACGAACGATGACCAGATCACCGGGTAGAATGCCCGCATCCAGCATGGACTCCCCTTTCACCCGTAGGGCGAAATACTCCCCGCCCCGCAACATCCCCGGAGGCACCTCCACCAACTCGGACTGGGGAACGGGTTCGATCGGCGCCCCGGCGGCTACAATTCCGACCATCGGAATCTGTGCGGGTAACCTCATGTGTTTGAGAGCCACTTCCACCACGCCGGGGATACGACGCGTTCCGTTCTCATAGCGGGTGATAGTTATGCGGGTGGTGTGGAGCGCTTTGGCAAGCTGTTCTTGGGTCCATCCCAACGAGCGTCGGAGCTGCTTCAATTCCTGTGGACTCATGATGTAACCAATGGTTACATCATGAGTCAAGTGCCTGTCAAGCCCCTATTTTGCGCCCAACACTCCGTATACCAGACGAAGAAGATCAGGCGACGAGATGGAAGAGCCCTGGCCGCCTAGGGCCCATTGGTCAGCAAAGAATTGAGACGTGCGGAAATGGTTATCCCCAACTGCGGGTTTGTCCAGTCTGTTTTCTTCTAAGCACAGTCCGTCTGGTATGCTTATTATTTGACTATTGTCAACAGATCAAAAAATACAAGTGTTTTAATGTGATCATGAATGCTAATGCCTACATTTCTTTTTTCCTACTCAATTAGTTGTGGTTCAAATTTAGTTATGATCAATGCTCAAAAATTAGGCAGGTCGTTAGATCTTTGATCATTTGCCGCGTCCGAGCGTCCTGGAGTCGACTTATCCACAAGTTTATCCCCAGAATTTGGGGAGAAAAAAATGTAAGCTTATCCAACCTGCTCATCGCGGCGAGGAATCAAATGAACGGCTCCCGCCTTGATCGCGGCAGCGATCGGCACCCCCGGGGCCAGGTCAAGCTGTTCCAACGCTGAACGGGTGACCATGGCGGTCAGACTAAATCCGCAATTCAGACGCACTCTCGCCAGGACGCCTGCTGAATCAATCTCACACACGACCCCGCGCAAATGATTGCGTGCACTGGTCGCGCCGATTCCGACCGGTTCAAGAATAACATCCTCAGCCCTGATACAGACGAATACCTCCGGTCCGATTCCCTCCGCGCAGAGCGCCTGAAGCTTAATGCCATCGACTTCCACCGTGGCGAGTCCCCGGGCATTGTCGATCACTCTGCCTCGCACCACTGTTTCCACTCCAACGACCCGAGCAACCTCGGCATCCTGCGGACGACTGAACACCTCCTGGGGCGCCCCTACCTGAAGAACGCGGCCCCCGCTGATCACCGCCATCAGGTCGCCCAGCGTCAGTGCTTCGGTCCAATCGTGCGTCACCACGATCGACGGCAATGCCAGTTGCTTCAGTAACGCGCGCAACTCTTCTCGGAGATTCGCGCGGGTCGGGGCATCGAGCGCAGAGAGCGGCTCATCGAGCAGTAGAAGTTGCGGCCGGCGCGCGATCGCTCGGGCCAATGCCACCCGCTGCTGTTGTCCTCCGGAGAGCTGATGCGGTTTTCGCTCTTCCAGCCCCCGGAGCTGAAGCAGATCGATGACTTCGGCCACCCGCTTCTTGCGTTCTTTCTGCGGCAGATCGTGTAAGCCATAGGCGATGTTGCCTGCCACCGAGTACGGGGGAAACAACGCATAGTCTTGAGACATGTACCCGATCTGGCGTTCCTGGGGGGCCACCCGTGTCCCGTCAGTTGTGTCGAGCCATGTCCGGGAAATGAACTGAATTCGCCCGTGTTCGGGCCATTCCAATCCCGCGATGCAGCGAAGAATCGTCGTCTTCCCGGATCCGGATGGACCGAACAAGACCAGCACGGTGGCCCCGCTGACCTGATACCGCAGGTTCGCCGTGATCGGCGGCCTTCCCGGAAACGACTTCGTGATGTCGACGATCATTTCTGCGGCCATGCGGCCCACACCTTTCGATTCATGGCGTAGACGACGAGCAGCACCGCGTAAGAGACGACCAGAAGGAATGCGGCGGTCTTCGCGGCGCCGCCATAGTTCAACGCCTGCACCTCGTCGTAAATGTCGATGGACACCGTGCGCGTCACGCCCTCGATGTTGCCGCCCACCATTAACACAACCCCGAATTCGCCCAACGTATGGGCAAAACTCAGCACGGCGCCGGTGATCACGCCGGCTGCGGACAGCGGGACGATCAGCTTGAAAAAGGTGCGGAGCTTGGAGACACCTAACGTCCAGGATGCTTCGATCAAGCGCCGATCCACCTGATCAAACGCGGACGCAAAGGGTTGTACGGCGAAGGGAAGACTATACAGCACCGAAGCCAAGAGCAGCCCTTCAAAGGTGAAAGGTAATGGATGGCCGACCAGATCCGCGTACAGTCGCCCGATCGGGCTGTGCGGTCCGATCGCGACGAGGATGTAGAATCCCAAGACCGTGGGAGGCAACACCAGCGGCAATGCCACGACCGATTCGACTAGGAATTTCCACCGCCATCGCGAGAAGCTCACCCAATAAGCGATGGGCAGACCGATCACCAGCAGCACCGCTGACGTGAGCGAAGCAAGCTTGAGCGTCAGCCAGATCGCCGTCCAGTTCATCGGGGTCCGCCGTTTAAAATCCGCCGGCCACCACACGTAATTCCAACCGAAACCGCCCGGCCGGACAGAAACCCACCGCCCGGGACACCACCGTGCGCTATTTTCCAATCATCACGTCGGTGGCTTTCACAGCGACCAGGACCGTGTCGTTCACCTTCAATCCCATCTGCTTCACCGACCCCTCCGTAATCGCCGCGACGAATTCGAGGTTGTTCACCTTCACAGTCACCTCCGCCATGGCCTGCCCCTCGGTGATCTTTGTCACGGTTCCCTGAAACTGGTTGCGCGCACTGAGTTTCATATTGCCCTCCCAGGGTTAAGTCGGATTCGACCGCGCACCTCACTTGCACTCGAACTGTATGCCCCACCGCCGGCCGATCGGTTCGTCTTCCGTTCCTTCCTGAAGTCCTGGTCCGCTGCCGTACCCTCGCGCTTCTCCCTCCCGAAGCAAGCGATAGCCTTGCGGACATCTCTTCTCCATCAATTCAAACGCTCGCTTTCGATAGGGCGAGAGCAGAGGCCCTCCCCGTTCGTTCTTGAACGAATAGGTCACGATGCCGCCGTTCGGCGTTTCCTTGACGAGCGTTGCGCCGATCGAGCAGCCATGGCTTATCCATGCGGCGACGAGCGCCACCGGCAGCAACCACCGCCGGCCGGATCCGTCCTCCGAGGCGAAGCACATCCCGATCATGGTGAGGCTCCATCTTCTCCCGGCAGGAGAAACCCATACCGTTTCATCACGGCCCTCGCAGCCGGGGTCTGAAGAAAATCGAGAAACTTTCTGGCTGCCTCTTGATTCTTCGATGACCTGACGATGGCTGCTCCCTGGTCGATTCTCGGATGAGCCTCTTGAGGAATCAGCCAATACGTTCCGACGGCTTGGACCGGCGGTGCGGACGCCAAGGAAAGCGCGATAATCCCGATATCGGCGGCCCCGGATTGTGCAAATTGCGCCGCCTGCGAGACATTCTCGCCCAGCGCGAGCTTGTCCTTTACCCGGTCATAGACCTTGAAGTATTCCATGGCCGCCACCGCCGCCCGCCCGTAGGGAGCATGTTTAGGATTGGCGATGGCAATTTTTTTGATCGACGGATCGAGCAGGACATCCATCCCCTTCGCCACATCCAGCTTCGAGCCCTTCGGCACCCACAGCACGATACGTCCCGTTGCATATTGATACAAGGAATTCGGGACGGCAAGCCCCTCTTGGATCAGTTTCTTTGGGTACCCGATGTCGGCGGAAAAATACAGATCGAACGGTGCGCCGTTGGCAATCTGCGAATAAAAATTGCCGGACGAACCGAGCGAGAGTTTCACGCGCTCCCCGGTTTGATGTTCGAACTCCGTCACCAAATCCTTGAAGGCATAGTTCAAATCCGCCGCCGCCGCCACCGTCAACTCGCCGGCGTCAACCGACGACGCCCAGCACAGCCACGCCATCATCGCCAGGCCGCAGAGAACGGTCATGATCGGTGCTGACCGCACCCATCGTCGTATGGCTTTGTCCATCATTTCAGTGTCTCCTCCTGATCCCTGGTTTCCCGGTCGTTGTGCATCCTTGATCATGCACTGTTCGAATCAGCGGGAAGAGACATCGGCACCGAGAGTCCCCTTCCTGCCCCCAGGAAGCCTGGACGAACGCATCCGAACGCCCTCTCTGCAACGGACTACGGATCTGAATGTCAACACGACCGCTTGCCAGGTCTGTCCCTCCATCACCAGTGATAGGCGAGCCGACACTCGACCGCCCGGTCCGGCGCTCCCTCGGGATTGACACGGGCTTCGAATCGGCCCATGTGAATCTCGACCGGCATTCCCGGCCGCCACCACACTGCGCCAGTCTCTGGATCGCTCACAAGGGCCGACACCTTCACATGTCCAATTCCCAGAGACAACAGGACGTTGCCATGATAAGAACGAACACCTTCGATGCGACCGTGCAATTTCACCTGCCAGTCTTCCTCTTTTCCAACAGGCGCATCAAGGCTTTCCCAGGGCGTGACTTTAGCCCTGCGGATCGTATGTATCAGCCGGACGGCTTGAGGGTCCACTATGATGTTCACCGTGTCCCAGGTTTGCGGACACGCCGCCGCTCCGACCACAGGTCCTTGCCCACGCAAGGTCCAAGCCTCGCCGTACACTTTGACCGACACGAGCAGATCAGGCGGCTTGCCTTGGACCAGGACGATCCGTCCGATCCAGCGATTCCACCGGGCTTGTCCCCGACGGAACCATCCGGCCTCCAATCGAACGGATTCGACAGGAATCAGCGCCCTGATGCGCTCTCCGACTCGAAAATCGGTTCGCTCTCCGTTCGAGCAGGGCCATCGAGCCATGAGATCCGTCCGTTCCCCTACACGCATCCGCACGACGGTGCACGCCAACCCTTGCGCAACCCGCGTCACGGTTCCCTCGATCACATTGCTATCGTCGGAAGGACAGAACGAGTGACTCCGCTCTGTTGCACGCATAGACCCCTCCCTGAACGTTGAGCAGCGGACGTGGCTGCTTCCCCATCCGCCCCTCCGAGGTCAGAAGAAAATTTGGTACTGCACCCGAATCGCATTCTCAATCAAACGACCGCCGACCAGATCAACCGGCACGGTGCCGGAGCCGGGGGGAAGCGGCGCGCTCCGGCCGATCGCATAGCCGCCCGTGCCCATCTGGACATTGCTGTAGGTCACCATGATCTGGTGATCGTAGGTTCCGTTCAGAAACCAGTTGAGCGACACATCCGTCTGGTGGATCAGGTCGTCAGCGGCATTCGTGTCCGGATCCCAGTAGGCAAAACGCGCCGCGAGCTCCAGTTTGCGCGGGATGAGATAGTACCCGCTCTGCACGTACCAGCCTAGCGCATTGCCAATCCTTCCCGGAGCCGTGACGGTACAGGTGGTATTCATGCAGGGCAATCCCTTCTCATGGAGCGTGATCGTCTTGAAATAGAACTCAGACTGGAGCGAGAATCCCCGGTACTTGAA
This sequence comes from Nitrospira calida, assembly GCF_976986435.1. Classification (NCBI taxonomy): domain Bacteria; kingdom Pseudomonadati; phylum Nitrospirota; class Nitrospiria; order Nitrospirales; family Nitrospiraceae; genus Nitrospira; species Nitrospira calida. Next base: position 2,603,588 of record NZ_OZ335950.1, read on the forward strand.
GATTCCATCCACCGCCCACGTACTGTAATCGATCAGACCCCACCCCAGTTGCCGGCCGTTGCCGAACGCCGCCAATTGGCGACGGAAATTGAGGTTCGCAAGATCGATCCCGACGAACGAGGCGTTCGAGGCCGTGTTAATGGCAGGATTATAAGAATAGCCCCCGCCGACCGCCAGTTGCGGCGTCTCGGAATAGAAGAGGTCACCCTCGCCGTAGCCCGGACGGCCCAGGATATTCCATTGCACCCGTCCAGTGAGCATCAGCCGGTCAATATCGAAACGGGGATTGGCATTGAGATTCCGCTGATTCGTCGGGCAACCAGCTGGCGATGGAAAGGGATTGCCGCCGGCGGCGCCGCCGGGACAGTTCGGCGTGATCTCTTCGCTGAGGAATGAACCGAATCGGTTGAAGGCCGGACCAGCCCCGTTGAAGACTCCAAGGTAATAATTGACGGGGTAGAGTTCCTCGTCGTTCATGACGGTGATGCCGATATCGCGCCGGTCCAGCCCGCTGGCGGTGAACGCATCCATCACCAGTGCCCGCTCGGCGAACTGCATCGACGCGGTGGAATTGATTTGCGCGCGATTGAAAAACACCTTGTACTGACCGAACATGACATTGAGCCAGGAAAAATGGGTCGAGGTGAAATTTAGATCGAACAGGGCAAGCGATCCCGGCGCCTGAGCGTTTTCCGCCGTCTCCGCTCGGAACTGGACATAGTACTTGAAGTCGGGGTCGAAGAGGTGGCCCATGAAGTACAATCGCGCTCGGCGCAAGTTGAATTGAGAATAGTTCGGCTCTGAACGAACCGCGCGGTAATCGCCGAAGACTCCCAGCAATTCGGGAAAATTCTTGGCATCCCCCGGATTGCGCCAGGCTTCGTTTCGATACCGCTGGGTGTAGCGCATTTGCGCGCGAAATCTGATCTTTAAGAGGAACGCATTGTCGTTCATGGAGAAGTTAAAGCCGCGGTCGTACCAGGCTTTGAAGCTCGGCGAGAGGAGATAGGCCCGCTCCTCCGATTCTTTTTTGACCTGTTCGTACTCTTCCTCGGTGATCCATCCCTGTTTGACCGCCCGTTCCAACAGCAGCTTGAGCGCTGGATCCTGATCTTCCACAAAGACGTACTTGCCGTCTTTTTCGATGAGCTTTCCGCCTTCCACGGCGTTGGCCGGAACATTCCAGGCAAGGAATCCGGCCACTACCAGCACCCACGTGCCCCATCGATAGAAACGAGCAGCGTGGCCACCGGCCGCTCGCCCCTCCACGACCTGACATTCCATAGACCGTCCTCCCTGCGAATTCGAATGACACAAGAACCCCTGCGCGATGCCCTTTGGACGAGCATCACCGAGCCGGCAACGACTCCGCCGACTTCAAAAATTCTCGATAGTCCACTGCCCGAGCTTTCGTTGCGGGATCAATGATCCAAAACCGGCCCGGCTCGAACGTGAGGAGGTAGTCGCCAGGCGATGCCGGCACGAGCGGATAGTTGGGATCGTACGGATCGGACTTCCGGGTGGGGAGTTGAACGTGAAAATGATCAATCGTCAGATGCCAGTAGGGATCGCGCACGGCGATCCAACCCGACGTCGTATCGCGCGCCGCCGCCGGATTGAACCCGGGAGCGAACACGGAAAACGCGACCCGGTCGCTCGGCCCGACCTTTTCCAGCGCGACCGAAAGATGCGGGACCAGCACGTTCAGTTCATCCTCTCGAAACAGCGGCTGGGGCGGTTTTTCTTCCGCGAACCAGCGCAATGGCAGCGCCTTTTTCTCCCGGATTGAAAAGCCTTTCAGAATGCTTCGAATCTCCTGCGCACTCAGTTTGACTGGATGGGTGTAGCCCACCGGCTCAACCTCCCGCTGAATGACGACCAGCACCCGTTGATCTTCCTGCACCACCTGCGTGGTGTACGGCAGCCTTGCGCATCCGGCTGCGGCCAGGACGATTCCCAGCAGAACTCGCGTCAGGATCTGCTGGCCCCGCTGCTTCAGCGGCCGGCGACGACTCATCACGTCCTCATTGTTATTGGCCATGCCAGTCTCCTCTTGATTCAGAATGACTGATATAATGTTAACTATACTTGACGCCTATTCACAAAAAAATCCCTGTCGTCTCTATCGGCCAGCGACCATCGCTTCCGGTGCCTTTCCATTCACCGCTTCGATCGGCGATAAATACCCGAGCGATCGCAACACAGCTTGCGCTTCCCTCCCCTGCGTGAATTCGATAAATCGCTGGGCGAGCGCCCGGTCTGGACATTCATAGTCCATGGCCAACGAATGGACTACCGCCTCCGCTTGTCCGTGATTCGCGACCGCTGCAATACGGATGCGTCGCTGCTCTCGTACCGCCTCAGGTCCGAACAGGATGCCCACATCGGCCTCTCCTCGCATCAGATGGTCGATGACGCCGCGGGCATCGGCGGCGATTTCCAAGCGTCTATTCACGGCTTCCCAGAGTCCGAGCGATTGCAGCAGGGCGCGACTTTTCTGCCCTAGCGTCGTCACGGCCGGATCGGCGATGACGATCCGCAAGCGCTCATCCTGTGCCAGCGCCTCGAACGTCGTCGGCGCCTCGACCACCGACTCCGGCACTACCAGCACCAGCGGCTCCACCGCATACGGCCGACGCGATTCCGGGCGAATATAGTTTTTAGAATCCAAACGGGTGAGTAATTCATCACCGCCCGGCGCAATGAGATGAATCAGCCCTCGCCCGCGGTGGAGATCGACCTTCAAGTGGTTTTGCATACTGGCGATTGTGCGGCGCAGATCCAGTCCGGGCTCTACATGTAGCCGCACCTGTGTACCGGGGAACTGCGCTTCGAACGCATGGCCGAGTGCTTCAAGCGGCGCCTTGACGCTCGGGGAAGCGGCGATCACCAACAATTCCGCCCCCGCGATCTCCGACCGGATGAAAAGTCCGACGCACAAAATTACCAGTGCAGACATTGCGACCCTGATCGAAACGATCATTTAGTCTCCCTCCTTTCTATCTTTATCTTTCATCTTTCACGTTGCGACAGGCGATCCGCGCAGGCTTCTGACGGTTCCCGTCTCCCTCGTATCGTACCCGCCCAACGCCTCCATCTCGGTGCGAAACGGCCGGCTGACGATCGTATCCAACAGGACCGAGAGACTTGGATGCGAAGCAAGAACCGCCTTGGGCACAACCAAGTCGTACCGCGCCTCTTGAAGCGGGAGAAAGTCCAGTCCGTAATAGCGAGCCGCGGCACGGATACCGATGCCCACATCCGCGCGCCCTTCGGCCACGGCTCTCGCCACTTCAAAATGTGACCACGCCACATGGCGATATCCGTTCACCAGCACCGGATCAATTCCAGTCGCCCCCAGTTTCTGATCGAGCAACAACCGCGCTCCCGACCCCTCTTCCCGATTCATCAACGTGACATCCTGGCGCGCGAGGTCGCCGACACCCCGGATGCCTTTTGGATTCCCGCTTCGCACCAGCAACCCTTCTTCCCAAATGGCGAAGGTCACCACCATGACATCTTCGTCCTCGAGGTGCCGCCGCAAATACGGCAGATTCGATTCGCCCGACTTCGCATCGACGATGTGAAGCCCGGCCATGTGGACTTCTCCCCGCTTGAGCGCTTCCAGCGCGGCCGCGCTGCCCATCGTCCAGCCGACGACGGTCGCCGCGTGGTGATGACGCCGCAGGTATTCACCGGCCAGCACAATGGCGGGGTCGCAGCCGGCGACAGCGACTTCCTGCTCCACCGCACGACGATCCCGGAGCAACCGTACTTTGACCAGATTGCCCCGCTTGGCCGTTTGTTGCCCACTACCCGCCGAGCCGATGAGTAATCCATCCGCCGGCACGGTGAAGTTCAAAATCTCGCCCAGCGCCGCGACAGGACGGACGACGAACCGGCTCCCGACACGGGCCACCTTCACACGGGTTGGACCCTGGGTGGACGCATTTAACGGAGTACCGGCAATCAAATCACCTTCGATCAGATCCCCGGTCGCAACGAGGCTGAAGAGGTCTTCAACGCGGCAGCCGAGCGCCCCGGCAAGGCGAAGCGCGACAGCCGTTGTTGGCAAATACTGATTCGCCTCGATCGCGCAGACCGCCTGCCGGGTAATCCCGCTCATGTCGGCAAGCTCCGCCTGCGACAAGCCCTTCGCGGTTCGAAGAGCACGCAACCGATTGTCGATATTTTCCGGTGGCTCGGCCCGACCTTTTTGACTCATAGCAGAGGACCTCATATCATCTATAGCTGATTTTTGTCAACTATAATGAATATCGGATTCGAGAGCAAAATCTCTGCGTAGAAAGCCGTGGTTTATGTGAAATTAATTGTTGATAAAATAACTAATGTTACTTTAATTTAAATTCTACAAAACCCATCCGAATACTACGGATAATAAGGAAGGATGACAACAATGTCTTTATTTCTTTTCGACATTGGACACCTAAAGGCCATCGTCCTCGTCGCCCTTTTCCTGGCTCCTTCACTGACTCAGGCTCTGGAATGGACACCTTCCGACGAGGAAATTGCCACATACCGTAAGAGTTGGAACCCGTTTTCCCACGGCCCCGTCCTCCTTCAAGCCGTCGACATTCAGCCGAAGGGCCAGTTGTCGGTCCGCGAGTTTTTGTTTTCCCAAATCGGCGAGAACAGCTTCGGCAACCAACTCGGCTTCGCCTCTCACAGCAAGCATGGCCCGGTTCATCTCTATTCGCTCTCACCATCCGTCAACGCCGCCTACGGACTCACCAACCATATCGAGCTGGGTGCCGCCATCTCGATGAATTCTTTCTGGGCTAGACAGAACAGCCAGATGACCACCGACACCGGGCTGGGCGATACCTCAGTGATCGTCAAATACCGTCCGATGATTCAAGACCCTGACGGATGGCGCCCGTCGTTCACGCACTTCAGTCAAGTTGTCCTTCCAACCAGTCGTTGGATTACGGGCACGGAGCGGCCCCCCGGCGGGTTCTCACCGCTGGGCCGTCTCCCCAACACCCGGTTCGGCGAACTTGGGATCACGCAAGGAATTATGGCGCGGAAGAACATTCAACCATTTCGATTGAATGCCGCCGTGTTTTACACCTACTCTGCCCCCGGCAGCGATTCCGGCATGACGACCTATACCGGGGACGTCATCAACACGCGGCTGATCTTCGAGCACATCCTCGACGACAAGCGGGGCTTCGGCTACAACGTCGAAGTCAGCACGTTGCATGGGCTGACCTGGCGGGCGGACGGCCATGTCATCAACCGCGGCCAGCGCAACGGGTTCACGATTATCGGGGTGGAGCCGGCTTTACAGTGGCGGATGGGCGAGCAGTGGGTCGCCGCAGCCGGCTGTCTGTTTACCGTGGCCGGCCAAAACGCCATCAATGCGGTGTATCCCAACATTTCGGTTTTCTGGTACTGGAGCAAGACCGGCAAGGTCATGATGCGATAGCTGGCACCGCTTCCGCCGCTATGATACGTTTAGGCCATGCGCGGAGCGCTGACGAGTTGGTTTCGCCATCTCACGATCGGCCAGAAGCTCGTCTTCTCTTTCAGCGTCATGCTGGTCGTGCTGGCGTTCAGCCTGGCCGCTATCCTGGTCTATCTCGTCCGCGTCAACAGCTACGTCGATCGGCATCAGCGGATCACCGTTCCGGCGATCATCACCGCCGCAGCCATGCAGCGGGAAACGTCGGAGATGAACCTGGCCTACCATTTATTCCTGGAACGGAAACCTCCTCGCGGTCTCGAAGAGGCTGTGGAGCGGCTGAACGTGCGTGCAGCCGCGATCAAGAAAGCGCTCGACCTGTACCGCTCCACGCATGCGGCTCGCACCCATCCTATCCTCTATCGGATGTTGACCGAGCATCATCAAACTGCTTTGGCCGACCAGGAAGACGCCGCCATACGGCGGATCGACTTGGCCGTCCAGACGCTGACGGCGAACTGGAACATCTATCTGGCCGCGGCGCGCGCGGCCGGACCGGCCTCCTCCTCGCCCTTGCCTGAGGCGGATCGCTTGATCGGGGAACTTACCAACGGCCTCGATCAACTCATGGACGCACACGTTCGCATCGACGTGGAGATGAAGCGCGAAGGGGATTTGCTGGTCAGCCGGGCTCGCGCGGTGGCTCTGGCCTTGGTCGCACTGCTGGCCTTGGTCATTACAGCGACGTACGTCCTCTTCAACAAGCACATCGCCCAGCCGCTCAAACGTCTTGCCACGACGGCGGATCGGGTCGCTCGTGAAGACCTGTCGGCTTCATTCGATCCCTGGCATTCCAAGGATGAAGTCGGCATGCTCTCCGCCTCGCTCGTCGCCATGCTGGCCGCCTTGCGGGAACGCACCCGCGCGCTGGAACGCAAGACCAAGGAATTGGAAGCCTTCACGTACTCCGTTGCGCACGACCTCAAGGCGCCGCTGCGCGAGATCGAAGGGTTCTCCTCGCTGCTCGAACGCAAGTTCGGCGGGACGGTGGATCCGACGGCCTTGGGCTATGCCGCGAAGATCCACGCATCCGCGCTGCAGATGACCGCGCTGATCGACGCTCTGCTTCGCTATTCCCGGCTCGAACAACAAACCATGCCCAGAGTCCGCGTCGATCTCCATGCGCTGGTTCACGCCGTGGTGTCGGATCGCCTGCAATCCGTGCCATTCCCGGCGCCGGCCGTCACCGTCGATCTACCGGCCGCCGCAATTCAGGGAGATCCGGCAGCGATCAGGCAGGCCGTCGTGAACCTTTTGGACAATGCGCTGAAGTTCTCGCGCGGCGTCGCATCGCCGGAGATCCGCATCGGCGGCACGGTGACGGATCGGGACTACGTGCTCTGGTTCATGGACAACGGCATCGGGTTCGACCCGAAAGAGGCCGAACGCATCTTCGGCTTGTTCGAGCGCCTGCACGCCCCGTCGGAATTTGAAGGAACGGGAGTCGGCTTGGCAATCGTGAAACTGGTCATGGAGAAACACGGAGGGCGGGTGTGGGCGGAATCCTCGCCCGGCAAGGGGAGCGTGTTCTATCTGGCGTTTCCCATGAAGGAAGAGCCATGAAGGTGCTCGTCATCGATGATGAAGAATTCGTCCGGCTGACGCTGGAAGAGACGTTGCGTCAGGAGGGGTGCGCCGTCACCGTCGTCGACCGAGGTCAGGCCGGCCTGGACGCTCTGCAGGCCTCGTTGTACGACTGTGTCATCACCGACCTCCGCATGCCCGGCATGGACGGGCGCGCCGTGTTGGAATGGGTGCGCGAACATCAACCGGACGTGGATGTGATCGTGCTGACCGGACATGGCGAAATTCGAGCCGCCGTCGAGGCCATTAAAGCGGGGGCCTGGGACTTCCTCGTCAAGGAAACGCCGTTCGACGGGTCGCAGGTTGCCGCGGCGTTGGCGAAGCTGAAGACTGTGCGGGCGCTCCGGCGCGAAAATCTCGCGTTTCGTCTGGAGTCGGCCGCCCGTCGCGCCGATCGGATGGTCCACGGCGTCAGCCCGGCCTGGCGACGGCTGATGGAGTTAGTGCAGAAGATCGCGCCGTCCAATGCGCCGGTGTTGATTCAGGGGGAAACTGGCACAGGCAAAGAATGGATTGCCCGAACCATTCACGCGCTCAGCCCACGCCGTGACGCTCCGTTTTTGGCCGTCAATTGCGGGACGGTGAAGGGCGACCTGTTGGAAAGCGAGCTGTTCGGATACGAAAAAGGCGCGTTCACCGGCGCCGTCGCCCAGAAATCCGGCCTGATCGCCGCAGCCGAGAGCGGCACATTGTTGCTGGACGAGATCGGCGAGATGAGCGGGCCGATGCAGGTGAGCGTGCTGCGGGTGCTGGATCGAGGAGAGTACCGTCAAGTCGGCGGGACAAGAATCTTGACGGCCGATGTTCGGTTCATCGGTGCGACCAACCGCGACCTTCAGGATCTCGTTTTCGCTGGCCGGTTTCGAGACGACCTGCTGTACCGAATCAACACTGTGACGCTCCGTGTACCGCCCTTACGAGAACGGCCGGAAGATATTCCCCTCCTGGCCGAACACTTCCTGCAGACGCTTCGATCGCCGGGCTCGCCGCCTCGCGCCTTGTCCAAACCGTCGATCGAGCGCCTGGCCGCCTATCCGTGGCCGGGCAACGTGAGGGAACTCCGCAATGTGGTCGAGCGTCTCATCCTTCTGTCGCCGCCAGACGCCGCACCAACCATCGAACCAGACGAACTGGCAGCCCTGTTGCCTGCCGTACATGAGCGGGTCTCTTGTCGCACCCCGCCTCCGCGTTCTTTGGACGAAGCTGAACGGGAACATATCCTTCGCGTCCTCAAAGAGCACGGTGGGAATAAAACTCAGGCGGCCCGCACACTCGGCATCGATTACAAGACGCTCCTCACAAGACTGCGCAAGTACGGGGTAATAATGGAGTAACGCTTCGGTTCCTGGAGAAATTCCCGTCTTCTCTGGAATTTTTCCAGGGCATAGCCTTGCGACCACTCCTTCGGCACTCCACCCCCATACCCCGTCCAAAGAACTCTTCCCCCGATCGCTCAATGGGTTCCCATCAACACTCTAGCGTGTTCCTCACCAACCCGATTCGGCATGTTGTTTGCTGAGTTACGAGTCTCGCTTTCACACAGTATGGAGGCGCATGATGCACTGCACGACTGCGGCGGCCAGCAAGCGCATTCTGCTAGTCGAGGACAACCGAGGCGAGTGCGAGCTCTTGCAGGAAGCGATCGCGCGGCAAGGGTTCGGCGAGTCGACCGTGGCTCTGCACGACGCCGAATCCGCCCTGGCTGTCCTACAAGCCCAGGCCAGTTCGCTGCACCCCACGCTCCCCCAATTGATCATTCTGGACCTGCATCTCAGAGACATGACCGGTATCGAATTGATATACCGGCTTCGAGCCGACGCACGCCTGCCCCTTATCCCCGTCGTCATGCTGACCACCTCGGAGAACCCGCGTGACATCCGCGCCTGTTACGAGGCGGGAGCGTCGGCCTACATTGTGAAGCCCGGGACCTTCGAAGAACTCTCCGATCTCGCCCACGACCTCTGTCGACACTGGCTCCACTGGAATCGAATTCCCGACCCGGTCGAATCCCGATGCTGACCAGCGTGTCTTGCGTGCTAGATTCACAGGAGCGCTCGTCCCGTCCGACGATATCGGGATCGCGCTCAGACGGACGCGTCACAGAGGCCAGGCGACAGGAAAACCTGAGAACTTCCGTGCGGATGACGGTGTCGCTTGTCGTGTGGGCACTGGTGGTGCAGGCCATCGGCGCCAGACTTGCTCACACATGGAGCTGGATACCGTCCGACGAAGAGATGCGGAAATACCGGAACAGTTGGAATCCGTTCTCGCAAAGCCCGATTTTGCACACGGCGGTCGATATCCAGCCAAAGGGACAGTCTCTGCTGCGTCCGTTTATTTTTTCCCAGCTCGGGGAGCATTCCTTCGACAACCGTTTTCGCTTCTTTTCAAACCGGAAGAGCGGACCGCTTCATCTGTACAACGTTCAAGAGCCTTCTCTCGGATTCGCGTACGGGCTCACAGATCACCTCCAGTTCGGCGCAACGACCTCGATTCAATCCTTTTGGGCTCGAGAAAACGGCAAGATGGACACCGACACAGGCCCGGGCGACACCTCGCTAGCGATCAAGTACCGGCCGATCGTGCAGGACCCAGACTCTTGGCGCCCCTCGGTCACCTTGTTCAACCACTTTTTTATTACTGGAGTGAGACGGACACCGTGCTGATGCGATAAGAACGGTCCACGTGTTTTGCCTCTCCCATTTCCGGCATGAAGAACTCGTGGCCGGATAAGAGGCGCTCTAGCCATCATGATCCGCGCTTCGTTGAACAATCCTTATGCGGTGGTGGCGATCAGCCTGATCGTCGTGATCCTGGGCGTGGTGTCCTACCAGAACATGGTCGTGGACATTTTCCCCGAGATCAACCTGCCCGTGGTGGCCGTCGCCACGTTCTATAAAGGCATGGGGCCCTCCGAGATCGAGGGCGCCATCACGCTGCGTCTGGAGCAGCTCTATCTGCAAGCCTCCTACGTCGAGCACATCGAGTCCCGCTCCCTGCCCGGCGTCAGCCTGATCAAGGTCTATTTCCATCCCTCCTACGACGTCAACGCCGGCATGGCCGAAATCACCAGCCTCACCTATTCGGCCCTGCGCTATCTGCCGCAGGGTGTCTTCCCGCCGATCATCATCAAGTTCGGCGCCGCCAGCCTCCCCATCGGCACCCTCACCGTGAGCAGCGAAACCCTGGGCGAAAAAGAAGTCCGCGATTTGGCCTACTACGGCGTGCGGCCGCAACTGGCCAACGTTCCCGGAGTCTTCGTCGCCCCCAGTTTCGGAGGCACGGTTCGACAGATCACCGTGTTCCTGGACCGCGAACGCATGCTGGCTCGGGGACTGTCCACCCGCGATGTCGTCAATGCCGTCAATGCCCAAAGCCTCCTGCTCCCCGCCGGCAGCGTCAAGATCGGCGAGTTCGACTACAACGTCTACACCAACAGCCTGATCCAGTTCGTCGAGCAGATGAACGAGATTCCGATCAAGGTGGTCAACGGCGTGCCGATCCTGCTCAAGGACGTAGGCCGGGCGGCCGACTCTACGATGATCCAAAGCAACGTGGTGCGGATCAACGGGCGGCGGGCGGTATATCTGCCGATCATGAAGCAGGCGGGGGCGAACACGATCCAGGTGATCGACGGAATCAAGGCCACGTTGCCGAAGCTCTTGGGGCTGCCGAAGGACCTGGTGGTCAAACTGATCTTCGATCAATCCCTCTACATCCGGCAGGCCATCCGGACGCTGGAGCACGAGGGGCTGTTGGGCGGCGGGCTCGCCTGCCTCATGGTCCTCCTCTTCCTCGGCAGTCTGCGCTCGACCCTCATTATCACGCTCGCCATTCCGCTCTCGGTGACTGCCGCGTTCATCGGTCTGTATTTTACCGGCCATACCGTGAACATCATGACGCTGGGCGGGTTGGCCCTGGCGGTCGGCCGGCTGGTCGACGACGCGATCGTCGTCGTGGAGAACACCCACCGCCACATGGCGATGGGCAAGTCGTCGAGACAGGCGGCGGAGGACGCGGTGACGGAAGTGGCCATGCCGATGTTCATCATCACCGTGACAGTATTCCTGGTCTTCTTGCCGATTGCGTTTTTCACTGGCGTCATCAAATTTCTGTTTGTGCCGCTGGCCCTCGCCGTCGCCTACTCGATGATGGCTTCGTTCGTGGTAGCGCTGACCGTCGCGCCGGTGGCGATGGAATGGTTACTCCGGAACGAACAGCACGGACATGGAGAACAGGGAGCCGGTCACGCCGGAAGGTTGACCGCCTGGTGGCACCGACTGAACCTGTTCGACCCGTTCGTCAAGCGTTATGTGGCGGTATTGCGGTGGTGTCTGCGGCACAAGGCGGTGGTGGTGACTGGCGTAAGCGCCCTCTTCGTCAGCTCCCTGTTGTTGGCTCCCCGCCTTGCCACGGAATTCTTCCCCAAGGTGGACGCCGGCCAGTTCATCCTCCACATCGCCGCCCCAGAAGGCACCCGCGTCGAAACCACCGAGGCCCTCATCGGCCAGATCGAAGATGTCCTCCGCCAGGAAATCCCCGCCGCCGACCTCGATCAGATCGTCGCCAACATCGGGCTGCCCCACGGCTGGATGGTCCTCTTCACCCCGGTCAACGGCCCTCATCAGGCTTTTCTGTTGGTCAGCCTGACTCACGAGCATGCCGTGCGCACCGACGCTCTCATCAGCCGCCTCCGCACCCGGCTGGCCCGGCAATTTCCCGGCCTTAAGTTCTCCTTTCAGACCGGCGGCATCGTCAGCGACGTGATCAACTTCGGCCTGTCAGCCCCTATCGACATCAAGGTCAGCGGGCCCCAGCTCACCCAGGTGGCCGAGGCCGCCGCCCGCATCCGCGACATAGCGGCGCAGGTGCCCGGCACCGTCGACGTGCAAGTACGGCAGGGTATGAACTATCCGGAGTTGCACCTGGAGGTGAACCGCGCCAAGTCCGCCTATCTCGGGCTCAACGAACAGCAGGTGGTGATGGACCTGGTGACCGGCCTCAGCTCCAATCTCACGCTCAATCCCGGCTACTGGATCGATCCCAAATCAAACAACGCGTACTTCGTCGTCGCCCAGTATCCGGAGCAGACCCTGATCCATTTCGAGGACTTTCTCAACACCCCCCTCGTCGGCACCAGCCCCGACCAGCCGGCGACCGCGAGCGCCGTGCCGTCGTCGGGGAGCGGCTCCTCGCTGGCCATGCAACAGACTCCATTCCCCCAACGGCCCACCCTGCCGCAAGCAGGCGTCGCCCCAACGCCCCCCGTCCTCTTGCGCGATTTGGTCCAGGTCAACCGGAGGACAGGCCCCGAAACCGTGGACCACTACAATTTGCAACGCACGATGGACGTACTCGTCGGCGTGGCCGGCAATGACCTCGGCCGGGTGACACAGGCGGTCGAGCGAGCGCTCGCGCGGCTGGAACTGCCCCCGGACGTCGCGTTGACCATCAAAGGCGAAGCGGACAGCATGCGGGACGCCCTCCTGGGATTCAGCGGCACTTTGCCGCTCGCGATGGTCTTGATCTATCTCGTCATGGTCGGCTTGTTTCGATCCTATTTGGACCCGTTCGTCATTATGTTCGCGGTCCCGCTCGGCTTCATCGGCGTGATTTGGATGCTGCTCCTGACCGGAACCTCGGTTAATCTCGAATCCCTGATCGGCACATTGATGATGATCGGGATCGTGGTCTCCAACAGCGTGTTGCTCGTTGACTTCGCGAACAATCGATTGCGCGAAGGGGTGCCGTTGGAAGACGCCGTCGTGGAAGCGGGTCGGCTGCGCATCCGCCCGATCTTGATGACCTCGCTGGCGACCATTCTCGGACTCACACCGATGGCGTTGGGTCTTGGCGAAGGCAGCGAGGCCAATATGCCGCTGGCGCGGGCCGTCATCGGCGGGTTACTTGTCTCGACATTCATGACGTTGCTTTTCATTCCCGTGCTGCACGCGATTGCCCGCAAGCGCTCGATGGACAAGAAAGTTGCATCGCCGGGCGCTTCCGCGTAAAAAGAGTTTGTCGTTCCGACATCGGGACATGATGCCACCCCGACTCAACATCAAATTCCTCCTCTGGGTGGGTATCGGCGTAATCGCCTTGCTCGTCTGGGTGGTCGTTTCGACCAGGGACCACACCTTCACGGCCACGTCGGCGACCCAGCCGGCTTCGTCCCCGGACTCCCCGGGCTCTGCCTTGACCGGAGAGGCGGGCAAATCGGTTCTCACCGAAGGGTCCGCGATTCCCGTTCAGGTGCTGAAACCGCAACGGCGGGACCTCGCGCAAACGCTGACGCTTCCAGCCAACGTTTCGCCTTGGTACCAAGCAACGCTGTATGCCAAGGTGCCGGGGTACTTGAAATGGATGGGGTTCGATAAGGGTGACCAGGTGAAGAAGGGCCAACTGTTGGCGGTGATCGACGCGCCCGAAGTCGAAGAACAATACCGGCAAGCCCAAGCGGATTACAAGATCAAGAAGGTCACCTACCAGCGCCTTGCCAATGTGTGGAAAGAAAATCCGGACGTCATCGCCAAGCAGGACGTGGACGTGGCGGAGGCGGCGGCCGAAGCAGCCAAGTATCTCATGGACAGCCGCCGCACCCTACTCGACTACACCAAGGTGTACGCCCCGTTCTCGGGCGTCATTACAGCTCGTTTCGCCGACCCGGGCGCCATGATCCAGGCCGCCACCGGATCGGCGACCCAAGCCGTCCCGCTCTATACCATCATGGACCTGGATATCGTCCGGGTGTACGCCAGCGTGCCGCAAGAAGCCGCCCTCCTGGCCAAGCCGGGCGTTAAGGTCGTCCTGACGGCCCGGGAACTGGCGGCCCAAGAAATCATTGGTGCCATCACCCGCACCACCGAAGCCTTGGACCCTGCAACCCGCACGTTGCTGGTCGAAATCGACGTGCCCAACAAGGACCGCCGTCTTCAGCCAGGCATGTTCGTCAACGCGACATTTTTCTTACGCGAACATCCGAATGCGCTCGTCATTCCGCCCTCCGCGATCGCGACTGGCGGAACCGACAAGGTGAAATCGGTCTTCGTCGTCCGGCAGGGAAAGGCCTATCGGACACCGATCAAAACCGATATCGACGACGGGGTCTGGGTGGAAGTGGTGGAGGGATTGACAGACGACGACGAAGTCGTCATCGTCGGCAAAACGGGACTGACCGACGGGAAATCCGTTCTGGCGTCGCCGTACAACCTGCCGAGCGGAAAACCGTCCAGCCAGAAATACTAACCACCGATCCAGCACGAGTTTTGCGGTAGAAGCGACAGAACGGTTCTCTCGGCGTGTCAAGAATGCGGTCACGGCGAGTCGCCACGCAAGCGAGGAAAGGAGAAGGCCGATGCGATATCTGGTTCGACGTCCGTTGTGCACGCTCGTGCTTTTCATCGCCGCCGCCGTCTGGGTGATACCTTTCCCGGCTTCCGCCCAGGCGCAACGGGATCGGCTCAGAACCGACAAGAGCGGTCAGATCCAGGGGCAATTCTTGGGTCTCAAGCAGGCGGTCGAGTTGGCGCTGGAGAAGCACCCGCTGCTTCAAGCGGCCAACGCGAACCGCAAGGCGGCGGAGGCGCGGACAGAACAGACGCGGTCCCTGTACTACCCGCAGATTTATGCCAATTTCGCGACGGCGTCCGGCGTCGCCGGGATCAACCCACGGTTTGTGACGCCGGCGGGCTCAATGGTGCGTCAGAATCTCAGCCAGTACACCGGCGGAGTTATCGCGAGCCAGCGGCTTTATGATTTTGGGTTCACCCGCGATCTCGTCGAATCGTCGGATCTCGCCGCGCGCGCGTTCGAACAGGATGTCAATGCACAACGGGCCTTGGTAATCGTAAACGTCCAGCGGGCATACCTGAACAGTCTGAAGCAACGCCGGCTGGTGGCGATTGCGGAGGATACCGTGCGCGAGCGCGGCGTCATCCGTTCCCAGGTCGAGACGCTGTATCGCCAGCAGCTCAAATCCAAACTCGACCTCGACCTTGTGGAGGTGGAGTTGACGAACGCCGAAGCGGCCCTGGTGCGCGCGAGGAACAACCTCAAGGCCAGCTTCGCCGAATTGAACCGGGCCATGGGAATCGCCGGCCCGGATGACTATGTACTGGAAGACGTCCCCATCGAAGTGATCCAGCAACAACCGCTCGACACGTTGATCGCGAGCAGCCTATCCCACCCGGAACTCAAGCGTGCGCAGGAGCAGGCCCGCTCGGCCGAAGCCAAGCTTCGCGCCACACGAAAACAGTATCTGCCGACCATCAATGCCGTCGCAAGCGCGGGAGATTTCCAAACGTTCGATACCGACCGTGCCGAACGAACCGGGGGCTGGTGGGCGGCCAGCGCGGTGTTGTCCTTTCCGCTCTTCACAGGCTTTCTCATCGAAAACCAGGTCCGCGAGGCCAGCGCCCAGCAGATCGCGGCCGAAGCTACGGTTTCCAATATCGAACAGGCGCTAACCCAGCAGGTGACGAACGCCTATCTGGACACTGTAACCTTCGCACAACAGATCAAGTTGGCCGAAGAACAGGTCAAGACCGCCCAGGAAGCGTTGCAGTTGGCGCGTCAACGGTACAAGTTGGGGCTGGGAAGCATTGTCGAAGTGACACAATCCGAGGTCGCATTGACAGGAGCGCAGACCAGACTGGCCGAAGCACAGTACGACTACAAGATTGCGGAAGTGACGTTGGCGTACGCCGCAGGTACCCTCTCGATCCCGGACACGTTGTCCGTTCCGCCCGGCATGGCCCCGTAAGCCGCCGGCCGGGTGTACAGGGGGCGGCGCTAGCGGCGGGGAGCGTGTGAAATCCCGCCGCTCACGAGGGAGGCGGTTTTTTAGCTACGGCGTTCCGCTCGGCTTGAGCAAGGTGTTCTCCCGTTCATGCTGGTTTTTGATCTTGTCGGCGCGGGCCGCGAAGCTGATGGCTTCGGCTTTTCGATCGGTTTTCTGCAGCAGTATCGAGTAGTTCTTTAGAATCATGACGAGCTCCGGATGTTCCGCGCCGAATGCTTTCTCAACGATCGCCAGCGCCCGCTTGTACAACGGCTCGGCTTCCTTAAACTTGCCCTGATTGCTGTACAGAGACGCGAGGTTGTTGAGGCTTTGGGCGACATCCGGGTGTTCCCGCCCCAGTGCCTTCTCGCGGATGGCAAGAGAACGTAGATAGAGTTGCTCGGCTTCCTTGTATTTCCCTTGATTGTTGTACACCAACGCCAAGTTGTTGAGCGTGGTGGCGACGCTGGGGTGTTCCGAGCCCAAGCCTTTTTCCTTGATGGCCAGAGCACGGCGAAACAGCGGCTCGGCTTTATCATACTTCCCCTGGTTGTTGTACAGCAGCGCCAGGTTGTTCAGGACCAACGCCACATCCTGATCCTCGGACCCGAGCAATTTTTCTCTGATGGCCAGCGCGCGGGCGTAAAGCGGTTCAGCTTCAGCGTACTTTCCTTGCACCGCGTAGAGCAGCGCCAGATTGTTGAGACTTTGCGCGACCGCCAGCGACTCCGAACCTTCGACTTTTTCCCGGATACCCATAGAACGCATGTACAGCGTTTCCGCCTGGGCGTATTTCCCTTGCACACGATAGGTCTCGGCAAGATTGTTCAGCGTGGTGGCGATGCGGGGATTTTGCGGTCCGAATTGCTCGGCGACCTTCAGCGCCTCCGCGAACATCCTCTCGGCTTCGGCGTATCGGCCTTCTCCGTAGGCCTTGGTTCCGGCGGTGATGTAAGTCTCCCACAGGGTATCCTGCGCCCGCACCCCAACCGCGCCGACAACAAGGCACAACCAGACGGTGATTACCCCTGCGACCCGTTTGTCTTTGCCCATTCCCCACTCCTTTCGTCGCCGGCTGGTTCGCCGGGCCGAGTGCGCGCCGGTTCGATCCCCGCGCCGATCACCTTTTCGTTCCTCAAACTTGTCGCCGGGATACGGCTGACCGTCGGCTTAAAGACCAAGTGTAGCAGTCCGATCATTGGTGCGCTACAGTGCGGTCTCGGATCCCCACCACCCATTTTTTTCACGTTCCTGTCGAACATCGCGAATCGAGCCGCAGACAGGGGCTAGAACGCGTCATGCGCCGAAAACGGCCGATTCATCGTTTATCGCCGAACGACCGGATCACCAGCCGCGGCGCCCGGAAAGGCCCGCGAAAGATCGATGACCAGTTCGTCTTTTTCATTTGCCAGCAGACGATCCCAGATGCTGCTCTTCTGATGCAGGACGGCCGCCTCCTGCTCGAAGAACAGGTCGAATCCCTTGGCCGCCGTCGGGCTCATCGGATAACGGCGGTCGTAAATCATGCCGTAGGCCGGAATGCCGTAGACGATCCGCCAGTTTCCCAAAATGAAATGCAATTCGGTCCCCTGCACGTACAGACCGCCAGTCGTAATCACCCGCTTAATAGAGGTTTGAGGATAGCTTAAGTAGAAAGTGACCCGCTCGTTCGGTTTGGCCTGCGCAAGCGCCTCCGACAATCGGGGCGCTAACAGCGCGATTTCCTCTTCGCTGAACGCCGGTACGCGAGGCGCATCGCCTTGAATCATCCGCTGCACGGCGATCCGGTGTTCCTGAACCTTGAGTTGTCTTAGGATATGCGCTATGTCCTCGATGGAGATCGAAGCGGGATGGCTGTGGGCGCTGGGAGGCCACTCGGGCAGAACAGTCGAATCGATCTCCAACCGAACAAAATTGGCCGGGTCCTCGTACACGGTGCGGGAAGGAACCTGAGGAATCGCGCATCCGGCGAGCAGCGCACACAGAAGCGCGCCTTGTGAAACGCGAAACATGAAACGCGGAGCGACCGTTCTAAAGATCCCCCAGTCGATCTCACACCTCACGTCTCGCGTCATTCGCTGACCGTAACCGTCATCTCCACCCGATCGAGCGGGTTATCGCGGCCGTCGCGTTTCATATTGACGACCTTATCGACGACTTCCATGCCGCTGACGACCTCGCCGAACACCGTGTACTGCCAATCCAGAAAGTTGGCGTCCGCCACGCAGATGAAGAACTGCGACCCGGCGCTGTCCGGATCATTCGCCCTAGCCATCGACAGTGTGCCCCGTTTATGGGGCCGACTGTTGAATTCCGCTTTGATCCGGTACCCCGGTCCGCCCATGCCGTGGGTCGACCGGTCAGGATTCTTGCTGTTGGGATCGCCACCCTGGATCATGAAGCCCGGGATCACCCGGTGGAAGGTGGTGCCGTTGTAAAACCCCTGTTTGGCCAGCTTGACGAAATTGCTCACATGATTGGGCGCCACATCTGGGAAAAAGCGCAGAACGATCTCGCCGAGCGTCTGCCCCTTGGACATCACGGTAATGGTCGCGCGCGTTCGGTCACTGATCTCGTGCATAGATGATCCTTTCTCACAAATGCTCCGACGCAGAGCCGACAGCGGACAGATGGCGGTCCGTGGACTCGGAGCGGGGGACTGAAATGAGGCGTTATCGGTTTTTTCGCCGTTTTTTCAGAGCGGCCTCTATTTGAACGGCGTCTCAAACGGCGAGCGCAAGGTTCCCTGCAAGCCTTCGCTGATCGGCACCCAAGTTTTCCCGTCGTCGTCGCTGCGGAAGGCCCCGGAACTCGTTCCTGCATACAGCGATCCGGCACCGGAGTCGACCAGCACCTGCACCGACATGTTGGTCAGACCGTTGTTCAACGCTGTCCATTGCCGTCCTTGATCGACGGTCTTGTAGATCCCCCGGCCGGTGGCGACGAACAGGCCCCGCTCGTTGGCGAGAATGCCGCGGATCGAATCGTTCGGCAACGCACGGCTGATCGGGCGCCATGTCTGGCCACCGTCATTGCTCCTGAAGACGCCGCCGTCGAATGTGCCGGCATACACGCCCTGCTCTTTGTCAATGGCCAGCACCCTGATGAAATTTTCCACCAGCCCCTCATGGTCCCTGAGCCCGTGCCGCATGCGGACCCAACCCGGCGAACTTTCTTTATACCGCAACACGCCTTTTCCCGAAGTCCCGGCGAACAGGGTGCCGTCCGACGCCTTGGCCAACGCATGAACCAGGACTTCGTCTAGCCCTGTGGTTACCACGGTCCAGCGATCGTCAGCCTCGTTCAGCCGATACACGCCGTCGCCCGTTCCGGCATAGATGACACCGGGCGTAATCAGCAGCGTTTTGATCTCCAGTCGCTTGAGTCCCGCGTTCACCGGTTGCCAGCTCTCGCCACGGTCGCGGGTCCGAAACACGCCTCCGCGGAACGTCCCCGCGTATACCGTGCCATCTGAACCGGCCGCCAGGCACAGAATAAAAGGATCGGTCAAGCCTTCGTTCACGGGGGTCCATACCCCTCCGCGGTCATCGCTGCGGAATATGCCCATGCCGAACGACCCGGCGAACACGGTGTTCTTGCCCAGCGTGGTCATCGCTTGAATGCTCACCGCGGACGCGGAAGGTTCGGTCGGCCGGTTCGTCTTCCAAACCCGCGGCGTTGGGGCTCGGTGCGGACTCAGGAAATCGATGGTCGACTCGGCCTCGACCCGCGCCGCGCCGAACGCGATTCCGGCCAACAGACCGATTCCCAATCCGATCGATCCGATCCCACGACCACGCCCACCGTTGCATAACAGCTTGTTCATCATCGCACCCGATGTCCCGCCGTGCCTATCGGCACCGGGGCTTCCACCGGAGCGGCATCTTCGCCGGCCGCCGAAGTCCGGCCGAATAACCTGGCACCAATGATTCCGACCTCGTACAGCACCATGAGCGGCACGGCCATCAACAACATGGTAAACAAAGTCGCGTCAGGCGTAACGACAGCCGACAAGATCAACGCGACCATCACAGCGTGCTTCCGATAGGACGCCAGCGCGCGGGCCGACACCGCGCCGATGCGGGCCAGCAACGTCAGCACGAGCGGCAGCTCGAACGCGCAGCCGAAGACCAGTAGAAACTTGACGTTGAAATCGATGTACGTGCCGACGGCCAGCTCCGGGGTAATGGCCCGATCCATTCCGAAACCGACGAAAAACTCGATGACCAAGGGCAGAATCACGAGGTTGCAAAAGACCAACCCCAATCCGAACAGGCAACCGGCCAGAAGAAACAGCGGAATCGCCAGGCGCTGCTCCTTCGGCAGCAAAGCCGGCTCGATGAATTTCCAAACGTGATAGAAGATCACCGGCAGGCTCAACACAAAGCCCGCCAAGAACGAGACCTTGACAGAGGCGAACAGCGCTTCGGCCGGGCCATAGAACACCAGGGCGTTGGGAAACGGTCGATTGAGCCACGCGATGATTTCGGCCGAGTAGGTAAACGTCAAGACGAACGTCGCCGCCAAGGTGCCGGCGACGATCGCAAGCCGTCGTTTGACCGTCCGTAGGTGGGTCGCTAACGGTGGAAGCATGGCACACGGACTCCCGGCTTTCAGCCCGGCTTCGCTCCATCGGCCTGGCGGGCGGCGCGCTGACTCGGCGCGAATGATTTAGTGTGTGGTGGAGTGCAATTCCTTTTCGCGATACAGGCGGATGAGTTCCGCCATCTTGTCTTTTTTCGCCAGCTTTTCTTTCTGAATCTGCTTTTTCAGCAGTTCTTCTGACGGGGTCAGCACGTGCCGTTTCTGGAGTTCGGCCAATTCAGCATCAAGCCGGTGGTGAGATTCTTCCAACTCCCGGAATTCGCTGCTGGATTGGCGCAACCGCTCAGCAATCGAACTGTCCGTCAGCATATCGCACCTCCCTGGTTGAATAAGAAAACGCGAGCCTGCCCTCCGGGGCTGGCTCCTCGACGTGATGTCACGGCGCCGCTTCGGCCACTAACGGTTCCAAACGCATCAGCACCGCGTCCTCCACGGGATCGGTATAGTACTTCGCTCTGGCCGAAAATGGGCGAAAGCCCAATCGCTCGTACAACGCACGGGCGGCATGGTTCGACGCCCTCACCTCCAGCACGGCACGCACCGCCCCCTCCGCTTTTCCCATCGCCAGAGCCCTTGATACCAACGCGGTTGCGATGCCCCGCCGCCGTTCCGTTTGGACCACCGCCAAATTCATCAACCGCACTTCGTCGAACACGATCCAGAAACACAAATACCCGACGACGGTTGTGTCCATCGCATCGCGGTTGACCAACCGGGCAACCAGAAACCGGGCGAACGGGTTGCCGGTCATCTCCGCCTCGAACATTTTGCGACTCCAGGGCGCGGAGAAGCAAGCCTCTTCGATCCGCAACAGGTCGGGCAACAGTTCCCGAGAAGCCGGTTCGATCACCAGCGACCCGTGTAACAGGCAGGAGGGATTCTCATTCATCACGGCCGAGGGATAGAGTCGATCGGGCGCCGGGTTCGCCGACGCCCGATCCCGTGTTGGATGATCCGCTGGCTCTTGGTCCTCAAACCAGCCGGACGACGCTCGTGCGCGATTTCGGCTTCGGAACGCTGGACATAGCGGGGAGCCACGCCGAGCCCCGCTATTTCTCCGCGGGACAGCCGTTCCAACCCCGCCAGACCGATACTCACCGCCGAGGGTAGCATCGCTTCGTCCGGCGCCTCATGGAGGAACGATGCCCGGTCGGCCAACGCCAGGCGGATGTCCGTCGCGTACCGCCGCCATCCGTCCCCTAACATAAGGGTCGGGCCGTGTATAGCTTGGTCGACCCGGTTCGGCGGCCCGACTCGTTCTCCCACAAGCTGGCGCAACGTTCCCTCACCGGTCCACTGATACAAGGCCCAGTAGGCTTCACCGGTTCGGCCCGTGATGATTGGGCAGATGGGGATCACCGCCCCGCGGAGATTCCACGCCAACGCTTCCAACGTCGGGACCACCGCAAGAGGCAACCCTGTCACCGCCCGGAATCCCAGCATCGTCGCCAACCCGATCCGCAAACCGGTGAAGGACCCCGGCCCGATTGAGACGGCGAGCCCGTCCAATTGGGCGAGTTCAAGATCTGCCAACGACAACAACCGATCGATCGTCGGGACCAGCCATTTGGCGTGCGAGCCTTCGGCATCGCGATCCGAACGGGCCAACACCGTTTCGCCATCGAGAATCGCCACGCTTTGCCAGGCCGTCGCAGTTTCAACAGCCAGAATCTTCATGCGTTACACCCGCTACACGGTTCCGAGATCGGCCGGTCGTAACGGCGCGTTGGGGATGATCTCATGAAACGTTACCTGCAGGCTGCCCCGCCCATGGCCGTCCTCCATCGTAATCTTAAACGGCCGCATCAGCGGCGTTCGCGATCCCCCTCTCGCGTTCCGCGCTGGTCCGCCGTTCTCGCTCTCGCCCACCGGACGGAAATCGTCGAAATACATGACCGCCTCGAGTTCGCCGGTCGGCGACAGCCGCTCCTCCTGCACCACCTGGAACGAGCGCCGCTCGAACCAAATACGGCGGACCACGGTCCTGCTCCGGGGGTCGCCTTCGCCCGGCGCGAACACATCCAGGCGGTATCGATCGCCGTCCTCGGCGAGCGCGACGCGCTCGTGTTCGGCCACCGACGCGATCCCGACCGCGCCGCTCATCGCCCAGACGCTCAACTGGAACGGGCGCGCCAACTTGCCCATTTTACCCATCTCGGACGAGCGACCGGTCAGCACGCGACTCATCGCGGGCAGGCGTAGCTTGTACAGATCATCCGAGAGGACGAATTCAAACAACTCGCTCCCCAAGACGGTAAATCCCTGAAGCCGCATCGCATCGGGACGGCGATAATAAATGGCGCCCTCCATCCGCTGCGCGATCGGGATCCCTTCTCCCTTGATGGACACCCGAAACAGCCCTTTCATCGTCTGGATCGCCGCTTCTCGCTCGCGCAACAGAGCGATGAGCTCGGCTGCCGTCGCTTCTTTCAGCGGGACCTCCGCGCGGGGAAACCAGAATGCACAGCCGGCTATGAGCGCCAGTGCCACGGGTAACACGGAGTAGGCAAGATGATTCGAAAACTTCATGTGCTCTTTGAACTTTTCACGATGCAGTTCACGTCAGCGCCACATCCAAGGCGTCTTGTAACTCGTGAATGCCGATCAATTCGATGCCGTCGATGGGCCCGAGCTTGGACACGTTCCGTTCCGGCAGCAGACAGCGCCGAAATCCCATCTTGGCGGCCTCGCGGATGCGAAGATCAGCCTGGGTAATGGCCCGCACCTCTCCCCCGAGCCCCACCTCACCCAGCACCAAGGTGTGAGGATCGATCGGCACCTCCCGCAAGCTCGAAGTGACGGCGGCCACGATTCCCAAATCAATAGCCGGTTCGTCGATCCGCAGGCCGCCCACCACATTCACGTACACGTCCTGTCCGGAGAGATGCATCCCGAGGCGTTTCTCCATGACGGCTAGGAGCAGCGAGACCCGGTTCACCTCGACGCCGTTGGCCATGCGTTTGGGCATGGCATAGCCGGTCGGCGACACGAGCGCCTGCACTTCGACCAGGATCGGGCGTGAGCCCTCGAGGCTTGACACAACGACGGAGCCGGGGCTGCGTCGCGGTCGTTCCGCCAGAAACAGCTCCGAGGGATTGCCGACCTCTTCTAGACCCACATCCTTCATCTCGAAGACGCCGATTTCGTTGGTCGACCCGAACCGGTTCTTCACCGCCCGCAGGATGCGGTAGCTGTGGCCTTTGTCTCCCTCGAAGTACAGCACCGTATCCACAATGTGCTCGAGCAAGCGCGGACCGGCGATGGCCCCTTCCTTGGTGACGTGGCCGATGATGAACACCGGCACGCCGCTCCGTTTGGCCAACCACATCAGTTGGCCGGCAACCTCCTGCACTTGGCTGACGCTCCCAGGCGCCGAAGACAGTTGATCCGTATAGACCGTCTGAATAGAATCCACGACTATCGCCGCCGGTTGGATCTCCCGCACGGCCTTGAGGACTTCCTCCAACGAAGTTTCCGCCAGGATCAACAACCCGGGATGCTCGATCCCCAGCCGTTGCCCCCGCATCTTAATCTGCCGCGGCGACTCTTCGCCGGAGACATAGAGGACCTTCTCTCCGTCGAAGGCCAATCTGGGAAGGGCCTGCAAAAGCAATGTCGTCTTGCCGATGCCGGGGTCTCCGCCGATCAAGATCACGGAGCCTGAGACAACCCCGCCGCCTAGCACCCGGTCGAATTCCCCGATACCGGTGCAGCGGCGATGTTCGCCGACGGCCTCGATCTCCACAAGAGGGGTCGCGTTGAAGGAGGCGATCTTGAATGCAGCCGGGCGGCCCTTGCTGGCGGCGGAGACCCGTTCCTCCCTCATGGTGTTCCAGCCGCCGCAGTCTGGGCAGCGGCCCAGCCACCGAAGCGCTTGGTGTCCGCATGCCTGGCAGGAGAAACTGGTCTTCGCCCGCATCCGCCGGAGGCCTCAGCCTACTCAAGGGTCAAGAAGATCAAGACTATCTTAAAGGATCGCGATGGGAAAAAGAAAGAAAGCTAGAGCTTTTTCCTCACCTCTTTCCAATCCTTCGCCACCTTTGCTTTCCGCGGCAGTTCACCCCGTCGGGACTCGGGAACGATAACGACCTCCAGGCGGTGGTCGAGGAGGACTTCGGCAAAACCGCGGGTGCGGCCGATGCCGCTTTTCAGCGAGGCCCAGCCCTGGGCTTTGAGCTCGTCGAGCGCCGTTTTGAGGGCATCCTGGCCCGGGCGCACGGTCATGACCACGCCGTCGGGGAATTTATGGTCACGAAGCCAGGCCCTGATTTCGTCCGTCGAGCCGAATGAGCCGGATGGCTCTTTGCCCGGCCACGCCAGATAGACAGGATTGTAGTAAAACTTGGTCAACCGTGCGAGTTCATCCGCGGCGTCGGGCGCCGCAGCCGGGCGCCCTGGACCGCCAATCTCCAGCGGCAGCGGCAGGAACGGCGCCGGGGGTTCTTCGAATAACGCTGCCAATTCCACCAGCAGGATGGGACGCCGCCGCTCCCACACGGCCAGTGTCCCGGTCGCCGCGGGCGCTAAGACCCGGGGATTTGGGACCAGCCGCACCGTGACCGTCAGCGTGTGATTGCCCTTCCTCGGATGCCGATAGTCGAAAAACGCACGACCGTCGCCGCCCGTCATGGCCGTCGCGACGACCTTGCCTTCGATGAGCAGCTCGAGTCTCTCGCCGCCAAGGCCGGTCTCGCTCAGCAACCCGCTCCGTACCAGCTTTGCCTCGATCCTGGCCGTCTCTCCGGACACGACCAACGTATCGTTGACTGAGAGCGTGCCCTCGATCTTCTCGGCTCCTTGGACCTCGCCGTCCGCGATCGCACATTGGAGGAAAGCCCATGGTGCAAGTACAGCGAGAGCGCCGAACACCCTGTGAGCGAAGGCTTGCCTCGCTTGCATGCTTACTGGGCAGTGTCGGTCGATACCACCCGTCAAATCAGTCCATATCCCCGCTTGACGGTGGCATAGACGTCGAAGGCCGAGAAGATCGCTAAACTCAAATAGAACAGTTCGGCGGGCGGCCAAATGAGGCGGGAGACCAGAAGAAGGGTCAGGGCGCTGACGAGGAGCGTATAGCCCCGTTTCTCGCCGATGTACAAGTGTCCTGCGCCGGGCATGACGGAAAGCGATGCGGCTCGGAGTCCATGCCAAATCTTTTCTCGGATGTCCATAATTTCGAGAGGCTCGAGACGATAATGCCCCTGACCCACAGGCTCTCGCATCAAAGCTATGTCTTCAAGGCCGCCAGCACTTCGTCCACGTGGCCGTCGACCTTGACCTTGCGGAAGATCGCTTTTACCCTGCCGGCGGAATCGATGACAAAGGTGCTCCGTTCGATACCCCAGAACGTTTTCCCGTACATGTTCTTCTGCTTGTACACGCCATAGGCTTTCGACACCGTCGCTTCTTCGTCGCTGAGCAACGAGAAGGGCAACTGGTGCTTGGCGATGAATTTCTGATGCGACTCCTTGCTGTCGAGACTGACGCCCAGCACGACCGCGCCTGTCTTCTTGATCGTCTCCAGGGCGTCGCGGAAGTTGCACGCTTCCTTCGTACAGCCCGGCGTGTCGTCTTTGGGATAAAAGTAAAGGACGACCGGTTGCCCTTTGAAGTCCTTGAGCTTCACCGTCTTGCCGGTTTCGTTCGGGAGTGCGAACTCCGGCGCCTTGTCTCCGACCGCCAACGCTTTCGCCATGGTGGCAACGTTCCGCCTCCGTTGGATCACCGAGGACCGAGTTGTCCGAACGCCGGCCTCGTGTAACTATTCTGAGGTTCCTTAACCACCTTTTTTGACTCCGGCGAACCATAGGGCCGCAGGGCTGGCGAATCCCAGATGACCTTATCGCCCGGGGCGAGATTGGCAGCCTCGATGAAATGTGCGCGCGCTTCTTCGGTTTCCCCCAGTGCGTTCAGCGCCAGCGCCAAGTTGTAATGCGCCGGACCGGAATCCGGTGCGGCCGCGACAGCCTGACGGAAATAGGTCTTCGCCTCCATGAACTGGCCGCTCTGATAGGCGGCGGTCCCCTCCTGGGTCAGGGCGACCGCCGACGCCTGGGCTCCCGCGCCCAAGGCCAGCGGTACCAGCGGTTTCGGCTTCTCATTCCCGGCGCAGGCTCCCAGAGTGAGAGCGAACAGAACGCTCACCACAACGCTCGCGATCCCCATAACTCCTCCTCCCACAACTCGGGCTGTGGTTCTCGAACTCAAGGCTTGGCTTGCTTGCGAAGCTCCTCTTCAAACATCTTGCGGTACAGCACCTCCCATTCCGCACTGCCCTCGACGATGAGCCGGGAATAGGACCGCAATTTGGCCCGTACCGTCTGATCGAGCTTTTCTTCCTGCGCGAGTTCCGCCGCTATCACGCGTTTGATCTCGCGCAGAACGCGACCTTCTTCTCCCGTGAGCCGAATGGCCGGACTCTGCTTCAACACGTTCAGAATGATGTGCGAGAGATGGGCGACCTTGTCTTCGCTGAGCAACATTCCGAAGCTAAGTGCTGAGCGATGAGTTCTGAGCGCTGAGCGACGACGCCCGAGTTTTCCGGAACTCAGAACTCAACATCCAGCACTCAGAACCTTAAAGGATGATCCCCCGTTCCCGGACCAATTTTTGTTTGATCATCGTGAACATCTTCTGGTAGTCCACCTGCCCCCGTTCAATCTCAGCTTCATAGGCTTTCAGGAGTTGCCGAATCTCGGCATTCAGGCGGTCCTCCACCGACAATTCCTCTGTGATAGCGTACTCCAGCGACTCGACCGCCGTTTTCTTGTCCCCGGCAAGTTCGAGATAGCCCTCGTGCTGAAGGCGTGTCACCAACGCCTCGGCCATGTGTCGGATGCGTTCCTTGGAGAGCCTCATCTCGTCACGCTTTCTCCACCCGAATGCGTGTGGCGCCCACGGCCTGCCGCAACAGCGTGGGATCGCCCACGATTCGCCCGATGACGTTCACCCGATCCGCAGGGACCGGATCCGGCCCCATGCTCATGGGAGTGCGCCCGAAAAAGATGGCCAACACCTGGCCCGCCCCCCACAACGCCACGTCGCCTACCTTGACCTGAGTCGTGGCGGTTTCGCGATAATCCTTCACGCCTGGGAGTGTGAAATACAATTCCTCTCCCCAGGTGTTCACCGGTGCTTCGACCGGCAAGGCCGCATAGACGCCTTCGGCCGTTTTATTATTTTTCAGCTCCGCCTCGAGTTGAACCGACCCGACAATGATGCGAATCCGCTTCCCGGTGTCTCCCATCTCGTCATTGATGCTCGGAATGCGTCTCCCCGCGGTTTCACCCCGTCCCCTGCCGAACGACACGACGCGCAAACGTCGCTTCGGCAGCGGACTGTAGCTTGTTTGCGGGGTGAAATCAAGGCTAGAATCTCCCGGCGTGCCTCCCGTTTTCTCCGAGACGCTGATGCTGGAATCCACTTTCATTTTTCTCAAGGGAATCGGCCCCTATTCCGAGCGGCGCCTGTGGGAGCACGGGATCGATAGCTGGCGCGCATTTCTCCGAGAACCCTCCGTGCCCGGCATCTCCCCCCAACGAAAGCCGCTCTATGACTTAGAGGTATCGGCGGCGATCGACCATCTCGCCGCCGGCGACTCGCGGTTTTTCGCCGCACGCCTTAAAGCGCGCGAGCACTGGCGCCTGTACGAGACATTCCGCTTGCGCACGCTCTTTCTCGATATTGAAGCCTCGGGAGAATCGGCCGGATATGCCCACGCAACCGTCATCGGACTTTATGCCAACGGGCGGATGACCAGCCTGGTCTACGGGGACACGTTGACGGAAGAGCGGCTCCGCGAAGCCTTGGCCCAAGCCGACCTCCTCGTGACGTTCTTCGGCAGCGTTTTCGACGTTCCGTTCCTGCGCGCCGCCTTTCCCGGCCTGGACTTCGGGCTGCCGCACTTTGATCTGTGCTTTGCAGCTCGCCGCTTGGGTCTCCACGGAGGACTCAAGCGCATCGAATCCGAGCTCTCGATTTCGCGCGACGCGGACCTCGCCGGGCTGGATGGCTGGGATGCTGTCAGGCTCTGGAGGGAATGGCGCTGCGGCCGGCAGAGCAGCTTGGATCTTCTCCTCCGGTACAACGCGGCCGACACCCGCAATTTGGAACCGTTGGCGGAGCGGCTGTACAGGCGACTCCTCGAACAGTACGGACCGCCTACACCAGTCATTCGGTCGGCGGCATACCCTGGTTGAAGAACCGCATGCCCTGGATCGGCGACGGACTCACACACACAGGGCTCCTCCGCTCCACCAACCAAGACGCCTTTGCGGTTCTCAATGATCGCAGCCTGTGGCTCGTCGCCGACGGAATGGGCGGCCATCCGGGCGGCGATGTGGCCAGCCGATCGGCCGTCGCCGCCATCGCCCAACAAGCTGGCGCGGTCCGTCCGGGCCGCCTCGCACAACGCATCCGCGGAAGCCAGACCGCCGCTCAACTTCAGACCATGATCGAAGGCGCCAATCGCGCCATTCTCGCGACCGCGGAAATCTCCCCCGAATTGAAAGGAATGGGTACCACCCTCGTCGCGCTCCACATTGCGTCCGGGTTTCGTGCACGCGCCACGGTCGCCCATGTCGGCGACAGCCGGGCATATCTCTGGCGCGAGGCGCATCTTTTACCGCTGACCCGCGATCACTCGCTCGTGGAAGAGTATGTCCGGCACGGTCTCCTTACCCCGGAACAGGCGCGAACGCACCCGCATCGCCATGTGCTGTCTCGCGCGCTCGGCATCGCGGAGACGGTGGAGCCGGATGTATCGAGCTTTTTCTTGCGGCGAGACGATGTGCTCCTGCTTTGCACCGACGGTTTGACAAAAATGCTGATCGACGAGCAGATCGCCAGTGTGTTACGACGGGCCGGTCGGCTGCCCCAACAGATCTGCGAAGCGCTGGTCGAGGAAGCACTGCGGTCGGGCGGCGAGGACAATGTGACGGTGGTGGCGGTGTGTCAAGATCCCCGTTCTTGACTTGTGACCCGAAAAAGCAATTGACAACGCTACCGCCATTCTGTAGCCTCAATTCCCGACCTTCATTCCTTCCTCTTTCGACTCCGGGGATGGTCATCGGATTTCGCAGCCGCCAAGAGTCAGTGGTCTTGACCATCCTTCTATCTCTTTTGCTTTTCCTTGCCTTCGGCGACACGCTTTGGGCGCGCGGCGTCGCGGGGACCGCCGACGACGAGACATCCAGTCCCGAGGCCGTGATCCGGACTCTGGTCCGCGCCAACGCAGAGAAGGACCTGGCGACGCTCTCTCGACTGATGGCTCACGATGCGGACATCATCAGTTATACCATCGGAGGACGCAAATACGTGGGCTGGACCGACTTCGTCAGGGACATGCAGGAAGAGTTTGAGTCAGTTGCCCGGCTGGAAATTTTCATTCAAAATCTTAAGGTGTGGATGCGCGGTGATACCGCGTGGTTCGCGATGGAGCTGGACTACATCCGGTATGTCGGCCGAGGCGATGACCAGACGCGCACCGTGCTTCCGTTGCGCGAGACCGGCGTCCTGGAACGCCGCCACGGCCGATGGGTGCTGCATTCCTGGCATGAGTCCTCCCGCGGACCGCGATTCGACGCGGCAGTCGCCCCGCCAGTTGCCGCTTTTGTTTCGACGGCCGTCGAGCCCGGGACGGATGGTGAGCGGCCGGACCTCAGCGGCGAATGGGAGATCCAAGAAGAAGATAAAACCTATAACGCCACACTCGATCGGAACGGCAACGGCAGCTACACCCATCAAGGCGGGACGATCAAGACCACGAAGTTCCTCAACCGGCTCTGGCAAGGCACCTGGCAACAACCCGGCAACGATCGCGAAGGCGGTTTCGAAGTGCTGTTGTCGGAGGACGGCACGCAGGCGAAAGGCATCTGGTGGTACACGCGAGTCGGCAGCCGGACGAACATTCCTCCGAGACAACACGGAGGAACCTATGTCTGGAAGCGGCTCACGCCTCCTCCATCGTCTCCATCGACGCGATGATACGCCTGGCTGTGACACCACACCTTGAGAGTCAACCCGGA
This sequence comes from Nitrospira calida, assembly GCF_976986435.1. Classification (NCBI taxonomy): domain Bacteria; kingdom Pseudomonadati; phylum Nitrospirota; class Nitrospiria; order Nitrospirales; family Nitrospiraceae; genus Nitrospira; species Nitrospira calida. The sequence continues at coordinate 2,634,066 of NZ_OZ335950.1, forward strand.
GCGCGATCTGCGCCTTTCTCACCAAGGAGGTCCTATGAAGCGCTCGTCCGCGGTCTGCCTGTTGTTCTTGCTCGCCACTCATGTCGGCTCCGTCTCTGCGTCCGATGACCACGACCACCACGCCGTTCCGACGCTGAACAATCAGACGACTACCCGGGTGACAATCACGGATGACGCGGTGACGCTTACGTTCGGCCCCATCGACCTGCCTTCGGACCATGACGGAGAATTGGCGGCCAGTATGCCGAAGCACATCTTTCAGCTCCCGAAGGACATGTACATGATCGGTTTTAAGTCCGAAGTCTTCACGAAAGACGGCAAGCCGTTGCCCAAAAATTATCTCCACCACATTCTCATGCTCAACAACGACCGCCCCAGCGTCTCCTGTCCGGGCGAGCCGCTGTTCTTCGGAGGGGCCGGTCTCGAAATGACGGAGGCCCGGTTTCCGGACGGCTACGGCGTGAAGCTCGCCAAAGGACAGCACCTCATGTCTGTGGTCGCCTTTTACCATAAGGCGCCACCGACCAAAGACGTCATGGCTTCCTTTACTATGTACATGGCGCCGCATGGAACTCCAATCAAAGAAATGGAGGTCTACCAGGTCGGGGTGAATATCGTCTGTTACAGCCAGTTCGGACAGCGAGGGCCCGACCAGACCGACGAAGGGATAGAAATCAAACCGGGTGTTCATGTCCTGTCGGCTCCGTTGAAGTTCCGTATGGATGGCTGCGTTAAGTTCGCCTATCCCCACGGCCACGACGAATTGTTGCTGATCGCCTTGGAAAACAGGACCGCCGGCCGGACGCTCTTGCGGACGGTCCCGGACGTGGCTCAGGATGGCACGTTTCTGGAGTTTCGACCGCACCAAGTTTATCGTGACGCCGGAGGGTTTTCCGTCAACACCAAGGATGACTATGAAATGGTCATGGTCTACCACCACCCGCTCCATAATCCGAACATCCAGTATGGTATGGGCAATTACCTCCTCTACATGACACCTGGAACTTGTCCTGAACCCGGCCGAAACGGCGGTTCGCCAGCTCACTAAGGGCATCCGGCGGAGATGTTGGGCGTCGGAGCACGGGGACTCCGACGTCGGTGCGGTTCTTCCGTCGCGTACAAATTTGGCCATATGTTTTTCCTCTGCCCGTCGCGTCTCCGGACGTTCGTTCTCCATCCCCTACCAAAGTAGGCTCCGCCCCCACGCCGCGGACTGGGTTGGAGCGGTCCGACTATGCTATTCAAGACCTCTCGCACCCGATAGACACGGCGATTCGTCGCATAACACCCGTTGCTTCAGCCTACGGGCAACCGCTAAGCAAGGGGCGCAGCGCCAGAACCGCTTATGTACACTCCGGGCTGCGCCGAGAGAGGATCTGGCATAGGCGGCTGACGTGGTCGAGCCAGCCCGTGTCGTCGATCCCGCACAGAGACGGAGCCCTTTTCAGCTCCGCAGGACAGACCGAATGCCGGAACAAGAACCGCTCACGATGCTGGTCGCGAACGAGCACGCGGAAGAGATCAAGCTCGTCACGATCAGTATGCGTGGCTTCTATCCCGGTTGCCGGGTGGAAGCGGTCTATTCCTCGGACGAAGCGGTCGAATGGGCCTCCAAGCAAAGCTGGCATGTCATTTTGGTCGAAGAGCGCCTGTCTCCCCGAAGCGGAATCATGATTCTCCCGGAGTTGCGGAGGCGCGCACCGCAGGCCGCGATCATCGTTCAGAGCGAACACACCGACTCCGACACGTTCCTGCAAGTCATCCGCGGCGGCGCGGATTTCCATCTCTTCAAACACTCACCGGCTTTTCTCACCGAACTCATGATCGTCGCCGGGGAGGCGGTGAAAAAACGCGCATTGCGCGCGAAACTCGATCTGACCCATGAACGATACCTCCGCCTTGTCGAAACACTACCCGACACCGTATACGAATTGGATTCCGAAGGGCGGTTCGTGTACATCAGCTCTCATGTGTCGTCGCTCCTGGGATACGAGCCCGAAGAATTGGTCGGCGCGCATTTTACGACAATTCTTCTTCCAGACCAGCGCCAAGCAGCTGAATATCGTTTCAACGAGCGCCGTAGCGGAGCCCGATCCAGCCGGCAAGTCCTCTTACGCCTTTTGCCCAAGGCTGGAACGGGCCACGATGAACACGGTGTGGAGGTCGAACTTCACGCCAAGGGCCTCTACGACCCCCAACGCCGTTTCCTCGGAACGCTCGGCATCTTGCGGGATATCTCCTGGCGCCGGCGGCAGGAAGAGACGGTTCACCGCCTGCAGAGCCAACTCCGACAAACGGACCGCCTGCTTGAGATCGGTCGGCTTCTCATCAAGGTTTCCCGCGAACTCGACGATCCGCTTTCAGCCCTTCAAGCCAACTCCCAACAGTTATTGAACGCGATCCGGGCGCTCCAACTCGAACGCCAGTTGGAGACCATGGCGGCACACGCTTCTCAGGCCGCACAGGTGAGGGAAGAACTCACCGCGGCCTTCCCTTCCCTGCCCGAAGCGGAGCGGGAACGGAAGGAGACTGTGCCGCCGCGAGCCGAACCGCCAGCAGAGGAACGGCCGGCCGTCGCCGCAGCCGAGCGCCGGCGCTGGCCGCGGGTTTTGACGCGGATCGAGTCCCGCCTGACCGTCGAAGGATGCACCTGGAACGGCACCGCGCTCAACATGAGTCTCGGCGGCGCCTATCTGACGTTCACTGATCGCCTCCCCACCGTCGACGGCCAGCCCATCTACCTGAGCCTCAGAAGCGCCGGCGGAGCCTTGGAGATCCGCGGCACGGTCCGAGAGCGAGGCGGAGTCGAGGCCGCGCACGCCACGGCGGCTCCATGGTCCACCGCGCTGGCCGTCGAGTTTGCTCCCCTCGGCGACACGGAACGTCAGGTCTTGGCCTCCTTGCTCGACGCGGTTCGCGAGCAATCTTTTCCGCTTTCCATCGAAGGGCTCGTCCCCATCGCTTGTCCGCCTGACCGCCAAACCGGTTTGCACCGTCCGTTCGAGAGCGTCGAAAGCCCATTCGCCGATCGGCGACTCGCAATCAGGGTGAAACTGACTCTGCCCGTCCGCATCGAATCTTCCGAGCCATCGTCCGGTCGAGGTCAGCACATCGGCTTGACCGTGAATATCAGCCGTAGCGGTGCGTGTCTGCAAGTCAACGCGCGTCTGGATACGCTGGCGCCTCGCTTGGCGCTCCGTCTGCCTCTCGCGGCGCCGCCCTCGCCGTCTCCAAACGCCGAATCCGTCGTGACCGGAGACGTCGTCTGGACGACCCCGGATCCAAGCGCACCGAAAAACCTCCGGCCCGGTCCTTCCGAAACCGCCCTGCGCGTGGGAGTCCGCTTTCACCCGCTCGAAGAACAGACGAGGCGGGCGATCAGCCACCTGATCGCTCGCCTGCTCACCTCTCCCCTGCAGATCGAAGACGGCTTGGAACGAACGAAGGTCGTCCACACCCTGATCGAATGTTGGAACGCACGGAGACGCCGTCTCGCTCTCTATCACGACCTGCCGCGCGATCCGCTCGGTCCCAGCGCAGCTTTGGCTATCATAGCCCCGGGCTATGGTCGGACCAAGACCGACCACCTGGTTCTCGCCCAATATTTGGCCAACAATGGGTTTCAGACGCTGCGTTTCGATCACTCCAATCACATCGGCGAAAGCGACGGCGACCTGGAACACACGACGCTCACCGATATGCAAGCGGATCTGCAGGGCGTGCTGGATTTCGCCGCGCAGACTTGGCCGTCTGCGCCAATCGCCGTGATCGCCCCGGATCTCGATGGTCGCGTTGCATTAAAGGTCGCCGCACGAGACCACCGGATGGTCCTGTTGATTCTGTTGAACGGAGTCTTGGACGTGAGGCAGGCCCTAGCCTTCGAGCATCGGCAGGATCTGGTCGAAGCCTATATCCAAGGAGAGCGGCGAGGACTGGACAATCTTTTAGGGCTCAACGTCGACATGGACCGTTGGCTCCAGGATGCGGTGACGGGAAGCTTCGTGGATGTCGCTTCGGCCGTTCAGGACGCCGAACAGATCCGCGCCACAGTCCTCATCCTGACACCGCAGAGTCGCGAACCTTCTGACGCCGCGCAGGAAAGAATCCGTCGGGACTCGTTGCAACGTGTCCTGGCAGCGTTGGGCGCGCGGGGGGAGGTGATCCACCTGAAACCGGAGGCCTTCCTGCCCCCTCGTAAAGCCGAGGGGCCGGCCCTGTTGCTCGTTCGTGAATTGGTCGCGCAATGTCGTAAGAGGCTTCTCCATCGGGAGACCTTGCAGACCGTTTTCGATCCGGTCGAGCGGGAGATCGATTTTCAGCGTCGCGTCGAACAGGAACGGATCAAGGTGCACCATGACACGTCCGCTGCGGACGCTCCGGCTCTGTGGCGAGCCCACGTGCAGCGCGGCCATCAGCACGAACAGCATCCCGACTACTGGCGTCTGTTGGATCATCTTCATCGTTTGCTCGGGGAAATCGAGGACCGCGAACCGATTTTAGAGGTCGGATGCGGACATGGTGAGTTCGCCCGCTTGCTCTTGATCAACCAGGCGTATCGCTCAAGACACATACCCAAGACGCTCGCTCGAACCGTGCGGTATGTCGGCTTGGATAACCAGGCTGACTTTCTTGCACAGGCCAACCTGGCCACACTTGAGACGCTGGTCGACCTGAACGCCAAATTCGCCGGCGCCCTGGCGCCTGTCCCTCCTTTGCAGTTCTCCTGGGTATGCGCCGACTGGAACATCCGCCTGCCTTTTCCAGACGGCCGATTCAGCCGGGTGATCTGTCGCTTTGCACTCGACTACGCACACGATCCACTCTACACGCTCCGCGAATTGTTGCGCGTGTTGGCGCCACGCGGAACATTGCTGATCGCAACCTGGACACCGGAGACCGATCTCTCCACGATATACCGGGCACATTTCCAAGACCGGGAATTGCTGCTCTATCTCGGCCGCTTGCGACAGGCACTCCGGGAAGGCCGAATCCATAGCTTCGATCCAAACGATTTGTCTCGTTTGCTCAGACTGAGCGGCGCCGTCCGCCCGCGCGTCTACACCGCTTTCGCCGGCAACGCCTGCATCGGGTTGGTTGAAAAGCCGAATTCCTCTGGCTGAATTCCCGCACCAGGTGTATACTTCTGCCGCGATCGTCCTCCCGCTTCAGCAGAGGACACGTTTTCAACACCCCGGCGGAACAGTACACAGCGATTCGCCTGTCTTGGAATGCCGCGACTACAGGCCGAGTCTGAAAGACAGCATGACACGGAAGACCGAGGTCGTTCCGACGGCTGACGCGTTGAAAATTATCGCGGATTTCAGCAAGGACATGGGAACCATCGCCGAACTGAGCGTTCTCGGCGAGCGGATCGTGGCGGGACTGTCCCAATTGCTCCGAGTTTCGCATGCGGCGCTGTTTCTGCTCGACAAAGAGAAGGACATCTACCATCTGGCCTGTTCCCGCGGTTTCATCCCCGACACCGCGCTCCCTTCCTGCATCCCCGCACATCATGAGATCCCTGCGTTTCTATCCCGCTGTCAGTCGTCCGTGGTTCGCGCAGGCACTGGCGAAGAGCGCGGCGGGACGCTTAGTCCCGGTATGCAAGCGACTCTCGAGAGTTGGCACGCCGAGGTCTGTGTTCCGCTGATCACCAAAAACCGCCTGATCGCCTTTTGTCTCATGGGGACAAGCCCCGGCAACGACTTTCCGATTTTGGACCAGGCGGACCTGCTCATGGTTCTCGCTCAGAACGCCGCCAACGCCCTGGACAACGCCCTCCTGTACGAGGATCTGCGGCGATCCCAAACCTTGATGCGACGAACCGATCGCCTCCGTTCGCTTGAAACCATCGCCGGCGGATTCGCCCACGAGATCCGCAATCCTTTGACATCGATCAAAACCTTCATTCAGCTCGCGCCCGAGCGCAAGGACGACCCGGAATTCATCAGGGAATTCAGCAAGGTAGTCATCGACGACGTTCATCGCATCGAGCGGTTGATCCAAGAGATCCTGGATTACGCCCGTTACATGGAACCCAAGCTGACGGAGGAAGACCTCAATGAAATCGTTTCTTCCTGTTTGTACTTTGTGGAAGTGAAAGCGGATAGCTGCGGCATTATGATCGAAAGAGAGTTGGCCCCGGATCTTCCCCGGGTCATGCTGGACCGCCAACAGATCAAACAAGTCATTCTGAATCTGCTGCTCAACGCGATGGACGCGATGAGCGAGCGCGGCGGCTTTCTGAAGGTGCGCACGCATCGGCTCACCAAACCTTCCGGCGAGGTTTGGGTGCAGATCGAAGTCGAGGACACGGGGACAGGAATTCCGGAGAGCAATCTGGATCACATCTTCGATCCCTTCTTCACCACGAAACACTACAGCGGCGAGCACGAAGGGACCGGCTTGGGGTTAACGATCGCGCACCAGATCATCCAGGAGCACCATGGAAACATCCAAGTCTCGAGCAAAGAGGGCGTCGGCACGACGTTTTATGTGAACATGCCCGCGGCTCCTCGCTCGAGCGCCGGCCAGCCGACCGGAGAGCTATGAAGAAACGGGTTTTGCTGATCGACGACGAACCGCGGGTTCGGGCTTCGCTGAAGATGGTCCTGGAACCCACCTATGATGTCATCACGGCGGCGGACGCCCAGGAAGGACTGGATCTGTTCCGGCGCGAATCGCCCAATCTGGTGCTCCTGGACGTGATCATGCCGGGTACCGACGGGCTGACCGTGCTGCAGGCCATGCGGGCGGAGGACCGCTCGATCCCCGTGATCATGCTGACCGGGACCAAGTCGGTGAAAACCGCCGTGGACGCGATGAAGCTGGGCGCGTCCGATTATCTGTCGAAGCCGTTCGACGTCGAGGAACTGCGCATCGTCGTCGCCCGCACGCTCGAGTCACACGACCTTGAACGAGAAGTCCGCTACCTCCGCGCCCAGGTGGTGAACCGGTACGCCTTCCACAACCTCATCGGGAAAAGTCCCGCCATGCAGGAGATCTACGCCAAGATCGAACAGGTGGCGGACAGCCGTACCACAGTGCTGATCACGGGAGAGAGCGGAACGGGCAAAGAACTGGTGGCGCGGGCGCTCCACTACAACAGCTCGCGCCGCGACCGTCCCTTCATCGCGTTGAATTGCGCCGCCCTTCCGGAAACGTTGATCGAGAGCGAGCTGTTCGGCCACGAGAAGGGTTCGTTCACCGACGCGACCGCCCGCCGCGTCGGTCAATTCGAGTTGGCGAACAGCGGCAGCCTGTTTCTGGATGAGATCGGCGACCTGAGTCCAGTGACTCAGGCCAAACTTCTGCGTGTGCTGCAGGAGCGGGAGTTTACCCGCATCGGCGGCGTCCAACCCATTAAGGTAGACGTGCGCATCATCGCGGCCACCAATAAAAATCTGGACGATTTGGTTCGCCGCGGCACGTTCCGCGAAGATCTGTATTACCGCATCAACGTCATTTCGCTGTATCTGCCTCCGTTGCGGGAACGCGGAGAGGATATCCCGCTTCTCGCGAAGCATTTTCTGGACAAGCGAATCGAAGAGGAGAAACGGCCTCCTCAGGAGTTCTCCAAAGAAGCCATCGAGCTGCTGTCTCGATACCCCTGGCCCGGCAACGTCCGCGAACTGGAAAACGTTGTCGAACAGGCGCTCTTGTGGTCGCAAGGCGCTACGATCCTGCCGGAACACCTGCCCACTTCGCTGCGGAGCGACAGCCGCTCGTCGTAGTTACGCGAAGACACCTTGGCCGGTCGGTTGTCTCTCGAAAAAGCTGTGATGGAGTTCGAACGGGAAATTATTTTAGACGCCCTCAAGCGCACCAACTATGTGCAGACGCACGCCGCCAACCTCTTGGGTATCAGCCGCCGCATGTTGAAGTATCGGATGGATACGCTGGGGATCAGCAGACCGGACAGTTCGACGAGCAGCGAACCCGCGCAGTTGGTGCAAGAATGACACAGGCGTGGACGGTTGTGACCGATTCGTGTACGATTTTCACTTAGCAAGTGACTCGTAACAGCAGCTCAATCGCCGCTTTCCGTTTCTATCACAACCTATATATAGATGCATAATGATCATCCCTACTGTAACTTGCGGTTAATCTTGCGAGTCCTTGATAAGGCACGTAAATTGCTCAATATCCTGTCTGACTACATAACTGTAGACCGATGAACACATCGTCCGGTTCGACAGCCCTGCCCAAGAAACCCGCGATTCTCGTTGTGGATGACGAGGCCGGCCCTCGCGATGCGCTTAAGGTCATCCTCCGTCCCTTCTTCGAGATTCATGCCGTCGAAAACGCCCACTCAGCCCTGCGTGTGCTCAAAGAACACCATATTGATCTGATCACGCTTGATCAGAAGTTGCCTGATCGCCAAGGTATCGATCTGCTCCAAGACATCAAACACGAGCACGCCGATGTGGAGGTCATCATCATTACCGGCTACGGCAGTCTGAAATCGGCGATGGAGGGTATCCGCCATGGCGCAGCTGGTTATTTGCTGAAGCCGTTCAATGTGACCGAATTGATCGCGCTCATCAATCAAACCTTGGAGAAAAAACAGCGGCTCGATTTCTTGCGTCGTTTTCTCACGCACGCGGGTTCGGCTTGGGGAACCGAACAGGACTGTGCCAAGACCTGGATCGAACTGAAACGCCACTATCCCACCAGCATGAAGTCACCGCAGGAAGGACCGACGCCGAGTGATAGCGATATGGCCGAGTTGCTGCCTCTGCTCTCCGATCTGCTGGAGGCCAAGGACCGGCACTTGCTGAACCACTGCAGCCGAGTCAGCTTTTATGCGACGCTGTTGGCCAACCGCCTCAACCTCACCATGGCGGAACAGAAATCCCTCGCGCTGGGCGCGTTTCTCCACGATATCGGGAGAATCGCTCTCGATCCTTATACATTCGGCCATGGCGATCCCACCGAAGCCGAAAACCTGAAACGCCATCCCGAGATCGGAGCGCGCATGATGTTGCCGCTCGGTTTTTCTGCGGAAGTCACCCAGATCATCGCCTACCACCACGAACGCTACGACGGTTTCGGCTACCCTCACGGTCTCCAAGGCGAAGGAATCCCTCTCCTCGCTCGGATCGTCGCGATCGCCCAAGCGTTCGACCATCTTACGGCCGACTCGCCCGCGCGGCCGACCACCTCGATTGAAGAGGCCGTTCGCCGGATCTCGCTGGAAGCGGAGACCCGCTTCGATCCGATCCTGACGGAGGTGTTCGTTCGGGTCGTCAATGAATGCAAGGCCTCGCTTCCCGCCCTGGCCATCGCGGCCCTGCCCACGGCGACTCCGGAACCCTAAGCCCTGGGGTTCACCTCGTTTTCTCCGCGCCGTCGAGCATCTCCGCCGCCGTCTCTCGCACCTTCTTCGTAATGGTGAGACCGCCGAGCATCCTGGCCACCTCCTCCCGCCTGGCATGCTGATCGAGCTTCCTTACCGACGTAATCGTCCGGTTTCTCCGCACGCTCTTTTCCACTAACAGATGGTGTTCGGCCTGCGAAGCGACCTGAGGCAGATGAGTGACGCACAGCACTTGACGAAAGGCGCCCAACGCCCGCAACCGTCGTCCGATGACGGTCGCAACCGCTCCGCCGATCCCGGAGTCGATTTCGTCAAAGATCAGCACGGGCACCCGGTCGGTTTCGGACAAGACCGTTTTGATCGCGAGCATGACGCGCGACAATTCCCCGCCTGAAGCAACGCGGGCGAGCGGCTGAAGAGGCTCGCCTGGATTCGCCGAGAACAGATATTCAACACCATCGCGCCCCGTCGGCGAGAACGCCTCTTCGCCGACGCCGGTCCTGACTCGAATCTCGAAGCGAGTGTCATCCATGTGCAACGCGGCCAGTTCCTCCGACACCCGTTCCTGCATGCATTCCGCCGCCTTCGCACGGCCATCGGAAAGCTGTGATGCAAGCGTATCCAGACAGCGGACGTCTTCTTCGATCGACGCCCGTAGGTCGGCAATCCGGATCTGAGAGTCGCTGAGTTCCTCAAGCTGCCGCTTCAGTTGAGCGGCATAGGCCAGCACGCCTTCGACGCTCCCGCCGTATTTTTTCTTCAGCCGCTGCAGGCGATCCAGCCGTTCCTCGACTCGCTCCAACCGATCGGGGTCCTGCTCCAGCCGGTCTCGATAGTCCCGAAGGGACGCCGCGAGGTCTTTCAATTGCACAGCCACTTGCCCGCATGCCTCGCCCCAGACAGAGGTCTCAGGGTCGATTGCCTGAAGCTGCCGGAGGCATTTCTCGACCGCCGAGAGTTGATTGATCACGGCGTGGTCCCCGGCATACAGCGACTCATAGGCCGCCTGCGTCAATTCTGCGAGACGCCGCGCGTGCACCAAGCGCCGGTGTTCGGTTTGCAAACGTTCTTCCTCTCCCGGCCGAATCGCCGCCTCCTCGATCTCACGAGATTGAAACCGAAGGAAGTCCTCCCGTTGGGCCCGTTCCGCCGAGAGACGGTCGGCCTCTTCCAATTCGCGTCGGTTCGCCAGCCATCGCTCATAAACCGCCGCATACCTGTCGCGCAGCGCTCCGAGGCGCCCGAACGCGTCCAGCATGTCCTGCTGCGCCTGCGCGGACAGAAGCGACTGCTGGTCATGTTGGCCGTGAATGTCGATGACCGTGCCGGCGAGGGATTCGAGGAGATGGAGAGGGGTCAAGCTGCCGTTGAGGTACGCACGGTTTCGTCCGGAACGCGACAGGATGCGTCGGACGATCAACTCGGTCTCCTGCGCGCCCAGCACACCGGCGTCTCGGAACGTTTTCAGGACAGGAGAGGCCGGATCCAGCCGAAACACCGCCTCGATATGAGCTTCCTCGGTCCCAGCCCGTATCTGCTCCGTGGAGGCTCGCCCCCCGATCAATAAGCCGATCGCGTCGATGAGAATGGATTTTCCCGCGCCCGTCTCGCCAGTGAGAACCGTAAAACCCCCGGCGAGCTGAAGATCGAGCTGCTCAACGACCGCAAAATTGGAGATGTGCAGCTCGGTGAGCATGGCCGCGGGACATGGGTGAAACCCTTATGCCGTGCCCGAATGCTGGGCGAGCAACGAATCGATCACTTCCTTGAACTGCCGCTTGGGTCTCGCTCCGACGAGCTTTTCGACCGGCTGGCCGTTCTTGAAAAACAGAATGGTCGGAATGCTCATAATTTGATAGCGCCCGGCGATCTCGGGATTCTCGTCGGTGTTCAGTTTTCGGACTTTAAGCCTGCCCGCATATTCCTTGGCCAGTTCGTCGACGATCGGCGCGACCATTTGACAGGGCCCGCACCACACCGCCCAAAAATCCACCATGACTAACTCTGGCGCTTTGATGACCTCGGTCTCCCAGGTCGCCTCATCGACTTTTAAGACATCACCACCCACGGACGTTCCCTCCTCGGGTTCAACACAAACAGGACATGGACTCGGAAAGATGTGCGCGCATCGTATACCACGCTTCTTTGGACTGTCAACGCCGATGCCGATTCGTCGTCGCTAGCAAGACGGTCGCTCGCTCTTGGCACGATGCGCACCCCGTACGTCTCATCACCACCCCCATCCGTCCGGCACACCGAACCACCAATCATCGGGTCTGGCGGCCCGCCATGCCGTCTGCTGTTTCCACAGACGCTCGGTGACCGTCTTATCCAACCTGGTCGCCATCGCCGCGCTGATATCCGATTGACGTTGCACCGCGCTCTGAATGATCTCTTTGGCAATCCGGGCCAGCACATCCGGCGGATCGACCAAATCTTCCGGCCGGCCGGTCGCCAGATTGAGGAAGAGATGTTCGACCGCCACCCAGCGATCGGTCTTAGCCAGATGATCCAGATAGCCGTCCAGCGCATGGTACACGTATGTCAGATAAACGTAGCTCTCCGCCGACGGATGCACATCGATCTCCCGCTGGCAGGCCTCGATCGCTCGTTTGTAGTCGCCTGCGGCGAGAAACACTTTTGCGCGCTGCAGGTGACCGGCCGACACGTCTGACGCTCCGTAGACAGGACCGGTCTGGACTCCGGCCGCGTGCAACACCGCAGCCATGAGGGTGGTCAGGCCGAACCGGATCAGAGACGAGTCTGGACGAACCATCCACTGCATAGAACACCTCCTGGTCGAAGCCGAGCCATTACAGGCGAACCGATAATCGAACCGGATAGGAACATGACGGTTCCCTATCTTCAAGGCTGAACGGCACCCGGCGGCGAGGGTTCCGGCTGCGGCCGGCCATAGGGCCCGCCGGGAGAAGCCCAAGGCAGGCCGCGCTCGCCCATCAACAGCGGGCTGAGGATCGTGCGCAAGACCGCAGTGCCGAAGTTTTCGGTCCATCCCACGCCGGTCAAACTCAGCATGAAATTGTACTGTGCCCGGTCGGGGAATTGCAGATAGTAGAGTCCCAGCGACCAGCACTTGCACGGATTCTGATAGAGCGCGACCACATCGTATTCCGGACTCCGACCATTCTTGACGTCATAGTACCCCTTGGCTCCGACGGTCCAGCCCCACGGCGTTCGAAACGCGCCCCCCGCGGTCACGAACTGAATTTCCGGCGTCGGCGCAAACACTTCGTTGAACGAGATCGGATTCCACACGTCTCCGCGCCGCACACGGTTTCCCTCGCGCGTATGACGCTGTCCGATTTCCACATACCACAGGTTCTGTTGCTGGAAGCGGAGGTCCGTATTCCACTGGCTCATGGTCCCGCGATACGGATCGAGGAACGCATCCACCACGAGATACTTGTTCAGGGTCGGAAGTTGTCCGATCCCGGCGGCGCTACCTTTTGCGAACGCCTGCCCCGGCGCGGGCACGATCTGGGGGGTCGTATTCCCGATCACCGCCCGCAGCCATACATCGGAAAACTTCTTTCCGTCGATCGCCACGGTGGCCGGCACAAGCGGTTGGGTCACGGATCCGACCTCCGGCAACACGCCTGGGGTGAAATCTCTGGCCCTCGTCTGCACGGCGCCCACGCGGTAGCTTTGCGCCAGCGTCAAGTCCAACCAGTTAAAACTGCCGCCCTGCGCAATCTGTTGGAGCACCCGGCTTCGCAGCGAATAGGTCAGCAAATTTTTCTTCGGCAGATCGTCCACCTGATCGATCTGCGTGATTCGCGATTGATCGGTCGGCGGCACGTATTCGTAAATCACGCCCGGTTCGATCGTGTGCAGGAATCCTCCGCCGTCGCCTGTCCGGAACTGTCGCGCCAGTTTAGAGGTCGCCTCCAGCGAGGCCCATAGCGTTTCGCGGTGCACCGATTCCTCCGTTCGCACGCCGCGCGTGTAGTAGACCTCCCGCACCTTGAGTCGCGGCGTCAGACCGACGACATGACCGATGTTGAGCGTCTCCGTTGACAGGCCCGGCATTATGTCAACCCGATTCTGCGTGAAGCCCTGGTCGCGATAGAAGTTCACGAAGTTGGCGTCCATCCCGAGGAGCACCGGACCGCCGAAGGGCGTAAAGTTGGACACCGTGTATCCGAATTCCGGAAGCCGCTGGAATGTGTCGCTGCCGCCGGATTGCAGAGGCTGGAGATATTGGCCGAGCAGATAGAGGTTGCCATAGGGCACGCGCCGGCTGCCCAACAGATTGGATTCCCCGCTGGGCAACGCCCGTTGGGCGCCGGAATTGCTGAGTTGCTGCAGATAATCGGGGTCAGTCACGAGAAACGCCTGGGCGCGAATGAGCAGGTCAGGGTTGACCTGCTGAACGTGTGTCCCGCTGATCAGCGCCCGCGTTCGCCGGACATCCGCTCCTTCCGGGCTCACCCCGGCCACATTGGGCAACTTCTGCTGCTGCAGCGCGCTGACGAGCCACTGGCCCCGCGATTTGCGATCCAGCACATACCGATATTCCAAGTCGCCGCCGTACCCCAGATCACTGTAGTACTGCGGCGAGACGGTCAAATCCTGGCTGGGGTTGATGGCCCAAAAGTAGCTCTGCCGGAGACTGGCGCCGAACCGGTTGTCATATCCGACATTGGGAATCAGAAACCCGCTCTTGCGGGTGCTGAGCGGGTACGTGAGGGTGGGGATCGGTACGACCGGCACGTCATTGACGCACAGCCATGCGCCCTTAAGCGCCACGCTCTCCCCGGCGTTGACATCGATATCGTCGAACGTGAAACGCCAGGCGGGAATCGCTCCCTCCATGGCATCGCAGTTGGTGAACGATCCGTCTTTGGCTCGGTAATGATCTTCCGAGAAGCGCTGGAGCAGACGGCCCGTCACAAATGTATTGGTCGGCCGCAGATAAACCTGACCGTTGATGACGACGCCGGCCTCGGTATTGACGTTCAGCTCCAGCCGTTCGGCCCACACGTCCGTCTTCGGATCGGCGAGATGGACATGGCCGGTCGCGATCAGGATGCCCGGCAGCATTCTGACGGTCACATGGTCGGCCGTCAGACGGACCGTCCCTTGGACGATGACCACGGACCCATCGGCTTCGTACGTTTCCAGTTCCTTCAGGTAGTCGATCCGGTTGGCGGTGATCTCGATCGGCTGCGCGGCGGCGGGAGTCGCGGTGGCGGTCGACGGGGCGGCCGGTTCGCCCGCGCCCCGCGCGGGTGAAACCCAACCCATTAGAAGAAACCAAGTCAGCGCACAGCATGACCACCCGATGACCGCCCCGGGCCGTCGACCCATCTCAACCCCGGAGAGGCGAGGGCCAACAGCCGCGCAGGAGGGCCTTGATATCGCCCACCAGCATCAAGGAACCGGTGACGCAGATTAGATCGGACGGAGCGGCCAAACGCTTGGCCAATGCTAGCGCGTCGGCGGCCGGCGGGACCGCATGGGCGGAGGGAATCAAATCAGCAAGCGCGCGACGGAGGTCGTCGGCGCGGGCCGCGCGGGCGATATCCGCTTGGGTCAACACAACCTCGTCCACAACCGGAAGCAGCCTGGCCAGGAAGCCGCGGTGATCCTTATCCCGCATCATGCCGAGCACCAGAATCACGCGCGAACCCGGATGATCGCGTCGATACCGATCCAAGTAATCGGCGAGCACTTGGGCCGCCGACGGGTTGTGTGCGCCGTCCAGCAAAACGGTCGGCTCCTGTTCGACCACCTCAAGCCGTCCCTCCCATCGAACGGACCTGAGGCCGGCGCGGATCGCCGCCTCCGAAACCGGCAGTCCGCTGGCGCCCGCCGCTTCGATCATCGCCAGCGCGCAGGCGGCATTGTCCAGTTGATGCCGTCCCTCCAGCGTGCAGGACAGCTCATCATGGCGGACGGTGACCCCCTCGTACCGGAATCGCGCCGGGCTTTTTCCCTCCACTCTGAAATCGCGGTTCAACCGCAACACGGGAGCCTGGCGCTGCGACGCAACGGCCTCGATGACCGTGAATGCCTCCGCGGGCACTAACCCGACGATCACTGGAACGCCCGGCTTGATGATGCCGGCCTTTTCCGACGCGATCGCGTCCACCGTCCGGCCGAGGTACTCTTCGTGATCCAGCGCGACCGTGGTGATGCCCGTGACTAGCGGCTCGACGATATTGGTGGCGTCGTACCGGCCGCCCATGCCCACTTCCAGCACGGCTACGTCCACCGCGGCATCGGCGAAGTGTTGCATAGCCATCGCGGTGGTGAACTCGAAAAACGTCGGGGAACAATCGCCCTGGACGACGCTGCGGAGGCGCTCGGTCAACTCCGCCACCTGCGCTGCGCCGATCAGTTCGCCGTTGACGCGGATACGCTCGCGAAAATCGATCAGATGGGGCGACGTATAGAGACCGACGCGGTACCCCGCGGCCTGCAGGATCGCCGCCGCGAGGGCCGCGGTCGATCCCTTGCCGTTGGTCCCGCCGATATGCAGAATCCGATAGCGCCGCTGCGGTTCGCCCAAGCGGCTTGTCAACAGACGCATGTTGTCCAGTCCGAGTTTGATCCCGTGTTTCTGGAGACCGTAGAGAAACTCAACAGCGGATTCGTAGAACATCACGGTCGGCTCGGTGCGGGCGGGTGTGACGCTAGAAGTGGGTCACCAGCGTGCTCAGCGTATCCTTCAGTTGTTTGCGCTCGACGATCATGTCGATCATGCCGTGCTCCAACAGAAACTCGGCCCGCTGAAACTGGTCAGGCAATTGCTGCTTGATCGTCTGCTCGATGACGCGGGGGCCGGCGAATCCAATCAACGCTTTGGGCTCGGCGATGATCACATCGCCCAACATCGCCACACTGGCCGTCACGCCGCCGAACGTCGGATCGGCCAACACGGAAATGAACGGCAGTTTGGCCTCCCCCAGTTTCGCGATCGCCGCCGCAGTCTTGGCCATCTGCATCAGCGAAAGAATCCCTTCCTGCATCCGCGCACCGCCCGAGGTCGTAACCATGATCACCGGCAGGCGGGACGCCAGCGCCCGATCGACCGCGCGGCAAATCTTCTCTCCGACCACGGAACCCATGCTGCCGCCCATGAACCCGAAATCGAAAACACACAAAGCCACCCGCTTGCCGTTGATCGAGCCCTCTCCGATAACGATCGCATCCTTGCGGCCCGTTTTTTCCTGCTGGGTCTTCACCCGTTCACGGTAGGACCGGGTGTCGTGAAACTCCAGCGGATCGAGCGGTTCCAGTTCCGCATCCCACTCTTTGAACGTCCCCAGGTCCACCAGGAGAGAGATGCGCTCCATGACAGAAATAGGGAAATGGTAATCGCACTTGGGGCAGACTTTGTTGTTGCGTTCGACTTCCTTGCGATAGACGATTTCACGGCA
Source organism: Nitrospira calida (assembly GCF_976986435.1). NCBI lineage: Bacteria > Pseudomonadati > Nitrospirota > Nitrospiria > Nitrospirales > Nitrospiraceae > Nitrospira > Nitrospira calida. Next base: position 2,650,791 of record NZ_OZ335950.1, read on the forward strand.
ATGATTGCACTTTAGCCACATGCCCTCCGTGACCTTCGTTCGTCTCGGTCCCTCGGTCTCGGTCGATTTGTGTTTTTTAAACCACGCCATAGATCCTCACTGCTTAGACGATGAGCTCCTGCCCTTCTTCCAACACGGTCAGATTCGGCACGTTCAGATCGCTGAGTTGGCGCAGGATCCGATCTCGAAACCGCGGTTTCATATGATAGACGTAGAGCGCGAGGCCCGGACGGCCGATCTTGCGGAATTCTTCTGCCAAAAGCGCGGGCGTCAAATGCTTGGTGAGCTTGGCCAATTCTTCCATCTCATTCGGAAAGGAAGTTTCGATGAAGGCCGCTTTCAGCGTTGGGAAACCCGCCGCGATGCGCCAAAGTTGGTCGGTCCGGTACGTATCGCCGCTGTACAGCACCGTCGTCACGCCGTCAGTCAGGACAAATCCGACCGTTGGCACCAAATGGTTCACCGGAACGGGTATCACGGTCAGCCCGGACAGCCGGGCTTCCTTGCCGGCCGTGAGCGGGCACGAGACAAAGACCGGTCGGCCAGGGTCGGGCAACCGGAAAAAGTCCGGATACACCTCGCCGTTGAAGATGTGGGCTTCCAGCCCTTTGAGCACTTCCGGGATGCTGGCGACACCGACCGGGATCTCGGATTCGCCGACCAGATTGTCGGCCAGCGTCGGCAACCCCTTGATGTGGTCGAAGTGAAGATGAGACAGCAGAACATGGCGAATCTGCTTTTGCTCGGCCAACCGGAGCTGCGAACCGACAGTGCCCGCATCCACCAGCACGGTTCCATTGACGAGAAACCCACAGGTTCCGCACTGTAGCGGTCCGCGCGCTTCATCCAAGAGCTGGTCAGAACCGTGACACCCCAGCACCCGGATCTTCACAAGCGGCACCCCGTCGGCCGATCATCGCGTCGGCGACCTCCTCTGGTCATCGGACACACAAGCGCAAAGCCTATCACACCTGTTGCGGCTTCGCACGAAGAAAGCCGCGGGTGCGCCAGGTGGCCTCCCGAACCCAATCGCGAGCGGCCTACAGCGGCCCCCCGCTGAATCCGATACGAACCATCATTGCGACTCCCACACCGATGCTTCCCAGGCTGGCAAGTCCCTGCACCGCCCAATACACCCGGTGACCGAGGGAAAGCGACCAGACGACCGGAACGCTGAGGGCTAGCCCGACCAGTATCATCCCGAAGATGGACCCGGCGCCGAACACGAGAATGTAAGCCACCCCTTCGCCCAACGTTCGGACGGTGGAGAGCACCACCAAGAGCAACGCGGCGGATCCGGCCAAGCCGTGGGCCATGCCGATCAACAACGGTTGAAGAGAATGTTTCAGCCAGTGCCCATGGACGTGATCGGCGCCGGATCGATGACTATGGAAGTGGAGGTGCCGTTTTCCGTCGTGCTCGTGGGCGTGCAGATGCCACCGTTCTCGGGACATCTTGAGCGCCAGCGACACCCCGAGCGCCACCAGCATAGCTCCAACTCCAAACTCACAGGCTTCCGCCAGACGGTCAGGAATCGCCACGTTCATCGCCATGACGACGCAGCCCACCGCGAGCAGCATTACGGTATGCCCCAGACCCCACCACAATCCGATCAATCCCGAAGCCTTGAACGTCGGCCGCTGCGCGAGTACGGTGGATACGGCTGCCAGATGGTCGGCATCCAGCGCATGCCGAAGCCCCAGCACAAAGCCGAGGCCGAGCATCGTGAGAAAGTGACTCTCCAACATGAACATGAAAAGGGACGCGGGACGGCTGAACAGCGCCGTGGACGCAACCGAACGGAAGACGCCCGGTCACCCCCCTCGGGCATGCATTTCAAGATGGGGATCTTCCCGAAGCCGCTCGATCTCGATCAGTCGCGCTTCCCGAAGCCCGAACCGCTCCAGGGCCTTGCGCTCCTCGGCGCCTCGGTCCTTGCGCTGGCGCCAGCCGGCGCGAATGAGCGCGATGAGATCGTCCCGCGAAACGCCGGCGCGGAGCGGGGCGCGCAGATCGATCCCGTCCTTCGCATAAAGACAGAGATACCACAGACCGTCCGCGGTTAGGCGGCTCCGGTCGCAGGTCGCGCAGAAGGGGGAGGTGGTCGACGCGATGATCCCGAACGTCGTGCCATCAGGTAGCGTGAAGCGCTGGGCCGGCGCGGAGCTTTCTTCGATCACGGGCTCGACGGGGCCGTATCGGCGGCTCAACCGGTCGAGAATTTCGGCGCGGGAGAGAACTTTGTCCATGGACCACTCGGTCGCGCCCCCGACATCCATGTATTCGATGAAGCGGACCTCGGCGCTGACGTGCTTGCCATACTCGATGAGGTCCGCCAACTCGTCGTCGTTAAATCCCTTGATCGCTACCGTATCCAGTTTTAGGTTCTGGAATCCGGCCCGCACCACCGCGTCGATCCCCTCCAGTACTTGGCGGTGCATGTCGCGCCGGGTCAAGGCGCGGAAGCGGTCGGGACGCAGCGTATCCAAACTGACGGTGACGCGATGCAGGCCGGCGTAGTGCAGCGCTTCTGCCTGATCGGCCATCAACACGCCGTTTGTCGTCAGCGCGATATCCTTGATCCGCCGGTTCCGGGTCAGCATCCGGACGAAGATCGGCAGATCCTTCCGGAGCAGAGGCTCGCCCCCGGTCAACCGCACCTTGTCCACGCCGAGTTCCGTGAACAAATCGGTGAGCGTCGCCAATTCCTCGAAGCTTAGGATGGTTTCGCGGGGCAACCAGGTGTAGTCCTCCTCCGGCATGCAGTATTTGCAACGGAGGTTGCACCGGTCGGTGACCGACAACCGCAGACTCTTCAACGGTCGGCCGAAGACATCACCAACCACCGGTGCCGTTTCGCTGAGCGGTAGCGAACTCATGGATGCTCTTCGACCCAGACCTCGCCTTCCGGCGTGTGTTCGAGTTTCCAGATCGGCGTGATCTGCTTCAGCTCGTCGATCGCCCATTTGCAGGTGCGGAACGCCTCGGCGCGATGCTCGGCGCCGACCACGATCAGCACGATGTTCTCGCCGATTCCGATGTCCCCATAACGGTGCACGATGAGCACCTCGATGACATCGAACTCCTTGAGCGCCCGCTCACGGATCTCGCGCAGCTTTTTCTGGGCCATCCCTTCGTAGTATTCGAAGGTGATACTGCTCACATCACGCCCTTTCGATCGATCGCGGGCGGTGCCCAGAAAAATCGCGATGCCGCCGATGCGCGTGGATCGGCTGCGCACCCGGGCGATTTCTTCATCGACCGAAAAATCTTCGCGCTGCACGCGGGCGAACATGGCGTCGTCCCCGCGCGCTGCCCCGTTTCCGCTCTCGTGTGTCATAGGCGCCCCACCCGCGAAAGGCGGCAACAACGCCACCTCATCGCCTTCGTTGATTTCGGTATCCTCGTGCGCGATGGCCTGGTTCACGGACACCAGGATTTTCTTTTTGTGAATCAGTTCGCCGATTTGGGGATACTGTGCGTCCAGCATGCCAATCAAATCCCTGACCCGCCCGCCCGACGCCAGCGCCACCGACAGCTCGCGTTGGTTATGCGCGAGCGATTTCGTCATGCCAAAGAGTTTAACGGCGATCATCGAACCGATAATAATGTGGAATTAGAAATTGAGAACGAGGAATTTGCGACTTGCCCGATCGCTTATCGAACGCCTCATTCCACATTCCTCATTCATCATTCCCTTCGATACGTGCCCGACTTCCCCCCGGACTTCGACAGGAGACAGATGTCGCCGAAGCTCATACCGCGATCCACGGCCTTGCACATATCGTAAATGGTCAGGGCCGCCACCGAAACAGCGGTCATCGCCTCCATCTCCACCCCGGTCTGACCGGTCGTCTTGACGGTCGCGGTGATGGTGATCGCGCACCGGCCGTTCCGATCGGGTTGGGGATCTTCCTTGAACGAGATGTCCACGCTGGTCAGCAGAAGCGGATGGCACATGGGGATCAGATCGGGAGTCCGCTTGGCACCCATAACCCCGGCGACCTGCGCCACGGCCAGCACGTCTCCTTTGGCGATCTTGCCCCGCTGGATCTTTTCGAGCGTCTCAGGCTCGAGGTAGACCTTAGCTTGCGCCGAGGCGATCCGTTCAGTCGGATCCTTGCCGGTGACATCGACCATCCGCGCCCGTCCCGCCTCGTTAAAGTGCGTAAACTCAGCCATTTTCCTCGGCGAATCAGGACGTTGCGAGTGCGTGAGGAATGCAAGAAATTATAGAAGCCGCTGAAAAGGGGAGTCAAGCACGAAGATATTCAGGCCGATTCCTCGCCCGTTGCTTGACACCCTTCCGAACGATCAACGAGAATGGCCAGTATGGTTGGTCGTATCGTCATCGAACGCCTCGAATTTCAAGGGCATTGCGGAGTCATCCCAGAAGAGCGGCAAACGCCTCAACCGATTGCCGTCGATGTGGAGCTGGAGTATCAGACCGAAGCGGCAGCGGCCACCGACAATATCAACCATACTGTAGACTATGCCCGGGTCGCAGAACGGATCGTCGAAGTCGGAAGGAGTCAGGATACCTGCCTCCTCGAAACGCTGGCCGAACGGCTCGTCGGGACGTTGTTCGCGGAATTTCCCGCCGAGCGTGTCCGAATTTGGGTCCGCAAGCTGGCTCCGCCGCTTAAACTCTCTACCGAGTCGGTCGGGATCCGGCTAGAGCGGAGCCGAACGGCCCAGCAGCTTCAGGCGGCCGATCCGCCGCCGGCGAGGTTCCTCGTCCAACAGCTTCACCGATTGCCGAAGGGGAAGGCGCTCGACGTGGCGGCTGGATCCGGCCGGAACGCGCTGTTCCTCGCCTCGCATGGATTCCAGGTGGAAGCCATCGACCGGGACGAACAGGCGCTGGCCCAGCTTGCGGCCACCGCCCGGCAGCGGAACCTCCAGAACTTGACCGTCCGAACGGTTGACCTGGAAAAAGGTGACCGAGCGCCCGAACTTCCGAAGGAAGAGTACGACGTCATCGTCGTCTTCTTTTACCTCTATCGGTCGCTCTTTCCCGCTTTGCTCGATGCGCTGAAGCCGAACGGCGTGCTCGTCTACGAGACGTTTGTGATCGACAATTACCTGCGCCATCAGCACCCGCGGCGCTGGGAATTTTGCCTTGCGCATAACGAATTGCTGCGCCTCGCTTCGCGTCTGCGCGTACTGCATTACGACGAAGGCGAACACGAAGGCGGGCACGGCGCTGGCGCCACGTTCACCGCTCAACTGGTGGCGCAGAAGACGGGCAAGGGGGCGTATGAGCCGTATTGACCTTCATCTTCACACGACGCATTCGGACGGCAGCCTGCCACCGATCGACGTGTTGGCACTCGCTGGGAAAGCCGGCGTGACCGCGCTGGCGATCACTGATCACGATATCGTGGACGGCATTCCGGAAGCCATGGAGGCCGGCGCACGCCTGGGCATCGAGGTCATCCCGGGCGTCGAGATCAGCTCCTGTTACGGCGACGGCGAATTACACATCCTCGGCTACTTTCTTGATTGGAAGGACACCGAATTGACTCGTCGTCTGGCCAACCTGCGAAACAGCCGCCACGACCGTAATCCGCGCATCATCGAAAAACTCAACGAACTCGGTCTCGCGGTCACCTACGAAGAGGTAAGAGCCCTTGCGGGAACCGAGTCGGTCGGCCGCCCACACATCGCCCGTGTGCTCATGAACAAGGGGTATGTGACCTCGGCGAAAGAAGCGTTCGATCGGTATTTGGCCGAAGGCGCGGCCGCTTATGTGCCACGCGCCCTGCCCACGCCGGCCGAAGCCATCGCCTGGATCAGAGCCGCGCATGGCGTGGCGGTGCTGGCGCATCCCACCTGGATCAAGGAGTCAGCGGAAGGGCTGTACAGGCTCTGCGACAAATTGAAGGGCGAGGGGCTCGGAGGCATCGAAGTCTATTACAGTACGCACACCGCGCAGCAGACGTCCCAATATCTCAACATCGCCAAACGCCTCGCCCTCCTCGTCACCGGTGGCAGCGACTTTCACGGCGTGACAAAGCCCGACATCGAGGTCGGGGTCGGCCGGGGCAATCTCAAGGTGCCGGAGAAGTTGCTCGATCCGCTCAAAAAAGCCGCCTCCGTATAGCACCCGCGCCCGTTTACGCTGCTCCACTCAGGCCCTCCGTTTAGTATCATGAAGACAAGACCGCACGGATTCCTGTCGCTCTCATTGTTTCCAAGGAGGGGCGGCCATGAAGAGACACCTCCGGATCGCCCGGACCACCGGGCTCATCATCTGGGTCCTGCTCGCGACCACTCCCACCTTGGCCGGCGACATCACGATCATCCAAGGCAGTGATGGCACGACCGGCACCGTCTATGACTTTGGCGGGATCAAGCTGTACCATGACAGCCACGGCACACGAGGCACGATTTACGATTTCGGCGGGATCTCGACGTATCAATTTACCGGCCCCGGCGGAGAAACCAGGGCCGGGACTATTTTCAATTTCGGCCTGCCGCCTCCGCCCAACAACTTCACGCCCGCGCCGATCCTGCCCTTCAATCCGCATGGCGCGCTCATGCCACGCGAGTCGCCCCCGCCTGTTGCGTCGTTCACTCCGCGTTCCGGGTTTGGCGTGTTCAGCGGAAGCGGCAGCGGACGACCGGGACGATAACGGACTTGCGGGGTCGCCAAACGAGGAAGGGGACGGTGACAAATGACGTGTCGCACCGACGCGCCCTCGACCGTGTCCTGATCGCCGGAAGCTGCTGGCTGTTCACTGTTGACTTCAGGCTAGTTTTCCGGCGCTTCGACGATATGATTCTCAAACCGCGTGCAGCCTTCAGCGAGCAGCCGATTGGTGAGCATCTCCCCGGGCCACTCGATCGGTAAGTCGGCGGTGAAGACCCACACGTCCGGGGAGGTCCACAGTGGTCCGTGGTCTTCGGGGAGTTCGGGGTCGAAGAGGTCGGTCCAGACCGGCATGTACACCCCGTTCCCGCATTGAGTATGCAGGTGCACGATCGTCCGCGCGCGGACGACCGGATCGAGGTCTCGCCACACAGCCGCCGTTTCATCTGCCAGTCGGTGCAGTCGTACGGCGTTCTGCGCGTCGAACATGGCATAGGCCGCATAGACTGGCGCCTCAAGCATGTGGGGCGCCAGGGCCAACTCCGGACATTGTTCCACCAACCCTTCCAGCAGCACGCGGCGATGCCGCTCTTCGAGCGCTTCCGGCAGACTGGGATCCGGCGCGCCAATCAGTTCGAAAATCAGGAACGCGGTGTTCTCGACTGGGGGATGCACGCGCGCGGTGATCGGCTGCGTCCGCTGAGAATCGGCGAGCGCGATGAGATGTTCGTTGAGAGCCTGGAGCGTCATCAGCTCCAGCGTCGCATCGGTGAGCAATCTGGGCTCGACCCGCACGACGGTGCCGGCTGGCAGGCGCAGATGCCGATGCAGCAGATCGGCGGTCGCCACCGGATCGATTTTGAGCTTAAGAGGCGGGGGCAGGTTCGCCTGCAGCGGCAATTCCAACGCCGCCATCACCGCATAGGCTGGCTTCTCGTCGAGATCACCGTCGAGCACGACCGAGCAGGCGGCTTCGGCAACTAAATCGAACAACCACTCCGCCATGTCTTCGTCCAGCGCCGCTAAAACGGTGAGCAGGTCCTGCTCCCGGCCCTGCTCTAGAAACGCCTGCAAGGTGTCCACCGCCGCGTCCGTGTCGCCGTGGTCGTGTCGGCGAGCGTTAATAAGGTGGATCAGATCGCGCATCAGCGGATCGGGCCGCGACCAGCTTGACATAGTGACCTCCTCAGACCAGCACCGCCGGATCAAGTCGGTTCTCCAGCGTATGATGCGTCATGTTGCCAAACTTTCGCAACCGTGGCAAGCACCTTCCCCGTTCCATCGCTCGTCCCGACTTCTCCATCTTGACCTTTCCCGAGCGATCGCCGGACTCGCATCGACCGGCCCGTCGCTTCGGTCACTCGCCGATCACCTTGATGAGAACCCGCTTCCGGCGCCGCCCGTCGAACTCGCCGTAAAAAATCTGCTCCCATGGCCCGAAGTCCAGCCGTCCGTCTGTGATGGCGACCACTACTTCCCGTCCCATGATCTGGCGCTTGATGTGCGCGTCGCCATTGTCTTCGCCGGTCTGGTTGTGGCGATACCGGTCGCCCTGCGGCGCCAATTTCTCCAAAAAGTCGTCGTAGTCCTTGAGCAACCCCGGCTCGTCATCGTTGATGTACACGCTGGCGGTAATGTGCATCGCATTGACCAGGACAAGCCCCTCCCGCACGCCGCTCTTCTTGACGGCCGCCTCGACCTGCGGGGTGATGTTGATGTAAGCCCGTCTGGTCTCGGTCTCAAACCACAGCTCTTCTCGATAGGTCTTCATCGCGGTGTCATCGCGGGGGAGGCGATTCTGCCGCAGACGACGCCCGGATGCAAGCCCTCCTCGACATCTCGGCGTCGGACTCTTTGTAGAGCACATAGGAGTCGAAGATTTGGCATGGTACCGATTGGAAACTATCACTTATAATGTAGGTCATCATCGGCCGTTATTTTGACGTTCCCATGGACAAGACCCGTTCGCGCACTCCGCGTCTTTCCGCCAACGCCCTGACGGTGCTCCGTCGCCGTTACCTCGCCAAGAACGAGGCCGGCGTGCCGATCGAATCGCCGTCGGACATGTTCCGACGCGTCGCAGAGAACATCGCCGAAGCCGAGCGCCTGTATTCCGCCCGGGCGGAACGCGGCCGGATTGCGGAACAGTTCTACCGGCTCTTCACCCAACTTGACTTTCTGCCCAACTCACCTACGCTCATGAACGCCGGCCGGGATCTCCAACAACTGTCCGCGTGCTTCGTCCTGCCGGTCGAGGATTCCCTCGAATCCATCTTCGACGCGCTCAAGCACCAGGCGTTGATCCATCAATCGGGCGGCGGCACCGGCTTTTCGTTCAGTCATCTGCGCCCCAAACACGATCGCGTCGCGTCCACCAGCGGAGTCGCCTCCGGCCCGGTCTCGTTCATGAAGATCTTCAACATGGCGACGGAGGTGATCAAGCAGGGGGGGGCGCGGCGCGGCGCGAATATGGGCATTCTGCGCGTGGATCATCCGGACATTCTGGACTTCATTGCGGTGAAGGAAGATCCTAAGGAACTGACGAACTTCAACCTGTCCGTCGGGATCACCGACGCCTTTATGCAGGCATTCAAGGAGCGACGTTCGTACGCCCTGATCAACCCCCGCACGGGCCAGTCGGTGAGACGCCTGCCGGCGACGGAGGTCTTCGACCGCCTGACCGAAGCCGCGTGGAGGACCGGCGAGCCGGGCGTCGTCTTTCTTGACACGATCAACGCCGCCAATCCGACGCCGCACCTCGGGCGAATCGAGGCAACGAATCCATGCGGTGAACAGCCCCTGCTCCCCTACGAATCCTGCACGCTCGGCTCGATCAATGTCGGCCGGTTCGTCAAAGGGCCGGCCAAGGCTCCGTCGATCGATTACGATCGTCTCGCGCAGGTGATCCCGATCGCCGTCCGTTTCCTCGATAACGTGATCGACATGAACCGCTATCCGTTGCCCGAGATCGAGACAATGACCAAGAGCACGCGGAAGATCGGGTTGGGGATCATGGGATTCGCCGACTTGCTGATCAAGCTCGGGATTCCCTACGACACCGGCGCCGCGCTGAAAACGGCGGAAGCGCTCATGCGTTTTGTGCAGGCGCGCGCGCACGCCGCCTCGGCCGAACTGGCGAAAGAGCGCGGGGTGTTTCCGAGCTTCAAGGGAAGCCGGTGGGAATCGGAAGGCCGACGGCTCCGCAACGCGACCGTCACGACGATCGCCCCCACCGGCACCATCAGCATCATCGCCGACTGCTCACCCGGGATCGAACCCCTCTACGGCGTCAGTTTCGTCAGGACCGTCATGGAAGACGTGCGGTTGGTCACCATCCATCCCGAGTTCATTCGCCGCCTGCGCGCAGCCGGGCTCTATTCTGCCAGACTGCTGCGCCGCGTGGCGGTGAACGAATCGATCCGCAAGCTGGCCGACCTGCCCACGGACCTGCGGCGGCTTTTCGTCACCGCGCATGACATCGCGCCGGCTCACCACGTGCGCATACAGGCGGTCTTTCAGAAATACAGCGACAGCGGCGTGTCCAAGACCATCAATCTCCCGCCGGCCGCCACCAAGCGCGACGTCGCCTCCGCATTTTTGCTGGCCTACCGGCTCGGTTGCAAAGGTCTCACGGTCTTCAGGTCCGGGAGCCGCGAGAGGCAGGTGCTTTCTTGCGCGCAGATTCAATACTGTTGAGGCGCAAGACGCGCTCGTGGCTTTCGCAGCAGCCTTTTTTAGGGATCGCTGCGTACATGGCTGAGCGTCTGCAACGTTCGCCCCCTCCGAAAGAAAATTGACACTGCCGATCGATAATGCTATCTAGTGGCCCAGTTCGATCGTGGCCCGTCACGATGGTCGAAGGAGGTTGTTGATGCTCGCCTCGTCAGGGATTGCAGGCGCAGTGACCGGAGTCCCCAACTGGAACATCCACTTGGCCCGCGAACCCGAACCGGATTTGGAATTTGAAGACACGCTCGAAGAAGAGACCGGTCCCGGTCGCGGGACTGCGGACCGCAAGCCGCCCAAACGCTCGGGCGGACGCCCGCTTCTGTGGGGGCTGATCCTCGTGCTCCTTGCGGGCGCCGCATACGTCGCGATGGATCCGGAAATCGTCATGGATCTGCTCGGGTCGCTGCTGGGCGAACCCGCACCTGCGCCGACCGCCACGGTCCCGACGCGGACGCCGGCTGCGCCGGCCGCGCCTCCGCCCGCGCCACCGGCTCCTTCCGCCGCGGAACCCGGAAGTCCGTCATCCGTGCCGATGACCGTTCCAGCTTCGCCGCCCAGCCCGCTGTTCGCTGAAGGCCAGAAAGTCACCGTCGTGGCCGATCCCGGTCTTACCGACGCAACGGTGACGTTGTCGTTCGACGCCGCGGGCCTACGGCCAGGTCCCGCCGTTCGACCCGGTTCCACATTGACCGTATTGGACGGCGAATGGCGGAACAACGCCTGGGTCTACCTCGTCAAGACCGACGAGGGTGTAAAGGGTTGGATCCCGGAAAGCCGGCTGCGGCTAAAACCCTGACTTCGCCTCGCGAGCGCGTCATTCTCCGAATTTGAACCCCGTTGACTCGCCGCAGGCTCGACCCTGCCGGTGCACCGCACTGTGTGATCATGCGCCGATCCATCCACGCAGTCAGTTTCTCGGAGCGGGAGCTATCCGCGTCATCCGCAGCCCCGCGCGGCGGCCTTCTCTCTCGATCGTGCTGACATGCTACGCGCCTTGATTTTCGACTTCGACGGGGTCATCGCGGATACGGAGCCGATCCACTTCGCGGCATTCCGGAAAGTGCTCGCCGAGATCGGCGTCTCCCTGACGGAGGCCGACTATTATGCTAATTATCTGGGCTACGACGACAAAGGCTGTTTCGCGGCGGCGCTCGCAGCGAACGGGCGGTCTGCACCGCCTGCGCTGATCGCCGATCTGGTCGCCCGCAAGGCCAACACCTACATGGAACACATTCGCCGGCATCTCATCATTTTTCCCGGTGTTCGGGAACTGGTACGCGACGCAGCCGCGCGGTATCGATTGGCCATCGCCTCGGGAGCCCTGCGTCCCGAGATCGAATTCATTCTGGAACAGGCCGGCATCCGAAAGGAATTCGCACACATCACCAGCTCGGAAGACGTGATGCGCGGCAAACCGGATCCAGAAGGCTTTCTACATGCGCTCGCCGCACTGAACCAGCAGCGGTCTGACGAGTCCCTGGCGGCGGCGGACTGCCTGGTCATCGAGGACTCCATTCCGGGCATCCGCGCAGCCCGCACCGCCGGCATGAAGGTCCTGGCCGTAGCCAACACCCATACAGTTCAGGATTTGCGCGAAGCGGACGCCGTCGTTCCATCGCTGGAGCGGGTGGACCTAGCCGAACTGAACAAACGATTGTGGATGCCAAGGGTATAGAACAGAGGCGCGTAGACGATACGCAAGGATCCGCAGGGCGAGAACGCAGCAAGTTGGCCGATTCGGTCCATTATCGCTCACCTGGAGCCTATCACCCGGTATACTGACGGTGACCCGCTATGCGCATTGTTTCCCTCCTCCCCGGAGCCACCGAAGTTGTCGCCGCGCTGGAGCTGACGGACCATCTGGTTGGAATCAGCCACGAGTGCGATTATCCGCCGACCGTCCGCGAAAAACCGGTCCTCGTTGAAGCCGTCATCGACAGCGAATGCACGTCCAGCGAAGAGATCGACCGCCGTGTCCGGGAGACCGTGCAAGCCGGCCGTCGTTTGTATCGACTGAATGAACCGCGTTTCTTCGAGGCGGCGCCGGATCTGGTCATCACTCAAGACCTCTGCCACGTGTGCGCGATCACGCCGGACCAATTGCAACGGGCCGTGCAGGCGTTGCCACGCCCGCCTCGCTTGCTGACGCTGAACCCCGCGACTCTGGAGGAGGTGCTGGCAGATATCGAACGGATTGGCGCGGCGGCTGAGCGGACGGCCGAAGCGCGGCGGCTTGTCGCCGACCTTCGCGCGCGGCTGGCCCGCATCCGCGAACATGTCGCCGGCGACACCAGACGCCCGCGGATCGCCTGCCTCGAATGGCTGTCGCCCCTCTATGCGGCGGGCCATTGGGTGCCGGACATGGTCACCGCCGCGGGAGGGCTCGACGCGCTGGGCACGAGCGGGACGCCGTCACCACGAATCACCTGGTCTGCGCTCCTGTCCGCGGATCCGGACGTCATCGTCCTGATGCCGTGCGGATTTTCCATCGCCAGGACAGCGCGGGAGATCAAATCCCTCATCGATCGGCCGGAGTGGCAGTCGCTGCGCGCCTGGCGACAGGGCCAGGCTTACGTCGTGGAGGCGGTTTCCTACTTCAGCCGCCCCGGACCACGCCTCGTGGACGGCGTAGAGCTCCTGGCCGCGATCTTTCACCCAACCGTGTTCGGAGAAGCGTTGCCGCCCGGCGTCCAGCAACTCGACATGCTCCTCCACGCCACATCGTAATACCGTGTGCATGACTTTCGCCGACGCCCAAGCCTACTGCGCCGCGGTTACCAAAAAGAGCGGCAGCAACTTTTACTACTCCTTTCTGTTTCTGCCGAAGCCGCGCCGTGACGCGATGTACGCCGTGTATGCCTTCTGCAAGGAAGTGGACAGTGCAGTGGACGAACCGCCTCCCGGAAGCGATCCGCACCACCAGCTTCGCCGCTGGCGCGAGGAACTGGCCGCCGCCTATCACGGGTCCCCCACCCATCCGGTCACAATCAGTCTGGCGGAGCACGCCCGCCGCCTGGCGGTGCCGCAGGCGTATTTTGACGATCTCATCAACGGCGTCGAAATGGATCTGACGATCTTGCGTTATGCGACGTTCCAAGAACTCTCGCTTTATTGTTACCGCGTCGCGTCGGTGGTCGGGCTGATTTGTCTGCACATTTTCGGCCTGACCTCCCCCCGCGCGTGTGACTACGCCGTCAATTTGGGTACGGCGTTCCAGCTCACGAACATCCTGAGGGACGTGGGCGCGGACGCGGAGCGTGGTCGCGTGTACCTCCCGCAGGAAGATCTGGCGCGGTTCGGCTACAGTGAAGACGAACTGTTCAAGCGGACCTATTCGCCGACATTCCTGGAATTGATGCGGTTCGAGTCCGCGCGGGCGCGCGAGTTTTACGACCGGGCGCGGGCGGCGATCGACGCCCTCCCCGCACACGATCGGCGCGCCTTGACCGTAGCCGAAATCATGCGCGGCGTCTATATGCGAATCTTGGGGCGCATCGAACGATCCGGTTACCGGGTCTTCGGACCGCGCATCGGTCTTTCTTCCTCCCATCGGCTGGCCATCGCCGCCGGCGTCTGGCTACGATCTCGACTGCCGTGAACAAAACAAAGCCAACCGTCTTGATTATCGGTGGAGGGGCCGCCGGGGTAACGGCCGCGCTCGCACTGAGCGAACGGGGCTTCGCGGTCACCCTGTGCGAGCAGCGGGGACGGCTCGGCGGACGCCTGATCGATTGCCTGGACGGCGAGCAGTCGGCCGGAGGACCAATCCCGCCCGAGCCTGCCCCGATCCTCCTGTTGGGCTGTCAGACCGCGACGTGGAATCTCCTGGATCGCTGCGGGACGGCTCCGCTGATCCGTTCAACGCCCACAGTCGGATTCGAACTGCTCTTCGCCGCCGACCGACGCATGCGGTTCCCTCGCCTGTGGGCACCGGGCCCCTGGCATACCCTAGGCGGTGTGGCACTGTTCACGGCGCTGTCGTTCCGGGACCGCTGGCGTCTCCTGTCATTTCTGGAGCGAACCTGGGAGGGAGCTCCTCCGCTTCCGCAGAACTTGGAACTTCAGACAGCCGACGCCTGGCTGGAGGAGACTGGCCAGTCGCAGACCGCGCGGGCCACGGTCTGGAACCCCCTGTCCCGCTTCCTGTTGGGCGACGATCTCAAAACGGTCTCCGCCGCCATGTTCGCCACCATGTTGAAACGGTGTTTTCTCTCGCGACAGCGTGATTCGGCCGTTACGATTCCGCCGACGGACGCTGAACACTGGCTGCTCGCTCCGCTGCGGGCGCGTTTGCTGCGCACCGGCGTCACGCTGCGGCTGAACTCGGCCGCCGCGCGGCTTGTTTTCGACGACGACCGCGTCGCCGCCGTGCACCTGCACAACGGCGAAACCCTCACCGCGGACTGGTACATCGCCGCTCTGCCGCACAGCGCGTTGAGCGCGCTCATTCCAGAGCGGATCGTCACGCATTTCGCCTACTTCCAGCAATTAGCGCACCTGACCGACTCTTCGGCCCTCACGGTTCACCTGCGCTTCGAGGGGCGGCTGCGATCTCCCCGCCTGGTGCTCTTGGCAGGACGGACGTTCCACTGGATAGTCAGCCGGCCCTTGTCGGAATCGCAGGAAGAAGGCGTCTGGGTCTCGACTGTTGCCGTCGGCACCGCCGAAGCGCTGGAGCGCGCCGACTCGGAGTTGATTCAGATCGCGCAACGCGACGCGGTCGACGCCCTGCCGGCGCTCGTTGCCGCCTCGATGAGTACCGCGCGGGTCTCGCGAAAGCCGCGGGCGTGGCTATCGCTCCGCCCCGGCACGCGGGCCATGCGGCCGCTGCCCCGGAGTCCGTTCGCCAACCTGCTGGTCGCGGGAGACTGGACCGACACCGGCTGGCCCGCCTCGCTGGAAAGCGCGATCGTCAGCGGCGAACGGTGCGCGGAGGCGATCGTCTGGAATGCCTCGGCTCCGGCGGCGAGGCAATACGGAGAACGGCTGACCGCTGATCACTGATCGTGCGTCATTGGATGGGACGGGGCTCCCGTGAGGGAGCATGGAAATAACAGAGATCCTGGAGGCGTCCGCGTTGCTGATACTTCGCGACGACGATCCAGGCTCGACGGGCGTCCGTCAGGCTGACATAGGAGATCTGGTCAAAGATGAACGGCCGCAGCGTGAAGACGCCGGCTGGTGGCGCTGCGTTCCTCCGGGTGTCCTCGGCGGGCAACTCCTTCAGCGCATAGGCTCCGCCCGTCCGCTCGAATTTGTCGGCGGTCGCATGCAGCGGACTCAGATCCTGCCAGGTCGCCTGCTCCAGCACCTCGCTGTCCGGCGGGAACACGTAGAGGCTGTCGCTGGGCAGGCCGCGCATGCAAAAACTGCTGCGGATTACGAGGTCTTCCCGGCCGTCGTTGTCCAGGTCGAACCGCGCCTGCTCCAACGTCGAGCACCGTCCGTCACGGGGCGCCTGCCCGCGTAACTTCACGGGAGTCCAGGCGATGCGCCGAAAGACGTCGTGCGTATAGCGGAGGTTGCCGTCCCACTCCGCGTCGCGGTTCAACACCTCTGCCATCGTCTCGCAGACTCTCGGTTCCTTGCTCATCACCGTCTGATACAGCTCGCCACCCGCCAAAGCCAGCGTGGCGACCGCAAGCCAGCCCACGCCAACCGCCCCGCTGCGGCTCACGGTGGTCACGGCTTCGGGCAGGATGGGAAACATCACAGCACCGGTGTTCCCCCGGCAGCGGCATGCTCACGCGGCACGGGTGCGTCCAGAACCTCACGCACCTTTCGCATCAGCCCGTCCGGAGCAAATGGTTTCTGAATGAACGCAATATCGGACCCCAGTACACCGTGCCGGCCGATTTCGTTGTAGGTATACCCCGACATATACAGCACGCGCAGATTCGCGCGGGAGCGGCCAAGCCGATCGGCCAGCTCCCGCCCACTCATGCCTGGCATCACGACATCGGTCACCAGCAGATCAATCGAACCGTCGTGGCGTTTCGCGAGCTCCACCGCTTCCTCCCCCCTCGACGCGGCGATGACGGTATAGCCGTGCGCTTCGAGAATATGCCGGACGAGATCGCGGATCATGTCCTCGTCCTCCACCAGGAGAACGGTCTCCCGCCCACGCATCGGTCGGTGTTCCGACGGCACCCCCTCGGGGGTCACAGCTTCCCCCGCCGCTCGGGGCAGCAAGATCGTGAAGGTCGCTCCCCGGCCGGGTTGGCTGTCCACGAGGATATACCCCTCGCTTTGCTTGACAATCCCGTACACCGTGGACAACCCCAACCCCGTTCCTTCCCCCTGAGCTTTGGTTGTGAAGAACGGCTCGAAAATACGCGCCTGCGTCTCCGCGTCCATCCCGACGCCCGTGTCGCTCACCACGAGCATCACGTACGAGCCCGGCGGCACCGTAAACCGCGTGTGAATGTCCGGCTTCTCCAGCTCGAGGTTGGCGGTTCGAATCGCCAACGTCCCGCCCTGCGGCATCGCATCCCGCGC
This sequence comes from Nitrospira calida, assembly GCF_976986435.1. Classification (NCBI taxonomy): domain Bacteria; kingdom Pseudomonadati; phylum Nitrospirota; class Nitrospiria; order Nitrospirales; family Nitrospiraceae; genus Nitrospira; species Nitrospira calida. Next base: position 2,667,613 of record NZ_OZ335950.1, read on the forward strand.
GTTGACTGCCAGGTTCATGATGACCTGCTCGATCTGGCCGGGATCGGCCTTGACCCACCCCAGCGCCTGATCTAAAACCATGACCAATTCGATGGGCTCGCCGATAAGCCGGATCAGAAGATTGCGGGCGTTCTCCAGCACGGCATTGAGGTCCACCACCTTGAACTGCACGACTTGGCGCCGGCTGAACGCCAGCAAGCGGCTGGTCAATGTCGCGGCCCGTTCGGCCGCCAGCGCGATCTGCTCGACATGACCTCGACTGGCATCACGGCTGTCTTCCAGCAAGAGTTCGCAATACCCGTTGATGACGGTCAGCAGATTGTTGAAATCGTGCGCGACGCCTCCTGCCAGCCGACCGATGGCTTCCATTTTTTGGCTGTGCAGCAACTGGGCTTCCAGATTCTTCCGTTCGGTCAGATCCGTCATCCCGCCCACCATACGCACGGCCGTGCCGAACGGATCGCGAATGACGTGGCCGCGGTCCAGCACGTAGGCATAGGCGCCGTCCTTGCGCCGAAAGCGATATTCCCCCGACCACTGTTCGCCGCGGCCGTCGATGACACGGTAAATATCCGGGACGATGCGATCATAGTCGTCGGGGTGGATGCGGGTCGTCCACGATTCGATGGTCGGCTCCACCTCGTCCCGCCGATAGCCGAACAGGACCTCGAAGCCCTCGTTCCACCAGAGTTCGTTGGTCTCCAGATTCCAGTCCCAGATGGCATCGTTTGTGGCTTTGGCCAGCAGGCGAAAACGCTCTTCGCTCTCGCGGAGCCGCTGCTCGACCTGCTTGCGCGCCGTAATGTCGTGAAAGCACACGACCACGCCGGTGATCGTTCCGGATTCGTCCCGTATCGGGGAACAGATGTACTCGATCGGAAAGCTGCTACCGTCCTTGCGGAAAAAGACCTCGCCCGTGACCTGTCGCGCTTCGCCGTCGTGCAACGTCCGGAACGCCGGACAATCTTCCCATGGATAGTCCCGGCCATCCGCATGATGATGATGGATAAGTCGGTGGGCCTGGTTCCCTATCAGTTCGTGTTCGTCATAGCCGAACAGCGTCGCCGCCGCCCGATTGGTAAACAGAATCCGTCCCTCGGCATCAAGGCCGTGAATGCCTTCATTCACCGAGTTGAGAATCAAGAGGCCTTGCCGCCGTGCCGACGCAAGTTCCGCCTCCGTCCGGTCTCGGCCCACATGGTATCGCTGCACGAGAGACAGAATGGTGATCCAGGCCGACACGAGAAGCACCAGGCAGATCACCCAGACGATGACGGCAACCAGGAATTGCCCCTGCACTTCCATGAATCGGTTCCTGATCCGCGCGCGAACAGTCTCCACAGTCAGCCGGATTGCTTCGTCATAGTGTTGTTTTTGCCTCTCATATTCGTCGCCGAACAACAGCGCCGCGGCGGCCCGGCGCTGTCCCCGCCCTAGCAGCGCGAACGCACGGGATTCCATCTCCACCAGCTTGCGGTTCGCCTTATCGATTCCTACGGCGGGTTCTCGAGCATCGGTGTCGCCCGCCAGTTCGACTATCTCCCGAATGACGCCCGCCAACTGGGGCTCCAACCGCCGGTAGCGGGTCTTCCATTGAAAGTCGTCCATCAGCAAGGCCATCCGCGCCGACATGGTCCGCGCTTCATTGAGGTAGACGATATCGCCGTTGAGTCTCTGGAACTGCACTTCGATGCGCGCGCTTGACCGGATGCGCTCGAACACGTCCCAGGCGTTCCAGCCGACCAATGCCATTAGCGCGACAGTCAGCACAACCCCAGCGGTCATCACCGCCAATGGCATGGTTTGCGCTCGCTCTACGAGAGCGGCGAACTTCTGTGCGGGAGATTTGGCCATCGGCAAGCGTGGGAGAGGAAGACCTTACGCGTCTCGAAACGGCGCCGACCCGATTGCCGCATTCTGAGTTCCCTACTGCGTGGCTATCGGCAGTATAGGGCTGGACGGCCTTTATGTCTTGCAAATACACGTTTCCTACAAGGGGATTCGTTTCCCGCTGTGGGCATCGGCAGGCCAGATCCGACGACCCCGCTTGACATGGCGAGAAAGGAAGCCTAGCTTGTCAGGCATCGAGATCGCCGATAGGAGCGTTGGAATCCCCGTCAAAACCGGTACGGAGCCGGTGAGGTCACGGAGCCCATGCGCACTATGGACGCCCGCGAGCCATTTCACGTTCACACGCGCCGCGCAGTGTGGACGCTTTCTGCGCTGCTGTGGTTGATCCCGCACCCCGTCGCTGCCGATCCGTTTCTCAGCCGGCTCGACTGCGTGTCCGTCCAAGCGTCCGTCTGGGAAGTTGGCGACTCCTTCGGCATCACGACCGACGTGCTGCGGGAAGCGATCCGGGCCGGACTGAGGACCCACGCGCCGCGCCTGAAGATCGAACCCGGATGTCCGGACCGTATCGATTGCAAGGTGTTTCTCCAGGATGCGTCGACGGACACCTTCAAGGGATTCTTCGGACACATCGCGATCGAAGTGACTCGGAAAGCGGTCTTCCAGGACACGGCTCTGCTGACGGCCGGACGGGCCTGGGATCTTCAGTCGTATGTGTTTGGAACCCGCGACAAAGCCAAGACCAGCGTCCTCGATCAGCTCAATCGGCACCTTGCCCAATTCGCCGCCGACTATCTGCTCGCGAACAGGAAAGAAGACCAACCGGAGGAAAGCAAACCGGGTAACGGAGGCGCCTCGGCGGAGACGCGATGATGCGCCGGTGCTCTGGCCCGGGGGGCTTTGTTCAGCAAGGCTCTTGTTTCCCTTGGTCGGAAGTGTGCGAGCACCTTTCACCGGCGGCAGACTCGTTGCCCGTGGACAGTTTCGCGGTTAGGAACAGCGGCAGCGTGCTCCCGGGCAAGGTCAGCGGGCGGCGCAGCACCCAGTTCCCCTCCCCTGGCTTGGCGTAGGTATCGAATCCGACCAGCTCCCCGGTCTCGGTGTTCAGCAGCACGGGAGTGGTCGCATGCTTCCATTTCCGATAGGCCTGAAAGACTCGCCACGTCCATGCAAACGCCATAGGCCATCCTCCTCCGCCGTGAGCGTGCGATTCGCGCGGTACACACGGCACTCCGGAACTCAGCAACCGCTGTGCCAGCGCCGCAGAGTATCAATCGGCCGGTATTTCTCCAGTGGTAATTGGGGTTGCGAGCGGGCAAGCTGAGAACCCGTGCCGGACGAAGCGCAGAAGATGTAGGATTATCCCTTCAGAAGAGCGTCGTGGTCGGTCACGCGCTCGGACTGAAAATCCGTATGGTTTGCCCGATAGTTAACACTCACAGGCCTTTTTCCTAAAACCGTTTCCGGCACCTCACTCAATTCTCTGCCGGCTACCTGCCGGAGATCAGGAAAGAGGAACAGTGATGAAGACTTCCTTTTTGTCCGACCTGACTCGATAGTGACTCGCCGAGTGACGCTCTGCTCTCCCTGTTGGCCGCCGGTGCTTCGGAGGAGCGTGACTTTGCCGACGTAGGACCCAGCCTGCCAAGCACCGGTCTGCCGACCTCGTCCGGCAAAGACAAAGCGTCGCGCCTGGGTTCGGTCAATCCGCGTTTCATGGTCGAGCACCAACTTCCCATCGGGGCCAATGATGCGAAACCTGATCGTGTCACCAGCCTGGACGCCAAAGATATCCACCCAGAGCACCAAGGCCTTCGCGGCGGAAGACAGCAGATCGTTCTCATTTCGACCGCCACGAATCGCCTCCACGTTCGGCGGCTCTCCTGAGAAGCCGGCATTGTAGAGGGCCACTTCCTCATACGAAATGTGCGCGTCATCACGCCAGAGGGGTTTTCCCCCGAGTCCGCAGCCGGCGCTCGCCCATTGCCCGGTAAACGGATCGACCACCCGGCCATGATGACGGACCGTCACATGCACGTGCGGGAACTCCGTCTTTCCAGAAAGGCCGACAAGGCCAAGCTGGCTTCCGCGATCGACCCGCTCGCCTACCCTGACTTGAACACTGCCGCGGCGCAGGTGGCAGTATTGGGTCTGCCAGCCGCCCGCATGATCAATCATCACCCCGTTGCCGCATTCGCGACCCGCGATACGCGCCCGTGAGGTGTCATCGGTGATGGGCTGATCCTCCATGCCGTCTCGAACCCGCCGGACGACACCGGGAGCGCCCGCCAGTACCGGAATGCCTTGCTCCATAACGGCCCGATCACGAATCGCAAAATCGGTCCCGTCATGGGCATCGTCCGTGCGGCCGTGGCAGCGGAAATCTTTGGCGTCGTTGCCGGGATCGACGTCCACGTAGTTGGCGACCCAGCAGGTCTCGCCGACTTGGCAGGCGAGCGGAAGATCAAGTGCGAATGGCCCGCCGGGAGGGTCGAGAAGGCGGGCGTCCTGGGCGACAAGAGCGGGCGCGGCGCTCCCCCACGCAAGGAGTACCCAGAGAAGCGCCAGCCAGAGCATCCCCGCCCGTGAGCTTACTGCCAGTTGGCGGCCAAGATGGCCTGCACGTCCTCCGGCCGTTGGGCGATGGCCTGCTCCCACGTGAGGCCCGTCTGGGCGCTGAACCCGGCCATGGCCTGAATGAGTTGCTCGACTTGCGTGTTCAGCAGGTGCTGCCCGTTGCCGGCTTGGATCACCTCAGTCTGAGAGGACGCGCCGGTGTACCAGTTCTGGATCGTCAGTTGATCCGTGGAATTGTATCGCGCGATCTCCAGATCGTTGCCATTTTGACGCAAGATCAAATCCAGCGGATTGATACCGGTCCCGAACAACACGGTATCCGTGTTCCCCGGAATCGCATCCGTATCGTTCAAGAGGTCCTGTTCAAATCCCATATCGAAGTGGTAGTAATCATTCCCGGTCCCGCCATTGAGCGAGTCGTTGCCCGGGCCGCCGATCAAGGTATCGTTGCCCGGACCGCCGATGAGCTGATCATCGCCCTCGCCGCCCAGCAACGTATCGTTCCCCGCATCGCCCTGCAGGTAATCATCACCGGCGCCGCCATCCAGGACATCATCGCCCGCGCCGTCGCCCACATCATACGCATACTCGCCATAGAGGCGATCATGGCCCGCCCCGCCTACCAGGGTGTCGTTCCCCGCCCGGCCGTAAATCAAGTCGTTGCCTGCGGCCCCGGTGACCTGGTCGTCCCCGGCGCCGCTCTCCACAGACAGCGCCGCCGTGCTGTCCGGCGCACTGTGGGTCAAGACGTCGTCGCCGGCCCCGCCATAGACCTCTTCGAACGTCGCCAGGTCCGCGGTCACGCCCCCGCCCCCTTGCACCAGCAGCCGGTCGTACCCCGCGCCGCCCTCGACCTGGATATCCTCCGCGTCCATCACCAGCGTGTCGTCCCCGGCTCCGCCCAGCAAGGTATCGGCCCCGGCATTGCCGTACAGGGTGTCATCCCCGTCGCCGCCATCCAGCACATCGTTCCCCGTTCCGGAGCCTCCCGCATAGTCTCCATACAACGCATCATCGCCCGCCCCGCCCAGCAGGAGGTCATCGCCGCTCCCGCCAAACAAGGTGTCATTCCCGTCGCCGCCATCCAGCACATCGTTCCCTGATCCATCCCCGACGTCGTACGCATACTCTCCGCCCAACGTATCATGGCCGGCGCCGCCCACCAGCGTGTCGTTCCCCGCCCGACCAAAGAGCTGATCATGGCCCGCGCCGCCTATCACCGTGTCGTGACCGCCTCCACCTTCCACAGAGAGATTCACCAGCCGGTCCGGGGCGCTGTTGGTGAAGAGGTCATCGCCCGCCCCGCCGAAGACTTGTTCCACCGTCGCCAGATCGAGCGTCGCCCCCCTGACGCCTTGGACGGAGACGGTGTCGGAGCCGGCCCCGCCATCGACGTCGAGATCCTCGCCGTCGACGATCAGCCAATCATCGCCGTCGCCGCCCCGCAGCGTATCCGCGCCGACCCCGCCGGTGAGGATGTCGTCCCCCGGCCCGCCATCCAGAAGGTCATCGCCGTCACCGCCGGCCAGGCCGTCATTCCCCGCGCCGCCCAGCAGCACATCATGTCCCCCGTTGCCGGTGAGACTGTCATCCCCCTCGCCCCCGTCCAGCAGATCATTCCCCGGCGTGTCTCCGATATCGTAGGCATACTCGCCATAGAGCCGGTCGTTCCCCGCCCCCCCGACCAACACATCATCGCCCGAATTGCCGAACAATTGATCATGGCCCATCCCGCCAATCACCTGGTCGTTGCCGCCCCGGCCTTCGGCATAATCATTGCCCCCCAACGCATCAATGATCTCGCTGTCGTTGGTGCCATAGAGAACATCGTCACCTTCCGTCCCGGGGATCGTGGGAGTGAGCAGACTCGCCAACGCCACCTCGCTGCCGTCGGCAAAGGCCAGCGTTTCCACCACCAGCGAGCCGTTCGCACCGGTAGGATCAAAGTTCACAAGCTGAATCGCCTCGCCGCCCGTGCCGACCCGAATCGTCAAGGTGTTCGGGTTCTGCGTCAGCCTGAGATCGGCTTGGGCAATCCCCTCGCCGAACACGAGCCGATTCCCTTCGCCGGGCGCCGCCATATCCACGATCGTGTCCGTGCCATCGCCGGGGTTGAAGTAGTACGTGTCGTGGCCCGCCCCGCCCTCCAGGAGATCCGCCCCGGCCCGTCCGGCCAGTTCGTCCTGGCCGGCATCCCCGCGCAGCGTGTCGTCGCCCTCCCGGCCGTCCAGAAAATCATTCCCCCCCAATCCGACCAACACATCGTTCAGTGCCGTACCGGGTACATAGTCCGAATCCTCGGTTCCCGTTAGCAAGAGCCCTGTGGCCCTGGCCAGTATTGCTGCGGTATCCCAGATCGTGCCGTCGGCAAAGGCGATTTGTTCAATCTCGTAGAACGGGCCGTCCAGGAAGAAGCGCAGGGTGAGCTGATCGCTGGTGCCGGTGATCCCGAGCACGAGCCCATTCTCCGCATTCGCCTGCAGGGCGACCTCGTCCGGCGTCACGTCAGGCGCCAGCCGAACGGTGTCGATCTCCGCGCCGTTGAAATTGTCGTCGTAGACCGTGTCGTGGCCGCTGCCTCGGCCAAAGAGGTAGGTATCCGCGCCGATCCCGCCGAACAACGTGTCGTCGCCGGCTCCCCCATCCAGCAGATCATCGCCCTCTTGCCCATGCAACGTGTCGTCGCCTCCCAGCCCCAGGATCGTATTGTCATTCCCATTCCCTTGCAGAAACTCCGAGACCTCGGTGCCGGTGATATCCCGAACCTGACTGTTGATGGCCGCGGCATCCCAAACCGTCCCGTCCGCAAACCGAATCTCCTCGATCCGATAGGCGGGGACGGTGATCCCGGAGAACGAGAACGAGGGCCGCACAAAGACCGAGGCGAAGTGCGACTGCACCGTGAGCCGGTCCGATGTCCCGTCGATGCTAAGGGTCAAAGTATCCCCCACGCGGCTGACAGTCAGGTCGCTCGGCAACACGTCCGCCCCCATTTCGATCAGATCCGTCACCTGGTCGCTGGTAAAATCAAAATCGATGATCGTGTCCTGGCCACTCCCACGCCCGAACCTGTACGTGTTGGCATGGTAGGCCCCGATCATCGGCGCATCGAACGCCTCCGGCCCCCACACCGTCCCATCGGCGAATTGGACCCGCTCGACCTGCGAGGGCGCCACATAGTAGGGATTCCCGCCCGCCGTCACCATGGCTCCCGGCAGAAAGATGTTGGATGACAAGAGATAGGTGCCCTGGTTAAAGGCGACCGTGTAGAACGACGGGATCAGGAGCTGGTCGGTCGTGCCATCAAGGCTCAGCATCAAATCCTCGCCGCTGCGCTGCCACCGGACGTGGCCAGGCAGGACATCGGCGGCGAACTGGATCGCATCACCGACCCCGCCGGGAAAATAGGGGGCACTACTCGAATCGTGTTCGACGATCGTGTCAACCCCGTAGCCGTGGCCGAACACATAGGTACGCCCGTCGATGAGCGTGTCGTTACCGGCACGGCCATCCAGGGTGGCGGAGCCACTTCCCCGCATCTCGTTGTCCAACGCATTGCCGGTGCCGATAAGGCCGTTTGCGGCGGCCAGGAAATTTTCTACATGGTCCGGGAGGGTGTAACTGACAAAGCTCTCGACGGTGTCGGTGCCGCTCGCGGCCTCTTCAATCACCGTGTCGGCAGCACTGTCCACGACATAGATATCGTGGCCCGCGCCGCCAATGAGCACCGAGTTGCCGGTGTCCAAATACTCATTGCCACTGTTGAGGTAATCATCCCCCTCATCACCGAAGAGCGTATCCGTCCCCTGCCCGGCAAACAGACGGTCGTTGCCCGCGCCGCCGTGCACGAGATCATCACCCGTTCCGCCATCGAGCACATCGACCCCGGCGCCGCCATCCAGGACATCATCGCCCTCCTCACCGAACAGGACATCGTCGCCCAGTCCCCCGTACAGCGTGTCGCGCCCTTTCCCTCCACGCAGGCTATCGTTTCCCTCTTCTCCATCCAGAAAGTCATTACCTCCCGTAGTCGTCGGGCCATTGGGATTGTCGCCAAAGAGCGTGTCATCCCCAATCCCGGCATAGATGATGTCATCCCCCGCTCCACCTTCGAGCCGATCATCCCCCTCGCCGCCGTCCAGCAGATCATGTCCGCCCGTATCGAAGAGGAGATTCGTATAGTCGCCCGCAAGCCAGTCATGACCGGCGCCGCCGACCAAGAAATCGCTCCCGCCGCCACCAAACAGAAAGTCGTTCCCCTCGCCGCCATCGAGGCTGTCGTTGCCGTCCAAGGAAGCATCATACGCCGTCGCGAAGTTGGGACCGTCGCCAAACAGACTGTCGTTGCCGTCACCGCCGGTGAGGACATCGTTTCCATAGCCGCCTTGCAACTCATCAAACCAGTCCCCGTCGCCCCCATAGAGCATGTCGTCGCCATCCTCGCCCTTCAAGAGATCCGTCTCCGTCCCGCCATCCAGCCAGTCATTGCCCGCTCCCGCGAGCAACACATCGCTTCCTGCTCCACCCTCCAGCCAATCATTGCCCGCCACACCCGCCTCGTCGGCCTGCAAATGATCGTCCCCGACCCCACCGAGTAATTCGTCATCCCCCGCACCGCCGAACAGTTGATCATCCCCGTCACCGCCGTCCAAGACATCCTGCCCGGGGGCGGCTCCCGTCTCATCCCCTGATAGCACATCATTGCCTGTCCCGCCGAACAGCCGATCATGCCCGTCGGCTCCCAAGAGCGTATCGTTCCCAGCATCGCCGAAGAGCTGGTCATTTCCTAGATCGCTCCCCACCGTGTCGTCGCCCCCGAGGGCGTGGACGATGTTGTTGGTCGCGCCGACGATGGTGTACGAGTTATTGGTGTCATCAAAGACCGGCACGGGAATCGTTTGCCCCGGATTGTTCGGATCCGGCTCTTCGCGCGTGAACTCTGTCCGTGTGGGCAGGCCGTTGTCGTAATTAGGCAAGGCACCCGCTTCGATGAGCCGAAGGCCCAAGTGGCCGTTCTGCCACTGTGTGATCGTGAGGCTGTCCCCCGGATTGATGGGACTCGTGATCGTCAGCGTGGTGCCTGAGAGCATATAGCGAAACTGCCCATCCGGGCTGGTGTAGGTGTTGGCCGGATCGCTGGCTCGACGAAGACCGCCTTGGAGCTGTCGCTGGTCAAACTGGATGGAGCCCAGCCCGTCGGCATCCTCAATGATGTCTTGGCCATAGCCGCTGCGAGAGTAATACACATCCGTGCCTGGGCCTCCCTTGAGCGTATCGATACCGAGCCCGCCATCTAATCGATCATCGTTCACCCCGCCATCCAGTAGATCGTTGCCTTGTTGGCCGAGGAGAATGTCATTGCCGGCGCCACCGCTGAGCAAGAAATCATTCCCGTCATTCCCTTCGATGTAATCGCGCCCCTCACCTCCTTGAATGGAATCATCCCCTGCGCCCCCATAGAGATGATCATCGCCGGCGCGCCCGATCAAATCATTTCCTGAGGCATCGCCGAAAATCACGACCTGTGTCGCCGTGGCACCACGACCATTATGAAATCCGGTCGTCTCATCCACGAACAACGTCCCACTCGCTGGACTGCCATCCGTCTGATTGAAGGCGATCTTCTCCGCCAGCAGCTCCGCCCGATCACTGAGCGCCACCAGCGTCCAGGTCCCTTGACCCGTCGTGGCATCATAAAGGTCAAGTGACCCGTCTTGATTATGCAGCGCTTGGTACTCCACGCCCTGCACGACGAAGGGGTTCAACTCCCGCAACGCATAGCGATAGGCCAAACCATCCGGCGTGGCGGCCTTAGCCTGACTGAACACCGTGCTGCTTGCCACCTCAACCAAACTGTCCACGCGATACGGGCTTGCCGCCGGCAAGATGTCGCGGAGCACGACCAGGTTCGTGTAGTACGCGTTGCGATCTCCGACCGCTGTGCTCGTCACCGTCGGTCCCTGGAAGACTTTGCGGAGCGCGTCGAGGCCGGTTTCCAAACTGGTGCCCGCGGTCGCGGAGGTGGCCTTCAGAAGACGTGTGACGTCTGCAACGGACACGGTCGGATCCACCTTGGCAAAGAGATCGTACAACGCTAACGCATCGGTGATGGTTGTCATGCGATGATTGTGGATGGGATCGAAGAGGCTCCCCTCGATGAATACACGCTCCATCGTGCCCAGAGAGGTCCCGAACCCGCTGATCAGGGAAGGACCTTGGCCGACCACATTGGTGATGTTCGGAAAATTCAATGTGGCTGGGGTGACGCCCAGCACTTCTAGCACCTGCAGCACCGAGCCCCCAATGCCCGGAGCGTTATACGTGTAGGCCGAGACCACGTCGGCATGGTCCGCGGTAAACGTCTGGGCGAGGAAGCCGCCCAAGGAATGCCCGGTCACGATCAATCTCTCCGCAGGAGTTAACTTCAGTTCATCCTTCAACTGGGTGTAGAACGCCTCCAGAGAGGCATATTGCGCCTGAATGTCCGCACTCCCGAGCAACCCGATGTCGACGAGGTCGGTAAAGGCGTCAAAAGGATCATTCGTCCCGCGAATCGCCAGGAAGCGGTCGTTCGACCCATCGTTCTTCTGAAACAAGACCGCCGAGAACCCATTCAGATTGGGCGGACTGACACTGACGATGGAATAGGTGGCGGCAAATTGCGTGGCGAGCGCCTCAGCGAAGCCAGCGAGCTTCAGTGCGTCTATAAATGCTTGCCGATTAGAATTCATTGATATCGTCAAGTTGGCATAGGCTGCCAAGGAGAACTGAGCTTGCTGGAAATAAGTGCTTATAAAATTTGCCATTTCACATACCTCCCACTTGAACGTTTCGCTTCGGTTTAATTACAGCTTTCCACAAATCATCATATACAGCGTATCCTGGACAGCTACTTGGTGGACCTTGAGGGAACAGGTAGGCGACTAACCATCCTCCATAAAAGTGGAAGAGCGTCGCTGATCCTAATATCTCTCCAGTGTGAATATCTCGGACAAATGTCTCCACCTTAGTGATATGGAAAAGCCTAGAGAAATGGTCATCAAATTTGCTCCCGCTTTGATAGATTTCACCAAGCTCCTTCCGGTCTGGTTGTCCGTTCGCCGAAAAATACTTCTGCTCTACTTCAACCGTCTTGTGCACCTTTATGCCTGCTCTATCTCGACACAGATGACCAAAATAAAGGTGTCCCGGAATGATGTCCCACGTCGGAATCAGCACAAAGATAGCGATCGTGAGATACTTCACGATCTTGCTCTCGGTGTATCGCCCGACGAGTTTGACGACGAACTTCGCCAAGTAAACATAGACCACCAGGACAACGAGCAATGCTAAGCCAAACATCTACGCCACCTTTCTTCTGAACCTCCGATTGATCAGGTCTCTCTGTTTCACTATGACATAGGTGAACTGGCCATCGAGGCTGACCCACGTATCTGCGGTCGTCCCTTGGCGCCAGATGCCCCCGGCGAGCGGCTGGCCATCGAGCACGATGGCCCCGATCTTATCTGAATCGACAATGCGATCTTGGCCTGGGCCGGTACGATAGAAATAGGTGTCGAGGCCGTCGCCGCCGTCCAACAGATCATCGCCGAGCCCGCCGTTGAGGCGATCGTTATCCGCCTCGCCGCAGAGTTGGTCGTCACCCTGCTGGCCCAAGAGGATATCGTTCTTCGCACCGCCCTCAAGCTGATCGTCTCCTTGATTGCCTTCCAGATAATCAAGCCCCTCCTGGCCATTGATGACATCATTCCCACCGCCGCCATAGATGCGGTCATCGCCTGACCGGCCCAGCATCTCCCGCCCCTCGGCATCGCCGAAAATCACGACCTGTGTCGCCGTGGCACCACGACCATTATGAAATCCGGTCGTCTCATCCACGAACAACGTCCCACTCGCTGGACTGCCATCCCTCTGATTGAAGGCGATCTTCTCCGCCAGCAGCTCTGCTCGATCGCTGAGCGCCACCAGCGTCCAGGTCCCTTGGCCTGTCGTGGCATCATAGAGGTCAAGTGACCCGTCTTGATTATGCAGCGCTTGGTACTCCACGCTCTGCACGACGAAGGGGTTCAACTCCCACAACGCATAGCGATAGGCCAAGCCATCCGGCGTGGCGGCCTTAGCCTGACTGAACACCGTGCTGCTTGCCACCTCAACCAAACTGTCCACGCGATACGGGCTCGTCGCCGGCAAGATGTCGCGGAGCACGGTGAGATTGGTGTAATAGGATTCCCGGTCGCCAATCGCTGTGGTCGGCGCAGCAGGTCCTAGTAGCGCTTTAGAGAAAGCGTTGAGACCGAATTCCAAGCTGTTGGCACTGACGCTCGATAAAGCATTCAGTATGCCGGTGATGAACGAGATCGATACGTGCGGATCGACCCGAGACACCAGATCGTAGAGGGCCAAGGCATCCGTGGCAGTTCCAATTGAATGATTGGTGATAGGATTCAGGGTCTCTTCGATGAAGATGTTCTCGACTGTCCCAACCAGCGTCCCGAATCCTGCAGCGGCAGAGAACCCGTTCTGGCTAAGCACGTTAGTGATGAGTCCTGAAGGCACTGCGGTATCAGCAATCCCGAGCCGGTCCAGAATGTCCGTCAAAAGACCACCAAACCCCGGTGAGTTGAATGTGTAGGCGTGCGTGACGTTCGTTGGAAAATCGATCGTGAAGGCCTGAGCGAGAAAGCCGCCTAAGGAGTGGCCGGTCACGGTGAGACACTCATTGTCCCCAACACCCCTGACGCGACGAGTTGCTGATAGTAGTTTTTCAATGCGGCATATTGAGGATTAAGGTCCGCGGCTTCACCGATGACGATGCGTCCATCGGCCACAAGGTCCGAGAGAGTATTGATACCTTCCGTCCCCCGGATGGCGAGTACTTTTTCCGTGCTCCCAGTCTTCTGAAAAAGGTTAACCGCCAGCCCTTGGGCATTGGAAAAGGTGTCGGCTGCGATGGAATATTGCGTAACGAATTCCTGCGCAAGGTCATCAGTGAAGCCGACTCGGACGAGTTCTTGCTTGTATTGGTCGAGACTCATCCCGACTGTCAGGTTAGCGTACGCAGCCATTGAGAGTTGAGCGCTGGTAAAATACATATTGATTGGAGTCGGCATCGTTAGTCCCCCTTTTGCTGAGGCGAGGTTATGGGCTTAAAGACGTTCGAAGATAGCATGACGTAAATGGGAGGTTCATAGGGCTGTCGCTTTTCCTCAGGACATACGTTTGGAAATCGATGTTCGTTTAAATAGTCTGTGAGCCATCCCCCGTAATATTCAAAAATGGTTGCGTTGCCTAAAACTTCTCCTGTTTTCCTATCTCTTATGAAAAAGTTCACCTTGGTAACATTAAAAGATTTGCTCTGACGTTCCTTGCCAAGTTCGAAGTGGTTCCTAACCTTTGATAGATTTAATTCCCCTCCCTTAGCCGGTGGCGAGCCATTCTTTGAAGTATCAGGCTCGCCTGGAGCCAAGAAGAATTCACTTCCCAACTGAAGCGTCTTGAAAACCTGCTGCCCAGCTTCGGTCGCACATAGTCGCGCAAAATGAATTCTGCCTGGAGCAATGTCCCATGTCGGAATCAACACAAAGATCGCGACAGTTAAGGCCTGTGAAATTCTCTTCGTGGTAGCCGTTACTGCCAAGACGTTGGCCAGCCAGCCGACCACTCGAACGCTAAACCAAGCGAGAAAGATGTAGACCACCAGACCGATCAGAAGTGAAAGCGCAATCATCTACGCCGCCTTTCTCAGAGTTGTGAAATAGTCACCATCACAAACCGGTCTGGTCATGAGGTCGCTGCTAGTCCCGCCGACCAAGGGGACCGAAAAGGTGTCGGCATCCAGACCGCCGTTGAGCCGATCATCCCCGGCGCCGCCCTCCACCGTATCGGCTCCGCCGATCTCGGGCGAGCCGCCCTGAAACGGCGTCGTATCGCCAATCAGAAGGTCTCTGCCGGTTCCCCCGATCAGCACATCGGCCCCGCCCCCGCCATGCAACTCATCGTCGCCGGCGCCGCCATCGAGGAAATCATTGCCATAGATGCCCAGCTGCAGGGCCTGCAGATCATCGCCGTTCAGGTTGTCGTTCCCGGCGCCGCCGAGGATGACATCGGACCCGGCGCTGCCTTGCAACAGATCATCACCCTCACCCCCGTCGAGATAGTCATTCCCCGTCACAGGGGTCAACGAGTCATCGCCATTGATCGTATCGTGGCCCGCCCCGCCGTAAATGCGGTCATGCCCGCCTTTGCCGTAGATTTCATCATCCCCGTCCTCCCCGTACAACTGATCATCGCCCGCTCCGCTGACGATTGTGTCGTTTCCCCCTAAGGCATGGATCAGGTTGTTGTCGTCGCCGATGGGGGGCACCAGCCGCCCAGGGTCGGTCGTGGTCGTGGTGTTGTTCGGATTGTCATCGAAGAAGGGCGCGTAGACCGGCTCGTAGATGGGGTTGCCCTCCGGATCGGTGCCGATCTGCTGGTAATGATCCACTTTCACAAACTCGCTCCGCGTGGCGGCGGCATAGGCCGGGAGCTCAAACAGGCGGATCCCGAACTGGCCGTTTTGAAAATGCTCGTTCAGGGTCAGGACCCCATTGACTACCAGATCGGTCCCCGAGAAGGCATAGGTAAACCGCCCGTCCAGGCTCGTATAGGCCCCGCCACCGGCCTCGCGAATTCCACCCTGCAGAAGCTGCTGATCAAAGAGGATGGCATTCTGGCCGTGCGCGTCTTCGATCCGATCTAGTCCATCGCCGGAGGTGTAGAGGTAGGTGTCGAAGCCCGTCCCGCCCCGCAGTTCATCATCACCGGCCCCGCCTACGAGAATATCGTGGCCGGCGCCGCCTTCGAGATAATCCGTGCCACCCTGCCCAATCAACACGTCGTGACCATCCCCGCCAAAGAGATGATCGTCCTTGCCCTCTCCCTGAAGGGCGTCACTGTCATCACCGCCAAAGAGAAATTGCCGATCGTCAATCGAAAACAGCGAGGTCGTTTGGATCTCGTACTTGCTGGCCACATCCTTGAAATGAATCCCATTGGGGGACTTGTCGAGATCGCCCTGATTCAGAGCAAGCTTTTCGGCCAGGAAAAGAGCTCGATCCTCAAGGTACTGCTGCGTGAGGGCACCGGTCCCCAGGAGTTCATCAAATAGGTCCAGCGCACCGTTCTGATTGAATCGTGAATAGTCCACACCGATCACGGCGAAGGGATTCAGTTCTTTCAGAGCATAGCGATAGGCAATGTCGTTCAACGCGCGGGCCTTGACATCGTCAACGGGTAGGCCAACCAAGGGCACAAGGGACCCAGGATTCGGCAGAACGAGGGCCTTCACTTGCTCAAGATTTGTGTAAAACTCATTGCGCCTCGCAATATCCCCGAATCCACCCGTTGCTGGGTTCGACTCAGTCTTCGACACCTCTCCGAGGTAGATCTTGCGTAAGGCATCCAATGCGTTCTCCAGTGAGTCAGCCTCCGCTGTGCCCGATAACCCAACAGTGGTCCCTGTAGCTCGTTGGTTCGAGGACGCCGCGAAGATCTGCTCGATCTCCGCCTGTGTCAGACTGGGATTGACGGTTTGGAACAGTTCCATCAGCGCTAGCGCATCCACCATTAAGATGATGCTGTGCGTCGTCCCATAATCGCCGTTTAATCCAAAGAAACCGCCGAACCCATCGAGATCCGGCTGGTCCTCAATAAAGATTGCGGTGGCGGCTCCATGCACCCCGCGGTTCGCGACATATTCGGAATCGTTATGGGTGGCATGCCCGAAGAGCTGAGTGATCTGTTGGAAAGCCTCGCTGGTCCCCACTTCGCCCGGAGCCGGACTCGCACTGAGTCCGGTCGTGTCGTACTGACTGAGAACGATTTGTTTGGCCAGTGCATAGCGCGGGTCGAGATAGGCGTTCTCCAGTGAACCCTGGGTAAACGGATTCCAACCCGCCCCGGCGGCACTCGCTGCCAGATAGGCCGGATCATCCGCTGTCGTGTAGGGCAGAGCTCGGTCAGGATCCTGAACGATGGCCGTGAACAATCGGATCATCTCATGGATGCGCTCGGCCTCCGTGGCTCCTGCTCCCGTAATGTGGCCCCGTCCCGCTCCATTGAACGTGTAGGTGTGCCCAAAAGCGATGTCGCTGTCGTTGTAATGCAACTCGGTGAAAATTGTGGCAAGGTGGCCGCCGAGCGAGAAGCCCGTGACATTCAATGCGGAACCGGCAGGTAACTTGCCGCTGTTCTTGAGTTCCTGGTAGTAGGCTTCCATCGCAGCGAGCTGACCCAACGCGAATCCCTTGCTGAAAATCTCGCTATCAGCCCCCAACCCATCTCGTGACCAATCTCCGCCCTGATCGGGATTGCGGTATTCCGTGCTGCGGAAGGACAAGGTGTACTCACCCGTTGTGCGGTCGCGCAACAGCGTCGCTGAAAACCCGGTTGCGTCATTGGCATGATGGTCGACAAGGTCATACTGGTTATCAAAAGCAGTTGCCTGCCCAAGAGTCATACGGGTGTAATTGTTTTCGCCAAAACCTGGCTTATTGTTTCCCAACCGCAACACATCTACCAAGCTTCTCTGTCCTGTGATGAAGAAATCCAAGTATGACTCGGCAGCAATTTGCTGCAGGGCAAATTTCAACCAAATGCTGATGCTATTGTTTTCCATGTTTGTTGTCCTTTCCTAATCAAAGAGATGGCTTCGGCTTTAACACTTGCTGGACGAATTCATTCGTCATCTTTTTGGGAACGTTTGGGCAACCATGCTTCCATTCAAACCCGATCCCTGCCGGATGTAAGTCACCAAGAAAATATTCTCGCCTCACAGCCAGTACTTCTTTCGTTCTCACGTCCAGCACAATCACCTCGCCACCAGCAATTCCCAGCTCTCGATCGTTTGGACGATCAATGCCGCGCCATGTATAACCATATTGGCTTTTAAGCATTTGGGTTTCTTCTGTAGCAACGATATAAGGAATCCTTTGGTGACGACCGTTAATCCAAGCTGAGAATGTCCTGCCAGTACTTGCTTTTGGATCTCTATAATATCGCCTATAGTTATCCGTGCTTTGATCCGGCAATTCTAAGAACTCATATTTTCCGATTGGTGGTTGGACAAAATAATCTTGCGGTGTATGAGGGTCTAATGAGTAGCCAGCAGGATCTTCCAATGCGTACAGATGCCGATGCATCGAGTCCATAACCTCTTCTCGTGGCCGCATCTGAAAGATGCCCTCCACATTCTCCACCGCCTTGAAGATAAACTCCCCTGCCTCGGTCTTGCAGAGATGCTCGAAGTATTCCTGCGGCGCCATGCCGGGTTTGTACCCACTGTCCTCCGGCACCGGATTGGGAATCTTGATCGAGTGCGCGAAGCGGCCCTCTGGTGTTGCAAGTGGATCGGCCGGTTTAAGATTCGGAATCGCGCATCGTGAATCTGTAGGCTTTAACTTCTTAGAAATGCAAAGCTCAGCCATTTCGTTCACAACCTTGCGAAACCGTTCCCCCGGTGTCTCGGCGAACGAGACACAAGATAGGACCAGAAAGCAACCCATCATGGTCACCATCAGACTTGATACTTTGTTTTGCATGCTGCTCGCCTCCACTGAGTATTTAGTCCCCTTTATGCCACCGAAACGGACTGACGATCATAGCTACCTCTTCCAAACAGGCCCTCGATCATCTCCTCCCCGTACACCTGATCATCGCCCGCCCCGCTGATCACCATATCGTTCCCACCCAACGCATGAATCAGGTTGTGGTCGTCGCCAATGGACGGCACCAGCCGCCCAGGGTCGGTCGTGGTCGTGGTGTTGTTCGGATTGTCATCGAAGAAGGGCGCGTGGACCGGCTCGTAGATGGGGTTGCCCTCCGGATCGGTGCCGATCTGCTGGTAATGATCCACTTTCAGAAACTCGCTCCGCGTGGCCGCGGCATAGGCCGGCAGCTCAAACAGGCGGATCCCGAACTGGCCGTTCTGAAAATGCTCGTTCAGGGTCAGGACCCCATTGACTACCAGATCGGTCCCCGAGAAGGCATAGGTAAACCGCCCGTCCAGGCTCGTATAGGCCCCGCCACCGGCCTCGCGAATTCCACCCTGCAGAAGCTGCTGATCAAAGAAGATGGCATTCTGGCCGTGCGCGTCTTCGATCCGATCTAGTCCATCGCCGGAGGTGTAGAGGTAGGTGTCGAAGCCCGTCCCGCCCCGCAGTTCATCATCACCGGCCCCGCCTACGAGAATATCTTGGCCCGCGCCGCCTTCGAGATAATCCGTGCCACCCTGCCCCAACAGCACATCGTGACCACCGCCACCAAACAACTCATCGGCCGCGCTGTCGCCGGCCACCGTATGGCCGTCGTCGGAGTCGAAGACGAAGTGCCGGTCCGTGGTCAGCACCGAGTCGGTCGTGATCTCATAACCCGTGGCCACATCCGTGAAATGAATGGTCCCCTCGGAGGTCTGGTGGTCAAGCTGATTGAGCGCAATCTTCTCCTTCAGAAACCTGGCGCGGTCATCGAGATAGCGAGCCGTCAGCGTACCCGTCCCCGTCGCGTCGTCAAACACATCGAGGCCGCCGCCTTGCACATGCTCGGCATACAACGCATCGTTCGCGGATTCTGTGTTTGCCACCACGGCAAACGGATTGAGTTCTCTGAGCGCGTAGCGATAGGCCAGCCCCGCCGGGGTGTTGGCATCGGCGATGGCCAGAATGGCGGCATGGTCCAGCGCGGGGTCTGTCAAATCGTCGATCGTGAAGACGACCCCTTGGGCCTGCAGGGCACTCACGCGGTCTTTGACTTCTTGGATCGCCGCATACATCTGGTTGAGGTTGGCCAGGTCGCCGAATCCGCCCACACGCGAGTTGACGGGCAATGGATCCGCCGGGGGCACTGCAGGGTCCCGAAAGAGTTTCCGAAAGGCATCGACCGTTTTTTCGAGGGAATCGCCCTCCGCCACATCCGACACGTTCAGCGGTGCCACCGTGTCCGCTTTGGTATTGGAGGCGGCCTTGATCAGCAGTTCCGCACTCGCTTGCCCATAGCGAGCATCGATGGTCTGGATCAGCTCCTGAACCGCGAGCGAATCCACGATCAGCGTGAGGGAATGGGTATTGCCGCTTTCGGTGAAGCTCGGGAGCGGCATCCCCGCAATCAGCGGCTGGCCTTCGATAAACACAGGAATCGCCGGCGCATGCACGCCCGCATTGGCGACAAACTGCACATCCTCAGTAGTCGCCTGGCCGTAGAGTTGGGTGATCTTCGCAAAGGGCCCCTGATCCTGCACGTCGCCTGGTGACGGCAAGGAGGCCACTCCCGTCGGCGAGAACAGCGCCAGCGTGGCCGCTTTCGCCCACTCGTACCGGGGATCGCTGTAAAGAGTCGGCGCCCCTGGGTCGAACGGACGCCAGCTCGATCCCTGTTGGGCATAGAGCGCCTTGGCTTGGTCGTATGTCGTGTCGCGGGGGAAAGAGTCGAGCGCATTGTCCGGATTCTCCAAGACCGACCGGAAATACGTCAGCATGTCCTGGATGCGCGTTTCCTCGGCAGCCAGCCCCGGCACATGCCCCCGCCCGGGCCCGTTGAAAATGTAGGTATGCGTGACGTCGCCCTCGTGCAATTCGGTAAACACGGTGGCCAGATGGCCACCGAGGGAATAGCCGGTCACGTTCAGCACGGCCCCCACCGGCAGCGTCCCGCTCGCCTTGAGCGACTGGTAATAGGCCTCCATGGCGACGAGCTGCCCAAAGGCGAAGCCGAACGCGCCGATCTCCACGTCGGCCCCGAAGAGGTCCCGCTCGCGATCCCCGCCTTCAGCTACCGGCGCGGATTCCGTGCTGCGGAAGGACAGCGTGTATTCCCCGGTCGTCCGATCCCGCAGCAACGTCGCCGAAAACCCCGTGGCATCGTTGGCGTGGTGGTCGAGGATTTGGTAGCGCTGGGTGAATTGCTGCGCTTGCAGGGTCGTCATCCTGGTTTTGCCGGGCAAGACATCTGTGCCGGATTGGTCGCCGGGAAGATTGTTGTTTCCCATTTTCAGAACGCGCTCCAGCGATAATTCTCCTGATAAAAATCTATGAATATAGGATTCTGTAGCCATCTGCTGAAGAGCGAAATCGAGCCAGATGCGAATCTGCGTCATGTTATTTCTCCTTCCCTGAAGCGGAGCTGTTTACGGGCTTGAGAATTTCCTTGATAAAAAGATGTTCGCGCTTAGCGCCTGGGCCTGGACAAACACGGCTGGTCAGCCACCAGATGCCTGTTAGATTTTTCATCCATCCACTTCGAATAAAACCGCGCCTTACGGCCAAGACCTCCTGAGTTTGCAAATCAAGGACAACTAGTTCGCCCCCAGCAATCCCGAATTCTCGATCATGCGGACGGGTAATCCCACGCCACGTGAAGCCATAACGACTTTTAAGGGCCGGAACGATGGCTTCCGCCACGACATATGGGACGAAGACCGATCGCCCATTGATTGCGGTCTGATATTGGCGATCAGTATGTGCGAGTGCGTCGCGGTAATATCGCTTGAATTTTCCGGTGGCTGCACCCGTCGTCAAAGGACTGCTCAACGGCATTTCGAGAAACTCATATTTGCCCATAGCCGGTTGAACATAGGAGTCCTGTGGAAGCTCACTCTCACCAACAACCTGTCCATACGGATCCTCCAACGCATACAGATGACTCAGCTCATCATCCGTGGCCTCCTTCCGCGGCCGCATCAGGTACAGCCCCTCCACATTTTCGACCGTCTTGTAGATGAACTCCCCCGCTTCCGTCTTGCAGAGATGGTCGAAATACTCCTGCGGCGTCATGCCGGGTTTGTAGCCACTATCTTCAGGGACAGGGTTGGGGATTTTGATCGAGTGCGCGAAGCGGCCTGCTTCCGTCGCCAGCGGATCGGCGGGTTTGAGCTTGAGGATGTCGCAGGTCCGATCCCCGGCCTCTACCCGCTTCCGCTTTGCACAGGATTCCGCAAACTTCTTCATCTGCTTCTCAAAGTGCTCCCCCGGCGTTTCCGCCATGCTGACAAACGCCGTGAGCAGAACCCCGGGCAAGACCGTCAGCACGCCAACCATAACCCCATACACGCGGCTCATCATTCCGTGTGCCTCCTTTCATCCCATTGCGCACGGAGTTCTATCGTCCACACACTGCCAGCACCCCCAGCAACGAATCTCCCAACCCAACCTTCGCGTGCGACTCCTTGCGCCAGTGGATTTCGTCATCGCCAAGCTTCGGCGCGGCGCCGATCAGGTTCTCGACGACGCCGCCTTGGTCATAAAACGATTTGGGCTCTTACCGTTCCCGCAAACTCTCTTTCACCGCCTTCAGCAGCGGACTCAACAGATACTCGATGACCCGGCGTTGGCCGGTTTTGATCTCCACCGTCACCGCCATGCCGGGCGAGAGATTCACGTGTTTGCCTTCGACCTGAATCGTCGCGCGGTCCAGGCTGACCCGTGTCGGGTACACCAAGCCGACCTTCTCCAGCGGCGCGGCGTCATCGGAGACACTGAGGACGGTGCCTGGAATCGTCCCGTAGAGCGTGAACGGGAACGTTTCGACTTTGATCTCGACCGGCTGGCCTTCTTTGACAAACCCCACATCCTTGTTTTCCACCTGCGCTTCGACTTCGACCGGATGGTCCTGTGGAACGATGATCATGAGTGGCTGCGCCGGCGTGACGACCCCGCCCAGCGTATGGACCGCCAGTTGTTGCACCACGCCGTCGATCGGGGAGACGAGGCGTTGCAGGTCCGTGCGCTGCTCGGCTTTGACCACCTCCTGTGCCAGGGAGGCCGCTTTCGTTTCGGTCGCGGAGAGTTCGGCCTGTTTGGTTTGCTGAAACTCCGACACCAGGACGCGATAGTGCTTCTCCGCCTCCGCGAGAGCCGCTCGATCCTGGACGAGCTTCTTCTGCTGGCCCGTCAGCTCCTGGGCTTTGTCGATGCGCTGCTCCTCGAATTGCAGGTAGTCCATCTTGGAGACAAACTGGTTCTCGAGCAGGTGCTTGTAGGCCGCTGCCCGTTCGGCTTCGATCGGGACGGTGGCTTCCAACCGCCGGATGTTCTCCTGCGTCTGCGCCAACGCGGCCTTGCGTTGCTCGATGAGATGCCGGGCCGCCTCGACCCGGGCCTGATATTCGGCCAGTTGATCGCGGAGCAATTGCCGCTGCAACATCACATACTTAGGATCGGCATCCGCCGGCGGGTCGAACGTGCTCCGGCCGGCGATCAGGGCCCGGAGCCGTGAGGCCTCCACCGTCGCCGCGCGGTATTCATTCAACGCGCGGTCGCGATCAGCCCGGTTCTGCGTCGGATCCAGCTCGATCAACACGTCGCCCTGCTTCACCACCTGGCCGTCTTGCACATGGATGGCTCGGACAAGACCGGACTCGAACTGTTGGATGACCGGTTGGATGACCTTGGAGTACCCGCTGGGGATGATCTTGCCCTGGGCCGTGGCCACGATGTCGATCCAACCGAAATACGCCCACAAAACCGCCGCCGTGAACACGGCCAGGATGACCCAGAGGATCGCCCGTCCGATGGGCGAGGGCGGCGCCTCCTGAATCTCCAGCACGGCCGGCAGGAATTCCATGGCCTTGTCCGAGGGCATGGTCCGCGGCGGCCGACTGACTTCGGCCTGCCAGGCCGCGCGCCAGACGGCGAGATGGCGCCGGAGATTGATCATTTGTCCCTCGTCACGTGTGGCCGCTCTGTGGCGATGAGCGGTGCAGCGAGAAGCTCTCTCTTCCCCCCTCACCCTTCCCTCTCCCACGGTGGGGAGAGGGTTGACGTGCGGCTACCCCACTGCAAACCGTCCTTCCTGATGTGTGTGCAGCCGGGCATAGAAGCCGTTCTGCTTCAATAGGTCGTCGTGTGTGCCTTCTTCGACGATCTCGCCCTTCTCGATGACGTAGATGCGGTGAGCGGGCCGCACCGTGCTGAGCCGATGGGCGATGATGATCACCGTGCGGCCCTTGCGCATCTGGGCCATGTGCTGCTGTATGATCGCTTCAGATTCGTAGTCGAGGGCGCTGGTGGCCTCGTCGAAGATGAGAATGCGCGGATTGGCCACCAGGGCGCGGGCGATGGCGATCCGCTGCCGCTGCCCGCCGGAGAGCGAGCAGCCCTGTTCGCCCACCATCGTGTCGTAGCCTTCAGGCAATTCGAGAATGAAGTCATGCGCGCCGGCGAGCTTCGCTGCCTCGATGACGCGATCCATCGAGAGCGCGGGATTGGTCAGCGCGATGTTGTCCCGCACAGAGCAGTTGAATAACAAGTTCTCTTGCAGCACGACGCCCACTTGCCGCCGCAGCCAGGACGGATCCACTTGCGCGAGATCCACCCCATCGACCAGCACCCGGCCCCGTTCCGGGACATAAAGCCGCTGGATCAGTTTGGCGATGGTACTCTTGCCGGACCCGGAGCGGCCCACGATGCCGATGACTTGGCCCGGCTCAATCGCGAACGACACCTTGCGGAGGACCTCCGGCCCATCCGGCCGATAGCGGAACGTGACCTCGTCAAACACGATCCGCCCGACGACGCGCGGCAGCGTGGTCCGGCTGGGGCTGTAGGAGGGCTCCGGGCGGGTGTTGAGCACATCGCCTAGTCGTTGGACGGAGATGCCGACCTGCTGGAACTCCTGCCAGAGATTGACGATCCGTAAGAGCGGCCCCGTGACTTGGCTCGACAGCATGTTGAAGGCGATCAACTGGCCGATACTGAGATCTCCGCCGATGACGAGAGAGGCCCCGGTCCAGAGGACAGCGATCGTTGTGATCTTCTGAATGAACGAGGCGATTTGGCTGGTCACGGTGATCAGACTGGTCGCCCGGAAGCTCGCCCGCACATAGCCGGCCAGTTGTTCGTCCCAGCGGCGCTGGAGCGGCGGCTCCACGGCGAGCGCCTTCACGGTCTGAATCCCGCTGATGGCCTCGACCAGAAACGACTGATTCTCCGCCCCGCGATTGAACTTCTCGTTCAGCCGTACCCGGATGATGGGCGTGATGACGAGTGACAGAACGGCATAGCACGGCATCGACCCCAGGACGACCAGCGTGAGCAGCGAGCTGTAGACCCACATCACCGCCAGGAACACGACCGTAAAGAGCAGGTCGAGGACCACCGTGACGGAATTGCTCGTGAGGAATTGCCGGATGTGCTCCAACTCCCGGACCCGGGCGACCGTGTCTCCCACCCGACGCGCTTCAAAGTAGGCCAATGGCAAGGCCAGGATGTGCCGGAAGAGCTGCGCGCCTAATCCCACATCGATCCGGTTGGTCGTATGGGCGAAGAGATACGTCCGGAGTCCGCCCAGCGTCGCCTCGAAGAGCGCCAGCGCGACCATGCCGATGGCGAGCACATGCAGGGTCGTGAAACCCTTGTGGACCAGCACCTTGTCGATGACGACCTGGGTGAACAGCGGCGTAAGGAGTCCGAACAGTTGCAGGACGAACGACGCGAGCAGGACTTCGCTGAGCAAGCGACGGTATTTGACAATCGCCGGGATAAACCAGGTGAAGTCAAACGTGAGATCCTGCGGCCGGAGCTGCACCCGTTTGGTGAAAAGTAGCAACTCACCCGACCAGCTTTGTTCGAAGTCCGCCCGCGCCAGGATCCGCGGACGCCCCCCGACGGGGTCGTGCACCAAGACCTTCTCAGCCTCGACCTTGGCGAGCACCACATACCGCCCGTCCCGACGCTTCGCGAGTGCCGGCAGCGGCGTGCCGGCCAGCTTGGCCCATTCTGTTTGGACAAGCCCGGCCTTCAACCCCAGGTGCTTGGCGGCCCGGAGCAGGTCGCGATCGGCAAGCGGGGAGCCGGCCTCCCCGAACTGGTGGCGCACCTGCGCGCCATCGGCAGGCAAGTCATAGAAGCGTGCGATGAGCAGCAGGCAGAGGAGCCCGGTATCCTGGTCGGGAGAGAGAGGCGAGGCGGAGGCTTCTTCTGTGGTGTGCTCTGTGGCAGGGGCCATCCTCTGGCCTCCACATGGCCGGCGACAATCCGTTAAGGCTTCACTTCTCTTTTCCCCCGCACCCCGACCAGGACCTGCTGCAGTTGCTGATGCAGTCGCTGCAAGACATCCAGTCCCATTGCCACCCGCACCACGAGCTTGCCGTCGAGACTCTCCGGAATGGCTTTGCCGTCGCGCGCGGTGCGGGCGAGCATGGCGAGCCTCGCCGGCTCAATGAACCCAAAGTCGAGATAGGCAATGCCCTGCGTCACGCCGACCGTCGTGTAGTTCGCCGACACCGGCTGGTCCGCGTGCTCGACCGGTGTCAGCTTCACGGTCAAGGCGACACCTTTCTCGTTTCGTTCGGCCATGGCTTCCTCCGATATTCCTCCGTGACGCTGCCCAACCTCCTGCTTGGCGGCATGGGCCATCGCTCATGTAGGCTGTCACCTAAAAATTGTCAACGAGGAAAAAGTACCAGTTCTTGTAGGAAAATCCCTACAGACAGAAGGTTCAGGTGGGATTCGCGATCAGAGAATACTCAAAAATGTACAAGGCCCCTGCGTTCTGATGGATCCCGGACGGCTTCCTTTCTCCTCTTGAAACCCAGTTTGGCGAAGACGTGCTGCACATGATTCTTCACCGTTTGCAGTTCGATCTCGAGTCTGATCGCAATGTCCTTGTTACTCAAGCCTTTTTCCACCAACTGGAGAATTTCCCGTTCTCGGCGGGTCAGGAAGAGATATGCGGCCAGCCGCGTGGGCGAGCTCTCACCGTGCGGGACAGGAACGCTTGCACAGTTGGCGTGATATTCGTTCATGCTTCAGCCGCCGCCTTCAGCTCACAAACTTCATTCCCACCAGATAGATATCGTCATGGGCCAGAGGTAACGGGGTGACCCACCGCACTTCGGCCGACCTGGGCGGAAAAATGGCCACCGCCGGCGACACGATCTCGAGTAGTAGGATGTCCCCTACGGTCGGCGCCCAATCCAGCAGCAGGCAGAGGCCGCCGTCCCCGACGTTGATGGTCAATCCCGTCCCTTCCCGACGAGGGTCTGCATCAAGCGCCCCTCCAGGATTGCGAACTTCATAGCGTACCAATCGCTGCATCGATTGCCGTTCCCCTCGCGCGGGGACGTTCAGTCGTTCTGCCCAGTCCGGCCACTGTTCGCTCATAGTCTGGACCCCTGATTGAAGGTTTTCCAATTTCGCTCCGCCTGGGCTTTCGCCGCCGGCTCATGCTCGGCGCAGTCGATCCGCAGTAGCCGATCGCCGAACGGCGCGTTCACGAAGTCGCAGTGATGCGGCCGTTCTGGATCGTCATATACGCGAGGCCGGAAGTAGCAACAGGTCACGCACATGCGCGCAACCGGGATCTCGCTCCGCTCCTGAAGAGTCCGAATCATCTTGATCAGGATGCGCAGCAGCGACTCTTGTTCTGCAACCGGCAGTTGGTCCGCAACAGCAGCGAGAAAATCCGGCCAGCCGGCTCCCCCGTCGGCTTTGCGCATGCCCTCGGCGGTTAGGGTAATGGTTATGACACGCCGATCCACTTTCGACCGCTTCTTCCGCACCCACCCCTTGACCTCCAGCGTCCGAATGACATCGGAGGCGGTGGGCAGCGTGACCGCCAGCTCTTGTGCCAGAGCCGACATCGTTGCGCCGCGGCCGACCCGCATGCGCAGCAACGCCAAAGTTTGCCCTTGCAGAGGTGTGACCCGGCGGCGATTGGCCTCTTTCCAAGCCTGACTTTTCATGGCTAGACCGATTTTTTGCAGACCGGCCACCACCCGGTTGCTCAGCGGTTCCGTCGTATTTTCCAACTTGTCGGCCATGTGTCTGGCTCTTCTGACAATATTTAGGATTCCTTAGTAGTGAGACCCGCGACTCTAGGAAAACGCCGTGCCAACTGTCAAGCTTCTTCTTACGCACAGTCGTGTCACACGTCCCCGCAGGATGGCCTCCGTGAGAACTCTGACCGGATTGACAAGCCCGGTCTGACCGCCTAAGATGCCGGCCAATTTACACTGGTATTCCTTCCTCACGACGCGCCGATGACGCTCCAAGACCTTGCTCAATCCCTGCACAACTGCCAGCGGTGCAAGCTTTCGAAAATGGGCCGCACACAAGTGGTATTCGGGACGGGCAACCCGAACGCCAGCATCATGTTTGTGGGAGAAGCACCGGGGTTTTATGAAGACCGGCAGGGTGAGCCGTTCGTGGGGGCGGCGGGGAAACTGTTGAACGAGTTGCTGGCCTCGGCCGGCCTGTCGCGTTCAGACATTTATATCGCCAACGTCATCAAGTGCTTCATCAGCCCACGAGTGCTCATCTACACTGCGAACGGATATAAGCCGATCAAGGACATCCGGGTCGGTGACTTGGTGCTGACTCACGCAGGACGTTTTCGCAAAGTGACCTATGTCCGTCCCCATGAAGTTCTTCCACAAGGGAGCGCAGTAGTTCAACTCACAATCCGCCCACAGAGCGAGGGCAGAGGGAGGCCGGTTCGGATCACCGTGACTCCCGAACACCCCTTCCTCATCGACGGGAAGTGGAAAATCGCGCGTGATATTCAGCCGGGCGATCGTGTGGCCACGCTCGGGGATCGTTGCGAAGTTTGCGGCAAGACTTTCTTCGTCCGGTATGACCGATACGAGCAGAGGACATATCGCACCTGCAGTACCACCTGTCACAACAGGCGAGTGTTCCATGGCCCGGAAGCGAAAGAGAAACTTCGCCAAACAATGCTCCGGCAATACGCCGAAGGCCCGTGTGATCCTTCGGCCATCACGGCTCGTGCCAGTTCTCGCACGCGCGCGCTGGTTGCCACCGGGCAGGCCAAGATTCAGCATATGACAGCGGAGGAACGTTATCGTGGCCGGATCGCCATCGCGCAAAGCATAACGGAAGGAAACGGCAAGCGCCCTGTCGGTTATGGCGAGCAGGAATTGAAGGCCATCCTGGAAGAGCTAAACGTGCCGTTCATCCACCACTTCGCCTTTGCAGGTTCCGCCTTTACCTACGATTTCTGCCTACCCAGCGAAAAGATCCTGATTGAGGTTCGCGGTCCGGCGTTCTCGAACCGAGATTCGCAGGCTCGCGCCCTCGTCAAACACGAGGCGGCAGAACAACGCGGCTACTTGGTCCTCAACCTATGGTGGCAGGAAGTCGTGCACAGTCCGAACCTCGTGCGGGGACTGCTGCAACGGCTATTGAAGAACCATCACGGTGAGTACGTGTTCGTCGAGGCGACCGTTACCACAGTTGATCACCGCCGGACCCGTCGGTCATTTCCGCTTTACAACATCGGCGTCGAGGATGATGAATCCTATGTCGCTGCTGGGATCGTAAGCCATAACTGCCGGCCGCCCAACAATCGTGATCCCGAACCCGACGAGGTCGAGACCTGCAAGCCGTTCCTAATGCAGCAGATCAGTCTGATCAAGCCGAAACTGGTCTGCACATTGGGGAATTGGGCGACGCAAACGCTGCTGGAACGCAAGGTGGGGATTACCAAAGTGCGCGGACAAGCCTTCTACCAGAAGGATTTTGTAATCTTCCCCCTCCTCCACCCGGCTGCCGCTCTGCACCAAGGCGGGCTATTGGCGCCGCTACGCGAGGACTTTAAGAAACTGAAGGCCTTTCTCGATCGTCACAGCCGGCCGCCTTCCGTTGACGCGACCTCCACCGCCTCCGGCGGCACCATGCTCCATATCGAGCCGCCGCAACCGCAGGTTCAGCAGATGGACCTGTTCGGATCATAAGAAAGCCTCCTTGCTTTTTCCTCTCAGGCTTTGGCGGAATCCTTTGACGCGTGGGCGGCAGGCTGGTCGGCCTCTGCTGCGGTGGGTTGGCCTTCCTCAACGGAAGCGGCTTCTTCCTTCCCCTTTTCCGGCTCCTCGAACCAGTTGACGAGCATCTCCTCCCACCAGGCTTCGTCCACTTCCGGTCCTGGGTCGATGCCGAGGTAAGCCACATCTTCCTTTGTGACCGACGGTCCTACCTGCTGCGGCTGGAACTTCGCCCGATCAATGACTTCTTTGGTTGCATAGCCGCCAACAATCCACGTGTCCGGATCAGCGCGCCGGGACTTATAGGCTTTGAGGCCGAGCTTCAGATACATGAAAATCTGCCGTTGCACCTCGTCGCTCACGCCCGACTGCGGCAGGCTCAAGGTCTTTTCAATTTTCTTGCGCCAACGGCGGTCGTCGTAACGCGACGTGATCATTTGCAGCATTTTTTTTCCGTCTTCCGCATTCAGGGCCATTGCTCTCCTCCGCAAACAGCGCCGAGCAAGCAGCGAGCAGCCCTCAGCGATTCGCCATCGGCCACGAGCTACGCGCTCTTTAAATGTTGTTTGAAAAACGCCAGCGTGCGCGCCCAGGCATCCTTGGC
The DNA here is from genome assembly GCF_976986435.1 of Nitrospira calida. Classification (NCBI taxonomy): domain Bacteria; kingdom Pseudomonadati; phylum Nitrospirota; class Nitrospiria; order Nitrospirales; family Nitrospiraceae; genus Nitrospira; species Nitrospira calida. The sequence goes on from NZ_OZ335950.1 coordinate 2,697,396, forward strand.
TTCGGCCGGCTTGTACACATCCTTGCGCGTATCGTTGAAAAATGCGTGCGGCGCGCCAGGATAGGTCTTGATCTCGCCCGGCTTGTTATATTTTTTCAGCGCCGCCGCCAACCGCTGCACGTCCGCCTTCGTGATCCACCCGTCTTCTTCTCCATAGATATAGAGGACCGGGCAGGCCAACTTCTGAAGCGGCGTGTCCGGATTCGGCACCTGTCCGTAGAAGGGCACCGCCGCCTTAATCTCGTTATTGACGCAGGGAAGCATGAGCGCGTAGGAGCCGCCCATGCAAAAGCCGGTGACGCCGATCCGCGCGGCATCCACGCCAGGCGCCGTTTTCAGATAGTTCACGGTCGCGTTCAGGTCCTTGAGCCCGTCTTCCTGCTTCAATTGCCCCATTAGCTCTCCGGCCCGTTTGGGATTGCTGTTCGACACGACCTCGTTCTGGAACCGCGAATAGAGATCTGGCGCGATCGCTACATAGCCTTCCGCCGCGAACCGGCGAGTAATATCCTTGATATGGTCGTTCAGTCCCCACCATTCCTGGACCACGATGATTGCCGGCCGTTTCTCCTTGGTCTGCGGAGTCACCAGATACGCCCGGACCGTCACGCCGTCGCTTGGATAGTGCACCATCGTGTCTTTAATTTCAGCCATAACTCACCTCCTGCCTAGCGAACAGCTCGCAGCCAACAGCACGAAGCCGTGAGTTTGAGGCTATCCGCTACTTGCTGTCAGCTATTCGCTATCAACTAATTCCCCGCAATCGTCATCTCCGCAATTTTGATCGTCGGGCTGGCAACGCGGCCGCGAAAGACCAGATCATTCCCGATCATTTCGATGGTCGAGAACATCTGTTTGAGATTCCCGGCAATGGTAATCTCCTCAACCGGATAGGCCAGTTCTCCGTTTTCGATCCAAAAGCCGCAAGCCCCGCGCGAGTAATCTCCGGTCACCATATTCACGCCGAACCCGATCAGTTCCGTCACGTAGAGCCCTTCGCGCACCGAGGCGATGATTTCCTCCGGGCTCCTGGTTCCGGGTGCCAAATAAAAGTTGGTCGGTCCCACCGACGGGCTTTCGCCGACGCTGCGCGAGGCATTGCCCGTGGAGGCTAATCCGAGCTTCCTGCCCGAATAGGTATCCAGAAGGTAGCTTGTCAGAACGCCTCGTTCGACCACGGTCGTCTTTTTCGTTGGCAGCCCTTCGCCGTCGAACGGACGGGACCCCAACCCGCCTACCATCCGGCCGTCGTCATAAATGGTTACGAAGTCGGGTGCGAGTTTCCGGCCGAGTTGCCCGACCAAGAAAGAAGCTCCTTTATACAAGGCATAGCCGGAGACGGCGCTGCAGAGGGTGCTCAACAGGCTGGCCGCTGTTTCTTGATCAAAAATGACCGGCGCGCACCGGGTGGACATCTTCTTCGCCCCCAATCGCCGCACCGCGCGGCGGGCCGCCTCCTGCCCGATCGTCTCCGGACTGTCCAGCTTGGCGAACTTCCGTTGCACGCTATACCAAGCATCGCGCTGCATGGCGCCGGAGCCCGGCTCTGTCGCGATTGGCGACACCGATAGCGAGAAGCTGGAACTCCGGTATTCGCCTGCAAATCCGTGACTGTTCGCCAGCACGATGCGCCCGGATGAGGAATCGAACTCCGCCCCTTCCGAATTCGTCACGCGGGAATCGGCTGCAAACGCCGCGGCTTCCGCCCGACGTGCGAGTTCGATCTGGGCATCAGTTTGCAGTGCGGTGGCATCATACAGGTCCAGATCGGGGACCTCTTTGGCCATGAGTTCCGCCGCCGGAAGGCCGGACAGTTCGTCTTCGGCGACCGCCTGAGCCAGCTCGCACGTATCCTTGACAAACCGGTCCAGCGACTCCGGCGAGAAATCCGACGTCGCCGCGCTGGCCGAGCGCTTCCCGAAAAAGACTCTAAGCCCCAGGCGCTTCTCTCTGGCCTTGGTCAGACGGTCGACCGTTCCCAGCCGAACTTGCACCGACAATGTCTCCCCGTCGGCGACCAGAACGTCCGCTTCCGTCGCTCCGCAGCGCTTGGCCCGATCAAGGATATCCCCGGCGAGATCGATAAAACGGCGGTTCTTGTCCGCCAGTTCTCCTGCGTACTTGTCCGCAATTGACAATTCAGCACTCCTCACTGCACTCAGCGCTCACCATCAGACTTTCGTCCCTCCCACCGTGATCTCGTCGATCCGAATGGTCGGCAGACCGACCCCCACCGGCACCGACTGGCCTTCCTTTCCGCAAGTGCCGATGCCCTCGTCCAGTTTGAGATCGTGACCCACCATCGAGACTTTGGTCAGAATCTCCGGTCCGTTCCCGATCAGCGTCGCGCCTTTGACCGGTTTGGTGATCTTGCCGTCCTCGATGAGATACGCTTCGCTGGCGGAGAACACGAACTTGCCGTTCGTGATGTCTACCTGACCGCCGCCGAATGAGACGGCGTAGAGGCCGCGCTTGACGGACCGGATGATGTCCTGTGGCTCGGACTCGCCCGCCAACATGAAGGTATTAGTCATGCGCGGCAAAACGACGCTTTGATAGTTTTCTCGCCGCCCGTTCCCGGTCAGCGGGATACCCATCAAGCACGCATTCAGTCGATCGGTGAGATAGCCGCGAAGAATCCCCTTTTCGATCAAGACCGTCCGGCTGGTCGGCGTCCCTTCGTCGTCCATGTTTAGTGAGCCGCGCCGAAACGGTAAGGTGCCATCATCGACCACCGTGCACATCTCCGAAGCCACCCGCTGGCCGATCAGGTTCGAGAAGGCGGATGTCTTCTTGCGATTGAAATCCGCTTCCAGGCCATGCCCCACCGCCTCATGCAGCAGGATGCCAGGCCATCCGCCAGCCAAAACCACCGGCATCACCCCAGCCGGCGCATCCACTGCGTCCAGGTTCAGGATCGCCTGGCGAGCCGCTTCTCTGGCGTAGTGCAGATGCCGGTCGCCCTCCCGATACCACTCGAACCCGATCCGTCCGCCGCCGCCGAAGGTCCCGACTTGGCGGTTGCCGTTCTCTTCCGCGATGCAGGTGATCTGCAACCGAGACAACGGCTGGATGTCGCCGACCAGACGGCCCTCCGATGTCGCCACAATCACGACCTTGTATTCCGTATTGAACGATGCGATCACGTTCTTGATCCGCGGATCGTACCGGCGGGCTTCTGCATCGATCTCATTGAGAAGCGCCACCCGGTCCTTCGTCGCGACTTCGACGGCTGCGCGTTCGACCGGATACAAGTCGTGCGGCGGGCGTTCGCAGTGGGTCACCGGCAGGGCATCTACCCCTCGAGGCGAGGCGGCGATGTAACGGGCCGCGTCGGCGGCGATTTCCAGGTCTCGCCGAGTCAATTCATCGGAGTAGGCAAACCCGGTTTTTTCTCCCGAAGTGGCCCTGACACCGACTCCCCGCGAGACGCTTTTCGTCGCCCGCTTGACAATGCCTTCCTCCATGGAAACCGATTCGGCCTGCCTCGATTCGAAATAGAGGTCAGCATAATCCACATCCCGGACCTTCACCCGTCCGAGGACCTGTTGAATTTCCCGGTCGGTTAGGCCGAAATGGGCAAGCTCGACAGCGTGTTCCGTAGACATTCCAGTAAGGTTCCTTCCTCTCTCTTCATCACGAGGCGGAGTATATAAGCGAACGCCGAGGTATTTCAACGCGCGCTGGCACTCTACGGCAACACCTGCGTCCTGGATAGGGAATTCGTGAATATCGTTTGACTTTTACCAACCCCGCCAGTAGACTGTGCCCCACCTGCCGGACCTCTGCCATGGAAAGGACTGTTGTCCATTTACCCGCTCCAATGACGAAAAGCACCACGCTCGATACGGACCGCCTTTCCGAAGGCGAACTGCTCTCACGGTTGGAGGCGGACCTCCTTCCCAAGCATGTTGCCATCATCATGGACGGGAACGGCCGCTGGGCTGAACTCCGCGGGCTGCCGCGTATTGCGGGACACCGGGAAGGCATCAAGTCGGTTCGCGAAGTTATCGCTTTGTGTCTGGAACTGGGCATCCACGCGCTGACCATTTACGCCTTTTCCCAGGAAAACTGGAATCGCCCAGCGCAGGAGATCGACGCGTTGATGGGATTGTTGGAACACTATCTCGCGACGGAGCGATCCAGCCTCGTCCAACAGGGTGTCCGGTTCCGCACCATTGGACGCGTCACCGCGCTGCCGCCGTCCGCCCTTCATTGGGTCCGTACGACCGAGCAGGAAACCGCGCATCTCGACAAACTGATCCTCACGGTGGCGCTCAGTTACGGCGGCCGCTCGGAGATCATCGACGCGGTTTCTCAAATCGCCCGCGAATGCCAGCGCGGCGCGCTGCGGCCGGAAGATATCGACGAGACCTTGTTTCAAAACTACCTTTCCACCAGCGACCTACCCGACCCGGATTTGTTGATCCGCACAAGCGGCGAGACGCGCATCAGCAATTTTCTTCTGTGGCAACTCGCTTATACCGAACTGTACTTTACGCCGACGCTGTGGCCAGACTTCCGGCGGCGTGAAGCACTCCTGGCGTTGTTGGAATATCAACGCCGGGATCGCCGATTCGGTCGCGTGTTCAGCGCCGTTTCTCCCCAGATCGGATTGTGAAACAGGGAGCCGTCGAGTGTGGAGGGGAAGGCCAGCAGCCTGTCGAAACTCTACCCTCGGCGTCCAAGCGGTTGGATATCCGCCGGATCTATCCGGCGCTGATTTTCGCTCCGCTGTTCTACGTTCTGGTCCGGTATCTCCCGCCTTCCGCCTTCTTCTCCCTCGTCCTGACCGCCAGTCTGTTGGCAACGGGCGAATTTTACCGGCTGCACTTCCGCACCGAGCAGGGAGCCGTCCCGATCGTGGCGGGAGTGGGAGCCACCGCGCTACTGCTCACAAGCATGCAGTGGCCGGACCTGCTATCGGAACAGACCGTGCTCCTACTCACGGTGGTCGGGTCACTGCTGCTTCCTCTGTTTTCCCAACGGGACTTAAGTCGGGCGTTGATGGACAGCGCGGTTTTGGCGTTCGGCGTGCTCTATGTTGGGTTCACCATTGGCCATCTGCTCCGAACCCGCGCGCTGGACGGCGGCGAGTTTCTCGTTTTCTTCGTCGTCCTAACCACGTGGGCCGGGGATACGGGCGCCTATTACGTCGGCACGCTGTTCGGTCGGAGAAAATTAACGCCGACGATCAGCCCGAACAAGACCGTCGAAGGCCTGATTGGAGGGGTGGCGTGTTCCGTCTTGACAGCTTTTGGAGCCCGCGCGTGGTTTCTTCCCTCTTTGACAACGGTCGATTGCGTCGCGCTCGGGCTGCTCATGGCCGGCGTGGGGTTGGCGGGAGACCTGGTGGAATCGGCCTTGAAGCGAAGCGCGGGGGTGAAAGATTCGGGAGGATTGCTTCCAGGACACGGTGGAATGCTGGACCGGCTCGATAGCCTATTGTTTACGGCTCCGGCGTTCTACTACTATGTGACGCTGGGGAAAGGATACTAGACGTCGGTCTTGGCGATTAGCCATCGGGTGACCGCCTTAATTTAAGTAAGGAGCTCGCGGAGAAGAACTCCACGTGAATACGTGAGGCTGACGTCTCAGCGCGGAAGGGCACTCGCGATGAAGAAAATCGTGATTCTCGGGTCAACGGGATCGATCGGGACCAATACGCTGGACATCGTTGACCGATTCCCTGGAGAATTCCAAATCGTCGGACTGACGGCCGGCGCGAATGACGAAAAACTCGAGGAACAGATCCGCCGCTACAAGCCGACCGTCGTCGCCCTGTCGAACGCGTCGGCGGCCGCGAAATTGCGCGACCGCTGCCGAGACCTCTCCACAGAGATCCTCTCCGGCACAGATGGCGTCGCGGAGGTCGCGCAGGTGCCGGACGCCGAATTGGTCATTTCGGCGATCGTCGGCGGAGCCGGCCTGGTCCCGACCCTGGCCGCCATCCGCTCCGGCAAACACGTCGCCCTGGCTAACAAGGAACCGATGGTCATGGCCGGCAAACTCATGCAGGAAGAAGCACGCAAGCACGGCGTGCGGATCTTCCCGGTGGACAGCGAACACAGCGCGATTTTCCAATCGCTCGAGGGCCATCGCCGGGAGGATGTCCGGCGTCTTATTCTGACGGCCTCAGGAGGGCCGTTGTGGGACTTCTCGCGCGAGCAACTGCAGGGTGTGAAACCCGAACGGGCGTTGCAACATCCCAACTGGAAGATGGGCGCCAAGATTACGATCGATTCGGCCACCCTGATGAACAAGGGCCTCGAGGTGGTCGAAGCACGTTGGCTGTTTGATATCGCGGCTTCTCGGATCGACGTGCTGATCCATCGGGAAAGCATCATTCATTCTCTGGTAGAATATGAAGACCGTTCCATCATCGCCCAGCTCGGATTGCCGGACATGCGCACCCCTATTTCGTACGCCATGCGTTATCCCGAACGCATGCCGCTCGATCTGCCGTCGCTGGACCTGGCGGCGATCGGGAAGCTGACCTTTTTCACGCCGGACCACGACCGATTCCCCTGCCTGAATCTGGGCTATGAGGCCTTGCGCATCGGCGGCACCATGCCGGCGGCGCTCAACGCGGCCAACGAGGTTGCCGTGGAGGCGTACTTGCAGGAGGGCATCCGGTTCACGGACATCGCCGAGGTTATTCGCAGCACCATGGAAGCCCACACGCCACGGGAAATCGAGTCGATCGACGACGCGCTTGAAGCCGATCGCTGGGCTCGAGAGAAAGCCGAGGCGCTCGTCCATGCGTTGGCGCGGTGACGCCTCAGCCAAATCGTGAACTCTGAATGCTGAGCGATACGTGCTGAGTTGCCGATAAAGGAATAAGGGAGGAAGAAGTAACAACGTGTTGACGGCGTTCACATGGTCTCCGGACACCATCTGGCTTTTGGGTCAGAAGGTCTGGTGGTTTTTGGTGGTGCTCGGGGTGTTGGTGTCCTTCCACGAGTTGGGGCATTTTCTGGCTGCCCGATGGGTTGGCGTAAGAGTGCTGAAATTCTCCTTGGGCTTCGGGCCGAAACTCTTCGGGCGCCAAGTGGGAGAGACAGAGTACTTGGTGTCGGCTGTGCCCCTGGGCGGCTACGTGAAACTGTTCGGCGAGGACGAGGCCGAAGCGCTCACGCCGGAGGATCGGAAGCGGTCCTTCGCTCATCAATCCTTGTCCGGCAAAGTGCTGATCGTCGCGGCCGGCCCCGGGTTTAATTTCATCTTGGCCTATCTAATCTTTTTCGGTTGGTTATCGACGGGCTCTCCGTTGTTCGTCCCCTCGTTCCGCGACCTGAGCCCGGACGTCGAGGCGCTGCTGCCCGGTTCTCCCGCCGATCGCGCGGGAATCAAAGTAGGCGACCGGATCATTCGTGTCAACGAGCGGGACATTTCAACGCGCAGCGAGCTGTTCGACGCTGTCGCGAAGAGCCGCGGCAAACAATTGATGCTCGACGTGAGGCGGAACGGGCAGGTCAAGACGGTGCTCGTGACACCCGAGCCGGTGTCCGGACAGGAGACGGATTCGGAGGAGATGGCATATCGCATCGGCATCGAGGAAACTGCGCCCCTCGTCACCGCCGTGATGCACGGATCGCCGGCTGCGCAAGCCGGCCTCAAGGAGGGGGATCGGATCGTCAAGATCGAAGATCAAGAGATTCATACATGGTCGCAGATGACCGGTCTCGTCAAGGAAAGCCCGAATCGCCCGCTGCGCTTCGAGGTCTTGCGCGACGGCGCCCGCGTCTCGCTGACGGTGACGCCGGCTGCCGAGACGGCCGTGGTCAACGGTCAGACGGTGGAAATCGGGAAGATCGGCATTTCGGGACCTGGCCGTTCCATCATCCGCGCATCCAACCCGCTGACGGCCGTCTATTATGGACTGGAGGCCACGTGGGGCTGGACCGAGCTCACGACCATCGGGATCTACAAAATGATCGTCGGGGACATCTCCAGCAAAAACATCGGAGGGCCGCTCACCATCGCCAACATCTCCGGTGAGGCAGCGTCGCAAGGCGCGTCCAGCGTGGTCTTTTTGATCGCGATCCTGAGCATCAATCTGGGCGTGCTGAATCTGCTTCCGATTCCCATTTTGGACGGCGGGCACCTGCTTTTTTTCGCTATCGAGGCGATCCTCCGCAAACCCTTGGGCGAGCGGCAACGAGAACTCGCCCAGCAAGTCGGTTTGTTGCTCCTCGTCGGCATCATGATCTTCGCGTTCTGGAACGACCTGGAGCGGTTGTTCTACCGCTAGCCGCCTTCGGCAGTCGGCGATCAACTTTTGGCAAAGTGGCGCGGTACTCTTTTCAACGTTCGATTGACACAGTCAGCACAAGGTCCGCTTTCGGACGTGCCCCTTCAGAAGCCGAGGGCTGACTGCTCATCACACCCATGCGCACCTCGCACCTGTTCATCCCTACTCTCCGCGAAGACCCGGGCGAAGCCGAGACCGTCAGCCATCGGCTGATGCTGCGGTCCGGAATGATCCGCAAGGTCGCCGCGGGCATTTACACCTATCTCCCCCTTGGTCTCCGCGTCATCCGGAAAATCGAACACATCATCCGGGAAGAAATGAACCGAGCCGGCGCGCAGGAAGTCTTGATGCCCATCGCCTCACCCGCCGAGCTGTGGCGTGAAACCGGGCGCTGGGACTACTACGGGAAAGAACTGCTCCGCTTCAAGGACCGGCACGATCGGGACTTCTGTCTGGGCCCCACGCACGAAGAGGTCATCACGGATCTGTTTCGGCGTGAGGTCCGGTCGTATCGACAACTTCCGCTCAACTTCTACCAGATCCAAACCAAGTTCCGCGACGAGATCCGCCCTCGCTTCGGTCTGATGCGCGGGCGGGAATTCATCATGAAGGACGCGTACAGCTTCGATCGTGATGAAGAAGGAGCCAAGCTGAGCTACCAGAAGATGTACGACGCCTACACGCGCATCTTCACGCGGTGCGGGCTGACCTTCCGGGCGGTCGAGGCCGACACGGGCCTGATCGGCGGGACCTCTTCGCACGAATTCATGGTGCTGGCGGAGACGGGCGAGGAGACGATCGTCTATAGCGACCAAGGCACCTATGCCGCCAACGTCGAGCGGGCCGAAGTGCTGCCCGAACCGGAAGGGTCGCTCGAGGCGACTCGCCCGCTCCAGGAAGTCGCCACGCCGAATTGCCGTACGGTGGAGGAAGTGACCGCCTTTCTCAAGATTCCGCCGCAACGCCTGGTGAAGACCCTGCTGTACAAGACCTCCAAGGATCCGGTGGCTGTGTTGGTCCGCGGCGACCATGACGTCAACGAGATCAAATTGAAGAAAGTGCTCGGCGTGCAAGAGAGCGAACTGGCCGATCCTGAGACGGTCGCCGCGCTGACCGGGGCACCGGTCGGATTCGCGGGTCCGATCGGTCTTACACGGGTCCGCATCGTCGCCGATCATGCGGTCCGGGCGATGCGCAACTTCGTGGTCGGAGGCAATAAAGCCGACACCCACTACGTCGACGCGAACTGGGGCCGAGATTTCACCGTGGAGCGGTTCGCCGACTTGCGGAACGCTCGAGCCGGCGACCCGTCGCCGAGAGGCGACGGAATCCTGAAAGTCGCCAAAGGCATCGAAGTGGGCCACGTCTTCATGCTCGGCACCAAATACAGCCAGGCGATGAAGGCCACGTTCCTCGACCCTCAGGGACGGGAAACGTTGGCGGTCATGGGATGCTACGGCATCGGTGTCGGCCGGACGGCCGCCGCCGCCATCGAACAGCACCATGACGCCAAAGGTATCATCTGGCCGGTTCCAATCGCTCCGTTCCATGTCCACCTGCTGCCCTTGAGTCCGTCCGACCAGGTCTCCAATCTCGCCCATTCCCTGTACGATTCGCTAGTGGCCGCAGGCGTCGAAGTGCTCTGGGACGATCGGGATGAACGGGCCGGCGTCAAATTCAACGACGCGGATCTGATTGGCGCGCCCTTTCAGCTTCTTGTGGGCGACAAAGGATTGGCTCACGGCACGGTGGAACTGAAGGAGCGCCGGACCGGGGCCGTGACTAAGATCGCTCCGGACCGCGTCGTCTCCCGAATCCAGGCGCTTCTCACCGGCGGTTCCGACGGCGCATAGGGCCTCTCCCACATTCCCGGATAATCCGCTTGCTTCGGGCCGTTCCAGCCTCTCGGCCTCGCCCCGCATAAGAACCGTTTCCGCTTGCGTTCAGACCGGATTGGGCTACACTTGCAACGACGGTATCCGTGAAAGATGGGCGACAGATTCGGCATGAACACCCTCATCTCATTCGCCCGGTCAACCGGCGATAATGGATTCATCACACAGCCCCGCTAAGGCGCGAGTATGCAAGCAAAAGCTTTACCGCAGAACCTTCAAGAGCTTCAGCAAAAGGTCGAATACGCCGAGCACGTCAAGCGCATCACCAACCAGATCCACGCTGCCAGCGACATCGATACGATTTTGTTGGATTTGCACAACGATATCCTGGGCCTCTTCGACGCCGAAGACCTGACGCTCTACGCTGTCGATCCGGAGAAAAAAGAAATCTTTTCGAAGGTTCCGCACATCGACAAGGTCGAGGAGGTTCGCATTCCCATCACCGAACAAAGCCTCGCCGGCTTCTGCGCCAAGTACCTGCGGCCCGTCAACATCGCCGACGCCTACAATCAGGCCGAGCTGACCAGCATCCATCCTTCGCTCGTCCACGACAGTTCCTACGACAAGAAGACCGGGTTCCGCACGAAACAAGTGCTGACCTATCCGATCGTCGCGGACAACAAGTACCTCATGGGCGTGCTGCAGCTTCTGAACAAGAAGAGCGGCGGGCGGTTCACGCGCAAGGACGAGGAGTGCGTCGCGGAGATCGCCAAAGCGCTGGGCATCGCCTTCTACAATCTGCGCAAGCTCGCGAAGAAAACCCCGACGAAATTCGACTACCTCGTCGCCAACAACCGGATCACCCAGGCGGAACTGGACGCCGCCATCGCCGAAGCCCGCAAGGGTCAGTCCGACATCGAGACCATCCTGATCGAAAAATATAAAGTGCCCAAGGCCGACATCGGCAAATCGCTGGCGCAGTTCCACCGATGCCCGTATATCGAATACAACGAACGGACCCTGGTGGATCCCGAACTGCTCAAAAACCTCAACATCGACTACCTCAAAAAAAACCACTGGATGCCGCTCAAGCGGGACAAGACCGCCATCGAAATCCTGACCGACGATCCTGGCGATCTGGATCGGGTCCAGGACATCAAACGGACTTTCCCCGGCCTGAACATCCGGTTTGCGGTGAGCCTCCGTCGCGATATCGCCCAGTTCCTTGCAGCCGCGACCGGACAGGGCGACACGCTCAGCAAGCTCAACGAAAGCGTGTCCGACATTCTCGGCGAGCTTGTCAGCGAGGCCCAACAGGAAGCGGAGGAAGAAGCCTCCTCCACCAGCGGTCTCGACGAAAACGACAGCGCGATTGTCCGATTGGCCAACCAGATCATCGCCGATGCCTACAAGCTGGGCTGCTCAGATATTCATATCGAGCCCTACGGCGAAAAACGGGAGACGCTGGTTCGCTTCCGGCTGGACGGCAGTTGTTTCGAGTACATGAAGATTCCGCCGAGCTACCGACGAGCCATTGTTTCGCGTCTGAAAATCATGGCCAGCTTGGATATCGCCGAACGCCGCAAGCCGCAGGACGGCAAGATCAAATTCAAGCTGGGAGAAAACAAGGAAATCGAGCTGCGCGTGGCCACCGTCCCGACGGCCGGATACAACGAAGACGTGGTGATGCGTATTCTGGCTGCAAGTGAGCCGTTGCCCTTGGACAGGATGGGCTTTTCGGAACGCAATCTGCGGGAACTGAAAAAGATCGCCGAGAAACCGTATGGCATCATCCTCTGCGTCGGACCGACGGGCTCCGGGAAAACAACCACCTTGCACTCGGTGTTGGGGTATATCAACAAACCGGAACGCAAGATCTGGACCGCGGAGGACCCGGTCGAAATCACCCAATACGGTCTGCGGCAGGTGCAGGTTCACCCGAAGATCGGATTCACCTTCGCGGCGGCCATGCGGGCGTTTCTGCGCGCCGACCCGGACGTGATCATGGTCGGCGAGATGCGGGACAAAGAGACGGCCGATATCGGCATCGAGGCGTCACTGACCGGCCACTTGGTCTTCAGCACGCTGCACACCAACAGCTCGGTCGAAACGGTTACCCGGCTTCTGGACATGGGGTGCGATTCCTTCAGCTTCGCCGACGCGATGCTGGGCGTGCTCGCCCAGCGTCTGGCCAAGCGCATCTGCCAGAACTGCAAGGAACCCTACCATCCGCCGCAGGAAGAATACGAGGAACTGCGGAGCGGCTATGGGCCGGAAGCATGGGACAGACTCGGCCTCGCTTACAACAGCTCGTTCCAGCTCTATCGCGGCAAGGGCTGCGAAGCCTGCAATAATACCGGGTTCAAGGGCCGGATCGCCTTGCACGAGCTTCTCCTGGGCACCGACCGTATGAAGCGGCTGATCCAAGCGAAAGCCAAGACGGAAGAAATGCTGAAGGTCGCTTTGGAGGAAGGCATGACGACGCTGGTCCAGGACGGTATCGAAAAAGTCCTCCAGGGCCACACGACGTACAAGCAGGTCAAAGCGGTCGCGATCAAGTAACGGTGAGCGCGACGTTCGTCAGATCCGATTCTGCCCGGACTGCCCCGCTCACGGAATCGCATGGTTGGCGCCCAGCGATCGCAGTTCGGTCTCGAATCGTTCGATCTCCTGCTGATCTCCCTGTTCACGGACCAGCTTGAGCACGCGCTGGAGCTCACCGCGCGCGCGCGTCAGATCGCCCAATGCCCGATAGCCTCGATAAGCCCGCTCAGCGTAATCCAAGGCCAAAGCTCCGAGCCCTCGCTGCCAAGCCACCCGCGACAGGTGCGCAAGGTCCGCCGCAATGTGCCGAGCCTCGCCCACACTCTTGTCGAGCGCGAGGGCCTCTTCCAACCGCTGCTGCGCCTCCACGAGCAATCCGTTTCGTTCGGCCGCCAAACCCAAGTTGACGAGGTTGGCCGCTGCGGCCTGCCGTTCCCCCAACCGCCGGTTGAGATCCAGCGCTTGCTGGAACGACCGCGCGGCGTCGCCGAACGCTCCCGTCTCTTGTTGCGCCAGCCCGAGATTGTTGAGCAAGACCGCTTCCATCCGCCGATCGACTAAGTCGCGGGCCAGCCCGACTGCCCGACCATAGACCGCGATGGCTTCCTCGGATCGCCCTACCTGCTGGAGGGCCATACCCAAGTGCCCGAGACTGAGTAATACGGCCGGCGGCTGACCCAATCCCTCGGCGATCGAGAGCGCTTCCCGGTGAAGCTTCAACGCCTGGACGGGAGAGCCCTCCGCTAAGGCGACCGCCCCCAAGTCGTTCAGCGCATACACCAACCCGAGCCGGTCGTCGCGACGTTCGGCCAATTGCTTGGCCTTTTCAAACATCGCCTTGGCGCGGGTCGCGTCGCCCCGTTGCAAGATGAGTTGCCCACGGAGATGCAGGTGCTGGGCCTCCGGAACCAGCGCAGCCGCTTGATCGGGCGGTGCGGCCGCGCAGCCCATGCACGCCGTCCAGACTCCCAGACCGACCGTGCAGAACCATATGAAAGCGCCCGGTTTCACCGGTTTACATGATCTCCGCGGAGACTCGTCAAGCCCGGAGTCGACCGGTCGGCGAAAGCCGAGCCGGCGTTTTTCACGAAGGTGCTGATCGGAAACGTGTTTTTGGCTCCGCGCACGATCGTGGAAATGTCCTCCATCGTTGCCTGGGTTGTCTCGAGAATCGGCTGCAGTTCGTTTGTTACGCCTTTGACGGATTGCGTCAGCTCTCTCACGTTCCGAACCGTCTGCTCGGCGGAATCGATCACCGCCGGCAGCCGGGAAGTCGTCGTTTTCACATCGCGTGCGATCCCGTCGACCAACGCTAGGCTTTTGGTGATCGAGCCCGTAAGATTCGGCAAGGACGCGGCCGTGTGTTCCACCGACGAAATCGTGCTCCGAACGGAAGCGATCAGAGTGGGCAGTTCGCGGGTCGCCTCTTCGACTTGTCCCACCACCCGCCCGCCAGCCTGAACAGCGGCCTGCATATCCTTGGTGATGTCCTCCACCCGCAACAGCGTCTGTTTGACCGAATCCAGCACCGGTTTGATCTCGTCCACTAACTCGCCGATATCCTTCGGTTCGACCGCTCTGATCATGGCTCCGTCCCTCAAAGCCGGCTTCGTGGCACTCCCCATGGTGATATCCACCAGCGTCTGACCGACGACGACCCCGCTCTTGGCAATGCGCGCCTCCGAATCCTCCCGCACCAATTCCTGATACCGCGAGCGAAGCTGGAGCAGGACATCCACCGTACCCCGGTCATTGAGATCCACCAGTTCCACACGTCCGATGGGAATGCCGGAGAACAACACGGGGGAGCCCGGCTCCAGTCCGTACGACTTACTCAGGCTGGTCTTCACATGATATTTCCGCTCGAACAGGTGCTGGGCCTTGGCCATAAAGATGCCCACCACCGCCAAGACGGCGAGCGGAACGACGACGAAGATTCCGACGATCTGCGCAATCCGGCGGCTCGACAAGCTGTGTGAATAATGCATTTTCATGCGTCACCCCATCGAAAGAAAGCGACGGTCACGGTTCGACGTTTTGCCTGCTCAGTTCCGATACGCTTCCATACCCACTCCCGCCAACTGGGCCAGCGCCGCACGCGGCCCGATCGCATCGATCCGCCCCGCGCGCACCAGGGCGATCCGATCGGCGAGGTCCATGAAGGGCGAGGGCGCGCGCAGTGTGGCCACGATCGTGAGCGGGCGGCGGTTCCGGCACGCCGCCAGATGCTGGACCAGTCGAAGCACCATGTCGGCGTCGAGACCAGCTACCGGATCATCCAACAGCAGCAGCTCCTGATCCAGAATCATCGCCCGCGCAATCGCGGCGCACCGAATTTCCCCCGGATTGAGTTGAGCGGGAAATCGGTCGCCCAGGTGCGCAATCCCCAGCGAGTCCAAATGCGCCATCACGGTCCGCCGAATTTCCTGCTCCGACAGGTCCGCCCGATGATAGCGCAGCGGCAGGGCCACGTTGTTGAAGAGCGTCATGTTGCTCAGCAATCCGGGCTGCTGCAGCACCGTCCCGATGTGGAGCCGGAGCTCCATCGCGTCGGCATCGGTCAAGTCGACCCAGTCATAGCCGAACACCCGGACCGCGCCCGCCTGCGGCGTCACAAGCCCCGCGCACAGCTCCAGAATTAGGCTCTTGCCGGATCGGTTCGGCCCCAGCAAGACGAGAAACTCCCCAGACTCCACCGTCAGCGAGATCCGGCTGGAACGCGCCTCGCCTTCCAACTCGACCACGACTTCGGCGAGTTCAACGGCTGCGGTCATGAGAGATACGCCGGCACGGTGATCAGCAGGTCCAACACCAGGCAAACCGTAACGGAATTGATCATGGCTTTGGTGGTCTGCTGCGGGACCTCCGTCAAGGACGCCTTGACGGAAAGCCCGTGATGACAACAAATCGCCGCGACGGCGGCGCCGAACGCCAGCGGTTTGAGCGCGGTGAAGCCGACATCGGCCAAAGACAGCGCGCGTGTGATGCCTTCGATGAAGGCTTCGAACGGAATGGTCAACTGCGCGTTGGCGATCAGAAATCCGCCCAGCACGGCCACCAGGTCGAAATAAACCGTGAGGCAGAACATCGCCACCACCACACCGACCATTCGAGGCATGACGATAAACCGCTGGAGCGGAATCCCCATCAGCGTGAGGGCGGTGACTTCCCGATTGACCGACATATTCCCCAGTTCTGTCGCGATGGCGGTGCCGGACCGGCCGGCGATGATCAGCGCGGTAACCAGTGGGCCGAGCTCGCGGATGATCACGATAACGATGATGCTCCCAACCAACCCACCCGCCCCCAGCTTGGGCAGTTGCGTCCCGGCTTGGGTGATGACGATCATGCCGAGCATCAGCGCGATCGTGCTCGTCACCGGCAAGGCATCCACGCCGGTGAAGAGAACCTGCCGTGTGATGACCCGAAGCGCCTCTTGCCGTCCCCGTTCCGCCGGCCGCGCCAATTCCCAGGCGGCCCGCACGATCAGTTTCCACAACGCTCGGGCGTAGTCGAACGCATCGAGGACTTTCTGTCCGACCCATTCCATCATCCGCGGTAACCTATCCCGTTTCCAGCCTCCACCAGCGATCCAGCGGCCGCTGGGCCTTACGGACCAGCGGAGGCGAAATTGTAGGTGAACCCTGCAGGTAACGCAACGACCTCTCGGCCAAAACCTCATCAGGCTTCACCGATCCACGGCCCTTGCCTGGGGCGCAATCGAACGGTAGCATGTGGCCATGTCTGTGTGGCTGTCCGGCCTGCTCCTATTCCTCACCTGGTCATCGATCGGACTGGAGGTTGGCGAAGCCGCCCGGTCAGCAGGTCGTTCGGGAGAGACTGGTCGCGCGGACGAATCGATCTCGGAAGCCGACCTAGAAGAATACTTTCGGAGAACCCGTGATGCGCTGCGGGCTTCTCCCGAGTTCAAGGCCGACGATGCCCAGACCCATTTTCGGCTCGGTGAGACTCTGCACCACCACGGGGACTTGACCGGAGCGGCCGAGGAGTTCCGCGCAGCAATCAAGCTGAACCCCGAATTCGCCGAGGCTCACCGTCGTCTCGGAGTCGTGCTGATGGACCGGCATGATTGGGCTGGGGCAGTCGAAGCGCTCCGCGCCACGGTCCAGCTGCGCGAGCACGACGGGGAAGCCTTTTATTGGCTGGGCCGCGCCTTGATGGCGCGAGGCGAATGGACCGCCGCCGCTGCCGCGTTAGAGGCGGCCGCGCGACTGAGACCGGACGACGCCGAAACCTACGCCGATCTCGGGCTGGTGCGCATGGTCCAAGGCAATCCGACCGACGCAATCGAAGCCCTCCGCCTTGCGGTCCAGCTCAAACCGGACAATGCGGACGCTCACCATCTGCTGGAGACCATTCTGAGCGCTCAACACGATCCGGAGCGGGTTGCGCAAGCCGCCCGCCGGATTCTCGATACCCTCTTCGCCCGGGAATAGCCGGCAGATCGTTCAGCGTTGAACGTTCATCGTTAAACGCGAGGACCACTTGCACGATTGACACGTCATCCGCGACGTCTTCTTCAAGGTGTCCAATCCGGTTGGACGTCGTTCGACGAGAGAACCACCGCCTGAATGTACAGGCTGTGGGCTTCCGGCTGGTCCCATGACCGCAGCAAGAGCAGTTGGTTGTCGCGGAGTTCGATCCAGCCGAGAGACACCCAATTGGGCGTTGCAGACAAGACTCCGGTCACGCAAATCTTGGCGCACAACCGCAATCCGGGATGGCCAGGATCGCCTGCGCCGTACACCCATACCTTGTAGCGGCCTCCAGGAAGTTGTGTCTCACCTCTGATCGGAGCAACGCCAGGTAATGGCTGACGGATCACCACGACGCGATCGGCCTGCTCGCGCGGCACACCGCACTGAGACCCTTTGGCGTACACCCACACGGTATATTCCCCGTGGGACGCGATACACCCTTCATCCCCGAGTTCCACCGCTCCCTTCCAGTCTGGTGCCCGAAGAACCTGAACGATGGATGCCCGCTGTGTTTCTGCGGTCTGCAATTGATCATTCGGTGAAGACCCAACTTCCGGTGCGACCATGACACTCAATCCGGCTGCCAGCAGCAGGGCAAGACCCCAGCACGCATCGTAGGCCGCGACGAAGCCACCTCGAACCCGTGTCATCATATCAGCAGATCCCGCCCAGCCCGCTCCTTCTGGCCGGGTTCTCCAAGTGATCTTCGCTTCTAGCCGAACTGTTGCCACGGGTCAACGGCCGCCTCGCGAAAACCATTCCTGGGCGTCGTCCCAAGCGCGTGGATCGCCCACACTGTGCCCAGAACAGTCTCTGCCGGGATCGCCGGTCGTTTACGAGCGAGGCGAGCGAATCAGTGCGACGAACTTGAGGTGAGCGTCATGAACTTTCGCAGACGCATCTGCGCGACCGGGGAAAGGACCATGAACTCCACTCCAAAGGTATGATCTTTGGCCCATCGGACGGTGGCGCTTTCGATCCAGACGGGAACCATCTGCTTCGGCAGGCGAAGGGTGAGCGAAAGCCGATCTCCCGCTTTCACCGCGGTCTCGCTCATCACCTTGGCCCCTTTGGGCGAGATATCGAACACGATACCGAGGCCGGCGCTGCGCCGAGCGAACAATGGCGCCAGCCCATGACGCCGCAATGAACACACGAACGGAGCAGGAACCTGCATTCTCTGGTGCTGTCGTCCTTGCATACGCATCGGTTGGGTATGCTCCTTCAAAGCCGTTGCGATTTTCGTTGCGTATTGAGCGTACCGCAAACGCGGATTCCGGTGAATCAAAAACGCAATCCGATCGGATCTCCCGCAAACACGATACTGAAAGCCCCTCCTTTAGTAGTCCCCCCCCTCCAAAGCCGGCTAGCTATCGCTCCCCTCGGCCATAGCCTGTCACCTTGATGACGCGATACAATAAATTGCTTCTGAGTGGGCATCATGATGATGGAGGTGCCTTATGCGACCGAATCATCTGATCCTGTACGCCGTCGGTGGCGTGCTCGTCACCGCTCTCCCCGCCCTGTCCACCCCCTGCCCCTTCTGGCACCGCTGAGGTGTGGGAATGTCCGCAATCGGGAGGAACGACCCTTTATGTTAACCGCGAGCGGCCGGGATGTCGCGCACTCGACCTCAAGCCGCTGTCAACGGTTCCGCCGTTTATCGGCCTCCCGGACAAACCAAAGACGCCGGGCACTGCAGTTGGACGCTTGAGCGACCCGCCGCCGATCGATTGGTACGCAAACGTACCAGGGTCCGGGCGCATCGGGGACGTTCCTAACTGGTCGAAGGACTGGTACGCCGGCGTCGCTTCGTCCGGTTCGACTCGCGAAGAGATTTGCGCCCTTTACACCGAATGGATCAGGCTAAACGAACGGACCCGAGGCGGGTTCTTTTTCGGCAGCGACCCTTCCTATGGAGGCGACCCAACCGGGCGCACCCTCCGGTTGCCGAGCTACTCGTTTTACGACAATGCCCGATGGGTCGCATTGGCAAGGCTTTTCGGGACCGGGTTCGTCCCCGTCGGCTGTCTGTGAGGGAACACCGCTACACCACGCGCCTACCCGGTTCCGACCGACAGCCTGAGGGTGTGGATACACGCCTTGAATATTTCGGGATGGCGGACTCCGTGCAGTACGATGACTCGGTCTCCCCTGGAAAACCGGACAATCCGAGTCTGAGGTCAAAGAACCGCGCAACGGGCTCCTGCTGCACTGTGATCTCGGCGATGTCATCGAGAGTCACTGCCTGAATAGCTCGGCCCGCGCACCCGTTTTTCACGATGACACGGCGTGACGTAAAGACATATTGAGCCCATCGGCGCGAGGCTGCGGTGCACAGCAGTGCAGAAAGCTGGCTTATCCTCCGATCCTAGAGCTAGGATATGAACGTGAGGTTGAAAGAAGACAGTCGGAACAAAGGAAGGTCATGAAGCCACCTGTCCGGATGGCCTTCTCTCTCGGGGTGCTCGCTGGACTGAGCGCGATGACGTTGCCGTGCGCCGCGCAAACGGTGTCCGTATCACCTAGTGCGCAGAGCCAAACCCCGCAGAGTGGACAAGGCGGTTTACAACCGTCCTTGCCGAGCGTCGGGGTTCCCACGGCAGCTTCAGAACAGACATCGGTGCCGGCTCCGGTCAACCCGCCGGTCGGCTCGGGTGCCAAAACGGTGTTTGGCACCGCAGGCCGTGGGCTTCCTGGCATGCCGGGCGGGCCGCCGCTCAATACTCCGATGGGTGCGCAAGATCCTTCTGGCCGGTACATGCGACCGCCGGTCATCGGACCACTGTTCTGCGATCCATCGCTGAATATTGCGTGTGAGTGACCCATAAGTACGATCGCGGTGTCCCGGCACGTTCTTGCATGCCTTTTCCCGATGTATCAGCGTTCTTCTTCAAGAATACGGGCTAAGGACTGCGTGCACACCGGATACCGACGTCCGCCTCCCGTTCCGTGGGTTTCAGCTTCATGCGGCTGGTCGTCCGGATATATTCACCGGCGAAGTTCCACGACCCGCCCCGCATAACTTTCAATTCACCGGTCTCAGGGCCGGAGGGATTCCGATCCGGACTGCGCATGTAATATTTGATTTCATACCAATCGGCCACCCACTCAAACACGTTGCCCGCCATGTTGTAGATGCCAAACGGACTCTTGCCAGCCTCGTGGCTGTTCACCGGCTCCAGACGATCGTCATAGAACTTGTAAGACCAGCGTTTGGCGTAATTCGCCAATTGCCCGTTCGGTTCCGCATTGCCCCACGGATATCGCCGGCGATCCGTCCCTCGGGCGGCATACTCCCATTCGGCCTCCGTCGGCAGACGCTTCTCCGCCCATTCGCAGTACGCTTTCGCATCGTGCCAACTTACGCCAATGACCGGCAGCTCACTATGGACGGTGAGGTCCAACTGTTCCCAGAATTTCGGCCTCGCGCGCCCTGTCTCCTCCATGAATTTTTCGTACCGCGCGTTCGTCACCTCATACTTATCCAAATAAAACGTATCCACCCAAACCTTGTGTTCGGGCTGCTCGTTATCCAGGCCTTCGCCGTCGGGCGACCCCATCACAAACTCGCCAGCCGGAATCAGCACCATCGGCGCGCCGTCTTTGCCCACTATTTCCTTCGGCATGGCCGCGGTGTCGGCTTTCGCCGCAGGCGCCGCTTCGCCGCCGGACTCTTTCTGAAGCCCCTCGCCGGCCTGATCGGCCGCGGTCACCGTCCCGGAGCCCGAAACCATGCTGAAGAAGAGAACCGCAACGAAAGGAACACGTCCCCTGTAGTGGCCAGTCATACCCTCACCGAGTTATTAAGTGTCGCATTTTCCTCCGGCATCGGATCAATACCCAATTCACATTCAGGTCTCTATAAGTCTCTATAAGACTCCCGCCCACGTTGCCGGCTTTTGACTATTTCGTTGGTCTTTTCTGAACTAGATTCCAGAAACCGCGTGGGTCCGTAATCAACATGTTATGCACCTGCTCTCTGACATCCAAGAGATCGTGGTCTCCGGTGATCAGGACGTCGGCCTTCGCAGCTAAGGCTGATCCAAGAACCAGGAGATCGTCCCCGTCACGCAGGCGAATCGAGGGGATCGTCTTTGGTTTCGGCCGAATGGTTTGGTTTTCGAAAAACGCGAGAATGTCGGCGATGAGCGGATCCGGAAGACGGATTTTTTTCCAGAGGACCTGCCGGATTTCCTCCAGCACGATCTCCCCTACAATCAGTTCATGTTCGGCCAGCACCAAGCGGATAACGTCGGCACACAGTCCCCGCGTCGCAAAACCGCTAACCAGGACGTTGGTGTCGAGCAAGACCTTCACGACACCGCTTTAAACACATCTTCATCCGTCAGATAGCCGCGCGCCTCGGCGAAGGGCATCGCTTTATGCCGAAGCTGCTCGAACAGGAACAACGACAGTTGACGCCGCAAGGCATCCCGCACCACCTCGCTGCGTTTGCGCTTGGATCGGCGACAAAACGTGTCGAGCATCCGCTCCAGCTCCGCATCCAGCCGTATGGTTATCACACCTTTCATGTCAGACAATGTAATACAAGTCCGCAAGAAGAGCAAGGGCGGGCCAGCTCATCCCCGCCAGCCCACCCAATGTGCGATTACAAGACCCTTGAACCTTTCCCCACTGGCCATGAGGTTGGTAATCCTATCCCCGCACATCCACGATGGATTGCCTTATCACGGGCGTCGGAACTCTGCAACGCTAAGGCTGCCTCGGCAAGCTCTCGCCGACGGGCGCGGCTGTCCAGACCTTGCGTATGGATGGCTGGATTGACGACAAGTAATGGTCTTGTTGTGAGACTCGCCATGCCTGCCAAGCGAGTTCCGGCGATCGACATAAAGCCCCTCAGCAGCCGGAGCCCCCGGCACGACGAGACGATAACGGCGATCGGGGCAGCCTGTCGCGAGTACGGCTTCTTCCACATCACCGGACACGGCCTACCGGCGGATCTGATCGAGCGCGTCTGGGGTGAGACCAAGCGGTTTTTTGCGCTCCCGTTGGACGCGAAACAAGCCGTGTCGCGTTCGAAGGAGAACGCCCGAGGGTGGTACAACCGCGAACTCACAAAGAACACCCGAGACATGAAAGAGGTGTTCGACTTCTGGTATACCCCCACCCGGAACTCCCTGACGATGATCCGGCCAACTGGACTCAAGATGGTTTCAACCGTTGGCCCGACGCCCGTCTGTGCCCCGATTTCAGACCCACAATGCAGGAATACTTCCGCGCGTGCGAGCGGGTCGCGTTCGCGCTGCTCGAGGCGATCGCCGAGAGCCTCGGCGTGCCACCCGACGCGCTCACCCGCGATTTCGTTGGTCGGCACACGAGCTTCCTTCGGTTGAACTATTACCCCTGCCACGATCCGTTGTGTCCGGAGCAGCCGGCCTCTGCAACGGGTCATCTGGGTATCCATCATCACACCGATGCCGGGGCGCTGACCGTCCTCCTCCATGACGAAGTGAGCGCCCTTGAGATCAGCCTTGATGGCCAATGGATTCTGGTGGAGCCGGTGACCGGCGCCTTGGTGGTCAATATCGGCGACATCGCCCAGGTCCGGAGCAACGATCGTTATCCGGCACCGGTCCATCGCGTGCGGGCGAGCACGAACCGCGAGCGCTACAGCCTGCCCTTCTTCTTTAACCCGGCCTACGAGGCCATCTATGCGCCGCTTGCGGCTGTAACGAACGAGCACTCACCGCCCAGATATCGGCCCATCACCTGGGGGGAGTTCCGGTGGAAGAGACAACAAGGCGATTACGCCGACTACGGTCCAGAAAATCAGATCTCGGATTACCGCATTCGCGGCGTTGATAGAGCCTGAGCGAGGAATCGTATCTTGCCTATACCCGGAACGGAGCATTCCCTGCCGCTTGTTCAAATGAAGTATGCTCAAACCGTCAATCATCACGCGCGAACGGCGGACTTGCGTCTGCTGCAGCCAGACTCCTTGGGACATCCGATCCGCCTGCGGACTCGCGCAGACGTAGCCGCATAGAACTCTGGAAAGCCGCCACTGAGTCGCCTGAGGCGACCCTCTCGTGTAGGCCGTAACGACTCCTGATAATCATCTCGAAGGCTCCTCGCTGGAGAATAAGGTCACTTCGTGGCGGCGTGCTGGTGACTCCCCACAGAGAGGAGGTTGCGATGAAGAGCGCTGCTGGGATCGATCTGCATGGGACGAACAATGTGGTCGTGGTGCTTGATGAAGACGATCGTGTCCTCTACCAGAAGCGGCTTCGCAACGAGCTGGCGGGGATCCTGCGGCCTTCGCCCCCTTGCGGGACACCCTGCAGGGCATTGCCGTGGAGTCCACCTATCATTGGTACTGGCTCGTGGACGGCCTGATGGACGCGGGCTACGTCGTGCACCTCGCCCAGGTCCCGGCCCTTCCGCCGGATAGTGGCTGGAAGCACGCCGATGATCCCCATGATGCGCGCTGGTTGGCGCACCTCCTGCGACTGGGGTGGCTGCCAACTGGGCACATTTACCTGACGGCTGACCAGCCCCTGCGAGACCTGCTGCGCAAGCGCGGGCAGTAGGTACGGCAGAAGACCACCGTCATCCTCAGTCTGCAAAGCCTGCTGGCGCGGCTCACGGGTCAGCGCTTCTCGTTGAATCGGATCCGTCAGCGCAGCCCGGAGACCGTCGCCACGCTCATGTCGGCGCCGGAGCAGGGACGGTCCGTCATGAGTTCCCTGACGGTGCTGCGCTGCTTCGAGGCGCAGATCACGGAGGTGGACCGCGCCGTCCGTCACCAAGCCGATCAGCGTCCCGGCTTCACCCTGCGGCATTGGTCCCACACTCGCCTCGACGATTCTGCTGGAGACCGTCGACATCCGGCGCTTCGCCACCGTCGGCCAGTTCGCTTCCTATTGTCGGTGCGCGAGCAGCCAGTCCCTGAGCAACGGCACACGCAAGGGGGCCGGGAATACCAAGAACGGCAGCAAGTATCTCCGTTGGGCATTCTTTGAGGCGGCCCACGTTGCGATTCGCTACGATCCGCTGATCCGCCGGTTCTCCCAGCGCAAGGCCGCCCGGCCGGCCGAGTTCGTGGCACTGAAAGCCGTCGCGCACAAACTGGCGCGGGCCTGTTCTCACCTCCTGCGGGACCAGGTCCCGTTTCAGGTGCCCCGCGCGTTCGCGGCGTAAGAGAGTCGTGGGGAGGCGTGTGGAGCCCGCAAAGGGGTGGGGCTGCGAGCCCGCCGTTTCTGAGTGGCCTGGCGCCTGCCCACCCCGACGCTTTCACCACCGGTGAGGGAGCTGAGCCGCCTCGGCCGCGAGCCACGCGAAGGGTGGCGCCACCAGGCAGCCACGAGTTCTGTGCGGCGTGCGAACGCCATGGACGTAGCCGGGTCCCGACAGTGCTCTGGGGCACCGCGTGTGCCAAGGGCGGAAGGAGCACCCCTGGGTGCTCCTTCCTGGCCTTGATCCTGATGGGTGACCGGTGCGACTCAGTTGATGGAGTCGACACCACGAGCAGCGAGAACCGGGGTGCGCCTCAGGGCTCGCACCTGGTGAAGGAGCCCAAAACACGACGGGTGCACGCCGCATCAGGGTCACAGCGGCGTGCGGAGGAGTTGTTTTCCCCCTTGACCGGAGCCTTCGAGATGGGCGCCCCCTTTTCGTCCTCACATACTTCTGACCTTAAAGGGGGTGGCACTTGGGGCTCTGGCTGTATACACTGTCCTAGGAATAGGCTACGCATGCGACGACTTTGCCTGATAAGACGCCAAGCGAACCTGGCCGCTCTCAGCCTCTTGCTGATACTTCTGCCCCTTTTCCATCTCCATCCTGGTCCTGATCCAAGTGATGAGCGCCATCTTCCTCATCGTGTGACCGCCCCTGAACCAGTTCTGGTGCCGGCTCTCGCCACCCTTCCCCCTTTATCTCTTCTTCTGCTCGAGAAGGCCATTGCCTATGGCAGTTTAACCGTCACTCAAGACGATTCCGGTTGCTTTGCTGGCAACCAAACACCTGGTACGCAGTCGTCTGCGGCATGGACGCTTGATGACGCTGCCGCCTCGCGTGCTCCCCCGAGCCTCCTCGCCTAAGTCTCAGCACCGATCCACTTAGGATATTGCCAACGCAGGTCTGCCGCGTTTCTTCGCGGTCTTACCGGTGACCGTCACCGCAGTGGACGCAACTGTCTACCTGCGTGGCTTTCAAGAAGGGGGCTAGCATGCTCGAGATTCTTGGGAAGACGTCCATTGATTTTATGGGATGGCGCTACCATTCCTTTGTCTTATCCTCTGTACTCGCGATTCTTGGGCTCCTCGCGACGATACAAATCGCGCGTGGGGCAGCAAATCTTGGAATCGATTTTGCCGGCGGCACCGCGGTGCAGCTCAAGTTCGAACAACCTGTCCTGCTCGACGCCGCGCGGAAGGCGCTCGAATCTAACGGCCTCGATAATGCCGAACTGCAAGAGTTTGTAGGCGAGCGCACCCTGCTCATTCGGGTCAAGTTCGGAAGTGCGCTGGAGGAGAGGGTCGCAGACCGGATTCTCTCAATCTTCGCCCAGGACTTCCCCGAGAATCGGTTTGTCGTCGAGGCAACGAGCGAGATCGGCCCAAGCATCGGAAAGAAGCTCCAACAAGATGCGTTGATCGCCATCCTGATTTCATTCGCCGGCATCGTACTGTACATCGCGGCACGGTTCGAGTTCCGTTTCGGCATCGCGGCAGCCTTGGCCACGTTCCATGATGTGCTCGCTGTGTTGGGGATTTTCTATGCCATGGATAAGGAGATTACCCTCCTTGTCGTGACGGCTCTCTTGACGCTGGCCGGATATTCGTTGACGGACACGGTCGTCGTCTTTGATCGGATCCGAGAGCTGCTGCGACAGAGACGGCGCGATTCGGTGGAGATTGTGATCAACCACGCGATCAATCAAGTCCTTAGCCGTACGATCGTCACAAGCCTGACTGTCGTCATCGTCCTCCTTCCACTCGCCGTCGCGGGCGGCGAGGTCCTCCATGATTTCTCAATAGCTCTCTTACTTGGCGTCATCATCGGAACCTACTCGTCCGTCTTTGTGGCCAGTCCCCTTCTCCTTCTCTGGAAGACGCCCGGGAAGCATCTGTTCCGAGCTTAGGAGCGCCGTGACACGTGCACGTCCGTGTCTTGCTGTAGAGACTCAGAGGGCCGCATGATACCCGATCCGGTATTCTTCCGAGACCTCGCCGCTGTATTCCTCGCCGCCGTGGCCGGTGGCACGCTCGCATGGATCGCCCGCCAACCGTTGATCCTCGGCTACGTGCTGGGCGGCATCGCGATCGGCCCATTTACACCGGGACCGGCCATCTCGGAGTTGCATACGTTCGAGTTGTTTGCCGAGGTCGGCGTCGTCCTTTTGATGTTCTCGATTGGCATCGAATTCTCGGTGAAGGATCTGATGCGGGTCAAATGGGTGGCTCTCGTAGGGGGGCCCCTCGGGATCCTGATGTCTATCGGATTGGCCGTCGGCGTGGGCAGCCTGATCGGCTGGCCTACCTCCCAAAGCATCGTGATCGGCGCGGCCATTTCTATGGCCAGCACCATGGTCCTCGCCCGCCTGCTCCTCGATCGTGGCGAGCTCCATTCCCGGCACGGGCGCGTGATGATTGGCATTACCCTGGTCGAAGATTTGGCGGTGGTGGCTATGACCGTGCTTGTTCCGGCTCTTGGCACGTTCGAGTCGGGAAGATTGGTCCTGATCGGCCAAGCCTTGGCGAAGGCACTGCTGATTCTAGCTCCATTCGGCTATTTGGCCGCGAAGGTCATTCCGCCGATCATGACGCGCGTGGCCAGGACCCAGAACCAAGAACTGTTCCTGCTCGTCGCGCTGGCCATCGGGCTTGGAACGGCAGCCGCCACACAGATGGTTGGGCTGTCGCTTGCCTTGGGAGCTTTCTTGGCAGGCCTGATCATCAGTGGGTCCGACTACGGGCACGAGACGCTGACCCGGCTGCTCTCGATTCGGGACGCCTTCGTCGCGCTGTTCTTCGTGACGATCGGCGTCCTGATCGACCCGCGTGTCATTGTCGAAAATCTCTCTTTGCTGGCCACGATGATCGCCTTGATCGTTGCCGGCAAACTCCTGATCTGGACGGTCGTCGTGCGGATCTTCGGTTATGCGCTGGCGACGGCGCTCTTGGTCGGGATCGGTCTCACCCAGATCGGAGAGTTCTCATTCGTCCTTGTGCAGATGGCGAAAACGGCGGGACATGTCGGCATCGATGTGTACAATGCAACCCTCGCCGCCTCGCTTTTGACGATTCTCCTGAACGCCATCCTCGTTCGGTACGTGCCCGTGTGGATAGGCAGGCGGCGACTCGCACGGGACTCGCACGATTCGGTTTCATGGCCATCGGAACGCGAGACGCCGCGTCAGCACGTGGTTCTGTGCGGCTTTGGTCGGGTCGGCAGCGCGTTAGGCAAAGCGCTGGATACGTTCGCACTGCCATATATCGTGATCGAGCGAGATCCAGACATCGTTCGCCGGTTACAGATCCGCGGCACCCCCTGCCTCTACGGCGACGCGTCGCATCAAGAATTGCTCGCGAAGGCCGGAACAGCAGATGCGTTGCTCGTGGTCGTGGCGTTGCCGGAAATCGAACCCGCCGTGCTCGCAGTGCGCCGCGTCCGCACGCCCAACCCCATGGTGCCGATCCTGGCCCGCGCGCATGGACTGATGGAGGCCGAAAAACTCGCTGCCGTCGGCTCGACTGAAGTCATCCAACCTGAGGTGGAAGCCTCTACGACGCTTATCCGCCACGCCTTGAGCCTGTTCGCGGTGCCGAAGGAGGGTGTCCTCGAATATTTGGAACGATACCGCGAGGCGATGCAGACGAAACGTCAGGACGCGGGATGACAAGAGGATGGGACGACGTCAATGACATCATCAATCGGCTGGGAACCGTCCCGCCTTGCGGACCGACTCTCGGCAGAGTTGATCGTCACTGGCAAACAGTTCGCCGAGCGTCAACGCCTAAAGCGCTGCGGTCTACAAGCGACCGCAGCGCTCCACCGTCTCCTCTTTAGCCTCAATAGCACTTGAAACGGGATGGCGGACCTGCAGTCGCGAATTGCGGAGCTTCCGGGACCCGACTTGGCGAAGAGATGCGTGCCGCAGGCCGGCGAGAATGTTTGAGCGCCGATCAAGCGCGGCTTGAATCGGAGCGAGTTCCGCAGCCGAGCAGATCGAGCCTTAGTCGGGTGGAATCGGAGCATCTGAGCAGCTAAGGTCTGCCATCCCGCCGATCTTAATCTTCGATTTTCGTCAGAAAAGAAAAGGCCCGCTGATTTTTCGACCAGCGGCCTTTTCATATGTGAAAGCTAGAACTTAATCGGACAGTCAGGGAGAGTCCTTGCCTTCACCGAAAGGAGCGAGGACGCTGACCACGGAACCGAAGATCATCAAGACGAAGGTGGATGTCTTGGAGTTGGCGAAGCAACTCGGCAGCGTCCCGAAGGCCTGTCAGGTGATGGGTTACAGTCGAGCTAGCTTCTATCGGTTCAAAGAACTCTATGCCCCAGGGGGCGAGGCCGCCCTCCAGGAGATTTCCCGGCGGAAGCCGCTTTGGAAGAATCAGGTCTCGCCCGACGGGGAACAGGCCCTTGTGCAGATGGCCAGCGACCAACCAGCCTGGGGCCCACAGCGCGTGGCAAACGAACTCCGCAAACAGGCCCTGCCAATCTCCCCCGTGGGCATCCGGTGCATCTGGCTCCGGCACGATCTGGAGACGATGCGGACGCAGCTGAGGGCGCTAGACGCGAAGGGCGCCCAAGAAGGCCGCGTCTTAACCGAAACCCAAGTCGTGGCTTGGAGCAAGCCCCAGCGGACAAAGAAGCGCATGGCGAGTTTGAAAGTGAATGCCCGGGCTCCTGGGGGGCGCAGGACACGTTCTCTCTCGGGACACTCCAGGGCGTGGGCCGGATCGACCAACAGACCTTCAGCGATACCTCCAGCAAGGTCGGGTTTGCCAAGCCGTATGACCCCCAAACGCCGGTCACGGCTGCCGAGCTGCTGAATGACCGGGGGTTGCCGTTCTTCGAGCAGCACGCGATTCCGCTGAATCGCGTCCTCACGGATCGCGGCACGGAGTACGGTGGGGCGCCGGAGCGCCATGAGTACGAATGGTATCTCGCCGTCGAGAACATCGATCACACCCGGACCAAGACGCAGCATCCCCAGACCAACGGAATCGGTGAACGATTCCACACGCCCCTGCTCAATGCGTTCTATCGCGTGGCGTTCTGGAAGAAGCTCTATCGGACGCTGGGCGAGCATCCAGACTGACTGGGATGCCTGGTTGCAGGCGTACAACGAACAGCGAACCCATCAGAGACGCGGGTGTTCTGGTAAGCCGCCGATGCAGCCATTTGTTGCGAGCGTGTCGCTGACGAAGGAGAAAATGTTAGCGGCCTAAACCCGGTGAGGACTCACTGTCCGTCAAATGAAATCATGCATTATACAGCTTAGCACGATCACGCCGTAACGTCTAAGCAGGGCACGGCCTGGCCAGCCCGCCGTCTTGATCTTTGTCCGAAAAAGAAAAGCCTGTTGGGTCGTGAGACCCAACAGACCTTTTGTAACCCGGCAGAGGTTCAAACCTCGCTTGCGCGTACCGCGCGGCTATTCATCGCGCTATCGTGACCGTTGCAGACGGATAAACGCCTGCGACTTTCTTCTTAACTTATTAGTATTAGAAAGTCGCGGACGCTCTCGGGCTGTAAAAGATAAAGCCGGTCAGGTTGTACAACCTGACCGGCTTTTTGTAACCCGGCAGCGTCCTACTTTCCCACTGCCTCGCGGCAGCAGTATCATCGGCCTTGGAGGGCTTAACTTCCGTGTTCGGGATGGGAACGGGTGTGACCCCTCCGGCATGGCCACCGGGAACACACGCAAGGTGCGCGAATGCTGAATTCTAAATTTTTCCCATCCTCAATTCAGCATTCTACATTCAGTATTCAGCAT